>NZ_JBJDOG010000001.1:0-2882464 GCF_044900985.1 Serratia sp. NPDC087055
TGCCAGCCGTAGGCTTCAAAGCGCTCGGCGGTGTTGTCGGTGAACCAGCCTTCAACGTGACCGTCGATGGAGATGCCGTTGTCATCGTAGAACGCCGTCAGTTTGCCGAGCTTGAGGGTACCGGCCAGCGAGCAGACTTCGTGGGAGATGCCTTCCATCATGCAGCCGTCGCCCATGAAGGCGTAGGTGTGGTGGTCGACGATGTCATGGCCCGGGCGGTTGAACTGCGCGCCGAGGGTGCGTTCGGCAATGGCAAAACCGACGGCGTTGGCGATACCCTGGCCCAGTGGGCCGGTGGTGGTTTCAACGCCTGGGGTGTAGCCGTATTCCGGGTGGCCTGGGGTTTTGGAGTGCAGCTGGCGGAAGTTTTCCAGCTCGCTCATCGGCAGATCGTAGCCGGTGAGGTGCAACAGGCTGTAAATCAGCATGGAGCCATGGCCGTTGGAGAGGACGAAGCGGTCACGGTCAGCCCAGTGCGGGTTGGTCGGGTTGTGGTTCAGGTAGTCACGCCACAGGACTTCGGCGATGTCCGCCATGCCCATAGGTGCACCCGGGTGGCCGGAATTTGCTTTTTGTACGGCGTCCATGCTGAGTGCGCGGATGGCGTTGGCGAGTTCTTTACGAGAAGACATTACGGGACTCCAGAGTGATTACAGTTCAGCGGCCAGCATGTCTTCCAGCTTTTGCTGGTCAACGGCGAACAGGCGGATACCTTCAGCCAGTTTTTCAACCGCCATCGCGTCTTGATTATGTAGCCAGCGGAATTCGGCCTCAGCCAGCGGGGCAGGTTGGTGGAAGGCTTCAGTGGAAGGCGTCAGCTTACGCTCGACCGGTTGATTGCTGTGCTTAAGCTGTTCCAGCAGATTCGGTGCGATGGTCAGGCGATCGCAACCGGCCAATGCCAGGATCTGCTCAACCTTGCGGAAACTGGCTCCCATGATCACCGTCTGATAACGGTGCTGTTTGTAGTATTCGTAGATGGTGCGTACGGATTTCACGCCTGGATCTTGGTCGGCATCATAGTCAGCGGCAGGCTGTTTGGCCTGATACCAGTCATAGATACGGCCGACGAAGGGAGAGATCAAGTAGACCCCGGCCTCGGCGCAGGCACGCGCCTGAGCGAAAGAGAACAGCAGTGTCAGGTTGGTATTGATGCCTTCTTTTTCCAGTTCCTCGGCGGCTTTAATGCCTTCCCAGGTAGAGGCCAGTTTGATCAGGATACGTGACTTGTCGATGCCTTGTTCTTGATACAGACCGATCAGTTTGCGTGCTTTGGCAACGCACATGCCGCGGTCAAAGGAGAGGCGGGCATCCACTTCGGTGGAAATGCGCCCCGGTACGCTTTTCAGAATTTCGACGCCGATGTTCACGGCGAGTTTGTCGCTGGCGTTGATCAGTTGGGTTTCTTTGCTGCCACCCTGCTGGCGAGCATAGCTCAGGGCTTCGAGGATCAGTGGCTTATATTGAGGCAGCGCAGCGGCTTTCAGGATCAGTGAAGGGTTGGTGGTGGCATCTTGCGGTTCGAACTGGCGAATAGATTCGATATCGCCGCTGTCGGCCACAACCGTGGTTAGCTGCTTGAGTGCGTCTAATTGATTCATTTATAAGCTCCTTGACCAAACGTCAATGTAGGGAAATGAGAACGTTTTCCATCATAGGCTGAACACACTGCATCAGAAGCGTAATGATTAAAATGCGCTTTTTCTGATTGTTGCGATGGATAAGAACAATGGATCCCGTTCGAAGCCAGGCAGAGTAAGGCTTGTTAGCCATTGGCATGTGCCGAAAAGCGGCCTCATGGGCATGCGAGGGAGAGGCCTATGCGGCATCAGACAATAAAAAAGGGCCCAGCCTTGGCTGAGCCCTAGGGTATTCCTCTTCTTATTACTTGGTCAAATTAACGTCAATGGCCTGATAGAAGGCATTGGCCGTATCTGCTACATCCCACACGGCGAGGATGACGTGCGAACCGCTACGGTCTGCCGGTATGTTGCACTGGTGGGTGACCTGCGCACCAGGGATGGCACCCCCGTCGTTTTGCTGACAGAACGGTGTCAGATCAAACGAAGCGCGGGTCAGTGGCTGCGATGCATCCCAGTTTGGCTTGGTAATAAAATAACGCCAGCTGCTGGTGCTGTGACGTGCTGTCAGCGTCCAGGTGAAGGAGTTCGGGCCAGTATGCAGGTTGATCTTGTTCCAACGGGTAGGTGTTTGCTGATCCAACTCGAAGAAGGTGGATTTGTCGGCGCTGGCAATGTGCCCATCAGCCGGACCGGCCTGCGGGAAGCCTTTCAACCCTTCAACGCTTTGTGGTTCATATTGCACGCTGCCGCACTGAGTATTGAGCTGCAGTTTGCACTGATAGGCGCGGCTGGCGGGTGTTTCGACATAACCGTGGGCTGAAGCCTGTTGAGATACGCCGAACAGTGCCGCGCTCAGCAAACCAAGAGACATAAGGGTACGGGAAGTATTGTTCATAAGTCACTCCTGACTGAAGTTGTATTGTAAGTTGGGTTTATTTTCACCGGTAAAATGAGGGGTCATTAATGGAATTAAAAACATCATTCTTGGCGGCTTGATTTATTTTTACGCGTAGTCTCTCTCGTCAGGGTGGAATCTTTTATAGGCTATTAACTAAAATTGTTATGATGATTGTCTTTTATTTCTTTGTTGAATTTATTTAAACGCTACAGTCTAAAAAATCGATGCCATGATGAATTTTATTTAAAGGATTGATGAATACTCTTTCAGATGATTTTCTCTGATATGGAGTATATTGCTTGTGGTTTTACTTACTCTTGTGTGACTTGAACGACTTTACGCGCCAACCACTTGGGAATTTAGTGTCAATTTTTTCTTATTTTATGTCAAAGAGGAATTTGTATGACTAGATTATCCCTGGATGCGATTAAAAT
Source organism: Serratia sp. NPDC087055 (assembly GCF_044900985.1). Taxonomy (NCBI): domain Bacteria; kingdom Pseudomonadati; phylum Pseudomonadota; class Gammaproteobacteria; order Enterobacterales; family Yersiniaceae; genus Serratia; species Serratia sp. NPDC087055. Next base: position 2,916 of record NZ_JBJDOG010000001.1, read on the forward strand.
AATCAGCACCATCAAAAGTACGGGCTCTTTCTCAATGGCGGCGGAGGCGCTGCATAAAACGCCTTCGGCAATATCCTACCGTGTGTCCAATATTGAAAGTAAGCTCTGTGTGAAACTTTTTCATCGTAATGGCCCGATGATTACCCTAACAGATGAAGGGGAATTTCTGTTGCAGGAGGGCGGTTGGATTTTAAATGCGGTACAGGATCTCGAAAGTAGGGTAAGAAACATCCCCAAACTCGATAATAATATCCGCATCGTCGTCGATAATTTCTTTCCGTTAGAAACGATCACTCAGGATATCCGTGAGTATATTCAGCACAGCCCAAACGCCAACATTTCTGTGCAGCGAGAAGCACTGAACGGTACCTGGGATGCCTTGAAGAACAACCGGGCGGATTTGATTATCGCTATCGGCCAGATCCCGGACAGCGTGCAGGCGAAAACGCTGATGCTGGGCAAGCTGAACTTTGTGTTATGTGTCTCGCCTTCACATCCGTTTGCGGCGCAGAAAAAGCCGGTGGACAAAAACCAGCGGCTGAACGACATCGTGGTGGTGATTGCCGACAGCAGTCACGAATTGCCAAAGCGTAATCACGGCACCATGCCGTTACAGCGTCAACTGGTGGTGTGCGATGTTGAGAGCAAACTGGCGCTGTTGAAACGGGGTATTGGTCATGGTTTCTTGCCGCCAGCGCTGATCGAAAAAGAGTTGGCAAGTGGTGAACTGGTGACGGTTCCGGTTGATATGCAAAAAGGTGACGAAATGATTTGGCTGGCTTGGCATCCGGCCAGTAAAGGGGCTGGTTTTACCTGGTGGCATGAGCGCCTGACGCGTAAAAGCGACGTTTTTAGCCTGATGGGGCGCGAAGTCATACGTGATGGAGGTTACCCTTGGTGTAACAACTAAGGGAACAGTGACGAAGGGATGCGAAAATTAAACAATAAAAACCCCGTCGCCGTCGGCTACGGGGTTTTTTTATGGTGCAACCGGTTGTTATGCCACGCGGCCCACTTTCAGCCAGGCAGTATCCGAGCCAGGTACCGAGGTGATGTAACCCCATTTGGTCTGCCAGACATAGCCTTGATAAGACACTTGCGCACCTTGGTTATAGACGGTGCCGGCGACGTAGGCAGGCGCGCTCATGAACGGCAGATTACCGGGACCCACGCCGGTATAGCGCAGACCAGTGCCCATATCCAATTGGCTGTCATCGTAGTCCGCAGCATTGAAATAGCGGTCCAGCGAGGCCAGCAGGTCACCATTGCGGTTGTCCTGGCCCAGGTGCCAGAACATGACGCCACCCAGTTGCTGTTGTTTGATGTACTTAGCCTTGTACTTGAAGCTTTCGGCATCGTCGTAGGTGACGAACAGGCCTTTGGCCGCATGGTACAAGTACGGCGTTTTGGTTTTGTCGTTCCACAGGCGCTGATAACCGTAGTTGCCCAACAGCATTTGTTCCAGCTGACGATAAGAGGCAATGCGGGGATCTTTGTCGCGGACGCACTCTTCACACCCCACCAACCAGTAGTCGGTGCCTGGGAACGGATCTTCCCCCGGCGTGCTGTGAGTGCTGTACTGGCCGCCGTTGCTGCCGCTGACGCCTTTAAATGCGCGGCCGTAGAAAGGCACGCCCATAACGATTTTGCTGCTTGGTACGCCTTCCAACATCAGGTGTTGTTGTACCGCGGCGTCCACCGTCAGGCTGAATGGGCTAGGGAAGGCGCGAGTCAGTTCTTCCCAACTCCAACCCAGATTGGCTTCACGCAGTGCGTTATAGAAGGTTGGCCCGGCGCTGTCGCCGAACAGCCCGGCCTGATGGTTAGTGATTTTTTCCCATGGGCCCGCCAGATCGTAGGTCATCAGGTTGATGTAATCGAGTGAGGCGACGATCTGCGGCAGCTTGCTGTAATAACGTGACAGGAAGAATGCGCCGCCGGCACCGGCAATGGTCAGTTGATAAGGCAGTGCCTGGCGGCCATCGGCCAGGGTCTGCTGATTGAGCAGGGTACGGATCTCTTGCAGTGCAGCGACAAAACCATCCACTTCGCTGCTCTGCGGGTATTCCCAGTCAATGTCTACACCGTCAAAACCATAGTCTTTCATGATGCGGACGCAGGATTGCGCGAATTTGGTGCGTGACGCCGGGGTCTTTACCGCGTTGACATAGTTGGCGTGGGAAACGCCCAGATCGTTGGAGTAATACCAGCCACCGATGGAGAACATAATGCGCAGGTTAGGGTTATGCGCTTTTAGCGCCGTCAACCGACTGACGACATCGCGAGCTTTGACGTCATTGGTTGCCGGATCCCAGGCACATTCCAGATTGCTGTTAATGTCGAGAAACGAGAAATTAATGTGGGTGAGCTGCCTGGCCTTGGCCGGTGTAATGTTCGACACCGGGAAAGGCACGACTGAGGTATCAGATTCGGTATAGTTATTAATTTGGTTAGTTGGAATAAAGTAATAACCAATAACGGCTTTGCGTTCGGACATGGTATTTCTCCAGGTTGAGGTTTTTTGTTATTGAGAGTGAATCTCCCGCCGCTATTAATGTTTATTTTCAAGGTAAATAAAAGTCGAAATAAATCACAGTAAGGATGAATTTTTTCATCGAGCAGTGTCGTTATTTACTGGGCATTGTTGTGTCATGGTTGAGCGTGAATGAATTTGACCTTAGAGGCTGTATTTATTCATTTGCTTTGTTATAGCATCCTTAACTAGATTCTGATGGTACCGATATTCCACCGGCCGTGATTGGCATTTAATTAAAGTAAAATAGGAGTGTAGCTATGTCCAGCTTAGAGCCAGACGCTGTTGGCTTAATTATCCAGCGAGCATGTGAATATCTTCAGCCGGTGATGAATGCCATTTTGGCAGGCCTCATGGCGTTATTACACGGGGCCTATCGTAACGTGGGTATGCGGCGGCGGCTATTAAATGCAGGAATGTGCGCTTTATTGGCCTGGACGGTGCGCGATGCCTTGGCACTGGCCGGGCTGGAATTAAAATGGGCGAATCTTGCCAGCGTACTGATTGGCTTTCTTGGGGCCGATTATATCAGCGGTTTAATTAAAAAATTCATTGGAAATAAAACGGGGTTCAAAAATGATAAATGAAATAGAAGATATTCGCTTCACCGCCCGCAGCGAAGCCAATTTAGTGGGTGTTCACCCGGATTTGGTACGGGTGATTCGGTTGGCATTGCATTATTCGCTGGTGCCGTTTTCCATCACCGAGGGATTACGCACCATGGCACGTCAGCGTGAACTGGTGCGCGGGGGGCAAAGCCAAACGCTGAAAAGCCGTCATTTGACCGGTCATGCAGTGGATGTGGTGGCCATGCCCGCGGGTGTGGTGTCCTGGGAATGGGACTACTACGCGCAAATTGCTGTGGCAGTGCGTCGTGCGGCGCGCGAGTGTGCAGTCAACGTTGAGTGGGGCGGCGAATGGAAAACCCTGAAAGATGGGCCGCATTTCCAGCTTTCCTTTAGGGATTATCCGGCATGAGCGGTTGGTTAAGCAGGTTGTCACAAGGCGGATTGCTGCTGCTGTTGATGGTGGCAATTTGCCTCGGTGCATACAACTCACTGCTGTCGCACAGGCTGGATCTGGTGCGACAGCAGGCGAGCGAACAGCAAAAGACACTGGCGCAGCAGGCGGGGTTGATTGTCACACTGCAAACCCAGGATGCGCAGAACCGTGCGCTGATGGCGGCTCAACAGCAACAGGAACGTCAGCTGCGTCAGCAAAGCGACGTTTACCAGAGGAAATACCGTGAAGCGATTAAAAATGACGCCTGTGCTGGGCAGCCTCTGCCTGGCGCTGTTATTGAGCTCCTGCGCCCAACCGCCGCAGGCGGCAGCACCGGTGGTGCTGTTGCCCCCTGAGTCGGTGTTTACCCCGTGCGAACAGCCGCAGTTACTGGGTAACACCTGGGGCGATGCGCTGAGTTACACCCTGGCACTACAAACCTCGTTACAAATTTGCGCAGGCCGGGTGGCGACGCTCAATGCCTGGCGAGCTGAACTGCCGCTGCACTGACGGCCGTGTTTTTTGTCTCGTCCTGTGGTACTTCTTTTTTTACTTTTAAAAAACAATTTCGATCAAGGTTATGGGCCGCTTCAAAGTTTGTGACGTTTCTCTCACTATACTTAAAGGCTGTGCCCTGCCATTGTACGTGAGCGCCGCTGGCGGTCATTTGAACGCGCAACAAGGCGCGGCCATGGGGTTTGGTGGGCCAAATAAGCGGTGCGTACAGCCTCATAGCCTTAAAGGTTTACAAGTCTTACCTCAACATAAAAGCAAAAAGCATAGGAACCCATAATGGACGAACAGCTCAAACAGAGTGCGCTTGATTTCCACCAATATCCGGTCCCAGGCAAGATCCAGGTCTCCCCAACTAAGCCGCTTGCTACGCAACGCGATCTGGCGCTCGCATACTCGCCGGGCGTTGCTGCACCCTGTCTGGAAATTGCCGCCGATCCGTTGGCAGCCTACAAATACACTGCGCGTGGCAACCTGGTGGCGGTCATTTCCAACGGCACGGCAGTGCTGGGGCTGGGCAATATTGGCGCATTGGCCGGTAAGCCGGTGATGGAAGGGAAAGGTGTCCTGTTCAAGAAATTTTCCGGTATCGACGTATTTGATATCGAAGTGGATGAACTTAACCCTGACAAGTTGATTGACGTTATCGCCGCGTTGGAACCGACCTTCGGCGGTATTAACCTGGAAGACATCAAAGCGCCAGAGTGCTTCTACATTGAGCAGAAACTGCGTGAGCGCATGAAGATTCCGGTGTTCCATGATGATCAGCATGGCACGGCCATCATCACCACGGCTGCGGTGCTGAACGGCCTGCGGGTAGTGAAAAAGAACATTTCCGACGTGCGCCTGGTGGTTTCCGGTGCCGGCGCGGCGTCGATTGCCTGTTTAAACCTGTTGGTAGCCTTGGGGCTGCGTCAGCAGAATATTACTGTTTGCGACTCTAAAGGGGTGATCTATAAGGGACGCGACGCCAATATGGAGCAAACCAAGGCGGCTTACGCCATTGAAGATAATGGCCAACGTATGCTGGGGGATGCTATCCCTGATGCGGATATCTTCCTGGGTTGCTCTGGTCCGGGTGTGTTGACGCAGGATATGGTGAAAACCATGGCCAAGGATCCGCTGATCATGGCGCTGGCCAACCCAGAGCCTGAGATCCTGCCGCCGTTGGCGAAAGCCGTGCGTCCAGACGCCATCATCTGTACCGGCCGTTCTGACTATCCCAACCAGGTGAACAACGTCCTCTGCTTCCCGTTCATCTTCCGTGGCGCGCTGGATGTCGGCGCAACCACCATTAACGAAGAAATGAAACTGGCTTGCGTACATGCGATTGCCGATCTGGCGCTGGCAGAGCAGAGTGACGTGGTGGCTTCAGCCTATGGCGATCAGGACCTGTCATTCGGCCCTGAATACATTATTCCAAAACCTTTCGACCCACGCCTGATTGTAAAAATTGCGCCTGCGGTCGCCAAGGCGGCGATGGAGTCTGGTGTCGCGACGCGGCCGATTGAAGACTTTGATGCCTACGTCGAGAAACTGTCGGAGTTCGTCTATAAAACCAACTTGTTCATGAAGCCCATTTTTGCCCAGGCGAAGAAAGAAATAAAACGTGTGGTGATGGCAGAAGGTGAAGAAGAAAGGGTGCTGCATGCGACGCAGGAACTGGTGTCGCAAGGGCTGGCTTACCCTATTTTGGTGGGACGCCCGAGCGTAATTGAAATGCGGCTGAAAAAACTTGGTTTGCAACTGACGCCGGGTAAAGACTTTGAAGTGGTGAACAACGAGTCCGATCCGCGCTTCAATGAATACTGGGGCGAGTACTACCAGATCATGAAGCGTCGTGGCGTTTCGCAAGAGCAGGCACGCCGTGCGGTCATTGGCAACCCGACGTTGATTGCAGCCATCATGCTACATCGTGGTGAAGCGGACGCGATGATCTGCGGCACCATCGGCAGCTATCACGAGCATTACGATGTGGTAGAGAAAGTGTTTGGCTTCCGCGAAGGGGCACACGTCGCCGGGGCAATGAACGCGTTGCTGCTACCTAGCGGCAACACCTTTATTGCTGACACCTATGTCAATGACGATCCGACGCCGGAACAACTGGCAGAAATCACCCTGATGGCAGCGGAAACGGTGCGTCGTTTCGGCATTGAGCCGAAGGTGGCGCTGTTGTCCCATTCCAGCTTTGGTTCTTCGGATAATCCTGCAGCCTGCAAGATGCGTAAAACGCTGGAACTGGTGAACAAGATGGCACCGGAGCTGGAAATTGACGGTGAGATGCACGGTGACGCCGCGCTGGTCGAAAGCATTCGTAATGATCTGATGCCAGACAGCCCGCTGAAAGGGGCGGCCAACGTGTTGATCATGCCCAATATGGAAGCCGCACGCATTAGCTATAACCTACTGCGCGTTTCGTCTTCCGAAGGGGTGACCGTCGGGCCAGTGCTGATGGGGGTATCAAAACCGGTACACATTCTGACGCCAATCGCCTCGGTGCGCCGTATCGTCAACATGGTGGCCTTGGCCGTGGTGGAAGCGCAAACCGAACCGCTATAAGCCTTGAGTGACAATAAGCCCCCTGCGTTTCGGCGCAGGGGGCTTTTTTATGCCTTACAACGGGCGGCGATCTGATGGATGTCCTGCGGCGTCGTGCGGCAACAGCCGCCAATCAACCGTGCGCCTATACGTTGCCATTCGCTAATTTGATCAATCAGGTTGCCGTGCGCGCCACCACAGGCATGCCAGGTTTTGGTTACCGCATCGTAGTGTTCGCCGGAGTTTGGATAGACCAGCAGCGGCTTGTCAGCCAGTGCGGCAAACTGCTGCAGCGCTGGGGTGACATTTTCCAGTGCAATGCAGTTAACGCCGATAGCCAATACCTGCGGATTAGCGTGCAGTGCGGCCATGACCCTGGTTAACGGCGTACCGTCGCTGAGGTGTTGGCTGTCACGCAGGGTAAAGGCAAACCATGCACCGAGCGTTGGGAATTCGTGTAGCAGGGCCAACAAGGCCTGCAGTTCACCAAACGACGGCAGGGTTTCACAGGCCAGCAAATCAACCCCGGCTTCGGCCAACGCTTTGACGCGTGGGCGGTGAAAGGCCATCATTTCTTCCTGCGGCAAGGCGTAGTCACCGCGATATTCGGACCCGTCGGCCAGATAAGCCCCGTAGGGGCCGACCGACCCGGCGATCAACAGCGGTTCCGCCTGCGGTTGTTGTGCCAGATAGTCGTTGCGTGCCTGCTGCGCCAACTGCACGCTTTTGGCGATCAACGCCAGGGACTGTGCGTGATCCAAACCGCGGCGTAAAAAGCCGTGTGGGGTGGCCTGGTAGCTGGCGGTGATAGCGCATTGTGCACCCGCGTTGAAATAGTCGAGATGAACCTGATAAATCAGTTCAGGGTTCTCAATCAGGACTTTTGCCGACCACAGGGGATCGCTGAGATCGCAGCCGCGCGCCTCCAGTTCGGTGGCCAGTGCCCCATCTAAAATCAGCGTGCGCTGAGTGGCTAATAAGGTCGCGACAGGGTTGTTAACCGACATGATTGTCTCCCAAAGAGGTTGTTTGCCCGCTGCGGCGGGTCAGATAATAGGCGGCGTAGCACAGGGCCACAAACGGCAAGCCGCAATACAGTGCAATGCGTTGTTCCGGGTCGAATGCCAGCCCGACGCAGGCCAGCAGGCACAGCGCAAAACCCAGGATCGGCGTTAACGGATACCCCGGAGCGCGGTATTTCAGGCCACCGATCGGCTGGCCGCTACGCAGGTAATGGCGGCGGAACGCGTAGTGCGACGCGCAGATACTTAACCAGACCACCACCACCGCAAAGCCGGAGATTGCCGACAGGGCAACAAACACCGTGTCTGGTGCGATTACGCTGGTCAGCAGGGCCAGCACACCGCCAAGCATGCTGAAGGTCAGGGCATTAATGGGGATGCCGCGTTTATTGACGCGTGAGAAATAGGCCGGCAGGGTGCGTTGGTTGGCCAGCGACCACAGCATGCGGCCTGACGCGTACAGGCCCGAGTTAGCGGCAGACAGGATGGCTGTCAGGATGACAAAATTAAAGATATCGGCAGCATAAGGGACACCGATGCGTTCAAATACCAAGACAAACGGGCTTTTGACAATCCCGGCCTGATCCATCGGGATCAGCGCAGCCAAAATAAACACGGTACCGATAAAGAACAGCATCAGACGGATCACCGTGGTGCGTATTGCCCAAGGGACCACCTTTTCCGGGTTTTCTGTTTCGCCGGCGGCAATACCGATAAGCTCGGTGCCGGAGAACGCGAAGTTCACCGCGACCATGGTCATCAGGATCGGCAGTGTGCCGTTTGGCAGCCAGCCAGAGGCGGTCAAGTTATGGAGGAAGGGCGCAGGAGTGCCGTCTTTCATCGGCAGCACGCCGAACATTGCCGCACCACCGAGGATAATAAATGCCAAAATGGTGACCACTTTGATCAGCGAAAACCAAAATTCGCTCTCAGCAAAGAACCGGGTAGTGACCACATTGAGCAGGAAAATCGCCGCGCAGAAGATCAAGCACCACAGCCAAACTGGCGATTGCGGAAACCAGTACTGCATGCAGAAACCGGCGGCGGTCAGGCTGGAACCCAGCGCTACCGTCCAGGTGAGCCAGTACAGCCAAGCCACGGTATAACCGGTTGCCGGGCCAAGATAGCGGGAGGCGTAGACATGAAAGGCGCCGGTTTCCGGCATCGCTACCGACAGCTCACCCAGGCACAGCATCACCAGATAGACCACCAGCGCACCGATCAAATAGGCTAGCAGGGTTCCGAGGGCACCGGTAGTCGAGATGATATAACCGGTGTTGAAGAACAGTCCGGTACCGATGACACCCCCCAGCGACAGCATCACCAGGTGACGGGCTTTCATGGTGCGTTTGAATTGCCCTTCGGCGGGAACAGGTGAGTGCATGATATTCTATCCGTATAGACGTCTAAGCAGCTAAATGGCTATTGGTTATACCTGCAATACCTCATGAAATCAATGTGAGACCAAAACCATAGCGTAAAAATAGTTATCGGCATCTCAGGATAGGTTATCGCCTATATGCAAATGATAATTATTATCTATAATGTCGCCACTTTTTATTACAGGGCAGCATCATGAGATTTTTGATTTTACTGGCCGCGCTGGCGCTCGGTGCCTGTAGCCAAACTCCCGTTCCAACGCAAAAAAATACGCTTGCCGAACGGGGGAAAATTACCGACTTGCGCAGTGGGGAAAACCTGACGCCTGACCAGCTATTGGCCCGACTGTCTGCCGAGCAACGGGTGATTGTTGGGGAGAAACATGACAACCCTTACCACCATCAGATTGAACAATGGTTGGTCCAGCAATTACCTCGGCAGCGGCCACAAGGCAGCGTGCTGATGGAAATGCTAAACCCGAACCAGCAGGCTAAGGTGGATCAGGTGAAACACTGGCTGCAGTCAAATCCGACGGTGCGTGACAGTCGTGTAGCAGAGCTGATTGATTGGCAGCCAGGTTGGAAGTGGTCGCTGTACGGTGATGTGGTAATGGCGGCAATGCGCGCGCCTTATCCACTGTGGTCTGCCAACCTGGATCGTAATGAAATCATGGCATTTTATCAGCAGCCGAGTTTCCCGCAGGGGAGGTTGTCGGTGCGGCCAGTGGTACAAAAAGCGCTAGAGGAAACGATTCGCACCTCACATGGCGGAAATATCGAACCTCAACAATTGCATGCGATGCTGGCAATCCAGCAGCAACGCGATCGCCGTATGGCCGAACGTATGTTGGCCGCACCGACGCCGGCGTTGCTGATTGCCGGTGGTTATCATGCGTCCAAATCGGTGGGGGTGCCACTTCACGTGCAAGATCTGCAACCGGCAGCGCTGCCGACGGTATTGATGCTGGCAGAACCCGGTGTGCAGGTCGATAAACAGGTGGCAGATTATCTGTGGATTACCCCGGCCGTGAAGTAATGAAACCATTACCGGTGCCTTTCAAGTTGCAGCGCTGTTTGTTGCAACTTGAAATTCATAGAGTAAACACGGCGAAAAGAACTGTTAATAACAGTTACAAATGATTATCATTAGCAAATGTGATCTGCAATCATTCGCGATTAAGTATTCTAATGTCCCTATGTTAAGTCAGTCTTTATTTTATCCGGTCGTTGCTATGCCGCAGCCGCGTTGGGTGCGTGGTTTTTTGTGTGCGATAGCGGCCCACGTCGCGCTGGTATTGGTGTTTTACTGGCCGTCACAGCCATTGCCGATGATGCAATTACCTCCGCCGGCAGTGATGATGAGCTGGGCGGAGCAGGTTGAGGCACCGGAAAGCCCCAAGCCACTACCGCTGGGTGTGCAACAGGCGGAATCCTCTGCGGCGCAACCGGCTGAGCAGCAGGATCAACCTGATTTACCGACGTTGGCGCGCGCCGAAAAGACCAAGATTGCCGTGGCAGAAAAAAAACGCACGGAACACCGGCCGCCGCAGAAAGCCCAGCCGAACCCGGAAGAGCAGGCCAAAGAGATGCGTCATGCCGCGGCCTCCAGTGCTGCTGCGCCAAAGGCGCAGAACATTGCCCGCCAGACCGCTGCACCGCTCAACAGCGATTCCAACAGCAGCGTTCAAGCCAAGCTGTCATGGGAAAGCCGGGTGAAAGGCTATCTGAACAACATTAAACGCTATCCGCCAGATGCTCGCAGTCGTCGACGTACCGGCATGCCGCAGGTGACGTTCCGCGTTGATGCTCAGGGCCGAGTGTCGGAGGTGACACTGTTGGTTCGCTCGGGCACCGCGTCACTCGATCGTGAAGCGCTCGCCGTGGTAGAGCGGGCGCAGCCGTTGCCCGTCCCCCCGTCTGACATGTTACGAAATGGCTCCGTCAGCGTGACGATGCCGATTGATTTTAATCTGGCGGCGTTGAATGCCGGCAAATAACACCTGCAGGGGTTATCCCAACGGGGTACCTGCAGCTCCAAACTTCGTGAGGGATTATGAATCACCCGCTGTCGTCCAATAAGCAGTGTCGCCTGGTCACCGCTTTCGTGCTTTCGTTCGGATTTTTAAGTTCTGCGGTCGATGCGCAGCCACAACCGCCGCAGGCAGAAAAAGTGCCCAAGCTGCTGGTTGCGCAGGGGGAAACACGCACCGATGACTATTACTGGTTGCGTGACGACAGCCGAAAGAACAAAAAAGTGCTGGATTATCTGACGGCGGAAAATCGCTATACCGAACAGATGATGCAGCCCTATCAAGCACTGCGCGATAAGCTGTATCAGGAAATGCTGGGCCGCATTAGCCCGGAAGACCGTTCGGTGCCTTATCAATTGAACGGCTACCGTTATCAGGAAAGCTACGCAGCCGGTAAAAACTTCGCGCTGTATCAACGGCAGGCACTGACTGCCGATGCGCCGTGGCAAACCTTGCTGGACGCCAATCAGCGTGCGGCAGGCCATGATTATTACCGCGTCGGCGGGATGGACATCAGCCGAGACAACCGGCGTATGGCGGTATCTGAAGATGTGCAGGGGCGCCGCCAGTATCGGATTTCCCTGCAGGATATTGCTGACAAACGTTGGGCGCCGGAAGTGATAGAGAACACCTCCGGCAATATGGTGTGGGCTAACGACGGCAAGACGCTGTTCTATGTGCGCAATCACCCGCAAACCTTGCTGCCCTATCAGGTTTACCGGCATACGTTTGGCACGCCGGTAACGGAAGATCAACGGGTGTATCAGGAAGACGATGCTGCGTTCTATCTGAGCCTCGGTAGCTCCGCTTCCCGTGACTACGTCATTATCACTATCAGCGGCAATACCACCTCTGAAGTGCGTCTGATCGACGCCAATCGTCCGCAACGTGCGCCGCAGTTGTTTGCGGCCCGGCACAGCGGGCGTGAATATTATCTCGATCATTATCGTGGCGAATTCTATCTGCGCTCCAACCACCAAAGCCCGCATTTCGGTCTGTATCACACCGCGTCTGCGCAGCAACCTTGGCAGACGCTAATTGCACCACAGGAAAAGCGTGAGGTTGAAGGCTTTACTCTGTTCCGTGATTGGCTGGTGGTAAAAGAACGTGGCGATGGATTGGTGCAATTGCGGCAGATGAGCTGGGACGGTAAGACCCAACGCAGTATTCCGTTTGACGATGCCAGCTACATGGCCTGGTTGGGTTATAACCCCGATCCTGACAGCGATCGCTTACGTTACGGTTATTCGGCGATGACAACCCCAACCCGTACCTACGAGTGGGATTTGAATAAGGGCAGCCGAACCTTACTCAAGCAGCAGGACGTGAAAGGCGTTGACCCGAGCTTGTATCACAGTGAGCGGGTGTGGATCAGCGCGCGCGACGGTGTGAAGGTGCCGGTCTCGCTGGTCTACAACAAGGCAATGTTCAAGCCGGGCCACAGTCCGCTGTTGGTGTACGGCTATGGTGCTTATGGCATGAGCATGGATCCGGCCTTCAGCGCGAATCGAATCAGTTTGCTGGATCGCGGTTTCGTCTATGCGCTGATTCACGTACGCGGCGGCGGAGAGTTAGGGCAAAACTGGTATCAACAGGGAAAACTGACCCATAAGCCGAATACGTTCAGCGACTTTATCGACGCCACCCAAGTCTTGATCAAGGATGGCTATGGCCAACCGGGCCGTATCTACGCCATGGGGGGCAGCGCGGGTGGATTGCTGATGGGGGCCGTGATCAATCAGGCGCCACATCTGTATAACGCGGTGGTGGCGCAGGTGCCTTTCGTTGATGTGGTGACCACCATGTTGGACGACAGTATTCCATTGACCACCGGCGAGTATGAAGAGTGGGGCAATCCGAACGAGCCACAGGCCTACGCGCTGATGAAGTCTTACAGCCCGTATGACAACGTGCGCAAGCAGCATTACCCGAACCTGTTGGTGACCAGCGGCCTGTATGATTCGCAGGTTCAGTATTGGGAACCTGCCAAGTGGGTGGCGAAGCTGCGACAGTTTAAACAAGGGGATTCGTTGCTACTGTTGTCCACCGATATGACCGCAGGCCACGGCGGTAAATCGGGCCGTCTGGCACGGTTGGAAAACAGTGCGCTGGAGTACGCTTTTATTCTGGCGATGGATCAACAGGCGCAGAAATAATATCTAACGCCGCAGTAAGCTGCGGCGTATTAAAACAATAACAATATTTACCGTCTTTTGGGGCGGGGATTTTTGCTGGGCATTGTCGGCCATCAAACCTTTTTGGCAATTTCTGGGGATATATGAAAATTAAATTAATAGTAAGCCTGATCGGCGCGGGAATAGCGCTGAGCGGGGGGGCGGCAGCTGCACAGAGTGAGGCAAAAGAGGGCAGCGGTAAGGTGGTTTTCAGTCCGTTAAATGTGTCAGCGGCAGACAACAGTAACAGCAGTGAAAGGGACGCGTTGGAGAAACCGGGGGCGTTCAGTTCACGTGGGGAAAATAAGAATCTGGAATCGGTAGACAGTATTCTGCGCAGCATGCCGGGTACCTATACCCAAATCGATCCGGGCCAGGGATCGGTCAGCGTCAATATTCGCGGTATGAGCGGTTTTGGCCGGGTTAACACCATGGTAGATGGTATCACTCAGAACTATTACGGCAGCTCGCCGAGTGATGCCGCGCACGGTGGTTTACCTACCAGTCAGTTCGGTGCGCTGATCGATCCTAACTTTATCGTCGGCGTTGATGTGGCGCGTGGCAATGCGACAGGGTCCGCCGGGGTGAACGCGCTGGCAGGCAGCGCCAACTTCCGTACCATTGGCGTGGACGATGTGGTGTTTTCCGATAATCCCTTTGGTATACGCACCAAATTTTCTGTGGGCAATAACGGCATTGGCCGCAGCGGCATGGTTGCCGTGGGTGGAAAAACCGATGCTTTTGGTGATGGCGGTAGCCTGGGCGCGATGGCGGCCATCAGCGGCAGTTCCATCACGTCTAATTATAAGAACGGTTCGGGTTTCGACAGCGAAGCCTTTAATGTCGATAAAACCTATCGCCAGAACCCAAAATCTCAATTATTCAAAGTGGATATTAAACCTGATGCCTTTAATAGCATCGAACTGTCAGCCAGAACCTACCAGAATAAAATAACCCGCCGTCATATCGACAGTAATGACTTTTATATTAAATACCACTATGCGCCTTTTTCTGAGCTGATTGACGTTAACCTGACCGCCAGCACCAGCCGCGGTGAACAGAAGTTCATGTCGGACAATATGGCGGGGTTTAGCGACAGCAAAGCCAAAAATATCTCGGACGCGCTGGATTTAAATAATACCAGCCGTTTCAGCCTGCAGGAGGTCGATTTTGCCTTCAGCTATGGCGGTAAGCTGATCCGCAATGAATACAAGAAACACGCTTCCGGGCTGGTGACGGATGAGAACCAGGCGGAAAGCTCCCCGGTGGGGATCGCGGGCAAACAAAATATTGCCAGCCTTTACAGCGGGCTGCAGCTTAACTATGGGATTTGGCAGAGCAACGTTGATCTGAACTATAGCTCTTATGACATTTCCGGCTATAAACCCGCCTGTGATGAGCGTGTGGCTTGCTTCCCGCAGGGGGCCAGCAATATCAATTTGAAAGAGCACGGTTTTAACCCGTCGGTGCTGCTGTCAGCACAGGTGACGCCGTGGCTGCAGCCGTTTGTCAGCTACAGCAAATCCATGCGAGGGCCGAATATTCAGGAAGTCTTCTTTGCCAACAGCGGCGGGCAGTCGATGAATCCGTTCCTGAAGGGTGAAACCGCAGAAACGTACCAGGCGGGGTTCAATGCCAATGCGCATGATCTGTTGTTTAAGCAGGACAGCTTCCAGCTCAAAGCCGTGTATTTTGAATCGAAAATCAAAAACTACATTTCCAGCCAAAGTTACATGGTGTGCAACAATCGGCAGAAGTGCAATCGCAGCCAGGCGACGGCGCAAGAGTGGGAAGATGCGAGCCCTGACGTCGCCATGACCATGTACAGCAACGCCTACGAGCCGGTCTGGTCAAGCGGGGTTGAAGTGGAAGCGATGTATGACGCCGGATTTGCTTACACCAAATTGTCTTTGAGCAAGGAACACACCAGCCAGCCGACCAATCAGGCCAGCAATGTGTTCGGCGCCGGCGACATCAGTGAATTGCCGGAGCTGTATTTTACGCTGGACAGCGGGGTGCGCCTATTGGATGAGAAACTGACGCTGGGCGGGTTGGTGAAATATACCGGCAAGGCGGTGCGTCTTTCCCCGGATTCCAACGTTGATGAAAATGAGCAGTTGCTGAAGGAACCGGCGCCGCATATCCCGACCGTTATCGATCTGTACAGCACCTACCAGTTTAACCGTAACCTGCTGCTGAAATTCAGCGTGCAGAACCTGATGGACAAAGATTATTCGGATGCCCTGAACAAGATGAATTCGCTGCCGTCTCAGTCACAGGATTTCACACCGACCAACACCGCCCGCGGTCGAACCTATATCTTCGGCGGGGAGGTGCGATTCTAACCTAGAGTACGGGCGCAATTACTGCGCCCGTTTTGCCTGCTGTAACCACTTGTCCAGCTCGTTGGCGAACTGCTGACGGTCACGCTGGTTCAGCGTATTTGGGCCACCGGTCTGGATACCGCTGGAACGCAGCGTATCCATAAAGTCGCGCATGTTCAGGCGTTCACGAATGGTGTCCGGCGTGTAGCGTTCACCGCGTGGATTCAGCGCCACCGCCCCTTTCTCAATCACTTCCGCTGCCAGCGGGATATCGGCGGTGATCACCAGATCGCCTTTCTCGCAGCGGCGCACGATTTCGTTATCCGCTACGTCAAAACCGGCCGCCACTTGCAGCGTGTGGATATGCTTCGACGGCGGCGTTCTCAGTGGCTGATTGGCCACCAACGTCACCGACATGGCGGTGCGATCCGCCGCGCGGAACAGCACGTCTTTGATCACGTTCGGACACGCGTCCGCATCAACCCAAATCTGCATTATTCAGGCTCCTTCAGCCAATCGCGTACCGGCAAGAAATCGCGGTACAGCGCCGCTTCCGGGCTGCCTTCTTCCGGTTGATAATTGTATTCCCAGCGAACCAGCGGCGGCATCGACATCAGGATGGATTCGGTACGTCCGCCGGTTTGCAGGCCAAACAGCGTGCCCCGGTCCCAAACCAAATTGAATTCCACATAGCGGCCACGGCGATACAGTTGGAACTGGCGTTCGTTATCGCCCCAGCTCAGCGTTTTGCGTTTTTCTACGATCGGCAAATAAGCATCAAGGAAGCCTTCGCCCACCGCCTGGGTAAAGGCAAAACAGGTGGCGAAATCCGGAGTGTTCAGATCGTCAAAGAACAGACCGCCGATACCGCGCGCCTCGTTGCGGTGTTTGATAAAGAAATAATCGTCGCACCACTTTTTATATTTGGGGTAGACCTGTTCACCGAAGGGCGCGCACAGCTGTTCGGCGGTACGATGCCAATGGACAGCGTCTTCTTCAAAGCCGTAGAACGGCGTCAGATCAAAGCCGCCGCCAAACCACCATACAGGTTCTTCACCGGGTTTCTCCGCGATGAAAAAACGCACGTTGGCATGGCTGGTGGGAATATAGGGGCTACGTGGGTGGATGACCAGCGACACGCCCATGGCCTGGAAGCTGCGACCGGCCAGCTCAGGACGGTGTGCGGTAGCGGAGGCCGGCAGGGTGGCGCCGGAAACGTGTGAGAAGTTGACGCCTGCTTGTTCGAACACCGCGCCGTCGGTCAATACCCGGCTGCGGCCACCGCCGCCTTCTTCACGCGTCCAGCGGTCTTCGTTGAAAACGGCACCGCCGTCGGCTTGGGCTAATTGCGTGCAGATGCGATCCTGCAGTGCCAGCAGGAAGGATTTTACTTCTGCGATGGTCGATAAACTCATACGGAATAATTCACAGCGTCTGACTGAACAAGGCGCAGAGTATACCTTTAATCGCCGTGGCTGGCAGTATTAGCCGGGTTTTCGTTGGTGCGCATCGTAATAACTGAAGAAACTGATGATACCGTCGGCGATGGCGCGGGCGATTTTTTCGCGAAAAGCGGTGGTACCCAGCAGGCGTTCTTCCGCCGGGTTGGTAATAAACGAGGTTTCGACCAACACCGATGGGATTGACGGGGATTTCAACACGGCAAACGCCGCCTGTTCCGTACTGTTGCTATGCAGATGGTGTACCGGGCGAATCTGTCCGAGTACGTGGCGACCCAAGGTCAGGCTGTTATTGATGGTATCTGTCTGCACCAGATCGAACAGCACCTGTTGCAGGTAGTTGTCCTGGTTTTTGTATTTCCCGCCAGCCACATCATCGGCGGCATTTTCGCGATTGGACAGGTAACGTGCCATGGCGCTGCTGGCACCGCGATTGGACAGGGCAAACACCGACGCGCCAGAGGCTTCCGGGCTGGTAAAGCCGTCAGCATGAATGGAGATAAACAGATCGGCCTGATGCTGGTGGGCAATCTCAACGCGTTGGAACAAGGGGATAAACTCATCTTCTTCCCGTGTCAGGCGCACTTCGACATGCTCTTGTTCGTGCAGAATACGGCGGACATGGTTGGCTATCTCCAGCACCACGTGCTTTTCCTGCGAGCCTTCGCTGCCAACCGCGCCGGAGTCGATACCGCCGTGACCGGGATCGATCATCACCAGCCTTTTACTGCCTGACGGTTTAGGCGCGGGTTTGCTGTGCGGCTTGCGCAGCATCCCGCCGGATTCGGCATTGGCCGTTTGGCTTTTGCTGCCGAGCAGCACCAGAGCCAGGCCGGAGAGCAATAATTGGCGTCGCGTGGGGGAAGTGGGAAGCGGCTTAAAATTGAGGAATTGATTAACCTGCTTTTTCATAACGCGACGCTCCATCGACAAATTCTATTTTGCGACGTTATATCGTATTGATAATCATTAATCGACCTTATAACTATGTCCATTTATTACGCGTGTAACGGGGTATTTCCCGGTCATTGATAGGGGAAATCGCAGTGACACGCGTCATCGTTGAAGCTATATGCCCGTTCACCCCGGTCATAATAGTTGTCAATGCTCCCGGAGGCTAACGGGCCTGCCGCCGGGATACCACGCCAATTATTTAGGATATAGATATTGCGTAAGTAAATAATCACGCGATAATCAGATAAACATCTTAATTAACAGCGGCGAACATCGATGGAAATTCGCGTATTTCGACAAGACGACTTTGAAGAAGTCATTACTCTGTGGGAGCGCTGCGATTTGCTGCGACCGTGGAATGATCCTGAGATGGATATTGAACGTAAATTGAACCACGATCCGGCGCTTTTTCTGGTCGCCGAAGTGGGCGGGGAAGTCGTGGGGTCGGTGATGGGGGGTTACGACGGTCATCGTGGCTCGGCGTATTATCTGGGGGTTCATCCGGATTATCGCGGACGCGGCATTGCCAATGCGTTGATTAGCCGTCTGGAGAAGAAACTGATCGCGCGCGGTTGCCCTAAGATTCAATTGATGGTCCGTGAAGATAACGACACGGTCATTGAGATGTATGAAAAACTCGGTTACGAGATCCAGAACGTGACCAGCCTGGGTAAACGGCTGATTGAAGATCAAGAATATTGAGTCGTACTCTGGGCGGTGACGTTTCACCGCCCGTTGTTATGCGTTATGGCAATTTTTTGATGTTTTTCACATCGACTTCCACGCTGCTCCAGTCTTTATCGACTTTCCCTTCCAACTGCACTTTGTCTTTCGGGGTGATGGTCTGACCGTTCCAGCGTTTTTTGTCGATCTCTACCGTCAGGGTGCCGCTGGCGTCGCGGAAGGTATAGGTATCGTCGCCGACACGCTGCTCAATGTTGCCCTGCAGCATGACCCAGGTGTCATCGCTCATTGATTTCACCTTGTCTACGGTGGTCAGCGCGGCACTTGGGCCAGAGAAGCCCCCTTGCTGGGTAGTTTGTGTTTGCGGCGCGGCAGGATCGAGGAACCCACCTTGTTGTGCCAAAACCGGTGCGCTGCACAGCGCGATTAATGCGGCCAGGGTATATTTTTTCATCTTAAGCTTCCTTATCTCAATCGAGAATCAAAGCCCTGCCAATCAGGACTGCTGGTTTGATGGGATTAAGTAAAGCATGGAAATCTTAAGAGGTTCTTAAGCGTGCGCATTGAAAACCATAAATGTGACTCCCATCTGAAGAAATACTCATGAGATTGATAAGGAATCGACGTTGAAGTCCTCCCCACACCGTTTTTCCCCCGACGATTACGATCATCACGGTGCACTGCGTTTGCCACTGTGGTTTTGGGGGGTACTGGTTTTACAAGCCCGAACCTGGATCCTGTTTGTGATGGCCGGTGCTTCACGCCAGCAGGGGGAAGGGTTGTTGCAGCTGTTCTACCCCGATACCCAAAGGTTCTGGTATGGGATCATACTTGGGTTGCCGGCCGCGTTGGCATTTTTGATTGCCCCACGTCGTCATCAATGGCCGCAATTGTGGCGTATCTGGCGGTGGGTCCTTTGCGTTTCACTCCTGGCGGCGCTGGGAGGTTCTCTGTTCAGCCTGTGGCAGCAAGCGGACAATCAACCACCGTTGGATATCCTGTTGGTATTGCTCGATGGGCTGGCGCTGGCTTACCTGTTGCTGAACGCACGCCTGAAAGCCTGTTTCACCGCGCAGGACGAGCTAGGTTAATTGCCGCGTTGTGCGGCACTTTTCTTATTTTCCGCACTCCAAGCTCGCAACTGATGGCGAAGCGTGGGCAGTTGTGAGAGGCTGACACGCAGAAAAACGCCGAGCGCGGCAGGCTATGCCTATGCCTTTGATGTTAAGGAGCTAAAGATGAATATCCGCCCACTGTTGCTAGGGCTCCCGCTGGTACTGACCGGCTGTTCGACGATGTCCAACTTCTCTTGGTCGAGCCTGTCTCCCTTTAACTGGTTTGGCAGCAGCATTCAGGTCAGCGCGAAAGGCGTTGGCGATCTCAATGCCGGCACGCCAATGTCAGAAAGCGCGATCAACGACGGGCTGAACGGCAATTATCGTCTGCGTGGCGGCATGGCCACCAGTCAGGGTCAGATTGTTTCTTACTATCAGGCGATGGACGGCAACGATGTGAAACTGGTGATCACCGGTGAGCCCAAGGGCCACGTGCAGCGTGTTGACGTGATGGACAGCAAAGTGGCGACCGAATGGGGCAGCAAACTCGGCACGCCGTTCAGTGACATGTACAAGAAGGCATTCGGTGCCTGTAAACCGGCCGGTGGCGAAGACGCAGGCAAAGTGGAGTGTGTGGCTGAACAGAGTAAGTCTGTTACCTACATCTTCAGCGGGAAATGGGCTGGCCCGCAGGACATTATTCCACCGGATGACACGTTAAAAAGCTGGACGGTCAGCAAGATCATCTGGCACGCCAAACCTCAGTAATCCTTTCTTTTTGGGCGCCCAAACCGCGGCGCCCATGATTTATTGGGTTTTAATCCCTGCTGCACTCCCTATTACCGTCGCCTCAGCGCGGATTTTTTTGGTAACGGGTATCCCTATTTTCTTTGCGCTGATGCAAGGCAATCCCGTTTTCATGGGGTATGATACTGCGCATTCGTAACAGGAAATCCGTGCGCAAACAGTAGCCTGTTACTCGATTTTGATTTGAGGATAACGACAATGACACAGGTTCAGAGCGGCATTTTGCTGGAGCACTGCCGTTTCGCCATTTTTATGGAAGCCACCGTACAGGGCGAATTTGCCGATTTGCGCCAGGGCTGTAAGCAATTTTGCCAAACGTTGACCGAGCTGCAACAGCAGTTCCCGGACGCCCACTTGGGTGCGGTGATCGCCTTTGGGTATGACGTTTGGCACGATCTGTCCAGCGGTCAGGGTGCCAAAGAGCTGAAGCCCTTTACCCCCTTGGGTAAAGGTTTAGCGCCGGCGACCCAGCGCGACATGTTGATCCATATCCAATCTTTGCGTCATGACGTTAACTTCACGCTGGCGCAGGCTGCGCTTGCGGCGTTCGGCAATGCGATCAAAATCGAAGAGGAGACCCACGGTTTCCGCTGGGTAGAAGAGCGTGACCTGAGCGGCTTTATCGACGGTACCGAAAACCCGCAGGGCGACAAACGTCCTGAAGTGGCGGTGATTGCCGAGGGTGAAGAGGACGAAGGCGGCAGCTACGTGCTGGTTCAACGTTACGAACACAACCTGCGTCAGTGGCAGCGCTTTACCACGGAACAGCAAGAGCAGATTATCGGCCGCACCAAACATGACAGTGAAGAGTTGCCGCCAGAGCAGCGCCCGGACACCTCTCACGTTAGCCGCGTTGATCTGAAAGAAGAGGGCAAGGGCCTGAAAATTCTGCGCCAGAGCCTGCCTTATGGCACTGCCAGCGGTAAACACGGATTGTATTTCATCGCCTATTGCGCCCGTCTGCATAACATTGAAAAGCAACTGCTGAGCATGTTTGGCGATCTCGACGGCAAACGCGACGCCATGCTGCGTTTCAGCCGTGCCGTGACCGGTAGCTACTATTTTGCTCCATCGCTGACGCGCTTGCTGTCGCTGTAATCATCCCTCCGGAGCCGGCTACCCTCGGCTCCGGCATCATCACCCCTCCTCGCCAAAACCGCCCCGGCCCTGCCTTATAGCGTTTGATGCTTGAAAATCACTAAACGGTATATAAAAGCGTTACAGCTCCGCACCTAGTTATAAATACACTGGTCAACATCAGGGCGAAAGCCCGACAGATTGACTCAGTTAGCTAAGGTGCAGAATGAAACAAACGCGGGTTAAAAATATTGTGCTGAAAGGTTGGTTGGCAGCGGCGCTGTTAGCCAGTGGCACCGTCTCGGCAACTGAATTGCTGAACAGCTCTTATGACGTTTCCCGTGAATTGTTTGCCGCACTGAATCCGGGCTTTGAGCAGCAATGGAACCAGCAGCATCCGGGCGACAAGCTCACCATCAAACAGTCCCATGCAGGTTCTTCTAAACAGGCGCTGGCGATCCTGCAAGGGTTGCGTGCTGACGTGGTGACTTACAACCAGGTGACTGACGTACAGATCCTGCACGACCGTGGGCAGCTGATACCGGCCGACTGGCAGAACCGTTTACCGAACAACAGCTCCCCATTCTATTCCACCATGGCTTTCCTGGTGCGCAAGGACAATCCAAAAGGCATTCATAGCTGGAATGATTTGGTGCGTGACGATGTGAAGTTGGTGTTCCCGAATCCAAAAACCTCCGGAAATGGCCGTTATACCTATCTGGCTGCCTGGGGGGCTGCGAATCAGGCCGATGGCAATGACCAGGCGAAAACGCGCGCCTTTATGACCCGTTTCCTAAAAAACGTCTTGGTGTTTGATACCGGAGGCCGCGGTGCGACAACCACCTTCGTGGAGCGGGGGTTGGGTGACGTGCTGATAAGTTTTGAGTCGGAAGTGAACAATATTCGCAAGCAATATGGTGAAGACAAATACCAAGTGATCGTACCGCCGGTCGATATTCTGGCGGAGTTCCCGGTGGCTTGGGTAGACAAAAACGTGGAAAAAAACGGGACTGAGCAGGCAGCTAAAGACTACCTGAATTATCTCTACAGCCCGGCAGCGCAGCAGGTGATCACCAGCTACTACTATCGCGTTTACGACAAACAGGCGATGGCAGCAGCGAAGGGCCAATTCCCGGATACCAAGCTGTTCCGGGTCGAAGATCAGTTTGGCGGCTGGCCACAGGTAATGAAAACGCATTTCTCGACCGGTGGCGAGTTGGATCAGTTATTAGCAGCAGGGCATAAGTAATGTTGTCGTTGTCCAGCAAACGGGTTCTGCCTGGGTTTGGTTTAAGCCTCGGGAGCAGCCTGTTTTACACCTGCCTGATTCTGCTGTTGCCGCTCAGTGCGCTGGTGATGCAATTGGCGCAAATGAGCCTGGCGCAGTATTGGGACGTGATCTCCAATCCGCAGGTGGTTGCAGCCTATAAAGTTACGCTGCTCGCTGCGGGGGTTGCCAGCCTGTTTAACGCGGTGTTTGGCATGCTGATGGCCTGGATCCTCACGCGCTACCGCTTCCCAGGGCGCACGCTGTTGGACGGCCTGATCGATTTGCCGTTTGCATTGCCGACCGCCGTGGCTGGCCTGACATTGGCGGGGCTGTTTTCTACCACGGGCTGGTATGGCCAATGGTTGGCGCATTTTGACATCAAAGTGACCTTTACCTGGTTGGGTATTGCGGTGGCGATGGCATTTACCAGCCTGCCCTTTGTGGTGCGTACCGTTCAGCCGGTGTTGGAAGAGCTGGGGCCGGAATACGAAGAGGCGGCAGAAACGTTGGGTGCCACTCGCTGGCAGAGCTTTCGTCGCGTCGTGATACCCGAATTGGCGCCGGCGCTGTTAGCCGGCACGGCTATCTCATTTACACGTAGCTTGGGTGAGTTTGGTGCGGTGATTTTTATCGCCGGTAACATCGCCTGGAAGACGGAAGTGACCTCACTGATGATTTTTGTCCGTTTGCAGGAGTTCGATTACCCGGCAGCCAGTGCGATTGCCTCGGTGATCCTGGCGGCATCGCTGCTGTTGCTGTTCAGCATTAACGTTCTGCAGAGCCGCTTTGGCCGACGCATCGGGGGGCACTGATGGCGGATATCTCTGAGTTCAACGGCGTCGAACGGCCTCGCGTCAACTGGGGCAAGTGGACACTGATCGGTATCGGTGTGCTGTTCTCGGTACTGCTACTGGTGGTACCGATTATTTCGATTTTCGCCGAGGCCTTTTCTAAAGGCGCTGGGGTGATGTGGAGCAACCTGGTCGATCGCGACATGCTGCATGCCATTTGGCTGACGGTGCTGATTGCCTTGATTACCGTACCCTTCAACCTGGTTTTCGGTACGTTATTGGCATGGTTGGTGACGCGTTTTACCTTCCCAGGGCGTCAACTGTTACTGACGTTGATCGACATTCCCTTTGCCGTTTCACCGGTGGTGGCGGGGCTGATTTACCTGTTGTTTTACGGCAGCAATGGCCTGCTGGGCGGTTGGCTGGATGCGCATAACATCCAGCTTATGTTCTCTTGGCCGGGCATGGTGCTGGTGACCATTTTCGTTACCTGTCCGTTTGTGGTGCGTGAGCTGGTGCCGATGATGCTGAGCCAGGGCAGCCAGGAAGACGAGGCCGCCATTTTGCTGGGCGCTTCTGGCTGGCAGATGTTCCGCCGGGTGACGCTGCCAAACATTCGCTGGGCGCTGTTGTACGGCGTGGTACTGACCAACGCGCGTGCCATCGGCGAATTCGGTGCGGTATCAGTGGTGTCCGGTTCTATTCGCGGTGAAACCTTCAGCCTGCCGCTGCAGGTTGAGTTATTGCAGCAGGATTACAACACGGTTGGCTCCTTTACCGCCGCCGGTTTATTGACCCTGATGGCGATAGTGACCCTATTTTTGAAGAGTGGCCTGCAATGGCGTCTGGAACGTCAGAATGCACGTCTCGAGCGGGAGGAAAATCATGAGCATTGAGATTAACGGTATCAATAAGTTTTTCGGTCGTACCAAGGTATTGAACGATATCTCGCTCGACATTGCTTCTGGCGAGATGGTGGCATTGTTGGGGCCGTCCGGCTCCGGTAAAACCACGCTGCTGCGTATTATCGCGGGGTTGGAAAACCAGAGTAGCGGTAAGTTGGGCTTCCACGGTACCGACGTCAGCCATGTGCATGCGCGCGACCGCCGGGTTGGCTTCGTGTTCCAGCACTATGCGTTGTTCCGTCATATGACCGTATTTGACAACATCGCCTTTGGTTTGAGCGTGTTACCACGTCGTGAACGCCCAAATGCGGCGGCGATCAAACAAAAAGTGACCCAGCTGCTTGAGATGGTGCAATTGGCTCATTTGGCTAACCGCTACCCGTCACAGCTTTCCGGCGGTCAGAAGCAGCGCGTGGCGTTGGCGCGCGCCCTGGCGGTAGAACCGCAGATTTTGCTGCTGGATGAACCCTTTGGTGCACTGGATGCGCAAGTGCGTAAAGAGCTGCGCCGCTGGTTGCGCCAGTTGCACGAAGAGCTGAAG
The DNA here is from genome assembly GCF_044900985.1 of Serratia sp. NPDC087055. Lineage (NCBI taxonomy): Bacteria > Pseudomonadati > Pseudomonadota > Gammaproteobacteria > Enterobacterales > Yersiniaceae > Serratia > Serratia sp. NPDC087055. Next base: position 27,975 of record NZ_JBJDOG010000001.1, read on the forward strand.
TTCACCAGCGTGTTCGTCACCCACGATCAGGAAGAGGCGATGGAAGTGGCTGACCGTATCGTGGTGATGAGCCAGGGCAATATTGAGCAGGTCGGTTCACCGGAAGAGATTATCCGTGAGCCTGCCAGCCGTTTCGTACTGGAATTTATGGGCGAAGTGAACCGCCTGAGCGGCGAGATCCGTGGTTCGCAGCTGTTTGTTGGTGCACACCAGTGGCCGCTTTCGTTCCAGCCAATGCATCAAGGCCGCGTAGACTTGTTCTTGCGGCCTTGGGAAATGGAAGTGGGCACCGAGAGCAGTGAGCGCTGCCCGTTGCCGGTACAGGTGCTGGAAGTCAGCCCGCGTGGCCACTTCTGGCAATTGACCGTACAGCCAATCGGCTGGCATCAGGAGCCTATCAGCGTGATTTTGCCAGAAGGCAACCCAACCCCGGTGCGCGGCGGTCGTTATTACGTTGGCAGCCTGAATGCACGCCTGTATGCCGGTGACCAACTGCTACAACCTGTTGCGTTAGCTAAAAGCGCCTGATATACCCTTTATCTTTCAAGTTGCAGGTGTGTTGGCTGCCTTTACTTGCCCCAGTCGCTTACTGATATAAGCGCCTGGGGACTCGTGCAGTTGCCGCCCTTCCTGCACCCTGAAATATTTTGGGCATAGGTTTTAACTGACGTTAAAGGCAACCCCGGGGTTGCCTTTTTACATTACGTACTTCAACACACAGGCAAAGATCGTGACAACGCTTGAACAATGTATCGGTAATACCCCGCTGGTAAAATTACAACGTCTGGCTACAGGGCTAAACAGCGAGGTTTGGGTCAAACTGGAAGGCAATAACCCGGCGGGCTCGGTGAAGGATCGTGCCGCGTTGGCGATGATTCAACAGGCGGAGCTGCGTGGTGAGATACAGCCCGGTGACCGTCTGATCGAGGCCACCAGTGGTAACACCGGTATAGCGCTGGCGATGATCGCGGCGTTGAAAGGCTATGCGATGACGTTGTTGATGCCGGAGAACATGAGCCTGGAGCGTCAGGCGGCCATGCGTGCTTATGGCGCAGAATTGATTCTGGTGAGCAAAGACGTCGGGATGGAAGGCGCGCGCGATCTGGCATTGGAAATGCACAATCAGGGGCAGGGCAAAGTATTGGACCAGTTCAATAATTTGGATAACCCGTATGCCCACTTCACCACCACTGGCCCGGAAATCTGGCAGCAGAGCGAGCAGCGTATCACCCATTTCGTATCAAGCATGGGCACCACGGGCACGATAACCGGTGTGGGCGGCTATCTGAAGAGCCAGAATGCCCAGGTGCAGATCATCGGTCTGCAACCGGCAGAGGGCAGCCATATTCCCGGTATCCGTCGCTGGGCGCCAGCCTACCTGCCGGGCATATTCCGCCCGGATCTGGTGGACCAGGTGTTGGACATTGAGCAAACGGACGCTGAGCAGACCATGCGTCAGTTGGCGCAGCGTGAAGGTATTTTCTGCGGCGTCAGTTCCGGTGGTGCCGTTGCCGGCGCATTGCGGATTGCCGCAGACAACCCCGGCAGTGTGATTGTGGCGATCATCTGTGATCGCGGTGATCGCTATCTTTCTACCGGCGTTTTTGGCTGAGTGCTATTCCCTTTCCAACGCATGTATCGGATCCATCCCGGCGGCCCGTTTCGCCGGGAAGAAACCAAAAATCACCCCGATTAATGTCGAGCAGATAAAGGCGGCGACGATAGATGCGCTGGAATAGACCATCGTGAAGTTATCGCTGAATTGGCTGAATACCACGCCGATCGCCAGTGACAATAACACCCCCAAGGTACCCCCCAGCAGGCACACCAGCACGGCCTCAATCAGAAACTGTTGCATGATGTCACTGGCACGTGCGCCAACCGCCATGCGTACGCCAATTTCACGGGTGCGCTCGGTGACCGACACCAACATGATATTCATCACCCCAATGCCGCCAACCACAAGCGAAATCAGCGCGATCATCGACACCAGTAGCGTCAGGGTGGCGGTGGTCTGCTCAATGGTTTGGCGAATGCTGTCGGTGTTCATCACGAAGAAATCCTTGCCGCCGTGGCGCTGGCTCAGCAGACGCGTGACGCCATCTTCAGCGCTGGCAAGATCGATATCATCGTTTACGCGTACGGTAATGCTTTTCAGGTAACTCTGGCCCAGCATGCGTTTCATCGCGGTAGTGTAGGGGATCCAGACATTCAGGTTTTCATCACTGCCGAAGCCACTCTGCTTTTTGGCCGCGACGCCGATAATGCGGCACGGCAGCGAACCGAGCTGGATCACTTCGCCCAGCGGGTTGGCTCCGTGAGGAAACAGCGTGTCGCGGGTATTTTCGTCAATCACCACTTCCTGCATCAGCTGGTCAATGCTACGGCGGTTAAATGCCATGCCGCTGTCGATGTTATAGCCACGGACCAGAAAATACTGTTCCCCGACGCCATTGACGGTGCCGCTGACCGATTGGTTGCCATAGCGGAACGTGGTGCTCGTGGAAAGGGTCGGTGTCACGCTGTGCACGTATCCTTGCTGGGCCAGCGCGTCAGCGTCGGTCGCACGCAGCGTTTGCACTGCGGCTGAGCGCATATCGCCGAAATCCTTGCCCGGATAGACTTCCAGTGTGCTGGTGCCCATGGCGTTGATATTGGCCAACACCTGCTGTTGAGAGCCTTTGCCCAGAGCCACCACTGATACAACCGAGGCGATGCCAATGATAATCCCAAGCATGGTGAGTAGGGTGCGCAGGCGCTGAGAAGCCATCGCCAACAGCGCCATTTTGAATGCTTCGCGCAGGCGATCGCGTTGTGAATGCCAACGGCCGCTGGTGTTATCCAATGCTTTTGGCAGGCGCACGACGCGTTGGACGGTTTTCTGTCGATCGGCAACGATCTCGCCATCGCTGAGTTCAATAATGCGCTGAGCATGTTCGGCGATCTGCATGTCGTGAGTGACGATCACCACCGTGTGACCGCGTGCGTGCAGGTCTTTCAGGATGCTCATCACTTCCTGCCCACTGTGACTGTCCAGCGCACCGGTCGGTTCATCCGCCAGAATCACTTCGCCGCCGTTCATCAATGCGCGGGCGATGCTCACCCGCTGTTGTTGGCCCCCGGAGAGTTGACCCGGTCGGTAATTCAACCGTTGCGCTAACCCAAGCCGCTGCAAGAGATCGGCTGCCCGCTGTTGTCGCGAATGGCGTGGATGGCCGGCATACACTGCGGGCACCTCTACGTTGCCTTGCGCACTCAGATCGCCCAGCAGATGGTAGCGTTGGAAGATAAAACCGAAGTGTTCGCGTCGCAGTTCAGCCAGGCTATCGCGATCTCGCTGTCCGGTACTGCGGCCAGCTACCTGATAATCGCCTTCGCTCGGGCGATCAAGACAACCGAGAATGTTCATCAGCGTCGACTTACCGGAACCGGAAGCGCCGACGATCGCCACCATTTCCCCCTGATCAATGTCGAGGTTGATATTGTTCAATACCGTTACGTTTTGTTCACCGGCTTGAAAACGGCGGCTGATGCCGCGCAGTTGCAACAGAGGTTGTTGGCTCATTGTTACATTCCCATTGGCGGTGGGCCCATACGGCGCGTGCTGCTTTTGGCCGCCGTATTCACCTGGCTGACAATCACGCTCTCACCGGCCAATATGCCGCTGATAATCTGTGCATCAACGTTGTTGTTAATCCCCACTTTTACCGGGCGTCGATCAACGTTTCCCTGTTTATCGACTACCTGCACCCAGTCGCCTTGTAAGGCTGTCGCAGGGATGACCACCGCGTTTTCAGCCTTGTCCAACACGATATACACCTGTGCGGTCATTGAGATACGCAGTGCGCCGTCAGGGTTGGCCACGTCGAACAGACCGTTATAGTAAATCGCGCTACTTGAGCTGGAGGCGCTGCTGGAACTGCTGGTACTGGACGACGTGGTCTCATCGTTGATGGAGTCTGGGGCCGGTTCTATCGCCCGCAGTGTGGTGCGGTAGCGCTTACCGGGTTCACCAAGGATAGTGAAATAGACCGGCATGCCGGTTTTTACCTTGACCACGTCAGCTTCAGAAATCTGCGCCTCAATGGTCATGGTCGCCAATTGAGCGACTTTGACGATGGTTGGAGCGCTTTGTACCGCATTCACCGTTTGCCCAGCTTCCACCGGCAGCGCGACGATGGTGCCATCTATCGGCGAGGTGATTTTGGTGTAACCGAGGTTGACCTGGGCTGTGTTGACGGCAATCTGCGCCTGAACGATCTGGGCATCCAGGGCATTGACATCGGCACGAGTGGCAATCAGTGTGGCCTGAGCATTGTCCAAATCTGCCTGTACACCGACGCCATGCGCCACGATGGCTTGCTGGCGTTGATAAGCGCGCTGATTGTTCTGCAGTGCCGCCATTTTTGATGCGCGTTGCGCCTGAACGTTTTTCAATGCTGCTTCTGCGTCCCTCAGGGCGTTCTGCTGGGTTAAGTCGTCAATCTCAGCGACCCGTTGGCCTTTATGCACTTTATCGCCCAGCGCCACGTACAGGGCCTTAATTTGACCCGACACCTGGGCGCCGACGCTGACCTGTTTCTGCGCCTCAATGGTGCCGTCAGCCAATACCGTTTGTTCCAGGTCGCGCGTTTGCGCCACGGCGGTGATATAACGGGGCGTCGCGGTATCGCCTTGAGATCTGAAGTAGAGAAATAGGGCGATAGCGGCCACAATAACAGTGGGCAGCAGATAACGTTTTGAGCGTTGAAACGATGGCATGACGATGGGATTCCCTGGCATGAAAGCGCGGTAAAAATCTGTTGGCACTAATTTAACGCGCCGCCGACGGGCCTGCGGTTAAGTGGCGTTCAGGAATATGTAAGGATTGAGTAAAACCGGCTGCGAAGCAGACAAATAGGCGTGAAAATGGCGAAAATCCGCGAAGGAGCAAGGCATGAAAATTTTATTGGTCGATGATGACCTCGAACTCGGCACCATGCTGAGCGAATACCTGACCGGCGAAGGTTTTAACGCCACGCTGGTACTGACTGGCAAAGCCGGTGTGGAAGGCGCGCTGTCGGGCGAGTACACCGCGATGATCCTCGACATCATGTTGCCGGACATGAGCGGCATTGACGTGCTGCGCGACGTGCGTAAAAAGAGCCGTATGCCAATCATTATGCTGACAGCCAAAGGCGATAACATCGATCGGGTTATCGGCCTGGAAATGGGCGCTGACGACTACATGCCTAAGCCGTGCTATCCCCGAGAGCTGGTGGCGCGTTTGCGTGCGGTGCTGCGCCGTTTTGACGAACGCCCGGATGAGGTGGACGACGGGATTGCCATTAATTTTGGTGAGCTGAGCCTCAATCCGTCTACTCGCAGCAGCGAATGGCGCGGTAAACCTTTCGATCTGACCGCTTCCGAATTCAACCTGCTGGAGTTGCTGCTGCGTGCACCTGAGCGCGTAGTGTCTAAAGATGAGCTGTCAGAAAAAGGCTTGGGGCGCCCGCGCGAAGCTTATGACCGCAGCGTTGATGTCCATATCAGCAATATCCGGCAGAAGCTGGGTGCATTGACGGACAACGCGTTAAGTATTGAAACGGTGCGCAGTATCGGCTACCGAATCCGATAATGCCCATGCGCGGAAGACTATTCTGGAAAATCCTGCTCGGCTTCTGGCTGACCTTTATCATCATGACCCAGGCATTGTGGGTGGCTTTTTCATTGTATGGCGATCGCTACGAGCCGCCGGAAAACGCTATGGCGCGGCGAGTGATTGCGCTGCATTTAACCTCTGCCGCCACGCAACTGCGTAGCGGCGGTATGCCGGCACTCGAGGCAATGCTGAAGGACTGGCCGGAAGATGACCGGCGCTTGCTGTCCGTGACTGCATTGGCGCAGCCGCCCGCCCCTGCACCGGAGGAGCCGGCATTTGAAGGCCGCCGGATGCCGAAAGCCGTTACGGAATGGGTCGCAGACGACGGGGACGGTAAAGGGTATCTGCTGAGCTACGACATGCGTGGGCTGCGGGAGGAATACCGCCCGAACAAACGTTCGCATTTCTTCAACATCCCCGCCCCGATGCTGTGGGTCGGTGGGTTGGCAGGGTTGTTATTCAGTGCCGTGCTGGCCTGGAACCTGACCCGGCCAATGCGCAAATTGCGCGACGGTTTTGATCGCGTGGCGCAGGGGGATTTATCGGTGCGTTTATTCCCTGCGATGCGCCGCAGGCATGATGAGCTTTCTGAGGTTGCGCGTGATTTTGACAGCATGGCTGAACGGTTAGAACTGCTGGTTAGCGCCCGGGAACAGCTGTTGCATGACGTCTCCCACGAGTTGCGTTCACCGCTGGCTCGCCTGCAGTTGGCCATTGGTCTGGCGCGGCAGAATGAAGGCAATGTAGAAAACTCGTTGCAGCGTATTGAGCATGAAGCGGGGCGGTTGGATAAAATGATTGGCGAGCTGTTGGCACTGTCACGCGCCGAAAGCAACAATCTGCCGGATGAAGAGTATTTCGACTTGTATGGGCTGGTGGATGCGGTGGTCAGTGACGCACGCTACGAAGCGCAGATCCCCGGGGTGGATATTGTGCTGCAGGCCAGTTCGGACGTGGAATATACCGTTAAAGGGAATGCCGAGCTGATGCGGCGTGCGGTGGATAATATTGTGCGCAATGCGCTGCGTTTCTCCAGCCACGGTCAGCAAGTGACGGTGGTGCTGACGCGTATTGATCAACTGTTCCAGATAGAGGTCAGCGATCAGGGCCCGGGTGTGGAAGAATCGAAACTTTCCAGCATTTTTGATCCGTTCGTCAGGGTGAAATCGGCGATGTCAGGCAAGGGCTACGGGCTGGGGCTGGCGATCACCCGCAAGGTGGTGCTGGCACACGGTGGCCAGGTTGAAGCGCGTAATGGTGGACAGGGGGGGTTAGTTATCACCCTCCGCATCCCGCGCTGGGGGTAATAAGCTCTCTTACTTGCCATTTTGAACAGGGCTGTGCGCTGTCCAAACTGTTTGCGCCGATGGCGACTATTACCAGGGTATTCCCAAAGGATTTCGAATTGCAGCTAGGCGGCAAGCGTGGGCATCCCCAGGAGCTTACTTTGGTAAGTGACTGGGGTAAGCACGTGCAGCCAACAACGCTGCAGTTTGAAAGAGGAAGGAGATAAAAAAAACGGCGCACTGGGCGCCGTTTCTATGTCCATCCGCAATTACTTCTTGATGCGGATGATCGGGGTCTCACCAACGGTCACGTTACCGGACAGTTTGATCAGCTCTTTGATCTCGTCCATGTTGGAGATAACAACCGGCGTCAGGATAGACTTGGCTTTCTCTTCCAGCAGTGCCAGGTTGAACTCGATAACGACGTCGCCTTTCTTGACGCGTTGACCTTCTTCAGCGATGCGTTTGAAGCCTTCGCCTTTCAGTTCAACAGTGTCGATACCGAAGTGGACAAACAGCTCGATGCCGCTGTCGGATTCGATAGAGAAAGCATGGTTGGTTTCGAAAATTTTGCCGATAGTGCCGTCAACCGGGGCAACCATTTTGTTGCCTGTTGGTTTGATAGCAATACCGTCACCAACGATTTTTTCAGCAAATACAACGTCAGGTACATCTTCGATATTAACGATTTCGCCAGAAAGTGGAGCTACGATCTCGATAGTGCCCGTGTCTTTCTTGTCATCAGAAACCAGAGATTTCAATTTATCGAACAAACCCATGATCTTCTCCTAAGCATTAAATTGGGCGGCGTTCCAGTGTCGTGGAAGTTTAGCAGAGCGTCTTTTCTTCGATGAATTTATTCACGCAATTCATCAGGTCTTGCGCCGTTGGCTGTGCCAAGGCTTGCGCTGCCAACGCCTTCACATCTTCGAAATTAGTATTACGAATAATTTTCTTGATGCGCGGGATTGAAATCGCACTCATGCTGAACTCATCCAGCCCCATGCCCAATAACAACAGTGTAGCACGCTCATCGCCAGCCAGTTCACCGCACATACCGGTCCACTTGCCTTCTGCATGAGATGCATCAATAACCTGTTTGATCAGGCTAAGTACTGATGGGGACATCGGGTTATAGAGATGAGAAATCAGCTCGTTGCCGCGATCTACTGCCAGAGTATACTGGGTTAGATCGTTTGTCCCAATACTAAAGAAGTCGACTTCTTTCGCCAGGTGGTGAGCAATCACCGCCGCAGCCGGTGTTTCGACCATCACGCCGACTTCAATTGTTTCGTCAAACGCCTTGCCTTCTTCACGCAGCTGGGCTTTCAGCGTCTCGATTTCACCTTTCAGATCGCGGACTTCTTCCACGGAAATGATCATCGGGAACATGATGCGCAGTTTGCCGAACGCGGAGGCACGCAGAATAGCGCGCAGCTGAGCGTGCAGGATTTCTCTGCGGTCCATGGCGATACGGATGGCACGCCAGCCGAGGAACGGGTTCTCTTCTTTCGGCAGGTTCATGTACGGCAGGTCTTTGTCGCCGCCGATGTCCATGGTACGGACAATCACAGCCTGTGAACCCATGGCTTCCGCAACGGCTTTATAAGCCTGGAATTGCTCGTCTTCGGTTGGCAGTGAGTCGCGATCCATAAACAGGAATTCGGTACGATACAGGCCGACGCCTTCAGCGCCGTTGCGCTCTGCACCTGCGACGTCGCGCACGGTGCCGATGTTGGCGCAGACTTCAACCTGATGACCGTCCAGCGTAATGGCCGGCAGATCTTTCAGCTTGGCCAGATCGTTTTTCTCGGTGACGTACTGGTTCTGTTCTGCTTTCAGCTGATCTATAACGTCAGCGGTTGGGTTAACGTAAATTTTATTGTTAACCGCGTCCAGAATCAGGTAATCGTCGTTCTTCACCTGCTTGGTCACGTCGCTGGTGCCTACGATTGCCGGCAATTCCAGAGAACGCGCCATGATGGAGGTGTGAGACGTACGGCCGCCGAGATCGGTGATGAAACCCAGCACTTTGTCCAGGTTCAACTGTGCGGTCTCAGACGGAGTCAAATCGGTAGCGACCAGGATAACTTCGTCCTGAATGGCGCTCAGATCGACGATAGCCAGGCCCAGAATGTTCTGCAGCAGGCGTTTACCGATGTCACGTACGTCGGCCGCACGTTCTTTCAGGTATTCGTCGTCGAGTTCTTCCAGTGCTTTCGCCTGGCCTTCGATGATGGTGTAGGCAGCTGCGTCCGCAGAAGCCAACTCATCTTTGATTAGGGCTATGATTTCCTGCTCAAGCTCTTCGTCTTCCAACAGCATGATGTGGCCTTCGAAGATCGCTTCTTTTTCTTCGCCGAAGGTTTCGCCAGCTTTGGTCTTGATCGCTTCCAACTGCTCGGACGCTTTGGCGCGGCCAGCAAGAAAACGTGAGACTTCCTGCTCTACATCATCTGCAGAGATTTTCTTCCGGTTGATGACAATCTCATCTTCTTTCAGTAGGAGAGCCTTACCAAAAGCGATACCCGGTGATACTAAAATGCCTGAAATCATAACCCTACCTTACTCTTGACTGGTGTTAACTAAGAAGACGGGCCGATTACTCAAGCTCTGCCATCAGTTTTACCAAGTGCTCAACGGCTTTCTGCTCGTCTTCACCTTCAGCGGAGATGGTCACTACGGTCCCTTGAGTCAGCCCCAGAGTTTGCAGTTTGAACAGGCTTTTGGCGCTGGCGCTTTTACCGTTAGAGGTCACGGTGATGTCAGACGTGAAGCCTTTAGCTTCTTTTACGAACTGAGCGGCAGGGCGAGTGTGCAGACCATTAGGAGCGGTAATAGTAACTTCTTGCTGGAACATTGATGTTTCCCCAACTTATTGGTGTGTTGTGGAGCTAAAGTTTAGCCCAAGGGTGTGACTTTAGCTTGTCTGGTTAGCGCCTGACTATGGTACAGGGGCGAGCATTGATGCAACAGAAAACGACGAGTTAGGCACTTCAGATCAAAAAATTCAGCTTCTGTCGTCGTTTCAATCAGCTCCCCATTATGCCGTGTTTAACGCATCACCGACAAACGAGTAAATCGATTCAGCTTAAACAAGGAATGATGAGTGATTAATTTTGCGCACCGAAATAATGCACCGTTAAATACTAAAGCTGGCAGGTAAAATCAATCTTTGACTGCTATAAACTTTGATCCAGTCCACAAAAAAGCACCCCGAAAGGTGCTTTTTTAGCGATTTGTGCACAGTGGCACTACTGTTGCAATTCTTGCTCAGTGAACAAATCAGCGAACAGAGCGGTGCTTAAATAGCGCTCGCCGGAGGACGGCAAGATCACCACGATGGTTTTGTCGGCGAATTCAGGTTCTTCGGCCAATTTCACGGCTGCCACCACTGCGGCACCGGAGGAAATGCCCGCCAGAATGCCTTCTTCGTCCATCAAACGACGCGCCATGCTGATGGCTTCGTCGTTGGTGACTTGTTCGACGCGGTCAACCAACTTGAGATCCAGGTTGCCCGGGATAAAACCTGCACCGATGCCCTGAATCTTATGGGGACCTGGTTTGATCTCTTCACCTGCCAGCGCCTGGGTGATGACCGGTGAGTCGGTAGGCTCCACCGCGACAGTGGTGATTGCCTTGCCTTTGGTATTCTTGATATAGCGGCTGACACCCGTCAGCGTACCGCCAGTACCCACGCCGGAAATGAAAACATCCACTTCGCCATCGGTATCGTCCCAGATTTCTGGGCCGGTAGTTTGTTCATGAATTGCTGGGTTAGCCGGATTGCTGAACTGCTGCAGGATGATGTAGCGATTCGGATCGGTGGCGACAATTTCTTCCGCCTTGGCGATCGCGCCCTTCATGCCTTTTGCGCCTTCGGTCAACACCAGGTTGGCGCCCAGCGCCTTCAGCAGCTTACGGCGTTCGATGCTCATGGTTTCCGGCATGGTTAGCGTCAGCTTGTAGCCACGCGCCGCGGCGACGAACGCCAGAGCGATACCGGTGTTGCCGCTGGTCGGCTCCACAAGTTCTTTGCCGGCGACCAGGATGCCGCGTTTTTCCGCGTCCCAAATCATATTGGCACCGATGCGGCATTTAACGCTGAAGCTAGGGTTGCGAGATTCAACCTTGGCCAGAATGCGTCCGTTGCCGATACGGTTCAGACGAACCAGCGGCGTATGGCCGATTGTTAATGAGTTATCTTCATATATCTTGCTCATAGCCCGTCCTTTAACTCTATGAAAATGTGGGGAACATCGAAAGCATACGCTAACAGTACCGGCAGGGAAGTAAAGAATTGGTATATCTATATGTTATTAGGAAATAAGTTTTAAGCACAAGGATAAGGGCGCATATTGCGCGCCCTGTCGAAGAATTAATCGTAATGCGGGGCCGAAAATGGCTTAGGAACGTACGAATTGCGTACGATAACGGTCGACCCACATGGCGGTTGCGCCGCAAACCGCGACCGGCAGGATAACCAGATTGAGGATGGGGATCATGGTGAACAGGCTCACCATCGCGCCAAACTGCAGGTTATCGGTTTTATGCTGACGCAGTGCGCTGCGCATATCGGCAAAGCTCACCTTGTGGTTATCGAAAGGGTAGTCGCAATACTGAATTGCCAGCATCCAGGCACTGAACAGGAACCACAGCACAGGCGCCACGGTTTGGCCAATGCCAGGAATGAAATAAAGAATCAGCAACAATAAGGCGCGTGGCAGATAGTAAGCCAGCTTGCGCCATTCACGCGCCATAATGCGCGGCAGATCTTTCACAATGCCGAAGATACCGGTGTCCGGTAACGGCTTGCCGGTCAGGCTGCCTTCCAACTGTTCGGCTAGCAGGCCACAGAAGGGGGCAGCGATCAGGTTGGTGATGGTGCTGAACAGATAGCTGAACACCAACAGCACGGAAATGACCGCAAGCGGCCACAGCAAATAGCTCAGCCACTGCAGCCAACTGGGAACATGGCTCATCATGCTCGGGATCCAGTCGCCCAGTTGGCTGAACAACCACCAGAAAGCGGATCCCATCAGCAGTACATTGACCAGCAACGGTAATACGACATAGCGTTTAATCCCCGGGCGCGAAATCAGGCGCCAGCCTTCGGCAAAATAATGAAGGCCGTTGGTGGAGTGAGAAGGTGACTGCGAATAGGACATATCTTAAGTTATCTCTTTGTCTGAACAGGCATCGCTATCATATCGGGATGATTTTCTACTGGCTAGGGTGACATTGGCTGAAAAAACAGCAAAAAAAGGCAGTGTAATCATCTTTATTGGCATAAAGTTCAGCACGGACTTGCACTTGTGTGCTCGGGCAAATAGAGTTAAAGAGTGAATGTTTGCCGCGGTGGCAATGTATTGGAACAACAGAGATAGCAATGATGCAGGATTTGCGTCTGATATTAATCGTTGTTGGCGCGATCGCCATAATAGCGTTGTTATTGCACGGTCTTTGGACCAGCCGTAAGGAACGCTCATCGCTTTTCCGCGATCGCCCAGCCAAACGTTCTAAAAAAGAACGTGAACAATCCCCGATCGACGATCTCGATGAAGGCGTGGGAGAGGTGCGTGTACGCTCCGCTCACCCGCAGGATGAGCCGTCCTTTGGTCATTTTGATGCCGCTCGCGAAGAACCCGTGGTTGCGCCCAAGCCTGCTCCAGCGGCTGAGCCAGCACCGCGTGCCGTTCAACCGGCTGCTCATCAGTCTCCGCCACCGCTGTCTCAGCGGCCGGATTATGATGACATCCTGTTGGACAACTACGCGCAGGACGAAGACGATGAGCCGCAGCAGCCTGCGACACGCCGTGAACCGCGCGTTGACGATCTGCCGCCAGTGGCGCATGCAGCAGAACCGGTGTTCCACACCGAGCCTGCTCAGCAGCCGCAGCCGGAAGAGAAGCCAGCGGTGGTGCACGAGCCTCAGCCTGCTCCTGCCGCCATCAAACCGGCAAAACTGAAAGAAACCGTACTGGTGTTGCACGTTACTGCACATCAGGGTGGCGTGATCGGCGGCGAAGTCTTGCTGCAGAGCGTGCTGCAAGCGGGCTTCCAGTTTGGCGAAATGGGCATTTTCCATCGCCATATCAGCCCTGCGGGCAGCGGCCCTGTGCTGTTCAGCCTGGCGAATATGGTTAAACCGGGGTCCTTTGATCCTGAGATGATGTCTGATTTCTCCACGCCAGGCGTGTCGATGTTCATGATGGTGCCGTCTTATGGCGACGCTAATCAGAACTTCAAGCTGATGCTGCAGTCGGCTCAGCGAATCGCCGACGATGTGGGTGGTGTGGTGCTGGACGATGAGCGCCGCATGATGACCCCGCAGAAGCTGGAAACCTACAAAGCGCGCATTCGTGAAGTGTTGGATAATACCGACTGATCGGCTGCTACGCGCACTCAATACCCGTAATCCTAAAGCCCCCGCTAGTCGGGGGTTTTGTTACCCTAAATACGTCGAACTGCATCAAAGCGGCAACGGAGCGAAGCCCAGGGAACTTAGCTAACTAAGTCACGGGTCAGTAAAGGCAGCCCACAAAGACGCAGCTTGAAATATGACGGGGATATCTTTGATGGTGAGCCATGGAATCGATAATCCAACAAATCAATCAACTACGAACCTCCCTGCGCCATCACGAATATCAATATCATGTGCTGGACGCGCCGGAAGTGCCGGATGCGGAATATGATCGCCTGATGCGCGAATTGCGTGAGCTGGAAAGCGCGCACCCGGAGTTGATCACCGCGGATTCGCCCACTCAGCGCGTGGGTGCAGCTCCGCTGGCGGCATTCGATCAGGTCCGTCACGAAGTGCCGATGCTGTCATTGGATAACGTCTTTGACGAAGAAAGCTTCCTGGCGTTCTACAAGCGAGTGCAAGATCGCCTGAAGAGCAGTGACCCACTGACCTTCTGCTGTGAGCTGAAACTGGATGGTCTGGCGGTCAGCTTGTTGTACGAAGAGGGGGAATTGGTTCGTGCGGCCACGCGCGGCGACGGCACCACCGGTGAAAACATTACCTCCAACGTGCGCACCATCCGCGCTATTCCGCTGCGGTTGACCGGCGAGAATATCCCGCGTCGGCTGGAAGTGCGTGGCGAAGTCTTTATGCCGCAAGCGGGTTTTGAGCAGATGAACGAAGAAGCGCGTCGTAAAGACGGCAAGATCTTCGCTAACCCGCGTAACGCAGCCGCCGGATCGATCCGTCAGCTTGATCCACGGATTACCGCCAAGCGCCCGCTGACCTTCTTTTGCTATGGTGTTGGCCTGTTGGAAGGGGGCGAGTTACCGCGTAGCCACTGGCAGCGCCTGATGCAGTTCAAAGACTGGGGTTTACCCGTCAGCGATCGCGCTCAACGTTGCACTGGCAGCGATGAGGTACTGGCGTTTTATCGCCAGGTGGAGCAAGACCGCACGCAACTCGGCTTTGATATCGACGGCGTGGTGGTGAAGATCGACGATATCGATCTGCAAGAAACGCTCGGCTTTGTGGCACGTGCGCCGCGCTGGGCGACGGCATTTAAATTCCCGGCGCAAGAGCAAATCACCGTGGTGCGTGAGGTGGAGTTCCAGGTGGGACGCACCGGGGCAATTACGCCGGTAGCGCGTCTGGAGCCGGTACTGGTTGCGGGCGTGATTGTCAGCAATGCCACCTTGCACAATGCTGATGAAATTGAACGGCTGGGCCTGCGTATCGGTGACACCGTGATTGTCCGTCGCGCGGGCGACGTGATCCCACAGGTGGTGGGGGTGATGGCCGATCGTCGCCCAGCGGACGCGCGTGAAATTTTGTTCCCTCAGCATTGTCCGGTCTGCGGTTCTGACGTCGAACGAGTGGAAGGCGAAGCGGTAGCGCGCTGCACCGGTGGGCTGATCTGCGCCGCACAGCGCAAAGAGTCGCTGAAGCATTTCGTCTCCCGTCGTGCGCTGGACGTCGAAGGCATGGGCGACAAAATCATCGAACAGCTGGTGGAAAAAGAGTACGTCAAGAACCCGGCCGATCTGTTCCGTCTGTCCGCAGGAATTCTGACCGGCCTGGATCGCATGGGGCCAAAGTCGGCGCAGAATCTGGTCAATGCGCTGGAGAAGTCCAAGCAGACTACCTTTGCTCGTTTCCTGTATGCGCTGGGTATTCGTGAAGTTGGCGAGGCGACGGCCGCGAATCTGGCTGCGTACTTCGGCACGCTTGAGAAGCTGTTTGCCGCCGATATTGAGGCGTTGAAAGAGGTGCCGGATGTCGGTGACGTGGTGGCGAAGCACACGCGCCATTTCCTTGACGAAGCGCTTAACCAGCAGGTGATCCAGGAACTGGTCAGCGACGAAATTGGCATTAACTGGCCAGCCCCGGTGGTGATCGTCGCTGAAGAGATCGACAGCCCATTTGCCGGTAAAACGGTGGTGCTTACCGGTTCGCTTAGCCAGCTTTCACGCGATGAAGCCAAAGATCGCCTGACGGCGCTGGGCGCGAAAGTCAGCGGCAGCGTATCGAAGAAAACCGATCTGGTGATTGCCGGTGAAGCCGCCGGTTCCAAACTGGTGAAGGCACAGGAACTGGGTATTGAGGTGATCGACGAAGCGGAAATGATCCGCCTGCTGGGTGCCTGATGGAAAAAGAGAACCTGATCGAAATTGCCAATACCGTGATGCCGTTCGGCAAGTATCAGGGAAGGGTGTTGATTGACTTGCCTGAAGAGTATCTGCTGTGGTTCGCCCGCAAAGGGGAGTTCCCCAACGGCAAACTGGGCATGCTGATGGAAATGACGTTGGCGATTAAAATCGAAGGGCTCGACAACCTGGTCAAGCCGCTGAAGAAAAGCTGAGTTGCCGGGCGCGGTGTCTTGCCGCGCCCATTTCATTATCCCCGTGCCGTTTCTGCGTTTGGCACCGCCTGTTTTTCCTGCTGTTTCTTCTGATAGCGCCGTGCCAGTACTGCGCAGGTCATCAACTGCACCTGATGGAACACCATCAGCGGTAGCACCATAATCCCAACGGTCGCGGCCGGGAACAGGATATTGGCCATCGGGATGCCGTTTGCCAGGCTTTTCTTCGAACCGCAAAACACAATGGTGATCTCATCGGCTTTGCTAAAGCCCAGCCAGCGCGCCATGTAGGTGTTGACCACTAACACAATCGTCAACAATACCAGACTGCCCACCACAATAAACACCAGCGACCCAATGCCGACCTGATGCCAGATACCGTGTGTAACTGCCTCGCTAAAAGCGGCATAGACGACCAGCAGAATCGACGTCTGGTCGGTTTTGCCGATCAACTTGCGGTTACGTTCAATCCATTTGCCAATGAGTGGCCGTGACAGGTGGCCAGCGACAAAGGGCACCAGCAGTTGCAGCACAATGGAGCCGACCTGTTGAAGGCTGCCGGTTTCACCGTGGACATTCATCAATAGCCCGACCAGCAGGGGAGAAACGAATATTCCCAGCAGGCTCGAAGCTGAAGCGCTGCACACCGCAGCAGCAACGTTGCCACCTGCCAGCGACGTAAATGCAATGGCCGATTGCACGGTGGCAGGCAGGATGCACAGGTAAATAAAACCGGAATACAATTCAGGGCTGACGTTGACCGGTGACCACCATTTGAACAGCACACCGAGCACCGGGAAAATAATAAAGGTGCTGAACATCACCCACAGATGCAGCCGCCAGTTATTGCTACCGGCCAAAATAGCTTCGCGCGACAGTTTGGCACCGTGCATAAAGAACAGCAGAGCGATGGCGGCGATGGTCAGGGCGTTCAGCCAACCGACAAACTCGCCGCGTGCCGGCAGAAATGAAGCCAACAGCACGGTGGCGATCAGCGTCAGAGTAAAGCGATCGGGCAGAAATCTCATGGTGGCGCACTCGGGAAAGAAATCAATGCACGCATTGTCGCGCGGCGAGATATAATAATTAAATTGATTTATTTAATTCATTTATGAATAAAAAACATGAATTACTCGATTAAGCAGCTCAAAGTGTTTGTGGCCATTGCGCGGCATCGCAGTTTCAGCCGGGCGGGTGAGGCGATTGGCTTGACGCAGTCGGCGGTCAGCCATAGCGTGAAAGAGTTAGAGGCGGAGATAGGTGTGCGCTTGCTCGATCGCACGACGCGTGAAGTGCTGCTGACCGATGCCGGACAGCGTCTGGCAAACCGCGTAGAGCGCTTACTCGATGAGTTACAATCGTCATTGCTTGATGCACGCAGCTTTGGTGTGCAGCGCAGCGGTACGGTACGCGTCGCATCGAGCCAGACTATTTCCGCACATCTGATGCCGCAATGTATCGCTGCGGGTGAAAAGAAATACCCGGATATTCGCATTATGCTGCGTGACCAGGCACAACAGCAGGTGCTTCACAGCATTCGAAACGCTGAAGTGGATTTCGGTATTGTGGTTGATCCGGTGCAGGCGATGGACCTTGATTGCGAGCCGATTCTGTACGAACCCTTTCTGTTACTGTGCCGTAATGATCACCCGTTTGCCAGCCAACCTGAAGTCCATTGGTCGGCGCTGACCGGTAGCCGCCTGGTATTGCAGGATTATGCTTCCGGTAGCCGGCCACTGATTGACAGCGCACTGCGCCAGCAAGGGGTGGACGCCACGGTGGTGCAAGAGATTGGCCACCCAGCGACGCTGTTCCCGATGGTGGCGGCGGGCATAGGTATCAGCATTTTCCCGGCGCTGGCGTTACCGTTGCCGGAAGGCGGCCAGCTAAAAGTGCGTCGATTGGTGCCGGAAATCAACCGCGCATTGATGTTGGTGCGGCGCAAAAACCGCTCGCTGACACCCGCCGCGGAAGTCATCTGGCAGGTGGTCGGGCAGCAGGCGGCGTTATTGCAACAGCAGCGCGGCCAACAGGCAGATTACTGAGTCAGATATACACGTCCACCGCGTTGTGCGCGGTTGGGCGGTTAATACCATCGCCTTTAGCGGGGGAAACACCGCCAGCAGCCTTGGCCATTTGCGCAGCTTGCTGCTTTTCCATCTCTTCTCTTTGAATTCGTGCGATCTCGGCTTGCAGAATTTTAATCAACGCCTGGATCTGCTGTTTTTGTTTTTCGATCTCTTTGGGATCGGCGTCTGAGTCTTTCAGATCCACCAGCTTCTGTTGCAGATCCTGAATCTGTTTATTCAACACCTTGATGCGTGCCGAGGCGTTGCTGTCGGTGATTTTTACCCGGTCGTTAAGCCCACCTTCCTTGGCTTCCTTCATTTTGCCGCCTTCCGGTTGCTGGTTGACCGGTTTGGCCATCAGCAACTGGCCTTCGTTACCCGGGGCGCTAAAAACCTTGCTGACACCGGGTATGGTGTTTTTCACTGGGACAATCATGGTGATATTGGTCGACATATTGCTCTCCCTGCGTCTTGATGTGGCTGTTCAGGGTATCGGCCGTGCGGGGTAAAACTTTACCCACGAATTTGTCGCAGACGCGGCCAGTGTTGCAACCAGCCCTTGCTTGCCACACGCTGTTCATAGGTGTCGAGGTTGCCGTTTTTGGTATTGAAGGTGATGGTGTCATCAAACAACCCATCGAGGCCGAATGGCGCGACCAATGTAATGCTGTCGTCGGCATTCAGGCGTGCGCCAACCGCCGTTTCTCTCTCGGTCCAAAAGCTGATGGCCTCTTCGCTGTTGAGATAGGGTGCTCGGCCGCTGCGTAAGTGCATACGCGCCTGGTTCTTGACCGACCACGGCTGTGGCATCCACTCCTGCAGCCGTAGTTCCAGCATTTGATCACGCTCTGCCTCTGGCCGCTGCGGATCAAAATGTATCACGTCGATGTCGTTGAGCGGTGTCGGTGTGGCGTACCCATGCAACTGGTCCCACACCAGATTACGCACAAAGCCAGCGCCCAGGCACCAGTCATTCAGACCGAGTCGCCGCGCGGTACGCAATGCGGCCATTCTTCCACTATCTTGCTGTAACCACTGGATAATTTGCTGTTGCCGGTTCATTACCTCTCCTTTGTTGCGGCTACTTTAACCCGAAGCGCCTGCGGGCGGAATGCCGTGCATGATTTTAGTGCATCGGTTCTGGGGGAGGACTGGTATCGAGAGAGGCTAATCGGATGATTTCCGGTACAAAATAATTTCGACTGTGGACTGACTACACTTGGTACAGGGTTTGCAACTTTAGCTGTGTCATCAGGGCAGAACAGGGGGTGCAATGTATCAGACAACGCTTAGCCGGCGCAGCTACCGCTTTAGTGATTTACGTCAGTTGATGGCCAAGGCATCGCCGGCTCGTTCCGGCGACTGTTTGGCGGAGGTGGCGGCGGACAGCGCAGAGGAGCGTATGGCGGCGCGCATAGCCTTGGCGGATGTGCCGCTGAAGGCTTTTCTCCAGCAGGTGCTGGTGCCGTATGAGCACGATGAGGTCACGCGGCTGATCATCGACAGCCACGATGCCCAGGCCTTTACATCAATTTCTCATCTGACCGTGGGGGATTTCCGTGACTGGCTGCTGAGTGAACAGGCAGATAGCGCGATGTTGGCGCGGGTGGCTCCAGGCATCACGCCGGAAATGGCGGCAGCAGTGAGCAAACTGATGCGCAATCAGGATCTGATTTTGGTGGCGAAGAAGTGCCGGGTCGTCACGCGCTTCCGCAACACCATCGGTCTTCCTGGCCACCTCAGCGTGCGGTTACAGCCGAATCACCCAACCGACAGTTTGCAGGGTATTGCAGCCAGTATGCTTGATGGCCTGCTGTATGGCAGTGGTGATGCGGTGGTCGGTATTAACCCCGCCAGCGACAGCTTGCCGTTATTGGAAAAGTTGAACTACATGTTGGACGACGTCATTCAACGTTTCACTATTCCTACCCAATCTTGCGTGCTGACGCATGTAACCAATACGCTACGTTTGATGGAGCGCGGTGCTCCGGTGGATTTGGTGTTCCAGTCTATCGCCGGCACTGAAGCGGCCAATAGCGGCTTTGGCATTAATCTGGCGTTGCTGGCGGAGGCTCAGCAGGCAGCACTGAGCCTCAATCGCGGTACCCTAGGCAATAACGTCATGTACTTCGAAACCGGACAAGGCAGCTGTTTATCCTCCAATGCCCACCATGGCGTCGATCAGCAAACCTGCGAGGCGCGCGCCTACGCGGTAGCACGGCATTTCTCCCCGTTGTTGATCAATACCGTGGTGGGTTTTATCGGCCCGGAGTATTTGTTTGACGGTAAACAGATTATCCGCGCCGGGCTGGAAGATCACTTTTGTGGCAAGTTGCTTGGCCTGCCGCTGGGTTGTGATGTGTGTTACACCAATCACGCCGAGGCGGATCAGGACGACATGGACACGTTGCTGACGCTGTTGGCTACGGCCGGGTTGACCTTCTTGATAGGCGTACCGGGCGCGGATGACATTATGCTCAATTATCAAAGCACCTCATTCCACGACGCGTTGTACATCCGTGAACTGCTGGGGTTGAAGCACGCGCCGGAATTCGCCGACTGGCTAACGAAAATGCATATCACCGACGAACAGGGACGATTGCGCGACACCGCCGCCAATCACCCGCTGTTGCTGGGGTTACAAGGAGAACGGGGATGAGCAAACCTGTCCACGTCAACAGTTGGGACGCGCTGCGCGCCTTTACCGATGCACGTATTGCACTGGGGCGCACGGGGTCCAGTTTACCGACCCAGGAGTTACTTAAATTTGGCTTGGCGCATGCGCAGGCGCGCGATGCGGTACATCAACCCTTCGACAGCGATACGCTGGCGGAGGCGATACAACAACAAGGCTGGCAAACGTTGACGGTGCACAGCCAGGCCGCCGATCGCACCGCGTATCTCAGCCGGCCAGATTTGGGGCGCAGGTTGGCGTCGGACAGCCGCAATCTGTTGCTGGGCTTAATGGACAAGGCTGCGGATGTCTTGCTGGTGGTTGCCGACGGTTTGTCCTCCAAAGCGGTACATCGTCAGGCGCTACCCGTGTTACAGGCATTGCGGCCTTATCTCGAACAGTTATCACTTTCGGTGGCACCCGTGGTTTTGGCGCACCAGTCCCGGGTCGCGCTTGGGGATGATATTGGTGAGTGTTTACGGGCCAAAGCGGTCGTGATGTTGATCGGCGAACGACCGGGGTTATCATCACCGGACAGTCTGGGGATCTACCTCACCTGGGGACCGAACACCCAGCGGCGTGAATCGGAGCGTAATTGCATTTCCAACGTACGCCCTGAGGGGCTGGATTACCCGCAGGCGGCGTTCAAACTGGCATGGCTGCTGGAACAGGCTTTTCAGCGCCGATTGACCGGAATAGAACTGAAAGACGAAAGCGATAACCCGGCGCTGTATGGCCGAATATCACCACTTCATTCCCAGCTGGGTGGCTGACCGATGCTTTGCTTCAGTAAGGTAATGAACAGGTTCAATCGGACTGACATTTTTGCTACGGGCCGCAGCAGGTAAATCCCTTGCTGCTCCTGACGCGGATCTTCCAGTACCTGCACCAATCGACCGTCCTGAATATCCGGTCCGACGACCCAATTGGGTAAGAAAGCGATCCCCATGCCCATCAGCGCCGCCTGATGTTGAGCGGTGAAGTCGTCGCAACGCAGTACCATACTGCATCGGCTCATGAGCGGAACACTGAGAATTTGTGCCCAGCAGGCGGGCTGCTGTTTGTGGTAGCGGGCAATCAGCCGATGCTCAGGTAACGCGTTAAGGTCGGCCGGTTGGCCGTAGCGAACGAGGTAGTCGGGACTGGCGCACATCACCCAGCGTTGGGTCGCTATCCGGCTGGCGTACAACCCACTGTCTTTTTGTTCGCCGATGCGAATGGCGGCATCCAAAAGCTCTTGTGTCGGGTCGGTTTGACGCTCGGTTAAATTCAGATCAACAAATAACTGCGGATAGCGTTCAGCCAGCGTCGGTAACAGCGGCAAAATGTATGTCTTTCCAAAGGTTGGCAAGCAACTGATACGTAAGGTGCCCTGCGGCATATCACTTAACGATGCCAGTTCGGCACGAATATCGGTGATATCTGCCAGCAGCGTGGCCGCTCTGGCCTGGAGCATTTCCCCGGCGTCCGTCAGCATCAGACCGCGTGTTGAACGGATAAACACCGTGGCGCCTAGCGCGCTTTCCAGCGCATCAACATGGCGAACCAGTGAAGAGGGCACCATTCCCAACTTACGGGCAGCGGCGGAGAAGCTGCCTTGCAGGGCGACCTCAAGAAAGATGGGGAGATGTTCGACATACCGTGCGTCATTCATCTTTGCATTATATGCAAAAGCGTTTCTTATGAATACCAGGTTCTCCGTTTACCCTATTGCAGCTACTCTTTTTGAGGGCTTACGGCAGGCCAGAATTGGCTGTGATCCCACCGCTCAGAGAGAAAATGCATAAAACGTGCGGTTCTAAGAACGTTAGATAACAGAGTTTTCTCAGGCTCCAGCGTGTGCCTGTGACATTGATGACTGCTTCAACACCAGATAAACCGTTCAATTTGACACTCTATTTACCAACAATGATTAGTGAATCTAAACCGTTGTTGATGTTGAGTGTCGCCGGCCAGCCGTGCCGGTTTTTTTGTCGCCATGAGCTGAATCGTTCCAACCGAGCGGGCTACAGGCGACATCTTTGCTCACCCTCATGTGAGCATTTTTGAACGCGCGGGGTATTTCACCCCGTGCTGGTGGAGGAGTAGGTTATGAACGAAAACCACGGCTGTTCCTGTGTGCAGCATTTGGCGCAGGGGTTTGCCAGGCAGTCGCTGAGCGTTGGGGAGGGCGAGATTTATCAAATCTCGCTGATGAGCGCGTTAATCAGCGGCGTTTACGAAGGGGAGACCACCATTGCCGAATTGCTCAGGCACGGTAACTTCGGCCTGGGGACTTTCAATCACCTTGACGGTGAGCTGATCGCCTTCGACAAGGAAATTCACCAGCTACGCGCCGACGGTAGCGCGCGGCCGGCCAGCTTGCAGCAGAAAACCCCGTTTGCCGTTGTCACCTTTTTCCAACCGAGCGTCACCCAACATTTTGACAGTCCGATCACCAAGGCACAGCTGCACCAGTGTATTGACGAGCAAGTTGCGTCACCAAACCTGTTCTGTGCAGTGCGTGTTGACGGTGAGTTCAGCCATGTGGAAACCCGCACGGTGCCTCGTCAGGAACGCCCCTATCGCCCAATGTTAGAAGCGATCGAGGAGCAGCCTACATTTGCCTTCCATCAGCGGCAGGGCACGTTAGTTGGCTTCCGTTCGCCTGATTATATGCAGGGCGTTGGGGTTGCTGGCTATCACGAACATTTTATCACCGACGATCGTAACGGCGGTGGTCACGTACTGGATTACCAGCTTGACCACGGCCGGCTGCAATTTGGCGTGATCACCCGTCTCAATCTTCAGTTGCCGCATGATGCGGATTTTCTGCGTGCCGACCTCTGTCCAGAGGATTTGGATCGCGCGATTCGTTCTGCCGAGGGTTAATTCCGCGACAGTCTTGGGTTTATTTTCAGGAGGTATTCCATGAGCAAGGCAAATACAGACCATAACTGGTCATGCGGCGCAGATTTAGTGGTGAAAAATTTGGAGGCGCAGGGCGTCAAACACGTATTCGGTATCCCAGGGGCCAAGATCGACCGCGTATTCGATTCGCTGGAAGACGCGCCATCGATAGAAACCGTCGTCGTGCGTCATGAAGCCAATGCGGCATTTATGGCGGCGGCGGTCGGGCGCCTAACCGGCAAGGCCGGTGTCGCGCTGGTGACCTCAGGGCCGGGCAGTTCCAACCTGATTACCGGGCTGGCAACCGCGACCTCGGAAGGGGATGCGGTGGTGGCGTTCGGTGGCGCGGTGAAACGTGCTGATAACCTGAAACAGACTCACCAGAGTATGGACACTGTCAGCATGTTCCGGCCGGTGACCAAGTATTGCGCCGAAGTCCACGCCGGTTCGGCAATTTCTGAAGTGATCGCCAATGCGTTTCGTCACGCCGAATTTGGTCGCCCGGGGGCTTCGTTCGTCAGCCTGCCAATGGACATCGTCAATGAACCTGTCAGTGCGCCTGTGCTGGCAGGGTGCCGATTGCCGCGCATGGGCGCTGCGGCTACCGAGGATATCCACGCCGCAGTAAAACTGATCCAGCAAGCGAAATGCCCGGTGCTATTGTTGGGGCTACAGGCCAGCCGCCCGGAAAATAGCGAGGCGGTGCGCCATTTGTTGCACCGGACTCATATGCCGGTCGTGGGGACTTATCAGGCGGCGGGGGTGATCGACGTTAACCACTTTGCGCGTTTTGCCGGCCGCGTCGGGTTATTCAACAACCAACCTGCCGATCAGCTATTGCAGAAGGCAGATTTGGTGGTCAGCGTCGGTTATGGCCCGATCGAATACGATCCCTGCATGTGGAACAGCCAGGGCAGATTAAAACTGGTGCATATTGACGTGTTACCGGCAGACATTGATACCTGTTACCGCCCGGACGTTGAGCTGGTGGGCAATATCAGTGCCACCCTCAACACGATGACTGAAGCCTTTAATACGGTCGTGAGTGTGCCTGCGGAGGTGGAGTTGATCCTCAGTGATCTTGGCCGCCAGCGCACCGAATTGGCGGAACGCGCCGCGCGCCGCGGTGGCATGCCGATCCACCCACTGCGTATTGTGAAAGAGCTGCAGGACATTGTCAGTGACGACGTGACGCTGTGCGTCGACATGGGCAGTTTCCATATTTGGATTGCGCGCTATCTATACAGCTTCCGTGCACGTCAGCTGTTGATTTCTAACGGCCAGCAGACCATGGGGGTGGCGTTGCCGTGGGCGATCGGTGCGGCGTTGGTACGCCCGGGAGACAAAGTGGTGTCGATTTCCGGTGACGGTGGCTTTATGCAATCGAGCATGGAACTGGAAACGGCCGTACGGCTGAAAAGTAATATCGTGCACGTGATATGGGTCGATAACGCCTACAACATGGTGGAAATGCAGGAGGTAAATAAATACCAGCGTAAATCCGGCGTGGAATTTGGCCCAATCGATTTTAAAGCCTATGCGGAAGCCTGTGGTGCGGTCGGTTTTGCCGTGCAATCGGTGGAGGATTTACGCCCGATGCTGCGTAAAGCAATGGACATTCAGGGGCCCGTCGTTGTGGCCATTCCGGTCGATTACGCTGACAACTATAAACTGATGGCGCAGATGAACTTTGACCAGATGATTTAATTTCAGCAGGCGTGTTAACCACGGGGGGCGCAGCATCCAGCACTCCCCGTTTTTTGTGTTCATAATTTGTCCTTTACATCCCTAACTGCATGATTTATTGGTATCCATCGAGTCTATTTTCTATACCGGGGATGGCAGGATGAAAACAAAAGCAATGCTGGGATTGTTAGCGATGGCAGTGATGAGCGGTGCGCACGCCAATACGCTGGTTTATTGTTCCGAAAGCTCGCCGGAAGGGTTTAACCCGCAGCTCTTTACCTCTGGCCCAACGGTAGACGCCAGTTCGGCAACGATTTACAACCGGCTGGTGGACTTCAAAACGGGCACCGTTGAGCTACAGCCCAGCCTGGCGGAAAGCTGGCAGGTGAGTGAAGACGGCAAAAATTACACTTTTCATCTGCGAAAAGGGGTGAAATTCCAGAGCAATAAATATTTTACCCCCACCCGTGATTTCAACGCCGATGACGTTATCTTCTCTTTCATGCGGCAAAAAGACGCCAATAATCCGTATCACAAGGTCTCTAACGGCGCTTACACCAACTTTGAGTCAATGGAGTTTGGCACGCTGATCAACCAGATTGTCAAAGTGGATGACAACACCGTGCGCTTTGAGCTTTCGCGCGCCGAAGCGCCATTCGTGGCCGATCTCGGCATGTACTTCGCCACCATCCTTTCCGCCGAATATGCTGATGCCATGTTGAAAGCCGGTACCCCGCAGCGGGTGGACAACGACCCGATCGGCACCGGTCCTTTCCAGTTGGTGCAGTACCAGAAGGATGCGAAAATCCTCTACAAGGCGTTTGATCACTATTGGGAGGGCAAACCGAAGATCGACCGGTTGGTGTTCTCTATCACCCCAGACGCGGCAGTGCGCTATGCCAAGCTGCAAAAGAATGAGTGCCAGGTGATGCCGTTCCCTAACCCGGCGGATCTGGCGCGCATGCGTCAGGATCCCAATATCCAGCTCATGGAAAAATCCGGTCTGAATATCGGTTTTCTGGCGTTCAATACCCAAAAAAAACCGTTGGATAACGTCAAGGTGCGGCAGGCGCTGGCGCTGGCAGTGAACAAACCGGCGATCCTGGAAGCCGTGTTCCACGGTGCCGGTCAGCCGGCGAAGAACCTGCTGCCGCCAACCCAATGGGGCAGCAACGATAACATTGAGGATTACCCGTATTCGCCGGAGAAAGCCAAACAGTTACTGCAGGAGGCGGGGTTAGGGCAGGGTTTCGCTATCGATCTGTGGGCGATGCCGGTGCAGCGCCCGTATAACCCGAATGCCAAACGCATGGCGGAGATGATCCAGTCCGACTGGGCGAAGATCGGCGTGAAGGCAAAGATTGTCACCTTTGAGTGGGGGGAATATCTGCAACGGATAAAAAATGGTGAGCATCAGACGGCGCTAATGGGGTGGACCACCGCCAACGGCGATCCGGATAACTTCTTCGGGCCGCTGTTTACCTGCGTTTCGGCCAACGGCGGGTCAAACTCGGCCAAGTGGTGCTATCCGCCGTTTGATAAACTGATTCTGCAGGCGCGTGAGGAGAACGACCATACCAAACGGGTGGCGATGTACGAGCAGGCACAGGTGATGATGCATGAACAAATGCCGGCAATGATGATTGCCCATTCGACCATTTTTGAACCGGTACGCAAAGAAGTGAAAGGCTACGAGATCGACCCGTTTGGTAAGCACATCTTCAAACAGGTCTCACTGGAGAAATAATAAAACAGGGGCTGCATTGGCAGCCCCTGTTTACTGTAGCGATTAGAAGTGGGTGTTTACGCTCATATAGTAAGTGCGGCCAGGTTCGTTGTAGGTTGCAGCCCCTGCACCGGCAATGTTAATGGTGCCGGTTATTGGGTCGCCGACGTTCTGCGAGTTACCTTCACGGAATTGGCGTTTATCGAACAGGTTGTCGATACCGGCAGTCAGGCTGACGTTTTTGGTCACATCATAAGTTGCACTGGCGCCAACCACAGCGTATGGGCTGACTTCTTTGGTTTCGGTACCGCTAACCGGTTTACCCTGGTAGTTGTATTTCTTCGGCTTCTGACGGCCGTACCAGGTCAGGGTCGATTGCATCGACAGTTCCTGGGTTGCCTGCCAGCTCAGCGTCGAGTTGATGGTGAACTTAGGAATAATCGACAGGTAATCACCGGTGCTCTTATTCTTGTTTTCAATCATATAGGTGGCGTTGTTGGTCCAGGATACGGTCTCGCTGACCGGGACGTTCAACGTACCTTCCAACCCTTGCACAACCGCTTTTGGTACGTTTTCCCATTGGTAAATGGCGGTACCGGTGCTGCTGGTGCCGATTCGGCTATTACCCGCTTCGATTTTGTTGTGGTAATCGTTACGGAAGTAAGTCACACCGGCCAGCCAGCCGTCATTATGGAACTCCAGGCCAATCTCTTTGTTGACGCTGGTTTCCGCCTTCAGATCGTCGTTACCGAGCAGGTAACAGCCATTTTTGACATCGCTGGAGGAACAACCTTGGCCTTTGCTGTAAAGCAAATAGTTTTGGTTGGTCTGGTACAGGTTAGGCGCTTTATAGGCGCGGGCGATGCCCATTTTCAGCGTGAAGAAGTCGCCCAGTTCCTGTGACAGATTCAGGGACGGGCTCCAGTTGTTGCCGGACTCAGAGTGCAGATCGTAACGCAGGCCCGGTGTCAGCATGGTGGTATCCGTCAGCTCCATGTTGTCTTCGGCAAACAGCGAGAAGATATGCGCGGAGGCGTAAGGGCTGCGGGTTCCTGTTTCTTGACCAGGAATGGTTCCGCCCATCAGCGTTTGGCTGGTGGAAGATCCATCCTTCATTCTCTGTTGGTTCCACTCGGTTCCCACCGTGGCGGTTTGCGTCACGCCCAGTTCAAATGGCACGCTGACTTCGCTGTGCGCCAGGAAGTCGTCCAGTTTGGTCGTACCGAAACCGTTATTTTTAGTATCGAAGATGCCTTCGGTACCGCCAGCCAGACCTTCGTTCAGACGCGTATTACGCGTCCGTTCGAACTGAATATAGTTGTTGGTGCTGACACCGTTATCCCAGGCACCGCGGTGGTTGAGGCCGAAGGTTTCGCGGTAAATGCGGTTGGTCTCTTTACCGTAGTTACTTTGTACCAACGCATTGGAGTTGGTGTTTTGAGTATCACCGGCATACAGGTTGCCCTGACGGCCGTAGGCATACTCAAACTCCAGTGACTGCAAGTGCGCAAAGTCCCAATGCAACATGGCATCGATATTTTTGTCTTCTACGCCTTCGCGTCCGGCGGGGGTGCTGTTGGCGTAGGCCGGCGCACGGTAAGATTTATGCGATTCGTTAATATCCCACGCATCGGCCTGAGTTTTGCTGTAACCACCGAACAAGCGGAAGCTGAGTTCATCGGTCAGCGGGCCGGAGAGGCTGAAGTCGGTACGCTTGGTAGAACCTTCTTGCTTATGCTGCGGTACGTTGAAGAACGCATTCAGAGAGCCGTGCAGCTCTTTGGCGTCCTTCTTGGTGATGATGTTAACCACGCCACCGGCAGCGCCGTTGCCGTAGCGTGCCGCAGCCGGGCCGCGCAACACTTCGATGCGTTCAATCATCTCTGGAGGTACCCAACCGGTGTCGCCGCGGGTATCACGTTCGCCACGCCAGCCCTGGCGCACGGAGTTGCGGCTGGTTGCCGGTTTGCCGTCGATTAGGATCAGGGTGTTTTCCGGACCCATACCACGGATATCAAGCTGGCGGTTGTTGCCGCGCTGACCGCTGGTAGAGTTACCGGTCAGGTTAACGCCAGGCATGGTACGGATCAGTTCGCTGATATCGCGTGCGGGTGGGCGTTTCTTAATTTCTTCGGCCGTGATGGTGGATACCCCCGGCGCCTGCAAATTCTGCTTGGCTGCGGTGACGACGATGGTGTCCTCGTGGGTTTCTTTTTTGTTTTTGGCGACGTTGTCGGTTTCGGCGGTGGTATCAGTTTGCTGTGCGGCGTGCGCAAAGGCGGACGCGCCTAACCCTAACCCGATGAGTGTGGCTAAGGAGTAACGAGATAATTTGCGGTTCATGTGAGAGTTCCTACCTTGCTGCCTTTCCCGGGGCACCGACGCAGTAGGCCACCGGCTGAGAGAAGGGCGGTTGTAGTTTTTGTGTTTTCGAAAATAAAAATCCAACTGGCCGAGACGCAACGGCAACAGCATCGGATTCAGCGCTAAAATCCGGTATCCATCCCTGTTGAAGAATACCTGCCCTGTTTGCGAGCCTACACACACTATTGCAAACGCAAATAATTATCAATAGTATTCGGTTTACCGTTTTCTTGGGCAGCGCCTCGCGCCGCGAATTTACCGGCTTTCCTGAAGCTGCCAGCTAAATAGTGAATAGGCGTTTTGAAAACAAAATCCGAGTCAGAAAGCAGCAGATTATTATCGAGCAAGCACGCCGGGCGCCATGGATGGTGGCTGAATATCGCCAAACGCGGCACGCCGCTGGTGGAGCTGCAAGGGGATGGGCGAGGGAAGGTCACATTTTTATGGCGTGATCCTCAGGGATGTGAGCTCACTTCAGCCTATCAACGCGTCTGGATCCACATCAATTGCCTGACCGACCACCATCAATCATCGCCGCCGCAGAGCCTGCAACGATTAGAAGGCACCGACGTCTGGTACTGGCAAACGGAACTTAGCGCCGACTGGCGTGGCAGCTACTGTTTTATCCCCTGTATGGACGACCGCCCTTTGGAACACAGTGATGACGATGCGCATGCAAATATGCATTCGATTCGTCACTGGTGGCATCAGGTGTTTGCCGGCGCGACGCAAGACCTGCTTAATCCTCACCGTTCTTGGGCCGGTGTCAGCGGCAATGTACTGTCGGGTTTGCATATGCCGGAAGCGCCGCCGCAACCCGCCTGGCAGGATTTTGATCGCTACGCGGTCGCCAGCGGGCGTTGTACGCCAGCACCGCCGGCGAGATTGCAGCGCCACCCTTGGCACAGCAAGCGGTTGGGCAACACCCGTAATGTCTGGGTGTATACCACTGGCGACAGCAATCCGGGGCAGCGCCCGTTGGCGGTGTTATTGGATGGCCAGTTTTGGTCGAGCAATATGCCCGTCTGGGATCCGCTGATGCAGTTAACCCGAGAAGGCACACTGCCGGAAGCGGTTTATTTACTGATCGACATTATCGATCTCAAGCACCGTACTCAGGAGCTGGCCTGCAATGAAGATTTCTGGCTGGCGGTGCAAGAGGAACTGTTGCCGCAGGTTGCCGAATGGGCACCGCACAGCCGCGATCCGGCCCGCACCCTGGTGTGTGGCCAAAGTTTCGGTGGTTTATCTTCACTGTACGCCGGGTTGCACTGGCCACAGTGCTTCGGCGGGGTGATCAGCCAGTCAGGCTCTTTCTGGTGGCCACGACGTGATATGTACCAGCGCGAAGCGATACCGGCCGATGCGGGTTGGTTGCTGCGTCAAGTCGAGCAGGGCGTTGGTAAAGGTAAATTGAACGTGTTTATGGAAGCCGGCGTGCACGAAAAAGTCGCGCACCGGGTAAATGACCGAATGGCAGATTTGTTACGTGATGCCGGTCACCGGGTGCAATACCGGACGGTGGCGGGTGGGCATGACTACCTCTGTTGGCGTGGCGGTTTGATCGATGGACTACAGGCGTTGTGGGCAGATCAGTACCCTGCGTCTGCGGCCAAGCTAACTTTTTCTGCCCAAGGAGTCCGCGATGGAAACTCTGAACCCGTTCGATGACGAACAACAAATCTGCCTGATTGTGCGCAATGACGAGCAGCAATGCAGCCTGTGGCCTGATTTTAGCGCAGTACCGGCGGGGTGGACGCCGGTATTCGGCCCTGCAGCACGGTCACAATGCGTGAACTGGCTGGAACAGCATTGGCAGGATATACGGCCCGCATCACTGCGTAAGGCGTGATGGCGTCAATACTGAAAACAGGAGTCAGTACCTTGTCAGACAGCACTTTGTTATCGGCCGAACAGCAGCTCGCCACTGAGCTGCCGTTGGTCGCCGCGCAACCTGGAATTTGGGTTGCCGATCAAATTTCACCGCATGCCAATGCGTATGCGGTTTCCCACTACATCGAACTCAATGGCGCGTTGGATCAGGATCGTTTGATGCAGGCGATTGCACAGGGCTTGTCCGAAGTGGATACCCTGCAGTACCGCTTTGACGAGCGTGATGGGGTTCCTGTGCAATGGCATGATCCGTCACTCGCGATCCTGCCGGTAGAATATCTTGATCTCAGCGATTCTCCTGATGCCGCGGCGG
Organism: Serratia sp. NPDC087055; assembly: GCF_044900985.1. Taxonomy (NCBI): domain Bacteria; kingdom Pseudomonadati; phylum Pseudomonadota; class Gammaproteobacteria; order Enterobacterales; family Yersiniaceae; genus Serratia; species Serratia sp. NPDC087055. The sequence continues at coordinate 59,341 of NZ_JBJDOG010000001.1, forward strand.
CGGCACGCGCTGTCATGCAACTGGATATGTCCGGTGATTTACGTATCGGCAGCGGCAATGCGCTGTATCGGCATATCTTGATTCGTCTGTCGGAACGACGTTGGTTCTGGTATCAGCGTTATCACCATATTCTGGTTGATGGCTTCAGTTTCACTGCTATTGCCCGCAGAATTGCCCATATTTATACCCGGATGTTACGTAATGAACAGCCGGATCCGACGCCGTTTAGCGCATTCAGTGAGGTAGTCGAGGAGTATCAGCGCTATGCGCAGTCGGCTACGAGCCAACGCGACGCCGCGTTTTGGCTCAATAAGGCACAACAGTTGCCGGCACCGGCAACCCTTTGCCCGCAACCCTTGGCTGGACAGACGCCGACCACCCGTATTCATCGGTTGTCGCAACTGTGCGACCAGCAGGACTTTAGCCAACTGGTGAACGCCGGTCAGCAGCAATTTAGCGTGGCAGATATGGCGCTGGCACTGGTGGCGTTATGGGTGTCTCGTCTGAGTGGCCACGCCAGTTTCAGCGCCGGTTTCATCTTTATGCGCCGTACCGGTTCGGCGGCGTTGTGTGCCAACGGCCCGGTGATTAACGTATTGCCGATCGAAATGCACCTCGAGCCGCAGGCGACCTTGAGCGACGTTGCCGGCAATATTGGCCGCGAGCTGAAAATCGTCCGTCGCCATCAGCGCTATGAGGCGGAACAGGTACAACGGGATCTGGGGCGGATTGGCGATGCTCAGCCGCTGTACGGCACGGTTTTCAACTTTAAAATGTTCGACTTCCAGTTGGACTTTGGCGGTATTGACGGTATTACCCATGAATTGGCATCAGGGCCCGTTCGGGATCTGGAGGTAGCGCTGTACCTGGATGAGTCCGGTACGCTGAAGGTTGATTTGCTGGCCAATGCCGAGCGCTATCAGCGTGATGAGTTGGCTGCGCATTTACAGCGTTTGCCGTTATTGTTGCGTCAGTTTGCCGCACAGCCCCAGATGCCGATTAGCGAAGCCGATTTGCTTACCGAGCAAGATCATGAGCTGCTGGCCAGGGTTAACGACACTGCGCATCCGGTGGCACCGCAAACGCTGACAGACCTGTTGGCAGACCAGGCGCTGAAAACCCCGGATGCCCCGGCACTGGCTGATGCGCAATACCAGTTCAGCTATCGGGAAACGCGTGAACAGGTTATGGCGTTGGCGCGCCAATTGACCGCTCAGGGCGTACAACCTGGGGATATCGTCGCCGTCGCGTTGCCGCGTTCCGTGTTCCTGTCGTTGGCATTAATGGCCATTGTTGAGGCTGGCGCGGCTTATTTACCGCTGGACACCGGTTATCCTGACGAACGCCTCAGCATGATGCTGGAGGACGCCTCCCCACGCCTGATCATCACCGAACCTGGCCAGCAAGCGCGTTTTGCTGGCAAGGGCGATATTTTCCTGTATGACGCACCGCTGGCGGCTGACAGTGCAGCGGATGTTGTGCTCCACGGGCCTACGCCACATCATCCGGCCTACATTATCTTTACCTCGGGTTCGACCGGGCGGCCAAAAGGTGTGCTGGTGGGGCACCAGGCGATCGTCAACCGTTTGTTGTGGATGCAGCATCAGTATCCGATGGCTGCGGGCGACGTGGTGTTGCAGAAAACCCCTTGCAGCTTTGATGTTTCGGTGTGGGAGTTTTTCTGGCCGCTGATGGTGGGGGCGCAATTGGTGATGGCACCGCCGGAGGCGCATCGCGATCCGGAACAGCTGCTGCAATTGATTGACCGGTATCGGGTGACCACCATGCACTTTGTGCCTTCGATGCTGGCGGCCTTTGTGGGGGCGCTGGATAGCCGACAAGCGGTGGCCTGCTGCGCACCATTACGACAGGTGTTCTGCAGCGGCGAAGCACTGCCTGCCGAGCTGTGTCGCTTATGGCAAAGCCGCACCGGTGTCCCATTGCACAACCTGTATGGTCCGACCGAAGCCGCTGTGGATGTCAGTTGGCACCCGGCTTGGGGCGAGGCGTTGGCCGCTGTCACGGGGGCTAACGTGCCGATCGGTTTGCCGGTGTGGAATACCGGGTTGCGCATCCTTGACGCCCGTCTGCGTCCGGTGCCGCCGGGTGTTGCTGGCGACTTGTATCTTACCGGTGTACAGCTGGCACAGGGGTATTTGGGGCGACCGGAGCTGACCGCCAGCCGCTTTGTGGCCGATCCTGAGGGTAAGGGGGGCCGAATGTACCGTACGGGCGACGTTGCCCGCTGGTTGCCAGGCGGCGAGGTCGAATACCTTGGCCGTAGTGACGATCAATTAAAAATTCGTGGTCAGCGCATCGAACTGAGTGAAATCGATCATGCGCTGCTGTCGTTGCCGGGCATCAAGCAGGCGGTTACGCATGCGCTGGTGCTGAATAATACGCCAACCGATCCTGCCGGCGGCGATGCCCGCCAACTGGTGGGGTATTTGGTGGCGCAGCCGGACGTACGTCTTGATCTGGACGCGCTGCGTGCTGCGCTGGCCGATCGTCTGCCGCCACATATGGTGCCGGTAGCGTTGGTTGAGATGGCGTCTCTGCCGCTGAGTGCCAACGGCAAGCTGGATCGTAAAGCTTTACCACAACCGCAAAGCGGCGTCAGAGCCGCAGGGCGTGAACCTGCAGCGGGGCTGGAAACGGCAATCGCCACCGTGTTCGCCCGGTTGCTGCAGCGTGAAACTGTCTTTGCCGACGACGATTTCTTCGCTCTCGGCGGGCACTCGCTGCTGGCGATGCGCCTGGCGGCGGAACTGCGTCGTGATCTGGGCAAGGCGGTGTCTGTCGGGCAGGTGATGGTCGCTTCTCGCGTGGAACAACTGGCGCAGTTGCTGGCGCAAGAGCGCACGCAGGAAGAAGCGGACCAGACGGGTTTTGACAGCATATTGCCACTGCGTACCACCGAGGGGCCGACGTTGTTCTGTCTGCATCCGGCCTCTGGATTCTCCTGGCAGTTCAGCGTACTGCCGCGCTATATCGATCAGCATTGGTCGCTGGTGGGGATTCAGTCACCGCGCCCCGACGGCCCGCTGGCGCTCAGTGAGCACATGGATCAGGTGTGCGACGCGCATCTGGAGAAAGTATTGCAGGTGCAACCGCACGGTCCGTATCACTTTATCGGTTATTCGCTGGGTGGCACGTTGGCACAGGGTATCGCAGCCAGGTTGCAGGCGCGGGGTGAAGACGTGGCCTTCCTTGGGTTGCTGGATACCTACCCGCCGGAAACGCAGAACTGGGACGTGATGCTGGATGACAACGTGCTAAAAGAAGTTCAGCGCGAACGTCAGCAATTCCTGGCAGTGTCCGAGGATGCGCTTGATCCGGCATTGGGTGAAACCCGTGTGGCGATGTTCGATAATATCGAAGCCAACTACGCCGACTCGGTACGCCTGCTTTCTGCGACCAATACGGCGAACTTCAAAGGGCAGGCGACGCTGTTTGTTGCACGTCAGACCTTGCAGGAAGGGATGGATGTCCAGCAGACCTGGGCGAAATACGTGGATACCTTGCAGGTGCATGAACTCGATTGTGCGCACGTAGATATCGTTTCACCCACCTCATTCAAAGTATTGGGGCCGCTATTGAACCGCATACTTCGAGCGTTGTAATCCCCAGTGAGGGTAGGGGATGAATACATTCGTCCCGATTAACGCGGGCCCAGCATGCTGGGCCCCTACCATCTCGATTACTTACCCAGTGGTACCACCAACGGCGTGTGCGAAACCGGATCATCAATGATCATGCAGCGCAGGCCGTACACCTTTTCGATCAGTTCCGGCGTCACAATATCCTTAGGCGCACCTTCGGCAACGACCTTGCCGTCTCGCATGGCGATCAGATGCGTGGCATAACGGCAGGCATGGTTAAGATCGTGCAGCACGACCACCAACGTATGACCGTTTTCACGGTTTAACTGGCGCATGAGCTCCAGCAAATCTATCTGATGGGTGATATCCAGCCAGGTGGTCGGTTCATCCAGCAGCAACAGCGGTGTTTGCTGCGCTAATACCATCGCAATCCACACGCGTTGGCGTTGCCCGCCAGAAAGCGTATCAACCGGCTGTTCGGACAGCTCAAAAACGCCGGTCGAACGCATGGCCTGTTCCACCGCCTGTTGGTCTTCCTCACGCCAGCGACTGAACAGACGCTGATGCGGATAGCGGCCTCGGGCCACCAAATCAAACACGGTAATGTCGCCCGGCGCTGTTGAGCTTTGCGGCAGCAACCCCAGTTGGCGTGCCACCTCTTTGGTCGCATATTCGCTAATCTGTTTGCCGTTTAGCCAGACCGCGCCTGCCTGTGGTTGGATCAGACGGCTGAGGGTGCGCAACAAGGTAGATTTGCCACAGGCATTTGGCCCGATAATGACCGTCAGTTCACCGTGCGGGATGGAGACGGAAAGGTCGCTTGCGACGATTTTTTTGTCATAACCGAGCGTCAGGTGTTCAGCGCGCAATGGCGCGGTCTGCAAGGGATCAGCATTCATTTTTTTCGTGACTCACGGATTAATAACCAAATCAGGTAAATGCCACCCAGGCTGACGGTGAGTACACCGACCGGCAACTGATAAGGCATAAACAGGCGTTGTGCGGCGACATCGGCGAGCAGCAGCAGCAGGGCGCCCGTCAGAGCAGTCAGCAGCAGTACGCTACGGTTGGCGCACAGGCGTCGCGCAATCTGCGGTGCCACCAGTGCGATAAAGGAGATGGGCCCCGCCACGGCGGTTGCGGCCGCCGTCAGGACGACCCCGACCAGCAGCAGCAATACGCGCGAACGTTCCACTGACACACCGAGCGCGCAGGCGGCGTCATCCCCCATTTCCAGCAGCCGCATACGGCGAGCCAGCGTCAATAACAGCAGGCAGCACAGTACAATCACGACCAGTACGGGCAGGCTTTTCGCCCAACTGACACCGTTAAGTGAGCCCGCGTTCCACAGCCCGGCAGACATCGCTGATTCCAGCGAGGCGCTGATAAGAAGCCAGGTATTACCGGCGACCAACAGGGCACGCACCGCAATGCCAACGATAATCAAACGGAATGATTCGACACCATTTCGCCACGCCAGCAAATAAATCAACGCGGCGGTGAGTAAGCCACCGGCCAACGCTCCAGCGGTGATGCCGAAGACACTTCCATTAAACAATACGATGGCTACCAATACGCCGCTGTAGGCGCCGGTGTTAAAGCCAATTACGTCAGGGCTGCCGAGCGGGTTGCGCAATATCGATTGGAAAATGGCCCCGCTGAGGCCGAGCGCCGCCCCCAGCAACAGAGCCATCATCACGCGTGGCAAGCGCCATTGGGTGACGATCACCGCCAGGTTTGCCGGGCCTTCACCGCGCAAGGCGTCGATCACCTGCGAGGCACTCAGCGACAGTGCGCCAGAGCCCAGGGCGTAAATGGCGAGCCCCAGAGCGGCCAACATGAGCAACATCGCGGTCAGCGTCGGACGCGACAAGGCGCGAATTTTGTGGTTAGCCATCCGACGGGCTGCAGACATCGACATTAGCGCTGCCTCCTGAACATATGGCGCTGACGCACCAGCACGATCAGCAGCGGTGCACCAATCAGGGCGGTGACGATGGAGACACGTAATTCACCGGCAACCAGGAAACGACCGAGGAGGTCGGCGCTCAGCAGCAGGATAGGGGTCAATACCAGCGTCCAGGGCAGCATCCAGTGCAGCTCTGAACCGGCCAACCGACGGGCAATATGCGGCATCATCAGGCCGACAAAGGCAATCGGACCGACGGCAGCTGTAGCACCGCCGCACAGTAAGGTAATCGTCAGCAGGCCCAACAACTGGGTACGAACAATGCCGGTACCCAGTGCGGTAGCCAATTCATTGCCCATGCTCAGGCTATTGAGCGACTTACTCATCCACAGCGTAATCAGCGTGCCCAATAAGATCGGCAGGGCGACGGTACGCACCACCTGCATATTTTGAATATCCAGAGAACCGGCCTGCCAAAAACGCAGCTGATCGAACACCAGCGGGTTTAACAGGGAAATCCCAGAGGTCAGGCCCTCCAGCACCGCCGCCAATGCGACCCCGGCTAGCGTCAGGCGCACCGGGTTCAAACTGCTGCCACCCAGAGCACCGATCAGTGCGACAAGCAGCGCGGCAAACATCGCACCGGCAAAGGCGAACCACAGATATTGGCTGATGTTGGCGGCACCAAAGAAGGTGATACCCAGCACTACGGCAAAGCCTGCACCGGCGTTAACGCCAAGAATACCGGGATCGGCCAGCGGATTGCGGGTGAGGGTTTGCATCAGTACCCCAGACAGACCCAATGCGATACCCGCCAACACGCCAACCAGCGTGCGTGGCAGCCTGGCATTGGTAATGATGGTGCAATCCGCCCCGCCGCATTGCCCATTCAGCGCCTGGATAACCGTATCAAAGGGAATAGACTTGGCGCCAAGCGACAGGCTGAGCAGCATGATGACCAACAGTGCGAAAAGAGCAATCAGCAGACCAAACAGCCTGCGGCGAAATGAACGGGGAGTGCCCCCAAGGTGACGCCCCCCTGAGGTGGGAACGGGCTGTGTGCAATGGCGTGTAATCCGTAACATAACAATCCATTATTTAATTGAATATAAATGATATTTATTATCATTATTGATTGTTTTCATCTATGGTACCATGAGTTCCTTCGCTATTGCAGCACATACCCTTCATTCTTGAAGCTGCATCTGTGTTGGCTGCGAGCGCTGGCCCAGTGGCTTACTTGAGTAAGCACCCTGGGGATGCTCGCGCTTGCCGCCTTGATGCAACGCCAATTATTTTGGCTATAGACGCTGCCCCTTTTCTTTAGTTGTGGTGAGAAAGCTGATGAGTAAGCCCTCTATTTTGCTTGATTTTGGCCTGCTTAAGACCAATGGCGCTTTTCGCGCCGTATTCTGTGCGCGCTTTATTTCCATTCTCGCACTGGGATTGATGGCCATTGCGATCCCGGTTCAGATTCAAGCCTTGACCGGATCGACGTTGTTGGTCGGGTTGTCCGTAACGCTGGCAGGTAGCGGCATGTTTGCCGGGTTGCTGATGGGCGGTGTACTGGCCGATCGCTACGAACGTCGCCGTCTGATTTTGTTTGCGCGCTCCACTTGCGGCATTGGTTTTATCGGTCTGTGTCTGAACGCCGCGTTGCCAGCACCTTCATTGACGCTGATTTATCTGTTGGCGGTCTGGGACGGTTTCTTTGGTGCGGTCGGCGTTACGGCACTGTTGGCGGCAACGCCCGCGCTGGTAGGGCGTGAAAATATCGTGCAGGCCGGGGCTATCAGCATGTTGACCGTCCGCTTTGGCTCAATCCTTTCTCCGGCGATCGGGGGTTTGGTGATCGCCAATGCCGGTGTGACGTGGAACTACGGTTTGGCGGCGTTTGGTACCTTGCTGACGTTGATCCCTTTACTGCGTCTGCCTCAGCTGTTGCCGCCACCGCAGCCGCGTGAGCACCCGCTGCGTGCGCTCGCCGGCGGTTTCGGCTTCCTGTTCCGCAACCGGGTGATCGGTATGGTGGCGCTGATCGGCGCATTGCTGACCATGGCCAGTGCAGTGCGAGTACTGTATCCGGCCATGTCCGGCATGTGGCATGTCAGCGCAGCACAATTGGGCTTTATGTACTCTGCTGTCCCACTGGGTGCGGCGATAGGGGCTTTCACCAGTGGGCGAGTTGCCCAGGTTGCACGTCCGGGTTGGATGATGCTGATGACGGCGATTGGCGCCTTTATTGCCATTGGTCTGTTCGGTCTCATGCCGTGGTATGGCCTGGCGCTGTTTTTCCTGGTGGTTTTCGGTTACCTGAGTGCGTTGAACTCACTGTTGCAGTATGGGTTGATCCAGAACCTGACGCCAGATGCGTTCCTTGGGCGTATTAATGGCTTGTGGACGGCGCAAAACGTGGTAGGGGATGCACTGGGTGCGTTGCTGTTGGGGGCGATGGGGGCGTTTATGCTGCCGGCGATGACATCAACCAGCTTTGGTTTTGGTGTTGCGGTACTCGGCGTAGTGCTGGCTTTCGCGATGCGTGGTTTGCGTCAGGTTGGCAGTGGCGGGCAAGAAAATGATCTCCAGCCCGCCGCAGAATCTACTGAGAAATAAACTGTTTTTCCAACAGCGTCAGCAGATTGCTGGCGCTGTAATAATCCAGTCGGAAAGTATCATTCCCCAGAGCATAAACCCGCTTGTGTTGCACTGCCGGCAGATGAGCCAGGAAAGGATTCGCCATCAGCCGCTGCGCGTCACTGTCGTTGTTGGCAAATAGCATCAGCGTCTGGCCGTTCAGGCCTTCCGCCAGGTTCTCTCCACTAAGTTGAATAATGTCTTTGCGCATTCCCATGCTGCGGCTGTTGTTCAGCTTGGCGGGTGGGACGGCCAGCGTAAAACCAAGCTGCTTGAGCATTTGGCCCTGGGAAGATTCAGCGGTCCATAGATTGGCAGACTTACCGTCGGCGCTGAATACCAAGGCGGAGACGGGTTGTTCCGGCAGGGTCATACGCTGTTTCAGCGATTTCTCGCGGGCATCGAAATCACTGACGACTTTTTGTGCCTGGGCTTCATGCCCAGTGGCCTGACCCAATTGAGTCGCCAACGCCTGCCAGCTTTTGTCGTCGTAATTGACGACCAACACCGGGGCAATGGCGGAGAGTTGATCGTACAAGCGCAGGGCGGAATCGGCACCGGTTGCCGAAATAATGATCAGGTCCGGGGCTTCACCGGCGATGGCCTCGGCGTTGGGTTCACCAATGTACAGGCGTTTAACGCCGCGTTGCGCCGCAATAGCGCTCCACTGGTGGAAGAAGCCCTGTGAATCAGCCAGACGGCTGCCGGGCGTAGTGGCACCACTGGCGACCACCGGCGCGTCGATCGCCAACAGGGTGCCGGTAACGGTAACGCTGGTGGAAACGATACGGGCAGGGGGCTGTGCGAGCGTCACCACGCCGTGTGACGTTTCAATTTTACGCGGCCAGCCAGCGTCTGCGGCATGGGCTGCACCGATAGCCATCATGCCAAATAGCGCCAGGCTGATGAGCAGATTCTTCTTCATAAAGCATTCCTCAGACGTTAAATAGTAATACTTATCATTTATATAATTAAAGCTGCTGGTTTTATATCATGATTATGATTGGAAGAACTGTTTACATTTATTGACATAGCATATTCACGAGGGTAATTTAACGCGATTCAATACAAATGATAATCATTATTATACAGGTTATTGTTAATGATACGAAAGGGAGAACCGATGAGTGTGACAGCAAAGGGTACCGGGCAGAAGAAGCCACAAAGCAAGGGCAGCGAACAGCCTGTCGCAGGTGTGTCGCCGACTTCCGGCTTTTTCTTTACCTCTCCTTTCCGTAGCCTGAGCACGCAAGGCTGCTTCGCCAAAATCACGCTGCCGGCCCTGGATGGCGACCAATTGAATGGCGAATTCCAACAGGCGGTGCAGCATGCGTTTGCCGAGGCCAAACTGGCGGGAGTTAAGAACCCGGTTTTGTGCGGTGCGATCCCTTTTGACACTCATCAACCCTCAGCGCTGTTTATTCCCCAGCGCACCCAATGGTTTGAACGCGATGCCTTTTTGGCCAGCGTGACATCCCCACAGGACGCTTTGCCGGAGATTACCCGGCAAAGAGAAGTGCCTGCCCAGCAACCCTTCATGCAAATGGTGGCGGATGCGGTAGAGGCGACCAAAGGCGACCAGCTGGATAAAGTGGTCCTGTCGCGTCTGCTGGAGATTGAAACGCGCGAGCCGGTGGACCGCCAGGCGTTGATGGCGCGTATCATCGCCCAGAACCCGCATGGTTTCCACTTCCACGTACCGCTGGATCAGGGGGCATTGCTGGGCGCTAGCCCAGAACTTCTGCTACGTAAGTCCGGCGCTCAATTTTTCTCTAACCCATTGGCAGGATCCGCTCGACGCCATGCCGATCCACAGCGAGATCGCGAGATCAGTCAACAGCTGTTGGTATCAGAAAAAGATCGCTATGAGCACCAGTTTGTCACCGAAGGGATGCGGCAGGTGCTGACAGAACGCTGCAGCTATCTGAATATCCCAACCACGCCAGAATTATTGAGCACCACCACGCTGTGGCACCTGTCCACACCGATCGACGGTGAGGCAGCCAGCCGTGCGGAGAATGCGCTCTCGCTGGCCTGCCTGCTGCACCCGACGCCTGCGCTGTGCGGTACGCCGACGGCATTGGCACACCAGGTGATTAAACAACTTGAACCCTTTGATCGCGGCCTGTTTGGCGGGATTGTCGGCTGGTGTGATGCTGAAGGTAACGGTGAGTGGGTGGTCACGATTCGTTGCGGCACGGTGCAGGGCAACCAGGTGCGACTGTTTGCCGGTGCCGGCATAGTGCAAGACTCTTCGCCGGAATCTGAATGGCATGAAACCGGCACCAAACTCAGTACCATTTCGCGGGCGTTTGGCCTGAACCAAGGATAGACATTCCCATGAGTATTGCTTTTACCCCCTGGCCTGATGATTTAGCCCGTCGTTATCGTGAACGCGGATATTGGACCGATCGGCCCTTGACCGACATCGTCACTCGTCAGGCCAAAAATGACGCCATCGCGTTGATCGACCCACAACGTAGCCTGAGCTATCGCCAGCTTAACCAGCTTTCCGATCGGCTGGCTGCCGCCCTTCAGCGCCGGGGCATGCAAAGCGGCGATACCGCGTTGGTACAGCTGGGTAACGTGGTCGAGTTCTATGTGACGTTTTTTGCGTTGCTGAAAATGGGTGTTGTGCCCGTAAACGCATTGTTCAGTCATCAACGCAACGAGCTAAATGCATATGCTGCGCAGATCAAACCGGCATTACTGATTGCTGACCGTCAGCATGCTCTGTTTGGTAACGACGAATTCCTGACGGCGTTCCGTGCCGAGCATCCTTCCTTGCGTGTGGTGGGGTTGCGTAGCCAGGAGGGGGGCGAACTGTCACTGTCAGCCTGGCTGGAAGAGGACAGCGGTGATTTTGTTGCTGCGCCAACCCCGGCAGACCAGGTGGCATTTTTCCAACTGTCTGGTGGCAGTACCGGGACGCCAAAGCTCATTCCACGCACCCACAATGATTACTACTACAGCATCCGCCGTAGCGTGGAGATCTGTCATTTTGACGTGGATACTCGCTACCTGTGCGCATTGCCGGTTGCGCATAACTACCCAATGAGCTCGCCGGGTGTCCTGGGGGTTTTCTATGGTGCCGGGTTGGTGGTGTTTGCCAGCGATCCCGATGCCGGACAATGCTTCCGACTGATCGAACAGCATCAGATTAATGTGACGGCGCTCGTACCACCGGCGGTGACGCTGTGGCTGCAGGCTATTGAAGAGTGGGGCGTTTGCCAACAACTGACCAGCCTTAAGCTGCTGCAGGTGGGCGGTGCCAAGCTGGGGGAAACGCTGGCGGCGCGTATTCCTGCGGAAATCGGCTGTCAGTTACAGCAGGTGTTCGGTATGGCTGAAGGCCTGGTGAATTACACCCGGCTGGATGATGACGACCGGCATATTCTGACGACCCAGGGCTGCCCAATGTCACCGGATGACGAGTTATGGGTGGCCGATGATGATGGCAACCCGCTGCCGGTAGGGGAAACCGGGCGTCTCATGACCCGCGGGCCCTATACCTTCCGCGGTTATTACCAAAGCCCGGAGCATAACGCGGCGGCTTTTGATCACGACGGGTTTTACTGTTCCGGCGATCTGATCAGCCTGACTGAAGACGGCTATGTGAAGGTTGAAGGGCGACAGAAAGATCAGATCAACCGCGGCGGGGAAAAGATCGCCGCCGAGGAAATCGAAAATCTGCTGTTGCGTCATCCGGAAGTGATCAATGCGGCGCTGGTATCGATGCCGGATGAGCTGATGGGCGAAAAAAGCTGCGCCTATATTATCGCCACCACGGCACTGAAACCGGTCGTGCTGCGTCGCCATTTACGCGCCGAGGGCGTGGCCGAATTCAAATTACCCGACCGTTTTATACAGGTTGATACGCTGCCGCTCACCCCGGTTGGCAAAGTGGATAAAAAACTGTTGCGCCAACGCCTGGAAGCGCAACAACTGACTCTGGTCCAGGGAGAATAAGTCATGGCCATTCCAAAACTTAATGATTACGCGTTGCCGACTCAGGCTGAGCTGCCAACCAACAAAGTGACCTGGGCGGTGGAACCGCAGCGCGCTGCACTGCTGATCCACGACATGCAGCAGTATTTTCTGAATTTCTGGGGCGAAGACAGCCCGTTGATCAAACAGGTGGTGGAGAACATTGCCAACCTGCGCCGTTACTGCAAGTCACAGGGGATCCCGGTGTTCTATACCGCCCAACCGAACCAGCAAAGCGATGAAGATCGCGCTTTGCTCAATGACATGTGGGGACCGGGTTTGAATAAACATCCGGAACAGCAGGCGGTGGTTGCCGCGTTGGCGCCGGAAGACGACGATACTGTATTGGTGAAGTGGCGCTACAGTGCTTTCCACCGCTCACCATTGCAGGACATTCTGCAGGAATCAGGCCGCGATCAGTTGATTATCTGCGGTGTGTACGCGCATATCGGTTGTATGACCACGGCGATTGATGCCTTCATGCGCAATATTCAGCCGTTTATGGTGGCTGACGGCCTGGCCGACTTCTCTCGTGAAGAGCATCTGATGGCGTTGCGCTATACCGCAGGCCGTTGTGGCCGTGTGGTAACGACCGCCGAACTGTTGCCAGGAATCGCCAGTAAGGCGGCACTGCGTCAGCAAATCATGCCTTTCCTCGACGAAGACAGCGAGGACATGGGTGACGACGAAAACCTGATCGACTACGGTTTGGATTCGGTGCGCATTATGGAGCTGGCCGCGCGCTGGCGTAAAATCCGTGGCGATATCGATTTTATCGCCCTGGCCAAGAACCCGAGCATTGATGGCTGGTGGGCGCTGTTGTCAGAGGGGAAAGCCTGATGGCGCAACCGGGCGATTTTGCAGGTAAACGCGTCTGGGTCACTGGTGCAGGGGCCGGGATTGGTTTGGAAACGGCGTTAGCCTTTATGCGGGCCGGTGCCGAGGTGATTGGTTTTGATAAGCACTTTGGCGAGCCGGAATATGCCTTCCGTACCGAAGTACTGGATATCGCCGACAGTGATGCAGTCGATCTTGTGTGCGGACGTTTGTTGGCTGAGCAGGGTGAATTAGACGTGCTGGTGAATGGGGCGGGTATTCTGCGTATGGGGCTGACGGATGAAACCAGCGCTGCGGATTGGCTGGCTTGTCTGGCCGTCAATGCGGGTGGGGCATTCAATATGTTCCGCCATGCCTTGCCGGTGTTCCGCCGCCAACGGCGTGGTGCGATTGTCAGTGTGGCGTCCAACGCAGCCCATGTGCCGCGTGTCGGCATGGCGGCCTACTGTGCCTCCAAGGCGGCATTGCGTAGCCTGTGCCAGACCGTAGGGTTGGAAATGGCCCCTTATGGCGTTCGCAGCAACCTGGTTTCGCCGGGTTCAACCAATACGCCAATGCAGCGTGGTATGTGGCAGGACGAAACGGGTGAGCAGAAAACGATTAACGGTTTCCCGGAACAGTTCAAACTGGGTATTCCGTTGGGGAAAATAGCTCAGCCGCAGGAAATCGCCGATGCGATTTTGTTCCTGGCTTCCGATCGTGCCGGTCATATCACCATGCAGGATATTGTGATTGATGGCGGGGCGACGCTGGCGGCCTGATATACCCGTCATACTTCAAGCCGCAGGGGCGTTAACTGCAAGCGTTCACCCGAATCACTGACTTGAGTAAGCTCATCGTGATTATGAGCCTCTTTGAGGCTCACCCTAGCGGGCCAACGCAAGCGTTGTTCGAATCAGCTAAAGCCGATTTGTCTCGCTCTTGTCGCCTTCCTGCAACTTGAATTATTTATGACCATAGGGCGCTGCTTGCAGCGCTTTTTTCATGGGCTTAGCAAGGAGGGAAGAGGTAATGGGGGGGCCGAACGACAGATGCGAAAAAAGCGCCAAAAGGCGCTTTTTTCTGTATTGGTGGGTCGTGCGGGATTCGAACCTGCGACCAATTGATTAAAAGTCAACTGCTCTACCAACTGAGCTAACGACCCGCAGAAGTGGTGGGTGATGACGGGCTCGAACCGCCGACCCCCTCCGTGTAAAGGAGATGCTCTACCAACTGAGCTAATCACCCACTTCAGGACTTCCGGGTACTGCTAAACAAGAGAATGAGTGGTGGGTGATGACGGGCTCGAACCGCCGACCCCCTCCGTGTAAAGGAGATGCTCTACCAACTGAGCTAATCACCCTCATTCTTCTCATTTCTTACTGCTTTACTGCTCAACAAGATGGTGGGCGATGACGGGCTCGAACCGCCGACCCCCTCCGTGTAAAGGAGATGCTCTACCAACTGAGCTAATCGCCCCGTCTTGTTGGAGTCGCATTATAGGGATAGTTGAAAGTGAGTCAACGGTTTTTAAAATGATTTCAATCGTTCGCCGCAAATTTAAACAGGATGCGATATTTATAACCGGCAATGATGATTCTTTGCACATTGTTATGCGAAACGCGTTTCAGAGAGAGCGAAATCAGGCGCAGCAATATCGTGTCGGCGTTGAGGAATTAGCGCGTGGTGATACAATGTTGCCCACTTTTTTAAATTCCGAGCAATCGTCGGCAACCGCTGACACGCGTTGCGTAATAAGGCAGTGAACCCAATGAAAATCAAAACCCGTTTTGCACCGAGCCCAACCGGCTATCTTCACGTCGGTGGCGCCCGTACTGCGCTTTATTCCTGGTTATTCACTCGCCATGCGGGCGGTGAGTTCGTTCTGCGTATCGAAGATACCGACCTGGAACGTTCAACCCAGGATGCGATCGACGCAATTATGGATGGCATGAACTGGTTAAACCTGGATTGGAACGAAGGCCCGTACTTCCAGACCAAGCGTTTTGATCGCTATAACGCGGTAATTGACGACATGCTGGTGCAGGGTACCGCCTATAAATGCTATTGCTCGAAGGAACGTCTGGAAGCGCTGCGTGAAAAGCAAATGGAAAACGGCGAAAAACCGCGTTACGACGGTCACTGCCGGGACAGCCAGTGCAGCCATACAGATGACGAGCCACACGTGGTACGTTTCCGTAACCCGCAGGAAGGTTCGGTCATCTTCGATGACAAGATCCGTGGCCCGATCGAATTCAGCAACCAAGAGCTGGATGATCTGATCATCCGTCGTACCGACGGTTCACCGACCTACAACTTCTGCGTAGTCGTAGACGACTGGGATATGGAAATCAGCCACGTGATCCGCGGCGAAGACCACATCAACAACACCCCGCGCCAGATCAACATCCTGAAAGCGCTGGGCGCACCGGTACCCGAATACGCGCACGTTTCGATGATCCTGGGCGACGACGGCAAAAAACTGTCTAAACGTCATGGGGCAGTAGGTGTGATGCAGTATCGTGACGACGGCTATCTGCCGCAGGCGCTGCTGAACTACCTGGTACGTTTGGGCTGGTCCCATGGCGACCAGGAAATCTTCTCTATTGATGAGATGAAAGAGTATTTCACTCTGGAAGCGATCAACAAATCTGCCAGTGCCTTCAATACAGAGAAGCTGCAGTGGCTGAACCACCATTACATTAACCATATGCCGGCTGAAGAAGTGGCGGTGTACCTGGCGTGGCACGTGGAACAACAGGGTATCGAAACCCGTAATGGCCCTGAGCTGAAAGACATCGTTAAGCTGTTGGGCGAGCGTTGTAAAACCCTGAAGGAAATGGCGGAGTCTTGCCGTTACTTCTACGAAGACTTCAGTGAGTTCGATGCTGACGCTGCCAAAAAACACCTGCGTCCGGTTGCACGCCAGCCGCTGGAGGCCGTACGTGCCAAATTGGCGGCTATCACTACCTGGACGCCAGAAAACGTGCATGACGCCATTCAGGGCACGGCTGATGAGCTGGGTGTCGGTATGGGCAAGGTCGGCATGCCGCTGCGCGTAGCGGTCACGGGTGCCGGCCAGTCACCGGGTATGGATGTTACCGTACATGCTATTGGTCAGGCACGTTCTCTGCAGCGTATTGATCTGGCGCTGGCTTACATCGCCGGACGTGAAGCCCAGGCCTGATCGTTTCTGAGCCTGTAAATAAAAAAGCCCCGTGGAGTTATCCCGGGGCTTTTTTTTATCTGCGCCGATCAGGCCTGTTCGCTGGCAGGAACGGCGGGGCGGTAAGCGAGGAAGTACATCAAACCGACGAAGCCTGCACCTCCCAATGCGTTACCGAGGAATACGGCGGTGAAGTTGGGCAGATATTGGCCCCAGCTCATGCCACCGGCAAAGATAGCGGCCGGGATTATAAACATGTTTGCCACCACGTGTTGAAAACCAATAGCCACAAAAGCCATCACCGGGAACCACATGCCAATCACTTTGCCCGGCACGTCTTTGCTGGCAAAGGCTAACCATACTGCCAAACACACCAGCCAATTGCAGCCGACGCCGGAAATGAATGCGTGCAGGAAATCGGCATCGACCTTGGCTTGTGCGATGGACAGGGTTTTGTGCAGGAATGCGCCCTCTGTCAGGCCAAGCAGGTGGCCAAAGAAATAGGCGACAGCCACGCTGCCGACGAAGTTGGCCAGCGTGACCCAGAACCAGTTGCGCAAAATGGCGAAAAACGAAATCTGGCGAGCAAACCAGGCTATCGGTAATGTCATCATATTACCGGTCAGTAACTCACCACCGGCAAGAAGGGTCAGGATCAGCCCGATCGGGAAGACAGCGGCGCCAAGCAATGCGCCGAAGGAGCCCCATTCGGCCGGTAAGGTGCCGATAACGTGGATGTCCAGCAGGAAGCCGGTCGCGATAAAGGCCCCGGCGAGAAAGCCCAGAATGAGCAGGTTGGCGAGTGACGCCTGGCTTTTGTTTACGCCTGCCTGAATGGCTAGCGCAGCGATTTCTTTTGGTGAATGCAACGACATAACTGACTCGGTTTATAGTTGTGGAATTTACGACGGGGGCAGTCTATGCCTGTGGGGCGGGTGACTCAAGCCTAAATCGCTAACATTCCGTTAATTAAAAATCAACACAATGGATAAGGTTTTTTGGTTTTTGTGATGCGGCGCTTGCTGCGGCTGATTTTTACCCATAAACGCGATTTTTTAGCGTGAAACGCGCTGATTTGGCGGCTTTTTCAGCGCTTGGCTGAGTAATTCAATTTAGCCGTTGACAGTGTTTCAGGGGTTTCATATTATGCGCCCCGTTCACAGGATTTTGTGATTGTGGATTGGGGCTATAGCTCAGCTGGGAGAGCGCTTGCATGGCATGCAAGAGGTCGACGGTTCGATCCCGTCTAGCTCCACCAACCTTTATCTCAGAAAGGTTGGGGAATACCGTAACGCCGGTTAAAGCGTACCACTTTTGTGGGGCTATAGCTCAGCTGGGAGAGCGCTTGCATGGCATGCAAGAGGTCGACGGTTCGATCCCGTCTAGCTCCACCACCATTTGAAAAGCCGACCTTAGGGTCGGCTTTTTGCTTTCTGTCTTTCCTGCCTGATGTTGAATCCCAGACAATAAAAAAGGCCGCCGAAGCGACCTTTGTGTCATAGGGTTTTGGCTTAGCCCAGAACCAGGCCTGCGATGGATGCAGACAGGATGCTGACCAGTGTAGAACCATAAACCAGCTTCAGACCGAAGCGAGACACCACGTTGCCCTGATGCTCATTCAGCCC
The DNA here is from genome assembly GCF_044900985.1 of Serratia sp. NPDC087055. Classification (NCBI taxonomy): domain Bacteria; kingdom Pseudomonadati; phylum Pseudomonadota; class Gammaproteobacteria; order Enterobacterales; family Yersiniaceae; genus Serratia; species Serratia sp. NPDC087055. Next base: position 77,080 of record NZ_JBJDOG010000001.1, read on the forward strand.
TTTAATCGCACCGGCAACGATACCGATGGAAGAGAAGTTGGCGAAGGACACCAGGAACACGGACAGAATACCCATGCTGCGTGGTGACAGTTCAGCAGAGACTTTCTGCAGTTCCATCATCGCGACGAATTCGTTGGAAACCAGTTTGGTCGCCATGATGCTGCCAACCTGCAACGCTTCGTGCTTAGGAATACCCATAATCCAAGCGAATGGATAGAAGAAGTAGCCCAGAATTTCCTGGAAGCTCAGGCCAAAGATGGCGCTGAACAGGCCGTTGAGCGCGGCGATCAGGGCGATAAAGCCGATCAGCATTGCGGCAACGATAATAGCTACCTTGAAACCAGCCAGGATGTATTCACCCAGCATTTCGAAGAAGCTCTGGCCCTCGTGCAAATTGCCCAGATGCAGTTCTTCTTCTTTACTGGTGTCGTACGGGTTGACCAATGACAGCACAATAAAGGTGCTGAACATGTTCAGAACCAGTGCCGCGACCACGAACTTGGCATCCAGCATGGTCATGTAAGCACCAACGATGGACATGGAAACCGTAGACATCGCGGTTGCCGCCATGGTGTACATGCGTTTTTCTGACATCTTGCCCAGAATATCTTTATAGGCAATGAAGTTCTCAGACTGGCCCAGGATCAATGAGCTAACGGCGTTGAACGATTCCAGCTTGCCCATACCGTTTACTTTTGACAGCACGGTACCAATAATCCGGATGATAAACGGCAGTACTTTAATGTATTGCAGAATACCGATCAGTGCGGAGATGAAGACGATTGGACACAGAACCTTCAGGAAGAAGAAGGCCAGACCTTTATCACCCATGCCACCGAATACAAACTCAGTCCCTTGCCCAGCAAACCCGAGCAGCTTGTCAAACAGCGCTGCGAATCCTTTTACAAAGCCTAAACCCGCTTCCGAATGCAGGAAAAAATAGGCCAGCAGTACTTCAATAACCAACAGTTGAATAACGTAGCGAATGCGGATGCTTTTACGATCGCGGCACACCAAGAGTGCCAGGATCGCGACCACCACTAACGCCAACGCAAAGTGCGCAATATGGGACATGTTTGCTCCAAACTTGAGGCAGGCTGAATTTCGGATGTCATTTTATGTAACGCCACGTTTAAAAACGAGAGCTCTATTGCAAATATGGAAAATCATAGTGGGAAACGTCTTAAAATAGTACGGTAAAGCATAAAAAATCAATAGGTTAATGAATGCATATGAAATTCCTATTCATGCATAAATTTGATTATAAGTCCTTTTATGCTCTGAATTCGGCCCGGAAGAGTGCGGAAAATGTTCACCTCTGGCCGAAACCCTTCGTTAAACCCGTCGTTTTCCTCTATTACAGAGATAAGTATTACCGCTCTAAATGCACTTGATAATTATTATCATTTACATAAGATAACCACAGGCTTATTAGAAGTAAGGGTTCAGAAAATGCTGAACAGTCGTGTGGCTGAAAGTCCCCAGGGCTCATCCAGGAAGATCAAACTTTCTCTGATGGGGCCCGCCTTTATCGCGGCTATCGGCTATATCGATCCTGGCAACTTTGCCACCAATATCCAGTCCGGTGCCTCTTTTGGTTATACCTTGCTCTGGGTGGTGGTGTGGGCCAATGTCATGGCGATGCTGATCCAGCTGTTGTCCGCCAAACTGGGTATTGCTACCGGTAAAAACCTTGCGGAGCATATTCGCGATCGTTTCCCTCGTCCGGCCGTCTGGGCCTATTGGGTGCAGGCAGAAATCATTGCAATGGCAACCGATCTGGCCGAGTTTATCGGTGCGGCGATCGGCTTCAAACTGTTGTTGGGCGTTACGCTGCTGGAGGGCGCGATCCTGACAGGTATTGCCACCTTCCTGATCCTGATGTTGCAAAAACGCGGTGAGAAACCCTTGGAATGGGTGATCGGCAGCCTTCTATTGTTTGTCGCGTTGGCGTACATGGTGGAACTGGTGTTTTCGCAGCCGCAGTTGGGGCCATTATTAAAAGGCATGGCGATACCGGATTTGCCGAACGGCGATGCGGTATTTCTGGCGGCAGGTGTGCTGGGGGCGACCATCATGCCGCACGTTATTTATCTGCATTCATCGTTAACCCAGACCGCTGGGGAAAACTCAAAGGCCGATCGTTACGCGGCCACCAAGGTTGACGTTGCTATTGCCATGACCATTGCTGGGTTTGTAAATCTGGCGATGATGGCTACCGCCGCTGCGGCTTTCCACTTTAATGGCCACAGCGGGATTACCGACCTCGATCAGGCCTATTTGACGCTACAACCCTTGTTGGGCCAGGCGGCTGCAACCATTTTCGGGCTGAGTCTGGTAGCTGCTGGGTTGTCTTCCACCGTAGTGGGAACACTGGCGGGGCAAGTGGTGATGCAAGGTTTTGTTCGCTTTTACATACCGCTGTGGGTACGCCGGGTCGTTACCATGTTGCCGTCGTTTATCGTCATTATGTTGGGGATGGATGCGACGCGCATTCTGGTGTTGAGCCAGGTTTTACTGAGTTTCGGTATTGCATTGGCTCTGGTGCCGCTGCTGTCGTTCACCGGTAATCGTGAGCTGATGGGGGATATGGTGAACAGCCGCACTATACAGGCGACAGGTAAGTTGATTGTGCTGGTGGTGATTGGGCTAAATGGTTATCTGTTGGTGAGCAGTGTTCTTTGAGCGGGCACCCAATAAGGTGTTTTTAGCGAGTGTCACGTTATTTCCGGTCGATAAACGAGCAAGGCACCCTGAAGTTCTTAGGGGCCTTGCTCGACCGAAACGTTGCCCACATTTTTGGATAAACATTAACTTACCGGCATTAGGGGATCATGCCGGTTTTTGCCGTTAATCGTCGCGATCGTCATTGCCATGGCGGCGATGATCACGGTCATCATGACGCCGATCTTTCCAATGGTGCTTATCATGATGCTTATAGTAGTGCTTATCGTATTTACGATAGCGACCATCATGATAGTAATAATTTTTGCGCCAGTAGTCGTTGTCGCGCCAGCGATAACCGTCCCAGTAATATCCCCGCCGGCTACGGTCGCCCAGATAGCGGCCTTGGTGGCCTTGCCACCAGTCACGGTCGCGCCAGTCGTAACCGTCCCAATAGCGGCCGCGGTTGTCTTGTTCGCCTATGCGTAGTGAAACGCCTGGCATCAAATCGATACTGATGCCTTCAGCCTTTGCCTGCTGTACGGCGGGCACTGTCGATACCACCAAGAGAGCGGCCAATAACAGAGGTTTAAACATGAATACTCCTATCCGCCGCAGCGGTTTGGCCGGTTTTATCGATAATGAAGCGCGTTCATCAGTTTATAAAACAGCCTTATAGTTTTACCTGCAATATTGGCATATTAACCGTTGTGGATAGGGTTGAATCTTAGAGGGATTCTGAAAAGCGGGGTGGGGCGAACGATTTAAGATTTGTCTGTCGTCGTGGGGTTATCGCCGGGGGGGATTCCGGCGATAACTGTAAGCGATTACATTAGAATCTGTTCAATTTGGGCGATTTCATCTTCGCTGAAGGTGCGGTTGTTCAGCATGCCAACGGCGTCTTCAATCTGGCTGGTTTTACTGGCACCAATCAGCACTGAGGTAACGCGATCGCCACGCAATACCCAGGCCAATGCCATCTGCGACAGCTTCTGCCCCCGTTGTTGTGCCAGCGCATTGAGTCTGCGGACTTTCTCTAGCTTTTCCTCTGTGAGCTGACCGGGTTGAAGGAACTGGCTGCTGCTGGCGGCGCGCGAGTCTTGCGGGATGCCATGCAGGTAGCGATCGGTTAACAGGCCACCTGCCAGCGGTGAAAAGGCAATGGAACCCACGCCGTGCTCTTCCAGCGTATCCAATAATTCGGGTTCAACCCAACGCTCGAACAGAGAGTATTTGGGCTGGTGGATGACACAGGGCGTGCCCAGCTTTTGCAGAATGCCGAACGCCTGGCGCGCACGGTCGGCGGGGTAGTTGGACAACCCGATATAGAGCGCCTTGCCCTGACGTACCAGCAGATCCAGCGCGGCCATGGTTTCTTCCAGTGGTGTATCTGGATCAGGACGATGGTGGTAGAAAATGTCGACGTATTCCAGGCCCATGCGCCGCAGGCTTTGATCCAGACTGGCAACCAGGTACTTTTTCGATCCCCAGTCGCCATAAGGGCCCGGCCACATGGTGTAACCGGCCTTTGAGGAGACGATCAGTTCATCACGCCAGGGCTTCAAATCCGCGTTAAGAATGCGGCCGAAGTTTTCCTCGGCAGAGCCGGGAGGCGGGCCATAATTGTTTGCCAAATCAAAGTGCGTGATGCCGTGATCGAACGCGCAGTGGATCAGTTTACGCGCATTGTCATACAGCGTCGTGTCACCAAAGTTGTGCCATAAGCCCAGTGAGATTGCCGGGAGTTGTAGACCACTGCGTCCGCAGCGGCGGTATTCCATACTTTGATAGCGTGAAGAATCAGCCTGATAAAGCATACAAACCCTTTTCAGCAGAGATGAAATGAATTTTAGTGTATGCGCTTTCACTGTCTTTGTCAGAGTGCTTGATCACGCTTGGCGGGTGACGACTCACCCCGTTGATGGGGGATTTATCATAAATGCCAAAGCGGGGGATGTAACGCAAGGTTGCCAATTGCCTTTTAAGCGCAAAGTTCGAAATTTGTGCAATTTCTTCGATACTTAGTAGTAGAAATTACAACCATTGGTAGGTGATGATCATGAGTAAAAACTATACGGTGGCTGATTATCTACTCGATCGTTTGGCTCAGATTGGTATCCGGCATTTCTTCGGTGTGCCTGGGGACTACAATCTGCAGTTTCTCGATCACGTTATCGCTCACCCGCAGATCACCTGGGTGGGATGTGCCAATGAACTTAACGCTGCCTATGCAGCAGATGGTTATGCGCGTTGCAAACCGGCGGCGGCCTTGTTGACCACTTTTGGCGTCGGTGAACTCAGTGCGGTCAACGGCATTGCGGGCAGCTATGCAGAATATTTGCCGGTGATCCATGTCGTTGGTGCCCCGGCGCTACGCGCGCAGCGCGCTGGGGATTTACTGCACCATTCGCTGGGGGATGGGGATTTTGGTCATTTTGCCCGGATGGCGAGAGAAGTGACAGTGGCGCAGGCCAGCCTCACTGCCGACAACGCAGAAGCAGAGATCGATCGCCTGCTGACCACCGCGCTGTTTGAGCATCGCCCTGTCTACCTGTTGCTGCCGAGTGAGGTGGCAGAAGCGCCGTTGGCGTCCCGACCTACACCGCTTATGTTGCGGCAGGCAAATCTTTCACAGGCATCACTGCAGGCATTTGTCGCGGCCGCACGTGAGATGTTGCTTCCTGCACGACGGGTTTCTTTGCTGGCCGATTTTTTGGCGGAACGTTTTGGTGCTGAAAGGGGGTTGGAACAGTGGATGGCGGAGGTCGACATGCCGCATTCAACGATGCTGATGGGAAAGAGCGTGTTGGACGAAACGCATGCCTGCTTTACGGGCACCTATGCTGGGGCAGCCAGCGATCCGCAGGTGAAACAGCTGATTGAGAATGCAGACGTGGTGATTACCGTCGGCGTGCGTTTCACCGATACCATTACGGCTGGGTTCACCCATCATTTGCCTGTGGAGAAGCGCATTGATGTTCAGCCATTTGAAGCACGCGTTGGGCATCAGGTATTCAGCCAGATCCCGATGCATGATGCGATCATCGCCCTACACCAATTAACGTTGTCGCTGGCGAAACAGTGGCAATTACCGGCCATCGAGCGTCCAACTTTGCCGGACCCCACGGGGACAGGGTTGGATCAACATGGCTTTTGGCAGCAGATTCAGGACTTTTTACGGCCAAACGATATCCTGATCGTCGAACAGGGTACCGCCTGTTTTGGCGCTGCGGGGCTTAGCCTGCCTCAGGGATGCAGGTTTATCGTCCAGTCGCTGTGGGGGTCTATCGGTTATACCCTGCCGGCGGCGTTCGGCGCACAAACGGCGGAGCCAGATCGGCGGGTGGTGCTGTTGATCGGCGACGGTTCGGCGCAGCTTACGGCGCAAGAACTGGGATCGATGTTGCGTGACGGGCTAAAACCGGTGATCTTCCTGCTGAATAATGACGGTTATACCGTTGAACGGGCAATCCACGGCCCGCAGCAGCGTTATAACGATATCGCTCAGTGGAACTGGACACTGCTGCCGCAGGCATTGGCGGGTGAGCATCCGGTGGAAACGCTGCGAGTCACCGAACCGGAACAGCTACGCCAGGCTTTAAAAGCGTTAGCGGACAGCCAGCAACTGGCTTTTGTTGAAGTGGTGCTGCCGAAGATGGATATCCCCGAATTACTGGACACCATCTCGCGCGCGATTCAGTCACGTAACGTGGCGGCCTGATCTTGATCGCTTTCCAGTAGCCGCTCCAACATCCAATACCCCGCCGGCCCCGGCGGGGTCAGCTTTGACCACACCGCATCCACCGATATCAGCTTGGGCCAGCCGCGCGGGCGTAACTCGGTCAGTTTGTTGTGGCCATATTGCTTAACCAGCCAGTGTGGCAGTACCGCCCAACCGAACCCTTGCTCTGCCATTTCCAGCAACAGCAGGTAGCTGGGTGCAGACCATACCAAACCGCCAGAGCGGGGGGGAACAGCCCCGGTATAGGTGTTCAAAATAAGTTGACGCGTACTGGACAGTTGTTCAGGCGTTGGGGTGACAGTCTGCGCCAATGGGTGCGTATGCGCGATGAACAACCCCATTTCCGTCTGCTCCGGCAGCCGTGCAAAACCAATGTCAGGTGGGTAACTGGCCTGTACTTCAACCATGCCAATGTGCGCGCGACCGCTTTGTAGCAGATCTAGCACGTCGCCTTCTTCGGCGATCATCCACTCCAGCTCGATATCCTGATAGCGTTGCTCGAAAAGTTGCATCAGTCGGTCATGGTGCTTCGGCTGATAGGTGTCGGAGAACACCAGGCTGAGGCGCGGCTCGATGTTGTCCGCCAACCGAATGCTCAGTGCGTCCAATCGCTCGCTGGCGGCGAGGATTTCCTGCACGTGACCCAAGACTTTGTGCCCGGCAGCGGTCAAGACCGGTTGCCGGGCCTGGCGATCGAACAGGATTAACCCGAGATCGGCTTCCAGGTTGGCGATGGCCGTGCTGACCGTTGACTGGCTTTTGCGCAGTTTGCGGGCGGCGGCAGAGAAGGAACCGAGGGCGGCCGCTTCGACAAACGCCTGTAAGGCTTCGGGGGAATAACGCATGATGTATCTACTTTATCGATGGAACCTATCTTTAATCTAATCAAAAATACGATAATAATCACCTGGTTTTCGTCAGGGGCGAATAAGTTCGTTCCTGGTCATAGGGGCGCGGATTACAGCGCCCTTACCAATGAATAGGGTAAAAAATAGGTGATGTATGCAACTGCAAAACAAGTCTTTCATTGAACGTATCGTCCATGCCGTCGGGTTTGAAGCCATCGCAGTGATGATCTGTGCCCCATTGGGTGCGTGGTTGCTTAACCGTTCGATGGTGCAGGTCGGTGCGTTGGCGGTGATGTTGTCCACCGTCGCTATGGTGTGGAATATGGTTTATAACACCCTTTTTGACCGTTTGTGGCCTGTGGGCCGTGTGGTACGTAACCTTAAAGTGCGGGTGTTTCATGCCCTGGGCTTTGAGGCGGGATTCGTGTTGATCGGTGTCCCTATCGCCGCCTGGATGTTAAGTATTTCTTTACTGCAGGCGTTTATGCTGGAGATCGGTTTCTTCCTGTTCTTCCTGCCGTACACCATGCTTTATAACTGGGTCTACGATACGCTGCGCCAGCGTTGGTTTGATGCGCGTCAACCCGCCAACTCTTCCGCTAAATAAGGCGTCGTCATCGCTGTCATTCTCAGGTAATGTCGAGCAGTGACCGCAATATGACTGAGGAGAAAACGATGAAAGTATTGGGCCTGCTGGGGGGAATGAGTTGGGAATCGACCATTCCCTATTACCGCATGATCAATGAGCAGGTGAAAGACCGGCTTGGGGGTCTGCATTCGGCCAAAATCGTTCTCTACAGTGTTGATTTCCACGAGGTAGAACGCCTGCAGCATCAGGGCGATTGGGACGGCGCGGGGCGCTTGTTAGCCTCGGCGGCGGCCTCACTACGTGCCGCGGGGGCGCAGGCCATCGTCATTTGTACCAACACGATGCACAAGGTGGCGGATGCGGTTGAACAGGCAAGCGGATTACCGCTCATTCACATCGCCGACGCAACGGCGCTGCAGGTACGGCAACAGGATATTCGCCGTGTCGGGCTGCTCGGTACGCGCTTTACTATGGAGCAGGCATTTTATCGCGGGCGGCTGCAGGAAAAGTTTGGCATAGAAGTCGTGACCCCGGTGGCGGCCGATCGTGACATTGTGCACCGCATTATTTATGAAGAATTGTGCCTGGGGAAAATCCGCGATACGTCACGCGACGAATATCGCCGTATTATCGGTGACCTGGAACAGCAGGGGGCGCAAGGCATTATTTTCGGCTGCACCGAGATTGGTTTGCTGGTTGGCGCGCAGGATGCGTCAGTGCCGGTATTTGACACGACAGCCATCCATGCGCGCGCTGCGGCGGAATACGCGCTGGCCTAATCGTCGTGTGGCGGTTGGCGTCTGCCCACCAACATCAGGGGTTTGCCCGCCAGTACCAGCCATGCGGGCAACATCACGACGCATAACACAGGCAGCAGGTGCAATTCTGGCACGACGGCAACGGCCATAAACAGGCTAAGCCAACCATCACGCGTTACCACCAGCACTAACCCCATAATGGCGCAGGATACGGTAATGGCAGCCGGTACCGCCGGGACGTGCTGATGCAGCATCAGGCCCAACGCCACCCCGATAAAGACCGCAGGGAAAATACGTCCGCCGCGAAAACCGCTGGCGGCAGCAATCACCAGTGCTGCCAGTTTGGTCAGTGTAATCAGCAACAGCTCCGTGACGGAGAAACTCTCGCCAATCGCCAGCCGTTTCATTTCATCAAGCCCTTTAAACAGGGTGATATCACCGCCGATCAACGCCAGCAATCCCAGTACAAAGCCACCTAGCCCCAACATCAGCACCGGATTTTTAATGGAGTGGAATAGGCGATGGGCATGAGGAAAGCTCCATACGGCCACCATGCCCAGTGCGACAGCGATGAGGGCGACGATCGAGCCACTGAAAATATCCGTCAGCCGGGTAGCGGCATAGGCATCGATCTGCAGTGCAAAGTTTGGGGTGAAAAAGAGCTGCGTGGTGACGGCACCGGCCGCCGCCGCCATCAACGGCGCAAACAGCCTGTCCCACAGCGGTACATCATTATTGCCCGCCAGGGTTTGGGAGAAGATCAAGGCTGCCGCGACCGGGGTACCAAACAGTGCGCCGATGGTGCCGGCCGCAGCCAGAATAATCCAGTCCATCCGTGGGACTTTGGGTAGCAGACGCGAGCCCATGGCCACGACAAGCGCAATATTGATGGCGGTGATCGGGTTTTCCGGCCCCAGACTGACGCCGCCCACCAGGCCAACGATCAGTGCCAGCGCAAGACCCGGCAGTGCCGAAAGCGGCAGTGGCATGCCAATCAGCGACTCAGTGGCCGGATCAGGCCCCGCATGGCCAGGCATGTAGCGGATAATCAGCCCAACGGCGACGCCGGTCAGCGTCAGAATGCCGATCAGCCACCAGGGCGAATGGGTATCGATATTCATCGCCGCAGGAATATTCACCCAGAGCAGCCGCTGCAATGCATCGGCGAATTTCATCACCAGAATGAGGACCAGGCTTGAGGCCGCACCGATAACGAGAGCGGGCAGAGCGAAAGCCAACATGGCATTGGCGCGCGGGTGCAGCATGCAGGGATCCCTTATCAATGGCCCTGGATGGCAGGCCGAACGGGTGATGGTTGTGGCCACAGCTTGCCAGACAATCGGCACGCAGGCACGCAAAGATATTTCTGGCCGGGCGTAAAGGCCGCAGCCGGTTAATAGTGCCTTTCTGTCATGACGGTTAACAGTGACCGTGGCCCGTTTTTTGCCGCAATTTGTTTCAAATGGGGTTGGAAAGGGTTGGCTGAACCGTTTTTTGTGATCAAGATCGCTAATGGATGGCCGCGCAGAGGATGGTGATTGTTGTTTTTGCAGTGGGATTTTACAGTGTGGGCAGCTTTCTATTATTCATTTTGCGGAGAAGATACTGATGACTTATGCCCTCGTAGGTGATGTAGGCGGCACCAATGCCCGCCTTGCGTTGTGCACTGTGGCGACGGGTGAAATTACCCAGGCGAAAACCTATTCCGGCCTGGAGTTCGACAGCCTGGAAGCCGTGATTCGCCAATATTTAAAAGAGCAGAATATCCAGGTTCAGGATGCCTGTATTGCGATTGCCTGTCCTGTCACTGAAGACTGGGTGGCCATGACCAATCATACCTGGGCATTCTCAATCAAAGAGATGAAGGCCAATCTGGGGCTGAATCATCTGGAAGTGATCAATGACTTTACCGCCGTGTCGATGGCGATCCCGATGTTGTCGCAAGACGACGTATTGCAGTTTGGCGGTAGCAGTGCGCAGAAAGATAAACCGATCGCGGTATATGGTGCCGGTACGGGGTTAGGGGTCGCGCATCTGGTGCACGTTGACCGTCGCTGGGTGAGCTTGCCGGGTGAGGGGGGGCACGTTGATTTCGCACCGAACAGTGAAGAAGAAGATATCATTCTGCAAGTGTTACGCGCTGAAGTTGGGCATGTCTCCGCAGAACGTGTGCTATCTGGGCCAGGATTGGTCAATCTCTACCGCGCTATCGTCAAGTCAGATAAGCGTCTGCCAGAAAAACTGGAGCCGAAGGACATTACCGAACGCGCCTTGGCTGATAGCTGCATCGACTGCCGCCGTGCCCTGTCGTTGTTCTGCGTGATCATGGGCCGCTTTGGCGGCAACCTGGCGCTGAATTTGGGCACCTTTGGCGGTGTTTATATTGCCGGTGGTATCGTGCCGCGCTTTATGGCGTTCTTCAAAGCCTCCGGTTTCCGTGCGGCGTTCGAGGATAAAGGGCGTTTCAAGGATTACGTACAGGATATCCCGGTATTTATGATCACCCATGGGCAACCCGGTTTACTGGGTGCTGGCGCTCACTTGCGTCAGACGCTGGGTATGCATTTGTAACCGAAAGCCGTGATAAAAAAAGGGGCGCAACCCGTGGGTTGCGCCCCTTTTGTCATTCAAGGGATTAGGCTTTGACCAGATCCGCCTGTGGGAAGTCTTCTTCTTCCTGCGCCACCGCTTTTGGTGCCTTGATGAACAGGGTGATAGCCAGAGAAACAACAGACAGTACGCCAATCACCATAAAGGTCGCGTGGAAGCCGCCGAAGTATTTGGCGACAAACGAACCGGCCAGTGCGCCCAAACCGAAACCTTGGTAGATGATGCCGTAGTTTTTGCTGTGGTTTTTCAGGCCGAAGAAGTCACCGACAATCGCTGGGAATACGGTAATGTTGCCACCAAAGCAGAAGGCGACGGCGCCGACGCAGATAAAGAACAGCGTGTGGTTCAGGGTAAGGAAGCTCAGCGCCACAATCGCCAGCACGGTAACCAGCATGGTGAAGCTAATGACGCGCATGCGGCCCACTTTATCTGACAGCGTACCCAGAATGATGCGCCCTGCGGTGTTGAAGATAGCAACGGCGGACACGGTATTGGCGGCGGTCGCTAAATCCATCCCTGCAAGTTGAACGCCCATGTCTTTCACGATACCAATCAGGTACAGGCCACTCATGCAGGCCGCGAAGAAAATGGTGAACAGCAGGTAGGCTTCTTTGGTCGCCAACATCTGACGTACGCTGAAGTCATTGCCCAAACTGCCTGCGCTTTGATGTGCAGATTTGCTCACCAGCACCGGTTCTTTCAGCAGCAGGGAACCCAGTACAATCAGCGCCATCACAATGGCACCCCAGTAGAAGAAAGCGGACGAGACGCCGATGTCGGCAATCAGCGCGGCGTTAACGTATTTGAACAACAGGCTACCGCTGCCGAAAGCACCCACAGAGATACCGGAGATCAGCCCTTTGTTGGCTGGGAACCATTTGATCAGGTTAGACAGGGTGGAGATATAAGCAATACCGACCGCAAAGCCGACCACTACGCCGGCCAGCAGATAAATCATGTCCAGTGAGCTGACGTAAGCGCTGGCAATCAGACCCAGGCCAACCAAAATACCCGAACACAGTGTCAGGTTGCGGATACCGAAACGCTCTTGCAGCTTACCGGCAAACAGCGTGGCAAAAGCCAGGAAGAAACTGGTGATGGAGAAGGTGGTCGCGACGTCGCCGAGGCCCCAGTGAAACTTGTCGACCAACGGCTGGTTGAACAGGCTCCAGGTGTAGATAGTACCGAGGCCCATCTGACAGATGATGGTACCCAGAACGATTAAGCTGCGATTTGCCGGTTTGGTGTTCATGGCCGGGCTCCTTCCTGTATGTGCATTGCCGGGCGTTAGCCGTTGGCTGAAATTTGCGGGCGGTGTCGTGAACCCCGCGGTATGGGCATATTATATGGCTGGTAGTACCACACGACGGCGGATCGGGAATGAGTTGCACAGGGGAAGGAATGAAATGCATCTGGCGGTGCATGAGTTGCCGTTTTAGGGGCTAAAACGGGATGAAATGCACCTGATGCCACGTGATCTACATCAAGAATGTTAGCGATTTATCGCGCATCTCCCCATTACGATTGTGTTCGAATTGTGAAGGATGTGTGTGAATGGCGTAAATGGGCATTGTTCCTATAGAGCGGGGCTTGGCGCAGATCTATGTTATCTGTGAACGGACGGGTTCCGCTCTGCAGGAGTCGTTGAAATGAAGAAAATAGTGTTGTTATTGGCCGCATTGCTGTCACTGCCGTTGGTGAGCCATGCGGACGTCTCCATCGGCGTGAATGTGCCAGGTTTGTCATTGCACATTGGCGATCGTGATAACCGTGGCCATTATTGGGACGGTTACCGCTGGCGCGATCCTCGCTGGTGGTCTGAACATCGGGTTTATGAGCGCCCGCGTGGTTATTATTATGGCCCGCCGCCACGGGTGATTTATTACGGCCCGCCACGGCGTGAATGGCGCGATCGACCGCATTACCGTATGCCACCGCCACCCCCTCCGGGCTATTACTATGCTCCTGGGCCGCGCTGGTAATCGCTGGCGATCATAACCGCATGAGTTTGCGAAACTCTTTGACCTTGCTGCGGCTGACCGGCACTTCGAAATCCAGGTCGCTCAGCCGCAGAATATAGGTATTGTTGAACCAGGGCACAATTTCGCGAATCTTCGACAGATTGACGCAATAAGAGCGGTGGCAACGGAAGAAATGTTCTTCAGGCAGGCGGCCGTAAAACTCGGTGAGGTTCATCGGCATCACAAACTCTTCGCGCCGGGTGTAGACCCGCGTCACTTTTTCATCGGCAGCGGCATAATAGATGTCGTTAATGTCGGTAACGATAATCCGTTCGTCTTTGATTAAATTAATGCTGTTCTTGTTGCGGCTTGGTGCGCTGGCTTGTTCCGGCAGGGCCGCGGGGCGGTTATGCAACGCTTCGAGCTTTTGCAACATGGTGACGATACGCGCTTCATGATAAGGCTTGAGGATGTAATCAAACGCTTCTATCTCGAAGGCTTCAACCGCGTGCTCTTTATAGGCGGTGATAAATACGATCGAAGGGCGGTGGGCAAATTTACTGATGTTTTGCGCCAGCAGAACCCCATCCAACGACGGGATGTTGATGTCGAGGAAAATCGCATCGACCTGATGGTTTTGCAGGTATTTCAACACATCCAATCCATCCTCGAAGGTGGCTTCGATGACAATATTGCTGTGTTTTTTGATCAGGTAGCTGAGTTCTTCCTGGGCGAGGAACTCGTCTTCAACAATGATGGCTTTCATGATGGCTCCCCTGCCGGCAGTCCGCCGTTTTCCACCTGCAGTTTGCCGCCATTTTTGCTGATGTAAAAGGCAATTTCAGTGCCGGGTTCCAGGCGGCGGATACGCAGCCCCTCACCGTACAGCAAAGAGACCCGATGATGTACGTTCAGTAAGCCAATATTGTGCCCCGGCATTTCGTTGCGGGCGACGCGGTCGATGACCTTCTGATCGATACCGTGCCCCGTGTCTTTGACCGAAATTTTAACCCTGTCGCCCTGATCTTTCACGGCAATCACCACGACACCTTTGCCTTTACAGGGTTGGATGCCGTGTACAATGGCATTCTCCACCAATGGCTGGATCAGCAGGCTGGGAATACGCACCGAAATATCGTCATCGATGTCATAAATCACCGTCAATTTGGCGCCAAACCGCGCTTGTTCGATCGCGATATAATCTTGGATCTGATGCAGTTCCTTACGGATGTCGATCAGTTCGTCGTTCAGTTCCAGGTTATAACGCAGGTAGCGTGACAGATTGATAATCAACTGCCGCGCGGTGTCTGGATTGAGGCGGATTGAAGAGGAAATGGCGTTCAGCGCATTAAACAGAAAGTGCGGGTTAATCTTGCTCTGCAGGGCGCGCATTTCCGCTTTATCCGCCATTTGGCGTAGATGCTCAATACGCGACACCTCCATCTGGGTCGAGATAATCTGCGACAGGCCAACGGCCATGACTTTCAGCGTATTGGTGATCTGGTGGGCATGGCAGTAGTAAATTTTCAGCGCGCCAGTCACTTCACCTTTTTCCCACAGTGGGATCACCAGCTGCGAGTGGATTTGCGGCGTAGCGGGGTTCTCCAGGTTGTTTTTGATGATGATCTTGCCGTGCCGGATACTTTCCCGCGTCACTCGGCTCAACCCTTCACGGCCCATCGGATAGGCTTCTTCGCCCACGCCAACGTAAGCCAACACCTGGTGAGTATCGGTGATGGCTACCGCATCGGCCTGAATATCATGGCGAATGATGTCGCAGATGGTCGCCAGCGATTCGCTGTTAATATTGCGGAAATAGGGCAGGGTTTTGCGGGCGATGTCCAACGCCAGCTTGGCCTGACGGGCGGCGATCACTTCTTTTTCGTCTTCAACGCTTTGCACCAGCAGCACGATAAGGCCGATACACACCGTGCCAAGGATCATCGGTAGCGCAATTTTGGAAACGATATCCAGCCCTAACTCGGTCGGCTTAGCCCACAGCACAATCAACAGCATGGTCAGGCATTCGCACAACATGCCGCCGAGGATCCCGGCGCGCCAACGCTGCTCCTTTTTTACCTTCAGATTGATATAACCGGCGCTGATACCGGCAATAATGCTGGTGATCAGGCAAGGAATGGAGGTAATGCCGTCGATATCGATCAGGTAGCGGTGCACCCCGGCGATGATGCCGGTGATGACCCCCACCCAAGGCCCGAACAAAATGCCGCCAGCCATAATGGCAATCACCCGCACGTTGACCAGCGAGCCTTCAACATTGACACCGGAGTAAGTACTGAACAGCGCAAACAGCGAGAAAATGGCGGTAACCATGCCCAGCTCAAGCGGCGTATGGTCCTCTTTTTGCAGCAATTGGCGGAACAGCCGGGTGCGGGTGAGGAAGAACAGGCAAATTAGCATCAACGCGGCGCGGTCAAACACCGCTAGCAGCATTTCAAAAAAAGGGTGCACGACAGGCTCTCGTTGCGGTGGGAATAGGGAGGGAAGTATATCACAGCCTAGTGACCCCGTGGCGGCCGAGCGGCGCACCACGGGGGGGAACGTTACTTGATGCCTAACTGTTCCTTGCCGAGCGGCGTCAGTAAATCGACGGTGGCACGGCCAATGAAATCCACTTCGAAATCATCTGGCGCAAAATCCGGCGGTGTTCTGCCCGAGATAAAACTGGGCAGCTGGCGTTGCAGGTAGGCATCGTTTTTCTCGCAACCTGGCGCGGCGGCGATGTACATCACGTTGCTGTCGAACTCGCCGTTATGTTCGTTTTCTACCGCATGGATGACGTCGCAATGCCAAAAAACGGTGTCGCCGGGCTCTAAATCAGGAATAGGGGAAATCCCACTTAATAAAAGGGGATGCCATTTTTCCGAGATTGACAGTGCGCGGCCAGGCGCGGCATCGCACAGATCGTCATCGGCGACGTCATCTTGCAGCGCACGCAGCAGCACATAGGCCATGGCGTTGGCGATGGGGACCAGATTCAGTGTGCCTGCGTTGGTTCGCTGTGGCGTCAATGCCGTCCATCCCTGAAAGGTACGGAACATCGAACACACAGCCGGAGAGGCGATCTCACGCACTTCAGTACGGCCATCGGCGGCGAACGGGTCATACGATTGCCAATTGCCGGAGAACACGTGACGATAGACATAGCGGAAGTTCTCATCCAGCCAACGCTCAATGGTGCCGCTGTCTACGTGCGGCGACAGGCCCAGCGATGAAGAGTTTGGCGGACGGCGACGAGTACGATCGGCATAGGTCGTGACGCGCGTTGGATCAAAATGTTGTCTACCGTTGCTTTCGGTTTCCCACAGGCTGTTGAGGAATACTTGTACCGCGTGCATGCGTGCGTCCTGGCGCGCTTCTACCTGCGGTTTTGACCAGTAAATACCGTAAATCTGCGGCTTGCTGGCAGCGAGTTTGCCGAAATAGTTGTCTTCGGCCGCGCCTTTCAAGCGTTCGACGAAATTGTTGCGATCGAGGTAGTGACCGATTTCACGGTTCCAGGCCGCGGCTTTGTCACGGGGAAATACGCCACGGATAGCGCACGCGCCACGCTGTTTAATCAGTTTTTTTTGCTGTTCGCTGACGCGTTGTTGCAGGATATCTTCGGCATCGATTTGCGGAACCGGGTTCTCACCCGCCGCCAATTCCTGGCGGATTTTCTCGACTTGCTGGCGGATATTGTCCTCCAGCGCCAGGAAAGTCTCTCGGTAATTTGGTAATGCTTGCCGCAGTTGCTGTTTGACGCTTTTAATCGCGCTTGGAATATCGTCAATGCGTAAAGAAGCCATGGTGTTCTCCTCTCGCTGCCAGCAGGCAACGACGAACGGTTGTAGGGGACCGGGTAAGGCGTTATGGTTTTGTTGTTTTAACGTTAATGATTATCTGGATTTAATAGGGGAAAATAAAGGGATATCTTTCATTCGTAACTTCCTCATTTTCGTTTTTCGGAGGTTTATGTTTTTAGGAGATAGAAACAATGAAACTGGTCACTGAACGTTTGATCCTGGAGTCAATCACTGCCGACGATTGGCCGCTGTTCCTGCGTCTGTATCAGGATCCAGAGGTGATTCGTTATATTGCCGACCCGCTCAGTGAAGCAGAAATTCGCACGCGTTTTGAGGCCCGACTCCCCGCCTGGGACAAATATGGGGAGCAGTGGCTGTGCCTGGTGATGAGAGAAAAGGCCAGTGAAGACGCGGTTGGTATGACCGGTTTTCGCCCACAATGGCACCCCTACCGGCAGGCAGAAGTGGGATATGGCAGCCTGCCGCTCGCGCAGGGTAAGGGTTATGGCAAGGAATCTCTGCGGGCAGTGCTGGATTTTGCTTTTAACGCCTGCGATTTTCATAAGCTGACAGCCACGGTGACCGAGGGCAATATTGCCTCGCGCCGACTGCTGGAATCCTGTGGCTTTCTGTTGGAGGGCACGTTGCGCGATAACTACCAGTTGGCGGGGCAATGGCGCGATGACTGGCAGTTCGGGTTATTGGTGTCGGAGTTTAGGGGCGTCAAATAAAAATGTTGTGCCGGGTATCGACAAGCCTGCCAAGGCTGAGATATGTTCAATATCCGGTCAATCTTAGGTTGGCCAGCGTCGCTCGGATGGTCCGGGCGCTAACGTCTCTTCGAGGTATCTATGGCTGATAATAGTCCGCAACGCCGTTTCACGCGTATTGAACGTCTCCCCCCTTATGTATTTAACATCACCGCCGAACTGAAGATGGCCGCACGCCGTCGCGGCGAGGATATTATCGATTTCAGCATGGGCAACCCCGACGGGCCAACGCCGCCGCACATTGTGGAAAAACTCTGCACCGTTGCACAACGTGACGACACCCACGGTTATTCCACCTCGCGCGGCATCCCGCGTTTACGCCGTGCTATTTCACGCTGGTACGCCGATCGCTACCAGGTGGAGATCGACCCCGAAAGCGAAGCCATTGTCACCATAGGGTCAAAAGAAGGGCTGGCGCACCTGATGTTGGCGACGCTCGATCACGGCGACACCGTGCTGGTACCAAATCCAAGCTACCCGATCCACATTTACGGTGCGGTGATTGCCGGTGCCCAGGTGCGTTCGGTACCGCTGGTGGACGGTGTGGATTTCTTTGGTGAGCTGGAGCGTGCCATACGCGAAACCATTCCGCGCCCGAAAATGATGATCCTCGGCTTCCCATCGAATCCGACGGCGCAATGCGTAGAGCTGGACTTTTTTGAGCGCGTAGTTGCGCTGGCTAAACAATACAATGTACTGGTGATCCACGATCTGGCCTATGCCGACATCGTGTATGACGGCTGGAAAGCGCCATCCATTATGCAGGTTCCTGGTGCCAAGGACATTGCGGTGGAGTTTTTCACGCTGTCGAAAAGCTACAATATGGCAGGCTGGCGAATTGGTTTCATGGTCGGTAATCCTGAGCTGGTCAACGCGCTGGCGCGTATCAAGAGTTATCATGACTATGGCACCTTCACCCCCTTACAGGTAGCGGCTATTGCGGCACTGGAAGGCGATCAGCAATGCGTGTTGGATATTGCAGAGCAATATCGTCAACGCCGTAATGTGCTGGTAAAAGGGCTGCATGAAGCGGGCTGGATGGTGGAGAACCCGAAAGCCTCAATGTACGTTTGGGCAAAAATCCCAGAGCCTTATGCGCACCTTGGTTCACTGGAGTTTGCCAAGCGTCTGCTGGCGGAAGCCAAGGTCTGCGTATCGCCAGGCATCGGTTTTGGTGACTACGGTGATACCCACGTGCGTTTCGCGCTGATCGAAAACCAGGACCGTATCCGCCAGGCCGTGCGCGGTATCAAAGCCATGTTCCGGGCTGACGGGCTGATTAAGCCAGCCAAAAGTAGCCCGACGGCAACCAAATAATTCCTCTAGGCCGGTGCATTCGCTCCGGCCTTTTTTCTTTCTGCTAAGGTTTTCTTCATCATTTACCCACTATCCTTCAATAAGATTTTCTTTATTTATCAGGACGAGTGTATGGGCAAACGTTACGCGAAATCACAGATTGTTTTGCACTGGCTGACGTTATTGATGGTGATCCTCACTTACTCAGCCATGCTGCTGAAAGATTCGGTACCGGATGATATGGCGTCACTGGTCAAAAATCTGCATTTTAACTTTGGCCTGATGGTCTTCTTGTTGATGTTCATCCGGCTTGGATTGCGTCGGCGTTATGCCACACCGCCGACCACGCCACCCCTTGAGGAATGGCAGGAGTGGGGGGCCAAAATTTTCCACGTGCTGCTTTATGTGCTGTTCCTGGCCTTACCGGTGCTGGGTGTTCTGACGCTGGCTTATGGGGGTAAAGAGTGGGTGTTGCTGGGCTGGCAAGTTCCGCAAGTCGTCACACCCAATCCGGTGCTGCGTAGCGTGATTAAAAGCACGCACGAAACGCTCGCCAATACCGGCTATTTTATTATTGGCGCACATACGCTGGCGGCGCTATACCACCATTATCTGCGCAAGGATGACACCTTGCGCCGCATGATGCCGGGAAAATAGCCGCGTGCAGAAACAACAAAGGGGCGCTTATGCGCCCCTTTATCTATGTTCCTGGCCATGCCTTGGTTATGCAACCATCAGCATAAAGGTGCCAATCCATGTAACCAACATGAATGAAACGCCCATAACAAAATATTTCACTGAACAACTCCCTTTTGGAGTCCCTCGCAAGCCAATGATCCCGATTGTTGTGCTGAGTATTTTGTGGATACTTTGTGGCGATTAGGCGGATCCTTCAACATGAAGAACAACGTCCTTGGCCACAGATTATCCGGTTGTCGTGTTTCAACGTCCGTGAGGTAAAACATGAACCACGACAGGATCGGGGCTAATGTACTCCCAATATGAGCATGATTACAATACTGTGTTTTTGATCACACTTTTTGACGGTTTATTAACCAAGGGTTACTGTTTTGAAACGATTTTTATTTACCTTTTTTATCAGGTAAAAGAAGGGAATAGCCCGTTGAAACGGGCTTTATCATTATGTTTGCTGTGATGTTATGAAAAGGGATCAGGCGACGGCGTTTGCGCCCGTCAACAAGATGACCCAGAAGACAAGGCACGACAGCAGAATAACGGTCCAAATATTACGGCGACTCCACTCCATTTTTAGCCTTCACTTTTGCTCTTGATGGTTCGGTAATGAACACATCGGCGAAAAATGAAGAATATTTAGCCCCCGCTAAAAATATTTATCTTATTGCTGGTGAATCTCTGCTACCGAGGTTTGGACTTCATATCCTAACAGGTAGAGGGCTTGCTCCAGCGCTTCCACTTTTGAGGCGTAGGCGACGTCCAGCAGGCGATCCATCTGCCCAGCATTAAACCCTAATTGACGTGCCAGAGAGGCTTTAGAGGCGCTGGTGGACAGCATAATGTTATGCAGTTCGAGTTTGAGTTTGACCAATACGGGCACATGGATCGCTAATTCTTCCGGTAAGGCGCGGGAAGGGGGAGGTACCGGTCGGCCCTCTTCCATTTCCAGCTTGATGGCAATCAACAGGCTTTCCTGGGCTTCAAGCTCTACATCTTCACGCTTATAGCAGGCGGCCTGTTGTTCAGGAAAATCACGAAAGTGGATCTGCCAGGCATCGCTATCGTTATCAAAGCTGTAATGGGCGGGGTAGTGGCAAGACATGGTATTTCCTGTTTGGCGCGAAGTAATGCGGCATTGTGACCGCTCGGCGTGCAGATAGCCAGTGGCGATGGTCAGGCCTTCATCGGTTTACGCGTGCATAATCCCGTAGGCAACAACAACGCGCATAATAGGCCAATCAGGCTAATAACGATGAGCCAGCGCGTCACTGGGCCGGGGTAATAATTATTCACCACGCTGAGCAGATACAGGGCTAACGCCAGAGGCCAACCAGGTGTACCTATGTCATTAAGGCGAAATGCGGTGCGGGCTACCAGCCAAAGGGTTAAACCTATCCAACACAGTGACCACAGCATAATGCACAGCAGGTAGACAAACACCGCAAAAAACGTGCTGATATCACTGTGCGCGTAAGTTCGGAAGAGATTTTGATCGAGATAAGGTGACAGGTATAACAACAGTGCCAGGCCCGCGGCGAACACCATCACGGAGAAAACATACTCCTTGCGTGCTATGCGGCGTTTAAAGACATTTTTAGCGATCTGTCCGAGAGAATCCAAAATAACATTCCGTTGTATCCGTCATTGCTGACAGGGTTGCAGCCAAAAAGAGGGGCAGTGTAGTGATGCGCTGTGGCGTGTCAATATGATAATTGTTCTCATTTAATCAAG
This sequence comes from Serratia sp. NPDC087055, assembly GCF_044900985.1. NCBI lineage: Bacteria > Pseudomonadati > Pseudomonadota > Gammaproteobacteria > Enterobacterales > Yersiniaceae > Serratia > Serratia sp. NPDC087055. The sequence continues at coordinate 98,551 of NZ_JBJDOG010000001.1, forward strand.
GTTTACGTTTCGGCGGAATAGTTGCCTACCCTAACTAATTCTTTGTTTCTGTGCTTCAAATCACGTTTTTGGCTATTTTGGCTTACCGCCTTGTGATGAGCGACATAATCCAGTTTGTTCGCACCAGACAATGGATTAACATAATCACCACTTATCACTGGCCTGGCTTATATGGATATCCGATGCGTCATTTAGTTGCTCTTCTCCCCCTGCTTACCTTACTCACTGCCTGTAGCAGCGGGCCGAAGCCGACCCCAGCTACGCCTCAGGACAGCACGGTGAAAGGTGGGTTCCTGCTGACGCCAGCGCATTCCGGTCAGCCACTGGGCGGTGATTTTGCCAATAACCCCAATACGGCCCGTTTTATCGATAAAATGGTTCAGGAACACGGTTTTGATCGTCAACAGCTGCATGATGTACTGGCCCAAGCCAAGCGACTGGATTCCGTGTTGCGGTTGATGGATCGCCAAGCGCCAACGCCATCCACACAGGCACCTTCAGGACCGAACGGCTCCTGGCTGCGCTATCGCAATAAATTTATTACGCCGGATAACGTGCAAAATGGCGTGCAGTTCTGGAACCAGTATCAGGATGCGCTGCAGCGTGCTTATCAGGTCTATGGCGTACCACCCGAAATCATTGTCGGTATTATCGGTGTTGAAACCCGCTGGGGCCGCGTGATGGGTAAAACCCGTATTATTGATGCGCTGGCTACCTTGGCCTTCGACTATCCACGCCGTGCCGATTATTTTGCCGGCGAGCTGGAAACCTTCCTGCTGATGTCACGCACTGAAGGGGATGATCCGCTGGATCTACGTGGTTCATTTGCCGGAGCGATGGGGTACGGCCAGTTTATGCCATCCTCATTCAAAAGTTACGCTGTAGACTTTAACGGTGATGGTCACATTAACTTGTGGGATCCGGTGGATGCGATTGGCAGTGTGGCTAACTACTTTAAAGCACACGGCTGGGCCAAGGGCGAACCTGTTGCGGTGCAGGCTAACGGCCAGGCGCCAGGGTTGGAAAATGGGTTTAAAACGCGTTACTCCGTTGCCAGCCTGGCAGCGGCAGGCCTGACTCCACAGGGTTCCTTGGGCGATAACCAAGAGGCCAGCCTGCTGCGTCTGGATATTGGCACCGGCTATCAGTATTGGTATGGATTACCTAACTTCTACACCATTACCCGCTATAACCACAGCACGCACTATGCGATGGCTGTGTGGCAGTTGGGAGAGGCGGTGGGCCGTTCGGCGCGCGGCGGGTTCTAAACTCGTGAGCACTGATGAGAAAGGCCGCTGAAGCGGCCTTTTTTACGTCGGTAGGGATTAGAAATCGTAACGCAGGCGTACCAGTGTCATATCACCGAGATTGTCGGTGCTTGACGTCAGCACGTGTTCCACATCGACGCGGAAGCCGTAATCAAACTGTACGGTAACGCCCAGGCCGTTATCGATACGCTGATAATCGCGGCCACTCACGTACTGCAGGCGGTCACCCATAAAGTATGGCATCACGGATTTCACCGCATATTGCCCCACAGGTAGGGTGTAACCGGCCAGATACTCAATGCCCCAAGCGTCACCGGCGAAGTAGTCGTTAACGTTGGCTTTCTTGGTGGTCAGGAAGTTGTTGTACCAACCGCCGCCGAAGGTCAGTGTCCAGTTATCTGGTTTCCAGCTCAGCGCAGTACCCAGAATGTTTTGGTCATAATCTTTGGTGGTGTGGGTAGCGGGATCGCGCATCTCTGCACGGGTATAGTTCCACGCGGTGCCCCAGGTCAGATCCGGCGTCAGGTGGTAATCCACACCCAATGAACCGCCGCCTTCACGCTTGTAGCGCAGGCCATTACCCGGCAGATATTCGTTGTCGCTGAACAGATAGGACGCATAAACGTCCGCGTCACCGAAGGTATTTTTGTACTTCAGCATTTTGCGTGAGCGGTAAGAACCGTCGTAATCGCCGTTGATGCCGTTCCCCGGAGCCTGGGCCAGCATGTCATAGTCCCAGATATCGGTTTTGGCGCCGACTACGTCATAGTACACGCTGTTTTGCTGACCAAAGGTCAATTGTCCCCAGGTTTTACTTTTCAGACCGGTATATAGCATGCGGCGGCTGGTGTTGTTGGCACCATCGGCATAGTGATTATCCCAGTTGAAGAGTGCAGGAATGTTCACGCCCAGCTCGTAATAGCTGATCCAGCTAATGTCATCGAACAGGTAGTAATCAGCGGCAAAGCGGAAGCGGGTGCCTCCGTCGAACCCGTTACGCTTGTAAGAGCCCTTATCGCCATCGCCGGTCATATTGTTGAACTGCGGACGGATACTGCCACCGACCGTAAAGTTAAGACGGCTCAGCGGATCGCCCGCCTGCGGGTCCTGCTTCAGCAAAGTGATTTCAGCTTGGGCAGCAAAAGAAGTACTACCCACGATCAGTCCCAGAGCAACGGCCTGGGTTAATGCGCGCAATGTGTATGTCATTTTATATCCCTGTGTATGCTTGCCACTCTCACTGAACCTTCGGGTATCAGTGATTGGCTCAGTAAATTTCCTGAGCGTTTTCATCGCTTTTCTTGGTTTTGTAAAAGCGGGCGCATATTTAACACGATTTTGATCACAAAAAGTTACTTTTCTTGCTAATTATTTGATTTGTTTTTAATCACCTGCAAGGGCGGGCGTGCAAGAAACCGGCGTTATGGCGGGCTTCAACGTATCGACCGGTTAGGGGGGCAGCGTTCGGATGAACTCAGCTAACACAAAGCATTATATTTTTCACTTGTCAGAGAATGCCATATGCCGTGTAATTTCATTGCGGCCAGAGACAGTTTAATACGTGGTTTTTTCGTTTTATTTTACACAATTTACCGAGTTAACAAGGGACGTTTAGAACGCTATGAGATTTTATTTCGCACTGTTGATAGGGCTTTTTTCATTGCCACTAATGGCGGCGGAGTCTCACGTCTGTCATTCGCAGTCATATGATTATGCGAGTATTGGCAAGTTAAGGTTGAGCGATGATACGACTTTTACTTGCCGGGGAGTCGGTCAGTTCACTATTCCTGACTTAGCTAAGCGTGGTTGGAAGGTTATTCACGTGGCACAGCAGACGGAATATACCGGTGACGTGGACAGTGATAGTGAGGTGATTAAAATGTACCAGGAAATAGTCGTCTATAAAGAATAAAGACTACGTGTTTATCAGGTTCACATATCGCCATTTTTTATTCGTGGTGAGGATGTGTCATATTCTTTTTTTTCCATGTTGACAGAAGGATAGTACCAAAAAAATATAAATTATGGATGTTGATATTCACAGCTACCAAATGATCTGCGAAAGCCAATTCACTATCACTCTGCAAATATCCAAATATGCCTGGGGTTATCCTTTAATAACCTTAAGTGATAACGGTGATTTTTTTGTGATGGAAAACACCCGGCGAGGGCGATTGCCTAATCAGATGCCGGTGGAAATAATAACCTTTACTAATAATGACTCTGTAGCATGGGATAACAACCGTAAGCATATTTATTATTCGAAGTCAGGGCGTTTGTACAGCTGTGCGCTGGATTTTTCCTATGTTCCAAAGAAATGGTAATACGCACTCTGCTCATACCTCCGGCCATCAGGCCAGAGGTGCTATCTTCATCATCCACTGTTTGAAAGCGATGATCTTCGGCCACTGGCGTTCGGTGGTGGTTGAAATAAAATAACAATGTTCGCAAGGCAGAGTCATATTGGTAAACGGAATAATCAGCTCTCCGCTTTTAATCCAGTCTTGCACCAGATTAAGCCGGCCCATTGCGACGCCAAGATGCTGCGTTGCCGCCAGCACGGCCAGATCTGAGCGATCGAACTCCATGCTTTTGCTGTCGGTATCCAACCCCAGTTCAAAATGTTGTGACCAGGTTAGCCACTCGTCTTCACCCGAGTTGTATCGGTCGTGCAGCAGAGTGCAATCGGCCAGGTTTTCAGGCGCATTGTAGAGATTATGCTTTTGGGCGTATTGCGCAGTGCAGATTGGGACCATAGACTCGTGCATAAAGGCTTCGTCCAGTTGCTTGCCCGATGGCAGGCGACCGAAATACAGCGCTAAATCAACGCCTCGATTGGCCAGATTGATATTTTCTTGGCCCGTGAGAATGTTTAAATGAATGGTGGGATACTGAGCAGTAAAATCGCTGATTCTGGGTATCAGTAAACATTGTACAATCGAAGGATGCGAGTAAATGGTCAAGGTGCCCGTCAATTCACGGTTTCTAATATCAAGAATTTCTTGGGTTAGGGCGTCGAAGGAATGGCTTAACGACCACTGCATACGCTCGCCTTCAGGTGTTAGCGTAATTCTGCGATGAAATCGTTGAAATAAAAGAAAACCCAGTTCTTTTTCTAACAGGTTAATTCTATGACTTACAGCGCTGGGGGTAATTGAAAGTTCCTCTGCCGCCAATGAAAAGGATAAGTGGCGGGCAACACATTCAAAAGTATGCAAGCGAGAAAATTGATAGCTCGTCAGTGGACTTGCTCTTTTTGAATGCTTCTTGTTGGGGAACATGTTATTACTCCATTCACGTGATGTAATAATGGTAACATTTTAATGAAGGTAACTAAAATACGAATTGACGTGTTTTTTAGCCACGCTGGCATGTGGGGGTAATATTTTTTATGACGTGTTTTTTATGCAGAAAATTCAACGGTACGGAAGGGGGCGGGCAAGGATGACAGTCCATTGCCCTAAGGAGCTTGGTTACCACATCAAATCATCAGGGACAACAAAATCAGCGTAAGGATCTTCCTCGTCTTGCGCTTCCTGAGTGAGTTCAGCGCTTAATACAATGTAGCTCGCATCCCGTTGTGCGATTTTATTGGCTACGACCGCAGGTATAATCGCATACTCACCCTCACTGTTATTGTCAGTAATCAGGCGGGCAATGGCGAGGCGACCATTGATCAATTGGGTTTGAGTCGCCTTATCTACAGAGATATTTTTGATCAGATTATTATCTGTGAAGTTATAGCTAATATCACCCATTGAAATAACGATTCTGTTCATTTCAATGAGTTGTTTAATCTGCGCTTTATACTCTTTCGATAAGGCCGCTTGTTTTTGTTGCTCACTCAACTCTTTATCGCGTTCAACCTGGGCCTTTTTATTGACCTCCACCGCCTCTCTTGCCTCACGAGCCTGAACTCGCGATTTTTTAGCCGTTCTTTGCACTTTCTCCAGCTTTTTACTGCTGACGAGTCCAGCTTTAAGCATCTGCTCTTGTAATGTGAGTTTTGTCATGTTCGTTTCTAAAATCGATTAAATCGTGTCTGGGATTATACCTGTAATAGTCGACACTGTGCCAGATTCTGAAACCGGGTCATGCATTATTCTGGTAACCCTGGAGAGGCCTTTTCGAAGGCTTCAGGACCAATGCCACTGAAATGACTGTGGCGGGTGCCGCTGTAGAATGCTGCAATGCAATGTTTTCGTTTCAATGCCCCTCAAATCCCTTTATGCCACTGGATTAACTGGACAAAACTTAACCCAGATCAACCCAAATGAGAATAATTCTCCACTCGTTTAGCGATTAGAAATTACTTTATAGAAACAAGAAAACGTCTTCGGGAGTGATAATGATGAGGCAACTTTATATCCGCTTTACCACTGCGCTGAACAAACCTGATCTGGCCATTTTACTGCTGAGAATCACCTACGGTCTGCTGATTTTCCATGGCTGGCACAAGGTGCACGATGGCCTCGCCGGGATTGAAGGCATGCTGGCAGGCTATGGAGTCCCGGCGTTCGTGGCGTATGGTGTGATCATTGGGGAAGTCATTGCCCCGATCATGATTATGCTGGGCATTTTCACCCGTCTTGCAGCGCTGTCAGCCGCAGCCACTATGGTTGTTGCGTGGTTGATGGTCGGTATCCACCAAACTTTCGCGCTGTCACCGGTCGGCGCGTGGGCGATTGAAGATATCGTGTATTACTTCATGGCAGCCGTTGTGATTGCGCTGTACGGCAGTGGCCGTTATTCCGTTATGAGTAACCCGGTATATCGCTGATTTTCTCTCTCAGCGTGTTTTCTAATGAAACACGCTGAGTTTTCCATTTAACGTGACTTATGGCTGTGTGGCGTAACTCGAACCTGCCATACCAACTTTTGTACCGACAATTAAGCGTGGCTGTGGGTAGAATTCGGTAGAGTATAGAAGACAAAGTGAGTTGGTTAACTCATTGTTTTTTGAGTAAAGTAGATTTTGATCGGCATCGGAATGGTGTCCCCGACTGGAATCGAACCAGTAACTAGCCCTTAGGAGGGGCTTGTTATATCCGTTTAACTACGGGGACGCTGCGGGCTGGCAACCTGAGGCTGCCGGGGCAGTATACCTTTTTTTACCCGCAGAATAAGCGCTTAGCGGTGCGTTTGCTCATTACATCGCCAATATGCGTTGAATTTTGCCTGCTGCGCTGATCGCGATCACGGTTTTCTTGCCTTGTCAGTTTGTTTTTCTGCCTTTAGCCGCTCAGCCTTGTTTTTGTCACTCATGTCGTTGCGGATCTGCGCATGGCTGATTAACGCAAAGATAAAGGTGCCGCCAATAATGTTGCCTGCTAGCGTAGGGATAGCGAACGGGTAGATGAAATCGTGCCACGGAATGATGCCGCTAAACACCAGATAAAGGATCTCTACCGATCCAACCACGATATGGGTGAGATCGCAAATCGCCACCAGGTAGGTCATGAGTACGATCACCCAAATCTTGGCTGCGCCAGCGGACGGAAACATCCACACCATGGTTGCAATGATCCAACCGGCCAGAATGCCGTTAGCGAACATTTCCGACGGTGAGTTTTGCATGACCTCTTCAGACAGGCTAACGAAGGCGTTCCGGGTATTTTCATCAAAAATCGGCATATGGATAAATGCCAGCGACGCCAGCCCGGTGCCAATCAGGTTACCCAGCAACACGACACCCCACAGGCGAAGCAGGATGATGATATTTCTCGGTGTCGGTTTATGCATGATCGGCAGTACGGCGGTCACGGTATTCTCGGTAAACAACTGCTGACGCGCCATGATCACGATGATAAAGCCAAAGGTGTAGCCAATATTTTCGATAAAGAAGCGGCTGGGGTCGTCCGGCAAGCGGGCGTGAAAAATGCCTTTCGCCATCAACGAGGCGCCCATCGACAGTCCGGCAGCCACCGCTGACCACAGTAACGCCCAGCCGTCGCGTTCCAGCTCTTTCTCACCTTCCATGCGGATCTGCTCATGTACTGCCGCCGCGCGTGAAGGTAAATTCTCTTCTTTTATCTCGATTTCGCTCTTGCCCTGCTCATGCTCCTTGCTTTCGACTTGCACGTCATTATCCGTATCTGCCTGCGGGTGAGGGTGTTGGTCGCTCATTATCTGCTCTCTCCATTGATGCTGCCAAGGCCACGCATTAAGCGTAGTTGGCCCAGCGCTCCCGCGAAAGCTATGCTGCAAATGGCAGAAAAAAGTAACAAGACTTTAACGCCGCCGTTTTTTTCTACGCATTCTTGATCTGGTACGCAATATTACCCCTATTGGAGTAGCTGAGCGGCCTGTCGCGGGGTACGTGCTGCAGATGGCTTATGCTATGATCGCTATCCCAAAGAAAAATATGAGTTCTCCCGATGCTGGAAGCTAAAAATCTGAGTTGCGTCCGAGATGAGCGCACCCTGTTTAGCGCGTTAAGCTTTAGGGTAACGCCGGGCGATATTATTCAGGTTGAAGGGCCAAACGGTGCGGGTAAGACCAGCCTGTTACGCATTTTGGCCGGTTTGGCTCGGCCAGATAGCGGAGAGGTCTGCTGGCACGGACAAAATACGTTACGCCAGCGCGAACGCTACCATCAGGATTTACTGTTTCTCGGCCATCAGCCGGGGATTAAAACCATGTTGACCCCTTTTGAGAACCTGCAGTTTTACCAGGCAGTGCGCACGTCACCCGATCGCCAGGCGATTTGGCAGGCGTTGGAACAAGTGGGGTTGGTGGGCTATGAAGATTTACCGGTGGCGCAGCTTTCCGCTGGGCAGCAGCGCCGGGTTGCGTTGGCTCGCCTGTGGCTCAGCGACAGCCCACTTTGGATCCTGGATGAGCCACTAACGGCAATCGATAAGCAAGGCGTGGCTGAATTGATTAGCCTTTTTGAGCAACATGCGCAGCAGGGCGGCATGGTATTGTTGACTACGCATCAGGATTTGGCTGGCGCGACACAGGCTGTAAGGAAAATCAGCCTGACGGAAAACCGCGTGGAGAACTTTTGATGTTTCTGACTGTATTGCGCCGTGAGCTGAAGATTGCCTTTCGCAAAGGGTCGGAAATCGTCAATCCACTGTGGTTCTTCCTGATCGTTATCACGCTGTTTCCGTTAGGCATTGGGCCAGAACCACAGCTGCTGGCGCGCATTTCGCCGGGGATAATTTGGGTCGCAGCGTTGTTGGCGGCGTTGTTGTCGTTGGAGCGCTTGTTCCGCGATGACTTTCTTGATGGTTCGCTAGAGCAACTGCTGCTGTTGCCGACGCCGCTGCCAATGACGGTGTTAGGCAAAGTGTGTGCTCACTGGGTCGTCACCGGCTTGCCCTTATTAATCCTGTCGCCGCTGGTGGCCTTGTTGCTGTCGTTGAACATAAATACCTGGCAGGCGGTTGCGTTGACGCTGTTTCTGGGTACGCCGACGCTCAGCTTGATTGGTGCTATCGGTGTGGCGTTGACCGTTGGGTTACGCAAAGGTGGCGTGCTGCTGAGTCTGCTGGTATTGCCACTGTATATACCGGTGCTGATATTTTCCACCGCCGCCATCGACGCCGCCTCTATGGGCATGCCAATAGACGGTTACCTGGCAATTCTGGGGGCGATGTTGGCGGGCAGCATCACGCTGGCGCCTTTTGCCACCGCAGCAGCGCTGCGAGTGAGCGTGCACTAGCTAACTTATTGAAAAGCGGGTTAACGCCACAAAGAGCGTGTTCCACCGCACAAGTAATTTTCGTCGCCTCGGTAGACGGGGCGGCCACCGTATAAATTTACCGTGAGCAATGACGACAATGTGGAAATGGTTACATCAATTTGCCCAGCCTGAACGGCTGTATCACGTCTGTGGACGTTTTATCCCCTGGCTGGGGCTAGCCGGTGCAGCCTGTCTGCTGCTGGGTTGGGTATGGGGCTTTGGCTTCGCCCCGAAGGACTATCAGCAGGGTGATAGCTTCCGCATCATGTATATCCATGTGCCGGCTGCCATGTGGTCGATGGGGATCTACGGTTCGATGGCCGTTGCCGCCTTTATCGGTCTGGTGTGGCAGATGAAAATGTCGGATACCGTTGTCGCTGCGATGGCACCCGTGGGGGCGGTATTTACTTTTATTGCCCTGGTCACCGGCTCTGCCTGGGGTAAGCCGATGTGGGGGACCTGGTGGGTGTGGGATGCGCGTCTGACGTCCGAGTTGGTGCTGCTGTTCCTTTATATCGGCATTATTGCGCTGTACAACGCCTTCGAAGACCGGCGTCTGGCAGGCCGCGCCGCGGGCATTTTGGTGCTGGTCGGGGTGGTGAATATCCCGATTATTCATTTCTCAGTCGAATGGTGGAATACGCTTCATCAGGGTTCGACTAATATGCAACAGAGTATAGCGCCAAGCATGCGAACCCCGCTGCGCTGGGCAATCCTCGGTTACCTGCTTTTCTTTATCACCCTCACACTGATGCGTTTGCGTAATCTGATCCTGTCTCAGGAACGTCAGCGCCCGTGGGTTGCCAGCCTGGTCAATAAGGAGCGCCAATCATGAATGCCGCATTTTCGAGCTGGCAGGCGTTCTTCGCTATGGGGGGGTATGCCTTTTACGTCTGGCTGGCGGTGTCTATTACGCTGCTCTCGTTGTTGGGCCTGGTCGTCCACACCTTCTGGCAGCGCCGGCAATTGCTGGGTGAGATTGGCCGTCGTCAGGCGCGCGAACGACGGATTCGTCAGTCGCAGCAGTCGAAACAAAAATCCGCTAACTCGCGGGAGAAATCATTGTGAATCCACGTCGTAAAAGTCGCCTGTACCTGGCGATTGTAGTGCTGATCGGCGTCGCGCTTACTGCAACCCTGATGCTGTATGCGCTGCGTTCCAACATCGATCTGTTTTATACCCCGAGTGAAATTCTGCTGGGCAAGGGCGAAAATCATGAAAAACCGGAAGTGGGGCAACGCCTGCGTATCGGTGGCATGGTGATGCCAGGATCGGTGAAGCGCGATCAGAAAACATTACAGGTCAGCTTCAAAGTCTACGATGCACGTGGCGCGATTGATGTCACCTACACCGGCATCCTGCCGGACCTGTTCCGCGAAGGGCAGGGTGTAGTGGCACAAGGTGTGCTGGGTGAAGGCAACGTGGTCAATGCCCGTGAAGTGCTGGCGAAACATGATGAAAAATACACACCGCCGGAAGTGGCTGACGCAATGAAAGAAAACCATAAAGGACCGGCGTCGACCTATGCGGCTCCGCAGAATGAGGGCGCTAAATCATGATGCCGGAAACGGGAAGTTTTCTGCTGTGCCTGGCATTAGCGATCTCGCTCCTGCTGAGTATTTACCCACAATGGGGCGCTGCGCGTCAGGACCGTCGCATGATGGCGGTCGCCCGCCCGTTGACCTACGGTATGTTTGCCGCCATTGCGATGGCTTTCATCTGCCTGGTATATGCTTTTGTCGTCAATGACTTTACCGTGGCCTATGTGGCCGCCAACTCTAACACCCAATTGCCGGTGTATTACCGCATTGCCGCTACCTGGGGCGCCCATGAGGGGTCGCTGTTACTGTGGGTGCTGTTGCTGAGCTGCTGGTCGCTGGCCGTGGCATTGTGCAGCCGTTCGATGCCACAGGATGCCGTGGCGCGCGTGTTGTCTGTGATGGGTATGATTACCGCAGGTTTCCTGTTGTTTATCATCATGACGTCCAATCCGTTCACCCGCACACTGCCGAACTTCCCGATCGACGGCAGCGATCTCAATCCGCTGCTGCAGGATATCGGTCTGATTTTCCATCCCCCGTTGTTGTACATGGGGTATGTCGGTTTCTCGGTGGCGTTCGCGTTTGCCATCGCTTCATTGATGGCCGGCCGGCTCGATACCGCCTGGGCACGCTGGTCACGCCCCTGGACTACGGCGGCCTGGGTGTTCCTCACCATGGGAATCGTGCTGGGTTCTGCCTGGGCGTACTACGAACTGGGCTGGGGGGGCTGGTGGTTCTGGGATCCGGTCGAAAACGCGTCATTTATGCCGTGGTTGGCCGGTACGGCGCTCATGCATTCACTGGCAGTGACTGAGAAGCGCGGTACCTTCAAGGCCTGGACGGTATTGCTGGCCATTACCGCTTTCTCACTGTGCCTGCTGGGGACCTTCCTGGTGCGTTCAGGCGTGTTGGTTTCGGTGCACTCCTTTGCGTCCGATCCGGCGCGTGGCATGTTTATCCTCGCCTATCTGGTCATCGTAATCGGTGGTTCTTTACTGCTGTATGCGGTCAAGGGCGGGCAAGTGCGTAGCCGGGTGCAGCACGAAACCTTCTCGCGTGAAACCTTCCTGTTAGGTAACAATGTGCTGTTGATCGCCGCCATGCTGGTGGTGCTGTTGGGTACGTTGTTACCGCTGGTGCACAAACAGTTGGGGCTGGGTAGCATCTCAATTGGCGAGCCCTTCTTTAATACCATGTTCACCTGGCTAATGGCGCCGATGGCGCTGTTAATGGGCATCGGGCCTTTGGTGCGCTGGCGCCGTGATGAGCCGACCAAGCTGTGGCGCCGTCTAAGCGTAGCGCTGGTGATTACGCTGGTGCTGTCCATTCTGTTGCCGTGGTTGTTGCAAGACAGCATTGCCGGGATGACGGTGGTAGGGCTGATCATGGCGGTTTGGGTGATTATCCTGACGCTGATGGAGTTGCACGAACGTGCGACGCATCGTCACGGGTTCTGGCGCGGCCTGCGCCATCTTTCCCGTAGCCACTGGGGTATGGTGTTAGGCCACCTTGGTGTCGCGGTGACGGTGATCGGCATCGCATTTAGCCAGAACTACAGTGTGGAACGCGATGTGCGCATGAAGGCCGGCGACAGCGTAGACATCCATAACTATCACTTTGTATTCCGTGACGTGCATGATATTCGCGGACCGAACTACAGCGGTGGTGTTGGCATCATCGATGTCACCCGAAACGGCAAGCCGGAAGCGACTCTGCACGCAGAAAAGCGCTATTACAGTGTGGCACGCAGCATGATGACCGAAGCGGCGATTGACGGCGGTTTTAGCCGCGATCTGTATGCGGCATTGGGTGAGGAGCTGGACGACGGCTCTTGGGCCGTGCGGTTGTACTACAAACCTTTCGTACGCTGGATCTGGTTCGGTGGGGTGTTTATGGCGCTGGGCGGCATCCTGTGCATACTCGATCCACGCTATCGTATGAGCAAGAAACTCAAGCGTGAAGGCAAACTGGAGGAGCAGGCATGAACCGTAAACTCCTGTTTATTCCGTTAATCCTGTTCTTGCTGTTAGTGGCGGCATTTATGGTGCAGTTGACGCGTAACGCCGGTGGTGAAGACCCGACGATGCTGGAATCGGCGTTGATCGGCAAACCTGTACCGGCCTTCAAGCTGGAATCCCTCGATCAACCCGGTAAGACCTACGATCAGGCCGTGCTGCGCAACGGTAAACCGATGTTGCTAAACGTCTGGGCGACCTGGTGCCCAACCTGCCGCGCCGAGCACCAATATCTCAATACCTTGGCCACGCGTGGCATCCGCGTAGTGGGATTGAACTACAAAGATGATCGTAGCAAAGCAGTCACTTGGTTGAACTCGCTGGGCAACCCTTACGCGCTGAGCCTGTATGACGGCGATGGCATGCTGGGGCTGGATTTGGGGGTGTACGGTGCACCGGAAACGTTCTTGATCGACGGACAAGGCATTATTCGCTATCGCCACGCTGGGGATATGAACGAACGCGTGTGGCAGCAGGAAGTATTACCACTGTACAGAAAGTACGGGGGTGAGGCATGAAGCTGATTGTCTTGGTATTTGCCGCATTGCTGAGCTGGAGCGCAGCAGCGGCTATCGATACCTATCAGTTCACATCGGTGGAGCAGGAACAGCAATACCGTGAACTGACAGAACAACTGCGCTGCCCGAAATGCCAGAACAACAGCATTGCCGACTCTAACGCCATCATCGCGGCAGACATGCGTACCAAAGTGTACGAATTGATGATGCAGGGACAGAATAAGCAGCAGATCATCGATTACATGGTCGCGCGCTACGGCAATTTTGTTACCTACGAGCCCCCGGTGACCCCGGCGACGTTGATCTTGTGGGTTGGCCCGTTGCTGTTCGTACTGATTGGCGGGGCGGTGGTGATACTGCGCACTCGCCATCGCCGTGCCGGTACCGCTAATGCGAGCGATGAATTCTCCGAGCAAGAGCAACAGCGTCTGGCGGCGCTGCTGAAAGAGACTGACAGGAAGAAACCCTAATGGCTTTTTGGCTGATTATTATTGTGTTGCTGGTTGGCGCTGCGGCGTTGCTGGTGGTGCCGGCAATGCGCCACAGCGGCAAAAACACGGCCGCGAGCCGGGATGCGTTGAACAAGGCATTTTACCAGGATCGCCTGCACGAGCTTGAGCAGGACGAAGAGCAGGGCGTGGTTGCAGAGCGCCCGGAGTTGGTGAAGGAGTTGCAGCAAAACCTGCTGAACGACATACCTGGCCAGCAAGAAAAGCAGGCCAGGCCGATCAACCGTTGGGCTTTGGTGCCGGGTGTTGTGCTGCTGGTTGTGGTCACTGTGGGTTTTTATCTGAAAACCGGCGGATTGGCGCAGGTGCTGGACTGGCAACAGGTGGAAGCCCAAATGCCAGAACTGCGCGCGCGCGTTGCCAATGAACGCGCCCAGCCGCTAAGTATGGAAGAGATCGCCCGTCTTGGATTGGGCCTACGCACTGCGTTGCAGCAGGACGATCGCATTATCAATGACTGGATGATGTTGGGGCGTGTCGGCATGGCGCTGAATAATGCGACCACGGCGACTCAAGCATTTGCGCATGCTTATCAACTGGATCCGAATAGTCTGGAAGTGCGTCTCGGTTACGCAGAAGTCTTGACGCGATCCAATGATCCAGAGGATAACAAGCAAGCCACACAGATGCTGCGCAAGATGATCGCCGAAGATCATACCAATTTGCGGGTGCTGAGCCTGTTGGCGTTTAACGCCTTCGAGCAAGGGGATTTCAAACAGGCGATCGGTGCCTGGCAGGTGATGTTGAAGCTGCTGCCGGCTAACGATCAACGTGCTGAAGTGATAAAGCGCAGCATTGAACAAGCAAAAACCCAGGCGGGCGGAGAAACTGTTAAACTTGCTGTTAACGTGACGTTATCGCCGCAGGCGACTAACGCTTTGCCGCAGCAGGGTACGCTGGTAATCTCGGTGACCGATGGTACCAATCCGGTGCCGGTTGCAGTAAAACAACTGCCTTTAAGCCGCTTCCCCCTGTCGTTTTCGTTGGATGACAGTAACGCCATGATGCCTGAACGGCTGCTTTCGGCCCAGCATCAGGTCAAGGTGCGGGTACGAATTTCTCAGGATGGTCTGGCCACGCCGCAGGCGGGTGACTGGTTCGGTGAAAGCGCGCTGCAGAATTTCAGCGGTAAAGAGCAGATTGACGTTCAGATAAACAAGCAGGTCCCCTGAATAAAAAGACCGAACGCGTTTTCATGGAGAAGAATATGAACTTTCGCCTGACTGGGCTGGCTTTCACAACGGTATTATTGGTGGGCTGTGCCAGCACGCCACAAGATGAACCACAAGGGCGATCCGATCCTCTGGAAGGATTTAACCGGACGATGTTCAACTTTAACTATAACGTCCTGGATCCGTACGTTCTGCGTCCTGTCGCAGTGGCATGGCGCAACTATTTGCCGATGCCTGCGCGTAATGGCATCAGCAATTTCACGTCCAACCTGGAAGAGCCGGCCAGCATGGTAAACTCCTTCCTGAAAGGCGATCCCTACAAGGGGATGATCCACTTTAACCGTTTCTTCCTCAACACCCTTTTGGGGATGGGCGGTTTGATCGACGTTGCAGGAATGGCTAACCCGAAACTGGCGCGCGAAGAGCCGAACCGTTTCGGCAGCACCTTAGGGCACTATGGTGTTGGCTATGGCCCTTATGTGATGTTACCGGGCTACGGCAGTTTCACCTTGCGTGAAGAGGGGGGCGACTGGGCGGATACGGTTTATCCCGTGCTGAGCTACCTGACCTTCTGGATGTCAGCAGGAAAATGGGTCATCGAAGGGATTGAAACCCGCGCCGAGCTGTTGGATTCAGATGGTCTGCTGCGCAACTCTTCTGATCCGTACTTGATGGTGCGTGAAGCTTATTTCCAGCGGAACGACTTCTTGGCGAACGGTGGGTCATTGAAACCGGAAATCAACCCGAATGCTCAAGCGATTCAGGGCGACCTGGACGAGATAGACTCGCAATAACCTCGGTTAGCGAATGGAATGTAAGAACCCGCCCCTGGCGGGTTTTTTTATACGCGAGGATAACAGGCAATAAAAAAGCGCCCCGAAGGGCGCTTTTGGCTTCTGTATCGACAGTATTAGAAGCGATAGTTGAAGTTAGCACCGTACAACCAGGCCTTGCCCACGGAGTCGAAGGTGTATGGGCCTTCTTTGATGGTCACTTTCTGGCCGTGCATGTAGGAAATGCCGACGTCAACCGAGGCGTCTTTGTTGAACGCGTAGGTGGTACCTGCGCTCAGCCACAGACGATCCTGATCCGGAATTGAGATAGAACGGTTTTGCGCGGGCACCGGGCTGTCATCGAAGGCGATACCGGTACGGAAGGTCCAGTTGTCGTCGTAGAAGTAGCTGGTACCCAAGGCAATACGGTAAGAGTCTCTGAAGCCTTCATGTTTCTCAAACAGGGTCTGACCGCCGTTGCCGGTAGCCTTCAGCTCCTGGAACTGGCTCCAGCTGGTGTAAGCCATGCTGTAGTGGACCGCCCACTGAGGTGCAACTTTGTTATAACCTGAGATTTCCCACATTTCCGGCAGGTTCAGGTCCAAAGAGCCTGGGATGGTGCTGCCATTGGTGCCGTAAGGCAGTCCAGCAGGACCGAGCAGTGGGTTATAAGCCGACGGTAGGCTGCTTTTGTAATCACCGTCGAACTTAATTTTTACTTCAGAACGGTAGGTGAAACCGTAACGGTTGTTTTCATCCACTTCGTACAGGATACCGGCGTTCCAGCCAAAGCCCCATTTGTCACCTTTCAGATGAGAAAGCTGGGTGTCTGCCGGGATGCCGCCAATCTGCTGTGCCTGCTGCGGCGTCAGTTGTCCACTCTGCATGCCTTGTGCTGCGATCAGTTTCGGCAGTTCGCCAGCATAACGCTCGAGTTTGGCTTTGGCATAAACGGCATCGAAGCCCAGGCCGAAGCTGAAGTGTTGATTGAGGCGATAAGCACCGCTCAGGTTCAGGTTCACGGTGGTCAGGTCGGTTTTACCGCCGTAAGCACCTGCGGTGTAACCGTCGTTAAATTCGGTAGCCAAGCCATAGTTGCTCGTTACCGAGCCGCCCACGGCAAATTGATCGTTAATCGGCTGAACGTAGTGCAGGTTTGGCACCCAGGCTGTTGGGGCAATGTTTTTTGCATCCAGGCTGGCACCAGAAGGTGACTTGCCTGAAATGTCTACGTCCGGATCGATAAACACCGCACCGATAGACAGCTCTGGGCGGGTATACATCATCAGGAGGGCCGGGTTGCGGCTGGCAGAAGCCGCTGTATCTGCCATGGCGCCTTCGCCAGAATACGCACGTCCTAAACCAGCTGCTGAGAACTCATTCAGCTGGAATCCGGCGGCAGACACGTTTGAAGAAATAATTGCCACTGCAGCTGCGAGAGCTGATTTAGTAAATAGGTTTTTCTGGCTCATGACCAAAACCTCATTTTATGTGTTTATTATTTAAACATGTTACATAAAGTAACAAGGAAGCGCGCGATTGTAGGGTCCGATCTCATTCAGACAAATCAGACCAGTGGCTGAATTATAGGTCCGACCTGTGAGAATGTTGCAACATTGTTTTTTAAATATTTCCAAATTGATATCAAAAGAGAGATCTGGCTAACAAAAAACCACCCCTACATAACAAAATTCTTACCATTCCTTAGCAGACAACGATTTTCGTTTGTGATTTCCATCACTTAAAACACCCATAAAAAGTAAGTGCTAGTGATCGGTTTCGCCGCAGAGTAAAATAAGCGCAGAATCTTGTATCTTTGCGCCATTCGCTAAATGGCAATTTGGACTCGCGTGATGGCGGTCCCTGAGGAGAATCAACCATGTCAAATTCGCTGAATAAATGTAGTGCCCAGGAAACGGCCGCCTGTTGCTGTGTCGATGTGGGTACCGTGATGGACAATACGGATTGCACCGCTTCCTACAGCCAGGTATTTGCTAATCAGCAGGATGCGGAGAAAATGCTGGCCGTGTTGACCGAAAAAGCCCGCAACGTGGAATCTGATCCTTGTGACATCAGCAGTAGCATTAAACCGGTTGACGGTGGCGTGGAACTGGCGGCGGATTTCACCTTTGCCTGCCAGGCTGAAACCCTGATTTTCCAGCTCGGCCTGCGTTAATCACTGCTGTAAAACGGTGTGGGGCAAACCCGCACCGCTGCCTTTCCCTTTATCCCTCTGTAGAAAGTTGCTCCTGCTCTCAGTTTTCACTTCTGACGGTTTGCCAAATGTAAACATTTGGTTAACAATGACCTCATCAGGTCAGACCTCTTTTTTTGGCCGTTGCGCTGACGTTATTTTCTTCAGGAGCGTTTATGAGTAAGGCACTGCCGTTGGTGACCCGTCACGGTGACCGTATTGCTATTGTAAATGGACTGCGTACCCCCTTTGCCAAGCAGGCAACCGCTTATCACGGTATTCCTGCGGTAGATTTGGGTAAAACGGCGGTGAGCGAACTGTTGGCCCGCAGCGGGATTGATCCGGCCCTGATCGAACAATTGGTGTTCGGCCAGGTCGTACAAATGCCAGAAGCGCCGAACATTGCGCGTGAAATCGTGTTGGGCACCGGCATGAGTGTGCATACCGATGCGTACAGCGTGTCGCGCGCGTGCGCCACCAGTTTCCAGGCGATTGCCAACGTAGCGGAAAGCATTATGGCGGGCAGTATCAGTATTGGTATTGCCGGCGGCGCTGATTCCTCTTCGGTATTGCCTATTGGCGTCAGCAAAGCGCTGGCGCGTACGCTGGTGGACGTCAACAAAGCACGCACCCTGTCACAGCGTCTCAAGTTGTTCAGCCGATTGAAATTCCGCGATCTGATGCCAGTACCGCCGGCAGTGGCTGAATACTCAACCGGCTTGCGCATGGGCGATACTGCCGAGCAAATGGCGAAAAGCCACGGTATCACCCGGGAAGAGCAGGACGCGCTGGCGCACCGTTCTCACCAATTGGCGGCCAAAGCCTGGGAGCAAGGGCTGTTGCATGATGAAGTGATGACCGCCTACGTACCGCCGTATCGCACACAGATTGCTGAAGACAATAACGTCCGTAAAGACTCCAGCCTGGCTTCCTACGCGAAACTAAAACCGGCCTTTGACCGTAAGCATGGCAGCGTCACTGCCGCGAACAGCACGCCGTTGACTGACGGTGCAGCCGCCGTGTTGATGATGAGCGAGTCGCGTGCAAAAGAGCTGGGCCTGCAACCCTTGGGCTATCTACGCAGTTTTGCTTTTGCCGCTATCGACGTATGGGAAGACATGCTGCTTGGGCCGTCCTACGCCACGCCGCTGGCGTTGGATCGCGCTGGCATCGGCTTGGCCGATCTGCAACTCATCGACATGCACGAAGCGTTTGCTGCGCAGACATTGGCGAACCTGAAAATGTTTGCCAGTGACGAGTTTGCCCAGAAAAAACTGGGGCGCAGCCGGGCGATTGGTGAAGTGGATATGGACAAGTTTAACGTATTGGGTGGCTCGATAGCCTACGGCCACCCGTTTGCCGCTACCGGCGCGCGCATGATCACCCAAACGCTGCACGAGCTGAAGCGCCGCGGTGGCGGGCTGGGGTTGACCACGGCCTGCGCGGCTGGGGGGTTAGGGGCAGCAATGATCGTAGAGGTGGAATAATGAGTTTTGAAAACGCATTGCACGAACAGCGCGCCAAACCCTCGGCCTTTCAGCTGACGTTACGTCCAGACAACATTGGTGTGATTACTATCGATGTCCCAGACGAGCGGGTGAATACGCTGAAGGCGGAGTTTATTGATCAGGTCAATGATGTTCTGATTCGTGCACAGCAACATCCGGCCCTGGAAGGGCTGGTGATCATTTCAGGCAAACCTGATTCGTTTATTGCCGGTGCGGACATCACCATGATTGCCGCTTGTACAACGGCCAAAGAAGCAGAGGCGTTGGCAAAAAAAGGACAAAGCACACTGGCGCAGATTGCTGCGTTCCAGGTCCCGGTCGTGGCGGCCATTCATGGTGCTTGCCTCGGTGGTGGACTCGAGCTGGCGTTGGCTTGCCACAGCCGCGTTTGTTCATTGGACGATAAAACGGCACTTGGCCTGCCGGAAGTGCAGCTGGGGTTACTGCCGGGGTCGGGCGGCACTCAGCGCTTGCCACGTCTGATCGGCGCCAGTAAGGCGCTGGATATGATCTTGACCGGCAAGCATATTCGGGCGCGTCAGGCGCTGCGCATGGGGCTGGTTGACGATGCCGTACCCCAATCCATTTTGTTGCAGACCGCGATTGAACTGGCGAAGCTGGGTTGGCGAACCAAACGCGATTTACCCTGGCAGGAACGGCTGCTCAATGGCCCGCTGGGCAAGAGTTTGCTGTTCAGCATCGTGCGTAAAAAAACATTGGCGAAAACCCACGGCAATTATCCGGCGGCGGAACGGATCATTCAGGTGGTGCGCACCGGTCTGGATCACGGCAGCGCCAGCGGTTATGAGGCCGAGGCCCGGGCCTTTGGTGAGTTAGCCATGACGCCGCAATCGGCAGCGTTACGCAGTTTGTTCTTTGCATCCACGGCATTGAAGAAAGAGCGGGGTGCCAATGCGCAACCTCATGCCCTTCACCGGATTGGCATTTTAGGCGGTGGTTTGATGGGGGGAGGCATTGCCTGCGTCACAGCCACGCGCGGTGGCCTGCCGGTACGCATTAAAGACGTTAATGAAACGGGTATTAACCACGCGTTGAAATACAGTTGGGATGTGCTCAGCAAGCGGGTACGTAACAAGCGTATGCGTCCGGCAGAGCGGCAAAAACAGATGATGTTGATCTCCGGTTCGACGGATTACACCGGCTTTGAGCAGGTGGACGTGGTGATCGAAGCCGTATTTGAAGATCTTGCCCTGAAGCAACAGATGGTGGCGGAAATAGAACAGCACGCTGCCGCTCACACCATTTTTGCCTCCAATACGTCATCGCTGCCTATTGGCCAGATCGCTGCCAAGGCACAGCGTCCAGAGCAGGTGATTGGGCTGCACTATTTCAGCCCGGTGGACAAAATGCCGTTGGTTGAGGTTATCCCGCACGCTACAACCAGCGAAGAAACCATTGCCACCACTGTGGCGTTGGCACACAAGCAGGGCAAGACGGCGATTGTGGTTGCCGATCGCGCAGGTTTCTACGTTAACCGTATTTTGGCGCCTTATATAAATGAAGCGGCACGTTGTCTGCTGGAGGGGGAGCCGATTGAGGCGTTGGACAAAGCCTTAGTGGACTTTGGTTTCCCGGTCGGTCCGATAACGCTGCTTGATGAAGTCGGCATTGACGTTGGCACCAAAATCATCCCGGTGCTGGTTGAACAGTTGGGACCTCGCTTTTCTGCACCCGCTGCCTTTGATGCCGTACTGAAAGATGGGCGCAAAGGGCGCAAAAATGCCCGTGGTTTTTATCTGTATCCGAGTGAAGGCCAGCAACGGCAGCGGAATAAACGTGCCGATACGTCAGTGTATATTTTATTGGGTATTACGCCTAAGTCACATTTGCAGCAGGCGGTTATTGCCCAACGCTGCGTGATGATGATGCTCAATGAAGCGGCGCGTTGTTTGGATGAGGGCGTTATCCGCAGTGCGCGTGATGGTGATATTGGTGCCGTCTTCGGTATTGGTTTCCCGCCGTTCCTGGGGGGGCCCTTCCGCTATATGGATCAGCTTGGTGCCGATAAGGTGGTTAAAACGCTGGAGTACCTGCAGCGCCAGTACGGTGAACATTTTGCACCTTGCGAACGCTTGCAGCGCATGGCGCAGCAGGGTGAACGCTTCTATCCGCAGGGCACGTGAGCGGCGCGGTGATGTGATTTGTACTAGAGTAGGATCAAGGATGCATTGTGATCGTTATCACTCCTTGGAATACCGGCAATTCCGGACTCTATACAGGGAGATGAGGACGGGGTAACGTAGCCTGATGGCGGTGAAAAACTGGCCGCCATCAATAAAATTCATGCTAAGAAGGTTAAAATTTAACCTGTTGAATTGGTTGTTATGTGAGCGTCAAATCCGTATCAAGGCGCCATTGATGTAAAAAACAGCGTTTTCTTTACGTGAACTTTCAGGCAAAATGCCCGGCCGCCATAAAGAGACGGCGCGTTATCGTTTCAAAGCTTTTGCTTTAGGGTTGTAAAACTCGGCGATACAGCACGCTCGGCGTTTCTGTATAGCGTTATTTTGTCAACAACAGCGGTGCAATATGCAAGTTTTGATTATGCGTCACGGAGAGGCGGCACTCGATGCGGCCAGCGATTCGGTAAGACCTCTTACTGTTTGTGGCCGTGATGAGTCACGTCAGATGGCGGCCTGGTTAAACACCAAGTCTGTGGATATTGAACGCGTGCTGGTCAGCCCTTATCTGCGGGCAGAGCAGACGCTGGCTACGGTACGGGAAGCCTTAACGTTGCCGGCAAGCGAAGAAGTGTTGCCCGAGCTGACGCCGGGTGGGGATGCCAGCCTGGTGGGCAGTTATTTGCAGGTGCTGGCGCAGCAGGGGATCAACGCCGTGCTTATCGTCTCTCACTTACCGCTCGTGGGTTACCTGGTGGCTGAACTTTGCCCGGGGGAGTGTCCGCCAATGTTCGCGACCTCTGCGATCGCCAACGTTGATCTGGCGGCCGATGGCAGCTACGGTAAGTTTGAATGGCAAGTCAGCCCATCGCAGGTGATGGCTAAAGTGTAGGGCGCCGCATGCCGGCTCCAAAACGAAAGGGCGATGTTACCATCGCCCTTTGTCATTTCTGCTGTTTACTCGGCCAGTTCGACCAGCAATAAAATCGCTGCGGTACCGCCCCATTCTTTGGGGGCCTGATGGAACACCAGCACGTCGGGATGCTGAGCCAACCACAGTGGGGTTTGTTGTTTCAGAATATGCTTGCCGTGGCCGTGCATGACGCAGGCACAGTGTACGTGTTCGCGCTTGCAAGCGGCGATCAGCGCCCCCAGTTCCTGCTTGGCTTGCATCTGGGTCAGCCCGTGCAGATCGAGAAACAGCTCTGGCGAATAATCGCCACGGCGGAGCTTCTTGAGTTCAAACGCACTGTATCCCGGACGCACGTAGCGTGTTGGGCCTTCCTCTTCCAACTGTGGTTGGTATTCATCCGAAAAATAGTAGCTGGCGTCGACTTGTTCCTGCAGCAGGCGCTGCGGCGCAATCTGTTTGGTTTTTGGTTTGGGTTTACGGTGGACAATGGTGTCCTGACGCAGCTTCTTTGCGTCTACTACCGACTCTCTGAAGAGCTGCAATTCATCTTTACTCAGAGGGTGCTTGTTCTTCATTTTTTATTCACCGGAAATCATTTATCGCGGTAGTTTACCGTGTCACGGGTATCTGTCGACGCAAAATTCGCGCCAAATTGAAAAGCGCAAGCGGTTAGCGTGATTTGTCGCGGGCTTCATGGCAAACTATGCGGCTAAATCATGAATCACAGTGCCTGCCGGAGGGCAAATTGGACAAAATTTTCGTCGAGGAAGCAGTGAGTGAACTGCACACCATTCAAGATATGCTGCGTTGGACGGTAAGCCGTTTTAATGCCGCCGATATCTACTATGGTCACGGAACCGACAATCCGTGGGACGAAGCGGTGCAATTGGTGCTGCCAAGCCTGTTCCTGCCACTGGATATTCCTGAGGACATGCACACCGCACGTTTAACCTCCAGCGAGCGCCACCGCATCGTTGAGCGCGTGATCCGCCGCGTCAACGAGCGTATCCCGGTCGCCTATCTGACTAACAAAGCCTGGTTCTGCGATCTGGAATTTTATGTCGATGAGCGCGTGCTGGTACCGCGTTCCCCGATTGGCGAACTGATCAACAATCGCTTTAGCGCACTGATCCCGCACCCGCCGAGCCATATTCTCGACATGTGTACCGGCAGCGGCTGTATCGCCATTGCCTGCGGATACGCTTTCCCGGAAGCGGAAGTGGACGCAGTAGACATCTCCGCCGACGTGCTGGCAGTGACCGAACGCAATATTCAGGCGCTCGGTGTTGAACAGCAAGTGACCCCAATCCGTTCCGATCTGTTCCGCGACGTTCCCGCGATCCAGTACGATCTGATTGTCACCAACCCACCGTACGTCGATGCAGAAGACATGTCCGATCTGCCGCAGGAGTTCCGCTTTGAACCTGAGCTGGGTCTGGCGGCGGGCAGCGACGGCCTGAAGCTGGTGCGTCGTATTCTGGCCTGTGCACCGGATTACCTGAGCGACGACGGCGTGCTGATTTGTGAAGTGGGTAACAGCATGGTACATCTGATGGAACAGTATCCAGACATTCCGTTCACCTGGCTGGAGTTTGAAAACGGCGGTGACGGCGTGTTTATGCTGACCAAGCAGCAATTGGTGGATTGCAAAGAACACTTCAGCCTCTACCGCAGCTAAGCATTCTTCGGGCCTGCTTTGGCGGGCCCCACAAAGATAATAATTAAGGGTAAGGAGCCGCGATGGCAGGAAACAGTATTGGGCAGATTTTCCGCGTCACCACATTTGGTGAATCTCACGGCGTGGCGCTGGGATGTATCGTAGACGGTGTGCCGCCAGGCATTCCGCTTACCGAAGCTGATTTGCAGCACGATCTGGACCGTCGCCGTCCGGGCACCTCGCGTTATACCACCCAACGCCGCGAGCCGGATCAGGTGCGTATTCTTTCTGGCGTGTTTGAAGGCGTGACCACCGGTACCAGTATTGGGCTGATGATTGAAAACACCGACCAGCGTTCGCAGGACTACGGTGCAATCAAAGACGTGTTCCGCCCGGGACATGCAGACTACACCTACGAACAAAAATACGGCGTGCGCGACTATCGTGGCGGCGGCCGTTCTTCGGCGCGTGAAACCGCAATGCGCGTTGCGGCAGGGGCGATTGCCAAGAAATACCTGCAGCAGAAATTCGGCGTGCAGGTGCGCGGTTATTTAGCTCAAATCGGCGACGTAGTTTGCGAGCTGAAAGACTGGGAACAGGTCGAACAGAACCCGTTCTTCTGCCCGGATCCGGACAAGCTGGAAGCGTTGGACGAACTGATGCGTACGCTGAAGAAAGAGGGCGATTCGATTGGCGCCAAGGTCAGCGTCATTGCCGAAAATGTGCCGGTTGGCCTCGGCGAGCCCGTTTTTGACCGCCTCGATGCAGATCTGGCGCATGCGCTAATGAGCATCAATGCGGTGAAAGGCGTAGAAATTGGTGACGGCTTTGCCGTCGTGACCAAGCGTGGCAGTGAAAACCGCGATGAAATCACCCCGGAAGGTTTCCAGAGCAACCATGCGGGCGGTATTCTCGGCGGTATCAGCAGCGGCCAGGCGGTGATTGCCCACCTGGCATTGAAACCGACTTCCAGCATCATGGTGCCGGGTAAAACCATCAATCGCCAGGGCGAAGCCGTGGAAATGGTTACCCGTGGCCGTCACGATCCTTGCGTAGGCATACGTGCGGTACCGATCGCCGAAGCGATGATGGCGATTGTGCTGATGGATCACCTATTGCGCCAGCGTGCGCAGAACGGTGATGTGGTTTCTAACGTTCCTCGCTGGTAATCACCATGAAAAACTGGATGTTAGGTATCGTTGCCCTGATGGCATCGGGCTCTGCCATGGCGTTGACGCCTTGGCAGAAAATTGATCACCCGGTGGCCGGCGCACCACAGGCCGTGGGGGGGTTTGCCAACGGTTGTATCATCGGTGCCCAACCGTTGCCGTTGAATTCACCGGATTATCAGGTGATGCGCCCCGATCAACGTCGTTATTTCGGTCACCCTGATCTGCTGGCGTTTATTCAACGTCTGAGCAATAAGGCGAACCAAAAAAATCTCGGTACGGTGTTGATCGGTGATATGGCAATGCCGGCTGGCGGGCGCTTCAGTAGCGGCCATGCCAGTCATCAATCCGGCCTTGATGTCGACATCTGGTTACAGCTGCCGCGCCAGCGTTGGAGTGCACAACAACTGTTGAAACCGCAGCCCATCGATTTGGTTTCCAGCGACGGCAAGCAGGTGGTTGCACGCCAGTGGCAGCCGCAGATTGAATCACTGATCAAAATGGCGGCTCAAGATCAGGAAGTGACGCGGATCTTCGTCAACCCGGCGATCAAGCAGCGCCTGTGTTTGGATGCCGGTGCCGATCGCGATTGGTTGCACAAGGTGCGCCCGTGGTTCGGTCACCGTGCGCATATGCATGTGCGGCTGCGTTGCCCGGCAGGCAGCCTGGAGTGTAAAGAACAGGATACGCCGCCACCGGGTGACGGCTGTGGTGCAGAACTAGCAAGCTGGTTCGTCCCGCACCAGCCAAGCGCCAAACCGGGTAAACCGGTGCCGCCGCCATTACCGCCTACCTGTCAGGCCTTGCTGAATAACCATTTCGCTGCGGAATAATATATCCAAAGTCATTGGAGTTGCATCAAGGCAGTAAGGGAATGACAAATCGGTCGGGAACCGATTTGAACAGTGTTTACGCTGGCCCGAAGGGTGAGCCTCAGGGAAGAGGCTCATATATCCCGATGGTCTCACGTCAGTAAGTGATTCGGGTGAGTAAGTGCAATCAACACAGATGCGGCTTCAAGTCAGAGGGATATAAATGGAGTGGTTCGTCGTTGGCCCCGAGATGCTCGGGGTTTTGTTTGTGGTGGCATTGCTGGCAGGCTTTATCGATTCCATTGCCGGTGGAGGTGGGTTGTTGACCGTGCCGGCACTGCTGGCGGTGGGCGTTCCCCCGGCGCAGGCGCTGGCGACCAACAAGTTGCAGTCGGTGGGCGGTTCTTTATCCGCCAGCCTGTACTTCATTCGCCGACGAGCCGTTGATCTTAACGATCAAAAACTGACTATTCTGTTGGCGCTGATCGGCTCCGTCGCCGGGGCGATCCTGGTGCAGCACATGCGCGCCGATTTGCTGCGGCAAATGCTGCCGTTATTGGTGATCGGTATCGGTCTTTACTTCCTGCTGACTCCGCGTCTGGGGGAAAACGATCGGCAGCGCCGTTTGAGCGCCTTGCCGTTCGGCCTGGTGGCCGGTGGCTGCGTGGGTTTTTACGATGGCTTTTTTGGGCCCGGTGCCGGTTCATTTTACGCGTTGGCCTATGTGACGCTGTGTGGCTTTAACCTGGCCAAATCCACCGCACACGCCAAGGTACTGAACTTCACGTCCAACTTTGGCAGCCTGGTGTTGTTTATCATCGGTGGCAAAGTGCTGTGGGGGATAGGCCTGGTGATGTTGGTGGGGCAGGTGCTGGGCGCCCGTCTCGGGGCGCATATGGTCATGACCCGCGGGCAAAAGCTGATCCGCCCGATGATCGTCATCGTTTCGCTGGTGATGAGCTGTAAGTTGCTGTACGACAATCACGGTACAGAAATTCACCAGTGGCTGGCGTTGCATATGTAGTATGCCAAAAGCGCGGTTAGGGTATAATTACCACTTTAAATTTGTGGTTATTTGAGTCTTTTATGTCTGATACACACCAATATTCCCAACTGATTGAGATTTTTAATCAGTGCTTCAGTGATGACTACAACACCCGGCTGGTTAAAGGTGACGATGAACCCATCTACCTGCCAGCCGATGACGAATTGCCGTACAACCGTATTGTCTTTGCTCACGGCTATTATGCCAGCGGCATGCATGAAATTTCACACTGGTGTATTGCCGGTGAACAGCGCCGCAAACAGGTCGATTTCGGTTACTGGTACTGCCCGGACGGGCGAGATGCGCAGACGCAAAGTGAATTCGAAGCGGTAGAAATTAAACCGCAGTCGCTGGAGTGGATGTTCTGCGTCGCGGCCGGTTTCCCGTTCAACGTCAGTTGTGACAACCTGAACGGCGACTGTGAACCGGATCGCATCGCCTTCCAGCGTAAGGTACGCGAGCGGGTGCTGCTGCTCTTAGAGCAGGGAATACCCACAAGACCTGCGCGCTTTATTCAGGCGTTACAATCGTTTTACAATACGCCACCGCTGACGGCTGAGCTTTTCCCCTATCCGGAAGATCTCAACTGACTGTATATTTAACTGGAAATAGATACCCAATAGCTTTCAATACGTAGCCAACAACGCGGCGGTTTGAAAGATGCAGGGTAATAGAGGAAATTTGATGATCGCAGAATTCGAAGCGCGCATTTTGGCGCTGATTGATGACATGGTAGAGCACGCCAGCGATGATGAACTGTTTGCCGGTGGCTACCTGCGCGGTCATCTGACGTTGGCGGTTGCCGAGGTAGAAGAACAGGGTGAACACACCGCCGAAGCGCTGAAGGCACAGGTGGAAGGCAGCCTGCATAAAGCCATCGCTGCCGGCGAGCTGTCCCCACCGGACCAGGCATTGGTGTATGGCATGTGGGAAAACCTGTACCAAACGGCATTGCCGACCGCCTGAGCCCGTTTGCAGGGCGCAGTTCATAACAGCGCCCTGCAAAACTGCGATTAAACCGCACGTCCCTTCAGTAGTTTTCTTACCCACATCCGGTTCGGATTCACTGCCGCCAACATGTCTGCGCTGCCTGGCAAGGGTTCGTCGAACAGCTGCGCTGCCAAAATTTCAGCCGCCAGCGGCGCCGAGCATAGCCCACGTGAGCCTAATGCGCCAATCATAAACAGATTCGGATAAACCGGAGCATTGGCGATAACTTCGCCGCGTTGATGCTGGCGCTGGAGATCCTGATACTGCGCCAACGTGGCTTGATAATCCGGTACTGCACCGATCATCGGTAAATGATCGCGCGTGGCGCTACGTACGCCGCAACGGGCCTGACGACCGCTGACGTCTACCTCTCGTGGCCAGGCCTGGTCCGGCAGGCAGCGTAACAGACGAGCGCGATTGTCCTGCTGTTCTTCTTCGCGATATTCGGTGGCGGTTTCGCCACGCTGGTAGCTGGCGCCTATACAGTGCTGTTGGTTATTGGCGTTGACCGGGGTCAGGTAGCCGTCGTAACACAACACCTGCTTCAATTCGCTTAGCGCCGGGGTTGTGGGAATATGGGATACCTGACCGCGTACGGCATAAACCGGCAGGGCTTCACCTTGCGCCAGTTCAGAAAGGCGGTGGCCGTTGGCCAAAATCACTGTTGCATGCTGCCGGCTTTCACCGTTGCTGAAGCTGAGTTGCCAACCGGTCTCAGTGGCTGTCAGCGTCCTGAGCGTAAACCCATAATGGCAGCCCAGCCCCTGACGTTGTGCCAGCACAAGGGCATTGCGTGTCAGTTCGGCAGGGCACAACCAACCGCCTTGCGGGTAGTTAATGCCGCCAAAACCGCTGTCGATACCACACAATGCGCTGAGCGTGGCGCGATCGGCGGGCATTGCCAGCGCCGGAGGCCATTCAACCGCCTGCATTTTTGCAATTTTCCCGGCACTCTTCTCGTCAAAGGCCAACTGACTGACGCCACACCATTGATGGTCAAACTCGACACCTTGTTGCACTAACGCATCGTACTGGCGGCGGGCAAAAGGGAAAGCCGCGCTGAAGAAGTTTTCCAACGCGTCCCCACGGCCATTCAGCAGGGGGTAAAGCGCGCCCTGTCGGTTGCCGGAAGCACCCTCGGCGGGGTGAGGATCGGCACAATACAGCCTGACCTTCGCACCGCGGCGTAACAACGCAAGTGCGGTTAATGCGCTGGCGATACCACCACCGACGATCGCAATGTCGTCGGTACTGTCCGCCGCCGGGCGGAGTGACCAAGGGAAAGGATGCGTGATGGTGGTGGCATCTTCAGGCAGCGTGCCAATCAGCATTTCACGTTTTTGGCCGAAGCCTTTGCTCTTTATTACTTCAAATCCGGCCTGTTGCAATCCGCGTCGCACAAAGCCTGCGGCGGTGAAAGTGGCAAGGCTGCCGCCAGGTCTGGCAAAGCGAGCCATCGCGGCGAACAGCTGTTCCGTCCACATGTCCGGATTTTTCGCCGGCGCAAAGCCGTCGAGGAACCAGGCATCGATTTGGCGGTTCATGCTGGGATCGACGTGCGGTAATAACGCGTTAACGTCGCCGAACCACAGATCGAGCGTAATGCGGCCTTCCGCCAGCAACAGACGGTGGCAGCCCGGCAGCGGCAATGGCCATTGGGCGCGTAACTCATCGGCAAAGGGAGCCAGCTCCGGCCAGCGTGCGTGCGCAGCGGCGAGGTCGGCCTGCACGAGAGGGAATTTTTCAAAACTGATAAAGTGCAGCCGTTGCAACGTGGCGTTAGGCGTTGTCTCACGGAAGCTGGCAAAAGCCTGCCACAAGGTGAGAAAATTAAGCCCGGTGCCAAAGCCCGTTTCCGCCACAAGAAACAGGGGGCGGGGGTGGCAGCTAAAACGTTGAGGGAGTTGGTTGCCCTTGAGAAATACGTAGCGGGTTTCTTCCAGCCCATCCTGATTAGAAAAGTAGACGTCATCAAACTGTTTCGAAACAGGTGTACCCTGTTCATTCCAGGATAACGCTGCGGTTTGGATCGGGGCGTGGCTCACGGTTAGTTGCTCATAACTCAAGGGGTGACGGGATTCTAACGGCGCTGGCGCTATGGCGCAAACTGGATAAGAATAAAGCTGAAAAACGCTGATCGGACTTGTTCGGCGTACATCTGTACGCTAAAGTGCGATGCAAAATCCCGAATGTAAAATTGTGGAAGAGGTATTGAATGAAACGTGCAGTGATTACTGGCCTGGGAATCGTCTCCAGCATTGGTAACAACCAACAGGAGGTCCTGGCGAGCCTGCAGGAAGGTCGTTCTGGGATCACGTTCTCCCAGGAGCTGAAAGATTCCGGCATGCGTAGTCACGTATGGGGCGATGTTAAACTGGACACCACGGGTCTGATCGACCGTAAAGTCATGCGCTTTATGAGTGATGCGTCCGTTTATGCCTATCTTTCCATGGAAGAAGCCATTAAAGACTCCGGTCTGGCTGCCGATCAGGTTTCCAACGATCGCACCGGTCTGGTGGTTGGCTCAGGTGGCGGTTCACCGCGCAACCAGGTTGCTGGATCTGACGGTATGCGCGCCAAAGGCCTGCGTGGCGTTGGCCCTTATATGGTGACTAAGGCGATGGCTTCAGGCGTTTCTGCCTGCCTGGCAACCCCCTTCAAAATTCGTGGCGTTAACTACTCGATCAGCTCTGCCTGCGCAACCTCTGCACACTGCATTGGCCACGCGGTCGAACTGATCCAACTGGGTAAGCAGGACGTTGTCTTTGCCGGCGGCGGTGAAGAACTGTGCTGGGAAATGGCCTGTGAGTTTGATGCGATGGGCGCACTGTCCACCAGCTACAACGACACCCCAGAAAAAGCCTCTCGTACTTATGACGCAGCGCGCGATGGTTTCGTCATTGCAGGCGGCGGCGGTATGGTCGTGGTTGAAGAACTGGAACACGCTCTGGCACGTGGCGCGCACATTTATGCTGAAATCATCGGCTACGGTGCAACGTCCGACGGCGCAGACATGGTCGCTCCTTCTGGCGAAGGCGCAGTGCGTTGCATGAAGATGGCGATGCAGGGCGTTGATACTCCAATCGACTACATGAACGTGCACGGCACTTCAACGCCGGTTGGCGACGTGAAAGAATTGGGCGCTATCCGCGAAGTGTTTGGCGATAACACCCCGGCAATTTCGTCCACCAAGGCCATGACCGGTCACTCACTGGGCGCCGCTGGCGTGCAGGAAGCGATCTACAGCCTGTTGATGGTTGAGCACGGCTTTATTGCGCCAAGTATCAATATCGAAAACCTGGATGAGAAAGCCGTAGGCATGAACATTGTGACTCAGCCGACTCAACGTGAGCTGACCACCGTTATGTCTAACAGCTTCGGTTTCGGTGGTACTAACGCCACGCTGGTCATGCGTAAACTGCAGAAGTAATTCCGGCTCAAAGTATTAGAATAAAGCCCGCGTATTCGCGGGCTTTTTGCTGTCTGCAGGCCAACGGGTTAGCCGTTCAGAGTTATCCCAAATTACATCTGCTGACGGATCATTAACGCTTTGTTCAGTCTTTTGGGCATACAATGGCTCAATAGCGCGATTGTCACTCGGCGTAGTTTTCAGAGTGATCGAACATTGAGGCAATAGTATGAAAAAGTTAATTGCAGTTGGGTTACTGTCGGTCATTTTGGCTGGGTGCGCGACTGATTCACCTTGCGTACCTGTCTATGATGATCAGGGGCGTTTGGTGCATACCAACACCTGTATGAAAGGCACGACACAGGATAACTGGGAAACCGCAGGCGCAATCGCCGGTGGTGCAGCAGCGGTTGCGGGTCTGACGCTGGGTATTATCGCGTTAACCAAATAACCTTCCCATCGGTGAATTTACCCGCATAAAGCCCAGTGACGCTGGGCTTTTTTTTTTGAGCTGATGCGATACCTGTTGATTAACATCAATGCATTTTGGTTTCCCTTACGTGGGCGCGCACCACTTTGTCAGCGGGTGTAAATTCCATTCCTGCACAAGCACTTGGTCGATATACTTCCGCTATCTCATCTTCTGGAATCACCTGATGTCGGCGTTGGCGTCCATCTCCTTATTCATGCACCGGTTGCGTTTCGCTAAAAAGCGAGCCTGTGCAGGGCTATTGGTCGTCAGTTGGTTACTGCTAAATACCCAGATGGCGCTGGCCAGCCATAATTGCAACCTGCAGTTCAGTGGTGAAGCGCCGATGGCTCAGCATATGATGCACATGCAAAATAGCCAGCCGTCATCAGAGCAGATGCAGACACAAGAGCCGCTGTGTGAGAAACACTGCGTGCCGGAATCAGCCCAACAGGATCACGCTAATCTGGCATTAGCCGCTTTGCCAGTCAGCAGCGAACTGGCGGTGATCGCGCCCGCTCTGTCACTTTCTATCCCGTTTAACACATGGCAAACGCCCCCGATAACAGGCCCGCCGGCAGAGATCGTATTCTGTCGTTTCCGTGAATAGCCCTGACAACCGCTTTACCGTCTCCGACGGTCATTCGTGTTCGTTAACTATTTCATGGAGTACCCGTTATGCGTAATTTATTTGCCGCTGTATTAATCACCTTATTTTTCTCCTCTGTCGCCAGTGCCGCTGATAGGGCGATGCAACATTCCGCTGTCAAACCTACCGTCGAAATCCACAGCCAGGGCGTGATAAAGGCTTGGGATGAACGGAAGGTGTCTATCAGGCATCAAGCCATTCCAGCCCTTAATTGGCCTCCAATGACCATGAGTTTCCTGCTCCCTTCATCGCCTTCGCTTACCGTATTGCCGGTGGGAACTGCGGTTGACTTCAGCTTCCTGCCGATTGACGGCGGTTATCAGTTGATTGCTATCGCCGCCACGCGGCAATAACGGAGGCGTCATGACCAGGATTATTTCTCACCCCTTGCGGGTGGGCTGGCTGCTGCTCGTTTGTTGGGTATCAGCCACCCAAGCGACGGAGCTCACGCTGCAACAGTCACTGACGGCAGCGGAACGTTATTCCGCCGAACTCTCGGCCAATCGACATCAGGTCAATGCCCTGGCGAACATGGCAGATTCGGCAATGCAATTGCCCGATCCCAAGCTGAAGTTCGGTATTGAGAACGTGCCGGTGCAGGGGGGAAATGCCCGGCGTTTCACTCGCGAAGGTATGACGATGGGGCGGGTTGGCATCATGCAGGACTATGTCAGCAGCACCAAACGCCAGCGCAAGGCTGATACCTTACGCGCCGAAGCCAGCAAAACAGATGCAGGCAGCGCCACCATCCGTGCCCGTTTGCAGCAGCAAACCGCCCAAGCGTGGCTTGAGTTGGCATTGAGCCTGCAAAGCCTGCGTGATGCGACAGCCTTGGTCACGGAGAGCGAACGTCAAATCACCACTCAGCGCGCGGGCGTAGCCGGTGGTGGCACGCCGGCCAGTGCGGTGTTGGACGCCCGACTGACGTTGCTGGCCATGCAAGATCGCATCAGTGAAGCACAGCGGGACGTTAGGGTGGCACAGGCGCGTTTGACGCAACTGACCGGCGTGGCGGCGACGGATACGTCAGGAACCTTGCCGCGCTTTGAACGTTTGCCGGCTGACAGTGACGTATTGCGACAGGGGATCAGGCAGCACCCCGAAGTACTGCAAGCCAGCCGTGAGGCGGATGTTGCCAAGGCGCGTTCTGCACAGTCAGAAGTGGCGGCAATACCGGATGTCGGCGTCGAGGTGTATTACGGCAAGCGTGCTGATGATTACGAGGATCTGGCCGGGGTGATGTTTACCGTGGATCTGCCGCTTTTCCGCTCGCAACGCCAGGATAAGGACTATGCCGCCGATGTGTCTCGCAACATGGAGGCCAACGATCGACTGACGCTGTTGATTCGCGATCATCAGGCGCAACTCGATACGCTGTTGGCGCAGTACCAGGCGGCGCAGTTGCAGTGGCAACGTCAGCAGCAGCAGGCCATCCCCTTGCAGCAACAGCGGCTGACATTGGTGTTGGCGCAATATCGCACGGGTAAAAGCGACCTGTCCGCGGTGCTGGAAGCGCGGCGTGCGCTGCTCGACAGCCACCTCAACGCCGGCAAAGCCGCTCGTGGGCTTGCACAAATCTGGGCCGCTATCCGCTACCTCACCCCACAGGAATCGATGCAATGAAAATACAATTCAAGCTGGCGTTATTAGCCGCGTTGATCGGCAGTGGATTGGCCGGATATTGGTTTGGCTCGCAGGGTGAAACGGCACCGCAAGCGAGCAAGAGCGAGCGACAGGTACTGTATTGGTATGATCCGATGATGCCAGCTCAGCGCTTTGATAAACCGGGTAAATCTCCCTTTATGGATATGCAACTGGTGCCACGCTATGCCGATGAAGCTGAATCGGAGGGCGGCGTGACCATCAGCGCGCGCCAGCAACAGAACCTGGGGGTGCGTATCGAGGCTGCGCAGTTACGCCCATTGGAACCGCAATTTAGCGCCTTTGGCAGCGTAGCGACGGATGAGCGCGGCATTCAAATTATCGCTGCTCGTGCCAATGGACTGGTGGAGAAGCTCTATGTTCGTGCCAGCGAGCAACAGGTGAAGAAGGGGGAAGCGCTAGCGCAGTTGTGGATACCGGACTGGAGTGCGGCGCAGCAGGAGTATCTGGCGATACGCAAGCTGGGTGATACCGAATTGACTGCGGCAGCACGCCAGCGGTTACAGTTGCTGTTTATGCCCGAGGCGGTAATTCGGCAAGTGGAGCGCACGGGAAAATCCGAGCCACGCGTTAAGATAGTGGCCCCGGAAAACGGTTTCGTTAACAAGCTGACCGTTCTTGAAGGTGCGCAGGTGACCGCGGCGCAGAGCCTGTTTGAGATAGCTCGCCTCGACCCGGTGTGGATCCTGGCTGACTATCCGCAGGCGCAGGCCGGCTTGTTGAAGGTGGGTGATAAGGTACAGGCCGCCTCCGCCAGTTGGCCGGGGGAGCGTTTTGAGGGAGAAGTAAGCGAACTGCTGGCCAATGTCGATCCGCTGACCCGTACTTTCAAGGCACGTATTTTATTGAAGAATCCGCAGCAAAAATTGCGGCCAGGCATGTACCTGCAATTGACGCTGTCGCAGAGCACGGTGGGTAAACCGGTGCTGGCGATACCGCAAGAGGCGCTGATCGGCAGCGGCGATCGTAATCGGGTATTGGTTGCTGAAGGGAGTGGGCATTTCACGCCGGTTGAGGTGGTCGCCGGGCGTACACAGGATGGCTGGGTGGAGATCAAACGCGGCCTGAGTGTAGGGCAACAGGTCGTGACTTCTGGCCAATTCCTGATCGACTCCGAGGCCAGTATGCGCAGTGCCTTGCCGCAGATGGCGGCAAAGTCAGAGGTTAAACAGTACCAGGCCGAAGGCGTGATTGAGGCGCTGAATGGCGACACGATTACGCTGTCCCATGGCCCTGTACCGGAATTGCAGTGGCCGGCAATGACCATGGACTTTGCCCTGCCTCCAGGAGGATTGCCGACCGGCATCACCTCGGGCGACAAAGTGCAGATCCGCTTTACTGTGGATGATAGGGGTTCGCATATCAGTCAGATAGTACCGATTCACGCTGAGCACGGGGGGCACTTATGATTGCTTTCGTGATCCGTTGGTCGTTGCGTAATCGACTGTTAGTGCTGTTGGCCTCGGCGCTGCTGGCTGGCTGGGGGATATGGGCCTTGCAGAAAGCGCCACTCGATGCGTTGCCTGACCTGTCCGATGTGCAAGTCATCGTCCGTGCCACCTACCCAGGCAAGGCACCGCAGGTGATTGAAGATCAGGTTACCTATCCGTTGACCACCACTTTATTAACGGTGCCGGGTGCCAAGACGGTGCGTGGTTTTTCCATGTTTGGCGACGCCTATGTTTACGTGCTGTTTGAAGACGGTACCGATCTGTACTGGGCACGTTCTCGGGTATTGGAATCGCTCAGTCAGGTGCAGTCTTCATTACCGGCGCAGGTCAAGGTGGCGCTGGGGCCGGATGCCACCGGGGTTGGCTGGGTTTATGAATATGCGTTGGTCGATAAAAGCGGGAAACACAGCTTGGCTGATCTACGGGCCCTGCAAGATTGGACGCTAAAATTTGAGCTTAAAACTGTCCCCAACGTGGCGGAAGTCGCCAGCGTAGGCGGTATGGTGCGCCAGTATCAAGTGGTGTTGGATCCGCAAAGCCTGCGTGCGTTGAATATCACCCATCAGCAGGTCGTGAGTGCCCTTCAGGACGCCAATCAAGAGGGTGGCGGCGCGCTGCTGGAGATGGGCGAGGCGGAATATATGGTGCGCACCTCGGGTTACCTGAAAAAACTGAGTGATTTCTCCAACGTGGTAATCACCGTTCGTGATGGGGTACCCATCCTGCTTTCACAGGTGGCGACCTTGCGTGAGGGGCCGGAGATTCGCCGTGGTGTCGCGGAGCTTAACGGCGAGGGGGAAGTTGCAGGCGGCATTGTCGTGATGCGCTACGGCAAAAATGCGCTGGAAACCATTAATGCGTTGAAGGTGAAGTTGCAGGCGATCCAGCAGAGCTTGCCGCCTGGCGTGGAGATTGTGACGGTTTATGACCGTTCTCAGTTGATTGAGCATGCCATTGAAACCTTGTCCCATAAGCTGCTGGAAGAGTTTATCGTGGTGGCGCTGGTGTGCACCTTGTTCCTGTTCCATTTCCGTTCGGCGCTGGTGGCGATGATTACGCTGCCGCTCGGCATCCTCGGGGCCTTTGTGGTGATGCATTACCAAGGGGTGAACGCCAATATCATGTCACTGGGTGGGATAGCCATCGCGATCGGTGCCATGGTGGATGCCGCGATCGTCATGATCGAGAATATGCATAAGGTGCTGGAGCAGTGGCGACAGCGCCATCCGGGGCAGCAGCCGACATCGGCGGATTATTGGCGTATTTCAGAGCAGGCGGCGGTAGAGGTCGGGCCCGCACTCTTTTGCAGTTTGCTGATTATTACCCTGTCCTTTATCCCTGTCTTCACATTACAGGCACAGGAAGGGCGGATGTTTTCACCGCTGGCCTACACCAAAACCTATGCCATGGCGGTGGCCGCCGGGTTAGGTATTACGCTGGTGCCGGTGCTGATGGGGTATTTTATTCGTGGTCGCATTCCCGACGAGCATGCCAATCCGATCAACCGTTGGTTGATCCGCCTGTACCAACCGGTGTTGGCTGCGGTGCTGGCGAGGCCCAAAACCACGCTCGGGGTTTCACTATTACTGCTGCTGTTAACGCTGTATCCGCTCAGTCGTTTGGGCAGCGAATTTATGCCCCAGCTCGACGAAGGTGATCTGCTGTATATGCCATCGTCATTGCCGGGGATGTCGGCGCGCGAGGCGAGCCGGTTGCTGCAACTCACCGACCGGTTGATTAAAACCGTGCCCGAGGTCGCGACGGTATTTGGTAAAGCAGGACGGGCGGAGAGCGCCACCGATCCTGCCCCTCTGACCATGCTGGAAACCACCATTCGTTTCAAGCCGCGCGATCAGTGGCGGTCTGGCATGACCATGGACAAGCTGGTGGCTGAACTGGACGCTGTGGTCAAGGTGCCTGGCATTGCCAACGTTTGGGTTCCACCTATCCGCAACCGTCTGGATATGCTTGCCACCGGGATAAAAAGCCCGGTCGGTATCAAGGTGAACGGCAATAACATGGCCGATATTGAACGGATTTCCGGGCAAATTGAGCAGGTGGTGAAGCCTGTGCCGGGCGTCACCTCAGCGCTGGCGGAACGTATTACCGGCGGGCGCTACGTGGATATTGATATTGATCGCCAGCGGGCGGCACGTTATGGCGTCTCGGTAAAAGAGCTGCAATCTATGGTGGCAACGCTGGTGGGGGGCGAAAACATCGGTGAAACCATTGAGGGCCGAGCGCGTTATCCCATCAATGTGCGTTACCCGCGTGAGGTTCGCGACTCGGTGCAGCAACTGCAGGCGTTACCGGTGCTGACAGCCAGCGGAGGGCAGGTGCCGCTGTCTATGCTGGCTGACATTCGGGTTACTGAAGGACCGCCGATGCTGAAAAGTGAAAACGCCCGACTCTCCAATTGGATTTATGTTGACCTGCGTGGACGCGATCTTAAATCGGCGGTGGAAGAGATGCAGCAAGCGGTGTCACAGCAGGTTAAGTTGCCTGCGGGAGTATCCTTGAGCTGGTCAGGGCAGTTTGAATATCTGGAGCGCGCCAGCGCCCAGTTGAAGGTCGTGCTACCGGTCACGTTGGCGATCATTTTCGTGCTGCTGTTCGTCACCTTTAGCAGCGTGCGGGATGCATTACTGATCATGGCGACGTTACCATTTGCACTGATCGGCGGCGTGTGGTTGTTGTATTTGCTCAACTACAACCTGTCGGTGGCGGGGGCGGTGGGCTTTATCGCGTTGGCCGGGGTGGCGGCGGAATTTGGCGTAATCATGGTGCTGTATTTAAACCATGCGTTGGAGAAACACAGTCAGCCAGGGCAGCCGTTAACGCAACAACAGCTGATGGATGCAATTAGCGAAGGTGCCGTGTTGCGGGTTCGGCCAAAAGTGATGACGGTTGCCACCATTATGGCGGGATTATTGCCGATCATGTGGGGCAACGGCGCCGGCTCTGAAGTGATGCGACGTATTGCCGCACCGATGATTGGCGGGATGCTTAGTGCGCCCCTGTTGTCGATGTTGGTGATACCGGTGGCCTATTTGTTACTGCACCGCAAAGGATGACACCATGAGGGTGCAGTTTTACCTACTGCACCCTCGTTATCACTATCCCAGAAATTATTTCACCAGGAACGCTTTAAACTGCGGTGTCATCACCGCGCTGAAACCGTCATCGGTTTTGCTGATCAAATACACCGCCAGCCCTTTATCTTCCGCCAGTTTGAGCGCTTTTTCTGTGCCCAGAACCATCAGCCCAGTGTCCCAACCGTCGGCTTCCAATGCGGTGGGGGCGATCACGGTGGCAGATACCAGGCGATGGGTGATCGGCCGACCCGTCGTGGGATCGATCACGTGCGAATAGCGTTGCCCATCTTGTTCGAAGTAGTTGCGGTAACTGCCGGACGTACTGATGCCGTAGCCTTGCAGATCAACCAGCGCCTGCACGGCATTTTCACGATCGGTCGGTTTTTGGATCGCCACTCGCCAGGCGTTACCCTTGCCGTTAACACCGCGCGAGGAGACTGCACCACCGACGGACACCAAATAGTTGGTGATGCCATTGCGCGCCATCAGTTGTACCAGTTGGTCGACGCCATAGCCCTCGCCCATTGTCGAGAGATCGACATACATTTCTGGCAGGTCTTTCTGTAGCCATTCGCCGCGATTGTCGCTGATCAGTTTGAGGTGCTGCAGGCCAACATTTTTTTGCGCCGCCTCTATTTGTTGTTGGCTCGGTACTTTTACCGCGCGCTTATCCGGCCCAAAGCCCCACAGATTCACCAGAGGGCCAACGGTAATATTCATTGCGCCCTGAGTATCGTGGCCAATACGTTGAGCCATCAAGATGATGTCTGCCATGCCGCGTGGGATGGGCTGTGGATCAGCACTCTGCGTTTGATTAAAACGCGACAGTACCGAATCAGTACGGTAAGTAGAAATATCGTCATTAGCCCGTTCCAACACGGCATCGACCTGCTGCTGTAACTGCTGCTTATCGACGGCGATATCCCCGCTGACTTTGACGCTGTAGAAGGTCCCCATGGTTTTGCCCTCGAGATCAATCTGCGGGCGGGAGTCCTGGTCATTACAGGCGGTCAACAGGCTGAGCGTCACACTCAGCAAAAGCCCTTTGGCAAAAACGTTAGCCATAAAAAATCCTTTGAAACAGAGGAGGGCGCTACAAATAAAGCAAAGTGCGACAAATGAAAAGCAGAGATAGCCAAAATAACGGGCGGTGCATCGAGGTGGCCACTGAGCGCACCCCGGTAGTATGCAGACAATACGTGACCGAGGGCGTGCCGGCAGCCCACAAAGAGGCGGTTTCAAGAATGGCGGTTAAAAGGTAACAAAGCATTTTTCTGGCGTTACTAGCGTGCTTGGGCTAACGTCTGCTTCCCGATCCTTGATTGTTTTTTGAAGCGCTCAACATGAGTTCAAACGCCGCTGTTCGGCTGATTCAGCCATTCCTGAAAGATCGTTTCTTACATATCCTGTTGCTGGCCGGTGTGCTGATGGCCGCCTTCAATCCACAACAGCTGCCAGAGCTTAACCGTTTTATTGACTGGCGTACCATCATCACGCTGCTGGGGTTGATGTTATTGACCAAAGGGGTTGAGGTCAGTGGCTATTTTGATTTTATCGGTCGCCAGATCGTCAACAGGCTGCACAGTGAACGACGGCTGGCGCTGTTTTTAGTGTTTTCTGCCGCGCTGCTGTCGTCGTTCCTGACCAACGACGTGGCGCTGTTTATTGTCATTCCACTGACCATCACGCTAAAAAAACTGTCTTCGTTGCCGATTAGCCGGTTGATTATCTTCCAGGCGCTGGCGGTTAATGCCGGCTCGTTGTTGACGCCAATCGGCAACCCGCAGAACATTTTGCTTTGGAGTAAATCCTCGCTGTCTTTCTTGGGTTTTATTGCCCAAATGTTGCCTTTTGGCGCGGTAATGCTGGCTAGCCTGTTGTTGTTGACCTGGTTCAGCTTCCCGCCACGGGAGATCGTTAAGGTTCCGCACACCGAAGGCTACCCGTATCAACGGCATTTGTTGTTGAGCTGCGTGGTGCTGTATGTGATTTTTCTGCTGTCTCTGGATATGGGATTGCCGCTGTACGGTCTGTTGGCTGTTTTCGCCGGCTTTTTACTGCTGGCTCGCCGGGTGTTGCTGCAGATTGACTGGAGCCTGATTTTTGTTTTTATCGCCATGTTTATCGACGTGGGGTTGTTCACCCGACTTGAGGCGATCCAATCCTGGTTCGCTGGCCTCTCTTCGTTGAGCAACGGCGGAATTTATGCGCTGGGAATTGGCCTGTCACAGATAATCAGCAATGTGCCTGCCACCATTCTATTGCTCAATTATGTGCCTTCAAGCCAACTGCTGGCTTATGCGGTGAATGCCGGTGGCTTTGGGCTGGCGATCGGCTCGTTGGCGAACCTGATTGCTTTGCGTATGGCGGGCGAGCGTAAAATCTGGCTGAAATTCCATTACTACTCATTGCCATTGTTGGCGTGGGGTGGGGTAGTGGGCTGGTTGCTGGCCTAAGCGCGATATCTTTGCATGAAATATCGCGCTTGGAGGAGTGTGGCTGCTACCCGCGGGCAGCCAGTAAACAAATGCTGCGAGTCACCTGATATGACTTCACAAACGCACTGACCGGCAGGAACTCAAAGCGTGAATGGAAATTGTGTGCACCGGTGAAGTAATTGGGGGTTACCAGCCCGCGGCTGGAGAGCGCTGCGCCGTCAGTGCCCCCTCGCATGGGGATAACCTTTGGTGGAATGCCGTGGGCGGCGAGGGCGCCGAATATCAGCTCAATGGCGCGTTTATCATCACCGATAGAGTTGCTGATGTTGCTGTAGATATCGGTAACAGTACAGCTCACTTTGGCGCGCGGGTAGTTTGCTGCCACCTGCTGTACCACTTCTTGTATCCGTGCTTTACGCGCATTGAACGCCGCCAGATCAAAATCACGGATCGACACTTTTAAGGTGGCGAGGTTGGCGTTGGCCACCATATCGTTGAACCAGAAATAGCCCTCGCGCCCTTCGGTATGTTCTGGCGTATCCCGACTGTCGAATTGGTTAATGATGTCATTGGCGATGCGAATCGGGTTGATCAGGATATTCTTCGCCGACATGGGGTGCGCAGTAACGCCCTCAATATGGATCTCCGCCGCTGCGGCGTTGAAGTTTTCATAGACCACTTCACCCAGCTCGCAACAGTCAATGGTATAAGCGAAATCCACGTCAAAGCGCGCCAAATCCAGCGCCTTGGCACCGCGCAGGCCAATCTCTTCGTCTGGTACAAAGGCCACCAGAATATCACCGTGGCGATCTGTAGCGCTCAGGTTAGCCAGCAAGGTCATCACGACCGTCACTGCCGCCTTGTTGTCCGCGCCGAGCACGCTGGTGCCGTCGCTGAAAATAATATCTTCATTTGGATAGGCGAGAATTTCCGGGTGCTCAGCGGTACGCAGCCAGATGTCATGTTCCGCGTTAAGGCAGAGATCTTGACCGCTAAAGTGCAGGCACTGTGGGTGGATATGCGCTGACAGGCCGACGTCAACGGTATCGATATGGGTGATAAAACCGATGCGCGGTGCGCCTGGTTGGTTACCGGGTTTGCGTGCGGTGACGGTCGCATGATCATCGATCTGTACGTCTTGCATCCCCAACTGGCGCAGTTCG
Organism: Serratia sp. NPDC087055; assembly: GCF_044900985.1. Lineage (NCBI taxonomy): Bacteria > Pseudomonadati > Pseudomonadota > Gammaproteobacteria > Enterobacterales > Yersiniaceae > Serratia > Serratia sp. NPDC087055. The sequence continues at coordinate 140,802 of NZ_JBJDOG010000001.1, forward strand.
GCCGCCAGCAGCTTGGCCATGTCATGCTGCCCCGGCGTGCTGGGCAGGGCCGTGGCAGCGGCATCGCTCTGGCTGGTTACCGCCAGATAGCGGAAGAAACGTTCGGTGAGCTGTTCGGCTAAGGCGCGGGTCATTTGGGTTCCTCTCGATAAGCGGTCTATCGGTTTTAAATCTAATTCAGCCGGTTGTCCAATGGTGCAATACTTTCACTGTCGGAATGCGAGATGCGGCGCAGAATAAAAAAATAGCGAGATAACTAGGAAATAGTCGCGGGTAACTGCGGCAAAATCATTGTTAGCTGTGGGGTGCGGGTGCCCCAACAAAAATCTGAACGCTAAAGGAGAATTCATGCGCTCACGTCATGCTTTGCTTATTACTCTGTTATCCCTGGGAATATCTCATACGGCCTGGTCCTCTACCGACGGCGGCCATGCCAACAGCAATGCCAATAGCCGCGAAGTGGCCAGCGCACTGGGTGGCTTGAAGAACAAAACCTATAACCTGGAACAGGCCCCGAAGATCCGCGTAGCCAGCTTTAATATTGCTGCCGGCAAGGTCAGCGATATGACCGCCATCGCCAAGGCCATCAAGGCGATGAACGTTGACGTGGTGGCATTACAGGAAGTGGACAAACTGACGGGCCGCAGCGGTAAATTGGATCAGGCTGCGGAGCTGGCCAAGCTGACAGGCATGCACGTGGTCTTTGGTCGCGCGATTGACTTTGACGGCGGCGAATATGGCCTGGCGTTTCTGTCAAAATATCCGCTGCATGACAGCAAGATTTACCCACTGCCGTCCGGGCAGCGTGAACAGCGCATTGCTTTCAGCGCCCAGACCGACGTGCCCGAGTTCCCGGCCCCCATCACCCTGATCAATACTCATCTGGATACCAAAGAAGATCCGGCCATGCGTTTGGATCAGGTGCGTGAGTTAAACGACCGTACCATTGAAATGCGTGGCATCAAGCTGTTGTTCGGCGACATGAACGATGTCCCGGGCAGCGTTACCTGGACTGAACTCAGCCGTTACTGGAACGACATTATGCCTGCCGCACAAGATGGTCGCAGTTGGCCGGCGGAAAATGCCGAAATTAAAGTCGATTATATCTTTAGCGGCAATGCGCAGCGCTGGCATCTGGACAGCCTGACGGTGCCAAACGCCAGCGGTGACTGGAATGGCATCCACTGGCCGGCGGTTAGCGATCATCTGCCGATAGTGGCAGAACTGCGGCTGACCGAGCAGTAATGTCACCGAAAGCGATGTTGCAAATTTAGCGAGCAGTAATCCGTGCCAGCCGTTCGACGGCGGCACGGATCTCTCCCGGTGTCAGGGCAGAAAAGCCCAATAGCCAACCGTCGCGCCGCAGGTTTGCTGTTTGATACAGCGCCGCCAGTCCGGGTGTTATCACACCTAAACGCTGTGCTTGCTGAGTGAGGGCGCTTTCTTGGCCCGGAGGTAGCCAAACGCTGAGCTGCAATCCCCCGGCGGCTGGTTGCGGGGTAGCATAATGCCCTAGCTTTTCCTGCACTTGCGCCAACAACTGGTCACGTCGGCTAGAATACAGCTGGCGCATATAGCGGATATGCGCGGCAAAATGCCCCTGCAGGATAAATTCGGCGGTGACTGCCTGCATCAGTTGGGCGCTGTGACCGTCATAGACTGTGCGTGCGGTGGTAAAGGATTCGACCAAGGCAGGCGGGACCACTAAATATGCCAGCCGCAACGAGGGAAATAGCGCCTTGGAAAACGTCCCCAGATAAAGCACGTTGCCGTGCCGATCCAGGCTTTGCATCGCCGGCATAGGCTGGCCGTCATAGTGAAACTCGCTGTCGTAATCATCTTCAACAATCCACGCCCGATGCCGTTGCGCCAAAGCCAGCAATTCGAGCCGCCGTGCCAGGCTCAGCGCCACCCCCGTAGGGTATTGGTGCGAAGGCGTCAGATAAATTAGCCGGGGGGCAGGGAGCTTGTCATCTGCCCGCATACCGGCTTCATCAACACTGACCGGTACCAATTCGCCGCCTGCACTGGTAAAGGCATTTCGGGCGCCGCGATAACCGGGTTCTTCCATCCAGACCTTGTCGCCATTATCCAACAGCAAAGTAGCAATCAACTGCAGAGCCTGTTGAGAGCTGGTCAGTACCAGGACCTGCTGCGCGTCACAATTCACGCCGCGAGTTTGGCTGACATAGCCGGCAATGGCCTCGCGTAGGGGGCGGTAACCCTGCGGATCACCATAGCGCAGCAGGGTTTCGCCACGTAAGCGTAACTGCTGGGCAGTGAGGTGCTTCCACAGTTTTAATGGGAAGACGCGCAGGTCCGGCGAACCGGCGGCAAAGGGCAAGGGGTGCTCGGGATCGCGGCAACCCCCGGTTTGTACGATCTGCCTGCCGCGGAGTGACAAATGCGGTTCACCGATCACGTTGGCGACGGGCGGCGATTTAACAATGCATATTGCGACGAAGGTCCCTTGGCCCACTCGGCGTTGCAGATAGCCTTCGGCCTCGAGCTGGCTATAGGCTGCCTCCGTTGTCACGCGTGATACGCCCAAATCTTTGGCCAGTATTCGGGATGAGGGTAAACGTTGACCACGGATTAACGCCCCGTTATGAATCGCCCGGCGTAATGTGCTGCACACGCGCTCACGCAAGGTACCGCTTGTGTGTTCTGGCAGGTAAAAAAGGGTGAGCAGCGCATTTGCCATAATGGGACTTATCAACGTACAAAAATGGGTATCAATCATAAGACCAAAATCAGGCAATATTGTCATCAGTCTTTATCAACAGAGGTGAATTTCATGGCGGTATCTTCATTGGTTTTGGCATTCCCACCGGGAACAGCGGCGCAGAGTCTCGATTATCTGGCGGCGAAACTGAGTTATTACGCGGACGCATGGGACGTGGCGGAAGATCTGCGTAATGGCATCAGTGAAATCGTAGTGATCGATACCCGCGCAGAGGCTTTGTATGCCGCCGGGCATATTCCCGGCGCGATCAGCTTGCCACACCGGCTTATGGACGAAGCGGGCACGGCGCATCTGGATCGCGGTAAAGTTTATGTGACCTACTGCGACGGCATTGGCTGTAACGGTTCAACCAAGGGGGCGTACAAGTTGGCGCAGCAGGGGTTCCAGGTGAAGGAGCTGATTGGCGGACTGGACTTCTGGAAACGCGATGGCCATCCATTGGCCACCGGTGAGCAGCCGGGTTCGCTGCTGGGAAAGACGATTGGAGAAGACTGCGGCTGCGGCTGATAGGTTAAAACACCAGCGCCAATACCAAGGCCAGCACCAGAATGAAAAGAATGAATACCGCAGCGGGTTTGCTCAGCGCTTTTTGCAGCGGTTGGGGCAGTACGGCAATCAGTGGATTGAGCAACGGCTGCGGTTCGGCAGCGCTGCCGGTTATCGGCTGAGTAGGGCCCGCTTTTTCCAGACGACGAGCAAACAGTTGGTTGATCACATCGCTCATCTGCGGATGGGTTAGCGGCGCCGTTGCGTTGCAGTGAAAACGCGATTGGCAGTAGTCATTGAGCTGCTGCTGCTCCTGCGGATCTGCCGGTTGTTTGAGTACGGCCAGCAAGTTGTTTAGCGTTGGTGCTGTCTGTGGACTCAATGCCACCTTCACCTGCAAAAACTGGTTCAGCAGCTGGAAGTGACGAGCCGGAAGAGGATCATTGGTTTTTACCCCAGCCAGATCGAACAGGGTTTGCCAGATTTTAGCCGGTGATTCGCCGGTCGCGGCGCTGAGCTTGGTCACCTGCTGTTGCAAGCTCTGGTGTTCGGCAGGTAGCAGGGGACGATCGCTGGTCGTCGTCTGCTGCGGGTGAGGAATGGTCAGGCTACCGGTTTGCAACAGGTTGAGGACCTGTTGCAACTGTGGGTGGCTCAACTGGCTCAATACCGTGTGCCCAAACTGCTGGCGAATAAAATCGCTGACGGCCAGGCGATTATTGCCCTGCGGTAACAGTTCGGTGAGTTGTTGCAACAGTTGTCGGCTGGCGTGGCTCTGTTGTGCCTGAGCCAAGCGATTCTGCAACAGTTGTTCGGCCGGCTGAAAATGGCGAGCCAGCAGTTCACTGTTGTTGTCTGTCTGCAGATCATGGCGCAACGTAACCCAGATCTCGGCGGACTTGGCTGGGCTGAGTGCCATGATCTTGACGACCAGCTTCTCCAGCGTCGTGCGTTGTGCCGGGGAGAGCGGGCTGCCGTCAGTGGTTGTGGTTTTATCCGGGCTTGGGGGGCGATCGCTGGCGATCGGGGTACCCGGTCCACTCAAAGGTTGCATATCACCTGTCCTTCGCTGTGTATCCCCAGCTTACTTGGCGTTACCGCTGTGTTGGCTGCGCAACTTCACCCGAATCCCGTACTGTCGTGCGTTCATCGAGCCCATGTGCTTGCCGCCTGGCCGTAACACCCCTTACTTTGGGGAGAAAATAATCGTCGTACCCGGCGAAAAGCACAGGTTTGCGCTTATGATACCTGTAAACGGCCATCATCAATACCGTCGACAGACATTTCTTTACAGGCAAAACATTGCTAAACGCGCCTGCGCCGCTAAGATAAGCGCAGACTTGGAATTGAGGACGGCATGGTTAAACAGCAGCGGATTGCAAAATGGTTTTTATGCTTGGCTTGCCTGGTGGTGCTGGTCTGTATGACTCAGCGCATGGCGAGCCTGCATGCATTGCAACAAGCGCTTGGCCTGCCTGTCGCTAGCGCGGTAGCCTCTTCTGCTGATGATGCTGCTGAAACCCAACCGACCCCTTGCGAACTGAGTGCTAAATCCTTATTGGCCTCACCGCCGGTGATGTTTGAAACGCTGCTGTTCGGTCTGGGGTTGTTATTGGTGCTGCTGGCACCTACCGTGGCTGCGCGCCTGCGTATTCCGCCTCCCAGAGTGATTTCCCCCACCACCCTTAGGGTGCACCTCCGATTATGTGTCTTCCGTGAATGAGTTAATCGCCCCTTCCCGTTGGTGATTGATTTATTTTATGGAGAAAGAACATGTTGAATATCATCAGGTCGGCGTTAGCCTGCCTGTTAATGCTATGGCTGCCTGCTTTGCAGGCGGCGGATAGCGGCTGGCTGCAAAGTCCGACGAATGATCACGCGAAGGTGCGACTGCGTGCCGATACCTCGCAAAATGGGGAAACCCGATTACTGCTGGCAATAGAGCTGCAAAAAGGTTGGAAAACCTATTGGCGTTCGCCCGGTGAGGGCGGTATAGCACCGGCCATAACCTGGCAGGGCAATCCGCCACCCGCCACCTGGTTTTGGCCGACGCCGCAGCGCTTTGATGTTGCCGGTATTTCTACCCAGGGTTATCACGATCGGGTTGAACTGCCTATGGTGATGAAGGGGGCAGCACCACGCAAGTTGGCAGGGACCCTGACGCTGTCAACGTGCAGCAACGTCTGTATCCTGACCGACTATCCATTCAGCCTGGATCTTGGTACCCCCTCTGACGCGCAATTTACCCATGATTTTGCCCAGGCGATGGGGCAGGTGCCGATTGCTGATGGGTTGGTGGAGAGTATTAAAGCCGGCTACCAGCGTGGCGAACTGCACATCAGCGCTGAGCGTGGCGCCGGTTGGCAGCAGCCTGAACTGTTCTTCGATACGCTGGAAGATGCTGATCTCGGTAAGCCAAAGGTGAGTCGCGAAGGTACGCACATGTTAGCGCGGGTGCCGGTCAGCGATGGTTGGGGGGACAGCGCACCGGATTTGCGCGGTAAAACCTTGACGTTGGTGATCAGCGATAACGGGTTGGCGCAGCAGGTGACGTTGCCGATTGGTGGGCCGCTGGCCTTGCCGGCTGCGGCGAGCTTCTCGCTGTGGCAGGCGGTGCTGATGGCGCTGGCGGGTGGGTTGATTCTCAATCTGATGCCCTGCGTCCTGCCGGTTCTGGGGATTAAACTCGGTTCAATTCTTCAGGTAGAGCATCGCGACCGTCAGAGCATCCGGTTACAGTTCCTCGCGTCGACCCTGGGTATTGTGGCCTCGTTCATGGCGTTAGCGTTGCTAATGACGCTGCTGCGGTTGAGCAATCAGGCGCTGGGTTGGGGTATCCAGTTCCAAAATCCGTGGTTCATTGGTTTTATGGTGCTGGTTACGCTGCTGTTCAGCGCTAACCTGTTTGGCCTGTTCCATCTGCAACTTTCCTCTTCATTAAATACCAAACTGGCAACCCACAACGGCCGTGGCTTGGGTGGGCATTTCTGGCAGGGCGCTTTTGCTACCTTGCTGGCAACGCCGTGTTCTGCACCTTTCCTGGGGACCGCAGTGGCCTTTGCTCTGGCAGCACCCTTGCCGGTGTTGTGGGGGATGTTTGTCGCACTGGGTATCGGCATGAGCCTGCCATGGCTACTCATTGCCGCCTGGCCGGCACTGGCGCTGCGCTTGCCAAGGCCGGGCCGTTGGATGAACAGCCTGCGGTTGGTGATGGGGCTGTTGATGCTTGCCTCTTCACTGTGGTTGCTGAGCCTGATGGTCAACCATATTGGCATGGTGCCAACGTTGGTGGTGGGCGGTGTCGCACTGCTGGCGTTGTTGTTGGCCGTTGGCTGGCAACATGGCGTGCGTCTGGCTGCTAAGTTGGCGGCTGGCACGCTGGTGTTGGTCGGTGTCGTGTTGTTGGCCGGTTCTCTCACTGCCGGGCTGTGGCGTCAGCCGCTGCACGACAACGTGGTTTGGCAACCGTTGAGCGAGCAGGCAATCACCCAGGCATTGGCCCAAAATAAACGGGTGTTTGTCGATGTGACCGCCGACTGGTGCGTAACCTGTAAAGCCAATAAATTCAACGTCCTGCTGCGTGACGATGTGCAAAAGGCACTGAGCGCCGATGACGTTGTTGCTCTGCGTGGCGATTGGAGCCGTCCATCGGCCGAGATTAGCGCCTTCCTGCAACAGCGCGGCAGCGTTGCCGTGCCTTTTAACCAGATTTATGGCCCCGGCAGCCCAGATGGCGTGGTGTTATCCCCGCTGTTGACCCGCGATGCCGTATTACAAACCCTGTCCGCCGCCAAAGGAAACGTACAATGAAAAAATTAATGATTTTACTGATGCTGATTGTTACCCCTGTTTGGGCCGCTGCGCCATTTACGTCTGAACAAGAGGCGCGCATTAAAGAGCTGATCCGTGAAACCTTGGTGTCTAATCCGGATATTCTGGCACAGGCGGTAGACGCCTGGCAGCAACAGACGGCGGGACAACAAATTAGCCAAGCGATCAAACAAAATGCCAACGTGCTGTACGACGATCCTGCCAGCCCACGCTTAGGGGCCGCCAACGCCAAACTGACCATGGTGACCTTTACCGATTACAATTGCCCGTACTGCAAGCGTTTTGATCCGATGCTGGAGAAGATCGTCAAACAATATCCAGATGTGGCGCTGGTAGTGAAATTGCTGCCTTTTAAGGGGGAAAGCTCGGTCAGTTCGGCGCGTGTGGCATTGACGACCTGGCAACAGCATCCGGACCAATTCTGGGCGTTGCACCAACGTCTGATGGCTAAAAAAGGCTTCCACGACAATGCCAGCATTGCCGCTGCACAGCAGAAAACCGGCGTAAAAGCGGTCTCGCCGAGTGAACTGAGCATGACCACCCTGCGCACAAATATGGCGTTGGCAGAGAAACTGGGTGTGCAAGGAACGCCAGCGACGCTGATCGGCGATCAGATGCTGCCGGGTGCGGTCTCTTATGAAGACCTGGAGACGTTGGTGAAACAGCAATTGGCGAAAGTGAAAAATGGCTAGGCTGCGGCGCTGGGCGCGCGAACTGCTGGTCTTGCTGTTGATCCTGTTGGTGGCGGCGTTTGGCATGGACTGGTTACGCGCCCCGCAGGCACCGGCAGCGTTTGATTCGCACATGTTGACGACGCTAAGTGGCCAGCAGGTGTCACTGGCTCAGCTCAGCCAGGATAAGCCACTGCTGGTCTATTTCTGGGCCAGCTGGTGTGGCGTATGCCGTTTCACCACGCCGTATGTTGCCAAACTGGCTGACGAAGGGAGCAACGTGCTTACCGTGGCACTGCGCTCCGGCGACGATCGTCAGGTGGCGCAGTGGATGGCGGGCAAACGCGTGACGTTACCTGTGGTTAACGATCCGCAGGGGCAGTTGTCTGCGCAGTGGCAAATCGGCGTCACACCCACGCTGGTGGTGATTTCCAAAGGCAAGGTGGTACAGAGCACCACCGGCTGGACCAGCTATTGGGGGATGAAACTGCGGTTGTGGTGGGCCGGGGTGTAACCCGGCCTATGTGATATAACGCCCATGATTTAGGGGGGAGCGGCGTGTTCTGACGTCATCACCTGACGAATCGCCCGGCATAGTCGGGCGATTCCTTCTTCAATCAGCGGCGGCGTATTGGCCGCGAAATTTAATCGCATGCCATGGGCGCCACGTTGCTCCTCGGCATAAAAGCATTCTCCTCGCGCAAAGGTCACTCCTTCTTTCCAGGCTACCGGCATCAGTGCTTCGGTACTGACGCGGGTAGGTAGCGTCAACCAGATGAACAGCCCGCCTTCCGGCGTTTCAAACTGACAGCCATGCGGCAGGTGTTGCTGCAAGGCTGCCACCATGGTGTCGCGGTGCTGCCGGTAGATGCGTCCGGCGCGTCGCAGCTGCTTGTCATAGCGCCCAATGGTAACGAATGCGTCCAGCGCTCGCTGGATCAGGTTCGAGCTGGTGAAACTGTCAACGTGCTTTAGTCGGGCGATCCGTTGGTAGTGTTCGCTGTCTGCCACCAGATAGCCGATGCGCATGCTGGGCAGCAGCATTTTGGAAAAAGTACTGACATAAATCACCGTGCCTGGCTGTGCCAGGGCCCGAAGCGAGGGCAGCTGTTTGCCGTTGTAGCGCAGATCACCGACAAAATCGTCTTCCAGTATCATCACGCCAGCCTGTTGGGCCAGCGCCAGCAATTGCCGACGGCGGGCTTCACTCAGACAACGGCCGGTGGGGTTTTGGAAGTTGGGAATGGTGTAAATCAACTTTGGGCGGTGCTTTTCCAGCAGGGCGGGCAGTTGTTCAACCCGCATACCGTGACGATCGCTGGGGAGGGTAACGATATTAATGCGATGCAGGCGCAGTAACCCCAGAATTTCGGCGTAAGTGGGTTGTTCGACGATCACCGTATCACCCGGCTCCAGCAGGCTTTGTACAATCAGGCTGATGGCGTGCTGCGAGCCGTTGGTGATCAACAACTGTTCCGCATGAGTAGGAATGCCCTGGGCGGTGAGAATGCGCCCCAATGTATCGCGCAGAGGGTAATACCCGCAGTACTCGCCATAGCTGAAAGCGTCCTCTGCATGGCGGTTGAGCACCGACAGCAATATCTTGCGGAATTCTTCCTGAGGAAACACTTTTGGGCTGCCAACACCGGCCGCAAAGTTGATGACATTGTCCGGCAAAGGCGTATCGGGGTAGCCATCCAGCCGCGAGGTCAGGGTGGTGAAACGTTCTGCCGGGAACAGCACATCGGGCTTTGGGCGCGGCTGAGCGGGGTGTTGCAGCGGGTGTAATACATAGGCACCGCTGCCGCGCCGTTGATGCAGAAAACCTTTGGCGGCCAGTTCGGCATAGGCATTCTCTACCGTCAGCCGGCTGACAGCCAATTCGCCGGCGAGCGTACGGGTGGAGGGGAGTTTATCGCCATCGACAAAAACACCGCTTAGGATTGCCCGCCGCAGCGCCTCTTCAATTTGCAAATACAGCGGAACATCCTGCTGACGGTCTAACGGAATATGCATGCGCAATTGGCTCGGTTAACGGTGCGGATTTTTACTATACCCCATAGCGACTGGCCTTCAAGCGGATAAAAGTGGCCTGCATAACATCAGGGCAAAGTGGCTCTGGCGGCAAAGTTGTGTGGCGTTAGAATCTCTGCCCAGGTGTATTACCGCAGTTTTTTGAGGGTGTCATGTCATTACCATCAGGTATTTCAGCCAGGCCGGTTTTACCGGGCGCGCGTTTTTTACAGGGCAGCAGTCAGGGATATGCGATCGCGATTATCAGCGCCATGCTACTGGCTTTTACCGCCATCATTATTCGTGTACTTACGGAGTATTATCACCTGCCGACCTTTGTGCTGGCCTTTTGGCGAGCGGCGCTGGTTGCGTTGGTGTTATTGCCGATTCTGTTGTTATTCAAGCCTGAGTGGGCGCGCTTACAGCGTTCACAGGTGCCATTTTATGCTTGTTATGGCTTGTTACTGGCGGTGTTCAACAGTTTGTGGACATTGTCGGTAGCGCTTAACGGTGCGTCGGTGGCAACCATCCTGACTTATTGTTCGGTTGGTTTTACCGTGTTCCTGGGTTGGATGATGTACAGCGAGCGCCTGAGCCTGCGTCAATTGGTGGTGATTGTGGTCAGCCTGGGGGGCTGCTTCTTGGTCAGTAACGGCGACAGCATGGGCAACAGCCATTTCAATGTATTGGGATTGCTGGTGGGCATGTTGTCAGGCATTGGTTATACCCTTTACACGTTGGGGGGGCGGGTGGCGACAGAGCGCCATTACCCGGTGTGGAATACCATTTTGTATGTGTTCGGTTTCTCGGCGATCTATCAGTGGTTGTTCAATGCTGCGCTGACGTTATATCCGTTGGCGGCATTCCATGGCATGACCGGCTCGTTGTGGTTCTTGTCCCACGGCGTTGAGGGCATCGAGTGGCGTGGTTGGCTGTTGCTGCTGACTTTGGCGGCAGGCCCGACGCTGTTGGGATTCGGTTTGTACAACATCAGCTTGAAAACCTTGCCATTGGCGGTGGCTAATCTGATTTTGTCGCTGGAGTTGGTATTCACGGCGGTGATCGCCTATTTCCTGCTGGGGGAAAACATGAATCAGTTGCAGTTGCTGGGCAGCGCGCTGGTTATGGGCGGAGTATTGATGCTGAAGAGCAAGACGGCGGAGGCGTGATTTGTTACCCTTGGGGCGAAGTTTGGAGGCATCAATGACGAACAACCCAAGATTAAAACGGGCGTTAATCGCTTAATCAGGCAGTGTTTTGTGACCGAAAACACTGCCACAGACACTAGGCTGTGGCTCTTGTAACAGATTACAGAGAAAGCGCCATGACTGAAAAACACTGGTCAAAAACAGAGCTACTGCACCAAACGGTGACCAATCCCAACATTATCGTCAAAGGAACCCACAGCTATTACAGCGACTACCTGGATGACGGCTTTGAACGCTCCGTGGTGCGCTATTTACACGGGGATGCGGTGAGTCAACAGTGGCCCCCGCTAGGGGCGATAGACCAATTGCTGATTGGCGATTATGTCTGTATTGCCGCAGAAACCGTTATCCTGATGGGGGGGAACCATACCCACCGCATCGATTGGTTTTGCCTGTACCCGATGATGGAAAGCATCCAGGCTGCCTATAAACCGAAAGGCGATACCCGTTTGGGGGATGGCTGCTGGATAGGGATGCGGGCGATGCTGATGCCGGGCGTGACCATTGGTGAAGGGGCGATAGTTGCCGCAGGCAGTATTGTGACGTCGGACGTTGAGCCTTACACCATTGTGGGCGGTAATCCGGCGCGACCGATAAAGCTGCGATTTTCCCCGCAGATCATTGCTCGGTTACTGGCTTTGCGCATTTATGATTTGTCAGCCGAGGATTTTGCCTGTGTGCAGCCCTTGCTGGCGGGCAATGATATTGCGGGCCTGGAGCGAGCGATAAGCGAAATTAAGCGTTAAATGAACAGGGCAGGGGCGTTTTCCTGCCCTGTTGACTTACTCAGCCTTGGTTGTTTGAAACGTCAGACGGCGTTTGTGAATATACCGCAACCCGGCTTGATTCAGAGTAAGGCTAAACAGTGTAATACGGTGGTTAACATGGGTTGACCACCGGGGTTATGCAGCAGACACCTAGAGGAAGGCAATGTAAATAATAGCATTCCCCGAGAAAGGTCCGGGACTGATGATTTCATTGGCTGTCATTTTTGCTTTTAGGCTTATATTTTTGGGTGTTTTACCCATTAAATAGTAATCAACACCCGTCCATGCGGACTTCCCATCCAAAAATAGGGTTGAATAAAAATTCTTGTTGCCATTTAAATAAATTCTATCTTCGCCTAATGTCGACTGAGAGTATATTTTTACAGTTCCTGTTAGGGAGCACTCAACTGTTCCCTGAATGTTTCTTTCCGCCCCGTAAATTTCATCTTGCGAAAGCGTACCAAAATCTATCACCGTTGGGATATTCACATTACAAGATTGGTTTGGTGGGGGTAATTTACCGCAAACAGAATTGGGCCATAAAAGTGCACCTCCGGATATTGAGGGTGTCCGTGTATAAAAAAGCCCAACGCAGCTGGCATCACTGCCATTTACTTTATAAGGCCTTGAGGTCCAGGGAATGCCAAAGGAAGCTTTCCACGCGATCTCTACTTCTTTTGCCGTTCTGTAATTTTCAATTCGGAGACAGTTGTTAGACTCTATACAGGAACCATATAGCCCAGGATATCGGGTACTGTATTTTACATCCGGACCAATAAAACAAGAGGCCCATCGATAGCAAGGGTTGAGATCGGATGTACTCTCATCCCATGCAACCAAAGATTGAACCACCGTCCAGTTAACAAAAGAGACAGGAAGCATATATGCGCCAGCGACAGCTTGCTGAGAGAATGAAAAAACAATAAAAAAAATGAAATTTTTATACATTGCAATCCCTGGTTTCATATTAATTCCCATTCCATTGTGAAGTTTTCCATGCAGATCCGTTTGTGTTTAAGATGAAAATGATATTCGATGTATGAAGCGGTTTCGTGCAGCGGTGAGGCGTGTCATTTATAATCCTGATTTATAAATGGCAATCATTAGATTGGCCGATTTAATAATTTTATTATAATGAACGCTGCAATTTATATATTGACTAATTTTTGTCCTGTGGCAAATCACTTATACCGATCGATAAAATTCAATCAATAGTCAAATTCTATCAAATTTGTTTTATGAATTGGTTATATCGATCGATTGGTTTCTTGCGTTTTTCCGGGGGCAGAATACATAAGATGATATCTGGATGAGGGACGCCCGCTATCCCGTGCATTGCCAAGTTTTAGGCTGTGTTTGGGTGGCAATGCGGGGACAAGGTACGGAAAAAAGCATCAACAATGAAATCCATACCGTGTTCAAACAAAAAAATCCGGCGTCAGGGGGCTGACGCCGGATTTGTCTCTCGCTGGTCGGATCGTTCAAGCACGCTTAAACGATCGGTATTAGGGTTATTACCTGCCCCCCTGACGACTTAGTCGGCGTTAGCCGCTTCCGCCGACACGCGGCGTTTGCGCAATTTACGCAGCAATGGCGGCAGCACCAATACAGACACCGCCAATACCAGCAGCGTTTGCGCGATGCTGCTGCTCCACAAGATGCCAAACTCTCCGTTGCTGATCGACAGCGCCCGGCGCAGGTTTTGTTCTAACATCTCTCCCAATACGAAACCCAAAATGAGCGGTGACATCGGGAAATGCATTTTCCTCAAAATGTAACCAAACACCCCAAGTCCGATCATCAACAGCAGGTCAAAGGTTGTGCTGTGTACGGCGTACACCCCTACCGCGGATACGGCGGCAATCGCCGGCACCAGGAACCACAGTGGTATGGTCAACATACGGGTAAACAGGCCCACCAACGGCAGGTTCATGATCAGCAAGATCACGTTGGCAATCAGCAGTGCGGCAATCAACCCCCAGACTATATCGGGCTGTTCAGTGAACATCGCCGGGCCTGGCGTGATGTTGTACAGCGTCAGCGCGCCCATCATGACTGCGGTGGTACCAGACCCAGGGACACCCAGCGTTAACATAGGGATGAATGAGCCACAGGCTGAAGCGTTGTTGGCCGCTTCTGGCGCGGCAACCCCGCGAATATCCCCTTTACCGAAGGTGTCGCTGTTGCCGCTGATTTTCTTTTCGGTCATGTAGGTGAGGGCGCTGGCAATCGTGGCGCCGGCACCCGGCAGAATGCCGACAAAGAACCCCACCACGGAAGAACGCAATGTAGGGCCCACGCACTGAGCGGCCTCTTTGCGGTTGAACAATAACCGACCGGTTTTGCGCACCAATTTTTGTCCACCGCTGGTGCTTTCCAGCATCAACAGAATTTCACTGACCGAGAACAGACCGATAACGACCACAATGAACTGCACACCGTCGGAGAGGTGGATGCTGTCGAAGGTGAAGCGGTAAACACCTGTGTTAGCGTCCACCCCGACCGTTGCCAGTCCCAGACCAATCAGCGCCGCCAGCAACGATTTCAGTGGGTTTTGACTCATCATGCTACCCAGACAGGCAATAGCGAATACCATCAGAGCAAAATATTCGGCCGGCCCGAACGCCAGCGACCAACGCGCCAACAGCGGAGCGAACAGGATAATCCCGCCGATAGCAATGAGTGAACCGGTAAAGGAGCTGACCGCCGAGATCGACAGTGCCACGCCGGCACGGCCTTGCTGCGCCATGGGGTAGCCGTCCAATGCGGTCATGATTGCTGCGGCGTCACCCGGGACGTTAAGCAGTATTGAGGAGATGCGGCCACCGTATTCACAGCCGATATACACCGTTGCCAGCAGGATCAGTGCAGATTCGGCCGGCAGCTTAAGGGCAAACGCCAGTGGCAACAGGATTGCCACGCCGTTGATTGGCCCCAGCCCCGGCAGCAAGCCGACAATCGTGCCGACGAAGCAGCCGATCAGAGCGATAATCAGGTTCTGTGGCACCAGTGCCACCTCGAACCCTTGAGATAAGTACATCCAGGTATCCATCGTCGCCCCCGTTAGCTCAGCCAAACGCCGAGTGGCAGTGTTACATCAAGTAAGCGGTCAAAGGCGTAATACAAGGCTACGCCCATGAATGCGCCGGACACCAAAGCTGCCGGTAGACTGGCCTGGAACAACAGGCCAATGCTAAAGGTCAGCAGCGCGGTTGCCAGCGGAAAACCCAGCCATTCGAAGCCCCAGGCATACAGCACCAACGTAATGACCAGTACCAGCAGACGTTGCATCACCTTGTTATGTGGCCACTCAACGGCCTGCGGTTTGTTCAACAGCAACAGCGCAGCACACAGTGCCATCAGGCTGAGAATGGCCAGAGGGAAGGGACGCGGCCCCAGGGGTTCGTAGCTGTATTCGCTCTGGATCCCCCAACCGATAAACAACCCCCCAATGCACAACAGCAGCCAGAGACCGGCGAAAATGCGATCGCTCATGGTATCCCCCTGTTACTTGGCCAGGCCGAAAACTTTGGCTTGTTCGCGGTACTGATTGACCTGGTTTTTCACGTAGGCATCCAGTTCTTTGCCGGTCAGGTTGAATTCGAACAGGCCACGCAGATCACGTTGCTTTTTGAACTCTTCGGTCGTCATCATTTTCTGGAAGGTATCGAGCCACCACTGGTATTCCTCTTCGCTGACCTTCGGGCCGACGTAGAAGCCGCGGATAATCGGCCAGACCAGATTGAAGCCCTGTTCTTTGGCGGTGGGGACATTCGCTAACTGGCCAGGCAGACGTTGGTCGGCATAGACCGCCAGTACGCGAATTTTGTCACCCTGCAAGTAGGGAACCATTTCACTCAGATCGCCTGATACCGCCTGAATGTGGTTGCCGAGCAGTGCGGTCACGGGCTCGCCACCGCCTTCGAACGCGACGTAGCGCATTTTATGGGGATCAATACCCACTTCACGTGCCAGCAGGGCCGTTTTCATCCAGTCCTGGCTCCCGATAGAAGCACCGGCACCGAACACCACGCTGTTTGGATCTTTTTTGAAGGCATCCATCAGGTCTTTCAGCGTTTTATACGGCGAGTCGGCGCGGACGGCGATCATGCCGTAGTCGGTGCCGACAGCGGCCAGCCATTTCACGTCATCCACGTTATAACGGCCGAATTTTCCTTGTGACAGGTTCAGCAGTGACCCACCGGAAAAGGCAACCACCGTGCCGAATTCTGCCGGCCGCTGGGCGACGATGGCGTTATAGGCGACCGCGCCGACACCACCGGGCATATAGGTGACGCGCATCGGTTTATCGATAGCGTGGGTTTCCTGCAAGGACACCTGAATCAGCTTACAAGTGAGGTCAAATCCGCCGCCGGGCTTGGCGGGGGCGATACATTCGGTACGTTTCGGTGCTTCCACGGCAAAGGCTTGATTGGCTGCCAACAGCAGAGCGGTAGCGGTCAGAGTGCGGGTGATTATTTTTTTCATTGCTTTCCCCAAGGTATTTTTCTGTCGTTGCGGATCCCCGCCGATACGGGTTGCTGGATTGTTAAATCAACAACCTTTCATTTACCTTTCAACGGACGAAAAAGTTTTCGGGATGTGATATGCATCTCCTGTTGGGGGCAAAACACCTGTGCTGAAACAGCAGATTGCCTGTGCGCTAACACATGTCAGGGCGCAAGAACAGCCTGTAAACTTGGCTTAAAGGCTGCGTAATGTCAGTTTTACCCTTTTTGTCTTGAGATAAAATGATTAAAAATAAAATGATGATGGGGGGATTGATATGTTTTCATTAGGGAAATTATTCGGTGGCAGGGACAGCGCCAAAGTCAGTGCAATCAAGATGCTACCAACGGCCTATGATGAGATGACAGGGGCCTCGGGGCATTGCCGGTTGAAGCGCCTGCGCCCGGATATCGGTGTTTTTGAACTGCACTTCTCCAAAGATAATGGCGAAAAGTATGCTTGCCAGATGACCGCCTGTGTCACCGGCATTGATATTGTTTTTTCCACCAATAATCGCACTGTGCTGGTTTCACCCCCGTTCAGTCCTGCCAAATTACAGCCGGTATTTGATATTGCCCTCGCCGACAGCGAAAAATAATACCTCGACCACGACGTTAGCCGCCCTCGTCGACAGTTCAGGGTTTATTCAGTGCCGCAATTGTGTTCCAGCTCCCAAAACTGGTCCGGCATAACCCTTCTATCACAGCGGCTTCCATGCCATCCTTCTGTTATAAACATGTTAATTCGTATGACGCCGGATCCTGATGCGATAGCGCAGCATTCGGCCTGCGAGCATAGATGAATCAATGGAATGGAAGCATGCGTCTGTTATTGGTTGAGGACCACCCTGAGTTATCCCATTGGTTGCAAAAGGCGCTGACCGGTGTCGGCTTTGCCGTCGATATTGCGCCAGACGGGTTGGCAGCCGACCATTTGCTGTTAAATGAAACCTACGCGTTGGTGGTGTTAGACGTGGCATTGCCGCGCCTGAATGGTCTGGAACTGCTGGCCCGATTGCGCAAACGTGGGCAGGACTTGCCGGTATTGCTGTTGACGGCCAGAACCGACGTGGCCGATCGGGTGAAGGGACTGAATCTGGGTGCCGACGACTATCTGACGAAACCCTTCGAACTCGATGAGCTGGAAGCCCGCATTCGGGCGTTGCTGCGCCGCAGCGTCGGTGTCACTCAGCAAGCGCTGCAATACGGTGCGCTGACTTATCACGATGAGGGCTATTTCCAACTGGACGACAAGCCGCTGCAACTGACACCGCGTGAACTGGCGGTGCTGACGGCATTGATTCACCGCCGTGGGCGTCCGGTTGCCAAACAGCAGTTGTTCGAACAGGTATTTACCTTGGCCGATGAGGCTAACCCGGAGAGCATTGAACTCTATGTTCACCGGTTGCGGAAAAAGCTGCAGGGCAGCAATGTGGCAATTATCACTCTGCGCGGTCTGGGCTACAGCCTGGAGCTTTGCAATGAGGTGGTTTAACGCGCCGCAATCGTTGTTTTACCAACTGTTATTGTTCTTTGGCTTACCCCTGCTGGTGTTAGGCAGTATCTCGATTTATACCCACTATTTCAGTGCAATGAACGCCGCCACGCTGGCTTACGATCGTACGCTGCTGGCATCGGCGCGCACCGTGGCGGAGCGGCTGGTGGTGCGTAATGGGCGTTTGGAAGCGGACGTCCCCTATGTCGTGCTCGACAGTTTCGAGCGCAACATGAACGATCAACTTTACTACGAGGTGATCTCGCCAGAAGGCCGAAGCATTTCTGGCTATGACGATTTGCCGCCGATGCCGCCCCATATTCTGCGTTCAAGCTTGTATCCCGCATTGGTGCATTTTTATGATGCCGAGTATCGCGGACGCCCGATTCGCGTTGCCGCCTTGTACCAACCCATCAACGAATCTGGCGTGATGGGCATGGCAACCATATTGGTGGCTGAAACGCTGGAGTCACGCCGCTATCTGGCGCGGCAGATGATGCTCTCTGCGCTACTCAGTCAGGGGACCGTGGTCGTGTTGACCATGATCCTGGCCTTTGGGCTTCTCAAGCGGGTGCTCAAACCGATGCGCAAGCTTTCAGGCATCATGTTGCGACGTGATCCGGGGGAATTAACGCCGCTGCCAATGGTGTTGCCCTGGTCGGAAATGCAGCCGCTACTGCTGGCGTTTAACCGTTATATCGAGCGGTTGCGAGTGATGGTGGCACGTCAGGAGCGCTTTAGCGCCGATGCTTCACATCAATTGCGGACGCCGTTAACCGTGCTGAAAACGCAGGTAGGGGTTGCGCTGGCAAGCGATCAGCCGGAGCAGTGGCGGGAAAGTCTGGTCGCGATGAGCGCCACATTGGATAACACCGTGGCGTTGACCGATCGTCTGCTTTATCTCTCAAGGCTCAAAGCCCATGAACACGATGCCGATCGCAAGTTGCAGCCGGTGAACCTGGCGCAGGTGCTGCGAGATGCGTGTTTTTCGCGTCTGCCACAGGCGCGCAGTAAACGTATCGATCTTGGCTATGAGGGAGAGTCGGTATGCTGGGTGGGGGGAGAAGCGCTGCTGCTGACGGAACTGTGCGCCAACCTGTTGGATAACGCACTGAAGTATACGCCGCATCAGGGCATGGTAACGGCAAGGCTCATCATGGACAGATTGGGCGGGGAGGGGGTACTGGAAATTGAAGACAGCGGCCCAGGCATTGCCCAACAGGACGCTGCGCAGGCGCTCCAGCCGTTCCATCGGCTGGATAACGTGGGCGATCAACCCGGCGCAGGGCTGGGGTTGGCGCTGGTGAGCGATATCACCCGTTACCATGGCACCCGCCCAGAGTTGTTAACCTCGGCCACACTGGGTGGCTTACTGGTGCGGGTGCGTTTTCAACTGTTACCTTAGCTTTCGCACTCTGCGGCTTGTTTCGCTTTACGCGCCAACGGAGTACGTAGGCGCTGTGACAGGATTACGCCGAGCAGAGTAATGCCGCCGCCGATCAGGTGGTAACTGTGCAGGTGTTCATGCAGGAACAACACTGCAATGATGGCGGTAAATACCGGTGCCAGATTCATAAAGATAGATGCCGTATTGGCCCCCAAGCGCATAACCCCGTGGATCCACAAGTATGGCGCGATAATCGACGCAGGGATGCCGGCGAACAAGACCAGGGGGATATTCTGACGGGTTAACGCGACGTCTTGCGCCATCAGGAAATTCGGCAACAACAACACCACGCCGAACAGTATCTGTACATACAATGACTGCCAGTTTGGCAGAGCAATCGCCCAGCGTTTGGTCAGCACGCCGTACAGCGCATAAGAGGCGGTAGCGGCAAACATCATCAATTCACCTTTGCCGATACCGTGGTGCAACAATTCCGCCGGGTTACCGGCGCTGACCAGCCAGATCAGACCCCCCAAAGACAACAGGCTGCCGATAGCAATACCCACCGTTGGCGCGACGCGCAACAGCACAATGCTGATCAGAATGGTCAGTAATGGGATCAGCGAGACAATGATGCCCATAAACAGTGCGCTCACGCTGTGTGCTGCGTAGTACGCCAGGCTCTGATACAGCACCATGCCAAGCATGCCGAGAATCATCAATTTCCACCAGTTGGCACGTATTGCCGACCAGTGACGAACTACGCCAGGCAACACGAAGGGGGTCAGGGTGACGAGCGCCAGGAGCCAGCGATAGAAGGAAATGGCGGCCGGATCGATTGCGGTGGCCGAGAGCTTGCTGACCACGGCATTGATTGACCAAATCAAGACCGCCAGCAAAGGGAAGAGCATATTCATGATAATTATTCTCATTAACGACTGACATGCTGGCTAGTTTACGCGTGTCCGGTTTATTATATATAGTGATATCCAGACAATATTTATCCTAAACAAGACAAGTAACGGGACGAAACCATGCCAGAAATCCGTCATTTCCCCGAAGCGCTGATCCCTGCACCGCGTCCGGTGCAATTCCGCTGCGAGGAATTCAATGCGCGTACGGAGTTCCAGCCCCACCGTCATAGCTGGGGGCAATTGATGTGGGTAAAGGCTGGGGTCATGGTGTTACGCATCGGCGGCCAGCGTTTTCTGGCTCCGCCGGAGTTTGTGCTGTGGGCACCGGCGGAAATTGAACACTCCTGTTATAACCAACGTTTGGCACAGTGCCGCATGGTGGATATTGCCTTGCCGCTGTGCGCCGGGCTGCCGGAGGCGCCTTGTCTGGTGAGTGTCACCCCGATTTTTCGGGCCATTGCCGAAGACTTCTACGCCCGCAAACAATACATTCCGCAAAGCAAACAGGATCTGCGCCTGTGTCGTGCGCTGATCGACCAATTGCATGTTTCGCCGGTGCAACAAACGTATTTACCCACATCCGAAGACAAGTTCCTGGCACCGGTACTGGAAGCCCTGGAGCACTGCCCATCGGACAATACCTCACTTGCCGCCTGGGCTGCCCGCGTCTATACCACCGAGCGCACGCTATCGCGACGTTGCCAGCAGGATCTGGGCATGTCGTTCAGCGAATGGCGCCAGCGGCTGCGCTTCTTGCACGCCGTTTCGCTGTTGGAACAGGGGAAAACCGTGCAGGAGGTCGCGCTGGACGTGGGGTATAGCTCGGCATCGGCGTTTATCGTCATGTTTCAGCAAATCGCCGGCACGACACCCGAGCGCTTTCGCCGGGCCTGATTCAGTGGCACACTATTTCCCAGATAACCCTTCATACTTGACGTTGCCTCTGTTTGGCTGCGAGCACACCCCCGTCACTTACTTGAGTAAGCCCCAGGGGATTGCTGCGCTTGCCACCTCGATGCAACGCCAATTATTTTGGGTATAAATAGCCGTAAACCGTCGGAGCAATAAGTGAAAATCCTGGTCGATGAAAATATGCCGTATGCGACTGAATTGTTCAGTCGTTTAGGGAATGTGCAGGCCGTGCCTGGGCGCCCGATCCCGAGCGATGCGCTGGCAGATGCCGATGTGCTGATGGTGCGTTCGGTCACTAAAGTGAATGAAGCGCTGCTGGCCGGCACCCGCGTTGGTTTTGTCGGTACCGCAACCGCGGGCACTGACCATGTAGATGACGCCTGGTTGCAACAGCAAGGTATCGGTTTCTCTGCGGCTCCGGGCTGTAATGCGATTGCCGTGGTGGAATATGTGTTCTCTGCACTGATGCTGCTGGCAGAACGCGACGGTTTTCAATTGCGCGATAAAACCGTCGGCATTATCGGTGTCGGCAATGTAGGGTCGCGTCTGGACGCCCGCTTGAAAGCCTTGGGTGTGCGTACGTTATTGTGCGATCCACCGCGTGCTGAACGGGGCGATAGCGAGGAATTCTGGCCGCTGGAGAAACTGGTGGCAGAAGCCGATGTCCTGACCTTCCACACGCCACTGAATAAATCCGGCCCTTATCACTCGCTGCATTTGGTGGACGCGGAGCTGTTGGCGGCGTTGCCGGATAACCGCATTTTGATTAACGCTTGCCGCGGCCCGGTGGTGGACAATGCTGCGCTGTTGCAGGCGCTGGAAAAAGGTAAAAAACTCAGCACGGTACTGGACGTTTGGGAGCCGGAACCGGAACTGTCTCTGCCGCTGCTGGCGCGGGTGGACATAGGTACTGCACATATCGCTGGCTATACGCTGGAAGGCAAAGCACGCGGCACGACGCAGGTGTTTGAAGCCTTCAGCCGCCACCTGGGGCAGCCTCAGCAGATCGCGCTGGCCTCGCTGTTGCCGGTGCCCGAATTCAGCCAGATCCAACTCAATGGGCCGCTGGACGAAGGCAAATTAAAACGATTGATGCACTTGGTGTATGATGTGCGCCGCGACGATGCGCCGCTGCGTAAAGTGGCCGGGCAACCGGGTGAATTCGATCGTCTGCGCAAGCATTATCAGGAGCGCCGCGAGTGGTCCTCATTGCGCGTCCAGTGCAATGACAGCGCCAGTGCGGAGCTGCTGAACGCGCTGGGCTTTTTGATAGCGTAAGGCTTTCTTAAGCCACAGCGACTAATTTTGTTATCAGGGCGGTGCATTAGCCGCCCATTTGCATTTGAATAAATACTCTGGAGAAACCCAATGTCTGACGGCTGGAATATCGCTCTACTTGGTGCCACTGGCGCGGTAGGTGAAGCGTTGCTGGAATTGTTACAGGAACGCCAGTTCCCGGTGGGCGAACTCTATCCTTTGGCCAGCGAACGTGGTGCAGGTGCGACCGTGCGCTTCAATGGCAAGTCAGTGCTGGTGCAAAAAGCGGAAGAGTTCGACTGGTCGCAAGCTCAGTTAGCATTCTTTGTTGCCGGTACTGAGGCCTCGGCTCGCTATGCGGAAGAAGCAGGCAATATGGGGTGCCTGGTGATCGACACCAGCGGCCTGTTTGCGCTGGAGCCGGATGTTCCACTGGTGGTGCCTGGGGTTAACCCGCAGGTGCTGGCCGATTACCGTAACCGCAATATTGTTGCCGTGGCGGACAGCATGGTCAGCCAACTGCTGACCGCAATCAAACCGCTGACCGAACAGGCCGGGCTTTCTCGCCTGCACGTGACGACCCTGATGTCGGTATCGTCACGCGGCAAAGTGGCTGTCGACGATCTGGCGGGCCAAAGTGCACGCCTGTTGAATGGAATTCCCGCTGAGCCTGGCGTTTTCGCCAAGCAGTTGGCATTCAACCTGTTGCCGTTGCTGACCGACGAGCAGGGCAGCGTGCGTGAAGAACGTTTGATTGTCGATCAGGTGCGTAAAGTGCTGCAGGACGAAGGGTTACCGATTTCCGTGAGCTGCGTGCAGTCGCCGGTGTTCTATGGCCATGCACAGGTCGTTCATCTGGAAGCCCTGCGCCCGATGTCTGCGGAAGAAGCACGTAGCGAACTGGAACAGGTGGATGATATCCAACTGAGCGAAGAAGACGATTACCCAACTCAGGTGACGGAAGCTTCCGGCAGCGACGCGCTGAGCGTTGGCTGCTTGCGTAATGACTACGGCATTCCTGAAATCCTGCAGTTCTGGTCGGTAGCTGACAACGTACGCTTTGGCGGCGCATTGATGGCGATCGAAACCGCAGAACGTCTGGTGCAGGAGCAGATGTACTGATGTCCGAGGTTGTCTTGCCCACCCAGCCGACCTTGAAAATCGCGCTGGGGATTGAATATGACGGTAGCCGTTATTACGGCTGGCAGCGTCAGCAGGAAGTGGCCAGTGTACAGGCCTGTCTGGAACAGGC
The DNA here is from genome assembly GCF_044900985.1 of Serratia sp. NPDC087055. Taxonomy (NCBI): domain Bacteria; kingdom Pseudomonadati; phylum Pseudomonadota; class Gammaproteobacteria; order Enterobacterales; family Yersiniaceae; genus Serratia; species Serratia sp. NPDC087055. The sequence continues at coordinate 164,249 of NZ_JBJDOG010000001.1, forward strand.
GTTGAGTAAAGTGGCCAATGCGCCGATCAACGTGCTGTGTGCTGGACGTACCGATGCCGGGGTGCATGCTACCGGCCAGGTGGTGCATTTTGAAACCACCGCGCAGCGTAAGGATGCCGCCTGGACGATGGGGGTAAATACCCATCTGCCGCCGGATATTGCTGTGCGTTGGGTGACCGGCGTTGCTGAAGATTTCCATGCACGCTTCAGCGCTACGGCACGCCGTTACCGCTACATTATTTATAACCACCGTTATCGTCCGGCGGTATTGCAGCAGGGGATGACGCATTTTTATCACCCGCTGGATGCCGAGCGCATGGAGAGGGCGGCGCAGGCGTTGTTGGGCGAAAACGACTTTACGTCGTTTCGCGCCGTGCAATGTCAGTCACGCACGCCATGGCGTAACGTAAAACACGTTAAGGTTACGCGCTATGGTGAGTATATTGTGGTAGATATCAAGGCGAATGCCTTTGTGCATCATATGGTTCGCAATATTGTCGGTAGCCTGATGGAAATTGGCTGCGGCAATCAGGATGAGAATTGGATGGCCGAATTACTGGCACTGAAAGATCGTAATCTGGCTGCGGCGACGGCGCGGGCCGAAGGGTTATACCTGGTTAGCGTTGATTACCCTGAGCACTTTGCCCTACCCCGGCCCCCGATAGGGCCACTGTTTTTACCCGACGATTAAACGCCGGCGCGCCTGACGCGTTGTTCCCTTGTGTACCTGCCGAGTGGGTGAGACACCCGGTAAAAGAGAGAACCTATGGACATCATCAAGTTTGTGATTGATTTTATTCTGCATATTGACGTGCATCTGGCTGAGCTGGTGGCGCAATACGGTATGTGGGTGTACGGTATTTTGTTCCTGATTCTGTTTTGCGAAACCGGGCTGGTGGTGACGCCGTTCTTGCCAGGGGATTCTCTGTTGTTCGTTGCGGGGGCGTTGGCGGCGTTGCCGACCAATGATCTGAATGTACACACTATGGTCGCGCTGATGATAGGTGCGGCGATACTTGGGGATGCGGTGAACTACACTATTGGACGGCTATTCGGAGAAAAGCTTTTCAGCAACCCGAATTCGAAAATCTTCCGTCGCAGTTACCTGGATAAAACGCATCAGTTTTATGAGAAGCATGGCGGGAAGACGATTATTTTGGCGCGTTTTGTACCGATCGTGCGCACATTTGCGCCGTTCGTTGCCGGAATGGGGCATATGTCCTATCGCCATTTTGCGGCTTACAACGTGATTGGTGCGCTGGTTTGGGTGCTGCTGTTCACCTATGCTGGTTATCTCTTCGGCGATTTGCCGATCGTGCAGGAAAACCTGAAACTGTTGATCGTGGCTATCATCATTGTTTCAATTCTGCCGGGCATCATTGAAATTTGGCGCCATAAGCGCGCGGCTGCCCGCCAGCAAAAACAGTAAAAACATCGCTTAACCTGTCGGTTCGACCAGTTTTTTGTCCACAGTGCCGGGCCGATATGGTTTAATGAGCGACATTTATGGTCTGTTCCTGTGAACAACCTTGAAATCAGTGCCTCTGTCGCGCGCTTGTCGCGTTTTACTCGGGCACTTTTTCATTGGGTCTGTTTACGGGGGGATTGTTAAAGCATGAACTGCGGACTGGCGTCTGCCAGGTTCAAACAGAAAGGTCATCGATGAGCTGGATTGAACGAATTCTTAACAAGAGCAATATTACCCAAACCCGTAAGGCGAGCATTCCTGAAGGGGTTTGGACCAAATGCGATAGCTGCGGTCAGGTTCTCTACCGCGCCGAGCTGGAGCGTAATCTGGAAGTGTGCCCAAAATGCGACCACCACATGCGCATGACTGCGCGTATGCGTCTGCATACTCTGCTGGATGAAGGCAGTGAAGTGGAGCTGGGTAGCGAACTGGAACCGAAAGATGTTCTGAAGTTCAAGGATTCCAAGAAATACAAAGATCGTCTGGTTGCCGCACAGAAAGCAACCGGTGAAAAAGATGCGTTGGTCGTGATGAAAGGCACGTTATATGGCATGCCTATTGTCGCCGCGTCGTTTGAATTTGCCTTTATCGGCGGTTCCATGTCGTCTGTAGTCGGTGCGCGCTTTGTGCGTGCTGTTGAGCAGGCGCTGGAAGATAACTGTCCGCTGGTGTGTTTCTCAGCCAGTGGCGGTGCCCGTATGCAGGAAGCGCTGATGTCGCTGATGCAGATGGCGAAGACCAGCGCTGCGCTGGCGAAACTGCAGGAGCGTGGTCTGCCGTACATTTCAGTACTGACTGACCCGACCATGGGTGGCGTTTCCGCCAGTCTGGCAATGCTGGGCGATATCAACATCGCTGAGCCGAAGGCGCTGATCGGCTTTGCCGGTCCACGCGTTATCGAACAGACCGTACGTGAAAAGCTGCCGCCGGGCTTCCAGCGCAGTGAGTTCCTGATTGAGAAAGGCGCGATCGACATGATCGTGCGTCGCCCGGAAATGCGCCAGACCTTGGCGAGTATCCTTTCCAAACTGACCAACCAGCCGCAGCCACATTTCGATGAAGCTGCGCCGGTGTCTGAACAGGAAAATCAGGCCGACGCCTGAGGCAAGCCAGTCACCCGTGTTGGCGCAAGCCAACGCGGGGTTCAGCCGCCATTTTGTGGCTAAGTGGCGGCTGGAAATACCCGATGGATCTCGAGCAACAGCGAGTCACGCTGCGGCTTGAAAACATGGGGTATCATGCAGAGCATCGCCTTTACCGCGGTGAGGGTGGTGCCCTGATGGATTAATGAACCCAAGTTCAGTGACGGGACTCATGCAAAACCACCAAATTCCCCAAGCCACGTCGCCATTGAGCTCGTGGCTTTTTTATCTGGAACGTCTGCACAGCCAGGCGATCGAACTCGGCCTGGAACGCGTACAACGCGTTGCGGAGCACCTTGATTTACTCACTCCTGCACCGACGGTGTTCACCGTTGCCGGCACTAACGGCAAGGGCACCACGTGCCGCACTCTGGAAGCGATTTTGATGGAGGCGGGGTTGCGCGTTGGCGTCTACAGCTCACCACATCTGGTACGTTATACCGAAAGGGTGCGCATTCAAGGTGATGAGCTGAGCGAGGCCGAACACAGCCGTTCATTCGCCGTCATTGAAGCGGGCAGGGGTGAAACGTCACTGACCTATTTCGAATTTGGCACTCTGTCGGCCTTGCAACTGTTCAAACAAGCTAAGCTTGACGTGGTGATCCTGGAAGTTGGTCTTGGTGGGCGTCTGGACGCGACCAACATTGTCGACCCGAGCGTGGCAGTGGTGACCAGCATTGCACTGGATCACACCGACTGGCTGGGCAGTGACCGCGAAAGCATTGGCCGCGAAAAAGCCGGGATTTTCCGTGGCGGTAAGCCGGCCGTCGTGGGGGAACCGGATATGCCGGCAACCATTGGGCAAGTGGCGGACACTCTGGGTGCGCAACTGTATCGCCGCGGCGAGGCCTGGACCTTTAGCGAACAGGGTGAGCGCTGGCAGTGGGAAGGCGGCGGTACCTTGCTGACTGACTTACCGATGCCAAACGTGCCCTTAGCCAATGCGGCGACCGCACTGGCTGCATTGCATTATTCTGCGTTGGAAATTGATGAGCGGGCGATTTTCGCCGGTCTGCAGCAGGCGACCTTACCGGGACGTTTCCAGATTGTGCGGCGTGAACCGACATTGATCCTCGACGTGGCGCATAACCCGCACGCGGCAAGTTATTTGGCTGGTCGCCTGGCGACGTTGCCGCGTAATGGTGGCAAAGTACGTGCCGTGGTGGGGATGCTTTCGGACAAAGATATTGCCGGTACGCTGGCCTGTCTGAGTGAGCAGGTCGATGAATGGTACTGTGCGCCGCTTGAAGGGCCGCGCGGTGCCAGTGTTGAGCTGTTGGCGCAATATTTAACGGAACCGCGGCAGTTTACCGATGTCGAAACTGCCTGGCGTCAGGCTATGCAGGACGCTGAAAAACAGGATATTGTGATCGTCTGTGGATCGTTCCACACCGTTGCACACGTGATGGCGGCGTTAGACGAGATGCGGGGAGTGTGAGTGGCAAGTAAATTTCAAAACCGATTGGTGGGTACCGTGATTCTGGTTGCGCTGGGGGTGATTATCCTGCCAGGGCTGTTGGACGGTAAAAAGAAACATTACGAGGATGAATTCGCAGCCATTCCATTGGTGCCGAAGGCCGGTGATGTGGAAGAGAACGACGTGGTGCCACCGGTAAGTCAGCCATTGCCGGCACAACCGCCGGAAGGCGCAGGTGCATTGGTTGAACAGCAGGCGGCTAACGAGGCGGCGACGCAGCAGGCCGCGCAGAAGCCGGCTCAGGTCACGCAGGCACCGGTCGAGACGCGTCCGCAACCGACGCCGACGCCAACGCCACAGCCGAAACCTAAACCGGTAGAAACCAAGCCGGTGGAAGTGAAACCAAAACCGGTGCAGCAGCCGAAACCGGTGGAAGTGAAGCCGGTAGCCAAACCTGAGCCGAAGCCAGAACCGACACCGAAGCCTGAACCTGCACCTGTGCAGAAACCGGCGGAAGAGAAAGCACCGGCAGGGCAAGCGTATGTGGTGCAACTGGGGGCGTTGAAGAATGCTGCCAAGGTGAACGAAGTGGTCGCGTCGCTCAGGCTGTCCGGCTATCGTGCTTTCACCGTGCCATCCACACCGGTACAGGGGCAGATTACTCGGATTTACGTCGGTCCAGACGCCTCGAAACAGAAACTGCAGTCTTCATTGCCTGCGCTGAACTCCCTCAGCGGTTTGAGCGGCCAGGTGAAGCCATACGGCGTACGTTAAGAGAAAGGGGCACAGCATGCTGTGCCCCTAAACCTATGCGTGCCAGTATAATCATTAAATAAACTGTGCCTTTCGTAGCTGAAATGGCCTATGTAGGCGCGGCGGTTGGGAATTTTTTTATCGCCGCTTTTTATTTGTAACGTGGTAGGAAAACCCCTACGCAAACGTTTTCTTTTTCTGTTAGAATTCGCCGCGAATTGGATCACCCGTTAGATTTCATGTCGTATCAAGGCAGCCAACGCAGATGCGGTATGAAAGATGAAGGGGGCAGGGGCGATTCATTATTGGAATAGTTCATGGTCTGGATTGATTACGTCATTATAGCGGTGATTGGATTTTCGGCTCTGGTGAGCCTGATCCGAGGGTTTGTTCGCGAAGCATTGTCACTTGTGACATGGGGATGTGCGTTTTTTGTTGCCAGCCATTTCTACTCTTACCTTGCGGTCTACTTCACTCGTTTTGAAGATGAACTGGTGCGAAACGGTATCGCGATTGCAATCTTGTTTATTGCGACCCTGATCGTAGGAGCTATTGTTAACTATGTGATTAGCTCACTGGTAGAGAAAACCGGGTTATCAGGCACCGACCGGGTGCTGGGCGTCTGTTTCGGCGCACTGCGCGGCGTGTTGATCGTTTCGGCGATACTGTTTTTCCTGGATACCTTTACTGGTTTTTCACAAAGTGCCGATTGGAAACAGTCGCAGCTTATTCCCCAGTTCAGTTACATCATCAGGTGGTTCTTTGACTACCTGCAGAGCACGTCGAGTTTCTTACCGACCCATTTACCAGGGCGGTAGCGCTGATGAGGAAAAGACAACATGTGCGGTATTGTCGGTATCGCCGGTTTTATGCCGGTAAACCAGTCGATTTATGATGCGCTGACGGTGCTTCAGCACCGTGGCCAGGATGCCGCAGGCATCGTCACCATTGATGCCCATAACGGGTTCCGCCTGCGTAAAGCAAACGGTCTGGTGAAGGATGTGTTTGAGGCACGCCATATGCAGCGTTTGCAGGGCAACATGGGTATTGGCCATGTGCGTTACCCGACGGCTGGCAGCTCCAGTGCTTCAGAGGCTCAACCTTTCTATGTAAACTCACCGTTCGGCATTACGCTGGCACATAACGGCAATCTGACCAATGCCCATGAACTGCGCCAGACGTTGTTCGAAAGCGGTCGCCGCCATATCAACACCACATCCGACTCTGAGATTCTGCTGAACGTGCTGGCCAGTGAGCTGGACCGCTTCCAACACTATCCGCTGGAGTCCGACAACGTCTTCACTGCCGTTGCCGCCATGCATCAGCAGCTGCGTGGTGCTTACGCTTGTGTCGCGATGATCATCGGCCATGGCCTGTTGGCATTCCGTGACCCGCACGGCATCCGCCCGTTAGTCATCGGCAAACGCACGCTGGAAGATGGCCGTAATGAATATATGGTGGCTTCCGAAAGCGTGGCGCTGGATACGCTGGGCTTTGAGTTCTTGCGCGACGTGGCGCCGGGCGAAGCGGTGTATATCACCAATAAGGGCCAATTGTTCACGCGCCAGTGTGCAGAGAATCCGAAAACCAACCCATGCCTGTTCGAGTACGTTTATTTCGCTCGTCCTGACTCCTTTATGGACAAGATTTCGGTCTACAGCGCCCGTGTGCGTATGGGGCAGAAGCTGGGGGAGAAGATTGCTCGCGAGTGGGAAGATCTGGATATTGATGTCGTGATTCCGATCCCGGAAACATCCTGCGATATCGCACTGGAGATCGCACGCATCCTGGATAAGCCGTACCGTCAAGGTTTCGTGAAGAATCGCTATGTCGGCCGTACCTTCATCATGCCGGGCCAACAGGCACGCCGTAAGTCGGTACGTCGTAAGCTGAACGCCAACCGTGCTGAATTCCGCGACAAGAATGTGCTGCTGGTGGATGACTCCATTGTGCGCGGCACGACCTCAGAGCAGATCGTCGAGATGGCGCGCGACGCTGGTGCCAAGCGGGTTTATCTGGCTTCCGCGGCACCGGAGGTTCGTTTCCCTAACGTCTATGGCATCGATATGCCGAGTGCCAATGAGCTGATTGCACATGGGCGTGAAGTGGATGAAATCCGCCAGATCATCGGTGCTGATGGCCTGATTTTCCAAGACCTGGACGATCTGATCGAAGCCGTGCGTGAAGAGAACCCGGATATCGTTCAGTTCGAATGCTCGGTATTTAACGGTATTTACGTCACCAAAGACGTCGATCAAAGCTATCTCGAGTATCTGGAATCGCTGCGTAACGACGACGCCAAAGAAATACGTGGTCAAACCGAAGCAGAAAATCTGGAAATGCATAACGAAGGTTAAGCGCTTGCGTTGTGCTACCAAGGTGCACTGCGGCGTCTGTCGCAGTGCATTATCCCTCCCTGACTTGCTTATCCCTCGCCATTGCGGCAAAGTCTGCCTGATCTTATCTTTTTCGTGGCAGAGGCCAGTTTTATGAAACGACTCATCATCGGTATTTCCGGCGCCAGTGGCGCAATCTATGGCGTGCGCTTGCTGCAGGTATTACGCGACGTTGCAGAGGTGGAAACCCATTTGGTGATGAGCAACGCCGCGCGGCAAACGCTGTCGCTGGAAACTCCGCTCAGCCTGCGTGAAGTGCAGGCGCTGGCCGATGTAGTGCATGATTCTCGCGATATTGGCGCCAGCATTTCGTCCGGTTCGTTCAAAACGGCAGGAATGGTGATTTTACCTTGTTCGATCAAAACGTTATCGGGTATTGCCAATAGCTATAGCGACGGTTTACTGACACGTGCTGCGGATGTGGTGCTGAAAGAGCGCCGCCGGTTAGTGTTGTGCGTGCGTGAAACGCCATTGCATATTGGCCACCTGCGGCTGATGACCCAGGCTGCGGAAATGGGGGCAGTCATTATGCCGCCAGTGCCGGCGTTTTATCACCGCCCTGAGAGTGTCGAAGACATTATCGATCAAACCGTAAACCGGGTGGTTGACCAATTTGACATTGAATTACCGAAGGATTTATTTACCCGCTGGCAAGGTTCTAATTAACAAATTTCTCCCCAATTTGGTACATTTGTGCAACACCGCACTGATTTAGGGCGGCGCATGCACCATAATGATCCCACTTCATCACGTTCACTGTTTCAAGGCTTTGGTATTTATCCACTGCCCGTGGCGCGGCCAAGACTGGCCGATTTAATTTTGCAGTTATCGTCCCAGGAAACAGTTTTGTGAAGGCCGGAGCCGTTCCCTCCGCCTACAGCAACAAATGTGGCACGATTACTGCAAATTGATTTGGTGGAAAAGTAATGCCCGCAGTGGCATCAAAAAATCAATTTGAGGGTAATTTATGAAAAAGCTGGTTAAGGTTCTTCCTTTAGTCTTGGCTTTGAGCGCGGTAAGCAGCGCATTTGCCGCCGTACCATCGACGCTGAAGATAGGTACCGATCCGACCTATGCCCCCTTTGAGTCTAAAAATGCCAAAGGTGAGCTGGTCGGTTTTGATATCGATTTGGCCAAAGAGCTGTGCAAACGCATAAATACCCAATGTACCTTTGTGGAAAGCGATTTTGACGCGCTGATCCCTTCCCTGAAGGCGAAGAAAATTGACGCCATTATCTCTTCTCTGTCGATCACCGAAAAACGCCAGCAGGAAATTGCCTTCACCGACAAGCTGTATGCCGCTAACGCCCGTCTGATCGCGCCGAAAGGCTCGAAGCTGCTGCCTACCGTGGATGCGCTGAAAGGCAAAAGTATCGGCGTGCTGCAAGGTACCACTCAGGAAGCCTATGCCAACGCCATGTGGCAGCCTAAGGGCATTACCGTTGTGCCTTATCAGAACCAGGATCTGGTTTACGCCGACCTGGCATCTGGCCGTATTGATGCCGCTTTCCAGGACGAAGTGGCAGGCAGCGATGGCTTCCTGAAGCAGCCTCCAGGCAAAAACTACGCGTTTGCCGGCGAGTCGGTGAAGGATGACAAATTCTTTGGTGTCGGCACCGGTATGGGCTTGCGTAAGACAGATACCGAACTGAAGGCCGCTTTAGATAAAGCCTTTGCCGACATGCGCAAAGACGGTACTTACGACAAGTTTGCGAAGAAATACTTCAACTTTGACGTCTACGGCGGGTAATTCCGCGCACCGTTCCATGTTGTGACTTCGGGGCCGGTCCACCGGCCCCGATGGTTCGGGATCCAATGACGACAGGGTGAAGTAAATGCTGCAAGGCTATTCCCAATTGATATTTGAGGGCGCTTTGGTGACGCTGGAGCTGGCCCTCAGTTCCGTAGTGCTGGCGGTGGTGATTGGTCTGATCGGCGCTGGCGGTAAACTTTCACATAACCCACTGATATCGATGATTTTCGGTGCTTACACTACGCTGATCCGCGGTGTACCCGATCTGGTGCTGATGCTGCTGATTTTCTACGGCCTTCAAATTGCGCTCAACAACCTCACCGAACTGCTTGGCTTCTCACAAATTGATATCGATCCGCTCAGCGCGGGGATCATTACCCTCGGGTTTATCTACGGTGCCTACTTCACTGAAACTTTCCGTGGTGCCTATATGGCCGTCCCGAAAGGGCAGATCGAAGCAGCAACCGCCTATGGTTTTTCCGGTTCGCAGATTTTCCGTCGCATTCTGTTCCCTGCGATGATGCGCTTCGCCCTGCCGGGCATCGGCAACAACTGGCAGGTGATCCTGAAGGCAACGGCACTGGTGTCTATTCTTGGTCTTAATGATGTGGTGAAAGCTACTCAGTTGGCCGGTAAAGGTACCTACCAACCGTTCTTCTTCGCGATTGTGGCTGGCGTGGTTTATCTGGTTTTCACCACGGTTTCCAACGGGGTGTTGCTGTGGCTTGAACGGCGTTACTCACTGGGCGTGAAGAGGGCCGAGCTATGATCGATATTTTGCACCAATACTGGCAATCGCTGCTCTGGAGCGACGGCTATCGTTTCACCGGTGTGGCGGTCACGCTGTGGCTGCTCATTGCGTCGGTGGTGATGGGCGGTCTGCTGGCCATTCCGATGGCGGTGGCGCGTGTCTCCTCCATCAAATGGGTCCGCTTCCCGGTATGGCTTTATACCTACGTATTCCGTGGTACACCGCTGTATGTGCAGTTACTGGTGTTCTATTCCGGTATGTACAGCCTGGAGATTGTGCGTGGCAGCGAGTTCCTCAATGCGTTCTTCCGCAGTGGGTTGAACTGCACCATTTTGGCGCTGACTCTCAACACCTGCGCGTACACCACCGAGATCTTCGCCGGGGCTATCCGTTCGGTGCCGCACGGTGAGATCGAGGCGGCCAACGCCTACGGTTTTTCCCGCTTTAAGATGTATCGCTGCATTATTTTGCCTTCGGCGTTACGGACCGCGTTGCCGGCCTACAGCAACGAAGTGATCTTGATGTTGCACTCCACCGCGCTGGCGTTTACCGCCACCGTACCGGACCTGCTGAAAATCGCACGCGACATTAATGCGGCGACCTATCAGCCGTTCTATGCCTTCGGGATTGCGGCGGTGCTGTATCTGATTATCTCTTACGTGTTAATCAGCCTGTTCCGCAAAGCGGAGAAGCGCTGGATGGCGCATGTTAGCCACTGATAAATGACGGGAAGAAACTATGTCTGAAAATAAATTAGCCGTCACTGAACTGCACAAGCGCTACGGTGACCATGAAGTGTTGAAAGGCGTATCTTTGGCGGCCAACGCCGGGGATGTGATTAGCATCATCGGATCTTCCGGCTCCGGTAAAAGTACCTTTTTGCGCTGCATTAACTTCCTGGAGAAACCGAGCGAAGGTTCTATCAGCCTGAACAACGAAGACATTCGTATGGTGCGTGACAAAGATGGCCAGTTGAAGGTGTTTGATAAGAAACAGCTGCAACTGCTGCGTACCCGCCTGACGATGGTGTTCCAGCACTTCAACCTGTGGAGTCACATGACGGTATTGGAGAACGTGATGGAAGCACCGGTGCAAGTGCTGGGGTTGAGCAAGACGGAGGCGCGTGAGCGCGCTGTTCGCTATCTGGATAAAGTGGGCATCGACGAGCGTGCCCGCGGCAAATATCCTGTGCACTTGTCCGGCGGTCAACAGCAACGCGTGTCGATCGCCCGGGCATTGGCGATGGAACCAGAAGTCTTGCTGTTTGATGAACCGACGTCAGCCCTGGATCCTGAATTGGTTGGCGAAGTGCTGCGAATCATGCAGAAGCTGGCTGAAGAGGGTAAAACCATGGTGGTAGTGACACATGAAATGGAGTTTGCACGCCATGTGTCCAACCACGTGATTTTCCTGCATAAGGGGCTGATTGAAGAACAAGGTCCGCCGGCCGAGCTGTTTGGTAATCCGAAGAGTACCCGGTTGCAGCAGTTTCTTTCCGGCGCATTGAAATAGCCGTTTGGCGGGGCCGGATCTTTCTGGCCCCGTTCCGATCTTCAGCGATCGTCTTGCCGCTGATTGATAACATCATCCAAGGCCTGTTCCAATTCCAAAAAACGGAAGCTGAAACCGGCCTCTTCCAGACGTTTCGGCACTGCCCGTTGCCCGCCCAGCACCAATACCGCGGCTTCTCCCATCAATAAACGCAGGGCGAATGCCGGCACACGTAAAAATGCCGGCCGATCGAGGACGTTAGCGAGTTGCGCGGTAAACTGCTCGTTGTGAACGGGATAAGGGGCGACCATATTGAATGGCCCTTGCAGGGTCTGGTGATCCAGTAAATAAATAATGCCGTTAATCATGTCATCCAGATGGATCCACGGCAGATATTGGCGACCCGTACCCATTGGCCCACCGAGCCCGATACGGAAGGGGGGCAGCATTTTCGCCAGTGCGCCGCCTTTGGCTGCCAAGACGACGCCGGTGCGCAGCAGACAGACGCGGGTGGCATTGCTTTGCGCTTGGAGCGCCAATGACTCCCAGCGTTGACACAGCATATGGGTGAATTCGTCGTGCGGAACTTCGTCTTCGGTAACGACGGCCTGGTCTTGATCGCCATAGTAGCCGGTTGCTGAGCCGGAAATTAGCACGCTGGGCGGCGTGCTGCTGGCGTTAATCAGCTTTGCCAACTGTTCGGTCAGATCCCAACGGCTGTGACACAGGCGTTCTTTCTGCGCCTTGCTCCAGCGCTTGTCGGCGATCGGCTCACCGGCCAGGTTAATCACGGCATCAAAGCCCTCCAGCGAGGACTTATCTTGCAGCGTTGACCAATAATCTACCTGTTCGCCAAAACGTTCACGCGCGTGCTGCACGTTGCGGCTTAACACCGTAATTTGGTGAGAAAGGCCCAGCAGCCGCTGCGTCAGGCTGCTCCCTATCAATCCTGTGGCGCCGGTGATCAGGATCCGCATGGTCGATTCTCCCTGAAGCTGTAGTTTCAGGCCCGGCGATAGCTCATGGTCATCGAAACCGAGTCGGCGTAGCGCAGAGCCAATAGTTTATCTATTTCTACTTCAGCATAGGTTACCCAGGCGTGTTGTTTCACGATATCGAGCACATCCTGAGTTAATTTTTCCAGCAGGGCAAAGCGGTTATCTTCCACATGACGGATGATGGCTTTAGTGATGGTTCGGTAGTTAAGTGCATCGTCAATGTTTTCACTGTCGCGCGCTTTATCCGCCGGGTAATGGATCACGACGTTAATCAGGATGTCCTGACGGTTGTTGATTTCTTCTTCCTTGATACCGATGAAAGTACGCAACCGCAGGTTTTTTATACGAATAATGGCGTCGGGTTGACTGAATGACATCAGAGAATCTCCACAGGTCTGATTATTTGCGCCCAGAATACACGGAAAGTAAGGAAAAGATAACGAGCCGGGGGAAACTCCCCGGAGGCCGGGGAGTTGGACATTTAGCCCTGCTCAGCCAGTTTGTAAGCCCGCTCGGTTGCCGGGCGGTTACTGATACGCTCGAACCAGTTACGCACTGCCGGGTAATCCGCCAGATCGATACGTTGACGGGGGTGTGACACGACCCAAGGGTAAGTCGCAATATCGGCGATGCTGTAGTTGTCACCGCCCAGGTACGGGTGCTTTTGCAGCTCGGCTTCCAGAACGGCATACAGGCGCTTGGTTTCCAGATGGTAACGTTCAATGGCGTAAGGGACGGGTTGTGGGGCGTAATGGTTGAAATGGTGATTCTGTCCAAGCATCGGCCCAAATCCGGCGACCTGCCAGAACAACCACTGCAGCGTAGCGGCGCGTTCACGTAGCCCTTTGCTCAATAGCTTGCCGGTTTTCTCAGCCAGATACAGCAGAATCTCACCGGACTCGAACAGGCTGATAGGGGCTCCGCCATCAACCGGCTGCTGGTCGACGATAGCAGGGATTTTGTTGTTGGGGGAAATGCTCAGAAATTCCGGCTTGAACTGATCGCCGGCGCTGATGTTTACGCGGTGGATACGGTAGGGTAAGCCAACCTCCTCCAGAAACAGGGTAATCTTGTGACCATTTGGAGTAGGCGCGTAATACAGGTCAATCATGTTGCCTCCTGCGGTAAGGTGATCTGTAAATCATTACACGGTGTTGCGGTCTTCGCCGCGCACAAAGGTATATCAAAGATCTTTCTATAGGATTACCTACAATAGCAGCTAAGAATAGCAGGCTATGTGAGATTCGTCTGATGCTATCTCCACAAGATGCCTCACAATTCTCCGCAGGTAAATCTGCGGTTTGCCGTGCACTGGCGGCGCGCTAAAATAGCGCTTATTTCCTTATTAAGGACAAGGTCATGAAGCTGATATTTGCCTCGGATATTCACGGTTCGCTCCCCGCCACCGAAAGCGTGCTGGATCGTTTTGAACAAAGCGGTGCTGACTGGCTGATTCTGCTGGGTGATTTGCTGAATCATGGGCCACGAAACGCGTTACCCGCGGGATATCAGCCGGCGCAGGTTGCTGAACATTTGAATCGCTATAGCGACAAGATCATCGCCGTTCGCGGCAACTGTGATAGCGAAGTTGATCAGATGTTACTGTCATTTCCTATCACAGCGTCTTGGCAGCAGGTGCTATTGCAAAAAAGACGATTGTTTTTAACCCACGGTCACCTTTATCATCCTTCCGCACTGCCGCCGTTATCTGCCGGAGATGTGCTGGTCTATGGACACAGCCATTTGCCGCAGGCGGAACGGCAGGGGGATATTTACTGCTTTAATCCAGGGTCGGTCAGCATTCCGAAAGGGGGCTTTCCCGCCAGCTATGGCATACTGGAGGACGGCATTTTAAGTGTGGTCACGTTGGACAGCGGCAAGGCTGTTGCAGAGGTGGCATTAACGCACTAATTTATACACACACACAATAAAAATCTTTGAAAAACACTCATTGATTAACCAGTGCGCGGGATGCATCGCGCCAAAATAGAAGGTTTTAGAGGATGGCGGAACAGGGTCAGGCTGCAGATACCGAGTGGGTTGATATCGTCGACGAGCAAAACGAAGTGATTGCTCAATCCAGTCGCCAACAGATGCGTGCTCAACGGCTACGTCATCGTGCTACCTATATTGTGGTGCATGATGGAATGGGAAAAATTCTGGTGCAACGTCGCACCGACATCAAAGACTTCTATCCGGGCTGGCTGGATGCCACTGCGGGTGGCGTAGTGCAAAGCGGGGAGAATGTGCTGGATTCCGCGCGCCGCGAGGCAGAAGAAGAGCTGGGTATTGCTGGCGTGCCTTTTGCCGAACATGGGCTGTTCTACTTCGAAGAAGAGCAGTGCAGGGTGTGGGGTGCACTGTTTAGCTGTGTTTCCCATGGCCCGTTTGCTTTGCAAGAAGAAGAAGTGGCCGAGGTGAGCTGGCTGACGCCGGAAGAAATCACCGCACGCTGTGACGAATTCACGCCCGACTCACTCAAAGCACTGTCGCTGTGGCTGACACGCAACAATGAGCAGGCCTATGGCAAGCCGCTACGCGATAGCGACGAAAATGCCTGATGGGCTTTTGCAATGAATAAGCCGGTCAGTCGACCGGCTTTTGTTTAACCTTGTTTATGCCAGCCGTGCAAAACCCGCTTCCAGATCGGCAATTAAATCTTCGATATTTTCAAGGCCAATGTGCACACGCACGAGTGTCCCGGTGAAATCTACTTTGCCGGCAGGGCGAATTTCGTTGAGTTCCTCAGGCTGGTTGGCCAAGATCAGTGATTCAAACCCGCCCCACGAATACGCCATGCTGAAGTGCTCAAAATTATCCAGATAATGGGCAACCTGTTCATCGGTTAACCGCTGTTTAAGCACAAAAGAAAACAATCCGCAGCTGCCGGTGAAATCCCGCTGATAGTATTCGTGCCCTTTACAGGAAGGGAGTGCCGGATGATTGACTTGCGCCACCTCGGGGCGATTAGCCAGCCATTTTGCGACGGCGATACTGCTTACCTCGTGTTGCTTTAATCGTACGCCCAACGTTCTCAATCCCCGGCTGCCAACATAGGCTGTATCGGCATCGGCCATTTGCCCCATGAGATAAGAATTCTCGCGCAGTTGATCCCAACAGCGTGCATTTGATACCGCAGTGCCTAACATGGCATCGGAATGACCAATGATATATTTGGTCCCGGCCTGAATAGAAATATCCACGCCGAAATCCAGCGCTTTAAATAAGATGCCTGCAGCCCAGGTATTATCAATCATGATTACAATATCAGGATTAACCGCGCGGATAGCCTTTACCATGCCGGGGACATCTTGAACCTCCATGGTGATGGAGCTCGGTGACTCAAGAAATACCACTTTGGTATTTGGCTGAATAAGGTCGACAATGCCAGCGCTTATCAGTGGATCATAATATGTCGTCGCCACACCCAAGCGTGCTAATACCTTATTACAGAAATCCTGTGTGGGCTCATAAGCTGCCCCAGTCATCAGAATATGATCGCCATTGGCGACAAAGGCCAAAATGGCATTGGTCACTGCGGCAGCCCCGCAGGGGTAAAGAGAGCATCCTGCGCCACCCTCTAACTCCGTCATGGCGTCCTGGAATGAAAAATGTGTCAGGGTACCTCGGCGACCATAGAATAACTCACCTTTGGCACGGTTTGCCGTGGCCTGTTTTTTCGCTTTAACTGAGCTGAAAATTAATGAGGATGCGCGCTGTATTACCGAGTTTACCGAACCCTGGGTAAATTTCGGTTTGCGACCCGCAGTGACCAAGGCAGTTTCTATTTTTGTAGACGTCATAATTTACCTGCTTATTATCGATTATTAATCCAATGGGTAACGAATGGGGGTTCTATAAAGCGCTTTCTTCTTTTATTAGGGGAACATTTGTCTGATGCGCGGTAACTGCCGATTTCTTGCCAGAAAAACGTTCAACAATCTGCGCGGCATTTAAATCATGGATGACGTTGATTAAGGTGGCGGGGGCATCGGTAATGGTACCGAGAACCACCAACATCGGAATGGTTTCCAACGGGAGCCCCAGTGTCGTCACAATGAAAATTTCGCCAAGGAATGCTCCGCCAGGTACGCCGCCAACAATAATCGCCGAAAGTACAGAGATAAGCATGGTCAGTAAGAAGGTCTCCATCGTGAAGTCCAACCCCAACACGGCAAAGATAAAGACGATTTTCAATGCGGCAATCATCGCCACACCGCCTTTATTCAGGTTTACCAACAGGGGCAAGGCAATATCGACGATTTCCGGATCGATACCCATGGCTTTACCGGCGCGAATACTGACGGGCAACGTTCCTAGAGAAGAGCAGGTTCCCAATGCCGTTGCTGAAGGCTCGATGGCATTTTTCCAGAATGCGCGTACCGCAGGGACGCCGCCGCCAATCCAGGAGTAAAAAATGGAACCGAACACGAAATACAGCAGTGTTGCCAGGAAAAACAGGCCAATAGCTCGGGCAAAGGTGATCAGTAGTTGTGAGTCCTGGCTTGCCATGGTTGAAGCAAAATAACAGCCTAAACCGACGGGGGCCGCTTTCATGATGATGGACACAATCTTCATGATTACTGCATTCAGATCGTTTAACGAGTTGGAAATCCGTTTGCCTTGCTCACCGGATTGCCCAATGGCGATCCCGGCGATAACCGACATGATAATCAACGCCAGAATGTTGGATTTGGACAATAACCCAACAAAGTCATTGGCGGTAACCATGCTGACAAAATCCATCTCACCGCCCCCGGCGTTGAACTTTTCCGTCAGCTCAATCACCACGCCCTGTGCCGGATCAAACAGCGTTGCCAAACCCACAATACCTGCCGCCGGTATCAGCGCCATCATAATGGAAACGGCGAAGATAATTCCCATGATGCGGCCGAGTTTCTTCAGGTCCGTCATACCTGCAATTGATGACATAACGCTAACGCTGACCAAAGGCACAATTATCATAAATAATAAATTCAGGAATATTTTGCCTATAGCCTGTAATTTCAACGCTATCTCAGGTGCATAGATACCTAATGCTCCCCCTAGTGTTAATGCGAGCAATAGAATAAGTGAGGATCGGTAAGGCTCTAAATGTTTCCACATATTGATTCCTTTTTCATCATTTTTTCACGTGTGACTGAAGTCACTTTTTTATTGGCTATTTTTATTGATTATTTATTTTGTGATTGCGATCACCCTTTGGTGCTGTATTTAAAATTAAAAACGGATAATGTTTCTGTTGTTAATAATTACATTTTATTTCAATCAATGTAATGCGCCATTCGTACCATTTAATGAAATCACTCGTGAACGAAAGGAAAAAATGAGCAATCCGGCTTCGTTAAAACAACTAGAGATCCTGGTCAAGATCGTCGAGTGTGGTGGGTTATCGGAAGCCGCAGTTCAGCTGAATGTCTCGCCGTCTGCGGTGAGCAAAAGCCTATCGCAGCTGGAAAATCAATTAGGGACAACGTTACTGAAAAGAACAACGCGGAGTTTTACCCTTACCGAGCCCGGGCAGTATTTATACAATAGAGCAACGCAACTGTTGTTGGATTTTGATGAATCAATAAATACAACGGCAGGTTACTATAATCACCCTCAAGGGGAATTAAGGATAACCTGTTCTATAGCCTTTGGTTATACACACTTAGTGACACTGGTTAATCATTTTCGCAAGAATTGTCCTGATGTTGATTTTCATATCGATCTTAATGATAACTTTGTTAATCTTAATGAAGTCAATGTTGATATTGCATTGCGGGTGTCTTCGTCCCCTCCTGATAATTATGCCATGCGTAAATTGGCGACTATTAACTGGGCCTATTGCGCCAGTCCTAATTACCTCAGAAAATATGGGAAACCCAAATCCGTTCAAGAGTTAACTCGGCATCATTGCCTTATTTATCCGGGTTTAACCCCGAGAGAAAGGTGTACCGATGAGCAGGGCGTGACGCACCAGTTAAAAAAACGAACGCCTATTCAAGCAAACAGCAGCCTGGTGCTACTCAAGTCAGCTATTGAAGATCAGGGAATTGCCTATCTCCCGACCTATTTGTTAAGTGATTCTATACAACAGGGAGCCCTGGTCCCTTTGGCACTGGATGGCGAATTGACTCACGACACCCATGCTCTCTATGCCCTCTATTTTCCCAGCAGATATAGCAATCCGAAGGTGCGTTCATTTATCGACTATCTGTTGGATGAGCTCCAGCCGATCCCCGTCTGGGATAGCTGGATGAGCGAGTTCTCGACGCATTAAAACCGGACGCCGCAATGAGAAGCATGTTTTGGCGCACAGGAGAGGGACTTTATGAAGAGGGGGGAAACTGCAGTAAGCGGTGTGGAAAAGAAAAAGCCGGTCAATTGACCGGCTTTTTATCTGATAATTCAGGAATTATCAGGCTTTGGCTGCTGCCGCATCAGCCTGGGAAGACTGGATGGCGGTCAGTGCGACGGTGTAAACGATGTCGTCTACCAGCGCGCCACGGGACAGGTCGTTCACCGGTTTGCGCATGCCTTGCAGCATTGGCCCGATGGACACCAGATCCGCAGAACGTTGTACTGCCTTGTAAGTGGTATTACCGGTGTTCAGGTCTGGGAAGATGAACACGGTAGCCTGGCCTGCAACCGGTGAGTTAGGGGCTTTGGACTTGGCTACGTCGGCCATGATGGCTGCGTCGTACTGCAGTGGGCCATCGATGATCAGGTCAGGACGTTTTTCCTGTGCCAGACGCGTCGCTTCACGCACTTTCTCAACGTCGCTACCCGCACCGGAGTTACCGGTAGAGTAGGAGATCATGGCGACGCGTGGTTCGATACCGAAGGCGGCAGCGGAGTCTGCTGACTGAATAGCGATCTCAGACAGTTGCTCTGCCGTTGGATCCGGGTTGATCGCGCAGTCGCCGTAAACCAGAACCTGGTCAGGCAGCAGCATGAAGAACACGGAAGACACCAGCGAACTGCCCGGTGCGGTTTTGATCAACTGCAACGGTGGACGGATGGTGTTGGCGGTGGTGTGAACCGCGCCAGAAACCAGGCCGTCGACTTCGCCTTTCTCCAGCATCAGCGTACCGAGAACGACGTTGTCTTCCAGTTGCTCACGAGCAACCACTTCGGTCATACCTTTGCTTTTACGCAGTTCAACCAGACGTGGCACGTATTGTTCGCGAACGGCGACGGGATCAACAATCTCGATACCTTTGCCCAATTCAACGCCTTGAGCGGCTGCGACACGCTGGATCTCTTCTGGGTTACCCAAAAGCACGCATTCTGCGATACCGCGTTCGGCACAGATGGCTGCTGCTTTCACGGTACGAGGCTCGTCGCCTTCAGGCAGCACGATGCGTTTGCCGGCTTTACGCGCCAGTTCGGTCAGCTCGTAACGGAATGCTGGCGGAGACAGGCGGCGTGAACGCTCGGAGGTTGCCGTCAGTGATTCGATCCACTCGGCGTTGATGTGGCTGGCCACGTAGTTCTGCACTTTCTCGATGCGCTGATGGTCATCTGCCGGCACTTCGAGGTTGAAGCTTTGCAGGCTCAGCGAGGTCTGCCAGGTGTTGGTGTCGACCATAAATACCGGCAGGCCGGTTTGGAAAGCACGTTCACACAGTTTTCTGATCGGTTCGTCGATGGCATAGCCACCGGTCAGCAGAATGGCGCCGATTTCTACGCCGTTCATGGCTGCCAGACAGGCGGAAACCAATACGTCAGGGCGGTCCGCTGAGGTGACCAGCAGTGAGCCTGGACGGAAGTGTTCCAGCATGTGCGGGATACTGCGTGCGCAGAAGGTCACAGACTTCACGCGGCGGGTCATGATGTCGCCTTCATTGACCACGGTGGCCTTCAGGTGACGAGCCATATCGATAGCACGGGTCGCAATCAGATCGAAGCTCCACGGCACGCAGCCCAATACTGGCAGCGGGCTGTTGGCAAACAGTTGCGCCGGCTCAACATGAGTGATGCTGGCCTTGGTGGAATCGTCGAAGATCTCGGACAGGTCAGGGCGGGTACGGCCTTGCTCATCAACAGGAGCGTTAAGCTTATTGATGATCACGCCGGTGATGTTTTTATTTTTGCTGCCGCCGAAGCTGCTGCGAGCCAGCTCAATGCGCTCTTTCAGCTGTGCTGGGGAATCGTTGCCCAGCGCCAGCACGAAGACGATTTCCGCATTCAGCGTTTTGGCAATTTCATAGTTCAGCGCATTGGCGAACTGGTGCTTACGGGTCGGTACCAGGCCCTCGATCAACACTACTTCTGCATCTTTGGTGTTTTCGTGGTAGCGAGCCACGATTTCTTCCATCAGCACGTCTTGCTGGTTGGAGCTCAGCAGGCCTTCAACGTAGCTCATACGCAGCGGTTCAGCGGCTGTAATCGTGGAGTTGCTGCTACGGATGATGGTGGTGGTCTGGTCAAGCGAGTCGCCGCCAGTGCGTGGCTGAGCGATAGGTTTGAACACGCTCAGGCTAACGCCTTTTTGTTCCATGGAGCGGATGACACCCAGGCTGACGCTGGTCAGGCCGACGCTGGTGCCAGTGGGGATCAACATAATTGTACGTGACACAGAATAGTCCTCTTCACGATTTGACATGAGGCTATAGCCAAAATAGTTGAAGTTGCAGCCAGGCGGCAAACGCGTGCAGTCAATGTGGCTGCGGCTTCAAGTATGAAGGCTAAAACAGCACCGCCAGCCTGGGCTGACGGTGTCGGAAAGCATTACGCGGTCAGACGGGATGCGTCTTGCGCGATGACCAATTCTTCGTTGGTCGGGATAACCAGCGCCAGGCGGCTGCCGTCTTTGGTGATGGCACCGGATTTACCGAAACGCGCAGCCATGTTGCGCTCGTGGTCAATCTCGAAGCCCAGCAGGCCCAGTTTGTCCAGGGTCAGCTCACGCACCATGCCGGCGTTTTCACCGATACCGCCAGTGAAGATCACCGCGTCCAGACGGCCATCCATCAATGCGCTGTATGCGCCGATGTACTTGGCCAGACGGTGGCAGAATACGTCCATTGCACGCTTGGCGTCGGCTTTGGTTTCGTAGTTGTCTTCGACATAACGGCAGTCGCTGGTGACTTCGGTCAGGCCCAGCAGGCCGGATTCTTTGGTCAGCATTTTGTTGATTTGATCAACGCTCATGCCCAGTGCGTCATGCAGGTGGAAGATGATGGCTGGATCGATGTCACCGCTACGGGTGCCCATGACCAGGCCTTCCAGCGGGGTCAGACCCATGGAGGTATCAACACATTTACCGTTGCGCACTGCAGTTACAGAACCGCCGTTGCCCAGGTGGCAAGTGATCAGGTTAACTTCTTCAACGGGCTTGTTCAGCGCTTTTGCCGCTTCTTGAGTGACATAGAAGTGGCTGGTGCCGTGTGCGCCATAGCGACGAACGCTGTGGTCACGGTACAGGCTGTACGGCAGGGCGTACAGGTAGGATTCTTCCGGCATGGTCTGGTGGAACGCCGTGTCGAACACAGCCACGTTTTTATCAGCCAGTTTAGGGAAGGATTTCAAGGCTTCAGCGATACCAATCAGGTGTGCTGGGTTATGCAGTGGTGCAAAAGGTACTGCATCTTTGATACCCTGCAGGACATCGTCATTGATTACAGCAGAAGCGGTAAACTTCTCGCCGCCGTGCACGATACGGTGGCCGATAGCGGTCAGCTGTGCTGAAAGCTCCGGTTTTTGTGCCAGAATAGTATTAACAATGTAGTTCAGTGCTTCGCTGTGCGCAGCGCCGGCACCCAGAGCAGCTTCATGTTTGGCGCCGTCCATCTTCCACTTGAGGCGAGCCTCAGGCAGGTGGAAACATTCGGCTAAGCCGGAGAGGTGTTCTTCACCGTTGACAGAATCGATGATAGCGAATTTCAGGGAAGAACTGCCGCAGTTAAGGACCAGTACTAGCTTACTCGACATGGAAGTACCTACTTAAATAGTTCGTGTTGTTAAAGGAAATACCAAAACACGTGGTGAATTAATCGTCAATCAGACAACAAGCGTAGCGCATAATGCCGTTGACATTTATGATTAACATCATGTGAATTGCACAAACCACATGACGATGAAAAAACCGATGATTTCTCTGCGGTTTAAGTAATCTTGATTTTTATAGGGCTAAAAGTTGACAGAATTCTTGTCATCTTCTACCGGCCAAAAGGCCGGCTTAGGATACCGATAGCCTGAGGCAAACACAAAATAAATTTAAAGCTTCAAATTTTTTAGTATTGTGTTTGCCGTGCCCTTATTTTTCTTTGTGACGTTGAGGTACGCGATGACGAGCAAACCGTCCGGTTCCGTAAGCTGGTTTCAGGTATTCCAGCGCGGGCAGCATTACATGAAAACCTGGCCGTCAGACAAACGTCTGGCTCCGGTCTTTCCGGAGAATCGCGTTGCGAGTGCCACCCGTTTTGCCGTCCGCTTCATGCCGCCGCTGGCGGTGTTTACCCTGACCTGGCAGATTGCCCTTGGGGGGCAGTTGGGGCCGGCCATTGCCACGGCGTTGTTCGCCTGTAGCATGCCGATGCAAGGCTTGTGGTGGTTGGGGCGTCGTTCGATCACGCCATTGCCGCCAACGCTGTTGCAGTGGTACCACGAGGTACGCAATAAGTTAACGGAGGCTGGCCAGGCTGTGGCGCCGGTAGAAGGCACACCAACGTACCAGGCTCTGGCCGACCTGTTGAAGCGCGCCTTCAAGCAGTTGGATAAAACCTTCCTGGATGACCTGTAACATCAAAAAGGGCCGCATTCTTCAGCGGCCTTTTTACTGCGGTGACGAATAACCCCCGTTCAAATCAAAGAACCGGCGAGTTGTGATTTCCTGTGATATTGCGCTGTGCGATGCTTCCGTCATAAGCAATTTATCGAGGAAATTACGATGGAAATGACCCACGCCCAACGGCTAATCCTGTCCAACCAATACAAGATGATGACTCTGCTCGATCCGGATAACGCCGAACGTTACCGTCGCCTGAAGACCATCATTGAACGGGGGTTCGGTCTGCAGATGCGCGAGCTGGACCGCGATTTTGGTGAGATGAGCGAAGACGTGTGCCGCACCATTATTAATGTGATGGAAATGCACCATGCATTGCAGGTTTCCTGGGATAACCTGAAGGAAAAGCAGGGGATTGAAGCACGTCGGCTGGCGTTTCTCGGTTTTGACGCCGCCACCGAGGCTCGTCATTTGAGCTACGTGCGTTTCCTTGTTAATACCGAAGGACGTTATACTCATTTCGATTCCGGCAGCCACGGCTTTAACGCCCAAACCAAAATGTGGGAAAAGTACCAGCGTATGCTGGCGATCTGGCTGTCATGCCCACGTCAGTATCATTTGAGCGCCGTTGAGATAGCGCAAATTATTAATGCCTGAATAAAGAGGTTTCCTGTGGAGTGTAAGGGTTTTCTGTTCGATCTTGATGGGACGTTGGTGGATTCGCTGCCGGCGGTAGAGCGCGCCTGGATCAATTGGGCCACACGCCGTGGCATTAATCCGCAGGACGTACTGGATTTTATTCACGGTAAACAGGCCATTACCTCGTTGCGTCACTTTATGCCGGGTGAAAGTGAGGCTGCCATTCAGCAAGAGTTCCTGCTGTTGGAACAAGTAGAAGCGCAGGACACCGATGGCGTGACTGCCTTGCCAGGGGCCGCGGCGTTGCTGGCGCGGTTGGATCAACTCGATATCCCGTGGGCGATCGTTACCTCCGGCTCGATCCCGGTGGCGACCGCTCGCCGCCGCGCGGGTGGTTTGCCGGAACCTGACGTTTTCATTACTGCCGAACAGGTAAAACATGGCAAACCGCAGCCGGATGCGTATCTGCTGGGTGCCGAACGTCTCGGGTTGGCGCCGCAGGATTGCGTCGTGGTTGAAGACGCCGCCGCCGGTATTCTTTCTGGCTTGGCCGCGGGCTGCCAGGTGATTGCAGTCAATGCACCTGCCGATGCGCCAAAGCGGGACCAGGTCGATCTGTTGCTGACTTCGCTTGAGCAGATTGCCGTAGACAAAACGGAACAGGGTGCAGAGATTCGTCAGGTAGCCTAACGCGACGTTCCCTATCTTCACCCTAATTGATTAGACCCCGCATCGGCGGGGTTTTTTTATGCTACTTTTTAAGCCCTTGGATATCTCTGCCGGATGAGGCCGTTTTGAACAGCGAATTACTGTGGGTGCTGAGTTTACTGTTGATTGCCATTGTGCTGTTTACCACAAATAAGCTGCGTATGGACGTTGTGGCGTTGTTGGTCATCATCGCCTTTGTGCTGAGCGGCACACTGTCCTTGTCTGAGGCGACGGTGGGGTTTAGCGACCCCAACGTGATTCTGATCGCTGCGCTGTTTGTGATCGGGGAGGGGTTGGTACGCACCGGTGTGGCTTATCAGGTGGGCGACTGGTTGGTGAAAGTTGCCGGTAGCAGTGAAACCAAGATGTTGATGTTGCTGATGGTCACCGTGGCGGGCCTGGGTGCGTTCATGAGTTCGACAGGCGTGGTGGCAATCTTTATTCCGGTGGTGCTGAGCGTCGCGGCACGGATGAAAATTGCCCCGGGCAGGTTGATGATGCCGCTGAGTTTTGCCGGTCTGATTAGCGGTATGATGACGCTGGTGGCGACGCCGCCTAACATGGTGGTGAACAGCGAATTGGTGCGTGAAGGCATTAGCGGCTTTGGCTTTTTCGGCGTGACACCCGTCGGCTTGGCGGTATTGGTGCTGGGCGTGGGTTACATGCTGGTGGCCCGCCGCTGGCTGAGCAATGACGACGGTGATAAAACCCGGGAAACCTGGCACCGGCGTACTTTCCGCGATCTGATCCGTGACTACAAGCTGACGGGCAGGGCGCGCCGGCTGGCTATCCGTAACGGGTCTCCGCTGGTGGGGCGTTCGCTCGACGAAGTGCACCTGCGAGCCCGTTACGGCGCAAACGTGGTGGGGATTGAACGCTGGAAGCGCTTCCGGCGTGTGATGGTAAGCGCATCCGGCAGCACTGAACTGCGCGAAGGGGATGTGCTTTTGCTCGACATGTCGGACAGCCAGGTGGATCTCCGCGAGTTTTGCAGCGAGCAGCAACTGGAGCCGATGGTACTACGCGGCGATTATTTCTCCGAACAATCGCGCAACGTGGGTATGGCGGAAGTGTCGTTAATCCCCGATTCAACGCTATTGGGCAAAAGTTTGCGCGAATCTGCCTTTCGAAGCCGTTACGATCTGAACGTGGTCGGGATCCGTCGCAATGGTGTAACCCTGTCTGGCAAACTGGTGGATGAGCCCTTGGCATTGGGCGACATTTTGTTGGTGATAGGCGACTGGAAAGCGATTCGTCAACTGCAGGCGAAAACCCACGATTTTATCGTGCTCAATCTACCGGCTGAGGTCGACGAGGTCGCACCGGCGATCACCCAGGCTCCACACGCATTATTCTGTTTGGCGTTGATGGTGGCAATGATGCTGACTGACGAGATCCCAAACCCGATCGCCGCATTGATTGCCTGTTTACTGATGGGCAAGTTCCGCTGCATCGACATGGAAAGTGCCTATAAGTCGATCCACTGGCCGAGTATTATCTTGATTGTCGGCATGATGCCCTTTGCTCAGGCACTCCAGAAAACCGGTGGGGTGGATTTGATCGTCCGCGGATTGATGGACGTTGCCGGTGGTGCGGGGCCGCGGGTGATGCTGCTGTGCCTGTTTGCACTGTGCGCCACTATCGGGCTGTTTATCTCCAACACGGCGACTGCGGTACTGATGGCGCCGATAGCCATCGCGGCTGCGCGCGAAATGGGTGTTTCGCCGTATCCGTTCGCCATGATTATCGCCATTGCCGCGTCGGCTGCGTTTATGACGCCAGTTTCTTCGCCGGTAAATACGTTGGTGCTGGGGCCAGGGAACTATAAGTTTGGTGATTTTGTCCGCATGGGCGTGCCATTCACACTGCTGGTGATGTTGGTCAGCGTGATCATTGTGCCGTGGCTGTATGCCTTTTAATTAACGGCGCAGCGTGCTGCGCCATGAAGATTACAGAGAGGAGTCCAGGCTGATTTCATCCAGGGATAGGCTGAAGCTGGGAATAAACACGTTCATAAAATAATCCATCTCCGGGCTGCTGCGCTGCTGCAGGGTCTTTTCCAATCGGGCTTTCGCCAGCTTGAATTCGTTATTACCGGCAGACAATTCCTCCAGACATTTCAGGTAGGCACAGAGCGCATCTGCCTGCTTGACCACCAATTTTTCGTCTTCGGTATAATAGTGCTCGTCAAGAATAGAGCGGAAATCGTTGCGTAATTCGGCAGGAATCATATCCAGCAACTTCTGCTGAGCGATTTTTTCTATCTTCTTATATTCGTGGGCGATCTGCGGATTGTAATACTTGATAGGCGTCGGCATGTCACCCGTGATCACTTCGCTGGCATCATGATACATCGCCAGCAGGGCGACGCGATCGGCGCTCAGGTTGCCATTGAACTTTCTATTTTTAATCACGGCCAACGCATGGGCGACAAACGCCACCTGCAGACTGTGTTCGGAAACATTCTCGGTACGGACATTGCGCATCAGCGGCCAGCGATTAATCAGTTTCAAGCGGGACAGATGGGCAAAAAAGTGGCTCTGGCTCATGGTGCTCTCTTTTACAACGGCAAGTGAGGGTTCCATTGTGAGCAGTGACGGCGGCTTATGCAAATATCCTTCATGCTTCACGTTGCCTCTTTGTTGGCTGCCTTCGCCCACTCTGGTCACATAGCTCTCTATGCTCCCGGACATGTGCTCAGTTGCCACCTTGATGCAACGCGAAGCATTTCGGCTATTATGAGAGTGCCGTTAATTTTTACTGGCGGTAGCCTTCGAGGAAGCGGCCCAGTTTACCCACCGCCATTTCCAACTCGTCGACACGCGGCAGGGTCACGATACGTACATGATCCGGGTATGGCCAGTTGAAGGCGCTGCCTTGTACCAGCAGCACTTTTTCCTGCAGCAGCAGATCCAGGACCAATTTCTGGTCGTCGCGAATATTAAACCGCTTGGCGTCGATGCGAGGGAACATATACAGCGCACCCTGAGGCTTCACGCAGGAAACGCCGGGGATCTCGTTCAACAGTTCCCAGGTGCGGTTGCGCTGTTCATACAGGCGTCCGCCGGGCTGAATGAATTCGCTGATGCTCTGATAGCCACCCAGTGCCGTTTGGATCGCATGCTGCATTGGAACGTTGGCGCACAGGCGCATTGACGCCAGCATTTCCAACCCTTCGATGTAGCCCTTGGCGTGTTTCTTCGGCCCGTTCAGTACCATCCAACCCTGACGGAAACCGGCCACGCGATAGGTTTTAGACAGCCCGTTGAAGGTGACTGTCAGCAAATCCGGCGCCAGCGCGGCGATAGAGTGGTGCTCGGCTTCGTCATACAGGATTTTGTCGTAAATCTCATCGGAGAAGATAATCAGGTTGTGTTGACGGGCGATCTCAACAATCTGCTCCAGCAGTGCTTTGCTGTATACCGCGCCGGTCGGGTTATTCGGGTTGATGATCACGATACCGCGGGTGCGGGGGGTGATCTTGCTGATGATATCATCCAGATCTGGGAACCAGCCGGCTTCTTCATCACACAGATAATGCACGGCTTTACCACCGGACAGCGAGACGGCAGCAGTCCATAACGGATAATCCGGTGCCGGCACCAGCATTTCGTCGCCGCTGTTCAGCAACGCCTGCATCGATTGCACGATGAGCTCGGAAACCCCATTGCCGATGTAGATATCCTCAACGGTCATGTCACGTATGTTACGCGCCTGGTAGTGCTGCATGATCGCTTTACGTGCCGAGAAGAGCCCTTTGGAGTCAGAATAGCCTTGCGCCGTGGGCAGATTGCGGATCACGTCGACCAGGATTTCGTCAGGGGCGTCGAAACCAAACGGGGCAGGGTTGCCGATGTTCAGTTTCAGGACTTTATTGCCTTCTTCTTCAAGACGTTTAGCTTCTTTGAGCACCGGGCCGCGAATGTCATAGCAGACGTTGTCCAGTTTGTTGGATTTCTCAATGGGGGACATAAAAAGTTGAGCCTTTTGCTGGGATGGGGGCGTTCCTACCGTGGAACACCGCAACCTGCACAATGTACTCCTGGCGTTAGCGCTTTTGAAGGGTTGTGCACGCCTTTGGTGCAAACGAAGGGGGCTGAGGGCAATTTCAGGGGGTATAAACAACGCTAAAGTAATTTGATGGGTTTTAACTCTGGTTTTTGTTTTTTTTCTGGTTTTTTGCTCTGTAATGACGGGTGCGTACAGGTATAATTGCTCAAGGCCATCGGCGTATCAGCGCTGAGGTGTCAACGATTGTTAAGCTGGACCGAGGATTAAAACAGATAAAATGTAAAGAAATGATAATGCCAGAGTTGTCTGATGGCGAGTTGTCAATCGGCGATCCAAACTCAATGTTATGGCCAAATTACATTAGCAATATTACAGTTTTTAACTTAAGCCGAATTTAAGTAGTTATTCCGGGATTATTTAAGGAATAAATGTTACTGGTTGAATTTATTAAATTCGTTAAAAAAATGAACCGAAAGATACGGGAAAAAAATTTACGTTTTACCGTATCGATGGACGCCGAGGCCAGTCTGAGTGCGGAAGTTGTGCAGCACAATTGGAGTGGAAATCAGGCGCGGTGAATGAGTAAAATATTTACGCTGGTAAAAATTAAACACTTTAACCACGAATAAAGTACGGTGTTCTATAAGCATTTGCGATAGATCACATTTTAAAAGGCGATAGAGGTAACGAATTAAAAGTAATTTTTTTGCCCTCCACTAATGAGTGGGGTACTGTCATGTCTGGCATCGTCCCTTTTAAACGATGTCTTAGAAACACACCAGGGTAGTTTGTAAATTAGAATTCAAAAAGTGAAGAAAACACTATGACAACTGCAAATCGTCCGATACTTAATCTCGACCTCGATCTGCTTAGAACCTTTGTTGCTGTTGCTGATTTGAATACTTTTGCGGCGGCGGCAGTTGCCGTTTGTCGTACCCAATCAGCCGTCAGTCAACAAATGCAGCGGTTAGAGCAACTGGTTGGCAAAGAGTTGTTTGCCCGTCATGGGCGCAATAAACTACTGACCGAACACGGTATTCAGCTTCTCGGCTACGCCAGGAAAATCCTGCGCTTCAACGACGAAGCCTGTACTTCACTGATGTACAACAATATAAAAGGTGTTCTGACAATCGGTGCTTCTGACGATACCGCCGATACCATCTTGCCTTTCCTGCTCAACCGCGTCACGTCAGTGTATCCAAAGCTGGCAATTGATGTTCGGGTGAAACCTAGCTCGTTTATGAATGACATGCTGGAAAACGGTGAAGTCGATCTGGCGATTACCACAACGGCGACCGAAGACCGCCCGCATATTGTGCTGCGGACTTCGCCAACCCTGTGGTATTGCTCGGCGGATTACCATTTCCAGGCGGGGGAACCTATCCCGTTGGTGGTGATGGACGAACCGAGTCCGTTCCGCGCCATGGCGATCAAGCACCTGGATGACGCCGGGATCCCATGGCGAATCGCCTATGTTGCCTCGACACTCTCTGCCGTTCGTGCTGCATGCAAGGCAGGGCTGGGGATCACCGTTCGGCCAATCGAAATGATGAGCCCGGACTTGCGGGTGTTAGGCGCGGTAGAAGGTTTGCCACCGTTGCCGGATACCCAATATGCCTTGTGCAAGGATCCAAAGTGCGCCAACGAGCTGGCAATGGCAATTTTCAGCGCCATGCAGAACGGTACGAGCAACTACAGCTTCAGTGGGCCAGGTGCTTCGCTGCAAGATGATGCTTGTCTGGTTGATGATGAGGAATAACGCCAAAACGCGTTAAACCGCATGAAAAACCTCCACCTCGGTGGAGGTTTTTTTTGGCCTAAAATCACAGAGAGTTCTATTTATAAGCAGTTAACATGATTTGTTATCTGAAAAGGTTATTTCTTCTGTTTTTATTTATGGGTGAGAACCTTTATCAGTCGAAATAAAACGTTTTCGATGATTTTTTGAACGATTAATTGCGTCAGCTAAAGGCCTGGAATCAATATGGTTATTTTGGTAGTTTGTCACGGGCGTGTTTGACCGCCGAAATTGACAAAATTTATTAAAGGGCCACACTTTTTTTGAGGATTTATGCTGGAAACGTGTCCTGGATCAAAAAAATACCCCTAGGTAGTGAGTGGAAGAACAGGAGATTCCTGAGACAATGGTATAGTAAAACTGAAATGAGCATGTTGGTTTATATCTATCTGTTTCTACACAGCAATTAACTGACACGATTTAGCCTAAGCCAGGCGCATGAAATGTTAATTAAATGATATGTATGTAAACTAGTGTGTAGATACTTTTGTCAAAGTTGACAAAAGGTTATAGAAAGGAGTAAAAAGCCCACAGTAAAACGCTGCCTAACTCGCTGTAAAAGCAGTTTGTTTGTGTGGTTAATTTATCCTTCCCTTAAATCGATGTGGTGCACTAACTGCCAGATACAAGAGCAGAGCGATCGACGCCACTTTTGATGAGTAAGCATAGAGTATGTCAACAACCACTGAAGTTATCGCTCATCACTGGGCGTTCGCCGTATTTCTTGTCGTGGCTATCGGGCTTTGCGGCTTAATGCTGCTGGGTGCGTTCTTCTTGGGCGGGAGAGCCCGCGCGCGCGCCAAACACACCCCATTTGAATCAGGCATCGACTCCGTCGGCACGGCGCGTATGCGTCTGTCCGCCAAGTTCTACCTGGTCGCCATGTTCTTCGTTATTTTCGATGTTGAAGCCTTATACCTGTACGCCTGGTCGGTCTCCATTCGTGAGAGCGGTTGGGTTGGCTTTATCGAAGCCGCCATTTTCATTTTGGTGCTATTGGCTGGTCTGGTTTACCTGGTGCGCATTGGCGCATTGGACTGGACTCCGGCGCGTTCCAAGCGTCAGAGCAAACCGGGCACAATCAAGAACGCCACCAACAGTCATCCGCAGTAGTCGGTTAAAAACGAGGCATTAAGATGGACTATACGCTCACCCGCATAGACCCGAACGGTGAGAACGACCGTTACCCCCTGCAAAAACAGGAGATCGTCGCTGATCCTCTGGACCAACAGGTTCACCGCACGGTTTACATGGGTAAACTCGAGCATGCATTGCATGACATGGTGAACTGGGGGCGTAAAAACTCTATATGGCCATATAACTTCGGCCTTTCGTGCTGTTATGTGGAGATGGTGACGTCGTTTACCGCCGTTCACGACGTGGCCCGTTTTGGTGCTGAAGTATTGCGTGCTTCACCGCGTCAGGCTGACTTGATGGTTGTGGCCGGCACTTGCTTCACCAAAATGGCCCCGGTCATTCAGCGCCTGTACGAACAGATGCTGGAGCCTAAATGGGTGATCTCCATGGGCGCCTGCGCCAACTCCGGCGGCATGTACGACATCTACTCCGTTGTGCAGGGCGTGGACAAGTTCCTTCCGGTTGACGTGTATATCCCTGGCTGCCCACCGCGCCCAGAAGCGTACATGCAAGCACTGATGCTGCTGCAGGAATCCATTGGTAAAGAACGCCGCCCACTGTCTTGGGTTGT
Organism: Serratia sp. NPDC087055; assembly: GCF_044900985.1. Lineage (NCBI taxonomy): Bacteria > Pseudomonadati > Pseudomonadota > Gammaproteobacteria > Enterobacterales > Yersiniaceae > Serratia > Serratia sp. NPDC087055. The sequence goes on from NZ_JBJDOG010000001.1 coordinate 195,999, forward strand.
CGGCGATCAGGGCGTTTATCGCGCCAATATGCAGTCTGAAAGAGAGCGTAAACACGGCGAGCGTATCGCGGTGACCAACCTTCGGACGCCTGACGAGATTTAAGACGTTCATTTAACGTCCATCTTAGTGCGCTATTGGTTAACACAGCGAAAAGTGAACTTGCGGCGAAATAACCCTTTAGTGTGGTGAAAAAAAATTATGACAGATTCAACGACGCACGACGCCTTGCCTTCTTGGCAAACCCGGGATCACCTTGACGATCCGGTTATTGGCGAACTGCGCAACCGTTTTGGGCCGGAAGCCTTTACTGTTCAGCCCTCCCGTACCGGAATGCCCGTGGTATGGGTCAAGCCTGACCAGTTACTGGAAGTAATGACGTTTTTGAGAAAACAGCCGAAGCCTTATGTCATGCTGTTCGATCTGCATGGCGTAGACGAGCGTCTGCGTACCCACCGCGACGGCCTGCCTGCTGCGGATTTCTCTGTTTTCTATCATCTGATTTCTATCGAACGTAACCGCGATATCATGCTGAAAGTGGCACTGTCTGAAAAAGACTTGCACGTGCCCACAGCGACGAAGGTATTCCCGAATGCCAACTGGTATGAGCGTGAAACCTGGGAAATGTTCGGTATTACCTTCGACGGCCACCCGCACCTGACGCGCATCATGATGCCGCAAACCTGGGAAGGCCACCCGCTGCGTAAAGACTACCCGGCGCGTGCCACCGAATTCGATCCTTTCGTGTTGACCAAACAGAAAGAAGATCTGGAAATGGAAGCGCTGACCTTCAAGCCAGAAGATTGGGGCATGAAGCGTGGTACCGAGAACGAGGACTTCATGTTCCTTAACCTCGGTCCGAACCACCCCTCTGCGCACGGCGCATTCCGCATTATTTTGCAGTTGGATGGCGAAGAGATCGTCGACTGCGTGCCGGATATCGGTTACCACCACCGCGGTGCCGAGAAAATGGGCGAGCGCCAGTCCTGGCACAGCTACATCCCGTACACCGACCGTATCGAGTACCTCGGCGGTTGTGTGAACGAAATGCCTTATGTGCTGGCCGTTGAGAAACTGGCCGGGATCAAAGTGCCGGATCGCGTAGACACGATTCGCGTGATGCTGTCAGAGCTGTTCCGCATCAACAGTCACTTGCTGTACATCAGTACCTTTATTCAGGACGTCGGTGCAATGACCCCGGTGTTCTTCGCCTTTACCGACCGTCAGAAAATCTACGATTTGGTTGAAGCGATTACCGGTTTCCGTATGCACCCGGCCTGGTTCCGTATTGGCGGTGTTGCACACGACCTGCCACGCGGTTGGGATCGTCTGCTGCGTGAGTTCCTTGAGTGGATGCCAAAACGTCTGGACTCTTACGTCAAGGCTGCGCTGAAGAACAGTATCCTGAAAGGCCGTTCCGTTGGGGTAGCCTCCTACAATGCTAAAGAAGCATTGGAGTGGGGCGTCACTGGCGCCGGTCTGCGCGCCACCGGTATCGAGTTCGACGTGCGTAAATGGCGTCCTTATTCTGGCTACGAGAACTTCGATTTCGAAATTCCTGTCGGCGACGGCAACAGCGACTGCTATACCCGCGTGATGTTAAAGGTGGAAGAGCTGCGCCAGAGTCTGCGCATTCTTGAACAGTGCCTGAACAACATGCCGGAAGGTCCGTTCAAGGCCGATCACCCGCTGACCACGCCGCCGCCGAAAGAGCGTACGCTGCAGCACATTGAAACGCTGATCACCCACTTCCTGCAGGTTTCCTGGGGCCCGGTGATGCCAGCCAACGAATCATTCCAGATGATTGAAGCCACTAAAGGGATCAACAGCTACTACCTGACCAGCGACGGCAGCACCATGAGCTACCGCACCCGGGTACGTACGCCAAGCTTTGCGCACTTGCAGCAAATCCCAGCGGTAATCCGTGGCAGCCTGGTCTCCGACCTGATCGTCTATCTGGGTAGTATCGATTTTGTAATGTCAGATGTGGACCGCTAACTATGCATGATCAAAAAGACAATCACGCGAATAACGAAGCGCTTGAACCCATCAATGCGGCCGCTCCCCAGAGCGGCGTTGATGCATTTGAGCTGAGCGCGGAAGAACGTGATGCGATCGAGCACGAAAAGCACCATTACGAGGACCCACGCGCTGCCTCCATCGAAGCACTGAAAATTGTGCAGAAGCAGCGTGGCTGGGTTCCGGACGGTGCGATTTATGCCATCGCGGAAGTGTTGGGCATTCCTGCCAGCGACGTAGAAGGCGTGGCCACGTTCTACAGCCAGATTTTCCGTCAGCCAGTAGGACGTCACGTGATCCGCTATTGTGACAGCGTTGTTTGTCATATCACCGGTTATCAGGGCATTCAGGCTGCCATTGAGAAGAAGCTGAGCATCAAACCAGGTCAAACGACCTTTGATGGTCGCTTCACTCTGCTGCCAACCTGCTGCCTGGGCAACTGCGATAAAGGGCCAACCATGATGATTGATGAGGACACTCACAGTCAGCTGAAGCCTGAAGATATCGAGACGCTACTGGAGCAGTATCAATGATTAAAGACATTGTACGCACTCCCGAAATGCACCCGCTGACCTGGCGGCTGCGCGACGACAAACAGCCTGTTTGGCTGGATGAATACCGCAGCAAGAACGGTTACGCAGGCGCTGAAAAAGCCATTAAGGGCCTGGCCCCGGACGAGATCGTCACCCTGGTAAAAGACGCCGGGTTGAAAGGTCGCGGTGGCGCCGGTTTCTCCACCGGTCTGAAGTGGAGCCTGATGCCGAAAGACGAATCCATGAACATCCGTTACCTGCTGTGTAACGCCGATGAAATGGAGCCGGGCACCTATAAAGACCGCCTGCTGATGGAGCAACTGCCGCACCTGTTGGTTGAAGGCATGTTGATCTCTGCATTCGCGTTGAAGGCTTACCGTGGCTATATCTTCTTGCGTGGTGAGTACATCGAAGCGGCGGTGCATCTGCGCCGTGCGATCGCTGAAGCCACCGAAGCCGGTTATTTGGGCAAGAATATTATGGGCAGCGGCTTTGACTTTGAGCTGATTGTTCATACCGGTGCGGGTCGTTATATCTGTGGCGAAGAAACCGCATTGATCAACTCGCTGGAAGGCCGCCGTGCCAACCCGCGTTCCAAGCCACCTTTCCCGGCTTCTTCCGGTGTTTGGGGCAAACCGACTTGCGTGAATAACGTAGAAACCCTGTGTAACGTTCCGGCGATCCTGGCGAACGGTATTGACTGGTACAAGGGGATCTCCGCCGGTAAGAGTAACGACGCCGGGACCAAACTGATGGGCTTCTCCGGCCGGGTGAAAAACCCAGGCGTTTGGGAACTGCCGTTTGGCACCACCGCGCGTGAAATTCTGGAAGATTACGCCGGCGGCATGCGTGACGGATTGCGTTTTAAAGCCTGGCAGCCAGGCGGCGCAGGGACAGACTTCCTGACTGCCGATCACCTTGATCTGCCGATGGACTTCGAGAACATCGGTAAAGCCGGCAGCCGTCTTGGCACTGCGCTGGCGATGGCGGTGGACCACGAAATCGGCATGGTTCCGTTGGTGCGCAACCTGGAAGAGTTCTTCGCTCGCGAGTCCTGCGGTTGGTGTACGCCATGTCGCGACGGCTTGCCGTGGAGCGTGAAGATCCTGCGTGCGTTGGAAAATGGCCAAGGGCAGCCGGGGGATATCGAAACCCTCGAGCAGCTGTGCCGTTCCCTCGGCCCGGGCAAAACCTTCTGCGCCCATGCGCCAGGTGCCGTAGAGCCACTGCAAAGCGCAATTAAATATTTCCGTGAAGAGTTCGAAGCGGGCATCGCCGTGAAGCATTTCAGTAACGCGCATGCGATTGGCGGCATTCAGCCGAACAACCTGCTGAAGCAGCGCTGGTAAGCCGAACTCGCCCGAACACGGCCAGAATTTTTGATTAACGCCTGCCGTAAGGCAGGCCACTTGGAAGCATGCTGACTATGGCTACGATTCATGTAGACGGCAAAGAATACGACGTAGATGGAGCTGACAACCTGTTGCAGGCTTGTCTCTCTCTCGGCCTCGATATTCCTTACTTTTGCTGGCATCCGGCGCTGGGAAGCGTCGGCGCTTGCCGCCAATGTGCGGTAAAGCAATACCAAAACGCGGAAGATACGCGTGGCCGTTTGGTGATGTCTTGTATGACACCGGCATCCGATGGAACCTTTATTTCCATCGACGATGGCGAAGCCAAACAGTTCCGTGAAAGCGTGGTTGAGTGGTTGATGACCAACCACCCGCACGACTGTCCGGTATGTGAAGAAGGCGGTAACTGTCACCTGCAGGATATGACAGTAATGACCGGCCACAGCTTCCGTAAATACCGCTTCAGTAAGCGTACCCATAACAACCAGGAACTGGGGCCGTTTATCTCGCATGAGATGAACCGCTGCATCGCCTGCTACCGTTGTGTGCGCTACTACAAGGATTATGCGGACGGTACCGATTTCGGTGTGTACGGTGCTCACGACAACGTCTACTTTGGCCGCGTCGAGAGCGGTACGCTGGAAAGCGAGTTCTCCGGTAACCTGGTAGAAGTGTGCCCGACCGGCGTGTTCACCGACAAAACGCACTCCGAGCGTTATAACCGTAAATGGGACATGCAGTTTGCGCCAAGCATCTGCCAGCAGTGCAGCATCGGCTGTAACACCAGCCCGGGTGAGCGCTATGGCGAACTGCGTCGCATCGAAAACCGTTATAACGGCAGCGTGAACCACTATTTCCTGTGTGACCGTGGCCGCTTTGGTTATGGCTACGTGAACCAGAAAGATCGTCCGCGCCAGCCACAACAGCTGCGCGGTGACGACTGGATCACCCTGAATGCCGAACAAGCCATGCAGGGCGCGGCGGACATTCTGCGTCAGGCGAAGAAAACCATCGGTATTGGTTCACCACGCGCCAGCCTGGAAAGCAACTTCGCACTGCGCGAACTGGTGGGTGCCGAGAACTTCTACACCGGTATCTCGCAGGCCGAACAGGGTCGTTTGAACCTGATGCTGAACGTGCTGCAAAACAGCGGCGTTTACACGCCGGCACTGCGTGAAATCGAAGGCTACGACGCGGTATTGGTGTTGGGTGAAGATCTTACCCAGACCGGTGCGCGTATCGCGCTGTCGGTACGTCAGGCGGTGAAAGGCAAGGCCCGTGCCATGGCGGCGGCCCAGCGTGTTGCCGACTGGCAGATCGCTGCGATCCAAAACATTGGTCAGCATGCCAAATACCCGCTGTTCGTGACCAACGTGGACGACACGCGTCTGGATGACATTGCGGCATGGAACTACCGTGCACCGGTGGATGAGCAGGCGCGCTTCGGCTTCGCTATTGCCCATGCGCTGGACAATGCGGCACCTGCGGTTAGCGATCTGGCTGGCGGTCTGAACAAGAAAGTCGACATCATCGTGCAGGCGCTGACCGACGCGCGCAAACCGTTGATCATCACCGGCAGCAACGCCGGTAGCGAAGCTATCATCGAAGCGGCGGCCAACATCGCCAAAGCGCTGAAGGATCGCGGTTCTGACGTGGGTATCACCTTCGTAGCCAGCGCTGCCAACAGCATCGGTTTGTCGATGATCGGCGGCGGTTCACTTGATCAGGCTTTGACGCAGTTGGAAAACGGCGAAGCCGACACCGCTATCGTCATGGAAAACGATCTCTACCGGCATGCGTCGGCGGCGAAAGTGGACGCGGCGCTGGCCAAGGTCAGCAACCTGATTGTCGCGGACCATCAACGCACTGCTGTGATGGAAAAGGCTAACCTGATCCTGTCGGCGGCAAGTTTTGCCGAGAGTGACGGTACGTTGGTCAACCAGGAAGGCCGCGCACAGCGCTTCTTCCAGGTCTACGATCCTGCCTACTACGACGATGCCAAAAAGAATCAGTTTACCGTGATGCTGGAAAGCTGGCGCTGGATGCACTCGCTGCACTCTACCTACACCAGTCGCCACGTGGATTGGACGCAGCTCGACGACGTGATCGCCGCCTGTGTTAATGCACTGCCGCAACTGCAGGGTATCGTCGATGCAGCACCGGACGCGAGCTTCCGTATTCGTGGTCAGAAACTGGCGCGTTCTCCAATTCGTTCCAGCGGCCGTACGGCCATGCGCGCCAATATTAGCGTGCATGAACCGCGTCAACCGCAGGATAAAGACACCATGTTTGCCTTCTCAATGGAAGGGAACAACAGCCCGCTGGCCGATCGTCAGCAGATCCCATTCGCCTGGGCGCCAGGTTGGAACTCACCGCAGGCATGGAACAAGTTCCAGGCCGAAGTGGGTGGCAAGTTGCGTCATGGCGATCCGGGTGTACGCCTGATCGAAGCAGGGGAGGGCAAGCTGGGTTACTTTACCAACGTACCTGCCGCCTTTGGTCATGAGCAAGGCTGGCGTGTTGCGCCGTATTACCATTTGTTCGGCAGTGACGAAATGTCACAGCGTTCTGGTGTAATTCAGCAACGTATGCCAGAGGCTTATGTCATGGTGAACCCGGCGGATGCGGCTGCGCTTGGCGTCAATGCCGGTGCGCTGGTGGAGTTCAGCTGTGCGGGCCAGACATTGCGTCTGCCAGTACGCCTGAGTGAAGCCCTGACCCAGGGACAGGTGGGGTTACCGCTTGGCTTGCCTGGGATCCCGCCAGTACTGGTGGGTGCGACGGTTGAAAATCTGCGGGAGGCGACACGATGAGCTGGTTTACCCCTGAGGTGATCGACATTCTGATTGCCATTCTTAAAGCGGTAGTGATCCTGCTGGTCGTAGTGAGCTGTGGGGCATTCATGAGCTTCGGCGAACGTCGTTTGCTCGGTTTGTTCCAGAACCGTTATGGACCAAACCGTGTCGGCTGGGGCGGCTCGCTGCAGCTGGTCGCCGACATGATCAAAATGTTCTTCAAGGAAGACTGGGTACCGAAATTCTCCGACCGGGTGATCTTTACCCTGGCGCCGATGATCGCCTTTACTTCCCTGTTGCTGGCATTTGCCATTGTTCCGGTCAGCCCGACCTGGGCAGTGTCCGACCTCAATATCGGTATTTTGTTCTTCCTGATGATGGCTGGCCTGGCGGTATATGCCGTGCTGTTCGCTGGTTGGTCGAGCAACAACAAATACTCGCTGTTGGGGGCGATGCGTGCTTCCGCACAAACCCTGAGCTATGAAGTGTTCATCGGCCTGTCGCTGATGGGCGTGGTCGCGCAGGCGGACTCCTTCAACATGCAAACCATCGTTGAATCTCAGGCGCATCTGTGGAACGTCATCCCGCAATTCTTCGGCTTCGTGACCTTTGCGATTGCCGGCGTTGCGGTGTGCCACCGCCATCCGTTTGACCAACCGGAAGCTGAGCAGGAACTGGCTGACGGTTACCACATTGAATATTCCGGCATGAAGTTCGGTCTGTTCTTTGTGGGTGAGTACATCGGTATCGTCACCGTTTCTGCCCTGATTGTGACGTTGTTCTTCGGTGGCTGGCAGGGTCCATTCCTGCCGCCATTCATCTGGTTCGCGCTGAAAACGGCTTTCTTCATGATGATGTTTATTCTGATTCGTGCTGCTCTGCCGCGTCCGCGCTATGACCAGGTGATGGCCTTCGGCTGGAAAGTGTGCCTGCCGCTGACGCTGCTGAACCTGCTGGCGACTGCCGCAGTCATTTTGTACAACGCTCAATAAGGGGTGAATAAACCATGACATTGAAAGAGTTATTGGTTGGTTTCGGCACCCAGGTGCGCAGCATTTGGATGATAGGCTTGCACGCCTTCGCCAAGCGCGAAACCCAGATGTATCCGGAAGAACCGGTTTACCTGCCACCGCGCTACCGTGGCCGTATTGTGCTGACGCGCGATCCGGACGGTGAAGAACGCTGTGTGGCATGTAACCTGTGTGCGGTTGCCTGCCCGGTGGGCTGTATCTCGCTGCAAAAAGCAGAACAGAAAGACGGCCGCTGGTACCCGGAATTCTTCCGCATCAACTTCTCGCGCTGCATTTTCTGCGGCCTGTGCGAAGAGGCTTGCCCGACTACCGCGATCCAGCTGACGCCGGATTTCGAAATGGGTGAGTTCAAGCGCCAGGATCTGGTGTACGAAAAAGAAGATCTGTTGATCTCGGGGCCGGGTAAATATCCGGAATATAACTTCTACCGGATGGCCGGTATGGCGATTGACGGCAAAGCCAAGGGCGAAGCCGAAAACGAAGCCAAACCGATCGACGTCAAAGGTCTGTTGCCTTAAGGAGCCAGCAAGCATGGAAATTGCCTTTTATCTGGCAGGTTTGATTGCGGTGGTCGCGACAATTCGCGTGATCTCGCATACCAACCCTGTGCATGCGTTGCTGTATCTGATCGTCTCGCTATTGGCGATCTCTGCAGTCTTTTTCTCACTCGGCGCGTACTTCGCCGCAGCGCTGGAAATCATCGTTTACGCGGGCGCCATCATGGTGTTGTTCGTGTTCGTGGTGATGATGCTGAACCTCGGCAACGCGGTGCAGCAGCAAGAGCGTGATTGGCTGAAGCCGTCTGTGTGGATTGGCCCGGGCCTGTTGTCGCTGGCGCTATTAGCGGTACTGATTGTCGCTATCCGTAGCGTGTCTGATCAGGGCATCAGCGGTGACATGGTCGACGCGAAAGCGGTAGGGATCAGCCTGTTTGGTCCTTACGTTCTGGCGGTCGAGCTGGCTTCAATGCTGTTGTTGGCAGGTCTGGTTGTTGCCTTCCACATTGGCCGTGAGCACAAACCGGGTGAAGTGTTGAGTAACGCCCCGACCAGTAGCGAAATGGCGAGAAGAAAATCGGAGGAGCAAGCATGATCCCTCTTCAACATGGTTTGATCCTGGCGGCGATCCTGTTCGTCCTTGGTCTGACCGGGTTACTGGTTCGTCGCAATCTGCTGTTTATGCTGATCAGTCTGGAAGTGATGATCAATGCTGCGGCATTGGCGTTTATCGTCGCGGGTAGCTACTGGGGCCAACCGGATGGGCAGGTGATGTACATCCTGGCGATCAGTTTGGCGGCAGCCGAGGCCAGTATTGGTCTGGCGTTGCTGCTGCAGCTCTACCGTCGTCGTCATACCCTGAATATTGATACTGTCAGTGAGATGCGCGGATGAACCTATTATATTTAACTATTCTGCTACCGCTGATCGGGTTCCTGCTGTTGGCCTTTTCCCGTGGCCGCTGGTCTGAAAACGTTTCGGCGACCGTTGGCGTAGGCTCTATCGGCCTGGCTGCGTTGGTTACTGTGCATGTGGCGATGGACTTTTTCGCCCAGAAAGCCACCGGCGTACAGCTGTTTGAGCAAAGCCTGTGGAACTGGATGACCGTCGGCAACTTCAACATCGGCGTGACGCTGACGTTGGACGGGCTGTCGTTGACCATGCTGTCAGTGGTCACCGGTGTGGGTTTCTTCATCCACATGTTCGCGTCCTGGTACATGCGCGGTGAAGAAGGCTACTCACGCTTCTTCGCTTATACCAACTTGTTTATCGCCAGCATGGTGGTATTGGTTCTGGCAGACAACCTGTTGCTGCTGTACCTGGGTTGGGAAGGCGTGGGCCTGTGCAGCTACCTGTTGATCGGTTTCTACTATAAAGATCCGGCCAACGGTGCGGCGGCGATGAAAGCCTTCATCGTGACCCGCGTTGGTGACGTGTTCCTGGCGTTTGCGTTGTTTATCCTCTACAACGAGCTGGGCACGCTGAACATCCGTGAACTGATGATCCTGGCACCGCAAAAACTGGCGGTCGGCGACACGGCGATCACCTGGGCTACCTTGATGTTGCTGGGCGGCGCGGTCGGTAAATCGGCGCAGCTGCCGTTGCAGACCTGGTTGGCGGACGCAATGGCGGGTCCAACCCCGGTTTCAGCATTGATCCACGCTGCAACCATGGTAACCGCGGGTGTCTACCTGATTGCACGTACTCACGGCCTGTTCCTGATGGCACCGGAAGTCCTGCATCTGGTGGGTATTATCGGGGCAGTGACCCTGGTACTGGCGGGCTTTGCCGCACTGGTCCAAACGGATATCAAGCGCGTACTTGCCTACTCCACCATGAGCCAGATTGGTTACATGTTCCTGGCGTTGGGCGTACAGGCGTGGGATGCGGCTATCTTCCACCTGATGACCCATGCCTTCTTCAAGGCGCTGTTGTTCCTGTCCTCCGGTTCGGTGATTTTGGCCTGCCATCACGAGCAGAACATCTTCAAGATGGGTGGCCTGCGCAAGAGCATTCCGCTGGTCTACGTCTGCTTCCTGGTGGGGGGCGCTGCGCTGTCGGCATTGCCGCTGATCACCGCGGGCTTCTTCAGTAAGGATGAGATCCTGGCCGGCGCGATGGCCAACGGACACATTAACCTGATGATTGCCGGTTTGGTCGGTGCATTCATGACCTCACTGTATACCTTCCGTATGATTTTCATCGTGTTCCATGGCGAGGAGAAAATCAAAGCGCATGCCGGTAAAGGCATCACTCACCACCTGCCACTGTTGGTTCTGCTGGTGCTGTCCACCTTCGTCGGCGCGATGATTGTGCCACCGTTGCAGGGTGTACTGCCAGATACCACCGAGTTGGCGCACGGTAGCGTGCTGCAGCTGGAGATCACCTCCGGCGTAGTGGCTATCGTCGGCATTCTGCTGGCGGCGGCGCTGTGGCTGGGCAAACGTAGCCTGGTTACCCGTATCGCCAAAAGCGCACCAGGGCGTTTCTTCTCGACCTGGTGGTTCCATGCCTGGGGCTTCGACTGGCTGTACGACAAAGTGTTCGTCAAGCCGTACCTGGGTATTGCGAAGTTGCTGCAACGCGATCCGCTGAACTCGATGATGAACCTGCCGGCCATCTTCTCCCGTTGGGGGAACCGAGGTCTGACAGTCAGCGAGAACGGTCAGGTGCGTTGGTATATAGCGTCTATGGGTGTGGGTGCAGTGGTGGTGCTAGCTCTGTTGATTTTGGTTTAACAGAGAGTAGACACAATTATCGGGCGTAGCGTCCGTTAACACGGCGCTATGCGGAATGTTTTATACCGTATGAATTTCGCGTTGTGGCTAGGCGGCAAGTGTGCAAATCCCCAGGGGCTTACTGAAGTAAGTGACCGGGGTGAACAGACGTAGCCAACAACGCCACAGCGTGAAAGACAACGGTAGAATAGGGACACAAAACGCCATGCTATTACCTTGGCTAATTCTTATCCCCTTTATTGGCGGTCTGCTGTGCTGGCAGTTTGAGCGCTTCGGTACTAAGGTGCCGCGCTGGATTGCGTTGATCGCAATGGGGCTGACATTGGCGCTTTCTCTGCATCTGTGGATGCAGGGTGGCTACACGTTGACTACGCCGAAAGGCATTCCGCAGTGGCAGTCTGAATTCCTGCTGCCGTGGATCCCGCGTTTTGGTATTTCCATCCACCTGGCGCTGGATGGCCTTTCACTGCTGATGGTGGTGCTGACCGGCCTGCTGGGCGTGTTGGCTATCCTCTGTTCCTGGCGTGAAATCCAGAAATACCAGGGCTTCTTCCACCTGAACCTGCTGTGGATCCTGGGTGGGGTAATTGGCGTGTTCCTCGCCATCGACATGTTCCTGTTCTTCTTCTTCTGGGAAATGATGTTGGTGCCGATGTACTTCCTGATTGCACTCTGGGGTCACAAGGCGTCGGACGGGAAAACCCGCATCACTGCGGCCACCAAGTTCTTCATCTACACCCAGGCCAGCGGTCTGGTGATGCTGATTGCCATTTTGGGCCTGGTGTTCGTGCACTACAACGCGACCGGCGTGTGGACCTTTGATTACGAAGACCTGCTGCAAACGCCAATGTCACATAACGTGCAATACCTGCTGATGCTGGGCTTCTTCATCGCCTTTGCGGTGAAAATGCCGGTAGTGCCATTGCACGGCTGGTTGCCGGATGCGCATAGCCAGGCACCAACCGCGGGTTCTGTGGACCTGGCGGGGATTTTGCTGAAAACCGCGGCCTACGGTCTGTTGCGTTTCAGCTTGCCATTGTTCCCGGAAGCTTCACATGAGTTTGCGCCAATTGCGATGTGGTTGGGCGTGGTCGGTATCTTCTATGGTGCCTGGATGGCGTTTGCACAGACCGATATCAAGCGTCTGATTGCTTATACCTCCGTTTCCCATATGGGCTTCGTACTGATTGCCATCTACACGGGCAGCCAACTGGCTTACCAGGGCGCGGTGATCCAGATGATTGCGCACGGGCTGTCAGCGGCCGGTATGTTCATCATCTGCGGGCAATTGTATGAACGTCTGCATACCCGTGACATGCGTGAGATGGGTGGCTTGTGGGGACGTATTAAATACATTCCTGCGCTGTCGCTGTTCTTTGCAGTGGCGACGTTGGGGATGCCGGGTACCGGTAACTTCGTCGGTGAATTCATGATCCTGTTCGGCAGCTACCAGGTTGTACCGGTGATCACCGTGATTTCTACCTTCGGTCTGGTGTTTGCTTCGGTTTACTCGTTGATCATGATGCAGCGCGCCTACTACGGCAAAGCCAAGTCTGACCAACCGTTGCCGGGCATGACCGCGCGTGAGCTGTTCATCATTCTGCTACTGGTGGTGTTGCTGGTTCTGCTGGGGGTTTACCCGCAGCCGATTCTGGACACTTCTCATGCGGCGATGAGCAACGTGCAACACTGGTTTGGTTCATCAGTTTCAGCAATTTCAACAACAAGGCCGTAATTCGCCATGACAATAACTCCTCAACAACTGATCGCATTGCTACCACTGTTGATCGTCGGATTGACGGTGGTGGTTGTGATGCTTGGCATTGCGTGGCGACGCGACCACTTTATCAACGCCACTCTCACCGTGATCGGTCTCAACCTGGCGCTGCTTTCGCTGTACTTTGTCGGCCAGGCTGGCCCAATGGACGTCACCCCGCTGCTGCGGGTTGACGGCTACTCGATGTTCTATACCGGGCTGGTGATACTGGCGAGTCTGGCGACCTGTACCTTTGCCTATCCTTGGCTGGTCGGTTACCCGGATAACCGCGAAGAGTTCTACCTGCTGGTGCTGATTGCTACCCTGGGTGGCATTCTGCTGGCGAGCGCCAATCATCTGGCGTCGCTGTTCCTCGGTATTGAACTGATCTCGCTGCCGCTGTTTGGCCTGGTGGGTTATGCCTACCGCCAAAAGCGCCCATTGGAAGCGGCCATCAAGTACATGCTATTGTCCGCTGCGGCATCATCATTCCTGCTGTTCGGTATGGCGCTCCTGTATGCAGAGTCTGGTGACCTGTCACTGGCTGGCCTGGGCAAGAGCCTGCAGGAAAACATGATGCACCAGCCGCTGATCCTGGCGGGTATGGGCATGATGATTGTCGGTTTGGGCTTCAAACTGTCTCTGGTACCGTTCCAACTGTGGACACCTGATGTGTATCAAGGGGCGCCTGCGCCGGTTTCAACCTTCCTGGCCACCGCCAGCAAGATTGCAATCTTCGCGGTAGTAATGCGTCTGTTCCTGTATGCCCCGGCTGCCGATAGCGAAGCGTTGCGTATGGTACTGGCAATCATTGCGGTTTGTTCGATTCTGTTCGGCAACCTGATGGCCATCAGCCAGACCAACATCAAGCGTCTGTTGGGTTACTCGTCGATTGCCCATCTGGGTTATCTGCTGGTGGCGTTGATTGCGGTGCAAACCCATCAACTGTCGCTGGAAACCGCCGGTGTTTATCTGGCAGGTTACCTGTTCAGCAGCCTGGGTGCGTTCGGTGTGGTCAGCTTGATGTCCAGTCCGTACCGTGGTCCAGATGCTGATTCACTGTTCTCTTACCGTGGTCTGTTCTGGCATAAGCCAATCCTGTCTGCGGTGATGACGGTGATGATGTTATCACTGGCCGGTATTCCGATGACGCTGGGCTTTATCGGTAAGTTCTTTGTTATCGCGATGGGTGTCAGTGCTCACCTGTGGTGGTTGACCGGCGCAGTGGTGCTGGGCAGTGCCATTGGTTTGTACTACTACCTGCGTGTCACCGTCAGCCTGTTCCTCAGCGCACCGGAAGCATTGCAGCGTGATACCCCGAATAACTGGGCGTTGACCGCCGGCGGTGTCGTAGTGCTGATTTCTGCCGCGTTGGTGTTGCTGTTGGGTGTTTATCCGCAGCCGCTGATTACGCTGGTGCAGATGGCACAGCCGATGTTCTGATAGGCATCACGGCAGTAAAAAAGGTCGCTTCGGCGACCTTTTTTTATGGTGAGTGGGGAAGTCGGGGCCAATGATCAGCCGGGATTATTTTTAAACGATTCTTCCAGAACCTGTACGACAGCACGCACGCGCGCCGCACGTTGCAGGTCAGGGTGCAGCACCAACCAAATATCGACCCAGTCTTTATTCTCCGGGAAGATGCGTACCAGGTCTGGGTCTTTATCCGCCAGGAAGGAAGACAGCAGGCCAATTCCCAATCCGTTGCGTGTCGCCGAACGCAGAAGCAGCTGCGAATTGCATTGAAGCACCACGTTAGGGTCGATCAGCGCTTCTCCACAGAAGTCGTTCCAGTGGCGGGGTACCAGTTCGCGTGGGAACATCAACAGATCGTGACCGCGCAGATGGTCGCCTTTGGTCGGCATCCCGTGCTTGTCGAGGTAGTCCTGCGTTGCATACAACCCCATCTCAATGGTGGCCATGCGCTTGATAATGAGTTCGTCGGACTCTGGCCGTGCCCCCCTGATCGCTAAATCGGCACCGCGATAAGAGATATCAGAGATATTAACCGCCGTCAGCATCGTGACCGTAATTAGCGGGTGTTGCTCCCGCAGCACTTTCAGCGCCGGGATGACAAAGGCCTCTGCCATGGTATCTGTCGTGGCGATGCGTACATTACCGCACAGGCTGTCGTCACCGCTGGTGGCTTTGCGGCCAATCGCTTGTACGGCGTTTTCCATATTCATCACGTCGGCCAGCATCTCTTCACCCAATGGACTGAGGGAAAAGGATTTTGGCGTGCGGATAAACAGCTTGGAGCCCAGGCTCTCTTCAAATGCAGTAATGCGCCGCCCGACGGTGGCCTGATCGACGTGTAGTTCATTGGCGGCTTTTCGTAAAGTGCCGCAGCGCGCGACCGCCAGGAAGAAGCGTGCATCATCCCAATTCATCATGCCATTTCCTTTGTACAGGCTTATCGGTCTTGTCAGTGTTCATTCTTGCGCAACCGTACTGGCTCTGGTTTAGGCTGCAAATGAGGCCCACGTATCATAATTATTTATTATGTTTCAGGATATGAATAAATGCATCAACGTGAAGCACTTTTGCATCTTTATTTTTACCCGACAATCTTTATGCTTATCAACGTTTATGCTGTGATCTGGCGCACATTTTGTGCCAATGTTACCTTAAACGCGTAAGCAGATACGCATGAGAGCCTGTCTCTGTGGCTAATCGCCTGGTGGGATCGACTCTATATCAGGTTGACCCACCACGACTGGACATTAAAAATGGAGTCTCACGCAGAGATGTTATACACCCCCGTTGCGCTGGCAACGGCGGATGGCGTTAGGGTAATTGCAGCACCCGGCGCGAAAGCGGCAACGCAAAGTAATGCTGATGTGATCATCCAGGGTATTGAAGCTCGCGGCATTCAGCACATCTTCCTGGTACCCGGTAAACTGGTGTACCCACTGATTAAATCCATTGAACATTCAGGCATCACCGGTATCGTCGGTGCCCACGAGACCGCCTGTGGTTTTATGGCGGACGGTTATGCCCGTGCTAACCGCAAATTTGGCGTTTGCCTGGGGATCTCCGGCCCCGGCACAATGAATTTTTTGCCCGCGATGGCCGCTGCACAGGCTGATAAAATCCCGGTGCTGTATCTGGCTGGCGGTATCGCCACTTATCATGAAGCACAGGGTGCTTTCCAGGATGGCAGCAATAGCGGCATCGATGAGCTGACCATCGTCAAACCATTGCTTTCCGCCGCGATAGAAGTGAAAAACAACCTGACGTTGCAACACGAGCTGCGACGCAGTTTGTCGTGTCTGAACACCCAACGTAAAGGCCGCGCTTACTTGAGCGTACCGGTCGATATGCAAAAGAACGTGGTTGCCGGCAATCATGATGCCAGCCCGCCGCGCACAACGCCGCAGTGTCGCGAAGTTGCCATCGATCAGCAGGGGCTGGATCAGGTGCTGGACGACTATCTGTTACGCGGGTTGAAGGTGGCCTGTCTGGCCGGTAACCGGATGAATAACCCGCAAGATGCGGCATTGCTGCTGCGTCTGGCGGAAAAATACCGTTTGCCGGTCGCCACGACGCTATCCGGCAAGGGCGCCTTCCCGGAAGGGCATGAGCTGGCATTGGGTCTGTATGGCTTTGCCGGCCATACCCGGGCTGTGGAGACCATCAATGGTGATGACGTTGATGTCCTGCTGGTGTTGGGCTGCGATCTCAGCCAGCGCGATAGCCTCAATTGGAACGCACGGTTGCACGGTACGAAAACGCTGGTGGTGATCGATGAGGATTTTGACAAGGTCAGTTCGCACTACCAGCCGGATATGCAGATTTTCTCCAGCCTGACCGGGGCGCTACAACACCTGTTAGATGCGGTCAGTGACGAAGATGCGCATCTGGCCGATATCAACGTGCTGCGCGATGGCTGGATTGAGCAAGTAAATCATTTACCCTTGGAACAACCGCGCCCTGACTTGCAGGTACGTCTGGCCGTGGCAGAGGCAAACATGTACCCCGGCGATGCCATTAAACGCATTCGTCGCCATATGGACCAGGATACTAACGTCGTGGTCGACTCTGGCGCGCACCGTATCTTTATGGCACATCACTGGCTGGCCAGTGGGCGTGGTGATTACCATACATCAAGTTCGTTGGCCCCGATGGGCTGGGCGATTTGCGCGGGTATTGGCATCAAGCTGGCGGCACCGCATCGTAACTGCGTGGTGGTCACCGGTGATGGCTGTATGCTGATGCACGGCATGGAAATTCAGACGGCTGCCCGTTATCAGGTCAAGATGACCTTCGTGGTGATGAACAACTGTGCTCACGGTGCAATGCATATCGACACGTTGCAGAACCGGGGGGTATCGGCAGATTATACTGCGCTGCCCAATCATGACTGGAAAGCCTTCGCCAACAGTCTGGGCGTCTCTTCGGCCAAAGCGGCAACGTTGGAAGAGCTCGATGACGCGCTGGTTGCCGCGGCCGAACACGACGGCCCGTTCCTGATAGAAGTGTTGGTAGGAAATCATGTGGCGCCTAATCGATACTATGCCGAGAGCATCGTAGAATACGAGCAGCGTATCAAAGGCGTGTAAGAGCGTTGCCCTGTTAATCTGGGAGCCGTCATTATTTTGTCCTTTGCATCACGCCATTCTATTTTACTCACAGTAGTCATGGAGCGATAACAATGTATAAATTGACACTTCTGGCAGTATTAATGATGGCATTTCAAGGCCATGCACAGGCCGCTGACGATCATGGTGAAGGCATTACCAAAGAAACGCTTCTGAAAACAGAGACGTCGTGGGAGGGGTCGCCCTATCAGCATTATCCTGCCGGCGCTCCGCAGATCACCATGTTGAAGGTCACCGTTGAGCCGAACAAGGTGCTGGCCTGGCATACTCATCCGTGCATCAGCGCAGTGTATATGACAGGGGGGAGCGTCTCGCTGACGGTAAAGAAAACCGGCGTGAAGCACACCTTTAAACAGGGTGACTCTTTTACCGACACGGTAGATATTGTTCATCAGGGGGTATCGGGTGATAAAGGTGCTGAAATGCTGGTGTTCTTTGCCTGCGCAGACAATAAACCGCTGACGGTAAAAGCCGCCGAATAATGCCGGTGTCGTCTTTCAAGTTGCCGCTTTACCTGGCTGCAGCTTGGAATCTACGGGTATAGATTATTTTTTGCAGCCTGTTTGGGCTGCATTCTGAGGAAATCATGGTTGCTTTATGGATGGTTGTCGCCAGCGGGTTCTTTGCGCTGATGGGGGCCAGCATCAAATTGGCTTCGGCCAAAGTTGGCTTTTTCGACATCATTTTTTACCGTTCCGTCATTAACGTCCTGATCGTTGCCGCGCTGATTCATATTAAAAACCTGGGTTTTCGTACCCAGCATCTGGGCCTGCATATGAAACGTGCGGCTATAGGTAATGCGGCGATGTACTGCGGTTTCTATTCATTGATCCATCTGCCGATCGCCACCGCCACTACGCTGGGTTACACCAACCCGATTTTTCAATCGGCGATTGCCTTTGTTATTTCCAAAGGTCAGTTAACCGGAAAACTGTTGTTCTCGGTACTGCTGGGATTCATCGGTATTTTGGTGTTATTGCGCCCTGACGCGCCGAACGGCGAGTATGCGGCGACCCTGATCGGCCTGTTTTCTGGCTTGCTCACGGCATTGGCCTATTTTAACGTCGGCAAATTGGTCCGTAGCGGGGAACCCGAACTGCGAGTGGTATTTTACTTCTCACTGGTGGGCACGCTGGTCGGTGGCGTAATGACGTCAGTGGTGGGGTTCACGGCGTTGGATAGCGCGATGATACTGTGTGTCTGTGCCATCGGCGTATTCGGCAGCCTGGGGCAAATTACCATGACTCGCGCCTATGGCAGCGGTAATGCGGTCATTGTTAGCATTCTTTCCTATAGCACCATCATCTTTTCCACGTTGCTCGGTTATGTGCTGTTCGGCGAAAAACTGTCTTACATTGCCGCCGGGGGCATGGCATTGATTATCCTTTCTGGTGCGCTGGCTATTTTGAAACGTGCTCCCGCGAAGGTCCAAAAAGCGGAGGCGGTGTAACCACTTTCTGCCCGTTTCTTTCATAAAGACCAGCGAGTATTGCCAGCGCGAATGCATTAATGAATCACTATGATGCATTCTTGGCTATTTTTACGGTTATACCCGAACGGTATGATAAACGCGTTTCCTGATGAGTTTGGTTTTCAGGGCTTAGTGTTTATCCAGATTGTTTCGGGAGAGAAAAATGTCTGAAGGGGTGGCTGTTGATAAAGCAGCTCAAGCGAATTCGGGCGAGTCACATTTTGCCATCTTATTGTTTTTAGCCTTGGCATTAATGTCTGCATTGCTCAACAGCAGTGCGCCGACGCCGCTTTATCCGCTTTATCAACATGAGTTGGCATTAAGCTCGGTCAGCCTGACAGTCATTTATGGTGCCTATGCTGCGGGTGTGCTGATCTCATTGTTCGGCGTAGGCAATATGGCCGGCAAAGTGAAGGACCTGCGCAGCATGATTGTTCCTGCGCTGCTGGTGGTACTGGCGGGGGCCTTGTTATTCTCGATGGCCGATTCGTTCCTGATGATGTTTATGGCGCGTTTGCTGGCCGGTATTGGTACCGGCGCCCTGACCGGGGCCGCGAATATTGCGCTGGTGCGTTTTGGGCCGAAAGACGGCGGTAAAAATGCGGCGCTGATTGCGACATTGTCTTTTACCACCGGTCTGGCATTAGGGCCGATTTTCAGCGGCGTTGCGTTACAAACTGGGTTCCATACCACCTCATTGCCGTTCATTATCATTATGGCGGTGGCGGCAATCGCTGCGTTAGGTGTGATGCTCAAATGGCCCGCTATTGCTCCGGTTGTCCCCCTGAATGGAGCCGTAGAAACAGGGGCCGAAACGGAAAAGAGTTCTCTGGGAGATGGCTTGCGAGCGACAGGGGGCAAGTTCTTCCTGTGTGCCGGTGCGCTGTTTATCTGTTGGGCTGTGGCTGCCAGCATTCTGGCGATTGGCCCAAGCGTGTCGGAAAAGCTGTTGGGTATGCATAGCCGTGGTGTTTATGGGTATGTGATCGCGGTTTATCTGGTGATTGCCGGTATTAGCCAGATTCTGAGCCGCCGCGTTAATGCTCGTCACTCGCTGATGTTTGGCTGCCTGGCGCAAGCGTTGTCAGTCGTGGTGTTCGCCGAAGCCATACAGATTCATTCGTTGGGTCTGGCCAGTGCCGGTATGGTGATTGCGGGTTATGCCTACGGGGCTATCTTTGTCGGCAGTGCCACATTGGTGAATCTGATTTCACCGAAGGCAAGCCATGCAAGACTGATTTCGCTGTTTTACGTTATTGCTTATATCGCCAACTGGATCCCTATCCTGTTGGGGGTAGTGATCGACCATGCCAGCTTGCATCTGGCGGTCAACCTGTTATTCCTGGTCAGTGCCGTGGTGTGCTTAATGTTAAGCCTCATGGTGACCCGCGCGGGCTTCCCACGCTGAGATTTCAGCGCCCGATCTCATTTGGGCGTGAGTGAATCTGGTAAACGATTTCCCTGGTGTTGTTGTGTGTCATTTCCAGCGTGCTTGCCACGCTGGTTTTTTTTGTGACAAATTCCTCAGTTCTGTAATTACCATGTTTCTTATTACATATTTTATGTGATGCCCATCATATATTTTTGCCGATTTTCGCGTAAACTGCGCGCTTCCTTTTCAGCGGGTCGGTTTATGAACGTTATTTTTGCCATTGCTTTGACTACCGGGATCCTCTCTGGCGTTTGGGGATGGGTTGCGGTGAGCCTGGGGTTAATCAGCTGGGCCGGTTTTCTCGGCTGCACAGCCTATTTCGCCTGCCCGCAGGGGGGATTAAAAGGGTTGTTAATCAGCACATTGACCAGTTGCAGCGGCGTCTTTTGGGCTATGGCGATCATTCACGGCAGTGAGCTCGCTCCAGGCTGGAGTATGCTCGGTTATCTGCTGACCGGCGTGGTGGCTTTTTTGATGTGCATTCAGGCAAAGCAACAGTGGCTGGGGTTCGTGCCTGGTACCTTCATTGGCGCTTGCGCGACCTTTGCTGGTGGCGGTGACTGGCCGTTGGTGACCCTGTCTTTACTGGTTGGGCTGGTGTTCGGTTACGCGATGAAAAACAGCGGCTTGTGGTTGGCGGCACGCAATGAGAAAACCAAAGCGACCGCTGTTGTTACCGAGAATGTTAACCGCTGATTCAAATGGTACCGCCGAGGGAAATGCGGTAGTGCAGGTCCACGCGCTCAATGCAGGGTAGCCCTTTTATGCGTTTGAGCAAGATCTCCGTAGCGACTTTACCCATATCAAACCTTGGTGTGATCACGCTGGCGATGCCCGGTGTGGTGGCTTTGCCGATATCCAAACCGTGAAAACCTGATAGGGCGACGTCCTGTGGAACTTGTAACCCGAGCCGGAGACACGCCTGCAACACGCCAACGGCCAGATCGTCATTGGTGCATAAGATACCGTCCAAATCAGGATAGAGTTGACGGGCCATCGCCAGCATATCGGAACCCACACTGACAGACGACACCCGATGCGGTGTGATTTGACGCGGCGCTAACCCTTGGTTTTCCATCGCCTGGCAATAGCCTTGAAAGCGCTTGTTATCGCGGGCATCAGACATGGCACCAAAATAAACCACCTGACGTTTTCCGCTGGCAAGCAGCGCTTCTGTCATGTCATAACCGGCCTGATAGTTATCGAACCCCACGGCAATCCGCCCCTCCGGGGCTTCAAGATCCATCACCTGCGCTACCGGGATTTTTGCTGCCGCCAAGTATTTCTCTGCCCGTAATGTGTGCTCAGAATCTGTCAGAATCAGCCCCGCGATGGGGTAGGCCAGCAGTTGGACGATGTGCTCTTCCTCTCGTTGGCGGCTGTAATCATAGTTCACCACCAGGGTCTGATAACCGTGTTCCAGCGTAATGGATTCGATACCGGCTAACAGGTCGGCAAAAATCTGATTGTTGAACGAAGGGATCAGGACGCCTATACGCGGTTTTTGCGTTGAGCGCGCTTCATCGCTGTCGGTGAAATTAACCTCTTTCATCACTTGGGCAATTTTCGCGGCGGTTTCTGCAGCCACCTTTTCTGGCGTGCGCAGATAGCGGCTGACGGTCATTTTTGTCACACCGGCGAGCAGCGCAATATCCTGCAGCGTGACGCGTTGGTTCTTCATTCTGATGCCTTAGCTGGGGGGCGGAAAGAGCCCGCATGATGTCATGTTAACAAATCGATCTGGCGATAACAATCCGCCTCATAAAGTATAAAAACTATATTTTTCAATAAACTATGTTGATGTGTTTTCTCGGCGGAATGCGTAGCTTCACGTTAAAGGTAACAGGTTTTAGTAACACTGTTTTAAGTGATCTCAATCACATTTTTGCTGGCAGCGATCCGCTGAGATAGACGCCTGTTCTTTCTGAATGACATGGCCGGGGTGCGTTATGAACAACTTGTTTTCACTGGATAATAAAAAAATACTGATTACCGGCGCTTCTCGGGGCATTGGCTTTCTGCTGGCTCGTGGGTTGGCGCAGTATGGTGCCCATATTCTGGTCAATGCGACCACTCAGGAAAATGCGCAACGTGCGGTTGAAGCGTTGCGACGCGAAGGTTTCCGCGCCGACGCCGCGGCCTTTGACGTGACCGACTCTCAGGCCATTCATGCTGCTATTGAGCAAATCGAGGCAGAGTGCGGTGGAATCGATGTGCTGATCAACAATGCGGGCATTCAGCGCCGTCATCCGTTTACCGAGTTCCCGGAAAAAGAGTGGGACGAGATTATTGCCGTCAATCAAAAAGCGGTCTTTATGGTCTCGCAAGCCGTGGCGCGCCATATGGTGCAGCGCCAAAGCGGAAAAATCATCAACATTGGCTCAATGCAGAGCGAACTGGGCCGTGACACCATTACACCCTATGCCGCGTCAAAGGGGGCGGTAAAAATGTTGACGCGCGGCATGTGTGTAGAGCTGGCGCGCTATAACATTCAGGTAAATGGCATTGCTCCGGGCTACTTCAAAACGGAAATGACCCAGGCGCTGGCGGACAATGCGGAGTTTACCGCGTGGCTGACCAAACGCACTCCGGCTGCCCGCTGGGGTGATCCGCAGGAATTGATTGGTGCTGCCGTATTCTTGTCATCAAAGGCATCCGATTTTGTTAATGGCCACCTGCTGTTTGTCGATGGCGGCATGTCCGCTGCGGTATAACCGCCTGCTTAATGGAAAATAATGATGAAAATTCAAACCCAATCCTGCGTGGTTAAAGGCAAATATGACGTCGCAGTGGTGGAGCAGGAGGTGGAATACCAAGGGACGGGCACGCTGGTGAAAATCACGCGTGGCGGTATCTGTGGGTCAGACCTGCATTACTACCAAGAAGGCAAGGTTGGCAGCTTTCAAGTGCGCCAGCCGATGGTGCTTGGCCATGAGGTGATTGGTGAGGTGGTGGCCAGTGATACTGCGCGACTGGCTGTTGGCCAAAAGGTGGCGTTGAATCCCAGCAAACCCTGCGGGCAGTGCAAATATTGCCAGGCGAACCAGCAAAACCAGTGTACCCACATGCGTTTCTTCGGCAGCGCCATGTATTTTCCCCATGTGGATGGTGCCTTCACCCAATACAAAGTGGTTGATAGTGCGCAGTGCATTGCCTTTGACGCCGATCGCGATGAGAAGGTGATGGTGTTTGCTGAACCTTTGGCCGTCGCGATTCATGCCGCAAAACAGCCAGGGGAGGTAAACGGCAAAAGGGTGTTTGTTTCCGGTGTAGGGCCGATCGGGTGCTTACTGGTGGCTGCATTGAAGGCACTGGGCGCCAGCGAAATTGTTTGTGCCGATCTTAGCCCACGTTGCCTGGATATCGCCCGTGAGATGGGGGCGTCTATCTGCATGCATGCAAGCAATGACGATTTTAGCCGTTACCAACAGGAAAAAGGCTATTTTGACATCGCGTTTGAAGTTTCCGGCCATCCGTTATCCCTGTTGCGCTGTCTGGAGGTCACCCGTGCCAAGGGGACGGTTGTGCAAGTGGGCATGGGCGGCAGTTTCCCTGATTTTCCACTGATGCAGCTGATCGCCAAAGAGTTGAATTTACTGGGCTCATTCCGTTTTGTTGAAGAGTTTGATATCGCGGTTGCCTGGCTGTCCGACGGGACGATCAATCCCTTGCCGCTGCTTTCCGCTGAGTTTAACAATCAGCAACTGGAACAAGCTCTGGCATTCGCCGGCGATAAGCGCCTGGCCGCCAAGGTCCAGCTGGTGTTCTAATTTTAGCCAATAGTCTGATGGCGGGGAGCGGCTATCCTTGTCTATAGTTAAGGGCCGCTTCATTTTTTAAATACGGAGAACTTAACATGGCGAGAAATACGGATGCAGATCAAACCACGCTTGACGACGATCTGAGAATGCTGAGCGACACGCTGGAAGAAGTGTTGAAGTACTCCGGCGATCGCGCCGATCAGGCCTATATCGACATTAAAGCCCATGCCGAAGAGGCGTTGAGTGAGGTCAAGTCACGGCTGACTGATTCTACCGAATCCTACTATGCGCGTGCCAAGGACGCGGTTTGCCGCACTGACGGCTATGTGCGTGAAAAACCATGGCACAGTGTCGGCATTGGGGCGACGGTCGGATTGGTGCTGGGTCTGTTGTTGGCGCGTAAATAACGACGTAAAGATATTGGGCGCGGTCATTCACCGCGCCCTTGGTTTTACTGCCCCAGCATGACGTCCACGTGATGGATTTTCCCGTCGTCTACCAGCGTTATTATGGCCTCCGGCTGTTCTTCACCATCAACGGTGATCTGCGTCGTTCCCATTCCCTGCCGAATAATCAACTGGTACTCGCTGCCACCCTCCCGGTAATTCAGTGTCACCTGTGGCCAGTCCGCAGGCAGACGGGTGTTGATGGACAACTGATTGCCACGGCGTTTCAATCCCAGCAGTGACTCGACAATCAGCCGGTACATCCAACCGGCAGAGCCGGTATACCAACTCCAGCCGCCACGACCGACGTGCGGCGCGACCGCGTATATATCGGCGGTCGCCACGTAAGGCTCAACCTTGTAGCGCTCGGCGGCGGTGCTGTCCAGGCTGTGGTTGATCGGGTTGATGAGCGCCATCAGTTCCCAGGCGCGTTCGATATTGCCCATTTCGGCGAAGGCCATGACCGCCCATACCGCGCCGTGGGTATACTGACCGCCATTTTCCCGCACGCCAGGCAGATAACCGCGGATATAACCCGGATTAGGGCCGTTGCCATCGAATGGCGGTGTCAGCAGTTTTATCAGGCCAGCTTGGTTGTCTACCAGGTGTTTATCCAGCGATTGCATCGCCTGCAGGCTGCGTGTTTTATCCGCCGCACCGGACAACACAGACCAGCTCTGGGCGATGGCGTCGATGCGGCACTCAGTTGATTGTTGAGAACCTAGCGGCTCTCCACTGTCAAAGTAGCCCCGACGATACCATTCGCCATCCCAGGCATGGTCACGCAGGTTATCGCGCAAGGTATCGGCCTGTTGTCGACAGAGTGCCGCCAGTTCGTTGTCGTTGCGCGCAGCAGCGACGTTGCCGTAACGCTGCAGGATATGGAACAGGAAGAAACCGAGCCAGACGCTTTCACCTCGCCCCTCCAGGCCCACCATATTCATGCCATCGTTCCAGTCACCCGCCCCCATCAGCGGCAGGCCGTGCTCACCGAAGGTTAATCCGTGTTTTAACGCCCGTACGCCGTGCTGATACAGGGTTTCCTGTATTGCGCTTGACGCGGGTTGCTCATACGAGGATTCCTCACCCGGAGCCAGTTTGCGCGCCTCCAGATAGCCGACGGACTCATCGAGAATGGACCGATCGTCGGTGGCATCCAGGTAATGACAAATGGCCAGCGGCAGCCACAGGTAGTCATCCGAACAGCGCGTACGCACCCCATTGCCCTGTGGCGGGTGCCACCAGTGTTGGACGTCGCCTTCGATAAACTGGCGCGAAGCGCACAGCAGGATCTGTTCGCGCAGACGTTCTGGGGCCGCATGGGTCAACGCCAACGTGTCTTGCAATTGGTCGCGGAAACCGAAGGCCCCGCCGGACTGATAGTAACCGCTGCGTGCCTGAATACGGCAGGAGAGGGTTTGGTACAGTAACCAACCATTGGCCAGCAGGTCGACGGCGGGATGCGGCGTCCCGATTTGCACCTTGTTGAGAATGCTGTCCCAATGTGCCGTAACGCGTTGCAGTTCATCTTGCAGGTTGTCTTCCCGCAGGTATTTTTGCAACAGGGCCTCAGCCTCATCGGCGTTTTGCCCCAACCCAAGGGCAAACACCAGAGTGCGTTGATCGCCATCGATCAGGCTGAGCGCCGACTGAACGGCCCCACAGGGATCCATAGCTGCGCCCACTTTGCCCGACAGTCGCCGCAGTTTCAGCACCACCGGGTTGGCCAGCGAACCGTTGCGTCCGATAAATTCACGCCGATCGCCACTGATGGAACAATGCACGCCGGTGACACCAAAGAAAGCGGTGCGATCTGAACCGCTGCTGCCGTAATGGTTGGTGGCCAGGATGCCACAGCCGCTTTCAGGCGATGCGGCCTGTGTGACAATGTGCATGGCCGATTTTTGCCGCAAATCACCCAGAATAAATTCCACGTAGCCGGTTGCCGACAACTTGCGCGTGCGCCCCGAGGTATTGGTCAGGGTTAGCAGGAACAGTTTGACCGGTGCATCTTTGGCCACCAGTACGGTGAACTGACTGTCGATACCGTTTTCGCGGTGGTCAAAGACGCTGTAGCCGAAACCGTGGCGGGTCAGGTAGTGCCCACGGCCCCGGGCAGGCAGTGGTGTGGGGGACCAGAAGTGCCCGTTCTCTTCATCACGCAGATAGAAGGCCTCCCCGCTGCGGTCGCAGATAGGGTCGTTATCCCAGGGGGTCAGGCGGTATTCATGGGCGTTTTCGTACCAGGTGTAGGCCTGACCACTTTCCGAGACAACGGTGCCGAACATCGGATTAGCGATCACGTTCGACCAAGGGGCGGGCGTGATCTTACTTTCGTTCATTGCGATCACATATTCGCGGCCATTCTCGGAGAAGCCGCCGAGACCATTGTAAAACTGCAACGCGTCAATGGCGGGCAGCTGTGGCGAATGCAGGTTACGCGGCAGATTGTCCACCGTGGCCAGTTTCGACGACGCGGTGACTGGCGACAGAGGTTGCTGCAGAACCTGCGGCATTTGCAGACGCTGGTTGAGTTGCTCCGTTAATCCACCGCGACGATCGTCGAGATAAATCCGCGCAACGCTGAGCAACAACCGGTGGTCTTCCGGTGCCATATGCTCGCTGGTGCGCACGAAGATGCCACCGGGCTTATCTGTTTGGGTGGATTCCATACCGGCGGCGATCAGGCCCATGATCTGGTTTTGCAGATCCTGGCGGTAGCCGCCGACGTCTTCATTGAGGATCACCAGATCGACCTGTAACCCTTTCAAGCGCCAATAGTTGTGGGCTTGGATCAGTTGCCGTACCAGTTCGATGTTCTCGCTGTCGGTCACCGTAAGCAGGACTATCGGCAGATCGCCGGAGATAGAGTGGCCCCACAGTCCCGATTGGCCGCGGCGGTTGTTAATGATTTCACTGCCGGCGGCCCGCATTTCTTGCGCCGGGAAGACCACTGCGCCCGCCAAGCGATTAAACAGATTGGCGTCCTCTTCATTGGCGTTCAACTGGCGCAGGACCACCTGGCTATGCGACCACGCGAGTTCAAATACACGATCTGCCAGATGGCGATCGCGGTATTTTTCCAGCATGACCATTCCACTGGCGCGGTCTTCACTGACGCCATAGAAGATATCCAGCGTGAGAGGTACGTTCGGTTCCAGCACCACGCGCTGACGGATAGCGATGATCGGGTCAATGACCGGCCCGGCACTGTTACTGAGCGGCGCATTTTGATACAACGCCTGCGGATTGGTGGGCGTGCGCCCGCGGCCGATAAATTTGGCACGGTCGGTTTCAAAGGATGTTTGGCTGGAACGGCCCTGTACCGTCATCATATGCAGCAACCACGGGCATTTCTCTTTGGGTTCGCGCGGGCGACGATGGCACAAAATAGCATCCTGCTCCGGCAGCAATTCGGTCTGCACGAACAGGTTACTGAATGCCGGATGAGCCAGATCGTTGCTTGCCGGTGCCAGCACCACTTCCGCATAGCTGGTGATTTCGATGGTGCGTGGTTGTTTGCCGCGATTTATCAGCGTCACGCGCCGCAGTTCAATATCATCTTCCGGTGATACCACCACCTGGGTTTTTACCGTCAGCGCACCCTGTTGGCGCTGGAACTCGGCCCCGGCATCGTTGAATACGGCGCTGTACCCCTTGGCGGCGCCACCGATGGGTTGCCAGGTATTGCTCCAGACTTCACCGGTTTGCGGATCGCGCAGGTAGCAGAAGGCGCCCCAGTTATCGCAGGTAGCATCTTCGCGCCAACGGGTGAGCGCGAGGTTCTGCCAGCGGCTGTAACTGCCACCAGCCTGGGTGAGCATCAGGTGGTAGTTGGCGTTGGACAGCAGCTGCACTTCCGGGATTGGTGAGTCCACCCGGTTAAATTCACGCGCTACGAAGCTGGCTGGGGTAATGGTGCCCTCATGGGTCTCAAAGTGGCGACGCGTGCTGTACAACTCGACGGCATCCGGCACCCGTTCTTGCAGTAACAAACGTGCTGATTGGAAGGCCGGGTAGTCGGCGAAACGCGCCACCATCGGCGCATCCAGCAACAGGTGCGACAGGGCCAGGAAACTCATGCCCTGATGGTGCGCCATATAGGAACGGATAATTACGTACAGTTGACCGCGGCTGAGGCGTGCGGTGGTGTAATCCAGCGCTTCGTAAAAACCGTAGCGGCCTTTGGCACCATTTTTTTCCAGCGTGACCAGGTTATTGCAGGCCGCATCCGGGTCGACAATCAATGCCATCACCGTCGCATAAGGGGCGACCACCATGTCGTCACCCAGACCGCGTCTCAGGCCCAAACCGGGTACGCCAAAAGCATGGTATTGGTAATTTTGATCGGCATCGAAACCAAAGTAGCCGGACTCGGAAATACCCCAAGGGACGCCGCGTTCTTTGCCCCAGGCAATTTGTCTGTCTACCGCAGCACGGCACATTTGTACCAAGAGCGAATCGGGGTACGCGGGCATCACCAATTGCGGCATCAAGTATTCAAACATTGAACCGCTCCATGACATCAGCGCCGGTTCATTTTCGATCAGGGTAAACAGACGGCCAAGTGCAAACCAACTGCGTTGAGGGACTTGGTTGGTAGCGATGGCGACGTAATTGGTCAGCCGGATTTCCGATGCCAGCAGGTCGTATTTACTGCTGTCCATCCGGTTTTGATCGCAGTTAAAGCCGACGGTCAGCAAATGGGTCGATTCGTCATACAGGAAGTGGAAGTCCATCTGCGCCATTTTTTCCAGCCGCTGTTGCAGGCTGTCCAATTGCGTCAGCTTTTCTTGTGCCTGGATGCTGACCGCATCAAGTTGACTCCGTTGCTCCACCGACAGCGTCAATGACGAGGGGGGATTCGCCAGCCAATGCAGGCTGGGGACTGTTTCCAATTCAGATACGTTGTCGCTCAGCCAGCCGAACCATTGCGCCCACTCGGCGCAGAGCTCATTAAGTTGCTGGTGCAGTGCGCCGGCCCAACGTCGGGTTTCATCGCCATGGTTTAGCGCCGGCTCTTGCAGGCCGTTACTGTAATTGCGCATTGCATTCAGTTCGGCTAACAGGGCGGCAGGGTGGCTGTGATGAGCCTGTTCCCAGTGGTTACGCAGTTTTGACAGGTTCTTTGGTGCGGCGTCGCCCCAGTGCTGTTCCAGCAGTTGCAGGCTGTCGCCGAGCCCGTCCAGAACCCGTTGCGGTTCAATGAAGGGTTGGTGGGCCAGCGCGGGCAGGCCGGCGCTGAGCGTTAACAGATGGCCTGCCAGGTTGCCGCTATCGACGCTGGAGATATAGCGCGGGTTTAGCGGCTCCAATGTGCGGGTGTCATACCAGTTGTAGAGGTGTCCGCGGTAGTGTTCCATGCGGTCCAGCGTATCGAGCGTGAGTTCAATACGCCGCAGCGCTTCACTGAGTGTCAGATAGCCAA
This sequence comes from Serratia sp. NPDC087055, assembly GCF_044900985.1. Taxonomy (NCBI): domain Bacteria; kingdom Pseudomonadati; phylum Pseudomonadota; class Gammaproteobacteria; order Enterobacterales; family Yersiniaceae; genus Serratia; species Serratia sp. NPDC087055. The sequence goes on from NZ_JBJDOG010000001.1 coordinate 225,857, forward strand.
AGTCGTAGGCGGTGATATTGGCCAGCAACGATAGCCCGATATTGGTCGGTGAGGTGCGGTGCGCCACCACCGGTTCCGGTATCTCCTGATAGTTATCCGGCGGCAGCCAGTTTTCTTGCTGATTGACGAAGGTATTGAAGAAGTCCCAGGTCTGTCGACTGGTGTGGCGCAGGAACCGCCGTTGTTCATCGTTAATGGCGGTTTTACTGCGCTGAGGCTCTTGGCTGAGGTAATACAGCAGGAATGGCGCCAGGATCCACAAGCTGGTGATGGGCAGTGTAATAAACAGCGCCATTGGGTTATGCATGAGGGTGAAAATCAGCAGCGCCAGCCCGGCTAACGGGTTGATCCACATGGCGCGGTAGAAGTTTTCCAACGTGACCTGCTGACGGGCTTTGGATTGATCGTAGCTGGTCCATTCCTGCAGGTTGCGTTTAGTGATCAGCAACCGCCACAAGGTAATGGCGATGGCGTTGAGGCTGTACAGCGTTTCATGCGGCAGCGTTGCCAATCGTAGACCGATCTGCGACAGACGGTGGAGTGAGCCGTTCAGTACTAGCAGTATATGCTTTAGCAGCGGCCTGCGGGGGGGCTTACGTACGATATCTTGCACCAGTCCCAGCAGGGTCGGCAGCAGCAGAATAATGGCGAATACCGCCAACCAGTAAGGGGTGTTGGGCAACCAAACGAAGCCGCAAAACAGCAGTAATAGCAGGCTGGGGGCCGTCAGGCTGCGGCGCAGGTTATCAAACAGTTTCCAGCGTGACAGGGTACTCAGAGGGTTGGCGGTGCGCGTGCCGTCTTCTGTTTTCACCCGTGGCAGTAACCAGTTGAGTAATTGCCAGTCACCGCGGATCCAGCGCGTACGACGTGCAACGTCCACCAGATAATTACTGGGGTATTGTTCATACAGCAGCACGTCGCTCAACAGGCCGGAACGGGCATAGCACCCTTCCAGCAGATCGTGGCTGAGCACCAAATTCGCTGGACAGGTCCCTTTCATGCTGTGCGAGAACACATCGACGTCATAGATGCCTTTGCCGATAAATGAACCTTCGCCAAACAGATCCTGATAGATATCCGACGCCATCAGCGTATAAGGATCATTGCCCGGCGTGCTGCTGCACAGTGCGGCATAGCGTCCCTGGCCGTAGCTCGGGATTTCCTCGGCCATACGAGGTTGCAAGATGGCGTAACCTTCCACCACCCGTTGCTGGTTCATATCATACTGGGGCTGATTGAGCGGGTGTGCCATGGCGGCGATTAATTGGTGGGCGCTTTCGCGTGGCAGAACGGTATCGCTGTCCAGCGTAATGACGTATTTGACGTTTTTCAGAACCTCACGGCCGTCACCCACCAGGGTGCTGAAGGCGTTTTCCCGGTTACGCAGCCAGTTATTCAGGGCATTCAGTTTGCCGCGCTTACGTTCAAGCCCCATCCAGACGCCTTGTTTTTCATTCCATTGGCGATCGCGGTGGAACAGGAAAAAGTGGCTTGGGCCTTCACAAGGGTAGCGTCCGTTCAGCGCTTTCATCTGTTGGCAGGCATAATCCAGTAAGGCCGCATCCTCAGTATGGTGCTGGTGGGGGGCATCGTTGAAGTCGGTGAGCAGGGCAAAGTGCAGATGCTTCATCGCGTTGCCCAGATAACAGACCTCAAGCGTATTGATCAGCTTATCAACGTCGTTTTTACTGCCGATCAGCGTCGGTATTACCACCAGGGTTCGGAACTCGGCGGGAATGCCACAGGAGAAGTCGAGTCTCGGTAGTGGCTGTGGTGTACGACTACGGGTCGTGACCTCACTGAGCAGATTGAGTACAAATTGGCTGACAACGATGGCCATCGGGAAAAACAGCAGGACCAACCCCCAACTGATGCCGGTGCTATAGGCATGGCGCAGCAGTTCCGCACAGCACGCGGTGGTGATTAGGCTCAGGCTACCGAGCCAGGAAAGCAGCGGGGCCTGATTCAACGTATGGCGCAGTTGGGTAATGCGCCCAATGTGTACATCAAGCTGTTGTTCCAGCTCTGGGCGGCCATCATCAATCAGGTAGTAGCCGATGTGGTTACGGCGCGGATCGCCGGAGGGATCTTCGGCCGCGACGCGCGCCATGTTGAGCACGTGCTGGGCAACCTGTACCTCATTGTGCGGACAGTGGCGCGCCAGCATTTCAATCACGTGGCGGTAGTTATCGCGCGTGTTGAAGTGCATTAAGGGGTAAACCCCGGAGGGATCTTCACGCAGGGTTTGCTCGACCTGACTCATGGTTTCGACAAACTCTGCCCAGTCCATTTCGCTGAGCTGACGCAGGCCGGAAATACTGTTGCTGACCGACAGTTGGCTAACCGCCAACTGCTGGTTAAAGCGATGGATGAGTTCATCAGAGGTCAGACCGACTTCCGCCAGACGCTGTTCTACCCAGGTAAGCGGCAATGCCAGCATGGTGCCATGGCCTTGCAGGCGACGTACCAGCTCGGCAACAAAGGCGCTGGTACGAGGGGGATTGGAGCGTGCCATGTCGGCGATCACGATGATCAGGTTGGCCGGGTCGTTCTCTGCCGATTCCAGCATTTTCGTGACCCAGGCGTCGGCTAAATTGCGTTCGCGTTGTGCCTGTGCAACTTCCACGCTGACGCGTCGCAGGTTTTCGATTAACGCCAAGCGCAACATACCGGGCAGTGCCCAGAGTTCGCCCAACGTCAGGTTAACTTCTTTTTGGTAAGCGGCAATATAACGGGTGAGGCTCTCCGCATCCCACCGGCCGTCACCGTGCGTAATCGCCTCGGCAGCGACGTCATAAATACGCGGGCAATTATGCGGTGGGCCCAGCTGTGGCAGTCCACGGCCAAAGGTTTTTGGCAAATGATGACGCACGACACGGATTTGTTCTTCGATCAGATAGTAGTTATCCAGCAACCATTCACCCGCGGGTGTCATGCTGGCTTTTTTGCCGTTGCTGAGTTGGTGGCAGCTTTCTGCCAGAATTCGCTCGTTATCGTCCAGACGCTTCAGCAAATAGTAAGGTGTTTTACGCGTTGCCAGCTTGTGCGAGCGTGCCAGACGCTGGCCGTAGCGCTCCATTTGATCGACAGAAAACAGTTCGGCCTTGATCGTTCCACCGGTCGGTTCAGGCTCCCCTTTACTGCGGCGTAGGGGCAAAGGTTTGACTTTGGTTATTCTGCGTTGTTTTTTCAACCAATTGATTAGTATTTCTTTCACAAAAAAGCTCCTTACATCTGACCAAAAAGGCAGCCGGAAAAAATCGCTTGGAGATTGTGAACATCCCATTAAAGCCGATTTTTAGATTTGGCGAGGGTTCGCAACAGGCAGGGATATGCTCACTTAGTATAGTCGGTTAATATCTTGCTGGGCGTTTTTTAAGCTAATTGTTTAATTTTAATAAACAATAAGGTGTTGTTACCGATGACCCAACGACACGATTTTTCCGCCGCTCTGCGCTGATTTACCGTATAATTCCCTACATTAGGTTTGGTTATTGAGGTCGCTGTGGAACAACTCTCTGCATTGTTAGGACGCTTACGCCAGCAGCTTGAACACGATGTACCTGCTGATGGCGGTTTCCAGCAACGTTCACTTCCTGTTCCGGCGCCGTTGGCCAACCACTTGCTGGAGTGGCTGGCGGCACAGCCGGCATTCCCGCAGTTTTATTGGCGCCATCGCGATGGGCATGAAGAAGCCGCGGTGTGCGGTGCAGTGCTTCAGTTCACCCAGCCTCAGCAAGCGCAAAGTTTTCTCAGAACCCATCAGAACGCACGCGTATGGGGGCTGAACGCTTTTGATGGCGCTGCGTATTTATTTTTGCCTCGGCTGGAAATATGGAATGGTGGCGAGGATGCGCACTTAACGCTCAATCTGTTTTCTGAGAACGCGCTGCGTGACGATGCGGCGTTGGCCAGCCAGTGGCTGGATCAACTGCTAGCAGCCGTGCCCATCACACCCTTAAAAGTGCAGGTGGATCAGGTTCGGCATCAGCCGGAACGCGCCGGCTGGGAAGCGATGTTGCATGAAGCGTTACAGGCCATCGACAGTCAGCAGATGGAAAAGGTGGTGTTAGCACGCAGCACGCTATTAACGCTGGATAGCCCGCTGTCTGCTCCGGCAATGATGGATGCCAGCCGGCAGGTGAATCACCGTTGCTACCATTATATGTTGCGGTTTGATGCACGCCGCGCATTCCTTGGCTCTAGCCCGGAAAGACTGTATCGGCGCGAAGGGCGCCTTTTGCTGACTGAGGCGCTGGCAGGTACGGTGGCCAATCACCCCGATCGGCAACAGGCGCAGGCATTAGCGCAGTGGTTGCTGCAAGACGGTAAGAATCAGCATGAAAATTTACTGGTGGTAGATGATATCTGCCAGCGCTTGCAAGGCGGTGCCGACGCGGTGGATGTCTTGCCGCCTGAAGTGGTGCGTTTACGTAAGGTGCAACACCTGCGGCGGCGTATTGAAGGCCGTCTCAACCACAGTAGCGACGCCGATTGCCTGCAACGCTTGCAGCCAACGGCCGCGGTGGCTGGCTTACCACGCCAGGCTGCACGTGAGTTTATCCTGCAACATGAACCTTTTCCCCGTGGTTGGTATGCCGGTTCTGCCGGCTACCTGTCCTTTCCCCGCAGTGAATTTTGCGTGGCGCTGCGCTGTGCACAAGTCGATGAGAAAGCCTTACGTCTGTATGCCGGTGCCGGCATTGTGGCAGGTTCCGATCCGGCAGAAGAATGGCAAGAAATCGAAAACAAGGCCGCCGGACTGCTGACGCTATTGCAACCCGATGCGTTGAGCTGAATTTCCCTGCTTATGATCCGGATTTATTGAGTGGATGCTGCCGGGAGTGTAAACTGCTTGTGATTTTTGTGTTTATTTTTTGTTCTAAATCAATTGATTGTCTACCATAAAGTCACCGGGATATACGGCGTTTTTGCGCTGGCGCAAAAGTCGTAAAGATAACTACTCATATAATGCAGAACATCATTTTTGGCATGCTGCCAATCGGCACGCGCCAAAGGCAGATTCTGTTAACCGACTTGTGAGCGAATTATGTCGACAAGTGTTTTTAATCGCCGGTGGGCGGCGTTGCTGTTGGAAGCGCTGGCTCGCCATGGGGTGCGGCATGTCTGTATCGCTCCGGGATCGCGCTCGACACCGTTGACGCTGGCTGCGGCGGCTAACAAGTCTTTTATCTGCCATACCCATTTTGATGAGCGCGGGCTGGGCCATTTGGCGCTTGGTCTGGCCAAGGCGTCACGGGAACCGGTCGCGGTGATTGTGACCTCCGGGACCGCAGCCGCCAACCTTTATCCTTCCCTGATCGAAGCCGGCCTGACTGGCGAGCGGCTGGTGTTTCTTACCGCTGACCGCCCCCCTGAGTTGATCAACTGCGGCGCCAATCAGGCGATCCGCCAAAACGGCCTGTATGCCAGCCACCCGTCGCTGAATATCGATTTGCCCCGCCCGACGCCTGACATTCCCGCCCGTTGGTTAGTGTCTACTGTCGACAGCGCAATGGCACGTTTGCAGCACGGTGCATTGCACATTAATTGCCCGTTTGCCGAACCCCTGTATGGCGGTGATGAGCAACAGTATGCGGATTGGTCCGCGGCGCTCGGTGACTGGTGGCAAGACAGCCAACCCTGGCTGAGAGAAGTGGATCCACACGTGGTGCTCAAGCAGCCGGACTGGTTCTTCTGGCGGCAAAAACGTGGCGTGGTGGTGGCTGGGCGTATGAGCGCGGAAGAGGGCGAGCAGCTGGCACAATGGGCAGAGATGCTCGGTTGGCCGCTGATCGGTGACGTGCTGTCTCAAACCGGGCAACCACTGCCCTGCGCCGATTTGTGGCTGGCTCAGCCGCAAGCGCAGAAAGTGTTGGCCGAAGCGCAGCTGGTGGTGCAGTTCGGTAGTAGCCTGACCGGCAAACGTCTATTGCAGTGGCAGGAACAATGCCGACCGGCGGAGTATTGGCTGATCGACGATTTACCGGGACGGCTCGATCCGGCACATCACCGTGGCCGCAGGATCCGTTCCAGCGTGGCGCAGTGGCTTGAGCTGCATCCGGCGCAGCCGCGTTCCCCGTGGGCTGATGAGCTGACGGCGCTGGCAGACAAGGCATTGGATGCCGTTTCCGGCCACTTGGTCAACCGCTTTGGTGAAGCGCAGTTGGCGCACCGTTTACCAGAGTTGTTACCGGAAAATGGCCAACTGTTTCTCGGCAATAGCCTGATTGTCCGGCTGATTGATGCGCTGACCCGCTTGCCGGCCGGTTACCCGGTATTTAGCAATCGCGGTGCCAGTGGCATTGACGGGCTGATTTCTACCGCCGCAGGGGTACAACGGGCGACCGCCAAACCAACGCTGGCCGTGGTCGGTGATCTGTCCGCGCTGTACGACCTGAATGCGTTGGCGCTGCTGCGTCAATGTTCTGCGCCGACGGTGTTGATTGTGGTCAACAACAATGGCGGCCAAATTTTCTCACTGCTGCCCACGCCGGAAGAAGATCGAGAGCGGTTTTACTGTATGCCGCAGGATGTCGAGTTCAGCCATGCGGCGGCAATGTTCCACCTCGCTTACGCCTGTCCGGAAAACTGGGGGCAGTTGCTGCAAGCGGTGGAGCAGGGCTGGCGCCACAGCGGTGCTACGCTGATTGAACTGCAGGTGCCACCGAGCGATGGTGCGCAAACACTTCAGCATCTGGTGCAATTGATGGCGGAGCAATAATGCTGGCAACAAAGGTATTGCAACAGGGCGAGGCCGATCGCCCATGGTTGATCTGGCTGCACGGCATGTTGGGCAACAATAATGAATGGCGGGTGATTGCCTCTCGCTGCCCTGAGTGGCCATCACTGGCGATCGACTTACCCGGCCACGGAGACTCCGTCGCGGTGGCCTGTAACAGCTTTGACGATATCAGTGCGCAGATCAGCGCAACCTTGCAGATGCATGGTATCGAGCGCTATTGGCTGGTGGGCTATTCACTCGGCGGGCGCATTGCCATGTATCACGCGTGCTACGGGGAAACTACCGGCCTTCAGGGTGTGGTTATTGAAGGCGGCAACCCAGGGCTGGCTGACACTGCGCTGCGAGCTCAACGCTTGGCACATGATGCTGCCTGGGCCGAGCGTTTTCGTCGCGAACCTATCGCACAGGTTCTGGCTGACTGGTATCAACAGCCCGTTTTCGCCAATCTCAGTGCGGTGCACCGTACTGCGCTGATAGACGCCCGGTCTGATAATTCCGGCCCAGCGGTCGCGGACATGCTGGAGGCCACATCGCTGGGTAAGCAGCCTTACCTGGTACCGCAATTGCAGCAACTGACGGTCCCGCTGGTGGTGCTGTGTGGCGCGGATGATCACAAATTTCAACAGCTGGCGCGCGACGCTGAATTGCCGTTACGCATCGTGCCACAGGCCGGGCATAACTCGCATCTGGCCAATCCGCAGGATTTCGCCGCTGAGCTGCACGACTTTCTCGTTAACCCTGGTTAAAGGAACAGAACATGCTCTATCCGAATGAAGAACAACTGTATGCCGCCATCGACTGGCAGGATTGCTCCGGTGATTTCGAAGACATCCTGTATCACAAGTCCAGCGACGGCATTGCTAAAATCACCATCAACCGTCCACAGGTGCGTAATGCGTTCCGACCGCACACGGTAAAAGAGATGATTGAGGCGCTATCCAACGCGCGTTATGACGACGGCATCGGTACCATTATCCTGACCGGTGCGGGCGACAAAGCCTTCTGCTCCGGTGGTGACCAGAAAGTGCGCGGTGACTACGGCGGCTACCAAGACGACAGCGGTGTGCATCACCTGAACGTGCTTGATTTCCAGCGCCAGATCCGCACTTGCCCGAAACCGGTTGTGGCAATGGTGGCCGGTTATTCGATCGGTGGCGGTCATGTACTGCATATGATGTGCGATCTGACCATCGCCGCAGACAATGCTATTTTCGGCCAGACCGGCCCGAAAGTGGGCTCGTTCGACGGTGGGTGGGGGGCGTCTTATATGGCGCGCATTGTTGGCCAGAAGAAGGCGCGTGAGATTTGGTTCTTGTGCCGCCAGTATGATGCCGCAGCCGCCCTGGATATGGGCCTGGTCAATACCGTAGTGCCGTTGGCAGACCTGGAAAAAGAAACCGTACGCTGGTGTCGTGAAATGCTGCAAAACAGCCCGATGGCGCTGCGTTGTCTGAAAGCGGCCTTGAATGCCGACTGTGATGGACAGGCTGGTCTGCAAGAGCTGGCGGGGAATGCCACCATGCTGTTCTACATGACTGATGAAGGCCAGGAAGGGCGCAACGCATTTAACGAAAAGCGTCAGCCGGACTTCAGCAAATTCAAGCGCAATCCGTAATGATTTCCCCTATCCGTAACGCCGCTGTTTACCGTTACAGCCTGCCGATGGACGCTGGCGTGGTGCTGCGCAACCAGCGGTTGAAAACTCGTGACGGTTTACTGATCCATCTGCAACAAGGTGAGCAGGAAGGCTGGGGGGAGATCGCACCCTTGCCGGAATTTAGCCAGGAAACGCTGGCGCAAGCCGAGCAAGACACGCTGAACTGGGTACAGTGTTGGCAGGCCGGAGTATTACCGCCAGACAGCCTGTTACCCTCGGTGGCATTTGGCACAAGCTGTGCGCTGGCGGAGCTGGAACAGCGGCTGCCGCTGCAGGCTGACTACCGCAAAGCACCGTTGTGTTCGGGCGATCCCGATGAATTGTTTGCGGTGCTGACGGCTTTACCGGGCGAGAAGGTGGCGAAGGTGAAGGTCGGGCTATATGAGGCAGTACGTGACGGTATGATCGTTAACGTGCTGTTGGAGGCGCTGCCGGATCTCAGGCTGCGGCTGGACGCCAACCGCAGTTGGACGCGGGTCAAGGCGGATGGGTTCGCTAAATATGTGGCTCCGGCTCTGCGCGAACGCATTGCCTTCCTTGAAGAACCTTGCAAAACCCGTGATGAATCACGGGATTTCGCTCGGGCAACCGGCATTGCCATCGCCTGGGATGAAAGTGTGCGTGAGCCGGACTTCGTGGTGGAGGCCGAGCCGGGCGTGGCGGCGATCGTGATTAAACCGACGTTGGTCGGCAGTCTGGCACGCTGTCGTGCGCTGGTGGAACAGGCGCATGCGGCAGGGTTAACGGCAGTGATCAGCTCCAGTATTGAATCGAGTCTGGGGCTCACGCAGTTGGCACGCATTGCGCACTGGCTGACACCGGCCACGGTCCCCGGTCTCGACACGCTTGATTTGATGCAGGCTCAACTGTTGCGGCGCTGGCCAGACAGCACGCTGCCACTGCTGGACCGGCAGGCGTTGGAGTGTGTATGGCACAGTTAAACGACTGGCCGTGGCGGCATTGGGCGCAGCGACGCCCGCAGGCCACGGCGGTGATGGTCGGTCATCAGCCGCTTAGTTGGCTGGCGTTGCGGCGTCAGGTGGACAAACTGGCGGCAGACTTTCAGCATCAGGGCGTTGAGCCTGGCTGTGGCGTTGCGCTATGTGGCAAGAACAGCTATCCACTGCTGTTAGCCTATCTGGCGCTGTTACAGTGTGGTGCACGGTTGTTGCCGCTCAACCCGGCATTGCCAGATTCTCTGCTGACAACGCTGCTGCTCGATCTGGATATGGATTTTGCCTTCAGCCCAGATCTTTTGCCGACATTACCGGCAAAGGTCATCCGTTTAAACCCACCCTCGACTGAGCACCGTTGGCTGAATCCGCCGCGCTGGGACGCCCAGCGGTTGGCGACATTGACGTTGACTTCCGGCTCCAGCGGCACGCCAAAAGCGGCTGCGCACAGCTATGCCGCGCATATTGCCAGTGCCGAAGGTGTGTTGCAGCTGATGGATTTCCAAGCTCAGGATCGTTGGCTGTTGTCATTGCCGTTGTTTCACGTCTCCGGTCAGGGCATTGTCTGGCGTTGGTTGACGGCCGGTGGTGGGTTGGTCGTCCGCGACATGCATCTGCTGGCTGACGCGTTAGCGGGATGTACACATGCATCCCTGGTGCCGACTCAGCTTTGGCGCCTGCTGACGCAACCCTTAGCGTCACTGACGTTGAAAAAAGTGCTGCTCGGTGGCGCGATGATCCCGGTAGAACTGACCGAACAGGCGGAAGCGCTGGGCATTCGCTGCTGGTGTGGTTATGGTCTGACCGAGCTTGCATCCACCGTCTGTGCCAAACGCGCTGATGCACGACCTGGCGTTGGGGTGCCGCTGGCAGGACGGGAAATTAAGCTGGTCAATGAAGAGGTCTGGATCCGTGCGCAGAGTCTGGCGCGGGGATATTGGCAGCACGGCACCTTACAGCCCCTTGCCGATGATCAAGGCTGGTTCCATACGCGCGATCGCGGCGTGATGGAACAGGGTGAGTTACGGATCCTCGGGCGATTGGACAATCTGTTTTTCAGTGGTGGAGAAGGCGTTCAGCCAGAGGATATTGAGCGCGTGTTGTCGGCTCACCCGCAGATTTCCATGGTGGTGGTGGTGCCTGTGAATGACGCTGAGTTTGGTCAACGACCGGTGGCGGTGATCGATAGCGAAGAGCCCCTGTCGTTGGAAGCGCTGCTGGCCTGGTCGCAGGAGCGATTGGTGAATTTCCAGCGGCCGATGGCGCTGTTGGCGATGCCAACCGAATTGAAAAGCAGTGGTATTAAAGTATCGCGCCGGAAGTTGCAACAATGGGTGGCGCAACAGATAGCAGGTCGCTAAGAAAAGGCCGCCGAAAGGCGGCCTAAATGATCACGGTGGGGGCTATTTCAGGCCAAGTGCTTTGGCTACACCTGCACCGTAGTTCGGATGCACTTTAGTAAACAAGTCAACCTGACGACGTTGGATCTGTTCCGGCACTTGCGACAGCTCCCCGGCGATGCGGGTAAACATGCGCTCATGCTCTTCGGCGCTCAGCAGGTTGAAGAGTGCGCGCGGTTGGCTGTAGTAATCATCGTCTTCACGATGGTTCCAGTGGTCGGCTGCCCCTTCAATGCTCAATGGCGGTTCGCTAAAGTCCGGTTGCTCCTGGAACAAACCGAAGCTGTTTGGTTCATAGGTTGCGCCGTTGCCGCTATTGCCATCCACCCGCATGGCACCGTCACGATGATAATTGTGGAACGGGCATTTCGGGCTGTTGACCGGGATCTGGTGATGGTTCACGCCCAGACGATAACGGTGCGCATCCCCGTAAGAGAACAGACGCCCCTGTAGCATTTTGTCCGGCGAGAAGCTGATGCCTGGCACCACGTTGGCCGGATTTACAGCCACCTGTTCCACTTCTGAGAAGTAGTTTTCCGGGTTGCGGTGCAGTTCGAAGAAACCGACGTCGATTAACGGGTAGTCGCCGTGCGGCCAGACTTTGGTCAGATCGAACGGGTTATACGGGGTCTGTGAGGCTTCGTGTTCCGGCATAATCTGGATTTGCAGTTTCCAGCGTGGGTAATCACCCCGTTCGATGGCCTCATAGAGATCCCGTTGCGAACTTTCACGGTCTTTGGCGATGATGGCTTCCGCTTCATCATCCATCAGGTTTTCAATGCCTTGTTCGCAGCGGAAATGGAATTTCACCCAAAAACGCTCGTTGTTGGCATTGATAAAACTGAAAGTATGGCTGCCGAAGCCGTGCATATGACGATAGGATTTCGGGATGCCGCGGTCGCTGAAATCTATGGTCAACTGGTGCAAACTTTCAGGTGACAGCGAGAAGAAATCCCACTTGTAGGTTGGATTGCGCAGATTAGTGCGGGGATCGCGTTTGACCACGTGGTTGAGATCGGGGAATTTCAGTGGGTCGCGCAGATAGAAGACCGGCGTGTCGTTACCCACCAGATCCCAATTGCCTTCCTCGGTATAAAACTTCATGGCGAAACCACGAATGTCGCGTTCGGCATCCGCGGCACCGCGCTCACCGGCAACGGTAGAGAAGCGGATAAACATGTCGGTTTGCTTGCCGATTTCAGAGAAGATTTTTGCGCGGGTGTACTGGGTAATATCGTGAGTGACGGTGAACGTGCCGTAGGCGCCGGATCCCTTGGCGTGCATGCGGCGTTCAGGGATAACTTCACGGTCGAAATGGGCCAGCTTTTCCAGGAACCACACGTCCTGTAGCAGCATCGGACCGCGTTTACCTGCGGTAATCACGTTATTATTATCGACAACCGGTGCGCCGGCTGCAGTAGTCAGTCCTTTCTTGCTCATTACTTGCTCCTTATCGTATTGCAATCGAGTAAAACTCGGGTGGCTTAAGCATTCATCATATAATCCTGCAAGGGGGCTTACCCTGACCTCGGTTAATGCCACTACTAGTTGTAGACCTATTGAACGCTCGCGGCAAATAGGTCTGAGTTATCGTTGTCATTGCCATCCGGGGTGATGCCTTTGTTTGCACAACTTTACATTCATTTGATTAATTAAGGATTTTTTCGCCTTTATCCCTTAAAGACTGGTTGTGCTTTGGTATAGACTCGTGACGGTATTATTACGGGTTAACTCATATCGTCCGTAATGGATGAAGTAGCAAGAGGGATAGATGATGAAAAAGACTTTGGTCGCCTGCGCAGCAAGCATGCTGTTTGTGACGGGTGCAGCGAGTGCGCTTAGCCTGTCGGGCGAGGCCGGGCAGCATTACACCAATCTTGGCTTTGGCCAGGATACCGGCACTTCCGGGTTGGGATTAACAGGCAACTGGGCGCGCAGCGACCATGACGGCAACGTTGGCAGCCTGGGGTTGAATTTCGGCCTGCCACTGGGGCCGTTGACCGCGACGGTAGGCGGTAAGGCACTGTATCTGAGCCCGAAAGACGGTAAAAGCGGTGGTGCAGTAGCATTGGGTGGTGGTCTGGATTGGGCCATCAACCGTTACTTCAGCCTGCATGGCGAAGGCTATTTTGCACCAGACTCGCTGACCAGCGGCGTGAAGGCCTACAACGAAGCCAGCGGCGGCCTGCGCTGGAATATCTTCCGTCCGCTGAGTGTGGATGTGGGTTACCGCTACATGAAGATGGAAGGAAAGGATGGGCGTCGTGACAACACCTTGGCCGATGGCCCGTATGTCGGTGTTGGTCTGAGCTTCTGATCCAAACGACAAGGGGCCCAGTGGGCCCCTTGTTTTACTGACAATCGATCACCCCACCGCAGGCAATATGCCGCTGGCGATGCCCAACTGAATGGCAATCACCGTTATCCCGCAGACAAACACCAACGCCAATGCAGGCGTCCCACCCCAAACACGGTATTTCGCTTGATGCTGCTGGCGTGTTTTCCATACCAACAGCGACGGCAGCAGCAACGCCAATATCGCCAGCGCAATGGCGGCAAAACCCAGAGCCAGTACAAAGCCACGTGGGTAGAACAGGGCGAAAGCCAACGGCGGCAGGAAAGTGATGGCACCGGTTTGCAGACGACCGCGGACGTTATCCTGGCGTTTGAACAAATCGGCGAGGAAATCAAACAACCCGAGAGCGACGCCAAGGAACGAGGTCGCCAACGCAAGATCGGCAAACAGATGCACGGCCAGCTCTACGTGTGGCGATGCGACGACGTCACGCACTGCCTGCAATAAACCGTTCAGACCCGCCTGTTGCGCCAAAATACCGACGAAGGTGGTTGAGCTGATGCTACCGAGGGTAGCCAATTGCCAGAAGATATAGGCTATCAATGGAATGGCGCTGCCGATAATGAACACCCAGCGCAGTTTGCGGATGTTGCCGCCCATGTAGTTTACGATGCTAGGTACGCTGCCGTGGAAACCAAATGAAGTGAAGATCACCGGGATGGCAGACAGTGCCAGCCCTTGTTCCAGGGGTAACGTCATCAGGTTGGTTTGGTGAATATTTGGCAGCATCAAACCCAGCATGACGATCAAGAACACCACTTTGGCACTGAACAGGATGCGGTTAAACAGATCGACCGAGTGGGTGCCGATGCAAACGACGCCACCAGCAACCAGAGTAAACAGCAACACCCCTAACGTGGTGGGGAAATCTTGTGAGGTCCATTGGCTGATACTGGCCGCCAGCAATTCGCCGGCCCCGCTAATGTAGGCGGCGGTCAGCGCGTACATCAGAAACATCATGCTGAAACTGGTTAGCCATTGGCCCCCACCACCAAGGTAGCGCTTTGCCAGGGTCCCCAGGCCGGTATCTGCTTGCTCGTGCTGATAGACTTCGACCAGCAGCAGGGCGGTATAGCACATCAAGAGCCACAGTCCGACCAGCAGACCCAGCGTGACGCCGAAGCCTACACCTGCTGCCGCCAACGGCATTGCCAACATCCCGGCGCCAATGGTGGTTCCTGCCACGATAAAAACACTGCCAAGCGTGCGATTTTTCACGTTTTTCTCTATCAGCAAAAGATTTTGGAAAATTATAGGTAACCTATTCTAAGTGCGGCAGGATAGTTGATGCATTATTTTGTGTCAAACATGCGTTACGGATGGTGTTCAGATATATTTACACTGTTAAGGGCCGCGTGATGCCGTAAAAAAATGCCTCCGACAGAAATTATCCGGCGATGCTTAGTGAAAACTTATTTACGGGCTTCTATAGTGGAAAGATCAGAAAATGTGGGAGAGATCAATGTTAAGGGTGGAGATGCTCAGCACCGGTGATGAGGTGTTACACGGGCAAATTGTAGATACCAACGCTGCCTGGTTGGCTGACTATTTGTTCCAGCAGGGCATGCCGATGAGCGGCCGTGAAACCGTGGGGGACAACCTCTCCTCTTTGATCGAGACATTGCAGGAGCGCAGCCATATCGCCGATGTTCTGATCGTTAACGGGGGATTGGGGCCGACCAGTGACGATCTCAGCGCCCTGGCGGCGGCGATGGCCTGTGGCGTTGAGCTGGTTGAGCAAGCGGAATGGATGGCCCGCATTGAGGCCTATTTTGCCGAGCGTGGTCGGCCAATGGCCGCCTCCAATCGTAAACAGGCGCAGCTCCCGGCTAACGCAGAGATGCTCGACAATCCGGTGGGGACGGCCTGCGGTTTTGCCTTGAAACTGAACCGATGCATGATGTTTTTCACGCCGGGGGTGCCATCTGAATTTAAAGTCATGGTCGAGCAGCAGATTGTGCCGCGTTTACGTGAGCGATTTACGCTGCCTGAACCGCCGCTGTGCCTGCGCTTAACCACCTTTGGCACGTCTGAAAGCGATCTGGCTGCGGAGCTGGACGGCATGCCGTTGCCACCTGATGTGGTACTCGGTTACCGTTCTTCCAGCCCGATTATTGAACTGAAGCTCACTGGCCCGGTGACCCAACGTGCGGCGATGGAACAGGCGTGGGAAAAGGTTCGCCAGGTCGCCGCTGACAACACCTTGTTTGAAGGCACACTGGGTTTGCCTGCGGTGCTGACGCAGAAGCTGACCCAGCAGGGGTTGAAGCTGGCGTTGAGCGAGCAGTTTAGCGCCGGGTTGATCAACCTGCAGTTGCAGAGTGAAGGCGCACCCCTGGCCGGTGGCGAGTTATTGCCGTCGCACTGTGTAGAAACGCTGGAAACCACGCTGGCGCGTGCGCGTTCGCTGGCTGAGCTGACCGGGGCGCAACTGGCGTTGGCCGTCAGTGCCATGCGCGGTGATCAGGTCAGCGTGGTGCTACATACGCCGAAAGGCGGTATGGGGCAGACGGTGCGTTATCGGGCTGCACGTCACCATTTACGGCTGCGGCAGGAGTCGGTCGCCATGCTGGCGTTGGACATGTTACGACGTTGGCTGAACGGTGGGCCCGTGTGTGGCAAGAACGCTTGGCTGGAAATCGTCGAGAGTATTGAGTGATGCGCCGAATGGGGGATTTTCCCCCATTCGTTTTTTAGGCTGCGGGTACAGTGCCCAATGATAGCCGCGCCGATGCCTGACGCGACAACTGCATAGCACGTTGCGCACGGTCCCTCATTTCCTGCTCATAGCCCCTCAATGCCGCGATGCCTTGCTGTGCGGTCCTGGCGTTGTTCAGGCAATCAGCCAGGTTGGCGGCGTCAGCCAGAGCGGTATTCGCCCCCAATCCACCCGCAGGGCTCATGGCATGTATGGCGTCACCCAAGAAACTGACCCGTTCATTGGGCCATTGCGGGATATCCTGTGCGATATAAACGGGGCGGGCGCTTAGCGAGAGAGGGTCGCTTAGTGCCAGTAATGCCCGTAACTGCGTGTCCCAGCCATGGGTGAGCGCGAGTATCCGTTCTTTTAGCTCGATGCCGTTATCGGCTAACGCGCCACCAAGGCGTGATGACGTGCCAATGAAGGCCCAATAAAGATAATTATCTATCGGGCTGAGTCGGCAATGAGGCGCGTATTCTGCCGCTAATTGTAGCATTGAAGCCTGAAATATCATCGGTTCAATGACCAGGGTAAAACCCTCGGCGAAAACCACGGAAACCTTTTGCAGCCAGGCCGACGCGAGTTGGGCTTGCGTTTCTACGGTTATTGGCGTTTTGCCATAGAGCGTGATGGTATCGCTATCCACGGGCTCTGCCTGAGGCAAACACTGTTTGCGCACCGCTGAATTAATGCCATCGGCCGCAATCAGCAGATCAACCCGCATCTTTTGCCCTTCTGCCAATTGGAGTTCAATGCCCTGAGACGTTTCCTCAAACGCGCTTAACGCTCGGCCGAAACGCACATGATCTTGCAGGCCATCAAGAAGAATCTCCCTTAGCGTTTGCCGATTAACCGCCAGATCGCCGTTGGGCACTGCCATTTTCACTTTACTCGAGGGGAGCCAATGTTCAGGGCGGCGATGATGCAGTTGGTTGAGGAAAGGATCCAGCAAGCGGCTTTCACCCAGGTTTTGTGCGCAAGTCGCGCAGAAAAGTTGGTATTGTTCAGCCGACAGGCATCGGGCAAGTGCCTGTTGGCCTGTGGGATCGACGCGTAGCCGATAACCTTGATTGCGGATCTGCGGTGTGGCATCGCGCTCAATAATCACGACGTCGATACCGGTTTTGCGCAACCCTTGCGCAAGACACAAACCGCCTAGCCCGGCCCCTACAATTCCAATGCTGAATGTTGTCATGACATCTCTCCATATGTGTTCTTTTCTATTGAGATCGTGAGCGTACTGCCGTGACGCTCTGGAAAGATTTCATTATGCGAGTCATGGCAAAAGCCGATATAACGGCATATGGACTATAAATAGTGATTAATGGCCAATGTGAGGGATGAAAACGTGCAGTATCAACATGACTTCAGCGAGTGGTTGGCGGGGCCATCGTTGATTGCACTTGGCGGCGATGATGTGCCAGATACGGAGTTCCGGCTCGGCACGCGTGAGTACGACTGGCATCAGCATGCTCGCGGGCAGGTGTTTTGTGTCGAGACGGGGCTGATTCACGTTCAGACTGTACAAGGTTCCTGGGTACTGCCGCCGCAGCGGGCAGGATGGATCCCGCCAGGGACAGTGCATAAAGTGCAAGTTTGCGGTGCTCTGACCGGTTGGAGCCTGCTGATCACGCCAGACGTTTGTACTGATTTGCCATCAGAGCCCTGTGTCATTGGCACCAGCGAACTTCTCAGGGCCTTGGTCAAACGGGCGGTGACGTGGGAAAAACACGACGTGTTGCAACCCGAACAAGAACGGATGGTATCCGTGATGTTTGACGAAATACGCCGTGCACCGGATGAACCCCTCCATTTACCGATGCCGCGGCATCCTCGCCTTACTCGCATTCTGCGTGCATTACTGGAAGAACCTGGCAGTGATCGTTCATTAGAGGAGTGGGCAAAATGGGGGGCGATCTCGTCGCGCAGCCTGCGGCGGTTAATGATGGCAGAAACCGGGTTAAGTTTTGCACAGTGGCGGCAACAGGCCCGATTATCCTATGCCTTGGCCCGGCTGGCTAACGGTGAGGCCGTCACGCAGATCGCGGAGGCGCTGGGCTACGCGTCGCCGAGTAATTTTATTGCCATGTTTCGCCGTGCTTTTGGCGAGCCGCCCGCACGCTATTTTACGGGACGCCCCTAAAAGGCCTCAATGCGAATAAGGGCTGGGTTTTTACAAGGATATAGGGATTGAGGCATGTTTGAGACTGTTCGTCTTGGGCATGGTGTGGCAAGGCGGATAATTTAGGTGATTGAAGGTTATTTTTGAAAATCAAATTTCCAGTTCGATGTCCGTCAGCGGCATGCAGCAGCAGGGCAGGATCTCGCCGTCATTGATAAACGCCAGCGGCTGTTGGTGATAGGTCACTTCGCCTTTTACCAATTTCAGGCGGCAGGCGCCGCAATAGCCTGAGCGGCACTGGTATTCCACTTCGACGTTGTGCAATTCCAGGACATCGAGCAGGCTGCGTTCATTCTTGGGGCAGGATAGCTGCGTACCTGTGGTACGCAGCGTCACATTGGATGATGACATCGCTTAGAGTTCGAAGTCGCTCAGGTCGTCGGCATGCACTTCCGAGTCGATCTGGCCTACCAAATAGGAACTGACTTCCACTTCCTGCGGCGCAACCTGGACGTTGTCGGAGACTAACCAGGCGTTGATCCACGGGATCGGGTTAGAGCGGGTTGCGAACGGCAGGCCGAGGCCCACTGCCTGCATGCGGATATTGGTGATGTATTCCACATACTGACACAGGATGTCCTTGTTCAGGCCGATCATAGAACCGTCACGGAACAGGTACTCTGCCCACTCTTTTTCCTGCTCTGCCGCCAGCACGAACAGGTCGTAGCACTGCTGTTGACACTCAACGGCGATTTCCGCCATTTCCGGGTCATCGGCACCGGAACGCATCAGGTTCAGCATGTGCTGTGTGCCGGTCAGGTGTAACGCTTCATCACGGGCGATCAGTTTGATGATTTTAGCGTTGCCTTCCATCAGTTCGCGTTCCGCAAAGGCGAATGAACAGGCGAAGCTGACATAGAAGCGGATAGCTTCCAGGGCGTTGACGCTCATCAGGCACAGATAAAGCTGTTTTTTCAGCGCACGCAGGCTGACGGTGACAGTTTTACCGTTGACCTGGTGTGTGCCTTCCCCCAACAGGTGGTAGTAACCCGTCATCTCGATCAGATCGTCGTAGTAGCCGGAAATGTCTTTCGCGCGCTTGAGGATCTCTTCGTTGGTGACGATATCATCAAACACGATCGCCGGATCGTTGACGATATTACGGATAATATGGGTGTAAGAACGGGAGTGGATGGTCTCGGAGAATGACCAGGTTTCCACCCAGGTTTCCAGTTCCGGGATCGAGATCAGCGGCAACAGCGCCACGTTAGGGCTTCGGCCCTGGATCGAGTCCAGCAGCGTCTGGTATTTCAGGTTGCTGATGAAAATGTGCTTTTCATGATCCGGCAGTGCCTGATAGTCAATACGGTCACGGGAGACGTCAACTTCTTCAGGACGCCAGAAGAAAGACAGTTGCTTCTCAATCAGTTTTTCGAAAATTTCATGTTTTTGCTGATCGAAACGCGCAACGTTAACGGACTGACCGAAAAACATCGGCTCCAGTAACTGATTGTTTTTGTTCTGAGAAAATGTGGTGTAAGCCATAAGCCTGAATCCATTAGTGCCGTGCTGAATTAAGAGGGGCCGGAAGAGTTCCGGCCCGCTGTGTCAAACTTTAGATCTTGCAGGCGCCGCTTTCGCAATCATCATCGCCGTCTTTAGCCGGCAACAAATCTTCCTGGACATCTTCTGCACCGTCGCGGGTGTTCTGATAATACAGCGTCTTGACACCAAACTTGTAGGTGGTGAGCAGGTCTTTCAACAGCTGCTTCATAGGCACCTTGCCGCCCGGGAAACGGGTCGGATCATAGTTGGTGTTGGCAGAAATCGACTGGTCGATAAATTTCTGCATCAGACCGACCAGTTGCAGGTAACCGTCGTTGTTCGGCATTTCCCACAGCAGTTCGTAGTCGTTTTTCAGACGCTCATATTCTGGCACTACCTGGCGCAAAATACCGTCTTTCGACGCTTTGATACTGATGTGGCCACGTGGTGGCTCAATGCCGTTGGTGGCGTTGGAAATCTGCGAAGAGGTTTCCGAAGGCATCAGCGCTGACAGGGTGGAGTTACGCAGACCGGTTTCCACGATCTCTTTACGCAACGTTTCCCAGTCGTAGTGCAGAGGCTCCTGGCAAATGACATCCAAATCTTTCTTGTAGGTGTCGATTGGCAAGATACCCTGCGAATAGGTGGTTTCATTGAACCACGGGCAGGCGCCTTGCTCCTGAGCCAGACGGTTCGATGCCTTCAGCAGGTAATACTGGATAGCTTCGAATGTCTTGTGGGTCAGAGCGTTAGCGCTGCCGTCAGAGTAACGCACGCCGTTCTTCGCCAGGTAGTAAGCATAGTTGATCACGCCAATACCCAAAGTACGGCGGCCCATCGCGCCACGGTGAGCGGCTTTGATTGGGTAGTCCTGGTAGTCCAGCAGGGCGTCCAGCGCACGTACTGCCAGGGTAGCCAACTCTTCCAGATCGTCCAGGCTTTCGATAGCGCCCAGGTTAAAGGCCGACAGCGTACACAGGGCGATTTCGCCGTTTTCGTCGTTGACGTCGTCCAGCGGCTTGGTCGGCAGAGCGATTTCCAGGCACAGGTTAGACTGGCGCACCGGTGCGATCTGCGGATCAAACGGGCTGTGGGTATTGCAGTGGTCGACGTTCTGGATGTAGATACGGCCGGTTGAGGCACGTTCCTGCATCATCAGTGAGAACAGTTCAACCGCTTTCACACGTTTCTGACGAATACTGTCGTCTTGTTCGTACTGGGTGTAAAGACGTTCGAATTCGTCTTGATTGGCGAAGAACGCATCATACAAACCAGGAACATCCGACGGGCTGAACAGGGTGATGTCCTGGCCCTTGATCAGGCGCTGGTACATCAGGCGGTTCAACTGCACGCCATAGTCCATGTGTCGAACGCGGTTGCCTTCAACGCCACGGTTGTTCTTCAGTACCAACAGGCTTTCAACTTCCAGATGCCACATCGGGTAGAACAGGGTGGCTGCGCCACCGCGAACGCCGCCTTGAGAGCAGGATTTTACCGCGGTCTGGAAATGCTTGTAGAAAGGGATACAGCCGGTATGGAAGGCTTCACCACCGCGGATCGGGCTACCCAGCGCGCGGATGCGGCCAGCGTTGATACCGATACCGGCGCGTTGCGAAACATATTTCACAATGGCGCTGGAGGTCGCGTTGATGGAATCCAGGCTGTCACCACACTCGATCAGCACGCAAGAGCTGAACTGGCGGGTTGGGGTACGTACGCCGGACATGATTGGCGTAGGCAATGAAATCTTGAAGGTGGAAATCGCGTCGTAGAAACGTTTGATGTAATCCAGACGGGTTTCACGCGGATAGTTGGAGAACAGGCAAGCTGCCACCAGGATATACAAGAACTGCGCGCTCTCGTAGATCTCACCGCTGACGCGGTTCTGCACCAGGTATTTCCCTTCCAGCTGCTTAACGGCCGCGTAGGAGAAATTCATATCACGCCAGTGATCGATAAAGGAGTCCATCTGCTCGAACTCTTCAGGGCTGTAGTCTTCCAGCAGATGCTTATCGTACTTGCCCATTTCTACCATGCGCGCTACGTGATCGAGCAGCTTTGGCGGCTCAAATTGGCCGTAAGCTTTTTTGCGCAGGTGGAAGATAGCCAGGCGTGCTGCCAAATACTGGTAGTCCGGCGCATCGCGCGAGATCAGATCGGCTGCAGCTTTGATGATGGTTTCATGAATATCAGCAGTTTTGATGCCGTCATAAAACTGAATGTGGGAACGCAACTCTACTTGAGAAACCGAGACGTTATTTAACCCTTCCGCGGCCCAGTCGATGACGCGGTGGATTTTGTCGAGGTTGATGCGCTCTTTACGGCCATCGCGTTTAGTTACAAGCAGACTTTGGTTCATGTGGTGTTTTACCTGTCCGTATGGTGCCCCTAAGCAGAAGTGTAGTAGCTCTGCTCAGTATGTAAACACTATATATAGGGGGTGTATGTCGGTGAGGTAACAAGATAGTGAGAAAACAGGGCGTTTGCAAGTGAACAAAAGTGGGCTAATTTGTGGATAACTTGGGGGTGAAATGTGACTTGTCTTTGGAAGTGCGCGCTGTGACTGGCGCGACAAGCTTGTCAATAAGTGGGATAAGAATTTCCCTATAATCAGAAAAACGTGATCGTTTGCCGCTTTATTAAACGTTAGAAAAAAACGGCATATTGATCTGATTTAATATTCTTAAAAACTGTTTACAACGGTGATTTTGATCGAAAGCGGATAAATTAGGTATTTATCTTACTGTTAGCTGCGCACCGGAGCTGGCAAGCCAGTCCCGGCGCGGGACGGGTGACTCAGCCTTCGTGCTGAGTATGTACCATATAGTTCACATCAACGTTACGACCCAGTTTGAAATGGTCGGTAATCGGATTGTAATGCAGACCAATCATGTGTTTTTCGCGTAGCGGTGTGCCATCAACCCAGCCGATCAGTTCAGAAGGGCGAATGAACTTCTTATGATCGTGTGTACCCTGCGGCACCATTTTCAAGATGTATTCTGCACCAATGACCGCCATCAGCCAGGCTTTGGTGTTGCGGTTGATGGTGGAGAAGAACACATGGCCGCCCGGTTTCACCAGGTGAGCACAGGCGCGTACTACGGAGGCCGGATCGGGGACGTGTTCCAGCATTTCCATGCAGGTGATGACATCATACTGTTGCGGGTTGGCCTGCGCATGGCTCTCTACCGTTTCCTGTATGTAATTCACGG
Organism: Serratia sp. NPDC087055; assembly: GCF_044900985.1. Lineage (NCBI taxonomy): Bacteria > Pseudomonadati > Pseudomonadota > Gammaproteobacteria > Enterobacterales > Yersiniaceae > Serratia > Serratia sp. NPDC087055. The sequence continues at coordinate 248,551 of NZ_JBJDOG010000001.1, forward strand.
CCATGCCGCTTTCCAACGCGTGCAGCCGAGCGACCTGCAGTGGTTCAGCACCCATGTCCAACCCGGTGACCAGAGCGCCTTCACGTGCCATGCTTTCCGCTAAGATGCCGCCGCCACAGCCCACGTCGAGCACTTTTTTGTCAAAAATGCCGCCGGCACGCTGCAGGATGTAGTTCAGGCGCAACGGGTTGATACGGTGCAGCGGTTTGAATTCACCTTCCAAATCCCACCAGCGTGAGGCAACGGCCTCGAACTTGGCGATTTCATGATGGTCTACGTTTTGCGCTTGGCTGGATGATTCTGCATTCATGGGCGTATTTGGCTCCTGGTTCTCGTTGCGCGGATTATACATGTTCCGGCGCAGCGCCGTCTGCGCCGATGCATTTTTACCGCACATATATGCACAATTTCAGTTAAAGAGCGGCGGTTATTTTCCCGTAAAGCGTGCTTTGTGATATAGTTTTACACCTTTGCCACTATGGCAGCGGGCAGATGAATCATTAGTAGAGGGATAGCAGCTCCATGAGCGACCTTGCCAGAGAAATCACACCGGTAAACATCGAAGACGAGTTGAAAAACTCGTATCTGGACTACGCGATGTCCGTCATTGTCGGACGTGCGCTGCCAGATGTTCGTGATGGACTGAAGCCGGTGCATCGCCGCGTACTGTACGCGATGAATGTACTGGGTAACGACTGGAATAAACCATACAAGAAATCGGCCCGTGTCGTCGGGGACGTGATCGGTAAATATCACCCTCACGGTGACCGCGCGGTTTACGACACCATCGTGCGTTTGGCCCAACCGTTCTCGCTGCGCTATATGCTGGTGGACGGTCAGGGTAACTTCGGTTCCGTCGACGGCGACTCCGCTGCGGCGATGCGTTATACCGAAGTGCGCATGTCCAAAATTGCTCACGAACTGCTGGCGGATCTGGAAAAAGAAACCGTCGATTTTGTGCCTAACTATGATGGCACCGAACAGATCCCAGCGGTCATGCCAACCAAGATCCCGAACCTGCTGGTCAACGGCTCGTCCGGTATCGCTGTGGGCATGGCGACCAATATTCCGCCACATAACCTGTCAGAGGTTATCAACGGGTGTTTGGCGTATATCGATGATGAAAACATCAGCATCGAAGGCCTGATGGAGCACATCCCAGGGCCAGACTTCCCGACGGCAGCGATCATCAACGGCCGTCGCGGTATCGAAGAGGCCTATCGCACTGGGCGTGGTAAAGTTTACGTCCGCGCACGCGCCGAAGTAGAAGCCGACGCCAAAACGGGTCGCGAAACCATCATTGTTCACGAGATCCCGTATCAGGTGAACAAGGCGCGTCTGATCGAAAAGATCGCCGAACTGGTCAAAGAAAAACGCGTTGAAGGCATTAGCGCGCTGCGTGACGAGTCTGACAAAGACGGTATGCGTATCGTCATTGAAGTCAAACGCGATGCGGTCGGTGAAGTGGTGCTGAACAACCTGTACTCGCTGACTCAGCTGCAGGTGACCTTCGGTATCAACATGGTGGCATTGCATCAGGGGCAGCCAAAACTGCTGAACCTGAAGGATATTTTGCAGGCGTTTGTTCGCCACCGCCGTGAAGTGGTTACCCGTCGTACCATCTTTGAACTGCGTAAAGCGCGCGATCGTGCCCATATCCTGGAAGCGTTAGCCATTGCGCTGGCGAATATCGATCCGATTATTGAAATGATCCGTCGTGCGCCGACCCCTGCGGAAGCCAAAGTTGCGCTGGTTGCTCAAGCGTGGGAGCTTGGCAACGTGAGCGCCATGCTGGAACGCGCCGGTGACAATGCTGCTCGCCCTGAGTGGCTGGAGCCGGAGTTCGGTATCCGTGACGGTAAGTACTACCTGACCGAGCAGCAAGCCCAGGCGATTTTGGATCTGCGTCTGCAGAAACTGACCGGTCTGGAGCATGAAAAGCTGCTGGACGAATATAAAGAGCTGCTGACGGCGATTGCTGAGCTGATCTTTATTCTGGAAAACCCAGACCGTCTGATGGAAGTGATCCGCGAAGAGCTGATTGCAATCAAAGAGCTGTATAACGACGGTCGCCGTACTGAAATTACCGCCAACACTTCAGATATCAATATCGAAGACCTGATCAACCAGGAAGACGTGGTCGTTACGCTGTCGCACCAAGGCTATGTGAAGTATCAGCCGTTGAGTGACTATGAAGCGCAACGCCGTGGCGGTAAAGGCAAGTCAGCTGCACGTATCAAAGAAGAAGACTTTATCGATCGCCTGTTGGTTGCCAACACCCACGATACGATCCTGTGCTTCTCCAGCCGTGGCCGTTTGTACTGGATGAAGGTGTACCAACTGCCAGAAGCCAGTCGTGGTGCGCGCGGGCGTCCAATTGTCAACTTGTTGCCGCTGGAAGCCAATGAGCGTATCACCGCTATCCTGCCTGTACGCGAGTACGAAGAAGGGCGTCACGTGTTTATGGCGACGGCCAGCGGCACAGTGAAGAAAACCGCCTTGACCGAGTTTAGCCGCCCACGCAGTGCCGGCATCATCGCCGTTAACCTCAATGAGGGTGACGAGTTGATTGGTGTTGACCTGACCGACGGCAGCAACGAAGTCATGCTGTTCTCTGCCAATGGTAAAGTGGTTCGCTTCCCAGAAACGCAGGTGCGTTCGATGGGCCGTACTGCTACCGGTGTTCGCGGTATCAATCTGGGCGAAGGCGACAGCGTTATTTCCCTGATTGTGCCACGCGGTGAAGGCGATATCCTGACCGTCACCCAGAACGGCTACGGGAAACGTACAGCCGTGACCGAATATCCGACCAAATCACGCGCCACCCAAGGGGTTATCTCTATTAAGGTGAGCGAGCGTAATGGTCAGGTTGTGGGTGCGGTGCAGGTTGAAACGACCGATCAGATCATGATGATCACCGATGCCGGTACGCTGGTACGTACTCGCGTATCTGAAGTCAGCGTGGTGGGTCGTAACACCCAAGGTGTTACGCTGATCCGTACTGCTGAAGACGAGAACGTCGTCGGTCTGCAGCGCGTTGCCGAACCGGTGGAAGACGAAGAGCTCGACAGCTTGGAGCCGGGTGCGGAAGGCGCAGAAGAAGACGCAGCGCCGCTGGACGAAGGCGATGATGATTCTGACGCGGTAGACAATGCGGATGATGATAACGCCTAAGTTGTAGGGGGGCGTGTCTCCCCTGTTGCATTGGTATGAAGGGCCTGGCAGCGATGCTAGGCCCTTTTTCAGTTATATGGTTTAATTACCAAACCCAAACCAGAGATACCGTCTCTGATATGAATTCGCTGGTCGCCACTTACTTCTGTATGGTATCCGATTGAAATATTTAGCCTCTTTTCGTACCACGTTAAAAATATCCCGCTATCTGTTCCGGGTACTGGCGATTATGTTGTGGTCGTTGGGAGCGTTGCTCACCACCTTCTATATCCTGAATATCCTGCACCAGAAAGAGTCTGACATCCGTCAAGACTACAATTTGAATTTTGATCAGGCGCAGGGATATATCCGTCATTCTGCCGATATCATTCGTGATATTAAGTACATGGCAGAAAATCGTCTCAATGGTTCGGTCAACAGTCTGGACATGTTCAGCGGCATCTTCCCCGGCAAGAGCAGCGCCCCGGAGTTTTTCCCGTTGTATCCTGAGTCCAACTGTTCACTTAACACCACATACCGCAGTTCGCTTACGTCGCTGAGCGGGCTGATTCAATACTGGAAAGAGAATTTTGTCGCAGCCTATGACCTCAATAGGGTGTTTTTCATCGGCGGCGACAGCCTGTGCATGGCGGAGTTTGGTGGCAGCAGCGGTGTCGCTAACCGGGCAGACGCGCTGAAAACCCTGCATGAGCGAATCCTCAAATACCGTAACGCCAAAAACCAGGACAAAGACAATAATCTGTACTGGATAAGCCCAAGCCAACAGCGGCCGGATGTCGGCTATTTGTATGTGCTGACCCCAATTTATATTGGCAACAAGCTCGAGGCGTTGCTGGGCATTGAACAGACGATACGTTTAGAAGACTTCGTCACCGCTGGCAACCTGCCGATTGCGGTGACTCTGCTCGATGAGAATAACGATCCAATATTGCGGCTGGCAGATGGCGAGCGCGATGTGCAAGCGTCCAGCAGCTACCCGGACGAGCAAGCCTACTTTGGCTATGTGGATAATTACCGCGATCTCATCATGAAAAAGGCGCTGCCACCGTCATCGCTCAGCATTGTGTATTCCGTGCCGGTGAAGACCGTGGTTGAGCGTTTCAAGATGCTGATACTCAATGCGATATTGCTTAATTTGCTGTCCGCTATTGTACTGTTCACGCTGGCCTGGCTATTTGAGCGGAAAATGTTTTTGCCAGCGGAGGACAATGCGTTCCGGTTGGAAGAGCATGAGCAGTTTAACCGCAAAATTGTTGCTTCGGCGCCGGTGGGGATTTGTATTTTACGTATCAGCGATGGCACGAACATTCTGAGTAACGAGCTGGCGCATAACTACATCAATTTACTGACTCATGAAGACCGCGATCGCATTACACGCATCATTTGCGAACAGCAGGCAAATTTTGTCGATGTGATGACCAGTAATAACAATAACCTGCAAATCAGCTTTGTTCATTCCCGCTACCGCAACGAGGATGTGGCGATCTGTGTGTTGGTCGACGTCAGCGCCCGCGTGAAAATGGAAGAGTCGCTGCAGGAGATGGCGGCGGCGGCTGAGCAGGCCAGCCAGTCGAAGTCGATGTTCCTGGCGACGGTGAGTCACGAACTGCGCACCCCCTTGTACGGTATTATCGGCAACCTCGATTTGTTGCAAACCAAGGAACTGCCGCAGGGCGTCGATCGGTTGGTCAATGCGATGAACAACTCCTCGGGACTGCTGCTGAAGATTATCAGTGATATTCTCGACTTCTCCAAAATTGAGTCCGAACAGCTGAAAATTGAGCCACGCGAGTTTTCCTGCCTGGAAGTGATCACCCATATTGCCGGCAACTATTTGCCGCTGGTGGTGAAGAAACGTCTGGGCTTGTACTGCTTTATCGAACAAAACGTGCCGGAACGTATTTCAGGCGATCCGGTACGGTTGCAGCAGGTCTTATCTAACTTGTTGAACAATGCCATTAAGTTTACCGATACCGGTTGTATCATCTTGCAGGTCTGCACGCGCGGCAGTTATCTGGAGTTCAGCGTTCGCGATACCGGCGTCGGCATTCCTGAGAAAGAAATCACCCGCTTGTTCGATCCGTTCTTCCAGGTGGGGACTGGCGTTCAGCGTCATTTCCAGGGGACTGGGCTGGGGCTGGCGATTTGTGAAAAGCTGATTAACATGATGGACGGTGACATTGCTGTTGAATCCGAACCGGGATTGGGCAGCATGTTTACTATCCGCATCCCCCTGTTTAATGCACTGTTCCCGATCCCGCAGGCCAGTGACACCTGGCAGGGGAGAACACTGTGGCTGGATATCCGCAATCAACGGCTAGAAAGCTATCTGATGGCGATCCTGGGCGGTTATGGCGCTACGATGTTACGCTATCAGGGGGAGAATACTGCCGCGAGTGATGTGATGCTCAGTGACCATCCACTGATGATCGGTACGCCGCTGCTGGCGCAAATCCAATTCTCTATTGAGCATATTAGTCCGTCGCAGGAGACCCGGCCGGGTTACTGGATGCACAGTACTTCGACGCCGCGTGAAACCATCGCATTGCTTAACCGGCTATTTGGTACTCTTGATGAAAGTGGCAATACTCTGATGCAATTACCTTTGCCGGTTAAGGCCAGCAAGGTAGACAACGGCGATATTCATTTGCTGGTGGTGGATGACCATCCTATTAACCGCCGGTTGTTGTCCGATCAGTTGAGCTCGCTGGGTTACCAAGTGGTGACGGCGAATGATGGTGTCGATGCATTAGATGTGCTGAATCACAATAGGGTCGATATTGTGCTGACCGACGTTAACATGCCGAACATGGATGGGTATCTCCTGACTCAGCGTTTGCGTCAATTGCACTTTACCTCACCGGTGATCGGCGTGACGGCGAATGCGTTGGCGGAAGAGAAACAGCGTTGTATCGAGGCAGGGATGGACAACTGCCTGTCAAAACCGGTGACGTTAGAAACGTTAGAACAAACGCTGGCATATTACAGTCAACAGGTACGTCGTCTGCGCGCTGAGCGGGAAGAGAAATAAAAAGCAAAAGGGCGCAGCATGATGCCGCGCCCTTTGAGCACCACCGGACGGTTTTAGTCTTTGTCCAACGGTGCCATGCTGACAGAAGAGAGGTAGTTGAGCAGCGCGATATCGTTCTCAACACCCAGCTTCATCATGGCCGATTTTTTCTGGCTACTGATGGTTTTAATGCTGCGATTGAGCTTCTTGGCGATCTCAGTCACCAGGAAACCTTCGGCGAACAGGCGCAGTACTTCGCTCTCTTTCGGTGACAGACGCTTATCACCGTAACCACTGGCGCTGATCCTCTCCAACAGTTTGGAAACGCTTTCCGGCGTGAACTTTTTGCCTTTCTGCAATGCGGCCAGCGCTTTCGGCAGGTCAGTGGGTGCACCTTGCTTCAACACGATGCCTTCAATATCCAGATCCAACACGGCACTCAGAATTGCCGGGTTGTTGTTCATAGTCAGAACGATGATCGACAATTGCGGATAATGGCGTTTGATGTATTTGATCAGCGTAATGCCATCGCCATACTTATCACCAGGCATCGAAAGATCGGTGATCAGGACGTTAGCGTCCAGTTTGGACAGATTGTTGATCAGTGCTGTTGAGTCTTCAAACTCCCCAACGACATTCACCCATTCAATTTGCTCAAGTGACTTCCGGATGCCAAACAGTACGATAGGATGGTCATCAGCAATAATTACGTTCAGGTTATTCATGTTGTTGGCTACCTTGCTGCAGCAGTCTACTGACGAAAAAATCAATCTGACTGATGTTATTCTCGATCTTGAGCGCATCACCGTCTGCGATGTGCTGTTCTAACGATTCACACAGTTGCTTACCGGGAAGCAGATTTAACATGGCAAACACGCCTTTTAGGCGATGTGCGGTCTGTGACAGAGCATTGAAATCACTGCTGCCCGCCTCAGTATACAGTTTTTTGACATCGTCGGGTACTGTATCGACAAACAGGCCATAGTAATCACTTGATTTCAATTGTTTTTCATAGAGTTGGATGTCATTTGCGGTCAGCGAAAGCGCACTTTCCTGCTGTTCCAGAGCGGCCATTTGCTGCTCAATCAGCATGAGAACGGCGTCGATCATTGCACCACTCAGGTTATAGTTTACTCGAATGTACCGTTTTTCAAGCTGTTGCCACCCGGCCTCATCGCTGGTCAGCAGCAAGGTATAATCGTCAGCCCGTTGTGGGTTATCCGTCAGTAGCACGTCGTAATCGCGATTAATCTGTCGTTCATCGGTTACGATGCAGCTTGCACCATAGGCATGCAGCAGGTGAGTGACAATGCCGCGGACTTCCTCAGAAGTAATGTCCAGCAGCGCCGTTACGCCATCGAGCAGTTTTTCCTGTGCTTCCGCGTCTTTTTTCTCCATCTCCATCGGCACACGGATGGTATAGCGCGTGCCGATATCCACCTTGCTGCGTATATCCAACTGCCCATTAAGCTTTTTGCACAGTTGGTTGCACAGGAAGAATGTGAGGCCGGAGCCATGATTAAAGCGATCCACCAACGTCTGGCTAAGGAACGGGTAGTTCAGATTGCTGATTTCCTCATTGGAAATTCCAGAGCCGGTATCGTTAATATGGAACACCAGGCGATCGGGGTGTTCGGGTTCATGATCGACCACCAGCGAAATCTTGCCGCAGGACGTGGTGATAATGGCGTAATGCACCAACAGAGAGAGCACTTTGCGTAGCGCGTTGGCGTCACCCACATAGTGCTGCTCAACATCGAGTTGGAAATGGTTAAACAGCGTCAGCCCTTTTTGATTGATGGACGGCAGGGCTTCACGCAGTAATTCATCAATCAAGACAGACGGACTGAAAGGATGGCGCGAAGGCTGCCAATCCTGGGTTTCCAGGCGGGTGAGCAGGGTGATATTTTCAATCAGGCCCAGCACCGATGAAGACTGTGCCGTCAGCTGTTTCAGCAGTGCTTGCTGCTGTTCTTCATCGGGTTGGGTGCGCAGGCGGTCGGCCAGGTCGTGCATTTGACGCACCGGCTGATTCAGCTCAATACCCAGGTTATGCAACATCAGTTTACGCGCCTGCACGTTCTTGTCGTATTCGCGCTGTGCTTGCTGCAGGCGCTTGTTCACCATCACTTCTTTGTCCTGATCATTGAGCAGGAACAGATACGTTTCCGGCGACAGCTGGCTGCGGAAGATACGAATCTCATACACCTCGTTGTTGACTGTCGCCTGGATAACGCCGTGGTGCTGTTCGGCCATATGGGCAATTTTTTGCAGGCTGAGGTGAGGTAGCAGGTGCTGGGCAATCTTATTACTGGCAATGACGGTGTTACTGGTGAAGTTATACACCAGCAGGCCCGAAGGTAAACTGGCGATGATTTCCTGATTCAGTGCGCGCTCGGTTTCCAGCTCCACGGCCATATTTTCGCTCGGGCGAATGTATTGGCGACGAATAAAGTAAATGCCCACCATCGACAGCGCCAACAGCAACAGGTTGATGGCGATCAACCAGATATTGTTGCGCAGTAGATCAATGGCGAGGTTGATAGCAGAGACGCGATAAACCACTTTCAGCGGTGCATTGGGCAGTGGGGCACTGAACTCGACCCAGTTGCCGGTCATTGAGACACCGGCATTGGTCGCGGTATCTCCCGAAACAGCGCTGTCATCCAGAGTCATATCATCAGGCAGCAGCATAAAGTTGGCGCGTGCCATATTGATAGGAATGATGTCATTAATCGGCAGATCAAAGGCGATCACCGTGGCCAGATGCCCCGGTTGGTTAAAGGTGGTGCGGATTGAAAATGAATAAGCGTTTTGGAAGCGCTGCTTACGCAGTGCAGAAAAGCTTTCACGTTCATCGAGCATGTTGGCTTGCTGCAGCATCTCGGCCCGGCGATCCTCCGCCGAGGTCGTCAGGTAACTTTCTTTGAAGCGTGAGGCCAGTTCTTTTAGCGGTTGAGTGGTGATCAAACTCAGGCTGTTGTCTTGGCCATTGAGATAATACATGGCGTAATTTTCGGTCTTGGCTCCCCAGCGGGTATCCAGATAATCTGAAATGTTGGCGATCATCGCCAAGGTGCCTTCGTCATGGCTGCCGAAAATTATCGCATCCGTTTTTTTATGCGGTTTTTCCAGGTAATAAACGTCCGGACGCAGTCGAGTTTCCTGCAGGCTGGGATCTACGTTTAAAGAGGGGGCATTGCCGAACTTGTCGTAAATTTGATAGGTGATGTAACGGTAACTATCAATACGTTTTTGCAGGGCGTTGGCGATGCTATTCAGTGCATACTTTTTTTCTGCCACCCAGGCATTGGTATAGTTGTAGCCGTACAGGCCGATAGCAATTGTCAGCAGCACAGCAAATAACAGGAAGCAGCGGGTGATATTGCTTGAGCTAATCGTCAGTTGTTTATTTTGCATAGTTGACTGCGTATTCCTGAATCAACGGGTTACGGCTCTGGCGCTGGCGGTGACCGCCAGGAGTAATACTGCAACGCATGCAAAAGCCGCTGTCAGACTCGAGAATTGTGCGATGAATCCGATCAGTGCAGGCCCCGCGAGAATACCGGCATAACCCACGGTGGTGACGGAGGCAATGGCCAGGTTTGCGGGCATATCGTGCTGATTGCCAGCGGCACTGAACAAAATCGGCACCACATTAGAGGCCCCCAGGCCGACCAACATAAACCCCATCAACGAAATGATGGCGTTATTGAAGACAATGGCCAGACCGAGGCCAATCGCGGCGCACAGACTGCCGAGCAGCAACACTTTGTATCGACCCAGCGTGTTCACCACCCGATCGCCATTCAGCCTGCCGATGGTCATGGTGATAGAGAATAATGCATAGCCTATCCCTGCCTGACTGTGATCGACACCCCGCAAGGTGGTGAGGAACAGAGCACTCCAGTCGAGCATCGAACCTTCGGCGAGGAACATAATAAAGCACAGAATACCGATAAACATGACCCAACCGCGTGGCAGCACGAACATTGGGCCACCTTCTTCGCCGCCGCTTTCACGCAGTAAATTGCGGCTGGCGAGCATCAATAGCGCGGCGATGGTTAATACGGTGATCCACGTTGCGACTAAGGGCGATAATCCTAGCCATAGCATCACGCTGACTCCACCGGCACCGGCAATGCCGCCCACACTGAAAAAACCGTGGAAACCCGACATCATCGCTTTGCCACTGGCGCGTTCGACCACCACGGCTTGCACGTTCATCGCCACATCAATCATGCCGATTGCCGCACCAAACAGCAGCAGGGCAAGCGCCATACCTGTCGTGGTATTCATCAGCACCAGCAGGGGTAAATCAATACACAATGCCAGACCGGCCAGCAAAATCACCGGGCGACACCCCAGCTTACCTGTCAGATAGCCGGTTAATGGCATTGCCAACATCGAACCGGCACCAATGCACAACAGCAGCAACCCCAGAGAACCGTCATCTATACCGATGCGCGCTTTGGCAAATGGCACAAGCGGTGCCCAAGCGGCCATGCCGAAGCCGGCGACAAAAAAGGCCAACCGCGTGGCTATCTGCGCCGGAACGCCAGGTTTTTGCTGTTCATTGCACAAGGTGGATGTCATGTGGGCATCAGGATCTGTTGTGGGAGTATGGGCTGAAAGTTATGGAGTGTTTTTATCACAATCCGCGATCCGGGTCGAAAGGATTTGCGCTGTCATCGGCCTTTACGCTGGCTCTGCGTTCCAACCACAAAGCAATGACGGCCACAATATAGTGCTTTTGCTGTTCGTCCAGGGCTTGGCCTGGTGGAATATTATGCCATTTGGCCAGACAGCCGCGACAACAGGTGGCCGTGGCGTGCTGCGCGACAAACACCGGATGCCCGCGCATTGGCGTTTGTTTGCCGTCGTTTTTTGGAAACGGCGCGGCAAGTCGTTGCTCGATAAAGTCTCGAGCGTGGCTGAGGATCAGCGGCAGACCTTTGATTTCAAAATAGAGTTGGTCTTTGGCGTTAAGACGGAACTTGGCGCGGAAAGGGGAGCTCTGTAGCCGACGCCATAGTGCTTCGGGTTGCAATAGCATAGGTCATTTTCTTTTGGGTATTTATTGCAGACTATCAAAATAGACACTGTGCGGCCAATGTTGCCGTCTTAAACTGTTCTATACCCCAATGGATAGCTATTTAATCAATACAACGCTTTCCAAATTAATGCGCTTAATATGTAGACGATAATAGAAGAAAAGATTAGCGATTAGTGCGGAAGTTAATTGGCGGGATGATATCTGTAGGTGATTATTTTTTAGCGAAAAGTGCGCTTAACGGCAGAATGTGGCGAAAATGTGAGGAAATAAAAAACCGGCCAGAAGCCGGTCGAAGTGTTCAGAAATTATCTTACAGATAATGAAGGTAATAATGAAAATAATGATGATAGCGGGATTATTATAACGGCAGTGTTCCGAGGCGCTTTTGGCACAATGTGCTTATTGGGTGTGACTTTTGTATGCCAGTCTGTTTTTTCTTAAAGTTTTGTATAACTGCATGATTTTATATCTATAAGTGTATTTTTTGGCATTGTGTGCCTTATTTTGTTTGTCTGTAATGTTTTGTGAAAGTTCGCTCATGTTTACATTTGGAAACCTTTATTAATCACAATGAAACACTATCGGATACTTGGTATCATTTTCTTTCTGGATTAATATTACCCTTGTTACCAGAATGGTAATGCACAGTCGTGCTAATAATGCTCAAAAGAGCAGTGGCCATAGCTCGACATAATTAACGAGGATAATAACAATGAAACTTCGAGTACTCTCTCTGATAGTACCCGCTCTGCTGGTTGCAGGCACAGCAGGCGCGGCGGAAATCTACAACAAAGACGGTAATAAACTGGATTTGTACGGTAAAATCGATGGTCTTCACTATTTCTCCGATAACAGTGGCTCCGATGGTGATATGTCTTATATGCGTTTCGGCCTGCGCGGCGAAACACAAATCAGCGATCAACTGACCGGCTATGGCCAGTGGGAATATCAGGCAAACCTTAACCACGCGGAAAGCCAGGATAACAAAAACTTTACCCGTTACGGTTTTGCCGGTCTGAAGTTTGGTGACTACGGTTCATTCGATTACGGTCGTAATACCGGCGTGCTGTATGACGTAGCCGCTTATACCGACTTGCAGCCTGAGTTTGATGGGTCTACGTACGGCGCTGACCAGTTCATGTTCCAGCGTTCCAGCGGTTTGGCAACTTACCGTAACACCGACTTCTTCGGTCTGGTGGACGGCCTGAACTTTGCCCTGCAGTACCAAGGTAAAAACGGCAGCGGTGAAGAGTCTAACAATGGCCGTGATGTGCTGGGTCAAAACGGCGACGGCTACGGCATGTCGGTGAACTACGATCTGGGCTATGGCATTAGCGCCGCAGGTGCTTTCTTCAACTCTAAACGTACAACCCAGCAGAACGGCGGTGACGGTTATAGCGGCATCATGGGCCGTGGCGATCGCGCTGAAGGTTATTCAGGTGGTCTGAAATATGACGCGAACGACACCTACCTGGCCGTGATGTTCACTCAATCCTACAACGCTGCCCGCTTCGGTTCTTCAAGCAGCGATGCCTATGGCTATGCCAACAAGGCACAAAGCTTCGAAGCCTATGCACACTACCAGTTTGATTTCGGCCTGCGTCCATTTGTTGGTTATAACCAAACCAAGGGTAAAAACCTGGGTCTGGCAGCTAACGGCAAGGATTATGGCGACGAAGATCTGGTCAAATTTGTGGACTTGGGTACCAGCTACTTCTTCAACAAAAACATGTCCACCTATGTTGACTACAAAATCAACCTGCTGGACGAGAATGACTTCACCAAAGCTGCCGGTATCAACACCGACAACGTGGTTGCCGTGGGCCTGGTTTACCAGTTCTAAGCAACAGAGTGTGAATGTGACCACGCGGCCTTCGGGCCGCGTTTTTTTTGCCTGTGATTTGGCACGAATTGACATAACTGTGGCACGGATTGCCATTTTGACGTTCTGCCGTTTACCTACACTTCCTTCATCTAGATAAATCAGGAGGTTAGTATGAAACTCAATATTGAGCGGGTGATTGAAACGGTGTTGTATGTCAAAGATATCGAGCGCGCCGCCGCTTTCTATCAGCAAATATTAGCGTTGCCGGTTATGGTCGCCAACGCGCGCTTCCGCGCCTACAACGTGGGCCAGCAAAGCGTGTTGCTGTTGTTTATTGAAGGAGATTCGGTAAAGGGGGCACATTATCCTGAAGGGTATATTCCCCCACATGATGGCAATGGACCGCTGCATATTGGACTTGCGGTGACGAAAGAGCAGTTGCCGCATTGGGAGCAACACCTAACGGCGCATGGCATAGAGATAGAAGGGCGCATGAGTTGGGAACACGGTGGAGAGAGTATCTATTTCCGTGATCCCGACAATCATCTGTTGGAGCTGGTTACGCCGGGGATCTGGGCCAACTACTGAGTGTTCCAGGCTGCGGCTAGCGTCTTCAACATTTCTTCCAGCAGCTGCAGTGCATGTTGTGCCTGCTGCTCAATCTGTACTTTAACGATCGCGCCGTCAATCAACATCGCCAGCATCTCTGCCCGTTGTTCCCGTTCTGGGCCAGCGGGGAGATGGCGGGCAATCTCTTCAGACATCTGTTTCTTGTGCCGGTGCGCGATGTTCAGGCTTTCAGGCAGCATATCTGCCAGTTCGACCGCCGTATTGATAAACGCACAGCCGCGATACTGTGGATCGTTAAACCACTCTTCAAAACAGGGCACTAAAGCGAGGAGAACATCCCCACGTTGCGCGACATGTTTCTCTAGCGATGCGCTGAACCAAGTTAACCATTGCGCATGGCGATAAGCCAGGAACGCTTCAATCAGCTCATTCTTGCTAGGGAAGTGACGATAAAACGTGACCTTGGCCACGCCTGACTCGCTAATAATGCGATCGATACCTGTCGCACGTATCCCTTCACGGTAAAACAAATCATGGGCTGTCAGCAGAATACGCTGGCGCGGCGGTAGAGTGTTGCTGACAACAGACATCAAACATCTCCAGAAATATTGGTCACAGCGATTGTAGACAAGTCTGTCTACATGCGCTAGCTTATTTGTGTAGACAGACTTGTCTACATTATTAAAACCCAAGAGGTGAGTGATGAGCATTAAACCCCCGTTACCCCCGTTTACCCGTGAGTCGGCAATTGAGAAAGTCCGTTTGGCTGAGGATGCCTGGAACAGCCGCGATCCTGAACGGGTTTCGCAGGTCTATTCTGTCGACACCCACTGGCGCAACCGGGCTGAGTTCGTTGATGGCCGGGACGCCGTGTGTGCATTCTTACAACGGAAATGGGCGAAAGAGTTGGAGTATCGGTTAATTAAAGAGCTTTGGGCATTTGATGAGGCGCGTATTGCGGTCCGTTTTGCTTATGAATGGCGTGATGACTCCGGTAACTGGTACCGCAGTTTTGGCAACGAGAACTGGGAGTTTAATCCAGAAGGCTTGATGATTAACCGACATGCCTGCATCAACGATATGCCTATCCGCGAGCAGGACCGCAAATTCCACTGGCCGCTTGGCCGTCGTCCAGATGATATTGCGGCCCTGAGCGAGTTTGGCTTCTGATCCTTGTTACTGATAGTAGGGCCGTAGTTCTGCATGAAGAGTGGATATAAGCCTTTTTTTCCACTCTATTTCACCTTGGCGATAATGCGAGAACAGATGGCCCACTGCCAGATTGTCCTGAATGGGGAGGGTTCGCAGTCCCTGTTTATCCGGTTGGGCACTGAACCAAGGTTGTGGAACGACAGCCATTAAAGGGGCCGTCCGCAGCACTGGGGGTAATTGAGCATAATCGGCGCAGCTGAGTTGAATTCTACGCTGCAGCCCCTGCCGTTTTAGCTGGCGGTCCAGCTCATTTTCCTCTTGTGGCCACGGGTGGCAGTAATAGTGCGCATAGTCCGCTAATTCGCTGAATCTCAACCCACTCTTGTGCTGTAACGCCTGATGCAAAGGCGGCCCGAATACCGCCACCAGACGCGTACTGCCAATAAGTTCATACCGTAGTGCGCTGGTGCGTTGTTGATGATCGCCGACCGCGATGACCATATCGATACTGCCTTCCAGCAGTTCATTGCGCCATGAACGGCGCTCAAAATTCTGGCAGCGGATAGCTGCATTGGCGAGCGTACTTTTCTGCGCTAAAAGCGGCAGTAAAATCGGGTACAGCGCGGGCGGGGCGACCAACGTGAAGTGTCGTGGCGTGTCCTGCACATGGCCGAACAGTTCATTGTCCAGTGAAGAGAAGAGCGGCGTCAGCTTTTCTTTCAGCGACAGGGCAAACAGGGTCGGTACTTGAGTGTGCCCCTCTCTGCGGAATAACGGTTCATCCAGTACTTCGCGCAGGCGGGCTAACGCGTGGCTGACCGCTGAGGTGCTGATACCCAGTTTATCTGCCGTTTTTTGGCTGGAGCCCGTGGTGGTCAAAAGATAGAGCACTTTCAGCAGGTTCATGTCCATTTGTAGGATATTCATTAATGGCCTTATAAATTGAATACGTCTCAATATTGCTCTGAGTATACTTCAGCCCCGTTTACCTCCATAGAATTGGAATATGAAAAAGAAATTGGGTTATTTGGCCGCCATGACTGTCACGTTGTGTTTCAACGTGCAGGCACAACTCAATCCTGCACAGCCGCTTTCCAGCGCACCGCCGTATACCTTGTTTGAAGAGTGGGCGCAGCCGGTGGCGCCATTTCAAATGTTCCCGCATGTTTATTACGTCGGTACCCGCAATCTTTCGTCCGTATTGTTGAGTACCCCTGAAGGGCTGATTTTGATCGACGCTGCATTAGATGCCAGTGCGCCTACGATAAGGGCGCACATTGAGGCGCTGGGCTTCGACATTAAGGATCTACGCTATATCCTTAACAGCCATGCGCGCCTTGATCAGGCGGGGGGCATCGAGCGGTTGAAGGCATGGAGTGGGGCGAAAGTGGTTGCCAGTGCCGCAAATGCCAAACAGCTGGCGCTGGGAGGAAAACACGATTTTGCTCTCGGCGATGCGTTGAGCTTCCCCCCCGTGAAGGCCGATATCATCGTCGGTGACGGCGACAGCATTACATTGGGCGGTTTGACGTTAACAGCCTTGATGACGCCAGGCCATCTGCCAGGGGCGACCTCGTGGTTGGCCACGCTGCGGCAAGGGGAGAAAAACTACCGGCTGGTGTATGCCGACAGCCTGGCAACGCCGGATTACTATTTGATCGACAATAAAAATTACCCCGACCTGGTGCAGGATATCCGCGGTAGCTTTGCCCGGCTTGCCAAACAGCAGGCGGATATTTTTATCGCCAATAAGGGAACGCGTTTCGATCTGGAAAATAAAATGGCACGTCTGCGGGCCGGTGATTTGGACGCTTTCGTCGACAGTCATGGGTTGCAACGCTATGTGAGAGAATCACAAAAAGCCTTTGCGGCGCAGTTGCAAAAACAGCAGAAGGAAATGTAAATCCTGCAGTTGAGGGGGCCGTGACGCCAGGACGATAAGGGCGGCCGATCGCCGTTAGCTGACGAGCGGTTTTAGGGAGTCGCCTGCTGCGTTATCCACTAACGAATGGGAAAAGCGCACCGAGAGATAAAGCGAAATTTGTCGAAAAGCCTTTCTTCTTCTAGAGTTAGGGGACAATAAACGCACTCTAAGAGGACAAGCTATGACGAAGAAGCTGGTTTTAGCCGTTTGCACAGCGGCGGCATTTTCCATCCTGGCTGGCTGTACTGCGTATGACCGTGCCGCCAGTTATGTTGATGAGCCGGTGGTCAGCGACGTAAAAGTAGGGATGACCAAGCAGCAAGTTCGGGCCATTGCGGGCCCACCGTCAACCACGGCTACCCTGGTTCATGCGCAGGGCACTTGCGATACTTATGCTGTGGCACCGCGTGACGGCAAAGTGCAGACCTATTTTGTCAGCTACAACGACACGGGCCATGTAATGAACAAAGGGTATCAGACCTGTTCAGACTATGACTCCCAGCCTAAATAATCTGAGTGTTGTTGAGTAATTGAGCCCCGTTTATGCGGGGTTTTTCATTTTTTAACCACTGATGGTGCGAAGTTTAACCAAACGCACTTTTTTCTGCATTTTTTTGAATGAAACGATAGACATTTCATAACGGTAGCGCTAATATCTGCGCCCATTGGAAGGATGGCCGAGTGGTTTAAGGCAACGGTCTTGAAAACCGTCGAGTGTAACAGCTCCCAGAGTTCGAATCTCTGTCCTTCCGCCAAATTTAGCCGGCTTAGCTCAGTAGGTAGAGCAACTGACTTGTAATCAGTAGGTCACCAGTTCGACTCCGGTAGCCGGCACCATATAAGCAGTACAGACGTTTAACACGTCTACGAACCCCAATAATCTTAAAGATTACTGGGGTTTTTTGTTTTCTACGCGTGTCGCGCCAGCCCCACAAGCACTGCCAGAGGCAAATTTTCATGAGCTGCAACTTGATGCATTATGATTATGGTTGCTTGGATTTAAAAGTCTCGCCTATCTGCACATACATAGTGAAAATAGTTCAAGTGAACTGTTTTGGCGAGTTGGAGTAATAAAAAACCCAGCAAGTAACACTGGGTTCTGGCGGCACATCGGTTAACTTCCCTTCAGTCTATAACGACAGGCCTGTTGTTTTTTGTCTCACTCCGAGCGATCACATTCTTACCCAGTTTAATTCCTGGTTTTTCGATATATTTATACAGCAGTGTCGCTATACCATAAGTTATAGGGAGGATAATGGCAGATGCAAATATAAAGCGGGTGACAGCGGAGAACTCTGCAAAATTCGTGTTTGATAGAAGGAAAGCAACAACAGGAATAACGATTAACAAATGCAGTAAATATACGGAGTAGGAAACATCTCCCATATATACGCTGAGTTTGTTTGTTAGTAGCCAGCGAGGGAAGCGTAGTGTATTTTCAGTGTTACTGCCTGCCTTTCGCGGCCAGAGGATGGTTGCCATCATAAGGATCATGCCAACCTGGGCAAGTATATGGGATGCCCTCACATCATTTTGCATATAGATGCCGATGCTTGCAAGGGCCGCAATCACAGCAAAAAACACATACCACATACTCATTCTGCGTATGGCCTCAGCAATAAACATGCCTGCAATGAACAAGTGCAGTTTAATCAGAATCATTGAGGGCATTGGAAAAGCTGCAAAGTAATTCGGGGTTAGGTATTTGGCGAGTGCGCAAAGAACAATGACCGCGAAACAGGCTCGGACAAAGCCCAGCTTCATTACGGCTAACATAATGAAGGGGAATAGGAAATAAAACTGCATTTCCAGACCGATACTCCAGTCAGGCAGTACAGTATTAAATGAGTAGCTTGGTAGAAAACCAAATATAAAGGTCACATGAGTAAATACGTTTAAGAACGAAGAGTCACTGTAACGTGAACTATTAGTTTGGGTTTCGCTGTAGAAATGACCGATAACGTCACGTGCCTCACCGAAATAGCTACCAAATACGATGGCTAAAATTAATAATACATAGTAAAGGGGAGCAATACGGAAAAAACGACGTAACCAGAATTTTTTAAAGGTGGCACTTGAAGTCCAGGGTTCTTTTTCTTTTCGCTCCACATAATTTTTTGCCATCAGATAGCCAGAGAGCAGAATGAATAGGTCAACACCGATTGCTGGATCGGACAGTATCGGAAAATGAAAACTGGTTAAAACACAAATATGACCTAAAACAACCCAGAGAGAAGCTAACCCACGCAACCCCTCCAACTCTTGTGACCATTTTTTAGCAGGTTGCATTGGTAAGCCCTTCTGAACAGTATTTCATTAACATTGATCCGTCTATAGGTGAATTTTTTGTTAGCTTGATAGTATAGCAGGCCCACTTGGAATATTTACTGCGGTAAATCTGAATATGTGTTTGATAGCTTCTATAGGGCGGGGCGCTTTACCGAGAATGTTTATCGACATAAAAAAACCAACCGCAATGGTTGGTTTCCATAAAGTTTCTTGGTTGGTATGAGAGGATTACACGCATCTTTGATGCTTCCCCTTTGGGCCGTTGCTAAAGCAAACTGAGCTGACTGCGCGTGGTTCAAACCTCCTTCGAAGGTTCACATCCATTTAAACACAGGTATTCAAATTTGGTCGGCATGAGAGGATTCGAACCTCCGACCCCCGACACCCCATGACGGTGCGCTACCAAGCTGCGCTACATGCCGATACTATGGAAAATTATACTACCTGTTCCAAACGCCAAAGCAAGAGTACATACGCCTGACTGCTTGTATTTTAAGCGGTTAGTTGGCGATGAAACGTTTCACGTCGGTCAGCACCTGCAGCAGCAGGGCAAGTTGCGGCTTCTCGTCTTTTATCTCGTTGTCATTCTTGTCGTATGCGCGGTAGGTGCCATTGTTGTCCAACACCAGGGTTTGCGTTGGCGTGGTGATAACTAACAGATTGTTATCACCCGTGGCAATCCAGTTGTTCCTGCGCTGCGCGGTAAACAGGTCTTCCCCTTGAGAATAGTCATTAGGGGCGGTTTTCACGTGCAGCAGGCGTTGCATCAGGGTGCGCATGACGTCGTTATGACCGGTCAGTTTATTAATGGTCTGCGCCGGGGTGCCTGGCCAGTGGATGATCAACGGCACTTGTAACTGTTGCTGGTTGAAACTGCTGCCAGCCCCCCAATTGCCTTTGCCGGTATCATTAAACTCAACGCCGTGTTCTGCCGTAATCACCACAACGGTTTTATCCAGCATGCCGCGCTCTTTCAGCGTGCTGATGACCTGTGCAATTTGTGCGTCCACATCTTGCGCGCCTGCGCGGTAACGCTGAATAAAATCGGCGGGGGCAGGGGTTTTCTCATCGGCCGCAGGTTCGGCGCCGCGGAAATTGATGTAAGAGAACCACGGGCCATTGCCGCTCTGGTCGGTCAGCCAGTTTTGCCACTGCTGCGTAGTGACCGCATCGTTTTGCTTGATCGGTGTAGGCAGCGAGAAGTCTGTCAGCAGCGCCTGTCGGTAAAGGCTGGCATTGAAGCCATCAGATGAGAACAAACCAAACTGATACCCTTGGGCGCTGAGCGCACTGACCAGCGCTGAGGGTTTGCGTGACGCAAGGATGCTGTCCAGATAGGTTGGTGAAATGCCGTAGAACAGGCCAAACAGACCGGTGTCCGCATGATTACCTGAGCTGTAGTGATCGCTGAAACGGACATTTTCCTGTGCGAAACGGGTAAGGGCAGGCATATCCTGCTTCATGTCCTGCTCCCGTACGCCATCCACCACGATCATCAGCAGGTTATAACCACTGCCTTTGTCGCTATAGCTAAGGTCGCTAAGCGGGTATTCAACCGCAACGGCCTCTGGATTCCCTTGCTGTACCAGGCGGCGTTCATATTCTTGCGAATCGAGCAGCCCGTGTTTCTCAAGGAATTTTCGCGCGGTCATTGGGTATGACAGCGGCAGATTGGCACGCTGCATGGTGATCGGGCGATAAAAATTGGCGTCAGCCCAAATATAAATCAGGTGCGATGCAAAAAAGGCACTGATGAACAGCACGGCCAGTGGCTTGCCGAAACGTTGACGGTTCAGGCTGCGCAGCTTTTGCCAGCTCCAGGTACCAAACAACATTTCCACCAGGAAGATAACGGGCACGCAGATAAACATCAGCTGCCAGTCACGCGCGAGCTCACTCTGGTCGGGGTTGATCACCAGTTCCCATACGACAGGATTAAGGTGAAGGTGGAAGTGCGTAAACACTTCGCTGTCTACCAGCAGTAACGTGAGCCCGGTCGTGGCCAGCGCGGCGGAAATAAACCGCAGCAACCGCTGCGACATCACCACAAAGGTGAGCGGGAATATCACCAACAGGTAGCCAGCGAAAACGATAAAGCTGAAATGCCCCAGTAAGCTGACCAGGGCATAAACCCGACCCAGCAGGGAAGAGGGCCAATCGGTGACAAACAGGTAGCGGCTGCCTAGCCCGAGGGCAAGCAGAATATTGAATAAGGCGAACCAGTGCCCCCAGCTAATCATCTGGGAGACTTTTTCACGATAACGCTGACGGTTTGTCACCATAATTATTTATTAATGCGCTTTATCTTCACGAATAGAAGCTTGCAGAGCTTCTGCAAACGATCTTGCCAATGTTTTCCGCTGCGCGGGAGCAACACTGGTGTTGATCAGATTAGTTACCATGTTGCCCAGCACCATCAGAGAGAGATCGGTGGGAGTATGGTGTTTTTCCAGAACATTAACCAGCTCAGAGAGCAGCTGTTCAACGTGTTCGTCACTGTAACGGGATGATTGTGGCATAAAATTGCGCTTCGTAGCCTGACAAAGTCCCATATCTTACCGTATAGGGCAGTGATTTTCCGCTCTTTTATCGATCCCCTTCATACTTGGTGCATCAGCAGTGCCGGCTATTTTGGATTCCTCGTATCGTCTGAGGGATCTCCCCCTGCACGCAGCGTTCAAATCTGCACCTATCAGGCTTAGCCCAACAACAACGAACTGGCCTTCGTTCATCAGGACTCCCACCTTTTCCGTCTTGTGGCAGCGCCAATACCCTGGGAAATTGCCCTTTCAATTTCACCTTTTTACCGGTCTTAAAAGTTGCAGGGCGGGGACTTCAGTGTTTGAATACGCGGCTAAAGAACAGGAGGATTTACCATGAGTCTGGATATCGACCAGATCGCTCTGCACCAGTTGGTCAAACGCGACGAACAAACGCTGGACGTAGTGCTGCGCGACTCTCTGCTTCCCACCAATGCGGCGGTGGAAGAGATGATGGAAGAGCTGCACCGTGTCTACAGTGCCAAGAGCAAGGCCTATGGCCTGTTCAATGAAGGCAGTGAGCTGGCGGATGCGCTGCGCACCTGCCGGAAGGAAGATAAGGACTTTCTGGCTTTCAGCCGTGCGGCGACGGGCCGTCTGAGCGATGAACTGGCCAAGTATCCGTTTGCTGAAGGTGGCGTAGTGCTGTTCGGCCAGTACCGTTACCTGGCAGTGGAGTACTTGCTGATCGCGGTGCTGAACAGCCGTAACAGTTCGCGTGTAAATGAAGAGCTGGATATCAACACCACCCATTATCTGGATATCAATCATGCCGATATCGTGGCGCGTATCGATCTGACCGAGTGGGAAACCAATCCAGAATCGACCCGCTATCTGACGTTCCTGAAAGGGCGCGTAGGCCGTAAGGTCTCCGATTTCTTCATGGACTTCCTGGCGGCGTCTGAAGGGTTGGACACCAAGGCCCAAAACCGGGGTTTACTGCAGGCCGTTGATGACTATTGCGCCGACGCGCAGTTGGATAAAAACGAGCGTCAGTCGGTGCGTCAGCAGGTTTACAGCTATTGCAATGAACAGTTGCAGGCGGGTGAAGAGATTGAACTGCAAGAACTGTCGAAAGAGATCGCGCCGGTAGGCGAAAAAGACTTTATGCAGTTCTCCAGCGAGCAGGGTTATCAGTTGGAAGACAGCTTCCCTGCCGATCGCGGTACGCTGCGCCAGTTGACTAAATTTGCCGGCAGCGGCGGCGGTATCAGCATGAACTTTGACGCCATGTTGTTGGGTGAGCGCGTTTTCTGGGATGCGGCCACTGACACATTGACGATCAAAGGCACACCGCCGAACCTGCGCGATCAGTTACAACGTCGGTTGAACAGCGGCAACAAATGATGTCGCCGGATCGCAGACAATAAAAAACGCCGCAATTGCGGCGTTTTTTACTTCGGCGTCCCGAAAAGCTCGAATACGTTGCGATTACGCGCGAACGAAGTCGATGTGGGTCAGCTTCGGCTTGAACGGGTGACGCTGTACAGCCTGAACTTTAACTTTGGTTTCTTTACCGTCGATAACCAGAGTTACAGCTTCGCTGTAGAATTCTGCTTTGGCTTCCATGTTCTTAACAGAATCATGGTCCAGCTCGATGGAAACTGGAGCTTCTTCGCCACCGTAAACGATAGCTGGGAATTTATTTGCTGCACGCAGGCGGCGGCTCGCACCCTTACCCTGGTCTTTACGTACTTCTACATTGATAGTGAACATTGTTTTTTCTCTTAAAAGAAAATTTACCCTGCTACAGGCGACCCAGTAGCAAGTTCGATTTACCCGTTGCCGTCCAGACGCTAGCCTGTAATGCGTAAGGTCTAACCTGCTTTAGCGCCGGGCGAACCCAGGCAAAGCGGGCGGCATTTTAACGGAAAGCCGGCCACAGGGCAATGGAAACCTACCCGATGTGCCTGCAACCAACATCAATACAGTTCATTGGCACGGCGGAAGCGGCCTTGATAATCGAACACTTTTTCCCGCACCTGCCAGAATTGCCCGCGCTTGCGTGCCACCACGAAATCCGGATGGCGTAGCAATGTTTGTTGAGCCAGCACGTCGGCAGCCGTTTGCCAACTGAACGGCACCCCCGGTGCGCGCTGGTGGGGGCGTAAGAACAGCATCTCGAAGGCTTTACGCTGCGCCGGTGTCTGTAACCGGAAACGTTCACCGGTGCTGGCGCCCTCTTCGTCGTAATAGGTGGCCTTCAACCATTCGCCTTTTTCATCGCGACCGCTTTGCAATTCCATGCCGCCACAGCGTAGCACCAGAGCATCTTTTAATTTCAGCGCTGCCTTTAGCATATCATCGGGATCGACTAACACCTCTTGGCACTGGTGGCAGCGGCGGGCCGCAATGTCGTTTTCAGCGCCACAATGTGGGCAAATTTTGAAGCGGAAACGGTAGTCGCATTGTTCGCGATGGCCTTCATCGTCCTCCAGCCAGCCTTGGCAGCGGCGCCCGTAGTGTTCGATGATATCGCCATTCTCGGTGCATTTGCCCCAAAACAGGTTGGCGAAACCGCAGCCGGGACAGAACACCTGTACCGGTTGGCTATCACTGTGTGGCTTACTGACGCCCACTTCCGGCGTGAACAGATCGTGTGGATTACCGGCATAATCGAGGATCAGACAATCCTCTTTACCGGGTGATAACCGCAGCCCACGCCCGACAATTTGTTGATACAGGCTGACGGATTCCGTCGGGCGCAAGATGGCGATCAGATCGACGTGCGGTGCATCAAAACCGGTGGTTAACACCGCCACATTGACCAAATAGCGCAACTGTTGCTGTTTGAACGCCTCAATCAGTGCATCACGCTCGGCGGCAGGGGTTTCGGCGCTGACCAGTGCGGCTTCGCCCGCTGGCAGCAAGCCGTGAATTTCACGTGCGTGTTCAACGGTGGAGGCAAAAATCATCACTCCCTTGCGGGTTTCAGCGTATTCAACGATCTGGCTGATGATGTGTGGCGTGATGCGATTTTGTTGTTTTAGCTCACGGTTCAGGTCAACTTCACTGAACAATCCGTTGCTTCTGGCCTCCAGGCGGCTGAAATCATACTGTACGATGGGCATATCCAACCGTTCCGGCGGGACCAAATAGCCATTCTTGATCATATAACGCAGCGGCAACTCATAAATGCAGTCGCGAAACAGGCTGCTGGCATCGCCGCGAGTAATACCATGATAGTGGTACTGATAAATCCAGCCTTTGCCCAGCCGGTAAGGGGTTGCAGTCAGGCCCAGCAGGCGTAACTGCGGATTGGTTTTTTGCAGATGCTGGATAATCTGTTGGTATTGGCTGTCGTCATCGTCGCTGATGCGGTGACATTCGTCGATAATCAGCAGGGAAAACGCGCCGTCGAACAGCGGCAAGTTACGCGCCACAGACTGGACGCTGCCGAACACCACCTTACCGGCACTGTCCTTTTGCTGTAGCCCGGCAGCAAAGATATCTGCATCCAGCCCATAGGCGCAGTATTTAGCGTGGTTTTGTGCCACGAGTTCCTTTACGTGGGCCAGCACCAAGACGCGGCCGCGAGCGCGTTTCGCCAGTTCGGCAATCACCAGGCTTTTGCCCGCGCCGGTTGGCAGCACGATCAGCGCCGGTTGCGGATGCTGGCGGAAATGTTTGATGGTGGCTTCGACGGCTTCCAACTGATAGGGGCGTAGAGTAAAGGCCATAAATTAACGCCTTGAATTGATTGGGGCTGTCAGGAACAGGTTTTGTAACATCTGAAACCAAAAAAACAGTGACATTTTACTCCCCTGACGGCCAAATAATTTCTATATTATGCCTTCTGAGCGCTCGCGGTGCGAGACATGTGGAAATTACCTCTGTCAGGGGGCCGTTTCCGCCGCTATACTCGTGTGACAGTAATCGCTGTTTCCCCCCCTTCGATCCTGCCCTGTTGCATTTGGTGCAACTGCGGGTGTCATATTTTAGCAATACGATCAATGCGATCATAACAACGACAGGCAAAGCAGATTCAATGCGACTGGACAAGTTTTTATCTCAACAGTTAGGTGTTAGCCGCGCGCTGGTAGCGCGTGAACTTCGGGCAAAACGCGTCACCGTGGACGGTGAAGTGGTGAAGAGCGGCGCACTTAAGCTGACGCCGGAGCAGGAAGTGGCGTTTGACGGTAATCCTCTGCAGCGTCAGAACGGCCCACGTTACTTTATGCTGAACAAACCACAGGGTTACGTCTGTTCTACAGACGATCCCGATCACCCGACGGTGCTGTATTTTCTCGATGAGCCGGTTGCCTATAAGCTTCATGCTGCTGGCCGCCTGGACATTGATACCACCGGTTTGGTGCTGATGACCGATGACGGTCAATGGTCACACCGTATTACCTCGCCAAAGCACCATTGTGAAAAAACCTATTTGGTGACGCTGGAACATCCACTGGCGGACGATACTGCGCAGCAATTTGCTGAAGGTGTGCAGCTGCATAACGAAAAAGATCTGACACGGCCTGCGCAACTGGAAAAAATTGAAGACAAACTGGTGCGTTTGACCATCAGCGAAGGGCGTTATCACCAGGTTAAACGTATGTTTGCGGCGGTCGGTAACCGCGTTCTCGAGCTGCATCGTGAACGTATCGGTGCCATCGTGATGGATGACGATTTGGCTGAGGGCGAATACCGTCCATTGACCGAAGAAGAAATTGCCAGCGTGGGTGCACCGCATCTGCAGGATTAATTCATTATTACACTACGGCTGATGAAGGAGTCGTCGAACGTGCTACAGAACCGGTCATCTCACCTCGGTTTGATTTTTATTCTGGGCCTGCTGTCCATGTTGATGCCGTTGGCTATCGACATGTACCTGCCCAGCATGCCGGTGATTGCTAAACAGTTCGGCGTAGAGTCGGGTAGCGTGCAGATGACGCTCAGCGCCTATATGCTCGGTTTTGCTTTGGGGCAGCTGTTCTACGGACCGATGTCGGACAGCATTGGCCGCAAACCGGTGATCCTGTGGGGAACGCTGATCTTCGCCATTGCCGGCGGAGCCTGTGCGATGGCGCAGTCGATCGATCAACTGATCAACCTGCGCTTCCTGCACGGGCTGTCGGCTGCGGCGGCCAGCGTGGTGATTAATGCCCTGATGCGCGATATGTTCACCAAGGATGAGTTCTCGCGCATGATGTCGTTTGTCATTCTGGTGATGACCATAGCTCCACTGCTTGCCCCGATGATCGGCGGTGCGTTGCTGTTGTGGTTCAGCTGGCATGCGATTTTCTGGACGATGGGCGCGGCAGCCCTGATCGGCTCGCTGTTGGTTGCGTTCTTCATCAAGGAGACGCTGCCCAAAGAGCGGCGGCAGAAATTCCATCTGCGTACCACGTTAGGCAACTTCGGTTCATTGTTCCGCCACAAGCGAGTGTTGAGCTATATGCTTGCCAGCGCCTTCTCCTTTGCCGGTATGTTCTCGTTTCTCAGCGCCGGGCCGTTTGTGTATATCGAACTGAATAACGTTTCACCACAACACTTTGGCTACTATTTTGCGTTGAACATTGTGTTTTTGTTCCTGACAACGTTGGTCAACAGCCGCAATGTCAGGCGACTGGGGGCGGTCAAGATGTTCCGCCTGGGGCTGTTTGTTCAGTTGGCGATGGGGTTATGGTTGTTGGCGGTGAGTGCCGTGGGCTTGGGTTTCTGGGCGCTGGTCATTGGCGTTGCGGTGTATCTGGGCTGTATCGCGATGATCTCATCAAACGCCATGGCGGTGATCCTGGATGATTTTCCGCATATGGCGGGCACGGCCTCTTCACTGGCCGGGACGCTGCGTTTCAGTATCGGTGCGCTAGTGGGGGCAGTGTTGGCTATGGCACCGGGCAAGAGCGCATGGCCAATGGTTTCCTCCATGGCGTTGTGCAGTATCGTTGCCGTGCTGTTCTATTTGTATGCCAGCCGACCACGGCATAAAGCCTCGCCTGCTACCCCGTAATGTGATTATACCCCCACTCAAGGTCTCAACAAATGTGGGCTTGAGTGGGGTAAACTTTCCGTCCTCTCCCTTCTCAAATATCCAATGGCAAAAAAACTGGCTGCTAAGCATCAGCGTGCTAATTAAATGTGCGCTGAGAGGGCTGTGTTTTTTTTGTTAAAAATAAGGCTCGTTCTATGCCGGAGAACCGCAGGGTGTAACGCGGTATGTTTTGTCTGGAAATTACGCTTAATTTGATTTAACGATAATGATAATCAATTAGTTATCTCATTGTGACCTTCTGATGTTCGAGGTTAAATGTTTCTGCAATGTAAAATTATAAAGAGCAAAAAGTAGCCGTATTGCAAGAAAAAAGAGTTGTGATCGGGACGGGAAAGGGTTACATATAACGCAAAAATGCGAGCTGAGTCGCAAAATGCCGTGAAACGACACCGCACGGCGCATGAAAACACCATGACATCAGCACGCGCAGGTCTAAGTTAATTAGTCGTGACAAATTTACATTTAAATAACATTTGTACGCGGCAGAGTCGGTAGTCAGCGGCTATAACTTAGTAAGCCTGTCAGGAAAAAAGTGTTTCATCTTTTCAAACTAGGGATTTCATGTGGAAAGTATCCAACTTTCGGTAGTGCATCGCTTGCCGCAAAGTTATCGTTGGCTATCAGGTTTTACCGGCATCAAGGTTGAACCCATTCCGCTCAGCGGAATAGACGAAGATAACAATCTGATTGGCCTGAAATTACTCAGCCATGAAGGGGCTGATGCGTGGCAGGTTATGCAACAGCTTAATCTGTCTTTGCAAGAGATTCAGGTGGATTGCGCCGTTGTGGAGTGGGAAGGACAACCTTGCCTGTTCGTGCAACGCTGTGACGAAAGCGCAACCATGTGCCGCTTAAAAAATGTAGGCGCTGCGATTGCTGAACCTATGAGCGCCCAATACCCATTCTGATCCCGTCGCTAGTCCGCCAACTGTAACAGTTGCTGCGTGTAAGCGGCGGCGGGCGAAGTAAAGATCGTCTGGCAGTCACCTTGTTCGACCACCTCTCCCTGCCGCAGCACAATCACTTGATGGCACAGTGAACGCACCACCTGTAAATCATGACTGATAAACAGATAGGCCAGCCGGTGGCGTTGCTGCAGCGATTTCAACAGCGTCAGGATTTGTGCCTGTACCGATTTGTCCAACGACGAGGTCGGCTCATCCAGGATCAGTAACTGTGGCTGTAAAATCAGCGCGCGTGCGATGGCGATGCGTTGACGCTGCCCGCCGGAAAATTCGGTCGGGTAACGGTGGCGCAGGGCAGGATCCAGCCCGACCTCCTGCAATACAGCTATCACCCGTTGCTCTCGTTGCTCGGCGTTTAACGTCTGATGAACCTCTAACCCTTCGGCTATGATTTGCAGCACATTCAGCCGTGGATTGAGTGCAGAGTAAGGATCCTGAAACACAATCTGCATTTGGCTACGGTACGGCAGCATTTGTTTCATGTTGAACTGGTGTAACGGCTGACCGTTAAACCACACCGCACCGCCAGCGTTCAGCAGGCGCAGTAACGCCAGCCCGGTGGTGCTTTTCCCTGAGCCAGATTCGCCCACCAGGCCGATGCTTTCACCCGCCCTTAATTCAAAACTCAGCCCTTTCAGCGCGTAATTGTGATCAATCGTACGGCGTAACAGCCCGCGTTTGATCGGGAAACTGACTTGCAGATTTTCCACCTTCAGCAGTGGCGCGGCATCTGCCGGTAGCGGTAATGGCACACCGACATCTTCTGCCGCCAACAACTGCTGGGTATACGCGTGTTGTGGCCTGCTGAACAGATTGGAGCGGCTGTTTTGTTCGACGCAATGGCCATGGCGCATCACGGCCACATTGTCCGCCAGGCGGCGCACAATATTCAGGTTGTGGGTGATAAACAGCAGCCCCATGCCCATCTCTTGCTTTAGCTCTTTCAATAACGACAGGATCTGTGCCTGAATGGTCACATCGAGCGCGGTAGTGGGCTCATCGGCAATCAGCAGTTTGGGCTGGGTTAACACCGCCATGGCAATCATCACCCGCTGACGTTCGCCGCCGGAAAGTTGATGCGGGTAGTCTTTTAATCGGCCTTTAGCGTTGCGGATACCAACGCGATCCAGACACTGGATAACCTCACCACGCGCAACGTCGCGTCGCATACCGCGATGCAGCGCCAGCACTTCCGTCAGCTGTTTCTCAATCGTGTGCAATGGATTGAGCGACACCATCGGCTCCTGGAAAATCATCGAAATCTGGTTACCGCGGACCTTGCGGAGTTCGGCCTCTGGCGCATGCAGTAACGAATGGCCATTAAACTGGATATCACCGCCGGTATAGATCACGGGAGGCGACGGCAGCAGGCGCAGTATCGATAAAGCCGTGACGCTTTTGCCCGAGCCGGATTCACCCACCAGTGCCAGCGTTTCTGCTTTTTCTATCTGCAATGAAATGCCATTGACCACCGGATTCAGTTGACCTCCCTGGCGGAAAGCGACGCTGAGATCCTGAATTGAAAGCAAAGGAGAGCTAGCCATATCAATGCGCCTTGCTGGGGTCAAAGGCGTCGCGAACCGCTTCGCCGATAAAAATGAGAAGAGACAGCAGTACTGCCAGCACCAGGAATGCGGTGATGCCGAGCCAGGGTGCCTGAAGATTGTTCTTTCCTTGCAGCAACAGCTCACCCAATGAAGGTGAGCCGATTGGCAGACCGAAACCAAGAAAATCGAGAGAGGTCAGGGTGGTGATTGAGCCGCACAGGATAAAGGGTAAAAAGGTCAACATGGCCACCATCGCATTGGGCAGCATATGGCGATACATAATGACCCTGTCTTTTACCCCCATGGCACGCGCGGCGCGGATATAATCGTAGTTGCGGGTGCGCAGGAATTCGGCGCGTACCACACCCACCAGGCTCATCCAGCCAAATAAAATGGTAATACCGAGCAACCACCAGAAATTGGGCTGTACGATGCTCGACAGCAGGATGATCAAAAACAGCGTCGGCATGCCTGACCACACCTCAATAAAGCGTTGGCCCCACAGATCAACGCGGCCGCCGTAATAGCCTTGCATCGCGCCCACACAGACACCAATCACGCTGGAGAATAGCGTTAGCGCGAGCCCAAACAGCATTGATATACGAAAGCCATACAGTACGCGGGCCAGCACGTCACTGCCGTTACTGTCGGTGCCCAACAGGTTATGGCGTGAAGGGGCCGAGGGGAAGGGCACGTCAGTAGCGAAGTTGATGGTGTCGTAACTGAAGCGAATTGGCGGCCAAACGGCCCATCCGTGGTTGTCTATCTGTTGCTTTACGAACGGATCCTGGTAATCGCTAGTGGTATGCAGTTCTCCGCCGAAGGTGGTCTCGCTGTAGTCAAAGATGAACGGCAAATACACATGGCCTTCGTAACGGACGAGCAAGGGTCTGTCGTTGGCAAGCAGGTTGGCACCTAAGCTGAGAGTAAACAGCACCAAAAAAATCCACAGTGACCAATAGCCACGACGATTACTGCGAAAACGCGCCCAGCGGGCCTGATTTATCGGGCTTAGACGGTTCATTGGCGTGCCTCGAAATCAATGCGCGGATCGACCAGGGTATAGGTGATGTCGCTGAGGATATTCAAGAGCAGGCCAATCAGGGTGAAGATATACAACGTGCCGAACATGACGGGATAATCCCGTTGCAGGGTGGCGTCGTAACCCAGTAACCCCAGCCCATTGAGCGAGAACATCACCTCGATCAACAATGAACCGGTGAAGAACATGCTGACAAAGGTCGCCGGGAAGCCTGCGATAACCAGCAGCATCGCGTTTCGGAACACGTGTCGGTAAAGGATTTTCTTCTCGTCGAGCCCTTTAGCGCGTGCAGTCACCACGTACTGTTTGCGGATTTCATCGAGAAACGAATTCTTGGTCAGCATCGTGAGCGTGGCGAAACCGCCAATCACCGTCGCCAACACCGGCAGTGTGATATGCCACAGGTAATCGGTTATTTTGCCGTACCACGGCAGGGTATCGAAGTTGCTGGAAACCAGACCGCGGAGTGGGAACCAATCGAGGTAGCTGCCGCCGGCGAACAGCACGATCATCAGAATGGCGAACAGGAAAGCAGGAATAGCATAACCGATGATAATCAGGGTGCTACTCCAGGTATCAAAGGCGCTGCCGTTATTGACGGCTTTGCGGATACCCAGCGGTATCGACACCAAATAGATAATCAGCGTGCTCCACAACCCCAGCGTAATAGAGACAGGCAGGCTATGGCCAATCAGCTGCATTACTGACGCACCGCGAAACAGGCTGTCACCAAAGTCAAAGCGCATGTAGTTCCACAGCATGGTGAAATAGCGCTCGTGCAAGGGTTTGTCGAAGCCATAACGTTTGGTGATCTCGGCGATAACCTCCGGATCCAGGCCGCGCGAGCCGCGGTACTGGCTATCCGTCGCGCTGCCGACACCGATGCGTGCATGGCCCAGTTTTTCACCGGCGCCACCGCCGCCGAAACCGCTGCTTTGGCCCATTTCAATGGCAGCAATGGCCTGATCGACCGGCCCGCCAGGGGCGATTTGCACGATGAAAAAGTTAATGGTGATGATCGCCCACAGCGTGGGGATAATCAGCAACAGTCTGCGAATCAGATAAGCCGCCATCGCAGACTCCTTATTGCTGTTGGGCCGGTAAACGGGCCGCCTTGTTAACGTCAAACCACCAGTTGTCGAAACCGATCACGTAGGCAGGGCGAATTGGCGGCGTAGAGAATTTGTCCCAATAAGCATAACGGTCGTGATTGGAATACCACATCGGCAACATATATCTATTCCAGGTCAGTACCCGATCCAGCGCCCGGCCAAGTGGCAGCAGGGCTTTTTCATCGCCCTGATGTGCGGCGATCTGCCTGACCAGGCTGTCGACCGCCGGATCGGTGACACCTGAAGTGTTCCAACTGGAATCAATATATTTGGAGTCCCAAAGTGTCAGGAGGCTGGTACTGGGGAACGGCATTGCCATATAGACCGTTGGCATCATATCGAAATCGCCGTCGCGCATGCGTTTGGTAAATTGAGATATGTCGATCTCACGGATCTGCATATCAATGCCCAACCGTTTCAGGTTGTGCTGAAGCGGTAATACGTACTGGAAGTTGCTACCGCTAAGCAGCATCAACTCAAAGGTGAACGGTTTGCCGGTTTTGCTGTTCACCAACTGCTGGTTTTTCACTTCCCAACCGGCCAGCTTTAACAACTGAGTGGCCTTAAGCAGGTTTTGGCGATCGTTGCCGCTGCCGTCGGAGGTCGGCGGCTGGTAAATACTGGTGAACACTTCAGCCGGTACTTTGCCCTTCAGCGGGGCCAACAGCGCCAGTTCAGCCGCGTCTGGGTAACCACTGGCCGCGTATGGCGTGTTTTGGAAATAGCTGTTAGTCCGTTGATAGGCGTTGTAATACAGCGCCTTATTCATCCAATCAAAGTCGAAAGCCAACGTGAGTGCTTCCCGCACCCGAGGATCGGCGAACAGCGGGCGTCTCATATTGAAGGCCAGCCAGCGCGTGTTTTGCGCCGCCTGGTTGGTTTCATCTTGTTTGATGATGTAGTTACGGGCGAAATTGCCGCCCTGATACTGCGTGGCCCAGCTTTTTGGCGAACCTTCGATACGGAAGTCATAGGCACCGGCCTTGAAGGCTTCCAGCGCGACTTTGTCGTCGAGGTAGTAGTCGTAACGAATGCTGTCGAAATTAAAGCGGCCGCGGTTGACCGGCAGATTGGCGGCCCAGTAATCGCGCACGCGTTGGTAGGTAATGTATTGGCCAAGCCGATAGCTGGCGATCTTATAGGGGCCGCTGCTGAGTGGCGGCGTGTTCAGCGGTTCATTCAGCTTATGATCTTTCCAAAAACTTTGCGGCAAAATGGGGAGGCTGAACAGCCCGAGCAGTTTGTCTTTATCCGGCTGAGGGAATTCTATACGCACTGTCAGACGTGAGATCGCCTTCACCGTAATGCCTTTATACAGCACGCGAAATTGCGGTACGCCTTCGGTCATAAACTTATTAAACGTGAAAGCCACGTCGGCGGCGGTAATGGGGCTGCCGTCGTGGAAACGGGCGCGGGCATTAATATCCAGCTCTACCCAGCGCATATCCGCA
This sequence comes from Serratia sp. NPDC087055, assembly GCF_044900985.1. Classification (NCBI taxonomy): domain Bacteria; kingdom Pseudomonadati; phylum Pseudomonadota; class Gammaproteobacteria; order Enterobacterales; family Yersiniaceae; genus Serratia; species Serratia sp. NPDC087055. The sequence goes on from NZ_JBJDOG010000001.1 coordinate 282,200, forward strand.
GGGAAGCGAGCAGATTCGGCAATCAGCGGATAGTAACTGCCGATTTCATCGTCTGAGGTGGTGAACAGCGTGTCATACAGCGCGTCGGTCCGTTCGCCGGGAACGCCGCGTGGGGCATAGCGGTTAAAATTATCGTAGGTCCCGATGGCTGCCAGCCGCACATCGCCCCCTTTCGGTGCCGCCGGGTTGACGTAGTCATAATGGCTGAAGTCAGTGGCGTATTTCGGTTCACCGAGCTGGGCGAAAGCATAGCTTTCATTGAGGGGTTCAGCCTGCAGGCCAAGGCTCAGTGCCGAGAGCACCAGGGCAGCAAAAACGCGTATGGACATCTTAACGGTAAGCTCCTGCTGTAAAGTCAGTTAAACCTGCGGCCGGCAGGCCATTTTTTGCCACGCAGCAGGGTAAATACATGAGAGAACTCACGCCTTGAGTGCCTGATAGTCAAATACGGGATGGGCATTGCAATACGCCATGAAGTTATCGATGCTCAAGGGTTTGCTGTAATAATACCCCTGCATAAAGTTGACGTCGTGCTCCTGTAGGAAGTGCACTTGTTCGGCTGTTTCAACCCCTTCCGCCACGGTTTGCATCTTCAATTTTTTGGCCAGTGAAATGACCGCGTCCAGAACGGGTGCCGTGACGGTATCCCGACCGATCGAGTTAACGAAGCCGCGGTCGATTTTCAGGTAATCCATGCTAAATCGCTCCAGATAAATCAGTGCACTGTGGCCGGTACCAAAATCATCAATAGCGATTTCAATCCCCTGCTGGTGCAGCCAGTCGAACTCTGTCAACGCACTGTCTTCTTCCACCATACCGCGCTCGGTAATTTCAAAGACCAGCGTAAAATAGTTGCACGGTAATTGGGCCAGCAGTTCATACACATCGTGATGGAAAGAGGGCGCACTGAGATGTGAAGGGGAGATGTTCAACCCGAGTTTTGCCCCCTGCGGCAAAGCCGTTGCCAGTTTAGGGGCGTCTTCGGCAATCAGGCGGAACAGGTGGCGTGTCAGTGGCACTATCAGCCCTTCGCTTTCGGCATAGGGGATAAATAAATCTGGCGGTATACGCCCTTCGATGGGGTGTTGCCAGCGGATCAACGCTTCCAGGCCACCAATGGCGCCGGTTTTGGTATGAAAGACCGGTTGATACTCGATAAAGAACTCGTTGTACTTGATGCCACGCATCAGGGCGCGTTCCGGGCTTTGGCGCAACAACAGCATGTAGTAGCACAGCACACCGATCATCACCGACAGGATCAGGCTACCCAGAAGGGTTAGCCTGATATCGTTGGGCGTCAGCTTTTGGTTATAAAACAGAATGGTCATCGGCGTGCCGGCGATGGATATACGGTCGGCCTGCTCGTTGGGCAGTTGGTTAACCGGCATCAGGTTTGGGCTAAAACTGGTGAGGGCGCGATCGCCGAGAATAATGGCAATGCCTGTCGCCCGATCGGCGGTGGGGCTGAACATTTGTTGGGGCATTAGCCCAATATCCAGCGTAGCCAGTATACCGGTATCTTCCTTGCCCGGTTGGCGTAACCACACCGCGACGGCGGGTTTTCCCGGCACTAATGGCGTACCCTGCTGTAGTTTGAGGTCCAGCGGCTGTTGTTGGTTTATTTCCGGATAGATGCTTTTCAGCGCCAGCGTCATGTTGCCGGTAGCGGAAGAACAGTAGGCAATGCCGTTTTTTACCAGCATAAAAGTACGTACGCCGGAATGGAAAGCTGCTTGGTAGGTAATATCCGGTTGGCTGGTTGCACAGGATTGTTCGGTTAACGGCAACAATTGCTGCATGATTTCCGTTAACTCATTAAAGATTTTGAGAGTGAATTCTTGCGTGCGTTGTTCCACCACACGTTGATATTGCGTACGCTGGTGGCTAATCAAAGAAAGCGTAATAGCCATAAACAGGATAAAAAACACCAGGGCTACAATGCCGCTTTTAGCCAGGCTACGTCTTCTGTGCGAGACATGGCGTGCAAATGCCCTTTTCAAGCCCATAAACCTGCCCCCTGAGCACGGCGTATCAAACTGTTTTTGTTATAAAGTGACTGCGTAATATATCCCAATGCTGGTCTTGCAGTCATTATTCATCGCACATCTCGCGAATGACAATCGGCCGATATGGCCCACTAACGCATTATTGGCGTTATCTCCATTTGACGATAATAGGTGAGTTTTTCATCTGAGGTGCAGTTTCCCGAAAATAATATCGCGAAATAAATAAGGGGAGGGCAGCAGAAAGCCAATCGAATCGATCGCTGATAGCGCAATGATGTCTCAAGGTTAGGCGGGGCAAAAAAAAACGCTGCCCGAAGGCAGCGTTCTATCGCTCGTTTGGTATTCAGGACAATCAGGTTGGTACCGTCAACTGCGGGTAAGCACTCGGCGGCCTTCACGATAACGTTTATCCCAGTAGTTATCGCTCAGTTTTGAAATCATCACGCCGTTACTGGTCGAGGCATGAACAAATTGATCGTTACCTAAATAGATGCCGACATGGCGTCCGGTAGAGCCGGCGCGGAACAGCACCAGATCGCCAGGACGCAGTTTGGTACGCAAGATCTTCTTGCCAACGTCTTCCTGTTCATAGGTTGAACGCGGTAAATCCATACCAAACTGTTCACGGAAGGTGCGTTGTACAAACGCTGAGCAATCGATGCCGCGCTTGGTTTCACCACCTAAACGGTAGCGAACGCCTTTCCAGTCTGCATACTGGTCCATAATTTTTGACTTAACGTCAACGTTACGGACCATTGCTTCGAATTCATCCTGAGAGGCTTGCAGTAAAAGACCATCTTTGTCATTAACTGCACGCATCTCAGTTTGTGCGTTATTCAAGTTCGAAGTGTGAGTCGTGCTACACGCGGAGAGCATTACCGCTGCGGCAATTGCAGGTACTACCCGCAAAAAATATCTCAGAAACGGTTGAGATTTGACCATTGTTGTTGTTTTCCCTTGAAGTCCTTAACGACGAAAGTCGCTACCTGAAAAATGCCAAACGGAACGAGACTAGTCTGCTGCTGTTTACTCGACAATCGCTTACCGTTCAAAACGTGCTGGAACGCACATTTTTAATCGATTTGACGCTGAGTTGAGTTAAACCAGGCACAAACGCATCCGAGATTACCGTAACGAATTGGGGATTGCGAGCCTTTTTCCGCCCTTTTTTATATGAATTTGTGATGTAACATAATGTAAATCTTCATATAAAAAACGCTAATCGTTCGTTGTGCTGGTTTTGCGTCAATTCAGGCGGCGAAAGCGTTAACGCGATGATGTGCAAATAAGCAGAAAACGGTGAGGGAATCATCAGGAGGCCGGTCGGCCTCCTGCGGGGTATCACGATTTGTTATGGCTGCGATGGGCGGTGCTTGCCAGGCAGCATATCGTTCAGGCGCTGAATCAATACATCACTGAACGGAGTCATCAGACACCAGCTGGCGCCAACCAACACGACAGACAGTGAACCAACGGCGATATCCGTAAACCAGTGGGCGCCAATCATCACGCGTGGTAATGAAAATACCAAGGTGATCAACAGCGCGACGATAAATGCCCGGCAGTTAAAGTAGCGCAGCATGAAGCATGAAAAAATCATCAGCATCATACCGTGATCGCCAGGGAAACTGTCACTGGAAGCGTCTTTGGTAGGAATGCCGGTCAGTTCACTGACGCGGTTGATATTCTCAAAGCTCAGCGACGGGCTAGGGTGCTTGACCGGCAGCAAATGCCCAAGCTGGTTCAACACCACGGCAGTCAACAGCATAACAACGCCGGTGATCAATAAACGGCGACGGCCTGCGGCATTTTGCTGCAGGTAAAAAAACAGATACAGCAACCCCATTGCGAGCAGTGACATTACGTCAAATGCACGGTTATTGGTAATGGCCACCAAATGCAAAAAGTTGGAGTCAGTGGCTAAATGACGATTGAAAAAGAAGAAAATGGAAGAGTCCACAGTAAACCAAACACCGTGGTTAGCCGGCAGGAACCAGGACAGAAACAGCGCAATGCCCAGTAAATTGAAAAAGATGATGAAGGGTAAATTGCGGCGAGTCATGGCATAACCTGTTGTAAGTCTATAAATAAAAAGGGTGCTAACGGTAAAGATTTCAACTTAAACGAATAGTAAACAGCTTGGCTTGTAATGTGTTCCAGTCGGCGTTCTCGTTGTGAATGAGTTCAATTCGGCTGTCCAGTGGTGCCACTGGGCGTGTTTCGATACTGAGATCTTGTCCCTGACGGTTGATCAATAATGTGCCTTCAGCAATGCGTACCACACCTTTGGCGCGTTCAACGGGGGCCAGGCGTATCCACTCCATAATGCCAACGGTATCGAATACGGTGTCGGCATCAAAGATCCAGCCGCAGCTGGTAAATCCCTGCCCCTGATTGAGTGCTCTGCGCCAGCGTGACGTTTCCGGCAACCGCAATGCGGCCAGGCCTTGCGTTTTGGCATGGCTATGATGATGTTGTGCATCCGGTAATTCTGTGCGATTTGTGCGAGGCTGTTCGAGCCAGGCAACATCTGCTTGTCCCTGTGCGATCGGATAAAGCGGGCGTTGCCGGGGATCCTGCGCCGCCCATTGTTGCAAGGCCAGCAGATCCTCGGGGTGATAAGTATCGCTTTTGCTCGCCAGAATAATGTCTGCGGCTGCCAGTTGATCGCGGAAGTTTTCATTTTCGCGGTAGCGTGGTTCACTGAGCTGACGTGCGTCCAACAGACAGAGGGTGGCTTGCAGGTCAATCCAGCCGGCATAACTGTCTTGTGTCAGCAATGACAGAATCTGTTTTGGATGACCGAGGCCGGTCGGTTCGATCAGTAACCGGTCAGGTTTGCTTTGTTGCAGGAGCATGTTAAGTCCAACCTGCATTGGCAGCCCGTTAACGCAACACATGCACCCCCCCGGGATCTCCTTCAACACTGCGCCGCTGTCTGCCAGCAATGCGCCGTCGATACCGATTTCACCGAATTCATTTACCAGCACGGCCCAGCGTTCGTGTTCCGGTTTGTTTGCCAATAAATGACGTATGGTGGTGGTTTTACCACTGCCGAGGAAACCGGTGATCAGGTTAGTTTTGGTCATGTATTATTCCTGATGTTAATAATTTCGACTGATCAATAAATAAGCCACCTGTTTGGCTTGAGTACAAGAGGCTGCCCAGCTTGCTTCAGGTCACAAATTTAGCAGGTTAGAATGCGATATTTAACTGGCCAAATCGACGATAATTTGTCGGAAAATTCTTAGCAAAAACCATGTATTAGCCATGGATACTGATTGTTAGTAGCTTGTTTTTTCTTTGTTAATTGCCCGATTACCCGCCAAATAATTACCCTGACCTTGCGATTATTCTTAAGAAGATCCTCTATGTTTAAATTGGCTTAACAAAAAAATGAGGTTGCCATGAATGTCTTTCGGTTATTTTTGATCGTAGGAATATTGTTTTCATGGACGGCAGCAAGTCATGCAGGAACCACTGGCGGGGTTATTCGTTTTGTCGGTTCTATTGTGGAAAGCCCCTGCGCGGTGAATGTCACCGATTCAACGGCCAATACGCAATGTTACCGCAATGGGCAGTACTATCAAGGTCAACAGGCCCTGTCAAAATTTGATGATACACGCAAAGAGCTTCCACTGAATTTAGGCACAACCGAAATGCGGTGGGTGGATCAACAGAAAAAACTTGCAGTAATGACGGTAGTTTATCGTTAAGTCGTTCGGCCATGCCGGATGAACCGTCCGGCATGGCCATTTTCTCTGTACGTTAAAAAAACGATTCCCAACCTTTATTGCAATTGCACCATTGCCGGCCAGCGATATTACGCCAGCTGCGTCGACACCCAGTTTTTTACCGTTTCCCGTGCGCCACGATCGCGCAGTGACAGATAAGCGCGAGTCACCGCCGCGACAAAATCCTCATTACCTGGCAATTGTTCACCAAAAATACTTTTTAGCCCCAACAAGGCGATCACGCGTTGTTCATCGTCCGGCGTTGCGGCGACGACCTGCTGGAGCGTTGCCGACAGCGGATCGCGGATATCTATCGGTTGGCCGGCATCATCGACACCACCGACATAGCGCATCCAGGCTGCCACGCCTAACGCCAGACCTGCGTAGCTGCCGCCATGCTGCAGATGCCAGCGCACAGAGTCCAACATGCGTTGCGGCAGTTTTTGCGTACCGTCCATGGCGATTTGCCAGGTACGATGCTGCAAGGCAGGGTTGCTGTAACGTTCAATTAACTGTGTCGCGTAGGCTGCCAGATCGATACCGCTGACGCTGAGGGTTGGCGCCTGTTCTGCCAGCATCAGGTGATGTGCGGCATGGCGATAAGCCTCATCGCCCATGCAGTCGTTTATATATTGATAGCCTCCCAGATAACCGAGATAGGCCAAAAAGGAGTGGCTGCCATTGAGCATGCGCAGCTTCATTTGTTCGAACGGCAATACGTCGTTCACCAACTGTGCGCCAGCCAGTTCCCACGCGGGGCGCCCCGCGACAAAATTGTCTTCCACCACCCATTGAATAAAAGGTTCACAGGCGATGGCACATTCATCGCGTACCCCGCCGAGTGCATCAGCCACTTCATTCAGCGTATCTGGAGTAGCGGCTGGAACAATGCGGTCGACCATGGTGCTGGGGAAGCTGGCGTGTTGGGTAATCCAGTCGGCCAGAGCGCCGTCGCGCACTTGTGCTAATCCGACTATTGCATTGCGTAGTACATGGCCGTTTTCTGGAATATTGTCGCAAGAAAGCAGGGTAAAGGCGGGCAGACCACGTTCACGACGCAGGCGTAGCGCCTCTACCAAAATGCCAGGAACCGTTGTGGGCTGCTCGGGATGGGCGAGATCGGCGAGGATCGCTTGATGCTGAAGATCCAACTGCCCAGTGCCTGGTTCAATGCAGTAGCCTTTCTCGGTAATCGTCATCGAGACAATCGCCACCTGAGGCTCCGCCAGTTTTTCCAGGACGGCGCCTATGCCTTCCAGCTTGCGGTGAACGCTTTCATGCACAGCGCCGATGACGATAGCCTGATCGCCAGCCGCACCTTTCTCCAGCACGCTATACAGATGATCTTGCTGACGCAGCGTCTGGAATAACGCATCGCCGCCAAACAGACTGATCTCGCAGATCCCCCAATCGCCCCCCTGACGATTCAATACCCGATCGGTCAGCAGTGCCTGATGGGCGCGGTGAAAGGCACCAAACCCAATATGCACCATGCGGCTTTGTAATGCGCTGCGTGCGTAGTGCGGTTGCTGGACGGCATCGGGAAGCGGTGAGTTGGCGATCGTCTTCATGCAAAACTCCAAAGCTGAGTAAAAGATGCTGGCAGGTAACTTCTTAAAAGTTATCAGACCAGTTTTTTTTGCGCTAAGGGGCGTTTTTTTCACCCTTCCGCACGCGGGTTATCTGACGCAGTGTAAGGCTGCCAGCGTATCAATAACATGTCTCAGTCGAGAATAAGCCAGATTCGTGAAGTGGATCAACCAATCGTCGTTTCGCTTTTGACAGACAGATGTGAAAGAGTAAGGTGAAAGATAACCGATATCTATTTAAATTTGGTATAACAAGATTGTCGACACTGTACGATCTTTATCCCTTCTGCAAGATTGGGTGATTTTTTATAAGGATAAATAATGGAACAAACATGGCGTTGGTATGGGCCGAACGATCCTGTCTCTCTTGATGATGTCCGTCAGGCTGGCGCTACTGGCGTCGTCACTGCATTGCACCATATTCCGAATGGCGAGGTGTGGCCGATCGAGGAGATCAAGGCACGTCAGGCACTGCTGGCGGAAAAGGGGTTGGTGTGGTCTGTGGTGGAAAGCATTCCGGTGCATGAAGAGATCAAAACCCACAGCGGCAATTACCCGCAACATATCGCCCATTATCAGCAATCGCTGCGTAACCTGGCGGCCTGCGGCATCGATACCGTTTGCTACAACTTTATGCCGATCCTCGACTGGACACGCACAGATCTGGAATATGTGTTGCCTGACGGCTCGAAAGCGCTGCGTTTCGATCAAATCGCCTTCGCGGCTTTTGAACTGCACATCCTGCAACGCTCAGGCGCAGAGCAGGATTATACGGCGGAAGAGCAGGCGCAGGCCGCCGAGCGCTTTGCCGCCATGAGCGCTGCGGAGATTGCCACATTGACCGGCAATATCATCGCTGGGCTGCCGGGGGCAGAAGAGGGCTATACGCTCGATCAGTTCCGCGCTCGTCTGGCGGAGTACGATGGGATCGACAAAGCGCAACTGCGCGAAAATATGGCGGTGTTTCTGCGTGCAATCGTTCCGGTGGCGGAAGAGGTCGGGGTCCGGCTGGCGGTGCATCCAGACGATCCGCCGCGGCCAATCCTTGGTCTACCGCGCATTGTCTCGACCATTGACGATATGCAGTGGTTCAAGCAGACCGTCGACAGCCTTTATAACGGCTTTACTATGTGTACTGGTTCCTATGGTGTGCGTGCGGACAATGATTTGGTGCGGATGATTAAGACCTTCGGCGATCGTATCCACTTCACTCACCTGCGCGCCACTTGTCGTGAGGAAAACCCGAAAAGCTTCCATGAAGGTGCGCATCTGCAAGGCGATGTCGACATGGTGGCGGTGATTGAGGCGATTCTGAGCGAAGAACAGCGGCGTCATAAGGCAGGCGATCGGCGACCAATCCCGATGCGTCCCGATCATGGGCATCAGATGCTGGATGATTTAAAGAAAAAAACCAATCCGGGTTACTCGGCGATTGGCCGTTTGAAGGGGCTGGCGGAACTGCGCGGTGTCGAACTGGCGCTCAAACGCCGCTTCTTCCCTGAGTTGCCGTAACGGGGAAAAGCTGCGCCGAAACCCGGAATAAGCGTTATCGGCGCGGCCAATTTTCGCCCAAGCACTGCCCGGACGGAAAGTGGCAAGCAATAGCTTATTCAGCCCGGCTCATGTAGCGACGTTCAGCAATATGAATGCGGATTTTGTCACCGGCGCTGAGGTACTCTGGCACCTGAATGGTCAGACCGGTCGCCATGGTGGCCGGTTTGTTTCGGGCACTGGCGGATGCGCCTTTGATGCCTGGAGCTGTCTCCACAATTTCCATATCCACGGTTTGTGGCAGTTCCAACGCTAACACTTGACCGTCCAACGTCAGTACCTGCATGCCTGGCAGACCGGCTTCAGGAATAAACAGCAGCTCGTCTTCGATCTGGTCTTTCTTGAAGATATACGGGGTGTAATCCTCGTCATCCATGAAGACGTACTCTTCGCCATCGATATAAGAGAAGTTCACCTTACGGCGGGACAGGCTAATGGTATCCAGGATATCGTCGCCCTTGAAACGTTCTTCAACCTTCAACCCGGTACGGACATCCGAGAAGCGCATTTTGTATAAAGTGCTGGCACCTCGTGCACTTGGGCTTTGGACATCAATGTCTCTCACCAGCAGCAGTTTGCCGTTGTAATTGATCGCCATGCCGCGCTTAATTTCGTTAGCCTTTGCCATATAAAATAACCTGCAATGAAGAGTATTTGGGAAGTTGCGACACGTTACTCGCGCTGTTGATTTCAGGCAAGTAGATCGAGCAAAAACAGTGAGAGAAAGGGGGATGGCGGGCGCCATCCCCTGTGGAGTTACTTGAATACCGGCAGCAGACCCAGCAATGCCAATATGTGCGCGACAGCGTTGATCAGCCCGAACAAAATGATGAACAGGATCATGCCATGACCGCCGGGTGCGCGATATTGCGCATCAGCAAAGCGGCGGCGGCTGGCGCGCGCCATCATTGCTGGCACGATGACCGCCCAAACGGTGGCAGCCAGCCCGGCGAAACCGATGGCGTACAGGAAGCCATTCGGGAACAACAGCGCGGCAATGGTCGGCGGCGCAAAGGTGACGAGCGCGGTTTTAGTGCGTCCAGCGGTGTCGTCGCTGAATTTGAAAAAGTCCGCCAGATAGTCAAACAGGCCCAGTGACACCCCGAGGAACGAACTGGCCAGCGCCATATAAGAGAAGGCACTCAGTAGCTGGCCGACGGTCTGGCTGCTGGACACGTTGCCCATTTGTTTGAGCAGGCTGCCGATGTTGCCGCCTTCGGCAATCACCTGTCGGAAGGCGTCACGAGCGATATTGCCCTGAATCACATACTGCCACAGGATATAGATCGCCAGTGCCAACAGCGTGCCGTACACCAAGCTGCGCACCACGGCACCGCTGTCTTTATGATAATACTTCACCAATCCCGGCACATTGCCGTGATAGCCGAACGAGGTCAGCAGATAAGGCAGCGCCGCCAGGGCATATGGCAAATAGCTGGCCTGGTCATCTCCACGGTTGAACAGCACCGCCGGTTGTACATGAGTGAACATATCGCCGACCGACATCACAAAGGTGATCACCATACCGCCGATCAAAATGGTGCTCAGGCGATCTACCGCACGCGTGGAAAGCCAAACAATAAAGGCCACTATGATGGCAAACACCAGTCCTGCCGTGGTTTGCCCGACGCCAATGATACCTTCCAGCGTGTGAGCGATGATTGAACCGCCGGCAGAAATATAGGCGTAGGTCAGGATATACAGGACAAAGGCAATGGAAAGGCCGTTAATGGCGTTCCAGCTTTTGCCCAGCAGGTCTTTAACAATGGTATTGAAGCTGGCGCCACTTGGGTAATGCAGGGCGGCCTCAAGGATCATCAGGCCGGAAATCAGCATACAGGCCCAGGTATAAATCAGCAGCGCGACAGAGCCGCTAAACCACACGCCAGAAGTCACAATAGGGATGGAGAACATGCCGGCGCCGACGGCGGTGCCTGCAATGATCATCGCGCCGCCAAGGACTGAAGGGCGGGAAAGCTTCTGGATGGTGTCCGCGGACATTATTGATTGCTCCTGAATGGCTGAGTTGGCCGTGAGTTCTTTTGTACTAGCTTAATGGTACATGTGTGGCTGACGCATGTAAAGACGTGAATGTGCTTGTTTCATGCATTAATCTGCCTTAATGGGGCTGTTTAGGGCGTATTTGGGGCCTGGATGAGGGCGGTCAATTAGCGGCTAAAAGAGGGGGATGTAAAGATTGATGGGCAAACCCGGATTATGCTGGCGGGCAATGCGCGCTACTGATATTGTCGCGCTTCAATTCCGCCAGCCCACCGGGAGACTCGCTGATGGACTGCCGTGCCGACTGTGGCGCCTGTTGTATTGCGCCTTCAATATCCAGCCCGATCCCCGGCATGCCCAACGGCAAGCCCGCGAATACCCGCTGCATTCATCTGAGTGAGCAGCTACGTTGTGGTTTGTTTCACTCGCCATTGCGGCCAAAAGTCTGTGGCAGCCTGCAGGCAAGCCGTGAAATGTGTCATGACCACCGCGATCAGGCGCTCATCTATTTGGCTAAGCTGGAAGCGGATACGGCACCTTGAATCCGCGTTATGCGTCTTTGAGCTTCCACAAACACAGTACTGCACCGATCACCATCGCCAGCGCGGAGTAAAATACCGCGTGGTAACTCCAGATTTCTGCCACTACACCGGCAATTGAACCGGCAAAGATCCAGCCCACACGGGTCGTGTTGGTAAATAAGGTGGTGGCCGCACCGGCCTGTCCGGGCATCAGATCCTGAAAATAGAGCATGCCAATCCCTGCCAGCACGCCGATAAAGGCAGCATTAAGCAGTTGCAGGGCGATCAGCTGCCAGGTGCCGGTGATAAACAACAGGCCAAGGTAAAACAGCAGGCCTGCCACCACAGCACAACGCATCAGGAAGCGCTTGCCGAAGCGTTTCGCCACCATACCGGCGACCAGCATGGTGGGTATCTCCAGCCCGGCTGCGGTGCCCATTAATATCCCCGCCAATCTTTCCGGCAGTTGCAGTTCATGCACCATATACAGCGGCATATTGATCAGATACATGCTGTTGGCGGTCCACATAAAGGTGCAGGCCATAAACAACAGCAGCGTATCACGACGGTTCTGGCGCGGAGCTTCCAGCGTGGTGCTGGCGGGCACCGGCGTTTTGCGCATCGATGGCAGCATTGTCCACACCAGCGCGCCACACAGAATAAATGCAGCCGCGGCAGCCAGATACATCACCTTAAAACCGAATCCCAATGCCAATGCAAAGGCGATAGGGGGACCGATGACCCAGGCCAGGGAAACCTGTGCACGCAGGATCGAGCTGAACATCACGGCTTCGCGACCGGTACGGTCGGCATGCTCGCGTGCCAGGGCAAACATCTGGGGGTTTGCGGTGGAACCGAAGCTGGTCAGCATCACGCCGACGGCCAGCAAAAGAGAGTAATTACGACTCCAGGCGAACAGCACACAGCCCAGTGCACCCAACATGCAGCACAGAAAAATCAGTGTTTTGCGATCGCCTTTTTGATCCGAGCGTCGGGCAAGAAATTGACTGACCAGAATGCCGATGACGGCGCTGCCGGTAAAGAATAACCCGACCATGGAAGGGCGCACTTTCACTTCTGTCGCCAGAAATAGGCTCAGCGTCGGGGTCTGCAGCGCACCGGCAATCCCGGTGAGGAAGGCCACCACTAAAAATGCCAGTGAAGTGAGGTCGGGGGAGCGTCGTGTTACCGCAGTTGAACCAGGCATAGAGGTCAGCAAATAGCCATAATTGAGGGAGTCGCGCGCATAATACGCCCGTTTAAATTAATCAGAAACCGGTTTCATTCTACTTAATGGTAAAAAATTCTTACCCGCATAAGGCGAGAAAAAGGGCGATGTCACCATCGCCCGGGTATTCGGATATACCGCGTTATGCGCCGATTGGCACGTCGTGCGCGGTGTTTTTCAGCACCTCACCCTGGTACTTCTCTATCTGCAACTGAGCCATCTGCCCGCAGTTACCCTGGGCCAGGCTGGAGGAGCCAATGTCAAAGGTCAGGCAGTTGACGTTGCCGTTCTTACACAGCGACCCCGGTTGTGACGGATCCGCCGGATCGAACCAGGCCCCTTCGCTGATACGCACCACGCCAGGGCGTACGTCCTCACTGACCACGGCACCAACCAGGATCTGGCCACGATCGTTAAAGGCACGTACCAAGTCACCGTTAGCGATACCGCGTGATTGGGCATCCTGTGGATGGATCACAATCGCTTCACGATCTGCGACCGCATACTTTTTACGCAGCGGCGTATTGTCGAGCTGTGAGTGCAGGCGGTTGATCGGGTGTGCGGTGTTCAGTGACAGCGGATATTTAACCGCTTCCGGTCCGCGATACCACTCATGCGGTGGCATCCAGGTTGGGATGCCGGGGCAATCCTGGTATTTCATTTTGGCAATGGCGTCGGAGTAAATCTCGATTTTACCGGACGGCGTACCCAATGGATTGAGCAACGGGTTTTCGCGATAGTCGGCGAAACGCACCCATTGCGTGTTGGCTTCAGGCACCGGGAAGCGCACATAGTTATTGGATGCCCAGAACATGTCGAACGGTGGCAGGGCCACCCGGGCGGCGCGCGCCTGCGTTTTCATGTCATCGTACATGCCTTTCAACCACTGGGTTTCATCTTTGCCTTCGGTAAAGGCATCTTGCACTCCCAGTTTGGCCGCCATGGCTGCGAAGATATCAAAGTCGCTGCGCGACTCATGCTGTGGTTGTACACACTGATGCATTGGGAATACATACAGCTGCGAGTAATCCCCCCCCATTTCCAGATCGTTGCGTTCATAGCTGGTGGTGGCTGGCAGTACGATATCGGCGTGTTTGGCCGTGGCGGTCCAATAGGGTTCGTTCACCACGATGGTGTCCGGCCGTTGCCACGCCTTGACCAGATTATTGGTGTCCTGATGCTGGTGGAAGGTATTCCCCCCGGCCACATACACCATTTTCACCTCAGGGTAGGTGACCTGCGCGCCGTTGAAGTTAATGGTCTTGCCTGGATTGCTCAGGCATTCGGCGATGCGTGCCACCGGGATCGGGGCCGGCGAGTTCTTCGGCGCGTTACCGGCAGAAATACCGGAAATGATGCCGCCTTTCGCCGTCGGGCTCCCGCCGGAAGAGTAATGATAACTGAAGCCAAAACCGCCGCCCGGCAAGCCGATTTGGCCGAGCATCGCCGCGACGGTGACCAAGAGCCAGTGCTGTTGTTCGCCATGATGCTGGCGTTGAATACCCCAACCGCCCATGATCATGGTGCGATTTTTTGCCATGTCGCGGGCCAGTTGGCGTAACACGTCGGCATCGACACCGCACACATCGGCAGCCCATTCGGCGGTTTTTGGCGTGCCATCGGTTTCGCCCAGCAGATAGGCCTGGAACTTGTCGAAGCCGGCAGTATAGGTTTTCAGGAAGTCAGGGTTATGCAGGTTTTCGGTCAACAGCGTGTGAGCGATGCCGATCAGCATAGCGCCGTCCGTATAAGGGCGCGGGGCGATCCACTGCGCATCGACGAATTTGGCGCTGTCGTTGTGCACCGGATCGATACTGATCACTCGGGTGCCTTTCTTCTTCAGTGCCTCAAAGCCCGTCTGCCCGTAGTGGTCCGGCACGTTCCAACTGTTTTTCAACGTGATCATTGGGTTACAGCCCCATAGAACCACCAGTTGGCTGTTTTCGATCACGTTAGGCCAGGCGGTCTGCTGTTCGTAAACCTCCATAGAGCCCACCACGTGTGACATGATCACCTGGGCTGCACCGGTGGAGTAGTCGCCGGCATAACCGAGGAAACCGCCGGTCAGGTTCATCAGGCGTTGCAGCAGTGTGCGGCTGTTATGCAGCATGCCGACGCTCTTCCAGCCATAAGACCCGGCATAGATTGATTGTGGGCCGTGGTCTTTCTGTAGACGGGTAATCTCACCGCACACCAGTTCAATGGCTTTGTCCCAACTGACGCGCACCCATTCGTCGCGACCGCGTAACTCGGTATGGCTACCGGGGCCCCCTTCCAGCCAGCTTTTACGCACCATCGGGTATTTGATGCGGTTTTCAGCATGGACTTGATAAGGTGCCATGGTGATCAGTTCGTTCGGATAAGGATCGTCTTTAACCGGCTGCACGCCGACCATTTTGCCGTCCTGTACTATGGCTTCAAAAGCGCCCCAGTGTGCGCCCGTCAGAATGCCTTTTTGTGCCTGGCGCAGTACCACAAACTGTGGCAGCGCCTGGCTAATAGCCTGCGCCAATGCGGATTTGGGCCACAAGCCTGCCAGCAAAGGTGCTGCGGCCAGCGCAGTGGCACCGGTCAGGAAGCGGCGGCGGCTCATTTTTAACGCTTGTTGTTGATATTTGCTCATTTCGCTTCTCCCTTAAAGCTTGGCTGGTGCGGCGGGTTGCATGTCACTGGCATGTTTCTGCACGTATTGTGTCAGAACGCGCAGTTGTTCCTGCGTCAGCGAGGTGCGTGGAGCCATACCTTTAATTACGCCGATCCACTGGTTGGCGTTGAAGCGATCGAGTGCGGTCAGGCCGTGGCAACCGGTACAGTTGGCAGACATCATATCCGCCGTGTAGCGCCAGATTTTTTGCTGATCGTCGATCAGTTGTTTACGTGGCAACCATACCTGGAGAGAAACTTGATGCCACACTAGGCCCGTTTCACTGTCGGTCATGGTGCTCCCGGTTTTCAGCAGTTTGCGTGCGTCTTCACCCAGCAGCACGCTGAGAATACGCTTGCCCTGTGCCGCGTAGAACACTTCGCTGACACCGTCTTGCTGCCAGCCGGTGACGTTGGCCAGCACTTTGTCACCTTCCTGTTTCACCACCTGAACCTCGGTGGATGGCATCAAGTTACCGGCGTTGTGGCTGTCGTCAGGCTTCAGGAAGAAGGGCTCAGTGGCAATGGTGTACAGCGTGGTCGCGGTTGGTGAGGTTTCAGCGGCCGCTTTTGCCAGTTCGGCTGCACCAGCCTGAGCTGCGCCACTCATATCCGGCAGGATATGTGCCACACCTTTGTGACAATCGATACAGGTTTCGCCCTGCTTGATGGCCACTGGATGCTGAATGCGTGCTTCAGGTCGCTGAGCAGTGATGTCCATAGCATCAAAGCTGTGGCACGAGCGGCAAGTGGCGGAGTCGTTTTCTTTCAGCGTTTTCCATACCGACTGAGCCATGGCCAGCTTATGTGCCTCATATTTTTCTGGTGTATTAATGGTACCCACCATCTCGCCATAAATATCTTTTACCGCGCGGATTTTGGTCCACAGGTAATCGAGCGGCTCATGCGGAACGTGGCAGTCGGCACATTCGGCACGGATGCCTTTGGTATTCTGGAAGTGGACGCTGCCCTGATATTCAGCCAGCGGCTGTTGCATGGTGTGACAGGAAACGCAGAAGGCCGTGTCGCTGGTTTTGTGGAATACCGTCGCGGTGCCCGCTAATAATGCTGCCCCGAGGATAATTCCGAGGAGCAAAATCCACAGCCATCCCCAGCGGTGCTTTTTTATCAAGCCAGTGAGTTTATTGGTCATATTGAACCCGCTTATAATTATGAAATACCAAGGAAAACCTTGCCAAAAAAGTGTCGACCGAACGCCGACATGCTTGGGGAAGTATAGGTATTATTAGCAAAGACATCTAATACTATAGGGTTATTTTTAGAGGAAAAACGGCCATTCGAGGGATTTTACAGCGTTATATTCTGAGTTATATAACGCATTTTTTATGTGGTTTTATCATGCCATGAGAAAGATCACGGACAGAGAGGAAAAACTCTGAATGAAAACGGCTATTCTGTTGGCAGATAAGCCTGGCCGGTCAGCCACAGGTGAATGGCATTGCGGCTGGCTTCAAAATGCGGCTCCGGCAAGGCATTCGGAGAACACCAGCGCCATTCGGCACATTTATCCGGTTCTTTGCGTTCGGGTGTGCCGCCGGGATGCTGTGTCTGCAAGCACACGGATACCGTATGTTTTCCTTCGGCGCGCCAGGTTTGCAGATTATTGCTGATACCGATAAAACGAGGTGGGGCGATCATCAACCCGGTTTCTTCGGCGATTTCACGCTGTGCGCACTGTTCAAAGGTTTCACCCTCATCCAGGTGCCCACCGGGAATAGACCAGAAAGGCGCGTGCTGACCGCAGCGTTTTCCCAGTAGTACTTCCCCTTGCGCGTTTACGATGATCACACCGACTCCTGCAACTACAGACATGTATAGCTCCGTCAGCAAAATTTCAGCACAGTATGTCATTTTAGCGCCGCGACAGGTAACCCTTCGGGAAAAGTGTGCGTAAGGTCAAAAATCTATGACATCAAAATGGAGAAAACTTGCTTTCATCCAAGGCTGATTACACACTCCTTGAAACGTTTCAGCGTTATTGTCACGATGATTCGGTGCCGATAACGCTCCTTTTTCCCAATGAAGCTGAAACGATTCAATTCAGCAGGAGAGGAGCATCATGTTCCAGTTGTCACAGCAAGATATTCACCTGGGCGCAACCGCCGGTAGCAAGCAGGAAGCCATCCAGCAAGTGGCTTCAGCACTGACTGAGGCAGGCTGCGTCAGCGCCGCCTATGTGGACGGCATGTTGCAGCGCGAGCTGCAAACCTCCACTTACCTGGGTAATGGCATTGCCATCCCGCACGGTACCACCGATACCCGCGATCTGGTGTTGAACAC
The DNA here is from genome assembly GCF_044900985.1 of Serratia sp. NPDC087055. Taxonomy (NCBI): domain Bacteria; kingdom Pseudomonadati; phylum Pseudomonadota; class Gammaproteobacteria; order Enterobacterales; family Yersiniaceae; genus Serratia; species Serratia sp. NPDC087055. The sequence goes on from NZ_JBJDOG010000001.1 coordinate 299,774, forward strand.
CGGTGTACAGGTATTCCAGTTTCCGCAGGGCATCGAATGGGGAGAGGGCCAAACCGCATTTGTGGTGATCGGCATTGCTGCCCGTTCTGATGAGCACCTGGCGCTCCTGCGCCAACTGACCCATGTCCTTAGCGATGACAGCGTAGCCGAACAACTGGCGAAAACCACGTCAACGGAAGAGCTGCGCAGTTTGTTGATGGGTGAAAAGCTGACGGCGGAGTTCAAGTTTGACGCGTCTCTGATTGCGCTCGATGTGGCCGCCGACAGCCTGATGACGCTGCAGGCGTTGAATGCAGGCCGCCTGCAGAAGATCGGCGTGGTTAACGCGCAGTTTGTTAGCGACGTCATCACCCGCAAGCCACTGAATCTGGGGCAGGGCATTTGGTTAAGCGACAGCACCGAAGGCAATTTGGCCAGTGCAGCGACCCTCAGCCGTCCGGCGCAAGCCTTTGACGAAGACGGCGAGAAGGTGGCGCTGTTGCTGACGCTGTCCGTGGCCGATCAGCAGCCGCTGGCCGTGTTGAATTATTTGAGCGATTTGCTCTTGGCAAACAAAGCTGAACGCTTGCTGAACGCTGATGCCGTCACCGTGCTGGCCTTGTTGACCAGTGAGGTAGAAGAAGAAAGCACCATGCTGAGCGCTGAGTACGTGATCCGTAACGAACACGGTTTACATGCACGCCCGGGTACAGCGCTGGTCAACGTGATCAAGCAGTTCAGCAGTGAAATTACCGTCACTAATCTCGATGGCAGTGGCAAACCGGCCAATGGTCGCAGCCTGATGAAGGTTGTGGCGTTGGGCGTGAAGAAAGGACATCACCTGCGCTTTACCGCCAAAGGTGAAGATGCTGAAGCGGCGCTGAAGGCGATCGGAGAAGCGATTAACGAAGGACTGGGCGAGGGCGCAGCATGAGCAGAAGAGTAGCAACAATTACCCTAAATCCGGCTTACGATCTGGTGGGTTTCTGCCCAGAGATTGAGCGCGGTGAAGTTAACCTGGTCAAAACCGCAGGTCTTCACGCCGCCGGGAAGGGGATCAATGTTGCCAAGGTGCTGAAGGACCTGGGTATTGATGTCACTGTGGGCGGTTTCCTGGGGAAAGATAACCAGGACGGTTTCCAATTACTGTTCAGCGATTTGGGCATTGCCAATCGTTTCCAGGTGGTTCCGGGGCGCACTCGCATTAACGTCAAACTGACGGAAAAAGACGGTGAAGTGACGGATTTCAACTTCTCTGGTTTTGAAGTGACGGGGCAGGATTGGGAACGTTTCGTGACCGACTCCCTGAGCTGGCTGGGCCAGTTTGACATGGTGGCGGTGAGTGGCAGCTTACCGGCCGGGGTTGATCCCGATGCCTTTACCGACTGGATGGTCCGCCTGCGTGCACAGTGCCCGTGCATTATCTTCGATAGCAGCCGTGAAGCACTGGTGGCTGGATTGAAAGCGGCACCCTGGTTGGTGAAGCCAAACCGTCGTGAACTGGAAATCTGGGCCGGTCGGCCCTTGCCGCAATTGGCCGATGTGGTTGAGGCCGCACATGCATTGCGCGATCAAGGCATTGCCCACGTAGTGATTTCTCTCGGTGCCGAAGGTGCGCTGTGGGTTAACGCTTCCGGCGCCTGGATTGCCAAGCCACCCGCTTGCGAAGTCGTCAGCACCGTGGGGGCAGGTGATTCTATGGTTGGCGGCCTGATTTATGGCCTGCTGATGCGTGAGTCCAGTGAGCATACTTTGCGCTTGGCCACCGCTGTGGCTGCGCTGGCAGTCAGCCAGAGCAACGTCGGCGTGACCGATCGTCCACAGTTGGCCGCAATGATGGCGCGTGTCGATCTGAAACCTTTTAATCAATAGCTGGAGGCAGAATGAAAACACTGCTGATGATAGACAGTTCGCTGGGACAGGCACGTGGTCACCTGGCGAAACGTATGCTCGGTGCTGCGGCGGCGAAAGCCGGTCTGACACGGGTTGAATCGCTGGCCGAGGCTGAGCTGGTGGTGGTGGCAGGGCAAACTGCACCTGCTGATGCCGCACTGAACGGCAAACGGGTTTATGTGGGTGATGTTGAACACGCCGTCCGTGAGCCGGACGCCTTTCTGGCGCAGGCCATCGCCGACGCGAAAGCCTACCAGGCACCTGTCGCCGCGCAGCTTGAGCCTGTAAAAGGGGCGGGGCCAAAACGTATCGTGGCAATTACCGCGTGTCCAACGGGGGTCGCCCACACCTTTATGGCTGCTGAAGCCATTGAGAGTGAAGCTAAAAAACGCGGTTGGTGGGTAAAGGTAGAAACCCGCGGATCCGTGGGTGCCGGTAATGCCATTACGCCAGAAGAAGTCGCTGCGGCCGATCTGGTCATTGTCGCGGCAGACATCGAGGTGGATCTGGACAAGTTTGCCGGTAAGCCGATGTACCGCACGTCTACCGGTCTGGCACTGAAGAAAACGGCGCAAGAGCTGGATAAGGCCGTCGCCGACGCGGAGATTTTCCAACCGCAGAAAAGCGGGGCGCCAGCCGCTGCGGGCAAGAAGAAAGAGAGTGCCGGGCCATATCGCCACCTGTTGACGGGCGTATCCTACATGCTGCCAATGGTGGTAGCCGGTGGTCTGTGTATTGCGCTGTCGTTTGTGTTCGGTATCAAGGCGTTTGAAGTCAAAGGTACGCTGGCAGCAGCGTTGATGCAGATTGGCGGCGGTTCAGCCTTTGCGTTGATGGTGCCGGTACTGGCCGGTTTCATTGCTTTCTCTATTGCTGACCGTCCGGGTCTGACGCCGGGTCTTATTGGCGGTATGCTGGCGGTAAGCACGGGTGCCGGTTTCCTCGGCGGTATTATTGCCGGTTTCATGGCGGGCTATGTTGCCAAATTTATCAGCACCAAACTGCGTCTACCGCAGAGTATGGAGGCGCTGAAACCGATATTGATCATTCCGTTGGTTGCCAGCCTGATCGTCGGTTTGATCATGATTTTCGTCGTCGGTACGCCGGTCGCGAAAATCATGGAAGGTCTGACTCACTGGTTACAGTCATTGGGTACCGCTAACGCGGTGCTGCTGGGCGCGATCCTCGGCGCGATGATGTGTACCGACATGGGCGGTCCGGTCAACAAAGCGGCCTACGCGTTCGGCGTGGCACTGCTGAGCTCCTCAGTGTATGCCCCAATGGCAGCCATTATGGCGGCGGGCATGGTCCCCCCGCTGGCGATGGGCCTGGCGACACTGTTGGCGCGTCGCAAGTTCGAGAAGTCTGAGCAGGAAGGCGGTAAAGCGGCGCTGGTACTGGGCCTGTGCTTTATCTCCGAAGGCGCAATTCCGTTTGCGGCCCGTGATCCAATGCGTGTGTTGCCATGCTGCATCGCCGGTGGCGCACTGACCGGGGCCTTGTCCATGGCGTTCGGCGCCAAGTTGATGGCACCGCACGGCGGGCTGTTTGTCCTGCTGATCCCAGGTGCTATCACACCGGTACTGTTGTATCTGGTGGCGATTATCGCCGGTACGCTGTTGGCGGGGGTATCGTACGCGGTGTTGAAACGGGCTGACGTTCCGGCGGCGACGGTCGCTTAACGTTGATGCAGGCAATAAAAAACCGGAGCCCAGGCTCCGGTTTTTTTATGTGGCATCACTGCTGCGCTTTCAGCCAGGCGATCTCTTCCGCCCAGATATCCGGGTTCACCGTTTCCAGAATCAACGGGATATTGTCGAAACGTGGGTCACGCATGATATAGCTGAACACCGTTTTACCGATGTTGCCTTCACCCAGACTGTGGTGGCGGTCAACACGGCTGCCGAACTCGCTCTTGGCGTCATTCAGGTGCATGCCGCGCAGATACTGGTACCCGACGATGTCGCCGAGCGCTTTAAACGTCTGTTCGCAGGTCTCTTCGGTACGCAGATCGTACCCAGCAGCAAAGGCATGGCAGGTATCAATACAGACACCGACGCGGCTTTTGTCTTCCACGCCGTCGATGATCGCCGCTAAATGTTCAAACTTGAAACCCAGATTACTGCCCTGACCGGCGGTATTTTCGATTACCGCCGTCACGCCGGTTGTTTTATCCAACACCAGGTTGATGGATTCGGCGATACGCGCCAGACATTTGTCTTCATCAATCTGTAGCAGGTGGCTACCTGGGTGGAAGTTCAACAGCGTCAGCCCCAGTTGCTCACAGCGCTGCATTTCATCAAGGAAGGCCTCGCGGGATTTTTCCAAGGCTTCGGTTACCGGGTGGCCGAGGTTAATCAGATAACTGTCGTGCGGCAGGATTTGTCCTGGACCGTAACCGTATTGCGCGCAGGCACTTTTAAACTTATCGATCACGTCTGCAGGCAGTGAAGCGGCTTTCCATTGACGTTGGTTTTTCGTGAACAGGGCGAATGCGGTCGCCTCTAATTCGTGCGCGCGGATAACCGCCTGATCCACGCCGCCTGACGCGCTGACATGTGCACCGACAAACTTCATTTTCATTCTCCTGTGTAATCGGCGTCATTATGGCATTGATAGAGGTAGGATTGAATGGCGGGAAAAGCGATGGCCCGCAATGGCGGGCCATGGAGAAGAGAATCAGAGGAAATGTTGCACCAGCAGGTTTATTGCGCCGCCGCCGACCATCAGCCAGACGAACAGCAGGGTAGCCAGCAGGATCGGTTTGACCCCAGCCTGGCGCACCGCACTGACGTGGGTGGTCAGGCCCAGTGCCGCCATCGCCATCGCCAGCATCCAGGTGTCGGCGGTAATCAGGTGTTTAACCAGCGTCGCTGGGATCAGGTTGAACGAGTTCAGCCCGGCGACGGCGATAAACAGTACCGCGAACCAAGGAATGGTGATGGCAGATTTTTCCGCTTTGTGCCCGGTGCTGCCCGTACTGCGACTACGGCTGATATACCCAGAGAGCAGGACCAGGAAGGGGGCCAGCATCATCACGCGGATCATTTTTGAGATCACTGCGGCATTTTCAGCATCCGGTCCGATAGCGTGCCCAGCGGCAACGACCTGCGCCACTTCGTGGATGGTCGAACCGGTGAAGATACCGAAAGTTTCCTGGTTAAAGGAGAACCACTGGAAATGCTCATTCAGGTTGTACATCCATGGGTAGATGAAGATTGCCAGTGTACCGAACACCACCACGGTGCTCACTGCCACCGCCACTTTGTTTGAGTCTGCCTTCAGTACCGGCTCTGTGGCCATGACGGCGGCTGCACCGCAGATGCTGCTGCCGGCCCCGATCAACATGGCGGTTTGGCTGTCAATGCCGAAGACCTTTTTACCCAACCAGCAGGCGAGCAGAAATGTGGTGCTCAGGGTCAGCGCATCGATGATGATGCCAGTGGTACCTACGTCGGCTATCTGCTGGAAGGTAAGACGAAAACCGTAAAGGATAATGCCGAGCCGCAGCAAACGTTGTTTGGCCAACTGAACGCCGCCATGGCAGCTCGGTTGTAACCAGGGATACACCGTATTGCCCACCACAATGCCAAGTAAAATCGCCAGTGTCAGCGCACCCAGTCCCAATCCGGCCACCCACGGAATATCACCGACCCAGACCGCCAACGCGGTGATGGCACCCGTCAACAGGAGTCCTGGCACTAAGTGAGGTAAACCGAACAGAGGAAATTGCCGCGATGGAAAAGTATGTGTGGTATTGGTCGCCATAAGTCAGCCCTTTTAATCAAATTCTTGAGCACAGACTACGTTCTTGCCCCATAAAAGAGAAATTGATTATATGTTTATAACTTATCTATATAAGTGGTTAATCGGTATCGGCGGCTTTCATACTGATTTCTGCAAACGTGGTAAGATTACTCGTATTCACCCTGTGCGCTATTGCCGGTCAGTAGCGCAGATTTTGCATTAATTTCAGTGACTTTATTCGATGTCACCTTTGATGAATACCGAGACGCTATGCATATTACCTTACGTCAATTAGAAGTCTTTACCGAAGTGCTTAAAAGCGGTTCGACCACGCAGGCTTCCGTAGTTCTGGCGTTATCACAGTCGGCGGTCAGTGCAGCGCTGGCCGATCTGGAAGGGCAGTTGGGCGTACAGTTGTTCGATCGTGTCGGCAAGCGTCTGGTCATTAATGAACATGGCCGACTGCTGTACCCGAAGGCGCTGGCGCTACTGGAACAAGCGGGAGAAATTGAACAGTTGTTCCGTCATGATGCCGGTGCGCTGCGTATCGGTGCCAGCAGCACCATCGGCAACTATATGCTGCCAGAGATGATCGCCCATTATCGGCATGATTTCCCTTCGACTCCGCTGGAGCTCAACGTTGGCAACAGCCAGGACGTGATCGGTGCAGTCGCTGACTTCCGGGTTGATCTGGGGCTGATCGAGGGGCCTTGTCATATGCCGGAATTGGTCACTCAGCCGTGGCTGGAAGACGAGCTGGTGGTGTTCGCTGCGCCGGATAGCCCGTTGGCGGGGCAACCACTGACCTTGACGATGCTGGCTGAAGCCCCCTGGATCCTGCGCGAGGGCGGTTCGGGTACGCGTGAAGTACTGCATCACCTGCTGCTGGCGCATTTACCCCACTTTCAGTTAGTGATGGAGCTGGGCAACTCGGAAGCGATAAAGCATGCGGTTCGCCACGGTATGGGGATCAGTTGCCTGTCGCGCCGGGTGATTTGCGAGCAGTTGGCAAGCGGTGTGCTGGTGGAGCTACAGGTGCCGTTGCCTCCGCTGATGCGCACGTTGTATTTGATTCACCATCGCCAAAAGCATATCTCCAGTGCTCTACAGCGTTTTCTGAGTTATTGCGCGTTTCAGCCTTGATAACGTCTCCATAAGGTGAAACAAAGCATAAAAAGCTGCTCCCTGTCACATTAATGACAGTAAGTAAGGCCATCCCGACCGTTGCTAATAATTAGCCCTGAATTATGAAGCTATCTTATATCAGTGCAATGTTACTAGTTCGCTGGCGGGTATTTGTTACAATCCGCCCTCATTTTTTTTGACCAGCAGATAGGGTAAGAATGGCTCAGCAGGATATAAAAACATCGGGGCAACAAGCACCCGGATTGCGCCGCGAGCTGAAGGCGCGGCACTTAACCATGATTGCTATTGGTGGTTCTATCGGCACGGGTCTGTTTGTCGCCTCTGGTGCGACGGTTTCTCAGGCTGGCCCTGGTGGTGCACTGCTGTCTTATGCGCTGATTGGGTTGATGGTCTACTTCTTGATGACCAGCCTGGGTGAACTTGCGGCCTTTATGCCGGTATCGGGTTCTTTCTCCACCTACGGCGCGAAATACGTTGAAGAAGGCTTTGGTTTCGCACTGGGCTGGAACTACTGGTACAACTGGGCCGTGACCATCGCCGTTGACCTGGTGGCCTCGCAGTTGGTGATGACCTACTGGTTCCCGGATACCCCTGGCTGGATCTGGAGCGCACTGTTCCTCGGCCTAATGTTCTTGTTGAACTACATTTCAGTCAAAGGCTTCGGTGAAGCAGAATACTGGTTCTCGCTGATCAAAGTGACCACCGTCATTATCTTCATTGGTATTGGCGTGCTGATGATTTTCGGCATCCTTAAAGGCGGCGAACACGCAGGCTGGCAGAACTGGACCATTGGTGACGCGCCGTTTGCCGGCGGTTTCTCGGCAATGATTGGCGTGGCGATGATCGTCGGCTTCTCGTTCCAGGGGACCGAGCTTATCGGTATCGCTGCCGGTGAATCGGAAAACCCAGGTAAAAACATCCCGCGCGCGGTGCGTCAGGTGTTCTGGCGTATCCTGTTGTTCTATATCTTTGCCATTCTGATTATCAGCCTGATCATTCCTTATACCGATCCGAGCCTGCTGCGTAACGATGTAAAAGACATCAGCGTCAGTCCATTTACGCTGGTCTTCCAGCACGCCGGTTTGCTGTCGGCTGCGGCGGTGATGAATGCAGTTATTCTGACTGCGGTACTGTCCGCCGGTAACTCTGGGATGTACGCATCCACCCGTATGCTGTTTACCTTGGCATCGGAAGGTAAAGCGCCGCGTATTTTTGCCAAACTGTCGAAGGGTGGGGTGCCGCGCAACGCGTTGTACGCCACTACCGTGGTCGCGGGCCTGTGTTTCTTGAGCTCAATGTTCGGTAATCAGTCAGTTTATCTGTGGCTGCTGAATACCTCGGGCATGACCGGCTTTATCGCCTGGTTGGGGATTGCCATCAGTCATTACCGTTTCCGTCGTGGCTACATGATTCAGGGGCGTGATCTGAACGACCTGCCATACCGTTCCGGTTTCTTCCCGCTGGGGCCGATTTTTGCCTTCGTCCTGTGTTTGATCATTACGCTGGGGCAGAACTACCAGGCATTCCTGCAAGACCGAATTGACTGGTACGGTGTGACAGCCACCTATATCGGTATTCCACTGTTCCTGATTATCTGGTTCGGTTATAAGCTGACGCGCGGCACCCGTGTCGTGAAGTACAGCGAAATGGAATTCCCGAAAATGGACGTGAAGTAACCTCGGGTTATGCCCCGGGATTTCAGGCTGCGGTCGAAAAGTTCGGCTGCAGCTTGAAAGACAACGCGCATATCACGTGGCGGGATACCGCCGCGTTATTCCTTCCCATTGATTGTCAGCGCGTGTTGCGCTGCGGCCATCAGATTCTCAACCTTCTGATAATCCTGCGTTAACGCCAGCACGCCGGTGTTCAGTTGCAGCGACACCTCACCAAAAGCCCCAAAATCGTAGGGCGCCTGCAGTGGCGGGACAATACGCGCCAGAAACTCCCCTTCAGAACCGTAAGGTAGGCCGTGTACCAGGATCAGGAATTGGCCTCCGGTATAGCGACAAACAAAATCGCTGGGACGAACCAGCATTTTCAAGCGCTCGCCAATGGTGCGTAATACGTCGTCGCCGATGAGAACGCCGTGGCTCTGATAGAGTGCGGCCAGCGGGGTAAATTCGATAATAAACAGGTGGGAAAGCGGATGCATCGTTGCTGAAGGTCGACAAACCTCCTGCATGACGGCTTCACCGCCTGCGCGGTTGAGGAAGCCGGTTAAACGATCCTGGTGGGCCGCTTTGTGTTTTTCGGCTGTCAGGGTGACATGTTGAGCGACCTGGCGATGGTAAAACGCGATCAGACCATGGGCTAACAGGAGCCAAAGCGGGATGATGTCTGCCAGTAGAAACAGATTCTGTACGCGCGATAGCGGCGCGACCGCGAGATAGGGCAGCGTCAGCAGCATGATTTCCAGCAAGGCAAAGCGTGGTGCGGCGGCATGGCGCTGCATTAGCCAGAAAGCCAGCCCGGTAATCAACAGGCCGGCGAACAGGATAAGCACCATGCGGCCTGACAACATGACCAACAGCGCGGTTGCGCCTACCAATGCGCACCACAACAGCACTGTCACAAGCATGGCATTGGGCCAGCGTGGCGGATTGACGCGCGTCAGCCACCAACGGCCGCCGGTCAGCAGTAAGAGTGAGGCCAAGAGCGCGGCACCGAGTGCACTATGGGTCAACCAGATGTACCCCAGCAGCAGCACCACCACACCGGCGGCATTGAGCCAGGGTGTTGCGGGAGAAGGCAGCAACGTAAGCCGCATTTGGCGTTGAAATTGGGCATCATCCGTATGCTGTGGGCTTTGTACCAGCCAGTGCAGCAGAGCGGGCCTTTTAGGCGTTAACGTGGGGAGTCGACTTCTCATTGCAGCCTCATTAATCAGGACCTCGCCAATAAGCCTTAAAGAGCGAGCTTGGCGCGATTGGCACGCCGTTTGGCGGTCAGGCTTCGGATTCTATGTGGTTTCGTTGCGATTTGTCACAGCCAGGCGGGGTGGGGCCTCACTTTCGGAATTGTTAACCCTGCGTGCTTTCACGGGGTTATCGGGGTGATTGGGTGAATAGCGTTATAAAATAAAGTGTTACATCTTTATATGACAGCTAATAGCTATTGATATGATTGATAAGTATTATCGTTTGCTTTATTGTTATCGGCTGCTTATCAGGTTCAAGCGGCCGTTTGCAGCCGCGATGGTCATTGTCGTAACAGGTATCCGAAATAATGAGCGTATCCACCGATCCTATCCCTGGGACCAAGGGGCAACCCAGCGTCAATGTGATGGGGCGTTATCACCATATTCTCCGTCACCGTTTATTGATGATGGGGGTGTTGGCACTGGCGATTTTGGGTTCGCTGCTGCTGGACTTTACCATGGGGCCTTCCGGGCTTTCACTGTCCTCCTTGTGGCAAACGCTGATTGACCCTGCGGCGGCAGATGCCGGTACGCGGGTGATCGTCTGGGATATCCGTTTGCCTTATGCATTGATGGCCGTGGTGGTCGGGTTTGCGCTTGGCTTGGCTGGCGCAGAAATGCAAACCATCTTGAACAATCCGCTTGCCAGCCCGTTTACCCTTGGCGTTTCGTCTGCTGCGGCGTTCGGTGCGGCTCTGGCTATCGTGTTGGGCATTGGCGTACCGGGCATACCGGACCAATGGTTTATCTCCGCCAACGCGTTTATTTTTGCCCTGTTTGCGGCACTGATGCTCGATGGCATTACGCGCTGGACACGGGTTGCGACGTCTGGCGTAGTGCTGTTTGGCATTGCGTTGGTGTTCACCTTTAATGCACTGGTTTCCATGATGCAATTTATTGCCAGCGAAGATACGTTGCAGGGGCTGGTGTTCTGGACCATGGGCAGCCTGGCGCGTGCTTCATGGGACAAGTTGGGTATTCTGCTTGGTGTATTTGCCGTGTTGTTGCCGTTATCGATGATGAGCTCGTGGAAGTTGACCGCACTGCGTTTGGGTGAGGATCGGGCGGTAAGTTTCGGTATCGACGTGCGCCGGCTGCGCCTGACCACGTTGTTGCGTATCAGTATTCTTTCTGCATTAGCGGTTGCCTTTGTTGGCCCGATTGGCTTTATCGGCCTGGTGGCACCGCATATCGCGCGCATGATTTTCGGTGAAGATCACCGTTTCTATCTGCCGGCCAGTGCGCTGATTGGCGCGCTGGTGCTGTCGATGGCCTCCGTGGCGTCGAAAAATCTGATCCCGGGCATTATCATTCCGGTCGGTATCGTCACCTCGCTGGTGGGCGTGCCGTTCTTCCTGAGTATTATTCTGCGTCACCGGGGTAATGTATGAATCAGGGATTGCGTATTGAGCACTTCTCCGCTGGTTACCCGAAGCGTCAGGTGATCACCGATCTGGCGGTTCCCATGCTGCCTCGTGGCCAAATTACCGTGCTGCTGGGGCCAAACGGCAGCGGAAAATCGACGCTGCTGCGTTCACTGGCCGGGTTGAACCCAGCACAGGGGCAACTGTGGCTGGACGACATCGATCTGATGCAGATCCCTTTTGCCCGCCGGGCAGAAAAGGTCGTGTATTTGCCGCAATCACTGCCCGCTGGGGTGCATTTGCACGTGCTGGAGTCAATCATCGTGGCGCAACGTGCCTCGGGTGGCCGCAGCAACGCCGGCAGTGAGGCGGAAGTCATGGCGCTGCTTGAGCAGCTTGGCATTGCCCATTTGGCATTGAGTTATCTCGATCAGCTTTCGGGCGGTCAGAAGCAGTTGGTTGGATTGGCACAGTCGTTGATCCGTCAGCCGTCCTTATTGCTGCTGGATGAGCCGCTGAGCGCACTCGATCTTAACTACCAGTTCCACGTGATGGATTTGGTACGTAAAGAAACCCGTAAACGCAATATCATCACGGTGGTGGTGGTGCATGACATCAACATAGCCTTGCGCCATGGTGATCATGTATTGATGTTACAAGACGGCGAATTGATTGCTGACGGTGCGCCAGAAGAGGTGATCACGCCACAGAGTTTGGCGCGTGTCTATGGTGTTCGCGGGCGCATTGAGCGTTGTTCGCAGGGGACACCCCAGGTGTTGATCGACGGATTGGTGAGCCAGCCCGCGATATAAGCCCAAAAGGCCCCGCATCGCCGGAATACCGATCGGTTAAGATGTTCTTTAGCGAGTTCAACGTTATTTTCGGTCGATAAGCGCGCGAAGCACCATGAGGCTCATGCGCCTCGACCGAGCAAGGGGCCGTAAGCGCGGCCCCTTGCAACCCGCGCTCTTGCCCACTCAGACGGTTGGCTGCGCCAACGGCTCTCACTTCATCACACCGCATCACGGCCGGCTACGACAGGCGTCCCTGCCTGTCTCGCCTGAAACCGCCGTCCATGGCGGTTTCGCCTATGCGTTGTTCTTGCGTTCGACGTCTTCAGGGCGCCCAACCCCGTGCTCATCCCATCATGTTCACTGTCTTTTATCGCGCAACGTCACACTGAGTGGCTGGGTTGCCCGGTGGTTGCCGATTCGGGTGTTGACCTTGGTGCGCATCACCGGCTGCCGAGCAAGACGGCGTTGTCAGGGGCAACCGGCCAGGGAAGGCCGGTTGAGGCGAGACTAACAGGGACGTTTGTCGTAGCCGACCCGCCCGACAACGCAGGTGCAGGAGGACAAATCTGCCGGGAGCAGATTTGAACGCTGCTTGCAGTGGCCCCGAAGGGGCGAGGCCTAGGACGGGCCGAGTAATTACCGCGCAGCGGACAGACGGTGTTAAGCGAAGGCGTGGGTGGAGGGGCCGCGCTTACGGCCCCTTGCTCGGTCGAGGCGCATGAGTCTCATGGTGCTTCGCGCGCTTATCGACCGAAAAGAACGTTGAACTCGTTAAAGAACACCTTAAGCGAACGGTAATGCGGTATCACCGCGCCTGTTTATTTACTTCTTATTCAGCGCGTCAGCGACGCGTTCGACGATATGTTGGCTAGTGATAATGCCACCTGACAGATACACCTCAGCTGCCGGTAAATACACCACCTGGCCTTTCTTGACCGCAACGGTGTTTTTCAGTGCCGTGCCGGTGAGTATCTTCTGTGGCGCAACGGCGTTCGGACGGCCGGTTGCCGCGTCACGGTCGATGATAAATAACCAGTCTGGATTCAACTTAGCAACCTGCTCGGGGGTCAGTTTGTTGCCACGCACATCGGGATTTTCGCTTTGTAATGCTGATTTGAACCCAAGGGCATCATAGGTGAAGCTGAAGCGGCTTTTCGGCGCATAAGCGCTGATCTTCCCGCCGGAGAACAGTACCACCAGACCACGCCCGGCTTTGGCTACCTGCGGCTTGATTGCTGCTATTTCGGCGTCCAGTTTGTCGACGGCGGCTTGCGCTTGCTGCTGTTTATCGAACAGTTCACCCAATTGCAGTGTGCGTTGCTTCAGGCTACCCAGTTGATCTTGTGGATCAACCGCCATATTTAACGTCGGCGCGATGCCACTGAGTTCGGCATACGCCTTGGAAGAGCGACCGGCAATCAGGATCAGGTCCGGTTTGGCCGCACGTAGCGTAGCCATGTCTGGTTCAAACAGCGTACCGGCGTTGAGGTATTTGGCATCTTGGTACTGCTTTAGGCTGTCCGGCAGCATGGTGCGGTTGCCCGGCAGTGCCAGTGGTTCGACACCCAGCAGCTGCAGTGTTTCCAGCGACGCATAGTCCAGAACGACCACGCGCTGAGGGTGCTTTTTCACGTCGGTGGTACCGTTAAGGTGTTGAAAACTGACCGTCGCCGGGGCATCGGGGGCTGCGGTGCGGGTTTTGTTGGTACAGCCTGCCAACGCCATGCAGGCCAGCAAGGCGATAACCAGAGGGGAACGACGTAAAGTCATTGTGGCTTCCTTGGGTAGAGGTGACAAAAAGGGCGCGCAGTGTGAGTGCGCGCCCTGTGTGGCATTAGAAGTTGTAGGTCATGCCGACGGTGTAACGGCGGCCATCGAGCGTGGTGCCGTAGTTATCATAATCGACAGTCTTGTCGAGGATGTTGTACACCCCACCGGTGACCATCAGGTCTTTATTCGCCTGGTAGCTGAGGCCGGCGTCAACAAAGGTGTAAGACGGTGTGCTTTTAGCCATCGACGAACGGCTCATATAGTCTGAAGTCTTGCTGCGGAAGTTAACGCGGGACCACAGGCTGACGTCGTGAGTGGCCTGCCAGTCCAATACGCTGTTAATCATATGCTTCGGCATCTGGTTTAGCGGTTTGCCCTGGAAATCCCCACTCTTCTGTTCAGAGGTTGTGTAGGTATAGTTGGTGGTCAACTGCCAGTCTTTGGTGATTTCCCACCCGAAAGTGGTTTCCACGCCGCGCATATTGGCTTTATCGACGTTAGTACGGTCGCTGATAAAGTAATACGGCGTGTTGCCGATCATACACTGTGCGTCGCCATCACCGCTGTCGCAGCGACGGACTTCGGTGATTTTATCTTTGAAGTCGGTGTTAAACAGGGTGACGCTGGCGTTCAGGCCCTGCAGGTTATCCCACATGATACCGATTTCTTCGCTCAGGCTCTTTTCTGGCTTCAGATCCGGGTTACCGATAATGATTGATGTGCGGCCACCGCCGGTGATTTGCCCCCAACCGGCGGAGGATTGACGCAGATCCGGTGAGCGATAGCCGGCGGAAACGCCGCCTTTCAAGGTAAACTGTTCAGTCAGGTGCCAGACGCCGTACATGCGTGGCGTCCAGTGATTGCCGTAGTTCTGGTCCTGATCCATACGGATACCGCTGGTCAGGCTGAAGTCGTTGGTCATCGCCCATTCGTCTTCGGCAAACAGCGCCCAGCTCCAGCGCGTCAGTTTGTTCAACTTATCTGCCGCTTCCATCTGGTTGCCACCGTCACTCAATTTTTCGTAACGGTACTGACCGCCGATGTTCAACATGTGAGCGCCCAGTTCGAACTGGTTTTGGGTGTTGAAGATGGTGTTATACATCTTCATATTACGGCCTGGGTTATTGGTTTCTTCGCGTTGAATGTAGCTGGTGGTATTGCCGAAGTCATAATAGCCGTTGTGGGTTACAGCGTAGTTGGTTCGGGTGTAAAGGCTGTCACTGGCACGGTTAGGCGTACATTTTTTATTGCGGCAGTTTTCGGTCGCCATGGATTTACCAGGCGTACTGTTACGATCTTGCAAAGAGCGGCCAATTTCAAAATCAAAATCGTTCTGTTCGTTTGGCGTCAGGCTGAATACCGCGGTACCGCTGCGCATGCGCTGTTCATTGAAGCCATTGACGATTTTATCCTCGGCGCGGCGTGACAGCAGACCATTGACCCGCAGCCCCAGCAAACCGTCAATCAGCGGGCCGGAGGCATAGGCATTGGTCTGGAACAAATCGCCGGAATTGCTGTTTTCCTGGAAGGTGGAATCGCCGTGCAGTGAACCTTTCCAGCCTTGAGTATTGGAGGTTTTGCGGGTGATCACGTTGATCACGCCACCCATCGCATCAGAGCCATACAGTGAAGACATAGGTCCGCGTACCACTTCAATGCGTTCAATGGCTTCCATTGGCGGTAGCCAGCCCTGTTCGATGCCAGCGTTATCGCTGTTGGGACGGGTGCCACGGGTGTCAACACGTTTGCCGTCGACCAGGATCAGGGTGTATTTGGGGGCCATGCCGCGGATACTGATATCGCTGCTGCTGGCGCCGCCGACCACCACCACGCCCGGCACGTCTTTCAACGCGTCGGTAATATCACGGTAGGCTTTGTCTTCAATTTGTTGACGTGGGATCACAGAAATAGACGCGGGGGAGTCCTGGATTTTCTGTTGGAAACCGGAAGCGGTCACCACCATGGTGTCCTGAGCGTCTTGTTGCGCAGCGAAAGCGCTGGCGCTGGTGATTGTGGCAATAATCAGTGCAGTGAGCTGGTTATAACGTGGCTTTTCCATGAGGCAAACCTTTCCTGGTCTGATGTAAAGCGACAAAGTGTCGTTTTAACGGTTTGAATAATAAGTAGAAACGTGCCCCGTCGTTGCGAGGATCGTCGTTCCGTCAGTATTTCGTCAGGCCATTGTAAGGATTTTATACAGAATGTAAACGCAAATGATAATTCGTATCATTTGTATGTTTGCGAGAGGAGGGAAACATTAACCGTATGAATTAAAGGGAAAACCGGCGCAGCAAGGTATGCGCCGGTGGAGCCATCAGCGTTTCTGGATATAGGTAATCGCTAACGCCAGGGCCAATACCAGACCTTTGATAATGTCCATGGCATAGTAGGGCACGGAAAGCATCACTAGGCCGTTTTGCAACACGCCGAGGATCACTGCCCCTACCAATGTGCCGAGCGCGTTGGGTTTGCCGGAGCCTGCCAGCGAGAAACCAATATAGGCAGCGGCAACCGCATCCATCAGATAACCGCCGCCGGCGTTCACCTGTGAAGATCCGATACGTGACGCCAACAATATGCCGCCAAGCGAGGCCAGCAGGGCTGAAATGACGTAGGCAGCAACCCTGTAACGCACGGTGCGAATGCCAGAAAGACGCGCGGCCTCCGGATTACCGCCGATAGCGTACATGCGACGGCCATGCTTGGTCAGCGACAGAAAAAGCTGTACCACGATGGTCACCGCCAGCATGATCAACACGATCACCGGTACCTGGCCCAGGGAGGAGAAAATGTCCGGGATCAGGCCTTCAGCCATATCACCGTTCGGCAGCAGCATGTTTTGGGTGATTGACCCGCCGTAGCTGTAGGTCATGGCCACGCCCTGGATCACGAACAGGCTGGCTAGCGTCGCCAGCATGTCGGGAATTTTCAATACGACGATCAGGAAGGCGTTGAACAGGCCAACCAGCGTACAAATCAGTAGTGTCAGCACAATCGCCCCGGTCGTGCCGAAGCCGTACCAGACGAACAGTGAAACCACCAGGGCATTAGCGAGTGAAGCGGTGGAGCCGACGGAAAGGTCGAAGCCGCCCACCGAAAGCGAGATGGACACGCCGATAGCGATCACCGTAACGATGGCGATTGAGCGCAGAATGTTGATGATGTTGTTCGGATCGAGGAAGTTGTCCGATGCCAGCCCAAACAGGGCGATCAACGCAACAACGGTGAGTAACATCCCCCATTTGTAGAGAAACTCAAACAGCTGATGGCGCCAGGGTTGCGCATTCTGCAGGGATAATTCTTTACTCACGCTGGGGTTCCTCCGGTGGAATACAGTAATAAGGTTTCTTCATCAATATCGGCGGCATTCAGTTCCGCCACGACTCGCCCATCCCATAGCACGCAGATGCGATCGCATAGGCCGACCAGCTCCGAGAATTCGCCGGAGGCATAGATAATGCCTTTCCCCTCGCGTGCCAGGCTGTCGATCAGGGTGAAAAGCTCTTGTTTGGCCTTGATATCCACGCCCTTGGTCGGCTCATCAAATATCAGCACGCTGGCATCACCGCGTAGCCATTTGCCAATGGCCACTTTTTGTTGGTTGCCGCCGGACAGCCTTGTCAGCCGTTGTTGAGGGCCAGAAGCACGAATGTTCAGGCGTTGCATGATATCCCGCGCCCAGCGCAGTTCCTGACGGCGACTGAACAGACTCCAGCGTGAGAAGCTGTCGTCGGCGCTGACGCTCAGGTTCATCGGGATAGCCTCATCGATAAAAATGCCTTCTTTACGCCGCTCTTCCGGCACCAGTGCCAGCCCTTGTTCAACGCTGAGGTGCGGAGCGCGCGGAGCCCAGGGTTTGCCCAGCAGTTCTCCGCGCTCAAGGCGGGATGGGGAGGCCCCAAACAGTGCTTTGCACAGCTCCGTTTTACCTGCGCCGGCTAACCCGGCGATACCGAGGATTTCCCCTTGATGCAGTTGCAGCGTGATGTCGCGCAGTTTATGGCGATCGTGCAGGTTTTCTACCTGCAATAACGGGCGAGATCCGTGCGGTGGGCGACGTGGCGGGAAGATATCGTCCAACCGGTGACCAAGCATTTTCTCAACAATCTGCTCGCCACTCAGGCCTTGCATGGCATCGTCACTGACATGGCGGCCATCACGCAGCACCGTTAAGCGATCGCAGATTTCACTCAGTTCGTGAATGCGGTGTGAAATAAAGACGATGCCGATACCCTCCGACTGGAGGCGGCGCACAACGCGGAACAGGCGTTCGCTCTCGGCGCGATCGAGCGGGGCGGTGGGTTCATCCAGCACCAGGAAACGGCAGCGGTGTGACAGTGCGCGTGCCAGCAGCACTTGCTGTTTTTCCGCCAGCGTACAGTCGGCCAAACGCTGGCGCAGGTTGATGTTCACATCCAACTGGGCCAGTAACTGCGCTGCCTGCCGGTACAGCTGTGGCCAATTGAGCAGATGGCCCGGTTCATTAAGCCAATCGAGCATGATGTTTTCCGCCACTGACAGCGTGGGGATCAGTGCCACATCCACTTCTTGCTGCACCACGTGGATCCCATATTGGCGTGCCTGCAGTGGCGAATGAATATCCACTTTTTGGCCGTCGATAAAGATCTCTCCGCGGTAATGATCATGTGCACCGGACAGGATCGCCATCAGTGTGGATTTCCCCGCACCATTAGCCCCGACCAACGCATGGGTAGAACCACCCAGTAAGGTAAAGTCGACGTTTTGCAGCGCGTTGAATCCGGCAAAGGCGATCGAGATATTGCGCATCTCGAGGCGTGAGGGCGTAGTGGTTGGCATAGTGATTAAAGACGTTTAGGTGTTTAGATGGCTAAAGATAGTCTTTTGTAACACAGATTGCGCTTCTCGCAACAAACTAAATGGCATAACTGAGACGAAAATGATTTTTTGTCGAGAGGGGGCCCGTTCAGCGCAAGAGACATCACTGAACGGGACGCGATACAAACGAGATCACGGGCAACGCAACGCCCTTATCCGGCTTTTATCAGAACGTCGTCGGCGTATGTGCGCTGACGATACGACAGACGCGTGCAGAGGTATTGCTGAAACTGTGGGGAATACCGGTGTTGATGGCATAACTCTGCCCAGCAGTCAGGCAGTGGGTCTGGCCATTAATGGTGAGCATGATTTCACCTTCCAGCAGCGTGCCGATCTCCTCACCCTGATGCTTTATCTTCTCACCGGTGGTGGTGCCCGGCTGATAGGTTTCCAGCATCATCGCCAAATTGCGCGTTGGGTTGCCGTTGTGCACCAGCTTCATTGACACGCCTTGGCTACCGATCTCGATCAAATCTTCGGCGTCGATCACCACTTTGGGTTCATTAGCGGCTTCAGGTTCGGCAAAGAACGCGGACAACGACAAACCATAGACCTTTAGCAGTTTTTGCAGTGTGCTGATAGCCGGGCTGACTTTGTCCTGTTCGATGGTGCTGATTGCGCTGTGGGTTAACCCGGACAGTTCGGCGACTCGGCGCTGCGACAAACCCAATTGCAGACGGATCTGTGACAGGCGCTTACCTGGCGCCAAGCTGACTTCGCTCATAGCGGTACTTCCTTCTGGTAGGAACGACAGGCAGAAATGAATATCGGAGTCAGGTGCCTGTCTGAGTGATATCGGCATAGCATGATATCGGTAGTTGCGACGGAATTGGAAAATATATTGCCCATGATCCCCCCTGTTTCGGCGGACGAAATTCTGCACATAAAAAGGCAGTTAACGCCTTTTCGGTCAATATTTTATCAATTTAGCAGTCGGTGGCGAATAATCAAACAGCATTGTAACATTTGCAAACCATTTGTGTTAAAGCTATGTTTCATATTATGGATGTTATTTTGAGCGCCGGTTCTGGCGCAGTCTACAGAGAAATCAGACCATGTGTTGAACCTATCGGCAGGCGGGCGCCACAGCGTCCTCAGAGCATAATGGCGGGTGATGTATGCAAACCAATATCGCAGCAGTTGAAAATTTTGCACAGCACAATGAAGAGAGGCGAAGTAGCGCGTTCCAACGTGAAGTTGCTCACTATTTGGAACGCCACCCCTCAACGCAGTATATCGATATCCTACTCACTGATCTGAATGGTTCCTTCCGCGGTAAACGCATTCCCGTCTCCGGACTGAAAAAATTGGAAAAAGGCAGTTACTTCCCCGCCTCGGTATTCGCTATGGATATTTTGGGCAATGTGGTGGAAGAGGCTGGCCTGGGCCAAGAGTTGGGGGAGCCGGACCGTGTCTGCATGCCGGTGCTTGGTTCGTTGACGCCGTCAGCGGCGGACCCGGATAATATCGGTCAGGTATTGCTGACCATGCTGGATGAAGATGGTACTCCCTTTGACGTTGAACCCCGCAATGTTCTGAACCGAGTGTGGCAGGCGTTGCGCCAGCGAGGCATGTTCCCGGTGGTAGCGGTAGAGTTGGAGTTCTATCTCATTGATCGACAGCGAGATTCTGAAGGCTACCTACAACCTCCTTGCGCACCCGGTACCCAGGAGCGCAACGTGCAAAGCCAGGTATACTCGCTGGATAACCTGAATCATTTTGCTGAAGTGCTGAACGACATCGATAGCCTGGCTCAGATGCAGGGGCTACCGGCGGACGGTGCGGTGGCAGAGGCGTCGCCTGGCCAGTTTGAGGTCAACCTAAAGCATACCGATAACGTGCTGCTGGCTTGTGATCATGCGCTGGGGCTAAAACGCCTGGTACGGATGGTGGCGGAAAATCACCATCTGCACGCGACCTTTATGGCCAAACCTTATGAAGAATACGCCGGTAGCGGCATGCATGTGCATATCAGCATGCTCGACGGTAACGGTAACAACCTGTTCGCCCAAGCAGACGGCGAAGACTCTGCGTTACTGCACCGTGCGCTGGCGGGTATGATCACCTTAATGCCGGCTTCAATGGCACTGTTAGCCCCCAATGTTAATGCTTTCCGTCGTTTCCAGCCGGGCATGTATGTCCCCACACAAGCCTCCTGGGGGCACAACAATCGCACCGTTGCGCTGCGTATTCCCTGCGGTGAGCCCGAGAACCATCGGGTGGAGTACCGTGTCGCAGGCGCGGATGCCAATCCCTATCTGGTGGTTGCGGCGATCCTCTCCGGGATTTTGTATGGGTTGGACAATGCGCTGCCGTTGCCTGAACCCGTGACCGGTAATGGGCTCGAGCAAGAAGGGTTACCGTTCCCCATCCGTCAAAGCGATGCGCTATACGAATTTGAGCATCAGCAAGCGCTGACGCAGTACCTGGGAGAACGTTTTGCGCATGTTTATCATGCCTGCAAGATGGATGAATTGATGCAGTTTGAGCGCTTAGTGACGGAAACAGAGATCGACTGGATGTTGAAAAATGCCTGAGGGGGCGTAAACTAAGCGGCAATAACGGAGTAAGTGACGGTGAGGATTGCGGATTAATTCAACCGTAAGGGCGGTTTTCCGAACAATCGCGAAAAGAATTTACTTAAGATGCCTTCCTGATCTTGTCATCAGGAGGGTTTCTGGTGCAAAATATCTCTAATGCAGATAGCCGACGTTTTAACGCGTCGGTTATTTTTTTTGCATTTGTGTTTTACAAACTGTGCGTTTCATACACCAAGCGAGGCCGGACACCGATCCGGATAGATAAATAGTTTCGTGCGCGATCAAACAAAACTTTATGGTCGTGACTCATGAGGATAAGAAAGATGGGGCAATTTTTCACTTTAGCACCGGTGCCCGCCGGTTTCCGCTGTGGTCGCAGCGATTATGGAGCAGCCAAGGCAGCCTTGACTCGTTATCCAGCTTCCAATCCCCTTCTTTTTGAATTCAGTCGCACGTTGCGAAGTTTCCCCGCAACCTTAAGTCTTGGCGTGTCTACGCTCCGCAAGGCAGAAGGTAAGGGGGGGCTGCGCAATGTCCGATAACATCTCCAGCACCATTCCGGCGCCACGCGCACAGCTGCGTAAAACCCTGACTTTAGTTCCGGTAGTGATGATGGGGCTGGCTTACCTGCAGCCAATGACCATCTTCGATACCTTTGGCATCGTATCCGGCCTGACCGATGGTCACGTCGCCACTGCGTACGCCTTTGCTCTGCTGGCGGTGCTGTTTACCGCATTGAGCTACGGCAAACTGGTACGGAAATTCCCGTCCGCCGGTTCTGCCTACACCTACGCCCAGAAGGCCATTAGCCCGCACGTTGGCTTTATGGTGGGCTGGTCATCGTTGCTGGACTACCTGTTCATGCCGATGATCAACATCCTGTTGGCCAAAATTTACCTGGAAGCTATCTTCCCGGGCGTGCCTTCGTGGATCTTCGTGGCGGCGCTGGTCGCGCTGATGACGCTCTTTAACCTGCGCGGCATTAAGCTGGTGGCAAACCTGAACTCCATTATCGTGGTGGTGCAGGTGGCTATCATGATCGTGTTCCTGTTCCTGGTGGTTAATGGCCTTTCGCATGGCGAAGGGGCAGGTACGCTGGTTAGCAGCCGCCCATTCTGGTCTGAGAATGCGCATGTAGTGCCGATGATTACCGGTGCGACTATTTTGTGCTTCTCGTTCCTCGGTTTTGACGGCATCAGCTCGCTGTCCGAGGAAACCAAAGATGCAGAGAACGTGATCCCGAAAGCGATCTTCCTGACGGCGCTGATCGGCGGCATCATCTTTATCGTGGTGTCCTACTTCGTGCAGTTGTACTTCCCGGACATCTCGCGCTTTAAAGATCCTGATGCGTCCCAACCGGAAATCATGCTGTACGTCGCCGGTAAGTTCTTCCAGTCGGTGATCCTGGTGTTCTCTTGCGTGACCGTACTGGCTTCAGGTATGGCGTCGCACGCCGGTGTTTCGCGTCTGATGTACGTGATGGGCCGTGACGGTGTATTCCCAGAGCGTTTCTTTGGTTATGTGCACCCGAAATGGCGTACCCCGGCATTGAACGTACTGCTGGTTGGTGTGATTGCCTTGTCTGCGGTGTCGTTCGATCTGGTTACGGCGACGGCATTGATTAACTTCGGTGCGCTGGTGGCGTTCACCTTTGTGAACCTGTCGGTAATCTCGCAGTTCTATATTCGCGACAAGATGAACCGTACCGTTAAAGATACCTTTAACTATCTGATTCTGCCGGTATTGGGGGCGTTAACTGTTGGTGCACTGTGGATCAACCTGGAAGCCAGTTCGATGACGCTGGGCCTGGTTTGGGCCGCGATTGGTCTGATTTATCTGGCCTTCGTCACCCGCAGCTTCCGTCTGCCGGTTCCACAGGCTAGCGAAGACGTTGCATAAGCCTTAACAGGTCGGGGCCGAACAGGTTCGGCCCGCGATTTAATGCTTTGATGATGTCATTGGGCGCGGCATACAGCGCCTCTGCCATTAAGTCGTAGGGCGCTTTTAGCGCCCTACGTTTTTCTGTTAGCCTACCAATTCTTTACCGTACTCAAACAGCGCTTTCAGCAGCGCGGTCTTTTCTTTATCGCCTTCGTACAAGTTATACAACGACTCGAGTTGCAGTACGTAACTCTGTACCCGTTCAGCGCTCAGAACTTCCTGACGATGCTGTAACCAGCGGCGTTGCTCGCTGTCATCCAGCGTGTTGGGGTAGTTGCGGGCCCGGAAACGGAACAGCAGTTCCTTCATGCGGTCATCGTTGAAGGTCAGATCCAGTGCCGGCAAGTTTTGCGGTTTGGTTTGCTGGATAATCTTCATTGCTGCTTTATCAGCATCGCTGAAGAAACCGTCGTACAGCCGGGCGTCGACGTCATCAGAGCCTTTAAAAGGTTCGGCTTCAGCGAATAACGCCACCACTTTTTCGCGCACCTGCGGGTGCTGGCGCAGCAGCTGCAGATTTTGCAGGCAGGCTTGGCGATCGATCCCCAAGCGTTCCGCGTTTTCCGGCAATAGGGTCTTGGCGGGTGCCAGTACCGGGCATTTGTTGATATGAACCAGCTTGATTGGCACCGGTGATTGGTCAGGTGCCAGCTCGTCTCTGCGGGTATACAGCCGTTCGCGCAATTCGTCGGCGCTCAGCGTGAGCAGTGGCGACATATCACCGGCTAAATCACACATGATGACCGCATTTTTGTTATCAGGGTGCCAGGCCAGCGGCGATACCCAGCTGGTATTGCCACGTGCAGCGCCGAACATACCGGAAACGTGCACCAACGGCGTCATTTCTGCGATATCGATCAGGGCATTGAGCTTATGCTTGTTGCGGTGTTGCAGCAGGAAGTCAAACAGCCGGGGTTGCGCTTGTTTGACCAACTTGGCCATGGCGATGGTCGCGTAAACATCCGACATGGCGTCATGAGCGTGTTCGTGTTCGACGCCGTTGGCGCGAGTCAGGTGTTCCAAACGGAAACTGGGGAACCCATCTTCGTTTTCCGGCCAGACGATACCGTCCGGGCGCAGCGCATAGCAGGCACGCATCACGTCGAGCAGATCCCAGCGGGAATTGCCGTTTTGCCAGCTGTAAGCGTAGGGATCGTAAAAGCTGCGGTAGAAGATATTACGGCTCACTTCATCATCGAAGCGGATATTGTTGTAACCCAGAATGCAGGTGCCAGGCACACTGAATGCCTGATGGATCTGGTGTGCGAACTCGGCTTCGTTGACACCTTTAGCCAGTGCCAATTGCGGCGTGATACCGGTGATCATCACCGCTTCAGGATCGGGCAAGTAGTCGTCGGCCGGGGTGCAATAGATGACCAGTGGCTCTTCGATGATATTGAAATCCATATCGGTACGCACACCGGCAAACTGCGCCGGGCGGTCCATGGATGGGCTTTTACCGAAGGTCTCGTAGTCGTGAATATAGAATGTGGCCGGTGCCTTGCTGCTCAAAATCGCATCTCTCACGTGGCGTTGGGAATATCTTCCTATTGTAACGGCGAGACGTACGAGTCGTTAGCGTTAATCACTGAAATGCGCGGTATTACGCACTGCGGTAGTAGCTTAGGCGCAGATGAAAGTAGGAACGTAAATAATCAGGCACCTGTTTTTCGGCATGGGCAGCATTGGTGGCAATGCCATAACGTTCGTTATAAATGACGCTGAGCGCGAGCAAGTCGGCTTCAATTTTCTCACGTTCTGCTTGAGGCAAGCGATCCAGCTTTCGACCCATATTATTCTCCCTATGAACCAAGGGGCATCATAAGATCGTTAGGCGTGCTTGTCCCTACCCATTCAGGGGGGCATATCAGGATGTTGGCGTTCGCGCCTGGAGGCTATGGTTCGCTGTTGCAGTGCCATGATAATGCTGAGAGTATCGCGTTGTGAAATCCTGCTGACTTTGCAGGCTTGTGCGCTCGTAGGCTTCATGGACCGAGAAAATACCGCCGATCACCGCCAGCCAGAAGACACTGCACAGGACCAGGATGCCCAACCAAACTTTTTGGTTATAGCTCATAAATACTCCTGATGAAAAAATGTAATAATACTCACCAGTAAATTAAATCAGAGCCTGTATCAATGGCCCGTCAACGGCCGCATTTATTATGGTTTCTTTTTTATTAATGTGTTACCAAATGCCTCACTGATGTTTCAAAATATTCCTTAAGATAATATTAAGAAAAGATAAACAGCTGCCACTGAGTTCCATTTAATATTTGTTTAATTATCTCCGCATACAATCAGCATCATTCAATGCCAATGTGGGTGCATATTATGAAAACTCTGCTGTTGACCGGCGCTACTGGCTTTCTCGGTGGTGCAGTGCTCGAAAAATTACTGAATGAAAATCAGGAAATTAACTATCTTCTGTTAGTGCGAGCTGAAAATGCGCAGCAGGGGCTGGAACGTATTCGGATTAATATGGAGAAGTTTAATATTGAATCCGATTTATTCTCCAAAATCACGATAGAAAATATATTGTTGGGTGATTTAAGTGAGCCTGCTAATTTTTTAGCGGACACACGTATTAACAATGTAACGCACGTTATCAATTGTGCCGCGGTTGCTTCATTCGGCAATAACCCGCTTATTTGGAAGGTTAATGTTGAAGGTACACTGGCCTTTGCCGAAAGAATGGCGCAGGTACCGGGATTGAAACGTTTTCTGCATGTGGGTACCGCAATGTCGTGTGCCCCGGAACCGGGCTCGCTGGTGGCAGAAAGTGGCGAGTTTGAAGAAACGGCTGAGCATCTGGTGGAATACACCCGCTCTAAATCCACGATTGAACAGTTAATGCGTCAACACTGCCCGCAATTGCCGCTGGTGATTGCACGTCCTTCTATCGTTGTTGGGCACACGCGTTTAGGGTGCCAGCCATCCAGCAGTATTTTCTGGGTGTTCAGCATGGCGCTAATGTTGCGTAAATTCATGTGTTCACTGCAGGACAATATCGACGTTATCCCGGTCGATTACTGCGCTGATGCGATGGTGATGTTGCTGAACAGCGAAACGCTGGATAATGACGTTTATCATATTTCTGCCGGTGAAGAGAGCAGCGTCAGCTTCGCGGATATTGATCGCGCCATTGCTGCCGCGTTGGAAAAACCGCCGCTTGGCGACCATTACGCGCAGGTCAGTTACGAAGCCCTGCTGAAAATGCGCAAGCAACTGAAAGATATCTTCGGGCCGTGCAACGAAAGACTGATGCTGAAGGCGATGCGTTTGTATGGATCTTTCGCCATGCTTAACGTGCGTTTCAGCAACGACAAAATTCTCAAGCTGGGCATGCCTAAACCGCCGCGCTTTACCGACTACATCGCCCGTTGCGTGCAGTCTACCCGCGGTTTGTCTATCCAGCAGCAGATGGTCGTGGATTTCAAATAACAGGAGGGTGCCGCCAAGCGGCACCCGATTGTGTCCCGCCCATTACCAGGACGAAGACGACCAGAAAACGCGGCCCAACACCACCAGTTGGTCTTTACGCTGCGGATAACTCAGGTGTTCGTCCTGGTATTCTTCCCGGTTCAGGGAGCGAATAGTGACACCGCCGTCAGGCTGTTCTATCAACACTTTTACCCGCAGCAAATTACCGTGGCGAATCGCGTAGGTTTTGCCTTCGCGGATGCGTGTGTCATCGGTATTGATACCCACCACGTCGCCGTCTTGCAGGCGTGGTTCCATGCTGGAGCCGGAAATGCGGATGATACGTGCCGCATTGACCGCCACCCCCATCTTGTGCAGATAGTAGCGACGAAAAATCAGTGAAAACTCTTCACGATCAACAATTTCATAACAGCCATCGCCGGCAGAAAAATTAATGTCCAGCAGGGGAATTTCCACAAACTCTTCCTTGTCCTGTTCGGTATCTTCCCACACTACCGGCTTCAGGCGGGCAGGTTGGAAATCCGATTCTGCCGCCACGTTATCGAACGGGCGCACCAGCTGTTTTTCATGGAAAACGTCGAACCAGCCTTTGGGCAGATCCAGCTTGGCCTCAATCCGCCTGGCGAGGTTATCGCCAAGGTTGCGGGAGGATTTTTCACCGGTAATCTGGCTGAGCGTTGGCGAGGAGGATTCAACCAGCACGGCAAAATCGTTCTGGTTGATGCCCTGTCGGGCGTAGCTGGCCATCAGCTCGCGCAAATTATTGCGTCTTATTTCTTTGGTTTCCATCCTTGGATGATCGCATTCTTTAGCAAAAAGGTAAATATCGTTTTTGCTAAATTTATCTTGCTTTAAATTTAGCAATTAGCTAAACATTAAGGGGTGGACAAGAGCCACGAAGGCATTGTAGGGTCACTGCATGCAGCGACCGCGTGACGCGGGACGAATATCTTTGTTCCCTACGGTGAAAGAGGCACGCGAGTTTAACTAACAAGGAATCTACGATGTTCAGTATTGATTACAATAGCTACCGTTCGGTAGCCAGCTTTGGCCACCGGGTACGCTTTTTGGTGCTGCATTACACGGCGCAGAATTTTGCCGATTCCGTGCAGTCACTGACAGGTAAATCGGTCAGCGCCCATTACCTGGTGCCTGATCCGGAAGATCAAACCTATCAGGCGGCCGGTTTCAGCGGTGTACGCATTTTTAACTTGGTCGATGAAGATGAACGAGCCTGGCATGCCGGTGCAAGCCAATGGGGTAATCGTTCAAATCTCAACGATACGGCGATTGGCATTGAGATCGTCAATCTGGCGAGTGGCGATGGTGAAGACATTAGTTTCCCACCGTTTAATCCGCAGCAAATTGCGGCGGTGACTCAACTGGCGCAAAACATCCTGCAGCGCTATCCGGACATCACCCCCGTTAACGTGGTGGCGCATTCCGATATCGCGCCGGGCCGAAAGAGCGATCCGGGCCCGCAGTTCCCGTGGCATCAGCTGTATCAGGCCGGGGTGGGCGCCTGGTATGACGACGCGGTGAAACAGCGACATCAGCATGCATATCAATGTCATGGTCTGCCTGCACAGTCTGATGTGTTGGCGCTGTTCGCCAAATATGGTTACGACACCTCGGCAGCGGTTGACGCTGAAGGTTATCGCCAACTGGTGCGTGCCTTCCAGCTGCATTTCCGTCAACGGCAGTATGATGGGGTGATGGATGTAGAAACCGCCGCCATTTTGCAGGCGTTGGTGGATAAATATGCCGCTTAAGGACTGACTGCGGGTGAGGGACGCCTTATCCGCCTTTTCTCCGCTGCTCTTCCTCCGCTAAACTAATGGACTTTCTCGCCATTCATAACGGGATGCATTGTGCGCCTCGACAGAAAAATATCGTCGTTTGAACGTTTGACTTATCGTCATTACCGCATTGTGCACGGCGTGCGCATTGGGCTGGCGTTTATCCTGACCTTCTTGCTGATTCGCTTGCTAGACGTCCCTGAAGGGACCTGGCCGCTCATTACCTTGGTGGTGGTGATGGGGCCGATTTCGTTCTGGGGAAATGTGTTGCAACGCGCGTTGCAGCGTATCGCCGGTACGGTGTTTGGCGCGGCCTCGGGCCTGATTGCCCTGTATCTTGAGCTTTACTCGCTACCGCTGATGTTAGCGTGGTGCGGAGTAGTGATGTTTTTCTGCGGTTATCTGACGCTCGGTAAGCGTCCCTATATGGCACTGTTGGTGGGGATTACACTGGCGGTGGTGTGTGGCGCGGGGGCGGGTGACATGCATACTGCGCTGTGGCGTAGTGGGGACGTTATTTTTGGCTCGTTGCTGGCGCTGTTGTTCACCAGCATTTATCCACAGCGTGCCTACATTCTGTGGCGTATGCAGATGGCGGATTGCTTGCAAAGCGCGAGTAAAATCTACGGTGCTTATCTGTCGCCGAACATGATCGAACGGCCGCGACTGGAACCTCAGTTGAAAGATCTCTTGAATCAGGTCGTCAAATTGCGCGGCCTGATTGTTCCCAGCAGTAAAGAAACCCATATCCCTCTGGCGGTATTTGAAGCGGTACAAACGCTGAGCCGCAATCTGGTCTGTACTCTGGAACTGCTGGCCGACGCGTATTGGGCCTCGCGTGAAACCCATTTTATTATGCTGAATGCGAAAACGCTGCGCAGCGCACAATTGCTGACGCTGCGGTCGCTTGAATCATTGGCAGACATGATGCATAACGGCCCGCAAACGCAACAATCCGTAATGGCAGGGCAACTGAGCGAAATCGCCGCCGAACTGAAAACCCTGATGCAGGAGGCGAGCGTCAGTCAACACGGCGAGGCACCTATTTACGGTTATGTTTGGCTGAGCATGGAACTGACGCAGCAGTTGGAAGAACTGGGCGACCTGCTCAAGGTCTGTACTGCTACCGGGCGCGAATAGGGGGTCAGATCATGAAGCGGGCGCTTCTGGTTTTTGTCCAGGCAGCAAAGTGAGTAAGATAGGGCGATGAGTGTTGTGCCTGACCGCCACAAACCTGTATCTTGGTATCATTGTGGCCGTAAGCAAATGAATCTGTGTATTACTAAAGCAAGGGTATGAAGATGGATAATGCAAATAAGCCGAGTTTCCAGGACGTTCTGGAGTTTGTGCGTATGTTCCGCCGTAAAAATAAGCTGCAACGCGAAATTATCGACAACGAAAAGAAAGTTCGTGATAACCAAAAGCGTGTGCTGCTGCTCGACAACCTGAGTGAGTACATCAAACCAGGCATGAGCATTGAAGATGTTCAGGGCATCATTAGCAACATGCGCAGCGACTATGAAGATCGCGTTGATGACTACATCATCAAAAATGCCGATCTGTCTAAAGAACGCCGTGAGCTGTCCAAAAAGCTGAAGGCTATGGGCGAAGTGAAGTAACCCTTTTTATCGGGCCAGGCATTTGCCTGGCCCTTTTATTTTTTGTTTCCCGCCAATCGCCGTTATTGCGCTGTACCGTATACGTCAAAATCAAAGTATTTATCGTTCACTTTCTTGTAGGTGCCGTTGGCAATGATCGCTTTGAGCGCGGCATTGAACGCATTGAGCAACGCGGTATCTTCTTTACGCAACCCAATGCCGTCGCCGATACCGAAATACTTGCTGTCATTAAGCTCGGCACCGGTAAAGGCAAAATCCTTTCCGGCAGGCGTATGGAAAAACTCACTGGCGCTGACGCTGGCTAACAGCGACGCATCCAGGCGCCCGTTGACCAAATCTTCATTGGCCTCCTGTTGGCTCTGGTAGGACACCACGTTAACCCCGGCTGGCCGCCATAGAGCGTTGGCATAAGTTTCCTGACTGGAGCCCTGTTGCACGCCAATGGATTTACCTTTTAGCGAAGCCGCGGTAGGTTGCAGATCGCTCCCTTTACGGGCCACTAACCGTGCTGGGGCATTGGACACTTTATCCGAGAAGGCAATTTGTGCCTGGCGCTGTGGCGTAATGGTCATTGACGAGGCGATGGCATCGAACTTTTTCGCCTGTAATCCGGGGATCATCCCATCCCAACTGCTTTCGACCCAAACGCATTTGGCCTGCATTTGCTCGCACATTGCCTGTGCAATGTCGACACCGAATCCGGTCAGAGCACCCTGCGGCGTCTTGTATTCCAACGGTGGATAGGTTGGGTCGACGCCCAGCTTAATGACTTTGCCGCTGAACTCCCCACCAATGGCCGCGAAACTCAACGCCAGCGGCAGCAATAAAATCAGGCTACTTTTTGTTTTCATTTCATTTTCCTCAGTGTTGTGGTGTTCAAAAGGGCATTAAGCCAAAAAGCGTTCAACCAACTTGACCCAATACGTCGCGCCGATCGGCAAGCACGCGTCGTTGAAATCGTAACTGGCGTTATGCAGTGAATTGCCGGGCGTACTTTCACCGTTGCCAATCGAGATATAGCTGCCGGGGCATTGCTCCAGCATAAAGGCGAAGTCTTCGCTGGCGGTAAATGGCCGCAGCGAGGGGATCAACTGCTGTTCACCCGCCCAGTCCAGTGCCACTTCACGCGCCAGATCGGTTTCCGCTGCGTGGTTCACCAGCACAGGGTAACCCTGCTGATAGTCAATCTCCGCACGGGCACCAAAGCTGGCAGCTTGCGCTTCAACCAGCGCGATAATGCGGTTTTCTAGGCGTTGACGTACCCCGGCATTCAGGGCGCGCACGCTCAGCGTCATGGTGGCGGTAGCGGGGATCACATTGCTGGCAAGCCCTGCCTGGATCGCGCCTACGGTGATAATCGCCGTTTCCTGTGGGTCTATATTGCGGGATACGATGGTTTGCAGGCTCATCACAATGGCAGCGCAGACCACAACCGGATCGACCGTGTGTTGTGGGACTGCACCATGGCCACCGTGGCCGTGCAGGATGATATTGACCGTATCGGCCGAGCACATGAAAGGACCACTGGCAAAACCGAGTAGACCCGCCGGGAAGCCGGGTACGTTATGCATGGCAAACACCGCGTCGCAAGGGAAGCGCTCAAACAGGCCATCTTCCATCATCACTCTGGCTCCGCCACCGCCTTCTTCTGCCGGTTGAAAAATCAGGTGCAGAGTACCGGTAAAGTCAGAATGCTGTGCCAGATAGCGCGCTGCCGCCAACAACATCGTTGTGTGGCCATCATGACCGCAGGCGTGCATCACGCCGCTGTGGGTGCTGGTATAGGGCAACCCGCTGGTTTCCTCAATGGGCAGCGCGTCCATATCGGCACGTAAACCGAGAGTTTTCCCTGTGCCACGTTGAAGGGTGGCGACAACCCCGGTTTGTCCTATGTTGCGTGTGACTTGATAGCCCCATTCGGTCAGCAATTTTGCGACCAAATCACTCGTAGCGAACTCGTTGAATCCCAATTCAGGGTGCGCATGAATATGGTGGCGGATAGCGACCATTTCATGCTGAACGGCGGCTATTTCAGGTAAAATAAGCAAATTTTCCATTGTGGCATCCCGATTGAATGTTCAATCCCCGACGCGAAGGGACGCCGGAAACCAGGTTATTCCGAGACTAGCAAACAACCTTTTGGCCGGGGAGCCGTCGTTCAGTTATGCTGACAACAACAGGTTGTCATGGAGGTGTAATGAAACTGCATCAGTTACAGGCTTTGGTTGCCAGTGCCGACGGTGGCAGCATTCGCGCCGCAGCGCGGCAATTGGGCCTTTCACAGGCCGCAGTGACACGGGCCTTACGCGAGTTGGAACAGCAACAGGCGCTGCCTTTGCTGATCCGCACGCCCGCCGGGTTGGGTTTCACGCCCTATGGGAAGACGCTGTTGGCGCATGCCCGCTTGGTGTTGAACCAACTGGAACAGGCCAGCAATGAGATGGCGGGCCTGCGCGGGCTGGCGCAAGAGCAGGTTAAAGTGGCGATCACGCCATGGCTGATGTTGACGGTGTTGCCAACGGCAGTAGTGGCCTTTCGTAAAAAGATGCCGAAGGTGAAACTGGAGCTGTTTGAAAGCCTGATGGCCAACGCGCAATCTCAACTGCGAGAGGGCACGATGGATTTTGCCATCACGCCGCTGCCGGCATCGATGGCACCGCAGGAGTTTCATTGCGAGCCGCTGCTGGATTATGAAACGGCGGTGATGGTGCGGCATGGGCATCCGTTAAGCCAAAGTACCTCGATCCATCAGTTGCTGGATCAAGACTGGGTGCTGAACTATACCCCAGACAATTATGGCGATCTCATCCACCACCTGTTCAGCCGACACGGTGCCCAGCTCGATCCTAACCGCATCATTCATGCGCATTCACTTGGCATGTTGCAGGCAATGGTAGAGTCGGCGGATATGTGTACCTGGAGCCCGGCTCCGTTGCTTGGGTTACCGCAATTTGCCGGACGTCTGCAACCGCTGGCGCTACGGGAGGGTTGCGATCTGGCGCGGTTGAACATCGTTACCCGGCGCAATAGCATTCTCAGCACCGCTGCCCATGCCCTGATTGATAACCTGGTGCGCGCCCTGCGTCAGCACGCCCGCTCCGCACGGCAGGAAGACCGGCTGATTTATGATCGGGTACGGCTGTTGATCTAGCTGGGGCAGCACGTTGGGATTGATGCGGTAGAGCCGATCGTTAACGGACACTTTTAGTGTTGGGTTCTTTTGAATGCGTCGTTTGTATCACGGGTTTATAACCAATAAACCTACTCCGTTTGCTGTGACGCAGACGCCTGCTCATTCTCGCACGCCCGAAATGCCCGGGGGGTATGGCCGCTCCATTTTTTAAATGCCTTGCTGAAAGCCACGTCAGATTCATATCCATACTGCCCGGCCAGTTGACTAAGGCGGATCTGCGAATGCCGTAGCTGCTCTGCAGCCAGATACATTCGCCATTCTGTCAGGTAGTGCATGGGGGTCTGGCCTATCAGCATCTTAAATCTTTCAGCAAAACGTGAGCGAGACATGCCAATCGCATGGCCGAGCCCCTCGATACTCCAGGATTCACCGGGGCTCTGGTGCATCAGCGCGAGGGATTTTGCTATCTGTGGATCGGTCAAGCCATTGAGCCACCCAGCGTTGAAGTGGTGACGCTGGGAAAGAGCGTGGCGGATTGCCTGCACAAATAAAATATCGGCCAGACGAACGGCAATCGTGCTCATACCGGGGAGCTCTGAATCTAATTCTTCGCTCAACAGCGTCAATGAAGGAGGGAGCCAGGGATTGTCCTCCGCGCTGAGATGAAGATAATCCGGCAGCGCAGTAACCAGCGGGTTACGCAGGGATTCGCCAAAGTTAAATATGCCGGTCACCAGTTTTGTTTGGTCTTCTCCGGGCTGGCCGACTGCAATACGGGTTGCATGGAAACGGGCATTTGAACCAGCACGGGTATGCCCGTGGCTTGCCAGCAACTGCGTAAA
Organism: Serratia sp. NPDC087055; assembly: GCF_044900985.1. Lineage (NCBI taxonomy): Bacteria > Pseudomonadati > Pseudomonadota > Gammaproteobacteria > Enterobacterales > Yersiniaceae > Serratia > Serratia sp. NPDC087055. The sequence goes on from NZ_JBJDOG010000001.1 coordinate 333,559, forward strand.
CTCTACCGTCCTGGCATCTGGTTTGCTCAATAGGTCATGTCGATGCCCTGCGGGGATCATCACCATGTCTCCTTCCCTGAGGTGAATAAGTTGTTGTTCCCCAGGCAAACGCAACCAGGCGCCCCCCGACAATAGCAGGTGAAATGGAGCGCCATGCGGATGCGGCGCTTTGGCTACCCCCCAATGACCATTAAGCGTCAACTGGCAGAATATTGAGCTCTTGAGCTTTAACTGTTCCAACAGGTAATCGAGTGTATTCATGGTCTTAATTCCTGGACGATATGTCTGTTATTTTGGATTTTTAGTGATAAATAATCCAGTCATTGTTTCTATAATCTGACTCGCACAGTTTCACGGGCACCAGCTATTCACTCAAAACACAGCGAGATTCAACATGATGAAATTAAGCGGGAATACCATTCTGGTCACGGGGGGTGGCAGCGGCATAGGGCGAGGTCTGGCTGAAGCGCTCTTTCGCTCTGATAATTCAGTGATTATCGCCGGGCGACGCGAGTCAGCCCTAAAACGGGTGTGCGAGGCAAACCCGGGTATGCAATACCAGGTAATGGATATCAGTGAGGTGGACAACCTGGCTGAGGTGACTCAACATTTGGTGACCCGTTTCCCTGAACTGAATGTTCTTGTTAATAATGCCGGCGTGCAGTTTGCCGAGGATCTCACCCACCCGGAACCGTTAACGATGCTGTCATCAATCGCCACGAACATGACGGGGCCGATGATACTGACCAGCACACTATTGCCCCATCTACTGACACAGTCAGAAAGTGCTGTCATTAACGTCACGTCTGATTTGGCATTTATGCCCTATACACGAGTGCCGTCATACTGTGCCGCCAAGGCCGGGCTTCATTCTTGGACTGAATCTTTACGCTTCCAGTTGCGTGAATCTCGTATTCACGTCATTGAAATTACTCCGCCGATGGTACAAACCGATCTGCACGGCAGTAAAGACAGCCAGATAGCAATGCCTCTGGATGACTTCATCGAGGAGGTCATGGTTTTGCTTCAGTCCGACAGTCAGTCAAAAGAAATCAACGTTGAACGCAGCAAATTGTTCCGCTTCGCTGAACGAAACGGGAAATACGATGAGATTTTTCTGGCGTTGAATAGTCACCAGTAAAGCTCTGCGCCTAAGCACATTCCGTGCAGCGATACCGCGCGGAATTTATCTGACGCAAAGCATACGGCACCCGCATCCCCGATTTATCGTGGTGATCGGCTTGGTGACGGAAGCGGACGTACAAACATCCGTGAAAATATCGTAGTATCCTAAGCCATGGAAGGCTTGGCTTCTGTCAGCTATTGCAACGTCGACCCTTGCTTCACTATCTTCTTATACGCTTTCAGACACAGCGGGTAACTCATTTTGAATATCAATAAGTATGGTCAACCTGTAGGTTTCCCGCTGCCGGACTGGCAGCCTCTTGCCTTTCCTCCACGGACTCAGCTAAGTGGCCGTCACTGTAACCTTTTACCTCTGGAAACCCGTCATGGCGAGGCACTGTTTCAGGCATATTCGCTGACCGAAGATGACAGGGACTGGACCTGGCTTGGCGCCGAAAAACCCGCGAGTCTGGCAGAAATGATGTTATGGATTACCGGCAAAGTTAACGATTTCAGCCTGGTTTCATGGGTCGTGGCAGATATAAAAAACAACCGCCCGGTGGGTGTGGTCTGCTACAGCAACGTTGATCCCGTAAACGGAGCGATGGAGATCGGGCATGTTACCTGGTCGCCGTTGATGCAAAAAACCAGCATGGGAACGGAGGCTCTCTTTCTGCTGATGAAAAATGCCTTTACCTTGGGCTACCGGCGGATTGCATGGCGTTGCGACTCACTCAATCAGGCATCAAGGAACGCAGCCGAAAGAGTCGGGTTTACGTTTGAAGGGCGTTTTCGTCAGGCCATGACACGTAAGCAGCGCAATCGTGACACTGACTGGCTTTCCGTCATTGACACAGATTGGCCGAATATTGAAAGAGCGCTTGAGGGCTGGCTGTCGCTGGAAAATTTCAACCAGAACGGCGCACAAAAGCGCAGGCTGGAAACCTTCTTTCTGGATAGCCGATAACAGTGAGGAGCCGGATCGGCATACCTGGTCTGGACAAATCTGGCTGCTCAAAAACGTTGTGTTCGCCTGCATATGCGTCAGGAGGTCTCTTTTACAACGTTTATCGCGTTTATAACGGAAGAGGGTGAAAAGAAAGACGAGGATACCTTTGTCTACGCACTTCTCAAAAAAAGAGTGGGAGTCAAAGGTGTCGCTGTATGCCTGCCGCTTGCTCGCCGCTGGCCTCGATTATCGTTATCGGTGATGTGGGCCAAAAGAAAGTGAACATGCATGAGTAACCCTGCGGCTTAATGAAATTCAAAAGATTTTTGTCCGCTATCTTTCATCGTTCAGAATGGGGTTTCAGAAATGGACAGAGAAAAACTCAAAAAAGACTGGGTGAAAATCGCGCCGCCTTCTGCCAAAGTTGAACGCATCGAAGCATATTTTAGCGGCCACGGCTATGAACCTCATCGCCATGACACCTATGCTATTGGCAGGACATTATCAGGCGTACAAAGTTTTAATTATCGCGGCAGTAAACGACATAGCTTACCCGGTAATATTATGGTTTTACATCCGGACGAAATTCACGATGGCGAAGCAGGAACGCTGGATGGGTTCCAATATCGGATGATTTATCTCGACCCATCATTAATTCAGAACATACTGGGTGGGAGACCTTTGCCTTTCATTGCCGGTGGGGTTACTGCTGATCCACGTCTTTTTTCTGCTACCGCATCGTTGTTAACAGCGGTAGAGGATTCTTTTGACATGCTTGAAGAGGATGATGCCCTCTATGATTTGGCCCAAACATTGGCCATTGTCAGCGGGCAGGGTTATCACAGGCGGGCATTTGACTATAAGGCAGCAGAAATTGCGCGCCAATATATACACTCTGCATTTAGTGAAAATATAACGCTGGATACGTTATCGAAAGTCAGCGGCAGAGATCGCTGGAGTTTAAGCCGAGATTTTCGAGTGCTTTTCGGCACCAGTCCTTATCGATATGTCACCATGCGCCGCCTGGAATACTGCAGACGCCTTATGGTAACGAGCCTATCACTTGCAGAGGTCGCTGTGGAATCCGGATTTTCAGATCAAAGTCATATGACACGGCAATTTATCAAAACATTCGGAATTTCACCGGGGCGGTGGCTGAAAATCATCAATAAAGGCAGCGGTTAAGTTGCACAATCATTCAAGACTGCTCAAATCCACATGATCTACAGTGTTCTCTCCTTGACCATATGGAGAGTAAAAATGCATTCCCCTATTAATCTGGAAAATAAATTTTCTCTGTTCGATGAACACTGGAAACCGAAAGTCATTACGGAGATGAATGACTACCAATTTAAAATCGTCAAAATAAAAGGGGATTTCGTCTGGCACTCGCATATCGATACTGATGAGGCATTTATCGTTATCGATGGTGTTTTGCGCATCGACTTTCGGGATGGGCATGTGCTGGTTAAGTCAGGGGAGATATATGTGGTTTCTAAAGGTGTCGAGCATAAAACCTCTGCCGAGTCGGAAGTTAAACTTATGATGATAGAACCGCGAGGCGTATTGAATACGGGACATGAGGGGGGCGAACGCACCGCGGAGAACGACGTTTGGATTTAATGAATTAATGTGGCTGTATTATTGCGATGCCTGTAAAACCAGAGGTTAAATTCTGGTTTTATATTTTTGGTTTTCTTGAGAATATATTTGAATTCAATAAATAATGATTCCTTACTGAATTATTCAATGGGAATCTACTTTGGTTGAGTCATTGAGCGTCCACTGTATGATTTTAGGTGCGCTGATGACGGGCCCAGAATAGTTGCCGATAGCCGAGGACCAAAAGCTGACACAACGCCAGGGGCATCGATCCTCAGGATGCCGGTCAACCTCAACGAGCACCTGTAATCACGAGAAGTGAGCAGGTTCCAGCGACAGGTTTTCAGAACGGGCTGGCATGACGGGCTCTGATCCACTCTTCGCCAATAGGATGTACAAAATGCAGTTCACTGGCATGTAGCATCAGCCGCGGAGCCTGTTCGGTTCCTGGCAGCAGGCGGCCGCCATACAGGTCGCAGCCCAAAATAGGGTGGCCAAGTTGCTGACAGTGAATGCGGAGCTGATGCGTGCGCCCGGTTTCCGGGGTGAGCTGTACCCGCGTTAATGGCAATAACGTCCCGTCTTCCAGCGTATGTTCAACGCGTTCAACGACCTGATAATGGGAACGGGCGGGCTTACCGCGGATTGCGCAAATCGACATTAGCGGAAACAGTGCCGGGTCTTTGGCAATGGCTGCGTCTATCACCCCGTGGTTATCGTCAAGATGTCCGCAAAGCAGTGCGCTATACACTTTGGTTACGGCGCGCTGGCTGAACTGTTGGCACAGGGCGGCATTGATCGTTTTATTGAGGGCGATCACCATCAGCCCGGATGTACCGAAATCTAATCGATGGACGAGGGTGCAACCGGGGAAGATCTGTACCAGCCGGTGATGCACCGAATCCAGATTTTGCGGGTTTTTCCCCGATAGGCTAAGCAACCCGGCAGGCTTATTGATAAGCGCCAGGTGCTCGTCCTGATAGAGAATCTCTATCTTGTCGTGGCAGGGTGGGGCAATAAAGGTATCGATAATTGTAGACATCAGGCTGCCCGGATGGAGTGTGGGGGCGGATAATAACCAATTTTAAGCCGGCTGACGAATGGTGGCCGCTTTTCGCCATCAATCGAAAATGACGTAAAGCAAAACGCCCGCTTAAGTTTCCTTAAGCGGGCTTCTCTAATTTGGCTCCTCTGACGGGGATCGCCTTTGCCAGTAACTGGCTAATAAATAAGCTAAACCTGAATTCCCTTTCTGTCAGACCACCAGAATGACCACCAATCGAAGCTGGTTATATAAAACTGATTTGAGCTGTCTCGTGCATTTGGTGATCGTGACTATGATCATATCTAGAAGGGCAGTCTGCTCTGTGCCAGGAGCGGACGTTGTTAACGAAAAGAGATTCTGGAGGCTGCGGCCAGTATAGATGCAGCCTTCATGGAACATGAGGGTTGTAACTATGAGATGTACGAATTATTTTCCGACAGTGTCAGACATTACTCCGAAGGAGCTGAAACTTAACTGGTGGATGGGTACCGTTATGGTTATCATAATTAGTAGAGCATATATCAATGAAGTACAATAGACATTCTATTAGAATGATTTCATTGGGAAGGTGATAAAAATGATCAAAACATGGAGTGATTTAGAAAGTTACACTCAGTACGTTTACTCGACCTTACTTAATCCACGAGATAATGGAGTAGAAGTCAGTCGTAACGTTATACTCAAAGGATTAAAAGGTGAATATCAAATCGATGTATTTTACCAGTTTGAAAATGCAGGTGTCATACATCGTGTAGCGATAGAGTGTAAATATCATAATCGCCCTCTTGATCGTGATACCATTATGCCATTTTGCAATAAAATTACTGATATTGGGAACATTATCGGGGTTATAGTCAGTAAGTCTGGTTACCAGAGTGGCGCAAAAGAATACGCAGAAAAGCACGGCATTACTTTACTAACAGTTGAAGATTTACCAAAGTTTAACATATTGGTTTCTGATTATTTGATAAATTCAGCTTTGCCTACAAAAGATTGGATTGGTGAGCCTTTTTGGATTTTGATGGAAAGAGAGGAAGATAATGTTTCAGGCTCATACTATAAGTTCGCACAAAAGCATAACGGAAGGGATATAATACCCTTGTTCTTTTCAAAGCGTGAAGCAATCGACTTTTTGAATGAATCCGAACAGGCAACGGATTTTGCAATACGTGGTGTTCCGCAACATTATTTGAAACGTTTTATTGGAATGACAGAACGCTTAAATCCTTTATTTTCCTTGATGCTTCCTGCTTTGACGGAAGAGCAAGCTAAGGGTTTTTTAATTGAATTAACTGAATTAAAGAAAAGATATCTATTATCAGAAATATTACCTGAGGAATATCAAGAGTTTTACGTTGAAAGGAAGTCACGATACGAGAATGAACTTACTCTTTTTAAAATATTAAAAACAATGAAAGGTAAAATTGGAAAAGAATTGGCGGAAAAAATTTTGAAAAGAAAACAATAGGTAATAAAAATAATGAAGCGTGATCTTAGAGAAATCTAACGTCAGCTCCTCGCGCGTAAAAACCATAATGTGGCTCGGGCACTTCAGTAATAAAAATCTATTCACTTTGTTAATTAATTGAAAGCTAACCAATCACTGGTGGTAGATAGTTTTACTGATTTTCTGGGGCGTGTGAATATCAATGAAGTAAATTGAGAACAACTTAAAGAAAATCTATGCTTGCCTGTAGCAACCTTGCTAAAGTCATAGACTGATTTTCAGTGGGAGACTCTTGAGGACTGAGATGGGACGCAGATCGGGATTTGAAGGTTTTATTCGCGCGACAGCTAGAGCGGTAGCAGCAGCAGAGCGTGAGCGGAAGAGGTCAGAAAGAAATCATTTTGTTGAGGTACGGCGTTTAGAACGTGAGGCTATAAGAGAAAATGCACATATATTACGCGTACATAAAGCGGCTGAAAAAGCAGCTAAAGTCGCGTATTTAGAAGGGCGAGTGGATGAGGTGTCCGACCTGAATGCTGATTTGGAAGAGGTTATCATTGCCCTTTCAACTTTACTTGAACATACACTCGAGTTTGATGATTCGATAGATTTCTCAGCTTTAAAAAAAACGTCTCAGTTCGAAGATTTCAAAACGCCTAGGCACTTATTACCTGAGGCAGAGCCTGAGCTGAAAATTGTGAATGTTCCTCCTGCATGGAAAATGATTTTCCCGTGGGTGCAAAAAAATTATCAACGAGAATTGCAAAGTTCCGAAGAGGTTTTCGCTAGAAGAAAAGAAGAATATCTGCGAAAGGCTTCTAACCAGAAGACCGAGTTGGATTCGTTGGTCGAAGAATATCAAAAGCATAGAACTGCCTATTTCGAAGAAATTGAAAGGCAGCATGAGGAAGTTAATCAGTTTGAACTAGACTATCTGGCATGTGTCCCTGAAAGTGTACAGGCTTATTGTGAAATGGTTCTGACACGCTCTGAATATCCAGAGGTTGGTTTTCCTCAATCATTTAGACTTGCATACTTACCTGAGAATAAAGAATTAGTAGTTGAATACAGTTTGCCAGAGATATCTATTGTCCCAAGTCAGCTTGAGTATAAGTACGTTAAGACAAGAGATACCATCGAGGCAAAGGCTAGAAAAGCTAACGAAATAAAAGAACTTTATCAAAATATAATTGCAGCAATTACACTTCGAACTTTGCATGAGCTGTTCGAAGCAGATAAGGCCTCAGCCTTAAACACCGTTCTTTTTAACGGTGTTATCGAGACCGTTGATCCGACCAGCGGCCATGACATCGTCGTTACGTTGGTTTCCGCTCGAGCGCACAAAGATGATTTTATACAAATCAAACTTGAACGAGTTGAAAAAATTGCATGTCTCCGGAGTCTGGGGGCTAAAGTTTCAGGACGACCTGATGAGCTCCAAGCAGTCAAGCCCATTCTTGAGTTTGATATGGTTGATAAACGCTTCATTGATCAAGGTGACGCACTTTCAGGCCTTGAAACTCGTCCAAACCTTATGGAGCTTTCTCCATCTGAGTTCGAAGTATTGGTCTCAAACCTATTTACGCAAATGGGATTAGATACGAAACTTACCAGGGGCACAAAAGACGGTGGTGTTGATGCGGTTGCATTTGATACACGCCCAATTCTGGGAGGTAAAGTTGTTATTCAAGCCAAAAGATATAAAGACACGGTCGGTGTCAGCTCCGTCAGAGACCTGTACGGTACAATGATGAATGAGGGTGCCAACAAAGGGATTTTGGTCTGTACCAGTCAGTATGGCAAAGACGCTTATCGGTTTTGTGAGGATAAACCAATAGAACTCATTGATGGCGGAGGTCTTCTTTATCTCTTAAAGGAGCACGCTGGCGTATTTGCCCGTATTAATCCAAATTTTTAAGTAATTTTAAGGATGTCATGAAGGTAGCACATTCGTTAAGTTCATTACTTTATCTGAGCCGTTGCAAATCCATTAGTATGAAGAACTGTTAGTGTTGTAATTCCTAATGGTCCTTAGCCATAAGCGGACTGGCAAGTCCGCTTTCTCTTGGCAGACGTAGCGACCCCTTCAGTCCGACCGTTATGTGCCAGAAGCAGACGTTATGCCGGTTCTGAAACAATGCTTTTTATGGTGACGTCCTCATCTCGTTGATGAAGACGTCACTAACATTGCGGCCTGTCAATCTGCAGAGGTTGATGTTGGAATTCGGGCAATGACCTTAATTTCAAAATCGAATCCCGCAAGCCAGGTCACTCCAACGGCTGTCCAGTTTGGGTAAGGGGGCTGCGGGAAAATTGACTGTTTCACCTGCATAATTGTCGGAAATTGATTTTCCGGGTCGGTATGAAAGGTGGTGACATCAAGCAGGTCGTCAAACGTACAACCCGCTGCTGCAAGAGTCGCTGCCAGGTTATCAAACGCAAGTTGCACCTGCGCGGCAAAATCCGGCTCCGGCGTACCGTCGGCGCGGCTGCCAACCTGGCCGGAAACGAACAACATATCGCCAGAGCGGATCGCGGCAGAATAACCGTGTTCTTCATAGAGGGCATGGCGGTTAGCAGGAAAAATAGGCTCACGCTGGATCATGGAATTTCCTTTCTTAAGTCAATGTGTGATGCGGGATGCGCGGTATGCAAAATTGATTTAATATACGCGGCGTATGTTGAATTAATCACACATACGCCGCGTATGTCAAATGACATCCGTTCTGTATGTCTAAAAGGAGATCGTATGGCCACCAAACGCCGCGCCGAAACAATGGAAGAGAACCGAGCCAAATTGATTACGGCAGCGCGGAAGTCCTTTGCCGAAAATGGTTTTGCTGCCGTATCGATGGATGAACTAACCGCCAGCGTTGGCCTGACACGGGGGGCGCTATACCACAACTTTGGTGATAAAAAGGGGCTGCTTGCCGCTGTTGTTGCTCAAGTAGACGGCGAAATGGCACAGCGAGCCAAAGCCGCTGCCGCGAATGCCGGTGACGACTGGGAAAGGCTGCTGGCTGAAGGGATTGCCTATATTAAGATGGCGCTGGACACGGAAGTAAGGCGCATCGTGCTGCTTGATGGCCCGGCTTTCCTTGGGGATCCAGCGCAATGGCCGAGCCAGAATAGTTGCCTCGAGTCTACCCGTCAGATCGTCATAAATTTGATCGAACGCGGCGTACTTAAATCGGTTGACGCGGATGCCGCTGCACATCTGTTAAACAGTGCCGCGCTGAATTCCGCACTTTGGATTGCTGCGAGCGACGATCCGCAGCGGGCGCTGCCAAAAATTATAGAGGTGTTTACTCAACTGGCAAGCGGCTTACGGAATAGTTCCAATAAACAATGATGAGACGTTTATAGGGGGGAGCTAAAATCTTTCAGTACGCACGGGGAGTTTAAAGCCACGACTTCTTCATCTCATCAGACAAAATACTAAACAACGAAGGCGTCAGGAAACAGATCTCTTCTATCGCTCATCAGAATGGCGCTCATTAGAAACCTGCATGCTGCGCTTGTTGTGGTCGCTCACCTAGAGCGCATGGAATTGTATTATCTGTTGATCATATTTTTCCTCGTTCAAAGTTTCCGCATTTTGCATTAGAAAAATCAAAGTTGCAGGTACTGTGTGATGACTGCAACTTGGCGAAATCGAATGCCACTTTTGATGATTGGCGAGAATGAACGCTATCCTGAATCAGGATAGCGTTGCATCGGCCCGTTGAACGCATAGCTTAAAGCGTTCCTTAAGCTCAGTGAACCTGTGTACCTCGTGCCAAGGGCGGACGCTATGCTAATCAATGGCGAGGTTGTCAGGCTGGATAGTACGTTTAGCCAGTTTCTTTTGGAGTATTATGACCATTACGGGAAATCCAAATGCGGCTAATGCACTTACAACCAGCAGTATGTTTAGATTTTCCGTTGTTATTCCAAGGCCAGGGAGTAATAAGGAAGACAGAAAGAATGCGTGGGTTGTTACCAGGTGCATAATTGCTGTCTGTAGTGAAGAAAAACTGGCTCGTTGTTCATCTTTAGGATAGTGGATAATAACCGACGAAGCGGATACAAGTCGGCTATATGAGGCTCCAAGAAATAAAGTTATAAATAAAAATGTATTATGATAGCCCATCGCAGGAATCAGTAGACTTGCTACGAATAACAGCGTTGAAATTGTTGCCAGCATCAGGGAAGGTAAACGTGATGTCAGGATGCCTGTTATTTTTGTAGACAGAGAACCTACAACTCCTCCACTTAAAAATAATAAGGGTAAAAGGTTTTGTTGTGTACCCATATACTGCGTCATTAACGGAGTCAAAATGGGAATAATGAGCATTGGACTAAATTGCACCAGTGCAGTACAAGAGGCGAAAAGTAAGGTTTGCATGTCAATAGACAGATTGACCTTTACGCGTGATGGGGCCGTATCCTTTGGAATGAAAAGTACTATCAACGGTAAAGACACCAGACAAAGGGAACTGATTAACCACAGCGCAGTATGCCAACCATAGTGTGTGCACAAAAATAATATAGCGGGCATTCCGACGATACTGACCATCGAAAATGATGCAATCACCGTTGCCAGTATTTTTCCACGTAAGTTTACTGGGGCATAATTTATCAAAATACTCATACCCACGCCCATTGTCGTACCACCAACCAATCCTGCGCAAAATCGTAGTGCCAGAAGAGTGTGAAAATGAGTAGTGAGTGTTGACAAAAAGGTGAGTGCTCCGAGCAGTAACATATTCTTGATTAAGAATTGTTTTTTATTAAACAGGTCGATCCAATAAAAAGCAGCAACTCCAGAGAGAACAGCACCCAGTGTGTACATACCCGAGACATAGCCAGAAAATGATACAGGAACCGCGAACCCGTCGGCCATAAAAGCAAAAATAGGCGTTAACGCCATGTATTCCAATGCATTAGTGAACTGGACAAAAGCGATTACAATAGCTATCCGCATGAGGGATTTATGATTAAACGTCGGTGTGACCAGTGGCATAGCAGGCAACCTATGGATGAAAGATATCCGAGTTTAACCGCTATCAATGGTGCGCATTAGATGATAAAAATGGCACTTATTATTATCATATATGGGATAGTTGATGCGTCCGGCTCTTGATTTTAATACCCTGAAAGTGTTCATTGCAGTGGTTGAAAGCGAAAGCTTTGTTGGGGCATCGAAAGTCCTTGAAATGCCGACATCAAATGTCAGTCGTTGTATTTCTCAGTTAGAAGACAGGCTGAATCTTCAGCTCATCGAGCGCAGTACCCGACATATGAAGCTCACCCAGGCGGGGCAGCTACTCTATACCCGAGCGAAGCCATTACTGGAGGCGCTTGAGCAAACTGAGACAGAATTAACGTTGCGGCAAATGCAGCTCAAGGGCCCATTGCGTATCTGTATTCCCAATGAAATAGGCCCTGCATTGCTGGGTTCTGTTGTTGCCGATTTCGCCTGTCAGCACCCGGATCTGGAGATAAGCTGTGTCACAAATTTGTCAGGTTTCGAATCCCTGCGGGACGATCTGGATTTAGCTGTCATTATTACCCGTGGTCAGATGGATGACAGTGACTACATCGCCCGCCATCTGGTGACTATCCCATGTACTATTGTTGCAGCCCCCTCCGTTATTCAGCGTTATGGCACCCCTTCGCATATCCAACAATTTGAAAAACTACCCTGTATTACAACGGTAAGCGCACTGAAAGGTGCTCCCTGGCAGTTTGTCAATACAAAGGGGAGATTCGAGACGGTCAAGGTTAAAGGGCATTACCGGGTAAACAGCGGAGAGATGGCAGGGCGAGCTGCGGTAGCAGGCGTCGGTTTTGCAATTCTGTCGAAACAAGCCTGCCAACCCTACATTAACGATGGACGGTTAATCGAGGTTGAATTTGAACAATCGCCAGCCCCATTGCAATTGTTTGCACTTTATTCAGATCGACGTTACCTACCCGCTAAAACAAGAGCACTCATTGATTTCATGCATCAGAAATTGAGCAATATATCCTTCGCAACCTAAGGCAGCGTTGAATCATCGCAGAGAGTCCAGTTGGCACAATGAATCTCTACATCGTCAGCTTCTCGCTGTGAGTTAAACGGGTCGATGCAACGCAATCCTAAATCAAGGTGAAATTAACCCGTCAGATAACGGGTCACCAACAAAATCAATTCACATTTTAGATCTGAAGACATTAATTGGCCGCGCCGCGATGCATCGTGTACGACACCTTCAATTGCTGAAGCCAGCACATGGCTGGCGACCTGTGCCCGCGCCGAACCTAGCTGACGGGCAGTAAAAGCAGCATAGTATTCAGCATAGCGACGTTCAAACTCCTGATGTGCATCACGTCTGGAGAGCGGCACTTCATCAAGCAAAACGCGATGCAAACGCGGATTAATTAAATGCGCAGCGATGATGCCATCAATCATTCGCTCAACCTGCACTGTTAATGAGTCAGCCTGCGTCGACCCGTTAGCATTGACGGTTTCAAAAACCCGCAATATAGACTCGAGATGTTGCTGGCGTATCGCTTCTGCCAGAGCCAACTTATTGGGAAAATACTGGTAAAGCGAGCCAATACTGACCCCAGCGATGCGCGCCACTTCATTGGTATTAAATTTTGCCCATCCTTTTTCAGCCAATATGCGAGTAGCAACATCCAGGATGATGCCGACCAAAAATCGTGAGCGGCTTTGCTGCGGCTTTTTGCGCATGTTTCGCTTTGCATCTGGAACACGAGTATTCACGTGGTGGCTCTCCGATTGATAATGCGAGCATTAACTCACATATCAAAAAGGAAATAAAATGGCCCTTACAGCGCAGTACAACAGAAAAATTAATTTGCTTAAACGCTCTTCTGGCATGCCAGGACCCGATAATTTTGAGATTGTTGAGCATCCTGACATGGCGTGCAGTGACAATGAGGTATTGGTTCGCAATTGTTGGTTTCGGGTCTCAATTTCTACCCGCCTGATAATGAGTGAAGAGGCCGGAAGTGTAAAAGGCATTCCGTTTCCTCCCATCAACGTTGGCGATACGCTGGCAGATGCGGCCATTGGTCAGATTGTGTCTGCGCCTGCGGCTAGCGGTTTGCAACCGGGTGAATTCGTACTTCATCCGTTTGGATGGCGAGAATATGCTGTTGTCGGCATAGAACTCTGTACGCGATTAGGCGACAAGCTGTTGAATCCAGCCGCCTATTTGGGACATGGCTGGACGGCGTATGCCGCTCTGACGCGTGCGACTCAGGTTAAACCTGACGATGTGGTTTTTGTTTCGAGCGGAGCGGGGGCGATTGGCTCCATGGCAGGACAAATTGCCCGTAAGCTTGGCGCCAAACGAATCATTGGCAGTACTGGAACGCCAGAAAAAGCGTCTTGGATGAAGCGGGAATTGGGTTATGACGAGGTCATCATTCGCGGTGACGGTAATATCAGCGAGCAACTGCACCGCTATGCCCCCGACGGCATTGACTTATTTATTGATATTGTGGGCGGTGAGCAATTGGAGGCCGCAGTTTCTCACTCTCGGGAAGGGGCGAGGCTTGTTCTGCTTGGGGCATTATCCGCCGAACTTGCAGATGCAAAGTCGACCAAATATGCCCCTGTGGAAATAGATGCTTTCGCTATTATCGTCAAGGGCGTTAGGATACGCGGATACAGCGCTGACGAAAATCCAGAAGTATTTGCCGAATGGCTTTCCTGTTTGTCACAACCTTTATGGGCAGACATCGCGTTTCCCATGACCCGGTTTAAAGGACTGGAATCAGCACCATTGGCACTGAAAGAAACGTGTTCCGGTAAGGCGCGTGGTCTGGTACTCGTTGAGCTTTAAACAATATTTAAGGCCAGATTGTATTGGCTTAAAGGCTGACGCGAGTTCAACCGAAATCTAGAGGTCACAAGAGAAAAGACGGCTATATTCGGTTCGCGCTGGTGCGCCAAGCGGCCCCAACGAACGAAGCGCGGGCAGCTATTCATACGAAGGAAGTAAGATGCTTTTGCCAGATTCAAGCTTTATAAAAACCCTTTATCAATCGTCATGTGAAGAATGAGTCGTCCGCTGTTTGTTTCTCTGGATGGGCCCAAGGGAGCCGGTAAAACCACACTGTTGGAAGCCATCACGAAAGTACTAAGGGCAGAGAACAAGAAGGTGATCCGGCTTTGCGAGAAGAAAAGCGATCCCTACAGGGGGGAAACAATGGCCCTTGTTAACAAACTCGTCAGAAACCCCACCCTGGAGTTGGAACTGAAGGTTTGTGAGCGCTTTGCTGATAGCCGTGCTTGGATTTCCCAGCACGTGCTGACTAAACAGCCACCGGACAGCATTATCTTGATGGATCGCTGGTACCCGTCGGATGCCGCATTTCGCCGGATGGTTCCATTTGCAGAGATTTTACAGCTTAACATTGCACGAAACGTGCGAACGCCAGATCTGCATGTCGGGGTTGTTACAGCGCCTGATATTTCATGGGCGAGGGCTGCGGCCCGATCGCGTGGGCTAAGTAGTACTGTGATTCATAAGCTGGAAGAACATGTCGCTTGTACCAAAGCGTTCGAGCGAGAAATTGCAAATCACGGCTGGGTTCTATGCCGCAATGAAGGAACCATCGAAGACGCAACGATGCAGGTGATTTCTGAGATCTACAGAGTGCTTGCATGCCCCATAGGCATCGATTTTGCGGACAGAACCTCCGCTGCAGGCCGCCAGTAATTACGGTAACCTTATTGTGTCACTCTCTACCCAGTGTGAACCTCCGATGGGTGTTGCGTCTAGAGAATCGAAACCACTCAGTATTTTCAGTCTTTGACACGGAGAAAATATTGTCGGTGAGCCCAGCTTTTTGTGACCAAAAGGGTTAGCCGGCATTTTCTTTGGGGCAAGTTCAGGAGGTTGCGTTATGTTTTTGGGCAGCCAGTAGCAGGCACACCGACGTCATCAGCAGAGGTAAAGTCACCTTGGTCGATGTTGGGAGCACTAAAATCCCTTCGTTATTATTGTGTCAGGCAGTATCCATGCTGCCCGTATTGATCCTATGCGACAACATTGTTCAGGTTTGAAATAAAAACCTCACTCTGCCTGGATTGACTGAGTCTCCACGTTCGATCCGCTGAGACCAGGAATGAGTTTTTCTGTTCTAACTGCTGATCCTCGTCACCGTCCAACAAACCGAAAAAGCAAAACGCCCGCTTAAGTTTCCTTAAGCGGGCGTCTCTAATATGGCTCCTCTGACTGGACTCGAACCAGTGACATACGGATTAACAGTCCGCCGTTCTACCGACTGAACTACAGAGGAATCGTGTGAACGGGGCGAATAATAGCGGGGTGGTGCGGCTTTGTCAAAGCACTAAACTGCGAAAAAAGTGCGTTTGCTGTCGTAATGAGCATGTTGCGTTGTTTTTCGGCACTCATCTTGTTTATCCGCGCGGTTTATCATCCAACATTGCTGTCGTCGTTATTGCACCGATCATTGCACGTTTAAGGTGCGAGAGGCGGTATACGCGTGAACGCGCGGTGAAAACGATAGCGATGTTTACCCTGAAATCCCCACTGGAAACCTCCTGAGGGTGCTGAAACCTCGCATTTTCCCTCCGATATGTAGGATGAATGAACAGAAAATATGTATTGGCCGTCACAATGGCTAGATTTTTGCTTGTTTAAATGCGTGGAATGCGACTGCGCTCTCGCGCAAATTATTTTCGCCGTCTACACATAAAGTGACTGGTGCACGCCCCTGGGCGTTCCGCTATACCCGTCAGACTTGAAGCCGTATCGGTGTTATCGCCGCTTTGATACAGCGCCAATTATTTGGGGTCTAAAAACAGTGCTGAGGAAAACAACAATGTCATCTAAATTGATTAAAAGTCCGCTCG
The DNA here is from genome assembly GCF_044900985.1 of Serratia sp. NPDC087055. Classification (NCBI taxonomy): domain Bacteria; kingdom Pseudomonadati; phylum Pseudomonadota; class Gammaproteobacteria; order Enterobacterales; family Yersiniaceae; genus Serratia; species Serratia sp. NPDC087055. The sequence goes on from NZ_JBJDOG010000001.1 coordinate 349,607, forward strand.
CTGCTCTGCTTATCGGTTGTTTAGGTTCTGCTTTTTATGCTCAGGCCGATATCGTTATCGGCGTCGCCGGGCCGTTCTCTGGGCCGAATGCGACCTATGGCGATCAGTACTGGCGTGGTGCTTCGCAAGCGGCAGCGGATATTAACGCCGCCGGCGGGATTAAAGGGGAAAAAATCAAACTGGTTCAGGGGGATGATGCCTGCGAACCCAAACAGGCGGTCGCCGTTGCCAACCGCTTGGTGGATCAGGACAAGGTCGCTGCGGTAGTGGGCCACTTCTGCTCATCCTCCACCATGCCCGCCTCCGAGGTGTATGACGAGGCAGGCATTATCGCCATCACGCCCGGTTCCACCAACCCGCAAATTACCGAACGCGGCATGGCCAACATGTTCCGCATGTGCGGGCGTGACGATCAGCAAGGGGTGATCGCCACCAACTACATGCTGAACACCCTGAAGGCCAAACGCATTGCGGTCATCCACGACAAAGACACCTACGGCCAGGGGCTGGCGGATGCCGCCAGGGCGGAGATGAACAAGCGCGGCGTGAAGGAAGTGCTGTATGAAGGGCTGTCGCGCGGCGAAAAAGACTTTAACGCACTGGTGACCAAGATTGCGTCGGTCAAACCTGACGTGGTCTATTTTGGCGGTTGCCACCCAGAGGCAGGGCCATTGGTGCGCCAGATGCGTGAACAGGGTGTGACCGCCAAGTTCTTCTCCGGTGACTGCATCGTGACTGAAGAGCTGGTGACCGCTGCCGGCGGGCCGCAGTACACCAACGGTGTGCTGATGACCTTCGGTAACGATCCGCGTCTGATCCCGGAAGGCAAAACGGTGATCGCCAAGTTCCGCGCCAGCGGTTTTGAACCTGAAGGTTACACCCTCTACTCCTACGCTTCTATTCAGGCGATCGCTGCGGCGTTCAACGCGACCGGGGGCAAAGACAGCGCCAAGGCCAGCGAATGGCTGAAGTCGAATGATGTGGATACCGTGATGGGTAAAAAGGCCTGGGACAAGAAGGGCGACCTGAAGGTATCGGATTACGTGGTCTATCAGTGGGATGATAAAGGCAAATATCACCAACTTTAAAATCCTCTGCGTCTTTCAAGCCACAGCGTTGTTGGCTGCATACGTTCACCCCAGTCACTTAGTGGACCTAAGTTTCTGGGGATTCACGTACTTGTCGCCTAACTGTAACTTGAAATCCATTGAGGATTAACGCATAAGCGGATCCGCGGATCCGCGCCGATACTTCCCTTGGGCCGCGTCTGCATGTGCTTGCGGTCCCACCAGGCGAGACTGCTCATTATGGATGTTTTCTTTCTGCAACAGTTGATCAACGGCCTGACGCTCGGCGCAGTTTACGGCCTGATCGCCATCGGCTACACCATGGTTTACGGCATTATCGGCATGATTAACTTCGCCCACGGCGAGGTCTATATGATCTCCGCCTATCTGTGTGCCATCGGGCTGGCGCTGTTGTCATTCTTTGGTCTGCAATCCTTCCCATTACTGATCCTCGGCACGCTGGTGTTTACCATTGTGATCACCGGGGTATATGGCTGGGTGATCGAGCGTATCGCCTACAAACCTTTGCGCAACTCTACGCGTCTGGCGCCGTTGATCTCCGCTATCGGTATGTCGCTGATCCTGCAAAACTACGCGCAAATCAGCCAGGGGCCACGCCAGCAGGGGATTCCGACATTGCTGGATGGCGTATTCCGCCTCAACTTTGACGGCGGGGTGATCCAAATCACCTACACCAAGGTGTTTATCCTGGTCGCCTCACTGTTGGGCATGGCCATCCTCACATACATCATTCAGCACACCCGCCTGGGGCGTATTTGCCGTGCGACCCAGCAGGATCGCAAGATGGCATCCATTCTGGGTATCAATACCGATCGGGTCATCTCCCTGGTGTTCGTGATTGGCGCTGCGATGGCCGGTTTGGCCGGGGTGCTGATTACCATGAACTACGGCACCTTTGACTTCTACGTCGGCTTTATCATCGGTATTAAAGCCTTTACCGCCGCGGTGTTGGGGGGTATCGGTTCGCTGCCCGGCGCCATGCTGGGGGGCTTGCTGCTGGGCGTCGCGGAGGCGCAATTTGCCGGCATGGTGAACTCAGATTACAAAGACGTATTTTCCTTCGGCCTGCTGGTGGTGATCCTGATTTTCCGCCCTCAGGGCCTGCTCGGACGCCCCATGGTTGCTAAGGTTTGAGGGATAAATTATGTCGCAATCTAGGGTTCACCAAGGGCTGAACGTTAAACGCAGCCTGCTGGATGCCGTATTGGCAGGGCTGATCGCCCTGATCGTGTTCGGGCCGATCGTCGGTATTGTTCTGAACGGTTACAGCTTTAACTTTGAGCCACGCCGGCTGGTGTGGATTATCGCGGCGGTGATGGCTGGGCGGCTGTTGCTCAGCCTGTTTTTGCAAACCGCGCCGGGGCGCAAGCTATTAACGCGCTTTGACGGCGGTAATGACGGTGTCTATGTCCGGCCGATTGGGGCCAAAACTAGCCTGCGTTGGATCATCCCGTTAATGGCGGTGATCGCGCTGTTGTTCCCGTTTGTAGCCACTAAATATCTGCTGACGGTAGCGATACTGGGACTGATTTACGTGTTGCTTGGGCTGGGGTTGAACATCGTTGTTGGCCTGGCTGGGCTGCTTGATCTGGGCTATGTGGCATTCTACGCCATTGGCGCCTATGGATTGGCGCTGGGCTACCAGTATCTCGGGTTGGGGTTCTGGGCGATGTTGCCGCTGGGGGCATTGATGGCGGCGTTGGCCGGTGCGCTGCTGGGGTTCCCGGTATTGCGCATGCACGGCGACTACCTGGCGATCGTCACGCTGGGATTCGGGGAAATTATCCGCCTGGTGCTGAATAACTGGATGTCGTTGACCGGTGGGCCAAACGGTGTCTCGGTACCGGCTCCAACGATTTTTGGTCTGGAGTTTGGGCGGCGGGCGAAGGACGGCGGCGTGCCGATCCACGAATTCCTCGGCATTGCCTATAACCCTAACCTGAAGTTTATTTTTATCTATGCCGTGCTGTTCCTTGTGGTGCTGTTGGTGCTGTACATCAAGCACCGGCTGACGCGCATGCCGATCGGTCGCGCCTGGGAGGCATTGCGCGAGGATGAAATTGCCTGTCGATCGCTCGGGCTCAACCACGTATTGGTGAAGCTGTCGGCCTTTATGATGGGGGCGTCCACCGCCGGGCTGGCCGGGGTATTTTTCGCCACCTATCAGGGCTTCGTTAACCCAACTTCATTCACCTTCTTTGAATCGGCGTTGATTCTGGCAATCGTGGTGCTGGGGGGCATGGGATCGACGATCGGTGTGGTGCTGGCCGCGTTCGTGCTCACGGTGGCGCCGGAGCTGTTGCGGAGCTTCGCCGAATACCGGGTACTGCTGTTTGGCGTGCTGATGGTGGCGATGATGATCTGGCGGCCGCGTGGGTTGGTGCGTATCAGCCGTACCAGCTTTGCACCGCGCAAGGGGGTGGAGCCATGAGCGATCCTATCTTGCAGGTTGAGCATCTGATGATGCATTTCGGCGGCATAAAGGCGCTGAACGACGTGAATCTGGCGGTGGAGCGCGGTTCGATTACCGCATTGATCGGCCCTAACGGCGCGGGTAAAACCACGGTGTTCAACTGCCTGACCGGTTTTTACCGCGCGACCGGCGGGGCGATTCTGCTTAATACGCACAAGCGGCCGACCGACGTGATCCAGGTGCTGGGGCAGAAATTCCATGCGGGTGATTGGATTAACCCGAAGCGGCTGGGCTCGCGTGTGTACTACAAAATGTTCGGCGGCACCCATTTGGTCAACCGCGCCGGGCTGGCACGCACCTTCCAAAACATCCGCTTGTTCCGCGAAATGTCGGTGGTCGAGAACCTGCTTGTCGCGCAGCACATGTTGAGCAACCGCAACCTGATCGCCGGTGTGCTCAATACGCCGGGTTACCGCCGGGCGGAAAGCCAGGCACTGGATCGTGCCTTTTACTGGCTGGAGGTGGTGGAGCTGGTGGACTGCGCCAACCGGCTGGCGGGCGAGATGTCTTACGGCCAGCAGCGGCGGCTGGAGATTGCCCGGGCAATGTGCACCACGCCGGAAATGATCTGCCTTGACGAGCCTGCCGCCGGGTTGAACCCGGTAGAGACGGCAACGCTGAGCCGCATTATCCGTTTTCTGCGTCAGCATCACGGCATCACGGTGCTGTTGATCGAACATGATATGGGCATGGTGATGGAGATCTCCGATCGGGTGATCGTGCTCGATCACGGCGATGTGATCGCCGAAGGTACGCCGAAAGAGATCCAGCATAACGATTCGGTGATCGCCGCTTACCTTGGTGCGGATGAAGAGGAGCTGGCGGGATGAGCAATGTGATGTTGGAGTTTCGCAACGTGGACGTGTTTTACGGCCCGATCCAGGCGTTGCAGCAGGTCTCGTTACAGGTGAACGAAGGGGAAACGGTGGCGCTTATTGGCGCCAACGGGGCGGGTAAGTCGACGTTGCTGATGTCGATCTTCGGCCAGCCACGTATCAGCGGCGGGCAGATCCTGTTCCGTGGCGAAGATATCAGCCAGCGCTCTACCCACTACGTTGCCAGCAGCGGTATTGCTCAGGCACCCGAGGGGCGACGAATTTTCCCGGACATGAGCGTGGAGGAAAACCTGCTGATGGGTACCATCACCATTGGCAATCGCTATGTGGACGAAGATTTGCTCCGTATGTTCGATCTGTTCCCCCGCCTGAAAGAGCGGCGTAACCAGCGGGCGATGACCATGTCCGGTGGCGAGCAGCAAATGCTGGCGATTGCCCGGGCTCTGATGAGCCGGCCAAAACTGCTGTTGCTGGACGAACCGAGCCTGGGGTTGGCACCGATCATCGTTAAACAGATTTTCAGCATTTTGCAGGAATTAACCCGCGGCGGCATGACCCTGTTTCTGGTGGAACAGAATGCCAACCATGCGCTGAAGCTGTCCGATCGCGGCTATGTGATGGTCAACGGGCAAATCCGCCTGACCGGCAGCGGCGCAGAGCTGTTAAACGACCCGGAGGTGAGGAAAGCCTACCTGGGCGGTGCTTAGAACTGGCGCTGGATCCAGCGCACGTTCAGCCGCACCAGTGCAATGATGCCACTGGACAGGATCCGCAGCCCGGTGGATAAATCGCGGCGGCGGATATCCAGCAGCAGCACGGTACGCACCTTATCGCTGTCGTTCCATACCTCGTGTTCGAAGGTATCGTCCCACAGCATAAATTCTCCTTCGTTCAGCCGGTATTCTTGCCCGTCCACTTTTAACACGGCGGCAGGCAGGCCATCGGCACCTTTAGGCATCGATAACACCAGATAGCCACGCAGAATGCCCCGGAACGGGCCACGGTGTGCCGGCACCTGTTTGCCGGGCGCCAGGAAGGACAGCGAAGCGGAAAGAACGTCGGGGGATGAGGCAATCAGACCCGCCAGCGTTGGGCAGCGTGCAAGATTACGCGTAATCGGCTGGCCATAGGCTTTCATGATAAACATCCGCCAGTCGCGTGCATCGTTGTCGGAGATCGACGCCTGTTCGATCATAATCTCGTGAAATCGCGGGATATTACGCAGATCTTCCGCCACGGTCAGCGCCTCTTCACGGATCTGTGGCCACTGGTCGGTAAAGCGTTGTGCATCAGGAAACAGGCGTGTGCTGTCGAGCACGGGAGCGCCCTTGATGCGACGATCGTAAATACGGCGTAATGACAACACGGACCAATCATAGATAGCTGACATAGTGACCTCAATAGAGTAACCAGATTTCTCGCCGTCTCTTGATATTATTATTGTTTAATATGCGCCTGCCGGATGATTAATTCTTCGGTATAACACGTTTGTCCGCTAAAGGCTTGCCGACCAATAGGCCATAAGTGGCAAAAAGCAGTTGAAAAAAACACCCCAATAAAAGTGTGACGCGTATCGCATTTACCCCACCAATTGGTTAAAATATCGCTACTTCCCGCACCTGCCCGGATCCCGTTTAACATGGAACACACTCAGGTCTCTCGCTCAACCGCCTGGTTGCGCGTGGTCATTCTTGCCGTGTCGGCCTTTATCTTCAATACCACCGAGTTTATTCCGGTAGGGTTACTGAGCGATATCGCCCAAAGCTTTTCGATGCAGACCGAGCAGGTGGGGTTGATCATCACGATTTATGCCTGGATTGTTGCTGCCTTCTCACTGGTGTGCATGCTGCTGACCAGCAAGATTGAACGGCGCAAGCTGTTGATCGGCGTGTTCATTCTGTTTATCGCCAGCCATGTGTTGACCGCCGTTGCATGGAACTTCACCACGCTGGTGATCTCCCGTGCCGGTGTCGCCTTGGCCCACGCCGTATTCTGGTCGATCACCGCTTCACTGGCGATCCGCGTCGCACCCGCAGGCAAGAAAGCACAGGCGCTGAGCTTGCTGGCGGGCGGTACCGCACTGGCGATGGTACTTGGCCTGCCATTGGGGCGTATCGTTGGCCAGATCTTGGGCTGGCGTATGACTTTTATCGGTATCGCCGTTTGTGCCACCCTGGCGTTGGTGCTGTTGTGGCGTCTGTTGCCGGTGCTGAAGAGCGAACATTCTGGCTCACTGGCCAGCGTCCCCATGTTGTTTAAGCGCCCGGCGCTGGTCAGCCTGTATATGTTGACCATTATTGTGGTGACGGCGAATTTCACCGCTTACAGCTATATCGAACCCTTTATTCAGACCGTGGCTGGGCTGTCAGAAAACTTCACGACGCTGATGCTGCTACTGTTCGGTGCCGCCGGTATCATCGGCAGCCTGCTGTTTAGCCGCTTTAGCGAACGTTTCCCGTCGGGCTTTTTCATCGGTGCCATCGCGTTGCTGATGTTAAGTCTGCTGTTGCTGTTACCGGCCTCCGGCAATGAAAACCATCTGACGCTGCTGTTTGCCGTGTGGGGTATGGCAATCATGGCGATTGGCCTGTCGATGCAGGCCAAGGTATTGAACCTGGCACCGGATGCCACTGACGTAGCAATGTCGATCTACTCCGGGCTGTACAACTTCGGTATCGGCGGCGGCGCGCTGCTGGGTAACCAGGTCAGCCTGCATCTGGGTATGGGCAATATTGGTTTTGTCGCAGCCCCGCTGGCGTTGATTGCCCTGGGCTGGTGTCTGCTAAACTTCTATCGCAGTGAGCGGTTCCAACACCATCACATCCGTTAATGGCCTTCTTGCTGATAGTGGCCCTGTGACGCTTTATCGCATTGCTGGCGCTTATCGTTGCCAGCATGCAGATTGTGATGGTGCTCATTGGGGTATTCGGTCCCCAAACACGCAGCAGCGATCTGGAAAATATCTGACGGGCTTAACCGGCGTTGTGCACTGAGACAAGGCCGGTATCTTCAGTAAAAAAACTGGCGATCATGCGAAAATAATTCCGTTATCACGGCTTTCTCTCCTGCCTTAATCTTGACCCGGAAAATGTACTCATACCACGACTGGGAGACGATCTATGAGCCCGCCGACCACGCAAGATGGCACCCGAATTTCCTTTCTTAATACCCCCTTTATCCGCGGCTTAATACTCGCGGCAATTTGTGCCGCCTACATTCAGGGCGGTTTGGTCAAAGTGCTGGATTTTAACGGGGCGATGGCGGAGATGGCCCATTTTGGCCTGCAGCCGGCGGCGTTGTTTGCCAGCCTGGTGATTGTGCTTGAATTGGGGGCCTCGGCACTGATCCTGACGGGGTTTTACCGCTGGCTGGGCGCGTTGGCGCTGGCCGGATTCACCTTGGCCGCCACGCTGATGGCCAATCGTTTTTGGGAAATGAGCCCGCCGGAGCGCTTTACCGGAATGAACGGATTTTTTGAACACATTGGGCTGGCGGGCGCATTGCTGCTGGTGGCACTTTACGACCTCAAGGAGCATAACGATGGCTGAACCGGTTGAGAGCAAAGCAGCACCCGGCGGTTTCGCGCCGCTGAAGATCCCGGTATTTGCGGTGCTATGGGGGGCCACGGTATTGGGCAACGTTGGCAGCTTTATGCGTGACGTCGCCAGTTCCTGGCTGGTGACGGATTTATCCTCTAATCCGTCGGCAGTAGCGTTGATGCAAACGGCTGCCACGCTGCCCGTGTTCCTGCTGGCGATCCCGGCTGGGGTGCTATCAGACATTCTCGACCGTCGTCGTTTCCTTATTTTTGTCCAGATTCTACTGGCCTGCGTCAGTGGCACCTTGTTACTGCTGTCGCAAAGTGGTGCGCTGACCGTTGAGTATTTGTTGGTGCTGACCTTTATCGGCGGTATTGGTGGGGCACTGATGGGGCCGACCTGGCAATCTATCGTGCCCGAGCTGGTGCCGCGTGCCGATCTCAGAAATGCGGTTGCACTGAACTCGCTCGGGATTAACATCGCCCGTGCCATGGGTCCGGCGGCGGGAGGCTTGTTGCTGGCGAGCTTTGGCGCTGGCGCGGCCTACGGCGCGGACGTGCTTAGCTATGTGTTTGTCGTCGCTGCCCTGTTGTGGTGGCGCAGACCCAAGGTCGAAGATAACGGCCTTTCCGAGCATTTCTTTGGCGCTTTCCGCGCCGGCATACGTTATGCCCGCGCCAGCCGTGAGCTGCATGTGGTGCTGTTACGGGCGGCGGTGTTCTTTGTGTTCTCCAGTTCGGTTTGGGCGCTGTTGCCATTAGTGGCGCGCCAGATGCTGGGTGGTACCGCCGGTTTCTACGGCATCCTGTTGGGTGCCGTGGGGGCCGGTGCGATAGGCGGTGCGGTGTTGTTGCCGCGGCTGCGCCAGCGGTTGAATGCCGATGGCTTGGTGCTGTTGGCGGCGGTGATTACTGCGGCGGTGATGGCACTGTTGTCATTGGCCCCACCGCAGTGGCTGGCGGTCTTGCTGCTGTTGGCGTTGGGCGCGGGCTGGATTATCGCGTTGACCTCACTGAATGGGGCCGCGCAGGGGGTATTGCCAAACTGGGTACGTGGGCGTGGGCTGGCGATTTATCTGATGGTGTTTAACGGTGCGATGGCTGCCGGTAGTTTGCTGTGGGGGTTAATTGCTCAAGAGATCGGCGTGGCCGCCACGCTGCTGACGGGCGGCATTGGGTTGTTGGTGATTTCAGTGGCATTTCACCGTATTCGTTTGCCGGAGGGCGAAGCCGATCTGCAACCGTCCAACCATTGGCCGGAACCCTTGCTCAACACGCCGGTAGAGAACGATCGCGGGCCAGTGATGATCCAGATAGAGTACCGCGTGCGGATGGAAGATCGTCCACAGTTCCTGCGGACGCTACAGCAGCTTTCACGTGTGCGCCGTCGCGACGGTGCCTATGCCTGGGGCCTGACCGAGCATACCGCCGATCCTCTGTGTGTTATGGAGTGGTTTATGGTGGAGTCCTGGGCTGAGCACCTGCGTCAGCATCAGCGGGTTTCACATGCTGATGCTGATTTACAACAAGCGGCATTACAGTTCCATATCGGTCCGGAAAAACCGCAGGTCCATCATTTCTTGTCACTCGACTTGAGGCACCTGGCGCAGCAAACGGCGAAGTAATCAACGGCTGCGGCGGGGGCTATTTACTCCGCCGCACCGTCGTGGGCATGTAAGCGCCCCAGGAGCATAAAGATCAAGAGTGCCGTTGCGGCAGAGGCGATCGCCAGTATATACAGCAAGTGACGGAAGGCCTGATCGTAGATTTGCAGCGTTAATTGGCGCTGTCCAGGTAGCAGGGTGGCTGCGCTGTTCAAGTCGCCGAGGGCGGCGTGGTTAGCCGCCTCTATCATCTGTTGGGTGTCGGTAACGCCCGGGAGTGCAGCAAACAAGCCGCCCTGAATAAGTATGGCAAGCACCGCGCCGGTGATTGCAATGGCGATGCCGTCAGCCGAAACCCGCACTGCGTTGAAAATGCCGGTCGCCATACCTGCCCGTTCTTTTTCCACCACGCTGACGGCCATTGCGTCCATCAATCCCCAGGGCAGGCCAATACCGATACCAATCAACAGCATTGGTGCTATCAAGTCATGGCTGCCATTTGCCGCCAACGCATGGCCCAACCAGCCCAGCCCGGCAGCGGCCAGCAGCAGTCCAATCCCTGAAAGTACGCCGGAAGTAAAACGGTGTGCCAGTAGTGCGGCAAGGAAGGGCACGAACAGCAGGGGAGCCGCCAGCGCAATCATGTTTTTACCGGCTTCGAGGGCACTCTGCCCATCAATGCCAATAAAACGCCCGGGCAACAGGACGATCAACACCACAAAAAAGAAGGCCGGTGTGGTTGCCAGCACCTGAACCCCAATAAAGCGGGTACTGCGGAACAGCGTCAGATCGAGCATCGGCCGTGCGACTCGCCGTTCAATCAACACAAAAGCGATAAAAATTCCCAGCGACAGCAACAGTGAACCGGCCACCGACAGGCTGCCCCAACCGTTTTCAGGGGCGAGCAGGATCGCGTAGGTGAACAAGGCCAAGGCAGCGGTAAAACTGACGGCACCGGGCCAGTCCAGCCCTGCCGCATTGGGATCGCGGGACTCTGTTGCACTGAATGCCACTAATACCAACCCCGCCACAGCAATCAGTGCCGTGGCGAAAAACACCCATTGCCAGCCTGCCGTCACCACTAACCAACCCGATGCTAACGGCCCGAAAGCCAGACCAATGCCGAACGTGGTGCCCAACAGGCTGAAGACCCGGGTGCGCACCGCGCCATGAAACGTCTGCGCCAGTGACGACATCGCCCCGGCAAAAGCCCCCGCGCCTGCCAGACCTTGCGCCAGCCGTAAAATATCGATTCCCACCACCGAAGGGGCTAGGGGGATCATCATCGTCAGAAGGCCGAATGCAGCCAACCCGAAGAGCCAGACGCGTTTACGGCCATAAATGTCGGTCAGGCTGCCGGCGGCCATCATTGCGCTGCCATAAGTGAGGATATAACCATTTACGACCCAGCTCAGCTGCACGGCGCTGCCACCCAGTGAATGACTGATGGAGGGCAACACCACGGCGGGGCCGGTGAAGCTCAGGGGAATAAGGATACCTGTCAGGCAGGCGGCCAATAATTGTAGCCATGCCCGAATCTCAGTGTGCTCTGCGGTGGAGGTTATTTGCGTCATGGTGCTCATCTGCATGGAGTAGGAAAGCCCGCAAGCGGGAGTGGTGCAGTGTCAGGGGCCGTGTCACGGCGGTGACTGCGTTGCCATCAAGGTAATCTCTCCCGCATCGAAGAAAAATAGGCTAAATTTCCATAGATATCGGACAAAAATGTCCTGAATAAGGAAGCGTATGTGATGGACAGTCTTAATGGCATTCAGGCGTTTGTGCAGGTCGCAGAAACGCGCAGTTTTTCCGATGCAGGGCGGCAGTTGGGCGTATCGTCATCCGCGGTGGGCAAGAGTGTGGCGCGTATGGAGCAACGGCTGGCGGTGCGTCTTTTCCACCGGAGTACACGTAGCGTGACGCTGACGGCAGAAGGCGCGCTGTTTCTTGAGCGTTGCCGCCGGATCCTGGCAGAGATGGCCGCAGCCGAACTCGAACTGGCCGACAGCCGTGGCACACCCAGCGGCAAGCTGCGTGTCAGTTTGCCGCTGGTCAGTGGGCTGATGATGCCGGTGCTGACCGATTTCATGCACCAGTACCCGGACATTGCGCTGGATGTCGACTTTTCCGATCGCATGGTGGATATCGTCGACGAGGGATTTGACGCGGTAGTACGTACCGGTGAGCCGACGGATTCGCGGTTGGTGTCGCGGCGGCTTGGCGGCTTTCAGTTAGTGCTTGTGGCGTCGCCAGCGTATTTAAAACAACGCGGTCAGCCGGAGAAGCCGGCAGATTTGCTCAATCATGCCTGCTTGCAGCACAAGTTCCCTACCACAGGGCGGCTTGAGCCCTGGCCACTGCGGGATCTTGCCTTGTCTGAGCTGCCGGCGACCATGATCTGCAATACCTCAGAAGCGTTGCTGCCGGTGGCGCAAGCCGGGTTGGGCATCGCTTGCCTGCCGGATTTTATGGTGAAGGTGGCGCTGCAACGCGGTGAACTGCAAAAGGTGTTGGAAGGTTTCGTTGAGCATCAGGGATCTTTCCGGGTCATCTGGCCCTCCAGCAAATACCTGGCCCCCAAACTGCGCGTTTTTATCGATTTTCTTAGTGAACGGTTATTCCCGGTAAAAAAGGAATAAAAAGCCCGCCTAAGTGACCTTAAGCGGGCGACGTTACTGCGGTGTGAGCTTAGGCGAGGTCGAAACGATCGAGGTTCATCACCTTATTCCAGGCGGCAACAAAGTCCCGCACAAAACTCGCTTGGGCATCTGCGCTGCCATAGACTTCCGCCAGTGCTCTCAGTTGAGAGTGCGAACCGAAGATCAGGTCTGCGCGGGTTGCCGTCCACTTGAGCGCTCCCGTTTTGCTGTCGCGGCCTTCGAACACGCCTTCCTCGCCCACCGGTTTCCAGGTGGTGTTCATATCGAGCAGGTTGACGAAGAAATCGTTAGTCAGCGCCTGTGGCCGTTGGGTGAATACGCCATGCTGGCTTTGGCCCACGTTGGCATTCAAGACCCGCAGGCCGCCCAGCAGTACCGACATCTCCGGTGCCGTTAGCGTCAGCAGCTGCGCTTTATCGACCAGTAATGCTTCGGCCGGCACGTTGAATTGACGCTGCAGGTAGTTACGGAACCCATCTGCGACGGGTTCCATCGCTTCAAAGGAGTCGACATCGGTCTGTTCCTGCGTGGCATCCATACGGCCCGGCGTGAAGGGCACGCTGACAGGATGGCCGGCGTTGATCGCCGCCTGTTCCACGCCTGCCACACCGGCCAGTACGATCAGGTCCGCCAGAGAAACACGTTTATTGTCCGACTGTGCGTGATTAAACGCCAGCTGGATCCCTTCCAGCTTGGCCAGCGTTTGCGCCAGTTGAGCGGGTTGGTTGATGGCCCAGTCTTTCTGCGGGGCCAGACGAATGCGTGCACCGTTGGCTCCGCCGCGCTTGTCGGAACCGCGGAAAGTGGACGCTGAAGCCCAGGCGGTGGATACCAGCACGGAGATCGGCAAACCGGAAGCCAGAATCTGGGTTTTGAGCGCGGCAATATCCTGATCGTTGATCAACGGATGATCGACTTCGGGGATGGGATCTTGCCAAATCAGCTCTTCTGCCGGCACTTCTGGACCGAGATAACGCGCACGCGGCCCCATGTCGCGGTGGGTCAATTTATACCAGGCGCGAGCGAACGCATCGGCAAGCTGCTCAGGGTGTTCATAGAAGCGGCGTGAGATTTTCTCGTACGCGGGATCGAAGCGCAGCGAGAGGTCGGTCGTCAGCATGGTGGGGCGCTGTTTTTTGGCGGGATCAAACGCATCGGGAATGGTGTCCCCGACGTCTTTGGCTACCCATTGATGGGCGCCTGCCGGGCTTTGCGTCAGCTCCCATTCGTATTCAAACAGGTGTCTAAAGAAGTCGTGGTTCCACTGGGTAGGGGTGGTTGTCCAGGTCACTTCCAAACCGCTGGTGATCGCGTCTTTCCCCTTGCCGGTGCCGAAGCTGCTCTGCCAGCCGAGCCCTTGCAGCTCTAAGCCCGCAGATTCTGGATCGTCGCCGACATGTGATGCCGGGCCTGCGCCATGGGTCTTGCCGAAGGTGTGACCACCGGCGATCAATGCCACGGTTTCTTCGTCGTTCATCGCCATACGGGCGAAGGTTTCGCGGATATCGTGGGCGGCGGCAACGGGATCAGGGTTGCCGTCCGGTCCTTCTGGGTTGACGTAGATCAGACCCATCTGCACGGCTGCCAGCGGGTTTTCAAGGTCGCGATCGCCTGAATAACGGCTGTTAGCGCCGCCGCTCAGTTCCAGCCAGATTTTTTCCGATCCCCAATAAACGTCATCCGGTTCCCAGGTGTCAGCGCGTCCCCCCGCATAGCCAAAGGTTTTAAAGCCCATGGATTCGAGAGCCACATTACCCGTCAGGATGATCAGATCAGCCCAGGAGATTTTGCGTCCGTATTTCTGTTTGATGGGCCACAGTAAGCGACGGGCTTTGTCGAGACTGACGTTGTCAGGCCAGCTGTTGAGTGGGGCGAAGCGTTGCTGACCTTCACCTGCACCGCCCCGGCCGTCACCGATACGGTAAGTCCCGGCGCTGTGCCAAGCCATACGGATGAACAGGCCGCCATAGTGGCCAAAGTCTGCCGGCCACCAGTCTTGCGAATCGGTCATAAGGGCATGCAAATCTTGTTTGACGGCGGCCAAATCCAGGCTGTTGAAGGCTTTGGCGTAATCGAAGTCAGGGTCCATCGGATCGGAAAGGGGGGAATGCTGGTGCAGTGGCTTTAGGCTAAGTTGGTTTGGCCACCAGTCCTGATTGGAAGGGCCGCGGCGTGGTGCATTCAGTTTACCGCCGCCGGAAAACGGGCATTTACTTTCAGTTGTCATGGTGCGCTCTCTGCTTCTGTAGGTTCGCTCGTCAGGCCCTGTCTGTCCAATACCTGAGGAGCGGTTAACGTGACATCGCGGGCCAATGCACGCGTCGGGTGTTGCGCTAAATAACATAACCTCATTGAATACATTGGGTTTTCATCTTCTGAGCCGGTAAAGAGCGAAGAAACACTCATGGATAAGCTTAGTCAGCGGCTGCGGATAGATAAAATAGGTATAGTTGAATGTTGTGATAGTCCCTGACTATTCATTACCCGAGCATTGATAGCCATGAATGCGTTTGAAACAGGACGCTGACCCTAAGCTGTTGTTCTTCACTTACCAGTGATAGCTTATGCCCACCTCGAATTTGTCAGACACATCGACGTCGGCGCCGTTTTTACTCATGTTATTGAACTCATAATTGATAAATGCCTGCATGTTCTTATTAAAGAGCCAACTGAAACCGATTTCTTCGTAATTCAATACACTCTCGTGTTTTCCCGAGGAGTTTTGTATAAGGCGCGTATAGCCAACGTTGGGCTGGAACTTGTCCGTCAGCCGGTATTTAGCGAGGATTTCATAGCTGGAAGATGAGCCACAATTATCGGATGTTTGTGGTTTTATGGCGCTATCGCTTTGTGTAAACACGGCAGCGAGATAGGTTCTTTTTTTTGCATATTTCACCCCTTCTGCCAGAGTATTTATTTTTCTTCCGTAATCGGCATTATTATTCTGCTGCTGAGTAGATAAGGATGATGATGCTGCAAAAATAGTGGTGATCGCCGGCGTCAGTGCGTAACTGAAAGAGGCGGCGATACCATTACCATTCTGCTTAGTTATTGTCTGTTCATCACTATTGCTTTTGAATTGATACTGGAGTGCGATAGCGGCGTTACGCTGTAAAATTTTTAATTTTTTACGGTAAGTCAGTAGGTTGAGTGCTCGGCCACGCATAAAATTATCTATATAGTTGTAAGACATTTCTCTGAATAATGGTGAACGGTCAGTAAGGGAGGTTACGTCATATAAGGCGCCCCAATTCCTACCTATATTTATACTGCCCAATGCTGGGTTTTCCATACCTAAGTAGGCGAGTCTGGTGCTGTTCCTGCTGGCGTCGGCAAAACTGACGGTATATTCCCAGTGCGCATAGGCTCTCCAGTGCTGGCCGAGATTTCTTTTTCCTAACAGACCAAAGTAGATATAACTACGGTCACCATCGTTGCGAACATTACTGCTGGAATAACGTCTGGCAATAATGGTGCCGTAAAAATCCAACCGCTCCTGACCATTGTTTTTGAGTGTGATCGCAAAGGTGTTTGAGCAAAAAAATATCGATAGTGCACAAAGGCACTCGGCTAACTGGCGGGGATAAATGCGTACTAACATCAGCGGAAAAATCCTTTGTCTTCAGAAGTTGAAGTGAGGAAATTGAGTGAATAGCATTTTTTGCTATCGTAAGTGAACGCTCAATTCCCCTCTTATTTTTTTTGCTCAACATATTGCTTCTGAAAGTAAAAGTATTTTAGGGTGGGGTGATATTTTATTATTGTATTTTATCAAGCATTTTGTATATGAGTGAAGTAACTCAAGATGCCGTTGGTAATCGCTGTGGCGATTTTATGTCTGAATACCGCCGTTCCAAGCAGTTTTTCCTCTTGCGGATTGGTAATGAACGAGGTTTCAACGAGTACAGAGGGAATATAGGGCGATTTCAATACCACAAATGCCGCCTGTTCCGTGTTTTTGGAATGCAGATGATGCATTGGCGCAATGTGTTTAATGATGTGAGAACCCAGGAGAAGGCTTTCTTTTACTGTTTCCGTCTGTTCCAAATCGAAAAGTATTTCTTGTAAATAATGATCTTTTTTAATGACCGCAGGGCTGGCGAGATCGTCGGCCGCATTTTCACTGTTCGATAAGTACTTTGCCATCGCACTGCTGGCGCCTTTATTAGATAGCGCGAAAACGGAAGCACCGCAGGCGGAAGGGCAGGTGAAACCATCCGCATGGATTGACATAAAAAGATCGGCATTGTGTTGATGGGCAATTTTTACGCGGTCATAAAGCGGAATAAAAACATCGTCGGTACGTGTTAGATGAGCATTAATTCCATGCTGAATGAGCAAGGCACGAACGTTTTTTGCAATATCCAACACCACATGCTTTTCCTGAGAACCCGCGTGTCCAATGGCGCCCGAATCAATACCTCCATGACCCGGATCAAGCACGACCAGATATTTCTTGTGCGGTTTTTTAGCGTCTGGAGCCATCGGTACTTTCCTTACATGCTGCAGGCCCTGTGCATGAGCTTGCGAAATCTTGATATTTGATGCCAAGACCGCCAGACCGGCCAAAATAACCGTGCGTCTGGATGCTCTGATTTGTAATGATTTTTTCTTATTCATTGGGCCACCGTAGAGGATATAAGTTGATATAACGTTATAACATAACAATTTTAGCGGCTCGACTTATCGACTGTTAGCACCCGTTAATTTCTATTTCATTTCATGAATTTCTCTAGTCTTATAATCCGTATTTTTCTGTTTAATTGGTGTTATTATCTGTGATTTTTATGTTTTTAAATTGTTAATTTCAAATTTGAAACATTATGCAATCAATTATTTCAAATGATAATTTTTATCATTTGAAAGTGTTATGTTATAACGTATAAATCAAGGGTGATCCTCAGCAAGGAGCAACGATTGTCTTTGGCATAAATGCAGTTTCTCTTCCAGGGGAGGTAAAATGAATATAAAACCCTATAAAAAAGACAAATTGAATGTTTTGGCTGTGCTTGCCGTATCCCTGAGCACCGTCATCGCCATGCTCGATAGCACTATCGCAAATGTGGCACTCCCTATCATCGCAAAAGATTTTGCCGTGTCAGAAGCGGCTTCAATATTGATCATCAATGCATATCAATTTGCGGTTATTGCTTCTCTATTGCCATTTGCCGCATTGGGGAGAACTATTGGTAATAAAAACATCTTCATGGCCGGCGTAATTCTATTTGCATGCTCTTCTATGGGATGTGCGTTGTCAGAAACGCTAGATACGTTGACGCTATTCAGAGTTGTGCAAGGCTTTGGCGCAGCGGCTATTCTCAGCGTCAATGCGGCACTGATTAAGGAGATCTATCCGGACAAATTATTGGGCCGGGGGCTGGGGATAAACGTCATGGTAGTTTCCGTATCCGCAGCGGCAGGGCCATCGATCGCCTCAACAATATTGTCTCTGGCCAATTGGAACTGGTTATTCACTATTAATGTTCCTATTGCTTGCCTTTCACTGTTGCTGAGTGTTATCTCCTTAGCCCCTAAGCCCCAGCGCAATGTAAAGTTTGATACAGGAGGCGCTCTTTTAGTTTTCGCGCTGTTTATTTTTTTCTCGTCATTTACGTTGAGCATGACAAAGAGTTCTTTCTTGTCGGCAGCAGCTAGCTTTGTAGTTTTCGTTGCATTGGCAGTACTGCTTTACCTGAATCAACGGCGGAAACAAGCTGCGGCGATGATTCCAGTGACGATATTTCGTAACGCTACGCTGACGCTGTCACTATTGATGTCGATGTTTTCTTACAGCACACAGTTGCTGGCCTACGTGTCGCTGCCTTTTTATTTTCATAGCATATTGCAAAGAAACGTAGTGGAAATCGGTTTACTGCTGACAGCATGGCCATTAGCGACTATGGTGACATCCTTGGTTTCTGGCGATCTTATCAAAAAATATGATCCCAATATTATTGCAGTAGCAGGACTATTTTTCTTGCTTATGGGCATGGTGTTGATGGTTTATCTGCCAGATGCTCCTTCAAATACGGCGATCGTTTGGCGTGTAGCGATTTGCGGCATCGGTTTCGGGTTGTTTCAGTCACCCAATAATTTCTTGATCATGACGGCGGTATCACATGAGAACAGCGGTATTGCCAGTGGATTATTGGGCAGTTCGCGGTTAGTGGGGCAAATCGTTGGTTCCGCCATGGTAGCAATATTCTTTAATTTTTATGGCTGTCAGGCAACGAGCATAAGTTTGGTTTCGGGCGCTGTTTTTTCATTTCTTTCCCTAATGGTTAGCTATATGCGTTTTAAATCAATACGCTCTTAATCATGCATAAATAAGTTAGAGGTTTCAATGAAATTGGCAAATTTGGCTCCTTTTATCCTCGGATTGGTGATAATGTCGCTTTGCGGTTGTACCACATACAACCCAGTAGCCTTACAGCAAAAGGCTATTGGACAAGAGGGGAGTTATTACCATCTTCAGCCACAGGTCTATATTGGTGACCACCTGAAGTATGGATTAAAGGATGGCAGTGGTGGCGAGATGAACGTGGCGAAAATTGAACCCAATGCCATTATTGCTGATACGGGGGAAATAATACCTTTTACACAGATTTCTTTCCTTGAACGGCAGGATATTTCTAAAGGCAAGACGGCTGCGCTGGTTGGCGGTGGGGCTGTCGCCACAACCGCAATTGTTATTGTGGCCGGATTAACCATTCTGGCAGCGGGCATCACTGCTTCGGTAGCCTAATGACGCTGAAGAGGCTAAAACAAAAAAATTCTATCAATGAGACAATGCGAGGGGATGATGATCAGTAAAATAAAACTATTTGCTACCATCTTGTTGGCGGCATTTTCATTACCGACGACTAGCAGCGCCAACGGAGATATTACGACAAAAATTGCCGGAAAAGACACTGAAGTATTGCATCCGGTTTCTGGTAAATATAGCCGTATTGTTATCACCGGCAATTGTCCATTTGGTGTGATATTGGCTAATGATTCAGCCTATAAACATGTCATCGGCGTTGGCCCTTGGGCTTTTACGCATTCCGACATGAATGTACTGAAAGATATGAAACCGGATATCGGCAGGATCACCACAGACTTTATCAATAATGACTATACGGTCAATATGGAATCGTTGATGAGCCTTAAACCGGATATTATTTATTACTATGGTAAAAGTCAGGATGATCACTTGGAGCGGGCAGGGGTGCCCGTCATTAATCTCGACGCTGGCGGGAAAACCAAGTATGAACCGATGGTAACCCAGGTTTATTGGGAGAATAAGTTTGCGGAAACGCTTGGATTACCCCATACGCATAAATTCAAAAGCGCTTGGGAAAACATGTTGACGATGATCCAACCTTATGCTGCGGATATCAGGCAGCAACATGTCAAAGCATTGTATCTTGAAGAAAGCGATGGCAAACAGCTCAAGGTGAGTGGCCCTCACACCTATGGCGATACCTACCTGAAAATGGCAGGAATGGAGAATGTTGCTGGTAGTTTACAGGTCAGCGGTGATGCTGGGCGTTACATAAATGTCTCGATGGAGCAGATAATGCAATGGGATCCTGACGTGATTTTTGTTGTCTTCGGCAGTGCCAACGCTCTGTTGGAAGGTAAAATCCCAGGTCAGGACTGGAAAGATCTCCGAGCAGTAAAAAACGGCAAGGTTTACTCAACGCCGGTAGGGATACATAACTGGGGGGGGCTCTCTGCAGAAACATCGCTGTTGCCATTATTTATGATCAGTAAATACAATCCAGAATATATTAGTGCTGAAAAGCTGAAGGATATAACACGAGATTATTATGAAAAGATGTTCTCTTACGCCATACCGGAACGTTTATTGAATGAGGTTTTGGCTCAGAGATAATCCGCGTAAATTATTTTATGGTGAAAAATATAATAATTAAACCTATCTATGGAAGTAATGGTTATGCCTGATAGAAAAAAATATGCCGCCATAATGGCTGGGCTATCTGTGGTTTTATGCCTTGTTGCCGTCGCCTCATTATTTGTCGGTAGATACTCTTTGTCGGTTGACGAAATAATGCAGGTTTTATTACATGCGAAATTGTCTGCAAAGGATGAAGCCAGCTACTCCGTTATTTTTAGTTTGCGTGTGCCAAGAGTCATCGCGGTGATGATGGTCGGTGGGGGATTATCGGTTGCTGGTGCCACTTTTCAAGCCGTGTTGAAAAATTCACTGGCCAGCCCGGATGTGCTGGGAACCTCCTCGGCCTCTGCTTTTGGCGCAGCTCTTGGCATACTGTTTAGTTTCCCTTTTGCGTTGAGTTCGTTATGTTCATTATTTTTTGGCATATTGAGTCTAGTGCTTGTGTTTGGTATCTGCCATTTAAAAAAACGGCAGGATGAACTTACCACTATTCTGTCAGGAATTATCATCGCTTCGGTATTCGTGTCTTTTATATCAATAATTAAGTATGTGGCCGATCCACAGGATACATTACCGGCCATCGTTTTTTGGCTGATGGGCAGTTTTGCGTCAGTGCTTAAAGAGCAAGTTTACTGGCTTATTCCACTGTATGCGATCAGTTATTTTGCAATCTATACGTTAAGGTGGAAAATGAATATTATCTCGTTGGGGGATGATGAAGCAAAAATCGCGGGTCTTAATCCGCAGCGGATAAAAATAGCATTACTTTTTTTATCCGCAGTATTGGTCTCTGCTTCAGTCACTATTGCTGGTGTTGTCGGTTGGGTTGGGCTGGTTATCCCTCATCTGATTCGAAGCGTGCTCGGTTGTAACCACGGTAGGCTGATTCCTGCTTCGGCGCTTGGTGGGGCATTATTTCTGTTGATTATTGATAATATTGCCAGGAGCGCCACTTATGCGGAGATCCCTATCGGAATTTTGACCGCGCTCATTGGGGCTCCGTTATTTTCACTGCTTTTCATTATGAGTCGTAGATATGATAACAGTTGAACAATTGTCCTTTGGTTTTAAAGGCTCAAGAAAAGTTATAAACAATATTAGCTTCCATCTTGAAAAAGGAGACATCCTTTGTGTGATGGGGCCAAATGGCGCAGGGAAAACGACACTGTTGAAAAGTCTATCGGGTATCTATCAACCGGTATCCGGTACCTGCGTGATTGAGGGTATTGATAACAGAAAAGCACGGCTCGCTTACGTTCCTCAGGCGAAGAAATTACATTTCTCTTACAGCGTTCTCGATTTTGTTTCTTTTGGTTGCTCACAGCGAAAAGGTTTTTTTTCGAAACCAGGTAAAGAGGATTTCGATAGGTCATCAGAAATTTTGAATAGGCTTGATGTTGGTAGGCTCAGAGGGAAATGTATTAATCAGATCAGCGGTGGTGAGTTGCAAATGTGCTATTTTGCTAAAGCGTTAGTTGCGGAACCTGATGTGATTGTTCTTGATGAGCCAGAATCTAATTTGGACTTTCAAAACCAAGCGAAAGTTATTGATATGCTGTGGGAGTTATCAAGAGAGAGAAAGGTTACTGTAATTTTTAACACGCATTTTATCAACTACGCGGAGAGTATTTCTGATAAATGCTTATTAATGGATAAAGAACACTATATATTTGGTGAAAAAAATGCTCTTCTTCAAGAGGAGTATCTGGAAGAATATTTCCAGGTGCCCGTAAGAAAATATCGTTATGAGGGCGAAGGAGGGCCTGATGAAGCGTTTGTCATCAGGCCACATAAGTTGAACTGACATGTGATATCAAGGTCGAAAAGTTTTATTAAGGGATATCCCTCATTGCGGTTCGGGTTTCTCTTAATTAAGCTGAAACAGCAGCACAAATCGTAACCCAAATAAGGAGATAATCATGACTGATTTACCCTCTGCGGATCGTAATCCTACCCCTGATATCGCGGAAGAAAATGCTTTCTTCCCATCACCTTACTCACTGTCGCAGTACACGTCGTCAAAAACTGATTTTGACGGTGCCAGCTACCCCAACGCGTATCGGGGGGGAAAATGGAAGGTATTGATGATCGCCTCGCAGGAGCGTTATTTGATGATGCAAAACGGCAAATTCTTTTCTACCGGCAACCATCCGGTCGAAATGTTGTTGCCGATGTACCACATGGATCTTGCCGGTTTTGAGATAGATATCGCCACGCCGTCCGGCGATCCGGTCAAACTGGAAATGTGGGCCTTCCCTGGTGAAGATGAAGCGGTCAAAGCCACATATGAAAAATACCGTAGCCAGCTCAAGCAACCAAAAAAACTCTCTGATGTGGTGAAGGACTTGGACGCCGGCAATTATATTGCCGTCTTTATTCCGGGTGGTCACGGGGTGCTTAATGATATCCCCTTCAGTGAAGACGTTAAGAAAACCCTGTTCTGGGCGCACGACAATGATCGTTACGTTATTTCGCTTTGCCACGGCCCGGCCGGTTTACTGGCTGCTGGGCTTGGTGAGGGTAAAGACGATTTCTTGTACCGTGGGTACGAAATGTGCGTGTTTCCTGATGTGCTCGATACCGGCGCTAATATTGATATCGGCTATATCCCAGGCCCGATGCCTTGGCTGGTGGGCGAGCGGTTGCGTGAATTGGGCGTTTCAATCCTTAATACCAATATCACCGGTAAGGTGCATAAAGATCGGCGGTTGTTGACCGGTGACAGCCCACTGGCTTCCAACAATCTCGGCAAGCTGGCTGCACAGACGCTGTTGGCCGATGTCGCTGGGCGATGAGCGTGGACATTGCTCAAGAGGCCTTTCTCACTGCACTGGCTATTGAGCGTGCGGACACCCTCTCTGTCATTCAGGAGAGGGTTCGCGCCTTCGCAGCTCCGCAGGGTTTTGATCGCTTCGTGTTATTTTCTACTGCCGTCAGGGAAGATGAGGGGGTTGATCGCATCTACTGGGTCGAAGGCAATTGGTTCGGCGACGGCGAAGTGGTGGATGCCGTAACCTATCTTCGGCACTGTCCGGTAACCCGTCATATGCTGCAGGCAACAGAGCCTTTTTTCTGGAGCAAGGCGCAGGGGGAAAAGGGGAGCTGCTATCAGATTGTTCGCACGCCTCGCGGCCAAGGCGTTCATGGGGTACAGGTCCCGATATTCGGCCCGTCCGGGTTGGAAGGTGCGGTCAGTTTCGGCGGTGAGTGCATTGAAAGCTCTCCGCCAATTCGGTTGGCGATGCTAATCGTGGGCACGGCGGCTTTTGTCTCTGCGCGCAGGTTACTTGAGTTGCCAGCAGAGGCCACGCTCGGCAGGTTGTCGGCGCGTGAGCGTGAAGTGTTGGCATGGACGGCTGCCGGGCGGCGCCAGGCCGACATCGCTGCCACGTTGGGGCTGTCGGAGCGAACGGTGGAAAACCATCTGCGCCGAATACGCCGGCGGCTCGGCGCAACCACGACCGCTCAGGCGATCGGTGTAGCGATCCGCAACGGTGAGATTGAAATGTGATGCCAGACAAAAAAACCAGTTGGGTTTATCCCGGTGGATTTTTCTGAGCATTAAATACGCGTTTATACTTGTAAGGCGTAAGTGTATTAAGGATTGCAGGTTTTGACTGGCAGACATCTGGAGGGTAAAGACGCAACTGCCGGAGTGATGCTGTTGAGAGGTGATGTATGCACATTTACAAGCATGCGTTGTTGTTGATCCAAAATGAGACGGACGGTCAGCTCATGTTGGCGCATGCCGAACGTCTTGCGAAAGAAATGGGCACCTGTATCACGTTAGGGCATATCAGCGAAGATTATAGAGAGTTGGATTACACCAGCGATGCCTTAACCAAGGATCGTCAATCACATGAAGTGATTGAAGCTAAGGCGATGCTTAGCCGTCTGGCTGGGTCTGCCACTTTTGGCGTCAAGGTAAAGTCGATCGTCAGTATCCATAGATTCAAAGACGTTCAGACAGTGATCGACAGTGAAGGGATAGATCTGGTTATGCTGGGTCATGAAAACCGCTTTTTGGGTGTTTACACCTCCTTTTCTTTCGAATTCATCAACCGTTTAACCGTTGATGTGCTGATTGTTCATGTTCCCCCCGAGCCAATAATTTCATCGCCTTGAGGGCGCTGCTGAGCAGGTGGGTCTTATCTGGATATGGGGATAAGCGGCAGACAGAGTCACGCCGCACCAGGCTTTTGCCAACGAGTTTCAGATAGGCTTCAAATAATGTCTGCTTTTTGCTCCTGGGTAACCTGATGCGTTCGTATGCAGAGAATGGGGTAAATACCCGGCGCGTAACGGTGTC
Organism: Serratia sp. NPDC087055; assembly: GCF_044900985.1. Classification (NCBI taxonomy): domain Bacteria; kingdom Pseudomonadati; phylum Pseudomonadota; class Gammaproteobacteria; order Enterobacterales; family Yersiniaceae; genus Serratia; species Serratia sp. NPDC087055. The sequence goes on from NZ_JBJDOG010000001.1 coordinate 374,015, forward strand.
GAGTATTTTTGCACCTAAAATGAAGGTTTAGCTATCTTCAAGGCTGGCTGTCCGTCAGCATGATGGAATAGTGAATCCCCTGTGGCAGATTGATTGAGAATGGCTTATTGAGTGTCAGTGGGATGATCTGTGGCGCAACCGGTATTGTCTTGACACTGTCACCTACCAGGCGGCCATTTACGTATCGCTCGAGATGATAGTAATTTATCTCACCACTGATCTCAGCCGTTCTGTTTCCTTTACCTGGAGACAAATCGATATACATCGTCGCTGCGGCAAATTTTCTGTCCAACTCAGAGGCGAATGCTTTTCCAGACAACGGACGGAGTGCGTACGTCATCAAATGACGGGTATTTTCTTTTTTCAGAAGGCTTTCTGCGGTTACGGTTACTGTGGTTGGCTCTGAAACTGGCGACTGCATTTCCGTTCTTAGGTACTGGGTTTTGTTTTCTGAGGGCACAGAACTACATCCCATCAGCACTAAACATAAAACAGCAATTCCTGTCATTCTGTTCAATTCAAATTTCCTTTTTTCATTATCAATAAATGATGGTCGTGCTGTCAGTATCGGCAGGGTTCAGAAATAGTTGATACTGTTATGCCCTAAGGGTATGAAAATGGAAAAATATCTTGCTCATGAGATAAATGTTGCTAGTCGCCACTGCGTTGCTAGTTATCATTTACGTTGGCTACTCTGCCCCTTAACGATTGATGACAACGTGCAATTTCTGCTTTTAGCTTAGAGGAGACTATGAGTCGTTCAGCCGTCTGCTTGGTGCCAATTGCAGACGTTTGATGATCAAAAAACTTCTAAGCAGGGAGTTGTTACGGAGATCAAAGTTGGACTTAATCAGTTAATTGTGGGTGGGTAAAGATAGGCGCAAAAAGAAATTACGGTCTATTTGATGTACGTATCCAGCACTTTCAATACTACGTCCAGATCATCTTCGCGTTTCGATTCATCAGTTTCATGGACAATATGTTCTGTCAGATGGCCTTTAATCACTTCACGCATCATTCCATTCACGGCACCACGAATAGCAGCTATCTGTTGTAAAACAGCTCCGCATTCATGGGGCTCATCGAGCATTTTTTTTAAAGCAATCACCTGGCCCTGGATCTTGCTGGCCCTTGCCTGAAGTTTTTGTTTATCCCGAATTGTATGCGACACGGTTGCTACTCCACTGAATGAATCTGCATTCAGTATAAAGTTAAAGATCTACTGGGGGGGAGTATTTTATACTGGGGGGGAGTAGAATAAAGCTACTTTACTAAATATTAAGAATCATTCTCATGAACGAGTTTTCTACACTGCTTCAACAAGGTAATGCCTGGTTCTTTATACCAAGTGCCATATTATTGGGTGCCTTACATGGCTTAGAGCCCGGTCATTCTAAAACGATGATGGCTGCATTCATTATCGCCATTAAAGGTACAGTGCGTCAGGCGATCATGCTCGGACTGGCTGCTACTGTGTCACACACCGTTATCGTGTGGTTGATTGCCTTTGGGGGTATGTATATCAGCAATAAGTTTACAGCTGAGTCTGCCGAGCCCTGGTTGCAACTGATCTCCGCTGTAATCATTCTTTCCACTGCCTTTTGGATGTTCTGGCGTACATGGCAAGGAGAAAAGAACTGGCTAGAGGGGATGGGGAATCATGACCACGATCACCATCATCATGATCACAATGAATCTCAGACAATCGATATTGGAAATGGCAAACTTGAACTTTCAATAGCAGAAAATGAGCATTCAGCACGTTTCAATATCAGACGTATCAAAGGCCCATTCTGGTCAGCTGAAGAAATGGCTGTGGAGGTTGACCGCGGTGATGGCAAACCAGAAAAGTATAATTTCATCAGCATGGGGAATTATGCAGAATCAGAAAATGTGATCCCTGAACCTCATGAATTTTTGATAACCCTAAAACTTGGTTCGGATACTCATTTACGCGAGTTTCGTACACATTTTCATGAACATCATCACCATGAGACTGATGGGCTTGAAAAAGGGACAAAAGAATACCAGGATGCCCATGAACTGGCTCATGCGAATGATATCAAACGTCGTTTTGACGGTAAGGAAGTCACCAACTGGCAGATTCTGTTATTTGGACTCACAGGCGGGCTTATCCCATGCCCGGCAGCTATAACAGTACTACTCATCTGCATTCAACTTAAAGCCTTGACCCTCGGTGCTACTCTGGTTGTATGTTTCAGTATTGGTCTTGCCTTGACGTTAGTGACTGTTGGCGTTGGTGCTGCCGTGAGTGTACGCCAGGTTGCTAAACGCTGGAGCGGTTTCAGTTCGATTGCCAAAAAAGCGCCTTATTTCTCAAGCCTGTTGATTGGATGTGTCGGAATTTATATGGGTATTCATGGTTTCCTGTCTATCACCAGCTAATAACCAGGACACCTCAAATCTGAAAACCGTGGTGGCACGGTTTTCAGATTGAATACCAAACGTATAAGGCTGACAGGCAACAAATGATAGTCTGTAATTTCGACAACTCATTTCCGCTTCTCGCTCACAGCGGACCTCCAGCTCAGTTACCTGGTCCGCTTCGTGCCAAGAGCGGAAGTTCCGCTTGCAACGGAGAAAAGCCGCAATTTAAACCCACAGCCTGAAAACCTCGTTTTAGTTACGAAAAATGATTCTCATTAACATGTAACACGTTGTGATGTTTAATAGCGTTTTCGCTTACAGAGGATGTGAAATGGGTACTCGATTTTCGACATTGCGCCGTATTCCCGGTGGCGTGTGGACAATTGGTTTTGTCAGTCTTTTGATGGATATTTCTTCTGAAATGATCCATAGCCTCCTTCCGCTTTTCATGGCAACTGCTTTAGGGACGCCGGTAGTCATCATCGGACTAATAGAGGGACTGGCCGAAGCTACCGCATTGTGCGTCAAGGTTTTTTCAGGCGTTATCAGCGATTTTATCGGCAAACGTAAAGGACTTGCCGTCCTTGGATATGGCCTTGGTGCGCTCAGCAAGCCGCTGTTTGCACTGGCCTCAACGTCTGGAATGATATTCAGCGCCCGTATGATTGACCGCGTCGGAAAAGGAATAAGAGGTGCCCCGCGTGACGCTCTCGTTGCAGACGTTACGCCGCCCGAGATTAGGGGGGCGGCATATGGCCTCCGCCAGACACTGGACACGATGGGAGGGTTCCTGGGACCACTGCTGGCGGTGGGATTGATGCTGTTATGGAGTAACGATTTCCGCGCCGTTTATTGGGTTGCAGTCGTGCCGGCATTTCTGGCTGTTGCCCTGTTATTCTTCGGATTACGTGAACCACGTACGCCTGTCGTTACAGTCAGAACTAACCCCATAAAAAGAGAAAACCTGAAAAGACTGGGGATAGACTGTTGGTGTGTCATAGGTCTGGGCGGGGTATTTACACTCGCCAGATTTAGTGAGGCGTTCCTGGTTCTCAGAGCTCAGGAGGTCGATATCCCACTCGCTTTAATCCCTCTCGTAATGGTCGCCATGAATGTTGTCTTTTCTTTAACAGCCTACCCGTTCGGGCGCTTATCAGACAGTATCAGCCACCGACGATTGCTTCAGATGGGTCTCGTGGTGCTCATCGTGGCAGATTTAGTGCTAGCCCTGAGCCATTCCTGGGTAGGAATTATAATCGGCGTGGCATTGTGGGGAGTTCATATGGGAATGACTCAGGGTTTACTGAACACCATGATTGCTCGCACAGCACCAGTTGACCTTCGCGGAACGGCATTTGGATTCTTCAGTTTACTGAGTGGAATGGGATTGCTAATTGCAAGCCTGGGCGCAGGACTGTTATGGGATATCTGGGGTTCTGCGTCTACATTTTTTGCGGGCGCAGTGATGTGTGTATTGACGCTAATACTGACTCGGTTCGCGCCAGAAAAGTCTGAGTAGACTATCGTTGACTGCGATGTAATGACATATACCGATTAAACCTCTTAAATATACTCATTATTAACTGAAGAGGTTTATTTATGGTCCGCTCCTCGCTCAAAGCTGCCATTCAAAAAAAACAAAAGCAAAAAGCCCGCTTAGTTTCCTAAGCGGGCTTCTCTAAATTTGGCTCCTCTGACTGGACTCGAACCAGTGACATACGGATTAACAGTCCGCCGTTCTACCGACTGAACTACAGAGGAATCGTGTGAACGGCCGGAATCATAACGGGGTGTCGGCAGCATGTCAAAGGTGGATTACGCATTCTGTGACTGTTTGCTTACAGAATGCGCAACCCGTTGAGGTTTTAGCAGATTTAGCCCTATTCTGCGCGTTTTAGACGCAGTTGATAGTGGTAATGGCTGCGGTCAAGCAGGTAATCGGCATTGACGCTCGGGCTCCAGGAATCGTCGCCGCCAACCCCCATATGAACGCCGTCCAGATTCAGCCAGGTACCGGCTTCCGGCTGTAGCAGGTGCTGGTGGCTGCACGCCATCAACTGGCGCAGGCCATAGCGGCTGAGAGAGAAGTGGAACAGCCCATCAATCTGCCAATTGCCATACTGCAGGTTACGGGTGTCGCAGCGCAGGCCGTTTTCACCGGGGAAGATGTATGGCGTGTGCAGGTCTGCCAGCGGCAGTTGCCAACGGCCAAACTGCGCAGCGAGGCGACGATCCGGGTAGTTCTCATGCGGCCCAAGGCCCAACCATTGTGCCTGCGGGTGGATGTCTGCCAGTTGGCAATTCAGGCCAATACGTGCCGGTGGTGGCAGGCTGGCGGCGACATCGACGTCGACACTGACGCTGAGCACGCCTTGGCTGTCGAACAGCCACTGCTTGCGGCTGCATAACAGCGTTTGCCCATCAACCCCAAACCGATGTTCGCTCACCACGCGCACGCTGTCACTCAAGTGATCGGCCTGTAGCAGCGTGCAGTGCTCCTCCAGACGGTACATTCCCGCCAGCTTCCAGCGTTCGACCCAGGCGTTGGGATCAATACGTTCGACTTCGCTGATGCCGATGTCATTATCCAGCGGTGCGCGGATAAAATTATCGCGCAGCGGGGTCAGCAATAGTGGGCTGCCGTGTTGCCACCACTGGGTTAAACAGCCGTTGTCGCGTGTAAACTGCCAGCGTTGGCTACCATGGCTGATGTCGATCGTCTGGTCATTTTGGCTGAGCTGTGGGGCTACGCCGTTCGGTGCGAGCGGTGGAATATGCAATGTGCGGGGGACCAACCATTGATCCCAGGCGCAGCGGTGGTTCGCTTCGGACCAATCGGTAGCTTGCGGTTGCACCACTTCCACATTCAGCCACAGTTCACCGGGTTGATGAAGCATCGGCAAACGGTCGATCAGGTGAATGCTGGCGCTGCCCTGCGGGGGTAAGGAGAGATCAAGGCTGCCGCTGGCACGCTCTGTGCCATCCAGCTCCAGCCGCCAGTTCAGGCGTTCGTTATCGGTATGGCGGAACAGATACTCGCTGCTGACGGTCAGCGTCAGCGTATTGGCGTCGAAGGTAAATTGGAAGAATTGCTGCGCCCGTTGCGCTTCAAACAGCGCAGGGTGTGGTGTGCGATCGGGGAATACCAGCCCATTAAGGCAGAATTGTCGATCGTTCGGCGTATCGCCAAAGTCGCCGCCGTAAGCCCAGTATTCCTCACCGTTTTCATCACGGCGAGTGAGCGCCTGATCGACCCAATCCCAAACGAAGCCCCCTTGTAAACGCGGATACTGACGGAACGCCTGCCAGTAACGGTCAAAACTGCCGAAACTGTTGCCCATCGCATGGGCGTATTCACACAGGATCAAAGGACGGTGTTCATCCGGCAGGCCGATCCACTTCTTGATCGACCATTTAGGTACGGCAGGGAAGGGTTGATCCTGATCCACGCGGGCATACATTGGACAGAGAATATCTGTTGCGGCACTGTTGGCTCCGCCACCTTCGTATTGTACCGGGCGGGTGGGATCCTGGCTTTTCACCCAGCGGTAGAGCGCGTCATGGTTACTGCCGTGCCCAGACTCGTTGCCCAGCGACCAGATAATGATGCAAGGGTGGTTACGATCCCGCTGCACCATACGCGTTACACGTTCGCTCATTGCCGGTAGCCACAGCGGATCGTCAGACAACCGGTTCATTGGCTGCATGCCGTGGGTTTCAATATTGGCTTCGTCAACCACATACAACCCATAGCGGTCGCACAAGCGGTACCAAAGCGGGTGGTTCGGGTAGTGTGAACAACGCACCGCATTGAAATTGTGCTGTTTCATTAACAGAATGTCATGGCGCATCAATGCCTCATCCATGACCTGACCGTGCTGCGGATGATGTTCATGGCGATTGGTTCCGCGGATCAATAACGGCTGCCCGTTAAGCTTTAGCAGGCCATTGCTGATGTCTACCTGACGGAAGCCGACGTCGTAAGCTTCTACCTCGATGATTTCCCCTTCCGCCGACAGCAGAGCAAGCGTTGCACGGTACAGCGTGGGGCTTTCCGCGCTCCATAACGCCGGTTGTTCTACCGGCAAGCGCAGAGTGGTGCGATCGTCATAGGCACCCCGTTCGTCGATAATCTCGCTGCCGAACGCCTGGGTTTTCTCCCCCACGAGCTGGCCATTGCGCCACAGCTGCAACTGCACCCGGTGCTGCGTGGGTCGATTGACCTGTACTTCTGCCACCAGTTCGCCACGGCGAAAACTGTCGTAAAGCGGGGTGGTAATGCGAATATCGCTCAGATACGTGGCCGGCTTATGCAGCAGGGTAACGTCGCGGAAAATCCCGCTCATACGCCACATGTCCTGATCTTCCAAATAGCTACCGTCGCACCAGCGCAACACCATCACCGCTAGCCGGTTTTCGCCCGCCTGCAGCCAGGGGCTGAGGTCAAACTCAGCGGGCAGGCGGCTGTCTTGTGAATAACCAACCCAATGGCCGTTGCACCACAGATAAAACGCCGAGTTGACGCCGTCAAAAACTATGCGCGTTTGTCCTTCAGCCAACCAAGCGGGTTCAACCGTAAAGAGCCTGGAATAGCAGCCGGTCGGGTTTTGTTCCGGCACTAGCGGCGGATTAACCGGAATGGGATAACGCACGTTGGTATAGATTGGCGCGTCATAACCGGCAAGCTGCCAGTTGGATGGGACGTTAATCCGGTCAGCGTTGCTCAGATCCTGCCGCAGCCAGGCTTCGGGCACCGCCTGTGGGCGGGTGAAATAGCTAAAGTGCCAGGCGCCGTTCAGCGTTTTCTGGCTGTTGCTGGGGCTATCGTCACGCGCCGCGTTCAGATCGCGCCAGCTCGCAAAAGGCGGGTGCGCAGCCAGCCGTTGATAATGGGTGCAGGCCGGATTTTGCCAGTCACGGCGGGCAATAAGGTCTTTCAGGGAAGGCGGGGGCAGTGCACTCATCGGCGATCGTCCTGTCGGCGGTTTAGAGGGACATCATGCCAAATAAGATGCTGAGGAGTACCAAAAAAGTAAAGCGGTTACATTCAAGCTTGCAGGGCCGATCAAATAACCGCTTATTCAGGGGGCGGCAAACGGTAAATCCGCTGTGGGCGGCCCACCTTGCCGTAAATGATTTCTGCGCGTAGCTGTTGTCTGGCGGTGCAAAACTCCAGATAGCGGCGTGCAGTTGTGCGGCTTAACCCCATTTCTTGCGCAACGCTTTCAGCCGTGTGGCTCTCCGAAGGCGTCTCAAACAAGGCGCGGATTTTAACCAGCGTCAACTCATCGATGCCCGCCGGCAATGCCGTCTGAGGCTCACCACGGGCATAGGTATTGAACATCTGATCGATACGACGTTGATTAAGGCGTGCCTTATCCTTCAGCGCCTGGTGCCGCTGGCTAAAGCGTACCAGCGTGTGGGTCAGACGATCATAGGCCAGCGGTTTGATCAGGTAGTCAAACACCCCATGGCGTAATGCTTCGGCGACGGTGTCCATATCGCTGGCGGCGGTGATGAATACGATACCGCCGGTATACCCGTTCAGCGTCAGTTCGCGCAGTAGCTCAATACCCTGGCCGTCAGGCAGGAAGTTATCCAGCAGGATCAGATCCGGTTTGAAGCGGTCGGTCATCATGCGGGCCTGCGCCAGGGTGCCGGCCAGCCAGATTTGCCGGCAACCGCCGTTCTGCCGGATAAATTCTGCATGCATCTCCGCCAACGGCGTTTCATCTTCAACGATCAGTATGTTCAACCATTCCATAGTCAACCTACGATTGAAATAAATATGCTAAGTAAATGTAAGTGAATTGCACCATCAAATAAAGATTTTCTCAGTAATAAACACCATAAAAATAATTAAGTAAATAAAGAACATTAAATAACTTATTAACCGAAAGGTGTTTGTGAAATAGGTCAATAATTCGCTATTTTTTTCTGTTTACCATTGTTTTATTAAATGCTGCTTACGATTTTATCTTCATGGTTTTTAAGGTTTTAATTGCCTTAAAAAATGTTAATTCACATTATTTTTTGTATTTATTTTGTTATTTAATAGTTAACCCAGAGAGCGTGTTATGTTGGGCGATACCGTATTTAATCGAGTCAAAAGGTCAGATCACAAAAGTATCGCGCAGATTAATGCTTTCCTGCGCAGTAACGATCTGAATATTGACACCACGGTTGAAATATTTATTACCGTTACGCAAAACGATAAGTTGGTCGCCTGCGGCGGCATTGCAGACAATATTATCAAATGCGTCGCCATCAGCCCGCAAATGCGCGGTGAAGGGCTGGGGCTGACGCTGGCAACCGAGCTGGTGAATCTGGCGTATGAACGCCATCACACCCAACTGTTTATCTACACCAAAATACAAAATGAGCCGCTGTTCCGCCAGTGTGGTTTCTACCCGATTGCCCAGGTGCCGGGCATCGTGGTGTTGATGGAAAACAGCCCGTGCCGTTTAAAACGCTATGCAGCACAGTTGGCAGAGCAGCGTCGGCCGGGCAATACCCTTGGCAGCATCGTAATGAACGCTAACCCCTTTACGCGCGGGCATCAATATTTGGTGCGCAAGGCGGCAGAAAAGTGCGACTGGCTGCACCTGTTTTTAGTGAAGGAAGACACCTCACGTTTCAGCTACGAAGACAGACGGCGGTTGGTGTTGGCGGGCACGGCGGACATTCCCAATCTGACCGTGCATGAAGGTTCCCAGTACGTCATTTCACGTGCCACATTCCCCTGTTACTTCATTAAAGATCAGGGCATTGCCGACGACTGCTACACCGAAATCGATCTGAAGATCTTTCGTCAGTATCTGGCACCCGCGCTGGGTATCACCCACCGTTTTGTCGGCAACGAACCCTTCTGCGCCGTCACCGCAAAATACAACCGCGATATGCGCTACTGGCTTGAAACCCCAGCCTTGCCCAGCCCGCCTATCACGCTGGTAGAAATTGAGCGTTTGCAATATCAGGGCGTGGCGATCTCCGCCTCTTGGGTCCGCAAACTGCTGGCCGCGGGCGACTTTCACGCTGCCGCGCCGCTGGTTCCGCCAGACACCCTTTACTACCTGCAAGATTTGCAAACGCAGCGCCGGGCCAAACCGGCGGCAAAACCCTTTGAATCCGCACAATCAGGTGAAAGATGAAAATTATCCGAGAAGCAATGGCCGGCACGCTGGAATCCAGTGATGTCATGGTACGCATCGCGCCCGCAGAGGGGCCGGAACACGATCTGCTGATCGCCAGCAGCGTGGAAAAACAGTTCGGTGAAGCCATTCGACAAACGCTGCTGGAGGTGTTGCAGCACTACCAGGTGGAGCCGGTGCAGGTAATGGTTGACGACAAAGGCGCACTGGACTGCGTGCTGCGGGCCCGGCTGGAAACCGCGCTGATGCGCGCCAGTGACAATGGTCAATTGCCGTGGGGGGTGCGCAATGAAAACGCTGAATAAACACCGCGTGCGCCGCAGCATGCTGTTCGTGCCCGGTGCCAATGCGGCGATGGTAAGCAACGCCTTTATCTATCAGGCCGACGCGCTGATGTTTGATCTGGAAGACTCGGTAATTCTGCGCGAAAAGGACGCGGCACGGCGGCTGGTGTATCACGCGTTGCAACACCCGCTGTATCAGGAAGTGGAAACCATAGTGCGCGTTAATGCACTGGATTCTGCCTATGGGCTGGCGGATTTACAGGCGGTGGTGCGCGGCGGGGCGGACATCGTGCGCCTGCCGAAAACGGACAGTGCACAAGACGTGGTGGACATGGACCGTGAAATTGCGGCTATCGAGGCCGATTGCGGCCGCCCGGTGGGCAGTACCGGTCTGCTGGCGGCGATTGAATCGGCGGCGGGTATCACTCAGGCGGTGGCCATTGCCCATGCTTCGCCACGCCTGATAGGCATCGCGCTGGGGGCGGAAGACTACGTGCGTAATTTGCGTACCGAACGTTCGCCAGAGGGTATTGAACTGCTGTTTGCGCGCTGCTCGCTGCTGCAGGCGGCACGGGCTGCCGGTATTCAGGCCTTCGACACCGTGTATTCCGACGCCAATAACGAGGCGGGTTTCTTGCAGGAAGCGGCGTTGATCAAACAGCTTGGCTTCGACGGCAAATCTCTGATTAACCCTCGGCAGATTGAACTGCTGCACAACCTGTATGCGCCTACGGCCAAAGAAGTGGCCCATGCCCAGCGGGTGGTGGATGCCGCCGCAGCGGCAGAACAAGAAGGGCGCGGGGTGGTGTCGCTCAACGGCAAAATGGTCGACAGCCCGGTGATTGAACGTGCGCGGCTGGTGTTGCAGCGCGCAGCGCTTTCCGGCATTCGCGAAGCGTCGGCTCAGCACGGAGAGGAAGCATAATGAAACGTCAACAACGACTGATGACTCTGAATAACCTGGCGGATCTTCGCTGCTATCAGGATGTCTCCAAGGCCAACCAACAGGCGCGCAAGCCGCGTGATATCAAACGCTGCGACACGCTGGAACAGGCGGTGCGCCGCAGCGGTTTGCAGGACGGCATGACCATTTCTTTCCACCATGCGTTTCGCGGCGGCGATCTGGCGTTGAATCAGGTCATGGAAACGCTGGCGGCGATGGGCTTTCGTAACCTGACGCTGGCCTCCAGCTCGCTGAGCGAATGCCATGCGCCGCTGGTGGGTCATATCCGTAATGGCGTGGTGAACCGCATTTACACCTCCGGCCTGCGCGGTCCGCTGGCGGATGCCATTTCGCGCGGCCTGCTGGCCGAGCCGGTGCAAATCCACTCCCACGGTGGCCGGGTAAACCTGATCGAATCCGGTGAGTTAACGATAGATGTCGCTTTCCTCGGCGTGCCGGCGTGCGATGAATTCGGCAATGCCAATGGCTACAGCGGCGAAGCCTGCTGCGGCTCGCTGGGCTACGCCAAAGTGGATGCCGACGCTGCGGGCACCGTAGTGCTACTCACTGAAAAAATCGTGCCGTACCCGCATCATCCGGCCAGCCTGGCGCAGGATCGGGTTGATCTGATCGTGCAACTCAAGCGAGTGGGCGATGCCGACAAGATTGGTGCTGATGCGACGCGGATGACCTCCAACCCGCGTGAATTGCTGATTGCCCGCCGTGCCGCTGAGGTCATCGCCGGCTCCGGCTACTTTACGGAAGGGTTCTCGCTGCAAACGGGTACCGGCGGTGCCTCATTGGCGGTGACGCGTTTTCTGGAAGACAAAATGCGCGCACGCGGCGTGCGGGCGGGTTTTGCGCTCGGTGGCATCACGTCGACCATGGTGGATTTGCATGAAAAAGGGCTGATCGCCAAATTGCTGGACGTGCAGAGCTTTGACCGCGCGGCGGCGATGTCGTTAGCGCGTAACCCGAATCATATCGAAATCAGCGCCAACCAATACGCCAATTTCAGCTCGAAGGGAGCCTCGGTCGATCGGCTTGACGTGGTGGTGCTGAGCGCATTGGAAATCGACACTGGCTTTAACGTCAACGTGCTGACGGGCTCCGACGGCGTGCTGCGTGGCGCCTCCGGCGGTCACTGCGACACCGCCGCGGCTGCGCGGCTGGCAATCATCGTGGCGCCGCTGGTACGTGGCCGCATCCCAACGCTGGTAGAGCAGGTGACCACCTGTGTGACGCCGGGTTCCAGCATTGACATTTTGGTTACCGATCACGGTATTGCCGTTAACCCGGCGCGACCGGAGCTGGCACAGCGGCTGCAAGAGGCTGGGCTGCCGGTGGTTGGCATCGACTTGCTGCGGCAGCGCGCGCTGTTGCTGACCGGTGAGCCGCAGCCGATCACCTTTACCGACAAGGTGGTGGCCGTGGTGCGCTACCGCGACGGTTCGGTGATCGACGTGGTGCATCAGGTGGCGGAGTAACCCTATGTCTCGTGTCCCGCCCGAACTGGCGGCCAACCGCGCAGTGAGCCTGCCGGAACTGCTGACCAGTCGCGAATGCCGCCAGGCCCGGCAACAGGCCTGGCTGTCGCAACATCAATCCACACTGCTGGTGCTCACGCTGGTGGTGCCTGGTGCGATAAAAGACAGCGGGCTGACGCGCAATATCTTCAACCTGGGGTGGCTGGCGCTACAGCAAATGTGGCGCCAGCAGGGTTGGCAGTGCCTGCATGCAGAAACGCTGGCGCTGTCTACCGGCTGCGAAGGTTTTATGGCGCTGCACGCCGATGCCCAACGGGTAAAGGACTGCGCCATTCAACTGGAGGTGCAGCAGCCGATAGGCCGCTTGTGGGATATCGACGTTCTGGACACGCAGGGACGCATTTTGTCGCGTCGCAGCCTGGGATTGGCGGAACGCCGCTGCCTGTTGTGCAGCCAACCGGCCAAAATCTGCGCCCGTCAGCGGCGGCACAGCAGTGACGAGTTACTGCAAGAAATGGAAAGGATGCTCAATGATGCGCTCTCACCCCGTTGATCACGCCAGCTGCACGCCTCAACCCGCGGTTAGCGGCTTCGCTCATACCGCCTACCGTGCGCTGTTGGTGGAAGTGAACCTGACACCCAAGCCGGGGCTGGTGGATCGCCATAACAATGGTGCCCACCGGGACATGAATATTGGCCATTTCTACCGCAGCGCCCGCGCTATCGGCATCTGGCTGCCGCGTTTTGTCCGTCAGGGGCGTGATGATGCATGTCGTCCGGTTGCCGAGCAGCTCCTACGGCTGCGCCCACTCGGCCTGGCCTGCGAAAACCACATGTTCCAGGCCACCGGCGGCGTTAACACCCATAAAGGCAGCGTATTTTCGCTCGGCCTGTTGTGTACCGCTTTCGGTCGCTTGTCCCAGCAGCAAAAAATCATCGACGCCGCCACTTTGTGCGCCGAAGTGGCGGCAATCTGCCGCGGTTTGGTGAGTAGTGAACTGCAACAGCACAACGCATTGCAGACCGCGGGGCAAAGGTTATTTGCCCTGCACGGCCTGAGCGGTGCGCGCGGCGAGGCTGAATCCGGCTTCGAACGGGTGATTAACGGCGCGCTGCCGTTGTATCTGCAGCGCCTGAGTGCCGGGTGCGATGAGCAGACGGCGCTGATGGACAGCTTGCTGTGGCTAATGGCCAACAACGATGACACCAACGTGGCCTCGCGCGGCGGTATCGAAGGCTTGCGCTGGTTGCAACAACGTGCCGCTGAACTGTTGCAACAGGGGGGCGCGCAGGGTGAACAAGGTATGGCGCGTCTGCGGCAGTTCGATACGGACTGCATCGTACGCAACCTCAGCCCCGGTGGCAGCGCTGACCTGTTGATCGTCACCTGGCTGCTGGCTCAGTTACCGAACTATACCCGTCATTCTTGAAGCTGCATCTGTGTTGGCTGCACCCGCGCACCCCAGTCACTTAGTCGACTAAGCTCCCGGGGATTTACGGCTTTGCCGCCTTGATGCAACTCCAATTATTTTGGTTATAAAAACAATGATGCTCTTCAGGAGAAACTTATGTCCGAAACCAAGGAAAAAATCTGGAAAGCGCTAACGCCTCTACTGGTGTTGGCGATCCTGCTATGGATACCCACGCCCGACGGTATGCCGCCGCAGGCATGGCGTTATTTTGCCATCTTCGTGGCGATGATTGTCGGTATGATCCTGGAGCCTATTCCGGCGACGGCGATCAGCTTTATCGCCGTGACCCTGAGCGTGCTGAGCGCCAACTGGGTGCTGTTTGGTGCGCAGGAATTGGCAGAGCCCGGTTTTAAAGCCGGTAAAGAGGCGCTGAAATGGGGGCTGGCAGGGTTCTCCAGTACCACCGTCTGGCTGGTATTCGGTGCGTTTATTTTTGCACTCGGGTATGAAGCTACGGGGCTGGGGCGACGCATTGCCCTGTTTTTGGTTAAGTTTATGGGCAAACGAACGCTGACGCTTGGCTATGCGGTGGTGATCATCGATATCCTGTTGGCGCCTTTCACTCCATCCAACACTGCGCGTACCGGCGGTACGGTCTTCCCGGTGGTGAAAAACCTGCCGCCGCTGTTTGACTCCTTCCCTAACGATCCCTCTTCGCGGCGCATCGGCGGTTACCTGATGTGGATGATGGTAGTGGGTACCAGCATTAGCTCTTCAATGTTCGTTACCGGTGCCGCACCCAACGTGTTGGGGATTGAGTTCGTCAGTAAGATTGCCGGGGTGCATATCAGCTGGATGCAGTGGTTCCTGGCGTTCCTGCCGGTTGGGCTGTTGCTGTTGATCATCGCGCCGTTGATCTCCTATTACCTGTACAAACCGGGCGTAACCCACAGTAGCGAAGTGGCGACCTGGGCGGATACCGCATTGGGTGAAATGGGCAAGTTGACGCGTAAGGAATACACGCTGATTGGTTTGGTGCTGCTCAGCCTGTGCCTGTGGGTATTTGGCGGTAAGGTACTCGACGCAACAACGGTTTGCCTGTTGGCGGTCTCGCTGATGTTGGCGCTGCACGTGGTGTCCTGGAAGGAGATCACCAAATACTCCAGCGCCTGGAACACACTGGTTAATCTGGCGACGCTGGTAGTGATGGCCAACGGCTTAACGCGCTCCGGTTTTATCGACTGGTTTGCCCAGACCATGAGCACCCACCTGAACGGCTTTTCGCCCAACATGACGGTAGTGGCGCTGGTGCTGGTGTTCTATTTTGCTCACTACCTATTTGCCAGCTTATCCGCGCACACCGCCACTATGCTGCCGGTGATCCTGGCGGTCGGCAAAGGCTTGCCGGGGGTACCGATGGAGCAGCTCTCGATGTTGCTGGTGTTGTCGATCGGTATCATGGGCGTACTGACACCCTACGCGACCGGCCCAGGGGTGATCATCTATGGCTGTGGCTACGTGAAGTCGAAAGATTACTGGCGTATGGGCGGTATTCTCGGCGTGGTGTATATCGCGGCTCTGCTGTTGATCGGTTGGCCAATCATGCGTTTGTGGCTGTGATGTTCTAAATGCTCAGCGGCCATCGGCGTATGGCCGCTGAGCAGACCTGTGCCTGTGATGCCCATCACACACTTTCAGCGTTAACCTCTCCATCATAGCGAAGCAATAGCTAACACATTAAAAATAATCATAATCCTGGAGCCTCTGCGGATGAAAATAAAAACCTTATTGCTGTGCTTGCCGTTATTAATGACCGGGACTGCCCTGGCGGAAACCAACGACTATCAGCTGGAACAGGTATTGGTGATGAGTCGCCATAACCTGCGAGCCCCGCTGGCCAACAACGGCAGCGTGTTGGCGCAATCCACGCCTAAAGCCTGGCCGGCCTGGGAGACGCCGGGTGGCCTGCTGACCACCAAGGGCGGGGTGTTGGAAGTGTATATGGGGCACTATTTTAATGCGTGGCTGAAGCAGGCCGGGTTACTGCCGCAGGAAGGCTGCCCGACCGCCGGCAGCGTTTACGTCTATGCCAACAGCTTGCAACGCACGGTCGCGACCGCGCAGTTCTTTACCAACGGTGCTTTCCCGGGTTGCGATGTCGGCGTGCATCATCAGGACAAGATGGGGGAGATGGATCCGACCTTCAACCCGATCATCACTGACAACAGCGAGGCGTTTAATCAAAAGGCGCTGGGTGCCATGAATGCCGAACTGGCCTCGTTGAAACTGGACGCAGCCTATAAGCAATTGGAAAAAATCATTGATTACAAAGACTCTAGCGCTTGTAAAACCGACAAGCACTGCGATCTGACCAAAGAAGCCAGCAAAATGAGTGCGGTACCGGGTAAAGAGCCGGGCGTGGCCGGGCCGCTGCGGGTGGGTAACTCGCTGGTGGATGCCTTTATGCTGCAATATTACGAAGGCTTCCCGATGAAGGAGGTGGCTTGGGGCAAAATCACCACGCCACAGCAGTGGAAGCAGCTGGCGCAGTTGAAGGACGGCTATCAGGATTCGCTGTTCACCTCGCCGGTGGTGGCACAGAACGTCGCCAAGCCGCTGCTGACCTACATCAATGGCGCATTGATTGGCGAACGCAAGCCGGACTCGCCGAAGGTGACGGTGCTGGTGGGCCACGATTCCAACATTGCGTCCTTGCTGTCGGCGATGGAGTTCCAGCCGTACCAACTGCCGCACCAATACGAGAAAACGCCGATTGGCGGCAAGCTGGTGTTCCAGCGCTGGCACGATAAGAAAAACGATCGCGATTTGCTGAAGATTGAGTACGTGTATCAATCTTCCGATCAGTTGCGTAATGCCACCCCGCTGACGCTGAAAACCCCGCCGCAGCGCGTGACAATGGCGTTAAAAGGTTGCCCCGTCGATAAACAGGGCTACTGCGCCTGGAGCGACTTCGAAAAAACCATGAAAGACATTCTGTAATCCTGCCGTTCCTCTCCTTCGGTTGCGGGGGAGAGGAATAATCATTGTTGCCCTTGGGTTCGGCGTCTAAAATTAGCGGTCGGCGTACTCACCATGGATGACACGTGTTCTCATCTTTTATCCCCAGCATTGAATGGTTGCACCTGAACGATTATCCGGGGCAGGTCGCGCGCTGCCGGTTTTCATTGGCAAACTATCAGGACAGCTGTTTCGCTGATATAGGCATGACGATCCCCGATCATTTAACGAAAGCGGTGCCAAAAAGGCGGGCTGAGTATTTGGCCGGGCGTTATTTGGCGCGGGCATTGTTGGCGCCGCAGGGATTTGCTGATTTCACCTTGTTGCGCGGTGAAGACCGTGCGCCGCAGTGGCCACCGTGTATTGCTGGCGCTATCAGCCATAATGCGGATACTGCGCTTTGCGCCGTGCATCTGGAGCCTGGGTTGGGGGGGGTAGGTGTAGATGTCGAAACGCATATGCCCACTGCACGGGCTGAAGAACTCTGGGGCGCTATCGTGAGTGAAGAAGAGTACGACGTGATACGCACTCTGCCATTGCCCTTTAACCATGCGCTGACGCTGGTATTCTCCGCCAAAGAAAGCCTGTTTAAAGCTTTGTATCCGCAGGTGCGCAGCTATTTTGATTTTCTCGATGCACGGCTGGTGGCACTCGATACACAACGCCAGGCCTTTGAGTTAGAACTGCTCAAACCGCTCACACCGTCTTACCATATCGGCCGCCGTTTCAGCGGGCGTTATTGGCAAGACGGTGACGACGTCACAACCTTTATTTTTGTATAAATTACAATTTAATCAATTGATTAAGTGCGTTGCACTGTCACGTCAGGCGCTAGATCCGCCTTCTGCGCAACAGATGGCGGGCACCTTCCGACACCAATAACAGCACCGCCAGCCAGATGGGGATATAGGTCAGCCATTCATCCCGGCCGATGCTCTCGCCCAGCAACAGTGCCACTACCACCAGCAATACCGGTTCCACATAGCTCAGCAGACCGAACAGGCTGAACGGCAGCAGGCGGCTGGCGAGGATATAGCATATCAGCGCAGCGGCGCTGATGACCCCCAGCAACGGAATTTGCCAATAGAGTGTTGGGCTGATACTCAGCGCCGCCAACGGCCCGTCTCCGCCGAAGGCGAACCCGGCCGCGACAGGCAGCATCAACGCCAGCTCACACCACAACCCACCAAGATTATCGGTGCCAAAACGGCGGCGCAGAATAAAGTAAACCGGATAGCCCAGCGCCACCACCAGTGTGGTCCAGGATACGCCGCCGACCTGGTAGAGTTCATTACCGACGCCGATAATGGCGCAGGCTACCGCCAGTTTTTGCAGCAGCGAAAGCCGGTCACGGAATATCAAGCGGCCTGCAAGCACCATTGTCAGTGGCAGCAGGAAATACCCGAGCGAGACCTCCAGCGCTTTGCCATGCAGCGGTGCCCATAAAAACAGCCAGAGTTGAACCCCCAACAACGCCGAGCTCAGCGGCAAGAACAGCAGGCGGCGCGGCCGTTGTTTTATCCAGCGCAGCGTCTCGTTCACCCTGCGCCAGTCGGCGGAAAACACCATAAACAGCGTTAAAAAGGGGACCGTCAGCAGCGTCCGCCAGCCAAAGACTTGCTCGCCGTTGAGCGGTGTGAGGGTCGACGTGTAGTAATACATCACGCCGAACAATATCGAGGCGATGACGGAAAGCACTATCCCTTTGATCACAAGCATCCTGAAAAGTTATTGATTTGATTGCCGGTACTCTAGAGAAGTTTAGCGCCGACAACAATGCTGCGTATCGCACTGGACAATCTCCGGTGACGGGGTAGAATTAATACTGTGTATTAATACAGGTGTTTTGCAATGACGCTCGATCTTTTTGAAGACGCTGTACCGCCGCCGTGGCGCGAACAGATCGCCCCGGGTGCGGTGGTGATGCACGGTTTTGTGCGCGATCATGGCCCGGCGTTGCTGGCCGCGGTTAATGGGGTGATCGCCCAAGTACCCTGGCGGCATATGACCACGCCGGGCGGCCACGTGATGTCGGTGGCAATGAGCTGGTGCGGTAACGGCTGGAGTAGCGACAGCCGCGGCTACCGCTATTCTGAACGTGACTCGCGCAGCGGTAAACGTTGGCCACCGATCCCGGATATCCTGATGGCGCTGGCAGATGAAGCGGCGCAACAGGCGGGCTTTGCCCCCTTTGTACCGGATTCTTGCTTAATGAACCGCTACGATCCAGGCAGCAAACTCTCATTGCATCAGGACAAAGACGAGCATGATTTTGGCTCACCGATCGTCTCCGTTTCACTGGGGTTACCGGCGGTGTTTCAGTTCGGCGGCATGCAGCGCAGCGATCGGGCTCAGCGCATCCCCTTGGCGCACGGCGACGTGGTGGTGTGGGGCGGTCCGTCACGCCTGTGTTTTCACGGCATAATGCCGATCAAAGAGGGCTACCATTCATTGGTGGGGCCACACCGTATCAATATCACCCTACGCAAGGCGCTTTAACTGCGGCTCTTTAGCCAGACACGCGACCAGATAATCGATAAACACCCGCAGCTTGGGTGGCAGGTGTTGATTGGGCGCATACAACAGCCACAGGCCACCGTGGTAACTGCTGAGGAAGTCCCATTCCGGCAGTACTTGCACCACCTCACCGCTGTCCAACGCCTGTCGGGCCGTAAAGTACGGCAGGCTGCCAATGCCAATATGCTGTTTTACCGCATCCAACCTTACGCCAGTATGGTTAGCGGCATAGCGACCGCGCACATTGACCGCTACCGTTTTACCGGCTCGTCGGAACTTCCAGCGGGCATCGTTGGGGGTTTCCCCCAGGTAAATGCAACTGTGGTGCGCCAGATCTTGCGGGTGTTGTGGCGTGCCATGCTGCGCCAGATAGGCGGGCGTGGCACACAGCAGGTGTTCGATAGTCATCAACTGCCGGCCGATCAAGCCGGGTGACGGCCGCTCGGTAATGCGCAGAGCCAGATCGACCCGATCGTCAATTAAGTCCATATAACGGTCTTCCAGCCGCAGGCGGACGTCCACCTTGGGATAACGGCGTAAAAATGCCGGTATATGCGGGTGCAACACAAAGCGGCCCACGGCCTTGGGCACGCTGACGCTGATCAGCCCCTCTGGCTCTACCGTTCCGCGTCCGCTGAATTCCATCACCGATTGGGCGGCGTCCAGCATGCTGCGACAGCGTTGAAACACCTCTTCACCTTGCTCACTCAGGCGTAGCTTGCGCGTGGTGCGGTGCAGCAGTTGTAATGCCAACGCCTGTTCCAATTTGGCCAGGCTACGGCTGGCGGCAGAAGGGGAAGTGCCTAATCGGCGAGCGGCGGCGGAAAAACTGCCGCTCTCTACGACCTGAACAAATACGGCCATTTCGGCCAGCAGCGAATGAGAGAGATTTGTGCTCACAGCGCAAAGGTCCATTGTAATGTTGACGGATTATCCTTTGATTATGGCACGAATATAATAGGCTCTCTATTCAGGAGAAAAACCATGACCGAACGGCTTTATTATTACAGCGACGACTTACAAGGCGAAGCGCAGGTGCTGGCCTGCACCCCGATTGAAGAGGGTGGATACGCGATAGAGCTGGACGCCACGCTATTCCACCCGCAAGGCGGTGGGCAACCGGCCGACGGCGGTCAACTTGGTACTGTCCCGGTATTACGCGTGGCACAGCAGGGCGACAAAGTGCTGCATTTTACCGCTGAACCCTTGCCCACAGGGCCGGTGAAGGTACAGATTGAGGGTGAACTGCGCCGATTGCATACCCGTTGGCACTCTGCCGGGCACCTCATCGGTTGGTTGGGTGAAACGCGTGGTTGGCAACCGGTGAAGGCACACCACTGGCCAGGCGAAGGGCGGATCACCTTTGCACCGGGCGCGGAGCCGCAAACGTTGGATCAGGATTTCCTGCAAGCGGAACTGGCGCGGCTGATTGCGGCAGATTTACCGCGTAAGCAAGTGGCGGTTGATGGCCTGCGTCAGGTGGGGTTTGGCGCGTTGCCAACCTATGGCTGCGGTGGTACCCATGTGTCTTCGCTGGCCGCGCTCGGCACCGTCAACATCACTGCGCTAAAAGTGAAAAAAGGGCAACTGATTGTGCAGTACGAATTGGCTTAAAACCCTTTCCGGGCGGCTATTTTGCCGGCCCGGCCTGCCGTAGCATGGTGCAGAAGGCGCACTGGCATCCCGCCTGCGGCAGCGCTGCGCAGGTGCCGATGTTGACTGCTTGCGCGTCCATTGCGTGAAAACCATAAAATATATTCTCGATATTATTTTCCGCTGTGCGCGCCTGTTCTGGCTGCGGTTCAGGCACTTTGGACTGAAACGCATCTGCCCGTCCGGCCAACAGACCAAGGAACAGCAGCGAAAGCTGAATCTTCATTTTGCATCTCCCGGTTTGGTTTCTGATACGTTATAACAAAACACCCTTTCTGCCAACCGTCGTCGCCTTGTGCATTTTCCACCATTGGTTAGCGAAATTAGTTCGTTCAACTCACCGCCGATTTGGTTTGTTATCTAACCCATAACATTCCGAAATAAAGAAGGCGTGACATACGATGTTTAATTTCTCTTTCAATAGATTAACCAGCGGAATAGCCGTGGCACTGTGCTTGCTGACAGCCATGACACCGGCACTGGCGTCGGTGCAGGGCGGCACGCTTGTCTACCTGGAACAGCAGGCGCACACCAACCTTTATCCGCCTTCCGGCGGCTTCTACCCCAACGGCGGCATCCTCAACCAAATCACCGACAAACTGACCTACCAGAATCCCAAAACGCTGGAGATTGAGCCGTGGCTCGCCGAGTCCTGGAGCAGCAACGCCGACAAAACCGAATACACGTTCAAGCTGCGACCGGGTGTGACGTTCTCTGACGGTACGCCGTTGGACGCCAACGCAGTGGCGAAGAATTTCGATACCTATGGCTTGGGCAACAAAGAGAGGCGTTTGCCGGTATCCGAGGTGATCAATAACTACGATCGCAGCGAAGTGATCGACCCGCTAACCGTCAAATTTTACTTCAAACGCTCATCGCCGGGTTTTTTGCAGGGTACCGCCACCATTGGTTCCGGCCTGGTTTCTCTCAGCACCTTAAACCGTAACTATGACGAGCTGGGTGATGCGCGCCATATTATCGGTTCCGGCCCGTTTGTGGTCAGCGGCGAGACGCTGGGACGCGAAGTTGATCTGAGCGTGCGCAAGGATTACCGGTGGGGCCCAACCAAACTGGCCCAGCAAGGGCGCGCTAATCTGGATGGCATTAAAGTGATCGTAACCGGTGAAGACAGCGTGCGTATTGGTGCGCTGCAGGCCGGGCAGGCGGACTTTATCCGCCAGATCCAGGCCTACGACGAGAAGCAGACGCAAGATCAGGGCTTCATTATCTACGCGGCCCCAACGCGTGGCGTCAATGACAGCGTCGCCTTCCGCCCGGACAACCCATTAGTGAGCGATCTGCGCGTGCGTCAGGCGTTGCTGCACGCCACGGACAGCAAACAGATCGTCGATACGCTGTTCTCGGTTAACTACCCACAGGCCAAATCGGTGATTGCCTCTTCCGCCGCCGGTTTCGTCGACCTGTCCGCCAAGCTGAAATTCGACCCGGAACTGGCCAACCGTTTGTTGGATGAGGCCGGCTGGAAAAAGGGCAGCGACGGCCTGCGTGAGAAGGGCGGCAAAAAACTGCTGCTGAACATCTATGAATCGCTGCCGCAGCCGCAGAACAAAGCGGTGCTACAGCTGGTTTCGCAGCAGTGGGGCAACGTGGGGGCGCGGCTGAACATTCTGGCAGGCGACGCTGGCAGCAAGGTAGCCGATAACCTGGATCCACAAAAAACGCCTGCGGCGGTAGTGGAAGTGGGACGGGCGGATCCCGACGTGATTAAAAGTCAGTTCTACCCGACCAACCGTGATGCGTTGTTGCAGCAAGGTGGGACGGGCAAAAACAGTACGTTCAACGATGACAAGCTAAACGCGTTGCTGCTGGGTATCGCTTCTGAGGTGGACGCACAAAAACGCCTGCAAATTGCCGGCGAAGCGCAAAACTACCTGCTCGATCAGGCCTATGTGATCCCGTTCTTCGAAGAACCGCAGGTGTTTGCCGGCGCGCCTTATTTGAAAGGGATCAGTTTTGAAGCTGTCGGCCGCCCGAGTTTTTACGGCGCCTGGTTAGAGAAACACTAAGGGGGCCACGATGAGCCGATATTTGGCACGGCGTATTGGGCAGGCGCTGCTGGTACTCTGGGCGACCTTTAGCCTGTCGTTTATCTTGCTGCAGGTGCTGCCTGGCGACGCCATTTTGATTAAATTCCAGAACCCGGACATGGGCTTAAGCCCTGCGCAGATCGCCGATATGCGTGCCGCCTATGGTGCCGACGTGTCGCTGTGGCAACAGTATTTACACGCACTGGGCAACGTGCTGCGTGGTGACCTGGGCTATTCCATCCAGGCCGGCGTGCCGGTCACCGAACTGTTGGCCACTCACCTGCCTGCTACGCTGCAGCTGGCGATACTGGGGTTTACATTGGCGCTGATTCTGGCATCGGCCATTGCCTTTCTTTCCAATTTGACCGGTTTTGGCTGGCTGAGAGCGATACTGCAGTCGTTGCCGTCGCTCTTTGTGTCGGTACCCACCTTCTGGTTGGGTATCGCGCTGATTCAGATTTTCTCGTTCCAACTCAAACTGATCCCGGTAATTAATCCCGGTGAGTGGCAAGGGCTGATTCTGCCGATTGTCACGCTGGCAGTGCCGATCTCCGCGCCGTTGGCACAGATCCTGATCCGCAGTATTGATCAGGTGCAGACCCAGCCGTTTGTCGCCGTAGCCCGTGCCAAAGGTGCCAGCCGCAGCAGGGTGCTATGGCGTCATGTCGCCCGCAACGCCATGCTGCCTACGCTGACGATTGCGGGCATTCTGCTTGGCGAGCTGATTGCGGGGGCATTGATCACCGAAACCGTATTTGGTCGCAGCGGGTTGGGTCAGCTCACCTTGCAAGCGGTACTTAATCAGGATGTCGCGGTGCTACAGGCCGTTGTGGTGATTTCGGCCGCCGCTTTCGTCACCCTTAATCTGCTGGTGGATCTGCTGTTCCCGCTGTTGGATCCCCGCCTGAAAACCCACACAGGAGCCGCCGTATGAGCAGTCTCTCTTTTGAGAAAGCTATCGTGCCGGAGCGTGATCTGGGCAGCATGGAAAGCGAAGGTTCGTTACCGGCCAGCCGGCCAAGCCGTCGCCGTGTGTCGTTGACGTTGCTGCTGGCCTGGGCCGTGATCGTCATTGCGGTATTGTGGGCGCTGGCTCCACAGTTATTTACCGCGTACAGCGGTACCGAAGGCATTGCCGGTGCTCAACGGTTGGCGCCGGGAGGCGCGCACTGGCTGGGTACCGATCAACTGGGGCGCGATCTGTACGCACGCATTGTCTACGGCGCTTCGCAGACGCTGTCCGCCGCGCTGGTGGCGGTCGCTCTGGGCTTGTTGCTGGGTACATCGCTTGGGTTGATTGCCGGTGCGCTAGGGGGGATCGCCGATGAGGCCGTGATGCGCTTCATCGATGTGTTGCTGTCGATCCCCGGTCTGCTGCTGTCGCTGAGCATTATTATTTTGTTGGGGTTTGGCACGGTTAACGCGGCAATTGCCGTCGGGATCACGTCTGTCGCCAACTTTGCTCGGCTGGCACGCGCAGAAGTGGTGCGGGTACGTCACAGCGATTACGTTGAGGCGGCCTATGGCAGTGGCGGCAGCTTTTGGGCCGTGCTGTGGCGGCATATCTTGCCGAACTCACTGACCTCGGTTATCGCTTTCTCGGCGCTGCAATTTGGCAGCGCCATTCTGGCGATCGCCACGCTGAGCTTCCTGGGCTACGGCACCCCGCCGCCAACGCCGGAATGGGGGCTTTTGATCGCCGAAGGGCGCAACTACATTTCGACCGCCTGGTGGCTGACGGCCTTCCCGGGGCTGGCGGTGGTAGCGGTGGTGTTGGCAGCCAACCGCATCAATCGCGCATTAGGGAGACCCCAAGCATGAGCCTTCAGACTGCATTACAGCGATCGTCGGTTGTGCCGGTGTTGGAATTGGATCAGGTATCGATAGCCTACGGCAGCCAGCCTGTGGTTCATCAGGTATCGTTCTCCATTCAACCGGGAGAAGTGGTGGCGCTGGTGGGCGAGTCAGGGTCGGGAAAAACGACCACCGCGCAGGCGATCATGGGTTTGCTGACAGAAAATGGTCGTCTGGAGCAGGGGGCCATCCGTCTCAACGGTACCGATATCAGCCACTGGTCGCCACGGCGTTTGGACGCTGTGCGCGGCGCGCAAATCAGTTTGATCCCGCAGGATCCGTCCAGCTCACTCAACCCGGTGAAAACCGTTGGCGAACAGGTGGCGGAGATCCTCAACATTCATTGTCGGTTGCCACGCAAACACGTCCAGCAGCGGGTGGTGGCATTGTTGACCCGAGTAGGGTTGACGCACCCTGAATTACGCGCTCGTCAGTACCCGCACGAACTTTCCGGTGGCATGAAACAACGTGTTCTCATTGCGATTGCCATTGCTTTGCAGCCGGCGTTGATTATTGCCGATGAGCCAACCAGTGCACTGGATGTGACGGTGCAAAAACGCATTCTCGATCTGATTGATGAGTTACGTCAGGAATGTGGTACGGCGGTGTTGTTGGTGACTCACGATCTGGCTGTGGCGGCGGAGCGTGCCGATCGGCTGCTGGTGTTTCGTCATGGCCGGGTACAGGAGCAAGGGGCGACCGCCGAGGTGCTGCGTGCACCTGCTTGCGATTATACCCGCCAGCTGTTTACCGACGTACCGTCGTTGGCCCGCGCCGCGCCGCCACCTGGCCATGTCCAGCAAGAACTGGCGATCCAGGTTAATGGGCTAGTGAAACATTTCCGCCTGGATGGCACTGGTCGCAAAACGCACCCTGCGTTGGATCAGGTGTCCTTCAGCGTACCGCGCGGCACCACGCATGCCTTAGTGGGGGAATCCGGGTCAGGCAAGACCACGCTGGCACGTTGTTTACTCGGTTTTCAAAGGCCGGATTCCGGGCAAATTATGATCGATGGCGTCGATTTCACCCAGTTGAAAGGCGAAGCGTTGCGGCAGTTCCGCCGCCGTATTCAACTGGTGTATCAGAATCCATTCGGCTCGCTCGATCCATCGCAAACCCTGTATCAGGTGATTGAAGAACCGCTGCTGAACTTTGAACCACTGAGCAAAGCAGAGCGTTATCGCCGGGTGCGGGATTTGTTTGAACGGGTTGCGCTACCGAATGAATTGCTGAGTCGTAAACCCCGTGAACTCTCCGGTGGTCAACGACAGCGGGTGGCGATCGCCCGGGCGCTGGTGTTGCAACCCCGCGTGCTGGTGCTGGATGAGGCGACGTCGGCATTGGATGTCCGGGTACAGGCGCAAATCTTGCGGCTGTTGCAGGATCTGCAGCAGGAACTGGGGCTGACCTATTTGTTTATCTCACACGATCTGGCCACGGTGCGGCAGATTTCACACAGCGTTTCGGTCCTGCACCGCGGTGTTCAGGTGGACAACGGTGCGACCGGCGATCTGTTCGCCATGCCGGGCAGTGATTACACCCGGCAGTTGATTGAGGCCATTCCCGGTCGGCAGTTTTATGCCGAACCGCCTAAGGTTGAGGATGCAGTCTATGAGCAGTAAAAGACTCGGTTTTTTTACACGGTTACTGGATCAAGGCAGTGCGCAGCAGCGCTATCGGCTCGCGACCGAACAAATCGTGCATGCCGAACGGGCCGGATTTGATAGCGCTTGGGTAGCGCAACACCATTTTCATGAGGATGAGGGGGGCTTGCCTTCCCCGTTGGTATTTCTGGCGCAGGTGGCGGCGCGTACCCGCGATATTCGGCTGGGAACGGGGGTGATCACGCTGCCGATGGAGTCCGCCATTCGAGTGGCAGAGGACACCGCGGTGCTGGATCTCCTGTCCGACGGCAGGCTGGAAGTTGGCATTGCGGCCGGCGGTACGCCTTCTTCGTTCAGCGCCTTTGGTTTCGATGCCACGCAGCGCCACGCGGTATTTGCGGATAATTTCAACACGCTATTGCGCGCCTGGCGAGGAGAGGACTTGGGGGGTGGGGACAACCGCCTGTATCCGGCTGCACCGCAGTTGGCTGAACGGGTCTGGCAGGCCACGTTTTCGGTGGAGGGGGGCGAACGCGCCGGACGGGCCGGTGACGGTCTGATGCTATCGCGCACGCAACCGCGCCCGGCGGATACCCCCGACTTGCCGTTAGACGAATTGCAGAACCCGATTATTGACGCCTATCTGGCAGCGTTACCGGCGGGCATCGCGCCGCGCATCATGGGATCGCGCACCGCATTGGTCACTGACAATGGCCAGCTGGCGCGCGATCTGGCCGCGCAGGGGCTGGGCCGTGGTCTGGAACGCCTGCGTGCCAGCGGCCATCGACCGTCCGATGAGTCGCTTGATGGGCTGATCCGTGCTTTTGACGTGCATCTTGGCAGTCCGGATCAGGTCATTGCTTCGTTGCAGAAAGACAGCGCGCTGGCGCGGGTGACGGACCTGGCGTTTCAGGTACATTCCATCGATCCGCCGCACGCCCATATTTTGCGCTCGATTGAACTGATCGCTCGCCATGTCGCCCCTGAACTGGGTTGGCAACGCCGCACACCCGCGACGGTCTCCTATGAACATCACGCTGAGGAAAAGGTATGACTGCAACATGGAACAACGACGATCTGCTGGCCGTGTTGGCTGAGATTACGCCCGGTTCTGCGCTGGCACAGGCAAGAGCAACGCGGCAGGCGGCAACAGACGCGATTCAGGCCAGTTACCTGGCGCTGTTTTTCCCCGCAGACGCGGGGGGCTTTTCCGTAGCGCAGCGGTTGCACATCGCGCAGCGTATCAGCGAATGGCATGCAGACAAGCGACTCTCCGCGCATTATGCGGCGTTGCTGCAACAACGGGGTAGTGCAGAGGAGGGGCCGTATTTGCAGGCCGCCCTGGATCATGCCGAGCGGCTGGCGTTTAAACCCGCCAGCGCCGACGCGCAGCATCTGCGGGGGCTACAGCAGGCGGGTTGGACGCTGGGCGCTATCGTCACCCTGTCGCAACTGATCGCGTTTGTCAGCTTCCAAAGCCGGCTGCTGACGGGGTATAGGTTGCTTGGCGGTAAGCCGGTAGAAGAGGACAGTGTGGGTGCGCCAGTCAGAGCAGGCCGTTGGCGCACCGAATCGGCCACGCTGAGTGGTCGCCATACGCCGCCAGCGTTTACTCGGCAGGAACTGGGGTGGGAGCCTTGGATCGCCGCTAAACCACTGGCAGAATTTGACGCATCAGGCCAGGCGCTGTTGACGCGCTTTGGGCATAGCGATTCAGAATATTTCCGTCTGTTGGCCCGCAATCATCCGGTGTTGGAACAGCGGACGCTGGCGGACCGCGCGATTTTCTACACCTCGGGCGGGCTGGAGCGCAAAGATCGTGAACTCGCGGCGACGGTTGCGAGCAAGGTCAATGGCTGTATCTATTGCGCGTCGGTACATGCTCGCAAGGCAGCGCAATTGTCTAAGCAGACGGATGAGGTGCAGCGTTTGCTGGACGTTGCTCCGGGAGAGGTATTGAGTGAAGGGCAAGGGGCGTCGTGGCGCGTGCAAATAGACTTTGCCGCGGCGTTGTCCGCCACGCCGCCACAGGCTAATGCCGTTCATCTGGCGCAACTGCGCGGGCTGGGGTTAGATGAGGTGTCTTTGCTGGATCTGGTGCAGTCAACGGCCTTCTTTGCCTGGGCGAATCGGCTGATGCTGACCCTTGGAGAACCCTTCGACGATCGGTAAAGCAAGTGCAAAACTCACGTTGAAATAACCGGGGATACGTTATTCGCCCCGGTATAATTAAAATAATAATTACCGTTCCCTACAGGTTATTAACCTGATTAACAAATGCACACATCTCTTGTCATTATCATGACGAATAATTCAAATTGAAAAAATTGCCCCATCCCCCTCAATGCTTAGATACTCAGCCCATCAGTGAATTTAATTCAAAAATAGACAGTTAATGTTGGCTGGACGCATTTTCGATGGGATACGGCGCGATGGGAAGTTTTTTTAAGCAGGTATATCGTTATTCTCATGCACGGCCTTATCGGCATAATGAAAACCTCTGGCCGTACGTGAAAATTGAGCGTGCAGAGAGCGGAGAAATTGCGGTATTAGCGTATAAAAGACAGACAGTGCCCATAGCGACGTTGTCAGCATTGAAAGACAGTTGTCAGGGGCCGGTATTGCTCACCGCAACAGGGCCTTCGGTAAAAACAATGTGCTTTAGCAATATCCCGGATATGCCGGCGATCGGCGTCAATGGTGCCTATTCCTTAAGCAAACAGGTCCGCTTCCACTTTTACGTTATTGTTGATATGGGCTTTATCGATCGGCGGCCGGATATTATCCAGGATATTATCACTGAGTCTGACTTAATCCTGTTTACGACGGTACACGGCGTGGCGAAAATAATCGACCGGTTCACATTGGCCGGGGTGAAGTGCCGGTTTGCCGTGGTTGAGGATGCAGCCTTCAAAATTTATAACCCGAAAATCAATCCGTTGGCGCTGTGGGAACATTATCGCCACGATCCGAGCGTTGATTTCTCGCCTGCGTGTAAATCCATCGCATTTAGCCATGACATTCGGCATGGCATTTTCGATGCCGGGACCGTGGTGTATTGGGCCTTTCAGATAATTGCCTTTTTGGGCTTTAAACAGCTCTTTATTGCAGGGCTGGATATGAACAATTTCCATTTGCCACGCTTTTATGAAACCCCCGAAAACCAATTGCCAACCTTTTTACCAGAGAAGGTTGATGATTTGATTATCCCGGCTTTTAGCCATGCCGGAGAAAGCATGAAAATAAAAAATATTGTTATAAGAAATTTTTCTTTGAGCAGTGCCATTGACACAAGTATTTTTGAAAAGGTTGATTGCAATGATTTTTTCAAGAAGAACTGATGTCACGGCATTGATCTCTGTTTACGCTTTTCTGGCCTTCTCTTTTTTCAGCGCGATTTTCTGCGGTTTTACCCGGGTTAATAATTTATTCCATATCGCGGCATTTTTCTTCCTGTTTACGCTGTGCACCAGGACAGCGTTTCGGCAAGCCTGGCATAAAAGACGATCGGCCGTCGTGGGGATCGTGTTGGCCGCATGTTTTCTCACCTATTACTCGGCCAGCAATCTCTGGGGGGGCACACCGGGTAATATGGTCTCCACCTTGACGCACAGCGTTTATATTCTGATTTATCTTGCTCTGTTGGTCACCGTGTTGGAGAGCACTCACCGTACTCTTTTGCTGTGCTGCGTGATCGCTGGCATCACTGTGCTATGTCTTTACCTGACCTGGGTTGATTACCGGGCAATTTATGCCCTAAGAGAAACGTCAGACGCCAATCCCGGCCCGCGCAATGTGATAGACCTTGCCGGTTATGCCGCGTTGGGGATTATTTTAAGCCTAGTGGTATTTCGTGATACCCAACAAAGAAAGGTGCTGCTGTCGATCCCGGTGCTCTTTGCTTTTATGGTCTTAACGCAAAGTCGTGGGCCTTTAATCGCGCTATTGTCCTCGCTGGCATTAACCACATCCTACCTGGCGCTAAATAAAAAAACGGCTGTTTCCATTGTGGCGGTGCTGATACTTGCCATTGGCGCGGTTGTGTTTTCACCGATTGGCGAGTTGCTGATTACGCGTTTTGGTGAATTGTATCAGCAGAGTTTTGTACGGATGAGTATTTGGCGACACAGCGGGTTGCTGATAGCGCAGGCGCCCTTTTTTGGCTATGGGTTTGATAAAGAACTGACCTTCACCAATTACACCGGCGAGTTTATTCATACCACACATAGCCTGTACCTGGGGGCATTACTCAAGGGCGGGTTAGTCGGGTTTGGCTTGTTTGCAGGATTATTGGTGTTTGGTGCGGGGCTTGCTGTCCGTCATCTCAACGCCGGGCGACGCCTGGAAGCCACATTGTATTTCTTCATGCTGATTTTCTATTGCTCACAGGGCATGTTTGTCATCGCTAATCCGGCCGAGTTTTGGTACCTGTTTTGGTTCCCGCTGGCCACGGTGTTTGCCCAGCCTGTTCCACCGGACAGCCGATCAACCGAGTTGTAATGCGTTCGTCACTTTGTCAAAGACCTGCTGCTCTGTGATGATGCTAAGCGGCTGGCGGCGTTGGGCGGCACTGAGCTGTACCCTATCTGTAGGGACGTACATGACCTGGTGCAATGCGCTATTTTGATAGGGGCCGGTATGCTGAGGATTGGCCGTGACAAACAGGCTGACGGTGGGGGTTTTGAGGGCAATGGCCAGATGCAAGGGGCCGGTGTCGCCGGTGACCAGAACTTGCAGGTTTGACATCACCCCCAGCAGCTGCGGCAGGGTCGTTTTACCCATATGGCTGACCACGCGTTGTTGCTCTGAGGCGGTCAGGCCGGCCATAAATGCCTTTTCGATAGCGAGCTCTTTCGGGGTGCCAATTAACTCAATCTGGTTGTGTGGCGAGTGCGCCAACAGCAGCTTTGCCAGTTGGGTAAAGCGTTCGACGGGCCAGCAGCGCGACGTCTCGGAAGCCCCCATTTGGAAACCAATCAGGGTGTTACCGGCGGTTTTATTCACCGCTGGAAACTCAACGGGGATAAACATCTCGGTATTGTCTGTACGGCAACCCAATTGCGCCACCAGATCCAACTTGCGCTGAATTAAATGCCCGCCAGTGCTACGGCTGACTCCGGTCAACCAGGGTTCCATGCCGGTGGCTTTGTTGCCGTAAGCGTCTTTGAAGACATATTGGCAACCGGCAGTAATGGCGGCAATGACATCGTAAGGCGATTTGGAGTGGAGGATGATCGCCAGTTCAGGCTTATGTTTGCGCAGTTGGTGAATAATACTGAGGATGTCTTTTGCTTTATGATCCCAATAAATAACATCATCAAAGTATTGGCTTGTCGCGACCAGCTGTTTGTTTTTATGGCTTGAAATAAGGGTGAGGCGTGCCGCCGGGTAACGTTCACGCACTGCGCGAATAGCGGGCGTATTAAACATGAGATCGCCAAGTGCGGTGGTAGAGAAAATAACAATGCGATTAAACGTCAGGTCAGGATGAAAACCGGCTTTATCTTTAAGGTTGCCGCCAAACCGGGTGTAGACCTGCAAAAAGGCGTTGGCCGCCGTTATTTTCCATTGTTTTGACATCTTATTTCACTTTGAGTTGATTGGCATACCGGCCTGACGGGCACATCATATGATGTTTATCCTGACGGGCCAATGGGCGGCAATATATTGCTACATATACTTGCGCAACCTTAATAAAGGGGCCGCGGGCTGCCCCTTTACCGCATCAACGTTGCCAAACTTGTGGGCCGGGAACGACACCCGCCCTGGAGGGCATGCCTGGATGGGCTGCAACAGGAACTCCTGCGCTGCGTGATAGCACAAAATAAAAGTTTTGCTGGCGTGAGTCGTGGGAATATCAGATAACGTTGCTATTCCCTACCCATGAGAGAGATGTCCATGAGCCAGCCAAGAATTTCCGATCACCCGATTGATGCGCAGTTTATTGAACGCTGGTCGCCGCGCGCGCTGGCGAATGATCCTATCGACGATGCAACCCTGCTGAGCTTCTTTGAAGCGGCGCGCTGGTCGCCTTCAGCGTATAACGTTCAGCCATGGCGCTTTGCCTACAGCAAGCACGGTTCGGCCAGTTGGGACACCTACCTGGATTTCCTGGTTGAATTCAACCGCGGTTGGGCGCAACACGCTTCAGCGCTGGTGGTGATCATCTCCAAAACCACCAGTCTGAACGGTGAAAAAGAAGTGAGCAACCCAAGCCACGCCTTCGATGCCGGTGCCGCATGGGCCAATCTGGCGCTACAGGCGCATTTGAAAGGCTGGTTGACCCACTGCATGGGGGGCATCCATCACGATAAAATCAAGGCTGCGCTCAATCTGCCGGACAACTATCAGGTGCA
The DNA here is from genome assembly GCF_044900985.1 of Serratia sp. NPDC087055. Classification (NCBI taxonomy): domain Bacteria; kingdom Pseudomonadati; phylum Pseudomonadota; class Gammaproteobacteria; order Enterobacterales; family Yersiniaceae; genus Serratia; species Serratia sp. NPDC087055. Next base: position 406,730 of record NZ_JBJDOG010000001.1, read on the forward strand.
TGGCATCGTGGCTATCGGTAAAGAGGGGGACAAATCCCGTCTGCCTGAGTTTCTGCAGCAAAAAGAGATCCCTTCAGGGCGCTTGCCACTCGAGCAGACTGTGGTGGAAGGGCTGAACTTTACCCTGTAAACATTCTGTCAGAAACTCATCGGCCCGCAAGATCGCCCTCTGCGGGCTTTTTTATGCCGTAAGACGATGAGTAAAACTTTGTGAGTATGTTCATGGCCACAATCATCGTTATATAATATTTTATATAGCGAAAGTGAAGAGAAAAGGGAGGGGCCATGAACAATCACTTCGGCAAGGGGCTGATGGCCGGTTTGAAAGCGCAAGACGCCAGCCCACCTGGCCAACTATCCCGGTTCTGCTGTGACTACAAACGGGGTTTCGTGTTGGGATATGCCCACCATTTGGCAGAAAGCTTGGGGGACGAAAATCAGGCGGCGTTCGAGGCCGGGTTACTTTGCCGGGCCTACGATCTCAACGGGGAACTGATGAGCGAGTTCTTCTCGGGCGGTGCCAATCGCCTGGCCGAAAAGTTTTTCTGCGCAGGGTATAACCGGGATCCGCAAAGCTAAGCGCACCACGCCTAAGGCCTGACGGGCTCAGGCCTTGTTCATCACCACCACCAGGTAAATGCAGGTTTCAGCGCTCTCATTTTTGAATACACAGTCGGTGGGCGGGCCAAGTTCAAGGCAATCACCTTCAGCCATCTCATGGCGAATTTCACCTTCCTGAAACACCAACGAACCTGACAACACCCAAAGCAATTGCCGCATAAACGCGTAGGCCGAGGCCGGCATGGGGATCTCTGCGCCCGCAGGCAGTTCGATGCGTACCAGATCGAGCGGCATATCAGACTGTGGCGACACGTGGCGACGGATGTAGCCGCTGTCGGGATCGACCCAAATCGGCTGGTCCTGCTGGCGCATCATCCGGCCTTCCTGCGTTTCCGCCCGGGCAATCAATTTGGACATGCTCAAACCGAACGCGCCGGAAAGCCGCCCGAGCAACATCGCGGTAGGGCTGCTGTCGCCGCGTTCAATTTTGTGCACCATGGCGCGCGAAACGCCGGCCCTCTCGGCCAGATCGGACAGCGACCAATGGCGTGCTTCACGTTCGATGCGGATCCGCGCACCGATGCGTTGATTTAGGTTGTCTAATTTATTATTCATATCGTAGTATGATAGTAGACGGTCAACCAAGAGGTCAACATGCTTATACGTAACGCGACTATAACCGATAGTGCAGGCATTGCCGCTATCTATAACGACGCCGTGCTCAATACCACGGCAATCTGGAATGAACGTAGCGTCGACGCGGCGAACCGTGAGGCATGGATGGCGGAACGGCAGGCCGCGGGCTATCCGGTGTTGGTCGCGATTAATGAGGCGGGCGAGGTGATGGGTTATGCCTCATTCGGCGACTGGCGGGCTTGGGACGGTTACCGCCACACTGTCGAGCACTCGGTTTATGTCCGCAAAGATTGCCGTGGCGGCGGAGTAGGCAAAACGTTGTTGATCGCACTGATTGAGCATGCGCGGGTGATTGGCAAGCATGTCATGGTGGCGGGTATTGAATCCGGTAACCAGGCGTCCGTCCAGTTGCACCTCAATCTGGGCTTCGAGATGGTCGGACGGATGAGCGAAGTCGGCGCCAAGTTCGGCAAATGGCTGGATTTGACCTTCTTACAGTTAAAGCTCGATGACAGCAACGCGCCGCCGGCCCGCTAATCGCGCCGTAAATCCAGGATCGCTATGAATATCATGCTATTGCTGCTGGTGGCCGCCGGGATCAGTTTGGTTATCCAGAACCTGTTAATGGTGCGCATTACTGAAAGCGTGTCGACGGTGTTGATCACGCTGGTCATCAACTCTAGCGTCGGCCTGTTGCTATTGATGGGGCTATTGTTCGCCAAAAATGGCGTGAGCGCGTTAGCGGAGGTGACCGGCGCGCTCAGGGTTTGGATGCTGTTGCCCGGTTTACTGGGATCATTTTTTGTTTTCTCCGGCATCCTGGGCTACCAGAAGCTGGGGGCGGCGACCACCATTGCCGTATTGGTTGCCAGCCAACTGGTCGCAGGGTTGATGGTGGATATCTACAAAGCCGGGCCTGCCGCGTTGCGCGAAAACGTGCCAGCGCTTTTGGGCGGCGTGTTGTTGGTCATTGGCGCTTTTCTGGTGGCGAGACGAAGTTTTTGAATGTGGCAAGGCCCGCCCGGTTTTACGAACGGGCCAGCAGAAAAGGGGCTAATAGGTGAAAGCGGCCCGGTGCTTGCGGATAAATTCTGGCCAACGAACCGGTTCTCTGCCGGCTATCGCCGGGAAGTTGTCGAAAGTCTCTTCGACTCCGGGAATATCGCGTTCGGCAATGCGCCGCAGGTTGTCGCCCACGCAGTTCATATAGGCCATTTCGGCACCGGACTGCCGCATATTTTCCAGGAAAATCCGGGGGTCAAGCGCTTCATAGCGGAACGGCTGGCCAAGTATTTCGGTCATCATGGCCGCGATCTCGCCATAAGACTTGGCGTCATAACCCAGACGATAGGTTTTACCCGCGTGCTCTTCAGGGTGCAGCAGTGAACAGGCCGCTGCCCGCGCAACGTCCTCACCATCCACCCAACTGAAGGGGGCATCGCCGGTGTATTGCTGAATGACGCCGTTGACGACGGCCGGAACGCCGCCGTAGCCGATCACATTTTGCATAAAGCACTCCGGCCGCAAATGCGTAAAGGAGAAACCCAAAGCTTCAATATAGCGTTCGATCAGCTGATGCCAGGCCCAGTGTGCAATCGTGGTGTCGTCACGACCGCAGGCGCCCAGGTGCACAATATGCTGTACGCCGGCTTGTTTTGCCTTATCGAGAAACACTTTGCTCTGGCGCAACATATCGACGGTGTAGCCGGTTGCCAGAAAGACACGGTCAATGTTTTGCAGCGCGGGCGCCAGCGTGTCTTCTTTATCAAAATCCATAATGACAGTGCGAATGCTTTGCGCCTCAAAAGGCGCCGCTTTTTGCGGGGAGCGCACGGCAGCGATCGGCGTGATGGAAGGATCCGCCTGGAGAAAGCGCAGAGTGTCACCCCCTATCTGGCCGGTGGCACCGGTAATCAGCACCCTGGGTTTCGTTATGCTCATGAGTAAACTCCTTTTGTGTGTGACTGAATAAGGCATGGGCCTCATGCCTGGCGATAGAGAGGAGTTTACTGAGAAAAATATTCCTATTTAGGCTATAAATTACCAAGTTTATGGAATCAAATTCATTAATGTGGTGGGTTATGTATTCTTCAGAAAGACTGAAAGGTATCGACTTATTTGTCTGCGTGGCGGATATGGGCAGCTTTACTGCTGCGGCTGAACGCATGAATTTGACCACCTCGGCCATCAGTAAAGGTATTGCACGTTTAGAAGCGCGGTTGCAGGTTCGGCTATTTCATCGCACGACGCGGCGATTGTCACTGACCGATGCCGGGGTGAGGTTTTATCGCACCTGTACCGGTGTGCTTGGCGAACTGGAAGAGGCGGAGCTTTCAATGCAGGCCGAAAGCACCCAACCACAGGGAAAGGTGCGTATTGATCTGCCAGCTTCCTACGGCCGTCTGCATGCGTTGCCGGTGATCCTTAAACTGATCGAGCATCACCCATTGTTGATGCCGCATATCTCCTTTTCCGATCGCTTTGTTGATCCTGTAAGAGAAGGCATCGACATTATCGTACGTATTGGTGGCGCGGATATTTGGCCAAATACCTTGGGGCATTGCTATCTGGGCGCCCAACGGCATATTTTCTGCGCTTCTCCAGCCTATTTGAAAAAGCGTGGCGCGCCGGAAACCGCACAGGATTTAGAGAATCACAGCTGCGTGGTTTACGGTGAGGGAAACGGTCTGCCCACGCCTTGGCATTTTGCCGGCGTACACCCCAATAGCAGCGAGAAAAAGGTGTTGCCCGGGAGGGTGGCAATCGGTGATGCGGAAGGCCAGCTTACCGCAGTATTGGCCGGGCACGGTATTGCACAATTGCCCACCTGGCTGGTGAAGCGACAGCGTGAAGAGGGCACTTTGGTTGAAGTGTTGCCCCATTTGGCAACCGATGGGCTACCGATTAATTTGGCCTGGCTCAAAAGCCGTCAGGCATTACCTAAAGTCCGTGCTTTGTTGACGATCCTGACCGAGAATTTGGGCCCGTCAGGCAGTCAGTTGAGCCCAGTTTGACGCCGAGCAACCTTTCATTAAGCCCTTAGGAGAAGGATCAGGAGACGGTGAGTTTTTTTACTTCCCTGAATCCTATTTTATTCCTTAATTTTTACGGTACTTACCGTACATTCAAGTCACTTGGTCAATTTCATAGCAACTGAATCTAACGGTGAGGAAGCTAAGTGGTGCAAGCATGTCTCGAGAATAAAGACGAAAAGGCGGAGTGTTACGCAGACTGATGCAACGAACACTAACGATTGCGGGTGGAAAAGCGAAAGCCCACTCAGGTTTTCCTGAGTGGGCTCAAAGGGGAGTCTCTGGACGTAAACGCCGGGTGACGTTATTTCGCCGAAAGCTCTCTCCGGACGATTTCTGCTCCTGCGCTTAAGGCGTTGAGTTTGCCCGTGGCGACCTGACGAGATAAGGGAGCCATGCCGCAGTTGGTAGAAGGATAAAGCTTGTCGGCATCTACAAACTGGAGTGCTTTGCGCAATGTATTGGCGACTTCTTCCGGTGTTTCTATGGTATTGGTTGCCACGTCAATGGCCCCAACCATCACCTTTTTACCGCGAATCAGTTCAAGCAGGTCCATTGGGACATGCGAGTTATGACATTCCAGCGAGATGATATCGATGTTAGATGTCTGCAGTTTGGGGAAAGCCTCTTCATATTGCCGCCACTCTGAGCCCAGCGTCTTTTTCCAATCGGTATTGGCCTTGATGCCATATCCATAGCAGATATGTACGGCTGTTTCACATTTAAGTCCCTCAATGGCCCTTTCTAATGCGGCGATCCCCCAATCGTTCACCTCATCAAAAAATACATTAAAGGCCGGCTCATCAAACTGAATAATATCGACGCCGGCAGCTTCTAATTCTTTTGCTTCTTGATTGAGAATTTTTGCAAATTCCCAGGCGAGTTTTTCGCGGCTTTTATAGTGGTTGTCATAAAGCGTATCTATCATCGTCATAGGGCCGGGCAGGGCCCATTTAATCGGCTGCTTGGTGAGCTGACGTAAAAACTTGGCATCTTCGACAAAAACAGGTTTTTGACGAGCCACCGCCCCCACGACAGTCGGCACACTTGCATCGTAGCGATTACGAATTTTAACGACCTGACGCTTTTCAAAATCAACGCCGCTGAGGTGTTCAATAAACGTAGTGACAAAGTGTTGGCGCGTTTGCTCGCCGTCACTGACAATGTCGATGCCTGCACGCAGTTGATCTTCCAGAGATAAACGCAGAGCATCTTGTTTCCCCTCAACTAACTCTTCATTTTGCAACTTCCAGGGGGACCAAAGTGTCTCTGGTTGTGCAAGCCAGGAAGGTTTAGGCAAACTGCCAGCCGTTGACGTGGGGAGTAATATTTTCATAGTAGATGACCTTTTATTTTCTGTTAATCAAAGCGCGCAGTTAGCGGACCATTGTTCAAGAATATTTTTGTAGGGTTTGATAAAGTGCTCTTCAGTAAATTTCCCCTGCTCAATAGCTAACTGGCTGCGTTCTTCCCGGTCATAAACAATTTTTGTTAATGAATGATCCTGGTGGTTCAGGCTGGGTTGATAATATTGCCCTGCCGCAGAATTACTATTATAAATCTCAGGTCGGTAAATTTTTTGGAAAGTCTCCATCGTACTGATAGTGCTGATAAGCTCAATATCAGTGTAATCACTCAGTAAATCACCAGAGAAGTAAAAGGCCAAAGGTGCTACGCTATTTTTAGGCATGAAATAACGAACCTGCAACCCCATTTTGTTGAAATATTTTTCAGTTAAAGATGAATCATTCTGCTGGTATTCGATACCTAATACAGGATGCTGGTTCCCCGTCCGGTAGTAGGTGTCTTTACTTGAGACACTTAAACATATCACAGGCGATTTTTTAAAGTTCTCTTTGTACTCATGTGAGTTAACGAAGTATTTAAATATGTTCCCGTGCAAGCTACCAAAATCATCTGGGATGCTAAAGTGGGGTTGGTTATTATTATGTTCTAACAGCAATACGCTGAAGTCATAATCCCGCACGTAAGAAGAGAAATTGTTCCCCACAATGCCTTCAATGCGTTCGTTATTTTTCTTGTCAATAACATTTGTTTTCAATATTTCAATCACAGGGAAGGTATTGCCATTGCCTGCAATATTCATCTCAACAGAAATGATTTCAAGTTCGACCGAGTAGCGATCCCCTTTGGGGTTATCCCAATGCGCTAATGTATTGAAACGATTATTAATCATCACCAAGGTGTTGCGTAAATTCTCTTGGCGATTTTTCCCTCTGGCCAAGTTAGCAAAGTTGGTCGTAATACGCGTACCTTCTGAAGGGTTATAGTTCTCATCAAAAGGAGTGCTCTTAATCGTAAATGTGAAGTCTTTATTCATCCTAATCTTGCACCCTGGTTCTGACATGAAAAATGAATTTATTTCTTGATTAGCCCGAGGTTACCGGCTTTCTCATTCATCAGTCTTTATGTTGTCAATACGTTAATATTGTATAATTTATGCCAGAGCCATGAGATGAGTGAAAGCGAGTTAATTTCATTACGACATGAGTCATATTCATGATCTGGGGGATGGGTGGGGCTGACACCCTCGCAGAAGCCCCTGGCCTGAAAGATGCCCCGCGGGGAGCGGTGGCATGTGCGTGCGCAGCCATGCGCAAAAGCACACTCTTTGCATTATCACCCCAGGTCCGCGGATTCCCGTCAAACGCGTCCCGATAGCGCCTCTCGGCGATGGCACCCTGACTGGGATCGCCCTTGCCGGCAACTTTACGATATGTAACTAAATTACAAGGGTTTTTCTGTCAGGGCAACGAGAATGACCACCCAGAGTGGTGGGTAGCATAAGTCCGCTTTGGCGATCCTCGGTACGGGCGATCGTAACTAGGCTATCTCGTGTAAAAGACGTGTGCGGCACACGTCCAGAATCTCATCAGCCAGAGCTGAATTATCCGGGCAGGCGCGGGAGAGCACCAGAGCGCCGACCAGATGCGCAATGGTATTAATCAGGTCAGCGCGCGTTTCATTTTCACTGCTTAAAACTGCCAGCTGACGTTCGATTCCTGCCGCAAACATCTCCCTGATTGGCTCAGACTGCCGGGCCGTATCAGTACCAAGTGCCGACATCACGCAGCCACTTCCCATCTCATCTCGGTGGCGGCGGGAGAGGTAGTATTCAACAAATTTTTCCCGATCGACGCCTGCAGTGTTTTCTGCGGAGCGTGTAAAACCGCAGTTCATCGCCTCTGCCATCAGATCAGCCTTAGAACCAAAGTGCTTGTAGAATCCGCCGTGGGTTAACCCCGCCGCTGACATCAGTTCCGCCACGCCTACGCCGTCAAAACCACGTTCACGAAAAAGTTCTGATGCGGTTTCAACAATGCGCGTCCGGTTTTCTCGAACCTGCTCTTTCGTCACTTTCATGCTTTTTCGCCCTCCAAAAATAGGGGGTAATTATACATTGATGATGACCATAATCAAACCGGTTGACATTATAGATTATGATCATCATCATTAAATCCATCCCTTAACTCACGGTCGCCGCTTTATCGTCAGTCCGGATCGGGTCGAAAGGCTGAAAACGGGCGCACCGCTGGCGCAGAGGGATACACCGATTAGCCCTCGCTTACTGGGGACAACAGGCAGTCACGGTTCTGCATCGCAGGGTGCGGATTTTGTTAACTCATTAATAAAGAAGATCAACATGACTAAAGCTTCAGTTCTCATCACAGGCGCATCCACGGGTATTGGTGCTGTTTACGCTGAGCGATTCGCACGACGGGGACACGACCTTGTGTTGGTCGCCCGTGACAAAACGAGGTTAGAGGCGCTTGCCGACCGCCTGCGGCAGGAAACGGGTATTTCGGTCGATGTTCTGCCTGCCGATCTCACCCAGGCGGCGGATTTAGCGACGGTTGAAGCCCGCCTGCGTGAAGACACGCAAATTGGCATTCTTATCAATAACGCGGGAATTGCGCAGTCTGGCAGTTTTACAGAGCAGACGCCTGAATCGATAGAAAGCCTTATTGCGCTCAACGTCACCGCCCTGACGAGACTCGCCAGCGCTGTCGCACCACGTCTGGTACAAGCTGGGGAAGGTTCGATCGTCAATATCAGTTCCATCGTCGGCCTCGCCCCGGAATTTGCAATGACGGTTTACGGCGCGACTAAAGCCTTTGTCCTTTTTCTGTCTCAGGGAATGAATCAGGAGTTGTCGGGCAAGGGCATATATATCCAGGCGGTTCTCCCTGCCGGTACTTACACGGAAATTTGGGATCGTGCGGGTATCGACATCAGTAATTCATCAAAATTTATGGAGGTGGGTGAGTTAGTGGACGCAGCGCTGGTGGGCTTTGATCGCCGTGAACGCGTCACCATTCCGCCGTTACACAACGCGGCACGTTGGGACACGCTCGATGCTTCGCGTCAGGCGCTGCTTTCCGACATCAAACAAGATGAAGCCGCTGAACGATATAAAGCGCGGTAGTCAATGGGGTGCGCTGTGCAGAACGGTCTTCCTGCTGTTTTGCACGGCGGTAAATCCGACATCAATACAAACTTCCTTGGCAACGTTAGTCGAGCTGTTCCTGGGTGCCGCATTTTTATTCAGCAATAGGGCATCTATGAAAAATGTTACTGACACACCACAGGGTAAACAACAAATGAAGACCAGGAAGATGAAAGCCTTTACGTTTAAACGCTATGGTAAATCCCCTGAACTGGGATTCGATGACGTGGATTATCCTTCTCCTGGTGCCGATGACATCCTGGTGAAGGTATACGCCGTTGGCCTGAACCCGATTGACAATATGATCCCAACCGGGATGTTTAAGCCGGTATTGCATTTTAAGCTCCCTGCGACGCTGGGCAGCGATTTGGCCGGGGTCGTCGTTGCCGTGGGGAGTCGCGTGACCCGTTTTATTCCGGGTGACGAAATTTTTGCCAGTATTTTCGATACAGAAACGGGTTCCCTTGCCGAATTTGCCCTGGTGCCTGAAAGCGCTGCGGCCAGGAAACCCGCAAACCTGGATTTCGTGCAGGCGGCTTCGTTACCTATGGTGAGCCTCACGTCCTGGCAGGCGCTCACAGAACGAGCCAAGCTGCGGCCAGGCCATAAGGTGTTCATTCCCGCAGGCTCCGGAGGTATTGGCAGTTTTGCCATCCAGTTGGCGAAGCATCTTGGCGCAAGCGTGGGAACGACAACAAGTACAGATAATGTCGACTGGGTAAGCCGTCTTGGGGCAGACGAGGTGATTGATTATAAAAAGCTGGAATTTGAAAACGAACTCAGTGGCTATGATATTGCTCTGGGTACCCTCAGAGGCGATGCGATCGAAAAATCCACCCAAATTCTTAAGCCTGGTGGAAAAATTGTTTCCCTCATCGGGCCGTTAGATGCTGCTTTCGCACGGGACAGGCACTTAAACGTCTTCCTGCGCTTTGTGTTTGCCCTGATGAGCCATAAAATCATGCGTCTCTCAAAAAAGCGCGGGTTGACCTACTCATTTCTCTTCGTGCGTCCCGATGGCGACCAACTTACCCAAATCGCCAAAATTATAGAAGCGGAACAAATCAGGCCCGTGATCGACAGGGTATTCCCTTTTGCAGAAGCGAAAGAAGCTCTTGCCTACCTTGCTCAGGGGCATGCGAAGGGAAAAGTGGTTGTTAAGGTGCAGGAGTCATAACACGTAAATCTGAATCTGTTTAAAGAAAAGAGATAGGGTTAATCTGCACTAATTTGGTGGTATATCAGGGCCATTAAGATAGTTAAATGATGGCCTGAATACATGTCTGCTTAGCAGCCCCAAAATCCCAAAGCAAAACGCCCGCTTAAGTTTCCTTAAGCGGGCGTCTCTAATATGGCTCCTCTGACTGGACTCGAACCAGTGACATACGGATTAACAGTCCGCCGTTCTACCGACTGAACTACAGAGGAATCGTGTGAACGGGGCGAATAATAGCGGGGTGGCTCGGGCTTGTAAAGCCTGAAAACGCCTTGCCGTTTCGTTTGCTGCAAGATTATTCAACTTGCTGCTTTTTATCGCTTTTATTGATGCACGGCTGTGCGATGATCCAGGGATGCCCCTTTGGCACCCCTGTTATGCCTTATATTGGTGCACAGGGTTGTTTCCCTCCTCCGTGTCATTTGGCGTTTTTATCGACGGCAACATCATTTTTTCTTATTTTTCCGTCGATTAGTTCATGCATCCTCTTATTGTGTCGGTCTGGCCCGGATTTTGCTGCAGCTCTTCTCATTCGCAGTTAAGGGGTATGACGGAGGCAATATGAATTTCAGACGTCTGAAGTATTTCGTGAAAATCGTCGATATCGGCAGCCTGACTCAGGCGGCAGAGGTGCTGCATATTGCTCAGCCAGCGCTCAGCCAACAATTGGCCACGTTGGAAGGGGAGCTGAAACAGCAACTGCTGATCCGTACCAAACGTGGCGTGATGCCGACCGAGGCCGGCAACATTCTTTATGCGCATGCCCAGACCATTTTGCGTCAGTGCGAACAGGCGCAAAGTGCGGTCAACAGTGCCGGGCAGGCCATGAGCGGTCATGTTTCCGTTGGGTTGGCACCGGGTAGCTTGGCGTCTCAACTGGCGTTGCCGTTGCTACAGGCGGTACGCGATCAGCACCCGGGTATTTTGCTCAGCCTGAACGAGAATATCGGTTCGACGTTGGCCGGGCAGGTCGCCAACCAGAATCTGGATATGGCGGTCATTTACGGCACTAAAATGCCTGCGGGCCTGCAGGCCACGGCATTGATACGGGAAGATCTCTATCTGGTGGCGACGCGGGCGGTCCCCAATCCCGGCAACAGTGTTGATCTGCTGGACGTCGCACGACTGAATTTGTTCCTGCCACGCGAGGGGGATGTGGTGCGAAGCCAGGTGGATGAAGCCATGGCGGTGCGCAAGCTGGCTGCCAACGTGATTGGTGAAATTGAATCCTCCGATACCCTGAGCGCGGCTATCGCCAGCGGTCTCGGTGCCACCATTTTGCCGGAGTCGGTGGCGCGCGCAATGATTGGCCCCGCGAAGGCGTGGATGGCACGCATCAATGCCGCCTCGCTAAACGTACCCTTGTCGTTGTGTATTTCCGGCCAGCAGTCGCTGTCGGCGCCCGCGTTAGTGGTGAAGGATATTTTATTGTCAATCGCCGCCAGCCGCAGTCAGGAAAAACGCGTGCTGGCGTTGGTGCAGTAAATCAGGACAGGCCCCGATGGTGAGCGTGCCGGGTCAGGTGCGGTTTTCACCGCCCCTGACATTGTCGCCAACTAGCTGAGTTGATAATGGCTGTCCGGCCGTGCCGCTGGCGGTAAATCGGTCTCGTCGTTCATCTCGCGCAGGTTGATCTCAATGGCGTTGCACATGGCATTAAGTGGCAGATCGTTGGCGGCGGTGCCGAACGGATCTTCCAGTTCTTCTGCCAGGGAATCGAGTGAGATGAAGGTATAGGAAATGAATACCGACACCAATGGCGTCATGTAATGCAGATCCGGTACCAGTGCGAAAGGCAACAGCGTACAGAACAGGTACACCGTCCGGTGAACGATCAGGCTGTAGGCGAAGGGGATCGGCGTATTGGCAATGCGTTCACAACCACCGAGGATCTCGGACAGTCGATTGAGGTTCTGATCGATACTGTGAAACAGCACGTCAGACAGCTGTGCCGATTGCCGCTTCTCACCCAGCCATTGGCCCATCATCAGCAGCAGCCTGTTGCAGGGGGACGTGCTCGTCTCAATCGGCCGTAAATCAGCGTTGGGTAACAGGCGTTGCAGATCGGCACTGATATCGGTGCCGCGCAGTTGGTGTTTCAGGCAGTAGCTGAACGCCATCAGCAGGGCCGCAAATTCACGCGCAGCCTCATCCTGCTGAGGCAACAGGCTTTTAATCTGGCGTAACAGCGAGCGCTGTACGATCAACAAGCTGCCCCATAACAGCCTTGCCTCGGTGAATCTCGCATAGCTGACGCTGTTGCGAAAACCGAGGAAGATGGCGATCGCCACGCCCAAAAGACTGAAGGGGGCCAGCGTGAGTTTGACGCCCAGATGTTCGTACCATTGAAAACACAGCACGGCAACGATCGACATGGCAATGTTAAGGCTGAGACGAAACAGAATTTTGGAGAGCACCGAACCGTGCCAGACGAAAAGCCGTCTGAACCAGTGTTGCTGAGGTCTGACAATCATATGAGTGGTAACGACTGGGGAATGGGAGCCGCTGTTGTAACAGATATGAGGCGTAGACATCAACGATCTGCGGATGAAAAGTTAAAGATCCGCATTCTGCGTAATGCGGATTACTTACGGTGTTTTTGAGAGCGCTCAAGGCTATTTCGGTCGATAAACGTCAGATGTACTATGAAGCTCATGCGCCCCGACCGAGCAAGGGGCCGTAAGCGCGGCCCCTTGCAACCCGCACTCTTGCCCACTCAGACGGTTGGCTACGCCAACGGCTCTCACTTCATCACACCGCATCACCGGCTGCCGGGTCCGCGCCTTCGGCTCCTCCAATTGCCATTCATTGCGGTGGCAGAGAAAGGCAGGATATTTAGGGCAATGCTACCTGCACTGAGCCTGCAGAAGCCGAAAAAAATGCCGACCAGGCTTAACCGATCGGCATTGCGCAAAAGCGGGCTTTTCATCGCCTGTCAGTTAACGGAACGGCGGCTCGTTAAAGGTCCGCAGTTTACGGGAATGCAGGCGATCGCCTTCGGCACGGAGCAAATCAATGGCGCAAATACCGATTTGCAGGTGCTCTGAAATTGCCCCTTCATAAAAGCGGTTGGCTTGGCCTGGAAGCTTGATTTCACCGTGCAGCGGTTTGTCCGATACGCACAGCAGCGTGCCGTAGGGCACCCGGAAACGGTAGCCCTGAGCGGCAATGGTGGCGCTTTCCATGTCGACGGCGACCGCACGGCTGAGGTTAAAGCGCAGCGCCGAAGCAGAATAGCGCAATTCCCAGTTGCGATCGTCGGTGGTCACTACGGTGCCGGTACGCAGACGCTGTTTAACTTCTTCACCCGGCATGCCGCTGACCATTTTTGTGGCGTCATACAGGGCACGTTGCACTTCGGCAATGCTGGGGATAGGGATATCCGGCGGTAACACGGAGTCCAGCACATGGTCATCGCGCAGATAAGCATGGGCCAATACGTAGTCACCGATCGACTGACTTTCACGCAGGCCGCCGCAGTGGCCGATCATCAACCAGGCGCTTGGTCGCAGTACCGCCAGGTGGTCGCAGATGGTTTTTGCGTTGGACGGACCGACACCGATGTTGATCAGCGTGATGCCCTGACCGGTGCGTGAGATCAGATGGTAGGCCGGCATCTGGTGGTTTTTCCAGGCCAAGTCGGAAACGGCCTGATCTGGCGCGGTCGTTTCCGGCGTGATGTAGATGCCGCCGGCACTGGACAGCGCAATATATGGGCTGGCCGGGTCAGCGATTTCGGCGCAGGCCCAGCGGACAAACTCGTCCACGTAGCGGGTGTAGTTGGTGAACAGCACGAAGGGCTGAAAATGCTCTACCGGGGTGCCGGTGTAATGGCGTAACCGCGCCAGCGAGAAATCGGCGCGTAAGGCATCAAAATGCGACAGCGGGAAGGTGCTGGTGGCGTGAAACAGGCCATCGGCGGTTTCATCGCCTATTTGCGCCAACTCGGTTGTCGGGAAATGCTGCGCCAGGCTGGCACTCATCGAACGATCCAACATCAGGTTGGAACCGTCAATCACGTAAGGGAAAGGAATTTCCTGCTGTGAGGGCCGCACTTCAATATGCGCATCGTACTCACCCGCCAGCATCGTCAATTGCTCGGTCAGATAATGGCGAAACAGCTGCGGGCGGGTAATGGTGGTGGTGTAGCAGCCGGAATGGGTGAAGCGGCCGAAGGCGCGGGTTTTGCTCTGGCCAGACTTTTGCCCATCCCAACTGACACGCAGTTCGGGGTAAACAAACAACCCTGCGGCGCGGGTCTGCGCGTCGGGTAACCCGCCGTGATTGATAAAATCCCCCACTGCCTGGCGCAGTGCTTCAACCGAGGCGTCATACAGCGCTTCCAGTTGTTCGATCGCCTGAGTGGGGGTGAGGCCGGTGCCGGATTGCTGACTGCTCATACTCTCTCCTTGGTTCTCCCGCGATGCGGCGGGAGGCAGGCGGATGCCAATATCAATTCACAGCAACAGGTTAGCTGAATATGGGCGAATAGAATACGGGGAAAAGAAAAAGCAGCGTTCGCATTTACTCCCGGGGGATTTGCTGCAGGGGGCGAATACATTCGCCCCGATTAACGCGGGCGCCGCATGCGGCGCCCTTACAAGGTGATGCTCAGGAGGCGGGGGCGGTTTGTTCTATCTTCAGCGACACCAGGCCAATGCCCAGTTTCTTCGGGGTAAAGCCACCACTGGCACCTTCCTGCGGTTCAGTCGGCGTCGGTGGCGTGATACTGATGTTCTGTGCGCCGCCGGGGTTGTCGAAGCGCAGGGTTACGGTGGTGTCCTGCTCGGTGAGCGTCACAAACTGTTCCTGCTCGCCAACGCGCACGGAGATCGGCTCGCCAACGTTTTTACCGTAGGCGCGAGCGCGTAGCACCAGATCGAAGGCGGGCGGCAGAGGGTCGACATAATCGATATTCACCGCCGGTGCCAGATTGGCATCTGACCAGCGGCCCCAGTCTTCAACGCTGGAAACCCCGGTGATGGCCTTCACGTATTCCGGCATGCCCGGCAGCATAAATGCGATGGCATCTGCCTGATATTTAACGGCGGCATCGTCCACATTCAACCGTTCTATGGCGCGTTGATAAGCGGCAACGCTGTCTGCTTCTGGCCCGCTAAAGTTGACCTTGCCGCGGTAGTTCCCCCCTTTGGCCTGTACGATCTGCGGCGGAGCGGCCAGATTGCCTGATGCGACACAGGTTTCGGTGCTCAGTGCCATTTCAGGTGCCCATACCCGGCCAATTTCATAACATTTGTCGACCCAAACGAATTTTTCACCTGCGCCCAAGCCAGCAAGCTGCTTTTTCAGCGGCGTGGACAGATAAACGTTAAACATCGGCTCAATTTTGTTATCTGCCACTTTCAAGATAAATGGCACCTTAAAGGTGATACCGGAGAAGGTAAAACTGTTGCCTTGGTTACCCAGGGTGAAGTTGTCAATGCGGTTTGGGAAGCCCCATTGTTTCACTACCGCCGGTTTCCAGGCGTTGATCTTCTCATCGATATTCATGAAAACAGTAGACAGCGTTGGGCTGGAGAAGCTGCTGCGGCCTAGGCCTATGTAGTTATCGCCGCCCATCACGTCCAATACTGTGGCGCCGTTATCCAACGTGCTGCGTTTTTCGTTATGCAGCGCGGTCTGTGGGCGAGTGCCGTCAATGATAAAGAACAGGTTACGGCGTTTCTGTTTGGTCAGAACGTCATAGGCGGTGTTATTCATCGCCAGATGATCCGAAGACACCACGATGACGGTGTTTTTGAAATAGTCGGATGCCTTGATTTTATCGATCAGCGCCGCGATATGCTGCTGGCTACAGGCTACCGCGCTTAATGAACGGTTCTCTTTGTTCTGCCAGCTGAATGTGTTTTTGCTGCAACTGGCGGAGATAAACCCGTCCGGGTGATGGGTGTCGACGGTCAGTGCAAACAGTGAAAACGTTTTATTCTGCTTAGACAGTTCAACAAATTTGTCGAACACCACATCCAGAACGGTATCGTCGTACCAGCCCCAGTCATTTTTGTAACTGGGATCGCTGACCTGCCCACGCAGTTCTTTGAAGCCGTAGGCATGATCGAAACCGTGCGATTTCAGAAAGGTGTCTTTACCGGCGAAGGCCAGATCGGCGCCCTGATAAAAGTAGTTATCATAACCGGCGGACTTCAGTACATCGCCCAGACAGACGTTTTCCGGGTAAAAGGTAGACACGGCGCTGGAGGCGTTACCGTCGAAAGGGGCAAACAGCGGGATGCCACACTGTGAGGCCACCATGCCGGCAATGGTATAACCGGTGCCTGGCAACTGTTGGGTGTTGCTGAAGTCGATGCTGTTTTCACGATGTTGGTTCAGTTCGTCAGCGAGGCCGGGGAAAAGTTGCTGATCGAAGTAGGTTCTTTCCAGGCTCTCTGCATAGATATACACCAGGTTCGGCGCTTTGCCCTGTACGCTTCTTTTGGGGGCTTTGTAATAGGTATCAAAATCGCTGGTGTCCCCGCTGATCTGGCTTCTGACCAGTAGGGAGATATCCTGAAAGGCGGGAGTAGTGCCGACGGAAAACAAGGCCAGCAACACGGCGATCACACTGTATACCACACTGCTGCTTTTCGCTTTGCGTCGCACCAGGCTCCAGGTGAGTACGGCGAAGATCAGCGCCAGTACCGCCAACAGGCCGATAAACGGCAGCAGGTATTTGCCGACGCCGGCACCTTTCAGGCTGCTGGTGAGGGTGTAAATTACCGCGTCGGTGATGCCGTCACCGGTAAAGTAGTTGCTGGCGATCAGGACAACGTTGAGGATCAGATAGCTGCCCAGCAGCGTCAGCAGAGTGGCAAGCCACCAGCGGTTGGCAGCGCCCCGGGTCCGGTAGATTAAAATTGAGGCGATAAAAAGTGCAAACGAGATTAATGCTGAAACCATCCACCGTACCCTGTCTGATTAAAAAGAAAAACTTTAGTGCTCTGGTCAACGCCGCTGACCGCTGCCGCCGCGAGAAAGAGGAGGGTATAGCGCATTGAAACCGTCAGAGCAATGCGTGTTTGCATCGCTCTGCTGGGTCAGAGTGTGATTGGCGATTTTTGTGACAATAGTGTGACACTAATCACGCCAGCGAAAAGGGAAGGGCATCATAGAGAAGGGCGCAGTTCATAGGCTGCGCCCGATAACGGCTTAATGCAGTTCCACCGCGTATTGTTCCACGGGGGTGATTTTCTTGATCAGCTTGTTGTCGAACAGGAATTGTTCGTAGGCTTGATAGCGCGTTTTATCCAGCTTGGCCGGATCGCGGGCAAACAGCGGCAAGCTGGCTTGCCATGCCTGTTTGTTCAGCGCGGTATTCAGTTCCGGATGGGCTTTGGCGAATGCTAGCCAGCTTTCCTGCGGATGGGCGTGCAGGTAATCGCCGCCTTTTTTCAGTGCCGCGAGGAATTTTTTGATTTTCGGCTCAGTGACGGTGTCGCGATTGGCGACGATGATCAGTTCGTCGTAGGCGGGGACGCCATAGTCTTCCACGTTAAACACCACCGGGTCTTTCCCCTGTAACTTCAATTCCAGCGCTTCAATATTGCGGTACCCGCCGATCACCGCATCGACCTGGCCTGCCAGCAGGGCGCTGGTCAGTTGGAAGTTAACGTTAATCAGTTTGGTGTCATTGGGGTTGAGATGCTCATGTTCGAGCATGGTTGCCAGCGTGGCCTGTTCAATGCCGCTGACCGAATAACCGATTTTTTTGCCCTTAAGCCCTGCCGGGGTGGTGATGCGCTTATCCAGCGTAATAACGGTATTGAGTGGCGAATTAATCAGGGTTCCTATGCGCACCAGCGGCAAGCCCTGGTCAGCGAAGAAGTGCAACTGCGGTTGATAGGTGATGGCAAGATCGGCCTGTTTTGCCGCCACCAGACGTGGCGGTAGCGCCGGGTCGGAAGGTGGCACTATCTTGACGTCGAGGCCCTCGGCCTTGAAGGCACCGATCTGATCGGCCACCATTATCGGCGCGTGATCGGGGTTGATATACCAATCGAGCACCAGCGTCAGTTTTTCAGCGGCGGTTGCTTGCCCGGCCAGCGTAGCGCCGAGCAGCAGCCCGCAGAGGGTCTTTTTAATCATGGTTGGTTCCTTATTATCAGTTATTTTCAGGTGCCCAATCGATCAGGTGCAGCAGCAGCGCGTCCACGGTCACCCAGAGCAAGACGGTCATCAGCACCAGAATAAACAGCGCGGCAAAACAGACGTCAGTCTGCATGCGCGCATTAGCGTTAAGCATTACGTACCCCAAACCTTCCGCCGAGCCGACCCATTCGCCGATGATGGCCCCTATCGGGGCGACGGCGGCGGCCATGCGCAGCCCGGAACCGAAGGCCGGCAGCGCCGCCATCAGCCGAACGTGCCGCAGTTGGGCCCAGGGTGAGGCGCGCAGGGTACGTGCCAGATCGAGATAGTCGTTATTGACCCGCCGCAGTCCATCAAAGAAGGCGGAGGTTACAGGGAAGAAAATCACCAGTACCGCCATCACCACTTTGGCGCTCATGCCAAAACCAAACCACAGCACCAACAACGGGGCCAACGCAAACACCGGGATCGCCTGACTGGTCAGCACCAAGGGCATCAACCAGCGTTGCAGCCGGGGAGAAAAAATCATGCACAGTGCTAACACGGCCCCCAGCAACACCCCTGCCAGCAGGCCGCAGGCGATTTCTGACGCCGTAATCAACGTGTGAAAAGCGAGATAAGCCCGGTCATTCCAAAGTGCCTGCGCGACCGCAGAAGGTGAGGGCAACAAAAAGGCGGGAATATCACCCAACGTTATCCCTCCCCACAGCAGTAACAGGCCGGCAAATACCGTCAGGCTGCGGCGCATCCGCGACAGGCGGCTTTCACTCAGCGGCTTCATTCGGCGGCCCTCACCAGTTGTAGCAGTAGCTCGCTTTGGCTTTTCAGCAGTTGAGGGTCGTCCGGTGCCCGTGGCGGCAAGCCTTCAATGACATGGCTGTCGTCAATGCCGGCGGGATAGCGTGACAGGACCAGCAAGCGGTGACTAAGGCGGCAGGCTTCCATCGGATCGTGGGTGATCAGTAACACGGTATGCTGCGCAAGCAGATCGGCGGCAAGCTGCTGGATTTTGGCGCGGGTAATGGTGTCCAGCGCCGAGAAAGGTTCATCCATCAAGACGATCGGTTGGCGTTCATACAGCGTGCGGGCGATGGCTGCACGTTGGCGCATGCCACCGGACAGTGCCGCAGGCAAGGCGCTGCCATAACCGCTCAGGCCCACGCGTTCCAGTAAATGTTCTGCCCATGCGCAGTCGACTTTTTCACCCCGCAGCCGTGCACCGAGGCTAATGTTCTGATCAATGGTCAGCCACGGATAGAGCAGATCCTTTTGCCCCATGTAGGCGATGCGTCCTACGATCGGTAAGCCATCGCTGCCGGTGACCGTGCCGGACGTGGGTTTCGCCAACCCGGCAATGATCTTCAGCAAGCTGGTTTTACCCGCACCGCTGGCGCCGAGCAACGCCACAACATTGCCGCCTGCAATATCGAAATTTAGCCGGTCGAAAATCACCTGCTGACCAAAACGCAGGGTCAAATCCCGGACCTGAATTCCTGGTCTGGTCCCCTCATTCGGGGCCTTGCCGATGCTCATTGGGCATTCAGCCCCATTTGCCAGAAGGCAGATTCCAGCCGGGTGGCGGTGGTGAAAATGGTCGACAGTTCGGCCAGGCGGCTTTCAGCCCCACGTTGGTGGCCCACGTTTTCCAGCAGGTCGAGTGCGGCCTGCACCCCAGATAAATAGGCGGGGTCACCATAGTTACGGATCCATGAGGCATAAGGGTTGCCTTCCATCACGGTGGCGGGATCGTTAAGCAGCCGCAGGCCTATTTCGGCATAGCCGGCGACGCAGGGCATCAGAGCGGCCAGCAGATCGAGTGCATCACCGGCGTGGCCTATATCGAGCACATAGCGGGTGTAGTTAAGGGTTTCCGCGGCCTCTGGTTCGGCGGCAATGTCGGGTTCGCTCAGCCCCCAGTCTGCGCAATAGGCCAGATGCAAAGGCAGTTCGGCGACAATGGCATTGAGTGAGGCGGTGGCTGCACGCATCTCCGGCAGAGTACGCAGTTTGCTGACCAGCAGCGCATAGGCGCGGGCAAAGTGAATCAGGAACAGGTAATCCTGTGTCAAATAGCGACGGAATGCCGGCTCAGGTAGGGTGCCTGCGGCCAGTTGCTGAATAAAAGGGTGTTCGACGTAGTCCTGCCAGTGGCGACCAGCCTGCTGGCGCAGCCGTCCGTAAAGACCATTTTCAAATTGAGGGGTAAACATGGGACCTCCAAAAGTGTGTGGAGATCCGGGCGCGCTGAGGTATGAACAGGCAATGACTGATGGTGTTATTGCCGACCCGTCCCTTCGCTGGCATGACCCAGATCAGGTTCAAAGGGTTCGGCTTGCGCCATCTCAGCCCGTAACAGGACACCCCTCGGAGGAGCTTGTTATACGATATTTACTTTTTGATTACAACGGGCGGGCGGTTGCGTTGGGCAACGATGAGGGCATTTTTCGGCAGCCAAAAACGGTTCGTTTAGTGCGATCCCACACAATTTTTCTGGCCTGAGGAGGGGCATTTTTGTCACTGTAACTCGGTCATAATTGAATCTAAGGGCTACTCCTATGAAGAAAATTGGATTTCTCTCGTTTGGTCACTGGACGCCGTCGTCACAGTCGGGTACCCGGTCTGCTGCGGATGCGTTATTGCAATCCATCGATCTGGCCGTCGCGGCAGAAGAGCTGGGGGCGGACGGGGCTTACTTCCGTGTGCATCACTTTGCCCGCCAGCTCGCTTCGCCGTTCCCGCTGCTGGCTGCCATTGGGGCAAAAACGCAGCGTATTGAGATCGGCACCGGCGTGATCGACATGCGCTATGAAAACCCGCTTTATATGGTCGAAGACGCGGGTGCTGCTGATTTGATCTCCGGTGGACGGTTGCAACTTGGGATCAGCCGCGGCTCACCTGAGCAGGTCATTGAAGGCTGGCGTTACTTTGGCTACACGCCTGCAGAAGGCGAGACTGAAGCCGACATGGCGCGTCGCCATACCGACGTGTTCCTCGATGCGCTGCGTGGTGAAGGCTTTGCCGAACCGAATCCGCAGCCGATGTTCCCCAACCCGCCCGGTCTGCTGCGTGTTGAGCCTTTCTCCGTGGGTTTGCGGGATCGGATCTGGTGGGGAGCCAGCTCGAACGCCACGGCAGTCTGGGCGGCGAAACTGGGGATGAACCTGCAAAGCTCAACGTTAAAAAATGATGAGACCGGCGAGCCGTTCCACGTGCAGCAGGCCAAGCAGATCCGTGAGTACCGTGCGGCCTGGAAGGCAGCAGGGCACCAGCGTGAGCCGCGCGTGTCGGTCAGCCGCAGTATTTTTGCTCTGATGAACCAGCAGGATCGCAGCTACTTCGGCAACAGCGGCCAGGATAGCGATCAGGTGGGGTATATCGATCAGCAGACGCGGGCCGTATTCGGCCGCAGTTATGCCGCCGAGCCGGAGTTGTTGATCAAACAATTGGCGCAGGACGAAGCGATAGCCGAAGCGGACACCTTGCTGCTGACCGTGCCGAACCAGTTGGGCGTCGATTATAACGCCCATGTGATTGAATCCATCTTGACCCATGTCGCTCCGGCGTTGGGGTGGCGCTAAACGCCAGAACGCTTCTCAGCGAGAGAAGCGTTGTTGACTTATTTTGTCTTATTTGTATTTTAAGGACATGCATACATTCCTGATTATCGTCCCTGAAGGGGGCATGTTGTTTGAGTCGGCGGGCATCGCCGATATTTTGATGCAAGCCAACCGCTTGAGGCCTGATGACGCGCCGCTCTACCAGATGGCGATAGTCACCACCCAGGCTCACCGGGTGGTGCATGGTTCCTCCGGCTTGAATCTGTTGGCCGATCACCGCCTGGCGGATCTCGAACCTGAGGAGGAACGCGATACCATCATCGTGACCGGCAAAGGGGCGACAGCGGAAGAAAGTGCCTATGTGGTCGATTGGTTGCGTCGCGCAGCCCCTAAAGCGCGACGTGTGGCGTCAGTTTGCGGCGGGGCCATGCTGCTGGCCGAGGCCGGTTTGCTGGATGGGCGCCGGGCAACCACGCATTGGCGACTGCTGGAAACGTTGCAGGCTCGTTTCCCCAAAGTGAAAGTCGAAAATGGGCCGATCTACGTGCAAGATGGCGCTGTCTGGACCTCCGGCGGGGTCAGTTCCGGGTTCGATCTCACCCTGGCATTGGTGGAGGATGATTACGGATTCGTGCAGGCCCGTGAAGTGGCGCAAGATCTGGTGATGTTCCTGCGCCGGCCCGGGGGGCAGGCACAGTTCAGCCGTTATCCATTGAATCAGGCTAAAACGCCCGGTCCGATTCGTGATCTCCAGTCCTGGATCCTGGAAAACCTGTCCAGCGATCTTGGTGTCGAGAAACTGGCAGAACGGGTCGCCATGAGCCCGCGAAACTTTACCCGCGTGTTCACGCGTGAAACCGGCATTTCACCCGCTAAATTTGTTGAAGAAGGGCGCCTGTATCTGGCTCGGCAACGGTTGGAGCAGAGTGCTGAAGGTATTGAGCAAATCGCCATGAACTGTGGGTTTGGCAATGGCCTCAATCTGCGGCGCGTTTTTGAACGGCATTTGCACCTCACACCGACCGAGTACCGCGAACGTTTTCATTCACGCATTTTGGCGTAAATTGATCTATAAACGTCATTTACGACAATGTCTCTCCGGCTTAGATTTACAGCAAAGCCAATAACGAAGGAGTAGAACATGGTCAAAGTAGGCATTAATGGATTCGGCAGAATCGGCAGGAATGTTTTGCGTGCTGCGTTAGGTCGCAGTGACTTTGAGGTTGTGGCGATCAACGATTTGACCGACAGCAAAACCTTGGCGCATTTGCTGAAATACGACTCGCTGTCGGGTACCTTGGCAGCCAGTGTCGAAGCCGGTGAAAACCAACTGCTGCTCGATGGTCGGCCAATTCATGTTTTCTCCGAAAGAGATCCGGGCGCAATCCCATGGAAAAGCGTGGGCGTTGATGTCGTCATCGAAGCGACGGGGTTCTTTACGGACAAAGCCAAGGCCGAAGTGCACATCACGAAGGGTGGGGCCAAGCGAGTGATTATCTCGGCGCCAGGCAAGGACGACGATATAACCATAGTGATGGGCGTTAATCAGGACCTGTACGATCCGGCCAAGCACCGCGTAGTCAGTAACGGCAGTTGCACCACCAACGGTTTGGCCCCTGCGGCGCAGGTGCTGCATCAGGCCTTCGGGATTGAATACGGCCTGATGAATACCACACACGCTTATACCAATAGCCAGGCATTGCATGACCAACCGGAAAAAGACTTGCGTGGCGCTCGCGCCGCAGCAGAGTCGATTGTGCCTTACTCCAGCGGGGCGGCCAAAGCGCTCGGCAAGGTGATCCCTGAACTCGATGGCCGTCTGACCGGTTATTCGCTGCGGGTGCCGGTGCCGGTGGTGTCTATCGTTGACTTAACGGTGACGTTGAAACGCGACGTGACGGCTGAAGAGATCAACGCCGCGTTCCGTCAGGCTTCGCAGTCGGGCCCTCTCAAAGATATTTTGGGCTACAGCGATGAGCCTTTGGTATCGAGCGATTATAAAGGCGACCCGCGCTCATCCATTATCGATGGGCTGTCAACGTTGGTTATCGGTGGCAATCTGGTCAAGGTTTTGGCTTGGTACGACAATGAATGGGGTTTCTCCAACCGTTTGGTTGATCTGGCGGTGTTGATGGAAAAACGCGGCTTGTAGGCTCTAAAAACAGGGGCGCTGCATGCTGCGCCCTTGAGCATACTCAACGGGTTAAATCGGGTCGAACATGTTCGACCCGATTTAACCCTTAAACATATTTGTTAGCAGTATCAACTACAGCTGCGCGATCTGCATTAAATCTTGTTTGGCCCCTGGAGCCACCGCCAGCACCGGCCCACCCCGGAGAAAATGTTCCCCTTCGGTGTTAAATGGATGCGTCCAGCCGCCGGCTTCGTTGACCAGGCAATATCCCGCCAGACAATCCCAGGCATGCATATAAGGTTCGTAGTAACCCACCAGACGCCCTGCTGCAACCCAAGCCAGCATCATGGCACCCGAACCATTGCGGAAGAAATTGCCACCGGCCGCGGTGATCCCGGCGGCGATCTCACCGACGCGTTCAGGCGTCACATAGCTGTTGGCACCAAAACCGGTGACGTGGTTTTGCATCGTGCGTTTTGGGTCTACGCGCAGCGGTTTGCCATTGAGAGTGGCCCCCGCGCCGCGCGCCGCGATAAAACATTCTTGCTGGCAGGGTGCGACGATCACGCCGATCACCGGTTCGCCGTGGTGAATCACGGCAATAGACACACACCAGTTTGGCATACCGTTAACAAAAGGGCTGGTGCCATCGATGGGATCCACCACCCAGGTGTAACCCGACTCACCGGGCTGCAGGCCAAACTCCTCCCCCAAAAAACCGTCCTGCGGAAACTGGCTGGCGATCTGTTCACGGATCAACAGTTCAACTTCGCGGTCAGCAATGGATACCACGTCCTGCGCATCGCGTTTGGTTTCAATCACCAGGCTCTCGCGGCGGTTAAAATAGTCCAGCGCTTTGCTGCCTGCGGCGCGTGCCGCCTGTTCGGCCAACAACAGGCGCTGGGAAATGGGCTCATTCATGTTTGATCCTTAACGTTGTGAGGCTCACTGGGCAATCAGTGCCAACCCCTGAGATTTGAAATCAATGGCCACGCGTGTGGCGGGTGCCAACTGGCGTTCCATCTGAACGTCGACAATAAATAGCGCACCGAGATCGGTCTTCACTTCATATTCAATATGGTCCCCAAGCCAGGTACTGTGGGTTATCTCCCCGCTCAATGCACCATCCTGCTCCGGCTGCAGGGTAATAAACTGCGGGCGCACCGACAGTTGCGCGGTGCCGGGACGTGCTTTGGCACCCGGTACCCGATACTGGCGACTGCCGAGGGTGATCAGCGCCTGACCATCTTCGACGCGCTCAATGTCACAGGGCAGGATATTGGCCTCGCCCATAAAGTCGGCGATAAACACGGAAGCTGGTGAATGATAAAGCTCCTGAGGCGCACCCTGTTGGGCAATATGCCCTTCTTTCATGACGATAATCTTATCGGAGACCGCTAATGCCTCTTCTTGATCGTGGGTGACGTACACCGCAGTGAAACCAAGGCGCTGCTGCAAATCACGAATTTCAGTGCGGACACGGCGGCGCAAACGTTCGTCAAGGTTTGATAATGGCTCGTCGAGCAGCAACACCTGCGGTTCCAATACCAGCGCACGCGCTACGGCAATACGCTGCTGCTGTCCGCCAGAGAGTTCGGCGGGGAGACGTTGGCCCATCTTTTCCAGACCGACCAGTGTGAGCCCTTCGCGTGCCCGGTCCTGCGCTTCTTTACGCGGCAGACCGCTGGCAAGCAGGCCATACATCACGTTGTCCAACGCGTTCATATGTGGGAACAACGCATAGGATTGGAACACCATTGCGACGTCGCGTTCGTTGGCGGGCAGGTGCGTGACGTCCTTGCCGCCGATCAGAATACGGCCAGAGGTTGGATGCTCCAGGCCTGCCAACAGGCGCAGGGTAGTGGTTTTGCCACAGCCAGACGGACCGAGCAGTGTGACCAGCGTGCCAGGTTCGACGGTGAGTGACAGGCCGGGTACGGCGGTGAAATCGGCAAATTGTTTGGTGACGTTTTCAAACACCACCGAGCCGGAACGAATGGCAGTCATACGGCATTCTCCTGATGTAGAGCCGGTGGAGGCGTCACCGGCGGTGTGGCAATACGGATTGCGCGACGCAGGCGGCGTTCGCCGACCAGTAACTGGAAGGTGAGGATCACCGCCAGCATCACAACGATAAGCACCGAGGAGTAGGCGATAGCCACGCCGTATTCCCCATTTTCGACCAACCCAACGATGTAGGACGTGGCCATGTTGTACTGGGCGCTAACCAGGAAGATCACCGCGCTGATGGAGGTAATGGCGCGCACGAAGGCATAGACCAGAGCCGCGCTGATCGCCGGTTTCAACAGCGGCAAAATCACTTTGCGCAGGGTGCGGAAACTGCTGGCGCGCAGTGTCAGTGAGGCTTCATCCAGGCTACGATCCAGCTGGCTCATGGCGGCAATGCCACCGCGCACACCCACCGGCATGTTGCGGAACACAAAACAGGCGACCAGAATCAGGGCGGTGCCGGTGATCTCCAGGGGGGGCAGGTTGTAAGCCATAATGTAACTGACGCCGATGACCGTGCCGGGAATGGCAAAGCTGAGCATCAATAAAAACTCAAAGGTTTGGCGACCGGCAAATTTCTGGCGCACGATCAGCCACGCAGTGAGCAGGCCAACGATGGCGGTGAGCGGCGCGGCGATCAGCGCGATTTCCAGCGTCGTCCAGAATGAGTTCCAGGCGACACCGGTCCAGACTATCTGGCCACTGTTCCACTGGAAGCCAAAGGCGCGCGCGTAGTGGCCCAGCGTCAGGCTGCTGTCGAGCCCCCATGACTGGACGAAACCGCCGATCAGGATCATGCCGTAGATGACCAGCGTGAACAGGCCCCAAGGGATCACCAGCGCGTATACGCCGTAACGCAATCCACGCGGCAGCCCGCAATGCATCCCGGAATCCCCTTTACCGGTCACGGTCGCGAAGTTTTTCCCCGTTAACCACAGGCGTTGCAGAATAAAGGCGCTAAGGGTGAAGCACAGTAGGATGATGGCCAGCACCGCGGCACGGCTCGGATCGTTCTGTGCACCCACCACCGAGAAGAAGATCTCGGTCGACAGCACACCGTGACTGCCGCCAAGCACCATCGGATTACCAAAATCCGCCATGCTTTCGATAAAGCTAATGAGAAAAGCATTGGCCAGACCGGGTGCCATCAGCGGCAGTGAAACATAGCGGAAGGTGCGCCAGCGGTTCGCACGTAGCGTTTGCGAAGCCTCTTCCAGCGAGGGGCTGACCCCTTCCACCACGCCAATCAGCACCAGGAAGGCTATAGGGGTGAAGGACAGTACCTGGGCAATCCAGATACCGGTCAGCCCGTACAACCAACGGCCGGGCTCAATGCCAAACAGGCTGGCGAGCAGTTCGGTGACGACGCCAGCGCGGCCAAACAGCAGCATCAGCGCCAGGCCAATCACAAAGGGGGGCGTAATGATTGGCAGGACGGTGAGTAAGCGCAGTCCTTTCTTGAATGGCAACGGCGTGCGCGTAGCCGCCAGCGCAAAAGCCAGACCGAGCAGCGTGGAACCGCTGGCCGTCATGAGCGCTAACGTCAGGGTACGCCAGGCGGTTCCGCAGCTGCCACCTTTCAGGCAACTGAGGCTCCAAATCGCCGGGTCTTGCATATTGGCGATCAGGCCATCGGGTTTAAAGGAACCGTCCACGTCCTGCACGGAAGCGACAAACATGCTCAGCACCGGGTAAAGTACAAAGGTGGTTACCAGTGCGACCAGCAGCACAATGGCCGCGACCACAAAAGCATCGCCTTTCAGGACGCCGCGTTCGGCGAGCGCAAAAGAGAACAGCAGCAGAAAGGCGGTGATGAGCAAAATAGCACCTGCGCCAAACGCAGGTTGGCCGTCGCTGAGCGCCCCAAACAGATATTCGCTCCATTGCCAATTCCAGCCGCTGTAGCCGATGGCATGGCCTTCAAACAGCAGAAAAACGACGCCGACAGCACTGGCACACAGCAGTAATTGTGAGCGCAAGCGGCTCACTGGCAGCACACGCGCCAGTGCGCAAACCAGTAACATCAGCAAGGCAATGGTCAGCCAGGGACGCTGAAATACCAGAATTTGCCACAGTGCCGGTGCGCTTGCCTGATCCTGCCACAGCGTACTTAGCCAGCCAAAGTCGAAGAACCCGGCTTCCAGGCTGTACCAAGGCAGTAGCAGCAATGCCAATGCGCCCAGCACAAGAGCCCCGTTAAGGCGGCGGTTTTGAGCATTCATCGTAACCTCGAGAGTTCATATTTCCTTCACCCTGCGTTACACGGGCGAGTGTTGCCTCGCCCGGCCTATTGCAGAGCGCATAACATGTGTAAGGAAAAGGACGTGAATTATTGGGCGCTGGCGCCGATCTCTTTATCCCAGCGGCTGAGCAGTGCTTTGCGTTTATCTGTCGCACCGTAGGTTTTGAAGTCGTAATCGATCAGTTTGATGTTCTCAAAACGTGGCGCATATTCGGAAATCGCCGCGTTGCGGTTAGAAGGCAACTGGAAAGATTTGGCATCTTTCATATGTGACTGTGCGTCCGCACTGAGCGCCCAGTCGTACCACACCTTGGCCTCACTGAGGTTACGTGCGCCTTTGACGATAGACATTGAGCCAATTTCAAAACCGGTGCCTTCGCAAGGCGCGACCGCTTTGATCGGGAAACCATCGACCTGCATCGCCACGGCATCATGCATAAAAACGATGCCGATGGTTGTTTCACCGCGCGCGGCAGCTTTCACGGGGGCCGAGCCAGATTTGGTGTACTGCGAGATATTGGCGTTGAGTTTTTTCAGATAATCGAAGGCCGGTTCTTCCCCCATGATTTGCACCAGTGTGGCGAGGGTGTTGTAGGCGGTACCGGACGAGTTCGGGTTGGCCATCTGGATCTCGCCTTTATAGGCCGGATCCAGCAAATCGCTCCAGCAGGCGGGGACCTTGAGCTTTTTATCTGCCAGTAGCTTGGTGTTGTAACCCCAACCCAGCGCCCCGGCGTAGACGCCAACGGTACGGTAACCGGCACTTTCGGCCTGTTTGCGCGCCCAGTCGTGCTGTTGATCAAGCAGTGGGGATTTATAGGGTTGGGTTAAGCCTTCGTCGGCGGCCTGCATGTGCGGATCGCCCGTGCCGGCCCACCACATATCGGTGCGCGGGTTGCGGGCTTCGGTACGAATACGCGCATAGGCTTCGCCAGCGGAAAGGCGCACCATGCTGACTTTGATATCCGGGTGTTGTTTCTCAAAAAGATTGGTCATCTGTTCGCAGACCACAACATCGGCGGAGCAGATCATGTTTAATTTCCCAGCGGCGAAAGCAGGTGAAGCAGAGAGTGCAGAGCCAGCGGCGAGAGCCGCTATCAGAGTAACGCGATGCATGGTGTTCTCCTTGGTTGTGTAGGGTGGCGATACGTTGTCGCCTATTTTTTTTGCACGTGTGTGCAAATAACTAGAGGATAAAAATTGTGCTGTCAATCGCGTGATGAAACAATTCAACCTTTGCGTCACAAAAATGAAACATTTTAACCGATAAAAATTTGCACAGCTTTGCAAAGTACGGCAAACTTTTCTCAGAGCACAAACGGATGGATGTGAAAATGGCAGCGGACAAGGCGATGATCAGTGCGAAAGACGTGGCGGAATTGGCCGGGGTCTCCCGCTCGGCAGTCTCACGGACTTATACGCCCGGCGCCAGCGTGTCAGCAACGACCCGTGAAAGGGTGATGCGAGCGGCGGAAGAGTTGGGTTATCACGTGAATCATTTGGCTCGGGGGCTAGTGCGTAACCGTAGCGGCATTGTCTGCCTGATCGTTTCAGAACTGGCGACGCCTTATCGTGCCAGCCTGGTACGGTTGCTGACCCAGCACCTGCAGGATGTGGGGAAAATTGCCATGTTGATTAACACCGATCGCTCTGATGACAGTGTTTCCCAGGCATTGCAGCAGGCAATTAACTTCCGTGCAGATGCCTCTTTTGTGCTGTCCGGGATGCCGGACAGTGGCATTGCCCGTTTGTGTCACAAACACGGTCAGCGACTGGTGCTGATTAACCGTAACGACACCTTACCGGGGTCACTCAGCATCCGGCTGGATAATGAAGAAGCGGCAGGCAGGATTGTGATGGCCTTTGCCCGTGCGGGCTGCCAGCGCATTGCTTTTGCCAACTCATTGGCCGGTACGCCAAGCCTGATGGCGCGTGAACGCGGTTTTCTTCAGGCGGCAGAAGGCGTGGGCTTGCAGGTGAGCGTTGAGCGTTTTGGCACCACATCCTATGAAAGTGGTCAGATCCTGGCGCACCGGCTGTTGACCCGCCGCGAGCGGCCGGACGCGGTATTCTGCGTGACCGATCTGCTGGCCTGCGGTTTTATGGACGAGGCGCGTCATCGCTTTGGGTTACGTATTCCAGAGGATTTGTGCGTTGCCGGTTACGATGATATTCCGCAGGCGGCCTGGTCCTCTTATAACCTGACTACCTTTACTCAACCGGTGGCGTTGTTTGCGCAGGATGCCGTTGCGTGGCTGATGGCGGAAGAAAAGAAAGAAGAGAGCATGATGCCAGCATTGGGGCAGGAGATGCCGGGTGAAACCCGGCTATATCATGCCGATTTCGTCTGGCGTGGGACCATTCGCGGTGCCTGAAACCGGCGTAATATCTTGTTTTATTGCGGCGCTGCGACATTGTTATCCGGCGGCCAAGGCAACTAAATGAGCCTCGAAACCGTTGTCGCTTCCGGCTGCATTGACATGGTCGAAGTAGTTATACCAGCCGCTGGCTTTAATGCCTGCGAGCAACATCTCCCGCGTTTGAATGTCAGCAAAACGCCAGACACCCACAAAACGATGGCCTGTAGATTTGTCGATAGTGCTGTCCGTTTCACTCAACGTCAGAATTTCAACACCAAGATGGGATAGGTTGCCCATCGCAAGCTGAACGTTGTCGACGAACTGCTGACGTTCTGTGGCGGATAAAGCGCCCCATTGAGTGTTGGGGGAATATAGTTCAATCAGGTAATGAGACATGGTCGGTTTCTCCTTATTTCAGATTACGCATAGCGCGTTGGCAGATACGCTGGGTCGCTGGAGAGGGAGGGGGTTGCAACCATTGCTGACACAAGCCCATTACCCAGTCAGGATGACTTTTGGCGGCGTCGTTGAGCCAGTTCGCCAGCGAGTCTTGTACATACGGGGACGGATCGGCCCGCAAAGGGGAAAGTATTGGCAGTGCTCGTTCAGGCTGTTGTTTTAGCGCAGCAATATGCGCAGACCAGACGCCGCGTGGCCGTAATGCTTCGCTGGCAAAACGACGAATACGTTCGGAGGGTGACCTTGTCCATACGGCCAGCTGTTCGATAGCGTTATCGAGCTCTAGTACCAAAGCTGGACGCACCGCCAACCAAGCCCATTCACGGACACCGAAATGACCGTCGTCAGCCAGAGGACGGATAGCGTCTAGCCTTTCGGTTACGCGCATTTCAGTCTGTGCCCCAATCATAAAACAGGCCCAACCACGCACGGTATCCGAGCGGTGTGACATGCATTGTTCGATGCCGGCTATACCCAGTTCAGCCAATAAAATGTCGCCAATGCCTGCCATTCGCTTGACGATTCCCTGTTGGCAAGCCTCCTCGGCCGCTTGCAGCGATTGAGGTGAGAGGGTAGGGAAAACGGTACGTAGCAATAGGATTTGGTCAAGAGCCAATACTTCGACCAGCGTAGCGCTCTGCTGCTCACCACGGGATAATGCAGTCAGAATGTCGGGAGCAATGTCTGAAACGCGGATTGCTCCTTTACGCGTGGGAGAGTGGCTCATATCGCTGGCTCCTCTTTGGCTGGCGTTACGTTGGCTGCGACTTTTTCGAGTAACAGACCCAGTTGAGTTTGTTCGCTAGCGGAGAGGTTCCCAAACAATCCTGCTATCCAGCGGCTATGCTGCTCAAAAACCTGTTTGGCAACCTGTTCGCCCTTGTGAGTCAGCCGAACACGTAACGCCCGGCGATCGCTGATATCGGCGTGGCGCTCAAGCAAATGTTCCCGCTCAAGGCCATTGAGCAGACCCGTGACGGTGGCACGCGTTACGCCCGCTTTTTCCGCCAGCGCATTCGGTGCCAGCCCTTCTTTGGCTGCATCAAGCAAGAACAGCATAACGAAGCGGCCTTCAGACAGGGCATAAGGTGCCAGCAGTGAGGCACAGTCCCGATCGATGGCTGAAGCAAGCGAAAGCGTCTGAAAGCATAATCGAATATTCGCCAGGTCAGGAAGCTGGCGTTGGTGGGCTTCCTGGAGCAGGGAGAGGTATTTTTGCTCAAGTTTCATGTTCGATCTCGCCATGTAGTATGGCGCCTAACTATATGCAAAGAAAAACAGAATATCAACAGGCTGAGGTAACTATGAACGGAGGGGACGGCTGAATAGCAAAACGCCCGCTTAAGTTTCCTTAAGCGGGCGTCTCTAATATGGCTCCTCTGACTGGACTCGAACCAGTGACATACGGATTAACAGTCCGCCGTTCTACCGACTGAACTACAGAGGAATTGTCTGAACGGGGCGCATCATATCCAGCCACCCAGAGTGTGTCAACGCTAAATTCGCCGATTCGGTGCGACTGCTCAGCATCTGAGCAATGCGGGCGCAGTTACAGCAGCTCTGTGCCGCCCTCAGCTTGCCAGCGTTGCAAACGCGCGAGTGTATCTTGTTTATAGAAGCGGCAGAAATGCTGGTATAGCGCGGGAAAACGGTTGGCCAGCAGTTCGGGAGCGCTGAAAAAATACTCTGACAGCACGGCAAAGCACTCGGCCGGATCGGTCGCGGCGTAGGCATCCATGCTGGCGGCGTCTTCGCCGACCATGTCGATCTCGTCCTGCAGGTTTTCCATTGCGGCGTGCAGGTCATGTTCCCAGGCGGCAATGTCGCGTAGCGGAATAGGGGGGATCCCCGTAGCGCTGCCGCCATTGCGCATATCCAGTTTGTGTACCGCCTCGTGGATCACCAGGTTAAAACCGGAGAGATCGAAAGAGTCTTGCACGTCCTGCCAATTGAGTACGATCGGCCCCTGTTCCCAGCTCTGGCCAGATTGTACTACGGGCCCGGAATGCACCAGGCCGAAATCATCCTGCCATTCATCTTCCACCACAAAAGGGGTTGGGTAGAGCAAAATCTCATTGAAACCGTCAAGGCATTCGGCACCCAACTCCATTACCGGCAACGCGAACAGCAGGGCAATGCGCGCCTGCATTTGCGGCGTCAGCACCAGCCCCTGTAACGGGACAATGCGTTTTTGCTGCAAAATCTGCCCGGCAACGGCAACCAGCCGTTGTTGTTCCCGCTCATCCAGCGGAGAGAGCAGGGGAATTGCCAGCGCGTCTTGCCACTGGGCAAGCGTTTCCGCCTGCGGTTGATGCGTTTTCCACGGCCATTTAATCATCGCGTTGCTCGCAAAGTCTTCACTTGAACATTAGGCTGGAGGCTAACTCTGTAAAAATGCCGCAAAAAGGGGCATGATAGCAAGCACTTGAAGGAGAGATGCCGGAGCGGCTGAACGGACCAGTCTCGAAAACTGGAGTAGGGGCAACTCTACCGGGGGTTCAAATCCCCCTCTCTCCGCCATTATTCAATCACTTACAGACGATTTTGTCTGTGATCCACGCCTCACATGCCCCATCGCGATCAAAAATCACTGCTGCTGCCCAGGGCGGCGCTGCTTATTGCCTTGCCTGAACAAAACCCTTTCTTTTTATTCTGACGGCAAAGAGATAGCTGATAACCAAAAAGGCACATTGGAAGATAAAGAAAGGCTCGAACCATTGGTGATTAAGGTAAACGTAATAGCCATTGTGCAAGACATCAACGGTAATGATGGCTAAGGTGCTGGCGATGCCAGCCTTGGGCTTGGCAATGAGAAGATAAGCCGCGAGTGGGTCAAGGAATGTCAGACTGCCCCAAAATAAACGGCTGACAAGGAATGCCTGTTCGCCATAGCCATAATCCCAGAGAAAACCAAATTTCAGGGCGGCAACAAGATGATTAATTGTCGCAATGATTAAGCAAATGGCTAAAAAATAACGCATCGCATTGGCGTTGTTCATAAGTCAGCTTGCCTTAATGCCCCAAGGGCGGCGTTATCCAGCGTAATGACGGATTTTATGCTGGAGGCGATGAGTGCAATGATGGATTCTCGGGGGCCTGAACGCCAGGCATCGCTGGCATAGAAGGCACTTTGGCTAGTTTCGAGATGTTCTGCGTTATCGTAGGCCCGGATTAAATAATAGCTATCCGGATCATGCAAGGATTGACCATAACGAACAACATCCATGCCGCAGGTCCGGTGCAACGGCACACTTATCTCATGCATGATTTGATGAAATGCCTCGCCAGTGCCTGTTTGTAGGCTATACAACAGAATTTCTACGGTTTTCATTCCACCTCCTTGATGTTGTGCCATCATGGCACGCGGAATACTGTTTTTTCAACCAGTATCCCACAGGTTGGTAGGGTACCTGCGCCCCCATAACGCCTCAGAAATAATGCCCGCCCATTGCCTTGCAGTATTTTATGGCTCACCTACTATCATTTAATCATCACTTTTTTTGCGGGTAATCACTATGTTTGCACTGTTACGCACATCAATGGTTGGCGCTGCGGCATTGTTATTGATCGCCGGTTGCCAGCAAAAGGCGCATAAACCGGTGCCACCGCTGCAAGCGCAGTTGGATCAGCTTTCTACGATGCTGGCCGGTAGCCATTTCCTGCGGCAAAACTGTCACCGTTCGGACATTCCTGACGATGTAAAATTACAACGCACAGCGATGCGGGTAGCGGAGCATCGCGGCTGGGATACCCATGCAGCGGGCTATCAGCAATTACCGGCAATGGCCCAGGCACGTTATCTGGCTGTGCTGGAGGATCGTCAATTGCTGACGGATAAATGCACTGTGATGGAGAATCGCACCGCAAACTTTATTGCCGCAGCGAAGTCCGATCAGGAGGACTATATGGAGTAGTGCGTGTCTGATTCATGCCGGTGTGGCGTGCTGCGTATCAGCCTATTCCCAATTCTTGGCGCATTCTCAAAAAATTCTTTGCAGGATAACGATCTGTCGCTCATTATTTGAAATGTTGTTTCACTTTTATCTCATGAGCCGATCTTGAACCCATATGTCGCCCTGCGTCAGCGCGTAGAAAACACCCCCTGGTATGGCAAACGGAAAAGCTACCGCGTGCTGTTTTGGCGTGAGATCACGCCGCTGGCGGTGCCGATCTTTATGGAGAACGCCTGTGTCCTGCTGATGGGGGTATTAAGCACCTTTCTGGTGAGTTGGATCGGCAAGGAGGCGATGGCCGGGGTGGGGCTGGCCGACAGCTTCAACATGGTGATTATCTCGTTCTTTGCCGCAGTGGACCTGGGGACGACGGTAGTAGTGGCCTTCAGCCTTGGCAAACGGGATCGTAGAAGAGCGCGCGCGGCGGCACGTCAATCGCTGGTGTTGATGACCCTGGTTGCCTTGGGGTTGGCTGCGGGCATTCATTTGGCGGGCGAGCAGATTATTGATGTGATCGCCGGTGCCGCCACGCCAGAGGTAAAGGCGCTGGCACTGTCTTATCTACAAACGACGGTATGGAGTTATCCCGCCGCGGCCATTGCACTGATTGGCAGCGGTGCGCTGCGTGGTGCCGGGAATACCAAAATCCCGCTGCTGATTAACGGCGGCATGAATATCCTGAATATCATCATCAGCAGCATACTGATTTACGGCATGCTGGGCTGGCATGGCCTGGGCTTTATCGGCGCGGGGTTAGGGCTGACCATCTCCCGTTATCTTGGCGCTATTGCGATTATTTACGTCCTGATGATCGGTTTTAACCCGGCGCTGCACATCACACTGAAAAGCTACTTTACCCCTTTAAAACTCAATATCCTCTGGGAGGTGTTGGGGATCGGCATTCCTGCCAGCATCGAGTCGGTGTTGTTTAACGGGGGCAAGTTACTGACTCAAATGTTTGTCGCCGGTATGGGTACCAACGTGATCGCCGGCAATTTTATCGCTTTCTCTGTCGCCTCGTTGATCAACCTGCCGGGCAATGCCCTGGGGTCGGCGTCGACCATTATTGTGGGAAAACGCCTGGGGAAAGGGCAGATAGCTCAAGCGGAAAGGCAACTGCGTCACATTTTCTGGCTGGCGACGATTGGGTTAACGGTGATCGCCTGGGGCACGGCACCTTTGGCGGGGATATTCGCCTCGTTTTATACACAACAAGATGACGTGAAGGAGGTGGTAAAGGTATTGCTCTGGCTTAACGCTGCCTTTATGCCTATCTGGGCGGCTTCGTGGGTATTGCCCGCCGGTTTGAAAGGAGCGCGCGATGCCCGTTTTGCCATGTGGGTGTCCATGTTGGGCATGTGGGGCTGCCGTGTGGTTGCCGGTTATACGTTGGGCATTATGTTGGGTATGGGCGTTGTTGGCGTCTGGTTGGGGATGTTTATGGATTGGGCGGTACGCGGCGCGTTGTTCTACTGGCGTATGGTCAGTGGGCGCTGGTTGTGGAAGTATCCGCGCATAAAACCGGGCGTCACTGAAGAAAAAACCGTCGTGAAGTGACCCTTAGCTGTCAGCCGGCCCTGGCTGATTATTGTCCTGCCGCCATTTGGCCGGTGACACGCCGTGAACCTGCTTGAAGGCTTTGGAAAAGTGCAGTTGATTTTCATAACCGACAGAAATTCCCACCACTTTGATTGCCGTCTGGCTATTACGCAGCAGGCTGGCGGCGATATTCATGCGGAAGTTAAGTAAATACGCTTTTGGCCCGATACCGTAAGCGTTTTTAAACAGCCGACACAGGTAACTGCGGTTGATGTTGCAGTAGGCGGCCAGGCGTTCAATGGTGAGCTGTTCATGGTAGCGGTTTTCAATGAGTTTAACCGCCTTATGCAGGTGCTGCAGTTTGTCGCTTGGGAGCTCGCCGCCGCCTTGCAGTGCGTTATCGATCAGCGCAGAAAAAAACAGGTAGCTCAGGCCGAGCGTCTTTAGCCTGTGTTCATCGCCATGACTAACCAGTTGTCGCAGATAACGCAGTGCCAGTAAGGAGTCTTCACTTTGACGCGGGTGATAGATCGGAAATTGGCGGCTCAGGCGGCACTCTTCAAAAATTTTGCCGGCAACCAGCCCGTCGACCTCTAGCCACATGTAGTGCCAGGGGTCTTTTTTGTCGGCGCGATAGGTGGTCACGTCGTGCGGGTGGATCAAAAAACCTTCGCCGGCAACCACGGGAAATGAGCCGTATTCAGTGCTCAGTACACCGGTGCCACTTATCACATAATGAAATAAATAGTGCTGGCGTACCGCAGGCCCAAAGCTGTGCCCCTTGTCACAATTTTCCTCACCATACTGGTAAAGATTCAGTTCGATGTTGTCAGTGCGACTCAACGTAAAACTCTTGTGCATCCGCTATGGCCCCTGTTTTTTCCCCACTGTAGCAGTGTCGTTGCGGCAACCCAGTGAAATACGCTCCAGATCCAGACCTGGCTCACAGTT
Source organism: Serratia sp. NPDC087055 (assembly GCF_044900985.1). Classification (NCBI taxonomy): domain Bacteria; kingdom Pseudomonadati; phylum Pseudomonadota; class Gammaproteobacteria; order Enterobacterales; family Yersiniaceae; genus Serratia; species Serratia sp. NPDC087055. The sequence continues at coordinate 443,951 of NZ_JBJDOG010000001.1, forward strand.
TTTGCGGTGCGTCATTTTTCGCCATAACACAGTCACATTTATCCATATCTCGTTCAGGTGTTGCAGGGTAATTTCAGCCTATCGAAAACACGTGCAGCGGAGAAATACGATGATTAAAGTGACATTTATGGGCGCGGGCAGCACCATCTTCGCCAAGAACGTACTCGGCGACATCATGGCGACGCCGGCATTGAAGGAAGTGGACATTGCGCTGTATGACATTGACAGTGCGCGCCTTAGCGAATCATTCGCCATGCTGAACAATATCAACCGCAATATTAATGGCGGCAGGGCGAAAATCACTCCTTATCTCGGGGTTGAAAATCGCCGTACGGCCTTGAAAAATGCCAACTATGTGGTGAATGCCATTCAGGTCGGTGGTTATGATCCTTGCACGATCACCGACTTTACCATTGCGAGAAAGTACGGCTTGCAGCAGACCATTGCCGATACCCTGGGAATAGGTGGGATCTTCCGCGCACTGCGCACCATTCCGGTCATGTTTGATTTTGCTCGGGATATTGAAGCGGTTTGTCCAGATGCCTGGTTGCTGAACTACACCAACCCGATGGCGTCTTTAACTGGTGCCATGCTGCGTCATACGGGGGTGAAAACGGTGGGCTTGTGTCACAGCGTGCAGGTTTGCGCGGAAACGCTGCTGAAAAGCGTGGATATGCCGACCGATGATGTGCAGTTCCACATCGCGGGCATTAACCATATGGCATGGCTGCTGGATGTTCGTCGCCATGGCGAGGATTTGTACCCAGAAATTAAATGTCGCGCCAATGCGTTACAGGGCAAGCATGATGATATGGTGCGCCATGAAATCATGAAAACCTTCGGCTATTACGTTACCGAATCTTCCGAGCATAACGCGGAGTACATGCCCTATTGGATTAAACGCCATTACCCAGAACTGATTGAGCGCTTTAACATTCCTCTCGACGAGTACCCGCGCCGCTGTATTGAGCAGATCGAACAATGGCAGCAACGTAAGCTGGCGCTGACCCATGACGCCAACCTAACTCACACGCGTACCCATGAGTATGCCTCTTACATCATTGAAGCAATGGAAACCGATCGCCCTTACAAGATTGGCGGCAATGTGCTTAATACCGGTTTGATTACCAATTTACCGGCAGAGGCCTGTGTCGAAGTGCCTTGCCTGGTCGATGGGCAGGGGGTCACGCCATGCTACGTCGGTCATTTACCGGAGCAACTGGCCGCGCTCAACCGCACCAATATCAATACCCAACTGTTGACGATCGAAGCTGCGGTGACGCATAAACGTGAGGCGATTTACCATGCAGCACTGCTGGATCCACACACTTCTGCCGAGCTGTCGATTGATGATATTCGTAAACTTTGCGATGAGCTGATTGAAGCCCACGGCAATTGGCTACCCGCTTACCACTGATCGCTGAACTACCCCGTATTACCTCCTCAAAACGCACAAGGCGCAGGGCTTCCTGCGCCGTCATAAATGGGATGGTGAGCCATGTTTTATTTGAAAAACAAGAACTTTTGGATCTTTGGTGCCTTCTGTTTTTTCTATTTCTTTATCATGGGGGCGGTGCTGCCGTTCTTTCCGATTTGGTTGCATGACGTTAACCAGCTCGATCAACAGCAAACCGGACTGGTGTTCGCCTGTATGGCGCTGTTTGCCCTGGTATTCCAACCCATTTTTGGTTTTGTCACCGACAAGTTTGGCCTGAAAAAACATCTGTTGTGGATGATCATCTTTCTGCTGCTGTTTCTGGCACCGTTGTTTATCTACGTGTTCTCGCCGCTGCTGCAAACCAATTTTGTGCTGGGGGCGGTGTTGTGCGGTATTTACCTGGGATTGGTCTGCAGCGGAGGATCGCCGGCGATTGAAGCCTATATCGAGAAAGTGAGCCGGCGCAGCCAATTTGAGTATGGCCGCGCACGCTTATTTGGCTGCATTGGCTGGGCGATTTGCGCGTCGATCGTCGGCTATATGTTCACGATTAACAATCAGTTTGCGTTTTGGTTGGCGTCGAGCTTTGCGCTGGTGTTGGCCGGTCTGCTTTATTTGTTTAAACCCGAGCAGGGCAACACGCTGGCGGTCGCAGAGGGTTTGGCGTTGAACAGCAAACCCATCAAATTAAAAGCGGCGCTGAGCCTGCTGAAGATGCGTAAGTTCTGGTGCCTCGTGATGTATATCGTCGGGGTAGCCTGTGTGTATGACGTGTTTGATCAACAGTTCGCCAACTTCTTCACATCGTTTTTCAGCGATCGCCACGCGGGGACTCAGGCGTTTGGCTATGTAACCACCTTGGGCGAATTTCTTAATGCCTTTATCATGTTTTTTGCCCCCTTGATCATCAACCGCATTGGCGGCAAGAATGCGTTGCTGATAGCCGGGGTGATAATGTCTGTGCGGATTATCGGTTCGTCCCAGGCGGATTCGGTGACGGCGGTGATTTTCCTCAAAACCCTGCATATGTTTGAGGTTCCCTTCCTGTTGGTGGGTATTTTCAAATACATCACGACACAGTTTAACGTTAACCTCTCGGCATCGATTTATCTGTGGGGGTTTTGCTTCTTCAAGCAACTTTCGGCCATCGGCATGTCCTATGCCGCGGGTCTGATGTACGTTAATTACGGTTTTAAAACCTCGTATCTGATCCTCGGCTGCATCGCATTGCTGTTTACGCTAATTTCAGCCTTTGCCTTGAGTAGCAGAGTGGTGGTGGTGAAGGAAGAGGGGGCGTTGCCCGTGGCGGTAAGTTAGCCTTAATCAATACAATAACGTCATGATGCTGAAAAACAGCAGCGTCAGAGCAATGATAAATCCGGTTTGTACCGTCTTGCGCATAAGACGACTCTGGCCCCAGCGGCTTGTGCTCAAGCGGTTGTCTATTGCGAACAGTGCCGGCACCATCAGCAGCACATAAACCAGCATCAGCATGGCGGTCAGTGGCTGTTGGCTCATAGGGTATTCTCCATGCTGTGGTGGATGTGCGTCACTTGTGCTGGTGTGACGTTGAGTGGTTGCCGACTGCTGTGTTCGATCATGTGCCTCCGAATGGGGCCGCCCGAGGGCGGCCACCCGTCTACTGCCTGTAATGTAGAGATGATTGCCGGCCACTGCCGAGGCCAACGGATCCATAATATTGCGAATGATAATCATTATCAATATATAGAGTGAAATTTTATTGCAGAGGGTTACGCCGGAAAGGAAATGCGTTGGGGGATGTTTACGGTGACGGAGCACGCCTGGCGGCGTGCTCCGTGATAGAACTACTGTCGACGATTATTTCGCATCAGGCAAGGCATAAGCGACGATATAGTCACCCAGCTTGGTGCCGAACGAGCCATGACCGCCTGCGGAAATGACCACGTATTGCTTACCATTAACCTCATACGTCATTGGCGTTGCCTGGCCACCGGCCGGCAACCGCGCTTCCCACAGTTTTTCACCGTTGGTCACGCTGAAAGCGCGCAGATAGTTGTCTGCTGTCGCGCCAATAAAGAACAGGTTACCCGCGGTAGAGACAGGGCCACCCAACATGGGCATACCCATCTTGAACGGCAGCGGCAGCGGGGAGCTGTCGCGCACGGTACCGATGCGCTTTTTCCACACGATGTCGTTGGTCTTCAGGTCTACAGCAGAAATATACCCCCAGGCTGGCTGTTTGCACGGCAGGCCAAACGGTGACAGGAACGGATTCAATGTGACGCCGAACGGCACGCCATACTGTGGTTGAACGCCTGCCTCAGTGCCGCTGCCGCCCTTGTCGCCGGCTGGCGGTTCAATGGGGTTGCCTGGGCCACGCGGGATCAGTTTTGACACAAATGGCAGTGCGATAGGGTTGGCAATCGCGACCTGACGATCGGTATCGACAGACAAACCGCCCCATTCGAACATGCCGAGGTTACCTGGGAATACCAACGTGCCTTGTTCTGAAGGCGGTGTGAAAGTGCCCTCATAACGCAGGCTGTGGAACATCACGCGGCAAACCAGTTGGTCGTAAATGGTCGCCCCCCACATGTCCGCGCCAGTCAGTTTTTTCTCAGGGCGGAAGGTCAGCTCAGAGAAAGGCTGAGTGGGTGACAAACGATCGCCCTTGGCCGGGCCTTGTGGCACTGGTTTTTCGGGGGCCGGTACCACCAGTTCGCCGTTGGTGCGGTTCAGTACGAAGATATTACCGGTTTTGGTCGGTACGTAGATGACCGGCACCTTATTGCCGCTCTTGTCGGTAATATCCGCCAGCGTTGGCTGGGCCGGTACGTCCATATCCCACAGATCGTGGTGCACGGTTTGATAGAACCAGACCAGTTTGCCGGTTGAGGCATTCAGCGCCAGCAGGCCACTGGCATAGCGCTCCATCTCCGGTGTGCGGTTACCGCCCCAGATGTCCGGTGTTGCTACGCCCATTGGCAGGTAGACAATATCCAGCTTGGCATCATAAGCAGCAGGTGCCCATGAGTTAGGTGAGTTCGGGGTAAAGTGATGCTCGTCTGCTGGAATCGCGTTAGGGTCTTTGGCACCCGGATCAAATGCCCACAGCAGTTTGCCGCTGTTGACGTCAAATCCGCGGATCACGCCGGACGGCTCGCGGGTTGAATAGTTGTCGGTTACGGCACCGCTGACCACGATCACCTTGTCGGTGATCACGGGCGGAGACGTCGGCTCATAATGGCCTGGCGTCGCATACGGCATATTGCTTTGCAGGTTGAGCTCGCCGTTATTGGCGAAGTCGGCACAAGGCTTACCGGTTTCGGCATCCAGGGCAAACAGGCGCCCGTCGTTCACTGGCAGGAAAATGCGGCGTGCGCACATTGCCGGTGAAGCATCGGTTGCTGAACCTGCTGCTGCGGTGGTTTCATGATAAGAAACACCGCGACAGGTGATGTGCTGGAAGGTCGGGTTGAAGTTCAACTGAGGATCAAATTTCCACTTCTGCTTACCGGTGGCCGCATCCAGTGCAAACAGCTTCTGGTGAGGTGTACACAGGTAGAGCGTATCGCGGATTTTAATCGGGGTGACTTCGTTGGTGATTTCCCCTGGATCGTTAGCGGTTTTCAGATCGCCGGTTTGGAAGGTCCAGGCTTCTTTGAGCTGGCCTACGTTTTTGTCGTTGATCTGGCTCAGAGGGGAATAACGCGTGCCTTCCTGCGTCCGGCCATAGGCAGGCCAATCGGCGTCAGACGCCTGGGATTCTGCTTTCACCTGCGCAGGCTCAAGGGTGCCGTTGATCTCTTGCGGATCGTTAAATACGGCATAGGCCAGTACCGCGACGGTGAACACCAGCGCAATGCTCAGAGCGCTGTAGGCCAATTTGCCGTTCGCGATTAGCTTGTGGTAGATAAACGGTAACACCAGCCACAGGCCAAAGAAGAAGGTAACGTCCAGCCGTGGCGTCAGCGCCCAGAAGTCCGGGCCGACCTCCCACAGTGCCCAAATTGTGGTGCCGAGTAAAAACACGGCATACAGCAGCAGTGCGGTGGCGCGGCGACGAGCCAGCAGCCAAGCGGTAACCAGCAAAACCAGGCCGGCGATGATGTAGTACAGTGACCCGCCGAGTTTGGCCAGCCAGATGCCGCCTCCCAGCAGATAGAGCCCACTCAACGCGGCAAACAGCGCCGTGATGATGATGAGCGGCGACAATGATGCTTTATTTTGCATAGTATTATCCTTACCAAAATGAAAAGTCCCCGATTTAGAGATTAAGCCATATCCAAAAAAACACGCGGTTTCTCCCTAAAAATCCGTCCCGTATGTTCGGCAACCTCCCTCATCACCAACGCCAATCGGCATTGACAGCAAAAATGGAGAGGACAGTTTTGGATGATTGAAGAAATTCTAAAATCGAGGTTAAAACCAAAACAAGACTGAATCAGGCACAGCGCTCGACAACGCCCTTAAACGGGGGAGTCAGCACCGCCTGAAGCGCGGCTAGGTTACTCTAACTGTTACTCTTTAGTTACATACCTTGTGCTGTTTTTGCGATTATTTGTTGGTTTTATGAATGCAGCTCATAGGCTCAAGCACAGTTAACCCATAGTCATTTGCCGACCGTCCTCCTACAGTAATCACACTTTGTTTGCCGCGGCGTGAGCGGTGGCCAGCGTGACACTTTTGGAGGCAAAAATGCAAAAACGTAAACTGGGTAGCAGTGGTTTAGACGTCTCGGCGTTGGGTTTAGGCTGCATGGGGCTGAGTTTTGGCTATGGCCCGGCGACGGATAAACAGCAGGGGATCGCGTTGATTCGTGCGGCAGTGGATCAGGGCGTGACCTTTTTCGATACCGCTGAAGTGTATGGGCCTTTCACCAATGAGACACTGGTCGGCGAAGCGTTGGCTCCGGTGCGTGATCGCGTCGTGATCGCCACCAAATTTGGTTTTGAACTGCCCCAGCCGGATGGCAAACAGGTGCTCAATAGCCGGCCGGAGCATATCCGTCAGGCGGTGGAAGGGTCACTGAAACGTCTGAATATTGAAACGATCGATCTGCTTTACCAGCATCGGGTCGATCCCAACGTCCCGATTGAAGACGTTGCCGGTACTGTGAAGACCTTGATCCAGGAAGGGAAAGTGAAGCATTTTGGTTTGTCAGAGGCCGGGGCGCAAACCATTCGCCGTGCCCATGCCGTACAGCCGGTGACGGCATTGCAAAGTGAATATTCGCTGTGGTGGCGCGAGCCGGAGCAAGAAATCTTACCGACGCTGCACGAGTTGGGCATCGGTTTTGTGCCCTTTAGCCCGCTGGGGAAAGGTTTCCTGACCGGGGCGATTAATGAAAATACTGCCTTTGACAGCGCTGACTTCCGCAATATTGTGCCGCGTTTCAGCGCGGAGGCACGTAAAGCTAACCAGGTGCTGGTGGATGTCCTGGGGCAAATCGCGCAGCAAAAAGGGGTAACTTCAGCCCAAATTGCGTTGGCCTGGTTGCTGGCGCAACATCCGTGGATTGTTCCTATTCCAGGGACCACCAAGCAGCATCGCCTGCAAGAGAACCTGGGTGCAGTGGCGATAACGTTGAACGTGGATGAACTGCGCAGCATCGAGGGGGCACTTGCCGCCATTGAGGTGCAGGGCGCCCGTTATCCTGCACATTTGCAACAGAACGTCGGGCGTTGAAAGTGGCCCCCTGCCGCAGCTGTTTGCAGCGGGGAATTCAGGGTTGGCGCGTCTACCCGTAGGGCGAAGGCCGCAGTGTGCTGCCGACGGCTGAGGTTTCAAACCATAGGTCCTTGCGCATTTCATCCCGCTTTAGGCGTTATCCGGTGAAATGACGCGCAGCTTCTACAATTATTCTGTCCATGCCCGTCATGCTTCAAGCTGCAGGTGTGTTGGCTGCCTTTCTCACTGGGTAAGTTCATCGGGACTCACTCAGTTGCCGCCTTCCTGCCTGCAACCGGAATTATTTAGGGTATATGTTAGCGTCGGCAGCTTTTACCGAAATGGAGAAATACGTGAAAATTCAACGCAGCGGTTCCCAACCTTCTCGTCCAGGTCCAGAGGATTATTTCACCGGCAAAGTGCGCATTGACGCGCCATTTACCGGCAGCGCACCGGCCCGCATCGGCGGCGCGACCGTGACCTTTGAGCCAGGAGCACGTACCGCCTGGCACACGCATCCACTTGGACAAACGCTGATTGTTACCCAAGGGCGAGGCTGGATCCAGGTATGGGGCGACGAGATCCAGGAAATGAATCAGGGCGATATTGTTTGGATCCCGGAAGACGTCAAACACTGGCACGGCGCGACACCGGATACTGCCATGACCCATATTGCAATCGCTGAGTCACTTAACGGCAGCCCGGTTGACTGGATGGAAAAGGTCAGTGACGCACAGTATCAGAAATAGAGCTGTGACAATCATAATGAAATATATTCGGAAACTGCCTCGGCGGTGCGTGGAAAAGAAAGGCTATAAGTCCTTACCTGATTTAGATGATGGCGAATAAGAGACAGCTCTGGGAGTTGAAGGTGGTAATGGGTTGAATTCCCTTTCGCCGATCAAAGGGGAGATGGTTCCTTACAGAATCATAAATAGGCCATTTTGGTCAGTGCTTAAAATGGCCCGACATTATTTTTCGTGAACGGATGGATGCTTTCTAAATATTCTCGTGTTGGCCTGCTCGATAGAGGGAAGTTCTTGCCATATCGCAGCGTTGCCCAAGAAGTGGGCCACATTACTGTCATGACAGAGCGACAGATTGGAGCAGGCAAAAACACCCTGTGGTATCAAATGCTGATATATCTTTTCGAGCAGACCAAACTCAAGCGCAAACCCGTCAAAGAAGACAAAGTCATAATCTTTTCCCAGTTTATCTATAACATTATCAAAATCACCTTGATGCGTGGTTATCTTCTCGGAGAGGCCCTGGAAATTGAAATTATGTCGTGCAAGAGTGATATTAACCTCATCAAGGTCAATCGTATCGATAATGGCCTTGGGTGACGACAACGCCATCACACAAGAGGTGAATCCAATGGCCGTACCGAATTCAAGTATGCGTGAAGGCTGTAGTTTACTGACAGTATTATACAATCCTGTTGCATCTTCGAAGACGTACGACCAATTTCCTCTTTTCTGCTGTAGCCTTTTCGTTTCCTGATAGAGCCTGTTCAGAGATGAGAGGATAGGATGATTTGATATATTTCTGGAGGTCATAGTTTAGCTCTTTGTTAGCGGTATTCATCCGATGACGAATACCGCCGATGATTAATTAAAACTTGCTGAAAAAATTCGAGATATGAGGAACTGCGGCGTCGACGGTCAAGGGATCTTGATAAAACTGAAGTTGGTTTCTGCCACCAAACCAGACCAACTGCTTGGTGCTGCTGCCGATGCTGTCGAACAGGCGGCGTGGAATATGTTCACCGCTGGCCGCACGCTCACTATGAACCATCAAAACCGGTTTGTTCAGGCTGGCGATCGCTTCGCTGCTATCGCGAGCCCAGATACCCGCTTCGCTCATGCGGGTCATTTTGTTTTCCCACCGGCCTCGGTGATTTGCCAAAACATCATGTTGCGCCCAAGGAGCATAGAAATTGTAAATAGCCTCCGCGGTGAGATAGGCGGATTTATCCTCGGTGCTTACCACGGGGATATACTCAACCTCACCCGTTTCTTCGAAGCGTTTTTTCGCCTTGAGCGCCAGGCCAACCCGGGTGTCTATTGCCTCTTGCGACTGCAGATAAAGCATCCATGTTTCTGGCACCAGATACTGGCCAGCAACCAGGGCGGTGGCGCGGATTAGCGGATTGGCGTTGACCGCGTCAATAGTCCAGTTCACGCCCTGGCATATGCCGAGTGCGTAAATGTGTTCTTCATCAACGTTGTCCAACTGTGACAAATAAGCGACCGCAGCATTTAAATCTTCGGTTTTATTTACGCCCCAGTCGTAACCGCGTGGTTCACCTGCGGATTCGCCAAAACCCCGTGGGTCAAAGATCAGGACGGTGAAGCCATATTTGACCAAACGACTGGCGTACTGCAGCGGAGCCTGCTCTTTCACATAACTGATCGGCCCCATGACTGCGATGGCCGATGTGCGGTTAACCGATTTTACTGGTGAAAAAAGATTGCCTACAATTTCCACACCCTGGCTATCAAAGGTGATGCGCTCGACAATATAATCAGTGACCTGCAGACGGGATGCGCTGTCCCAATCCTGAGTTTTAAATAGACCCGTATTGGTTCTGGTGAGAAAACCAGGTTCGGAGCCGGCATTTTTCGCTTGGGAGATGTCGTTCATCATTGTACTCCTTATAATCCCAGTTCTTTTGCTATCGTCAGGGCGAACACTTCCAAATCACCCGGATTTCTTGAGGTGATCAGTACCCAACCATTCTCGTCCGAGCGGACCACGGAAGCATCGATCCAACTGGCACCGGCATTGGTCAAATCTGTTTTCATTGTGTGGTAAGAGGTGAGTTTCTTACCTTTCAGACGATCGGCCTCGACTAACAGCCAGGGCGCGTGGCATACGGCCGCTACGGGTTTCCCTGCGTTGATGAATTCGTTGACCAACCTTATGGCGTGTTTATCGATGCGAATGTTGTCGGCATTTACCGTGCCGCCTGGAATGACCAATGCGTCGAAGTCGCTGGCTTTAATCCCCTCGTCAAGCGGCAGATCGGCATTAATGACTTCGTCTTTGTCGGTGTCATTAACAAACGTCTGTACGAATAAACTGTCTGCCGCTGCGTGTACCACCTCAGCGCCTTTGGCGGTAAGACGGTGCAGAGGAATAAGCAGCTCATCCTTTTCCACACCTATTTTATAAGTGATAAAAAGGATCCGTTTATTAAAATTGGGCATAGGTTCTACCTTATTCTTGAGGTTCGATAGCGATAATAGCAACGGTAAACTGTGCCGAACCAGTCTCTGACAGAGCTACCTTGTTACAATGACCTGTGTAGGTAAGATATTTTTATATTTATTAACCGGTTATGCTTGCGGTGAGTTTTGTAGTTCGTTCAATATTTTGGTGAAGCATTGCTCCTGCCTTTTTAATTCCAACAAAAATTCATGCGGTGTGAGCCGGTGGTCTATCCCTGTAAGATAGGCTAGCGCTAATTCTTTAGCCGTGTAATGATTAAACTGATACATATTAAATCCTTGGCGGAGTGAAAATGATTTTTTAAGAGGGGGCAAGTGATATAACATTAGTGCTCTTGTGAAGATTAAAACAGTCTTTTTTAGTACCACTTTGTTAACTACATCAAGGTTAATTTAGGTAGGGTTATGTTTCTGTTATGAAAATCAAGAGAATCTTTCCCTATATTAAAATTCGACCTTGATGAAATTAATTAAATATTTATAATTTTTGGCGTAGTATGATAACAATGACTCTAACGGAACAGGATGTTGTATGAATATGTTGACCGAACAGATCCGTAGTTTCTTTTACAGCAGGCGATGTCACCTGAAACCTGCTGATCTTGGCATTGCGGATGACGGGAAAAAGAGAAGGGTCAAAGGATTACGTCGGGATGAACTGGCTGAGTCGGCTGGTTTGAGCGTTGAATACTATACCAAGTTGGAACAGGGGCGCGTTAATAATCCGTCATTGCAAACGCTTTCGGTGCTGGCAGATGTGTTACGTTTAGATGCATCAGAGCGGCAATACCTGTATTTATTGTTTAATCGTGAACGGCCTCTGGCTTCAGCTGCGATACAATCGGACATTGAGACGCTCCAATTCTATATTGAATCATTTGTATTGACGCCCGCTTATTTCCTGGATGCAAGGCTCGATATCATCAGCCCCAACTTTTTGGCAAGAAAGCTTATTACCGGCACGGCTGCGGATGTGAAAGTGTTGAATCTGGCCAGGGTGGTTTTTCTTGATAAAGAGGCAAGGAACCGATACGGCACCTGGCGTGAGAAGGCTGAGGACACAGCGGCTATGCTGCGTTTTGCAATAGCACTGTTTCCCCAAGATCCGTATCTTTTTGATTTGCATGCCGAACTGTATGAGCGAAGCGATTTGTTCAGGATGTTATGGAATCAGCATCGTGTATTAGAAAAAACCAACGGCTATCGGCCACTATTTCATCCGGATGGAACGATGCTTGAAACCTCGTATGAGACATTTACGCTTAATCAAAACCCTTCATTGCGTTTGGTGGTTTATTTTCCAAAGGATGCAGCGACCCGAGAGCGTCTTTCGGCCTTACAGCAATAGAAGATTTCGGAAAACTGGCCAAGAATAATATATTGCTATTTTTGGCCGGTCTGCATTAAAAAACGCATGCGGTTTCCAAGTGGATTAATGAGGTTTTGGCGTCTTTCTGGTTTACAATTAATTTCTTAGCTGCGTGAGGAATATAAATAGACATTCCGACTGGCTAATGCCACAGCTTTGTTAATTTCTTTTTTAATGTCATGTAATTATAAATATAGAGTTGGGAGGTGAAATGAAATTACATCAGTTAAGCTTATTCTGCGCCATTGTTGAAAATGGGACTATTGCTGCTGCTGCAAAAAAACTGAACTGTGTCCCATCCAACATAACTATACGCCTGAAGCAACTCGAGGATCAGTTGGATACCAAACTGTTTAATAGAGAAAAAAATCGCCTGTTGATAACGCCGCAGGGCCGTATACTTTACCGCAATGCAAAAGACTTGCTAGAACGTTCCATGGATATTAAAAAGTTATTCAATAAAAATGCCGAAGTGCAAGGGTTTTTTTTTATAGGCGCTCTAGATGGCGTACTCTCGGCTCACATGCCATCATACATCGTCAATCATCGAATCAAGCACCCGAAGGTTGAGTTAAACATAAGATCTGATAATTCCTTAAGTCTGGAGAGAGACCTTCTTGATGGAGCCTTGGATTTAATTATATGCGATGGGCCAATAGAGCACCCATTACTTTCCAGTTCTTTAGCGTTTAAGGAAAGTCTTGTGTTGATTGTGCCACCGTCATTGCCTGAAACAATCACACTGAGTCTTCTGGAGACGCTGGATCTTTATACATTCAGAAAAAGCTGTAGTTATCGTCATCAGATAGAAAATTGGCTCTCAAGCAACCATGTTACGCCTAATATGGTGTTAGAAATGGAGTCTTATGATGTCATTACCGCATGTGTAAGTGCCGGCTTGGGTTTTTCGTTGGTTCCTGAAAGTATTTTAGAAAAACAATCGCTCTGCAAGCATGATGTTCAAACAATTAAAATACCTGAACTTAACACTAATGATGTGTTTTTTGTTTGGCGTAAAAGCGATGATAAATCGGATTTAATTTCTGACTTCATATCAGAGAGTGTCAGCTAATGATATTGCATGGGTAAAATAACGGATATGTAATTAATTGTCAGGCAGAGTGACTTGTGTTATCGATTTTACTGGTTGCGTCAAAAATATTCATGGGCAGTGGCTTTAAAATAATGGCCACTGCCCACTCAATGATTGGATTTTTCTCGGAAGATCCCATTGACCTATAGAGTTAAAAATTAAATACGGATTTCACTCTTTTCAGTAAGCCAGAGAAAATTAAGATAATATGATTGATTCCTGTATTGTAGACTCCCTTAGCAGAATAGAATAAAAACGAGGGGTAATATCAATCTATTATACTAGGACACTCATTGCATTAAGTAAGTTACAAACTTATACATCAATACTCATCCACTTCACCTGGCTCTGATTTGAAGGTCGGAACGCCTTTAACACCAGAGTAGGTCAATATCAGCACCGTTTCTGTGTTTCCACTAATACCACGATGCACACCACCTACTGTCTCTGGGAATGCCTCGCCTGCGTTAAAGGTGATTTTTTTACCTGAGTCTCGATCTTCGAGTGTTAGCTGTCCTTTTAGTATATACCCCGTATTAGGATACGGGTGCGTATGCCAAGGAAGGGCAGTGTTTGCAGGTATTGTCATCCTAATGACCCTTAAATCAGGCTGACCAGATGGGTAACTCTTATACGGAGTTCCATCCCAAGATGAGGTGCTTTCAACCAACTGTTCTACTTTGGCCGATTCTGTTTTTTGGTCTTTGGAGAATGCTGATGTGGATGTTAGAAGAAAAAGCAATGATAAAATAATTTTACTTTTCATGTGTGACTCCAAAAATGTGCACGTAAAATTACGTTTGTGAATGAAGGATGTTTTTTGCATTTGACGGGGGATTTATATCAATGCTTATTCACGGGTGAAAGTGACTTTTTTTAAGTGTATCGGTTACTATTCTGCATTGAATAAATAATTACATCTTGAGAGTTTGTTTTTCTGGCATAAACAAATTGTCCGTTAGCGGCCCGTATTATACGGGCCGTATCATCACATCAGGCGGTTAGCTGTCTAGCCCACCGAGGCACAGGTACTTAATCTCAAGATAGTCCTCGATGCCGTATTTTGACCCTTCACGCCCCAAGCCGGAGCTTTTGACCCCGCCGAACGGCGCGACCTCGGTGGAGATCAACCCTTCATTGATGCCGACGATACCGTATTCCAGAGCTTCTGCGACGCGCATCACGCGGCCAATATCACGGCTGTAGAAGTATGATGCCAGGCCAAATGGCGTATCGTTGGCCAACTCAATGGCCTCGGCTTCATATTCAAAGCGGATCAATGGCGCTACCGGGCCAAAGGTCTCTTCATGGAAGATTTTGGCCTGACGCGGCACGTCGGTCAGGATGGTGGGCAAAAAGAAGTTTTTGCCCAAGGCATGCGGTTTTCCCCCCAACAAAACCGATGCGCCGTGCTGCACCGCGTCAGCGATATGTTCACTGACCTTTTCGACGGCAGCGGAGTTAATCAAGGGCCCGATGGTCACGCCATCGTCCATGCCGTTACCGACTTTCAGTTTTTCTACCGCGGTTTTCAGCTTTTCAGCAAAGGCATCATAAATGCCGTCCTGTACCAGGAAACGGTTGGTGCACACGCAGGTCTGGCCGGCATTACGGTATTTAGAGGCCACGGCGCCGATGACAGCGGCATCCAGATCGGCATCGTCAAACACGATAAATGGCGCATTGCCACCCAGTTCCATACTGGTCTTTTTGATCGTAGGCGCACACTGTGCCAGCAACTGTGCGCCCACCTCAGTACTGCCGGTAAACGAAAGCTTGCGCACGTCTGGGTTGGCGGTCAGCTCTGCACCGATGGCCTGGCTTGGGCCGGTAATCACGTTGCAGACCCCCGCCGGTAACCCCGCGCGTTCGGCCAGCACCGCAATGGCCAGTGCCGAGAATGGCGTTTGGCTGGCAGGGCGGATCACGCCGGTGCAGCCTGCCGCCCAACCGGGACCGGCCTTGCGGGTGATCATGGCAGCAGGAAAGTTCCAGGGTGTAATGGCGGCGAAAACCCCAATCGGTTCTTTCTGCACGATAATGCGGCGGCCGGGCTGGGGTTGCGGGATGGTATCGCCGTAAACGCGTTTGCCTTCTTCGGCAAACCACTCAATAAAGGACGCCGCATAGGCAATCTCACCACGGCTTTCGGCCAGCGGTTTACCCTGTTCTGCGGTCATGATACGAGCCAGGTCGTCCTGATTTTCCATCATCAGTTCAAACAGGCGGCGCAGCTTACCGGCGCGTTCTTTGGCGGTCAGCGCACGCCAGGCTGGCTGGGCTTTCTTGGCGGCGGCAATCGCCCGTGCTGTTTCCCTGGCACCCAAAGCCGGTACCTGGCCGATCAATTCACCGGTTGCGGGATTGTGGATCTTGATACTCTGGTCATCTTTGACCGGCAGCCATTGCCCATCGATATAGTTGGCTTCGCGGAACAGTGAGGCATCTTTGAGGGTGGCAGAGAAGTGATTGCTCATCGGTTATCTTCCTTTTTCAGAATTCAACACAGGGTGACCTATCCCAAACGGCTACCCTTTACCCTAGCAAACTTTCCCGGCTTCATTTGCCCCATCCGTGGCAAGAAATCAATTTACTGCCTTGAGCACCTTCTGTACAAAAAATGCCCGCGTTCGAGACGATACTGACATTAGCAAGTCTATGACCCTTTTTGAAATGACCATACCCTGGGAATTTCACGCTGTAGTCACCAACGCGGCAACGTGAAAGGCGAAGGGGATAAAAGGAGTGTGCAGAATGATGACTTCAGTGAATCGGCACCTTGCAGTCCATAGCGGCAGTAATATGGATTTTTTGGCTTCAAGCATTGCATTGATGGAGTGGCAGGGACGGGAGATTGACGCCGAGAACGTGGCCGGCAATATGTCTGAGTCTCAAAGCCGTTTGTTCTTTGAACGTTTGAATTATTTCCGCCAGCTTTATCAGGCGGCTTCGACCTTAGAACACAGCGTCTAAACGACCTCAACCGACCCCGCCAGAGCGGGGTTTTTTATACCGGCCATACCCCGGTATTCAGCGTTGCCGGTGAATACTCCAGATTGCGGCCGCGCCACGGCAGAGCCTGAGAAAAGCGCCATGCACTGCGTATATCGAAACGCCAATAGCGTTCAGCGCCCACTACGCCGTGCCCAATTTCCGTTTGCCAGAGAATTTGGGTTTCCCCTTGCAGGTGCAAAATATCCCCATGCTCAAAATCGACAAACAACAATGCCGCACGCGGCTCCGCAAGCAGATTACCCAGCGTATTCATATACCGGTTGCCACGAAAATCGGGTATCCACAGGGTATTACCCGCCAAATAAATAAAACCCGGTTTACCACCGCGGTGGGAGATATCGACCCCACCTTGTGCCAGCGCGGTGTGGGCGCAATTGGCGACAAAACAGGTATCAGCCTGGCGGATTAACCTTTCAGCGGACGCGTCCAATGTCAGGAGCTGTTCAATCGACGTAGGTGAGCCGCTTACCGGATACAGCTCACGCCGTTGAATATACTGCGGGCAGTTACCAAAACTCTGTCTGACGTCGATCTCAATACGGTTCTTGTCGGTGCGTCCAATAATACCGTTGACGCGGTTACGACGCCGGTTGCTGAAGTCCAACCCCAACGCACCCACCGCTTTACCCGTTTCCAACGCAGCCTGCGCGGGATCGTCACTTCGCCGAGGGGCGCTGATGCGCAGGTGGCAGTTGTCCGGCGTGCGCAGGAAACCGGGCGGGCCGCAGAACAGTGTTGCCACTGGCCAATCTTGGTTGTCCAGTGTGGCGACGAACAGATAAGGCAGGGCAGCGAAAAACGCGCGATGCTGCTCTGGCATGCTGGGGTAAATGCCGCCACTCACCCGATCAAACCCGGCTAACGTCTGGGCGCGCAGCTCGTCGGGATGAAACACCGGTTGGCTCATCCGTTACCTCTTGCCGGGTTCCGGCAGCGTTGGCATGGCGAAGAAACCGGGCAGCGCAGCGATACGTGCCACCCAGCGTTGAATCGCGGGATAGGGGGTCAGAGCAATGCCGCCCTCCGGGGCCACCGCGACATAGCTGTAGCAGGCCAGATCGGCAATAGTGGCATTATCAGTTGCCAGAAACTCACGGTCGGTCAGATGTTGTTCCATCTGTGGCAGAAAACGGGCGGCGACCGCCAGTGCACTCTGATAATCCTCTGGCGCAGAGAATTGCGCGATCAAACGGCTTGACGCTGGCCCATAGCGTACTTCTCCGGCGGCTTTGGATAACCATTCTTGCACCTGAGCCGCCGCGAAGGGGGATTCCGGCAGCCAATGGCTGTCCGGGGCGTAGCATTTGACCAGATACACCAGAATGGCATTACTGTCGGCCAGCACCTGGGCGCCATCTTCCAGTACGGGGATCTGGCCAAAAGGGTTCAGGCGGCGAAACTGCTCGCTCTGACGCACCTCCGCCCCGGCCTCGATAAATTCATACGGGAGATCAAGCATCCGCAATAGCAGCGCCACACGGTGAACATGGCCGGAAAGCGGGGTACCGTAAAGTTTCAGTTTTTGCATGGTAAGGCTCCTCAACAATTATTATCAGCATACTCTTGCAGACAGCGAGCGAAATCCGGCAATGTGGAAATTGATAATTTCACTTTATGGAACAATCTATGGATCGGTTGGACGAACTGGCGATCTTTGTTGCGGTGATCCAGCAGGGTAGCCTCGCCGCTGCCGGGCGCAAGCTACGGCGTTCCGCACCGGCGATCACCCGGGCCATTGCCTCACTGGAGCAGCGCTTGGGTGCCCGGTTGGTTGAGCGCACCACCCGGCGGCTGGCACCAACCGAGGCGGGGTTACGCCTGATGGAACGCGCACAGGTATTGCTGCATGAATATCAGGCTGCCGTGTTGGACACGGCGGATACTCAGCTCACGGGCCTGTTGCGGATCACATCGCCGGTGCAGTTTGGGCGCAAGCATGTGGCACCGGTGGTGATGGCCTTTCTCGACCGCTATCCGCAGATGCAGATTGAGCTGGTGCTCAACGATCGCAATCTGGACTTGATCGATGAAGGGCTGGATGTGGCAATACGCATCGGGCATCTGCAAGATTCCTCACGGGTGGCGCGGCGGCTGGGGCAGGTCTCCAGGGTTACGGTCGCCAGCCCGGCTTATTTGGCACGGCGCGGGGAACCTCAAGAACCGGCGCAACTGGCGGATCATGACACCATCGTCGGTACCCAACGGGCGTCGCTGCGTGAATGGCGCTTTGGCCCACAGGAAAATGGCGAGCGGGTGCGCTTGACGCCGCGCTTGCTGCTTAACGAGGTTGAAACGCAGTTATTGGCGGTGCGCGCAGGCAAAGGCATCGCTCGGCTGTTGTCGTACCAGGTTGCGGACGATTTGGCGGCGGGTACGCTGGTGCGTCTATTGCCGGCCTATGAACCCTTGCCAATGCCGGTGCAATTGGTGGCTCAGAACGTACAGAGAATGCCGCTAAAGGTACGCACATTTTGGGATTATGCCTGGCAAGAACTCAGCCAATTAGCGCACATTCAACCGGTAGAATAATAAAGGCCACGACCCAATAAGTTTAACCAGTGAAACTTATTGGGCGGGCAAAAAGATTTATATTACCCGACCCGCATTGCTGTTGTTCCCTTCTTGACAATATTATTCCCGGTGCTAATAGTTAACGCATATCTTAAATAATAAACGAAGTTTAATATATGAAACTTGTTCCAGGGGATTACGACAACGGCGCTTCGGTGGACAATGAAGATGAGATCCTGACGTCGTTTCAAACACGAAGTCAGGAAGTTTATCGCCAAGTACGTAGTGAGCGTAATATTGCCTACGGCAATTCTCCACGGGACGTTTTCGATTGGTTATATTCCGACAAAGCGCATAAAGGCACATTAATATTTATTCATGGCGGCTATTGGCAATTTTGTAATAAAGATGATTTTGCTTTTATTGCCGACGTGCCGCTGTCGTTGGGTTTTGATGTTGTGCTGCTGGAATATACACTGGCACCTTACGCCACGTTAGACGATATTTGCCGGCAAACGGGGGCCGCACTGAGTGCCGTTCAACAACGGCTGGGGCAGGATAATTCAGCGCCGGTTTATCTGTGTGGGCATTCTGCGGGCGGGCATCTGGCAAGCTTTTGGCAGCATCATGAGGTCGTCGATGTGGTGTTGCCCATCAGCGGTATTTTCGAACTGGCGCCTTTGTTAAACACTTATGTTAACCGGCAATTGCAGCTGACCCCACAGCAAATTGCCCGGCTGAGCCCGGCGCGTCATATTCCTGAATGTATAAAGCCCATGACGTTATTTTATGGCGACGCAGAGTTGCCGGAACTGATTGGCCAGTCGCAGCACTATTACACGGCACTGCATGAAAAACACCTGCCCGTCAGCCTGGTTCCGGTTGCCGGTGCGAACCATTACAACGTGCTGGATTCGTTGTTCGCCAGGGATGGGGCACTGATCCGCCAGTTAATCACCACGGGGAAATAAACCATGCGCACTATCATCGACACGGGCCTGCCGGAGATTGGCCAACCTTTTTCCTGGGCGACCAAAGGTGGCGGCATGTTGTTCACCGCCCATGGCCCGGTGAGGTCCGACGGCACGATAGAAACAGGCGCGCCGGAAAAACAGATTACCCTGACATTCGATAATCTTGCACAGACGCTGAAGGCGGCAAATAGCCACAGCGACAATGTCTTGCAGGTTATTGTTTATCTCACCGATGTGAATGACGTTAAATTACTCGATGAAATCTATAAGAACTATTTTAATTACCCTTATCCCAATCGCTCAACGGTGATTGTAGATAAATTGGTGGTGCCAGGAATGAAAATAGAAATAACGGTGAGTGCCGTCGACGAATAACCTATCGCAATAACATTTGACGGTGCGGTTCAGTGAGTCGCACCGTTAAATGCATGAGATATATTCTTGAGTAAGTTCACCTGAGAATTCATTAAATAATGAGTTAAGGAATCGCTATGTTTAATCACATTGGCCGCTCTGCGCCCGATCCTATTATGTCGTTGATGGAAGCTTATTTGCAGGACGAAAATACACAGAAAGTGAATTTGGGTATTGGCCTTTATTACGATCGGCAGGGCAAAATCCCGCTGATGCAGGCGGTTGAGGCGGCCGAACGGCGCTTACTCGACCAGCGCCGCCCACACGGTTATCCGCCGATCGAAGGCTCGGCGCTGTTTGCCCAGCAGGTTCAGGCATTGTTATTTGGTGAGCAGGCATCATCGTCAATCACCACGGTGCAGAGTGTTGGCGGTTCTGGCGCTCTGAAGCTGGCGGCAGATTTTATTCATCACTACCTGTCCCGCCACGATATTTGGGTGTCTGATCCAACCTGGGCGAACCATTGGGCTATTTTTGAAGGCGCTGGGCTGAAGGTACATACCTATCCGTACTTTGATGAGGTGAACGGCGGTCTGCGCTTTGACGCCATGCTGGACACGCTCAATAGCCTGCCAGAAGGCAGCGTGGTGCTTTTACACCCGTGTTGTCATAACCCAACCGGTACCGATCTTAGCCAGGCGCAGTGGCGTGCCACCCTTGAGGTGTTACAGCGTCGTCGCCTGTTGCCGTTTTTTGATATTGCCTATCAGGGCTTTGGTGACGGCCTGGAAGAAGACTGTTTTGCCTTGCGCGAAGCACTGAAAACCGATCTGGCATTCTTGGTTGCCAACTCGTTTTCAAAGAATGTCGCGTTATATGGCCAGCGACTGGGTGGGCTTTCAGTACGTTGTGCCAGCCCAGAGAGTGCGGCGAACGTTAAAGGCGCGCTGAAAACGCTGATCCGCCGCAGTTACTCGTGTCCCCCGATTCACGGTAGCCAGATTGTGGAAACGCTGCTGGCGGACGAAACCTTGCGGCAACAGTGGGAAGACGAACTGGCCGGCATGCGGCAGCGTATCAAACAGATGCGGCAAATCCTGTCTACGGGGCTGGAACAGGGCGGTTCGCAGTTGGACTACCGCCGTATCCGCGATCAGAAAGGCATGTTCAGCTACACCGGCCTGAACCAAGCGCAACTAGAGCGGTTACGGCAACACTATGCCATTTATCTGGTGGCGCCTGGTCGTATGTGCCTGCCTGGCCTGAATCAAAATAATGTCGACTACGTTACTGCCGCCATTCTGGATGTCACCCGTACTGCGTGAATAAGGTAGGACACTGCTATGAAACAGATGAAAGGTTTTGACGAAATAGCGCGGCGGCAGGGCGGTTTGCAGAAACAGCTCACCGCTGGGCAGATGTCGATGCTGGCGATAGGTGGCGCGATCGGTACCGGGCTGTTTCTCGGCAGTGCCTATGCCATCCAGATGGCGGGTCCCAGCGTATTGTTGAGCTATTTTATTGGCGGCGTTGTTGCGCTGCTGCTGATGGGGTGTTTGGCGGAAATGACCTCCGAACACCCGACACCGGGTTCATTCGGTGACTACGCCGAGTTTTACATCAGCCCACTGTTTGGTTTTCTGGTGCGTTATTCCTATTGGTCCTGCGTGGTGCTTGCGGTGGGGACGGAGGTCACCGCCATTGGCATGTATATGCAGTTCTGGTTCCCGACCACGCCAATCTGGCCTTGGGTGCTGTTGTTCTCAGCGGCGGTCATCGTCATTAACATTATTGGCGTCAAGTCATTCGGCCAGGTCGAGTATGCGCTGTCGACCATTAAGGTGGTCGCTATCGCGGCGTTTATCGCTATTGGTATCGGTATTTTGGTGTTCTCCGGCAACCCGTCTTTTGGCATCCAAAACTTTACCGCAAACGGCGGCTTCTTCCCGTTTGGCGTCAAGGGAATGTGGTTTGCGGTGATCGTGTCCATTTTCAGCTATCTGAGCATTGAGATGATCGCGGTGGCTGCCGGCGAAGCCAAAAACCCGGTGATCGCGGTGAAAACGGCGTTCAAAGGCACGATTTTGCGGCTGTTTATTTTTTATATGCTGTCGATTGCGCTGATGCTGGCAATTGTTCCCTGGCGGCAATCCGGTACCGGCGAAAGTCCGTTTCTGGTGGCGATGAACGTGATCCACTTGCCAGCCGCCGCCGGCATCTTCAATTTTATCGTGCTGGTGGCCGCGCTCTCGGCGATGAACAGCCAGCTGTATATCACCACGCGCATGATGTTCTCGTTGTCACGCGCCGGGCAAGCACCGGCCGCGCTCGGGCGAGTCAGTCAACGCGGTATACCGGTAAGCGCACTGGCGATGTCCTGTATCGGCATTGTGGTGTCGATCGTGCTGAGCCTGGTGTATCCGCAAAAATCGTTCGCCGCCATGATGTCCATTTCGGTATACGGTGCCTGCTTTACCTGGTTGATGATTTTCGTCACCCACCTGTTTTTCCGTCGTCAGCATCGCCACACTCACCTGAAATTCCGCATGTGGGGTTTTCCATACACCACGCTGGCCGGGGCAGGACTGATGACCGCGCTGTTGATTTCGACGGCATTCACCGAGTTTTTCAAGATGACCCTGTGGTTTGGCATCCCGTTTACCCTGCTGCTGGTGGCAGTCTATTACTTCTATAGTCGTCATCAGCCGGTGCCCGCTGCGATGGAAACACCGAGTGTGGAATAAACTGGCTCAGTAAAAAATGTGATTATGTGGCTCTGTAAATAAACCACTTTAACCGGAGAATAAAGGGTCTTTCGGGATTGTGGAGTCGTATTGCAATGCGCAGTGAAACAGAAAGAAATAGCGTTATCGTCCGGGTTAGCGATGCGGAAGCACGCCGCTCGGCCCAGGGGTGGACCAGCGGCTTTTTGGGGATGTTGATTTTTAGCGGTTCTTTGCCCGCGACGCGACTGGCGGTGCTGGAGTTTGATCCGCTGTTCCTGACCGCGATGCGGGCGGTGCTTGCCGCTTTGCTGGCCATCGCTGCACTGGGCGTTATGCGCCAACGCCGGCCGCAGCGTCATGACATCATGCCGCTGGTGATGGTGGCGGTTGGGGTGGTCATTGGCTTTCCTTTGCTCACGGCGTTAGCTTTACAGCACACCACGTCGGCTCATGCGCTGGTGTACATCGGGCTGCTGCCGTTGGCAACTGCGTGTTTCGGCGTGCTGCGGGGTGGGGAACGACCGAAGGCCGCGTTCTGGCTGTTTTCGATGTTGGGCGGCATGTTAGTTGCCGCTTTCGCGCTGAGCCAGGGGAGCGGCGGTTCCTGGATCGGTGATGTGTTTATGGTGGCTGCGGTTCTGCTCTGCGGGCTGGGTTATGCAGAAGGCGCGGTACTGACGCGCAAACTCGGTGGGTGGCAGGTGATCTCCTGGGCGCTGGTGGTGGCGTTACCGCTAACGGCAGCGGTTGCCATGGGGTCTGCCCCTGCGGTATGGCCGCAGGTCAGTCTTGGTGCCTGGCTTTCTCTGGGCTACATTTCGCTGTTCAGCATGTGGATAGGTTTTATTTTTTGGTATCGTGGTTTGGCGCTGGGCGGCATCGCCGCCGTTGGGCAACTGCAACTGCTGCAACCGTTTTTCGGCCTGGCGCTTGCCGGACTGATACTGCATGAAACTGTCCAGCCATCCATGATTGCGGTAATGGTTGGGGTGTTGGTTTGCGTGTACGGCGCGAAGCGTTTCTCGCGATAATCTGCGAGGGCAGGTTTCGGCTTACCCTGGGTGGGCTAACGACACCAGTACCTGATTGAGCGTTTGGGCGGCACGGTGGATCTGTGCTTCATCGTAGCCGCCCAACCCGAGTATTAACCCGCTTTTCTCGCTGCCGCTGGCATACATGGGTGAGAGTGAGCTTACCGCCACACCTGCTTTGGCTGCCTGGCGCACAACCTGCAGATCGTCCAACCCGGCCTTTAACCATAGCAGCATATGCATGCCTTGATCGCTGGGGTGCAAGGCCGCCAGTTCGGGAGAAATATGGGCGTTAATGGCGCCGGTGAGCACACGCCGTTTTTCCGCATACACGCCACGCATCCTGCGTATATGGCGATCCAGATGCCCTTGCGCCATAAAACTGGCCAGTACGTGTTGGTCGGCGCTGGGCGGGTGGCGATCCATCAACACGCGGGCACCACAGAAGGCATCGACTAACGGTGTGGGCACGATGGCATAACCCAGCCGCAACGACGGAAACAGGATCTTGCTGAAGGTCCCCAGGTAGATCACTCTGGATGGATCCACCCCCTGTAATGAAGGGAAAGGATGACCGGAATAGCGCATTTCGCTGTCGTAGTCATCTTCAACAATCCAGGCGCGGCTTTCCTTGGCCCATGCCAACAGCTCGAGTCGGCGGGTCATACTCATCGGCATGCATAACGGGTATTGATGAGAGGGGGTGACAAAGGCGGCTCTGGCCCGTGGCGCGATCTTTTTACCCGCCGCGATGTCTATGCCTTCCTCATCTACCGGGACCCTGGCCATGATTCGATCCCTGAATACGCTGTTAAAGATGGCAGTAATACCGTGATAGGCGGGGTTTTCCACCCAGGCCGTGTCACCGGCATCCAGCAAAATTTGCGTGGCGAGATAGAGACCCTGTTGAGTACCGGCGGTGATAATGACCTGTTCGGGTGTACAGAGCACCGAGCGGGATTTACGGACGTATTCACAGACGGCCTTGCGCAATGCCAATGCGCCGAGCGGTTCGCCATAACCGGCGGGGGCACCGGGTCCCCGTGCGCGAATTCGGTTACCGAGCCGGCGCCAGACATCGTCGGGCGCGGTATCGTTGATCGGTACGGACACGGTGAAGGGCACTGGCGGCAGCGGCCGCAACTGGGCTGCAAAGCTTGCCAGCGCCTGTGCCTGACTGGAAAGCGGCATGTCGCAGGCTTCGGAATGCGGAGCGGGAACAGGGGGCTGGCGTGTGAGTGACAGGGCTACGCGGGTACCCGAACCGGGTTGTGCCTCCAGGAAGCCCTCTGCGGTCAGTTGTTCGAAGGCCGCCAGTACGGTGCCTCTGGCAAGCTGCAATGCACTTGCCAGCACGCGTGTGGAGGGCAACAGATCGCCCGCTTTCAGTTCGCCCTTATTGATGGCAGCCCGTAACGCTCGGGCAAGCTGCAGGCTGAGTTGCCCTGCGTGGCGGTCAAGCTCGCCGATCGCAGGAACGTCAACCGTTTTGGCCGTTCTGGGCATCTATTCCGGTCCAGGTAAATGGGGTAAGTAAGAGCATTACTTTAAACCACTTTGTCCCTCAATAGCCTGTTGGGGCAGCAATTAAAGCTGACTTTTCGGAATCAGGTGGTCGCCAAAGCACAGGCGCTGTCGGTCAGGTTCAATGGCAGTTAGCGGCGCGACCTCATGCAGTGAAGACTTACAGCGCGATACCAGATCCTGGTATTCGCGTGTGCCAGCCACTTTCCACGCCAGCTCCTGTTCGGTTAAATCGCGCAAGACTCGCGCCGGGCTGCCGACCACCAATTTATTGGCGTCGATCACTGCGGCCGCCTTGACGAATGCCATCGCCCCCACGATGGTATTCTCACCGATCTCTGCGCCATCCATGATCACGGCGTTCATGCCGACCATGGCGTTGCGCCGGATGCGGCAGCCGTGCAGGATCGCGCCATGGCCAATATGACCATCTTGCTCCACAACGGTGTCTTGCTGCGGGAAACCGTGCATGACGCAGTTGTCTTGAATATTGGCACCGTCGCAGATAACCAATCGGCCAAAGTCACCGCGCAGGCTGGCGTTTGGGCCGATATAAACGTGTTTGCCGACGATCACATCGCCAATCAACACCGCCGTCGGGTGTACATAGCTGCTGGGGTCTACGACTGGGGTTAGGCCGTCAATCTGATACACGGGCATAGCTAATGCTCCCTATAGTGAAGGATCTCGTGGCAGGCCGCCAAAGCGTCGGTAATAGCCTGCTGCCGGGGCGGGCAGGGCACCGATAGTGGTTTCTGCCAGCGTGCTGACATACTCGGTAGCGGCACGATCCACGCGTTGATAAATATTGATGCACAGATTACGGGCGATTTGCCCCTCCCACTGCGTGGGCAGCAAGGCATCCGGCAGTAAAGGATCTTTTAGCACCACGCGCCGGAAGAAGTGGATCAATAATAGCTTAATCTGGAAACAGCGCTGGGGTGTCAGCAGCACGTCATCGGTTTCGCGCAGCAGCGCCATAAGCGGGCGGAAAGAAACGATAAATTCGTGATAATCGGCAGCAACATCCGCCAGCGCCCAGCAGCTCGCCACGATCTGTTGCAAGGTTTGTTCTGAGCGATTATAGGGGTAGTCTGCACGGAAATAGATCACCTGTTCGCTGGCGTTAAGTTCGCCGAGCAGCGCCGTCACGTCGGTTTGCACGTGCGTCGGGGCGGCCATCAGGTTATTGGCTATTTGACCGAACCCCAACCAGCCCAGCTCTTTTTTTAGCCGTGCGCGATCGTTCTTTTCTGCCCCTTCCAGCAACAGCAAATCCCATTTGCCATCCCAGGCGGGTGGTTCGCTGAGATAGATTTTCGACTCGGCGTGGCGGAATTGGCGCATGCCCTGTTCGGTCACCCGATAAAAGCTGCGGCGGCCGATTTTTTCGACGTCCAGCCAGCCCTCTTTTTGCAGGCGAAATACCGAAGTGCGCACAAAGCGATCGCCGAAGCCCAACGCTTCCAGCAACGCGCTCAGGCTACCGAGCCACACCTCGCCACCGCGATGGCTGAGCGCATCGCCGTATAAGGAGATAATCAGTGAGGTGCCGCTGATCGGCTGAGCGTCTATGGCATGGCGGATAAACTCATCCAGTTTATGTTCCATATTTTTCCATGGGTTAGCCGTCGATGAAGCATAACATTACCACAATTCATTAAGGCGTCATCCGTGACGCCCGTTGAATCAGCGCGGTCTTAAGTCAACCACGCGCTGGGCCTTGCCTTCCGAACGCGGAATGTCGCCACAGTTGGCGATGCTGACGTCGGTGCTGACGCCGATAATCGACTTGATATGGTGGCGTAACTGGTGGCAGATCTCACAGCGTTGCTGGTGGCTGAGGCTGAGCGCCGCTTCTTTCAATTCAACGCGCACCGCCAGCGTATCCAGGTGCCCGCTGCGGCTGACTTGCAGTTGATAATGCGGTGACAGCTGTTCGAACTGCATAATTTGTTCTTCAACCTGCGACGGGAAGACATTGACGCCGCGGATGATCAGCATGTCGTCGGAGCGACCGGTAATTTTCCCCATTCGGCGCATTTGGCGTGCGTCGCCCGGCAGCAGGCGGGTGAGATCGCGGGTGCGATAGCGAATCACCGGCAGCGCCTCTTTGGTCAGGGTGGTGAACACCAGTTCACCGTGCTGTCCGTCTGGCAGTGCGATGCCGGTCTCCGGGCAGATGATCTCCGGCAGGAAGTGGTCTTCCCAGATCGTTGGGCCACCGCCGCTCTCTGCGCACTCCATGGCGACCCCTGGGCCCATCACTTCGGACAAACCATAAATATCCAGTGCCTTGATGCCCATGCGGCTTTCGATCTCGTGCCGCAGCGCTTCGGTCCAGGGCTCGGCACCGAAGATCCCAAGACGCAGTGAACAGCCGCGAGCGTCGCCGCCCATTTTGCGTTCCAGCTCGTCGATCAATGTCAAACAGTAGGATGGCGTCACCATGATCACGTCGGGTTTGAAGTCCAGGATTAACTGGGCCTGTCGTTCCGTTTGCCCACCGGACATCGGGATCACCGTTGCCCCAAGCCGCTCCGCACCGTAATGCGCCCCCAGCCCGCCGGTAAACAACCCATAGCCGTAGGCCACATGCACCTTGTCTTTGGCGGTGGCACCGGCGGCTCGTAGGCTGCGGGCAACAATATCCGCCCAATTATCGATGTCCCGCTGGGTGTAGCCGACGACGGTTGGCCGCCCCGTGGTCCCTGACGAGGCATGAATACGGACCACTTGCTCCATCGGCACGGCGAAGGTGTCGAAGGGATAGTTGTCACGCAGGTCTTGCTTGGTGGTGTAGGGGAAGCGGGTCAGGTCGCTCAGCTGTTTGAGATCGTCGGGGTGGACACCCGCCTGATCGAACTTGCGTTTATACATCGGCACATTGTTGTAAGCGTGGTGAAGCGTCCATTTCAGACGTTCCAATTGCAACGCTTCAATCTCATCGCGCGAGGCGAACTCAATGGCATCGAGTGGCTGTGGATTAGTTGTCATAGTTAGCCTCGGGGATCAAACTCGCTCAATAATCATGGCGATGCCTTGGCCGACGCCGATGCACATGGTGCACAGTGCGTAGCGACCGGAACGCCGTTCCAGTTCAAACAGGGCGGCCAGCGCCAAACGCGCACCGCTCATACCCAGCGGGTGGCCCAGGGCGATCGCACCGCCGTTGGGGTTTACCTGTGGTGCGTCGTCAGGCAGGCCAAGCTGGCGCAGCACGGCCAGCGCCTGGGCGGCAAACGCCTCATTGAGTTCAATCACGTCCATTTGCGCCAGACTCAGTCCGGCTATCTCCAGCACCTTGCGGGTCGCGGGCAGCGGTCCCATGCCCATCAGGCGGGGTTCGACACCGCAGGTGGCGGTGGCGACGATACGCGCCCGCGGCGTTAAACCCTGGCTTAGGGCCATTTTCTCAGAGGAGACGATCAGCGCAGCTGCCCCGTCATTCAAGCCGGATGCGTTGCCAGCGGTTACCGTGCCGGGTTGGCGGAACGGAGTTTTCAGCGCCTGCAATTGCGCCAACTGAGTGTCTGCGCGTGGATGTTCGTCCCGGCTGAACAGCGTGACGACGCCTTTTTTGCCGCTGAGGCTGACCGGCTCAATTTCCTGCGCCAGCCATCCGCGCTCTTGTGCCTGAGCAGTACGTTGCTGGCTACGCAGCGCGAAAGCATCTTGATCGGCACGGCTGATGTTGAACTGTGCCGCCACGTTTTCGGCTGTTTCTGGCATCGAGTCGGTGCCGAACTGTGCCTGCATCAGCGGATTAATAAAACGCCAGCCCAGGGTGGTGTCATACAGTTGTGCCTGGCGGCTGAAGGCACTGTCGGCCTTGCCCATCACCAGCGGTGCCCGCGTCATCGATTCCGCACCGCCAGCCAATACCAGCTCAGCGTCACCGGCTTTGATGCTGCGCGCCGCCATTGCCAGGGCGTCCAACCCTGAGCCACACAAGCGGTTGACGGTGGTACCGGACACATTGATCGGCAGACCGGCCAGTAGCGCCGCCATGCGTGCCAAATTGCGGTTATCTTCCCCGGCCTGATTGGCACAACCCAGGATCACGTCATCAACCAACGACCAGTCCACCTGGGGATGGCGGGCCAGCAGAGTACGCAACGGCAGCGCGGCTAAATCATCAGCACGCACGTTGGCGAGTGCACCACCGTAACGGCCTATTGGCGTGCGGACGCCGTCGCAGATAAACGCCTGTTTCATGGTTGTTCCCCTAAAATGTGGTGGCCCAGGCGATGTGCACGGCCGCGGAACCAGGCGACGGTTTTGCCCAGTTGGTTGACGATTTCCACGTCATATAACCCCGTTGTTTTGCCCTGATGGCGTACTTCGGCGCTGGCGGTCAGGCGATCGCCTGCCAGCGCAGGGCGGATGAAATCGATGCTGCAGCCGGATGCGACAGCGGCTAACCCTTGGCTGTTGCAGGCGTAAGCGAAGGCGGTATCCGCCAGGCTAAACAGTTGACCGCCATGGCACGTCTGGTGCCCATTGAGCATCTGCGGGCCGACGGTCATGCTGACACGGGCGAAACCGGCGTCTACGGCATCCACACGCATGCCCATTGCCTGCGCGCAGGTATCTTGTTGAAACATCTGTTCGGCGCAGCGTTGCGCCAGCGCATGGGGCGTATTGGCGTTCATCATTGGGCTCCTGAAGAGAGGGATGCGTAGTGGCGCAGCAGCGGCATGGGACGGTAGCGAGGTTCACCGTAATAGTGTTGCAGGTTTTCCAGCGTGGTCAGGATCTGTTGCCAACCCAGAGCGGCTGCCCATTCCAGCGGGCCACGAGGGTAATTGACCCCGCAGCACATGGCGCGATCGGTATCGGCAGCACTGGCAACGCCCTTGTTCACCACGTCGAGTGCTTCATTCGCCAGCATGGCGAGGGTGCGCATGACCAACAGGCCGGGATAGTCCGGTAACTGAATCACTTTTTTGCCAAGGGATTGCAGCAGGCGCACTACCGTGGCGTTGTGCCGGGCGTCGTTTTGCGCCGCGCAGCTTATGGCGACGGTGGACGCCTGCGAATAGTGGGCGGACAGATCAAACAGCACCACGGGGGTCCCGGTTTCCTCGGCGATTTGGCTAGCTGTTTTACCATTTGTTAACATAAATGTAACTTCATCTATCCGGGCAAATGCGCTGGTCTGGCCAGGTTGTTTGATCGTGACCGCATTTTCCGTCAGCAAAGTGGCCAACAGAGTCATGCCCGCAGGATCGCCGTGCAGCGTGATACTGCGTGGTAACGCGGCGGTCGAGGCGGGTAAGCAGGTGGCAGCCGGTTGAGGATGATCGCCATAACGGTAAAACCCCTGACCGCTTTTCCGCCCCAGGCGGCCGGCGGCGACCAGTTCTTGCTGTACCAGAGAGGGTGTAAAACGGGGATCCTGGAAGAAGGCGTGAAATACGGACTCGGTCACGGCGTAGTTGACGTCCTGACCAATCATATCGGTCAATTGCAGTGGCCCCATGGCGAAGCCACCCGCGTCACGCATCACGGCATCGAGCGTCGTGGCATCGGCGACCTGTTCTTCCAACGCGCGGAGGGTTTCGGCATAAAAAGGCCGTGCTACGCGGTTCACAATAAAACCGGGTGTGGAACGGCACAGGACGCTTTGTTTATCCCATTGTTGGGTGAGCGCTTGCAGCGTCGCCACGGTTTCGGCGCTGGTGTCCAGGCCGCTGACGATCTCGACCAGCTTCATCAGCGGTGCTGGGTTGAAGAAGTGCAAACCAGCCAGGCGTTGTGGGTGCTGTAAGGCTCCCGCAATGGCGGTGATGGACAATGATGACGTGTTGCTGGCAAACAGAGTGGCAGGGGAGCACAGGGCCTCCAGCTCGCGGAACAGGCTCTGTTTGATCGGCAGTTTTTCTGCTACCGCTTCAATCACCAGTTCGCTGTCGGCCAGTTGACTCAATGCATCTACCGGATGAATGCGTGCCAGCAACGCTTCGGTGCTGGCAGCATCAGCCTTACCAGACGCAACCCGTAGGCGCAGCCGCTGTCCGAGCGCGTCGAGTGCCCGTTGGGCGGCGGTGGCGGCGATATCAAATAGCAGTACCTGATGCCCGGCGCGAGCCGCCACTTGGGCGATACCTATCCCCATGGTTCCGGCACCGATCACCGCGACCCTTGCGTTGACGTTCGGCAGGTTCATGATCATTTCCCGCTGAAAGAAGGAGGGCGTTTGGCGAAGAAGGCACTGACCCCTTCACGGTAGTCGTCGCTGCGGCCGCCGAGGCGCTGTAGATCGCGCTCCAAATCAAGCTGCTGATCGAGGGTGTTGTTCGCCGAACTGTAGAGGGCTTTTTTAATCAGCCCCAGCCCATAGGTCGGTTGAGTGGCCAGGTGCTGTGCCAATGTTTGGCTGGTTGACGCCAATTCATCCGCAGCCACAACTTGCCAGATCATGCCCCAGGCCAGCGCCTGTTGTGCGCTGATTTTGTCACCCAGCATGGCCATGCCCATGGCGCGGGCGTGGCCTGCCAAGCGTGGCAGGAACCAGCTGCCGCCGGAATCCGGTACCAGGCCCAAACGACAGAAGGACTGAATAAAGTTGGCGTTATCGGCGGCAATCACGATATCGCAGGCGAGCGCCAGAGCAGCACCAGCGCCTGCCGCTACGCCATTGACGGCGCATACCACCGGTTTTGGCAAGGCGGTCAGGCGGCGGATCAGCGGGTTATAGAAACGTTCCACTGACAGACCGAGGTCGGGTGCCTGTTGCTCAACGCTGACATTGCGATCATTGAGATCTTGTCCGGCGCAAAAACCACGCCCGGCTCCGGTGATCAGCAGGCAGCGTACCTTGTCGTCCCTTTCAGCGAGAGTGAGCGCTTCACTTAACTGGCGGTGCATCTCATCGTTAAAGCTGTTGAGCCGGTCCGGACGGTTGAGGGTCAGGGTCAGCACCCCGGCTTCGAGGTGGGTGAGAATCAATGCATTATCCATAAATCAGCGCCCCTGATAGTTTGGCGTACGTTTTTCGAAGAAGGCGGCGATGCCTTCACGGCGATCGTCGGTGGCCGCCAGAGTGACGAATTGCTGACGTTCAATGGCCAGCCCCTGGCTAAGGCCGGTTTCTTCAGCCTGTTTCAGAGCCTGTTTGGCGGCACGGAGTGCCAGCGGTGCTTGTAGGCTGATGCGTTCAGCTATCTGCTGTGTGCGTTCCAGCGTGAGTGCATCTACGCATACCTCACTGACCAATCCGGCTTGCAATGCACTTGCGGCGGTAATGGCTTCTCCTGTCAGCACCATTTGGCTGGCTCGAGACTTACCGACGCAGCGGATTAATCGCTGTGTGCCACCGGCACCCGGCATCAAGCCGAGGGTAATTTCCGGTAGGCCAAAGCGGGCGCTTTCACCGCAGATAACGATGTCGCAGGCCAGGGCCAGTTCGCAGCCTGCACCCAGCGCATAACCGTTCACTGCCGCTAGCAGGGGTTTGCTAAATTGTGCCAGCCGTTGCCACAGCAACGGGCGACGATCTGTCAGCGCTGCGGGCAGATCTTGTTGCTGCAGCTCATGCAGATCGGCACCGGCTGCAAAGAAACGGGCGGCACCGGTAATGACCACGGCGCCAACGCCGGTGTCGGCGTCGGCGTGTTCCAGCAAATAAACCAGCTGTTCCAGGCACGGGGTGTTCAGGGCGTTGCGGGCCTCTGGGCGGTGGAGCGTCAGTGTCACCACGCGCTGGTGTTGCTGTCGCAGGATCAAAGGGGTTTCCATTGGTGGCTCCTATACGTCAAAGTCCAAGACCACACCGTCGCCGCGAGGCCACGACTGGCAGCTCAATACGTAACCTGCCGCCAACTGATCCGGCTCCAGGCTGTAGTTGACGGCCATATCCACCTGGCCGGCCTTTAAACGGCATTTGCAGGTGGCGCATACCCCACCTTTGCACGCATAGGGCAAATCGGCGCCTTGACGCAGCGCTGCATCAAGAATGCTGTCGTCCTGTGCGCCAACCTCGATATTCACGCGACGACCATCAAGCAAGATTTCCACCTGGGTGGCGTTACGATTGCCATCATTGACCGGCCGAGCGGCAATGCCGCTGGTGTTAAAACGTTCACTATGAATGTGCCCAGTGGGCACGCCGGCCTGTTCCAGCACGCTTTGGGCATCGTCCATCATGGCTTCAGGCCCGCAGATAAAGGCGTGGTCATAGTCAGGGTAATCCAGCAGGGTCTTGCCGATAGCCAGCAGGTGCTCGCGGTCAATACGACCACTCAGCAAAGGGCTGTCCAGGTTTTCCTGGCTGAACATATAGAGTGGCTGAAAGCGCTGCGGGTAGCGGTTTTTCAGATCGGACAGTGCTTCTTTGAACATCATCGAACGGCTGCTGCGATTGCCGTAAATTAACGTGAAGCTGCTGCGTGGTTCGAGTTGTAGCGTGGCTTTGATGATCGACAGCATTGGCGTAATACCGGAACCGGCGGCAATGGCCAGATAGTTACCGCTATTTTCTGCCTGTGGCTGATAGCCGAAACGCCCTTGTGGCACCATGACCTCCAGCGCGTCACCGACCTTCAGCATGCGGTTAACGAACGAGGAGAATCGCCCCTGGTGAATGGCTTTAACGCCAATCTGCAACAGCCCCTCCTGCGGCGAACTGCATATGGAATAGCAGCGACGTAACTCTTCACCGTCAATCTGCGCCTTGAGCGTCAGATGTTGACCCGGCGTGTAGCGATAGTGACCTTTGAGTTCTTCGGGCACCCGCAGTGTGATGGCTACGGCGTCCGGCGTTTCGCGCTCGATGGCGGCGACGTTCAGGCGATGGAAGACCGTCATGGCGTTTCCTAAATACATTTGAAGTAATCGAAGGGTTCACGGCAATCGCAGCAGCGGTACAACGCCTTGCAAGCAGTGGAACCAAATTCGCTGATTTTCTCGCTGTGAGTGCTGCCACAACGCGGGCAAGGTACCGGGCCGTGCAACTGCGGTTTGTCACAGGTTTGCCCCTGTGGCGGCGCAACGCCATATTCGCGCAGCCGTGCGCGTGCAGCGGCGTTCATCCAGTCGGTGGTCCAGGCTGGGCTGAGTTGGATCGTCACTTTCACTGGGCTGAATCCTGCCTCTGCAAGGCGCTGTTCTATTGCCTCAAGCAGGAACTCGGTGGCGGGGCAACCGGAGTAGGTCGGCGTAAAGGTAATGCGCCAGCCGGTACCTTCAGCCTCAACGTCGCGCACCATGCCCAGATCGGTAATCGACAGCACCGGCAATTCCGGATCGCTGATCTGTTGCAGGCAGTGCCAAATTTGCGGGATCTCAGGGGCCTGTAGCCGGGTTATGTTCATAACGGCCTCCTACCAGTTCGCGTTCGGATAGGCGCGTTGCAGAAATTGCATCTCTGCCAGCAGTGGACCGAGGTGCTCGCTATGCTGCCCTTGTTTGCCGCCATGGCGGAACGCCTGCTCTGCGGGCAACGTCAGGGTGGCTTCTTGTAACGTGTCATTGACTAGCGCGAGCCACGGTGCTTCAAGCTGACGTGGATCGGCGGCGATACCCTGTTCTGCTAATTGCTGCTCCAGGTCATCGGCGTGGAACAGTTCGGCGGTAAATCGCCACAGGTTGTCCAGCGACTGCTGGATTTTTTGATGGCTGAGTGGGCTACCGTCACCCAAGCGGATCATCCAGCCGCGGCTGAAACGTAGGTGGTAATGCGCTTCTTTTAGCGACTTGGCGGCGATAGCGGCTATTTGAGCATCGCGGCTGTTGCTCAGGGCCTGATGCAGTTGTACGTGATAGGCATCGATCAGGAACTGGCGTACCAGAGTGTCGTTGAAACCGCCGTTGGGTTGCTCTGCCAGCAGCAGGTTGTGAAACTCGCGTTCGTCACGACCGAAAGCCAAACGGTCTTCGCTGTATTGCGGCCCCGCCAGCTCGGCGGCATAGCCGAGAAAGTTGCGCGCCTGGCCAAGCAGGTCCAGGCCAATGTTCGCCAGCGCCAGGTCGATTTCCAGCTCCGGTGCGTGTCCACACCAGGCGCACAACCGTTGGGCGAGGATCAGTGGCGTGTCGCCCTGACGCAGGATATAAGTGATTCGCGGATCGTTAAGGGTCATAACCGCCTCTACATGTTCTTGATGCCGTCGGGAATGGTATAGAACGTCGGATGACGGTAAATTTTGTCATCGGACGGATCGAAGAAAGCTTCGCGATCCTCAGGCTGTGAGGCGATCAGGTGACTGGACTGCACCACCCAGATTGAGCAGCCTTCATTACGGCGGGTATAGGCATCGCGTGCATTTTCCAGCGCCATTTGATCATCAGCGGCATGCAGGCTGCCGACATGGCGGTGTGCCAACCCTTGTTTGCTGCGGATAAACACTTCATACAGCGGCCATTCAACGTGTGTCATCATCGATTCCTTTTATGCAGCGGTTGAGGTGTTTTTCGACGCGTGGGTCAGGGCGCCTTCACGCACCCAGGCACCGTCTTCCCAGGCGCGACGTTTGGCCTGCAGTCGTTCGTGATTGCATTGCCCACGCCCTTTGATCACCTCGTGCAGTTCACGCCAGTCAATGTTGCCGAAACGGTAGTGGCCGGCAGCGGCGTCCCACGCCAGGTCAGCGTCCGGTGCGCTCATCCCCAGTGCTTCCAATTGCGGCACGGTGTTGTCGACAAATTTCTGCCGCAGTTCATCGTTGCTGTGGCGTTTGATCTTCCAGGCCATGCTTTGTGCGCTGTGGGGCGAGTCGGTATCACTGGGACCGAACATCATCAGTACGGGCCACCAGAAACGATTAATCGCGTCCTGCAGCATCGCTTTCTGCTGTTCATTACCGTTAGCCATTGCCATTACTGCTTCGTACCCCTGACGCTGGTGGAAGCTTTCTTCTTTGCAGATTTTCACCATTGCGCGTGCGTAAGGACCGTAAGACGCGCGGCACAGGGCTACCTGATTGACGATAGCCGCGCCGTCCACCAGCCAGCCAATCACCCCGATGTCCGCCCAGTTAAGTGTCGGGTAATTGAAGATGGAGGAGTATTTCATTTTGCCGTCGAGCATCTTTTGGTAGATGTTCTGACGCGAGCAACCCAGGGTTTCGGCTGCGCTGTAGAGGTACAGGCCGTGACCGGCTTCGTCCTGGACTTTTGCCAGCAATACCGCTTTGCGACGCAGGGTAGGCGCTCGGGTTAACCAGTTGGCTTCAGGCAGCATGCCGACCACTTCGGAATGGGCATGCTGGCCAATCTGGCGGATCAGGTTTTGGCGGTAGGCATCCGGCATCCAATCTTTGGCTTCAATGGCGGTATCCGCCGCAATTTTGTCGTCGAAGTGCTGCTGTTGTTGCGCGTCAGTTGTCATGCTTGCCTCTTGGTGATTCGTATTTTTCACATTAAATATAAAAATGTGAATCACGTTAACTAACCATAAGGCTACAAACTGATAACAAAAAGATCAAATGAGATTTGTGTGGTTTTGCGATGGTACTCACAAGTGATTTAATTATCTTATTGTTATTTTTACTTATTTAAAATCACCTCGGTGCTGAAAACCGTCTTTTTTGCGATGCTGACAGGCTTGGTGTTTTAATTTTGTTAAATTTTACCTTGGTGTGAACTGGACAATATGTGATACGTCATTAATCCTTGTTGTGTAAAATTATGAATTCTGGAGGATCAAATGCAGCAGTTACACAGTTACCTTTCTGGCGGCTGGGTGTTCGGTCAGGGCGCCGCCCGCGAAATCCATCATGCCGTCACCGGCGAACCCTTGTATCAGGTTTGTTCCGACGGGTTGCCACTGGCTGCCAGCCTGGAGTACGCACGCAATAAAGGTGGCAAGGCGCTGGCACAAATGACCTTCCAGCAGCGTGCACAAATGATGAAAGCGGTGGCGAAAAACCTGTTGGCGCATAAAGAGGCGCTGTATGAAATTTCATACCAGACCGGCGCGACGCGCAGTGACGGTTGGGTGGATATCGAGGGGGGAATTGCCACGTTTTTCGCCTATGCCGGGTTGGCGGGGCGTGAACTGCCGGACGATACCCTGTGGCCGGAGGATGAACTGATTCCACTGTCCAAACAGTCGCAGTTTGCCGCTCGCCACGTACTGACATCGCGGCCAGGTGTCGCGCTGCATATTAATGCCTTTAACTTCCCTTGTTGGGGGATGCTGGAAAAACTGGCACCCACCTGGCTGGCTGGCATGCCGGCTGTCATTAAGCCGGCAACGGCGACGGCCCAATTAACGCAGGCGATGGTCAGGCTGATTATCGACAGTGGCTTGGTACCTGAAGGCGCATTGCAATTGGTCTGTGGCGGCGTAGGTGACATGTTTGAACATCTGGATTACCAGGACGCGGTGACCTTCACGGGGTCGGCGCAGACCGGCCAGCAACTGCGTGCTCATCCGCGCCTGCTGGAGAAATCTATCGCCTTCACCATGGAAGCGGATTCACTCAACTGCTGCGTGTTGGGGGAAGACGTCACGCCACAGATGCCCGAGTTTGCGCTGTTTATCAAAGAGGTGTGCCGTGAGATGACCGCCAAAGCCGGGCAAAAATGTACGGCTATCCGGCGGATTATCGTACCGGCGAAGCGGGTGGCGGACGTGCAGCAGGCACTGTTGCAGCGGTTAGCGGGCGTGACAATCGGCGATCCAAAATTGGAGCAGGTGCGCATGGGCGCGTTGGTCAGCCATGAGCAGCGCGATGATGTGCAGCAGAAGGTCGACTACTTGCTGCACAATGGGTGCGAGCCGTTGTGCGGTGCGGTGGCAGATAAACTGGACATCATGGGGGACGGCGCGAAAAACGGGGCATTTTACCCGGTCACCCTACTTTATTGCGCCGATCCCTTTGCTCATCAGGCCGTGCACGGCACTGAGGCATTTGGCCCAGTGGCAACGCTGATGCCCTATCAACACACCGAACAGGCGATAGAACTGGCCTTGATGGGCCAAGGGAGCCTGGCAGGATCGTTGGTCACTGCCGATGAAGCGTTGGCGACACAGTTTATTCGCGCCACTGCCTGCGCGCATGGCCGCATGCTGATCCTGGATCGGCATGCGGCGACGGAATCCACCGGCCACGGTTCGCCACTGCCGATGCTGGTACACGGTGGGCCAGGGCGCGCCGGCGGCGGCGAAGAGTTGGGCGGATTGCGGGCGGTGAAACACTATATGCAACGC
Organism: Serratia sp. NPDC087055; assembly: GCF_044900985.1. Classification (NCBI taxonomy): domain Bacteria; kingdom Pseudomonadati; phylum Pseudomonadota; class Gammaproteobacteria; order Enterobacterales; family Yersiniaceae; genus Serratia; species Serratia sp. NPDC087055. Next base: position 482,030 of record NZ_JBJDOG010000001.1, read on the forward strand.
ACCGCGATCCAGGGTAGCCCGGCGATGCTGGCGGCAATCGGCCGTGAGTGGGTGCGCGGGGCCACGGTGATTGAGGATCAGGTTCATCCATTCCGTAAATACTTTGAACAACTGCGACTGGGCGAAAGCCTGCTGACGGCACGCCGTACCCTAACCGAGGCCGATATTGTTAATTTTGCCTGTCTGAGCGGTGACCATTTCTATGCGCATATGGACAAGATCGGCGCTGCCGAGTCCCTGTTTGGCGAGCGAGTCGCACACGGCTATTTTGTGGTTTCCGCCGCGGCCGGGCTGTTTGTTGACCCTGGCGTAGGGCCGGTGATTGCCAACTATGGCATGGAAAACTTGCGCTTTATCGAACCGGTGAAGATTGGCGATACCATTCAGGTGCGACTGACCTGCAAGAAAAAAATCCGTAAGCCGCAGAAAACGGCAGAAGATCGCCCGCATGGCGTGGTGGTGTGGGATGTCCAGGTACTCAATCAGCACCAGCAAGCGGTGGCGCTATACAGTATTCTCACGCTGGTAGCGCGTCAGGAAGGGGATATTGCGCCGGCAAGCTGATGGCGGCGGGGGTAGGGCGCCTGGGCTAAGAAGCGCCTTACTCTGGTCAACATGGTTGGGTCTACGCAATGGCCTGCATTTGCAATTGCTGCCGGCATTGGCGCCCCCCCGGTGGCTGAAGCCAGTCGCTACAGCCAGGCGTGGAGCACCAGCCACTGATGCCACGGCAGGGAAGCCCTGCTGATGGAACCGGGCTAAAGCAATGGCTGGTGCAGCAGTGTTTCCAATACTTTTAGCGGCGATTGTTGCGGGTTTTTCATGGCGTTGACCGGCAGCAGGAAGGTCTGTTCCAACATAAATTGGCCTGCCATTGCTGCGTGCGGCGTCTGATCGGAAAAACAGATCCAACTGCTACCCGCTGGCAAATCCAGCGCCAGTTGCGGGCCCTGCTGCTGATAGTGTTGGTCGGCTTTCATGGCGTCATGCAGTTGCAGCATCAGGTGGTCGTAATGGCTACGTCGGCGCTTGGTAATACCGACTTTATGCTGCAACCAACTGCTCAACGGTGAATAGCGGGACAGGCGCGGGATAAAACGTTGCGCTAATTCGGGAAAAGGCTCACCAATACGCCATTGGCGATGCTCTCCGTTCGGGTTGATGTTGGTAAAGATTCGCAGGATGCGTTCCCCGTGATTTGGACGAGAAGGGAAGGCATCAACGTGCAGCCGGCTGTCGTCTTTACGCCATGAACTGGTTGCACGCCAGGCCGAAACCGGATGCAGACGCAAGCTGTTGGTGGGCGAATGCAGCGTTTGCTGGTAGTGCGGCAATAACCCGGAGATCAACTGACGGCAGGACTGATAATAGCGTGCCAACAGTGCCTGGACTTGTGGCTGTTGTCCCGCGACCGCCACGCCGGATAATTTATCCCTTTCTGGCCAATAACTGATGTTTTTACGTTTGGCATCGACCAGTGTAGGGTCAAGTAACGTTATTTCCTCTGGCGATAATAAAAAAGCCAGCTCCGGTAAAAAGAGGATCTTACCTTGCTCCAGTGCCTCTACGGCGGAGAAGGAAAGGGATGGGGGAGCCATATCCCACTGCCGTTGTGGCAAGTTCATCACTGCCTGTTCAGGCGTAAGGCTATCCGCACGCATAATATCTCCTTGCGAAGGGTTGATGCTTTAATTGTTTTTACTTTGAAAGGAATTTATAACCAAGGGGGATTATTTCATTGGGTTTTATTAATTATTATTAATAGGAACGCGTTTTTAAGCGTAGCACTATTAAAATGCGGTAAATAGTAAACAGACATTAAACGAAGGTGCCAAGCGCACGAATAGGTAAAAAAAGAGTGGCTGAGCGTTAATTCTTCCCATATAAAAACAAATCAAAAGGTTAATTATACTTTTTGTTTTTAATCAGTGGATTGTGTTTTTTTGGTGTGTTGGGCGGTTATTTTATCGTTGGGCCACCTCCTGCGGAGGCGGCCCAGAATGTTAAGCGGAATAAATGCAGTTTTTACCCTGTTCTTTAGCTTGGTACAACGCACTGTCTGCCTGGTTGATAAAACCAATAGGTGTGTCGTTATACATATGCGGAACCTTGGCATAGATACCAATACTGATGGTGACGATGCCATGCGGGTTACCCCGATGCGGTATTTTCAAATCACGCATCGCTTCGATAACGCGTTCAGCGAAGATAAACGCGCCTTGAGCATCGGTATCCGGCAGAATGATGCCCATTTCTTCACCACCGTAACGGGCCATAATGTCGTTACTGCGGCTGGCTAACCCTTTAAGCATTTGCCCGATCTGCTGCAGGCACTGATCGCCGGCGACGTGGCCGTAGATGTCGTTATACTGCTTGAAATAGTCGATATCCAGCATCAATAACGCCACGCTGCGATAATTGCGTGAAGCGCGCATCAGCTCATTTTTTAACGCGATATCAAACTGACGGCGGTTGGCCAGGCCAGTCAGGCCATCCAGCAGTGCCAGCTCTTCCAGCGTGCGATTGATGCTGGTGAGCTGATCTCGGGTGCGCATGAGTTCAGCTTCGGTTCGTACACTGTGATTGATTTGGCGCATCAGCACGAGGCCCAACGCCAGCAGAATAGCCAGTAGGGTGACCCCCCCCAGGGCAAATACGCCAGAGTCGTTGCGCCAATCGGCCAGTGCATCTTCTTTCGACAAGCCCGCCGCAATCACCAATGGGTAACGGTTCACTCGCGAATAGCCATAAATCCGTTCCACCTTGTCGTAGCGCGAGATAATGGTGGCATTACCGAATTCGGAGTGCGGCAGAATTTCGCGAAACAGCACGCCATCAGAGATGTTCTTGCCGATGGAGGCAACGGAATAAGGGCGACGGTAGAGAATGGTGCCGTCCGCCAATAGCAGGTTGAGTGATGCATCGCTGTTTAACGCAAAGGTATCGTAAAACTGGCGGAAATAATCGACGTACAGTGTGGCCAAGATTACCCCGGCAAAACTGCCGTCCGGGTTATTAAAACGCCGCGACACCGGGATGATTAAATCGCCGGTAGAACGGCTACGCACGACTTTACCGATATAGATCGTGTTGCTGTTGTGATCGAGGTGATATTTAAAATACTCGCGATCGGCATTGTTGGCGTTTTGTACGAATCTTCCCGATGAAGTGACGATCCAATTTCCTTTAGCATCGTAGACAAACAGACCGTGCAGTTGAGGCAGGTTACCGACCTGGGATTGCATGACTCTTTGCAGCCGCAATTGTTGCAGTTGGCCTAACCCATCGTGTTGAATCCGTTCGGTAAGATCAGCCAGCGTGCTGTCTGTCTGCATAAAGGTATCATCAGCATGCTGCGCCAAAGAGCGTGCCAGATTAGCAGATTCATGGTTGGCGCTTTGCAGGTCACGCTGGTGCGCATTCCAAATCTGCCAGGCGTTAAACAGGATCAACGTGGCGGCAACGATGACGACAAATACGCCGGCCTGGAATAATAACGGGGAATTTTTACCGTTGTGCGGCTGCTCGGCATTCTGAGGTTGCTGCTGTGTCATGTCACCCTTGCTATACAATCTTCAAATCGTGTTAAGAACAATCCTACATCTTATTCGTTAATCCGGCAGACCACTACTCCCTTACGCAAAATGAGCAAACTGCCATGCGAACATATTCGTTCCCGATTGCGTAGGTGTCGTATGCGAGTCCCATTCAAACATGGCGATGAGCGGGGTGTTCCTCTAGAGACAAGGTGAAATTCATCGGTATACAATTCGCCATAAAACCGGATTAGAGAATAATAAGGGATCCCGGCATGTCTGATTACATCATTATTAGTTTATTGACGTTGGTTGTTTATTATCCAGTAACCTTGGGGGTGCTGGCGTTATTGATTGGGTTTGCCTGGCGGCGGCGTAAATCGCCTTACTGGCGTTTAGGGCTGGTGCTGTTGGCTGCCATGTTTGTGTTGTTCGCCATGGCGGCGTACGACTGGTATCACTACAACTGAGCGTTGGCGGTACGATGGCCGCTATCGGCGGCGGACACCGCACCGAGATGACGCGTTACTCAACGTTAACCATCCAATTAACACCAAACCTGTCGGTCAGCATGCCGAAACCCTTGGCCCAGAAGGTGGGCTGGAAAGGCATGGTCACTTGACCGCCCTGTGAAAGCTTTTCAAACAGCTCACGCCCTTGTTCGACGTTGCTCGGATTGAGTGACAGCGCAAATCCTTTGTGCGATGCGTCGGCGCCATCTTGTGGGCAGCCGTCGGAGGCCATCAACGCGGTTTCACCAATCAATAACCGCGCATGCATGATGGCCTCTGGATCGACATCTTGCGGGTTTCCTTGCTTGGCCTCTTCCGGCATCTCTTTGTAACGCATCATCATTTCAAGTTTAGCGCCCAACTGCGCCACGTAGAAGTTAACCGCCTGCTCACAGTTACCGCTAAAAAATAAATAGGGTTGAATCAACATGACATTGACCTCTGTTATGGCCCGTCAGAACCTTTGAGTGCCCACGGGCGGGAAGCAATAGTTTCTGTTTGCGACTATTGCCGTTGGCAACTTACAAGTGTAGTGCGATTAGCGCTGAATGCCTTGTGGGCGATCACGCTGTAAGAATTTCTTGCATTGCGGGGGCTATTGGCCAAAAAACCGGGACAGTTCATCCCAGTTTGGACAGATTATCTGAGCGGTCACAGTTTCTATACTCGTTACACCCTTCACTAACGGAGTGACTGTAATGAGCAAGCAATCTTTAAATGGAAAAGTCGTTTTGATCGCGGGCGGCGCGAAGAACTTGGGTGGCCTGGTAGCACGCGATCTGGCGGCTAACGGTGCGGCGGCCGTGGTGGTGCATTACAACAGTGATGCGACTCGAACGGCAGCGGAAGACACGCTGAAGGCAGTGAAAGCAGCAGGTGCACAGGCGATAGCGGTACAGGGCGATCTGACGCAGCCTGGTAACGTGGCACGGCTGTTCGAAGAGGCGGTCACGGCGTTCGGCAAAGTGGATATTGCGATCAATACAGCGGGTCTGGTGATCAAAAAACCGATTGCCGACGTCACCGAAGCAGATTACGACAGCAGTTTTGACATCAACGCCAAGGCGGCGTTTTTCTTTATCCAACAGGCGGGTAAACATCTGGCCGACAACGGGCGCATTGTGACGATTGTCAGTTCATTGTTGGCTGCCTACACGCCATTTTATGCGGTCTATCCTGGCAGCAAGGCGCCGGTAGAGCACTTCACCCGCGCTGCATCCAAAGAATTTGGCGAACGCGGGATCAGCGTGAATGCAATCGGCCCAGGGCCAATGGATACCCCGTTCTTCTACGGCCAGGAAAGCAAGGAAGCGGTGGACTATCACAGCAGTGCTGCTGCACTGAGCAAGTTTTCGAAAACGGGTCTGACCGACATCGAAGACATCGCGCCAATCGTTAAATTTTTGGTCACTGACGGCTGGTGGATCACCGGTCAGACGCTGTTTGCCAACGGTGGCTATACTACTCGTTAATCTCAATTCTGCTGCGGCCTGTGCCGCAGCCTGTTTATCAGGATGCACAATCGGTGGATAAAATAGGGAGATTGCGGGTTTTTATCCAGGTTGCCGAGGTAGGCAGTTTCATCCGAGCCTCGCAAATCTTGATGATGCCGAAAACCACGGTGTCGGCGGCAATACAGCAACTGGAACATGAAATGGGCGCTCGTCTGTTTCATCGCACCACCCGGCGGGTGCAACTGACCAGCGACGGTGAACTGTTACTTGAGAAAGCACGCAACCTGCTGGGTGACGTGGAAGAATTGGAAAACCTTTTTCACCGCCAAAACGGCCCCATTGATGGTCGTCTGACCGTTGATGTCCCCAGCCGCATAGCCCGGCGGATGCTGGTACCCGCATTGCCCGATTTCTTTTCTCAGTACCCCGACATTCAGTTATTTCTCAGTGCCAGCGACCGCTCAATCGATTTGATTCAGGAAGGGGTCGACTGCGTGGTACGCGTGGGTAGCCTCAGCGACAGCAGCCTGGTCAGCCAGCCACTGGGCCGACTCAGCATGATTAACTGCGCCAGCCCGGACTACCTGCAGCGTTACGGTATCCCGCATACGCCTGCTCAATTGGACGATCATTGGGTGGTGGGCTATGCGCAACCTACGCTGGCAGGGGCAGATACCTGGTCGTGGCAACAAGGGGAGCACTATGGTGAAAAAACGCTACGCAGCCGGGTGACGGTTAACAATGCAGAAAGCTATATCGGGTGTTGTTTGGCAGGACTGGGGTTGATGCAGATACCCCGATTTGATGTTCAGCATCATCTGGATAACGGCAGTCTGTGTGAAATCTTGCCACAGGCTCGTCCGCCAGCGATGGGCATTGCGTTGCTTTACCCGCACCGCCGCCAGCGTTCGGCACGTTTCATCGCGTTTGCCGAGTGGTTTAGCCACTTAATCAAGCCGTTTTGTGAACCCTAAAGCCTGATGGCCTATGGGATTTTTATCTAAACGCGGCGGAATTTATTATTGGTTTTCAGCCAATTAAATTTGCTGAAAAAACAAGACACAATTAAAGCCAACAATAAAGTGACAAAGGATGTGTAACATTACATAAGCAGGAGGGTGGCAGAGCCATCCCAGACGGCAGCCAGGGCGTATAACGCGGCCAGTATCAGTAAAAAGGGTGTGTTGGTCATGGTCTGTCTCCCGCAGGGAAATTCCTCCTTGTTATAGCGCGCAGAAATGACAGTTAGATGAAGGTGGTCGTTTTATGTACAGACAAATTCAGACAGACGGAAATGTGTAAACTGCTGATATTTGTCTATAGTAACAGTGTGAAGATGCGTGTTTAGCGCGATTCACCCTGTATCGCGCTGCCGGTCACGGCAAGCACAGGGAAATACCAGTGCGAAAATATCGATCAGGGTTGGAGCAGGCGCCGTCGTGGGTCTGGTGATAGAGTTTCTTTTAGGCAAAAGGTAATAGGGAGAGTAAAAATGGGCATCATTTCCTGGATCATTTTTGGTTTAATCGCCGGTATCTTGGCTAAATGGATCATGCCGGGCAAGGACGGTGGCGGATTTATCATGACCGTCATCCTGGGGGTCATCGGTGCTGTTGTCGGCGGCTATATCAGTACCTTCTTCGGTATGGGCCGTGTTGACGGCTTCAACCTGGGCAGTTTTGTTGTCGCGGTAATTGGTGCTCTGGTAGTACTTTTTGTCTACAGAAAGATCAGAAACTGATTCGGTGCTGATCAATAGGGTCGCTACGGCGGCCCTTTTTCGTTAAGTCACAGGGGCGTGCGGCTTATGCCGACGGCCTGAAGGAGATTACCATGGGTCTGTTTGATAGCGTATTGGGCAACATTCTGGGCGGCAGTAACGGTAAAGGCCTGGATTACGTTGCTATCATGCAATGGGTTGAGCAACAGGGTGGTCTGCAGGCGATTCTGGACAAGTTCCGTCAGGGGCAATTCGGCGATGTGGTCGGCTCATGGCTGGGCAACGGTGAAAACCAGCAGATAAGCGGCGATCACGTGCAGCAGGCGCTGGGTAGCGATGCGATTAACCAGTTGGCAGAAAAGCTGGGGATCGACCCGGCTCAGGCATCAGCGACGATTGCGCAGTTCCTGCCAACGGTCGCTGACGCGGCGTCACCCAATGGGGAAGTGCAGCAAGACAGCAACGAACTGGGCGACATGGTCGGTAAACTGTTCAAATAATGCTTATGCCCTCGGCGTATTGCCGGGGGCATGATTCACGCTTATTCCCTCAATGTCTCCCAACGCTTCCTGCAGGTAATCCACCCAGGCCCGTACTTTGCGAGGAATGAACCGCGCGCCGGGATAAACCGCATGCAATGCCATTGCTGGGTAGTGCCAGTCAGGCAAAACCGGCACGAGCGCACCGGTAGACAGTTGCCGACCAATCAGCGGCCGCTGCGCACCACCAATCCCCAGCCCTGCCTCGATAGCGGCCAGCAGTGAAAAGGTATTGTTCGCGCGAAAAACCGGACGCAAATTTACCATCTCGGCACCCTGAGGGCCGATTAACGTCAACGAGTCACCGTCGGTGAGACCGCTGTAGCGTACATGCGAATGTGCTGCCAGCTCTGCCAGCGTTTGCGGTGTGCCATGTCGTGCCAGGTAAGCCGGTGATGCAACCAGCATCCGTTGCAATCCCCCCAATCGTCTCGAGACGATGCCTGGGGCATTGAGTTCACCAAAGCGAATCGCTACGTCAACGCCTTCCCCTATCACGTCGGCGCGGCGGTCATCCAACAACAGCTCGATATTCAGTGCCGGGTGGAGTTGCTGAAAGGCAATGACCAGCGGTGTCAGGTGCTGCTGGCCGAAACCCGTTGGCGCGTGAATACGCAACGGGCCATACAGTTTCTGGTTCAATCCCTGCAACGCTTCTTCAGCGTCGTTCACCGCCGCAAGAATCGGTTTGATGTGTTGGTAATAACCGGCACCGGCGTCGGTCAAGGTTACGGCTCGGGTACTGCGAAACAGCAACTGCGCCCCCAGCTGCTGTTCCAAACCGGCGATTTGCTGGCTGACAGCCGGCTGAGTCAGGCCGAGGTCGCGGGCAGCGGCAGAAAGATTGCCGAGTTCGGCCACGCGGACGAAGGTTTTCATTGCGCTCAGTTTGTCCATTGCTGTTCCACCTATAGAATTTACTTATAAGTGTTAGTAAGAAAGGCCTTCTACCGCAAGCGTTGCTTATCACTCACAGTGAATACATCAATTCATACTGAGTGGGGCATATATGCAAAACGATAAAGTGGCATTGGTGGTAGGCGCTAACGGCGTTATTGGCAGCAGGCTGATTGATGAGCTGGAGCAACAAGGCTGGCAGGTGATTGGCCTGTCCAGGCGCGGGGGCGTCGATCGGGCGCGAGTGCGTTATCTGGCCGTCGATCTGTTGGATGCGCAGGCAACGGATAACGCTTTGCGTTCGTTGACCCGGGTCAGCCACATTTTCTACGCGGCTTATCAGGATGCGTCGGACTGGGCGGGGTTGGTTGCGCCGAATGTGGCGATGTTAACGCATGTTGTGGAGGCATTGGAGCCGTTTGCACCGGGACTGGAACACATCAGCCTGATGCAGGGCTATAAAGTCTACGGTGCCCATCTGGGACCTTTTAAAACGCCAGCGAGGGAGAGTGATGCTGGACACATGCCGCCGGAGTTTAATCTTGCGCAACAGCGTTATCTGGAACGGCGTCAGCAAGGGAAGAGTTGGCATTGGAGTGCAATCCGTCCAAGCGTTGTTGGCGGTTTCTCACTGGGCAATCCGATGAACCTGGCACTGACCATCGCCGTTTATGCCTCTATCAGCAAGGCATTGGGGATACCGTTGCGTTTTCCCGGTAAACCGGGTGCTTATCACAGCCTGTTGGAAATGACCGATGCCGGGCTACTGGCGCGCGCTACGCTTTGGGCGGCGACAGAACCGGCGGCGGCCAATCAGGCGTTTAACATCAATAATGGTGATTTGTTCCGCTGGAGCGAGATGTGGCCAAAAATTGCCGCCTATTTTGACATGGAGATAGCACCGCCGTTACCCCTGGTGCTGGACTCGGTGATGGCGGATAAAAGCGAGTTGTGGCAATGCCTTGTGCAACAGCATGACTTGGCCGAGACTGACTATGGCGCGGTGGCGAGCTGGCGCTTTGCCGACTTTGTTTTTTCGTGGGATTACGACATGTTCGCGGATGGCAGTAAGGCACGCCGCTTTGGCTTCCACGCATTTATCGAGACGGAAGCGATGCTGTTTGCGCTGTTTGATGAGTTCCGCCGTCGCAAGATTATTCCTTAAGCTGGCTGGCGGGGCAGGCGTTTTTTATGGCAATCTTTGGCTGCCGCTTGATGTGGCAGTCAGAAGGCCGTCATTTCGACAGGCCACGCCGATGATGAGGAATTAAACGTGACAGGGATTACCGCCATACTGACGCTTTTGCTGGCGCTGGTGACCATTGCGCCACTGTCGAAGCAGGCAGCCTGGTGGATTCGGGTGTGGGATTTCCCCCGCCTGCAAATACTGGTGCTTTCCCTATTGGTGTTGTTGCTTAATTTGCTGTTTGTGCCCTTGTCACCTTGGGTGTGGGGCATGATGACGGTAAACCTGGCCTGTGCCCTGTATCAGGCCGCATGGATTTACCCTTATACCCCGTTGAGCAAACCCCAGGTGCTGGACTTTACCGGTTATCAGAAGAAGCCACGTATCCGCATTTTGGTGTCCAATGTGTTAACCCCTAATCGCCAGGCGGAAAAACTGTTGGCGTTGGTGGCTACCGAGCGACCGGATGTGCTGGTCGCTGTAGAAACCGACAACTGGTGGGAGCAACAACTGTCGGTGCTGGAACAAGACTACCCGTACACGCTGAAATGCCCGCTGGATAATCTGTACGGTATGCATGTCTATTCACGGCTGAAACTTAGCGACGCCCAAATTCAGTACCTGGTGGATGAGCAGATCCCGTCGATGCACATGATGGTGCATTTGCCGCAGGGGCCGCAGGTACGCTTGCACTGTGTGCATCCGATGCCACCAAGCCCGACAGAAAATGAAGAGTCAGAAGATCGCGATGCCGAGTTGGTGATGGTGGGCAAAAGTGTGGACAAATCGACGTATCCGGTCATTGTGACCGGCGATCTCAATGATGTGGCGTGGTCGACTACCACTCGGCTGTTCCTCAAAGTCAGCGGTTTGTTGGACCCGCGCCGTGGCCGAGGTATGTTCAGCACCTTCCATGCAGGCTATCCGTTCCTGCGTTGGCCGTTGGATCACGTGTTCCACAGTGATGATTTTGTGCTGGGTGCGCTGCGTCGTTTACCCCATGTAGGATCGGATCATTTCCCGATTTTGGTAGAACTGGTGTATTCGCCAAAACAGGGGGAGCAGCAGGAAAGCCTGGAGAAAGACAGCGAAGATGAAGCGTTGGCACAAGAGAAGTTGGCCAATACCGGCTCTACGCCTGACGATGTGCATACGCCCGGCGCTTGACGTTTCAGGTTTACCCCGCAGCGCGGACTGCGGGGTGTTGTACTCTAGAGCGTCAGCATAATTTTCCCAATATGCTGGCTGGATTCCATCAGCGCATGGGCTTGTGCCGCTTGTTCCAATGGGAAGGTTTTAAATATCTGCGGTTTCAACGCCCCGCGCTCCAGCAGTGGCCAAACTTTTTGCTGTAAATCGGCGGCAATCTGCGCTTTGTCCTCTACGCTACGTGCGCGCAGGGTCGAGCCCGTGTGGGTCAGACGCTTAATCAGCAACGGCATCAGGTTCAGTTCCTTAACCACGCCATTCTGGGTGCCGATTTGCACAATGCGGCCATCCATCGCTGCCGCCTGGTAGTTTTTCGCCACATAGTCCCCGGCGATCAGATCGACAATGACGTCTGCACCCTTGCCGTCTGTGGCGAGTCTTGTTTGTTCAACAAAATCTTCGCTGCGGTAGTTGATCGACACATCTGCGCCCAATGCCAGACTCGCCTGGCGTTTTTCTTCCGAGCCGACGGTGGTGATCACTCGGGCGCAGAAAGCTTTCGCCAGCAAGGTGGCGACAGTGCCAATGCCCGACGTACCGCCATGAATCAAGACGGTCTCACCGGCCTTCAGGTGGCCACGTTGGAACACATTGACCCAAACGGTAAAGAAAGTTTCTGGGATGGCTGCGGCCTCTATCAAACTGAAGCCCTGCGGTACCGGCAGCACGTTGGTTTCATGTACCTTGCAATATTCTGCATACCCACCGCCGGCAATCAGGGCACAAACGTTATCGCCAATGGCGTAATTTTGTACTCCAACGCCGGTGGCGACCACAGTACCTGCGATCTCCAGACCAGGAATATCGGAGGCGCCAGGCGGTGGCGCGTATTGGCCGCGGCGTTGCAGGACGTCAGGACGGTTAACCCCGGCGGCGGCGACTTTCACCAGGATCTCCCCCTGTTGCAGGACCGGGAGTGGCCGTTGGACGACAGCTAAAACCTCGGGTTCACCTGGCTGGCTGATTTCGATGGCTTTCATGGTGCTGGGCAGCTGTGGGTTGGCTGACATGGTGGTTCTCCTCAGTTGGCGTTCAGGTGCAGTAACCAGTGTAGGTAACCGCCTGCTGTAATTCATGTTTATCTTACAGAAATGCCGAAGAGGGGATGTAGCGCATTGAGCGGTTTAACACGGGGAAAAAGGGGCGCCGCCGCAGGGGCGGCAGGGGGATTAATCGTTCGGAGGGATACGGAAACCTTTCAACGACACGATAAAATGCTCTTTCCCTTTGGAGATTTTTGCGCCTCTATCGCACCACAGGCTGGCGAGCTGGAAAAAATCATCACTGTCGATGTCATAAGCCAGTTCAATTTTTTTGGCTGTGCCGTAACGGATCAGCTTTTCTGCTTCCTGGTGGTTTGTTGCTTTGATGGTGGTCATAACGAAATCCTTGGTGTTAAGCCAGTGCGGATAATCGCAACCATCATATGGCCATATTGTGACAATTTTGTGATAAAAAAATGACAGGGTGCAATTCTGTGGCCTGAGGCAGGGTAGGGAGACCCTGCCTTCAGGAGCGCGTCCGTCAACGATCGTGCGGACGCAGCAGGGTGTTTTTCTTCTGTGATTTAAAGTGCTTATACAGTGCGAACCCTGCGATGCCGGCTAACACTGCCAGCAAAGATAGATATTCAGTCGCCATCTGGCCAACCTCCGATATAGCGTGGCTAAGGAGCGGCTATTTGTGACAGTAATCACGTTATGGCGCAATGAGACCATTCTGTAAGGCTACAGGTGACTGATATATAGGCATAAAAAAAGCGCCTATAGGGAGGCGCATAAAAAATTGCAACACAGCTTGTTGTGCTCAGCACCAGGAGAAGTGGTGAACACAAGCGCATTGTATGAACCCTGTGCTGCCGCAGATATAGGGTAACTCTTAAAGCGCAGTTACCACTGATAACCCATGTTCACGCTGTAATCGGGATCCTGATTGGTGGAGTAGGGATCTGACTGACGGCGGCGATCGGTTTTTTTCACCGGCCCGTTAATGCCTGAATACACCTTGGGGCGTTGGCGACTGCAGCCAGGGTGGTCACACTCCATATCAAGGCGAAAACCGGTTTTGTCTTCTGACTCTGACCAGACCACAGGCGGTTTACCTGTTTTTTTTGCCGGGCCAAGTGCAGCTTGCGGAGCAGGTGCCGGTGTGATGCTAGGCTCCGGAGCGGTATAAGACAGGTCCAGCGCCAGGGCTGGGGCGCTCAGTATCAACAGAGCGGTGCAGCAAGAGGCTGCAAGCGTAGGCCATCTCAGCATGGTCGATCTCCCTTTATAGTTACGCAGCGCAACTATAAAACAGCGAGACGAGAATTACTATCATTTGTAACACCTGTTGGCGTTGGGGATTTGGCTGTGCTCAGGTTCGGGTCTAGTATATGAGCAACTTCTCTTTATAAGACATTGGGCTATGACCATTGACACCCCGGCGCTCGGCTGGCGCCAACGCAGCTATCGGCTGCTTTTCGACAATCATTTCCGTTCTGGCCGAAGAATGGAAACGTTTTGGGTCTGCACCGCATTACTCAGCGTTGTTCTGTTGTTTCTTGAACCGGGTGGCAGTGCCTTGTATTTTCCTGGCCAGGAAGCCATTTATCTTTTCTTCTGGGCTGAGGTGGTTTTTACCTTCATTTTTACGCTCGAGTATCTGTTACGGCTGTGGTGCACACCGCGCGAGCAACACTATGCCTTCAGCTTTTTTGGCGCAGTTGACTTACTGACGGTACTGCCGTTGTACATCATTTGGCTGTTCCCACATATGACGGTCGAGTTTGTGATGCTGTTGCGCGTTATGCGGATACTGCGTGTGCTGCGGGTCCTGAAGCTTCTGCGTTACATGAGCGAAATGGGGATGATTTGGCGCAGCATTAAGCTGGCGCGTCATAAGTTGGCGATGTTTTTTGGTTTTGTCGCCGTGGTGCTGTGCGTGTTTGGTGGCCTCATGTATGCCGTTGAGGGTGGCACCGGTGGTTTTACCAGCCTGGCGGCCGCCGTGTATTGGGCTGTCGTCACGCTAACCACGGTAGGGTACGGTGATATCGTCCCCCATACGCCGGTGGGGCGTATATTGACCTCGGTGCTTATCCTGTTGGGGTATTCGATTATCGCGGTACCGACAGGCATTCTGACGGCCTACATGTCACAGGAGCTGCAACGCAACCGTGAAAGGCGGAATTGTGAACAATGTCAACGGGGTGGCCATGAGAAAGAGGCCTCATTTTGCAAGTTTTGCGGCTTTGCATTGCCGCCGTTATTCGGAAAACACCGTCAGAAATGACGATAAATTAAGCAAGATGGACTGAATCCTGTGCGTTTAGCCCCGTTTCCACAAAGGGGCTAACAAAAAGAGTTGCTATTAAAGTCCCATCATGAGTTAATGCTTCTCGGCCTGTGGTACAGACCTATTTATGCACGACATTTTGAGTAAAGTAGTTCAAATTTAAAGCGTTATCCTAGATAGCTCTTCTCTGACGAATTTCCTTTCTAGTGCCTCCATAAGTAACTGATGACCGGCTATATCTTGCCCATGGTGGCGTAAATTTAATATTGAAGGAATTAGACATGTCTAACATGATCAAAGGTCAAGTGAAGTGGTTCAACGAGTCTAAAGGTTTTGGTTTCATCACTCCAGCAGACGGCAGCAAAGACGTGTTCGTACACTTCTCTGCTATCCAGGATCAAGGCTTCAAGACCCTGGCTGAAGGCCAGAACGTACAGTTCTCTATCGAGAACGGTGCTAAAGGTCCGTCAGCGGCTAACGTTACCGCTATCTAATCGGCCTCTTGCTGATTAATAAAAACCCGCCAAGGCGGGTTTTTTTGTGTCTGTAATTTGTCGCAGGCAAAAAAATGCCCGCAAGTCTGCGGGCAAAAGTTCCTTGTTACTTCTTCATTTGCTGGTACTTCTCTGGGGGGAAGCACCGAGGAACAGACTACCGGTTGCAGGCTTAAGATTCTGCGGGCAAAACGTTAAGAAAGTGAAAAGCCGCTCGCACGCTCGCCTGCTACGCTTTAGGAAGACACTACGCAGATGAACAGCAGATTAATTGACGGTGTACGGGTATTCTTCCCACCTCATTCTGTAATACACTGACATCAATAATAAATGATGGGGTAAGGCATGAAAGTTAACGATCTGGTCTCGGTAAAGACTGACGGTAAACAGCGGCGTGAAGGCGTGATCCTGGCGGTAGAAGAGTTTAATGAAGGTGTCATGTATCTGGTCTCTTTGGAGGATTACCCCGCGGGTGTGTGGTTCTTTAACGAGATTGATAGCCGAGATGGCACCTTCGTTGAATTGCGTCAGGCCGAATCCAATTGATTGTTTCGCAAAACGCGATACTTCTTAGTGAATTAATTTAATTTGCAAGGTTTTCGGAGGGTGATGATTCCGGGGAGGCATTAATAAACGGATTTTTACTGCGGGAATACCCGTCGCGGCCGAACGTGTCGTCGCGAGCAGGTATTTAGGTTATTTAAATGCGAGATTTTCAGTACAATTGCCTGAACAACATTTAAAACCAACGTTTGGCAGAGTATACGACAAGCTTTATGCCTAGCGGCTATTGACAAATATTCCGCTGGTCAGTGTGTCGGTCAAACGAACAACATGGTAGATAATCTGCTTGTTGTGCGTTTTAATTTTTCTCTTGATATTTCCCTTGTGGGAAGAGACGGTCTTGGCTTTAATTTGCATCTGGTCGGATATCTGGATAGTTCCCTGACCTGACATCCACATGCGTAACATATTTGACTCAGTCTGGCTCAGCGTCACGGGTGTTTGGTCGAATGAGCTTTTTTCCGAGCGAGGGGCTTTTCTCTCCAGATAGTGACTAAGTAGTTGATTCATAGTCTCTGGTTTGATTGATTTTGACGAGATGATGACATTTTTACGAACATATAAATAATCGTCAAAATGTACGTTGGTGATAGCCATGAAGATGAAGAATAAAGTATCAGGGTGCAGTGAAATCACCCCTTTTATACGTTCGGTAGCATTGGCTTCATGTATGAAGCAGTCTTCGTTAATAAAGACCAGACTGGGTTTCAACTTGCTGCATTTTTCATGCAGGTCGTCAATATTGCTAATCGCATTAATTTGGCGTTTTTTTACTCCGTGTGTTGTCAGGTAGTCTGTTAAACCTAATCTGGTATAGCTGCATGAATCCATAATGATCGTTGGCATATCGCACCCCCACTTAAATCCGTTTTACCGCGGTAACAAAAAGAAAAAGCCTGAAGCCTAAATGGCAAAAAAAAGGAACAAAAAAATCACGTATATGCAGTGTTCTATCAATAAATTCGACGGTACTCAACGATATTTTCTTTCTAAACTAATTAACACTGTGAACCTATAAGTTTAGCTTAAGTCAGAATAATCTGCTGGTATCGGCGCGACGAGGGTGTGACGTCAATTGGTGCTTGAGCCGCGTGCCTGCTGGTATCTTTATCATTGAATCTGCCCATCATGTCACGAAACGAAATTTTAGATTGCTAGGAAAATTCTTAAAAAAAATTCATGTGTTGTTTTTTTAACATTTTCTCGCTTACTTCCTGGGCGAATTACATTTCGTCGACTACGTATGTTTTTATTTTTAATAATATTATCATAATGTTATCATTTATTCTTTTGTTTTTGATAATGATAATTCTTTCATTTCTTATCACTTGCGATATCCAATAATCACATTGAGTTAACATTAATCCGTTTTTTTGTTACAAAAACTGACGATATAACAAAGGGTTGATGTGACTATTCGTGCTATTTCGGCAAATGTGAAAAATGTCAGTGAGTGATTAATTTGTTTTGCTGAACTATTTTCGTGTTACCGACTGGGAGCCGCTTATCAAGGGCAGGAAAGGGCAGGTTCTGGCGGTAATAATAGCGCGGTGCGCATCGGCACTCCGCGAGTTTCAATTTCAGACTAATGCTTGCCGACAGTGTTCCATGGACTCCAGTGCAAGATGAATATCGGCCTCTTGCGTCATCCAATTGACCAGCGCTGCGCGGATCCCCGGTTGCCCGTTATAGCTGGTGGGGGTGCAGCGTACGATACCGTGGCGGTCGAGTTGCGCGATAAAACGATCGCGTGCGGCAGTCGCATCCCCCTCCACGTTCTTGAGTGCAAAACACACGACGTTCAGATTAACCGGTGCCAGCAACTGGAAGCCCATGCTGGCGTCCAGCTCTGCACCCAATCGCTGCGCCAGTTGCACATTACGCTCAACCATATCTTGCATACCACTGCGGCCATAGGCTTTTAGCGCCATCCACAGCGGCAATGCGCGGAAACGTCGCGAGTTTTCTGGCGTCAGGTGCAGATAGTTGTCCGGCCGCAGCGTCGGTGCTTCCAGGTAGGCAGAATGGTTTTGAAAGACCTGCATCTGTAACGCTAAATGACGGCTGAATTGAATCGCACTGTCGTAGGGGACATTTAACCATTTATGTGCATCGACGGTGATGGAGTCTGCTTGTTCCCAGCCTGCAAGCCGAGGAGCATATTGCGGTGAGCAGGCCGCGACACCGCCAAATGCAGCATCAACATGCAGCCAGAATGGATAGCGTTCACGCAGTGCCAACAAGCGGGGTAGATCGTCGAAGGTCACGGTATTGACGGTTCCGGCGCTGGCCAGCACGATGGTTGGCACACCACGGTTGGCAACCAGATGGCGCTCCAGCGCTTCTGGGTCGATAGCCTCAGAATGGGGCTGGCTGCCGATAATATTAAGCGCGTCGCGACCGATACCGAGCATGCTGAGTGCCTTCACGCTGCTTGAGTGCGCATTTGCCGATAACACCTGAATGGATCCTAATGCTGCCAGCCCTTGTTCGGCGATATCAATCCCACGCTGTTGTCCCAACCACTGGCGGCCGATGGCCATTCCGACAAAGTTCGCCATGGTCGCGCCGCTAACAAAACTGCCGTTAAATGCCTCGGGCAGGCCTAGCAACGTTTTGAGCTGCACAATGGTTGCCAATTCAATCGCTGCAGCCACGGTGTCGTGGCTCAATTGGCTATTCTGGTCGATAGCGCTAACCAGCCAATCCGCGGCCAATGCGGCCGGGGTCGCGCCACCGGTGACAAAGCCAAAGTAACGTGGCCCGGCACTGCCCGAAAGCCCATCTGCGTAACGTAGCCAGAAGTCGTTCAACGCCGCCAGCGCGCCGTCGCCACTTTCTGCCAGCCGATCGTCCCCTTGCTGCAATTGTTGTGCAGCCAACGGAGGGCAAACCGGGCGTTGTTTAATCCCCGCCAGGAAACTGTCAGCCAACTGGCGGGTGTGCTCGAGTATTTGTGGAAACTGGTCAAGATCTTGCTGTAAACGTGGGTGCATGGGGAGATCCGGATATAAAGAGGTTAAAAAGCTACCCTAGACCATTTGCGTTGTGGCGAAAATCGATGAAAAATAGCCTTTTTGGATAGCAGGGCTAACCAATGTTGAGTGAACGTATTCCGCTGCATCTCCTGCCAACCTTTGTGATTGCCGCCCGGTTAGAAAATCTGCGCGCAACGGCCCAGCAGGTGCATCTTACCCACGGCGCCATTAGCCAGCAGATTCAACAGCTTGAGCAAGCGATCGGCTGCCCGTTGTTTGAACGCCAAGGCAGGGGGCTGCGTTTGAATGCTGCCGGCCGTGAATTGCTGGCGGTCGCCGAACCGGCGTTGCTGGCATTGCAACAGGGGATAGGGCGGGTCAGACGCCTTGCGCAAAGCCAGTCGCTTCGCATCAGCGTGCTGCCTTCTTTTGCACATTACTGGTTAATGCCGCGTCTACCGTCTTTTCATGCGGCTTATGCCGATATTGCATTGGATATCGATGCATCCTTGGCAGTGCAGGATCTGTCGCGAAAAGGGTTCGATGCGGCGATTCGGCTGGGTAATGGCCAATGGGCAGATATGCAAGCGCAGCGCATTGCCTCGGGCGAAGTGATACCGGTTGGCACTCCCGCTCTGGCGCATCAGTGGCAGCTAGCTTTCGACAGTGGAGCGCAAGGTATGCCGCTGCTGGAGCATGACGTCACTCCATGGCGCAGTTGGTTTGTCGCGCATCAGCAAATGGCAAGCGAGCGCCCGTTGGCGCTGTTCAATGATGCGGGGTTATTGATCCGTGCAGCTGAACAAGGCTTTGGTATCGCACTGGTAAAAAAACGGCTGGTGAGTGATGCGCTGGCAGAAGGCCGATTGGTGGCTCTGGCACCTGCACAGCGTCTGGATCAGACGGACTTCTATTTGGTGTGGCCGCAGACCGCTGGCTTGACGCCAGCGGTTGAGGCCTTGTTACACTGGTTGCAGCATCAGCTAGCCGGGCATTAGCGCCGTAGCCATTCCGGCTGTGAACTGCCCAAGGTGGTGGCGGGCAGTGCCCAGCGCAGCGCTGTGCCGTTCAGCCGCAGCGGAGCGATGAGGCGTTGCGCTGGGCCCCAGTGAGTGAGTTCAGTTTCAGGGTTTTCATCCGAGGTATCGACGGGCGCCAAAGGTTCCAGCGGGTGTGGCTGTGGGTAAGGATGATCGAGCAGCAGTTGCGCTGTCCGCGCCAGAGACAGCCGAGCACTATAGCCGGTGCCCTGTTGTAGACGTTGACGCATGCCGTGCAGTACCGCTGCGGCCATCAGGTAACCTGTTGCGTGATCCAGCGCCTGCACCGGCAGCGGGACAGGCGTGGCGGCAGGCTTCCAGATCATGCCTGATTCCGCCAGGCCACAACTCATTTGTACCAAGCTGTCGAACCCGCGTCTTCCACGCCATGGGCCCGTCCAGCCATAGGCGTTCAGACACACGTCAATCAACCCAGGCGACAGAGCACGCCGTTGTTCAGCGCCATAACCCAGTTTTTCCAGCGCCCCGGCGCGGTAGCCGTGTACGATGATGTCAGCGTTTTTCAGTAGATGCTCGAAGGTGTGGCGATCGTGGGCATTGGTCAGGTTCAGCCTCGCACAGCGCTTGCCGAGGATCACGTCATGTTCCACGCCGGGTTCATCCCACCCGTAAGGATCGATACGCAATACGTCTGCACCCAACCCGGCGAGAAAGCGGGTGGCAACGGGCCCGGCGATAATCCGTGTCAGGTCCAAAACCCGTACGCCGTGCAGTGGCCTGGCAGTAGGGAGGCCCCAGTTCGGCGGCGGGGCCTCCGCTTGTTGTGCTTGATGGATCAGTGGCTCCAGCGCAACGCTCTTGCCCTGTACGTGTTGCCGCCAGGCCTTAGCCGAACGCATTTCTGCCGCGCAGCCGCCTGCTTCGATGACGGCCTGTTCCAGGTCACCTTTTTTCCACGTAAGCACCTTTTGTGCCAGTGCATTTTTATCCTGATGTGGACCGAGCACGTGCTCTACCGCGCGGCGGTGATGCGGTGCATTGGTATGCAGACGGATCCAACCGTCGCAGGTGGCATAGTCACCGGCCAGAGCATCCCAGGTTGCGGGCAATGCCCACCCCAGCGGCCGTAATGTCCAGCCGAACCATAATGACGCCAACCGACGATCGACAAAGACGTGTGGTGTATCGGCCTGATTGTGTTGCCGCAGTTCAGCACAGGCTAACCCCGCGGCACTCCAGCAGGCAGTTGCCAGTTCGCTGACGGGGAATGCGCTGTTCAGTGCGCCTTTACCACTGACTGTCAACGGGCTCGCCGGGGTGGTGTGTCCCCCCAGATGTTGTCTGATCTCAGAGAGCAGCGTTTGCGTAAAGGTATCCATCATCAACTCCAGGTTGCTGGCCGGGACTGCGTCACACGTCGAACACCCCGTTCAATGTGAGAACGGGACAGTTCGTCATGTCTCGCGAGTGCCCCTGGCATTCAATTACGGGGTATAGTCCAGGATACGGCCGTCCGCCAGTTTGGCTCGCAGGCTTTGGGCGGCGATGCCGTTGAACGGCTGCTTGCCAAAGTTGGCGGTCAGCGTTGAGCCATCGCTGAAAGTGGTTTGCTGCACCCAACCCGCTTTATCCAACCAGCGGAAGTCGGTCAATGCCTTATCCCACAACGCTTGGTGCAGCGGACGGAAAGCGGCATCGGCTTGTTTGATTTGCGGCAAGCGCGTCTGCAGCGTCGCGCGGCTGAGATGGAACATCGGGGCCGTGTTGTACAGCTGGCTAAGCAGGCTACGCGTGGTTTTAACATCGCTGAATTTCAGATTGTCATAATTCCAGTGGTGGCTGCTGACCACCGCGTCGTGAAAAACGGCCTGGTACATTGGCAGGCGATAACGTGGATCGAACTCCACGGTGCGGTAGGGTTCTTTCACCTTGGCCGGGCTGAAGAAGAAGGCCGGTTGGGCATTGGGCCACCACGCACCGAGATAATAAGGAGAGGATTTGTCCTGGTTCATTTGCTTATCGCCCCAGCCAAAGCCCCAGGTTTCCATGCCGTGGGCAAACATAATGTGGCGTGCGGTTACCGCATTACCGTCTTCGGAACCGAGCGGCAACCGAAGGGTATTGCTGAACCAGGCAAGCCGCGCATTGCGGGCCTGCGCCATTTGTTCTGCGCCCGTGGGATGATTGGGCTGATAGTCGTCGGACACCATTCCGGTGCCGTCAACGTCCAGAAACAGGCTGTTCAGACCAGCCAGTTGCACCAGGTCACGCATGCGCTGTTGTGAGTAGGGCAGCACACAGCCTGGATTCAGGTAATAGCCCTGTTTGCCGAAACCGGGTTTTTTGCTTCCGTCAGCGCGTACGATGGCGCACTCTTCACGCAGTGCTGCCGGCAGCTGAGCTGTCAGCCAACTGTCGTTGACTCCGCGGGGAATGGCGGTGTCGTAAGAGTCATAACTGGCAATCAGGTACCCCGATTTTTTTGCGCTTTCGACCGCCTGCGGATGCAGGAATTCAGCAGTCCAGTTATCCGTCCCCAGCCACAGTCGAGGAAGGCCGGCCTGGTGCAGTGTGTCGATCAGCGGTTTCGCCAGCCCCTGGCCCCAACTGTCCGCCGGTGCGAGATAGGCCCCGAGCTGACGTTGCGCCAACGCCCTGACGTCAGCGGCTTGTTGGTATTGTGCTTGCAGGAACCCCGTTTCGTCTGGCGTAGCGTTTAGCGGTTTCAGCGCCAGCAGCGCTTGGTTTAGAGCATCAACCAAGGTTTGCTGTTGCCAGCCTTCCGGTGTTTTTCCTGCTAGTTCTCGCACGGTTTTCTGGCTATCGACATCGATTTTTTTCCACAGCGTTTCCCCTGCTGGAGAGACCAGCCAGGACAAAATACCCGGCCAGTTTTTCACGTCAGCCGGCGCCAACAGTTTGTCGCCCCATAAATAAATGTGTGTCGCGCCAATCAACTTTTCGCCTTCCGGCGCGGTGCGAATTTTATCGCGCAAGGTGCTGAACTGATCGCTTTGCTGCAAATACTCGCGGTAGCGATGCGCACCTGATAACAGGGTGTCTCCCACGTGCAGTAATACGTCAAAAGCTTGTTGTTGATTAAACCGATTGAACTGATGACTGGCGTGCATAGTGAGGGTGTCTTTCGTACTGGCGAAGGTGACCTGATTGCTGAAGGGGGTAAGCAATAGCCAACTATAAACCTTACCCTGCTGCTGTTGGCTCCACAGTGGCAGCTTAAGATCCCAGTTGGTATCCAGCGGTGTCATCTCTTTGACCAGATAATGTTGCCAAACGGGATTGTCCAGCGGTATGCGGCTGCCTTCGCCAATGGGCAACAGCAAGGTGCTCGCCTGCGGTGGCAGGGTGAACCACGTCATTGTCTGTGCTCGGTTGCTGCTGAAGCTCAGCCGCAGATCGCTGCCGTCCAACCGGGCGCTGATGCTTATCGCGCTGTTTGGCCACTGCCAGCTTGCCTGTGTGGCGGTGCTTTGCAGATCAGCCACGGTTTGCACGGCCTGAGCCTGGTTGACCAGGGTTTTGTCTGCTGTGATCTTTAACGTGGCCGGATCGATATCGAACCGGACTGCCCCTTGCTCCAAAAGGAGTGCCTTAACGGGAAAAGCGGTAAGCAGGGCGAGGCTAATGGAAAGTCGAAGTATGCTCATCGAGCGGGATGTCCTTAGGGTTGATTGTCCTGTTAGGGGATGAGTTTATCGGTAATCACCGGCTTGCCCAATGCGAATCCGTTATAATTGTGTGACGCATCAAATATGCAGAATTATTGAGTTTAATTTTCGTTTAATAAATTCGTCTTTACATCATCACCCCGCGTCACTATACTCAGCCAAAATTTCAATGAGGAAACACAATTGGACAGTTTTAGTTGCAGTGATATAAACAAGGCAAGCTGACCAATCCTCTTTTGATTTGTTGCTTGCCGAAAACGGCGGGCAGCACCCCTCTCACGTTATTCCGAGCTGTGCAAACCCGAATCTTATAGTTGTTCCTGCTGCCTATTGGCATCGGGCGAATTGATTTGGACGTTATTATGGCAACTTTCAGCCACAGCCTTTTCCCTCCAGGCACTGATACGCTCAATCGCTGATTTAATATCGGCGCAATTTTGTGTGTGCTAAAAAGCACATGATTTTATCTCCTGCAGTTATTTAAGGGGAAAGTCATGGCTATGACTCCTTTTGTTTTAAATTTATTACTGGCGATGAGCCTGGGCGCGATTATTGGCGCTGAACGGCAATGGCGCCAGCGTATGGCTGGCCTGCGTACCAATGCGTTGGTCGCGACCGGTGCCGCCGTATTTATTCTCAGCTCCATGTCCACCGATCCGTCCAGTGCCGGGCGGGTTGCTGCACAGATTGTCTCGGGTATCGGTTTCCTGGGTGCGGGCGTGATCATGCGTGAAGGGCTGAATATCCGCGGCTTGAATACTGCTGCGACGCTGTGGTGTTCAGCGGCGATTGGTGTGCTGTGCGGCCTGGGGCAATATTGGAATGCCGTGTTGGCGACGCTGGTGATCCTGTGCGCGAACATCTTATTACGTGAGGCAGCCCAGCGCATTAATCTGCAGCCTCAGCAGCAGGCGACCGATCTCGAGGTGTGCTACCGCATTCAGGTTACCTGCGGCGAGCAAGATGAAATATTGGTGCGCACCTTGATATTGCAGGCGCTGAATGGCGTGGCATTAAGGCTGCAATCATTGCGCAGTGCCGATATTTCCATTCCTGGCCAACTCGAGGTGTGTGCAGAAATAACGGCAAATCCTTCCGTGCAAAAAGAAATTGAAGGCATTGTCTGTCGAGTCAGTCTCGAGAAAAGTGTTAGCGCCGTGCGCTGGCGTATCGCGTCTGAATTACCTGTCTAATTATTGATAAATATTCACTGCATACAGTGATAAGGAGGCGTCATGGACGGTGACCCCGAAACGTTAATTGCTCAGCGTTTATGGCGCGGTAATAAACCGCGTTAATTACGCTAACTAAATAAATTCCACTCTGCGTTTATTCACCTGTTAATCGGGCGGGGTATTCCTGTGCGCAGAGTAAAATAAGAGAATAGCGTTATGACCTATATTAATGAAACAGCTCGCCGTCGCGATAAAATAAAGGCGCCTTACGCCATCGCACACGAGGCGAAAAACAGCGTTGAGCAGACGCTGGCTAATTTAAAATGCAACCGCAACGGCTTAACCCAGGATGATGCGGTTGAACGTCTCGAGCAGTTCGGTGTTAACCAGGTTGCTCACGAGAAAGCGCCGCACGCGTTGGTACAGCTCATCGCTGCGTTCAATAACCCATTTATCTTTGTACTGATGGTGCTGGCTGCGATCAGTTTCTTTACCGACTACTGGCTGCCTGCCCGGCGCGGTGAAGAAACCGATCTCACTGGCGTGATCATCATATTGGTGATGGTTTCACTTAGCGGACTGCTACGTTTTTGGCAGGAATATCGCACCAATAAGGCGGCGGAAACGTTGAAGTCGATGGTGCGTACCACCGCAACGGTATTGCGCCGCAGCAGTTACAGCGCGCAGCCATTGACGCTGGAACTCCCGATCCGTGAACTGGTACCGGGCGATATTATTACGCTTTCCGCCGGGGATATGATACCGGCTGATGTGCGCCTGTTGGCCTCGCGCGATCTGTTTATCAGCCAGGCGATCCTGACCGGGGAGGCAATCCCGATCGAGAAATACGATGCGATGGGCAACGTCAGCCAAAAATCGAGCGAGAATGACGTTTCCAGTGAGCATGCCTTGTTGGAACTGTCGAATATCTGCTTGATGGGCACTAACGTCGCCAGCGGCACGGCCACGGCGGTTGTGGTGGCGACGGGCGGCCGCACCTATTTTGGCTCACTGGCCAAATCGATTGTCGGTTCCCGTTCGCAAACGGCGTTTGACCGTGGGGTGAACAGCGTCAGTTGGTTGCTGATCCGCTTTATGCTGGTGATGGTACCGATTGTGCTGTTGATCAATGGTTTCACCAAAGGCGACTGGAGCGAAGCGGCGCTGTTTGCCCTGGCGGTGGCCGTTGGGCTGACGCCTGAGATGCTGCCGATGATCGTCAGTTCTAACCTGGCGAAAGGTGCCATTGCGATGTCACGGCGCAAAGTGGTGGTCAAACGCCTGAACGCCATTCAGAACTTTGGCGCGATGGATGTACTCTGCACCGACAAAACCGGCACGCTGACTCAGGACCGCATCATCCTCGAACATCATCTGGATGTGAGCGGGGCCAGAGACAATGAGGTGTTGCATCTGGCGTGGCTGAACAGTTTTCACCAGAGTGGAATGAAAAACCTGATGGATCAAGCGGTGATCCGTTTTGGCCGCGGCAAGCCGGGCATTGAGGCTCTGGGGCGTTTTAGCAAGGTTGACGAGCTGCCGTTTGACTTCGTGCGTCGCCGTTTGTCGATTGTAGTCGAGGATGAAAACCACCAACAGCGCCTGATTTGCAAAGGGGCAGTGGAAGAGATGCTCGAAATCGCTACCCATGTGCGTGAAGGGCAGCAGATTTTACCCTTGGATCAGGCACGACGTGACGCATTGCAGGCGCTTGCCGCTCAATATAACGAGGATGGGTTCCGCGTGCTGGTCTTGGCAACGCGGGAACTGGGTGAGCAGAAAAACGCCTTGCCGCTGAGCGTGGCCGATGAACGCGATATGGTTATCCAGGGGCTGTTAACCTTCCTCGATCCGCCAAAAGAAAGTGCGCAGGAAGCGATAGCCGCACTACAGGAAAACGGCGTGGCCGTGAAGGTACTGACCGGTGATAACCCGGTGATCACCTGCAAAATCTGTCGTGATGTCGGGCTGGAACCGGGTGAGCCGCTTTCCGGTCCGCAAATTGCCGAAAT
Source organism: Serratia sp. NPDC087055 (assembly GCF_044900985.1). NCBI lineage: Bacteria > Pseudomonadati > Pseudomonadota > Gammaproteobacteria > Enterobacterales > Yersiniaceae > Serratia > Serratia sp. NPDC087055. The sequence continues at coordinate 508,275 of NZ_JBJDOG010000001.1, forward strand.
GGATGACGCGACCTTAGCGCGAGAGGTCGAGCAGCGTACTGTCTTTACCAAACTGACGCCGCTGCAGAAGTCGCGGGTGCTGAAGATGCTGCAGGCGAATGGCCACACCGTCGGCTTTCTTGGTGACGGCATTAATGATGCACCAGCATTGCGTGATGCCGACGTGGGCATTTCGGTAGACACCGGTACTGATATTGCCAAAGAGTCGGCGGACATCATTTTGCTGGAAAAAAACCTGATGGTGTTGGAAGAGGGGGTGATCAAGGGGCGTGAAACCTTCGGGAATATCATCAAGTACTTGAACATGACCGCCAGCTCCAACTTCGGCAACGTGTTTTCCGTGTTGGTGGCCAGCGCATTTATCCCGTTCCTGCCGATGCTGGCGATCCATCTGTTAATCCAGAACCTGATGTACGATATTTCTCAATTGTCTCTGCCGTGGGACAAGATGGACAAAGAGTTCCTGCGTAAACCACGCAAGTGGGATGCTAAAAACATTGGCCGCTTTATGCTGTGGATTGGACCAACGTCGTCAATATTTGACATCACCACTTATGCATTGATGTGGTTTGTCTTCGCTGCCAACAGTGTTGAACACCAGGCGCTGTTCCAGTCCGGCTGGTTTATTGAAGGATTGTTATCACAAACGCTGGTGGTGCATATGCTGCGTACCCAGAAGATACCCTTTATTCAAAGCACCGCAGCATTGCCCGTTCTGTTGACCACGATTTTGGTGATGGCGCTGGGTATCTATCTGCCATTCTCACCACTGGGTGCATTGCTCGGGTTGCAGCCACTCCCTTGGGAATACTTCCCGTGGTTGGCGGGGACCTTGATCAGCTACTGTGTGGTGGCGCAGATGATGAAGCGTTTCTATATTCGCCGCTTTGGTGAGTGGTTGTAATTCCTCAGGGGCGTTTCTGTCGCGGCGATGTTTTTCGCCGCGATGCATTCGGGCGCAAAACATTGCGCCCCTACAACAACTTTTTCACCAGCAGGCCAAGCATAATGGTCAGCGTAAAGGAAAACAGCGTACCGAGTAGCACATACTCAGTGCGCATTTTGTCATCACTCTGCCGCAAATCGCCAAAGCGAAAAATGGATTTGGCCGCTAACAAAAAGCCGATTGCCGGAATCTGCCCAATCAAAACAAAAGTCAGGATCAGCGTTCTTTCCAGATAACCGATTTGTTTGCCCGCACGTAACAGGGAGTCATTATCGGCTTTGGCAGAAGGCGGCATTTGTGGTGTCCAGTGCGCCAGCAATTGGCCAATCAAAATACCCAGTGGCATATAAATTAAGAGATACGCCAATACAACCAGGCCAGACTGCCAACTGATGAGGGTCGCGCCGAGCGCGGTGAACAAACTGGAGGCGTTGGGGGTCAAGAACAGCCACAGCAAAACAATCACTGCCAGATGCAGACATTGGTCGAGGAGAAACCCACCTGCCTGGCTGAGAGGCGTCAACAGCGTGACTTTTAGCAAATCAATGAGCCAGTGACTGATGGCGATAACCAATAACGTGGTGAGGATCTGGAGGGAGGACAGCCCACCGTGCAGCAGCGCAAACCCGGCCACGACCCAAGCGGCAAGGACACCGTGCAGTAAGGCGTGTAGCAGCAGGAATCGGGAACGCCCGCGATGAACAATTTTATCCTCAACCCAACTTCGTGGTTGCAGCGAAAAGTCTGCAAGCACGTGGGCGATCAGCAACCAGGTCAGCAAAGGTACGTAACTCAAATCCATATTCAGGTGATCCTGTTAATCGCGTGAATAAACCGCATGATTTCCTCGTAGGCCGCGCGTTTAAGCGTTGCGGAGACCGTCGAGGCGGCCTTTTGCAGCTTTTCTGCCACTTCCTGATTGGTTGTAGCTAATATACGCGCCCGGACTATCCGCGCTTCGGTCTGGGAAAGGCGGCTAACCACATGATCTAGCATTGGTAACAGATCGCTGACAATGGCATTTGTTTGGTCATTATCATTTTTCAGAGCTAACCGGCAATTTTTCGTCAGGCTATCCAGCGCCTGGCCCGAATTCACAAAAGCGCTGCCATAGCCGGCGTTTTTTGCCTCCCCCGCGCCCAGACCCACGGCGATGCGAGCGTCCCAGTGTCGGGTATCCATTGCTTTGAGTGCGATGCGGATATAAACCGCCAGCAGTAAACCGGATTGCGGTTCCGCCACGGCTTGAAATGCATCCCCGCGGAAAACCTCAAACGTTTGAATAAGCTTAGCCTGTTGCAGCTGGGTCAGCAGGGCATGTAACTCGGTTATGTAGTGAGTGGTATCTAACTGCCGGGAGTTGACCAGATCGCCAGTGATCACGCTGATTTGTGCGGGCATGTTATTGGCTCGTAAGCGGTAGGGTGTCACTAAACTTCGCACCTAAATACGAATATGTCAATAATTCGTACTTAGATGCGAATTTTTAGGGTATTCGCATTTAGATGCGAAATTTACTGGATAACGCCATACGTTCATAGAGCCACGTAGTCAGGGGTTTTTTCATTCGTGCCAGATAAATACCCAGTATGATCAGGCTAATGGCAAGGAGTTGTACACTGGCTGAACTCTCGTTGTCGCGCAGACGATCTATTACCACCCCCGTCAGCATTTGACCGCTGATAATCAGTAATGCGGCGCGAAGGGTCCCCAGACGGGGTAGCACGTAGCTGTTCAATGCGACAAACAACGCCCCAATGACCCCGCCCAGATAAGCTCCCCAAGGCGCCTGACCGAAGGGGCTGGCAGTGAATCCGCCGATGACTGCCAGCAGCAGGCTGAGGAACACAAAGCCGACAATGTGATTGCAGAGTGAGGCGTGGAAAGCTCCACGACTTAGCGACAGACGGCCATTAATTGCACGGCTGATGCTGATGCAAATGCCGTTAAAGAGCGCGAGGAGTACCAAGGTTAGCATGACAATTATCTCAGGAAGATGAGGAGGGCGCAGCCGGAAAGGATCAGCAGCGTGGCAATAACGTCGTTGACGCTGAGACGGCGTTTAATTACGCCAAACCAGCCGCAGCTGTCGGACACCATGCCAAATAAAACCTGGCCGGTAAGCATGAGCGCAAGGCTGCCGGAAAGTGCCAGAGGGCTATTGACGGTAATGGCAGCTAACACCACCGTCAGGGCACCGGGAATCCCCCCCAGATAGGCCCAACGGGGAACACTGGCAGGCGGCAATGAGGATGCCGACCTCGGGGTACGCCAGCGCAGCAGGAGCAAGAGCAACCAGGCCGTGATCGCCCCAACGCCGTGCGCGACCCATGAAGCAAACAGTGGGGAGTTAAAGCTGGCCAACAGGCTATTGATGCCTATCATCAGCGCCAGTAATGCGCCAGCGGCCAGCGCTAGCAGAGGGTTGGAGAAACGCTCGCGTATCATCGTGTCAGATCCTATTTTGGGCTGACAGATAGGCTATATTGTTTTTGTTTTCGGTATAATCCATTAAAATGGAAACTCATTGTTGAGTAAAAGTTGACGAAGAATGCAAGATAACTTTGCGGCGATCCCGGTATTTGTGGCAGTAGTAGAATGCGAGAGTTTTTCAGCGGCTGCCCGGAGGCTGGGTATCACCAAATCAGCGGTAAGCAAGCGAATCGCCCAGTTGGAAAACTCGCTTGGCGTACAATTGCTACAACGCACTACGCGTAGCCTGAGCCTTACTGAAGCGGGAGAGCAGTATTTTGGCTATGCCCGTAATGCCTGTGCCGTGGCACGCGAGGGAGAGGATGCGGTCACCCGGTTACAAGGGCAACCGCAGGGTTGCTTGCGGATCAGTGTACCTATGGTTTTTGGCCGTTTGCATGTTGCGCCGCTGATCCCCCGTTTTCTGGCGGCTTGCCCGGACGTGGAGATCACTATGATGATGGATGATCAGGTGGTTGATCTGGTCGATGGGGGTTTTGATCTGGCTATTCGCATTGGTCAACTGGCTGATTCGAGCTTGATTGCCCGGCGTATTGCCCCTTGTCACAGCCTATTATGTGCCGCCCCCGCTTATCTGGCCTGCTACGGTACACCGACAGATCTGGAGCAGCTGTCACGGCATAATTGCCTGTTTTACAGCTATTTCCGGGGTGGCAGCGAATGGCAATTTGAGGGGCCAACGGGAAGGGTGCGCTTTCAACCACGCGGTAATTACCAGGTAAATAACAGTGAAGCTTTGCGCGAGGCGTTACTCGCCGGCATGGGGATTTGTCAGATGCCGACCTTTATCGTCGGGGATGATATTGCTCAGGGGCGGCTGATTGAGCTAATGCCTGCTTATCGGCTACCAGCACATGCCATCTATGCCGTATATCCACAGCGTAAATACCTGCCAGCCAAAGTATCGGCTTTTGTCGACTTCTTACTTGCACAACTGGGCGGAGATCAGCCCTATTGGGATGTTCCACGGCAGTGATAACCCATTCACTGCTCAGCCGGGAATACGCGGGCCTGATGGCTCGCCACCGGCGTGGAGCGGGTTGTTAGGGTTACGGCCTGGCATTCAGAAGCTTTTTACCAGCACTTCACGCGGCTGCTCACTGCCGTGCTTCAGCAGATAATCAAATGATTTTTCGCTGGTCTTCAGTTGCTGCAGGAATTCCTGCGGCGATAAGTCGTGTTTTTTGCCGCTCATATACGCCAGCGCCAGTTCTTTTGCCTGATAACGAGAGAAGTTGTACATCGTGCCTCCGTTGAGAATGAAGTGTTTTCGTTACAGGCTGATTGTAGGGGAATAGCACATAATGAACAGTCGCTTTGGCGTATAGAATCGATAGCCAAAACTTAACCTGGCTTTGTGTCTGGTGAAGTAATCGCCTGTTTTAGCCAAACACATATGATTTTTCATATGTATTGTTGACATCCTTTCGCTGCGGATTATGATGCTATCAATGACCCTGGAGCCCCATTTATGACATCAATAACACCGCTGCAATTGTTTAAAAATCTATCGGAAGAGACGCGTCTCACAGTGGTGCTTTTACTGCGCCAGATGGGGGAGCTCTGCGTGTGTGAGTTATCGGGGGCGCTGGCTGAATCACAACCCAAAATTTCCCGTCATCTTGCCATGTTGCGTGAAAGTGGTTTGCTGCTTGATCGCCGTGAAGGAAAATGGATCTATTACCGGCTGTCGCCGCATATGCCGGCATGGGCAGCAGCAGTCATTGAACAGGCTTACCTTAGCCAGCAACAGCAGGTGACTGAACTGGCACAACGCGCGGCGGGGAATGAGGCGGTGTGTTGATAACGTAAAATTTTTTAATTTTATATATATGAAATTTCATATGTGTTTGGCATAAGCCACTAAGGAGTTGTGATGGTGCTGGCCGGGGTAATATTCATCCTGACTATCATTTTGGTGATCTGGCAACCCAAAGGGTTAGGCATCGGCTGGAGCGCTTCACTTGGCGCGGGGCTGGCATTGCTGACTGGCGTGGTGCATCTCAGTGATATTCCTCTGGTCTGGCAGATCGTCTGGAATGCGACTACCACGTTTGTCGCCGTGATTTTGATCAGCTTGCTGCTGGATGCCTCTGGTTTTTTCGAATGGGCGGCGCTGCACGTAGCGCGCTGGGGCAAGGGGAAAGGGCGTTGGTTATTCACCTATATTGTGCTGCTGGGGGCAGCGGTGGCGGCACTGTTCGCCAATGACGGTGCGGCGTTGATCATGACGCCAATTGTGATTGCTATGTTGCTGGCATTGGGTTTCAGCCCAGGAGCTACATTGGCCTTCGTGATGGCTGCGGGGTTTATTGCCGATACCGCAAGCCTACCGCTGGTGGTGTCCAATCTGGTGAATATTGTTTCCGCGGACTACTTCCAACTGGGTTTCACTGAGTATGCCGCCGTAATGGTCCCGGTGAATATTGTCGCTATCGTTGCCACACTGGTGATGCTGCATTTGTTCTTCCGTCATGATATTCCCGTGAACTATGACCTGTCGCGATTACGGCGGCCACGGGAGGCAATTCGCGATTTACCGACATTTAAAGCCGGCTGGGGTGTATTGGTATTGTTGTTGGTCGGTTTTTTTGGACTGGAACCGCTCGGTGTGCCGGTTAGCGCAGTAGCTGCCATTGGCGCATTGATTCTGTTGGTTGTCGCGAAAAGAGGGCGGGTCATAGATACCGGGAAAGTTCTTCGCAGTGCACCTTGGCAGATTGTGGTTTTTTCTTTGGGCATGTATCTGGTGGTTTATGGCCTGCGCAACGCAGGATTAACCGGTCTGTTGGCGAGTGTGCTTGATACGCTGGCAGAACGCGGGATATGGGCGGCAACGCTGGGGACGGGGGTTCTGAGCGCCTTTTTGTCCTCTATGATGAATAACATGCCGACGGTGTTGGTGGGAGCACTGTCGATTGACAGCAGCAGCGCTACGGGAGTGATTAAACAGGCGATGATTTATGCCAACGTGATAGGCAGCGATCTGGGGCCGAAAATTACCCCAATTGGCAGCTTAGCCACGCTGCTGTGGTTGCACGTGTTGTCGCAAAAAAATATCGCTATCACCTGGGGATATTACTTCCGCGTGGGCATCGTGATGACGTTTCCGGTGCTATTTGTCGCGTTGGTCGCTCTGGTGCTGCGCCTGTTGCCTTAGTCTTAATCCAAGAGAGAACGTCATGAGTATCATCAAGATTTACCATAACCCGGCTTGTGGCACGTCGCGCAATACATTGGCGTTGATCCGCAACAGTGGGGTGGAACCGGCTGTCATTTTGTATCTGGAGACACCGCCAAGTCGCGAACAACTAATTGAATTGATTGCTGATATGGGTATTTCTGTACGTGCCTTGTTGCGAAAAAATGTCGAGCCCTACGGCACGCTGAATCTTGAGGATGTGGAGTGGCGCGATGATCAGTTGCTCGACGTTATGTTGAAGCACCCGATATTGATCAACCGGCCGATCGTGGTAACGCCGCTCGGCACCCGACTGTGTCGCCCGTCGGAAATGGTATTGGATATCCTGCCGGATGCACAACAAGGTCCCTTCAGTAAAGAAGATGGCGAACTTGTCATTGATGCCCAGGGGCAGCGGATAACGGAAAAGTAACCCCCTGGTCCGCATCGCCGAACCCTGTTTTCAGCGCAGTTGAACAATCAAAATACTTAGCCTGAACCCTTGCTTGCCACAGGTCGCACTCTGGTATTGACGTGGTGAAAGGGTTTAGGCAAGTTCAGCGCTTAAAGGCGCTCAAAATGAGGAAGAAAGACGCCACGCTGGTTTGGCCGTGGCGCCATGGGCATTTACTGGGCCGCGTTTTCGGTGGTGTTGCGGTCGGCCAAATCTTCTAACAAGGTCGCCGAGGGGACAAAGAACAGGCTGCCGGTAACCGCGTGGCTGAAATCGAGCAGGCGATCATAGTTGCCAGCCGGGCGGCCAACGAACATGTTTTCCAACATTTGTTCGATGGGCTGAGGGGAACGTGCGTAACCAATAAAGTAAGTGCCAAACTCGCCCATGCCGGGTTTACCGAAGGGCATATTGTCACGCAATATTTTGACTTCATCGCCATTTTCATCCACCAGCGTCGTCAACGAACTGTGCGATGACGAGGGTTTGACGTCCTCGTCCAGTTCTATATTGGATTGCTTGTGACGACCAATAATGTTCTCTTGCGTTTCAACGGTCAGTGAATTCCAGCCTTTCATATCATGCAGATACTTTTGCACCAACACGTAACTGCCGCCGCAAAACGCGGCGTCTTCATTGCCAATCACCGTGTAGTCGAAAGCGTCATGACCCTCAGGGTTTTCGGTGCCATCGACAAAGCCAATCATCGCCCGTTGATCGAAGTAGCGGAATCCGTGTACTTCTTCAATGACTGTCACGGCACCACCGAGTTTGTTCATCAGCTGTGTTGCGAGCTCAAAGCACAGATCCATCTCATCGGCACGGATATGCAACAGAATATCGCCGGGTGTGGAGACGGCAATACGGTCACCGGAGCCTATTGCGCGAAAAGGATGAAGTTGTGACGGACGAGGCTGACCGAATAGCCTGTCCCAGGCCGTGGAACCAAAACCGCAGACGCAGGTTAAGTTTCCTGCCGGAGATCTTTTGCCGACGGAACGGATCACGCCGCTGATATCGGCGCACCAGCCACGCACTGTCGCGAGGTGTGCAGGTTCGGTCGACAGCGTGGCGACCAGGAAGATCGCATGGCGTGTAACAGGGCTGAAAACAGCCTGAGGTTGTTGCGTATGGGTAGTCATAGCATCCGGTGCATAAAAAAGTCGGAACTCAAAACTAATCTATTTTCGCGCCAACGCCAACCGATTAACCGCAGTTTGTCAGTGGGCATCTGTGGTGGCGCAATGAGGCCATTGGTGCAAGAGGGGTTTCTGAACCACGTCCGGTGTTTACCGGTTATTTGCCGCGATGTGTAAATCCGAGCGGTATAACCGCCCGGGTGGGGGTTCAACGTGCGATATCGAAAGGATCGTCAATGGATTTTGCCGGCGTTGTAAACCAGCGAGCCCCGTCCTCAGTGACGTAAAAATGGTCCTCAAGGCGAATACCGAACTCGCCTGGCAGGCATAACATGGGTTCGATACTGGCGCACATGCCGACATCGAGCGGCTGCGTCTGTTTACGGATCAGATAGGGGGCCTCATGAATGTCCAGCCCAATACCGTGCCCGGTACGGTGTGGCAAGCCTGGCAACTGATAATCTGGCCCGAAGCCATGAGAGACCAGCACGTCGCGCGCGGCATCATCCACTTTATGGCAGGGCACGCCCGGTGCAATAACCGCAAATGCCGCGGCCTGGGCTTCATGTTCGGCCTGCCAGGCGAAACGTTGTCGTGCGCTGGCGTCACCGTACACATAGGTGCGGGTAATGTCAGACAGATAATCCTTGTAGCGGCAACCGGTATCCAGCAGTACGACATCGTTGTGTTGTAATGGCTTTGGCTCTTTCACACCGTGCGGGAATGCACTGTCCGAGCCAAATAGCGCAATACAAAAGTAAGACCCTGATGTACCCATTTTGCGATGGGCTTTGTCCACGAAACCGACCAGCTCTCTGGCGGTGATACCCGGACGCAATATACTTGCCGCGGCCTGCTGGACACGCAACGTAATGTTATTGGCCGTCTGCATCAGTGCGATTTCCGTTGCTGATTTACGGCTACGGCAGTGCCCGGTGACAGGCTGTGCGCTGATCAACGTCATGTCGCCCGCATGCTGCTGCAAACCGAGGAACAACGTCACTGGCGCCGTTTCGCAAATGGCTATTTTGTGCCCGCGCCCGGTGCCCGCCAACCCACGAGAGGCCAGAAGGGTGAAGAACAGCCGATAGGGATCTTCCTCTTCATGCCAGCTGAATATCTCGGCCTCAATAACCTGCGCGTCTTTGAACGTGCCTATTTCAAACCAGGGCACAATATAGGCGATATCCCCTTCGGCCGGGATCACTGCGCCGACCATGCGTTCACTGGGCGACCAATGGGTACCGGTAAAATAGAGCAAATTGCTGCCAGCATTGATGTAGCAGGCGTCGATACCGTTTTGACGCATCAGGTGCTGTGCTTGCTGAATGCGCTGTCGATACTCACTGGCGGCAATGTCAGGCGGATTATCCGTTAACGGTTGCAGCTGTTCCAGGGCGTCTTGAGGCGTGCAACCGCCAATGCCTGTAGCCATGCGTTTCTCCTTGCGAAATGTGAAATATCTGGGGGCAATGTTCCGGCGCTAAACCTTCATCATAAGTAAAGCGCAGCGCGAATACTTGGTTCAAATAGATAAGAAAACTGTCGAATACAGCACAGTTTTCCCCGGGAGGCCGATATGCCTCAACGTTGTCCAACAGATTTTGTTGTAAACGGCGTTATAAGCTAACCAGAAATTATATTTCCGCATGAATGTTGAGTTAACTCATTGTATTTTAAATTGAATGCATAATTGCATTCATATGATGCAAAAACGCTCTTGATAATATTGATTAGCGTTGCTAATTCTTAATGCCCATCCTATTAAATGTTCTTATTTGATTGTTATAATTTTACACGATGGTGTGTTAGTAATTACTAATCACAACGATGTTGATATTAAAAATACTACGTTGCCTGTGCTGTAGGCAATGTGGGGGTTTTTGGGTTTTATTATACGCCAGCGGCTATGTGAAAACGTATCAATTAAAGACTGGCCGCATTGTGCGCATCTTCTTATAAGCGGATGGATATATCTCAATAGATATATTTATTTGCCTGGGTATACGTGATTTTATTAACGAGAGTCCTTTATGGAAACAAATGACATTGAGTCTAAATTCAGTTTTGCTTCCTATACCCGATTACTGTCCGGGCCTGGGCATGCTACGCTTTCATTATTTGGGCTACTCGTTCGCTTTCCTGTGGCGATGCGGTCTATTAGCTGCATCATGTTAATATCTGCAACCACTAACTCACTGTGGATGGCGGGTACCGTTGCTGGGGCGTTAATGATTACACAGGCCTTGGCCAGTCCTGTGCTGGGTCGATTTGCTGACCAAATGAGTCAGCGAAAGGTACTTATTACCACCAGCTGCTGTCATGTCATGGCAATAACGCTGCTTATCGTCTTGGTGTTATTTAATGCACATTTATGGGCGATTATGGCTGCGGCTATTGCTATTGGTTGTTCATCGGTACCGGTTGACGGTTTTATTCGGACGCGCTGGGCGTCAATGGTTACCGATGAGGCACTGCGAACGGCGTATGCATTAGAGACGGTTCTCGATGAGATTATTTTCTTATTGGGGCCGTTAATCGCCATTGTTTTAGCCACTGTATTGCACCCTGCCGCAGGTTTGGTGTTGTGCGCCATGCTCACGTTCAGTGGTTCTATGGCTCTGGTGCTGCATCGACGTTCGGAGCCCGTGATTGTGCAGCGGGCCGATAAAGATACCCGCAAAGCCATTAGCATGGCATGGGTTCGTCGGCTGATGATCTCCTATGCCGCAGTGGGCATCTTTCTCGGTGCTATCGACGTCATGATGATCGCCTTTGCAAAAGAGGCGGGCAATCCGACTCTGGCTGGCGTGCTATTGTCGCTTTGTGCGGCGGGCAGCTTGGTTGGCGGTATCTGTTATGGTGCGATGAACTGGTCTGTACCGCAGCCACGGTTGCTGCTGATCACGTCCGCAACGCTGTGTGCGGGGACGCTGCCTCTGGTGTTCACCAATGCCCCCATCATTATGGGGATCTCTGCATTTGTTGCAGGTATATCGGTGGCTCCCTTATTAATCACCTGCAGTAACCTATTGGAATCCTTAACCCCGAAAGGCTGCCTGTCCGAGGGGTTTTCCTGGTTGTCCAGTGCCGGATGGTTGGGGTTTTCCTTAGGGGTATCGCTAGGCGGGCAGCTTTCCGATCAGGCAGGCGCCGCTCACGTTGCCTGGATCGCCGTTGCTGCCGGTGTACTCGCCTTGTTAGCCAGTCTGTTCAGCCAGTCATTACTCAGTGAGAAGTCAACGCCAAGCCCAGTTTAACGGGCTATCTCAATATTATTACGAGACAGGAAAACGGCAATCGTGAACCAGTTAACAACGGGTATTCCCGTTCCCCGTATTACCTTTAATGAATTCGTTGCTATGGGTGTTGAGGCTATATTTAGAGCCGATGTTCCGGTGATTATCACGGATTTACCGCTGGATGTCAGCCATAGCGCAAATGACCTTATTGCACAGCGGTTAGGTGATGATAATGTCACCTTGTTCCGGGAGGCCAGCAATAAGGAAAATACCGAGCGTTGGAAAACCATGAAAATACAGCTGCGTGGTTTTTTGGGGAATGAGGAATATCAGAAAGACCATAATACGTGGTATCGCGTGGTTTCCAATATTATGCACCGACCGGAAGATATTAATGCCATCCTCGGATTCGACGCATTTTCGTTGTTGGCTTCTCGGCGCGGTTTGAATGCGGCTAATTTGTGGATCAGTTATCATGGTGTTTTCACACAGAGCCACTTTGATGAGCTGGAGAATTTCAATATTTCTCTACAGGGAAGAAAAAGATTCGTTCTTTTTCCGCCTGGTCGCCGCGATTACTACCCGCGCTCAATTCTCAAGGGGTTTGGCGATAAGTCCCAGGTTTTTGATTTCAATAATATTGACCCTCAACGTTTTCCCCGTTTGGCGGCGAAAAGCTCACAAAAGCGTGATTTCATTTTAGAACCCGGCGAGATGCTTTATTTGCCGCTGGGATGGTGGCACCAGGCCGAATCGTTAGACGATCTAAACATCAACGTAAATTTTTGGCTGTGGGATCTAAAAATCCTGCGCCGGCCCTATGTCTTGTATTCCGCACTCTACACCGCCGCCTATCGCAAGTTCAAAGGCATCTACAACTATCAACCCGAACCTACCAAGAAGGAAGGTACTCGATGACCAGCCGTAAGAGAATTGTCCCAACTAACCAGTTTCGCAACAATGACAAAGCTATCGGTATTGGTAACCCTTTCTGGGATATGTCAGAGAACAATGGGCTCGCGGGGATCATCGCCGGGCTCGACAATGACCTTCTGTCGACCCAAAGTGGCCATCAGTTTATTAACTTTAGCTGTTGTTCTTACCTGAATCTGGACTCCCACCCGAAGGTCATCGAGGGGGCTATCGATGCTATTCGTCGTTATGGCGTGCTGGATCACTGTATCGCGCGTAGCCGAGTCCAGCTTCCTGTCTTGAAGGCGTTGGAAGAATCCCTGGGTGAGTTGTTCAAGGCCGATGTTCTCAGCGGTGTCTCAGCGAGCAGCATCAGCGGTGGTTTACTCCCTTTGATTGCGTCAGGGCATTTGGGTAACGGTGTGCGGCCTTTAATGATCTTCGATAAGCATGCTCATGTGTCGTTAGCGGCGGCTAAACCTGCCTGTGCCGATGAAACCGAGGTTGTCACCTGCAATTACCATGATCTCGACTTTATCAAGGACTGCTGCAAGAAATACGAACGGGTCTGCTACGTGGTTGACGGCAGCGATAGCCTGGGGGGATATGCGCCGGTCAAAGCGCTGGCCGAGCTGCAAGATAAATATGGCCTGATGGTGTTTTACGATGATTCCCACTCTATCTCGGCCTATGGTGAGCGCGGAATTGGCTATGTTCGTTCGCACAGCCCGGCGCTGAATGAGAACACCATTATGGTGGTCACGCTCAACAAAGCTTTTGGCACCAGCGGTGCGGCCATACTGCTCAACGGTTATTCCCAGAAGATGCTACGCCTGGTTGAACGTTTTGGCGGTGGGCTCAACTATTCACAAAATCTCAATACGGCAGCGATCGGTGCCAGCCTGGCCTCGGCAGACATTCACCGAACGGCTGAATTGCCAATGTTGCAGAAGAAACTGTACGACAACATTGCGCTTTTTGACTCACTGATACCGACAGAGCAAAGCGGTAATACTTACCCGATCCGTTTGGTGCCGATGAGTGATGAGACGGTGATCAGCGAAGGGCGTCGCGTAATAGAGGCCGGTTTTTACGTCTCACCGGTATTTTTCCCTATTGTCGCTAAAGGCACCGCGGGTTTGCGGGTCATGATGCGTGCCGGGCAAACAGAAGATCAAATTCGCCGTTTGTGCAAGATTCTGGCTGATGTGAGGGCACCTCAATGACGGATACCGCACGCGCTATTCCCCGCAGCATTCTGTACACGCCGGCCTTATCACTTAACCGTGTCGTTAAGGCGCTGTCTTATGATGCCGATGTTCATTTGATCGATTTGGAGGATTCCGTTCCCGGCCCAGCCAAAGCCGAAGGACGGGTGATCTGCCGTACCGCCCTCGATAATGCCCCCGCATCTGCAAATATTGCCGTGCGCATCAACGCACTGGGTACGATTGATGCGTTGCATGACATGGTCATGCTTTGCAGCGGCAGCACGACACCGGGTTTTATCGTCATGTCCATGGTCAGGTCGCCTGCCGAAGTCATTTTTCTACGTGAGACGTTCGCTTCCGCGGGCAAGTACCCAGAAATTTATCTGACCATAGAGACCGTAGAAGCCATTACCGATCTTGATAACGTGGCCTCGGTGGCTGACGGATTGATTTTTGGTTCAGCAGATTTGGCCGCCACCCTTGGCGTTCAGATTACCTGGTCCGGGATGTTGGCGGCTCGCCAGGCGATGGTGTTGGCGAGCGCCAGACATGGCATTGGTTGTATTGATACCGCCAATTATCGTCTTTCTGAACCCCAGGTATTGGCTCAGGAAATTCAAAGCGCCAAAGATCTGGGTTTCCACGGCAAAGCCACCGTGCATCCTAGCGAACTTGAGTTGATCAATACTGCGCTGCGGCCTAATGAAGAAGCGTTATTGATCGCACGTCGTATCACCGATGCCGTCCAGGCAGCCGAAGGGGGAATTGCCCTGCTGGATGGACACATGGTGGGGCCACCTTTTGCCCGTATGGCCCGGACAACGCTGGGATTAGGCAAGGCGTGGGCTGCGCGTTTCGACAGGAGCAACCCATGACGCTTTCCGTTGCCGTTATCGGGACCGGCGCCATCGGCATGGATCTGGTCAATAAGATTCACCGTTCACCCTTGCTTACTTGCCAACTGCTCGCAGGGCGTAACAAGGATTCAGCCGGTCTTGACATTGCGGCCCGCTTGGGCTGCCCGACCAGCGCTGGCGGCATTGACGCCATTTTGGCCGCGCCAAAACCCTTCGATGTGGTGTTCGACGCGACTAACGCGATGTCACATGTAAAACATTGGGAACTGTTACGCCCGCTAGGCACGTTACTGATCGACTTAACACCCAGCCATGTAGGGAAAATGATCGTACCGACAGTGACGGGAACAGACGCACTGACCGATCGCAATGTCAGCTTAATCAGCTGTGGTGGGCAGGCATCGATACCTATCTTGCATGCGCTGAGCCAGCACTTCGTCATGAACGATATTGAAGTGGTTGCGACGGTTGCCAGTGACATTCTCGGGCGAGCAACCCGAATCAACATCGATGAGTATGTGGAAACAACGCAGATTGCACTCAGCGCCTTCACCGGCGTGGCAAACACCAAGGCAATCCTCAACATCAGCCCAGCGGCACCGCCTGCCATGTTCAGAGTCACGATTTTTGCCGATATCCCGGGCGCGACAACGGAACAGATCACGCCTGTCGTCACCGCTGCGGCTGCGGCGGTGCGTGAATTCTCCGTGGGCTATACGTTGACAGCGTGCAAGGTCACCGAAGGGCGCGTGTCGATTTCTCTGGAGGTGGTCGCCAGTAGCCGTGTGATGCCCGAATACGCAGGGAATCTGGATCTGATCAATTCAGCCGCCATTTTGGTTGCAGAACAGTACGCCGCTTATCGAAACAAAACGGAGGGTGCAAATGGCTATCCTAATTAACGATTCAACCCTGCGCGATGGACAGCATGCGGTCAAACACCAACTCACGGCGGATCAGCTGCGAGACTACGCGACCGCGGTCAATAAAACGGGTGTTTCGATTGTCGAGGTTGGCCACGGTAATGGGCTTGGCGCTTCTTCCTATCAGGTGGGGCGTGCCGCATTGAGTGATGATGCGATGCTGGCTATCGTGCGTGAGTCATTGACGAACACCAGGATGGGGGTGTTTATGCTGCCCGGTTGGGGAACCATCGCTGACTTGTCAAAAGCCCTTACCCTTGGCACAGACGTGGTCCGCATCGGCACCCATTGTACGGAAGCGACTCTTGCCGAACGCCATGTGGGATGGTTGCGTGAGCAAGGGGCGGAGGCACACGCAGTGTTGATGATGAGTCACATGGCAACGCCTGAGGAACTGGCTGCGCAGGCCGAGCAGTTAGTGAGGTACGGCGCTCAGGCTGTCGGCATCATGGATTCGGCTGGCAGTCTTTTGCCACAGGATGTGACTGCGCGCATCACGGCGATGCGAATGCAGGTCGATGTGCCGCTGATTTTCCACGGGCACAACAATTTGGGGATGGCGGTGGCTAACTCGGTGGCTGCTGCACAAGCTGGCGCCACCCTTATTGATGGTTGCGCACGGGGATTCGGCGCTGGAGCGGGGAATACCCAACTTGAAGTTTTGGTGCCGGTGTTAGAGCGTCTGGCGTTTAAAACAGGCATAGATCTTTATCGCTTCCTTGATGCTGCCGAACTGGCTGCCCGCGAGTTAATGGTGACCCCGCCGATGATCGACTCCCTGGGCATCGTCAGCGGCCTGGCGGGCGTGTTCTCGGGGTTCAAAAACCCGGTCATCAACCATGCAGGTAGCGCAGGGGTCGATCCGCGAGATGTTTTCTTCGAACTGGGGAAACGCCAAGCCGTTGCCGGACAAGAAGACCTTATCGTTGAGGTGGTGGCCGAATTGAAGCGGGTGGCCATGTGACGATGCAAATCATCAACGAAGACGACATGTCTGGAAATACCCCACTTCGGCATGTGATGGCCAACCTGAGCGAGGTCTTCCAGGATTTACGCGGCGGGAAAGCGCAATCGCCGTCGCGAACGTTATTGAACCATGGCCCCTCCGAAATGTTAATCAGCCCCGCGGGCTGGATTAAACGCGGTGTTGCCAGTGTCAAGATAACCACGCTGACGCCCGGCAATTCCATGCAGGGGCTTCCGCTCATTCACGGCGTGGTGGTGCTGACGGACATCAATACCGGTCAGATGCTGGCGTTACTCGACGGCGCCGCCTTAACCGCCGTGAGAACCAGCGCGGTTGCAGGTTTGGCAACCCAGTTGTGTGCGCCTGCGCGGGCCGCTGATCTGGCCATTTTGGGGGCAGGTGTGCAGGCTCGGGCAACCCTGCTGGCGATGCTTGCCGTGCGTCCGATTACCCGAGTGCGGATTTATTCCCGCACAAAGGCCAGAACCGAGGCGTTCGCACAGTGGGCCAGAACGGTAACGACGGCGGAGGTTGTCATCTGTCAGACCTTGTTCGACACAGTGCAGGGCGCCGAGATTATCTGCACGACCACGTCCACGTCTTCTTGCGAGCCGTTGATTGCCGCCGATTGGGTCGCGCCAGGCGCTCATCTGAATATTATCGGTGGTACCCACGAAGAGGCGATGGAAGTGGATCCCGCGTTGCTGAAAACGGCGTTGGTGGTGGTGGAAACCGCCTCTGCCGCGCAGGAGGACGCGGGGGAAGTGCGCACAGCGCTCACGCAAAGGTATATCCAACCGGAGCAGCTTCATGAACTTGGCGCGCTGATTCTTGGCGAGGTTGCGGCTAATAAAGGGCAGACCACGCTATTTCGCAGTGTGGGGCTGGCTATTGAAGACACGGCGGCGGCGATCGCGCTTTACGAATCCAGGGAGAAAACGGCATGTTAAAACGGATTGGCGACAATGAATATGTGGAAGAACAGGGTGGCGATTACGAGGATTTCGATCCTGGCATGACGATCAAACATTGGCCTGGCCGTACTCTCAGCGAGGCTGATAACACCTGGTTGACCCTACTGACGATGAACCAGCACCCCTTGCATTTCGATCAGGTTTACAGCGCCCAGGCCGAATATGGCCGCGTTCTGGTGAACAGCAGCATTACGTTGGCTCTGGTCAGCGGTATGACGGTACAGGCATTGTCTGCCCGGGCAGTCGCCAACCTCGGGTGGGATAAAGTACGGTTAAAAGATCCGCTTTTTGTCGGCGACACACTCTATGCAACCAGCAAAATCCTGGCGAAACGTCCCTCAAAGTCTCAGCCCAATAACGGCATCATCACGGTGGAAACGCGGGGGATCAAATCAACAGGCGAAACGGTGATCACCTTCGAAAGGTCTTTCATGGTACGGCGTCGGGAGGCTATTCAACCGTCATCGGGACGGGACTAAAAAAGGATTTTCATGTGCATGATTCACTGATGAAACCCCGCCGATAAGCCGTGCGGGGGCAATTTGCTCAGCGGATAAACAGAAAGCCCTCGCAGGGATGAAAGCCGTCTCCCCAAGGTTAAAAACTGCGAGGCAACTCTCGTTTATAGTCATTCGGAGCGAGGGGGGATGTACTATTGTTTTCTGGTTGCAGCACGCTACACACCGCTTCCGGTCGTGGGCGCAGCGGAGAGAACAGATGAACAAACGGGAATTAGAAAGCGCGATTGTCACCGACTTTTCCAAACGCATGAGTTACGGCGACTACCTGTGCCTGGACCAACTGCTGGACTGTCAGCACCCGCTGTCCAACCCGCAGCATCATGATGAGATGCTCTTTGTGGTGCAGCACCAGACCTCTGAACTGTGGATGAAATTGATGCTGCACGAGCTGCAAGCGGCACGAACTTTGGTGCAGCAGGACAAGCTCAGCCATTGCTTCAAGATCCTGGCGCGGGTTAAGCAGATCCAGCGTCTGTTGTTTGAGCAGTGGGCGGTGTTGGAAACCCTGACGCCGTCGGAATACGTTGAGTTCCGCGATGTGCTGGGCAACTCTTCCGGTTTCCAGTCTCACCAATACCGGTCCATCGAGTTTTTACTGGGCAATAAGAATGCGGCAATGCTGGCAGTGTTCAGTAACGACGCGGAAAAACACGCTGCGCTGAAGGCGATCCTCGAGGCGCCAAGCCTGTACGATGAATATTTGCTCTATCTGTCACGTCATGGCCTGCCTATTCCGCAAGCGTGTATCGAACGTGACTGGACACAACCTTATCAACGCAATCCAAATCTGCTGCCTGCGTTTAAAGAGATCTATGACAATCCGCAAAAGTATTGGGAAGCCTATGAAATGGCGGAGAAGCTGGTAGATATAGAAGAAAGCTTCCACCTGTGGCGTTTCCGACATATGAAGACGGTGGAACGTATCATCGGTTTCAAAATGGGCACCGGCGGCTCAAGCGGCGTCAGCTTCCTGAAAAAGGCGTTGGAATTGACTTTCTTCCCTGAGTTACTGGATGTGCGCACCGAAATTGGCGCGTAGGTTGAGCTCAACAGGGTGTCAGGAGCGGGTAATGACGTTAAGAATTGAAGATAAACGGGCAGAAAAAGTGGCTGGCGTGCGGGTCGTTGGGCCTTACCCGGAAACCGTTCCCCAGGGCGTCAAACAGCTGGTGGCCTGGCAACGGCAACATGGGGGCCCGATAGGCAAATGGCTGGTGTTGTATTGGGACGATCCGTCGATGGTCGCGCCTGAACAACTGCGGGCCGACGTGGTGTTTACCGTGCCGGATGACTTTGTGCTACCAACGCCGATTCATGACGGATTCGCACTGCAAACGCTGCCTGCCGGGTTATACGGGATCTATCACGTGCAGATCACCGATGGCGATTTTGGCAAAGCCTGGGCAGATTTCTATCAGCGAGAACTGCCGGCCAGTGGCTACAAGCCCACCGCAGGCGTGTGTTACGAGCATTACCTCAACGACTGTGAGGCCGATGGCTATTGTGATCTTGATATTTATCAGACGGTGCAGAAAATGTAGGGCCTAACCCCGGTGTACTGGGGTTAAATCAGGATATCACCCACGTTTAACTGGGCGATGGTATTACAGAGCCAGGCCAGCGCAGGATCTCGCTTGGCCTGCCGGCCCGCGATCAAATCGATAGAAAATTCAGCCACTGCCAGTTCCGAGGGCAGTGGCAAGAAACAGACCTTTTCAGGATCGGAAAAGCGTCTGGCGACGCTGCACGCAAGGGTGGCGATCAGATCGCTGCCGGCGACGACCGCAGGCAACGCGATAATATGAGAGAACGTCGCTGCAACCCGCCGCTCCAACCCCATGTCAGCCAGCCGCCGGTCTATGATCCCACGTGCAGATCCGTCATCCGACGGCGCGTAAAGTGCGTGGGGTAAGGTGAGGTACTCTCGCAAGCCCCAGTGCCCGGCGGCCAACTGCGGGTGCTGTTGGTTGGCAATACAGACGAAGCTCTCGTTAAACAACGGTTGCACCAGCATGCCTTCCTCCGCGTTGAGATGCCCACCCAGGGCTACGTCTATTTCTCCGCGCTCAAGTTGCTGCACTATCGTGCGGCGATCCAGCCGCGAAACGCGAATATCAATGCCGG
Organism: Serratia sp. NPDC087055; assembly: GCF_044900985.1. Classification (NCBI taxonomy): domain Bacteria; kingdom Pseudomonadati; phylum Pseudomonadota; class Gammaproteobacteria; order Enterobacterales; family Yersiniaceae; genus Serratia; species Serratia sp. NPDC087055. The sequence continues at coordinate 528,219 of NZ_JBJDOG010000001.1, forward strand.
GGGCGTCCTGGCGCAGTCGGCTTATGATGAGCGGCAACAGCGTGATATCGGCATAGTCGCCGGCGGCTAACCTAAAGCGGCGCTGGTTTGCCGTGGCGGGATCGAAGTGGGTCGGCGGCGTCAACGCATGACGTATTTGTTCCAGTACGGGGCGTATTTGCGGCATCAACTGGTGGGCACGTGCGGTTGGCATCATGCTGCCGCCACTGCGGACGAATAGCGGGTCGCCAAACAGGGTCCGCAGCCGGGTCAGGGCATTGCTGACGGAAGGCTGGGCGCGGTTCAGCGTGCGGCCTGCCGCGGTGACATTACGCGTTTGGTACAACGCTTCAAACACCACCAGAAGATTGAGATCGACGCTTGATAAATTCATTTTATGAATACTCTATATACCGATAATCCATTTCCAGAATCATACCGCGTTGTTTAGGCTGAGAGCACGCTGATTCAATAACAACATAAGGTGTGATGATGGAGAGGGTATTGGTGACCGGCATTGAGCCGTTTGATGGGGATCTGATTAATCCGTCATGGCAGGTTGCACAGGCTTTGGCGGGGGAACGGATCGCCGGTGCTGAGGTGGTCGTCTGCCAATTGGCGTGCGTGTTGGGGCTGTCCAATCAGCAGTTGATGTCGGCTATCGACAGGGTGCGCCCAAAGGCGGTGATCTGTCTTGGGCTGGCCGGCGGACGAGCCGAAATATCCGTTGAGCGGGTAGCCGTCAACCTGATCGACGCCCGTATTCCTGATAATGCCGGCAACCAACCCATAGATATACCCATAGTGGACGGCGGGCCGGTGGGCTATTTCTCCACGCTGCCGGTAAAAGCGATCGTGCATCATCTGCGCCAACGGGGGATTCCGGCAGGGGTGTCACAGACAGCGGGTACCTATAACTGCAATCAGCTCTTTTATGGTTTGAGTCACCACATCGCTCAGCAGAATCTGGCAATAAAAGGAGGGTTTATCCACATCCCTTATAGCCATGAGCTGGCGGTGAATCACCCCGGCAAACCGAGTATGGCATTAGCGACCATGATCGAGGCGGTGCGCAGTATTGTGCATACCACATTGACCGTCGGAGAGGACTTATCGATGACTGGCGGTGCAGTGCATTAAGGCAATATGAGGGCGCAGCCTAAGACTGCGCCCTGTCTGAGGTTAGTCCTCGCCTACGCGGATCACTAACTTGCCGAAGTTCTTGCCTTGTAACAGACCGATAAATGCCTGTGGTGCATTCTCAAGTCCGTCAACCAGGTCTTCGCGGAATTTGATTTTCCCTTGCTCAATCCACTCGCTCATTTGCCGCAGGAATTCGTCAAAACCTTCTGCAAAGTCATCAAAAATAATAAAACCTTGCATGCGGATGCGCTTACGCAAAATCAGCCCTTGCAACATCGGCAGGCGATCGGGCCCGGCAGGCAAGTTGGTTGCGTTATAGTGGGCGATAATGCCGCAGACAGGAATACGTGCCTGGGTGTTCAGCAGCGGAATCACGGCATCGAACACGGCGCCACCGACGTTCTCATAGTAAATATCGATGCCCTGTGGGCAAGCGGCGGCCAACTGTGCAGCAAAGTCAGGTGCCCGGTGATCGATACAGGCATCGAAGCCCAGCTCTTCCACGACATACCGACATTTCTCTTTACCGCCAGCGACGCCGACGACGCGGCACCCTTTCAGTTTTGCGACTTGCCCGACCACCGATCCCACGGCGCCGCTGGCCGCTGCGACCACCAGGGTTTCACCGGGTTTCGGTTGGCCAATCTCTGTCAACCCCATATAAGCCGTAAAGCCAGGCATGCCCAATACGCCTAGCAGACGTGTCGGGTGAGCTAGGTGGGGGCCGAGGTTGCGCAAGTCGCTGCCGTCGGACAGCGCGTAATCCTGCCAACCGTCATAGCCTAATACCCAGTCGCCGGGTTTGAAGTCGGGGTGTTGTGACGTGACAACGCGTGATACCGTGCCGCCGACCATGGCTTCACCGATCTGCACGGGGGGAGCATAAGAGGGGGCATCGCTCATGCGACCGCGCATATAGGGATCAAGTGACAGATAAACGGTGCGTAACAGTACCTGGCCCGCAGCGGGCTGCGGCGTGGGGACGGTTTCCAGACGGAAATTGTCAGCGGTAGGTTCACCGTGTGGGCGTGAGGCCAACAAAAAACGGCGGTTTTGGTGCATAGACTGAGACATCAGAAGCTCCTTATGCGGACAGGGAACCTAAGTCTAGCCAATCATCATGAAGGGCGAATAGCCTAATGTGCTCAGCGTTAAAGAGGGATGATCAGTACGTCTATGTGGCTGGTATTGATAAAGCGCGCCGCAGAACAAGAGACTTTGTTCATCATGCTGTCACTGTGATTGCCGCATACCACCAGATCAAACGCCTGTTGTCGACTGGCGTAGTTCAGGCTGTCACCCAACTCACCGTGTACGATTAACGTATCGGCAATCGGATAATCGGCCCGCAGGCGCAATTCCTCCATAAACAGCAGCGTTTCTTCCTCCATCAATGCACGCAAATCCCCCAGCATCGGCCCTGCGAAGTTATTGTAGATTTCTGGATTGGCGATCATGCTAAGCAGGGTGATTTTACCGTTGTAGGGCCGCACGATAGAGACGGCTTTTTCAACCAGGCGGTGGCTGTCTGCCGCCACCGCGACGGTAACCAAAACGTTTTGATATCCCATCTTCCACTCCTGTTTCCTGTTCTTAGGGCAAAGGGTAGAGCCTGGTGACGTTAATAAATGTGTTTTGTATCACGCGCGTCAATAAATCCCGGGTTATTGCCGTTATTTAGCAATAAAAGATAAAGGGCACGCGTGAGTAATTAAGGGCAATTATAGCACTTGCGCCCACAGCGTTTTTGGCACCTTACCCAAATCGAACAGTTTACCCGCAACCAGCTCGGCGCGACGGTGATCCGCAGCACGATACATATTGCTGATTTCAATATCATTATCAATAGAATAGTTAAGCTTATCGTACACTTTTTCTACGCTGTCCAAGCTGGTGCATTTACGGAATGTCATCAGGTAATCCAGGGTATCAGTCATGATTAAAATATAGCCTGTTAATAGTTGTAGCCGGACGAAGAAACATCACCCTGTCATCATGACAGCAGCAAAAATGTGATGTGCGACCTGAAAAATTAATTTCAAATAAATAAATTGCAATACGGTAATAATTGGCTGTGCGCAGGCGATCCTGCCTCAGAATAATAATATGCCTGTGCGCTATCGGCAATGCCATCCTGCTGATCAAACTGCTAAATAAGGAAAGTCTCAGGCACATGAATCCGGATCGCAGGGCTGGATGGCGCTGCCAGCACCTACCTGCAGCGTCGTCGGCTAAGGGCTTGAGGGCGACGGCGCGGGTTTATGTGGGCGCCGGAGCCTTGTCTTGGTCCGCTGGGTACATTCGGCTTGTCGGAAGATCCGCTCTTTCAGCAATGGCAGGTGGCGAATAAATTTCCACAATGAATATGATACTCAACCCTACCTGGGGATGAGCGTATGCTCTGCTGTCCGTGATGTGAAATCCGTGAGGTATAATGAAACCAGTACATAAAATAAAACGAAACTATGTTTTATTTTATAAGGGCGGTGAATCAAGCAGGGCGGTTTTAATTGGAATGTCGGTATTTGATGAGATTTAACTATTTTTAAGCAGTAACGATAAATTATTAAAGTTTTAATTAACCCTGTCGATAAATCGTTGTGGGATACTTCAGTCAAAAATCTTCAAGAACCTGCCGTTTTTACTCAGTTTGTCCAGAAACATATCGTTACGTCTGTTTTCTTGTTCACAACGTAGGTGAGACCTTGTTAACCGAACGTGAGCATTCGTTGAAAATTAAAACAGCGAATACGGCAAAGTTTAAGTCAAATCCGAAACCTAATAACCTTATAGTTTACATGCGTTATTTTTCAATGCGGATAGTTTATTGTTTATTAAACGGTTATTTATACTGTCTTTATCGCCTACGAACAGATTTTTGTTCTGTTATTTTAGTTTGGTAATGCTTTTGTTCGAATTGATCTAAAAAAGATATTTTTTTGGCTTATATACATTGTTTTTAAGACGTTTTTTTACTTATGGTTGTTTTTTGAGCAAAAACAAGGTTAAAAAACGTACTGACTACGTGATATTTGGCTTAAATATTTTTTATTTTTGTGATCTAGATCACATTGTATTTAAAATTGCCGCTTACTTACATTGTGTGTGCTAATGGTTCGGGGGTAGAGTTGCGCTGCATTAGGAATAATCTTATTAATTTTGTAAAAATAGTTTCACGGTGGCTAAACACTGCTGAAGCAAAATGCTGTACATCCATACACGTTGGTTTACGCACGTATCAAATACTGAATGATGGTCCGAATTTAGTGATGTGGAAAAATTTATAACGACTGTTATTCAGAGATTCATTTGCCAACTTCGGGAACAAACCCAGGTCACGGGCGATAAAAATTATCACCCAGCGTATGTTTTTAAACATAGTCTGTCGGGATGGGGAATATGGGTACGTCTGAATTACTTAAGCATATTTATGACATCAACCTGTCATATTTACTTTTAGCACAGCGTCTGATTAATGATGAAAAAGCCTCGGCGATGTTCCGTCTGGGTATTGATGAAACTATGGCTGACGCGCTTGCTCAACTCACGTTACCGCAAATGGTCAAACTGGCTGAGACTAACCAGTTGGTCTGTCACTTCCGTTTTAACGATCACAATACGATTGAACGCCTGACGAAAGAGTCACGCGTGGACGATCTGCAGCAAATCCATACGGGCATTTTGCTATCAAGCCATTTACTGCAAGAACTATCGAGTAAAGACGGTAGTGTAACGAAGAAAAGAGCTTGATGATGGCAGAGAAAAGTATCGTTCAGGAAGCCAAGGACATTCAGCTTGCTATGGAGCTGATTACGCTGGGCGCCCGCTTGCAGATGCTGGAAAGTGAAACACAGCTCAGCCGCGGGCGTTTGATCAAGCTCTATAAAGAATTGCGCGGCAGCCCGCCGCCAAAAGGTATGTTGCCGTTCTCGACTGACTGGTTTATGACCTGGGAACAGAACATCCATTCATCGATGTTTTATAACGCTTATAGCTTCTTGATGAAGAGTGGGCACTGTACCGGCGTCGAGGCTGTGATTAAAGCCTACCGTCTTTACCTGGAACAGTGTCCTTATCAACCGGGTGAGGCGCCGTTGTTGGCACTGACCCGTGCCTGGACATTGGTACGTTTCGTCGACAGTGGCATGCTGCAGCTTTCCGCATGTAACTGCTGTGGCGGTACTTTTATTACTCATGCACACCAGCCGTTGAACAGTTTTGTTTGCAGTTTATGCCAACCCCCATCCCGCGCAGTAAAAAGACGTAAACTTTCGCCGCAACTGGCCGATATTATTCCTCAACTGCTGGACGAGCAGGTTAAACGCGCGATTTGAGCCGGCGACAGCGCCGGTTTATCCAGACCTATACCCTCAATGGTTCAGGTTGCAGTCAACACCACTGCAACCTGAAGATGACGGGCATAAACAGAGTTGTTAAACACCGGGTTCGGCAGAACGAACCCATAGGCGCAGCCCAGCCGGCTGCGCCGATACGGCTCAACAGCGCGCTTATCCCACCTTCCATCCACATTGTTAATTTAAGGAATGCGTGTGTTAGTTATTTTGGGTTATCTCGTGGTATTGGGTGCGGTCTTTGGGGGCTACCTGATTGTGGGGGGGCATCTGGGTGCACTTTATCAGCCGGCAGAGTTCTTGATCATCGGCGGTGCGGGCATCGGCGCTTTTATCGTGGGCAACAACGGTAAGGCGATAAAGTCTACCCTGCGCGCCATTCCCAAACTGATGCGTCGTTCGAAATACAGCAAAGATTTGTACATGGATCTGATGGCGCTGCTGTACCGGCTATTGGCCAAATCCCGCCAGCAGGGCATGTTGTCCCTCGAGTTTGATATTGATAATCCGCAGGAAAGTGAAATTTTCTCTAATTATCCGCGCATTCTTGCCGATAACACCCTCGTAGAGTTTATTACCGATTACTTACGGCTGATGGTGAGCGGCAACATGAATGCGTTTGAGATCGAAGCGTTGATGGACGAAGAGATCGAAACCTTTGAGCAGGAAAGCGAGGTGCCGGCAGGCAGCCTGGCGATGGTCGGCGACTCATTGCCGGCCTTTGGTATTGTTGCGGCGGTCATGGGGGTGGTGCACGCACTCGCCTCAGCCGATCGTCCGGCAGCGGAACTGGGCGCGTTGATCGCCAACGCGATGGTCGGTACCTTCCTCGGTATTTTGCTGGCTTACGGCTTTATCTCTCCGTTGGCGACGTTGCTGCGACAAAAAAGTGCCGAAAACGTGAAAATGATGCAATGCATCAAGGTCACGTTGTTGTCTAGCCTGAATGGTTACGCCCCGCAGATCGCGGTCGAATTCGGCCGTAAAACGTTGTACACCACTGAACGCCCGTCCTTCGTTGAACTGGAAGAACATGTGCGTCGGGTGAAAGCGCCGGCACAGCAGGCGACGGAAGAAGAACAGGCATGAAGCAGAATCACCCGGTTGTTTTGGTCAGAAAGCGCAAGTCGCATCATGCCAGCCATCACGGCGGCTCATGGAAAATTGCCTATGCCGACTTTATGACGGCGATGATGGCATTTTTCCTGGTGATGTGGCTGCTGGCAATCGCCAGCCCGCAAGAGCTGACACAAATCGCCGAATACTTCCGCACACCGCTGAAAGTGGCGTTGACCGCGGGCGATAAGAGCAGTTCGGAAAGCAGCCCGATCCCTGGCGGTGGGGATGACCCTACCCAACAGGACGGGTTGGTGAAAAAGCAAATTGACACCTTGGAAAAGCGTGACGAAGAACTGCGACTGAACAAACTGCGTGAAAAGCTTGATGAGCTGATTGAATCCGATCCGCGCTTGAAGGCGCTGCGCCCGCATCTACTGATCAACATGATGGATGAAGGGCTACGCATTCAGATCATTGATAGCCAGAACCGCCCGATGTTCAAAACCGGCAGTGCGCAAGTGGAAAGCTACATGCGCGATATTCTGCGTGCCATTGCGCCTATCCTGAACGATTTGCCGAATAAAATCAGTTTGTCTGGCCATACCGATGACATTCCGTATGCCACGGGTGAACGGGGTTACAGCAACTGGGAATTGTCAGCCGATCGGGCCAATGCGTCACGGCGTGAGCTGATCGCCGGTGGGCTTTCGGAAGGCAAGGTGCTGCGCGTCGTGGGTATGGCCGCCACCATGAGCCTCAAGCAACACGGCGCAGACGATGCGATTAACCGCCGAATCACCGTGTTGGTGTTGAACAAGCAAACTCAGCAAGGCATCGAACACGAAAATGGCGAAAGCACGGCGATGGACATTGCCCAACCGGTCGAGCTGAAATCATTGGCGCCGTCGGCAACGGCCCCGGCAACCCTCATTGTTCCGGAAGCACCGGCGGCTCTCCCTTCACCAACTAACAGCGACTCACAGCAGAGGTGACCCCGTGAGCATGGATATTAGTGCGTTTTATCAGACTTTTTTTGATGAAGCAGACGAGTTGCTGGCCGACATGGAGCAACATCTGCTGGAGCTCGATCCCTTGGCTCCGGACATTGAGCCGCTGAATGCCATTTTCCGTGCGGCACATTCGATCAAGGGCGGCGCAGCCACCTTTGGTTTCTCGGTGCTGCAGGAAACGACTCACCTGCTGGAGAACTTGCTGGACGGTGCGCGGCGTCAGGAAATGAGCCTGAGTACCGAAATTATCAACCTGTTTCTGGAAACCAAAGACATTATGCAGGAGCAACTGGACGCCTACAAAACGTCGCAAAAGCCGGATGCCGACAGCTTTGAATATATTTGCCAGGCACTGCGGCAGCTTGCATTAGACGCACAGCAGCAGGATGCTCCCGCTGCACAACCTGTCACAGAACATGCCGTTGCTGCGCCTGAGGCGATCGAAGGCGGGATGCGCGTTTGCTTGTGCGGCCTGAAGCCGAACGAAGTCCCGCTGATGCTCGAAGAGCTGGGGAATCTGGGCGAGGTGAAGAACCCGCACCAAACAGACAACAGCCTGGAAGTCACGTTACTGACTTCCGCCAGTGAAGACGACATCAGTGCGGTGCTGTGTTTTGTGCTGGAACCGGAGCAAATCAGCTTCTCCACGCCGCCGCAGGCCGAACCGTCGCCCGTTGTCTCGCCGCAGCCGGAGCCTGTCGTCGCAGCAGCCCCGCCAGTGCCTGCCGCCAAACCGGCCCCGGCGATGGCTGATGCGCCTAAATCGCGCGCCAAGGCCAGCGAATCGACCAGTATCCGCGTCGCGGTAGAAAAAGTGGATCAGTTGATCAACCTGGTGGGCGAACTGGTGATCACCCAGTCCATGCTGGCGCAGCGTTCTGGCAGCCTGGACCCGGTGAATCACGGCGATCTGCTGAACAGCATGAGCCAGTTGGAGCGCAATGCGCGCGATCTGCAAGAGTCGGTAATGTCGATCCGCATGATGCCGATGGAGTACGTGTTTAGCCGTTTCCCTCGCTTGGTTCGCGATTTGGCCAGCAAGCTGAACAAGCAGGTAGAGCTGCAATTGCAGGGCAGTTCTACCGAACTGGACAAAAGCCTGATCGAACGCATTATCGATCCGTTAACGCACCTGGTTCGCAACAGTTTGGATCACGGTATTGAAGACCCGGAAACGCGTGTTGCGGCGGGTAAGTCGGCAGTGGGTAATTTGATCCTGTCGGCAGAACATCAGGGCGGCAATATCTGCATTGAAGTCACTGATGACGGCGCGGGCCTGAATCGTGAGAAAATTCTCGCCAAAGCGACATCGCAAGGTATTGCGGTCAGCGACAGCATGAGCGATGAAGACGTCGGTATGCTGATCTTCGCGCCAGGCTTCTCCACCGCTGAACAAGTGACTGACGTGTCCGGTCGTGGTGTCGGCATGGACGTGGTTAAGCGAAATATTCAGGAAATGGGTGGCCATGTAGAAATCCACTCTCAGGCAGGCAAGGGCACGGCTATCCGTATTTTGCTGCCGCTGACGCTGGCTATCCTCGATGGGATGTCGGTCAAGGTAAACAATGAAGTGTTCATTCTGCCTCTCAATGCCGTGATGGAATCACTGCAGCCACAGGCCGAAGATCTGCATCCGTTGGCCGGCGGAGAGCGGGTGTTGCAGGTACGTGGCGAATACCTGCCGTTGGTAGAACTCTTCCGGGTGTTTGAGGTTGAGGGCGCCAAAACCGACGCGACCCAAGGCATTGTCGTTATTCTGCAAAGCGCTGGCCGTCGCTATGCGCTGTTGGTGGATCAACTGATCGGCCAGCACCAGGTCGTGGTCAAGAATCTGGAAAGCAACTATCGCAAAGTGCCGGGGATTTCCGCCGCCACTATTCTCGGTGACGGCAGTGTGGCGTTGATCGTCGATGTCTCGGCGTTGCAAACGCTGAACCGCGAACAGCGTCAGACGGACGCAGCTGCATAATAATTAATCTATTGATTTAAAGGTGAATGACATGGCAGGACTGGCAACCGTCAGCAAACTGGCTGGCGAAACGGTAGGGCAAGAGTTCCTGATTTTTACCTTGGGCAATGAGGAATATGGCATTGATATCCTCAAGGTGCAGGAAATCCGCGGTTACGATCAGGTTACGCGTATTGCCAATACGCCGGCGTTTATCAAAGGCGTGACCAATTTGCGTGGCGTGATTGTGCCGATTATCGATCTGCGCGTGAAGTTTGCTCAGCAGGACGTGTCCTATGATGAAAACACCGTCGTGATCGTACTGAACTTTGGTCAGCGCGTGGTGGGCATTGTGGTTGACGGTGTGTCTGACGTGCTGTCGTTAACGACCGAACAGATCCGCCCAGCTCCTGAGTTCGCCGTTACGCTGGCTACCGAATACCTGACTGGCCTGGGCTCATTGGGCGATCGTATGCTGATTCTGGTGGATATCGAAAAGCTGCTGAGCAGCGAAGAGATGTCCTTGGTCGACAGCGTCGCGAAAAGCGCCTGACTCGCGGATGATTATACCCGTAGGGGCGCCGCATGCTGCGCCCTGAATTTCGACGCTCGATAATGGTTCCACATACAAACGTTGCATACCACGCTCTGAACCCTACCAAAAATAGTTACCCCCCTGCATAAAGTTATTCCTTTCCGCGCCGATAACTCTGTCAATCAACGTAATCAGGGCCTGTCCGCGCGGGCGTTCAACAAGGGAAAACATGTTTAATCGTATGAAGGTGGTCACCAGCCTGTTACTGGTGCTGGTGTTATTTGGCGCCTTGCAGCTGGTTTCAGGCGGGCTATTTTTCTCCTCACTGAAGAATGATAAAGAAAACTTCACCGTATTGCAGACCATTCGTCAGCAACAGTCAGAGCTGAACGAAAGTTGGGTCAACCTGCTGCAGGCCCGTAACACCCTGAACCGTGCCGGTATCCGCCACATGATGGATACCAATAACATTGGCAGCGGTGCCACCGTTGCCGAGTTACTGGCACGGGCCAAGAGTAACCTGGTCGTCGCGGAGCAACACTATGCCGCCTATGACAAAATTCCTCTCAACGCCCGCCAGGACGCGCAAGCAGCCGAAAAACTCAAGCAGCAATACGGCATTTTGCACGGTGCACTCACCGAACTGACCGTATTGCTGGGTGAGGGCAAGATCAACGCCTTCTTTGACCAGCCGACGCAAAGCTATCAGGACGCCTTTGAGGATATCTACAACACCTATCTGGCTCAAAACGACAAGCTTTACCAGAGCGCAGTGGAAGACAGCAATAACTCCTTCAGTTTCGCCATCTGGACATTGGTGGTTGTGCTGGCGGTCGTGTTGGCGGTCATTGTGCTGGTGTGGAGCGGTATTCACCACATTCTGGTACGCCCGCTGAACCGCATGATCGAACACATCAAGATGATCGCCGCCGGCGATTTGACCCAGCAGATCGCCGTGACCAGCCGCAATGAAATGGGCGTGTTGGCCGCCAGCCTCAAGCACATGCAAAGCGAACTGATCGAGACCGTCAGCGGTGTACGCCAGGGGGCCGACGCTATTTATAGTGGCGCATCCGAAATTGCCGCCGGCAACAACGATCTCTCTTCACGCACCGAACAGCAGGCCGCCTCACTGGAAGAAACCGCTGCCAGCATGGAGCAGTTGACCGCGACGGTGAAACAGAACGCCGAGAACGCCCGTCAGGCCAGCCAACTGGCATTGAGCGCGTCCGAAACCGCGCAGAAAGGCGGAAAAGTGGTCGCCAATGTGGTGCAGACCATGCATGACATCGCCGGTAGTTCGCAGAAAATCGCTGATATTACAGGCGTGATCGACGGCATTGCCTTCCAAACCAACATTCTGGCATTGAACGCCGCGGTAGAAGCGGCACGTGCCGGTGAGCAGGGCCGTGGTTTTGCGGTCGTGGCTGGCGAAGTGCGCAATCTGGCGCAGCGCAGCGCACAGGCGGCGAAGGAAATCAAAGGCCTGATTGAAGACTCTGTCAACCGTGTTGATATGGGATCGGTACTGGTGGAAAGCGCCGGTGAAACCATGGGCGACATCGTGAATGCGGTCACTCGTGTTACCGACATCATGGGTGAGATTGCATCGGCATCCGATGAACAAAGCCGTGGTATCGATCAGGTGGGCCAGGCCGTGGCTGAAATGGATCGCGTCACACAACAGAACGCCTCGTTGGTGGAAGAGTCCGCCTCGGCAGCCGCGGCACTGGAAGAACAGGCCAGCATGTTGACGCAGTCAGTGGCGGTATTCCGCCTTAAAGCGGCAGGCCAGGACGAGTTCAAAATGCCCGTCACGAGCAAGGCAGCAGTAGCACCGGTACTCAATCATAAAAAAATGAACGCCAGCGATCCGCAGGATAACTGGGAAACGTTCTAACCGGCATTTGGGCCTCCTTCCGTCTCTGGGGGAGGCCTATTCCCCGTCGTAAGCTGGCCATCGGCCGGCTGCAAGGAGGTTCACAGTGTTTAACCGAATCCGCGTCTCTACCAGTCTGTTTCTGTTGTTGATGACTTTTTGTGTTATGCAGTTGGCCACCAGCGGCTTGTCGTATACCGCTTTCCGTTCCGATAACCATAATCTAAACCTGATCACCCTCGGTAGCCAGCAGCGCGACGCCCTTAGCTTAAGCTGGGTGTCGTTACTGCAGGCGCGCAACACGCTGAACCGCGCCGGTACCCGTTCAGCGCTCAAGTTGCCGCAAGATCAGGTGAATTCACTGATGGGCAATGCGCGCAGTTCGTTGCAGAAAGCAGACCTCTATTTTAACCAGTTCCTGGCGGTGCCGCGTAATAGCGAACAGGAACAACAACTGACAGAAACCACCAAGGCAAGCTATGACCGGCTGCGCAGCGCGCTGCGGGAGCTGATCACCTTCCTGGAGAACGATAATCTGCAGGCGTTTATGGATCAGCCGACGCAGAAAACCCAGGATCTGTTTGAAGCTGACTTTGTTCAGTATCTGCAGCTGGTGAACGCGAATGTCAGCGAAGCCAATGCGTCGAATCAACGCTCGTTCACCCTGTCGGGCTGGTTTGTGGCGGGTGCCGTGCTGATGTTGGTCGTGGTTACCGGCAGCGCCATGTGGTGGTTACGTAACATGCTGGTGCAGCCGCTGAATATTATGCGCAGCCATTTTGATCGCATTGCCGCCGGTGACTTGGCCACGCCGATCCAGGTGTATGGGCGTAATGAGATCAGCCAATTATTCGCCAGCCTGCAACGGATGCAACAATCGCTGATTGGCACTGTGGGCGCGGTGCGTGACGGTGCCGAGTCGATCCTGATTGGCTTGCAGGAAATCTCTGAGGGGAACAACGATCTCTCTTCACGCACTGAACAGCAAGCCGCTTCGCTGGAAGAAACCGCTGCCAGCATGGAGCAGCTGACCGCCACGGTGAAACAAAACGCCGATAACGCACGTCAGGCCTCACAGTTGGCACGGGATGCGTCAACGACCGCAGCCAAGGGCGGTGAACTGGCGGGCGATGTGGTGACCACGATGCATGACATCGCCAACAGTTCTCAGAAGATTGGCGCCATTACCAGCGTTATCGACGGCATTGCCTTCCAGACCAATATTCTGGCGTTGAATGCAGCGGTCGAGGCAGCACGTGCCGGTGAGCAGGGCCGTGGTTTTGCCGTGGTCGCCGGAGAAGTGCGCAACCTGGCGCAGCGTAGTGCACAGGCGGCGAAAGAAATTAAAGGCCTGATCGACGAGTCAGTCAGCCGCGTCAAGCAAGGCTCAGTACTGGTGGAAAATTCCGGTGCGACCATGCAGGACATCGTGCGTTCGGTCACCCGGGTTACTGACATCATGGGCGAGATCGCTTCCGCGTCAGACGAACAAAGCCGCGGCATCGAACAGGTGACTCAGGCGGTGACCCAGATGGATCAGGTAACTCAACAGAACGCCGCGTTGGTGGAGGAAGCGGCTTCAGCGGCGACTGCACTGGAAGATCAGGCAATAACTCTGGCTGACGCAGTATCGGTATTCCGCTTGGCGGACGATAACTTCGCTGCCCCTGTTAACGCGAAAGACGCCGTTTCACCCGTGGTAAAGGAAGCCTCAGATTGTCAAACCGCATAAGCAGCCCGTTTTTTCTAAGTGAGATGGTATGAAACCGGCACCGTCGATTCCTCATCGTGACCCTGCGACATTACTGACGCAGATGGTGCAACGTTTGCCGTTGCTGGACGTGCATTTTCGGCGTATCAGCCAGCTGATTTATCAGCGTGCCGGCATTGTGTTGGCGGAGCACAAACGAGAGATGGTTTACAACCGTTTGGTGCGTCGCCTGCGTTTATTGGGCCTGAATGACTTTGGCGACTATCTGGCATTGCTGGAAAGCGATCCAAACAGTGCCGAATGGCAGGCATTTATCAATGCGTTGACCACCAACCTGACGGCCTTTTTCCGCGAAGCGCACCACTTCCCCATTCTGGCGGAGCATGCGCGTCAGCGGCCAAACGGTTATAGCGTGTGGAGTACTGCGGCATCGACGGGGGAAGAGCCCTATTCGATTGCGATCACCCTGAGTGATGTGCTGGGGCAACGTGCCACTGGCTGCCAGGTATGGGCCAGTGACATTGATACCCAGGTATTGGAAAAGGCCGAAGCGGGGGTATATCGACAGGAAGATTTGCGCACCCTGACGCCGACGCAGATGCAGCGTTACTTTTTGCGCGGCACCGGCCCGCATCAGGGGCTGGTACGGGTACGACCTGAACTGGCGGGGCGCGTGAACTTCCAGTCACTCAACCTGTTGGCCCCCGAGTGGGCGCTGCCGGGCCAGTTTGACGCTATTTTCTGCCGCAACGTGATGATCTATTTCGATAAGGCGACACAAGAGCGCATTCTGCGCCGCTTTGTACCCTTGCTTAAACCGGGGGGCCTGATGTTTGCCGGTCACTCCGAGAACTTTAGCCAGATCAGCCGGGATTTCTACTTGCGTGGGCAGACCGTGTATGGCCTGACCAAGGAGAGGTAATGAATAAAATCAGAGTATTGTGCGTAGACGATTCGGCACTTATGCGGCAGTTGATGACCGAGATTGTCAACGGTCATTCCGACATGGAGATGGTAGCCAGTGCTCCCGATCCACTGGTTGCTCGCGATCTGATCAAAAAGTTTAATCCACAGGTGCTGACGTTGGACGTCGAAATGCCGCGTATGGATGGGCTCGATTTCCTTGAAAAACTGATGCGGCTGCGCCCGATGCCGGTGGTGATGGTGTCATCGTTGACCGGTAAAGGTTCGGAAATTACCTTGCGGGCGCTGGAGCTGGGGGCGGTTGATTTCGTGACGAAACCGCAGCTGGGTATTCGCGAAGGCATGCTGGCGTACAGCGAACTGATTGCTGAAAAAATCCGCACAGCGGCCAAGGCGCGGTTACCACAGCGCTCTAACAGCCCGGCACCGGCGATCCTCAGCCATGCCCCCTTGCTCAGCAGCGAAAAGTTAATCGCCATTGGGGCTTCTACCGGGGGAACGGAAGCCATCCGTCAGGTACTGCAACCGCTGCCGGCGACCAGCCCTGCGTTGCTGATCACTCAGCATATGCCACCGGGCTTTACCCGTTCATTTGCCGAACGGTTGAACAAGCTTTGTCAGATCACGGTGAAAGAAGCCGAAGACGGCGAACGCGTGCTGCCGGGTCATGCTTATATCGCGCCGGGTGACCGGCATATGGAGCTATCGCGCAGCGGGGCCAACTACCAGGTGAAGCTGCACGACGGCCCGGCGGTGAATCGCCATCGGCCATCGGTGGACGTGCTATTCCGCTCGGTGGCGCAGTATGCAGGGCGCAATGCGGTGGGGGTGATCCTGACCGGTATGGGTAATGACGGTGCGGCAGGGATGCTGGAAATGCACCGTGCCGGTGCCTATACGCTGGCACAGAACGAAGCCAGTTGCGTGGTCTTCGGAATGCCGCGTGAGGCAATTGCCTCGGGCGGGGTTAATGAAGTGGTGGAACTGGATCGCATGAGTCAGCGCATGCTGGCGCAAATTGCCGGTGGCCAAGCGCTGCGTATTTGATTTTATGCCCTTATTGATAGGGCTATCGCTAATGGCTGCCGTGAGGTGGCTATTGTTTGGAATAATTTAAAAGGTTAGGAATAAAAATGGCAGACAAGAGCCTCAAGTTTCTGGTGGTGGATGACTTTTCCACTATGCGTCGTATCGTCAGAAACTTGTTGAAGGAGTTAGGATTCAACAATGTAGAAGAAGCCGAAGACGGTGCGGATGCGCTGAACAAACTGCGTGCCGGCGATTTCGATTTTGTGGTTTCCGACTGGAACATGCCCAACATGGACGGTCTGGAATTACTGCAAACTATTCGTGCTGACGGTGCGTTGGCGAGTATGCCGGTGCTGATGGTGACGGCAGAAGCCAAAAAAGAAAACATTATCGCGGCGGCTCAGGCTGGCGCCAGCGGTTACGTGGTGAAACCTTTTACGGCGGCAACGCTGGAAGAAAAGCTCAATAAGATCTTTGAAAAACTGGGCATGTAAGGAGAGGGCGATGAGAGACATTCCAATGCCTGCCAGCGATGCGGCAACCGCGGGGGAGATAATCTCCCGCATTGGCCAACTGACACGCATGTTGCGTGACAGCATGCGCGAACTGGGGCTCGATCAGGCGATCGCCCAGGCGGCAGAGGCAATCCCGGATGCACGCGATCGTCTTGATTACGTGGTCACCATGACGGCGCAGGCGGCGGAACGGGCGTTGAACTGCGTTGAGGCGGCTCAGCCGCGTCAGGCGGAGCTGGAGTCAGAGGCTAAAGCCTTAAAGGGCCGCTGGGACGACTGGTTTGCCGATCCCATTGAGTTGGACGACGCACGCGAGTTGGTGACCGACACCCGTCAGTACCTGGAACAGGTGCCAGAGCATACGGCGTTCACTAACGCCCAGTTGCTGGAAATCATGATGGCGCAGGATTTCCAGGATCTGACCGGTCAGGTGATCAAACGCATGATGGACGTGGTGCAGGAGATTGAAAAGCAGCTGTTGATGGTGCTGATGGAAAATATTCCAGAACAGCCGGCGAAAGAGAAAAAGCCGAACGATAGCCTGCTCAATGGCCCGCAGCTCGACCAAAACGGTGCCGGCGTCATTGCCAACCAGGCGCAAGTCGACGATCTGCTCGATAGCCTCGGTTTCTAATGCGCTCAGGGACGCGGCCTGGCTGCGTCCCTGATGTTTTCAGCGACAGGATATGGCCCACTTACCTTCATCCCTCAAATAACCCGTCTTTTTCCCCGCTGTTCCGCCAATGAAATCGGCATTTTTTTGGCATGCTGACCGCAATTTTATTCCCCCCGCACAGGAAGCGCGCCCGTGGCCGAAGACAGCGATCTGGAAAAGAGCGAGGCCCCCACGCCCCACAGGGTGGAGAAGGCGCGCGAAGATGGCCAGATCCCACGCTCACGTGAACTGACATCCGTTCTGATGCTGGTGGCAGGGCTGTCGATCATCTGGGTCTCCGGCGGCAACATGGCGCAACAGCTGGCGGCAATGTTGACGCAGGGCCTGAATTTCGATCACGGCATGGTCAGCAACGACAGGCAGATGTTGCACCAATTGGGCATGCTATTGCGGCAGGCGGTGTGGGCGCTATTACCGATCATGGCGGGGCTGACGCTGGTGGCGCTCACGGCTCCTATGCTGCTGGGCGGCGTGCTGCTAAGCGGTAAATCACTCAAATTTGATTTAAAGCGCATGAACCCGCTGTCGGGGTTGAAACGGATCTTTTCCAGCCAGGTGCTGGCGGAGCTGCTGAAGGGCATCCTGAAGGCGACGTTGGTCGGGTGGATCACCGGTTTATTCTTGTGGCACAACTGGGCAGCGATGCTGCATCTGGTGACGCAACAACCGCTCGATGCATTGGGTAACGCGCTGCACATGATCATTTTTTGCGGCTTGCTGGTTGTGCTTGGGCTGACGCCAATGGTGGCGTTCGATGTGTTTTATCAGCTGTGGAGCCACTTCAAAAAGCTGAAGATGACCAAGCAGGACATCCGTGACGAGTTCAAGGAACAAGAGGGTGATCCGCACGTCAAAGGGCGCATCCGTCAGCAGCAGCGTGCCATCGCTCGCCGCCGCATGATGGCGGACGTGCCCAAGGCTGACGTCATCGTCACCAACCCGACGCATTACGCTGTCGCATTGCAGTACAACGACAAAAAGATGAGCGCGCCGAAAGTGCTGGCCAAGGGGGCCGGCGAGATTGCACTGCGCATCCGCGAACTGGGTGCGGAGCACCGCATCCCTATGCTGGAAGCGCCGCCGTTAGCACGTGCATTGTATCGGCACAGCGAGATTGGACAACACATTCCCGCTACCTTGTATGCCGCCGTGGCCGAAGTTCTGGCCTGGGTTTACCAGCTAAGACGCTGGCGGCGTGAAGGGGGATTGATCCCGAAAAAACCTGAACGTTTACCGGTGCCGGAAGCACTGGATTTTGCTGGAGAAAGTAACTCTGATGGCTAATTTAGCCGCCTTGCTTCGTTTGCCGGGCAGTTTTAAAGATACGCAGTGGCAGGTGCTGGCTGGCCCAATACTGATTCTGATGATCCTGTCGATGATGGTGTTGCCGTTGCCGGCATTTATCCTCGATCTGCTGTTCACCTTCAATATTGCCTTGTCGATCATGGTGCTGCTGGTGGCGATGTTCACCCAGCGTACGCTGGAATTCGCTGCATTCCCCACCATATTGCTGTTCTCGACCTTATTGCGCCTGTCGCTGAACGTCGCCTCGACACGAATCATCCTGATGGAAGGGCACACCGGCTCAGCCGCTGCCGGTCGCGTGGTGGAGGCCTTTGGTCACTTCCTGGTCGGCGGTAACTTCGCCATCGGTATTGTGGTGTTTATCATTTTGGTGTTAATCAACTTTATGGTTATCACCAAGGGTGCCGGGCGTATTGCCGAAGTGGGCGCCCGCTTTGTGCTGGACGGCATGCCGGGTAAGCAAATGGCGATCGACGCCGATCTCAACGCGGGGTTGATCGGTGAAGAGGATGCGAAAAAACGGCGTTCTGAAGTCACACAGGAAGCTGATTTCTACGGCTCGATGGACGGTGCCAGTAAATTTGTGCGTGGCGACGCGGTAGCCGGTTTAATGATCATGGTGTTGAACGTGGTCGGCGGCCTGTTGGTCGGCGTACTTCAGCACGGGATGGAGCTGGGCACTGCAGCAGAAACTTACACCTTGCTGACTATCGGTGACGGCCTGGTTGCGCAGATCCCCGCATTGGTTATCTCCACTGCCGCGGGTGTTATCGTCACCCGTGTGGCCACCGATCAGGACGTTGGCGAGCAGATGGTTGGCCAACTGTTCAACAACCCACGCGTCATGTTACTCAGTGCGGCTGTGCTGGGTTTGCTGGGGCTGGTCCCGGGAATGCCGAACCTGGTCTTCCTGCTGTTCACCGCAGGCCTGTTAGGGCTAGCCTGGTGGCTGCGCGGGCGCGATCAGCAAGCGCCGAAGGTGCAAGAAGTGCCGGTAGCGCAGGACAATCCGCAGGCGGTGGAAGCCAGTTGGTCAGACGTACAGTTGGAAGATCCTTTGGGTATGGAGGTCGGTTACCGCCTGATCCCGATGGTGGATTTCCAGCAGAACGGCGAGCTGCTCGGCCGTATCCGCGGTATCCGTAAAAAGTTTGCCCAGGAAATGGGGTACCTGCCGCCGGTCGTGCATATACGCGATAACCTGGAATTGCCCCCTGCGAGCTACCGTATCCTGATGAAAGGGGTCGAAATAGGCAGTGGTGAAGCGCAGCCGGGACGTTGGTTGGCCATCAACCCGGGCAACGCCGTGGGTGAGCTGGCCGGAGACAAAACCACCGATCCTGCCTTTGGCCTGGAAGCCGTATGGATTGACAGTGCGCTGCGCGAACAGGCGCAGATCCAGGGCTTTACCGTGGTTGAGGCCAGTACCGTGGTAGCCACCCACCTTAATCATTTGATTGGTCAGTTCGCCAGCGAGCTGTTTGGTCGACAGGAAACGCAGCAACTGTTGGATCGTGTCGCCCAGGATATCCCTAAACTGACCGAAGATTTTGTGCCCGGTGTGGTGTCGCTGACCACGTTGCATAAGGTGTTGCAGAACCTGCTGGCTGAACGGGTTTCGATCCGCGATATGCGTACCATTATTGAAACCCTGGCGGAGCATGCGCCGTCGCAAACCGATCCTTATGAGTTGACGACCGTGGTACGCGTTGCATTGGGACGGGCGATAACCCAGCAGTGGTTCCCGGGCAACGGTGAAATTCAGGTTATTGGTTTGGATACTCAACTTGAGCGCTTGTTATTGCAGGCGCTGCAGGGCGGTGGAGGGCTCGAGCCGGGGCTGGCAGATCGTTTACTGGAACAGGCCAGGCAGGCGCTCCAGCGACAGGAAATGCTCAGTGCCCCGCCGGTACTGTTGGTGAACCACGCACTGCGGGCGCTGCTGGCACGCTTCCTGCGCCGCAGTCTGCCGCAGATTGTGGTGCTGTCAAACCTGGAAATTAATGACGATCGACAAATCCGTATGACGTCCACGATAGGGGCAGCTTAATGAAACGGCTTTTGGCGCTGATTTGCCTGCTGGCGCCGATGAGCGTACAGGCGATATCCGGTTCCTGGGTGGCCGACAGTGTCGGTGCCACGCTGGAGTACGGGGGTGAGCGGGGGGAATCGCCAGGGCTACGTGCGCCTAATGCGTTACCGGACGGGAATGCGCGTATCACCAGCGTCAGTTGGCGCTACCAACTGCTGGCTGGCGAACCGGCGGGTATGCAAGCACAGCTCTGCACCTTAACCCGCTGTATTGTGCTGGGCGGCGGCAGCGGTAGCAGCAGCGGGTTACAGGGCGAACCGGCCAACGCCGAGCTGCGCTTTGTTTATTACGTGCAGGCGCGCGGTAGCCTAAACCCGCCACTGCGCGTGATTAGCAATCAGGTGATTGTTAATTACGAATGACGGATTAGGCAAGGATTGCCAGCCCGTTGTGTTCGACCAGCGAAAGTAGCTTCATTGCGGCGGAATTTGGAACAGCTTCACCGCGCTCCCATTTTTGCACCGCTTTTTTGCTGACGTTCAGGTGCAAGGCAAACACCGGTTGACTGACGTTTTCGCGCTCGCGCAGGGCGCGGATGTCGGCAGCGGTGTACTGTTTTACCGAGCGTAAACACAGCATGTTGAAGGTTCGCATAGTGACATCGTCAACAAAACCCGACTGATGCAGTTCCTGAACCTCTTGGTGGATCTCAGCAAGGATTTTGCTCATAGGTCAGTCTCCTCAACTTCTTGTCATTAACCAACGGATAAAGCCTGAAGGGCGAGAAATCCAGATAGAGTGCAGCCAGACACTGCAACCCGGCGAGCTCATCATTAACGATATTGTTCTTTTCATTTTTTTGGCAAACCCCCGCATGAAAAACAGGCGATCTTCCTCCCGAAAAGCGATAAGCACTCGGTAACCGCCGCGTTTCCCCCCCCGGCTCTGGCAACGCGTTTTGTATACACGCAACTGCCCAAGTTGGCATCGTACAGTTTGTTTTGTATTTCACGAGCGGCCTTAATCACCGTAGCGTCGCTGATACGTTCATGAGCGGCGAATGCCTGAAACGTTTTGGTGAGATAAATATCGGCCATCCATCCTCCCTGTGAAATTATACCCTTTAAGGGTATAGATAAAGTAATTTGAAAACCAACACAGGGTGAGGGAAGGCGTTGAGAAGGTAAAAGTCCAAATGCCGGCATTGCGCAGCACTCTGCAAATAAAAAGCGGCTAATAAGATAGGGTGATAATAAGAGTGCCAGTGCGATCGCAATAGACGCAGAGCACCCGGTTGAAGGGCAACCGGGTGGCATCTCGTAGGTCAAACGCCGATTTTTCGGCCTAGCAGGCTGGTGTTGCGTGACTGGCCATCCGGGCCGTAAAGCGATTTATTTTGCTTGCCGAGGATCGCCAACGCCTGGGTGTTGTGGTCGATCTGCTGATTGAGCAACATGCCGTTATGCTGGTTTTTATCGCGCAGCTGTTGGCTGAGCCTCTGTACGTGTTGCCATGCCTCTGCCAGGGGCGGATGTGCAGAATAAGGGGCCTGCTGCCCTTGTGCACTTTCCTGGCGTAGTCGTTGCTGTTCCAAATAGTTTACCGTGGCCAATAACTGGCTCTTCGCGTCGGTCGCGCGTTGCAACGCCACACCCGGTAATTGGCCTGAGCAGAGCAAATCATGTTCTTCCGTCAGCACTGTATCCAGCGCATTCAGGGTTTCCAGCAGCTTATTGATCAATTGCGCCAGATTATCCATTGCAAATAGTCACCTTTCAAAGAGTCCCTGAGTCTTAATCTGGCGGCAATGCCCGATTAAGCCTCTGGCGTTGGGCTGCCGTTTGGCATCCACTGCGCGTCGTTTTGCACGTCTTGCAGCAGCGCATCGGCAATTTTGCCCGCATCCATTTTCAGCTCGCCGTTACGGATCGCCTGTTTAATGGCATCCACTCGGTTCATATCAATATCTTGCGTGCCCGGTTGCATTAACCGCGCTTGCGCGTCGCTCAATTTAACCTGGGTGCCGCTGACGGTGCTTTCTGTCTGTGCGGCCTTGCGCGGCTGAAGTGGATTTTCAGCTGGCGTTTCACGCGGTTGCACCGCCGGAACGGGGTGCAGCCGTTGGGTGCGATCGATACTCATGGTCAATCTCCATCGTTGCCGTCGCCGCGCAGGCAATGGCTGATATTTTTTTGCGGCCCTGGCGGCCAATAAAATACTGCTTATGTTTTTCTTATCGGCAGGTTTTAAGAAACCTTTATACCCGTCATGCTTGAAGTTGCATCTTTGTTGACTGCATTGAGACAACGCCCATGATCTTGGGGAGACATTTTTATAATGTGATGCGGATAGTGCCGTCGTCACCGGCAATACCACTGACAATTTGCCCGGAAGCCATGCGAACGCGGATGCTGTCTTCAGCGGCAGCATTGTTCATCGCTTTGCCCGAACCCGTGATATTAAATCCGCTTCCTTGTGCCGTCACCTGAACTGACTGACCGGCCTTGATCACCCAGGCCCGGCGTAACATCGCGAAGGTCAGCGGTTGGCCAGGGCTGATATTCCGCAGGCTGATGGCCCCGAGGGCCTTGCCGGGTTCGCTCAATGTCCGTGGGGGCAGTGTGTCGAGCCGCCCACTTTTCAGCGTGATGTCCGCTGCCGTGAGCTGGCGACCTGCACTGATGCCGCGCGCCGACACCAGGTATTTCCCGATCACCTGAACCTGCGTCTGGATAAAACGCCGTTCCTGCCCACAGCGCGCCGAGACGCTGATATTACCCCATCGGCGCGCACTCTGCGGCAGAGAAAGCTGCGGAAATTCGCACTGTGGCCACTGGGATGGTGGCGTGCGCACCAACACCTTGACCTGCACCGGACTGCCACTGAACTGGCTGCTGATGAAGCGATCGATCTGCACCGCCAGATCGTCGGCGTGCGCGTTCATGCTGAACATCAGCAGGGTAAACAGCCGCATTTTACCTTTCATCATCGCTTCCTCAATAGCCATCAGGGTGCGCGTAAGTGTACCCGGACTGCGCGCAGGCTAAGCAGATAAATAGCGACGCATTTTGCTCTTATTCCCACGATAGGCTGGCGGAAGGGACGTTTATGCTGTCGGCTCCAAATTCTAACCTCGCGGAGGGAGCATGATCGACAAACTGGACGCTGCTCTGCGCTTTGGTCAAGAGGCGCTGAACCTGCGCGCCCAGCGGCAGGAAATTCTGGCCGCCAACATCGCCAACGCAGACACACCGGGCTATCAGGCGCGGGATATCGATTTCGCCAGCCAACTGAATAAGGTGCTGGAACAGGGCCGCGTCAGCGGCAGTGGTATTGCGCTGAATATGACGTCCGCACGCCACATCCCGGCGCAGAACATGCAGCCACCGCAACTCGATCTGCTGTTCCGCGTACCGGATCAACCGTCGATGGACGGCAATACGGTGGACATGGATCGTGAGCGCACCAATTTCGCCGATAACAGCCTGAAATATCAGACCGATCTGACGTTAATTAACGGTCAGATCAAAGGGATGATGTCGGTGCTGCAATAAGGATAAGGTTCATGTCATTACTGAATATATTTGATATCTCAGGCTCTGCGCTGTCCGCACAGTCGCAGCGCATGAACGTCAGTGCCAGCAACATGGCCAACGCCGACAGTGTGACCGGCCCGGACGGTCAACCCTACCGTGCCAAACAGGTCGTGTTCGAAGTGGCGGCCGCACCTGGGCAGCCAACGGGCGGTGTGCGAGTGGCACAAGTGGTGGATGACCCCGCACCGGAGCGCATGGTGTATCAGCCCGGTAATCCGCTGGCCGATGCCAAGGGTTACGTACGTATGCCGAACGTCGACGTGGTAGGCGAGATGGTCAACACCATTTCTGCCTCCCGGAGCTATCAGGCCAACGTCGAGGTGCTTAACACCACCAAGTCGATGATGATGAAAACCCTGACGTTGGGTCAATAACCGGAGACCACCATGGCTATTGCCGCAACGACGAATGAAACGCTGGATAACACCGTTATCGGGGCTAACAGCAAAACCACCAACAGCCAGGATCTGAACAACAGCTTCTTGACACTGCTGGTGGCGCAGCTGAAGAACCAGGATCCCACCAACCCGATGCAGAACAATGAACTGACCAGCCAGTTGGCACAGATCAATACCGTTCAGGGCATCGAGAAACTTAACACCACACTGGGGTCGATCTCCGGGCAGATCAACAGCAATCAGTCTCTGCAGGCCACTGCGTTGATCGGCCATGGCGTGATGGTCCCCGGCAGCAACATTCTGGCCGGCAGCAAAGAGGGCAAGGTCAGCACCACGCCATTTGGCGTTGAGTTGGAACGTGCCGCAGACCAGGTCACCGCGACCATCACCAATGCTAACGGACAAGTGGTACGTACCATTGAGATCGGCGGTCTGACCGCCGGCGTGCATTCGTTCACATGGGATGGCTCGTTGGATGACGGCAGTGCCGCGCCCGACGGTGCCTACAAAGTGGCGATCAACGCCAAGGGCAATGGCGAACAGCTGGTGGCCCGCAGCCTGCATTTTGGCATGGTCAACGGCGTAATCCGCGATGGCAACGGTGCCAAGCTGGATCTTGGTCTGGCGGGTAGCGCCACACTGGAAGATGTTCGACAGATCTTATAGCACAACAATGTATTTCACTCGGTTATACCCAAAATAATTCGGGTCGCAGGGGCGGCCACTGAACGATTCCCGATGCGCTTCCTCAGGTAGCCGATTCGGGTGAGTCAAGGCGGTCTGCACACCTGCAGCTTGAAGTATGACGGGTATGGATGCCTAAACACTATTCGGAGAATAACATGGCCTTTTCTCAGGCAGTAAGCGGCTTAAACGCGGCAGCAACCAACCTGGACGTGATTGGTAACAACATCGCCAACTCTGCCACTTCCGGCTTTAAATCTGGCAGCGTTTCTTTTGCCGACATGTTTGCTGGGTCGCAGGTTGGGCTGGGCGTTAAGGTGTCCGGTATCACCCAGAACTTTAAGGGTGGCACCACCACCGGTACGAGCCGTGCGCTGGACGTGGCCATCACCGGCAACGGTTTCTTCCGCATGCAGGACAAGGATGGCGGTATCTTCTACACCCGCAACGGCCAGTTCAAACTGGATGAAAACCGTAACCTGACCAACATGCAAGGTCTGCAACTGACGGGCTACCCGGCAGCCGGTACGCCACCGACCATTCAGCAGGGCGCTAACCCGGTGCCGCTGAGCATTCCTGAAGGCATGATGAACGCCAAGGCTTCTTCCTCTGGTTCTATGGTGGCTAACCTGAAGTCCACGCATAAAGTGCCGGAAAACAAAACGTTCGATCCGACCAAGCAGGACTCCTACAACTACGTCAACACCATCACCGCTTATGATTCACTCGGCAATGCACACAACATCAATGCTTACTTTGTGAAGACCGACGATAACAAGTGGCAGGTCTATACCCAGGACGGCAGCGAGAAACCGGTGGATGCAGGGACGATGCAGTTCAGCACCAGCGGTAATCTGGTCAGCACTACCAGTACCCAGGGTGCCGTGGGTGATTTCAGCATGTTGATCCCGATGGGCAGCAAAGACGGTGCCCCGGCGCAGAACTTCACGCTGAGTTTTGCCGGCAGTATGCAGCAGAACGTTAGCAGCGACTCGGTGAGCAAAGTCTCGCAGGACGGCTACGCGGCAGGTGAATACACCAACTTCCAGATTAACAACGACGGTACGGTCGTGGGGATCTACTCCAACCAGCAGACGCAGGTACTGGGGCAGATCGTGATGGCTAACTTCTCCAACCCGGAAGGCCTGGCTTCTCAGGGCGATAACGTGTGGCAAGAAACCGGCGCGTCAGGTCAACCGCGCGTGGGTCTGGCAGGCGGCGGCGGGCTTGGCAAATTGGCCAGCGGTGCGCTGGAGTCGTCCAACGTCGATCTTAGCCAGGAGCTGGTGAATATGATTGTTGCCCAGCGCAACTATCAGTCGAATGCTCAGACCATCAAGACGCAGGACTCCATCCTGCAAACGCTGGTTAGCCTGCGCTAATAGGATTGAGTTATGGATCACGCGATTTATACCGCGATGGGTGCGGCACGGCAGACGCTGGACCAGCAGGCGGTCACCGCCAATAACTTGGCCAACGCCTCGACGCCGGGTTTTCGTGCCCAGTTGTCGGCGCTGCGCGCGGTGCCGGTAGACGGCCCGAGCCTGGCGACGCGTACATTGGTAACGGCTTCCACACCGGGTGCTGACATGAGCCAAGGGGCGCTGAACTACACCGCGCGTCCGCTGGACGTTGCGCTGCAGCAGGACGGTTTTTTGGCCGTAAGCCTGCCGGACGGCAGTGAAGCCTACACCCGTAACGGCAATATTCAGATCTCCCCCACCGGGCAACTGACGGTGCAGGGCGTGCCCCTGATGGGCGACGGCGGGCCGATCGAGGTACCGCCATCGGCGGAGATCACTATCGCCGCAGACGGCACTATCTCGGCGCTGAACGCGGGCGACCCGCCGAACAGCATCGCTCAGATCGGCCGACTGAAACTGGTGAAGGCCGATGCGCGTGAAGTGACGCGCGGCGATGACGGCCTGTTTCGTTTGACGCCGGAAACCCAGCAGCAGCGTGGCAATCAGTTGCCGAATGACCCGCTGGTGCAGGTGATGCCGGGCGTGCTGGAAGGCAGTAACGTCAAACCGATGGAAACCATGGTCGATATGATCGCCAACGCCCGTCGTTTTGAGATGCAGATGAAGGTCATCCACAGCGTGGATGAAAATGAACAGCGCGCCAACTCGTTGTTATCAATGAGTTAATAAGCAAGGAAATAACCCATGATCCCATCTTTATGGATTGCCAAAACCGGTCTGGATGCGCAGCAGACCAATATGGACGTGATTGCCAACAACCTGGCTAACGTCAGTACCAACGGCTTTAAGCGTCAGCGCGCGGTGTTCGAAGATCTGCTGTACCAGACCATGCGTCAACCGGGGGCACAGTCCTCCGAGCAGACGACGTTACCGTCCGGGTTGCAGATCGGTACCGGCGTTCGTCCGGTGGCGACCGAACGTCTGCACAGCCAGGGCAACCTGTCGCAGACCAACAACAGCAAGGACATCGCCATCAAGGGGCAGGGTTTTTTCCAGGTGATGATGCCGGACGGCACCCTGGCTTATACCCGTGATGGTTCGTTCCAGAGAGATCAGAACGGACAATTGGTGACGGCCAGTGGCTTCCAGGTGCAACCGGCGATCACCATTCCGGCCAATGCCTTGAGTATTACCGTAGGCCGTGACGGTATCGTCAGCGCCACCCTGCAGGGGCAAACCGCCGCCCAGCAGGTAGGCCAACTGACACTGACCACCTTTATCAATGACAGCGGCCTGGAAAGCATGGGTGAGAACCTGTATCAGGAAACCGAAAGTTCCGGTGCGCCGAACGAGAGCACGCCCGGATTAAACGGTGCCGGTCTGCTGTATCAGGGGTACGTGGAAACCTCTAACGTCAACGTGGCGGAAGAATTGGTCAATATGATCCAGACCCAGCGTGCCTATGAGATCAACAGCAAAGCGGTATCGACTTCCGATCAGATGCTGCAAAAACTGACGCAACTGTAATTGACGGGCGCTGTTGCGCCCGTAACCCTATTTTGTGAAACAAAGGCGATACCCGTGGTAACCACATATCTGATGGAAAAGCAGCCGCAAGGAAAACGCTGGCTGGCGGCAATGGCGATGCTGACGCTGAGCGGCTGCGCTTACATTCCACATAAACCCCTGGTGGACGGTGCTACCACGGCGCAGCCAGCACCGGCGGGTGCGCCCGTGCCGAACGGCTCCATTTTCCAGACGGTGCAGCCGATGAACTACGGTTATCAGCCACTGTTTGAAGACCGTCGTCCGCGCAACATCGGCGATACCTTGACCATCGTGCTGCAAGAAAACGTCAGTGCCAGCAAAAGCTCCTCCGCCAACGCCAGTCGCAACGGCGCCAGCAAATTCGGCGTTGCCACATCACCGCGTTATCTGGACGGCCTGCTGGGCAACGCGCGTGCCGATATGGATATTTCCGGCGACAGCACCTTTGGTGGCAAGGGCGGGGCCAACGCCAATAATACCTTCAGCGGTACCATTACCGTGACGGTCAACCAGGTTTTGGTCAACGGCAATCTGCACGTGGTAGGGGAAAAACAGATCGCCATCAATCAGGGCACCGAGTTCATTCGTTTTTCCGGGGTGGTCAACCCGCGCACGATCAGCGGCAGTAACTCGGTTACCTCCACCCAGGTGGCGGACGCACGTATTGAATACGTCGGCAACGGCTATATCAACGAGGCGCAGACCATGGGCTGGTTGCAGCGCTTCTTCTTAAATGTCTCTCCGTTTTGAGTACAGGCTATTTTACGTGCCATTT
Organism: Serratia sp. NPDC087055; assembly: GCF_044900985.1. Lineage (NCBI taxonomy): Bacteria > Pseudomonadati > Pseudomonadota > Gammaproteobacteria > Enterobacterales > Yersiniaceae > Serratia > Serratia sp. NPDC087055. The sequence goes on from NZ_JBJDOG010000001.1 coordinate 556,741, forward strand.
TGAGGTTGGGCAGTGCTCGGGGCCGTCACGTACCGCGTGTAAGCTCCGCTCCCTGCGCGCTGTCAGCCCTCAAACTGCCTGCGACAATAACGCCTTGTGGCTAAGGTGAATGAGGTTCCAATGTTAAAGAAATTTCTAATGGTGCTGGTGATGGGCGCGCTGAGCCTGCCGGCCGCGGCGGAGCGCATTCGCGATCTGGTTACGGTGCAGGGGGTTCGTGATAACGCCCTGATTGGTTACGGGTTGGTGGTAGGGCTGGACGGATCTGGCGACCAGACCATGCAGACACCGTTCACGACCCAAAGCCTGAGCAACATGCTGTCGCAACTGGGTATCACCGTGCCGCCGGGCACCAATATGCAGTTGAAAAATGTGGCGGCCGTTATGGTCACCGCCAAGCTGCCGCCGTTTTCACGTACGGGTCAGAATATTGACGTGGTGGTGTCCTCAATGGGCAACGCTAAAAGCCTGCGTGGCGGCACCTTACTGATGACGCCGCTGAAAGGGGTGGATAATCAGGTCTACGCATTGGCGCAGGGCAACGTGCTGGTCGGGGGGGCAGGCGCGTCGGCCGGTGGGAGCAGCGTGCAAGTCAACCAACTGGCGGGTGGCCGCATCAGCAATGGCGCGACCATTGAACGAGAGCTACCGACCACCTTCGGTGCCGGTGGCGTGATTAACCTGCAACTGAATGATGAAGACTTTACGCTTGCGCAGCAGATCAGCGACGCGATCAACCGCCAGCGTGGAGGCGGGACGGCTTCACCGCTGGATGCCCGTACTATCCAGGTGCTGGTGCCGCAGGGCAACAGCTCACAAGTCCGCTTCCTGGCCGAAATCCAGAACATTAGCGTCAGCGTGGGGGCGATTGACGCCAAGGTGATCATCAACTCACGAACCGGTTCTGTCGTAATGAACCGCGACGTAATCCTGGATTCTTGTGCCGTCGCGCAGGGCAACTTGTCAGTGGTGGTCGATCGACAAAATACCGTCAGCCAGCCAACGACGCCGTTTGGCGGCGGGCAGACGGTAGTGACGCCAAATACCCAGATCTCCGTGCAACAGCAGGGGGGCTCGCTGCAAAAGGTGAATGCCAGCGCTAATTTGAACAACGTGATCCGTGCGCTGAATGCGCTGGGTGCGACACCGAACGATTTGATGTCGATCCTGCAGGCGATGCAAAGTGCCGGTTGTTTACGCGCCAAGCTGGAAATCATCTGATGGCTGGGGATTTGATGGCGATGTCGGGCGCGGCCTATGACGCCCAGACGCTAAACGGCTTGAAGCGTGATGCGGCGGCGGATCCGCAAGGCAACCTGAAACAGGTGGCGCAGCAGGTTGAAGGCATGTTCGTGCAGATGATGCTAAAGAGCATGCGCGCCGCGCTCCCGCAGGATGGCGCGCTAAGCAGCGATCAAACGCGGCTGTATACCTCAATGTACGACCAGCAGATTGCCCAGCAGATGTCGCAGAAAGGCCTGGGGCTGGCCGACATGATGGTCAAGCAGATGGGCAATGCCAATGCTGTGCCGAGTGAAACCGCAGGCCTGTCGCCGATGGCGTTGGACAACGAGGTGCTGCAAGCGCTGCCAAATCAGGCACTGGAGCAGATGATCCGCCGTGCGGTGCCGAAGGCCCCCTCGGCGGCACCAATGACGCTCAATAACGGCAACTTTGTTGCTCGACTGTCTATCCCGGCGCGGGTCGCCAGTCAGCAGAGCGGTATTCCGCATCAGCTGATTGTCGCGCAGGCCGCGCTGGAATCAGGCTGGGGGCAACGCGAGATCCCGACCGCAGAAGGGGCACCGAGTTATAACCTGTTCGGCATCAAGGCAGGCGGGAGTTGGGACGGTCCGGTGACCGAAATCACCACGACCGAGTTTGAACAAGGGGCAGCGAAGAAGATTAAGGCGAAATTCCGCGTTTACGGGTCTTACGTCGAGGCGATGGCCGACTACGTCAAACTGCTGACGAATAATCCGCGCTACGCCGACGTGGCCAATGCCCGCAGTCCTGAACAGGCGGCGCATGCATTGCAACGGGCCGGGTATGCCACCGATCCTCAATACGCCAACAAGTTGGTCAGTGTGATTCAGCAAATGAAAAACACGGGTGAGCAGGTGATAAAAGCCTATACCCATGACTTGAAGGACCTGTTCTAAATCCCCCTTCATTCCTGACGCGATAACGGTGTGGGGTGAAGGTGCTATTCGGCCCATTCGTGGGCCTTACTCCTGACGGACCAGTGCAGGCCGGTGGGTTACCCCGCTTGAGGCCGCCTTGTTGCCACGCGCATTATTGGGGGATTTGCGAAAGTTATGAATCATGAATAAAGGCCAGCAATTCCCTATCAAGTTTCCCCGTTTTTTGCCGATAACCGAGACAGGCTGAGTGAACAAACTCAGCAGCTTAATAAAACCCTGTGGGCCACCGGCACCGCAGCAAAAGGAATTCTTATGTCCAATAGCTTAATCAATACCGCGATGAGCGGACTGAATGCGGCTCAGGTGGCGCTCAGTACCGTCAGCAACAACATTTCCAACTACAACGTGGCCGGCTATAACCGCCAGACCGCCATTCTGGCGCAGAACGGCGGCTTAAGTACCATGAGCGGTTTTATCGGTAATGGCGTAACCGTTACCAGCGTCAATCGCGAATACAACCAGTTCATTACCAACCAACTGCGTAGCGCACAGGGCAATGCCGAAGCGCAGGGTGCCTACTACGAGAAAATCTCTCAGATAGATAACCTGCTGGCGAGCAAAACCAACTCGTTGTCGACCAACATGCAGGATTTCTTCACTAACCTGCAAAACCTGGTGAGCAATTCTGGCGATGACTCTGCGCGTCAGACCGTGCTGGGCAAAGCCAACGGTTTGGTTAACCAGTTCAATAACACCGACAAATACCTGCGTGATATGGACAGCGGCGTCAACCAGCAGATCAGCGACAACGCACAACAGATCAACAGTTACAGCCAGCAGATTGCCCGCCTGAACGACGAGATCACTCGCCTGCGCGGCAGCGGCGGCGAGCCGAATGCGTTGTTGGATCAGCGCGATCAACTGGTGACGGATCTGAATAAAGTGGTTGGTGTCCAGGTGACCCAACAGGATGGTGATGCCTATACGGTTTCATTCGCTAACGGCCTGACGCTGGTGCAAGGCAGCACCACTTACCAGGTGTCGGCAGTCCCTTCCAGCAGCGATCCTGCACGATTGACCCTGGGCTATGACCGCGGCCACGGTGCTAGCGAAGTGCCTGAGGGCCAGATCAATAGCGGCAGTTTGAGCGGCGTGTTCAAGTTCCGCAGCGAAACGCTGGACGGCGCACGTAACCAACTGGGGCAAATTGCACTGGCGTTGGCAGATAACTTTAATCAGCAGCACCGCGCAGGTTTCGATCTGAACGGCGACGCTGGTACCGACTTCTTCAGCTTTGGTGGAGGCCGTGTGGTGGATAACACCCGCAATACGGGTGACGCCTCACTGTCGGTTTCTTATACCGATACCAGTAAAGTGAAAGCCAACGACTACCGCGTTGAGTTCGACGGCAGCAACTGGCAGGTGAGCCGCCTGCCGGACAACGTTAAGGTGAACGCTACAGCGGGCACGGGTGCCGACGGTAAGCCTACCCTGAGCTTTGATGGCCTGCAGGTCAGCATCGACGGTAGCGCCAAGGCCAAAGACAGCTTTACCGTGAAGCCGGTCAGCGACGTGGCGGGTAGCCTGAAAGTCGCCATCAGCGACACGTCGAAAATTGCTGCTGCCGGCAAGGATGACAGCGGCCGCGGCGACAATGAAAACGCCAAAAAACTGATCGATCTGCAAACCCAAAAGCTGGTGGACGGCAAAGCCACGTTTAGCGGTGCCTACGCCAGCATGGTCAGCAGCATCGGCAACCAGACCGCCGCCGCCAAGGTGGCGACGACCTCGCAGGGCAACATTGTCACGCAGCTGGCCAAGCAACAGCAGTCGATCTCCGGCGTTAACCTGGATGAAGAGTACGGTGAGCTATTGCGTTTCCAGCAATATTACATGGCTAATGCGAAGGTGGTTGAAACTGCCAGCTCGCTGTTTGACACCCTGTTGAGTATCCGTTGATTTAATTGCCGACCGGCCTTGATGGTGCCGGTCGCTCACAGTGAGGAACCTACAGCATGCGCATGAGCACCAGCATGATGTACCAACAAAACATGTCCGGTATCACCGGCAACCAGTCGTTGTTTATGAAGGCTGCCGAGCAGCTGGCGACGGGCAAACGGGTGATCAACCCCTCTGACGATCCGCTGGCGGCATCGCAGGCGGTGATGTTGTCGCAGTCACAGGCCGAGAACAACCAGTATACGCTCGCGCGCACCTTTGCCCGGCAGAGCGTTTCGATGGAAGAAAACGTGTTGGCCGGTGCAACGTCCACCATCGCCGACATCAAAACGTTGATCGTCAACGCGGGTGGCACCAAAAGTGATAACGACCGCGACTCGTTGGCAACGCAGTTACAGGGGTTGAAAGATCAACTGCTCAATCTGGCTAACAGCACCGACGGCAATGGCCGCTACATGTTTGGCGGTTACGTGAACGATAAGCCACCCTTTGTCGATGAAGGTGGAACCGTAAGCTATAAAGGCGGTGACAAGGCGGTCGAACAGAAGGTGGACGCCAACCGTACTATGACCATCGGCCATACCGGTGATGGGGTGTTTATGGCGCTGACCAGCAACCCGAAACCTGAGCCGGACGGCAGTGCCCCGGTTGCCAACGTGTTTGAGAGCATAGACATTGCCCTGAAGGCGCTGAAAACGCCGCAGCAGGATGCGGACGACGCCACCAAGCAGCAGGTGACTGATGCCTTGGCCAAGGCGAGTCGCGGCATGGATAACTCCTACAACAAGGTGCTCAGCGTGCGCGCCGAATTGGGGAGCCAACTGCAGGAAATGGATCAGTTGGACAGCATTGGCAAAGAGCGCGACATGACCAACCAGGTGCAAATGAGTGCGCTGACGGATGCGGATCTGGCCGAATCGATCTCTGCTTACTTTATGCAACAGGCCGCGTTGCAGGCGTCATACAAGACCTTCGGCGATATGCAGGGTATGTCGCTGTTCCAGATGAACCGCTAATTCCCGCCGTCTTTCAAGCCGCAGCGTGGTTGCCTGCACGACAAGGCCCATTCACGGGCCTTGTTTCTGGCTGCAGCCTGAAATCGATAGGCATAGCGATGATAAATCGCCTTTAGTGAGGGCGCAGCAGGCAGCGCGCGCTCAGAATGAACGGCAATAATAAACACCCGTTGTGAAGCCATAGCGGGTAACCCTTTGGGTGTGCTTAGAAGACTCTATCTCTGTAGAGAATTCTTGAAACCGGGCGCACTTGTTTGGCACGTCACTCTTTCCCCCACTAAGGTTTGAGTGACGTGCCTTTTTTTCGACAGACACAAAAAATAGATGTGTCATATCCGCCTTATTTAACGCCGTAAAACGCAGAGGTATTTATTGCGGACTGAGGAATAATTATAGATCTTATATATCTATATTTAATGATAACGGCAGCGTTATTTTTTCTTTTTAACCATTTTCCATTTTTCGTCTTTTTCCGACGGGCAGAGGGCAATCTGAATCCGGTTGGTTGCCCAGTGCGTCAGGCCCAAGGTTCTTCGTGCTCTTCGGTTGGTTTTTGCTTTCATGTCTATGCTCCTGAGAATAGAGGTAAAAACGCCGCAGATAATAAATATGCCTGACCCGCCGGCTGACCCCGGTGAGTGGCTGTTTTATTCTTGCGGAGATGGAATGTGTTTTATATTTCTACTTCCCTATGCGTTCTTTTTTAATCGCGCTCCTGTATTTTATTCTGTGAAAATTAATGGATGGTAGGGTGGTTTTCTACTGATGGTTTTATATTTAACAAGGCCATTCTAAGGGGGGTATTTTATTATTCAAGGCAATAAGATTAATTGAAGCCAAATAGTGTTTATCTGTTTTTTTCAACTTTTTATAGCGAGAAAGGGGTTTTACTGCCAGTTTGTTCGGAGAGGGGCGGCCGTTAAGCCGCACGGGTTGGCTAACATTAAGGCGTCATGTTGCCGATGACGCTGGCCAGACGATCGAAGAATTCGCCGAAAAGGTGCTCACAGAACGGTGCCAGCATCGGCATCATCATACCTATGGTCATGATACCTATCGTCATGGTGACCGGGAAACCGATAACAAACACCGACAGCTGAGGGGTCATGCGATTGAGCAGGCCCAGCGCCAGGTTCAGCGTGAGCAACAGGCATATCAGCGGTAACGCCAACATCATGCCGATGATAAAGATCAACGAGCCTGCTTGGGTGAGCGCCAGAAAACCATTGCCATTCAAGGGTTCTGCCTGGATAGGCAGGGTATGGAAACTGTCCACCAACAGTGAAATCAGCCACAGGTGGCCGTTGAAGCTGAGGAACAGCAGCATGGCCAGCAAATTGAGTAGCCGTGCCAATACCGGCGTATTCGGCCCGCCACTGGGGTCAAAGAAGGTGGCGAATGACAAGCCCATCTGCATGCCGATCACTTCGCCAGCCAAGCGTATCGCCGCAAAGGCAAATTGCATCGTCAGGCCCAGCGCCACACCGATCAGTATTTGCTGAGCCGCCAGCCACAACCCGGCTGCGGAAAAAATGGGGACAGTACTGATTGGCAATCCGGGCGCAATCAGTATCACGATCAGCCCGCCGAGGCCAATTTTCACCTTCTTGCTGATTTGCTTTTCGCTGAAGACCGGAGCAGTACTGATGAGCGCCAGAATGCGTAGCAATGGCCAGAAGTATTGACTCAGCCAGACGCCGAACTGCGCGCTATCAAATGTGAGCATGATTAACCAATCAGATTTGGCAGATTAGTGAACAGCGTACGCATGTAATCCAGCAGCAGGTTCAACATCCATGGCCCGGCGATCACGATGGTGGCGACCACCGCCAGAATTTTTGGAATGAACGACAGCGTCATTTCGTTGATCTGGGTGGCGGCCTGCAGCAGGCTGACCACCAGGCCGCTGACCAGCGCGGCGAGCAGCATGGGGGCTGCCAGCGCCAGCGCCACTTTCATCGCTTCGGTGCCCAGTGCCATGACCGATTCGGGTGTCATTATGCTTCCTTCAGAGGTGGCGTGAGCGCCGGGTTACGAGTAAAAACTCTGCGCCAGTGAGCCGAGCAGTAACTGCCAACCATCTACCAGTACGAACAACATCAGTTTGAACGGTAGCGAGATGGTCGCCGGCGGTACCATCATCATCCCCAACGCCATCAAAACGCTGGCGACCACCAGGTCGATAATCAGGAAAGGAATAAACACGGTGAAACCAATCTGGAACGCCGTTTTTAGCTCGCTGGTGACGTAGGCAGGCAACAGAATGCGCATAGGCACCGCTTCCGGCCCCGCCAGCGGGGGTTGGTTAGCGAGTTTGGCGTACAGCGCCAGATCGGTTTCACGCGTTTGGCGCAGCATAAACTCGCGTAGTGGTTGCGCGCCTTTATCCAACGCCACATCCAGGCTGATTTTATCCTGGCTAAACGGCAGATAAGCGTCCTGATAAACCTTGTCGAACACCGGTGACATGATGAAAAAGGTCAGGAAAAGTGCCAGTCCAAGCATCACCTGGTTCGGCGGCGCTGACGGGGTTCCCAGCGCATTGCGTAACAGCCCAAGGACAATGATGATGCGGGTGAAACTGGTCATCATCAGCAACATGGCGGGCAGGAAACTGAGCGACGTCAGCAACACCAGCGTTTGCACCGGCAATGACCAACTTTGGCCGCCGTTAGCCAGCGGTTGGCTGATCAGCCCAGGCAGCTGTGCGAAAGCCGCCGGGCTGACTAACAGCAAGGCTGCGGTGATACCGCAAAGGCATTGCTTGCCCCGCGCAAATGAGGCGATATAAGGAACGAGGAATTTCATGCCGATTTTTCCGGGCGTTTCAGAACTTTTTGCATCAGTTGGCGAAAATCTGCCGGCGGCGCCGTGTCGGCTACCGTGCTGTCTTTCGGTGGTGCGGGCAGGGTATGTAACGGCGTGATTTGCTGTGCAGTGACGCCGAGCACCAATAAGGTGTTCTCCACCTCGATCACCACCACGCGCTCACGTTGTCCCACCTGACAGCTGGCACGCAGGTTAAGCAGTTTGCTGTTGCGTGCCTGTGGGGCAAATCCCAGACGACGGAAAAGCCAACCTGCCAGCAGGATCAAGAGCAGGATACCGCCAAGCGCGGTGCTGACTTGCGTCAGCACCGAACCGGCCGGCAGCGCCGGCGCGGAGGATTGCAAAGTGCCTGCGTTAGGCGTGGTCGTGCTTGGATTCATCAGCGGCTCAGGCGGCGCATGCGCTCGGAAGGGGTGATGATGTCGGTAATGCGCACGCCAAACTTGTCGGCCACCACCACGACTTCGCCTTGGGCGATCAGATAACCGTTGATCATGATGTCCAGCGGTTCACCCGCCAGCCCGTCCAACGCCACGACAGATCCCTGCGACAGACGCAACAGCTCCTTGATGGTCATTTTGGTACGGCCCAGTTCGACGGTTAATTTGACCGGGATGTCCAGGATCAGATCGATATCTTGCAGGCTGCCGCTTGCATCTTGCGGTTCCAGCGATTTGAACACGGCGTCACTTGCAGACGTTTTTTCAGTAGCTTGCTGTTCGTTAAACGCATCAGCCCACAGATCGTCCACGGATTCCTTTCCTTCGCCAGACGGTTGCTTAGGATCACTCATTTGGGCTGTTCCTCACTCAGAGCATTCAAAATAGGGTTAATCAAATGTTCAACACGCAGGGCATATTGCCCGTTTAACGTGCCGTATTGGCTGGTCAGAACGGGTACGCCGTCCACGTGGGCAATCAGGCGATCCGGCTTATCAATCGGTAATACGTCCCCTGGCTGCAACTTCAGGATCTTTGACAGCCGCATTGGGATATCGACGAAGTTGGCAATCAGTTCCAGCTCGGAATGTTGCACCTGCTTCACTAAGGTTTCACGCCAATGGCTGTCTTCCTGCCGTGAGTTTTCCAACGGCGGGTTGGTCAGCAGCTCGCGTAACGGCTCAATCATCGCAAACGGAATACAGATATTGAATTCACCGCTCAGCGCACCGATCTCCACCTGGAACGGCGTAGTCACCACAATGTCGTTCGGTGAGGTGGTGATATTGGTGAATTTCACCTGCATTTCTGCGCGCACGTATTCCACATTGATCTTGTAAATCGCGCTCCAGGCATCGCCGTAGGCGTCCAGCGCCAGGCGTAACATGCGTTTAATCACCCGCTGCTCAGTGGGGGTAAACTCACGGCCTTCCACTTTCGTTGGAAAGCGGCCGTCGCCGCCGAACAGGTTATCGACGGCGATAAATACCAGGCTCGGTGCGAACACGAATAACGCGGTGCCACGCAGCGGATTCAGGTGCACCAGGTTGAGGTTGGTTGGCACCGGCAGATTACGGGCAAATTCGTGATACGGCTGGATCTTGATCGGGCCGACGGTAATGTCCGGGCTACGACGCAGCAGGTTGAACAATCCCATGCGGAACTGCCGGGCAAAACGTTCATTGATGATTTCCAGCGCGTGCAGACGCTCGCGTACCACGCGGCGCTGGGTGGTCGGATCGTACGGCTTGACCTCGCTCTCGTTGCTGGTGACGGCTTCGGGTTCATCACCCGCGCTGTCTCCATTGAGCAAGGCGTCGATCTCTGCCTGTGAAAGAATGCTGTCGCCCATAGTGATTACCGCAATATGAAGGCAGTGAACAGCACATCGCTGACCACCTGCTTCGGTTGTCCCTTAACCAGCGGTGGGCTAAGCACGTCCTTAATTTGCGCCACCAGTTGCTGCTTCCCTTGTTCGCTGCTCAGTTGACCCGCTTCCTGACGTGACAGCAGCATCAGCAGACGGCTGCGCACTTCCGGCAGGAAATCGTTCAATTGGCGGCGGGTGTTTTCGTCCGGCAAGCGTAATGTCAGGCCGATATACAACACGCGATCCGGGTTGTTATCGGGCGTCATCAGATTGACGGTGAAGGTGTCCAGCGGCATGAATACCGGTGCGGCCGGCGGTTGTGGTTTGGCGGCAGGTTGCGCGCCGCTCTGATGTTGCTTGAGCTGCCACCAGCTGTAACCGGCCGCGCCGCTGGCGATGACGGCGATCAACACCAGCAGAATGACCAGAAGGGAGCGTTTAGGGGCTGCCGGTAGGGTATTTTGAGACATAGCTAAATCAAATTCCTGTTGTTATACCCGTCGTCTTTCAAGCTGCAACCTAAGATCTCGCGGGTATATAGCGCGTGTAAAAGCCGCACGCATGACATAATTTATCCAAAATAATTGGAGTTGCGTCGCGACGGCCTGGTTGTCAGTCCCCAAGCGCATAGATAACTATGTGACCGGGGTGCGCAAACGCAGCCAACAATGATGCAGCTTCAACTATGACGGGTAGCGGTATTATCGCGTCTATTCCGGCGTGCAATAGCCAGAATAGACAGAGAAAAGCGTGCCAGCTTGGACGTTTGCGGTGGCTCAGGCGAAAATATCAACGCCGCTGACGGCGCGGGCCATCGCCTGCAATTCCAGCGGCGCGCTGAGAGCCTCACCGGTCAGATTGCTGTCACCGTGGCGATCGCGGTAATCCGGTCGGCCCTGCTGCTCAGTGTTTTGTTGCTGTGCCTGTTGCCACTGGGGTGTGGATTCCCCCCCGACGCTGCTTTGCCCCAGATTGATGCCGCTCTCTGCCAATGCATGACGCAGTTGCGGCATGGCGGCTTCGACGGCAGCACGTACCTGGCCCTGTGCAGAGGCAATGTGCAGGTGGGCCTGATTGTCATCCAGCTTGAGGGTGATTTGCAGCGCCCCCAGTTCTTGCGGATGCAACCGCAGCTCGGCACTTTGCTGGCCGTTGCGATGGAACATCAGGACCTGTTGGTTCAATGCCTGCTGCCATTCTGGGCTGCCAAGTTGGGCGTTCAACTGGGGAGTTGGCGGCGCAGTGACCAGCGAGGTCGCGGGTGCCGATGCGGCTATCGGGCTGGACACCGGTGGAGCCATGTGAGGATTAACCGCTGCCTGGGGTTGCGCATCCGCGCTGAATTTCAACGCGGCGGTATCCATCTTGTCGTGCGTTGTGGCTGTCTGTTGCGGGCTGTCCGCGCGGCTTTCAACGTTGAACGGATCTTTGGTCAGCGTTGCCGGGGTTTTCTGTACGTCGGCTATCGGGCTGCCCTTGGCGTCCGGTTGTTTACCCAGTGCGGCGGTCAGCAGGGCGGCAGGTTGAGTGGCATCCTGATCACCTTCAACGGTAAGTTTGGCGGTGCCTGGTACAGAAGGGGGAGTGGCGATGGGCAGCATCGCGAACAGGGCTTGCAGTGTGGCTGCGTCGATCTCACCGGCAGGCCGCAGCGCAACGTCTTGAGGCTGCTGATCTGAGGGCAGCTCTTCGTCGGCGTCGCTGGCTAACGGCTGATTACCACGTAATAACGAGGGCGCAATAAGCCCATCGCGCTCGCCGAAGGCGGCCAGAAGCTGCGTCAGTTGGTTGTGGCTGAGCGGGCTTGATTCACCTTCTGCATCCAGCGCCATCGGTGACAGTTTTCCTGCGGACTTGTCGGCAGGTAGCACGCGTGCACCGAGCAGTTGGGCAAAGGCGGAGGAGAGCGCTGACGCGTCCAGCGGCGCCTGTGCGTCCGGCAGTAAACCGGTCTCGCTCTGAGACGATATGCCCGGCAAAGCGTTGAGATTCATTGTTGTAGATTCCTTTGTGCACTGCGTTGAGCGAACTCATCCATCAGTTTTTGATCCCGTTTGTTCTCCAACTGCTGCTCCGCGCTCTGGGCACGGGAGTGCAGGGTTTCGAAGGCATTCAGCCGTTGCTGCTTGTCTTGCCAGTGCTTCATGGCGTGGTCGACCTTCTGCCCCCACTGCGTCAGCTGTTGGCGATGTTGGGTAATGGCCTGTTCCAGCGTGCCGATAAACTGCTGGTAGTTCTGCCAATTTGACGACTCCATGCCGCCACTCAGTTGGTTATTCAGCTTCTGGCGGTACTCATCCTGATAATTGAGCAACATGGAAAGCTGCTGCTCAGCGGCTTGTTGTGCCTTGCGTACCTGACCCAATTGCTGCGTTGCCTGTTCCACCGCATCCTGCGCCAGATCGCGCAGGGTAATGAGGGGTGACTGTGGTTTCATCGGATTTGCGCCTTTAGTGACGTTAAACGATCAACTGTTGTAGCTGTTGGCAGGCGTCGTCGTAACCGCTGCGCTCGAAAATACCCTGTTGCAGATAGGCCTCCATCTGCGGATACAGCGTCATGGCTTTGTCCAGCAGTGGATCGCTGCCGGCGACGTAGGCACCGACGCTGATCAGGTCACGGTTACGTTGATAGCTGGCCAGCATCTGTTTGAAGTTGCGTACCCGGCGGTAATGCTCGTCGTCAATCAGTGACGTCATGGCGCGGCTGATCGACGCTTCGATGTCGATAGCCGGGTAGTGACCGGCTTCGGCAAGCCGTCGCGATAGCACGACGTGACCGTCGAGAATGGCGCGCGCCGAGTCGGCAATCGGATCCTGCTGGTCATCGCCTTCCGTCAGGACGGTATAAAAGGCGGTAATGGAACCACCGCCGCTGATGCCATTACCGGCACGTTCTACCAGCGCCGGCAGTTTGGCAAAGACGGAAGGTGGGTAGCCTTTGGTTGCCGGGGGTTCGCCAATAGCCAGGGCGATCTCACGCTGCGCCATGGCATAACGGGTTAGCGAATCCATAATCAGCAGCACGTGTTGACCACGATCGCGGAAGTCCTCGGCGATACGGGTGGCGTAGGCGGCCCCTTGCATACGCAGTAAGGGGGAAACGTCTGCCGGTGCGGCAATGACCACCGAACGTGCCCGGCCTTCAGGGCCAAGGATGTTCTCGATAAAGTCTTTGACCTCGCGGCCGCGTTCACCGATGAGGCCGACGACAATCACATCGGCCTGGGTATAACGCGCCATCATGCCCAGCAGGACGCTTTTCCCCACGCCAGAACCGGCAAACAGGCCCATACGCTGCCCGCGCCCGACGGTCAGCAGGCCATTGATGGTGCGTACGCCGACGTCCAGCACCTGTTCGATCGGCGTGCGTTGCAGTGGGTTGAACGGGGCCGTGATCAAAGGTGCACGGTAGCCGGTTTCCGGTGCAGGCAGGCCGTCGAGCGGTTTGGCACTGCCGTCGAGCACGCGTCCCAGCAATGCCGGGCCAAGTGGCAATTGCTTGCCGGCACTTTGCCCTTCGGGCGAGATGCGGGCGTAAACCCGGGCGCCGGGGACAATGCCTTCCACTTCTTCCAGAGGCATCAGAAACAGCCGCTGACCGTTAAAACCGACCACTTCGCTTTCCACTTCCTGCACTTCACTGGCGTCGTGACGTTCGATCAGGCAGGTGGCGCCAATCGGCAATTGTAGCCCGGTGGCTTCGAGCACCAGCCCGGTGGCGCGTGTCAGACGGCCATAGCGGCGTACCGTCGGGGTGTGGGCAATGCGTTTTTCCAGCTGGTCCAGGGACGTCAGCCAGCGACCGAGGCGCAGGGTCATTACACGTCCCCCGGCGCGGCAAGGCGGCAGAGTTCGTGCCAGCGTGTTGCCAGGCTGGCGTCGAGATCGCCTTCATCGGCACTGACCTTGCAGCCTCCCGGGTGCAATTGGCCATCCGCCAGCAACCGCCAGCCGTGCAGGCTGAGGGTTGCACCTAATTGCTGCTCTATCCGCTGATAGTCATCCGGATGAACGCGCAGCTGCGGTTTGCCGCTGAACATAGGCTCTTGTTGGATCAACTGCTGGATTTGGGCCAGCAGAGCGGTTCCGTCACACACCGGGGGCTGGCCGAGCACTTGCTTGGCGGCGGTTAAGGCGAGTTGCATAAGGCGCGAGGCTATTACGCTGTCGAGCGCATCCAGCGTGTGCTGGAATTCGGTCACCAACTGTTGCCAGTGGGCAGTCAGAGGCTGTTGCTGCTGTTGCGCCTCCAGCAAGCCCTGCTGGCGACCGTCCTCCATGCCGGCCTGAAATCCTGCGTCGTAGCCCTTTTGCTGACCGTCCGCATAGCCCATCTGCTGGCCCTGTTGCTCGGCCTGCAGGCGCAACTGGGCCAATTGCTGCTCCTGGACGACAGTGTCGTCCACCGGGATGCCGTAAGTCTCTGCCACCGGCAGAGGGGCAATCTCTGGCTTGGGTTCGGTCAGATCGTTAAGCGACCATGGCTGCCAGGGCAGGGTGTTGATGCGATCAGACATAGGTGTCCTCGCCACCGCCGATAATCATTTCGCCGGTTTCTGCCAAACGACGGACCACCAACAGGATGGCTTTCTGTTCGTTCTCTACCTGCGACATACGTACCGGGCCACGGTTGGCCAGGTCGTCGCGCAGAATGTCGGCGGCGCGTTGCGACATGTTCTTGAGGAACTTCTCGCGCAGCGGCTGTTCCGCACCTTTGAGCGCGACCAGCAAGGATTCGCCTTCCACTTCCTGCAACAGGCGTTGGATGCTGCGATCGTCGACTTCCACCAGATTTTCGAACAGGAACATCTCGTCGATGATTTTCTGCGCCAGTTCGCCATCGTACTCGCGCATGGCGTCGATAACGGCTTCTTCCTGCTGCGTTTTCATCAGGTTGATGATCTCGGCTGCGGTGCGCACCCCACCCATTTTGCTGCGCTTGAGGTTTTGGCCATCGAGCAGGTTGTTCAGAACTTCGGTCAGTTCTGCCAGCGCGGCCGGTTGCACGCCGCCGAAGGTCGCGATACGCAACATCACGTCGTTGCGCAGGCGTTCGTCGAACAGCGCCAGAATATCTGCCGCCTGACCCCGTTTCAGGTGGACCAAAATGGTCGCGATGATTTGTGGATGCTCGTCGCGGATCAGATCGGCGGCGCTCATCGGCTCCATAAAGTTCAGTGTTTCCATGCCGGTGGTGGTTTCGCGCGATTCGAGAATATCCTCCAACAGGCTAGAGGCACGTTCTTCGCCCAATGCCTTGACCAACACAGAACGCAGATAGTCGCTCGCGTTGACGCTCAGCGCTGCATATTGTTCGGCGTCGTCTTCAAACTCGCGCAGTATTTCGTGCAGCTGTTTGTGGGACACCTGGCTCATGCTGGCCATGGTGCCACTCAACTGCTGGACTTCACGCGAGGAGAGGTGTTTAAACACCTCGGCAGCGCGATCTTCACCTAGCGTCATCAGCAGGATGGCGCTTTTTTCGGTTCCGGTCAGACTCATAGTTCGTTACTCATCCATTGGCGGATTACCAGAGCGACCACACGCGGGTCTTTATCAGCCAGATCGCGGATCCGCTGGCTCTGGACTTCTGCACTGACGCGCTGCTGCGATTTACGGTGCTGCGCCAGCTCCTCATTACTCGGTTTAGTGCTGTCGGCCGGTTTAGCCATTGGCGCATTGGCAGCGGCGAGCGCGGCTTTTTGCACGGCCTGACGGTTTTGCAGTTGCGGGCGTACCAGCTTGCGCCAGAGTAGCCAAGCGACCAGCAGGACCAGCAGATAACGACCTGCGTCGAACAGACGATCGATAAAGGCCTGGCTTTGCCAGAACGGCAACTCGGCACCCGTGACGTCGTTATCAGTAAACGGTGCGTTGACCACATTAAGGGTATCGCCACGGGCACTGGAGAAGCCCATGGATTCACGTACCAGGGATTCAATCTGTGCCAACTGCTCTTTGCTCATCGGCAATGGCTTGCCGCTTTTATCCGTGCCGCTGTAGTTGACCACCACCGCAACCGACAACCGCTGCACTGTCCCGGCTTTTTGCTGGGTATGGCGAATGGTGCGATCGACCTCGTAGTTGGTGGTTTCATCGTGACGGCTGTTCTGCGGCCCAGTGCTGCGCGGCGCGGTAGAGGCAGCGGCCGTATTGGCCATGTTGGTGTTATTGCTTGCGGCAGCCGGTTTGGCAGTTTCAATCGGTGCGGTAGCAGGGGTGCTAGGCTGATTTGACAACGCGCCCGGTACACCGCCGACCTGTGGCCCACCAATTTGATCGCTTTGGCTCATTTGCTTTGAGCGCACGGCAGCTTTGTTCGGCTGCTGGTTGGGTTGATATTCTTCGTCGGTTTGCTCGCGGGTCGCAAAATCGATCTGTGCAGTGACCTGAGCACGCACGTTGGCGCTGCCGACCATCGGTGCCAAAATGGCTTCTATCCGGCGTTGGTAGCGGCTTTCCACTTCGTTGGCGTATTTCAGCTGTGCTGCGTTCAGATCGCGACCTGCGCCGTCAGACTGGGTAAGCAGCCGACCTGATTGATCGACCACCGTAACGTTGCCTGGCGGCAAACCGGCCACGCTGCTTGAGATCATATAAACGATGGCGTTGATCTGGCCGTCATCCAATGCGCGACCGGGTTGGAGCGTCAGTGTCACCGAGGCAGATGGGGATTTTTGCTCGCGAACGAACAGGGAAGGCTTTGGCAGTGCCAGATGCACCCGGGCGTTTTGTACCGGCCCCAGTGATTCGATGGTGCGTGACAGTTCACCTTCCAGCGCACGCTGGTAGTTGATTTGCTCACTGAATTGACTGATGCCGAATTTTTCCTGATCCAGCAGTTCGAAGCCGACGGCTCCCCCTTTAGGCAGGCCCAATTGCGCCAAGCGTAAACGGGTTTCATGCACTTTCTCTGCGGGGATCAGCAGCGCCGCGCCGTTCTCGGCGAAGCGGTAAGGGATATTCATCTGCGTGAGCTGAGTCACGATGGCCCCGCCGTCGCGATCGTTAATGTTGCTGTACAGAACGCGGTAGTCTGGGCTTTTCACCCATAACAGCAGCGCAACCACAATGGCGATGGCAGCGGAAGCGGCGATCAGCAGTGGGATTTTTGGGTTGGCGCGCAGACGATTCCACATGGCTTGCAGGCCATTATCGCGGCTTTCGGTGGCGGTAATTGAAGCACTCATTTTAGCCAGTGTCCTTCAATGACGCTCAGGATCCGGTGCAGGCCACGGCGTAGCTCCCTGCCAGGCTGATGAACGATGTGGTTAGCGTTGTGTGACAAAACAGACTCCCTGATACACATATAAATATACCCTATGCCTTTCAAGTTACAGCTAGGCTGCCGGCTCGCTCATTCCCTGGTGTTGTAGGGGCGCAGCATGCTGCACCTGAGTTAATCGGGGCGAATTCATTTGCCCTCTACAGCAGCCATTGAGGTGAGCGCGTGCAGATAACAACGCTGCAACTTGAAAGACGACGGATATAGCGGCGCTCCCATTTCTGGGCATGCCATTATTTCCTCTTGAGGGGAATTTCGATGGCCCGATAAGCCGGGTTTTTTGCAGTTAATTAACGGCTTTAGGATAAAAACGCTGTGATAGGGTGTGGATCATCAAAGTAGTGCCTGATGCAACAACGTCCGGCAACAACGTTTTTATTGAGGTCAGAATGGCAATTCAGGGCATTGAAGGGGTATTGCAGCAACTGCAGGCCACGGCGATTCAGGCGGGGACAATGGGGCAAAGTGCGCCGGCACAGGGCGTCAACTTTGCCAGCGAACTGAAAGCCGCGATCGGCAAGATCAGTGATACCCAGCAGGCCGCACGCAAACAGGCGCAGGATTTCGAAGTGGGCGTGCCAGGCATAAGCTTAAATGACGTCATGGTTGATTTGCAAAAATCCTCAGTCTCACTGCAGATGGGCGTACAGGTGCGTAATAAGCTGGTTTCCGCCTACCAGGAAGTGATGAATATGGCGGTGTGATGAGCATGGCCTCGTGTTTGAGGCCATGTTTGTTGGAAATGACGATCAGGAAAGTAACGCAGCAAGTTGATGGTGGGCACTTTCCATACCCCGATCTCGTCCATGTGGTTTCATATCCAGGCCTTCCGCATAAACGAATTCCACTTCACTGATGCCCATCAAGCCTAAAACGGAACGCAGGTAGGGGGTGACCGCATCGGTTTCGTTACCCACATGTATGCCGCCGCGCGAACTGATCACCAGGGCACGCACGTCTTCAACCAGACCGACCGGATAAGTCGACGTGTAGTTGAACGTGACGCGGGCACGTGCCACCAAATCAAACCAGTTCTTTAAATGTGTCGGCACGTTAAGGTTGTACATCGGCGCACCAATCACCACCAGATCGCTGGCTTTAAGCTCGGCAATTAATTGATCCGAGAGTGCCACCACCTCTTTGGCCCGCGGGCTGGGGGACTCGCTGCCACGTAATGCGCCAAACAATTCGGCGTCCAGCACGGGTAAGTCGAGCGAAACCAAGTCGCGTATTACGACGTTATCCTGAAGCCCCTTGGTGTTGCGTTCGGTCAAAAAGGCGTCGATCAATGTATTCGTGTGGGATTGATCGCCCATGATGCTGGATTTGAGTACCAAGATATTGTTCATGATCTTTTCCTGATGAGTGTCTGCATAAGCCCCAATGCGTCAGTTGGCCCCTTGGGGTGTTCGAGATAACGCATGTTAACATTGCTGAATATTCACCAGTGGTGATAGTGTTTCACATCATTGATTCCAAAAAGGAAGCAATACGGTGAGAACAGAACTAAACGGCATCCCGGTATTTGTCGCCGTCGCGGAGGCGGGCAGCTTCGCCAACGCGGCTGAAAAATTGCATCTGACACGCTCTGCCATCAGTAAAATTATCTCTCGGTTGGAGGCGCGTCTGGGGGTCATGCTTTTCCTGCGCACGACGCGCAGTCAAAGTCTGACGGATGAGGGGGTGTTGTTCTATGAGCATTGTCGACAGGCACTGGCGACGATCAACAATGCCGAGGCTTTGCTCGATAGCGGTAAAGTGCAAGCCAGCGGCAGGTTACGTGTGTCAATGCCCGTGCTGTTCGGCCATTTGTGCATTGCGCCGCTACTGACGGAAATGGCGATACAGCATCCGCAATTGACGCTGGAACTCTCCTTTAGCGATCGCACAGTGGACTTGATCGACGAAGGGTTTGATCTGGCTATTCGTATTGGTGCCTTGCCTGACAGCAGTCGCCTGATAGGTCGGCAGTTAGGCCACCACGGCATGACATTTTGTGCGTCACCGGCCTATTTACAGCGCTATGGCGAACCGCAGTCGTTACAAGCACTGAGCCAACATCAGGCGGTAGGGTATTTACGTGCCGGCAGTGTCCAGAAATGGCAACTCAGGGACGGCAACAACAGCCTGCAAGAAATCAGGCCGCAGGCAAGAATCGTGATGGATGATATGCAAGCTATTGCCAATGCTGCGGTAAGCGGTGCCGGCGTGGTTTGGCTACCGTATTGGCTTGCTCGTGAGCACCTTGCTGAAGGTCGCTTGGTGGCGATAATGCGCCGCTTTGGCAGCGTAGATTTCCCCGTTAGTGCCGTTTGGCCCCATGCCGCTTACCAACCGTTAAAAGTTAGGTTGGCGGTGGACCAATTAGTTGCGCAACTTCCTGCCCGATTGGCCCTTGTTGCGCCTTGATCACCGAATGACTGTGCTGTAGTGATGTCATTGTGAATAATCAGTGGCTTGATCATGGCGATAACGGCAACGCAACGAACACCAATCGCCGGAGTAGAAGGGGAGAAAGTACGATGTAACGCAAATTGCCATGTTTATCGCTGCATTATAATTCCAGGGTGTAAAGACCTTTCAATTACCAGGTAATATAATGAGCGGTAAAAGTGAACGCAGATGGCGGTTGTTAAGTATTTTAATACTTATCGTTTTAACTGTATTAATAAGCATTTTAATTAAACAAAGTTAAAACAATTGGGGCCACGTTTGTGGCCTTACTGTTTTATTTTCCCGCCAACATTCGCATGGCTTCTTCTTCATACAGTAAGCCAAACAACCACATGCCGAGCAGTAATACAACCAGGGAAAACAGCAGCTTTTCGTTGAGCATGGTTTATTCACTTCTGACCGTTTTAATGCTGCGTTGATGCTATCCCACCT
Source organism: Serratia sp. NPDC087055 (assembly GCF_044900985.1). NCBI lineage: Bacteria > Pseudomonadati > Pseudomonadota > Gammaproteobacteria > Enterobacterales > Yersiniaceae > Serratia > Serratia sp. NPDC087055. The sequence goes on from NZ_JBJDOG010000001.1 coordinate 576,671, forward strand.
GGTCGTTTTGTGCCAATCCTGTTTACAAAAACAACGACTTCATTGTCCAATGATTTAATTTACGCGTGTGGCCATCACTCCTGCGCTTGCATCATGCTGAAGTGATCGGGGCGAGGCGTGCTGGGTTCCATTGCGCGCTGGTGCCCGCGGATTGCCGTGGGAGCAAAACCGAAACGCTTGCGAAAACGCTCTGCGAACCGTGACGAGCTTTCATAACCCACATGTTGTGCAATGACGGATATGGGCCAATCTGTAGATTGCAGAAGCGCCAATGCACTACTCATACGCACGTCGATCATCAGATTGCGCAACGACGTATTCTCTGCTGACAACTTGCGACGCAACATCACTTCACTCATCGACAATGTTTCCGCTACCTCGGCCGCCGTCCAGATATTATGGGGATCGGTTGCCAGGCAACGACGCACGCGCTGGGTTAAATTCCTAATCTCGTTATGCATAAAGTGGACGTTGAATTGTTTTAACCAGAGCAGGATTTCTAACATTTTGTGGCGAATGATAACCGTTGGGAAACGATGCTTAAGAGCCAGTGCAAGGCTGGTGGTCTCAAAACTGTGCATCAAGGCACAGGGCAGGTTGCGTAACGCCAGCACCGCATCGAAGGGGGTTGAGGGGGCGGTTTCGACGGTGGCTGATGGTGTGGTGAACAACAGGGGATCGCAGGTCAGCAACTGGCAACTGAAAACCCCATCTTCTGAGGGGCCGTTAATTATATCTACGGTTTGGCCTCCGTCGATGATCAACAATTCGCCCGCATGAGCGATGATTTCTCGTTGTTGCCAACGTATACGCTTGTGGCCTTGTTGTACCAGATACAGATGTGGTTGCTCAAAATAAACTGAAGGGAATAATAATTCAGTATGCTGAATGATGTGTGCCGATGCACCAATTCCAGGACAAATATTAATTGTACGTTCCATCGATATTCATTTCGCAGCCATTATCTGTGAATATCTTTACGCTTTGATGGGCGTTGGAGCAACTTTTTTCCATACGTTGTGAAGCACAACGACGTGTTTTATCTATCAAAAATAAATTTCCTGCTGAACAGAAAACGTCCGTGTTGGAGTGATGCTTATCCGTGAAAGTGAGAGCAAGGCTCAAATTGTGCATTTTTACTAATTACCCATTATCTGAATAATTCAAATGCCATGGATTAATATCCTGACTTAACCGGGGAATAATAGTACATGCTGCTCCTTATCCCAACGTCGCCGTTATTGTTACGATTTCACCTGATTTGTGGCTCTCCTAGCAGCAGAGCGCGATCGTGAAACTGACCGTAGGTGTTGTTGACCACGTTTTGGCGCGTTGATTGGCCGATTAATTCTTTCAATTGGTCCATGCGTTGCTGCAGCAAACGTTTCAACTCGGTTTCGTTGTCCAGGATTTGCTGCAGTTTATGATGCAGCAACTCCTGCAGTGCCATCGACGGGCCAGCCTGACCGGTAAAGGCGGCGGTTTTTTCTACCGCCGTCACATAGGCCAGTTCCTGCTCAACCAGTTCTTCCCACCGGCCGGTTTGTGCCAGCACAATCATATGGCTACTCAGGGTAAAAATTTGCTGATAGGCGGCTAACAACTGCTGTTGACGTTCCATTACACGGCGTCCTGAGAAGGGTGATAATTAGGGCCAATCTGGCGCCAGGCGTCAGCAATATTTTCCAACAATTTGACCACTTCGGTGATCGCCGCTTCGTCGTTGTGCAGGTTGGCCTGCATCAAGCGCCGCTTCATATAGTCATACAGTGCCGCCAGACTATCGGCCATTTCACCGCCTTGCTGGTGGTCAAGCCCGCCTTTCAGGCCGTTATCAATAATATTGATGGCCTTTGACAGTGCCTGACCCTTGCCGGCGATATCCCCCTGGTTCATCAGTATCCGTGCGCGTAATAGGGCGCTAAGCGCCCCATCGAAAAGCATCACGATTAACTGATGCGGGCTGGCGCTCATCACGCCGCTTTCCAAACTGACCTGCGCATAGGCCTGAGTGCCGCTACGGTTATACATGCTTTTTTTTACCTGGTTAAAAAGTGGTTATTTAAATTGTTGATTCAAATAGTTACTGGTGCCATTCATTTTGGACATCATGGTGTCCAGTTGTACGAATTGTTGTTTATAACGATCTATGGTGTTTTGAATGCTGGCGGTGACCGTAGTTATCTGGCTGTTCAGGCGGTCGAGGTTGGTATTGATGCTTTTGGTCGAGTTTTCGATGATACCGCCGGACTTGATATAACTCTGGATCTCGTTATGGATCTCGGTGGCCATACCCGTGTCCTTTCCGTTCCCGACGAAGAAGTTGGTGACCTGATCGGGTTTATCATCCAGCGCTTTTTTCAGCTTGGTGCTGTCGATTTCCAATTTGCCGGTTTTGGTATTGGTTGAGATACCCAGATTGCCCAGGCCTTTCAGCTCGGGGTTATCCTGTGCGGCGCTGAGAGCGCTTTTAATCGATGACTGAATGCCGCGCAGCGTGTTGTCCCCTAGCAGGGGGCCGTTGCTGGCATTCTGCGCCTCGCCGGTTTTGACCGGGGTATATTTGGTCAGCGAGTTAAAGGTATCCAGCAGCGAGTTATAGCCGTCGACCCACTCTTTGATCTTGTCGGTGGTGCCGGCGGTATTGGTGCTGATCACCAGGTTTTGCGGCTCGGCGTCTTTGGTTTTTGTCTTCAGATCGATGGTTACGCCCTGCAGGGCATCGTTGATCGAGTTGGTGCTGCGCTTAATGGCAGTGCCGTTTACCACCAGCTCGGCATCCTGCGCTTTCACCGTTTCTTTCATCGCGCTGGTGCTGCGTTTGGAGTCGTAATTCAGGATATCACCCAGTTGGTCATCATTATTGACCTGAATGGAGACCCTGTTGTTCTCGCCAGTGGTGGAAGAACTGATCGCCAACTGATACTGATTGTCGCCCACGCGCATGATACTTGCGGTGACGCCAGCCTTGGCACCATTGATGGCGTCACGCATTTCCACCAGCGAGGTTTGATCGTCGCTCAGAGGGATCTTGGTTTCTTTTGGCGGGTTGCCGGCGGTGATACTGATGGAGCGATCGGTTGCACCCTCTGCACCCAGCTTGGTGGTCTGATCGCCGATCGCGGCCTGCGTTGTTAGGGTTTGAGCCTGCGCCAGCTTGGTGACTTCCACCACATAGTTGCCTGGGACCGCCTTGGCGTTAGTGGTGATCTTGAATGCATCGTGTTCGCTGGCGGTAGTGCTTTTAAAGAAATCTTCTTTCGCCAGTTCTTTGCTCAAGTTGTCAAACTTTTCCAACGAGCTTTTCAGCGTCCCGTAGGCGGTGATTTGAGAGTTGTAGCTCGACTGCTTGGTCGTATAAGGGGTCAGACGCTGCTGTTCCGCTTTGGTCAGCTTATCCAGTAAACCGTTGAGGTCAAGCCCTGAGCCGAGGCCTAATGAACTGATCGATGCCATTGGTAATTCTCCTTGATAATGACTTTATTCGCTTTACGCGTTATCGGCCCAGTGGAGAAAAAGTTTACCGAAAAAATAAAAAACCGATGGCGCAATAGAAGAGGGAAAAACTGCGTTAATTACCCTATTGCTGAATATGCAAAAAAAAATAAAAAATTTCTAAAGGTTGCAGGGGGAGGGCCGATACCTGATGGGACGGTGGTTGACGCCGTGGGCAAAGCAGCCCGAACCTTTTAACTACGTTGCGAAGATCGCAACTGACTCGTAAGGAAAGCATATAATGGCACAAGTAATTAACACCAACAGCCTGTCTCTGATGGCGCAGAACAACCTGAACAAATCTCAGTCCTCTTTGGGTGCTGCGATTGAGCGTCTGTCTTCTGGCCTGCGTATCAACAGCGCCAAGGATGACGCCGCGGGTCAGGCAATCTCTAACCGCTTCACTGCTAACATCAAAGGTCTGACTCAGGCTTCCCGTAACGCCAACGACGGTATCTCTCTGGCGCAGACCACTGAAGGCGCTCTGAACGAAGTTAACGACAACCTGCAGAACATCCGTCGTCTGACTGTGCAGGCGCAAACTGGTTCTAACTCAAGCAGCGACCTGAAATCCATCCAGGACGAAATCACTCAGCGTCTGTCTGAAATCAACCGTATCTCTGAGCAGACTGATTTCAACGGCGTGAAAGTCCTGAGCAGCGATCAGAAACTGACCATCCAGGTTGGCGCTAACGACGGTGAAACCATCGATATCGACCTGAAAAAGATCGATTCTAAGCAACTGGGCCTGGACACCTTCAACGTGACCGACAAAGGCACCAAAATTGGCGCTGAAGTTGCTGACGGCGCGACGCTGAAAGCCACCACTGGCGGTGCTGATGTAGCTTATGACAAAGCAGGCTCTGCTCTGGCAGCAGGTAAAACTGTTGTTGCCGGTAAAGACAAAGACGGTAAAGATGGTTTCTACGTGCAAACTGTTGCTACAGACGGCACTAAATCATACAAAGTTGCTACCGTTGCAGCCGATGGTAAAGTTACCGAAGGTGCAGCTGTAACCGACGTTAAAACCCCACTGGACACCCTGGACAAAGCACTGTCTCAGGTTGACGGCCTGCGTTCTTCCCTGGGTGCGGTACAGAACCGTTTCGATTCTGTTATCAACAACCTGAACAGCACCGTGAACAACCTGTCTGCTTCCCAGTCTCGTATTCAAGATGCTGACTACGCGACCGAAGTGTCTAACATGAGCCGTGCAAACATCCTGCAACAGGCTGGCACCTCTGTTCTGGCACAGGCTAACCAGTCTACTCAGAACGTGTTGTCCCTGCTGCGTTAATCGACTCTCCTCGATTAACCTGTCGCAAAGAACCCCGCTCCGGCGGGGTTTTTTTATGGTCGCGCACTGCGTGGATGTTGCATGGCGCAAATAAGGCCTGTTTTGTACGACTGTTCAGCCGATTGGCATTTTGCCCCCTACGGATAATAGCGCTGACTCTCTTATCCGCAGGTTTTAGACATAGTGAGCGATCTGTATACCGCCGAAGGCGTGATGGACAAAAATTCTCTCTGGTTGCGCTACGTACCGTTAGTGCGCCACGAGGCGTTGCGCCTGCAAGTTAGGTTGCCCGCCAGCGTGGAGCTTGACGATCTGCTGCAGGCAGGCGGAATCGGGTTGTTGAACGCCGTTGAGCGTTATGACGCCCTGCAAGGAACAGCCTTTACCACCTACGCGGTGCAACGCATCCGCGGTGCCATGCTCGATGAGCTGCGCAGCCGTGACTGGGTGCCGCGCAGCGTGCGTCGCCATGCGCGTGAAGTCGCGCAGGTGATGCGACAACTGGAACAGCGGCTAGGTCGGCCGGCCAGTGAAGTAGAGGTCGCACAGACGCTGGATATATCACTGGATGAGTACCGTCAAATTCTGTTGGACACCAATAACAGCCAGCTTTTTTCCTACGACGAATGGCGGGAAGAGCATGGCGAAAGCGCGGAACCGCTGCTGGAAGGGCACGAAGAGGCCAATCCGTTACATCATCTGTTGGAGGGGAACCTGCGCCAACGGGTGATCGACGCCATCGAGGCGTTGCCGGATCGCGAGAAAATGGTGCTGACGTTGTATTACCAGGAAGAGTTGAATCTGAAAGAGATCGGCGCCGTGCTGGACGTGGGGGAATCGCGTGTCAGCCAATTGCATAGCCAGGCGATTAAACGCCTGCGTGCGCGTCTGGCGAGCGAAAACTGACATGTCTTCAACCGTTACCCTTCAACCTGATCACCATTGCGATAATCGGACTGTCCCTATGCCAGGAATATTATTGAAAAAACGGCCGCTGAGCCGTTATTTGAAAGATTACAAACACAGCCAGACCCACTGTTCCCAATGTGGCAAGCTATTGGATCGTATGGCCTTAGTGTTTCGCGGCAAGATCATTAACAAAGACGCGATTGCGCGCATGGACCAGCCAATTGATGACCATGTTTGGCTGAATGTGCAAAATGAACTGACCGCGTTGTGCCGTTTCTGCAGCGAGATTTCCTGTAATAGCCATCCGAGCTATTTTGACATTATGGCGTTTAAACAGTACCTGTTTGAGCAGACCGAAATGAGCCACAGCACCATCCGCGAATACGTCGTGCGCTTGCGCCGGTTGGATGAGATGTTGGTGGAGCGCAACTATCCGGCAGACAAGTTCGCCAACAATGCCAGCCATCAGCGCATTATCGAAGAGCTGCCTTCTGCGGCACATAACAATTACCGTATTGCCCTGCGTAAATACGACCAGTATCTCGCCTGGCAGAAAAGCTATTGATCTGCTCTCCCCGGCGCACCAGCCGGGGTTTTCGTCTATCCCCCATCACGAATAAAGAGTGATTATTAAGTCCACATCTGCTAAATCTATCTTTTAGATGTTGATACTTTATTCCCTGGGGGAAGTTGTGAATCTGCAACAACAACTGGCGCAGTTCCCGCGCCTCGATTTTGTCGGCTCTGCGACACCGCTCGAAAAACTGTCTCGCCTTTCAGATTATCTCGGTCGTGAAATTTACATCAAACGTGACGATGTCACGCCGATGGCGATGGGCGGTAACAAACTGAGAAAACTGGAGTATTTGGCTGCTGATGCTTTGCGTCAGGGCGCAGATACGCTGGTGACTGCCGGCGCTATTCAATCTAACCACGTGCGCCAAACGGCAGCGGTAGCGGCCAAGCTGGGCTTGCACTGCGTGGCGTTGCTGGAAAATCCGATCGACACCAAAGAAGAAAACTACCTGACCAATGGCAATCGCCTATTGCTTGGGCTGTTCAATGCGGAAGTGGTGATGTGTGATGCGCTGCACGATCCCCAGCAACAGCTCGCCGATTTGGCGATTCGTCTTGAAGTGCAAGGTTTCCGGCCTTACGTGGTGCCTGTGGGGGGATCTAATGCATTGGGTGCGCTAGGTTACGTCCAGTGTGCACTGGAGATTGCCGAGCAGAGCCGCCGCAGCAACGTCGAATTTAGTTCTATCGTGGTAGCTTCCGGCAGTGCCGGTACACATGCTGGACTGGCGGTTGGCCTGCAACAACTGTTGCCGGAGGCTGAGCTGATTGGTGTGACCGTATCACGCAAGGTGATTGATCAACTGCCCAAGGTTGAGCTGATCCAAAAAGCGCTGGCCTGTTCGTTAGACATCGACGAACTGAGCCCCATCCAACTGTGGGACGATTACTTTGCGCCGCAGTATGGAATGCCAAATGAAGAAGGCTTGGCGGCGATACAGCTGTTAGCACAGCAGGAAGGGGTGTTATTGGATCCGGTATACACCGGCAAAGCGATGGCTGGCTTGATTGACGGCATTGCCCAACAGCGTTTCCGCGATGACGGCCCGATTCTGTTTATTCATACCGGCGGTGCGCCAGCGTTGTTTGCCTACCACCCGCAGGTGTGAACGCAATCTGTTATTCCATTTTGAACTATATTTATAAGGTTATATTCCTTCATGCAGGCGGTCACACTGTTAAAGTGCTGATATCAAAAAAGATAAACAACAGATGGGGTGTTTATGGTCTTTTCTAAAGTTCGTCGTCAATTGCTAATGGGCGTGATGACCCTGGCACTGACAGCCGGGTTGAGCACGCAAACCTATGCCGCCGATAACCTGCTGGAGCAGGTAAAACATCACGGGACGCTGGTGGTTGGGCTGGAAGGCACCTACCCGCCGTTCAGCTTCCAGGGGGAAGATGGCAAGCTGACGGGCTTCGAAGTGGATTTCGCCAATGCACTGGCACAGCATCTTGGTGTTAAAGCCAAACTAAATCCGACCAAGTGGGACGGTATGCTGGCCTCGTTGGATTCCAAACGTATCGATGTGGTGATCAATCAGGTGACCATTTCTCCAGAACGCCAGAAGAAATACGATTTCTCCACGCCTTACACCGTCTCCGGTATTCAGGCGCTGGTGAAGAAGGGCAATGAAGGCACCATCACCAAGCCGGAAGATCTTAAAGGCAAGAAAGTCGGTGTCGGTCTGGGCACTAACTACGAACAATGGCTGCGCGACAACGTGCAGGGTGTTGACGTGCGTACTTATGATGATGACCCAACCAAGTACCAGGACCTGCGCGTAGGCCGCATCAACGCCATTTTGGTTGATCGTCTGGCCGCATTGGATCTGGTGAAGAAAACCGGTGATACCCTGGCCGTCGCCGGCCCGGCGTTCTCTCGTCAGGAATCAGGCGTTGCGGTTCGCAAAAACAACCCGGAACTGCTGGCTGCGATTAACCAGGCCATTGCCGAGATGCAAAAAGACGGCACGATGGCGAAGATTTCTGAGAAATGGTTTGGCGCGGACGTAACTAAATAATGCACGAAAGTATCCAACTGGCGCTGGATTCAGCGCCATTTTTATTGCGGGGCGCGATACTCACTCTCCAGCTCAGCCTGGGGGGCATGGCGCTTGGCTTACTGCTCGGTTTTGTGCTGGCGCTGATGCGCCTTTCGCCGTTATGGCCGCTGTCGTGGCTGTCGCGCATTTATGTGTCGCTGTTCCGCGGCACGCCGTTGATCGCGCAGCTATTCATGATTTACTACGGTTTGCCGCAGTTCGGTATCGAGTTTGATCCCTTCCCGGCGGCGTTGATTGGCCTGTCGCTCAATACGGCAGCCTATACCTCAGAAACCCTGCGAGCGGCAATTTCGTCGATCGAAAAAGGGCAGTGGGAAGCCGCGGCCAGTATCGGTATGACCCGCTGGCAAACGCTGCGCCGGGTGATCTTGCCGCAGGCGGCGCGTACCGCATTACCGCCATTGGGCAACAGCTTCATCGGCCTGGTGAAAGACACCTCGCTGGCGGCGACCATTCAGGTGCCGGAGCTGTTCCGTCAGGCGCAGCTGATTACCTCGCGCACGCTGGAAGTCTTTACCATGTATTTGGCGGCGTCGTTGATTTATTGGGTGATGGCGACGTTGCTCTCAGCGCTGCAAAACCGTCTGGAAGCCCACGTAAACCGCCAGGATCAGGAGTAATGCATGAGTGCCATTGAAGTAAAACATTTGACCAAGAAATTCAAAGGTCAAACGGTGCTACATGGGATTGATCTGGAGGTCGCTACGGGCGAGGTGGTCGCGATTATCGGGCCCAGCGGCTCGGGTAAAACCACGTTGCTGCGTTGTATCAACCTGCTGGAAGTGCCGGATTCGGGCACTATTCAGGTTGGTGATATTAAAATCGACAGTTCAAAACCGCTGAGCAAACAGAAAACCTTGGTGCGTGCTTTACGCCAACAGGTGGGCTTTGTATTCCAGAACTTCAATTTATTCCCGCATCGTTCGGTGCTGGAGAACATTATTGAAGGCCCGGTCATCGTTAAAGGTGAATCAAAGACTACGGCTGAACAACGTGCACGGGCACTGTTAGCCAAAGTGGGTTTGAACGGCAAAGAGTCGGCCTATCCGCGTCGTCTCTCTGGTGGGCAGCAACAGCGGGTGGCGATTGCCCGTGCGCTGGCGATGCAACCGGAAGTGATCCTGTTTGATGAACCGACCTCCGCGCTCGATCCCGAGCTGGTGGGCGAGGTGCTCAACACCATTCGTTCGCTGGCGGAAGAAAAGCGCACCATGGTGATTGTGACACATGAAATGAGCTTTGCCCGCGATGTGGCCGACCGCGCCATCTTTATGGATCACGGTCGCATCGTTGAGCAAGGTCCAGCGAAAGAACTGTTCGCTAACCCGCAACACCAACGCACTCAACAATTCCTCGATAAGTTTTTGAATCAGTAAGAAGGGGGGCATTTTGCCCCCTGGCTTTCGACTAACCGACTTTCAATAATTCATTACGGGCAGCTGCGGCCAAAAAGGCACTGCGGCTACCGTAGCCCGGATGCTGTTGTACCAGTGAATCGATCCGGTTCAGCAGACGATGCGGCAGGGTGATATTGATGCGTTCCGCACGCCCATCGAACTTATCCATATTGATATCGACCAACAGCCACTGCCCGCCGTTCAGGCTGTCGTTATCCTGTGCCAGATGGAAGGAAACAGCTTGCGGATGCGGGATAGGCTGGTTGTCTTCGCTCAGGAGTTCGAAATGCGCATCCAGCGCGCTTTTAGCGTCCTCAAAGGCTTTGTCGAGGGTATCACCGGCAAAATAGCAGCCCGGCACATCGGGGAAGAAACCGCTGGCGCTGCCGTCGTGTTCTGAATGTACATAAGCAGGGTAGAACATAATTTTTCCTGTTAACTTAAGGTGCTCTGTCAGCACAGTCCGGCATCTTTCATGATTTGGCGCAGTGTCCCTGGTTTCAGATCTTTACGCGGGTGTGGAACGGTGATCACCAGGCGGGATCTCGGGTGTTTAAACTGATGATGGCTTCCCTTTATTCGCTCTAAAACCCAACCTTCCCGTTCTAACAGCCCGATCAGTTCTGAACTTTTCACGCACTTACCATCCCTTAATGATACACACCATACACACTCATTGGCAACGAGATTGATACGCTAGCGTTCTGCTGTGGTACAGACAATAAAAAACCCTGCATGAGTGCAGGGTTTGCGGGAAGGTTCGCAGATTGGAGGCGTGCTACCGATTAACCGATCGTCATCAGGCTGGCGTTGCCGCCGGCGGCGGCGGTATTCACGCTCAGCGAGCGTTCTATCAGCAGGCGCTCCAACAGGATATTGGTTTCGCCGTGGGCAAAGCCTTGCACTGACACGATTGCACCGCTGCGCTGGGCGATTTGCTCACACAGGATACGCAACTGATCGGCGTCGCCGTGGTAAATGGCGGCGTCGAATTCGACCTTATCCTGCTGCCAATCTTTGCTGAAGCTGATGCTGGCCTGAACGGCTGCCGGCAGGCGGCGATACAGGCTGCGTTGCAGCTCGGCTTCTGGCCACAACACGCTGCTGCCTACTGCCAGTACCGCAGCCAACTGCGTCAAGGCATCGGCCTCGTTATCGGCCAGGCACAGAACGCGCTCACGCGGTAGCAGGGCATAAGTGTTGCGTTCGCCGGTCGGGCCTGGCAGAGGACGCATGGTGCCACCCTGGCCCAATTCGGCGTAACGCTGTGCCAAGGCAACCAGTTCCGGTTGTTTATCGGCTACTGCCCATTGTTCCAGCGCGTGATGTGCTTTTAGCAGCTGTGGTCGTGCGGTGGCTTCCAGCGGGCGTTCGTCATCCTGACGGTTTAGAGTGCGTTGCACGGCATCATCTGGGCGGTTAGCCAGCAAACGATACAGGTACAGCGGACCACCGGCTTTCGGACCGGTGCCGGACAGGCCTTCGCCGCCGAACGGCTGTACGCCGACGACTGCACCGACCATGTTGCGGTTGACGTACAGGTTACCGACCTTGGCGCGCTCAGTCACGCGGGCAATGGTCTCATCAATACGCGTGTGGATACCCAGCGTCAGGCCATAACCGGCGGCGTTGATCTGATCGACCAGCGACTCCAGATTGGTGCGTTGGAAGCGGACTACGTGCAGCACTGGGCCGAAGATCTCTTTTTGCAGCTCATCAAAGCTGTCCAGTTCGATCAGCGTTGGTTTGATGAAGGTGCCGCGTGACCACTCTTTCTCATCCTGCGCATTGCCTTTCGCTGCCTGATAAACCTTGCGGCCTTTGGCGCGCATCGCCTGGATATGGCGTTCGATACCGGTTTTGGCATCGGCATCGATCACCGGACCGATATCGGTAGACAGGCGTTCCGGGTTACCCATGCGGCACTCGGCCATCGCACCGCGCAACATTTGCAACGTGTGATCTGCCACGTCTTCCTGAATGCACAGGATACGCAGGGCAGAGCAACGCTGGCCAGCGCTGTCGAAAGCGGAAGCGACTACGTCGGTTACGACCTGTTCAGTCAGCGCCGAAGAGTCCACGATCATGGCGTTCAGGCCGCCCGTTTCGGCGATCAACGGGGTTGGACGCCCTTGCGGATCCAGACGGCCGGCGATGCTGCGCTGCAGGATACCGGCGACGTCGGTAGAACCGGTAAACATCACACCGCGGACGCGGGCATCGTTAACCAGTACCGAACCAACGCTCTCGCCCTGGCCTGGCAACAGTTGCAGCACGCCTTGCGGAATACCGGCTTCCAACAGAATACGCACGGCCTGCGCGGCAACCAGTGGGGTTTGCTCTGCCGGTTTGGCCAGCACGCTGTTGCCTGCTGCCAGTGCCGCGGCAATCTGGCCGGTGAAGATTGCCAGGGGGAAGTTCCACGGGCTGATACAGACGACCGGGCCCAGAGGGCGATGGCTGTCATTGGCGAAGTCATCACGTACCTGGCCTGCGTAGTAATGCAGGAAATCGACCGCTTCACGGACTTCTGCGATGGCGTTATTAAAGGTTTTACCGGCTTCGCGCACCAGAATACCCAGCAGGCTCTGCAACTGACCTTCCATCAGTTCAGCGGCGCGTTCAAGGATCGCGGCGCGTTCGGACGGTGGGGTAGCAAACCAGATTGGGCCGGCGGCGGCGGCGGCATCAAGCGCCCGGCTGACTTCCGCTTCGGTGGCTTCACGTACGTAACCGACGACATCGCCCGGTTCGGCAGGGTTAATCACCGGTTGCTCAACACCTTGATCCAGCTCAGCGTCGATAATTGGCTCTGCGCGCCATGGATGCGTGGCGCTGGTCAAGAGTGCGCTGGACAAGGAGGCCAGACGCTGTTCGTTGGACAGATCCAGGCCGCTGGAGTTGGTGCGTTTCTCGCCGTACAGTTCGCGTGGTAGCGGGATGCGTGGATGCGGCAGGCCAATTTGACCTTCCGTCGCAGCCAGAGCTTCGACTGCGCTGACAGGATCGGCAACCAGCTCGTCGAGCGGCAGCGTGGCGTCGGCGATGCGGTTAACGAATGAGGTATTGGCGCCGTTTTCCAATAGGCGACGTACCAGATACGCCAGCAGCGTTTCATGGGTGCCGACCGGGGCATAAATACGGCAAGGGCGGTTCAGCTTACCGTCAGCCACTTTACCCACGACTTGCTCATACAGGGGTTCACCCATGCCGTGCAGGCATTGGAACTCATACTGACCTGGGTAGTAGTTATTGCCCGCCAAATGGTAAATGGCGCTCAGGGTATGGGCATTGTGAGTAGCGAACTGTGGGTAAATCAAATTTGGCACAGCCAACAGTTTGCGCGCGCAGGCCAGATAGGAAACGTCGGTGTAGACCTTGCGGGTATATACCGGATAGCCCTCCAGACCGTCCATTTGGGCGCGTTTGATCTCGCTGTCCCAGTAAGCGCCTTTCACCAGACGGATCATCAGACGGCGGCGGCTGCGTTGTGCCATGTCGATCACCGCATCGATGGCGAACGGGCAACGTTTCTGATAGGCCTGGATAACGAAACCAATGCCGTTCCAGCCTGCCAATTGTGGCTCAAAGCACAGCTTTTCCAGCAGATCGAGTGAGATTTCCAGACGGTCGGCTTCTTCGGCATCGATGTTAATGCCGATGTCATATTGGCGCGCTTGCAGCGTCAGTGACAATAAGCGCGGGTAAAGCTCTTCCATGACGCGTTCGTACTGCGCGCGGCTGTAGCGCGGGTGCAGTGCAGAAAGCTTGATCGAAATACCCGGGCCTTCATAGATGCCACGGCCGTTGGATGCTTTGCCGATCGCGTGGATGGCTTGCTGGTAGGACACCAGATAAGCCTGGGCGTCAGCTTCGGTCAGGGCAGCTTCACCCAACATGTCGTAAGAGTAGCGGAAACCTTTATCTTCCAGCTTGCGGGCGTTAGCCAGCGCTTCGGCGATGGTTTCACCGGTAACGAATTGTTCACCCATCAGGCGCATCGCCATATCCACGCCTTTGCGGATCAGCGGCTCACCGCTTTTGCCGATAATACGGTTCAATGAGCGAGACAGGTTAGCTTCGTTATGGGTCGACACCAGTTTGCCCGTAAACAGCAGGCCCCAGGTGGCGGCGTTAACAAACAGAGACGGGCTGCGGCCGAGGTGGGAATGCCAGTTGCCGTTGCTGATTTTGTCGCGGATCAGCGCATCACGGGTTGGTTTATCTGGAATACGCAGCAGGGCTTCTGCCAGGCACATCAGCGCAACGCCTTCCTGTGAGGAAAGCGAGAACTCTTGCAGCAAACCTTGCACCATCCCGGCGCGGCCGTTTGCACTTTTTTGGTTACGCAATTTTTCTGCGATGCTGTAAGCCATCTTATGGGTAGCTTTGGCAAGATCGGCAGGTAATCGCGCCTGTTCAAGTAACATCGGCACCGCTTCGGTCTCAGGGCGGCGATAAGCCGCCGTGATGGCAGCGCGGCTAACCGACTGGGGCAGAATCTGTTCTGCAAATTCAAGGAATGGCTGGTGGGACTCTTCTTGCACTTGCGGCATAATGTCGTCCGCTTCGGCCTGGCCGGCGGCGGCAAGTGCAGGAATTTCAGGAATATCGGAACCGTTCTCGAGACGTTCGAGATAATTAAAGATGGCTTGTTTGATCAGCCAGTGTGGCGTGCGATCGATACGCTGTGCTGCGCTTTTGATGCGATCGCGCGTTGCCTCGTCGAGCTTCACGCCCATTGTGGTAGTGCCCATGCCAATCCAACTCCTGTGTTTAAGAACCTATCCCATCAGGCTATACACACTGCGGGCCAAATAGCCTGTGGGGATAGGTTCGTGCGTTGTGTGCTGTGATGAATGCAGACAATATCCTGCATGTTGCAACTTTGTGCAACCTTGTTAAATCAAGCTGATGAGCGAAGTGTGAGTTTCATCAGTTTTTTAACATCGATAACCGGCACGGTTCTTGCTGCTGCTTTTGACAGACAGGATAAACAACGGGGGTGAATAGGGTATTTAGGCGTGTTATCCCCAGTAATTTCAGGGGTAAGGCCGCGTTTGTATGAGGTGCAACTCTTTCGGGGTGTAGCTGGTGCAACTTTGAGAGCGGTTAAATGTGACGCAGGGTAAACTTTGTGTAACTTTGTTGTTAAATGTCTTGTTGGGTAATGAACAGGTCAACTAGGATAGCCAGCGGTCAGACAATTACGGGTGGAAACTATATTTCACCTGCGGGGTGTCCGCATTTCGCCACGTTCCGGCGGATTGGCAAGCAGTAACTATCGCAATACAGCGCGAAATAATAATGAGAGTGGAGAATTTCATGACAATGAGCACACCAATGCTGGTGACTTTCCTGGTGTATATCTTCGGGATGGTGTTAATCGGCTTACTTGCCTACCGGGCAACCAATAACTTTGACGACTACATTCTGGGCGGTCGTAGCTTGGGTAGCGTAGTGACCGCGCTCTCTGCCGGCGCATCAGATATGAGCGGCTGGTTGCTGATGGGCCTGCCGGGCGCCATCTTCCTGTCCGGCATTTCAGAAAGCTGGATTGCCATTGGCCTGACGATCGGCGCTTACTTTAACTGGAAACTGGTGGCGGGGCGGCTGCGTGTTCACACCGAGGCCAACAATAACGCCCTAACGTTACCGGATTATTTCACTAGCCGTTTTGAAGACAGCAGCAAGATGTTGCGGGTGATTTCAGCCATTGTCATCCTGGTATTCTTCACCATCTATTGTGCCTCCGGTATCGTGGCCGGCGCGCGCCTGTTCGAAAGCACCTTTGGGATGAGCTACGAAACGGCGCTGTGGGCCGGTGCTGCTGCCACTATCCTTTATACCTTTATTGGCGGTTTCCTGGCGGTGAGCTGGACTGACACCGTACAGGCCAGCCTGATGATTTTCGCGCTGATCTTGACGCCGGTGATTGTGATCTTTGCCGTTGGGGGGATCGACACGTCAATGCTGGTGATTGAGGCGAAGAATCCGGCCAATATCGACATGCTGAAAGGCCTGAACTTTGTGGCTATTCTTTCGCTGCTGGGTTGGGGCTTGGGGTATTTCGGTCAACCACACATTCTGGCGCGTTTCATGGCCGCAGACTCTCACCGCACTATCCGCAGCGCACGCCGTATCAGCATGACCTGGATGATTCTGTGTCTGGCTGGCACCATTGCCGTTGGTTTCTTCGGCATTGCCTACTTCGCCAACAACCCGGAATTGGCGGGTAATGTGTCGCAGAACGGCGAACGCGTGTTTATCGAACTGGCGATGATTCTGTTCAACCCGTGGGTTGCGGGCATTCTGCTGTCGGCGATTCTGGCGGCCGTAATGAGCACCCTAAGCTGCCAACTGCTGGTTTGTTCAAGTGCCATTACCGAAGACCTGTACAAAGCCTTCCTGCGTAAAGGTGCCAGCCAACGTGAGCTGGTGTGGGTAGGGCGTATCATGGTGCTGGTCGTGGCGTTGGTGGCTATCGCACTGGCAGCAAACCCGGAAAACCGCGTATTGGGTCTGGTGAGCTACGCGTGGGCCGGTTTCGGCGCGGCCTTTGGCCCGGTCGTCCTGATCTCTGTGATGTGGTCACGCATGACGCGTAATGGCGCATTGGCCGGTATGCTGGTGGGAGCGGGCACCGTGATCGTCTGGAAACACTTTGCCTGGTTGGGGCTGTATGAAATTATCCCTGGCTTCCTGCTTGGCTGCGTCGCCATCGTCGTGGTGAGCCTGATGGGGCGCAAACCTTCGACGACCATTACCGAACGTTTCGAACAGGCTGAAGCCGAGTTCAAAACCGTTTAACGCTCTCGTCGTGCAAGACCAAAGGACGCTTAATGCGTCCTTTGTCATTTCTCGCCTTGCTATCATCTGCCTGAAACAACTGGCGACATTTGATTAGAAAAAATCACCCTTGCCGCTCTTGTATTTCCGCCAGCCAGAATGATAATCACTATCGTTGTGTTTTACTTTTCTTTACATTGGCGTTGCCGCCGTTTCGGCGTGCGGGCGCTTTGCAGCAGATGCCTTTTTAGGGGTTATTACTTATGTTTGTTCCCTTCCTTATCATGTTCCGTGAGGGGTTGGAGGCTGCGTTAATCGTCAGCCTGATCGCCAGCTACCTAAAACGCACGCAGCGGGGTCAATGGCTAGGCGTGGTATGGATAGGGGTGATTGTTGCCGCTGCCCTGTGCCTGGCGCTTGGCATTTTCATCAATGAAACCACCGGTGAATTCCCCCAGAAGCAGCAAGAACTGTTCGAGGGCATTGTCGCCGTGGTGGCCGTGTTTATCCTGACTTATATGGTGTTCTGGATGCGTAAAGTGTCCAAGTCGGTCAAGGTGCATCTGGAAGGGGCGATCGACAATGCGCTCAACTCCGGCAAAGGCCAGGGCTGGGCGCTGGTGGCGATGGTGTTCTTTGCCGTTGCCCGCGAAGGGCTAGAGTCGGTGTTCTTCCTGCTGGCGGCCTTCCAGCAAGACGTGGGGATTGCGGCCCCGATCGGTGCGGTGCTGGGCCTGGTTGCCGCGATCATTCTGGGCATGGTGATCTATTGGGGCGGTGTGAAGCTGCACCTGGCCAAATTCTTCAAATGGACCAGCCTGTTTATTCTGTTCGTTGCTGCCGGTCTGGCCGCAGGCGCGATTCGTGCTTTCCACGAGGCCGGGCTGTGGAACCATTTCCAGGATATTGCCTTCGATTTCAGCAACCACCTTTCAACCCATTCACTGTTTGGCACCCTGCTTGAGGGGATTTTCGGCTACCAGGAAGCACCGACGGTGAGTGAAGTGGTGGTCTATTTCTTGTATCTGATCCCGGCTCTGATTTTCTTTTTCCTGCCGCAGCGTGCGGAACCGGCTGCGGTTTCGGCGCAACGTAAAATCAATCATTAATTTAAGAGGGAATCTTGTATGTCTACTCCGTTATTCCGCCGCAAGGCGTTGCACGCAGCATTACTGGCTCTCCCGGCGTTCGCGCTGAGCACCAACGCCTTAGCGGCGGACGTGCCGCAGGTAAAGATAACCGTAAACGACAAACAGTGTGAGCCGATGCAATTGACCGTGCCGGCCGGTAAAACCCAATTTGTGGTGCACAACACCAGCCAGAAAAACGTTGAATGGGAAATCCTGAAAGGGGTGATGGTGGTGGAAGAGCGCGAGAATATCGCGCCGGGCTTCACTCAGAAAATGACGGCCAATCTCGATGCGGGTGAGTACGACATGACCTGCGGCCTGCTCAGTAATCCGAAGGGTAAATTGATCGTGACGGCTGCTGCCGGCGCGGCCACTGACGGCAAACCTAATGCGATGGATTTGGTTGGGCCGATTGCTGAATATAAAGTTTACGTGACCAAGGAAGTGGAAGGGCTGGTCAAACAGACCAAACTGTTCACCGATGCGGTAAAAGCCGGCAACGTGGAGCTGGCGCGCAAACTCTATGCCCCGACACGTCAACACTACGAGCGCATTGAACCTATTGCTGAGCTGTTCTCTGATCTGGACGGCAGTATCGATGCCCGTGAAGATGATTACGAGAAGAAAGCGGAAGATCCGAAATTCACCGGTTTCCACCGTCTGGAAAAAGCGCTGTTTGCCGACAACACCACCAAAGACATGAGCAAATACGCGGAGCAACTGTATAACGACACCGTTGAACTGCAAAAACGCGTGAACGATCTGACCTTCCCGCCAAGCAAAGTGGTCGGTGGTGCAGCCGGTTTGATCGAGGAAGTGGCCGCGAGCAAAATCAGTGGTGAAGAAGATCGTTATAGCCGTACTGATCTGTGGGACTTCCAAGCCAACGTCGACGGTGCACAAAAAATTGTGAACCTGCTGCGCCCGCTGTTGGTTAAGGCCAACAAGCCGTTGTTGGACAAGATTGACGCCAACTTCAAAACCGTGGATACCATCTTGGCGAAATATAAAACTAAAGAGGGCTATGAGTCTTACGAGAAGCTGACGGATGCCGATCGTAAAGCCATGAAAGGGCCAATCACCACCCTGGCGGAAGACCTGTCACAACTGCGTGGCGTTCTGGGTCTGGATTGAGGCAAAGCACTATGAGTAACAAGATCGGCCCGGAAAACGGGCCGCATCAGCAACCCCAGGGCGCGGCGTCACCGTCGCGTCGGCGTTTGCTGCAAGGGTTAGGGTTCGGCGTTTTGGCGTTGGGCAGCAGCCGTTTGGCTCAGGCAAAAGATAGCGCCGCTGAACCGCTGGCGGTACCGCAGGATGAACGTTGGCAGAAGCAACCCTTCTATGGTGTACATCAGGCCGGTATTCTCACCCCGCAGCAGGCGGCAATGATGCTGGTGGCGTTCGACGTACTGGCAAGCAACAAGCAGGATTTGGAGCGGCTATTTCGGCTGCTGACCACCCGCATTGCCTTTTTGACCACGGGCGGTAAGGCCCCGGAGGTTGATCCCAAGCTGCCACCGCTCGATTCGGGCATTATGGGGCCGGAGATTTATCCCGATAACCTGACCATCACCGTGTCGGTTGGGACCTCGTTGTTCGACGAGCGTTTCGGTCTGCAGGCGCACAAACCGCTGCGATTGCAGAAAATGACGCGTTTCCCCAACGATTCATTAGATGCCAGCCTGTGCCACGGCGATTTGTTGTTGCAGATTTGCGCGAATACCAATGAGACGGTGATCCATGCATTGCGTGACATTATCAAGCATTCGCCGGATCTGCTCAGCGTGCGCTGGAAACGCGAAGGATTTATATCCGCTCATGCTGCCCGCAGCAAAGGCAAAGAAACGCCGATCAACCTGTTGGGCTTTAAGGACGGTACCGCCAACCCGAAAACCGACGACAAACCGCTGATGGACCAGGTGGTGTGGGTGGCTGACAACGCCGGGGAACCTGCGTGGGCGGTAGGGGGCAGCTATCAGGCTGCGCGTATTATCCGCTTCCACGTCGAGTTCTGGGACCGCACACCCTTGCAGGAACAGCAAACCATCTTTGGGCGCGAGAAGCACAGTGGTGCGCCGCTTGGCATGAAGCATGAACATGACGAGCCGAACTACGCCCAAGATCCCGAGGGCAAAATGATCCCGATGGATGCGCACATCCGTCTGGCGAACCCGCGTACGCCACAAACGCAGAGCAATTTGCTGTTGCGCCGTGGTTACAGCTATTCGATCGGCGTATCCAATTCCGGCCAGTTGGAAATGGGGCTGCTGTTTGTGTGCTACCAGGCCGATCTGGAAAAAGGCTTCCTGACGGTGCAAAAACGCCTGAACGGCGAGGCACTGGAAGAGTATGTCAAACCTATCGGTGGCGGCTATTTCTTTGCGCTGCCGGGGGTAAAAGACGCCAATGATTACCTGGGTAGCGGGCTGCTAAAGGCATAAATTACATCTCATTGGGCGGGGACTTCCCCGCCTCCTTATTTCAGCTCTTCACGATGAACCTCGGTTAATTAAAATCAACAGTGGCCTTGCGCTATTGATGGACCGGGCTTTAATTAGGCTAACTATTTTCATTTTTTGTTAAAAGCATTAACATGTTGGCCATAACGTTCCAAATGGTTCATATCATTCTGTCCCTTTAACGGCATTCTCCTGATGAAAAGCACTCATAAAAACCGGTTGGCAGTTTCAGCGCTGGTTATTCCGGCTCTACTGCCTGTTTCTGCCAGCTTTGCGCAGGACAAGGATAGCGAACAGACCATGGTGGTCACTGCCAAGCGCAGCGGTCTTTCTGAACTCTCAACCCCGGCGGCCGTTAGCGTGGTCACTGGCGATCAAATCCGTGAAGCACGGCCGCAGATCAACCTGTCGGAAAGCCTGGGTAGCGTGCCTGGTCTGCAAATCCAAAATCGCCAGAACTATGCGCAAGATTTGCAGTTATCGGTGCGCGGTTTTGGCGCACGCTCAATGTATGGCGTGCGCGGGGTGCGTATTTATGTTGACGGCATTCCTGCCACCATGCCTGATGGGCAAGGGCAAACGTCGAACATAGATCTGAATTCGGTCGAAAAGGTGGAAGTGTTGCGCGGGCCATTTTCCGCACTTTACGGCAACGCGTCTGGCGGTATGGTGAACGTGGAAACCGAAACCGGCCAACAGCCCACCCGCCTTGAGACCAGTTCATACTTTGGCAGTTACGGCACCTGGCGCTATGGCGTCAAGGCGACCGGGGCAACCGGTGACGGAACCCACGCGGGTGATGTTAACTACACCATTTCAGGCACGCGTTTCACCACTCAGGGGTTCCGCGATCACAGCGGTGCGCAGAAAAATCTCGGTAATGCCAAGCTGGGCGTGCGTATCGATGATGTCAGCACGCTTACGCTGCTGTTCAACAGTGTCGATATCAATGCCAATGATCCCGGTGGCCTGACGTCAGCCGAATGGCATGATAATCCCCGGCAGGCGCCACGCGCCGATCAGTACAATACGCGTAAAAGCACGTCGCAAACCCAGGCCGGTTTGCATTACGAGCGCCAAATGGGCGTCAATGATGACTTGAGCATCATGATGTACGCCGGCGAGCGTGAAACCACGCAATATCAATCGATACCGGTTGCGGTGCAACAACGCAGCGCGCAGCATCCTGGCGGGGTGATTGACCTGACGCGTCACTATCAGGGGATTGATACTCGCTGGACGCACCGTGGCGAACTGGGCGTGCCTTATACCCTGACCGGTGGGCTGGATTATGAAACCATGACCGAACAGCGCAAAGGGTATGAAAACTTTACTCGGGTTAATGGCGTTACGGAACTGGGCACTGAGGGTGCGTTGCGTCGGAACGAGCGCAACCTGATGTGGAATGTGGACCCATACCTGCAAACGTCGTGGCAGTTGTCCCAACAACTGACGCTGGATGTGGGGATGCGTTACAGCACCGTCAATTTCGACTCCAACGATCACTACATCACCGGCAGTAACGGCGATGACAGTGGCAGCGCAAGCTATCACCAGTGGCTGCCGGCCGGCTCCCTCAACTATGCCGTGATGAGCGGTTGGAACCTGTATCTGTCAGCCGGTCGCGGCTTTGAAACACCGACCATTAATGAGCTGTCGTACCGCTCCGGCGATCAGGCTGGGCTTAACTTTGGTTTACAGCCTGCGACCAGTGACACGGTGGAGTTGGGCAGTAAAACCCGTATTGGCAATGGCTTGTTGACCGCAGCCGTTTTCCAGACCGACACACGCAATGAAATTGTGGTAGATGAAAGCAGCAACGGGCGCACCAGTTACAAAAATGCCGGGCAAACCCGCAGACGCGGGCTGGAGCTGGCACTGGATCAGCAGTTCGCTTACGACTGGCGGGTGCAGTTGGCCTGGACGTTGCTGGATGCACGCTACCGCGATGATGTCTGCGGGGACAGCCAGTGCTCGGCGGCGAACAACGTGCCCAGTGGCAACCGTATGCCGGGCATCGCACGCAACATGGGCTATGCTTCGCTGGCCTGGTCCCCACCGGAAGGCTGGTATGCCGGTGCGGAGATTCGCTATATGAGTGACATCGAGGTGAACGATGCCAACACTGAACAGGCTCCGGCCTATACAACCGTGGGCTTGAATACCGGCTACCGTTATCCGATGGGAAACTGGATGCTGAATGTTTTCGGTCGGGTGGACAATCTGTTCGATCGACAATACGTAGGTTCGGTGATCGTCAATGAAGGCAATGGACGTTACTACGAACCGGCTCCGGGGAGAAACTGGGGCGGCGGAGTGAGCGTTTCTTATACCTTTGAGTAGGCGTGACGAGACGGTACTGACGTAATCAAAGAACACCAGGGCGGGAGCTTTCCCGCCTTTTTTATTTATAAATGGGGTAAGAACGGCAGTTTTTTGTTTGTTTAAAATTTAATCAGGAAACCGAAATGTCATTTGCCGATTTTAATCATAAAATATTGATATTTAATCATTAAAAAATTTTATTGAATGACGTATTCGGCGTGATATAGTGTTCTTGCAGCGGCTGAAAACAAAAAATATTAATCTTTTTTACATTTTAGCAACGCGCGAGAGATGAATGTCATTATACTGTAATCATCTGGCGGTAGTTTTCACACGGTGCACAGCTCGAAGCTGTAAATATCACTGCGGGGATCGCTAATGGTAAAGTCCTTGGTTGGGCTAGAAAGAGAAAATAACAAACCTTTCCTGATGACTCGTTGTAACGAGGGCTCTCTCTCCGACACTCTTTTCCTGACCAAAACGCATTCCCGTCAACACAAACTCTTGTCACTTTCTACTCTACGTTTAATGTCACAACCGCGTTGTCCCGTGAAAAATCGACATGCCGAAATGCCTGCCGGGTATTCACGTTTTCTATTGGCTATCGCTGGCTCAAAAGGGAGCCAAAATCGCATCTGTATGTGAAACATAATCGCACGGCCAGGCCGTTGCGGTAGGTGAAACAAACTGTAAGGTGCCACTATGAGACAAAAAGCAGTGATCAAAGCACGTCGTGAAGCGAAACGCGTTATTCGTCGTGACGCTCGTAGTCATCGCCAGCTTGAAGAAGAGTCCGTAACCTCGCTGGTACAAATGGGTGGTGTTGAGTCTATCGGCATGGCGCGAGACAAGCGCGACAGCTCTCCCATCTTGGCACGAACCGAAGCTCAGGGTCATTACTTAATAGCCATAGATAAGAAGCAGTTGATTTTTGCCACCGGTGAAGCCGGCTGCGGCAAAACATTTATCAGCGCCGCGAAAGCGGCAGAAGCCCTTATACATAAAGAAGTGGATCGGATAATTGTTACTCGTCCGGTTCTGCAGGCGGATGAAGACCTCGGTTTCTTACCCGGGGATATTTCTGAGAAGTTCGCCCCTTATTTCCGCCCGGTGTATGACATTCTGGTGCGCCGCTTAGGATCGTCCTTTATGCAATACTGCCTGCGTCCGGAAATCGGCAAGGTAGAGATCGCGCCTTTCGCCTACATGCGCGGGCGCACCTTCGAAAATGCGGTGGTTATCCTGGATGAAGCCCAGAACGTCACTGCCAGCCAGATGAAGATGTTCCTGACCCGCTTGGGCGAAAATGTAACGGTAATCGTAAATGGTGACATAACCCAATGCGACTTGCCGCGCGGCGTGAAGTCCGGCCTCAGCGACGCGATGGAGCGCTTCGAAGAGGATGACATGATCGGCATCATCCGCTTTGATAAACAAGACTGCGTCCGCTCCGCCCTGTGCCAGCGCACGCTCAACGCCTACAGTTAACACCTGCCTGCTCACCAAAGGCCGCCTCGGCGGCCTTTTTCTTGCCTGCCATTAATCCCCGCTCGTTTAGCTTTTGTGTAAATTATTGTGGTTTTTTGTATAGATTTCCGTTTAATTAGCGTTAATGATTAGTGGTGTTCCGGAAGGGCGACGCGGTTCATCCGCCAAAAGGAAATAACTGGGGTGTACGCTGGATTGGCGTACAGGGTGTTGGGATCTTCAATGCGGTTCAATCATGAAATACATTATTTTACTTCTATTTATTTTATGCGTTGTGTATGTGCATTACCGTGGCCGGGTGCGTTATAACTTCTGGCGGCAGCTTTCGGATCATTCCACCTTTACCGCACCGATGAATGTTTTTATGTATCTGTTTTCACGGGTGCCGACCACGCCTTATTTGAAGCCGGAGCAATTCCCAGAGCTACAGGTGCTGCGGGATAATTGGCAAACCATTCGTGATGAAGGGCAGCAGTTAATGGCGATCCAGCAGATTAAAGCCTCGGATCAATTTAACGATGCCGGTTTCAATTCATTCTTCAAAACCGGCTGGAAGCGTTTTTATCTCAAGTGGTATGAAGACAGCCATCCATCGGCGATGAGCCTGTGCCCGCAAACGACCGCGCTGCTGCGCAGCCTGCCTTCGGTCAAGGCAGCAATGTTTGCCGAACTGCCGGACGGTAGCCGTTTGCCGCGGCATCGCGATCCTTACGCCGGCTCGTTGCGTTATCACCTGGGGTTGATTACGCCGAATGATGACCGCTGCTTTATTGAAGTGGACGGTGAGCGCTACAGCTGGCGCGACGGCGAGGGCGTGATGTTTGATGAAACCTATCTGCATTTTGCCGAAAACCAGAGTGGGCAGAACCGGCTGATTCTGTTTTGTGATATCGAGCGGCCAATGCGTTTTCGCTGGGCGCAAGCTATCAATCATTGGTTGGGCCGCAACCTGATGAGTGCGGCTACCGCGCCAAATGAAGAGGGCGATCGCACCGGTGGCGTCAATAAGCTGTTCAAGTACATCTATGCGGTGCGTAAAGTGGGGAAACGGTTAAAAGCGTGGAACCGTACTGGCTATTACATCATTAAATGGATTTTGTTTGGCGGTATCGCGGCGGGCGTGTTTTTCGCAATATAGTGTAAAGACGATGGGCGCAGCACGTGCGCCCATCGGTTATTCAGGCAAAGATAGTCATCATATAAGCGGCGAACAGCGCCAGGTGCGCAGTGCCGTTCAGTACGTTGGTTCTGCCGGTCGAGAACGACAGCTGGCACAATAGCAACACCGTCAGCATCACGACGATATGCGGGGTTTGCAGGCCGAAGATCAGCGTTTGTCCGGTCAGCGTGGCGATGATGGTCACCGCGGGCACCGTCAGGGAGATGGTGGCCAGCACGGAGCCGAAGAACAGGTTCATGGCGCGTTGCACCTGGTTGTTCAAGACCGCGCGCAGTGCGCCCAAACCTTCAGGTGACAGGATCAACAGTGCGACCAGGAAGCCGGTAAACTGCGCCGGTGCATTTACCTTGGTCAGCAAACCTTCCAGCGGATTGGCGTTGAACTTGGTCACCGCGATTACCGCAATCAAATGCACCACTAACCAACCGGCATGCCAGGCGCTACTGTGCGAGGAAGGCTTACCGTGGTGCGGATCGCCATCGTCATCTTCATGCTCGTAGACAAACAGGCTCTGGTGAGTTTTGGTTTGGATAACCAGAAACACACCGTACATAGCCGCGGAAATGACCGCGACCAGCAGCGCCTGACCGGTACTGAAGTTGCCACCTGGCAGGGCACTTGGGAACACCAATACAATCACTGCCAGCGGGAAGATGGCCATCAAATACTGCTTAATGCCACCCAGGTTAACGTATTGGGTCGCAAATTTGCGGCCGCCAAGCAGCAGGGCAAAACCCACCAGCCCGGCACTGACAATCATAATGATGGAATAGAGCGTATCGCGCATCAGCGCCGGCGCGGCATCGCCGGTCGCCATCAACGCGGAAATCAGGCTCACTTCCAGGATGACCACGGACAGGCTGAGGATCAGCGAGCCATAGGGTTCACCCAAACGGTGAGCCAGCACGTCGGCATGGCGGACGACGCTGAAGGCGCTGCTGAGAATACCGATCAGAGCAACAATGTTAATGCCGACGATCAGCGGGAAATTGCTGGTAGTGCCCCACAGATTCAGTACCACCAGTGCGGCAATCGGGAAAAGCAGTGAGTATTCAGTGTGGCGGGATTTGGATCGGCCAGGATCGTTTTGCGACTTCATTTCGATGGTACTCCTTCTCAAACAGCGTGGTCCCGTCATCGCTGACTGCCATTAAGGACAGCTCTGCGCATCCAGAATGTTTACCCGTCGCCTTGCAAGTCGCAGCTTGAAATGCAGTGGGTATATTTACATTTAATAATAATAGGATACACCCAGTGGCTCGCGCCGGGGAATGATGTGATGTTGTTAACGTAAAAAAGCCTAGGCTTGCGTTGTCCCTCTTATCCTTCAAGCCGCATTTTTTTAGCTGCGTTGCGATTCGGCTCATCCGTGGCCTCACCTTGCGGGTCAACGCGTGCAGCCGCGATGCAGCAGGATTATTTTGGGGATCTGTGACTAGATTAACAAAAAAACCGCATCGGATGCGGTTTTCTTTACTTACTTTTACGCAGTGAGCTGAATTTTACTCATTAACGGCACATAAATTGCAGTCTCTGCATCTATTGTATGGTTAATAAAGGGAAAAAATATCGTCAGGCGTCAATATTATCCATAATTTCATGCCGTTTATTATGATAACCCTCTTCATTTAGACCCTCACGCCAGTAAGGTACGGCATAAAGCTGATTACGATCACATTGGCGCTCACGGCGCAGGTAGCGGCGCAGTTCGACCACCAGCCGGTCTTCACCCGCCAGCCAGTATTGGGTGTCGGCTTGTGGCAAGGGTAAGGCGCAAAACTGCGTAACCAATTCTGCTGTTTTCTCGGTGCCACCAATAATCCAACTCAGTTCAAAGCCCGCAGGTTTTTTCAGGTCGATCACGTCGGCTGCGCTATCGACACGGATAAAGGCATGGCCTTCGCTAGCTGCCGGTAAATTTTCCAACAATGCTGCCAGCGCAGGTAATGAAGACGGATCGCCAGCCAGACAATAGAAATCAGCCTCTGGCAACATCGGTTTAGGGCCGCCGGGATTGCTGATACCAATTTTATCGCCGGCTTTAGCCTCACGGGCAAAATTAACGGCCGGGCCGCTGTGATCGTGTATCGCAAACTCGATATCGATTTCTGCCTGTTCTGGGCGTACCGCACGGATGGAATAGGTGCGGACGATCGGGCGTACTGCATCTGCCGCCCAGCGTGGGCCATTTTCGGTCAGCGTTGGCAAGTCAGGCTGCATCTGGCCTTCAAGCGGCAGAAAAACCTTAATGTGTGCGGCGGCAGCGTTAGCCGGGTAATAACCCAGGTCGGGCGCAGTAAAGGTGATACGGCGCAGGTGTGGGGTAATATCGCGAATGGCACTGACTGCAATCAGGTAGGGCGCGCGTGAGCGTGGGGCTTCGGTAGTCACGGGGTTCTCCTTATGTTCGTTTGGCGGTGAGTATATCATGCCATTTGATAATGAGAATTGTTTGCTGATTGGCGCAGCGCTAGCCACACAAATCGGTGATTGGGTCGCTCTCGGATCTCCGGGGGTAACGAATGCAAAAAAGCGAAATCTCGACATGCTTAGATTTAGTATTTTAACTTTCGATATTATTGCTCACGAGTACAAATACTTTTTCACCTTAAACATCGTTTGAAACTTGATTGCTCACCGAGAAAAGAATAAGGTCATTATTAACGTGCGAAAGGTAATTAATTAATAAAATTCCGCACTCAATAATTAAGATTGAACAGTGGCTAGGGAGTATGAGCAATCCTATTCCCGGGAGGTTGTTAAGGTGTTAACGCGAGATTTTCTGCAAAATGCGGATTGCAAAACAGCATTCGGCACCATTGAGGAGTCGCTG
This sequence comes from Serratia sp. NPDC087055, assembly GCF_044900985.1. NCBI lineage: Bacteria > Pseudomonadati > Pseudomonadota > Gammaproteobacteria > Enterobacterales > Yersiniaceae > Serratia > Serratia sp. NPDC087055. The sequence continues at coordinate 604,618 of NZ_JBJDOG010000001.1, forward strand.
TTACTGACATCAGAGCAGCGTGCGGCCTCGCTGGATTGTACTTTATCCCGTCGGCCAGATAATAGCCCCGTGTGGGTCTTCGGCTACGGTTCATTGATGTGGAATCCGGTGTTTGAATCTGAAGAGGTGCGACCGGCCACGCTGCATGGCTGGCATCGCGCTTTCTGCCTGCGGCTAACCGCCGGGCGCGGTACGCTGCATCAACCTGGGCGTATGCTGGCATTGAAAGAGGGCGGCAATACCACAGGCTTGGCGTTCCGACTGCCCGAAAGCAAACTGCGCGAAGAGTTGGAGCTGCTGTGGAAACGCGAAATGGTGACCAACTGCTATTTGCCGACCTGGTGCGATCTTCGGTTGGCCGATGGTGAAGTCGTCACCGCGTTGGTGTTTGTCATGAACTCACAGCATCCACTGTTTGAAGAAGACACCAGCCATCAGGTGATCGCCCCGTTGATCGCCAGCGCCAGCGGGCCATTAGGCACCAATGCCCAGTACCTGTTCGCACTGGATAACGAGCTGAAAAACCACGGCATGAAGGACGACTGCATTGGTGACTTGGTTAGCTATGTACAGCAGTGGCTGCAACAAAATACCTCAGGCCCTATCGGCGGCGAAGCGACGGCGTGATCAACACCCTGCATTTTCGAGAGGTTCAGCATGCTGAACCTCTTTTCGTTTATCCCCTTCATATTTGGCGGTTCATCCGTCGGTCTTACCTGAGTCGTACCACTGCGATGTCAGTTGAATGATTTAGGCCATATATATCTAATACCTATAGTTAATAACTTTATTCTGTATGAATACATAACCCACAATTTAGCTGTGGATATATATCTGTTTAATTTTGAAAGGATTGTTTTATTTTAGCCGAAGAAACAATGAATTCACCGTGGTGAAAAATCCACTTAGCATGAAAATGCATAACTAAAGGTTATTTCTTATTTGTCCCCTCAGGTCAGATTCCGTATCACTGTGATTAACAATATTGCTCGACAGGGGGGAGTGGATGAACTTTCAACAATTAAAAATCATTCGGGAATCGGCGCGCTGCAACTATAACCTGACCGAGGTGGCCAACACGTTATTTACCTCCCAATCTGGGGTGAGCCGTCATATTCGGGAGCTTGAAGAAGAACTGGGCATTGAGATATTTATTCGTCGCGGCAAGCGTTTATTAGGCATGACAGAGCCGGGTAAAGAGCTGCTGGTCGTGGCTGAACGCATCCTGAATGACGCCAATAATATCCGCCGTTTGGCGGACGTATTCAGCAGCAACGACACTGGGCAGCTACACATTGCGACCACTCATACCCAGGCGCGCTACAGCTTACCGGGGGTGATTAAAGAGTTCCGGGCGTTGTATCCGCGGGTGCGCGTGGTACTGAATCAGGGCAGCCCTGAGGAAATCGTCGGTATGTTGGCTTCCGGTGAAGCCGATATAGGTATTGCCAGCGAGCGGTTGATGAGTGATGAATCCCTGGCGGCGTTTCCCTATTACCGCTGGCATCACACCATTCTGGTGCCGGAAGGGCATGAACTGACTCGCCAACCGCAGGTGACGCTAGAAATGCTCAGCACCTTGCCGCTGATTACTTATCGACAGGGCATTACCGGCCGCTCACGGCTGGACAGCGCGTTTAAAGCCGCCGGGTTGACGCCGGATATCGCTCTAAGTGCACAGGATTCCGACGTGATCAAAACCTATGTCGAATTGGGGCTAGGGGTTGGCGTGTTGGCAGACATGTCGTACGAGAAGGAACGCGACCACGGGCTGGTCAGCCTTAACGCGGAGCACCTGTTCGAACCCAACACCGTTTGGTTAGGATTGAAACGCAGTCAGTTACAACGTAACTATGCATGGCGGTTTATCCAGCTATGTAACCCGACGCTGTCGCTGACGGAAATCAAAGACAAGGTATTTTCGTCACAGCTGGATACGGTGATCGACTACCAAATTTGATCCTGAAGATGATGGAAACCGGGCCAGGCGCCGTGCCCGGCGAAAGATAACGTGGATACCGCTTTCAAACCAGGCGGCGTTGATTGCGTGCTGTTAGCAGCGCGTCGCCTGCTTAATAATCAAAATCTCAGCTATAGACATAAAAAGAATATCTATAGTTGTTTAAGTACCTTCGCCTGCCGATGGCTCTCACATACACTCGCGAAATTACTATAAATTCCATCCGGTTGGAGAGATTTTGATGAAAGCGTTCGTTCCCTCTTTGGTGTTTTTGGCTGTGGCAGCCAGTTTCAGTGCCCAGGCGGCAACCCCCGCCAATACCTTGGTGATTGCCCAATCAATCGATGACGTTGTTAGCTTTGACCCGGCCCAGGGGTTTGAATTAACCACGGTGCAGTCGTTCAACAGCCTGTACCAGCGCCTGATTCAGTCAGATCCTCAAAACCCGATCGCGCTTAAGCCGACGCTGGCCAGTGAATGGCAGGCGGGCAGCGATAACCGCAGCCTGACGTTTACACTGCGCCCGGATGCGAAATTCGCCAGCGGCAACCCGTTACGCCCGGAAGACGTAATCTTCTCGCTGTCGCGCGTGGTGAAGTTGAATTTAGAGCCGTCGTTTATCCTCACTCAACTGGGCTGGAATGCGAAAAACGTCGATCAATACCTGAGCAAAGTGGATGACCAACGGGTAAAAATCAGTTGGAGTGAAAACGTCAGCCCGGCGTTTGTGCTGAGCCTGCTTTCGGCTCCGGTATCCTCAATTGTTGATGCCAAAGAAGCCTTGGCGCATCAGCAGGGTGATGATCTGGGCCACCAGTGGCTAAATAACCATTCCGCGGGCAGTGGTCCGTATAAAATCCGTACCTATGTACCGCACGAAGTGGTGGTGCTTGATGCCAATCCCACCTCGCCGGAAGGCGCACCAAACCTGAAAACCATCCTGATCAAAAACGTACCTGATCCGGCTGCCCGCCGCTTGCTGATTGAGCAGGGGGATGCGGACATTGCGCGTAACCTGGGTGCAGACCAGATGGCGGCCCTGAAAGGTAAGCCGGGTGTCAAGCCGCTGGCTATCCCGTATGCGTCGCTCTATTTCTTGCAGTTCAACGCCAAGGCGTCACCGGCATTGGGTAACCCGGCCTTCTGGGAAGCGGCGCGCTGGTTGTTCGACTATAAAGGCATTGCTGACGATCTGTTGAAAGGCCAGTTCCAGACGCATCAGGCATTCCTGCCAGACGGATACCTGGGGGCGTTAAAAGATCAGCCTTACAGTTTTAACCCGAGCAAGGCCAAAGATATTCTGGCGAAGGCCGGTCTTAAAAATGTCAGCTTTAAGCTTGAAGTCAACAATCAGCCGCCGTATCTGGATATTGCGCAGGCATTGCAGGCCAGCTTTGCGCAAGGTGGGGTAAAGGTGGATCTGGTGCCGGGCCTCAGTGCGCAAGTCTCTACCAAGGTTAAATCCCTGAACTACGATGCGACGTTGACCTCCTGGGGGCCGGACTATTTTGATCCGAACACCAACGCCGCGGCTTTCGCCTATAACCCGGAAGACGGTAGCAAGACCTTGGCCTGGCGTGCAAATTGGCAAATCCCTGCGCTAAGTAAATTGACGCTGGCGGCAACGGCGGAAAATGACACCGCCAAACGGGTGGCGGATTACCAACAGTTGCAACAGGCCGTTCAGCAAAGCTCGCCGTTCGTGATTGGCTTGCAGGCGCGGAGCCTGATTGCAGTGCGTGACAACCTCAAAGGCTACGAACAGGGCATTAACCCTGACATGGTGTTCTACAGCAAGGTCAGCAAGTAATGATAAGCCGTATTTCCTCCGCCGGGTTCGCCCGGCGTAGTTGGCGCTGGGGGCGCAGGCTGTTCACCGGCTTGCTGTCTTTGGCGCTAACGCTGCTTGGTCTACTGTTATTCACCTTTATGCTTTCGCATTTGGCGCCGATTGACCCTACGTTGCAGATCGCCGGCGATCACGCCAGCGAAGCTACTTATGCCCAGGTACGTCACGATCTGGGGTTGGATCAACCTTTGCCGGTGCAATTCTGGCGTTATCTGGTTCATCTGGCCCACGGGGATATGGGCATCTCGCGCATTACTTCGCAGCCGGTCTTGAGTGATTTGCTGCGCACCTTCCCGGCGACGGTGGAGCTGGCGACGTGCGCCATTCTCCTCGGTGCGGTCGGTGGCATTACGCTGGCGTTTCTCGCGGTGATTAAACCGGGGGGGTGGCTAGATAACGTGGCCCGTCTGCTGTCGTTGATCGGGTATTCCGTGCCCATCTTCTGGCTTAGCCTGTTGGGGCTGTTGTTGTTTTACGCCACGCTGCATTGGTCTGCAGGGCCGGGCCGGCTGGACGACATCTATCTGTACAGCATGGAACCCCGCAGCGGGTTTATCCTGATCGACAGTTGGTTATCCGGCGATCGGGAGATGTTCTATAACGCCATCAGTCATTTGTGGTTGCCGGTGGTGGCACTGGCATTACTGTCGATGGCGGGCATCACCCGCTTGCTGCGTGCAGCCATGCTGGAAGAGTGCAATAAAGAGTACGTGACCCTGGCGCGCTCCAAAGGTGCCAGCCGCACGCGCATTTTGTTGCGCCATGTGTTTCCCAACGTGCTCGGTACACTGATTACGGTATTGTCGCTGTCCTATGCCAGCCTGCTGGAAGGTGCAGTGTTGACTGAAACAGTGTTTGCCTGGCCGGGCGTTGGGCGTTATCTGACTACGGCATTGTTTGCCGCGGATACGCCAGCCATTCTTGGCGCGACCTTGTTGATCGGTACCTGTTTTGTGGTGCTTAACGCGCTGGCTGACGCGCTGACCTATTTAGTGGACCCGCGAACCCGATGAGCCAATACCTTTCTGAACATGAACCCCAGAGCGAGCCGGCTGCCGTTTACCGCTCGCGTGGCAAGTTGACCACGCTGACGTTGGGCGCCACGCTGGTGGCGATTTTGATCCTCACCGCACTGCTGGCTCCCTGGTTGGCCCCCTTTGATCCCAATCTACAGCATATAGAGATGCGGCTATTGCCGCCGTCCTCCGGTCATTGGCTGGGGACTGACGGCTTTGGCCGCGATCTGTTGTCACGGGTCATTTATGGCGCGCGGCCAACATTAATTCTGGTGTCATTGATCCTGCTGCTGACCATTCCTATTGGTTTGTTGGTGGGCATCAGCGCCGGTTACCTCGGTGGCTGGGTCGAGCGCATTCTAATGCGTGTCACCGATATTTTTCTGTCATTGCCAAGCCTGGTGATCGCGTTGGCGTTTGTCGCGGTGCTAGGCCCCGGGTTGATGAATGGCGCTCTGGCGCTGGCATTGACCAGTTGGCCGTCGTTTGCCCGGCAGGCACGGGCGGAAACGCTCGCGTTGCGCCGCAGTGATTATCTGGCGGCCGCGCGTATGCAGGGCATTGGCGGTTTGCGGCTGATGGCTGGCCATATATTGCCGTTGTGCCTGCCAAGTGCGGTGGTGCGTGCTGCATTGAGTCTGGGCGGGATTATCTTGTCTGCCGCTGGTTTAGGTTTTCTCGGTATGGGTGTGGCACCGCCCACTGCGGAATGGGGATCGATGGTCGCCGAAGGCAGTAAAGTGATTTTTGATCAGTGGTGGGTGGCCGCCGCACCGGGCGGAGCAATCCTGTTTGCCAGCCTGGCCTTTAACCTGTTGGGCGATGGCCTGCGCGATAAAATGGATCCTCGTCATGGGCATTGATAACAACTTATTGACCGTTGAACGGCTGACGGTGGCATTGCCAGGGGCACAGCCGTTGGTAAAAGGGATTTCTTTCAGCATGGGCCAGGAACGGATGGCGCTGGTGGGCGAATCCGGCTCGGGCAAATCGTTGACTGCACGCGCCTTGATGGGGCTGCTGCCGCCACCGTTACAGTTGCAGGCGCAGCGTTTGACGCTAGGGGGAGACGATCTGACGCGGCTGAATGAACGTCAGTGGAACCGCCTGCGTGGTAACAAAGTGGCAATGGTGATGCAGGATCCCAAACATGCGCTGAATCCGACCCAACAAATTGGCCGTCAGTTGGAAGAGCCGCTGTTACTACATACCCGCCTTGGGCGTGCCGAACGGCGGGAGAAGGTGCTGGATATGCTGGCCGCGGTGGGGTTGCCCGATCCGGTTGCGCTACGTCAACGCTACCCGCACCAGCTGTCCGGGGGCATGGGGCAACGCGTGATGTTGGCGATTGCGCTGATTAACGATCCGCAATTACTGATTGCCGATGAGCCAACGTCAGCGCTGGATCACCAGATGCGCGATCAGGTCCTGCAACTGATCGAAAATCTGGTTGAGCAACGTAATATGGGCCTGATTTTGATCAGTCATGATTTACAGCAGGTGGCGCATTACTGCGAACGGGTGCTGGTGATGTACAAGGGTGAACTGCTGGATCAGTTACCTGCCGATCGCCTGGCCACGGCCACTCATCCCTATACCCGCACGCTGTGGTCATGTCGGCCAAGCCGGGAAACGCACGGCAAACAGCTGCCTGTGCTGGATCGTGCGCTGCTGGAGTCACTGAAATGAGCCTGATTACCCTAGACAATCTCAGTGTCAGCCACCGGCAGGGCTATGAATTGCGCACGGTGGTGCATGATGTCAGCCTGCATATAGAACAGGGTGAGTGTTTCGGCCTCGTTGGCCCTTCCGGCTGCGGTAAGTCGTCGCTGCTGTGGGTGCTGGCCGGGTTAAATGAACACTGGAGCGGGGAGTTCCACCTGTTGGGCCGTGACCTCCAGCCGGGGCGGCCTTTTACCGGCACGCTGCGGCGTGAGGTACAAATGGTCTTTCAGGATCCCTACGCGTCGCTGCACCCCAAACACCGCTTGCTGCGCACATTGGCGGAGCCGCTGAAATTGCTGAAAGAGAGTGATATCGAGCAGAAAATCAGCGCCGGTTTTCGTCAGGTAGGCTTAGATCCCCGTTTGTTGGATCGCTATCCCCATCAGCTTTCCGGCGGGCAGCGTCAACGGGTGGCGATAGTGCGCGCGCTGTTGCTAAAACCCAAGCTGTTGTTACTCGATGAGCCCACCTCGGCACTGGATATGTCAGTGCAGGCGGAGATCCTCAATTTGCTCAACGAACTGAAACAGGCGGGAGATTTAACGATGATCCTGGTCAGTCACGATGCCGATGTTATCGATCACATGTGCGATCGCTCGGTGGCGATGGCGCAGGGCCGGATCCTTGCTTGAGCCTATGCCCGCCAACGCGGCGGGCATATCCATCTTGGTAATAAATAAAGCAATTTATAGTCGTTCTTCTGCTAAGCCGCTGCCCCTACACTCGAAAAATAGCGCATCCGCGTGACTTTGGAGAGTGCATCTCATGAAACGGTTCATCCCGACCTTATTATTCAGTGCCCTGGTAACCAGTTATGGTGCGCAGGCGGTCACCCCAAAAGACACGCTGGTGGTGGTCAGTTCGCTGGAAGGCATCATCAGCCTGGATCCGGCGGAGAGCTTTGAAACCGTCAGTTCGGCCAACCTGGTCAATTTGTACCAGCGGTTACTTACGCCGGACCGAACCACACCGGAAAAACTGGCCCCGGAGCTGGCCAGTGGGTGGGTGGCGGGGGCGGACGGCCACAGCCTGATTTTTACCCTGAAGGCTAACCAACGCTTTGCTTCCGGTAACCCGGTGCGGCCCGAAGACGTGATTTTCTCGCTGGTGCGTGCGGTAAAGCTGAACAAGGCACCGTCGTTTATTCTCGGTGAGTTAGGCTGGACGCCGGATAATGTTGCGAGTCAATTGACGAAGCTGAGTGACAGCCAGTTACGCGTGAGCTGGTCGGCCAACATCGGCAGCGGACTGGCGTTGCGGCTATTGACCGCACCGGTAGCGTCCATCGTCGATGAAAAGCTGTTGAATGAGCACAGCCAACAGGGAGACTACGGCAACCTTTGGTTGCGCTCGAATTCCGCAGGGGCCGGCCCCTATCGTGTCAGCAACTATGTCCCGCATGAGGCACTGCTGTTCAGTCGCAACGACTACGCTCAACCGCAGGCAAAACTGAAAACGGTGCTGCTAAAGAATGTTAGCGATGCCGGGACTCGACGGTTATTGTTACTCAAGGGGGACGCAGACGTGGCCTATGATCTGGGGGCCGATCAGTTCAATTCGCTGCGTAAAGAACCGGGTATCCGCATAGAACAGCAGGACTCGGCCAAGGTCTATTACCTCGGTTTCAACACCGGCAGCAAACAGGTACCGGCGTTGAGTAACCCCGCCCTGTGGCAGGCGGCGCGCTGGCTGGTGGACTACCAGGCGATTGCTGACACCCTGTTGAAGGGGCAATACCGCGTCCATCAGGCATTTCTGCCGCTGGGGCTGGACGGTGCCATCGACAATCAACCGTTCAGACTCGACGTGGACAAGGCCAAACGGATTTTGCATGACGCCGGGATCGCCGAAGGGACGCGCATTAATCTGATCGTCATCAACCAACCGCCGTATACCGATATAGCCCAAGCGTTGCAGGCCAGCTTTGCCAAGGCGGGTTTGCAATTGGCTATCCATCCGGTGGTGGAGAGTGACCTGTGGGGCAAAATGCGCAGCCGTGATTTCCAGGCCATTTTCACCTATTGGGGCGCCGATTATTTGGATCCAAACACCAACGCCAGCGCCTTCGCCTACAACGTGCCGGATGGGCCGAAAACCCTGGCCTGGCGTACCCAGTGGAATATCCCGGCGTTGAGTGCAGAAACTCGTGCGGCAGCGGCGGAAGGCGATGGCGCACAACGCGCTGCACGTTATGCCACACTTCAGCGCGAAGTGCAGGCCAGTTCCCCTTACGTCGTGGCGCTACAGGGGCAAACCCTGGTGGCTCTGCGCGATAACGTCAAAGACGCCAACGTGGATATCGCCAACAGCATGCTGTACCTGGATCGCGTGAGTAAGTAGTTCCCCACGGCACGGCTTTTGCAGGATGAGGTGTATTTACCGACTCGGGGATCCTGTCATGAGCCGTAATCACGCTTTCCCTTCTCGCGCCGGCGATTTTTTGCTGGCTTCAAAACGTTGTGAAATTACCCTGTTGCAGCAGCTGTTGCAGATGGGGAAGTTGGTTGGTCGGGTCAGCCAACTGATCCATGTGCTCCAGCGGGAACGCGGTACCGTCAATATTTACCTCTGTTCGCAAGGAGCGCTGTTCAGCGAGCGGCTAGCCGGACGCGCTCAGGACGTGAAGCAGGCCGAGCTTGAAGTGCAACGACAGTTGGCGCAGTTGGACGACAATAGCGCTCCGCTGGTCAGCGCCAGCCGTCTGTTCAGCCGTATTGCCTGCGCGTTGCATAATCTTACGGCTTTGCCTGAACTTCGCCGTCAAGTGCAGCAGCGGCAGATGTTGCAACCTGTGGCAATGAACACGTTCAATGACATCATTCACAGTTTGTTGGCGCTGGTATTCGAAGCGGCGGATGCCTGCGTGGATCCCAGAACGGCACGCGCTTTGATCGCTATGTTCAGCTTTATGCAGGGCAAGGAGTTGGCGGGGCAAGAGCGGGCGATCGGCTCGGCCGGTTTCGCCGCTATGCGTTTTGATAATACGGCACACCAACAACTTTTGATGCTTATTGAGGGACAGGAGCGCTGTTTTCATACCTTCAGTGAGTTTGCCGATCAATCCTCGTTAGACCAATGGCAACGTATGCAACAGCAGGATGACCGCGAATTTGAGCGCCTGCGTCGTATCGCGTGCACCCAATTGCAACTGAGCGATCGCGCTGATAGCAGCCTGCGTTGGTTCGAGATTACCAGTGCGCGTATCGATCTGATGAAGCACATTGAGGACCGGTTGGAAGAGGCACTGATGGCCAGTTGTCGCCATAGTCTGGCGCAGGCCCAGCGCGCGCTAGCGACGGATTGCGTGGGTGACGTTCCGCCGCAGGCGAAAGAAAGCTACGCAGTGTTCGTGGCCGCGCCCTTGGGGGATGCGTCGCCGCTGGTGGGGGACGGCATCAATCCACGTCTGGGACGCTCGATGCTGGAGCTGATCCAACAGCAGTCACAACGGTTACAGGTCTTGTCGGAGGAACTGGCAACGGCGCGGGCAACACTGCATGAGCGCAAAGAAATTGAGCGTGCCAAAGGGCTGCTGATGCAGCATCGGGGGCTGACGGAGGCACAGGCCCACCGGTTACTGCTCAACATGGCGATGAACCAAAATCGGCGGCTGATTGATATCGCCAACGCCATGCTGGCGGTAGCGGATATTTTGCCACCGGCAGGAGGTACTCCCTAAGGAGTATATGCACACAGTCAGTGCAGTTACTGCCTTGCGACTGTGCAGAAAAAACCACAATGCAAGGCGCGGTGGCGCGTTGCGCCGGAAAATCCACGGGTTACGGAGTTGGCACGCAAGCTGCATTAAATAAAACGTAACCCGGCCAATGGCGGTCGGGTTACCAATAATATTTTGGATAAAGGCGTCCTTTCAGCATGTTCACCCCAACGGTGGAATGTGCTGATGGGACGCCTTTTTTATTTTATCGCCTGATTGAAGGACTTGCTGATGACGCACACAAAACCCCCGGGGCTTAGCTTGACGCGCCGCCGTTTTCTGGCCGGTAGCGCGGCGCTGGGCGGCAGCATGATGTTGCCCGGTCTGATGAATGCTGCCTGGGCCGCAGGCTCTGACGCACCGGAGAAAAAAGAGATCCGCGTGGGCTTTATTCCTCTCACCGACTGCGCGTCTGTGGTGATGGCTGCGGTGAAACAGTTTGATCAGAAGTACGGCATCAAAATCATCCCAAGCAAGGAAGCCAGTTGGGCAGCGGTGCGCGATAAATTGCTGTCCGGCGAGCTGGATGCGGCGCACGTGTTGTACGGCATGGTTTATGGCCTGCAGCTGGGTGCCGCAGGGCCGCAGCATGATATGGCCGTGTTGATGACACTCAACAATAACGGTCAGGCGATTACGCTTTCCAATCAGTTGAAACAAGCCGGTGTCACCGATGCGGCGACGTTGAAAAAGGCTGTCGATGCCAGCGCCAAAGGGACTTATACCTTTGCCCAAACCTTCCCAACCGGTACCCACGCCATGTGGCTGTATTACTGGCTGGCGAACGCCGGTATCCATCCGTTTGATGACGTACGTAACGTCGTGGTGCCGCCGCCGCAGATGGTGATGAACATGAAGATCGGCAACATGAGCGGCTTCTGCGTAGGTGAGCCGTGGAACCAACGTGCGATTGCCGAGAACATCGGATTTACCGCGATCACCAGTCAGGATATTTGGCCCGATCATCCGGAAAAGGTGCTGGGTACGACAGGTAACTGGGTGGCGACTCACCCCAACAGTGCGCGTGCGCTGACTGCTGCGGTATTGGATGCCGCACGCTGGATCGACAGTTCAGATGCCACTCGCCAGGAAACGGCGAACACCGTGGCAGGGCGCGCCTATATCAATACCAAACCGGAAATCATTACCGGTCGCATGCTCGGTCAGTATCAAAACGGCCTGGGCAAGTCTTGGCAAGATGCCCACGCGATGCGCTTTTTCCACGATGGGGAGGTGAGCTATCCCTATTTGTCCGACGGTATGTGGTTCCTGACACAGCATCGGCGTTGGGGCCTGCTGAATACCGAACCTGATTATCTGGGCGTTGCCCAGAAAATAAACCGTATTGAGATCTACAAACAGGCAGCCAGCGCGGTGGGTGGGGTGAGTTTGCCCGCCAGCGATATGCGCACCAGCACGTTGTTTGACGGCAAACGATGGGACGGCAGCAATCCGGCGGAATACGCCAACGGTTTCACTTTAAAGCGCTGAGGTAACCAATGAAGAATCTGGCTGAACGGAGAGATATTCCTGTGTCATCAGGTGTGGAAGTCAGTGCGCAAATTGTGCCATTGAAGCGACCGAGCACTCCGTCGTCGCCGCGTGCTCCTCGTTGGCGTTTATACCTTCAGCGGTGTTTTCGTCGCGGGATACCTGCGCTTTTGGGGGTGATATTGACCTTGGTGGTGTGGCAAATAGCGGCGCTTAACAGCAAGGGGTTTCCTACGCCTTGGGCCACCTGGCAGGCGGCTCTGGTGCTGTTTGCCGATCCATTTTATTCCGCCGGGCCGAACGACCAGGGTATTGGCTGGAACGTGTTGGCTTCGTTGCAGCGCGTGGCGACGGGTTTTGGGCTGGCGGCGCTGGTGGGGATCTCTGCCGGCTTTCTGCTGGGGCGCTTTGCGTTTCTGGCCAACATGCTTAACCCGATCATTTCGCTGTTGCGCCCGGTGAGCCCATTGGCCTGGCTGCCGATTGGTCTGCTGCTGTTCCAACGTGCGGAACCGGCGTCAACATGGACCATTTTCATCTGTTCGATCTGGCCGATGATCCTCAATACCGCGGAAGGCGTCACGCGTATTCCGCAGGATTATCTCAACGTGGCGCGGGTGCTCAAGCTGTCGGAGTGGACGGTGATGCGCAAAATACTTTTCCCGGCGGTGCTGCCTTACGTATTGACCGGCGTGCGCCTGTCGATAGGTATTGCCTGGCTGGTGATCGTGGCGGCAGAAATGCTGACCGGCGGCGTCGGCATCGGTTTTTGGATCTGGAATGAGTGGAACAACCTCAACGTCGAAAACATCATTATCGCCATCATTGTGATCGGCGTGGTCGGGTTGCTGCTAGAGCAGGGGCTGATGTTGTTGGCAAAACGTTTTAGCTATCAGAGTCGTTAAGGAGCACGCCATGAAACCCATTATTCAGGTCCAAAACGTCAGCCAGCGCTTTGCTACGCCACAAGGGGAATTTATCGCACTGGATAGGGTGAGTTTTGATATTCAGGCCGGAGAGACAGTCAGCCTGATCGGCCATTCCGGCTGTGGTAAATCAACCCTGCTGAACTTGATTGCCGGGCTTACGTTGCCCAGTGACGGCGTGCTGTTGTGCGATAACCAGCATATTACCGGGCCTGGCCCGGACCGGGGCGTCGTGTTTCAAAACCATTCGCTGCTGCCGTGGCTGACCACCTATGAGAACGTGGCGTTGGCGGTGCATCAGGTGTTTCGCCAAGAGATGAACCGCAGCGAAATGCGTGACTGGATCGAACACAACCTGGCGTTGGTGCACATGAGTCACGCGCTACACAAACGGCCACACGAAATTTCTGGCGGTATGAAACAACGCGTCGGCATTGCTCGCGCGCTGGCGATGAAACCCAAGGTACTTTTGATGGACGAACCCTTTGGTGCGCTGGATGCGCTGACCCGCGCACATTTGCAGGATGCGGTGATGGAAATCCAGCAGCGTTTGCATACCACCCTGGTGCTGATTACTCATGATGTGGACGAGGCGGTGCTGCTGTCGGATCGGGTATTGATGATGACCAATGGCCCCTCGGCCACCGTCGGCGAAATTCTGCACGTGGCACTGCCACGCCCACGCTCAAGGGTTGAGCTAGCGGACTCCCCGGACTATCACCATTACCGTCAGCAAGTGCTGAAGTTCCTTTATGAGAAGCACGCGAAAGCGGCATGAGAGCCAGAAGATGGACAAATCCAAACTGGTGGTGATTGGCAACGGCATGGCCGGTATGCGGTTGGTGGAAACCCTGTGCCAGCGAGTACCTGAGCGTTATGCCATCTCGGTAATTGGTGATGAGCCACGCGGCAATTACAACCGTATTTTGCTGTCACCCGTGCTGGCAGGAGACAAGACGTTTGCCGATACCCTGCTGCATGACGATGACTGGTATCGGCAACACCGTGTGCAACTGCTGTCTGGAGAGCCTGCGTTGAGGGTCGATCGGCAGCAAAAGTGCGTAATCACGGCCCGGCATCAACTGCCTTATGACCTGCTGGTGTTCGCTACCGGTTCGCGCCCGTTACGGCCCTCGGTAGAGGGGGGGACATTAAAGGGCATTTATGGCTTTCGCACGCTGGATGACGTTGAGGCAATGCTGAGTCACTGCGGCACAGGCAGACCAGCGTTGGTGGTAGGGGGCGGGGTTTTGGGTATTGAAGCGGCGGCGGCGCTGGCGCAGCGCGGCATGGGGGTCACCGTGGTGCACCGTGGCGAGCATTTGATGGAGCGGCAGTTAGACGCACACGCAGGACGGATGCTGCAACATACCTTGCGGCAACGGGGTATCGAATGCCGGTTGCGGTGTGAGGTTAACCAATTTCATGGCAGCGATCGGGTGAGCCGCGCCACGTTGAGCAATGGGCAACAACTGGACTGTGAACTGGTGGTCATTGCCATGGGTGTACGACCTGAGATCAGCCTTGCACAGGCTGCTGGACTGGCTTGCGATCGCGGCATTGCGATCAACGATCGGATGCAAACTGACGATCCCACCGTGTTCGCCATCGGTGAATGTGCCCAGTTTGGCAGCACAACCTTCGGCCTGGTGGCGCCTTGCTGGCAGCAGGCCGGGCTGTTGGCACAACAACTGAGTGGTGAATCAGTGGCGGGTTATCGACCGACCCCACTGCATACCCGTCTGAAGGTGAGCGGGATTGAAGTATTCAGCGCTGGGGAAATGGCGGCAGACGCGCAGACTGAGACTTATCACGCTGAAGATCCACAGGTGCAGCATTACCGTCGGTTGCTGGTACGTGACGGCAGATTACAGGGCGTGGTGCTGTATGGCGACGCTCAGGACAGCGCCTTTTATCTGCAACAGCTTAGCCAACCGGTTCAACAACCGGATGCCCTGTTGTTTGGCCATAGTGAACCTGAGGCGCCAATGGCGTCTGAAGAGAGGATTTCTGATATGCACAAACCCGTTCTGTTGGTTGCCGGACACGGCATGGTTGGGCATCACTTCCTGGAACAACTGGTTATTCGCGAGTTGCACCAGCAGTACCACATTGTGGTGTTTGGCGAAGAGCCGGTCGCGGCATATGACCGGGTACATTTGTCCGAGTTTTTTTCCGGCCGTAGTGCAGACTCGCTGTCAATGGTGGCGGCTGGCTTCTTCGAGCAGAACGGTATAGAGCTGCGCTTGGGACAGGCAGTTTGCGCTATCGATTGCCAACGTAAATGCGTGATTGATGCCGAAGGACGTGAAACGGCCTATGACCAACTGGTACTGGCAACCGGTTCTTACCCCTTTGTTCCGCCCATTCCAGGCAACGACCGTCCGGGTTGCCTGGTTTACCGCACACTTGAGGATCTGGACGCCATTGCGGACTGCGCCAGCACTGCCCGCGTGGGGGTGGTGGTCGGCGGCGGCTTGCTCGGGTTGGAGGCCGCCAACGCGCTGCGCCAGCTTGGCTTGAACACCCACGTGGTCGAGTTTGCCCCGCGCCTGATGGGGGTACAGCTCGATGACGGTGGTGCGACCATGCTGCGCAAAAAAATTGAAGCGTTGGGCGTCAGCGTGCATACCGGTAAACAAACGCAGGCGATTATTGACGGTTCGTTACACCGTCACTGCATGGTTTTTGCTGATGATGAACGCTTAGAGGCTGATTTAATTCTTTTTTCCGCCGGAATTCGTCCCCGTGACCAACTTGCTCGCGCTGCGGCGCTGGAGGTGGGCGCACGCGGTGGCATCGTGATCGATAGCCAGTGTCGAACCAGTGATGAGGCGATCTACGCCATCGGCGAATGTGCGTTGTGGAACGGGCAAATTTTCGGACTGGTGGCACCGGGTTATCAGATGGCGCGTACGCTGGCGGATTGCTTGGCGGGGCACGATAGCGTGTTCTGCGGCGCGGACATGAGCACCAAACTGAAACTGTTGGGTGTCGAGGTTGCCTCGATCGGCGATGCCCACGGGCATACGCCGGGCAGCCAAAGTTACAATTGGGTCGATGGCCCGGCGCAGGTGTATAAAAAAATGGTCATCGATGCCGACGGTAAACGGTTACTGGGCGCGGTATTGGTAGGTGACAGTAGCGAATACAGCACACTACAGCAAATGATGCTCAATGATATGCCGTTGCCTGCCGCACCGGAAAGCCTGATTTTACCCACCTCGTCCGGGGTGATGCCGAAAGCACTGGGGGTATCGGCGCTGCCGGCAACGGCGCAGATTTGCTCCTGTCATAACGTCAGCAAGGCCAACATCAGCGACGCAGTGGCCCAAGGGTGTGGCGATTTGGCCGCGGTGAAAGCCTGCACCAAAGCGGGGACCGGCTGTGGCGGTTGCGCTGCACTGGTTAAACACGTGATGGAACATGAACTGCAGCAGCGTGGCGTGGTAGTAAAAAAAGACGTTTGCGAGCATTTCGCTTACTCACGCCAGGAGCTGTATCACCTGGTTCGCGTTGGCCATATCCGCACCTTTGATGAGCTCTTGGCTCGGCATGGTCATGGTCACGGCTGCGAAGTATGTAAACCACTGGTGGGATCTATTCTGGCGTCGTGTTGGAATGAGTATCTGCTCAAACCTCCGCATCTGCCCCTGCAAGATACCAACGACCGCTTCTTTGCCAATATCCAAAAAGACGGGACTTACTCGGTGGTGCCGCGGGTACCGGCCGGTGAAATAACCCCGGCAGGGCTGATCGCCATCGGTCAAATCGCTTTGCGCTATCAACTCTACACCAAGATTACCGGCGGCCAGCGGGTTGACATGTTTGGCGCACGATTGGAGCAATTACCGGAGATTTGGCAGCAATTGATCGACGCCGGGTTTGAGACCGGGCATGCCTACGGCAAGTCACTGCGCACGGTAAAATCTTGCGTTGGCTCCAGTTGGTGCCGCTATGGCGTGCAGGACTCTACCGCGCTGGCTATCGATCTGGAGCACCGTTACAAGGGGTTGCGATCGCCGCACAAAATCAAGATGGCGGTTTCCGGCTGCACCCGAGAGTGTGCGGAGGCGCAGAGCAAAGACGTTGGGGTCATAGCAACCGATAAAGGCTGGAACCTGTACCTGTGCGGCAACGGCGGCATGAAACCACGCCATGCAGATTTGTTTGCCAGCGATCTTGATACCGCCACGCTGATCCGTACGGTCGATCGTTTCCTGATGTTCTACATTCGTACTGCCGATCGCCTGCAGCGCACCAGCACCTGGATGGACAATCTTGAGGGGGGGCTGGACTACCTGCGTGAAGTGGTTTTGCAGGACAGCCTGGGGATCGGTAGCGAATTGGATGCCGAAATGGAAACTGTGGTCAGCCATTACCAATGTGAATGGCAAACCACGCTCGCCAGTCCGGATCGTCTGAAGCTGTTCCGTCCGTTTGTTAACAGCGAGCAGCCCGATGAGGCAATCGTCTGGCAGCCGGAGCGCGGGCAACGCCGTCCGGCTACGGGGGAGGAGCGTGGCCAGGTGATCGAGGTGCAACCGGCGCCGAACACAAAAGAACAATGGCTGGATATCTGCGCACTGGTGGATATTCCGGACAATACGGGAATTGCGGCCCGTCTGGGGCAGCGGCAAATCGCCCTGTTTAATTTACCGGGCAGCGGTGTTTATGCGCTGGCTAACCAAGAGCCTGACAGTGACGCCAATGTGCTGGCACGCGGGTTGCTCGGCGACGTGGGGGGCGAGCCCGTCGTGATTTCCCCGCTGTACAAACAACGTTTCCGCCTGAGCGACGGCATCTGCGTGGATAATGCCGAACGCAGGGTCACCGCCTGGCCGGTAAAGGTGGAGGCAGACCGAGTGTGGGTGTGTAGCACGCCATTGGGGGTACGGAGTGCGTTGCCCGAAACGCTGGACGTAACATCATGACCGCCGTGCATTGCACCACCTGTCCTTACTGCGGGGTTGGCTGTGGGGTGACTATAGCGCAGCAGAACAACGGTGCGTTGACGATTGGCGGTGATACTGCGCACCCGGCCAATCAGGGGAGGCTCTGTGTAAAAGGCAGTGCGCTGGGTGAAACGCTGGATCTGGCGGGCCGCCTGCTGCAACCGCAGGTCGATGGCCAATCAGCCACCTGGGAGCGGGCGCTTGGGCAAGTGGCACAGCGTTTTAACCATATTATTGAACAACATGGGCCGCAGGCCGTGGCGTTTTATGCCTCAGGCCAACTGCTGACCGAAGACTATTATGTGGCGAACAAACTGATGAAAGGATTCATTGGTGCGGCCAATATCGATACCAACTCCCGGTTGTGTATGGCATCTGCCGTGGTTGGCTACAAGCGAGCATTTGGTGGCGATGCCGTGCCCTGTTGTTATGAAGATATCGAACAGGCGGATTTGGTGATATTGACCGGTTCTAACACTGCGTGGGCGCACCCGGTGGTCTATCAGCGTCTGGTGAACGCGCGGCAGCAACGCCCGCAGATGCGGGTGGTGGTGATTGACCCACGAGAGACGGCAACCTGTGATATTGCCGACGTACATTTGCCGCTGCAACCCGGCACTGACGCCGCGTTATTTACGGGCGCACTGTGTTGGTTGGTTGAACAGGACGGCCTGGATAGTGCCTTTTTGCAACAGCATGCCAGTGGCACAGAGGCGACATTGGCAGCGGCAGCAGAGTGGACGCCGCAGCGGGTCGCAGAGTTTTGCGGATTGCCGCTGCGGACAGTACTGACGTTTTTCCAATTGCTGACCACGTCCTACAACTGGGTGACGCTTTATTCGATGGGCATTAACCAGTCCGCAAGTGGTGCGGATAAATGCAATGCGATTATCAACCTGCACCTGGCGGGGGGACGCATTGGTCGGGCGGGCAGCGGTCCGTTTTCGATAACCGGTCAACCCAATGCCATGGGCGGACGCGAAGTGGGTGGGTTAGCCAATCAACTGGCAGCGCATATGGGATTCAGTGCCGAAGAGACCGACCGGGTACAACGTTTTTGGCAATCACCCCGCATCGCCCGCCAGCCGGGGCTGAATGCGGTGGCGTTGTTTCAGGCGATAGCGGCCGGGCAGGTGAAAGCGGTGTGGATCATGGGCACCAACCCGGCGGTCTCTCTGCCCGATGCCGATGCCGTGCGGCAGGCGCTGAAGCAATGCCCGCTGGTGGTGGTATCCGACGTAATGGCAATGACCGATACCGCCGAGTTGGCGCATATTCGCTTGCCGGCGCTGGCCTGGGGGGAAAAAGAGGGCAGCGTGACTAACTCTGAACGCTGCATTTCACGCCAGCGTGCTTTTCTGTCGCCACCGGGACAAGCCCGGGCTGACTGGTGGATCCTCAGCCAGGTTGCGCAACGTATGGGTTATGGTGAGGCATTTGGTTACCAGCATCCGTCAGAGATTTTCAGCGAACATGCAGCACTGTCCGCATTTGAAAATAACGGAACGCGCGCGTTTGACATCGGCCTGTTGGCGGGATGGGATAAGCAGCAATGGTTAGGCATGACGCCGGTGCAGTGGCCGGTGAATGAACAACATCCTGCCGGTTGCCTGCGCTTGTTTGGTGATAAGCGATTTTTCCATGCTGACGGCAAGGCGCGATTACTGCCGGTGACGCCGCGCCTGCCGCAAAATGCGGTATCGCAGCGCTATCCACTGGTACTGAATACGGGGCGTATCCGCGATCAATGGCACACCATGACACGCACCGGTAAAGCGGCGCGGCTGATGCGCCATTTGAGCGAACCTTTCTGTGAAATACATCCACAGGACGCCGCCGAGTTGGGGATTGCTGACAGCAGCGTGGTACGGCTCAGCTCTCCGCATGGCTGGATGCTGGCACGAGCGCAGTGCAGTCCAGGGCAACGTCGCGGCAGCGTGTTCGTTCCTATGCACTGGAACGGCCAATTTACCGGACAGGGGCGGGTTGACAGCCTGATCCCACCCGTGGTGGATGCCGATTCCGGGCAGCCAGAAAGCAAACATGCGCCGGTGCGAGTAAGCCCGTGGCCAGTGAGTTGGCAGGCGGAGATTTTTTTGCGTGCTGAGGTAGCCGCGCCCAAGGGCATTTACTGGAGCCGGGTCGCGCAGGACGGCTTGACGCACTACATCATGGCTGGGCAGCAACCGGTTGAAGATTGGCAAGCCTGGTTACAGCAGCATTTCACGTTGGCGGGCCTGACATTGCAAACGGCACAGCTGGCACAGCGGGGTCTGCATCTGATTGGCTGGCGGCAAGGCGAGGTGCAATTGGCGTTTTATGCCCGCCAGCATGCACCCGCGCTCGATCGACCGGCGATCCTTACTGCGTTTAAACAGGCACCCGCCAGCGGACCGCAACGGCTGGCGCTGCTGGCAGGGCGTGGAGCCGCCGATCAACCTGCGGCGGGTGCGACGGTTTGTAGCTGCTTTGGCGTAGGGGAAAATCGCATCATTGCGGCGATCCAGTCAGGGTGTCATAGCGCGAAGGCGTTGGGAGCCAGCCTGCAATGCGGCACCCATTGCGGTTCTTGTCTGCCAGAACTGAAAAAACTGATTCAACAGCATGCGTCCCAACGGGTAGCTTAGCGGAGGTGTCGATATGAACGTGATTGATAAACTGCTGTGTGCCGGGGACAGGCAACAGCCGGTACGTGGCGGTGAGGTATGGCTGGTGGGGGCCGGACCAGGGGATGCCGAGCTGCTGACCTTGAAAGCGCTGCGGGTGATCCGCCAGGCGGATGTGGTGGTGTTCGATCGCCTGGTTTCCCCGGCGGTAATGGCATTGCTGCCGCTGGAGACGTTGCGAATCGACGTGGGTAAATCCATGGGGTGCCACACCCTGTCGCAAGTGGAGATCGAACACCTGCTGGTGGAACTGGCGCAGGCGGGTAATCGGGTGGTGCGGTTGAAAGGAGGGGACCCCTTTATTTTTGGCCGTGGCGGGGAAGAAATGGTGCAATTACAGCGCCATGGCGTGCCGTGTCATGTGGTACCGGGTATTACCGCTGCCAGCGGATGTGCGGCGGCGAGCGGTATTCCGCTGACCCATCGCGACTACGCGCAATCGGTGCGTTTTGTCACTGGACATTGCCGCAGCGGTGAAGTGGATCTGGATTGGCAAAGCCTGGTTACCGCAGGCCAGACGCTGGTGTTTTATATGGGGCTGACCCTGAGTGAAACCATTGCGGCACAGCTGATACGCCATGGCATGGCGGGACAGACCCCCTTGGCTATCATTGAGCGCGGTACGCAACCGCAACAGCGAGTATTAATCGGTACTTTGTCCTCACTACCGGCGTTGATCGTCAATCAGCGGCCTATGTCACCCAGCCTGCTGGTGATTGGTGAGGTGGTCAGTCTGCACCGCCCTGTGACGGTCAACGCTGTGCGGCCCCAAAAGGCGCGGGCCTTTAGCCCTCTATTGGCCGAAGCGGCCGATAATGCCCGCACCGCCCTTGGCGTGGCCCTGTAGTTTTTCCAGTAGCTGTTCACGGGTTAATCCGGGGCCAAGTGCATGCGGGGGGAGATCGGTGGCGATCAGCACAAACGTGTAGTGATGCAGCCCAGAGCCAGCGGGCGGGCATGGGCCATGATAAACCGCGGTACCCGGTGAGTTTTTGCCACCGACAAAGCCTTTGCCTTGGGTGAGATCGCCTTCAGCGAATCCGTTGATGCTGGCAGGGATGCCATAGGCGACTAAATGGCTGACGCCCAGACCGGCTTTGCCTTCTGGATCGGACAGCAACAAGGCGAAGCTTTTGGTGCCTACGGGGGGGTTGGCCCAGCTTAGCGGTGGAGAAACGTTATCGCCGGTACAGCTGGCGTTGCCAGGGGTGGCGCCGGCATATTTCTGCGCCAGCATACCGTTATCCTGAAACGCCGGTGAGCTGAGGGTAAAGGTGCTGGCGGCTTGCGCCGCAAAGGGTAACGAACCCGTAAATATCACGCTGAGCGCGAGTGCGGATAAACCACGACCGATCATACAGCCTCCTGTGTTTGCTTAAATAAAGCATAGTGGCGCAGAGGCTTGCCCGCTATAACAGCCGGATCAACAGTCGGCTATAACAGTGGCCAAAGGGGAGAGCCTGTCTGCCATTGGGGTGAAATAAGCTGAAATTAAGGAATTTCCCTTGATGAAGGTCACGATGCCCATGTCGGCCATCGATAATAGAATCCACCAACCTGAAATGGCCAGATAAAGGCCAAATGGCAGCGGGGAATGCCCGTCGGTTTTGCGCAATAAACAGGCCAAAACCGTGGTGCACAGAGCGGCGGCGGCCGCGACGGTGACCAGCACCGGTAAAGCAGCCCATCCCGTCCAGGCACCCAATGCCGCCAGCAGTTTAAAATCGCCTTGGCCGATGCCGTCAGTTTTACGTTTGCATCTATAGGCCGCATTGAGCAGCCACAGCGACAGGTAACCGGCGATTGCGCCCGTGACCGCCTCACTCAGCGAGGTAAAGTAACCCTGCTGGTTAACCCACAATCCGGCCCACAGTAACGGTTGTGTCAAGCGATCGGGCAGTAAGCGGTATTGCCAGTCGATGAACGCCAGTGCGAGCAAGAGGGCGGCCGCCGACAGTAAGAAGAACCCTTGTGGTAGCGGGATACTGAAAGGCAGTGCCGCCATGCCGGCACCCAGGGCGATCCACCAGACCCACCGTATTTTCGGGGGGGATGGCGGTGGCGTAAGCCCCTGTGACAGTAAATCAATCAGCCGTATTGCTGCCGCGGCCGGAAGGAGCATCGCCAGGATAAAAAACCCGCGATACCAGAGCTCGAACGGTGGCCCACTAAACATAAAATGTCCCTGCTGAACTGAAAGTAGTGTTCAAAATAGCGGCAAAACCCGGTGGGAAGGGAGTGAATGATTTGCCGTTTTTCAGTCTTGCGAGGTGGGCCGCAACGTGTTGCACTTGGCAGCGCAAACGCGCTGAGGTTTTAAATTAATATTGGTAATCAGTGTTTTGATATGATTTTGTATTTTGGTGTGCGTTTTTTTTAGGCAAAATTGAGAGTGAAATAAAGTGAATTTTACCCTTTGGGTTGGGGGGATGAAAGCCGTAGCCCGAAGACGGCAACCTCTTCTTGCCGAGTGGTGCTTTGTGTGACGGTGTCACAATGCCAAATGAGGTTTATCCGATTGTTTCTCATCAGAAACCGATTAGACTTTGGGTTTTACGATGCACTTTGGTGTCCCGGCACCCGGCAGAGAAACGCCCTCTGTTCAGCCAGTGTGTGATCCTTGGGGTGTCTGTTGCCTGGAGTGGCGGCAGCAAAAAAAGGTTTATGCGCCAAGCCTTCTGGATGAGGCGGCGGCGACTGCGTAATGACAGACGTTATACAAAAAACACGTTGTACAATGAGAGAAGCCGTTCATGTCCTCTCCCGCCTTGCTGGTTGTTCACCGGCCGCGTGGTTGTTGGGGGCGTTTGCCTGTGCGTTACCCGCCTATGCCGAGTCCCCGCCAGCGCCAGACACCGTGACCCCACAACCCACCGCGGACGATAGTCTTCCTGAGCTGGGCAGCAACACGTCGAATGATGCCGAACGCGAGAAAGAGTGGGCCACCATGGCCAAGCAGTTGGGGGAACGTAATCTTAATAACGTTTCGGGCCAGCAGGTGCGTGCCCGTGCCGAAAACTATGCCGTGGGCCAAGCCAGTGATGTATTGCAACAACAGGCTCAGGAATTGCTCTCTCCACTGGGGACCGCCAAACTGTCGTTGGCCATGTCCGATCGCGGGGATTTTGCCGGCAGCAGCGGGCAGTTGTTCAGCCCGCTTTATGATGTCAACGGCCTGCTGACCTACAGCCAGATAGGTTTGCTGCAGCAAACGGGCGGTTCGCTCGGCAATCTTGGCGTTGGGCAGCGCTGGGTCGCTGGCGATTGGTTACTCGGGTATAACACGGTGCTCGACAGCGATTTCGAACGTCATCACAACCGCGCCAGCTTGGGAGCGGAGGCCTGGGGCGATTTCCTGCGTTTCTCAGCAAACTATTACTACCCGTTATCAGCCCTGGCGCAACAGGCCGATAACGCGGAGTTTCTTAGCCGGCCGGCGAAGGGCTATGACATTACTACGCAAGGCTACCTGCCATTTTATCGCCAGATTGGTGGCTCGCTCAGCTATGAGCAGTATTGGGGAGAGAATGTCGATCTGTTTGGCAGCGGTAAAAAGCAAAATGACCCGCGGGCTATGCAGTTGGGGGTAAATTACACCCCGGTTCCCTTGGTCACGGTGAAAGCGTTGCATAAGATGGGTGAGGGTGGCGTGAGTCAGGATCAGGTTGAGTTGGCGCTAAGTTATCGGCTCGGCGTGCCTTTGGTGAAACAGATATCGCCAGAATATGTTGCGCAGGCCAAGTCGTTACGCGGCAGCCGTTATGACAACATCGAGCGCAAAAATGTGCCGGTGATGGCGTTCCGCCAGCGCAAAACGCTACAGGTGTTCCTGGCGACACCCCCCTGGCAACTGAATCCGGGGGAAACGCTGCCGTTGGTCTTGGAAATTAAAACCACCAACAAGATCACCCACGTCAGCTGGCAGGGAGACACCCAGGCCTTGAGCTTGACGCCGTCACAAAACAGCAACGATCCGCATGGATGGAGCCTGATTGTGCCGCAATGGGATGACGCACCGGGTGCCAGCAACAGTTACCGTTTATCGGTTACGCTGGAGGATGACAAGCACCAGTTGGTAACCTCAAACTGGATCCAACTGCAGGTGACAACGCCTTTGACGCTGTCTGCCGGTAACGAGGAAGGTCTGCCACCGGCAAAAATACTGCAAACGCCGGCTATCCCGGCAGAGACTGGGCCGTTATACGGCGATAACTAACCGTTCTTACCCTGTAATACCCATACTGCGGCCTCAACGCGCGACTTCAGCTTCATTTTTTTTAAGAGGTGCTTAACGTGCACCTTGACGGTGCTCTCAGTGATGGTCAATTTGCGTGCGATCATTTTATTCGGCAGGCCTTGAGCGATCAGCTTAAGAATGTCGCGTTCGCGCGGCGTGAGCTGCTGGATATCGCGCTCGGCGCTGGGGCGGTTCTCACGCAGGCTGGCGGCCAGAATGGGCGTTAAGGCTTCGCTGAGTACCATTTGACCGGTCGCCGCCTGATGCAAAGCTTTCAGCAACTCTTCCGGTTCCATGTCTTTAAGCAGATAGCCATCGGCGCCGCGTTTTAGCGCGCTGACGACATCATCTTCATGATTCGAGACGCTAAACACGACAATACGCCCGGAGAGTGCGGTCATTCGCAAACGATCCAGCGTTTCCAACCCGTTGATACCCGGCATGTTGAGGTCAAGCAGGATCAGATCAGGATCGTGCTCTTCGGCCAGTGTGACGCCTTGCTCACCATTACCGGCCTCGGCGATCACCTGCAGGCGCGGATCCATGCCGATGAGCTGTTTTACGCCGTTACGCAGCATTGGGTGGTCGTCAATCAGTAAAATGGTGGCGGCAGTTTCAGTTGTCATGTTTTCTCCCATGAGAGCCGATTGGGATCGGCTCTTAGTCGATGGCGTGGTTGTCCGGTTTGAATACCACCCGGACTTCAGTGCCGCCGCCGTTGCAGGGCAGTATTTCGCAGCGGCCGTGCAGGCTTTTGGCGCGATCGCGCATAATTATCAGGCCGTAATGATCAGGGCGGGCGGTATTTTCCGGCAGCCCACGACCGTTATCACTGACACTCAGGGTCACTTCCCCTCGTTGATTGATGACCTGAATGTTCACCCGGCTAGCCTGGGCATGTTTGTGGATGTTACTTAAGGCTTCGCGGGCAATCTGCAACAGGTGGATGGCCTGATACGCAGGCACTGTACGTGGCGTTAATTGATAATCGAGGTTGATGGTGATGCCGAGCCGTTGGCTAAATTCCTGAACCGTCGACTGCAATGCCGCCAGCAGCCCCGGCTCGGTTAACCGTAGACGGAAAGTGGTCAGCAATTCGCGCAGTTGCCGATAGGCAATGTTCAGTTCTTCGCGCATTTGCTGAACCAGCGCCAAATTCGCCGGTGAGAGCTCGGCCCCTTGCATTTGCAGGCAACTGGTTTGCATCTTCAAACATGACAGCGACTGGGCAATGGAATCATGCAGTTCGCGCGCTATCGCTGCGCGTTCCTCCATCAGCATGAGCTGTTGTTGATGGTCAACCTGGCGCTCAATAGCCAGCACGCTGGTCAACTGCTCAACCAGGGTGTTGATCAACTGCTGGTGGTCGTCGTTCAGCGGCTGCTGTGACGTATGTTGCGCGATAATGACGCCGTAATCTCCCAGCTTGTCGCTCAAGCTCCAGCTCAGTAAAGGGAGATCGGCGTGCTGTGGGCTGTCATCGCTGAGACAAGCGCTACATACCGGGTTGTTGCAGTATTCCGGTCGAAGCGGCTGGTTGCCGCTCAATTGGACAAACTGTTCTTGGCTGTTGTTTTCGTACAATCGCACCTGAATGGCACGTAATGGCGTCAGGGCTTGCAGCTTATTGAGGATGGGCGTCAGTCGGCTGCACAGCGGTTCATTGGCGTGTAATTGGCGGCTGGCACAATACAAAAAACTCAACACCTGATTTTTTTGCTGCAGGTCGGCGGTTTTTTCCGCAACGCGTTGTTCCAGCCCGTTATACATTGTGGCCAATTCGTCGGACATGGTGTTCAACGCGCCGCCCAGCGAGGCCATTTCATCCTGATGGCCGCGTTGAGCAAAGCGTCGACTAAAATCGCCACGGCCTGCTGACAGCGCCATCTCCACCAGTTGGCGCCACGGGTGCAGCAGGCGACGGCGCAGATAGCAAATGGTGCCGACCAAAAGCAGCAATGTCAGTACGATAAACACCGCCTGCACCAGGGTGACTGTCAACAGCCGGCGTTCGGTGTGATGGTCGATATCGGAAACCAGCGTATCCAGCAGTGACACGAAATGCGCAACCTGGGCGGCAGCCTCTGCTGGCCGCTGGGCATTGCGCAGCTGTGGCAACAGCGTTAATTGCCAGTAATTGTGCAGTGCCTGAAATTGTTCGGTCAGTTGCTCTTGTTGTACCGAACGCTGCAAATCAGGGCTGTTTGCGTCCTGATCCAGTTCGCGAATCAGCGCTTCGCTGTGGGCATTCAAAGGCACTTGTGCCAACAGACGGTAACTTTGCATACGTAAGGAACCGGCTTTATTGATGGCGTGCGCATTGCCTTGAATGCTTTGCGACATCCAGGCAGAAATGCTCATGCCAGCAACGCCCAATATGCCCAGAAGCAGCATTAATATAGCTACCTGGTTAACGATGGAAAGCGGAGCTAACAGGCGTTTCATAGGTTTTGGATCCCCGGCGGTAACGCAATGCAACAACTGGAAACCTGAGTGCAGGAGCAGGTGATGCCAGTGAATAGAGTAACGATTCAGCATTATTTTTCATTATCCCCGCGCATAACCCCATACCTCTAACGAAGTACCCCCTAGTTTCCTGGCTGGGCTGCGGATGCATCAGGATGACATCGGGTATTTTTTAATCTTTTGATTTGTATTGTTTTTGCGGGAAAGCGCGCCTTACTCATAAAGGGCTGGTGGGGATTTTCCGCGCGTTTGCTACCTGCATCCGGGTTGATTTACATCAACTTTGCCGGGGGGATCGCCGCCTAGGGTGGGCGGAATTATCACCCTGTGTCTGAGGTTTTTATGTCGCAATCTGCAACGTCATTATCAAAAAAAACAGGCGCGGTTATTCAGGACTGGCAGCCTGAGGATGCCGCATTCTGGCAACAGCGCGGTCAACGCGTTGCCAACCGCAACCTGTGGATTTCCATTCCCTGCCTACTGTTGGCTTTCTGCGTTTGGATGTTGTTCAGCGCGGTGGCGGTTAATCTGAACAAAGTCGGTTTCAATTTCACTACCGATCAGCTGTTTTTACTCACCGCGTTACCTTCTGTGTCGGGTGCTATTCTGCGTGTGCCTTATTCGTTTGTTATCCCGCTGTTCGGTGGGCGCCGTTGGACGGCGTTCAGCACCTGTTTTCTGTTGATACCCTGCCTGTGGCTGGGGTTTGCCGTGCAAGACGCCACCACCCCTTATGGCGTGTTTGTCATCATCGCGTTGTTGTGCGGTTTTGCTGGCGCCAACTTTGCTTCCAGCATGGCCAACATCAGCTTCTTTTTCCCTAAAGCACGGCAAGGGGGCGCCCTGGGGCTCAATGGCGGTTTGGGCAATTTAGGCGTTAGCGTGATGCAGCTGGTCGCCCCACTGGTGATCTCCGTGGCCATATTCGGCGTATTTGGCGGTACTGGCCAAACACAACCGGACGGCAGTCAGCTGTGGTTGGAAAATGCGGCCTGGATTTGGGTACCGTTCTTGTTGATAGGTACATTGTTCGCATGGTTTGGCATGAACGATCTGGCGGCCTCCAAAGCGTCGCTGCGTCAGCAGTTACCGGTGCTTAAACGCGGTCATCTGTGGGTATTGAGCCTGTTGTATCTGGCAACCTTCGGGTCCTTTATCGGTTTTTCCGCCGGCTTCGCCATGCTGTCTAAAACACAATTCCCGGACGTTGTGATTCTGCATTATGCTTTCTTCGGTCCCTTCCTTGGTGCTTTAGCTCGTCCTGTGGGCGGGGCGCTGTCCGATCGCTTTGGCGGCATTCGCGTCACGCTGATTAACTTCATATTGATGGCGGTGTTTGCCGCATTGCTGTTCCTGACCTTACCGGGTGCCGGTGATAGCGGTTCATTTATGGCGTTTTACGGCGTATTCATGTTGTTGTTCCTGACAGCCGGTTTGGGCAGCGGCTCGACTTTCCAGATGATTGCCGTGATCTTTCGGAAAATCACCGTCGAACGGGTTAAAGCTAGCGGCGGCAGCGACGAGAGTGCACAGCGTGAGGCGGTCACCGATTCTGCGGCGGCGCTGGGGTTTATCTCGGCAATAGGTGCCGCTGGCGGCTTCTTTATTCCACAGGCATTCGGTACTTCGCTCGCGCTGACGGGCTCACCAGCAGGGGCGATGAAAGTCTTCCTGGTATTCTATGTGCTCTGTGTTGTGATCACTTGGGTGGTCTACGGTCGTAAAAAGTAATCACACGTTCGGATAATGTTGGCCACGTAGGTTTTTTTAGCGAGTTCAACGCTCTTTTCGGTCGATAAGCGCGCGAAGCACCATGAGGCTCATGCGCCTCGACCGAGCAAGGGGCCGTAAGCGCGGCCCCTTGCAACCCGCGCTCTTGCCCACTCAGACGGTTGGCTGCGCCAACGGCTCTCACTTCATCACACCGCATCACGGCCGGCTACGACAGGCGTCCTTGCCTGTCTCGCCTGAAACCGCCGTCCATGGCGGTTTCGCCTATTCGTTGTTCTTGCGTTCGACGTCTTCAGGGCGCCCAACCCCGTGCTCATCTCATCATGTTCACTGTCTTTCATCGCGCAACGTCACACTGAGTGGCTGGGTTGCCCGGTGGTTGCCGATTCGGGTGTTGACCTTGGTGCGCATCACCGGCTGCCGAGCAAGACGGCGTTGTCAGGGGCAACCGGCCAGGGAAGGCCGGTTGAGGCGAGACTAACAGGGGCGTTTGTCGTAGCCGACCCGCCCGACAACGCAGGTGCAGCGAGGGGACCCGAAGGGCTGACGGTGTTAAGCGAAGGCGCGGGTGGAGGGGCCACGCCTTCGGCCCCTCCAATTGCCGTTCATTGTGGCTACAGAGAAATAGAGGGTATTTACGGCAATTCTACCTGCACTGAGCCTACAGGGACCGAATAAAAAATGCTGACAAGGTGTAACCGATCCCGCATTCCGCGCTCGGGTATAATCTGTTCCTCTCCAAGAGGGGAGGGGCTGTTTCTTTCTCTCTTCCATGTGATATTTTTACGCCCCGAGTGAAATTTCCTGCCTTTAGGTAATATTCTTATTATCCTGCACTGATTTTTCCTTTGTTTATAGATGCATCTCTCAGGTTCTGTTTTTTTTGGTCAATGATGAGCTGAAATGTCATTGAAGGATATTGTTCATTTTCCTGTCTGAATCCTTACAAAGAAAATGTGCGTGTAATGAGGTTTGTCAGGATAATGAAACCTGAGTTTTTTCATTATTCGAGACGTGTGTCACCAAGTTGGCAATATGCCTTTGTATTTGGTGCTATATTTAGTTCAATACAATGTGAAGGATTAAATCAGATAACTCTCATTCTGTTTTCGTAGGCTTTTTGTAGGCTATCTGACAATCAGATTAAGCGGAAAAGCAGGTGATACTTTCTGACGTTATTATGAAATTTCACAATTTCATGTAATTAACAAGCAAACAACATAATTTGCTTTCTTGTTAAAAAACATGGCATTGTGTTTGTTTTGTTGCAGATTAACATGATAAGAAACCATGTTACCAACAGGGAAATAGAGACATTCAGAGAATCTAATCCTCCGTTTGAGAGAGGAAGTAAAAAATGAAATCAGCAAATTTTTATAAAAATAAACATCTGATGAATGCAACCTGTTGAGTTTACATTTAATTTCTTGAACATTTTTTCATATTTCTATACAAAGTGTGCAGGACAGGCACGCTAAGGAAATTAAAAGTGAATCTTGATAAAAGAATAAAGATTAGGAATCTAGATGTTCTGACACCGTCCAGGGAAAAATTCCGCCTGCGTTGGAAGGAGTATCAAATCCTTTCACTTCTTGTCGCCAGATCCCCAGAATTGGTTACACGTACGGAAATTATAGAAAATATATGGAAAGGAACTTACTGTTCGGATTCAACGATAAATCAAACAATTAAATCAATCCGTCAAAAGATTGGAGATACTGAGCACACCCTTATCAGAACTATTCCACGCCTGGGATATAAGGTGGAAAACAAGGCTGCTTTTCACTTTATTTCTGAAGAGGATGAATATGTCGACGACGAAATATGGAATATCAGTGATGAAACTGAAGATAATATTCAAGCGGATATTTCTGAAAGTACAAATAAAGATGATGAGGTTACCGCTGAGGAAATAGATCAACATAAGGAAGATAGGATACCGTCTTCCCCCGTTGAGGTTCCCGAATCGCTTAAAAATACCGCAACAATAAGAAAAAAGCCGGTCACACCCGTAGGTTTTTTCTCCGTTCCTGCCGTCAGAGTTGTGAAATACCTGTCGGTATTCGTATCCTTGCTAATTATTTCACATTTTTCATATGTTTTGGGAAATCAAACTCGGCCACCCATTATCAATGACATTCAAAACAATACGCGTGTTGTTTTGACCCTGACGTTGAACAACGCTCGGACCAATAGTCCGCAAACGTTGCTTTGCTTGTATGAAGGCGAGAGCCTGGAGCTGGCAACCATAGAATGCGTCGATCCCAAAGAAGGGCGATTGAAACAACCGGTGAAATATGAAACGTCCAGCGTTCAAGGGAGCGGTAAGATTAATCTTATATTGCCGAACAAAACCATGCAATATCAGGTTGCTTACGATGTTAAAAATTAGCGCGTAAGACGATTTCATCTTTCCCCATAATTTTACATTTTTCAAAGACTATTATTTCATTATTTGTTATTTGAAAGTGAAGAATGATTTGTCCAGTCTGGTTTCCATGATTTAGCGCGAATAAGCGTCCTGCCAAAATGCTGTGGCAGGAATAATGGAAAACCGAGCTGAGTGACAAATTATGGATAAGCGTAAAGTAGCTATCATCGGGGGTTCTGGCTTTATCGGAACGCGTCTGGTTAAACGCCTGAGTGCGCGTAACGACCTGGTGTTGACCATCGTGGATAAGAAGCAGAGCGAGCAATTTCCTGAGCTCTATCAGTTTGGCGATGTAACTCAACCCGAAACATTGCGGCAGCCCCTGGCTGGTTGTGACGCCGTGATTAATCTTGCGGCTGAACATCAGGACAATGTCGACCCTATCTCACTGTATTATCAGGTTAACGTTGATGGTGCGCGTAATGTCTGCCTGACGGCCTCCGCGTTAAATATCACGCAAATTATTTTTACTTCATCCGTGGCGGTCTACGGTTTTGTGACCAAAGAAACCGATGAAGAAGGGCTTTTTGAACCCTTTAACCATTACGGTAAGTCCAAGCTGGAGGCTGAATATGTCTACGAGGCCTGGCGCAAAGCCGACGCCAGCAACAAGTTAACCATTATCCGACCCACGGTGGTGTTTGGCGAAAACAACCGTGGCAACGTTTATAACTTGTTCCGGCAGATCGCCAGCGGCCGATTTGTGATGATTGGCAGTGGTAATAATATGAAGTCTATGGCCTATGTTGAAAATATTGCGGCCAGGCTGGAGCATGCGTTGGATCAGCAGGCGACATATCAGGTCAGTAATTATGTTGATAAACCGGACTTCACCATGAATCAGTTGGTCGACGTTATTTCGTCTTCATTAGGGCGAAATAATAAGACTATTCGCATTCCCTATTTATTTGGAATATGCGGTGCAACGGCATTAGATATGGTGAGTAAAATAAGTCACCGTAAATTCCCTATTAGCCGCGTTCGTGTACAGAAATTCTGCGCCAGAACGCAATTTAAGAGCAGTGTACAAAGTGATTTCGTGGCGCCAGTCGATCTTGATTCGGCAATCGAAAAAACAATTAAGCACGAATTTTCCTAGAGATAACTTTCTCACGGGCAAAGGTTATTTATTTTTCGTCGCTGGCAGTCGGGGTGAATAACGTCGCCCCGACTATTGCGGCAACAGAGTGTAGTGGGACCGCATGCAATATGGGCGCGTCATGCGGCGCCTCTACAGATTAATTTTTAATAGCGCATTGGGAGCTGTAACTCAAGGGCGGTAGCGTGCTTATTCGCTGGAGGAACAATGTTATATCAACTGAGCGTGATATTTATTTTGGCACTGGTGCTGGTGATTATTGCCCGCCGCGCTGCGCTGGTCGTGGGATTAGTGGATAAGCCCAATGCGCGCAAACGCCATCAGGGGCATATTCCGCTGGTCGGTGGAATCGCCATTTATCTCAGCATTACATTTGTGACGTTCTGGCAGCCAGACTGGTTGCCACACAGCACGACCTATTTGTTGTGCGTCACCGCGTTGGTGATGCTGGGCGTGCTTGATGACCGTTTCGATCTGCCGGTGGCGCCGCGCGTCATTGTGCAGGGAGGGATCGCGCTGGCGATGATGCTGGTGGCAGGGATGCAACTTACTTCTTTCGGCTACCTGTGGGGCCATCAAGAACTGCTGTTGGGCTATGCCGCGTTACTGGTCACGCCACTGGCGGTATGGGGGGCGATCAACGCCTATAACATGGTCGATGGGATTGACGGCCAACTGGGGGCACTGTCTTGCGTCACCTTTTTGGCGTTGGCCATTTTATTCGGACTGGCAGGACATGACGAACAGGCTTTGTGGTGCCTGAGCCTGATTGCGGCGTTGGCTGCCTATCTGTTGTTCAACCTCAGCGTCTTTGGTGCGCGCAATAAAATTTTTATGGGTGACGCCGGCAGCATGGTCATTGGTTTTAGCGTGTTGTGGTTATTGGTTATCGCTACACAAGGACCGGATGCCGTCATCCGGCCGGTGACCGCGCTGTGGCTGATCGCCATTCCGCTGATGGACATGGTCACTGTGATGGTGCGCCGTCTGCTGCGCCGCCAAAGCCCGTTCAAGGCGGGTCGTGATCATCTGCACCATATTTTGATGCGCCGCGGTCTCAACGCGCGGCAGGCTCTGGGGATGAGCTGCATGTTGGCGGTCACGTTGGCCTGTGTCGGCATCTGCAGTGAAGTCCTGAAACTGCCGGATTACCAAATGCTATTGGCATTTGTATTTTGTTTCTTCGGTTATTTTGCCCTGTTGCACGAACCGCGCCAGGCAAGGATTTTTACGGATAACCCTACCGCCGATCGTTAATCCTCCCACGGGCCGCAACGGTGGCCCGTTTTTCACGGTACTGTTATGAACCTTCACTTGCCTCATTTGATGCCACTGGTGCTGTCCAGCGCCTTGCTTAGCGGCTGCACAGCGTTTCCGGGTTCACACCTCCCGACTCAGGGAAAAGAAAAAGTCATCCAACAGGACGAAAACTTCGATCTGGACAAGCAGGTCCAGGTGTACCGCGTCACGCCGATGTTGTTGGAAAAAATGCGCCGGATAGAGCCGGTGGCGCGGCCCAACCTGGCACTGGACCAGCGCCTGCAAAGTTACCAGTACCGTATCGGTGTCGGCGACGTGCTGAATGTCACCGTCTGGGATCACCCCGAGTTGACCACGCCAGCAGGGCAATACCGCAGTGCCAGTGACACCGGTAACTGGGTACACGCCGACGGCGCTATTTTCTATCCCTACATTGGTCGGGTACAGGTCGTCGGTAAAACGGTCACTGAAGTGCGCAACCAAATCGCCGCTCGATTAGCGACCTACGTAGAAAGCCCGCAGGTAGATGTCAGCATTGCCGCATTTCGTTCGCAGAAGGTGTACGTGACTGGCGAAGTGAAAACCTCAGGGCAGCAGGCCGTGACCAACGTGCCACTGACGATTCTTGATGCGATTAACGCGGCCGGAGGGCTGACCGATAACGCTGACTGGCGCAACGTGGTGCTGACGCACGACGGCAAGGAACAGCCGATTTCCCTGCAGGCGTTGATGCAACGTGGCGATATCAGCCAGAACCGTTTGCTGGCACCGGGTGACATTCTTTATGTGCCGCGCAACGACGAACTCAAAGTGTTTGTGATGGGTGAGGTTGGCAAGCAGTCGACGCTGAAAATGGACCGGAGTGGTATGACGCTGACCGAGGCGCTGGGCAGTTCTGAAGGCATCAGTCAAACGGTGGCCGACGCCACGGGCGTGTTTGTGATCCGACCGAACGGCGGTAAACAACTGAAGCGTCTGGCGTCGCTGTATCAGTTCGACTTGTCCGACGCCGCTGCGCTGGCGATGGGCACCGAATTCCAGTTGGAACCTTATGACGTGGTGTATGTCACGGCGGCACCGATAGCGCGTTGGAATCGCTTGATCAGCCAATTGGTACCGACTATTTCCAGCTTCAACGACCTCAGCGAGGCCACGTTGCGGATCCGTAACTGGTAAAGCCGCCACGGTGACTTAAGGAATACTGATGATGAAGAACAATGCATTGCCAATTGTAATGGCTGAGCAGGACGACAAATTGGAGTGGGAGCGGTTGATTGGCCCTTTGTGGGACAACCGTTGGCGTATTCTGCTGGTGACGGGGGTGGCCGGCATACTGGGCTGTGCCTATGCATTGATGGCGACGCCTATTTATCAGGCGACCGCGTTGGTACAGGTAGAAAAGCAGCTTTCGGGCGATTCGTTACTGCGTGAAACGCTGGACAGTTCAATCGGCTCAATTGGGCAGAACTCGGCGACGCAGGATGAGGTTTCCCTGGCGAAATCGCGCTACGTGATTGGCAAAACCGTGGACGATCTTGGCCTGACGGTGCGTATCAGTCCTGATTATTTTCCGCTGTTCGGCAAGGGCATCGCCCGCCTTAGCGGAGAAACGCCACCGGCATTGCGTATCGCAGGAATGAAGACGCCAGCGGTGATGCAAGGGCAGGAATTAACGCTGACGGTGGAGGACAAACAACGTTATAGCCTGAGCTATGACGGGAAAACGCTGTTCAGCGGTGTCGTAGGGCAAGCATTGCAGCAGGGGGATTGGGCGATCAACGTGACGGCGCTGGATGCCTTGCCGGGCACGACCTTCACGGTGGTTAATGTGCCACGACAAAGAGCGGTGGACGATCTGCGCAACATGCTTGATGTTGCCCCTGGCGGTAAAGAAAGCGGCATCATGACGTTCAGCCTGGCGGGCGAAGATCCACAGCGTGCAGAGGCGGTGTTGAAGAGTATCACCGACAACTATCTGCAACAGAACGTGGATCGCAAGACGGAAGAGGCGCAGCGTATGCTGGCTTTCCTGCATGAGCAACTGCCACGCACGCAGACCTCGCTCAACAACGCCGAGAATCAGCTTAACCAGTTCCGTCAGCAGAACGATTCGGTGGATCTGTCACTGGAGGCCAAATCCGTGCTGGATACCCAGGTTCAGCTTGAGGGGCAGTTAAATGAGCTGACGTTCAAAGAAGCAGAGATTTCCAAACTTTATACCCGTGTGCATCCCGCCTACCGCGCACTGTTAGAAAAGCGCGCCACGCTGGAAGCAGAAAAGGCTCGCCTCGGTAAACAGGTGCAAACGCTGCCGAAAACCCAGCAGGAAATTCTGCGGTTGACCCGAGACGTACAGGTGGATCAGCAAGTGTACATGCAGTTGATGAACAAGCAGCAGGAATTGAGCATCAGCAAGGCAGGGACTGTGGGCAATATTCGCATTATCGATGAGGCGGAAACCGGCCTGCGCCCGGTGCAGCCACAAAAAGTGATGATCGTATTCTTCGCGCTGTTGTTGGGGGGCGTGCTGTCGGCGTCGGTGGTGGTGTTACGCGCGGCGCTGCATCGTGGCATCAGCGATACCGATACGCTGGAAAAACGGGGGATCAGTGTGTATGCCACCGTGCCGTTGTCGCCATGGCAACAAAAGCGTAACCGTGCTCAACAGCAACTGCTGACCAAAAATGGTGGCGACAAGTTGCCAATCCTGGCGCAGGAAGCGCCGGACGACTTGTCCGTCGAAGCGATTCGCAGTCTGCGCACCAGCCTGCACTTCGCCATGATGGAAGCCAAAAACAATATTCTGATGGTTTCGGGCGCCAGTCCTGCCAGCGGTAAGAGTTTCACCAGCACTAACCTGGCGGTGGTGATCGCGCAGGCGGGCCAGCGGGTGTTGCTCATTGACGCCGATATGCGCAAAGGTTTTCTGCATCGTTGGCTGAACAACAGCGCCAAGGGTGGGCTGTCTGACATGCTGTCAGGACTGATTGCGCCAGACCTGGCCGTCAAGAAAACGGACATTGCGAATCTGGATTTCGTGCCTCGGGGCCAGGTTCCACCCAATCCGTCTGAATTGCTGATGCATCAACGTTTCGCTGACTTCCTGCACTGGGCGGGCCAGCACTACGATCTGGTGTTGATCGACACCCCTCCCGTACTGGCGGTGACGGATGCTGCGATTGTCGGGCATCACGCCGGCACCTCACTGATGGTGGTGCGTTTTGAGGTCAATACCGTCCGACAGATCGAAACCAGCATCCGACGTTTCGAGCAAAACGGTGTGGTCATTAAAGGGGTGATCCTGAACGGGATGGTGAAGAAAACGGCTAACGACGCCGGTTACTATACCTTTGCCTACCCTAGTCATCAGGAAAAGGTTCAGTAACCGCATGAAAGCGATGCTGATGAATTCCCTGTGGTTAATGTTGGAACGGGTATCGCTAAGCCTGTCGGGCATTTTCGTTTCGGTCTATGTGGCGCGTTATCTGGGGCCGGCCCAATACGGATTGATCAATTACTTGCTGTCCGTGATCGCCATTGCCGTGCCGCTGGTGCAATTGGGGGCCGATGCGGTGTTGTTCAACCGTGTTGCACGGCAGCGGCACAGCGGTATTCGTCTGATGCTGGCCTCCATGCGATTGCGGCGTCGGCTTTTTGCGCTGATCGCCGTGCCCTTGATGGCTTGGGCACTGCTGACGCAGGATCGGACCAGCCAAATGATGATGGCGCTGATGCTCGCCAGTGCGTATTTCTCCATTCAGGACGTTTACAAGATTTATTACGACGCGCTGCTGAAATCCAAGTTGAACACGTTGATCAATAACCTGGCGCTGTTGTTGTCGATCATCTTGCGGCTGGCGCTAGTGCACGCCCAGCTGTCGTTGGCGTGGTTTGCCATTCCCTATGTGCTGAGCAGCCTGATTCCCTACGCAGTACGGTGGGTCCTGTTTCGTCGTGAACAGGGCGGCATGATGCCCATCAGCCGGCGCCACCAACGGCGTTATGGTCGTTATTTGTTGAAGGTGGGGTTGCCGCTGGCCGTTTCCGGTTTGTCGATTGTCATTTACACGCGTATCGATCAGATCATGATCGGCAACTATGTGGGTGAGCACAGCGTCGGGCTTTATAGCGCAGCCATCACCTTGAGTCAGGGATGGATCTTCGTACCGATAGCTTTGATCACCTCGATGATGCCAGGAGTGGCAAATGCGCGCACATTGGCCGAGCAGGAAGGGCGCATTCGGTTGTTGTATCTGGTGGTGTTATTGCTTTCGATGCCGGTGATAGTGTTGTTATCACTGTTTCCAGGTCCGATCGTGGCCTTGATGTTTGGCTGCAGTTACCGCGAAACCGCCACTATTCTGGCACTGTGTTCGGTGACGTCGTTATTTTCGGTGATGGGCACGGTGTCCTACCGGGCCATTGTGTTGTTTGGTGGTTACCGCTTTATCGCCATAAAAATGCCGTTGGCCGCATTGGCCAATGTTCTGATGAATCTGGTGTTGATACCGCGTTATGGCATTTGGGGGGCGGCGGTTTCAACCTTGGTCACCGAGTTTGTTTCATTTTTTGTACTTAATGGCTTTTTCAGAAGAGGACAAATTACCCGGCTGCAGGTCACCTGCTACCGTTGTTTACCTCAATTAATAGGGAAGGTGCGAGAACTTTATGCTAAATAATCTGGTGAAGGGTTTTTACCGCAATATACCCGACGCATTATATCATCAGTTAAAATATGCTTTGTTTTTTCGTAAAGTGCCACATTTGGCGAAGCCAGTGGGATATAGCGAAAAACTGATGCGCAGGAAGGTATATCCTTTGGCGATGTATACTCAGCTATCCGATAAATATCTGGTGAGAGAGTATATTGAAAAGTTGTGGGGGGCAGAATACCTCATCGAACTTTATGCACAGGGGCGCGAATTAACGGAGTCGATGTATCAGGGATTGCCGACGTCGTTTGTCATCAAGGCAAACCACGGCAGTGGCTATAACAAGCTGGTGTTCGATAAAAGCCAGACCAGCTTTAATGAATTGAGGGTGTTAACCAACAGTTGGTTACGTCAGAATTTTTATCAGGTCTACCGTGAGCGTCATTATAAGGACATTACGCCCTGCGTCATGGTTGAGAAAATGCTGCTTGAAGACGGCAAGACACCCAATGACATTAAGATTCATTGTTTTAATCGTGGTGGGGAGGTTCGGTTCTTTATCCAGATTGATTATCTGCGTTTTACCGATCACCGTCGGGATTTTTTTGACGCCAACTGGAACCGTACCGAGATCCGGTTGGGCGTTCCCAATAGTGACGTACCTATGGACAAGCCCTGTAAGCTGGAGAAAATGCTGGCATTGGCAACCCAGGTCGCAGAGCAGTTCTCTTATGTTCGGGTCGATTTTTATCAAGTGGAGGAGCGTATTTATTTTGGTGAACTGACGTTTACCCCAGGAGCCGGCTTGCAAAGGTTGACGCCGGAAACCATTGAACAGGAGTGGGGAGGTTATTTCCAGGATTAGCTGAATAACCGGTAGGCTGCGTGCATTTTACCCGCGTCAGTATGGGGGATAATAACCGGACAAGGATATGCTGGGATAACAAACTATTCCGTTGGCATCATTATTTTTTTGCCAAATGATAATATATTGTTGAGGTAATAAATGGACTTATCAATTGTCATGCCCGTTTTTAATAACTCAGCCAGTCTGGCCACAACATTAGCCCGCATGACCCATGCTTGCTCCGGGTTCGATTATGAAATTATCGTGGTTGATAATGCTTCAGATAAACAAGAGTTGGACAAAATGCGCAGCCTGTTGGTTGCTAATCACCGGGCGCGTTTGCATGAAAGTAAAACACGGAGTAATACGGCGGTATCCTGCAATACCGGTTTTCGCTTGGCGAGTTCAGACGTGGTTTTCTTTCTGGAACCGGAAGACTCATTCAGTACAAATTATATTATCCGGCGTCTGAAACGCCATCAGGATACACGGATTGATATTGTCTTTGGTAACTACACCACGGTGAGTGACAGAAATACCCGCAGTTATATGTTTGATTACAAGGAAGGCGCAACGGGCGCGGATTTTTTATTCCTGGATATGGGTGACATTCGGACTTCCACCATCAGCCTGCGTAAAAAAGCTGACCGGCGATTTTTATTTCCGGAGTTTCTCTACAAATACCAGGATTGGGGGTTTTTGGTTAATGCCACCAACCTGGGGGCGAAAGTGGCATTTGATGAAGGGCGCGGGGTATTTATCCGTTGCGGTGATGCCGACACCGATCGCTGCCGGATGAGCATCGACGCCAGTGAACAATTTATTGACGCATACCTCAACGCCAGCGGGCGTTATATCAGCGGTTTTGCCTGCAAACATCTGCTGGCTTCGTTGTACAGCGAGAATTTGCAGGCTTTCAACTATTACTCATCACGCACAGAACACCATGCCCTTAGCAGTAAGTTTAAGGCAATTAAATTGTATGGGGACTGCCTGGCCAGATTGGGGCTGTTTCCGTTGGGGGGGCGTCTGTTGCGTACCGCCCGCGAGGGATTTCGGAGATGACATGCAGCAACGAAAAGTAGCGATTGTGATTGAGAACATCGCCGAGAAAGGCGGTACCGAACGGGTAGCCAGCAATCTGGCCAATGCATTATCCACGCGTTTGGGCCACCAGGTGGATCTGGTGTCGATCAGCGGCGATCGGGCGTTTTATCCGTTAGAGACCGACGTGACGTTACGTTTTATGCCCGGCAGAACGTTGCTCTGGCCTTGGCGACTGGCGTGGACACTGCGGCGGGGTCGTTACGACGTTATCGTCACTGTGTCGATGGGGAAACTTTCGTCAATCATGGTGCCGTATCTGCGTTTGCTGTGCCCACACAGTCGTCTGCTACTGAGTGAGCATGTCAGTTTTCACCAGTACGCCTGGCCGATGAAGTGGTTGAAGGTACTGGTTTATCGGCTGGGTGACCGCACGGTGCTGCTGACGAAGAAGGATCTGTCGATCATCAGTCGTTGGGTGCCTGAGCGGAAATGTCGGGTTATCGAGAACGTTTCACCGTTCCCGGTGCAACCGCCGCAACCGGCCCTGCAACAACCGGTTGCGTTGGCGGTGGGGCGATTGTGTTATCAGAAGGGGTTTGACCGGTTAATCGCGGCTTGGCAGGGCGTGGCCCAGCAGGCTGCGGGCTGGCGGTTGCATATCGTCGGTGATGGTCCGGATCGTGCGGCGTTACAGCAGCAAATTGAGGCTGCCGGTCTTACTGAACAGATCACGCTGCTGCCGGCGACGGCTGACATCGCCAGCCACTATCGCCAAGCGTCGATGCTGTTGATGACATCGCGTTATGAAGGATTACCGATGGTGCTGATTGAAGCGATGAGTTTTGGTCTACCGCTGGTGGCGTTTGACTGTCAGACGGGGCCTGCCGAACTGATCGACGACGGTGATAACGGCTACCTGGTGGCTGAAGGCGATATCGACGCGTTCAGCCAGCGTACGCTGGCGTTGATTGATGACGGTGAACTGCGTCAGCGTTTCTCCCTGCATTCGCTGACGCGGGCGCAGCAGTTTATCCCCGAGCGTATTTATCCCCAATGGCAACAGCTTATCGCTGGAGGTTAAGATGGAAAAAGTGTCAGTTATCATGCCGGCCTACAATGCCGCTGGTTTTATCAAACAATCCATTCTGGGTGTGTTGAATCAGACGTACCAGGATTATCACCTGTATGTGATCGACGATGCTTCAACGGACAATACCGCCGATGTGGTGAAGCCCTTTATTCACGATCGTCTGACTTACATTCGCAATAACACCAACCAAGGCGTAGCCGAAACCCGCAATATCGCGATTGAAGCCGCGCGCGGCGACTATATTGCGTTTTGTGATAGCGACGATGTCTGGCACCCCAACAAGCTGGCGCGCCAGGTCGGTATCTTGAAAACCGATCGTTATGACGTCGTATGCTCCCATTATTACACCTTTATAGATGACCCTGCCCAGGTAAAAAACTACCGCGGTGCCGGAGAGATTATCGCCTACAACGACATGCTGAAAAGTAACTGGATCGGCAATCTGACCGGTATGTACAACCAACGTCAGGTCGGCAAGGTGTATCAGAGCAAGGTCGGTCATGAGGACTACGTGATGTGGCTGTCGGTGCTGGAGAAAGCCCGTAACCATCTGGCGTATTGCATTCCAGAGCCACTGGCCTTCTACCGCCTTTCTGCCCAGTCGTTGTCCGGTAATAAGATCCAGGCTGCGGATTGGCAATGGCAGATTTACCGCCGTCATCTGGGGTTGTCCTACCAGAAGTCCTGTTATCTGTTCTTCTCTTATTTGTACAGCGCGGTGATGAAAAGACAATGAACCTCAGCACGCTAACGTCGGCCTGCCTGTTGGCGGGCGCCGGGTGGACGGGGCTGGTTAATGCCGCCCCTTGTGGCGACAATCTGTTGACGAACCCCGGCTTTGAACAAGGGGGAGCAGGTTGGTCGTTGGCTTCCGCTGAGGTGGTGCCCGGTGGGCACGGCGGTCAGCACAGCCTGTTCTATCAAAACCACAATCCCGCCAATTACCACAATATGGTGCAGACACTGCCGGTTAAACCGGGCCAGCAGGTGGCCTTCGGTGTTTGGGTGCGTGGTGAGAACCTGAAGGGTAAGGGAGAAAATCAGGGCGCGAGCCTGTTTATCGAAAGCTATGACGACCAGGACCGCTTTTTAGCCGGTAGCTATCCGCAGGGGGTATTGGGTACCAGCGGTTGGCAGCCGGTCACGGGCGACTTCCGGGTGCCGCCGCGGGCAGTGAAGGTCGTGCTCGGGGTGTATCTACGCCAAGGCACGACCGGTAATGCCTGGTTCGATGATGTTTACGCCTGCCGGCAACCTGTCGCACCGGCGCTATATCAAATGCGCAGCAGCAAGGGCTCGGCATCCAGCCTGATTGAAGTGGTGGATCCGCAGCAGGTTCAGGTCGACAGTACGCTGGTTAACGACAAAAACACCCCGGTGAAACGTGACAGTCGCCGCTATAGCATCAGTGCGAAACAGCCGGTGGAATTTCCGCTGCCTGCGGGGCTGGCCGCCGGGGAGTATCGCTTACAACAACAGGTGACGGATGTGGCTTCGCAGCGCAGCCAGCGTAGCGAAATGCCCATCAGCGTGGGCCGTGCTCAACCCAAAGTGGCGTTGGATGCGCAGGGTTACACCCTCAAACAGGGTAAGCGCTTCTTCCCACTTGGCATCTATATGTATGGTGAGATGGCAACGGACGAACATCTGGCACGCATCCGCGATGCCGGTTTCAACACGCTGCTTAATTACAATTACGGTACCGGTCGCGATCCATACAATTATTTTCGCAAAAC
The DNA here is from genome assembly GCF_044900985.1 of Serratia sp. NPDC087055. NCBI lineage: Bacteria > Pseudomonadati > Pseudomonadota > Gammaproteobacteria > Enterobacterales > Yersiniaceae > Serratia > Serratia sp. NPDC087055. Next base: position 647,520 of record NZ_JBJDOG010000001.1, read on the forward strand.
GCAGCAGTACGGTTTACAGGTGATTTTCTCGCTCAAGGATATGTACGCCGGTACCCGTTTTGCGCCAGACACCCACCTGAGTTACCCGCAACTGACGGCAAGCTACGTGGAAAAATTCAAGAACGAACCCAACCTGCTGGCCTGGTACATCAACGATGAGTTGGGGCCAGAATATGTGCCGCAGATTGAGCAGAAACACCTGCAGGTGAAACAATTGGATCCCGATCACCTGACGTTCCAGGTGCTGGACAAAACCGGCACGCTCAACGCCTACTTCAACAGTTCGGACGTGTTGGCCAGCGATCCTTACCCGGTTGGCAGAGATGCCGATCTGACGCGCACACTTGAGTACACCCGTGTGACCAGCCAGGTTGCGCGCCAGGTGAAAGGAGCCTGGTTGGTGATGCAGATTATGGATCACGCTGCCTACGCGCCGAGCCGTAAACCACGTCAACCTACGGAGGCGGAGATCCGCAACCAGGCTTGGTTAGGCTTGATTGGCGGTGCCAAGGGCATCCTGTTCTATTCCTATACCGACCTCTTCTACAAGCGCCAACGCGGTGGTTTTAGCCAGCAGGAGTTCGATGCCATCTGGCAAGGCGTCGCCAGCGTGAGCAAGCAGATTGTCAGTTTTGACCCCTATCTGCTCTCGGGTGAAAGCACGCTGCTGCAAGGCAACAATACTGCCATTCCTGCCCGCTTGTTTATCAATGGTGGGCGCGGCCTGGTGCTGATAGCCAACCCGTATTATCGGCCAATGTCGGCACGTTTTGATTTGCCTACAGGCTGGCAGGCCGAAGGGCGTGGGCAGATCGACGCAGAATTGCCGTCAATGGGTAGCCGAGCAGTATGGATGCAACGTCAAACAGAAAATAAAGGATAACCTGTCATGAATACCACCCTGAGCCTGATTATTCCGGTCTATAAGGTTGAGGCTTATATTGAGGCATGCCTGTGCTCGGTGTTCCAACAGCTGACTGACTGGGCAGAGGTGATCATCGTGGATGATGGCAGCCCGGATGGGTCCATGAGCATTGCCGAAGAGGTGCTGTGCCGCTACCCGCAACATAAACGACGGGTGAGCATCCTGCGCCAGGACAACCAGGGGCTGAGCGCAGCGCGTAACAACGGTATCGCCTTGGCCGAGGGGCGTTATGTCGGCTTTCTGGATTCCGATGATGTTCTGCTGGAAGGGTACTTCAGCATTCTGGGGCGTTTGCTGGCAGATAATCCGCTGTCGGACATTGTGGCGTTCAATGCCCAGCGTTTCTCGGCGATCCGTCGTAATGGAAAGATCCAACCCGACTGCACGATGGCGATTGTGCCCGGCAATGCCGCACCACAGCACAGCGAAAGCCATATGGCACTGCTGGCGGACAGCTTCAACCGCAGCATGTGGTTCGCTTGGGCGCGTATTTACCGGAAAACCCTCTTTGACGAAGCGCGTTTTCCGGTTGGCCGCAACTTCGAGGACATTCAGTTAATTCCGCAGCTGTATCTGAAAGCGGAGCGCATTGTGGTCTGTGACACCCCATTGATCGGGTATCGCGCCAACCCGAAGGGCATTACACGAGCGCCAAAAAGGCGCGATCTGGACGATCTGGATTATGCGATCGACGGTGCGGACAGCGGGCGCCGGCAAGGGGCCGGCCATGGGCTGTATTCGATTCTTTTCGTCACGACGTTGAAGGCACGCTTGCTGGTCGGGTTGGACTTTTTTGGACTGCGTGATGCGCTGCGAGAAACGCGCGAACTGAAACGCCGTTACTCCGGTCTGCGAGCTGAAGAGCGCAAAATGCTCAGCCGCAAGAATCGGCTGTTCTACCGCAGCCCACTGGCGTACTACCTGATGGCGCGTTTGTATAACCTGCGCGGATAGCGGCGCAGTTTTCGTCCATTTCTCCATTGTGTCGGGCGCTGCCTACTGCGCCCATGTCAACTGGGGCGAATTTGCTCGCCCCCAACAGGCAGAACCAAACTATGAGTATCACCGTCAGCGTCATAATACCCACCTATGGCCGCAGTGAGCTGCTGGCTCGCGCTATTGACAGTGTATTGGCGCAAACGCACCGCCCATTGGAAATTATCGTGGTGGATGATAATCCACAGGGCGATGCCCATCGTCTTGCGACCCAGGAACGTCTGGCCGAGTATATCGAGCGGGGGCAGATTATTTATTATCCACGTCGACACAACGGCGGGGGGGCTCAGGCGCGTAATAGCGGGATCCTGCGTTCACGTGGGGAATACATTACGTTTTTGGATGATGACGACTACTACCATCCACAAAAAATCGCGCGTCAGTTGACGTTTATGCAGCAGGGTCATTACGACGTTAGCCTGTGCGATATGGACATTTTGCAAGCGGGGCAGATCAGCGCTGAGCATTACTATCGGGCGCGTTGCGAGGGCCTGGAAGACTTTATGTTGGCTGGTGTGGCTTACACGCCGATGATCATGATGCGGCGCAGTACGGCGATTGCGGTACGTGGCTTCTTCAACACCCCGCGCTACCAGGACCATATCTTCCTTTACCGGCTACTGGCTGCCGGGGCTCGCATTGGCACTTTGCATGAACGGTTGGCGGTGCACAACGACCATGATGGTGAGCGGATCACCTCCAGCCCGAAAGGCATTATCGGTTATCGCAATAAAATGCAGTTCGAACAGCGGCTGATGCCGCAAATATCGCCTCGAGCGCGCAAGATCATGCGCCTGCGCCATACCTGCATTAACTCGCGCATCATTACAGACTGCAAGAGCCGTCTGGTGGGTGTTTTGTATGGGTTAAAGGGCATCATCTACATCAACAGTGGCCTGATGGCCGGTGTGTATATGAAGAATATCATCCGTAACGTGTTTTTCCGTGGCCTGCCGTTCTGATGCGTTAGCCGAAAAGATAAAGAACAACGCCCCTCCAGAGGAAGATTATGCGCTTTGAACGTTCGACGTTGATTGGCAGCGTGCTGTTGCTGACGGTTCCGCTTTTTGCGTTGCTGCACAGTATTGCCACGCTGCGGGTGGGAAAGAAAAACTCGGCGGCTTATCTGCTGATAGCACTGTGCTTTTTCTTCATTTTCATCAAGATCCCGCCCTTGGCGGATCTCTACCGTCATTTTGCCAATTACGATGCCATCAACTCGGCCACCCGCCTGGGAGATGTCATTCAGGGCAAGGTGGATGTGGTGTTGTACGCCAACTTCTATATTTTTAAAACGCTGGGTATTCCCTTTTTTGTTATCCCTGGGCTCTACGTGGGGCTGTCGGTCTACTGTTATCTCAGTGCGTTGAATATTGTTATGCGGCACACCGGTAAGGTGTTTTCGGCGCGGCAGTTTGTGTTGTTGCATCTGGCGGTATTGTTCCTGATTAACCCCTTTATCATTGCCATGGGGTTGCGCTTTGGTTTCTCGATGGCGGTGATGACCCTGGCAATGGTGTTGTTTTGCCATAAGCTCAACCGCCCACTCGCCGCAAGCCTGATGCTGTTTGCCATGCTGACTCACTTTTCCAGCATGCTGCTGGTTGGGGTGTTTCTGTGCAGTAAAGTGATGCGTCTGAACCGCTTACTGACGGTGGTATTGAGTGCCATTGCGTTGCTGACCGCGAAGTTCGCACTGCCGTTTATCGTTTCCCATATTACGATTTCCGGCATCAACAGTTATTCCGATGTGTATACCTCAGGGATGTATGCCAGCGATTACCTGACGTCCGGTAACGCTAACGGGATGATTAATTTCTTGATTGTGTTATTCCCCGCGCTGTTTCTCGGCGTATTCATGTTGTCCCACCCGATGCACAACCAGGTTGGCGACATCAAAAACTATGCGGCCTGGCTGGTGGTGTTTGTTTTCCTGTGTTCCAGTTCGCTACAGGCAGCCAGCCGCTATGCCAGCGTGGCATCGGTATTTTTGCTGTTTTACTACATTGCTCATCAGGGTTCGTTTATCCGCGGCAGGTTTAACTACTTCTTCCTGTGTTTCATGTTGATGGCGACAGGTTATAACCTCATTGAGAACATTTATGTCCCACGCCGACCGATCATGTTGGGGCAAATGTGGCAGCAGTTCTACAAAACACCGCTGTTGAATCTGTTTTATGGCGAACAGGATTATGAGCAGTATCTGCGCGTGATTAACCGCGACAGCGGTGAGTGGATAGGGCATGAGATGGATCTGGGGTAACGCGCCTTACCCACCACCAACAACAGCATCAGAGTGAAGGAGGCGGGCGCCGACCCGCATCCTACCCCCAAATACCCCAACGCACCCCGCAGCACATCCCGCCCCATGTTTACGTCATGATTTCTTTTTTATTTTCAGTGAATTGAATTCACATTAAGCCCTGATACTTTAGGGGTAGGCACGACGCTGCCGCCGTTATTCTCCCTCCGTTCTCTTGATCGCAATCAATTTGCCGCCTGAGTCGCCTGAGTAGGCTGGCGGCAGATTGAGCAACGTCGTTCCTTATAACGATAAGATTATAAAAGCCTTCAGGAGAGCTCCGGATGAGCAAGTTTCTAGACCGATTCCGCTATTTTAAGCAGTTGGCGGAACCCTTTTCTGGCGACCATGGCCAGACGCTGAACACCAACCGTGACTGGGAAGACGGCTACCGTAGCCGCTGGCAGCACGATAAAATTGTGCGTTCCACCCATGGGGTGAACTGTACCGGCTCCTGTAGCTGGAAGATTTATGTGAAAAACGGTCTGGTGACCTGGGAAACCCAGCAAACCGATTACCCGCGCACCCGTCCCGACTTGCCAAACCATGAACCACGCGGTTGCCCACGCGGCGCAAGCTACTCCTGGTATCTGTACAGCGCAAACCGACTGAAATACCCACTGATGCGTAAACGCCTGATTAAACTTTGGCGTGAAGCGAAGGCGTTGCACAGCGATCCGGTCGATGCCTGGGGCTCAATCGTCAGTGATGCAGAAAAGTCTAAAAGCTACAAAGTCGCACGCGGACGTGGGGGTTTTGTGCGTTCCAGCTGGCAAGAAGTGAATGAGCTGATCGCCGCGTCCAACGTCTACACCGCCAAAACTTTCGGCCCGGACCGCATTATCGGCTTCTCACCGATCCCGGCAATGTCGATGGTGTCCTACGCCGCCGGCGCCCGTTATCTGTCGCTGATTGGCGGCACCTGCCTGAGCTTCTACGACTGGTACTGCGACTTGCCGCCGGCTTCGCCAATGACCTGGGGCGAGCAGACGGACGTGCCGGAATCGGCCGACTGGTATAACTCTTCCTACATTATCGCCTGGGGCTCCAACGTGCCGCAGACGCGTACCCCGGATGCACACTTCTTCACTGAAGTGCGCTACAAAGGCACCAAAACAGTGGCAGTGACGCCGGACTACGCCGAAGTCGCCAAGCTGTGCGATCAGTGGCTCAATCCGAAGCAGGGCACCGACAGCGCCATGGCGTTGGCGATGGGCCACGTGATGCTCAAAGAGTTCCACCTGGATCGTGAGGTGGGTTATTTCCGTGACTATGTGCGCCGCTACACCGACATGCCGATGCTGGTGATGCTGGAACCGCGCGAAGAGGGGCATTATGCCGCGGGCCGTTTGCTGCGGGCAGCCGACTTGGTTGACGGTTTGGGCCAGGAAAACAATCCAGAGTGGAAAACGGTCGCCGTTGATCAACGCAGCGGTGAATTGGTTGCCCCTCAGGGGTCGATCGGTTTTCGCTGGGGTGAGCAGGGCAAATGGAACCTGGAACAACGTGCCGGTGAAGACGGGCAGGAAGTCGAGTTACAGCTCAGCCTGCTGGGCGCACATGACGATGTGGCAGAGGTCGGCTTCCCGTACTTTGGCGGCATTAAAAGCGGTGGTGCAGAGAGCGAGCACTTCAACAGCGTGGCGCTGGACGAGATCCTGTTGCACAAGCTGCCGGTAAAACGCCTGCGTTTGGCGGATGGCAGTGACGTGCTGGTGACCAGTGTTTACGATTTAACCTTAGCCAATTACGGCCTGGAACGTGGTCTGGGTGATGCCAACTGCGCGGCCAGCTATGACGACATCAAGGCTTATACCCCCGCTTGGGCCGAACAAATCACCGGTGTTTCACGCCAGCATATTATCCGTATTGCCCGCGAGTTTGCCGATAACGCCGAGAAAACCCACGGCCGGTCGATGATTATCGTGGGGGCGGGCGTCAACCATTGGTACCACATGGACATGACCTACCGTGGCCTGATCAATATGTTGATCTTCTGCGGCTGCGTGGGTCAGAGCGGTGGGGGGTGGGCGCACTATGTTGGCCAGGAAAAACTCCGTCCACAGACCGGTTGGTTGCCGCTGGCGTTTGGCCTCGATTGGCAACGGCCACCGCGCCATATGAACAGTACGTCATTCTTCTATAACCACTCCAGCCAGTGGCGCTATGAAACTGTCGGTACCGAAGAGCTGTTGTCGCCGTTGGCGGACAAGTCTCGCTTTGGTGGCAGCCTTATCGATCTCAACGTGCGTGCCGAACGCATGGGCTGGTTGCCATCGGCACCTCAGTTGGGCACCAATCCGCTGCATTTGGCGGCGCAGGCGAAAGCCGCAGGCCAGTCGCCACTGGACTTCACCGTTGAAGGGTTGAAAAAAGGCACCTTGAACTTTGCCGCTGAACAACCGGACAACCCGCAGAACTTCCCGCGTAACCTGTTCGTTTGGCGTTCTAACCTGTTGGGTTCCTCCGGCAAGGGCCACGAGTACATGCTCAAATACCTGCTGGGCACCGAAAATGGGATTCAGGGCAAGGATCTGGGCCACCAGGGTGGGGCAAAACCCGAGGAAGTGGAATGGTTGGATAACGGCGGCGAAGGTAAACTGGATCTGGTGGTCACGCTCGATTTCCGCATGTCCAGCACCTGTCTTTACTCCGATATCGTGCTGCCGACGGCCACCTGGTACGAAAAAGACGACATGAATACCTCGGATATGCATCCGTTTATTCACCCGCTGTCGGCGGCGGTCGATCCTGCCTGGGATTCGAAGAGCGATTGGGAGATCTACAAAGGTATTGCCAAGGCCTTTTCCGAGGTGTGTGTCGGGCATTTGGGCCAAGAAACCGATGTGGTGACCTTGCCAATCCAGCATGACTCTGCTGCCGAGCTGGCACAACCTTATAGCGTCAAAGACTGGAAGAAAGGCGAGTGCGATCTGATCCCCGGTAAAACGGCGCCGCACATCATGGTGGTAGAACGTGATTACCCGGCGACCTATGAGCGTTTCACTTCGCTGGGGCCGCTGCTGGATAAGCTGGGCAATGGCGGGAAAGGGATTAGCTGGAACACCCAGACTGAAGTCGACTTCCTGAAACAACTCAATTACGTGAAGGCCGATGGCGCGGCCGCCGGCCGGCCGAGGATTGATACCGCCATTGATGCTGCCGAAGTGATCCTGGCACTGGCCCCGGAAACCAACGGGCACGTTGCGGTCAAGGCATGGGACGCGCTCGGTAAAATGACCGGTCGTGACCATCGCCATCTGGCGCTGAACAAGGAAGACGAAAAAATCCGCTTCCGCGATATTCAGGCCCAGCCCCGCAAAATTATTTCAAGCCCGACCTGGTCAGGTTTGGAAGACGAACATGTGTCGTATAACGCCTGCTATACCAACGTGCATGAGCTGATCCCATGGCGCACCCTTAGCGGCCGTCAGCAGCTGTATCAGGATCATGAGTGGATGCGTGCCTTTGGCGAGAGCCTGCTGGTGTATCGCCCACCGATTGACACCCGTGCCGCGCAGCCGTTGCTGAACCAGAAGCCGAACGGTAACAAAGAGAAGGCGCTGAACTTCCTGACGCCACACCAGAAATGGGGCATTCACTCCACGTACAGCGACAACCTGCTGATGCTGACCCTGTCGCGCGGCGGGCCAATCGTCTGGATGAGCGAGGAGGACGCCAAAGACCTGGGCATTGAGGATAACGATTGGATCGAAGCCTTTAACGCCAACGGCGCGCTGACGGCGCGGGCGGTGGTCAGCCAACGCATTCCGTCCGGTATGACCATGATGTATCACGCGCAGGAACGCATCGTGAATATTCCTGGCTCGGAAATCACCAGCCAACGCGGGGGTATTCACAATTCGGTGACGCGTGTCTGCCCGAAACCGACCCATATGATTGGCGGCTACGCGCAGCTGGCTTACGGCTTCAACTATTACGGTACCGTCGGCTCTAACCGCGACGAATTCGTGGTGGTGCGCAAGATGAACCGTATCGACTGGTTAGACGGTGAAGGTAACGACGATTCGCAGGGCAGCCAGCAGGAGAAAGTAAAATGAAAATTCGTTCGCAAGTTGGCATGGTGCTGAACCTGGACAAGTGTATCGGTTGCCACACCTGTTCTGTGACCTGCAAGAACGTCTGGACCAGCCGCGAGGGCATGGAATACGCCTGGTTCAACAACGTAGAAAGCAAGCCCGGCGTCGGTTATCCGCACGCCTGGGAAGATCAGGAAAAGTGGAAGGGCGGTTGGATCCGTAAAATCAACGGCAAGCTGGAACCACGTATGGGCAGCCGCGTCGGCCTGTTGTCGAAGATTTTCGCTAACCCGGACGTCCCGGCGCTGGACGATTACTACGAACCCTTCGATTACGATTACCAAAACTTGCATACCGCGCCGCAGGGCAAGCATCAGCCGATCGCCCGTCCGCGATCGCTGATCACCGGCCAGCGCATGAAGAAGATTGAAAATGGCCCAAACTGGGAAGAGATCCTCGGTGGCGAATTCTCCAAGCGTTCGAAGGACAAAAACTTCGACAATATGCAAAAGGAGATGTACGGCCAGTTCGAAAACACCTTCATGATGTATCTGCCGCGCCTGTGCGAGCACTGCCTTAACCCGGCCTGCGTCGCGACCTGCCCAAGTGGCGCTATCTACAAGCGTGGCGAAGACGGCATTGTGCTGATCGATCAGGATAAATGCCGTGGTTGGCGTATGTGCCTGACGGGGTGCCCGTACAAGAAAATCTATTTCAACTGGAAAAGCGGCAAGTCCGAGAAGTGCATCTTCTGCTACCCGCGCATTGAATCCGGCCAGCCAACAGTGTGTTCGGAAACCTGTGTCGGTCGTATCCGTTATCTGGGCGTGCTGTTGTATGACGCCGACCGCATCGAGCAGGCGGCAGCGGCCGAAAACGACAAAGATTTGTACCAAAGTCAGTTGGATATCTTCCTCGATCCCCATGATCCGGCGGTGATTGCCCAGGCGTTGGCCGACGGTATTCCGCAAGGGGTGATCGAATCTGCCCAACAGTCACCGGTCTACAAGATGGCGATGGACTGGAAGCTGGCGCTGCCGTTGCACCCGGAATACCGCACGCTGCCGATGGTGTGGTACGTGCCGCCGTTGTCACCGATTCAATCCGCCGCCGATGCCGGTGAACTGGCGCACAGCGGCGTGCTGCCGGACGTGGAAAGCCTGCGTATCCCGGTGCAATATTTGGCCAATCTGCTGACTGCCGGGGATACCGCTCCAGTGCTGTTGGCGCTCAAGCGCATGCTTGCAATGCGCCACTACAAACGAGCCGAAACCGTTGACGGCGTGCTGGATACCAGCGCACTGGAACAGGTGGGGCTGACCCAGGCACAGGCGCAGGAAATGTATCGTTATCTGGCGATTGCCAACTACGAAGACCGCTTTGTGATCCCGTCCAGCCACCGCGAACTGGCACGTGAAGCTTTCCCTGAAAGCAAAGGCTGCGGCTTTAGCTTTGGCGACGGTTGCCACGGCAGCGACGGTAAATTCAACCTGTTCAACAGTCGTCGCATTGACGCTATTGATGTAAGCCAAAAAACGCCCCGTCAGGAGGATGCCTCATGATCAGCCTGAAAGTGATTGCTCGCCTGCTGGACTACCCGGAACAGGCGCTGTTTGACCACCAACAGGCGCTGGTGGAAGCACTGGAACCGGCCAGCGAACTGGATTTGCACCATAGTGCACAGCTGATCCTGTTTATTCGCCGTTTTTGTGCCCGCCCGCTGTTGGACGTACAGGCCGACTATTGCGAGCTGTTCGACCGGGGGCGTGCCACCTCGCTGCTGTTGTTTGAGCATGTCCATGGCGAATCGCGCGACCGCGGGCAAGCCATGGTCGATTTGATGGCGCAATACCGCGAAGCCGGGCTGGCGATCGACAGCCGTGAACTGCCGGATTTTCTGCCGCTGTATCTGGAGTATCTCGCTAGCCGCAGCAAGGAACAGGCCGCAGGGGGGCTGCAGGATATCGCGCCAATCCTGGCGCTGCTGGGTGCACGGTTACAACAGCGAGAAAGCCCGTATGCGCTGCTGTTTGACCTGCTGCTGGCGTTATCTGGCAGTGAGGTGCAGGCGAAAACGCTGGAATCCCAGGTCGCAAAAGAAGCCCGTGATGACACGCCGCAGGCGCTAGATGCGGTATGGGAGGAGGAACAGGTGCGATTTATTTCTCAGGGCAATTTAGGCGAGCAGGGCTGCGCTTCGGCGCAGCAGGTGGCGCACCAACGGCGTTTTGCCGGTGCGGTTGCGCCGCAATACCTGGACCTGACGGATGCGCTAACCGGAACCAAAGGACGCTAATCATGCAATTTTTAAATCAGTTCTTCTTCGATATTTACCCCTATCTGGCAGGGGCGATTTTCCTGATTGGCAGCTGGCTACGTTACGATTACGGCCAATACACCTGGCGCGCAGGATCCAGCCAGATGCTGGATAAAAAGGGCATGCGCCTGGCCTCCAATCTGTTCCACATCGGTATTTTGGGTATCTTTGCCGGGCATTTCCTTGGCATGCTGACGCCGCACTGGATGTATGAATCCTTCCTGCCGATTGATGTTAAGCAGAAACTGGCCATGATCGCCGGTGGTGCCTGCGGGGTGATGACATTGATCGGCGGTGCTCTGTTGCTGAAACGCCGCCTGACTAACCCACGGGTGCGGGCGACCAGCAGCTTTGGCGACATTATGATCCTGACGCTGTTGGTGGTGCAGGTGTGCCTCGGTCTGCTGACCATTCCGTTCTCCGCCCAACATATGGACGGCAGCGAGATGATGAAACTGGTGGGCTGGGCGCAGGCTGTGGTGACGTTCCACACCGGTGCGTCACAGCATCTGGTGGGTGTTGCCCCTATCTTTAAACTGCATATGGTACTGGGGATGACGCTGTTCGTGCTGTTCCCATTCTGCCGCTTGGTGCATATCTGGAGTGTGCCGGTAGAGTATCTGACTCGCCGTTATCAGTTGGTGCGCAACCGTCGATAGCTGCAGTTTGCCTTCTATTTCACTCAGGTCTGACGGTATCGATAACGGTTTATTTCTCGCAACCTGCTGAATATGCGAGATGTTACGCAGTTCGCTAATTGAACAACGCTTGCTGGTGAAGTAAGCTTTCCCTGCTAACAGACAGCCACAGGAGGTGGGGGATGCGCAGTTTGCCAATTCGATTATCAAATGAAATCGACGATAATCTGAACGATATAGCTAAGCGGCATGGGATGGCGAAAACGGATGTGATCCGCCTGGCTTTTGCGCTAATTAGCATTGCTGACAGGCAGTGGGCGAAGCAAGATGGGTCCTCGCTTGGTATTGTGCGCGAGAACGGTGAGGTGCTGGAGGCGGTGGGTCAGGTCGTGGGGGTTTTCCCATGAAGACCGAAAACCAGAATGCAAAAGTGGATGCAGAAACACTGTATTTGGACCCGACATTAGTGTTCGATGAAATGGAGCGTCTGCGGCTGGCGCGTCAGGTGTTGTGCGGTATCTTCGTTATCAGCGTGGGCGTTTTTGTCGCCCACGCCTACTGGGATCAAAATGAGTCTATCAGGCAGGTGTTCGAGCTGTTGAAGATTGGCGCACTGCCTCTGGTCACACTGGTGATCTCCTTTTACTTCCCTCACAGTCCCACCAGATACTTCCCTCACAGTCCCACCAGATAATGTTTGCCAATTTATGCATTTTTGCTTCCTTGCCGTAAACTTACTATCTCAGTATGGTGACACTTACTGTCGATGGATGTCGGCTATTCGTAAGCTATAAAAACAATCAATAGCCCCTGTATGCGGGCATTTTGGGATTTAAAACCGGGGATGACTCGTCGCTGCCAGTAGCGTAGCGCCGGGAGATCGCTTTATGGATATTCAGGTTAATCAATAACAATAATGACAATACACGCTTTTTCGTCACCTGCGTTGCTGCCTCTGAAGGTCATCGCTACCGGGGCGGCATTACCGCCTAATCGCGTCGAATCCTCCACACTGGACAGGTTGTTGCGTAAGCCTGCCGGTTACGTCGAAAAACGCTCCGGCATCGTTCATCGTTATCACGCGGCTGATGATGCGAGTCAGGCTGAGCTGGCGGTGGCTGCGTTACAGGATGCCTTGGCCCGTTGCAATATCGACGCGCAATCCATCGACTTATTGATTTCCGCGTCTGCGATCTCGGTGCAGGCGCTGCCTTGTACTGCGGCGCACATTCTCAAAATCGCCGGTTTGGCACCCGGTACGGCAGGCTTTGACATTAACAGCAGCTGCGTCAGTTTTATCTCTGCGATGCAAGTGGCTGCCGGTTTGCTCAATACCGGCACCTATAAACGTATTGCGATTATCTCGGCAGATTTGGCCTCGCGCGGCATCGACTGGGATCATGAAGAGTCCTCGCTGATTTTTGGCGATGGCGCGGCTTGTGCCATTGTTGAGCGGGGTGAGGGAACCAGTGGCATTCTGGCAAGCCTGGTGGAAACTTACCCCGAAGGCAGTGAACTGTGTGAGATCCGCGCCGGGGGCACCCGCCGTAATCCACGGGCGGGTATGACCGGCAGCGACTTCCTGTTTCATATGCAAGGTAAACAGCTGTTCCGTCAGGCCTCGGCGTTGATCGAAGACTACCTTGCTTGTCTGCTGGCCGCCAGCGGCCTGACGTTGGCGCAGATCGCCACGGTTGTGCCGCATCAGGCCAGTCATCTGTCACTTGAACATATGCGTAAGCGGCTGCATGTGTCCAGCGAGGTGCTGGTGGACATTTACCGCTATCACGGCAATCAGGTGGCCGCGTCTATTCCCACGGCTCTGCATGCCGCGGTGACCAACGGACGCTTTAACCCTGGGAAGCCGGTGATGCTCATTGGCACCGCCGCCGGGTTATCCCTGGCTGGCATGGTACTGCTGCCGTGAAGGTGTTGGTCACGGGAGCCACCAGTGGGCTGGGCCGCAATGCCGCACAGGGGTTGCTGGACGCAGGCTATCAGGTGCGTGCTACCGGGCGCGATAAGCAAGCCGGCGACGAGCTCAGGCAGTTGGGGGCCGAGTTTAGTCCGTTGGATTTAACGCAGGCCACGGCGGAACAGTGCCGGCAACTGATGGCGGGTTGCGATTGGGTATGGCACTGTGCGGCAAAGTCCTCCCCTTGGGGCAGCAAGGCCGAGTTTTATCAGGCCAATGTGGTTGCCACAGAAAAGCTGGCTGAGGCGGCAGGGGCGTGCGGCGTGCAGCGCTTTATTCATATTTCTACGCCGGCAATTTATTTCGATTTCAAACCTCATCAAGATGTTGAGGAAGGATACCGTGCGCGACGCTTCGCCAATCATTACGCGGCCAGTAAATATGCCGCGGAACAGCGGTTACTGGGGGCCGTGCCGCGCTACCCGCAAACGACCTACGTTATTCTGCGCCCGAGAGGTTTATTCGGCCCACACGACCGAGTGATTGTGCCACGTCTGCTGCAACAGCTGGATCGCGACCGCGGTGTACTGCGCTTGCCCGGCGGAGGGAAAGCACGGCTGGATCTGACCTTTGTACTCAACGTGGTGCATGCGATGGAGCTGGCGAGCCGCCAGCCCCGTTTGCCATCCGGTGCGGTTTACAACATCACAAACCACCAACCGCAGCGGCTGGCGGATATGCTGGATGCGTTGCTGCGTCAGCAGATGGGGGTAGATTATCGGCTACAGTCTGTGCCGTATCCCTTGCTGAGTGTGCTGGCTGGGGGGCTGGAGCTGCTGGCCCGCTTTACCGGCAAAGAGCCCTTGCTCACGCGTTATAGCGTGGCAGCGGTGTATTTCGATATGACGCTTAGCCCGACCCGCGCCATCGAAGAACTGGGCTATTTACCCCGTTATTCGATGCAGGAAGGGATCCGCCTGACCGCTGAGTGGCTTAAACAGCAGGGAGGCGTGACCTATGGCTAAGGTGACGGTGTTTGAAGTGGGGTACTGTACCCACATCGGTTGTATGGCGCTGCGTGGCGCCGGGTTCCGGGTGTGCAAATTCCCGGCGCGCGCTTACCTGCTGGAAGTGGGAGAACGCCGTTGGCTGTGGGACACCGGCTATGCACATTATTTCCAGCAGCAGACAGAGTCCGGCATTTTCCGTATCTACCGGCAGATGACGCCGGTGTATTTCGACGCCAACGCATCCTTGGCGCAACAATTGCGCGCCGCTGGCTATGATGCCAATGATATTCAGGCGTTAATCGTTTCACATTTTCATGCCGATCACGTCGCCGGGCTGCGTGATTTTGCACACCTCGACTTTATCTGTTCCGGTGACGGTTGGCGGAAAACCCGTGAGCTGCGCGGCTTTGCCGCATTAAAACGCGCCTTTATCCCTGGCCTGATCCCAGAAAGCTTTGAGACAAACCTGGCGTTTATCGAAAGTTTTCCTCAGGTCAGTCTGCCAGCGCTGCTGGCCCCCTTCGATCGCGGCTATGCGTTACCGGGCAGCGAAGGGCACATCGTGCTGGTAGATCTGCCGGGACACGCTGCTGGCCATATCGGTGCGTTTATCCTCACCGATAACGGCTGGACGCTGCTCGCCAGCGACGCCGCCTGGTCTCCGTTAAGCTATCAGCAGTTGCGCGGGCCTTCACGGTTGGCCAACCTGGTGATGGAGGATGCCAACGCCTATTACCGCACGCTGGAGCGGCTGAACCAGCTGTGGGCGAGTGGCAACGCCGAGATCCTGCTGTGCCATGAGGGCGACTTATGATCCCGTTAATGACACTGTGGCACTACTTTCGGGCGCGCCGTTTAGCCTTTTCCGATCGCCAGTCTTTGGTGGGATACCAGAACAGGCAGTTAAAACGATTCGCACGGCGCGTCTTGAGCAAAAGCCCGTACTTTAGGCGCTTCAACCGGCAAGCGATAGCCACCTGGCCGCAGATGGACAAGGCGTTGATGATGGCGCAGTTCGATCAAATGAACACGGCCGGGTTGCAACGGGATACGCTGTTGGCCTGCGCGCAGCGCAGCGAAGCCGAGCGGGATTTTACGCCGAAAATCGGGAAATACAGCGTCGGTCTGTCGTCGGGAACATCAGGGCAGCGTGGCATTTTTGTCGTCAGCCCGCGTGAACAGCAGGTTTGGGCCGGAGGCATGCTGGCGAAAATGCTGCCGGACGGTCTGTTTGCCGGTGAGCGCGTTGCGCTGTTTCTGCGGGCGGACAACAACCTGTATCACAGCGTGAACAATCGTTGGCTGAGCCTGGCGTTTTACGATCTCTTTGCGCCTTTTACCCCACAGCTGTCTCGGCTAGAGCAGCAAGCACCGACCATCATTGTCGCACCGGCGCAGGTACTGCGCGCATTGGCGCTGGCGGTGTTAGCCAAACAGATTCGTCTTGAGGTCAAGAAGGTGATTTCGGTGGCGGAGGTGTTGGAAGAACAAGACCGACGTCTGCTTGCGCAGGTCTTTCCCGTGGTGGGGGAGGTGTATCAGGCCACTGAGGGCTTCCTGGCCGCCACGTGTTCGCACGGCACTCTGCATCTGAATGAAGAATTCTTGCATATTGAACCGCAGTGGATCGATGCGCAGCGTTTTACACCGTTGATCACGGACTTTACCCGTAGCACCCAGCCCATTGTTCGCTACCGGCTGGATGACGTGTTGGTCAAACAGACAGAGCCTTGTCCTTGTGGGCAGCCTTCAATGGCGATTGCGCGTATCGAAGGGCGGCGTGACGATCAACTGGTGTTGCCCAATCAGTTTGAACAGCCGCAGGTGGTGTTTGCCGACGTGTGCAGCCGCGTGATTGCCAATGCGTTGCCGCTGACCAGCGATTATCGGCTGATCCAAGAGGGTGAGAAGCAATTGCACCTGATCGCCGACTGTAGCGAGGCCGAGCTGGCACACTGTCAGACGCAGCTGGCCGCATTGTTTGAACAGCAGGGCATTGCCATCGCCAATCTGGAGTGGCAACGGACGGTACAGGCGGTGATGCCGCAGTTTGATCGTAAGAGAAGGCGGATTATCCGCCGGGCGGGTGCATGATGAAGACGGTAGTGTACCGGCTGTGGCAAATGTTGCTGGGCTGGGGATGTGTGGGCGTCGTTTATACTTTAACCGATCGTCTACAAGGAACCGGCACCGTTCTCCCGCCATCGGCAATTGACCGCTGGATCCCGTTTAGCCCGTCAGCCATTTGGTTGTACCTGTCCTTCTTTATCATTGTCCCGCTCGGCTATCTGTTGGCGCCGATTCAGCGGGTCAAATGGCTGAGAGCGGCGATGCAATTGGCCGCCGTGGGCGCAGGAGCGGTATACCTGTTGTGGCCAACCACGTTGGTGTATCCGCAAGACAAGGGCGACGGAATAAGTTCGCAACTGCTGGCGGCCTTGACCCAGGTCGATTCACTGCAAAATTGCCTGCCCTCGCTTCACATGACGCTAACGGTGCTGGCCGTGTGGGCATTGAGCGATAGGCAGCGTAAAGTGAGAACGGCGTTGCTCATGTTATGGGCACTGGCGATCGCGTTTTCCATTCTGCAATTGCGTCGCCATTTGCTGGTTGATCTGGTCAGTGGGGCTCTGTTGGCGTTTATTGCCGGTTGGGTGGTGCAGCGCCTACATAGCGTGCGGCGAAATGCCGTCAAAGGAGAAATAGGATGAGCGAACTGGCGTTGCCAATCGTGTTCATGCTGTTTGTCGTCATTGGCGAGGCGCTGGTGTTGCAGTACGCCCAGCGGCGGCAGGTGAACTGGCACGATCTGGTGTTCAATTTGAACTCCGGTCATATCATGCTGTGGCTGTTTCGCGGGCTGGAGATCACCTGCTATGGCTACGTGGCGGCGCATTTTAGCCTGGGCCTGTTGGATAGCTGGCCACCGGTGCTGATGTGGCTGTTTGCCCTGCTGGCGTGGGACTTCGGCTTTTACTGGTTGCACCGCTTGCACCATTATTTACGGGTACTGTGGGCAGTGCATGTGGTGCATCACCAGGGGGAGCATTTCAATCTCTCGCTGGGGGTGCGAAATTCCTGGTATTCGTCACTTACGTCAATCCCGTTCTTTTTATTATTGGCGCTGCTGGGGGTGCCGTTGTCAGTGTTTGTCACGGTGTCTATCCTGCACTACAGCATTCAGCTGTTTAACCATAATGCGCTAACCCCCAAGCTTGGCCTGTTGGAAAAAATCCTGGTCACGCCGGCGCATCATCGGGTGCATCACGTTAAAGACATGGCCTATTCGAACAAAAATTTTGGTGGCAGCTTTATCTTCTGGGACAAACTGTTCGGTACTTTTTGCCCTAACCTGCCTGAAACGCCCTTTGTGTACGGCGTCAGCGGCGAGAAGCCGTCTGCGAATCCGTTCTGGGCGAGCAATCTTCCTTTCTTGCGTTACTTACGCCTGTCCTGGCGGCCTAAAGTGGCCACGGGGCGTTTCCGTTGCTCGGCGCTGAGCGTGTTCAGCGGCGCGATGCTGCTGTTTACGCTGGTCATTGGTTATGTTTACCAGTACGGCTACGGCTACAGTGACGTGAGCTGGCCGCAAATGGCGTTGTTGGTCCTGCTGGCGTTTGGGTCAATGGCGTTGGGGGGCATGACAGAAGGACATCGCTGGGCGATTGCTGCCTGGTTGCTGATTACGCTGAGTATTCCGCTGTTGTTCATCGGTTATCTTGGGTGGTCGCAGCGCTATTGGCAAATTGCGATGGCCGTTATCGCACTGCACGGTGTTTGCGTGGCATTAGGATGGGGCCGGGCGAAAAAGCCGGTCCCGGCGGGGGTGTCGCATGGCTGATACGCTTCCACCGCTGCGTTTTCCCGCCGATGGAGAACAGGCGTTTCATCGTGCGCTCAAACAGGCCGCGCACGCCTATTTGGTGGGCGACCACCGTTATGCTGACGGCTGGCGGCTGGCCAAAGCGGCACTGCTGCTGGTGCTGTGCTGCGCTTTTTATGTGCTGAGTCTGATGCAGCAACAGCCGTGGGCGTTTTTCGGCTGTTATTTCCTGTTTGTGATGATGGGGATGTTGCTCAACGTGAATGTGAATCACGATGCTTCGCATAATGCCTTTTTGCTCAGCCCCTGGGCCAACCGGCTGGTAGGGCGGTTAGTCACGTTGCCGCTGGGGGTGGATCCGGATTATTGGCGCGTGCGGCACGTGGAGTATCACCACGTTTATGCCAATGTTGAACATTACGATTTGGATACCGAGGAAAATGGCTTCTTTCGCCAAACGCCGTTTCAACGCTGGCGTAAACACATGCGCTATCAGCATCTGTATTGGCCGGTGATTGCCGCACTCTCGCTGCCCTATATCGCCTGGATTTTTGACTGGTCGGATCGCATGGGGAAAACCCCCTTGCATGAGAAGAATATTTTACCGGGGCGCGGCGGTTGGGCCGTGTTTATCCTGTGCAAGATTGGCCATCTGCTGCTGGTGCTGGCCGTACCGCTGGTGTTGTGTCAACAAAATGGCATCAGTTGGCAATGGGTTCTGCTGGCTTATGCACTCAGTCAGATGTGTGCCTCACTGTTGGTGGTGTTTTTGTTGTTGGGCACCCATTGGGCGCAGGCTGAGTTTTACGCTGTGCCGGAAGGCGAAAGCATGCCGCACGGCTGGTATCGACACAATTTTGCTACCGCGTGCGATTGGGAAACCTCGCCGCGTGCGTTACGGCATCTGACCGGCGGGTTGAATTATCATCTGACCCATCATCTGTTCCCCGGTTGGAATCACCGGCATTATCCGGCGCTGGCCGCCATAGTGGCGCAGCTGGCGGCACAGCATGGTATGGACTATCGCTGCATTGGTTACACTGAGCTGCTGGCGCAGCAACAGCAATTCTTACGCCGGATGGGGCAGCCATGACCGCGTTGCGCCCGCTGGCTTTTCAGCGTGATGACTCTGGCCTGCATCGTGCATTGATGCAGGCCGCGCAGCATTACCTGGCCGAAAACCGCGACCACCGTTTTGCGGATAGGGGCATGTTGGCCAAGGTGTTGCTACTGCTGGCGCTGTGTGCGTTTTGTTATGGCCTGAGCCTGCAACAACACAGCTTTTGGGCGTTTTTTGCCTGTTACTTCGGTTTTATTTTTATTGGAATGTTCCTCACGGTAAACGTGGTTCATGATGCGTCGCATAACGCATTTTTCAGGCAACCGTGGGCCAATCGCTGGCTGAATTGCCTGGTGAGCATTCCACTGGGATTAGATCCTGATTGCTGGCGGGTGCGGCACGTTATTTTTCATCATGCACACAACAACATAGAGCATTACGATCCCGATATCGACGCCAACGGCGTACTGCGTCAGACGCCATTCCAGCATTGGCGGCCTTTTATGCGTGCTCAGCGTTTTTACTGGCCGCTGGTGGCTGCAATGACCTTCCCGTATTACATCTGGTTGTTCGATTGGCTGGATCGGGCGGGAAGAACCCGGGTCGCGGCACGAATGGCGCAACGGGGGATCCGTGGCTGGAGTGTGTTTTTGATGGGCAAAACCGCTCATGTGCTGCTGGCGTTGGCGATACCCTGTTACCTGTTGTCGCCAGCGATAGGCGTGGGGCAACTTGTGCTGGTGTATTTGCTGAGCCAGATGCTTTCGTCATTGCTGTTTGTGATGCTGATTATCGGTACCCATTGGGCCAAGGCGAAGTTTTATCAGGCGCCGGCGCAGGGGCCGCTACCGCACGGCTGGTATCATCATGTGTTCGCCACGACGTTTGACTGGTTTCTCCGGCCGCGTTGGCTGGGCTATTGGTTGGGCGGTGCCAATTTGCATCTGACACACCACCTGTTTCCGCATTGGAGTCACCGGCATTACCCGGCCTTGAGCCGTATTATTGCTGAGGTGGCGCCGCGTTTTGGGATCGACTATCGGGTGTTGGCGTTGGGGGAGCTGCTGCATTTGCAACAGCGTTTTCTGAGCGCGATGGGGCGAAAACCGGGGGAGTGATTAGCGTGGGCATTTTACCGCCCACGCTTGCCAGACAGCGCCTGGGTTAATGCGTTCTCATGCCCGCAGCATTCATCAACAGCCGGAACATCGACGCGACGGCAAACAGCCCCAGCACGCTGGCACTCCAGATCACGACCAGCCAGCCGATGCGTTTCCACCAAGGGGTGGGTGAGGTTTTATCCTGCATAGTTTCTTCCCTCATCAGTGATAGCCATGTTCATGGCTGACCTTGCCGCGGAACACGTAGTAGCTCCAGAAGGTATAAACCAAAATAATCGGAATGATAAAGAGCGCCCCCACCAACATAAAACCGAGGCTTTGCGGTGGCGCGGCGGCTTGCCACAGGGTGATGGACGGTGGGATCAGCAGTGGCCAAATGCTGATGCCCAATCCGCTGAGCCCCAGAAATACCAGCAGCAGGGTGAGCAAGAACGGCGAGTAATGCGCGGCATTTTTCACCCCATGCCGGATGCCCCAGGCGCTAAGCAGCACCAATATAGGCACTGGCAGCAGCACAAACAGGTTAGGTAACGTGAACCAGCGTGTGGCGATTTCCGGGTGAGCAATGGGCGTCCAGATACTGACGACGGCCAATACCAGCAGCAGGATCACCAGCAGCGGCGTTGCCAACCAATACATACGCGCCTGTAGGTCGCCGGCCGTTTTCATCACCAGCCAGGTGCAGCCGAGTAACGCATAAGTCACCACCAGCCCCAGCCCGCAAAACAGCGCGAACGGCGTCAGCCAGTCGAGTGCGCCACCGGCATAGGTACGGCCGTTGACCGGGAAGCCGTTAATGATGGCCCCGACCACCACCCCCTGGCTGAAGGTGGCAAAGATCGACCCCCAAATAAATGCCTTGTCCCAAATGTGGCGCTTTTCTGGCCGGGCTTTAAAGCGAAACTCAAAGGCCACACCGCGAAAGATTAACCCGAACAGCATCAGGGTGAGCGGAATAGCCAGTGCGTCGAGGATCACGGCGTAGGCCAGCGGGAAGGCACCAAACAGTGCCGCGCCGCCC
The DNA here is from genome assembly GCF_044900985.1 of Serratia sp. NPDC087055. Classification (NCBI taxonomy): domain Bacteria; kingdom Pseudomonadati; phylum Pseudomonadota; class Gammaproteobacteria; order Enterobacterales; family Yersiniaceae; genus Serratia; species Serratia sp. NPDC087055. The sequence goes on from NZ_JBJDOG010000001.1 coordinate 668,688, forward strand.
AGGACCAGCCAGGTTTCGTTGCCGTCCCATACCGGGGCGACGGTGTTCATCATCACATCGCGGTCACCGCTGTCCTTTACCCACGGGAACAGGATGCCGATACCCAAATCAAAACCGTCCATTACCACGTACATCATGGTGCTGAACACAATGATCACAAACCAAATCAACGGAAGATCAATACCCATGTTCAGCTCCTGTCGTCCAAGGTGTCTTTTACTGCGGAGAGCGGTCGTGCCGGTCGGCCGTCGGTATCGTCTTCATGGTTTTCATGCTGCTGCGGCCCTTTGCGGATCAACCGCATCATGTAGGAATAGCCCACGCCGAATACCGAACAGTAAACGATGATAAACGCCAATAAGCTGATGCTCATGTGCAGGTCGCCGTGCGCAGAAACGGCATCCTTGGTACGCAGCAGGCCATAAACGACCCATGGCTGGCGGCCAATCTCGGTCGTGAACCAACCCGCCAGCAGCGCCAGCAAGCCGGAAGGCCCCATCCAGAGAATGAAATAGAGGAACGGGCGCGATTGATATAACCCGCCACGCCAGCGTAGCCAAAGGCTCCAGACCCCGGCGAGGATCATCAACATACCCAGGGCCACCATAATGCGGAATGACCAGAACACCACCGTGGAGTTAGGGCGGTCCTCCGGTGGGAAGGATTTCAGCGCCGGGACCTGTTCGGTCAGGCTGTGGGTCAGGATCAGGCTACCGAGGTAGGGAACTTCCAGCTTGAAGCGGGTTTCCTCACGCTGCATATCCGGCCAACCGAACAAGATCAGCGGCGTGGCTTCCCCCGGCGGGTTTTCCCAGTGACCTTCGATGGCGGCAATTTTTGCCGGCTGGTATTTTAGCGTATTCAGGCCGTGGGCATCGCCGATCATCGCCTGTATTGGGGCGACAATCAGTGCCATCCACATGGCCATCGACAACATTTTACGCATGGCTGGCGTGTCGCGGCCGCGCAATAAATGCCAGGCTGCGGAGGCGCTAACGAAGAACGCCGAAGACAGGAAGGCGGCGGTTGACATATGCAACAGTCGATACGGGAATGACGGGTTGAAAATCACTTTCAGCCAGTCGACCGGCACCACCTGGCCGTTGATGATCTCGTGCCCCTGAGGCGTCTGCATCCAGCTATTGGACGCCAGGATCCAGAACGTGGAAATCAGTGTACCCAGCGCCACCATGCAGGTGGCGAAAAAGTGCAGGCCAGGGCCGACACGGTTCCAGCCAAACAGCATGACGCCCAGAAAACCCGCTTCCAGGAAGAAGGCGGTCAGCACTTCATAGGTCAGCAGCGGCCCTGTGATACTGCCGGCGAACTCGGAGAAGAAACTCCAGTTGGTGCCAAATTGGTAGGCCATAACCAGGCCGGAAACCACGCCCATGCCGAAGTTAACGGCAAAAATTTTCGACCAGAAATGATACAAGTCGCGGTAGGTTTCATTGCGCGTTTTCAGCCACAAACCTTCCAGCACCGCCAGATAACTGGCCAGGCCGATGGTGATTGCAGGGAAAATAATATGGAAAGAAACGGTGAAGGCGAACTGTATTCTGGCAAGTTCTAGTGCATCAAGACCCAGCATGGCGCCTCCTTGGGTTGAACATAAAATAACCTCTTCAGTATAGCGGTAATTTTTCTGTGGAAAGCTTGGCGCTAAGTTAATCACGGAGTACAGTAACTATAATAGTGACAGTTATTTCACTTTTTCATATAACAGTTAGGGCCTATGACCAGATATGAGCAGCTTGCACAACAGATTCGTGAACAGATCCAGAACCGGGTATGGCGGGCGGGGGATAAACTGCCCTCACTGCGTGAAAGCGGTAAACGTGCGGGATTGAGTCTGATGACGGTAGTGCAGTCCTACCAACTGTTGGAGAGTCAGGGGTGGATCGTTGCACGGCCGCAGTCCGGTTATTACGTGGCGGCGCGTCCGCAACCCTTACCACAGCCGGTGCACGGTGAAAAACTGTTGCTGAGTGAACAGGTGGATATCAACACCTTTATTTTTGATGTGCTACAGGCGTGCAAAGACCCGGCTATTATTCCTTTCGGTTCGGCGTTCCCCGACGCCACCTTGTTTGCTCAACCTAAACTGGCGCGGGCGTTGAGCAGCGTTGCGCGCAAACTTACGCCGCACAGTTCACTGGCTAACCTGCCGCCCGGCAATGATGCATTACGGCGGCATATCGCCCAGCGTTATGCGCTGAGTGGTATGCAGGTAGCGCCGGACGAAATAGTCATTACTGCCGGGGCGATGGAGTCATTGAGCCTGAGTCTTCAGGCGGTGACGCAGCCGGGGGATTACGTGGCGATTGAATCTCCGGCTTTTTATGGCGCATTGCAGGCGTTGGAACGCCTGCGGTTGAAGGCGGTGGCGATCGCCACGCATCCGCAGGACGGAATCGATCTGGACGCGCTGGAACAGGCGTTAGAGCAGTACCCGATCAAGGCCTGTTGGTTAATGACCCACTTCCAGAACCCGTTGGGCGCCAGCATGCCGGAGGAAAATAAACAGCGGTTGGTAAGCGTACTGCGCGAGCGCCAGATTTCGTTGATCGAGGATGATGTTTACGGCGAGCTGTATTTCAGCGCCGAGCGTCCGCAACCGGCCAAAGCGCTGGACAGTGGCGGGCAGATCCTGCATTGCTCGTCGTTCTCCAAATGCCTGGCACCGGGCTTTCGTGTCGGTTGGGTAGCGGCGGGGCGCTATGCCCAGCAAATCCAACGGTTGCAGTTGATGAGCACCGTATCGACCAGCGTCCCTACGCAGTTGGCGCTCGCCGATTATTTGCTACACGGCGGTTACGATACACACCTGCGGCGCTTGCGCCGGTTGCTGGCGCAGCGCCAAAGTATGATGCGTCAAGCTATCGCCCATCATTTCCCGTCCACGGTGAAAGTCAGCCAACCCGACGGGGGGTATTTCCTGTGGCTGGAGCTGGATCCGGCGTTGTCGTCGATGGAGCTATACCAGCGTGCGCTGGCTCTGGGGGTGAGTATTGCACCGGGCAGGATGTTCACTACCGGCAATCATTTCAACCATTGCTTCCGCTTGAACGCTTCTTTTGACTGGAGCGACAAGCACGAGGCAGCGATCAAAACCTTAGCCAAACTTATCCGGCAGCTTGAACCGGCAGACTGAGCCACGCTGAGCAATCGGGTTTCGCAATAGAAAAATTCATAATGCTTTTTCCGGCAATGGAATGCCGGTTTCGTTGTTAGACAGCCCTCCGGCCGCCCATTACTCTGCGATAAATTTTGTCACATTTTATCAACGGGTAGACAAGGGGCTGGGGTGAGCAGAATAAAAAATAAGATAAACAGGCTGTTGCAAAAACGTTTGGTGCCGTTGGCGCTGGCCACCGCGATAGGTCTTTCATGCAGTGCACAGGCAGAAACGTTAACCGAGGGGATCACTCCGGCGAGCGATGCCAGTTTGGTGCCGGCCGCTGCCAAGCTGAGAAAAGACACCGTGGTGGCGGGTATTCTCGAGCCACAGGGCAACTTTAACCCTTATCTGTTTACCAACGGCTGGGATGAGAACGTCACCGACGTGATTTTCACCCGGTTAATTGGCCTGGACAGGGAAGGGAAACCGGTGGCGCGGTTGGCTGAGTCCTGGCAAGTCAGCCCGGATAACCGAGTGTATACCATCAAGCTGCGCCCTAATCTGGTCAACAGTGACGGCTCACCTATCAAAGCCGAAGACATCGCCTTTACGTTGACGCTGCTGCATGACCCGGCCTATGACGGTGAAACCGACATTACCCCGGCGCATATTCAGGGTGGCGCCGAATACAAGAACGGCACAGCACCCAGCATTAGCGGATTGAACGTGATCGACGATCGGACGATTCAGATCACCACCACCCAGCCGGGCGCTACCACGCTGCAGCTGATTGGCGGGCCGGTATTGTCGAAGACGTATTACGGCAAGGACTATCAGCGCGGTAAGTTGGAAAGCGTTCGCGCACTGAATGGCAAGCCGTTAGGCAACGGCCCTTACATTTACGACAAATACATTCCAGGGCAGGAGATTCGCTTCCACGCTAACCCTCATTTCTACCTGGGTCAGCCGGCGGTGGCGCGCTTTATTTACCGCGTAACCAACCCGACGACCAACTTCCAGCTGTTCCAAACCGGTGAAACCGACTATGACGCCTTCACCTCCAAGCCAGATGATATTGAGCAGTTAAAACTCTTGGGTTTCGCCAACATCAACTTGTACAGCTCAAGCGATTACAGCCGGGTGGATTTTAACCTTAAGCGCCCGGCGTTACAGGACGCGCGCGTACGTCAGGCGCTGATCTACGGCCTGGATCGTCAGAAACTGATTACGGTGGTGTACCAGGGTTACGGCACTGTGGCTAACCAGCCTATTTCTCCCGTTTCCTGGGCCTATGATCCGCAGGGTATCAATCCTTATGCTTACGACGTCAACAAAGCGAAACGCCTGCTGGATCAGGCTGGCTGGGTGCCGGGTGCAGACGGTATTCGTCAGAAAGACGGCAAAAAGCTGGAACTGACGCTGTTGGTGACCAAGAAGCTGATTAACGATGCATTGGTGCCCATTGCCAAAGACAACTACCGGCAGATTGGGGTGCTATTAAAGCCGCAGGTGCTGGACTTCAATGCGCTGTTGGCCCAACGCAAGGTGGGTAATTATGACCTGGCATCGCTCAGCACCAGCGGGCTGAATGACCCGCATGACGGGGTACGCGATTTCATCAGCCAGATGAGTGAAACCGGCTATAGCAATCCGCAGGTGGATCAGCTGATTAGCCACGCTAACGCCACGTTGGATATTGAACAGCGCAAGCCTTTGTACCATAAGCTGTACCAGGTACTGGCGGAGGATCCACCGGTGATCCTGCTGGGGAACCGTAAAGTGCTCAGCGCCAGCAGTGCGCGCGTCAGCGGTTTTAAGCCGGATGTTTACAACGGCCTGACGGGCAGTTTGCCGGACGTCAAACTGGCTCAGTAACGGCAATGCGCCGCCGCGCGATGCCGTGCGGTGGTGATGGAAAACACCATGAGAAATTTTATCCTGCGCCGTTTGCTGCAAACCATTCCGATGATGTTACTGGCCTCGCTGTTGATTTTCTTCATCTTCGCGCTGACGCCTGGCGACTTTATTGACGGCAACATCAACCTTACTGCGGAACGGGCTGCCGAGCTGCGGGCGTTGTATGGGTTGGATCAGCCGCTGTTCACCCGCTATCTGCATTGGCTTGGTCGCCTGCTGCAAGGCGATCTCGGCTTTTCGTTACAGTACCAGATCCCGGTCAGCACCTTGCTGAATCAGTACATCTGGAACTCATTCCTGCTGGCGTCAGTGGCACTGGTGCTCTACTGGGGCATTGCGTTGGCGGTCGGCGTGGCGTCGGCGATGAAACCCTATTCGCTGTTTGATCATCTGGTCACTGTGGCGGTGTTCGGCGCAATGTCATTCCCGACTTTTTTCCTCTGTTTGCTGTTAATCAAATGGTTTGCCGTCGATCTGCACTGGTTACCGGCGGGCGGCATGCTGCGAACGGGCAGTGACGCGACCGGATTGGCCTGGGTGGGGGAAGTGGCGGCACATCTGTTGTTGCCGGTACTGGCATTAGTGATGTTGCAGGCTGGGACCCTGACGCGCTATTTCCGCGCCAGCATGCTGGACGTGATCCGCATGGATTATATCCGTACCGCCCGGGCCAAAGGTCTGAAGGAAAAAACGGTGATCGTCAAACATGCGCTGCGCAATGCGCTGTTACCCATCATTACGCTACTGGGGTTTGAATTGCCCGCGCTGTTTTCCGGTGCGTTGATCACTGAAAAAATCTTCAACTGGCCCGGCGCGGGGCACATTCACATTGACTCTCTGGCTGCGCGCGACTACCCGGTGTTGATGGGCTTTACGCTTTTTCTGGCGGTGCTGACCATTTTGGGCAATCTGCTGGCGGACATTCTGTACGCCTATGCCGATCCGCGAATTCGTTTGAGGTGAGTATGTTGGCAACGCTGTTTTTTGGGCGCCGTCGTCGTTGGCGGCAGGCGCAATTACCCGCCCTGGCGCAAATGTCGCCGCCACCGGTTGCACAGGCCTGGCAACGGCTGCGTCGCCACCGATTGGCGATGGCCTCGCTGTTGCTGCTGCTGGTTTTGACCCTGCTCTGCGTTTTTGGGCCGATGTTTTCGCCGTGGCAGGACGATGCCGGCGATGCGCTAAACATTAACCACGCGCCTAATGCCGAACATTGGCTAGGGACAGATTTTCTCGGTCGCGATATCTATACCCGCCTGTTGTTGGCAGGCCGCATCTCGCTGACCATAGGTTTGGTCTCCATGCTGCTGTCAGTCACGCTCGGCTACCTGCTGGGCGCGCTGTCCGGTTATCTGGGGGGACTGGTGGATAAGTTGATCATGCGCTTTGCCGATCTGTTGATGACCATTCCCAGCCTGCCATTGCTGATTATCATGGGGGCGATGTTGTCCGAACTGGATGTTTCGCCGGACTACCGCATTTATATGGTGATGATCATGCTCAGCCTGCTGGGGTGGCCGTCCCTGGCGCGGTTGGTGCGCGGGCAGATCCTGTCATTGCGAGAGCGTGATTTTATGTTGGCGACAGAAGTCTTGGGCCTGTCCACGCGCCGACGTTTGTTTGGTCACCTGTTGCCGAATACCATTCCGATTTTGGTTGTAGTGGCGACCATGGGTGTCGCCAACGCCATTCTCAGCGAGTCAGCGCTCAGTTACCTGGGGCTGGGCGTGGTGCCGCCGACGCCGTCGTGGGGCAACATGATGGATGCGGCCAACAGCCTGATCGATTTTCAGCGTCGCCCCTGGCTGTGGATGCCGCCGGGGTTGGCCATTTTTATCACCGTAGTGGCGATTAATATTCTGGGTGACGGCCTGCGGGACGCACTCGATCCGAAAATGAACGGGGTGAAACGATGAGTCGACCACTGGTGGCATTCAATCAACTGTCGGTGGCTTTCAATGGCGAACAAGGGCAGGTGCGTGCGGTACAGCAAGTCAGCTTTGAACTCCATGCCGGACAGACGCTGGGCATCGTCGGCGAGTCAGGTTGCGGCAAAAGCGTCACCGCGATGGCGCTGATGGGGCTGTTACCGCAGCCGCTGGCACAGATCGACGGCGGTGAAATTCATTTTGATGGGCAGGACTTGCTCAAACTGCGTCCGCAACAAATGCGTGATTTGCGCGGCAACCGGCTGGCCATGATATTTCAGGAACCGATGAGCGCGCTGAACCCGGTATTGACGATCGGCGAACAATTGGTGGAGCCGTTAATCCGCCATCGAGGGACAGCACCAAAGACCGCCTGGCGTGAGGCGACGGCGCTGATTACCGAGGTCGGGTTGGCGCGAGCAGAACAGTTGATGACCTGTTATCCGCACCAGCTTTCTGGCGGTATGTTGCAGCGCGTTATGATCGCCATGGCCATCAGCTGTCGGCCGGCCTTGCTGATTGCCGATGAGCCCACCACGGCGTTGGACGTCACCGTGCAGGCGCAGATCTTGGCGCTGCTGCGTGAGCAGAGCCGTAAAAATAACATGGCCATGATGTTGATCACCCACGACCTTGGCGTGATTGCCCAGATGGCCGATCGGCTGGTCGTGATGTATGCCGGACGCATTGTCGAGCAGGGGGACACGCGGGAGGTGTTAGCCAACCCACAACATCCCTATACCCAGGGATTGATGGCTTCACGGCCGGTCGCCGGCCAGCGGCGGCGCAGACTGTACTCGATCCCCGGTCAGGTGCCCGATCTCGCCAATCTGCCCGATCACTGTGCCTTTGCCGATCGTTGCGCTCAGGCCAGTGCACGTTGCCGTGACGGCATTCCGCCTTTGTACGGGACTTTGCAGCGCCAATCTGCCTGTTTTATCAATGCGGGAGGGCGTTTTCATGCCGTCTGATCTCTTGGTGGAAGTGAAAGGCTTGAAGAAGCATTTTCCGCTGCGTGAAGGGGTGTTTGGCCAGACAACCGGACAACTGCGGGCGGTGGATGATGTCAGCTTTGGTATTCGCAAAGGCACTGTTTTCGGCCTGGTCGGTGAGTCGGGCAGTGGGAAAACCACCGTAGGCCGTACGTTGTTGGGGCTACACGACAAAACGGCCGGTGAAGTGTTATTCAACGGGCAGGCGCTGGATAAGCTCAGTCCCCGCCGATTGCGTGCCCTGCGCCCGAAGATGCAGTTGGTGTTTCAAGACCCATACAGTTCGCTAAACCCGAGGATGCGTATTGGCGATGCCATCGGTGAGGCCCTGATGGAGCATGGGCTGGCGCATAAAAGTGAATTGCGTGACCGGGTGATTGACACTATGAAGATCTGCGGATTATCGGCGCAACAGTATGGGCGTTTTCCGCATGAATTTTCCGGTGGTCAGCGCCAACGTATCGGTATTGCCCGCGCGTTGATCCTGCAGCCGGAATTTATCGTCGCGGACGAGCCGATTTCGGCACTCGACGTTTCGATCCAGGCACAGATCATCAACCTGTTTTCCGATCTTCAGGAGCAGAAAGGGGTGACCTTCCTGTTTATCTCTCACGATCTTGGCGTCGTGGAGCATTTGTGTCAGGACGTGGCGGTGATGTATCTCGGTCAGATTGTGGAGAGCGCCGATCGCGATAGCCTATTCCGGCAGCCACGGCATCCTTATACCCGGGCGTTGCTGGCGGCGGTACCTCGTCTGGATCCTTCACGGCTGCCGCAGGCGATGGCCCAGGGGGAGTTGCCTGACCCTGCGCAACCGCCGCACGGCTGCCGTTTTCATACCCGTTGCCCGCGGGCGACCGCACAATGCCGGGAATTGGCCCCGGCGTTACGTACGGTGGCGGTGGGACATAGGGTGGCTTGCCATTATGCCGAATAACCTAGGCCAGATAATGCTTCAACGCTCGCCCGGCCTGATGGATGGCGGAATGCACTGCCGGCACATGGGCGATGGGGTTCAGCAGGCCGTAATCGTGGATCAACCCATTGTAACGGGTGGAGGTGACCTCTACCCCGGCAGCGTTCAGTAGCCGGGCATAGGCTTCACCTTCATCACGCAGTACGTCCAGTTCAGCGGTCTGGACCAGCGCCGGCGGCAGGCCTTTTAGCTGTGCCAGCGTGGCGTTGAGCGGTGAAGCATAAATTTCCTTACGCTGTGCTTTATCGGTGGTGTAGTTGTCCCAGAACCATTTCATCATGTTGCGCGTCAGGAAGTGGCCTTCGGCAAATTGATGATAGGACTCGGTGTCAAAGTTGGCGTGCGTCACGGGCCACAGCAAGATCTGACAGCGCAGCGCCGGGGTGCCTTTTTCTTTGGCCATCAGGCTGACCACCGCCGCCATATTGCCACCGACGCTGTTGCCGACCACGGCCAGGCGGGAGCCATCGACGTTGATTTTTTCGCCGTATTCGGCCACCCATTCAGTGGCGGCGTAGGCCTGATTAATGGCCGTCGGGTAATGGGCTTCCGGCGAGGGGGTATAGTTGACGAACACCGCTGCGGCACCTGCGCTGTAGACTAAATCGCGTACCAGCCGTTCATGGGTAGGGAAGTCACCCAGCACCCAGCCACCGCCGTGGAAGAACATAAATACCGGCAGCGCTTCTTTAACCTTGGCTGGACGCACGATGTGCAACAGGATGTCCTGCCCCTCGACATGGATCGTCTTCTCGTTGATCTCGACCTCGCGAAGTGGCACGTCGACGCTGCGTTGTGCGCCCTCCAATACCTTACGCGCCTCTTTCGGTTTCATCTCTTCCATCGGCTTGCCACCACCTGCATTCAACGCGTCCAGAAAGGCACGGATATCCTGCTGTGCTGCCGGTTGGCTTGGATCTACAGTTTTTTTAGGCATTTTGGCTCCTCAAGCGTTTTGCGGTCGAGATCACAGTGTAGTCGAACGACAGGTGTTTGCTGTCCGTACAGCACGCAGTGAAAAGACGTGTTGCACCACGCTTTTCGCCGCCTGAGTTTGACTTTTCAACGGGGCAACGATACTTTTTAGTTATTAATGGAACACGTGTTCCATTGGCGGCAATCACCGGAGGCCCCGGTGCATCTCTTTTGGCGCTCAACGCCGTGCAGGAAACATAACCTTATGATTGTGATTGCAAATTCTGAAGGGCATCCGGGTATCGCTCTGTCTGCCGAACGGCTGCAGCAGGGACACAACGGCCTGCGCGCCATTGTTGATGGCATCAAGTTGGTGGAACTGGACCCGAGTGTGCGTACTGTTGGTTATGGTGGCTGGCCGAACGTATTGGGTGAGATGGAACTGGATGCCTCGGTAATGGATGGTGACAGTTTGCGCACCGGTGCTGTGGGGGCGTTACAAGGCTACCTGCATCCGGTGGAGGTTGCGTACCGGGTGATGGAAGATCTTAACCACGAAATTCTGGTGGGTGCCGGAGCCGCCCGGTTTGCTGCCGAAATTGGCGCGCTGGCGGGTGATAACCTGATCGCCGATTCCAAACGCGTATGGTGGGACAAGCTGGAACAGGCGATGAGCGCAGAACAGCGACGTGACTGGCCGAATATTCCGCTGGCCGGGCTGTCTAACAATGCCACCGATCCCGAACGTGTACGTGACACTACGGTGTTTTTAGCGCTTGATGGCGGGGGAACACTGAGCGCAGCCACGTCTACCTCGGGTTGGGCGTGGAAATATCCGGGGCGATTGGGGGATAGCCCAATTATCGGCAGCGGTTCGTATGCCGACAGCCGTTACGGCGCTTGTGCTTGTACGCATACCGGGGAAATGACCATTCGTTGCGGCACCAGCCGTGCCGTCGTGTTGTACATGAAGATGGGGATGACGCTGGATCAGGCGGTGTATGAAGCGATCGAAGATTTGAACTACCTGAAGGACGGTTATACCGAAGGGGTGACGATCCATGCCGTCGATAAACACGGCAATCACAAGGTGGTGAGCCTGAACTGCCCAGGCCCCATCCAATACTGGCTGTGGCAAACCGGTATGGCGGCACCAGAATTGCGCGATGCCGAGATCATAACCACCCGTTGACACAGTGCTCTGGGGGTTAAGAGGTGGGGTGGGGCGCTGCATGCTGCGCCCAAGAGCAGAATCCATGGGGTAACGCGGGTCGACCCTGTTCGATCCCTGCGGGTTTAGCCTTTTCACGGGGATGACGACAGCCTGAACCGCCGAAAGCGGCTCGTTCAGCAAGAGGCACGCACCACCAGTTCGGTGGGAATGGTCACTTGCTGCGGTGCGGCCTGCGGGCTGCTGCTGCGTAACTCCACCAGCCTGACAATGGCGGCGATCATCGCGCTGATATCCCGGCGCACCGAGGTCAGTTGGTAGCTTGGCCAGGCGGCCATCGGGATATCGTCAAAGCCGTAGACCGCGACGTCCTGTGGGATGCGCAGCGGCGTATGCAAACGAATATAATCCATCACACCCATCGCCATCGAATCGGCCGTGCAGAAGATGGCCTGTGGGGCCGGTTGCGCTGCCAGCAGCTGTGGTGCCAGTTTGAAACCGCTTTGATAGCTGTAGTCGCCGCTGAGTTGCGCCACGATCTGCAGTTGCTGTGTGGCCGCATGGGCTAAAAAGGTCTGCTGGCGCACTTGTTCGCCTTTGGCGCTGCTGCGCCCACCAAGGAGCGCCACATGTCGTTGGCCTTTTTGCGCCATTAGCGCTGCCAGTTGTTGCAGGCTGGGTGCTTCATCGGCGTTGAGCGCATCGCACAGGGCGTCACCGGCTAACCCATTGAGCATGATCGGTGTGGCGATGCGGAACAGATCTTTCGCTGTGCGAGCGCTAATGTTGTCGGCGAACACCACGGCGGAATCAACATGATAAGAAATGGTTTGTTTGAGGTAGTTGGCCGGATCTTCAATGCCTTCCAATCGGATCATCACCGCCTGCCGGTTGCTGTTTTGCAACTGCTCCACCAAACGATCGAAAAACTCCAAATCAGACAGGTCATGAAAGTGGTTAACCACGACCGCGACAAACCCGGTTTTACCGGTATGCAGGCTTTGGGCAATCGCATCGGGTGCATAGCCCAACTGGCTGGCCACACGCATCACCAACTCACGATTTTTTTGCGATACCCGGCCTTGATTGGAAAAGGCGCGGGAAACCACGGTGCGTGAAACGCCGGCTACGCGGGCGACATCGTGAGACGTGACTTTTTTAATCGGCATGGCGCAAGTACTCAACGGAAAACGGGGCGCTGCGGTAAGAGGGGCAGCGGCGGTATGGTCTCACAGAATGCCGGCCGGCAACACTGTTTCCCCGTGTGGTGCCAGACGCTCGCCGCTGTTTGGGTCAAAAAAGTGCAGGGCAGTGGTATCCAGCGTCACCGCCAGCGGCAAACCCTGCGGGTAGTGCTGCTGAGTGTGTTGCTTCACGATGTATTGTGCGCCATTGTCACCCTGAACAAACAGATTGCTTTCTGCACCCAGATTTTCACTGTACACCAGCGTACCGCGCAGGTGCGGTTCCACCTGCGGTTCCACCTGCGGTTCCACCTGCGGTGCGCTGATGCTGCACGCTTCCGGTCGGCAACCCAGCGTCAGCCACTCGCCCGCTTTTGTCGCCAGCGCCGGAAATTCGGCGGTGTTCACGGGCAGCAGCAAGCCAGAATCGCCTTGTAGCACAATCTGCGTCCCCTGAACCTGTACCTGCACATCGAACAAGTTCATCTGCGGTGAGCCAATAAACTCGGCGACAAAGCGGTTAACTGGCCGGTGATAGAGGTCCAGCGGTGTGCCAATCTGCTGTACTTTACCCTGATTCATGATCACCACTTTATCGGCCATGGTCATGGCTTCAACCTGGTCATGAGTGACATAAATTATGGTGGCACCGATGGCCTTGTGCAGTGCCGACAGCTCTTGGCGCATGCGATTACGCAGTTTGGCGTCGAGATTGGACAACGGCTCATCAAACAGGAATACCTTGGGGCGTCGGACGATGGCACGCCCCAGCGCCACACGCTGACGTTGACCGCCGGAAAGCTGGCCCGGTTTGACCTTTAGAAACTCGGTCAGATGCAGCATGTCGGCAACGGCCGCAATTTGGCTAGCGATCTCTGCTTTAGCCATTCCTTTAATTTTCAACGACAACGCCATGTTTTCGTACACCGTCATGTGCGGGTACAGCGCATAGCTCTGGAATACCATGGCGATGTCGCGGTATTTGGGCAGCACGTCATTCATGCGTTCGCCGTCGATCAGCAATTCACCGGAAGACAGGGTTTCCAACCCGGCAATCATCCGCAGCGTGGTAGATTTACCGCAGCCTGACGGACCGAGCAGCACCACAAACTCGCCTTTCTCCACCTGCAGATTGACGTTGCTGGCGGCCTGATAGCCGTTGTCATAGCGTTTGTTGATATCAACCAGTTCTACGTAAGCCATCAGTGCTCCGTTTGTGCAAGCAGGGAACTGAGTCGTGCCAGCAATAGCACGCCGAATGAGGATGCACCGTTGGCGTACAGCTTGCGGTGCGGCATATCCGTCGACATGGCGGCGATGTCCAGGTGCGCCCAGCGTTGACCCGGCTGTACGAATTCGCTGATAAAGGTTGCGGCCACGCACGGGCTGCCGTGCGGATCCTCACCACCGTGGCGATAATCGGCAAATTCAGATTTCAGCACACCGCGATACCAGCCGCCGTGTGGCATGGGCCATACCGGTTCTGCGCTAGCGTTGCCTGCTTGGGTAACCTGAGCCAGAAACGCATCGTCGTTGCCCATCATGGCGGCATATTCCTTGCCTAGCGCTACGCCTGCACCACCGGTCAGGGTCGCAATATCCAACAGATAGTCCGGTTGGAAGCGTTGCTGGGCATAACTGATGACGTCCGCCAACACCATGCGTCCTTCGGCATCAGTCGAAATGATTTCCACCGATTTGCCGTTGTGCATGGTTACAACGTCGCCAGGGCGCTGGGCGCGTGAAGAGGGCATGTTTTCCACCAGCCCACACAGGCCAATGACACGGATCGGCAATTGCAGCGCGTCGATGATACGCATTGCGCCCACGACCGCGGCTGCACCGCCCATATCAAACTTCATGGTACTCATGCGCGCCGCGCCTTTGATACTGATGCCACCGCTGTCGAAGGTCACGCCTTTGCCGACCAGCGCCAGGGTGTGACGAGCATTGGCTGGATGGTGATCGAGTATCAGCAACTGCGATGCCCGGGCACTGCCCTGGCCAACGCCCAGCAGACCGCCAAAGCCTAGCGCAGCCATTTGTTCATCCCCTAACACCTCCTGATGCAGATGGCTGAACGGCAATTGCGCGACGGCCTCCACGAAGCTTTCAGGGTAGAGAATATTGGCGGGTTTGTTCATCAGCTCGCGGCCGGCGATCACGCCCTCGGCATGCAGGTTTGCCCAATCGCACAAGGCTTGCGTTGCGGCATCTTGGCTGCTCAGCCGCAGCGTCGGATCGGCCAGCGTTACGCTGGCATTATGCTGATAGCGGTAAGCGCCGAGACGCAAACCAAACAGCAGCCAGCGCCAGGTCTCATCGTCTGCTGTCAGTTCCGGGACCAACGTCAGTCGCAGCTGCTGCAGCCCAAAGTCTTTTTGCCCGGCGGCGATAACGGCCCCGGCATCTTGCAGCGCGGCAGGGGTCAGACGGGGGCCGACGTTGAGGCCAAATCGCCTTTCACCCAGTGGATAAAGTACACCGACGCTTGCCCGTTGCAGCCCGGCATCTTGCAGTGTGGCGGGCAGTTGCTCCTCTGTGGCAGCAAACAGGATGACGTGCTGGTGCGCAGCCGCGCCCTTTACGCTGTAAATATCGATTGATTGCATAAGTTACCCTTTGACCGCCCCACGCGTGAGGCTCTCCATCATTTGTTTGGACGAGAAGATAAAGGCAATCAGCAGTGGCACGATGGCCAGGAAGCTGCCGGTCATTACCAGGTTCCACGGCGTGGCGGTGGCTCCGCTCAGGCTGCGCAGTACCAATTGAAGAATTTGTTTATCCGGTGACTGTAACGCCACCAACGGCAGCATGAAGTTGTTCCAGGTGTCGACCACCACAACGATCGCCACGGTCAGCAATGCTGGGCGCATCAAAGGCAGGCCGATACGCAAGAAAATCTGTAATTCATTCAGGCCGTCCATGCGTGCACTGTCGAGGATTTCGCTGGGTAATGAAGCGCTCACGTATTGGCGAACCAGAAAGATACCGAAGATGTTTACGCCGGCAGGCAGCCAAACGGCGGCGAACTGGTCGAGCAGGCCCACGCTTTTGATGACGAAGAAGTAAGGCACCAGATTGACCACGCTGGGGACCATCATGGTCAGCATCAGCGTAGTGAACAGCACTTTCTTACCCTTGAACTGGTAAACGCTGAAAGCGTAGCCCGCAGCAGCGGAAACCAACACGCTGGTCAAGGTGGCCATGGCGGTGACATACAGGGTGTTAAGCAGCGAACGGGTAAACGGAACCTGTTGTTCCAACCCGCGGAAGTTTTCCACCAGATGCGTGCCAAAGCGGAGAGACATGCCCATGATGCTGCGGGTGTCCTGCGTCGCCAGCAAGGCAGACCAATAGAACGGAAACAGCGACAACGACGCGAACAGGGATACCAACAGATAAATCACCAGTTTTCCGGTGTCGAAACGGCGGCCTTCAGCGATCATTTTTCACACCTCCCCGGTTGCCGAAGCCCCAAAACACCAAGGCACTGACTACGGCTATCAACAGGAACAAGATCCAGGAAATCGCCGAAGCCGTTCCCATATCCAGGTAGGACCAGCCGGTTTTGTAGACGTACATCGACACCGTGAGGCCGCTGTTGTCAACGCCGCCCGTACCCTGGGTCAAGATCATCGGTTCGTTGAATAACTGCATGTTGCCAATCAGCGTCATCAGCGTGGCGAAGAAGATAAAAGGTGCCAACAGCGGCAGCGCGATATAGCGGAATTTCTGCCAACGGCTCGCACCGTCCAGCTCAATGGCCTCGTACAGGTCCGGTGAGATAGATGCCAGGCCGGTCATGTAAATCACCGTATTGATGCCGGTAAATTTCCAGGTCACCTGATTGGCGATGGTGAAACGGATCCAGTCGCTGTCAAAGAAGTTGATGGGCAATGCGGCGGCTAACGTGCCGAGGTGCAGTTTGGTCGCTAACCCGCTGAGAAGCTCGTTAACCATGCCGACGGGGGAAAACAGGTTGAACACAATCAGGCTAACGGCCACGGAAGAGGTAATGTAGGGCAGGAAGATGGCTGCCTTCAGAAAACGTCTGCCGCGCACGATGATATGCAGCAAGGAGTAAGCCAGCGTAATCGCAAACAGATGCTGGCACAGGCCCGACACCAGCGTGATTTTGATGGTGTTGACCAGCGACACCCAGAAGGCATCGTCGGTGAAGGCGTAGTAAAAGTTATCCAGCCCGACAAACTTCATCGAACCGAGGCCCTTTACCGGGTTCCATGACTGAAATGACAGAAACGCCGAAAAGAAGATCGGGAACGCGTTAAACACCGCGAACAGCAGCATAAACGGCAGCAACAGCAGGTAGGCGGTGCGGTGATCGTGCAGCAGCCCTTTGAAAAATCGCTTACGCATAGACTCCCCGAACCGGTGGAAAATATAAAATCGGCGTCAAAAAAACGCTGGAGTTATATCCTAAATAATTCGAGTTGCAGGAAGGCGGCAAGAGCATGGGTCCCCAGGAGCTTACATCAGTAAGTGACTGGGGGGAGTGCTTGAGGCCAACACACCTGCAGCTTGAAATATGACGGATATAGATGATTACAACGCGCGCATCCGCCGCTCGAGCAGTTTGTTGGCATCGCGCAGGGTGCTGTCGATATCCTGATGCTGCACCAGAATTTTCTTCGCCGCTTCATTGAGAATTTCGTTGGCGATATTATCTTCCGGCGCTGAGGCAACCGGCTTCAGGTCCGGCACCAGACTGGCGTAGTAGCGCATCGAATGTTGACCGCCGAGAATGCGACTCGGCGTGTCAAAGTAGGGCGCGTTATACACGTCGAGACGGGCAGGTAAGGTACCGGCGGTTTTGGCCGCGTCGATCACCACGTCACGTTGCATAAAGTATTGAATGAACTGCCAGGCCGCGTCGGCGTTTTTGCTTTGTTTTGGGATCACCAGCGTGGTGCCGCCAGCATTGACCTTGATGTTGCCCGGTACGTCGGTCACGCGCCACAACCCGGCTTTGGCACCGTCCGGATCCAATTCTTGCTCAATACGGCCTTCGTCCCAGGGGCCGTCGATATCTGCGAACAGTTTCCCCTGACGGTACAGCTTGATGTATTCCTGCGAATTGGTTGAGCCGTCGAGCGAGGCGGCTAATCCTTTGTCATACAGCGTTTTGATGACCGTCATCAACTGTTTGATTTGAGGGGAGTCGAGGTTGGGTTTACCGTCTTTGGTGTACACGGGTTTGCCCGGTTCACTGTTCATGCCCACCACGAGTGGGTTGATCAGGCTGGTGGCGGCAGGCAACAGGTAAGCGCCTTGCTCTTTTTTCAATTTCTCACCAAAGGCGATAAAACTGTCCCAACTTTTGGTGATGTCCTCAATCTTCGTTCCCGCCTTTTGCACCATGTCGTTCCGGTAGATCATGATTACCGGGCCGGTATCGTAAGGCACACCATAGATGTTGCCGTCGTTGCCTTTTGCCAGACTGATCATTGAAGGATCAAACTGCCAGCCCTGGCTGTCGATGCTGAACGGAGGGGCGCTCAGGTTGTTCAGACCACCGGAGTTGGCGAAGCTGCCCAGCTTAATGGTGCTGACGCTGAAGATATCGGCGGCACCTTGGCCGACGGCCAACGCGGTCGTCAGCTTTTGGTGGCAGTCAGAGAAGCCGCATTTAATCGACTGCACCTGAATGTCCGGGTGCGCCGCTTCAAAATCTTTAATCACCTTATTGATGTAATCATTCGGCAAATAGTTGGCGAAGGTAATGCGGGTAGTGGCGCTGGCAGAAAGGGGCAGGCCCAGCAGCACGGCCAGTGCGACCCCGGTGATCCTATGGTTAGTACGCAAGCAGAAATGAGCCATGATAACCCCGATGCTGTGCAGTCGATGTGTACCCGTCCTACTTCAAGCCGCCGCGGTGTCGCTGCGTGACTCGGCCCATCCATGGAGCTCACCCCCGTGGCTGGCTTAGGCCAGCGCCTGGGGACTCATGTTTTGCCGCTTTCCTGCGGCTCGAATTATTTAGGGTGGGTGCGTTTTTTTTATCATGGAACACGTGTTCCATTGAAATTAACCTATTATCGCGTCCTCAGACTGTCAACAATTTGTTCAGTAAGTTAACAAATATGAGATCTGGCGCGGGGGTTGCGTGTGCGCATGCACAATGATGCGCCGCGATGTGCTGCGCAGAGCCTTGGCTGGCGTGGGTTTGCTCTCATAGGGTGCAGTGCCTGCACTGAAGTGGGGCAAAAGTGTGATGGGGCGCATGTCAGGCCAAATTATTTTTGCGAGCGCGATCAGAAATATTGAAGTTTTTTGTAATTGAATAGGATTTCGCAGCCAACGATGATTTTTCGCCTTATTTTTCCAATTATTCATTACCAATGCATATTTATTGAATAAGTATGCATTGTAAGCCGTTGTTTTAGCGTAAAAAAACCAAAAAATTGCCGGAAATCCCAGTTTGGCACGATAGCTGCTCTACACTCTTTATCAAACGGCATGTATTTTAACTGCTCGTTAACATTTATTCCCCGTTCCAGGACCTGATTCCCGGCATAAATAGCGAAAAACGCGTTTGATGTAACAGATTTGTTTCTGAATAGACGGTGAGAGGCAGAGTTATCACCGGTCGAAAAGGAGATTCAACGGCGCTGTTTTTCTTGTTTTGTTGTGGAACATCCGGGCAGGAACGGCCCTTACAGTCAAAATTCAGTCTTTGCTGAAGTTATGAGGTCATTATGGAACAGCCAATCGCAGTTACCCGCCAGTCTTTCGATGACTGGATGGTCCCGGTTTACGCCCCCGCTGATTTTATTTTGGTTCGGGGAGAAGGATCGCAGGTCTGGGATCAACAGGGTAAGTCTTACATCGATTTTGCCGGTGGTATCGCGGTAAACGCGTTGGGCCATGCTCACCCCGTGGTGACGGCAGCGCTGGTGGAGCAGGCGGGCAAACTGTGGCATCTGGGCAACGGCTACACCAACGAACCGGTACTGCGTTTGGCAAAGCAGCTGATTGACGCCACCTTTGCCGATAAGGTGTTTTTCTGCAACTCCGGTGCGGAAGCCAACGAAGCGGCACTCAAGTTGGCGCGTAAACGCGCTCTGGATAAAGGCAACGGCAGCAAAAACCAGATTGTCGCGTTTAACAACGCCTTCCACGGCCGCACGCTGTTTACTGTCTCAGCGGGTGGGCAACCGAAGTATTCAAAAGATTTCGCCCCGTTACCGGGTGGGATCACCCATACACCATTTAACGATTTGGCCGCGGCGGCTGAAGCGATCAATGACAATACCTGTGCGGTGATTGTTGAGCCGATCCAGGGCGAGGGCGGTGTATTACCTGCCGATCCTGCTTTCCTGCAGGGCCTGCGTGAGCTGTGCGATCGCCATGATGCGGTGCTGATTTTCGATGAAGTGCAAACCGGCATGGGCCGTACTGGCGATCTGTATGCCTACATGCAATACGGCGTGGTACCGGACGTGTTAACCACCGCGAAAGCACTGGGCTGTGGTTTCCCTATTGGTGCCATGCTGACGACGGATGATCTGGCCAAAACGCTGGGTGTCGGCACCCATGGCACCACCTACGGCGGTAACCCGCTGGCGACGGCCGTGGCGGGGGCGGTGTTCTCTATCATCAATACGCCAGAAGTATTGGATGGGGTGAAACAGCGCCACCAGTGGTTCCTCGACGGGTTGAACAAAATTAATCAGCAATATCCGATTTTCTCTGAAATCCGCGGTGGTGGCCTGTTGATTGGTTGCCAGTTGACGAAAGATTATGCCGGCAAGGCGAAACAGATCACGCAATTGGCCAACGAAGAAGGTGTGATTGCCCTGATTGCCGGCCCGGATGTGGTGCGCTTTACCCCTTCACTGATCATCCCGGAACAGGATGTGAAAGAGGGGCTGGCGCGATTCGCGCGAGCCGTGGCGCGGATTTGCAGCTAATACACAGGCTGCGCCCTTACCGGCGCAGCCTGATCAAGACGAGGTTCGCATTATGATGATTATTCGCCCTATAGAGCGTCGCGATTTGGCTGATTTATTGACGCTGGCCGGTAAGTCCGGCATCGGTCTCACTTCCCTGCCACAAGATGAAGATACCTTGTCGGCACGCATTGAGCGGGCGTTAAAAACCTGGCAAGGCGAACTTCCGCGTGGTGACCAGTGTTATCTGTTTGTCCTGGAGGACAGCGAGCGTCAGCAGGCCGTAGGGGTTTGCGCCATTGAAGTGGCCGTTGGGCTCTCAGAGCCGTGGTACAGCTTCCGCGTCGGGACCCAGGTGCATGCGTCCAAACAGTTGAATGTGTATAAATCGGTGCCGACGCTGTTCCTCAGCAACGATCACACCGGTCATTCCGAATTATGTACGTTATTCCTTGACCCGGACTACCGCCACGGCGAAAACGGCAAACTGCTGTCGAAGGTGCGTTTCCTGTTTATCGCCGCCTTCCGTGAGCGTTTCTCCGAACGGCTGATTGCCGAAATGCGTGGTTTTTCCGATGAGAATGGCCGCTCACCTTTCTGGGAGAGCGTCGGGAACCACTTCTTTTCTATCGAGTTCGCCAAGGCGGACTACCTTAGCGGCACCGGGCAAAAGGCATTTATTGCCGAGCTGATGCCGAAGCACCCGCTGTATGTCGACTTCCTGGCTGAAGACGCGCAAAAAGTGATTGGTGAAGTGCACCCGCAGACAGTACCGGCACGCCGGGTACTGGAGTCGGAAGGCCTGCGTTATCAAGGTTATGTCGATATCTTCGACGGTGGCCCAACGTTGGAAGCGGAAATCGACCATATTCGTGCGGTCAAACAAAGCCGCCTGGTGAAAGTGGTGCTGGATGAGACCCCGATGCGCGCTGATGCGCCGCTCTATCTGGTGGCCAACGATCATTATCAGAATTACCGCGCACTGTTGGTCAATGCCGATCTGTATGACGACCGTCTGCATCTCAATGCCGCCACCGCTGCAGCGCTGGGTGTTGAACAAGGCAGCCCGGTGCGGGTTATCCCCCTTATTGCACAGGAGAAAGCGTAATGTCACATCCTGCACTCTTTATTAATGGCTCATGGCAACAAGGCCATGGCGCTGAGTTCAGTAAAACCGATCCGGTCGATAATCAGCCGCTGTGGCAGGCCAACGCCGCCGATGGCAGCGATGTCGCTGCGGCCTGTGAAGCCGCTCGTGCGGCGTTCCCAACCTGGGCTCGCACGCCTTTTGAGCAACGCGAGCAGATTGTGAAACGTTTTGCTGCGTTGCTGGAAGAACACAAACCGCATTTGGCGGCGGTGATCAGCCGTGAAACCAGCAAACCGCGCTGGGAAACGCTGACCGAAGTACAGGCAATGATCGGTAAAGTGGGGATTTCACTGCAGGCATATCAGACCCGTACCGGCGTTAGCCAGACGGCGATGGCGGACGGTGTTTCCGTATTGCGCCACCGCCCGCACGGGGTGCTGGCGGTGTTTGGGCCTTATAACTTCCCGGGCCATTTACCCAATGGTCACATTGTCCCGGCGCTGCTGGCGGGCAACACCGTGGTGTTTAAGCCGAGTGAATTGACGCCGCAGACCGCCGAAGAAACCTTGAAGCTGTGGCAGCAGGCCGGTTTGCCCAATGGGGTGATCAACCTGGTGCAAGGCGGGCGTGAAACCGGCGAGGCATTGGCCGCCCGTGCGGATATTGATGGCCTGTTGTTTACCGGCAGCGCCGGCACCGGTTATCACCTGCATCGTCAACTGGCGGGGCAGCCTGAAAAAATTCTGGCCTTGGAAATGGGGGGTAACAATGCGTTGATTGTTGATCAGATTGAAGACCGCGATGCGGTGGTTAATCTGGCCATTCAATCGGCATTTATTTCCGCGGGTCAGCGCTGCACCTGTTCGCGCCGTATTTTGGTGAAACGTGGCAGTGAGGGCGATGCCTTTATCGAGCGTTTGGTACAGGTGGCGAGCGCGCTGCGCATAGGCCGTTGGGATGCTGAACCCCAGCCGTTTATGGGCGGGGTAATCTCGTCGGCAGCAGCAGAAAAAATGCTGGCGGCGCAGCATCACTTGCTGGCGTTGGGCGGAAAAGCCTTATTGACCATGCAGCGGCTGGAAAGCGGCAGTGCGTTGCTGAGCCCAGGCATTATCGATGTGACTGGCGTGCGGGACGTGCCGGATGAAGAATACTTCGGCCCACTGACCACCCTCATTCGCTATAACGACTTTGATGAAGCGGTGCGTATCGCCAACCAGACGCGCTACGGCCTGTCGGTCGGTCTGGTGTCGCCGCAGCGTGAGCGTTTTGATCACCTGTTGCTGGAAGCTCGCGCGGGTATCGTCAACTGGAACAAGCCATTGACCGGTGCGTCAAGTGCAGCACCGTTCGGCGGTGTTGGGGCCTCCGGCAACCACCGTCCAAGTGCCTACTACGCAGCGGATTATTGTGCCTGGCCAATGGCGTCGCTGGAAAGCGAAAGCCTGACGTTGCCGGCGAGCCTGTCGCCAGGACTCTCATTTAACTAAGCACTCAGCGTTTTGTTGCGCAGGGCCGAGCCTGCTCGGCCCCAGGAGAACAGCATGTCAGGATATGAAGTCAATTTCGATGGTCTGGTGGGCCTGACGCATCACTATGCCGGATTATCATTTGGTAATGAGGCATCGACACAGCATCAAAACAGCGTGTCGAACCCAAAGCTGGCGGCCAAGCAGGGGCTGTTGAAGATGAAAGCACTGGCAGATCTTGGCTTTCAGCAGGGCGTTTTGCCGCCACAGGAAAGACCTCACGTGCCAATGCTGCGCAAGTTAGGCTTCAGCGGTAGCGATGAGGCGGTGTTGGCACAGGCTATGCGACAGTCTCCACGTCTGTTGTCCGCATTAAGTTCGGCATCTTGCATGTGGACCGCCAATGCGGCCACGGTATCACCGTCGGCTGACAGTGCCGATGGCAAGGTGCATTTCACTGCCGCCAACTTGAACAATAAATTCCACCGCGCGATTGAGGCTGAGACGACCTCTGGCGTGCTACGGGCGATTTTTAACGATCCACGCCATTTTGCGCACCACGAGGCTTTGCCGCAGGTGGCGCTGTTTGGTGACGAAGGTGCAGCTAACCATAACCGATTGGGCGGCGACTACGGTAAACGTAGTGTGCAAATGTTTGTCTACGGCCGCCAGGAGTTTGGCGGTGAAACGGCTCCGACGCGTTATCCGGCACGCCAAACGCGTGAAGCAGGCGAGGCAATTGCGCGTCTCCATCAGTTGGATGAGCAGCATACGGTATTCGTACAACAGAACCCGGCCGTGATCGATCAGGGTGTGTTCCATAACGATGTCATTGCCGTCAGTAACCAGAATGTGTTGTTCCACCATCAACAGGCATTTTATCAACAGCAGCAAGCGCTGGATGACGTGCGGCGTAAGATGGCGACGTTGGACAGCGAGTTGGTGGCAATTGAAGTACCGACAGCACGCGTGTCTGTGGCCGATGCGGTCGCGACTTATCTGTTTAACAGCCAGATCCTGACTAAGCCCAATGGCAAAATGATGATCGTGGTGCCGGAAGAATCGCGTCAACATCGTGGTGTTTGGGGCTATTTGACGGAGATGGTTGCCGCCGGTGGGCCGATCGATGAAATCAAGGTGTTTGATCTGCGTGAAAGCATGCGTAACGGTGGTGGACCCGCCTGCTTACGGCTGCGTGTGGCGCTGAATGAGCAAGAGTTACGGGCGGTAAATCCACGTGCAATGATGAACGATACGCTGTTCGTTACCCTGAATGAGTGGGTTGATCGCTACTACCGCGATCGCCTGACGCAAAATGATTTGGCCGATCCGCAACTGCTGCGTGAAGGGCGTGATGCACTGGATGCCCTGACGTCGATTCTCGGGTTGGGCTCGGTTTATCCATTCCAACAATAGGCGAAGCCACCATGTTTGATCTGTTGGCCCTGACGCTGGCGGGGCAGGTTCCCGCCGAGCAGCAGGGTGAGAACGAAAATTTGCACTGGCGTTGGCTGGGAGAAGGCCTGCTGGAAATCACGCCGCGGCAGGATTATCAGCACGCTGTGGTCGTTTCCGCGGGTATCCACGGCAATGAAACGGCGCCGATTGAATTGCTGAATCAGTTGGTCAAGGATGTGCTCTCCGGAGCCCGTCCGTTAGCCGTTCGCTTGCTGGTCGTGCTGGGTAATCCTGCGGCGATGCGGGCTGGCCAGCGCTACTTGCACAGTGACATGAACCGGATGTTCGGTGGCCGTTATCGCGATTTTGACCACAGTGGCGAAACCGCGCGGGCACAACAACTCGAACAGATTGTCGCGACATTTTTCGATGCTGAGAAAGCGGCACGATTCCATTATGACCTGCATACGGCGATCCGCGACTCGCGGTTGCCACGATTCGGCATTCTACCTTTCCAGACAAGGCCTTACAGTGCGGACATGCTGGCATTGTTGGATGCTGCCGACCTGGATGCGTTAGTGATCCACAGTGCGCCCGGTGGCACCTTCAGCCATTTCACCAGTGAGCACGTGGGGGCAGCCAGTTGTACGCTGGAACTGGGTAAGGCACGGCCGTTTGGCAGTAACGACTTGCAGCAATTTGCCGCTATCAACCGCGCTTTGCAGGCTGCGGTGAGCAATGAGCCTTTACCGCAACGCCCTGGCGACGCACTGCGGGTATTCCGTGTGGAGCGATCGCTTATCAAGCGCAGTGAGGAATTTAGGCTGCATCTCAGTGACGACACCGCCAACTTTACCGAACTGAAGCAGGGGACCCTGTTGTGTGAGCAACCCGGTGAAGAGTATCGGGTTCAGCATGCGCGCGAGTGGATCTTGTTCCCTAACCCTAAGGTCGCATTGGGATTGCGTGCCGGCATGGTGTTGATTGAAGCACCGCGTAGCACGCTGTATTGAAGTGTTAGTACCAAATACCTTTTTATACTTAAGAAATTTAAGGTTGTAGCGATGTTAGCTGCAACCTTAAATAACAACACTATATCATGCTGCAAATTCCTCTTATTTATCCCTCTTTATATCCTCTGGTTCGTCATTGCCATTTTTTTCTTTAATCATTCCCTGCTGTCATTTTTGATGCGTTGGATCTAATTAATTATCCTAAGCGGTAAAAGATTCGATTAAAACGTGATTGAACGCCTTAAATTCACGTGGTGACTTTACTCAGATAAAAATGTGAAATAAGTAACGTTATTAATAACCATGCTAACTTTCATGATATTTGCCGATCGAATGGAAAGCATACAAAAAGAAACCAATTTGCACCTAAATGGTGCATTGCACCAATATGGTTATAAGATATGTGGCAAATATCATTATTAATCAATGATTTGTTTTTTACTTTAATGTAATATTTAGTTACAAATAAACATGCTTTATCCACGGTGTTTTATGAACTTTTTTATTTTAAGTTTGCATTCATGATGCTAATGTCACATGGCTCCTTAATTAGGGGCGCTCATAAAACACTAAATGATAAAGATCACAGCCCAAACCATAAATTGGGCGTGATGGGCAGGATTTTAAAAATTATAATATCTAGGAAAATAAATGATGAAACGCAGTGTATTAGCCTTAGCTATTGCCCTTGGGGCAATCACCTCATTTGCCAACGCGGCTGAAATTTATAATAAAGATGGCAATAAACTCGATCTGTACGGTCGCGTTGCTGCCAAACATGTTTTCAGCAAAGATAAAGGTGAAGATGGTGATATGACTTACGTTCGTCTGGGTTTTAAAGGCGAAACGCAAATCAATGACCAACTGACCGGTTACGGTCAATGGGAATACCAAGTCGCAGCCAACCACGATGAAGCGCAAGGCAGCAAAGGCACCAAAACCCGTCTGGGCTTTGCGGGCTTGAAATTTGCCGACTACGGTTCATTCGATTACGGCCGTAACTACGGTGTCGTATACGACGCAGAAGCTTACACCGACATGCTGCCGGAATTCGGCGGCGACTCCTACAGCTACACCGACAACTACATGACCGCGCGTTCTAACGGCCTGGCAACCTACCGTAACCGTGATTTCTTCGGTTTGGTAGAAGGCCTGAACCTGGCGTTGCAGTACCAGGGTAAAAACGACAGTGACAGCCGTTCAGTGACTAAGCAAAACGGTGATGGTTACGGTATGTCCCTGGATTATCAGGACATCGGCGGCTCGGGCATCGGCGTAGCGGCAGCATTCTCTGACTCTAACCGTACTAGCGATCAGAAAAAATTGGATTACGGTAAAGGCGACAGCGCAACGGCCTGGACCACGGCAATTAAATATGATGCCAACCAGGTTTATCTGGCAGCGATGTATGCCGATACGCGCAACATGACGCCAATCAGCGGCAACGGTATTTCTGGTTTTGCCAACAAAACACAGAACTTTGAAGTTGTGGCCCAGTACCAATTTGAAAACGGCCTGCGTCCTTCCCTGGCCTACGTGCAGTCTAAGGGCAAGGATATCGAAGGGATTGGTGACGTCGATCTGGTGAAATACGTGGAAGTGGGTGCGACTTACTACTTCAACAAAAATATGTACACCTACGTTGACTACAAAATCAACCAGTTGAACGACGATAACAAGCTGAAACTGAGCACCGACGATATTGTCGCAGTTAACCTGACCTATCGTTTCTAAGTTTCAACGCTATTACCTTCTTCTTCCTGTGTCGGGAAAAATTGGTAACCAGGCAGAGCGCAAGCTCTGCCTTATTTATTGGGGCTTTATCGTCCTTTCGGGGCCTGGCCCATGACTTCGATGGCGGAGCGCAAGGTAGCAAAGCGCTGCTGATTGGTTTCATGCTCAATTTCATTCACCAAATGCGCCAAAATATTATTGCCGGATACTTTTTTATTGAGATTGATCAGTTGAATAACGGCGCCACCAACAGCCAGGCTGACGTCGCGCAATAGGGCTTCATAATGTTCGTTTGAAAGGGTAGATACGGGCATGGTGCCGTCTCCATATCGTTCGGGTGAAGCAATTTATCAAAATCGTGGCATAAAGCATCGTTGGTATGCCGGCTTTCCAGTGAATTCAGAAATTCCTCAGAAGAAACTAGCAGAAAAGTCGACGGGTATTTTACATTGGCGCATATTCGTTGGCGGGGAGCCAGAAGCCGTCGATGAAGTCCTCAAACGGGAAACAGCCGGCGTGACGCAGATTTTGTTCTTTCATACTGATCAGGCACTGGCGCTCATCGCGCAGGACGTCCACCACGATATCAGCGCAGCCACCATCCAGATAACAGACAAACATCACCAGAGCGTACATTGCGTCTCATGTCCTTCGTCAAGCTTTCCATTCCCTTATTGTAGGTAAGATTGGCGATTGTTTCATGCCTGGCTCGGCCCGACGAGGCGGATTGGCAGCGAAAGGTGGCACTTTCGGATTACTCTAACCGCTTAATACCTCAGGGCCAATTGAATATCCCTCTTGCAGTGCTAAGCTTAACAAGCCTTAAGTCAACGCAACATTGTAACCATCGAAAGGAGTGAATATGGGTTTGTTTAACTTCGTCAAAGAAGCGGGCGAAAAACTGTGGGACACAGTGACCGGCAATGCAACTGCCGAAGACCAAAGCGCCAAACTGAAGGACCATCTCAATAAAACGGGTTTGCCTGGCACCGATAAGGTCGATGTACAGGTGGTGGACGGTAAAGCTGTGGTGACGGGCGATGCAGCCAGCCAAGAGCTGAAAGAGAAAATTCTGGTGGCACTCGGCAACGTGGCCGGCATCAGTGGTGTAGAAGACAAGGTGACGGTAGAGCAATCTGCCGCAGAGAGCCGTTTCTACACGGTGAAGAAGGGCGATACCCTGAGCGCTGTTTCGAAAGAAGTGTATGGTAACGCGAACCTCTACAACAAAATCTTCGAAGCGAATAAGCCAATGTTGTCTAGCCCAGATAAGATCTATCCGGGTCAAGTACTGCGTATTCCGCAATAATTCAGACGCGTTTGCTATAGCCCGATCGTTGGTCGGGCTTTTTAATCTCAATCGGTATAAGTTGGTCTAATTATTCTTTGTTTTCCATAAAACTTATGAATGTCCCACGCCGTTCATCCTTGTCATCTGGGGGGAGTGTTGACCCTGATGAGGAAAATTGATAGCGTCTCAGCCCAACTGAGGTCTGAGCGGTATCGAGCGCGGAATCTGACAAACCCGCCATGGCGGGCTTTTTATTTATCAGCCACCCCTCACAATAACGTTAACGCGTGATGAGTTAAGATAGATTCTGTGAAACAACAGCGTACTACCTCACAAGATAAAAAATACCGTGAAACTTTGGGAGATGCGCAATTTGCTATCATTGTGCTGGCAATAGCGTCTTGCTCCCTGATCATTTTTACGCTGTCAGTCACGTTGTGGCTGACATGACGTCGTTCATTACAGGGGATAAAATGGAGCACAATCTCCACGATGAAACCAAGCTGCTGGCCATTATTGGCCTTTTGGTTTCCGTGCTGCTGGTCGTATCAATACTTTTCGGTGTCACTTATTTTTCTGATCTAAAGCATGCGCGCGATGAAGTCGATATAAAAGGTTGCTATATAAGGGCGCCTTAGCGTTCTGCCTCCCAGGTTGCGTTCTGGTCGCTTGCTCATGCTAAGCTGGCGTCCAGCAACTTACTCAATCTGTGTGCCGTTCTGGAGGTGTTTTACGATGAGCAATTCCCGCCCAACTTACTCTTCATCTTCCCGTGATTGTCCCGTCGTCGACGGTGTGCGCCAGATCCAACGCATTGCCGTGCGCAATGCTGAAGTCGGCGGTATTGCGATTAATCGTGCATTACCCACACGTGAACGTCGCACCGTTGGCGCATGGTGTTTTCTTGACCACGCCGGCCCGTCGGTATTTAGCGGTTCGTCACAGGGTATGGACGTCGGGCCACATCCCCATATTGGGCTGCAAACCTTTACCTGGATGATTGAAGGCGAAGTGTTGCACCGTGACAGCCTGGGCAGTGAGCAGGTCATACGCCCTGGTCAGGTAAACCTGATGACCGCAGGCCGCGGTATTGCACATACGGAGCAATCTACAGGGGAGGACCGACGTTTACATGCCGCACAACTGTGGATTGCGTTGCCCGCCGAATATGCTGACATGTCGCCGCGCTTTGATCATTATTCAGACTTGCCGTCTTGGCTGAGCGCTGGGGTTAAGCAGACGTTGCTGGTGGGAGAATTTCAACAATACCGTTCTCCCGTTATAACGTTTTCACCGTTAATCGCCATTGATTTGGAATGGCAGGAAGACGGATATTTGCAGCTTCCTGTGCGAGAAGATTTTGAAATAGGCTTTTTGCCCCTTATTGGTGCATTTGAGGTTAATGATGAAAAATTTTCACCTGATGAATTTGCCTATTTAGGTAAGAATCTTAACCGTATCGAGTTACATGGCACGAAGGGTAGTCGTGCATTATTCATCGGTGGGTTGCCATTAAACGAGGAGATTCTCATTTGGTGGAATTTTGTTGGGCACAGCAAGGCAGAGATTACGCGTGCACAGCGTGACTGGGAGCAGGGGAATATACGTTTCCCCGATGTTGTTGGCTATTCAGGCCCTCGGATGGCCGCGCCACACCTGCCCTGGAGCGATGTTTGATATCTTCGAGCTATAACAGCGGGAGTGTTTTATTCATTTGGCTCTATTAACGTTAAATTAATGTGATCACAACTCCATGTTTTCGTACCGATATAGTTTATCTGGGAAATAGTGATCTGGCGCAAATAAATGGTCGGAGCAGTGGATTAAGATAACTTCCAAGAAGTGATGTTATCTACCGCTAGTCAGAAGTCTGTGAGGTTATTATGAGCCAAGTACTCTATCGTGCAAGATTGTCCCATGTTGTTATTGCAACGGCGGTGTTTTGGATCTCAATAGCAGCCATGCTGGTTGTTGCTCTGAACTAACTCTGAATGATTATGCAATAAACCCGCTGCGGCGGGTTTTTTTATGACTGGATATTCTCAATATTCTAAAAACGGTTAATACTTATTAAACCAATAGCTGATTAACCTTGTGAAGTGCAATGATAATTCTTTCTAACGTAGTCGTGTTGTTAATTGCCGCGATTCATCTGTATATCCTGATCCTGGAAATGTTTCTTTGGCAGAAGCCGACGGGCAGGCGCGTGTTCGCGACCACCGCAGAGTTTGCGGCGGCAACGCGGATATTGGCCGCCAATCAGGGGCTGTACAACGGATTTTTGGCGGCAGGCCTGGTATGGGGCGTCTGGCGTGCCGATCCCGCTGTGCAGGTGTTCTTCCTGGGCTGTGTGTTGGTGGCAGGGGTCTTCGGTGGGTTAACGGCAAGCCGTAAGATTCTCAGAGTACAAGCGCTGCCTGCATTGGTTGCCTTGTTGATCGTGATATGGGTGCATTAACCCGCCGTGAGGGGCGGCGGGAAAGCGAGTCAGGCGGTTTTCTGATGAATAACGTGCAGCGGCGGAGCGATGTGCAGATCCACGCTCAGATCCTGCCTAAAATCATAAGGCGTGATATTGAACCGTTTTCTGAACATATACGTGAAATGTGATTGTGAGCCAAAACCAAAATCGAGCGCGATGTCAAAAATAGAGGCGTCACTGCTGCGCAATTGGTAAACCGCACCGGCAAGCCTACGCTCACGGATGTACTTACCCAGCGAGGTCCCTGTCGCTTCTTTAAACAGCTTCTGCATGTGCCACAGAGAGTAACCGGAGTATTCGGCCAGCTCTTCGAGATGGATCACTCGTCCAAGGTGAGTTTCGACCCATTTACTGAGGGCGCAGACTAATGAGAGGTGATGTTCTTGTATCATCAGTGCGTCTGTGTGAGATCTACATAGCGCTGAAGTATACACAACTTGCCGCCACGGACAAAAAGCCGCCCGCACCAAGGTGAAATTATTCGGAAAAACCATCGTTAAGTGGCTTGTCAGTGAGAAGGGAAAACGGCTAATCTGAAGTTGCCCGCTACCGCTGATAAAGTGGTTCAGGTCGCAATAAATAATAGCCTAAGCAGAGTCAGCCGTGACAATTCAGCGTTGATGGGGTGATCGCATGTTAATGACAGTGATTATTACTCTGGTTGTAATTGTGGGTGTTGCCGCTTTCATGGTGACGCCGGTGATGAGAATGAATAATGCGGAAGGTGTGGGAGGTGAAGAGCCGTGATATCAGGGAACAGCCTAACCCCAAATGGGGGTTGATAGACTTTCGAAAAAGCCTGGGCGCGTAAGTGACCCGGGCTTTTTATTGGTAAGTGCAATCCAATCAGACGTTTTTCCGCTCTACGGTTTCTTCTCCCCAGTACAGTTGGTCGGCACTGGTTTTGGCAAATGCGATTTGCAGCGCTTCATCACTGCCTTCTTCCCAGATTTTTTGTGCCAGAACTTCATCATTTTTTGCCAGTTCAAAAATAGCTTCGGCAATCTCAACCGAGGTTTCACGCACGGTAGCCCAGGATTTCACATTGTGGTTTGCCATAACTTTCTCCTGTTGGGTTGTGGCTGAGGGTTACGTCGATAGACACAGCGTTCAAACCTTGAGTATAGGTCAATTTAGTCGCGTGTTTTGACGTGCAATGCGCAAGAACGTTGAAAATTCAGTGGCAAACGGACAGGAGGCGGCAAAGCGCCAGGCGGCATGCTATTCTGTGCGGCGTCTGAATTAAGAAGGAAAGTAATTATGTCTGACATGCTGAGCAACGATCAGGAATTGGCCTCCGACCTGGTTGCCTGTCAACTGGTGATCAAGCAGATTTTGGATGTTATCGACGTTATTGCACCAACCGAGGTGCGTGACAAGATGGCAAGCCAACTGAAAAGCATCGATTTTTCCACGCACCCTGCCGGTGCTGATCCCGTGACCCGGCGGGCGATCGAAAAAGCGATTGCTCTGATTGAAATGAAGTTTACCCGCAACTAAGTGCGGGAACCGCCGCGCAGCGGCGGTTCTGGACGGTGGTGATTAATCCACCACCGTTTCGATTTTCTTAAACAGTGGGCAGTCCGACACGCCAATCAGCCCGTTATCACCGTGCAGATATTGCGCTATCACCAGATTGCGCGCTGTCATGTACTTGCATTGTAATCCTAAGCCACCCACGTTTTTATTGCTGCCGACCAGCACGCCATACCCCGAAAATAAAAATACGCCGTACAGCACCGCCAGCGTTACCACCCATTTCATCAGCTTGCCCATTGGGACTCCTTGTTATGTTTTGTCGCTGCGATGATATAGCCATGCGCAGACATCGGCGGCAACGGTAACAATCTGAAAAATCGCCTTCAAGCGGGTTTCTAAACGACAGGTTAAACTTCGTTTAAGTTGTCTGTGATAGCATGTTCAATAGATTATCAAGATAACAATGAGGCTGCTAAATTTGTTGCGGAAAAAAATCTTCGTGATAATCGCCTTCCTCGCGGCCTGCGTATTTTTTTATCTGCTGGCGCTGGATAGCTATTGCGATGAAGGAGGCACTTTTGCGTTGGGGATTTGCTCCGTCACCCGCTTTGTTCCATGGTGAACTGCGCAGCGGTGCGTAACAATTTTCAATCACGATGTTCGCGCCCATATCCAGAGTGCTAAGATGTCCGCCTGTTTTTAGCAGTAGGTAGGGTTTCCATGTACGATTTAGGTTTTGGTCTTAATGGCCTGGTATCGCTGGCCATCGCCGGGTTGGCGCTGGTGGTGGGATTATGGGTCTGGTTCCTGGTGAATCGCGCCAGTGTGCGTGCCAATGAACAAATTCGTCTGCTGCAGGACATTGCCGAGCAGCAGCGTCAGCAAACGGCATTATTGAAAAGCCTGGCGCAGAGCGCGCGTGGCGAGAGCGTAACTGACGATGATGATCTCAGTCCTGCGCTGGATTTCAAAGGTTTTATCCCTGAGCGTTAATCAATGAGTGGGCCGGGTGGTGGGGCGAGCCTTACGCCACCCGCCGTGCTCAGAAAAACTCCATCCCCTGATAGGGCTGTGCGCGGCATGCCGCAAGGCGGCTCGCCAAATCACCACTGTGTATTTCTAATTGATGCCCATCGGGGTCGAGAAAGTACAGCGATTCCCCCTCGCTGCGGTTGGTTTTCCACTCTTTAACGCCTGCCTGACGCAGCCGCAATGCAACCGCGGCGAAATCTGCCGCAGCAACGCTAAATGCATAATGGGTATAGTCGCTTGCTGCGTTTACTGCCCGTGCGGGGTCCAATGACAAACACATCCATAGCTCCCCAAGAGACAAATAGGCTCCGTTTTGCCAGCGAGCATGCGGCACAAAGCCCAACAGGTTGCTATAGAAATCGAAGCTACGATTGACGTCGCAAACCGCGAGTGTCAGGTGGTTAAGTCCGTTAAGCATGAGGGTCATTCCAGAGCAAGATAAACCAGGAAAAGTGTAATCAGCCGCGGTGAAAAGTTAAAGCCTGAAAAACATTAGTATGGATAATGTGAAAAGCCATCCTGTTGTCATAAATCTGTCGTATTGGCATCGTAATGTAGCGCCAACTCTACGAAAGATGGATAAAGCCGATGATTAAATGGTATGAAGAAAGCGACGCCGAGGTGAACCGCAGCATTGCGTTGATCACCGGAGAAAATCCGGATAAATGGTATCCCTATGGCGGCGTTAAAGGTAAAGATTATTGCAAGAATCCCTCCGATGCCTGGCCGATTATCTGCGCCAACAAAATCAGTCTGAATGCCGATAGCCAAAGTGATAACCCGCAGTGGCAGGCCCGTATGATTACCCAGCGTGGCGAGTGGCAGGCAGACAGCAACAGCCCACTGCGCGCCGCGATGATCTGCTTCCTGCTGAGTCAGCAAAACAGCGAAATGGTACGTTGAAACACCAGAATTACTGATGATTTTTCCCTTTTTATGACAACAGAACTGTCTCTGGCGGAGCCTGTTTATGAAGCGCATTATTAAAGGTGATAAAAACTTGTCTCATCTGGTGATTGCCCATGCGGCAATCGATCGTCATGCCGAAAGCTTCGGTCAGCGCCGACAGGGCTGGCCTTCAACCTACCTGATAAAATATCAAAACGATCGTGTGGCCGTAGAGGTGGTAACTCGCCGCCAATCCTACGTCGCAACGCTGATGATCGGCGCCCGGAATCTCACTAAACTGTGCGGTTTGTCGGGTTAAAAACGCCCCAACTTTGCCGTTATTCCCCGTATAAAATAGCGCCCTGGCCACCCTTGCCGGGGCGCTACTCCTTGATGCTCACGGGGTTAAGTGTTAAAAAGCCGCCCGCAGATACATTTATTAATTGGCGAAATCTTGCGCAGAAGCGACAGGATCCCACGCCAAATGAGGATAAGATGGGCGGTCAGCAGCAGGATACCCCGCTAAAACGCGGCTTGAAAAATAGACACATACAACTTATCGCCCTGGGGGGCGCCATTGGCACCGGGCTGTTTCTTGGCATCGCGCAAACCATTAAAATGGCGGGCCCTTCGGTGCTATTGGGCTATGCGATCGGCGGTTTTATCGCTTTTTTGATTATGCGCCAATTGGGTGAAATGGTGGTTGAGGAGCCGGTAGCCGGGTCATTTAGCCATTTTGCTTATAAATACTGGGGCGATTTCGCCGGCTTTCTGTCGGGTTGGAACTACTGGGCGATGTTCATTTTGGTCGGTATGGCCGAACTGACGGCCGTTGGCATTTATATTCAATATTGGTGGCCAGACATCCCGACCTGGGTTTCCGCCGCCGTGTTTTTTGTACTGATTAATGCGATCAATCTGGTGAATGTCCGGTTGTATGGTGAAACCGAATTTTGGTTTGCCATCATCAAGGTGGTGGCAATCGTCGGCATGATCGTTTTTGGCGCCTGGCTGTTAGCCAGTGGCAATGGCGGTCCGCAAGCCAGCATCAATAACCTGTGGGAACAGGGCGGTTTTATGCCGCATGGCGTCGAAGGGCTGGTGATGGCGATGGCCGTGATCATGTTCTCATTTGGTGGGCTGGAGATGGTCGGTATCACTGCCGCCGAAGCGGCAGACCCTCGTCGCAGCATTCCAAAGGCCACTAACCAGGTGGTGTATCGCATCCTGATTTTTTATATTGGTTCGTTGACGGTACTGCTTTCGCTCTATCCGTGGGACAAAGTCGTGGAAGGCGGTAGCCCGTTCGTCATGATTTTCCATGCGCTGGACAGCACCCTGGTGGCGACGCTCCTTAACGTGGTGGTACTGACGGCCGCGCTGTCGGTATACAACAGCGGAGTCTATGCCAACAGCCGCATGCTGTTTGGCTTGGCGACGCAGGGGAATGCCCCCAAGGCACTCACACGCGTAAACAAGCGCGGTGTGCCAATGCTGTCAATTGCGCTGTCGGCCCTGGTGACGTCGGTGGGTGTGCTGATCAACTATGTGATGCCCGGTAAGGCGTTTGAGTTGCTGATGGCGCTGGTGGTGTCCACCCTGGTGATTAACTGGGTGATGATTTGCCTGGCACACCTGCGGTTCCGTGCGGCGAAAAATCGCCAAGGCGTCATCCCGGTGTTCAAGGCGTTGTGGTACCCGTTTGGCAACTATCTGTGCCTGGTGTTCCTCAGCCTGATTCTGGTGATCATGTATTTCAGCGAAGGGATCCGTATATCGGTCTTGTTGATGCCGGTGTGGATCTTGCTGTTGTGGATAGGATTTATGCTGACGCGCCGTAAAAACGCGAAAGTACGTCGGTAGTCGTTAACGGAGGCGCTTGATGCGCCTCCGGTTCACGCTTTAGCTGCGTGGCATAAAGGCATTGCCTGGATCCGTGCGGCCCAACCCCAAGAGTTTCCTGCACAGCAGGAACAGGGTGGTGATGATATCGATAGCGACCACGCTAAGCATCAGCACGCCCAGCATGAAGAAACTGACCAGCGCACCCAATAACACCATCAGCGGTGCCGGCACACGTACCCGACGTAGCTTCATTGCGGCATACATTTTCCAATACTGCATCTGCGCCAGCATCGCGCTGCGGATACGGCCCATACGAACACGTGATTTGCGTGATGTAGAACGGCTCATAACTTCTCCTTTTCTGAATGTCCTATAAGTAAATCACAAGGATCTTAAGAGATGCTTAACAGGCTCTAGGCGGCCCTGGCATTCTCGCAAGGACTGTGACAACACAATACGCGAAAAGGTCCCCACGGTGAGCACGGTTCACAACACGTGATGTTCGCGAATCTTGTTATGCTGGCGAACCTGCCCGTGCAGGGGTGTCCGCAGTGGTCAGGAGAGCAACTGGATGAAGATAACCAATCGTTACTATGATGCCGCCAAGTCGCACCATACCCCGCAGGGCTTTCGTAACCCGGAGCCTTCACTGCGTCGGGAGGGGGATTTAAAGCGCTGGCAGGATGAACGTAAGCAGCAGGGGTTACCCAAACCGCCGCAAATGGGGTATCAGCAGTTTACCGAGCGCTGGTGGCAGCGAGCCGACCTTAGCGGCAGCGATAATAGCATCTGGTGGCTGGGACATGCTTCAATGCTGCTGCGTCTTGATGGCCGCTATATCCTGATCGACCCGGTATTGTCGGAACGCGCATCGCCGCTGAGTTTCTATGGCCCAAAGCGTAAAACGCCACCGCCGTTGACGGTGAAGCAGTTACCCACCGTGGATGTGGTCTTAATCTCACACAATCATTATGACCACCTTGACCGACGTACGGTTCGGCAGTTGGCACGGCGTTTTCCACACGCGACCTTTGTTGTCCCGTTGGGGCTGAAAAATTGGTTCAGGCGTTATCGTCTGCAGCGTGTTGAAGAGCTCGATTGGTGGGATAGCCTGCAATTGGGCGATCTGACGTTCTACGCCACGCCTGCGCGCCACTGGAGTATGCGCACGCTCTGGGACCGTAACCGTTCCCTGTGGTGTGGTTGGGTGATACATCATCCGTCGCTGCGTTTTTATTTCTCGGGCGACAGCGGGTATTCGGAGCGCTTGGCGGATATTGGCACCCGTTTAGGGCCGTTTGACGTTGCGGCTTTGCCGATTGGCGCTTATGCACCACTCTGGTTCATGCAGGAACAGCATATGGATCCGCAGCAGTCGGTGACGCTGTATCAACAATTAAATGCGCCACGGGTCATTCCGATCCACTGGGGGGTTTTTGAGTTAGCTGACGAGTCTTTGGATGAACCGCCTCAGCAATTAAATCTGGCGTTGAGTGCGGCGGGAATCGAGCAGCATCAGTTCCGGCCAATCAAAATTGGTGAGCGCATCGCGTTTGAATCTAACTCTTAAGCGTTAACCCTTTGGTCTGCATGGCCGGTATGCTCAATGTGATTGCCCGCAGGCCAGCCTGGTTGCGGGTTGTAGCCGTAGGGGGCTGTTACGGGCGTTAATCCAGTACCGGGGGCGCGGTATCGTTATCAATAGAGACAATGCGTGCGAAAAGGTAAAATTAATACACCAAATGGACATTGTTATTGGCCGAGCAAATACCCATTCTGTTTTTAAGATTTAATTCCGCGGTACATTCCCACAAACCTCAATGTTATTGCCGTTATTTAATCTCCGTTATGAGTCCGCTATTTATCGCTGCTGCACGGTCATAGTGCGTAAATTCTGATTTTGCATGCTTATGCACCCTAAAGTGGCACGTTATTTGATTTTTTGGGCGATAACGTCGCTGCACAAATTATGTTCATGCTCCCTTGTGGCAATAATGAGCCTCTGTATTATTTCACTGCTGCGGGTAGGCGGAGTAGTGGACGGGCGGTGGTATTCGCGTTGAGCCATCCAGATGGCGGCCTAATGGTCGGATCATCCGATATCCAATGCGCCCGTTCATCGATATTCAAATGTTGTATAAGAAATTCCATAAAGATTCAAAATTTTTAACGTTCTAAGCGTTAAGCAGGGTTTATATGTTGCAACATGCGTGGGTCAATTGGATGAAAGAATTGTTAAAATTCAGTCAGGATGCGGAGTGTAGCGCGGCGTAAGTGTTAAGCAGAAAATAGCTATGGCTTCAACATCTTTTAGTCTATTTAAGCTTATGTTGCTCTCGACCGTTTCAAATATGTGCGACAGCTCCATCAGTGATTAAAAATGGCTTGCCATCGAATACAGAGTATGTGATAACGCATCTGGGTAAAACGAGGTACAGTTCTGTATATGTGTGGCATTTTCAGTAAAGAAGTTCTGAGTAAAAACGTTAGCGTTGAATACCGCTTCTCTGCCGATCCTTATCTTAGTGCCTCAAGCAGTAACGACTCTAGTTTGTCTATGTAACGCCTACGGGCGGTTTAAACAATCCAAAGGAAATACTCAAGATGGCAAAGATCAAAGGTCAAGTTAAGTGGTTCAACGAGTCTAAAGGTTTCGGTTTCATCACTCCAGCTGACGGCAGCAAAGACGTGTTCGTACACTTCTCTGCAATCCAGGGTAACGGCTTCAAAACCCTGGCTGAAGGCCAGAACGTTGAGTTCGAAATCCAAGATGGCCAGAAAGGCCCATCTGCAGTAAACGTTACTGCAATCTAATCAGCGTCAGCTGTACAAAAAACCCGCCTTGGTGCGGGTTTTTTCGTTTCTATTATCCGCCGGTAATAATAATACCTGCGTATTGATTACGTCCGGTAATACCCGGATGGCTCGGATCTTGCTCACGTCGGTGGCTGTTCCGCCGGTAGCTGGTGTATTTGAAGCGCTGCGGCTGCAGAGGATCCGTGTTTGGCGTGCAGATGGTACAGCTCCCGGCAAGGTCAACGCCGGCAAACCCTAACTCGCGGAGTTTGGATTCGGCAATGGCCGCCAAGTCCAAATGGCGATAGTGGGGGCTGATTAACGCCATGGGCAGTGGTAACTGTTGCTTGAAGCGCGCAACCAGCTCTTCGTTTACCTCGTAGCAGCATGGACCGGCAGCAGGGCCGATGGAAGCCACCCAGTTGGCCGTTGAGTCATCACGGCGGATACGTGCAGCCAGTTGCTCCAGAATACCGTCCAGCAGCCCACGCCAGCCAGCGTGCACGGCTGCAATCGCTGAACCATCATGACGACTGAAAATAACGGGCAGACAGTCCGCTGTTAACACGCTAAGCAAAATGCCAGGTTGGGTGGTATAGAACCCATCAGCTTCACCACAAGGTTGCGCTGCCTGTGTGACGTCAACGATGCGCGTGCCGTGAACCTGCTTTTTTTCCGGCAAGGTGGTGCAGTAGGGCTGTAAATGCCCAGGAAGCAGTGCGCTCTTGTTCCCGAAACCGTGTTGAATGGACGGAATGGTGTTGAGCAGTGGAGAGTAATCAGTCATATAACGTTTTTGCCTGCGTCAGAAAACTTAACGTCAGTGTAGCCAGTTTTTTTCCTCCTTGGCTAGGCCCATACGGGATGTGCCTTGCATCGCATAGACGCCTTCTTTAGACTAGCCGCGCCGTATCTCTCTGGAACCCAAACCATGTCTTATCAGTGCCCGTTGTGTCATCAGCCGCTTCATTTTTCTCATCAGCAATGGCGTTGTGACGCTAACCACCAGTTTGACTGTGCCAAAGAGGGCTACGTTAATCTGATGCCGGTGCAGCATAAGCGTTCGAAACAGCCGGGTGACAGTGCAGAGATGATGCAGGCACGGCGTGCATTCCTTGATGCGGGTTTCTATCAACCTTTGCAGCAACGCGTGGCAGAGTTGCTGGATCACGCGTTGTCTTCTGACGCACAGGCTCTGCTGGATATCGGTTGCGGTGAAGGGTATTACACGGCGGAGGTCGCCGCGCGGTTGGCGCAACAGCGTGGGGTCAGGGTTTATGGGTTGGACGTCGCGAAGGTGGCAATTCGCTATGCGGCCAAGCGTTACCCGGCGGTGTCATTCTGTGTCGCATCAAGCCACCGCCTGCCGTTTGCCGACGGTTCTTTAGACGCCATACTGCGTATTTATGCACCCTGCAAGGCGGAAGAACTGGCGCGGGTAGTCAAACCCGGCGGGGCAGTGGTGACGGTATCGCCTGGCCCACGCCATTTGTATCAGTTGAAAGAACAGGTCTACCAGCAGGTGCAACTGCATGACGAACAGGATGAGCAATTCGCGGGTTTTGACTGTGAACGGGTTGAATCGCTGTCGTATCTGATGACGCTTCCGGGAGAACAGGCAGCCAACCTGTTGCAAATGACGCCGTTTGCCTGGCGGGCCTCCCCGGAGGTCCAGCAACGCCTGAGCGCCTGTGAGCGCTTTGCGTGCGAAACGGATTTCGTCATTGCGCTCTATCGCCGACGTGCTGATTAAGCCGGCGTGTAGGTTGTCGGTTTGCTGAATGCGTCCTTGCGTTTACCGCTGCCAGCCGCCCGCAGGCGCCGGATGGCAAGATGGATTGATCGGGGACAGAAACAAAAAAACCTGCCGTTGGCAGGTTTTCTCGCGTTTAGCGGTATCAGGCAAGGTAGCCCAAATGCTCCAGCAGGATATTGACGCCGATACCGATCAAGACCACACCGCCAAGGATCTCCGCACGTTTGCCGAGGAGTGGACCGATGAAGCGACCAATCATCATGCCTATTGTCGCCATAATCATGGTGGCCATGCCAATGGCCATGGCGGTATGCACAATGTTCACTTGCAAGAAGGCCAGGCCGACACCGATAGCCATGGCGTCAAGACTGGTGGCTATCGCGGTAGCGACCAGTAACCAGAACCCGTGGCGCTTCACTTTTTCCACTTCATCTGGGCGGTTTCTGACGCCTTCTACAATCATGCGCGTGCCGAGAATAAACAGCAGCGAGAAAGCGACCCAGTGATCCCATTCCATAATGTATTGGCTGGCAAACAGGCCGATACCCCAACCAATGATTGGCGTAATAGCTTCGACCACACCGAAGATCAGTCCGGTGCGCAGTGCTTCACGGAAACGGGGTTGATGTAGGCTGGCACCTTTGCCGATCGATGCGGCAAACGCATCCATAGACATACCAAAAGCGAGAATGAGTGTAGCTGACAAGTTCATGTTAAATAGCCTCGGCCGGGCGGCTCCATATACACGTAACCCACCCCCAACCATACGACGGAGTTACGTGTCTATGGTCTCGCCAACCTTACCTGGCTGCCCGCACCACGTTTTAATGAAAAAACGAGTATGTTGATACGGGCGTTTCTGGCGTTTTATTGTCCAGAAACCGGCTACTCCCCAATGACGGCGCAACCATACCATATTATTTCCGCCGGCAACAACCTTTATTCCCAACGGATATTGGTTTGGAATTGATAATTGTTTTCATTAATGGAGTGTGCAAGAAGGAATATAATGTAGGCTAGTGCAACAATGTTGCGTAAATAATAATCAGGTAGCCTTGTGCGCTGGTGATTAATTACCCACATTCAGCGCGGGGTGGGCTGCTTGTCGGGATGAGGTTATTTTTTATTCACTGATTTTCAACAAAAAAGTGATAAATCTTCTCCAGGTCATCTAATTGAGTCACCTGAATCAGTAATCGGCGCTGCTCCAAATCTATGACCAGAATGCCATCTTCAGATAAATTCATGGCTTTAATACGGTTATATTCAATAAAGGCATTTGCATAAAAAAAGCCCTGCGCTTTAAACAACAATTTAGGCCAGCGGATATAAGAAATATAAATAGCGATCAGTGCTAAAGAAATAAGCAGATAGGTGGTTAATGCCGCACCTTGGGTGGTGACATTACGGTAAATAAGTATGGCGATGAGGCCAACAAAGATCAGACAATCAACCCGATTACGACGCTTCAACTGCACTTTCAGTAACGTTTTGCCTTTCAGCAAGTTCATGCCGAATTCATCGTAAATCGCATACACCAGCATCAGTGCGGTGAAAATCAGTAATACGCCATCGGTCAGCGACATCTTTCAACTCCACAAATAAAAAAAGCCGGGGGTTTCCCCCCGGCTGTTAACACCTTTACAGACCCAGCAGACCAACCCAGTAACCGAAGATACCGATGGCAAAGAAGCCGATGATGATCCACAACGCATTCACTTTTTTGCGCAGTAGCCACATACACCCGAAGGTCAGCAGCAGAGGTACCAACCCCGGCATCAGCTGATCGAGGATGGTTTGCACGGTGGTGACCGTGGTATGCCCGGTCTGGTCTGTGATTTTCGAGACGACCAGCGGGATATTCACGTGCGTCCACTTGTTGACTAACGCCCCCATGACAAAGAGGCCGAGAATGGACGCTCCTTCCGTCAGTTTTTGCAGGAAGCCGCCACCCATATCATTGACGATATCCACCCCTTTGCGATAACCGTAAGCCACGCCGTAATAGCGGGTCAACAGGCGCACCAGGTTGAACAGGACAAAGAACAATATCGGGCCAAGCAGGCTGCCACTCATGGCAATACCGGCACCGAGCGCGGCAAATACCGGGCGTACGGTCCCCCAGAAGATCGGGTCACCCACACCGGCCAGTGGCCCCATCAAACCGACTTTGATACCGTTAATGGCCGCATCGTCGATAGGCGCACCGTTAGCGCGTTGTTCTTCCATTGCCATGGTTACGCCAAGCACCGGCGCTGCCACGTAAGGGTGGGTGTTAAAGAACTCCAGGTGGCGTTTGATCGCCTGTTTGCGGTCGTCGTTATTTTCCGGATACAGGCGACGGATCACCGGTACCATTGAGAAGCAAAAACCCAGCGCTTGCATACGTTCGAAGTTCCATGAACCCTGGAACAGATTCGAGCGCATAAACACACCGCGAATATCGGCTGGCGTGAGTTTCTTTTGAGCTGTTGTATCAACCATGTCTCTCACCTATTCCTAGTCCAGTTCGTTATCGAGGTCATTATTCGCCGGGCCGGCTTGTACAACCTGAGACTTGTTGTATTTCGGGCTGAGCTGGATATAAAGCACGGCCATCACCACGCCGATGACGCCCAGCGCGACCAGGTTAAAGTTGGTGAAGGCAGCGGTCACGAAGCCGAGGTAGAAGAATGGCATCAAATAACCGGCACGCATCATGTTGATCACCATCGCGTAACCGACGACGACGATCATCCCACCGGCAATGTTCAGGCCGCTGGTGACAACTTCCGGGATCGAGTTAAGCAGTGCGTGAACGCCTGAAGTACCCACTGAAATAGCGACGATAACCGCCGGAATAGCGATACGCATCGCCTGCAGGAGCAGGGCAGAGATATGCAACCAGGTAATGGCGCGCAAACTGCCGCGTTCCGCCGCGCTGTCCGCGGCGTGCTGGAAGGCGACCGTCAGCGTACGTACGATGATGGTCAGAACTTGTCCGGCCGCCGCCAAGGGGATGGCCAGGGCGATACCGGCACCGACGCTTTGCCCGCCGGCAATAACCAGAATGGTAGAAATGATTGACGCTAACGCAGCATCTGGCGCAACTGCCGCACCGATGTTCATCCAGCCCAGGGCGATCATCTCCAGCGTACCGCCGATGATGATGCCGGTCTTCATATCACCGAGAATAAAACCGATCAGGGTACAAGCGACCAGCGGACGGTGGAACTGAAACTCGTCGAGGACGGAACCCATCCCGGCGATACAGGCAACGATAAATATCAGTACAATCTGAAGAGTCGTAATCTCCATTGCACTTCTCCTATGACCAAAGATCTCTGAGTAAAATAATTATTGGC
This sequence comes from Serratia sp. NPDC087055, assembly GCF_044900985.1. Classification (NCBI taxonomy): domain Bacteria; kingdom Pseudomonadati; phylum Pseudomonadota; class Gammaproteobacteria; order Enterobacterales; family Yersiniaceae; genus Serratia; species Serratia sp. NPDC087055. Next base: position 712,422 of record NZ_JBJDOG010000001.1, read on the forward strand.
TATACCCTTCCTACTTGAAGCCGCATCTTTGTTGGCTGAATCCGCTTACCCTCGTCACATCGTTCGTTATGCTTCGGGTGATTCGCAGACGTGCCTTTGCGATGCCACTCCAATTATCTTGGGAAATGTCGCCATTAATTGAGCTTGTTAATCAGGTCCATCATTTTTAACCGGCTGTCGGACGAGACTTTACGCACTTCCAATTCAATACCGCGCTCGTTTAATTTCTTAAACGCCTCGATATCTTTTTCGTCGACAGAAACGGCGTTATTTACCTGGGTTTTACCCTGGCGGAATGCCATACCACCGATATTCACCGATTTGATGTCCACACCGCCTTCCACCAAACGCCACACGTCAGTTGGGTTGGTAAATAGCAACATCACGCGTTCACCCGCGTACTTCGGGTTATTCCAGACGCGGATGGCTTTCGCTACGTCAACCACGTGAGCGGTGACGCCGGGCGGGGCCACCTGAGTCAGTAAGGTTTTGCGAACGTGGTCGGCGGCGACTTCGTCACTGACAACGATAATGCGAGTGACGTCAGTTTCCTTGGTCCAACGGGTCGCGACCTGACCGTGGATCAAACGGTCATCGATGCGGGCCAGGCCGATCTTCATGTGGTCATTGGGGCCCAGAGGTGCCTGTGGTGCTGCGGGTTTTGCGACGGGAGAACTCTGTTGTGCCGCGGGCTTAACACTCTCTTCTGCTGGTTTCTTCAGGGCTTTCACACCCTCACGGCCAGTTTCCAACGCCAGCGCGACCAATTCGTCAAAGCCAGGGTTGTCGTCTCTTGCCATGAATGTTTCCACCAGCATGGGAATGTTAACCCCGGTGACGACCTCATAGTTTTCTTTATCGACGGCGATACGGCTCGCCGCATTGAAAGGGCTGCCGCCCCAGGTATCCACCAGGAACAGGACGCCACCGCTGGTGTCGAGTCCGCTGATTTTTCCGTTATATTTCTCGATTAACGTTTCGGCATTTTCACCGGGGACGAAATCTATAAAAGCGACGTTGTCCTGTTCGCCTAATAGCATTTCCGTCGTCTTCAGCAATTGTTCCGCTGCGGTCCCGTGTGTGCCGATGATAATAGCTATTGCCACTCGCTACCTCCTCATTGAACTTCATGCACGGATTGTGTCGTTCTTTAGTTCATTTGCTTCCTGGCAGTCACTTCCGCGGTTCAGATACATTATGGTAGATATTTGGAAACCCGCTCTTAACATTTCTCGCGCAGTTTCAAAAGCCTGTGCGCGTTGAACCACGTTAGCGTCATTTATTTTAGTGAGTGAAAAAATAAATTTTGTGACATTGCTCTGTTATTGAACGCTCGGATAAGTCTTAACGCGGTGTTTGCGGAATTAAACAACAGAGCTGTTACAAGACGATGCAGAACGTAAAAAAGCTTCTTTGCCGGCAAAAAAATTCCTGCTAGAGTATTTCTTCTTTCATATTTAGGAGTGAAGGGCCTCAGCCCACCCTATGGACTGTCACCGAAGTTACTGTTTTTCAAGGTTCCACCCGCCACCTGCTGGCGTAGCACAAATCACACGGCCGTTCGGCCATCTCCCGGTACTGCAATCCCGTTATCTTGCTGTTGTTTGCGCAAATCCTGCGTCGGCATCGTCACGCCTGAGCATCGCTCGGCCATCCTGTCTTTTTTTCGGAGTCTGATATGGAATTTTTAATGGACCCCTCAATTTGGGCTGGGTTACTGACACTGGTGGTGTTGGAAATTGTACTGGGTATCGACAACCTGGTGTTTATCGCCATTTTGGCCGACAAGCTACCACCGAAGCAGCGTGATAAAGCCCGTATACTCGGTCTGTCGCTGGCGCTGTTTATGCGTCTGGGCCTGTTGTCGGTCATTTCCTGGATGGTAACGCTCACCACGCCGCTGTTTAGCGTGGCGGACTTTAGCTTCTCTGGCCGTGATTTGATCCTGCTGTTCGGTGGTGTCTTCCTGTTGTTCAAGGCCACCATGGAGCTGCACGAACGGCTGGAAGGACAAACACATCAAGATGGCGCTAACCGGGGCTACGCCAAGTTCTGGGCTGTTGTGGTGCAGATTGTGATCCTTGATGCGGTGTTCTCGCTCGACGCGGTCATTACCGCGGTGGGGATGGTGAACGACCTGGCGGTAATGATGACGGCCGTGGTTATCGCGATGGTGGTGATGTTGGTGGCTTCCAAACCGCTGACTAACTTCGTGAATGCGCATCCGACTATCGTGGTGCTGTGTCTGAGCTTCCTGTTGATGATCGGCTTGAGCCTGATCGCCGAAGGCTTTGGCATGCATATTCCGAAAGGGTATCTGTACGCTGCGATTGGCTTCTCGATCCTGATTGAGCTGTTTAACCAAATCGCGCGCCGTAACTTTATCAAGCATCAGGCGCATCGTCCTATGCGTGAGCGTACCGCCGAAGCGATTATGCGTTTGATGGGGCAACAGCGAGCACAGCAGACAGATGAAGCAGTGCCGATGCCGGTAAACGAAACCTTCGCAGAAGAAGAACGCTATATGATCAGCGGTGTTTTGACGCTGGCCTCCCGTTCCCTGCGTAGCGTCATGACGCCGCGCACCGAAATTTCATGGGTGGATTGCGATCGTTCACGGGAAGAAGTCCGTGAACAATTGCTGGACACGCCGCACAGCCTGTTCCCGGTGTGCCGTGACTCCCTGGATGAGATTATCGGTGTGGTTCGTGCCAAGGATCTGCTGGTGGCAGTAGAGCGGGGCGAAGATATCGCAGAATTCGCTGCGCGCACACCGCCGATCGTCGTGCCGGAGACCATGGACGTGATTAACCTGCTGGCAGTCTTGCGACGTGCCAAAGGGCGTTTGGTCGTCGTCACCAACGAATTTGGCGTAGTGCAGGGACTGGTTACGCCACTGGATGTGTTGGAGGCGATCGCAGGTGAATTCCCTGATGAGGATGAAACGCCGGATATCGTGGTGGAATCCAACAGTTGGCTGGTGAAAGGCGGTGCTGACATGCACTCGCTGGAGCAGGCGCTAAACTGTGAAGACTTGGTTAGCCCAACGGCGGATTACGCCACCTTGGCGGGGTTCCTGCTGGCACACTACGGCCAAATGCCGGTCGTGGGTGATGTGGTAGAACTTAATCGACTGCGTTTTGAAATCGTCGAGGTGTCTGAGTACCGTATCGAGCTGGTGCGTATCACAAAAGTGGAACCTCACGACGAGGAGCACCAGTAATATCACGGGCCGGGGGCATTATGCCTCCGGCTTGAGTTCCTCTTCTCTTTGACGTTCTTCCCGCTTGTTCATTGCCCGTAACCGCGATTCATATTGCTGTAGCCACAACGGAAATACATTGATCGGCATGGGTTTGGCAAAATAGAAACCTTGCAAGGCGTTCACATCACGTGAGCGTAGATAATCCGCTTGTTCGGCCGTTTCTACCCCTTCAGCCACCAGTTTCAGCTTCAAACGCTGTGCCAGGGTAATAATGGTATCGGTGACCGTCGCGTTAATCGCATCGGTGCCGATTGCCGCAGTAAAACCGCGATCGATCTTCAATACGTCAGGGCTGAGTTTTTTCAGATAACTCAGAGAGCTATGCCCGGTTCCAAAATCGTCAATGGCCAGCATGACACCCATTTCTTTCAGCGTTTTAATCTGCTCATACTGAATTTCCGACAATGCGGTACGCTCGGTCAGTTCCAGCATCAGTGACGGCATCGGATGGGCTGGCAGCCACAGACGGCGGATGTCGTCGATGATAGTAACCCCGTTGAAATGCTCGGCGGCGACATTGATGCTGATATAAAACGAAGGGCGTGGCGGGAACAAATGCAGGTTCTCTACCACAGTGGTTATCAGGTAGCGTGTGAGGGAGATGATTAAGCCATGCTGTTCTGCCAGCGGGATAAATACATCAGGTGAAATCCAGCCCTGACGTTTGTTTTTCCAGCGTAACAAGGTTTCAACACCAACACATCTGCCGGTTTCGGCATTGATGATAGGTTGACAGTAAACACGGAACTCGCGATGGGTAATGGCATGGCCAATATGGTATGACAAACTCATGCGGTTAGCTGTCAGCAGATACACCACATAGGCTGCCAGCAGACTGATCAACAGCGACAATGGGATATGACGCGGCAGTGCCGTCAGCGCCAGCATGTTAGCCTGTGGGCCAAATAATGAGATAGAGAAGGGATACTGCGCAGATTTTGCCGTATACCGTAGGTCTGCCGTCAGCGTATCGCTGCGCAAGATCTCTCGACGACCGTATTCCAGGCTGTAATTGCCGACGTTTAACACCACGCGCTGTGCAAAGGGTTCCTGAGGCTCCAGCAGAAAGTTTGCCAGCAATTCTATATTGAAAACGTGTAACACACCGTTGCGGTTGTCACCTGGCGCAACGGGTGTCCACATGATCAGCGTAGGTACCCCTTTGGCGACGGTTAACGAAGGGCGCAGCACCAGTGTCGCGCCATCGTTTGCTACGGTGGGTAAAATAGCGCTGAAATCATACTTACGTGCGCCGAACAGGCTGGAACAGTAAATAACACCATCTTTGACCAATAACATGGCACGTAAGGCCTGGTTTTGTGCGGCGCGGAAACGCAATGCTGACATTGCGGTTTCACAAGATTGGTCCAACATCGGCATGGATCGTTCGGCTTGTTGTCGGGCGGGCGTCAGTAAATCATTAATTTTGGCAACGGTGCGGGTAGCGAGAAACTGTCGGTTTTGTTCGATGGTACCAAGTTCTTGGTAATAACGGGTATAGAGTGAGAGTAGCAGAATAGCCAACCCAACCGCCCCGGCCAGTAGCCAACGGTAATAACGGTATTTGGTCACGGTAAGTTGGGTCATCAACATCACTAAATCCTTGTTCGGTAAGCCAGCCCAAAAATCACCGCCAGGCCAAACTGCCCTAAATGATACTTGGCTAATTCTAGCCTGTCGTTATACAAGAGTGATGGTAACCCAGTAAATTATTTAAATTTGGCGAAACAGAGGGCTAAATTGCGGGTTAACCGCAGGATCGGCGTGACAGTGTCGACATATTTTATCGTGACATTGTCACTTGGTGTGTGTTAGCGGTTTGATTACTCAGCGTTCATACCAAGAAAAACCCCGCCGTGAAGGCGGGGTGAGGACGTTAGTCGCACTGCACTTTGATCGCCAGACCACCGCGAGAGGTTTCGCGGTATTTAGCGTTCATATCTTTACCGGTTTCGTACATGGTCTCGATCACCTTATCCAGCGATACGCGAGGTTCACTGGTACGGCGCAAAGCCATGCGTGCGGAGTTGATCGCCTTCACGGAAGCAATGGCGTTACGTTCGATGCACGGCACCTGAACCTGGCCGGCAACCGGGTCACAGGTCAGCCCCAGGTTGTGTTCCATACCGATTTCTGCCGCGATGCACACCTGCTCCGGGCTACCGCCCAAGAGTTCAGCCAGACCGGCCGCAGCCATTGAACAGGCCACGCCCACTTCACCCTGACAGCCGACTTCGGCACCGGAGATAGAGGCGTTCATCTTGTACAGCGCACCGACGGCACCCGCAGCCATAAAGTAGCGGATGTAAATGTCTGGGCTAACGGACTCAATAAAGTGGTCATAGTACGCCAGCACGGCCGGTACGATGCCGCAAGCCCCGTTGGTCGGCGCCGTGACAACACGGCCGCCTGCCGCGTTCTCTTCGTTCACTGCCAGTGCAAACATATTGACCCAGTCAATCACGTTCATTGGGTCACTGGACAGTTTATCTGAGGAAACCAGCAGACGGCGCAAGGCGGATGCACGGCGTGGAACACGCAGCGGCCCCGGCAACACGCCTTCGGTATTCAGGCCACGATCAATACAGGCGCGCATGGTCTGCCAGATGTTGCCGAAATAGGTTTCGATGTCCTGTTTGCTGTGCAATGCCAGTTCGTTTTGCATCACCATGCCTGACAGGGACAACCCGGTTTCACGGCAGTGATCGAGCATTTCGCGAGCAAAACTGAACGGATATGGGACACTCAGTTCATGCTCGTCGGCCTTGCCGAAGTTTTCTTCATCGACGATAAAACCCCCGCCGATAGAATAGTAAGTCTTGCTGTAAACTTGTTTATCCCCGGCGAAGGCGTGGATTTGCATGCCGTTTTCATGCAGTGACAGGTTGTCGCTGCGGAAAACCATGCCGCCATCACGCGGGAAATCGACTTCATGCTGGCCATTGGCCAGCATCAGGCGTTGACGTTGTTCTACATCGCGAATAAAACCCGGGATGCTATCGATATCAACGGTATCCGGCATGTTACCTGCCAGGCCGAGGATGATAGCGATATCGGTATGGTGACCTTTACCGGTCAATGAGAGTGAGCCGTAAACATCTACAGCAACACGCGTGATAGAAGGCATCAGGCCTTTATTTACCAGATCGTCGACAAACTGTTTGCCGGCTTTCATCGGTCCAACCGTATGAGAGCTGGACGGGCCGATGCCGATCTTAAACATGTCGAAAACGCTAATCACGCTAAAACTCCTTAGAGGCATATTGTTATGGCTGCAGCGGTTAAAAACCGCGCAGGGAACAGCGATATTGTAAAAGGACCGTACGGGTTCGGTTGTCTTTTTCGCATGAAATAAAATAATCCGTGGTGTTACTTCTGTTAGTGATTGCCTCAGACATTCGGCCGGCCCTGGAACCTTCCGTTGCCTAAACTCCGTTAATGGCAATCGCGCCTGCTTCCCGTGCTGAACGCGGCCAGTTTAAACCTTGCTAAAATAGTGGTTTATCCCGGACGGCAGTATTTTACAGGTATTTCGTAAGGTTGAAGAGAGGGTTTACAGTTTTTTTAAAACTCTGATAGCCAGAACGGTAGTTGAAAAAGCAAACAAATGAAGTGATGCCGATCGCTTTACCCGCGCCAACTACGCAGGTAACCGTTTGGCTTGTGATCGCGGTCACGGAATTGACGCTAAATACTGACCTGCTGCGCCAGGCGCCGGATGATGGCGGCGGTTAATCCCCAGACAAATTGGCTCTGATACCAAGAAAGATAAATGCGGTGGGAATGACCGGCACGCTGAATATCGAGTGGGTAATAGCGCGATAGCGTCAATGCTTCGTGTAATGGCATTTCAAAAACATCGGCAACTTCATCTGCGTTGGCGACGAATCGTACATCTGGAGAAATAAGCCCCACAACAGGGGTGACCTGGAAGCCGGTACTGCTGTCGAGGGGTGCCAGTTGCCCCAGGATGGTCACCGCCTCCGGTGGGATCGCCACTTCTTCATAAGCTTCCCGCAGGGCGGTGATCACCGATGAACCGTCGTCGGCGTCAGTTTTGCCGCCAGGGAAGGCGACCTGTCCAGGATGTTTGCGCAGCGAGTCGGCGCGGCGGGTGAGCAACAACGTCGGCTCAGGGCGGCAGATGATAGGTATCAACACTGCCGCCGGGCGAACGTTATGTGAGATTTGCGACGCCTGTGGCAGCTGCAACTGAAAACGGCTGATAAAGGCTGCCAATGAGGTTGGATAAGTCTGCTGGTTCACGACGCGGTAAACTCCCCCAGTTGTGGCAAGATGCGGCCAACTTTATCAAAGGTTTCCTGATACTCCGCCTGTTCCTGGCTGTCGGCAACGATACCGCCACCGGCGGAACAGTAAATACGGTTGTTTTCGGTGATGAGTGTGCGAATGGTGATATTGGTGTCCATGGTACCGCAGACGCTGATGTACCCAATACTGCCGCAATACGCGTTGCGTCGTTGTGGCTCCAACTCTTCAATGATCTCCATCGCACGCACTTTGGGGGCACCGGTAATGGAACCGCCGGGGAAACACGCGCGCAGCAATTCCGTCGCAGGGGTGTGTTCCGGCAGGGTCGCCGTGATAGTGCTAACCAGATGATGCACCGCTGGGAAGGGCTCTACCACAAATAACTCGGGAACCTTCACGCTGCCAGGTTCGGCGACACGGCCAATATCATTACGCAGCAGATCGACAATCATCAGGTTTTCCGCGCGGTCTTTGGCGGAATTCGCCAACCGTTGCGCTTGCTGAGCATCCTGCTCAGGATCGGCCAGGCGTGGCAAGGTGCCTTTAATGGGACGCGTCTGGATATGGTGATCTTCCAGCCATAGAAAACGCTCGGGTGAAACGCTCATGACGGTGTTGTGTGGCAAGCGCAAGAAGGCAGAAAAGGGCGCACGATTACTGGCGCTTAATTGCTGAAATGCTTGCCATTCATCGCCCTGATACTCAGCAGAGAATCGCTGTGCCAGATTGATTTGATAACAGTCACCACTGCGCAGATAACGCTGAATGCGCTGAAATTTTTCACCGTACTGTTGCCGCGTCATATTGGCTTGCCAGCTACGGGTCAACGTGAATGCGCGTCGGGTTTCAGGTTGTTGGCCCTTGAGCCATTGCCAGCGCTGCTCTACATCGTCATAACTCAGCAGTGTCAGCGTTTGTCGGTGATGATCGGCAATCAAAGCCCAGTTATAAATGCCGATCGCCATATCCGGCAGTGTGATATCTGCCTGAGACAATTGCGGCAGTTTTTCCACGCGGCGACCCAAATCATAACCGAACAACCCCAGTGCGCCGCCCTGAAAGGGCAGGCAGGTATCCATCGCCGGGTGCAGGTTCAGTTGATCCAGTTGCTGTTGCAACAGACTGAAAGGGTCTTCCGAAGATTGCCAATGCGCTTCACCGCAGTGGATCTCGGTGAGGGAATCCCGTGTGGTTAAGGTAGCGCAGGGGGCGGAGACCAGGATATCGAAACGGTTGTGTGGGTGTTCGGCAAAACCGGAATGCAACAGCATCGCCCAAGGCTGCTGTGCAAGCGGTGCAAACAGCTCTAACAGTGCAGTGCGGGTATAAGGTAAAGACTTAAGATTCGGTGCAGTTATGCTCATGGGCCTCAATAAACCTGACTAACAGACGGCTGTTTCTGTTGGCTATTCTGCCATATTCAACCGGCGGGTGCATGTCTTGGTATCAGTGGTTGAAGCACACTTTACATAAACGGTGGGTAAACAATTTTGCAAATGAAGCATTTTTTGCGACTTTAGCTAAAGTTTACTATGTTAAAAATAATTACATCAGTCAACGCTCGATATATTTTTGTATCTAAATGACAACCGGAAAATTAAACTATTAGTTTCACTCGGTTATTGTTTTTGGTTGTTATCATTGGCTGATGGTACAGGCGATTATTTTATTAACAATGCCAAGGTGTTCTGTAATTTGGGTAATGAATTACTGCCTGTGAGAGCGTACGTATAAAAATATAAATGGTAACAAGACGCATGTATGCCTTCGAGTAAATCGACTGGCAAGTGCTTCATTTTATTTAAATGCACCCTGATATTTTAAGAATATTCATTCGTTACTTTTTACGAAGAGCTGCCTATGCCCCTAATGCTGAGTGTTATTGTCCCGTTGCACAACGTGGGCGAGCTGTTTGAGCCTTTTCTGGCTTCATTGCTGGCCCAAAATGAACAGCGATTGGAAGTGATCATCGTCAATGACGGTTCCAGCGATGGCTCTGGCGATATCGCCCATCGTTATGCCCGACAGCACCCACACATTACTGTCATTGATCAGCGTAACGCGGGTGTGTCCTGCGCACGCAATGCCGGGTTGGCCGTTGCCAAAGGGAAATATGTCGCGTTTCCTGACGCGGATGATTTACTGGCGCCTGAGATGTATTCAACCTTGATTGAACTGGCCGAAAAAAATCAGCTGGATGTTATGCAGTGCAATGGTGAACGTTATTTTTCCCATGAGGGTGAGCTTCAACCGATTATTCCACTCAAACGACTGGGCGATACACAGGTTATAAGCGGTGTTCAATGGTTGGAGCGCGCGCTGAAATCAAGAAAATTTATTCATGTGGTGTGGTTAGCCGTTTATCGCCTTGATTTTATTAAACAGCATCAGTTGTATTTCGAGCCGGGTTTACATCACCAAGACATTCCCTGGACTACCGAAGTGATGTTTAATGCCAAGCGGGTGAAATATATCAGCAAAGCGCTGTATCGCCAGCGTGTTCATGACCAATCGATTAGCAATCGCCGCCGTATTGGTAAAGCCAACGTGGAATATCAGCGCCATTATATGAAAATCGTGGAGATGCTGAGGGTACTTAACCAGCGTTACGCGAGAAAAATCGACATCAGGCCGGCTTTCCATTGGCAAATCACGCGCGAAGCATTGGGTATTTGCCACAGTATCCGCCGTGAACCTGAACTGGCTGCACAGTGCCAAATCACCGATGAATTCTACCAACGCGGTATTGATCGCGCCATGTTCGCCAATGCGCGTGGTCTAAAACAAGGCTGGCACGTCATACTCTGGCTCCATCGTCTGAAACAGTGGCGGCACGGTGAGCATGTTTCGCAACCTGCTGCTGAATAACAAGCGTTGGGATCCGTCGGTTTAGGGGGTATACTCGCTCTCCATTTTGCCGGAGAGAATCACATGCTTGCAGGTATGCCGTCCCTGAGCCATCTAGAGCAGCAGGAAGCTGCTGATCGTATCCATTCGTTGATGGAACAAGGCATGAGCAGTGGTGAAGCCATTGCGCGCGTTGCACAGGAAATCCGCGAAAAACACCAGGGTGACCAGGTCAGCGTGCTGTTTGATGACGAAGACGATGAAGAGCATCAGGAACGGCCGGACGATCTGGCTGATGATGACTCGGAAGAAGACGAAAACTATTGATATTTCAGGGGCCGGCAAGCCGGCCCCAAAGAATTACCCTTCAACCACGACCGCAGCCGCAGCCTGTTTGGCTGATTCTACCGCCAGCGCTATGTTTTCTGCCGTAGCCAGCGCGACACCCATCCGACGTTGACCGTCAATGTCCGGTTTACCGAATAAACGCAGTTGGTTGTGACCGACCAGCGCGTGGTCCAGACCGCTGAAACGCAGGTCACGGCTGGTCAACTGTGGCAGAATGACTGCGGATGCCGAAGGCCCGAACTGGCGGATCGCACCAATGGGCAGACCCAGGAAAGCGCGAACGTGCAGGGCGAACTCGGACAGATCTTGCGAAATCAAGGTCACCATGCCGGTATCATGCGGCCGTGGGGACACTTCGCTGAAAATAACCTCGTCCCCACACACAAACAGTTCTACACCGAACAGACCAAAACCCCCCAATGCTTTCACCACGTTTTCCGCAATCGCCTGCGCATGGCTCAACGCCAGATCGCTCATCTGTTGAGGTTGCCATGATTCGCGGTAATCCCCATCTTCCTGGCGATGGCCGATTGGCGCACAGAAATGCACGCCATCAATTGCACTGATGGTGAGCAGGGTGATTTCAAAGTCGAACTCCACAAGACCTTCGACAATCACTTTACCGCCCCCGGCACGGCCACCCTGTTGGGCATACTCCCAGGCTGCGTTTAGCTGTTCCGGACGGCGGATCAGGCTTTGGCCTTTGCCGGATGAACTCATGACCGGCTTGATGATGCAGGGATAGCCGATGTCATCGACAGCCTGCTGGAATGTCACTTTGTCATCAGCAAACCGATAAGGCGAGGTGGGCAGACCGAGCGTTTCTGCGGCCAAGCGGCGGATGCCTTCGCGGTTCATGGTCAGTCGCGTTGCCTCGGCGCAGGGCACCACATGGTGTCCTTGCTGTTCCAGCTCAACCAGCATGCTGGTGGCAATGGCTTCGATCTCTGGCACGATATAGTCAGGACGTTCCTGTTCAATCACGGCTTTCAGCGCGTTGCCGTCCAGCATGTTAATAACGTGACTGCGGTGTGCCACGTGCATGGCGGGAGCATCGGCGTAGCGATCAACAGCGATCACTTCCAGTCCCAAACGCTGGCATTCGATGGCAACTTCTTTACCCAGCTCGCCGGAGCCGAGCAGCATAACGCGGGTGGCGGAGGGGCGCAGGGCGGTTCCAATAGTTAACATAGTCTCGTACCTGGATCTGTGGAGTGTAAAGCGGTCTGATAATGGGCGTGCAGTATATACGAAAACGTTTGCGTGTGCAGCCGAAGGCCAACCTATTGCTGCCACCGCCGTCAAAACCCGCAAGTGGCGGCTTTTTTTATGTGTGAAATCCGTAATCCCCCCTATCTCTGTTATCATCTGCGGTTAATTCGGTGCTGCCCATGGGCGCGCCGCCATTCCATTTGCCATATAAGAGTTATCGCCGTGAGCACAGTTTCTTTTTCTTCCCTGCCGCTGCCAGCCGAACAGTTGGCCAACCTCAACGAATTGGGGTATGCCGAAATGACACCGGTGCAGGCTGCTGCATTGCCCGCCATCCTGAAAGGGCAGGACGTACGTGCCAAAGCAAAAACCGGCAGCGGTAAAACGGCGGCATTCGGCATCGGCCTGCTGGATAAAATTAACGTTGCCCAAGTGGCTGCGCAGGCGCTAATCCTGTGCCCGACACGTGAACTGGCGGACCAGGTGAGCAAAGAGCTGCGCCGCCTTGCCCGCTTCACTCAAAACATCAAAATTTTGACCCTGTGTGGTGGCCAGCCTATGGGGCCACAGCTCGACTCCCTGGTGCATGCACCGCATATTGTCGTGGGGACACCGGGGCGTATTCAGGAACACCTGCGTAAGAAAACGCTGGTGTTGGACGAACTGAAAGTGCTGGTCTTGGACGAAGCCGACCGCATGCTGGACATGGGTTTTGCCGATGACATCGACGATGTCATCAGCTATACGCCGCCGCAACGTCAGACGCTACTTTTCTCGGCAACCTATCCGAGCGGTATTGAACGCATCAGTGCCCGCGTACAGCGCAATCCGTTAAATGTGGAAGTGGACGACGGTGAAGAACAAACCACCATCGAACAACGTTTCTATGAAACCACCCGCGATCAGCGCCCTGCGGTGTTGGTGTCGGCCATTCGTCATTATCAACCGTCTTCCTGCGTGGTGTTCTGTAACACTAAACGTGATTGCCAGAGCGTATATGAAGCGCTGGAAGCGCGAGGCATAAGCGTATTGGCGCTGCATGGCGATCTGGAACAGCGCGATCGCGATCAGGTTCTGGTGCGCTTTGCCAACCGTAGCTGCCGTGTACTGGTGGCGACCGACGTTGCTGCACGCGGTCTGGACATTAAAGAGCTGGAACTGGTTGTCAATTATGAACTGGCATTTGATCCCGAAGTGCATGTACACCGTATAGGTCGTACCGGCCGCGCTGGCCTGAGCGGCCTGGCAATTAGCCTGTGCACACCGCAGGAAATGGCGCGTGCGCATGCGATTGAAGAGTATTTGCAGATAAGAGTTAACTGGGCACCGGTGTCTGAACTGAGTGGCGCGAGCCATACGACACTTGAAGCCGAGATGGTCACCTTGTGTATCGACGGTGGGCGTAAGGCCAAAATCCGTCCTGGTGACATTCTTGGTGCCTTGACCGGCGACGCCGGGTTAACGGCAGCAGAAGTGGGCAAGATAGACATGTTCCCCGTGCATGCTTATGTGGCGATCCGCAAGGCGAGCGCCCGTAAGGCACTGCAACAGCTCACACAGGGTAAAATCAAGGGTAAGAACTGCAAGGTGCGGTTGTTGAAATAAATCACGTCAGGGGTGCACTTGCATCCCTGCGTAAAATCACCTTATACTGTATGGAATTACAGTATTCTAACCTTTGAGGAATGCGCATATGGCAGTTGAAGTTCACTATGTGGTGGTGAGAAACGGTGAGGAAAAGATGACTTTCGCAACCAAGAAAGAAGCCGATGCTTACGACAAAATGCTGGATCTGGCCGACAGCCTCGGTGAATGGTTGCAACAGGCGCCATTGAGCCTGGATGACGAGCAACGTGAAGGGCTGAGTTTCTTCCTGGCGGAGAATAAAGACGTGCTGGGGCAAATCCTGCGCGGCGCCGCGCCGGTGGAAACACCGAAGAAACCGGCCAAAGTTAAAGCGGAAAAACCTGTCGCTACCACAAAAGAGGGATCTGCGTCAGAAAAGCAGGCAGCATAATGACTTATGTTGCGGCAATGTGATGAAAAAGGATCTAGAATGAGCCGTGAAATAACTTTCTTCAGTCGCTTTGAACAAGACATCTTGGCCGGTCTCAAGACCATCACCATTCGGGATGCCAGTGAATCTCACTTTCAACCCGGTGAGGTCTTACGTGTTAGCCGTAATGAAGACAACGTATTCTTTTGCATGATTGAAGTCCTGTCAGTCACGCCGGTACGGCTGGATGCGTTAACCGAGCTGCATGCTCGGCAGGAAAACATGTCGCTCAGCGAGCTGAAGCAGGTGATCAAGGAAATCTATCCGGGGCTGGATGAGCTGTTTGTCATCACCTTCGCGAAGCGCTGATCTTTCGCCAGACCAGTTGTGAGCCAAGGGCAAATGCCTGCGGATAGCGTAAATCACAACTGGAGGGAATATGAGAACAACAGGTCTGAGTTTAGCCGTAGCACTGTTGGCCATGGCAGGTTTAACCACGACGGTGCAGGCGCAAGAGCAACGTAGCGCCAAAGTGGCGCAATGCGCGGGTCTGCAACCGGCAGACGTTGCTGCACAGGTGAAACGCGATTATCTACAAAACCGCATTACACGCTGGGAATCGGATAAAAAGCTGCTGGGTACCGCTACCCCGATCGCATGGGTAAGCCCGGACGCTATTTCCGGCAAAGATGCCGTCTGGCAGGTGCCGTTGACAGTGCGCGGCACTAAGCAGGATAAAACCTACAACGTCACCCTCGATTGCAATGCGGGCAAAATCACCTACAGTGAACCACAGTAATACCCGATTTCTGGCGGTGTCGTTTACGTTTGCCTGCCTGAAAATATTAAGCCCGCCTTATTCAGCGGGCTGTTTGTTCCAGGCTAGTGTTAGTCAGTAAATGGGATGACCAATTCACCCGGTTTTACTTCCAATCCTTTGGCCAGTTTCTTGGCCATTGCCTCTGTTTTACTGTTGTCCGGGTTCAGAACGTAGGCCGGTTTTTGATCAAAATAGGATTTTAGCGACTGATTCAGATACGGCGTCAGCGCTTTCATCACTGTCTGCATTTTCTCCGGCTGCACGCTATAGCCAGTCAATTCCATGTCCTTCAGGAATACCGCGCCTTGCTCACGATCATAGACCGGTTGCGCTTTCAGCGTTAGCTTCAAATCTGCCGTCTGCGGGCCGAGAATCGAGGTAATATTCACTTTCGCATCGCCAGAAAGGGTAACCTTGCCGGGCTCACTGCGGCCAATTTGGCTCTGCAATTGAGTCAGTACGATATTGGCGTCCAGCAACCCCGGCACACCGATCTGCTTTTGGTAATCGTTATGTTTTTGCAGGTAGTCGTTCACTTCTTGCTCGCTGAGCGTGTACTGGGTCAGCTGATTGCAACCGACCAATGCGCCGACGAACGCCAGGGCAGCAACACCCATTAAAATCTTCTTCATAAGTACTCACATGTAAGGGGCGACTAAAGCGCCCTGATTGCTATGGGCGCAGTATACAGCGCTCATTCCGGAACCTGGGATAATATTGATAGTGCGCGGGAAATCTGACATGACCTATCGGATAACGCTGAAATTGTTTAGCGCCGCAGACGCAGCACCAACAACAACACGCCACCAAGACAGGCCAGTGCACCCAGTGCAGGAAACAGCGGGATGCCCCATAGGTGCACCGATGATTGCATCAGGAAAGGTGCCAGGCCGAGAGCGAAGGCGGCGGTGACGATGGCTATGGCCAGTGTGACGGCGGCCCGTTCCAATGCTTTGCTCAGCTGATCAATGTTCTTGAGGTTGATGTCGGCGCTGAGCTGACCGCGCTTCAGCCGACGCATTAACAGGCGTAGCGTCTGCGGGAGTTCTTCACCTGCGTCGAGTGCCTCACCGCCCAGTGCCAGCATGCGTCGCCGCACCGCTTCTGGGGCGTAACGTTGCAACATGACCTGTTGCAGCATGGGTTTTAGGGTCGCGATGATATCGAAGTTGGGATCTAAGCGGTGCAGTACACCATCTGTGGTGATTAAGGCCTTGAACAACAGCACCAGATCCGGCGGTAGCGCCAGCTGATGTTCGCGTGCCATTACCAGCAAATCAGCCAGCGCCTTGCCCAACGTTAAGGTGGCAGAGGCTTGCTTATCGAGAAAGTTTTGGGCCGCCAACTCCAGATCCAGAAGATCCAAAGGATCGCTGTCTGACCAGGCGATCAAGGTATTGACGATCCCTCCGGATTCCCTTTCAGCAATGGCTTGCAGCAACAGCAATAGCTGATTGCGTCGCCGTTCGGAAAGCTGGCCGACCATGCCAAAGTCGATAAAGCCGACACGGTTATCCGCCAGGGCCATAACGTTGCCCGGATGCGGATCGGCGTGATAGAGACGGTGCTCCAGCACCATTTTCATAAAGGCCTGAGCGCCGCGTCGTGCGAGCAGCGGGCCATCGAAGCCTGCCGCTGCCAGTTGTTGCGGATTTTCCGGTGCTATACCGGGCAAAAATTGCTGCACTAGCAGGCGCTTTGACGACAGCGGCCAATAAATTTTCGGGATGACGACATCGGGTTGCTGTGCAAACTGTTGGGCGACCCGCTCACAGTTATTGCCTTCGTGAGTCAGATCCAGTTCATGATTAAGTGCGGTTGCCAGCGCTCGTACCATCTGACGTGGTCGATAACGAGCCAATGCCGGACTTTGCTGCTCTACGGTTTCCGCCAAATAGGCCAGAAGGCGCAAATCGGCATGAATGGTTTTCGCCAGGCCGGGGCGCAGCACTTTGATCACCACGGCTTCACCACTGTGCAGCCGGGCACGGTAAATTTGCGCCATTGATGCAGCCGCCAGAGGCACGTCGTCAAACTCAGCAAACAGGTTGTGAGGATCCCCACCCAAGTCCGCTGTAATTTGTGGCGCCAGTTCGCCCCAGGGTAAGGTGGCGGCTTGACTGTGCAGACGATCAAGTTCGTCAGTCCAACTTGAATCCAGCAAGTCTGAGCGAGTTGCCAGAATTTGGCCAAATTTGACAAAGGTGGGTCCGAGCGCTTCCAGTGCGGCGCGCAAACGCTGCGGCAATGTTTGGCTGTCTTGTGGCTGATTGCCCACGTCATTGCTGCCCAGCAGGGTGCTCAGGCCGAGCAGGCGAATGACATCTTGTAATCCGTAGCGGATGAGTACCGCAGAAATCTCTTTCAGCCTTGCCCGATCGCGGGCAGTGACGAGCACCATTTTTAACATTTGCGCGCTATATCCTTATTGCATGGGATTACTGTTCCATATCGAACAACAGCGGTATATCGCTACGCTGTGCCATACGGTTGCGATAGGCTTCCACGTTTTCCGGAAGTGTCAGCCCGGCGACGATCGACAACGAACGCAGCAGTGGGAACAGGTGAATATCGTCTTCAGACAGCGTACCCTTTACTGCTTCAGGGGAGACAATCAGCCTGGAAAGTGCCTGGAGGTCCGTTTCCAATTGGGCAATCAAATCGGCACTGTCACCGAGGTGCTTCGCAAAACTGCCGATTGATGCCTGCTTTTTATCGGTGAAGTATTGGCGTGCACCGTCAGTGGCGAATTCTTCGAAGTCAGCATTGGCAAAACGGGGCAGCAATAAGTAAAGGCTATAGCTGCCGACGCGCTGCAACCAGTCGGCAATCGCTGGGTTGGTTTTCCCCGTCAACAGCGGTTTGCCATCAAGATTATCGACGTAGTGCACGATATCCATGCTTTCAGGCAGATAGCTGCCGTCATCTTTTTGCAAGATAGGGGCCATTTTCTTGCCAATCATACTGACAGGCGTCGCTTCATCATCGCTGAGTAAGGTGACCAGGCGAACGGGCAGGTTTTTCAGGCCGAAAATCATGCGGGCTTTAACGCAGAATGGGCAATGATCGTAGATAAACAGTTTCATGCTTGCTCCGGTTGTCAGGTTTTAATAGCAATAGTTATCACAGCATACTGAGGCTGTCGCGAAGAGTTCTTGCTGGAAGGTGCGTTATTGTTGTTTGATCCGCGCATTTAGCGCGGATCAATGCGGGGATTATTTTTTTGTCGGGACGGAATTAATCACTTCTATCAGATGCATTCGCGCCTCTTCCAAATCGATTTTATCACGCTCGGTGGTGGCATTGACGATCTGCAGTTGTTTGACAATGTCATTCTTCAGGCCGGCATTCTCGGCAATAATGTGGGCCAGCGCCTTTTCTACCAATGTTGAGCGCGCGTAAAGCATACGCAGATTCAGCACCATGTGTTCCAGCAACTGCGGTAATTTGTTTTCATCACTCATCGCCAACGTCTCCCGTTTGTGTTTTTACTATCAGGATAGCAGCTGTGAGAAATTCGGCTGATTTTCTGGCAACTTAGAGAAAAAACTCAGCCTCCGCGCACAATCGCAGTGGTGGCACCTCGTGGGCTGAACTGCCAATAAAGCGCAAACAGGGTAATAAAACCGACAATGCCGAGCAGGATCCACGGCAGTTCTGGCATGTTCATCGCGTGACCGGTGTCATACATCCAACCACCGCCGGTGTAACCCAACGCGCCACCCAGTGCCAACCCGAGGCGACTGAACCCCATATAGCTCCCGCGTGCCCGCGGATCTGCCAGCGAGGCGCTCAGGGTTTCACGTGCCGGTTCAGCGATGATTGAGCCGAGATAGAAACAGCAAATCAACGTAAAGACGCCCTGCAGACTGGTTGCCAACCCCACTGGCAGCAGGCTGAGCGTCATCAGCAGGAGGCCAGCCATCAGCCGTTGTTCCAGGCGGAAACGTTTCTCGCTCCAGCGTGCCAATGGATAAAGCAGTGACAGCGACAGCGCAGCTTCAATGGCATACATCCACTTTACCGCGGTCGGTGAACCGGCGATTTCATTAACGACGATGGGCAGCATCAGCATGACCTGTACCGACAGCATGTAATACCCGGTAAGTGTCAATACGTAGGTAAGGAAACGGCGATCGCGCAACACGCGCATCATGCCTTCCTTCATCGGCGTGCGTACGGTGGAAATGCGGTACGCAGGCAATAACCAGGCGTTCCAGCCCGCTGCCAGTACAAAAATGGCTGCGCCGACCCAGCAGACAAAATGGAAATCGTATTGCAGCAGCCAACTGCCGATCAAGGCACCAATCACCGCGCCAGCGCTGTCTTGCATCATCAAGAGGGAGTAAAAGCGGCCGCGCTCATGTGGACGGGTGAGCTTAATGACCAACGCAGTGCGTGGTGGGTCAAACAGCGTGCCGCCGAGGGCGGAAAGGGCGCAAGAAAACCAGAGCAACCAGGGCTGATCGGCCATTGCCATCGTCGCGAAGCCTGCGGCGCGCATCAGCATACCGGTGACAATCATCGGTTTGGCGCCAAATCGGTCGGCGATCGCACCACCGAAGATCCCCAAACCTTGTTGGATTAACTGCCGTAAACCTAGCGCAGCGCCGACCACGACGGCCGCCCAGCCAAGCTGATCGACAAAGCGGATCGAAATAAGTGGAAAGACCACAAAGAAGCCTAAAACCACCAACAGGTTATCGAGTAATAGAAAATATTTACCCAAGCTCCGAGCTTGCGATACCAGAGACATGCTTCACCACGAGCAATTAAGAGGGAGAGGAGTGCGACCGCTCTAGTTTGTACCCAATCCAGGATTGCCGATAGGGGCGGGGTAGATAATATTTTTTTATCGTCAATACGTTACCTGCGCGGCAAAACCGCACAAAAATAGCCGTAAAATGGCCAATCGCTTATTTACTGAGCTGTCTGGGTTTTACCTCCTGGGCTGGCTGCGGTTATATTAAATGAGGGTATATGCGGTTCTGCGCTGGTCGTTAAGACATAATGATTCAGGATAAGTCTGCCGCAGGATTATTATCCGGACATGCGCCCAATAAATACTTCTTATCGAACCGTTCTGACTGCGGGGGAAATGATGTTTGGCTACCGCTCTGCATCACCAAAAGTACGCCTCACCACCGATCGGATGGTCGTCCGTTTAGTTCATGAACGCGACGCTTACCGGTTAGCGGAATACTATGCCGAAAATCGTGCATTTCTCAAACCCTGGGAGCCCGTGCGTGATGAAAGCCACTGTTATCCATCCGGATGGCAGGCGCGGCTGGGAATGATCACCGAAATGCAAAAGCAGGGCAGCGCCTACTATTTTATCCTGCTTGATCCCGACGAACATGAAGTGCAAGGCGTGGCGAACTTCAGCAACGTGCTGCGCGGTTCGTTTCATGCTTGTTTCCTCGGCTATTCATTAGCTGAGAAATGGCAGGGACAAGGACTGATGTACGAGGCGTTGCAGTCCGCTATCCGTTATATGCTGCGTCAGCAACGTATGCACCGCATCATGGCTAACTATATGCCGCATAATCAGCGCAGCGGCGCATTGTTGACCCGGTTAGGGTTTGAACGTGAAGGTTATGCCAAGGATTATCTGCTGATTGACGGGCAGTGGCGGGATCACGTATTGACCGCATTAACCAATAAAGAATGGCTACCGCCACGCTGAGGCCAAACAATGAAATATGAATTAAGCGCTAAAGAAGCCAGAGTGATCGGCTGCCTGTTGGAAAAGCAGGCCACGACGCCAGATCAGTATCCCCTTTCCCTTAACGGCATTACGTTGGCCTGTAACCAGAAAACCAACCGTGAACCTGTGATGGATCTGGCGGAAAATGACGTGCAGCAACTTCTTGATCTGCTCCTGAAGAAGCATTTCTTACGGACATTAAGTGGGTTCGGTAATCGGGTCGTTAAATATGAACACCGTTTCTGCAATTCAGAGTTCGGTCAGTTAAAGCTGTCTGCGGCAGAATTGGCGATAATCACGACGTTATTGCTGCGTGGCGCCCAAACGCCCGGTGAGCTCCGCACCCGTACCAATCGCATGCATGAATTTAATGACGTCACTGAAGTGGAACAGGTGCTGACCAATTTGAGCGCGCGTGAGGATGGCCCCTTTGTGGTGCGTCTGGCGCGGGAGCCGGGCAAACGTGAAAGCCGGTTCATGCATTTGTTCTGTGGCCAAATCGATGAGGCACCTGCTGAGGTGTTACCGTCTGAAGAGACAGAATTGCACGAACGCGTAACTGCGCTGGAACACGAAGTGGCGCAGCTCAAACAACAATTGCAGTCGTTATTGGCTCGGGGTGCAGATGAGTAAATTGCGCGTTGGTGTTGTGGGGTTGGGAGGGATTGCTCAAAAAGCCTATTTACCGCTCCTCAGCCAGGCGGTGGACTGGGTTTTGGTGGGCGGTTTCTCTCCCAATCAACAAAAAGCACAGCCAATATGTGACAGCTACCGTATGGCCTGTTTCTCGGGGTTAGACAGTCTGGCACAGCAATGCGATGCGGTGTTTGTTCACAGCAGTACCGCCAGCCATTTTCAGGTGATCGGTGAATTGTTGCGTCATGGCGTTCACGTTTATGTCGATAAACCGTTGGCCGAAACCGTGGAGCAGGGGGAGCAACTGATTGCCCTGGCAGAAAAACAGGGTAAAGCGCTGATGGTAGGGTTTAACCGCCGTTTTGCACCCTTGTATCAACAACTGAAACAAGACATGTGTCAACCTGCGTCGATCCGCATGGAAAAACACCGTGCGGACAGCGTTGGGCCCAATAATATGCGGTTTACCTTGCTGGATGACTATCTGCATGTGGTGGATACCGCATTATGGTTGGGCGGCGGCGCTGTGCAGTTGCTCAGCGGCTGCCTGCGTGGCACAGAGCGCGGTGAGCTGTTATATGCCGAGCATCATTTTGAATGTGGTGAAACACAGATAACTACCAGTATGCATCGCCGTGCTGGCAGCCAACGCGAAAGCGTGCAGGCAGTGTCGGATGGCGCGGTATATCAGTTGAACGATATGCGTCAGTGGTGGCGTGAAGACGCCCAGGGTGTTTTGGAACAACCGGCCCCGGGGTGGCAAACCACGCTGGCGCAACGGGGTTTTGACGGTGCGGTTCGCCATTTTATCGCTTCTGTGAGTAATCACACTGCACCAGAAACGGCTGGAGAGCAGGCCATTGCCGCCCAACGGGTGATTGAAACGCTGCTGCGTGATGCCGGTTTGTAAGATAACTCTATGTAACATATGGCGGTAGCTATTCTGCTGCGGATGGGTAAACTGAGCCGATAGTTTTACTGACGCCTGCTGATGCAGGCGTCAACATTTACAGGGCGTATCAGAAAAACCACATGAACCTACTAAAATCACTGGCAGCCGTCAGCTCTATGACGATGTTCTCACGGGTGCTGGGCTTTGCCCGTGACGCGATCGTGGCGCGGGTGTTTGGTGCCGGTATGGCAACAGATGCCTTCTTCGTGGCATTCAAGCTTCCCAACCTATTGCGGCGTATTTTTGCCGAAGGGGCGTTTTCCCAAGCTTTTGTGCCTATCCTGGCCGAATATAAAAGTCAGCAGGGGGAAGAGGCTACACGTACTTTTATTGCCTACGTTTCAGGTCTGTTAACGTTGGTGTTGGCGCTGGTGACGGTGCTTGGTATGTTGGCGGCCCCTTGGGTGATTTACATTACCGCGCCGGGCTTTGTCGACTCACCGGACAAGTTCGCTCTGACGTCATCGCTGTTGCGCGTCACCTTTCCGTATATTCTGCTGATCTCGCTGGCTTCATTGGTCGGTTCGATACTCAATACCTGGAACCGCTTTTCGATCCCCGCTTTTGCGCCGACGCTGCTGAACGTGAGCATGATAGGCTTTGCGCTATTTGCCGCGCCTTACTTCAATCCTCCGGTCATGGCACTGGCCTGGGCGGTGGTGGTCGGCGGGGTGCTGCAACTGGGTTACCAGCTCCCACATCTGAAGAAGATTGGCATGTTGGTGCTGCCGCGTCTCAAGCTCGGCGATGCCGGTGTATGGCGGGTAATGCGTCAGATGGGGCCCGCAATTTTTGGCGTCTCCGTGAGCCAAATCTCGCTGATAATCAACACCATTTTCGCCTCATTTCTGGTCTCTGGTTCGGTATCCTGGATGTATTATGCGGACCGTCTGATGGAGTTTCCTTCTGGCGTGTTGGGCGTGGCACTGGGCACGATTTTGCTGCCGTCGTTGGCAAAAAGTTTCTCTAGCGGTAATCACGACGAGTATTCCCGATTAATGGACTGGGGGCTGCGTCTGTGCTTCCTGTTGGCGTTGCCGAGTGCCATTGCACTGGGTATTTTGGCCAAACCGTTGACGGTATCGCTGTTCCAGTACGGCAAGTTCAGCGCCTTCGATGCCGCGATGACGCAGCGCGCATTGGTCGCCTATTCGGTGGGCTTGATGGGGTTAATTGTGGTGAAGGTATTGGCCCCCGGTTTTTATTCGCGTCAGGACATCAAAACGCCGGTTAAAATCGCCATTATCACGTTGATTTTGACCCAGGTGATGAACCTGATGTTTATTGGCCCGTTGAAACATGCAGGCCTTTCACTGTCGATCGGTTTGGGCGCCTGCCTTAATGCCTCACTGCTCTACTGGCAATTGCGTAAGCAGAAGATTTTCCACCCGCAGCCGGGCTGGGCAATGTTCTTGACCAAGTTGGTGATTGCGGTGATTGTGATGTCAGCGGTATTGGTTTGTGTGATGTGGCTGATGCCTGCCTGGGATCAAGGCAATATGCTTGAGCGTTTATTGCGTCTGTCGCTGGTGGTTGTCGCCGGTGTCGTGGCCTACTTTGGTGTATTGGGGGGATTGGGTTTCCGTCCACGCGACTTTGCCCGCCGAGTGGCATAAGCAGAGATTCCCCGTTTTCAACGCGTAAAAAAGGGTCGCCTCGGCGACCCTTTTGCGTATTCAGCGCGGATGGCTTACATACGCTCGACGGTTTCGATACCCAGTGTATCCAACCCGGCTTTCAGCGTCTTCGCGGTCAGTAAGGCCAGTTTCAGGCGGCTTTGACGAGCTTCTTCGCTGTCTGCGTTCAGGATCTGACAGTGTTCATAGAAGCTGGAGAACAGGCCCGCCAAGTCGTACAGGTAGCTACACATCACGTGTGGTGTGCCGTCACGTGCTACGGTGGTGATGACTTCTTCAAATTGCAGAAGGCGTGTCGCCAATGCAATCTCGCGTTCTTCCGTCATGACCAACGGCAGGGTCAGATTGCTTTCGTCGACGCCGGCACGTTTAAATACGGAAGAGACACGGGTATAGGCATACTGCATATAAGGCGCGGTATTACCTTCGAACGCCAGCATGTTGTCCCAGTCGAAGATATAATCGGTGGTACGGCTTTTTGACAGGTCGGCATACTTCACCGCACCGATGCCAACGGCATTGGCCAGATTTTGCATTTCTTCTGCAGGCATGTCCGGGTTTTTCTCGGCGATCAGTTTAGCGGCACGATCGACGGCCTCATCCAGCAGATCAGACAGTTTTACCGTGCCCCCTGAACGGGTTTTGAACGGCTTGCCGTCTTTACCCAACATCATGCCGAACATGTGGTGTTCGAGCGAGAGAGAGTCCGGGATATAACCGGCTTTACGCACGATGGTCCAGGCCTGCATCAAATGCTGGTGCTGACGCGAGTCGATGTAATACAGCACCCGATCGGCGCCCAGCGTCTCATAGCGGTATTTAGCACAGGCAATATCGGTAGTGGTGTACAGGTAGCCGCCATCTTTCTTCTGGATGATGACGCCCATAGGCTCGCCGTCTTTATTTTTGTATTCATCGAGGAATACCACGGTTGCGCCTTCGCTTTCTACTGCCAGCCCCTTAGCCTTGAGATCGGCGACGATGCCAGGCAGCATCGCGTTATACAGGCTTTCGCCCATGACATCGTCTTCGGTCAGGGTCACGTTCAGCCGGTTATAGGTCAGCTGATTTTGCGCCATGGTGATGTCGACCAATTTACGCCACATTTTCAGGCAGTATTGATCGCCACCTTGTAATTTAACGACGTAGGCGCGCGCGCGCGCGGCGAACTCTGCGTCTTCGTCATAGTGCTTTTTCGCTTCACGATAGAACTGTTCCAGGTCAGACAGATCCATATCGCTGGCGTTTTCGTTCTGCATTTTTTCCAGATAGGCAATCAACATACCGAACTGGGTGCCCCAGTCGCCGACGTGGTTGGCGCGGATCACTTTATGGCCCAAAAACTCCTGCGTACGTGCAGCAGCGTCACCGATAATGGTGGAACGCAGATGGCCGACGTGCATTTCTTTCGCCACGTTAGGGGCTGAGTAGTCGATAACGATGGTTTGCTGTTCGACAGGGGCAATATCCAGTTTTGGCGCACTCAATACGCGGTCGGTTTGCTGTGCGACCCAAGCGCTGTTCAGGAAGATATTGATAAAGCCTGGACCGGCGATTTCCACTTTGCTGGCGATGTCGCCGAGCTCAAGGAGCTGCACCACTTTTTCTGCCAATTGGCGGGGTGGCATGCCAAGTTTCTTGGCAACGGACATCACACCATTGGCCTGATAGTCACCAAACTGTGCTTTTGCTGACTGACGGACCTGCGCTTCGCAATCGGCTGGCGCGCCTGCGGCAATCAGCGCCTGGCTGACTTTATCTGAAAGAAGAACCTGAATATTCACCGGGTTACCTTAATGACGAACGAGGGGCCGTGTGCCATGCCCCTACGGGATTCAAAGGTGGTTTTCTGGCTGCACGTCAAGACGGCGGCCCACCACAAAACAGCCTGTAATTGTAACCGATTTGAGGGAGGACGTCAGCAGTTGGCGAGGGATAAGCTGAAAGTCGCGGAGCGCTAAATGAGAGGAGTAAACGGATAAAAAAAGAGAGGGAATGAAGAGACCAAAATAGGCAAAGCTAGTGCCTTTTTTTCCGACGACCACCGTCTAACGTGTTATTGCGGCGTGATTTGAAATGACGGAATATCGCGTATGCGGCAATAACTATCAATAGCAGGGACATTATTAAAAGTATCATAACTAATTATCTCAAACTCAATTTTCACTAAAGTAGCTTAATTGATATTTTCACGCAATTGCACAAATCTTGTTTAGGATGATTCTTATGTTGTTTTTATTTTAATGTTTTTAAAAACAATGAGTTATAATAAAAAACTTATTGTTTTTTCATTTCTATTGTGCCAGTGAGTGCTGTCTTCTTAATCATATGTATCTCTTGTTATTGCGATTTTATAACTTAATAAGTTAGTAGTATTCTTAAGTCTCACGTCATGATTAAACGTTATAAACTTATGCAACAATGAGTTTTCGGAATTAAAAACTGGGAAAAACGAAACACGGCTGTAATAAAATCTAAATAAATTGTTATTTTGTGCTTTTTATAACCAGCTGCATTCCTGATTGAGTTGATGGCCGCACTCTGCACCAAAAAAGTCCGCTTGCCGAAGGTTTCCGTATGGATAGCTGAGCCTTCGGCGTGTAAATTACACCACCTGAAAATCGCTTTCCGTTGTTTCGAGGATTTTATGACGACTTTTACGGCCATTGCCGAGCTTAACGATTTGGTGCTGGATCTGCCGCGCTTTGAACAGGCACTGAACCGGTTTGCCGAGAAGTTGCACCTGGATTTGACACAGTTCAGTGCGGACCACATATCGGTACGCTGCCATCAAAACACAACGGCCGATCGCTGGCGCGAAGGGCTACAACAGTGTGGCTCACTGTTGTCTGAGGCGATAATCAAGGGGCGTCCTATTTACCTGTTTGATCTTCAACAACCCCTTAACGTGGGACCTTGGCAGATTGACTGTATTGAGTTGCCTTATCCCGGTGATAAACGTTATCCGCATGAAGGCTGGGAACATGTGGAACTGGTACTGGGTGGCGATCCTGCCACGCTTTACGCGCGCGCGCTGGCTCAGTTGCCTGATGAAGCGCTATTGGCTCAAGGGATAAAACTGAAACAGAGTTCGCCACAGACTGATGGGGAGCGTCTGCCGAACCCGACGTTGGCGATCACCGACGGCAGCGTGACGATCAAGTTTCACCCCTACTCGATTAGGGACGTTGTCGCCAGCGAACAACGTTAGCCTGGCATTAGTGAGTGGGTGGCCATCAGCATACGATCCAACGCTTGGATGAGTAGCTCGCGCCGACAACCAAAATTCAAGCGGACAAAATGCCGGTTACCAAAATCCAGGCCCGGGCTTAATCCAACGCCCGCCCGTTCAAAAAAGGCATGCGGATTATCGACGGCCAGTTGACGGCAGTCTATCCACGCCAGGTAGGTTGCCTCAATCGGTTGTAGCTGCAGGCCGGGCATGGCATTAATACGCTCGGTCACCAAATCACGGTTGGCACGCAGATAAACCAACAGTTCGTCCAACCACTCTTGCCCATGCTGGTAGGCTGCCTGTGCGGCAACCAGCGCCAATATATCCACTTCAGGTACGATGCCACTGCGTGTGCGGATCAGCTTTTGCCGCAAAGCAGGGTTGGGCACAATCGCCATCGAGGCACCCAGTCCGGCAATATTAAAGGTTTTCGACGGCGACATCAGCGTAATGCTGCGCTGGGCGGCATCCTCATTTAACGTGGCAAAGGGGATGTGCTGACACCCTGGTTCAAGCAGGAGATCACAATGGATTTCATCGGAACAGACGATCAGATCGTGGTTTTGAGCGAACGAATGTTGCTGTAACAGCTCTTGCCTGCGATAGACAGTGCCGCCCGGATTTTGCGGGTTACACAACAGCAGTAATTTTTCTTTGCCATTGAGCTGTTCCGTGATGGCGGTGAAATCTAACACCCATCGCTTCTCCTTCAGCGCCAGCGGTACCTGCAACTGCGAGCGCCCAGCGAATTTCGCCGCTTTGCGAAACGGGGGATAGATCGGTGATGGTGCCAGCGTGCCTTCGTTTTCAGCCGTAAAAGCCCGCACGCATAAATTTAGACCGCAAACCAATCCAGGCAGGAAAATCAGCCATTCAGGATTGATACGCCAGCTATAGCGTTCTAGCATACGCTGGCTAAAAACCTCAATGAGTTCAGGGGATGGATGCCCATAGCCGAACACGGCATGGGCCACTCGCTGCTGTAATGCATCGATGATAGCGGGGGGGGAAGGGAAGTCGGTGTCAGCAACCCAGAGCGGAATAATGTCGCGGTCACGATATTTATCCCACTTAACGCTGTCACTGTGACTACGGTCTACCCATTGATCAAAATTGAATGCCATAGTTACTACCCTGAGCTGGTTTATACCTATGTCCGTCATATTGACGTTGCATTTTTGTTACGTGATGCAGCTCCAATTATTTAGGGGCTCTGTATGAGCCTACGTGAGAAATGGAAGAATTAACAATTACTGTCACATGTTAGCCGTCATCTGGGGGTGACAATGATTAAACTGGAAGTTTGTTGCTATAGCGTCGATTGTGCGCTGACGGCTGAGCGGGCAGGTGCCGATCGTATAGAACTGTGCGCCAGTCAGAGTGAGGGGGGGCTGACACCCAGCTACGGTTCATTACGTCTGGCGCGGGAGCGCGTCAGCGTACCTGTACATCCTATCGTTCGCCCGCGGGGCGGCGATTTTTGTTATAGCGCCGTAGATTTTGACATAATAAAGCACGATATTGGGCAAATCCGCGACATGGGTTTTGCCGGCGTGGTAGTTGGAATGCTGGATGAAGAAGGGCATATCGATCTGCCGCGTATGCGCGAAGTGATGCGTTTGAGCGGCAATATGGCGGTGACTTTCCATCGTGCTTTTGACATGTGCCAAAACCCGATGGCCGCGCTTGATCAGCTCACACAGTTGGGCGTCGCGCGGATACTGACATCCGGTCAGCAGCAAAATGCAGAGCTGGGTTTACCCTTGCTGCGTGATCTGGTGCAGGCTAGCCAGGGGCCAGTGATTATGGCAGGGGCAGGAGTTCGGCTCAGTAACTTGCACAAGTTCGTTGATATTGGCATTCAGGAAGTGCATAGCTCATCCGGCCATGAAGTGCCTTCGACCATGCGCTATCGCAAGGCTGGCGTGACCATGTGTTCAGACAGCGAGGTTGATGAATTTAGCCACTATTGCGTCGATGGCGAAATGGTAGAGGCGATGAAAAACGCGTTGGCACTGGTTGATCCGTTGGCCCAGAGTGCATAAGTACCCAGCTATCGTTGTTTAGACGGAAAGAAGCCATGGTACGCGCATAAACTTATAGCAGGCCCCGATTATATCGGGGCCTTTTTAATGTCATTCAGAATAGAGACAGGGAACTAAAATCGAAAATTTGTCCTGGACTGATACCACAAGCAAGAATTCTCACTGTGTTACCGTTTGAACCCGGGTTGACCAGGATATCGTGGATTGTCCGGGTGTTACTCATATAAAACTGTGCATAAAACAGGTTGCCTATCTGTACCCAAGGTACCGTGTCACTTTCGATAAGATCGGTATAGTTATCGTTAAAACTCCGTGCCCATATTCCTGTTGAAACACTTGGCTCAGGCGTGCCAGGTGGCACACTCGCATTTGGGTCACCAATGGATGAGGCGACTGCCCAAAAGGTTCTATTACCGATACTCCGATGAATGCGCTGCAGAATGCCCTTGTATCTTGGGTTAGCACCGGTTGATGTGATTTGATTGCTGTTTGCCGTCAAATTACCATCTATTGACCAGTTGACTGGCTGACTAGTGGTATCGACATCAACCAGGCTGGCATTATCAAGGTAGTTCTGCGGTGCAGAGGTCAGCTGATATACACGCTGGGCAATAGTGATTTCCCCTCTGAGCAGGTTATATCCGCTGGCGTTATTAAGTGCGCCATTCGTCCATAGCGGCATAACGCTGTTACTGAAAGCCAACTGATAGCCACTGTCAGCCGCAAAATATATAGCCTGCGGTGAAAGGGTACCTTTAGGATTATTGGCGGTAGAAAATGTCACATTGGTGATGTGAACCGGCGTAATATTTTGGCGAGATACCGATTTTTTTAACACCAGGAACCCCCCGTCGAGATCACCATAATCATTAATGTAAGAGCCGTTGGCGATCTGAATATTTGCTGCAGAGTCAGAGTCGATCTCAAAACAGGTGCCGTTACGATCGGCCATAAAGTTGGTCAGACTGACGCCACCTAAGTAGCTGGTTCCTAACGTCGTGGATCTCAGGAAGACTTTTTTGCCATAGGCGAAAACGTTGGTCAAAAAGGTATTGTCATGGCGATCCAGGTTAAAAGCGCATGAACCTTCCACTGTTAGTGAGGCTGTGACTGCTTTTTCTGTCGGGCGAACGACGTTAGGATTAACATGAACATTAGTAAATCTGTTTATTTCTCGGCTCCCGGAGATCTTGTAATCACAACGGATAGCCCAGCCGTAAATACTATCGAAGTAGTTGGCTTCGCCGCTAGCATTAACGAAGTCATAAGCACCTACATAGCGACAATGTGATACCGACAACGTGCCTGTTGAAGTGATCGTTGCCCCGTACTGTCTGAATTGCGCACTACTTTCCGCGGTATAGATCTGATCTGGATACAAGAATGACCAGCCATCAAAAACCACGTCTCGAGCACAGCTGAAGCATGTCACCCCCACCGGCTTACGGATAATAAATGCACTGTCGTCCGTAAGCCCCGCGCGGGCAGGGCCGTTGGTCGTATTGCTGGAAGGCCCTTGTGCCATGGCTGTGCGATTCCCTTTTAGGGTGACTCCCGCAGGAACGGTAATCGCAGTGGCTCTGTTAAGCAGATATTGTGCATTATTGCTGGTAAAGACGATCTTGTTCTTCAGTGAAGAGACTGCTTTGATGGCGGCTTCTACAGCATCATCTGAAGAGGTTAAACCCGTTGGGTCTGCACCAAAATCGTCGAAGGTGATCCTATTGCCGAACCTTTTCCAACGCGCGCCTGAGGCGGTGACAATCACTGTGCCATTGTTGTCGATGCTGGTGCTATCCGTTGTGTCATAGTAGAACTTACCGGATCCTTGATGACTACCCGCCTGATGGGAAATCAGAAATACGACTTGACCATTCTCAGTAGGTGCATAGGCTCGGAGTGCATTGATACTATCGATATATTGTAATGTCGTCATGGC
Source organism: Serratia sp. NPDC087055 (assembly GCF_044900985.1). Classification (NCBI taxonomy): domain Bacteria; kingdom Pseudomonadati; phylum Pseudomonadota; class Gammaproteobacteria; order Enterobacterales; family Yersiniaceae; genus Serratia; species Serratia sp. NPDC087055. Next base: position 743,333 of record NZ_JBJDOG010000001.1, read on the forward strand.
GTTATCCTCTATTGGGGTCATCGCCATTGTAGGAGAAGGGAACATTTTTAATGCAACGCTCCCGTGTCGGTGAGACATGACACAACACGTTGAGACGAAAGTGTTAGGAGTGGGGTTTTTACCATGTGTTAAGGGCCCAACATGTGCTGAGCCCTTAAAGCAGGAAGGGGTTAAGGCTTTTTCGCCACTAACACGGCACGCAGTGGGGCGGGATAGCCTTCGATGGTCTTGCTCGAATCGTTTGGATCGAGGAACTCGGCCAGTGACTCGCTGGTCATCCAATCGGTGCGACGCTGTTCATCGGTACTGGTTACGCACATGTCGGCGATCTTTACATCGACGAAACCGCATTTCTCCAGCCAGCACTTCAGGGCTTCAGCCGACGGAATAAAGTACACGTTGCGCATTTGCGCATAACGGTCACCCGGGACCAGCACTTGATTGCGATCGCCTTCTATCACCAGCGTTTCCAGTACCAGCTCGCCTTCGTTGACCAATTGGTTTTTCAACTGGTACAGGTGATCCAGTGGCGAACGACGGTGATAGAGCACCCCCATCGAAAAGACGGTATCAAAGGCAGCCAACTCTGGCAGTTGTTCGATACCGAGGGGCAACAGATGAGCACGTTGATCGCCGCCCAACAGCTTACGCACCGCTTCGAACTGACACAGGAACAGTTGCATCGGATCAATACCTACCGCCAATTGGGCACCGGCACCCAGCATACGCCACAGGTGATAACCGCTGCCGCAGCCGACATCGAGAATGGTACGACCGGCCAGTGGTGAAATGTGCGGTAATACGCGATCCCATTTCCAGTCAGAGTGCCATTCGGTATCGATATCAATGCCGTACAAGGAGAACGGGCCTTTACGCCACGGCATCATGGTGCGCAGCATTTTCTCGATGCCTTCCAACTGGCCCGGTGACAGCGGTGAGTCCATATCGGCACGCACACCATTCAATAAATCGAGACGGGTTGGTGTCAGTGCAGGCAGATGGTCAACGGAGTTAAACCACTGCTTGAACTTGCCATGGAGCGATTCACGCTGCCAGGCGCTGAGCTGGGCAGGGAGAGTATCCAGCCAGTGGCTGAGGTTGCTTTTCGCGATACGCTGGTAAAAATCACCAAACTCAATCATGCCGTGGCCCCCGATTTCAAGGCGATCAGTGAACCAAAGTTAAAGCACTGGAACCAAACTTCCGCATGTTCAAAACCGGCCTGTTTCAGACGGGCTTTGTGGGCATCTACCGAGTCTGTCAGCATAACGTTTTCCAGCATGCTGCGCTTCTGGCTGATTTCCAGTTCGCTGTAGCCGTTGGCGCGTTTGAAATCGTGATGCATGTTGAACAGCAATTCGCCGACGTCGGCATCTTCAAAGCTGAACTTCTCTGACAATACCAACGCACCACCCGGACGTAGCCCAAGGTAGACCTTTTCCAGCAGGCGCAGACGGTCTGCGGGCTCGAGGAATTGCAGGGTAAAGTTCAACACGACCATCGAGGCGTTTTCGATTTTGATATCGAGGATATCCGCTTCGATAACCTCTACCGGCGTGTCGGCACGGAAGGCATCAATATGGCGGCGGCAACGTTCAACCATGGCCGGAGAGTTGTCGACGGCGATGATGTTGCAACCCGCCACCTTGATATTCCGTCGCATCGACAGCGTTGCTGCGCCCAGAGAGCATCCAAGATCATACACCTGGCTGCCGGGTTGAACGAAACGTTCAGCCAACATGCCAATCATTGAAATGATATTGGAATAGCCGGGGACGGAACGCTGAATCATGTCGGGGAACACTTCAGCAACGCGTTCGTCGAAGGTCCAGTCGCCTAATTTGGCGATCGGGGCAGAAAAAAGAGTATCGCGGTTTGGCATAGCGGCAAATCAGTTCAGAATTCGAAGGGGCATATTCTAACAGATAACGGCAAGAAAGCGCAGCGGAAGCAGGCGGCGTAGCCGCCTGAGGAGCAACAGGGGATCAATGCAGGCTGAAAATAAGATCCCATGGCAGATAGAAAATGTTGGCTAATACCATTAGCACCAACGAAATGTAGGTTGCCGCCATGCCTGAACGACGCCAGCGAACTTCACGATTACGTAAGCCGTAGTAATGTACCAGGCGACCGGCCATCAGCATCAGGCCGCAAATATGGATCATCCATATTTCAGCGCCGTTCATTTCCATGAGCACCAGCAGTACGGCTGCAATAGGAATGTACTCTACGGCATTACCGTGAACGCGGATGGCGGTCTGTAGCTCATAAAAGCCCCCGTCGCCGTAAGCAACCCGGTATTGCATCCTTAGCCTAACCACGTCATAAGAGAGTTTGATCAACAACAATGCGCCGAGCACTACATAAAGCGCGCTTACCATTTTTAACTCCATTCCCTAACCAAAACTGGCAGCGAGCATCATAGCTGCCATTGCAATCACTGTCGCGAGGAAAAATCTGATGTAATCAGTCAGATTAATCGGTTAAAACAGTGCATCCTGCTCCGGCCAGTCCGGTGGCGAGGGTAAATTCGGAATTGCCTGATACAGCTGCTGCCAGATTTTCTGCGCTTGTTGGGGAGAGTCGCCGTTATCCGGCGTATGTATAAACAGAAATGGCTGGTGTTTTTGTTGCCAAAGGGGCAGTTTCTGCTGCCAGGCATCGAACCAGCGCAGGTTGTCCTGCAAGACGTCGCCACCAATAAAACGCACCAGCGGGTTGTTGGCCGTGACCAAGGCGTGCACCGGCAGCTTAGGCTTTTTCTGTTGTGCGTCACGTACAGCAGCGCTGTTGGGAATGGCATGATGTACAGGCCGGCTGTCAAGGATGACCCGATTGATACCGCGCTGATGTAACCCCTGATTTAACAGCCGCTCTTCTTCCCCCTTGCCGAAGAACGCGGAGTGTCTAACCTCCACGCCATAAGTAAATTCTTTCGGCAATGCATCAAAGAATTGCCACATCGCCGGCAATTCAGCCGGGCCAAAAGCCGCAGGCAATTGAAGCCAAAGCTGGCCAATGCGTTGATGAACGGGGCTCAGACACTGATAAAAGGCCTGCAGTTCAGCGGCGCAGTTGCGCAGCGCGGCCTGATGGCTGATGGTGGCGGGAAACTTGAAACAAAAGCGAAAATCGTCGTTGGTCATATCGCGCCAGCGCTGGACAATGTCCAGTTTAGGCAACGCGTAGAAGGTGGTATTGCCTTCCACGCAATTAAAATAGCGGCTGTAATCCGCCAGATCGCGCAGCCCGATACGGTGCCAGGCCGGGTGTTGCCACTGTGGGAGTCCGATATACATCAGGCTTGCTTCTTCCTTAATTATTCCCGTCAGTCTACACGTTAACGTTACTCGTTAAGTGCGGCAAGAATTTCGCGAGTGCTGCGTACACGCGCCAGCCGCGGGAAGATATTGTCGAAAGCAAACTGGTGCATTTCAGCGTTTGCTGTGCTGCACACGTCTTCGGCGATCACCAATTCGTAGCCGTGTTCCCAGGCGGCGCGGGCGGTAGATTCCACGCCAATATTGGTGGCAATTCCCCCTAGCACAATGGATTTAATGCCGCGGCGACGCAGTTGCAGGTCAAGATCGGTGCCATAAAATGCGCCCCATTGACGTTTGGTCACCAGAATGTCGCTGTCACTCACTGCCAGAGCGTCAGGAAATTCCCACCAGTTGGCAGGCAGCCCGCCAGCTGGCGCGGGAGATGGCTTGTCTACCGGTTGTTTCAGCGCTTCAGCGAAGGAGTCTGACCAGCCGACGCGCACCAGGATCACCGGGGCCGCCAATGAACGGAAATGTGCGGCTAACTGTGCACCATGGGCAACAACACTCTCGGCGCTGTGCGGCCCCCCGGCATAGGGTAGAATGCCGTTTTGCAAATCAATCAACACCAGGGCAGTGGTGTGGGCATCAAGTTTCAACATGGTCATATCTCGTGACGAGGTGGATAAAATGCGCGCAAACGAAACCGCGCGCCAAACACGTGTTGATTCAGGCTACGTGAAAAAAGGGTCACCGGTTAATGGGAAATTTGTTAATCAATGTGTTATTTCGGGCAAAAACACGTCATTTAGTGCTGCAACAAAGCTGTGTTCGCACTTATCTGGCGCATGAATTTCCTTTATAATGATCGCCTTTTTTCAACACACTTTACGCCAAAGACCTATGCCGATTTATGAATATGCATGTGGTGCTTGCAGCCTTCGGTTAGAGAAACTGCAAAAATTTTCCGATGCGCCGCTGACAGATTGTCCGGCGTGTGGGCAGCCCGCGTTAACCAAGCTGATTTCTTCCACGGGGTTCCAGTTAAAGGGCACCGGTTGGTATGCAACAGACTTCAAACCGGGCAAGAAATAGAGTTCATCAGAAATTATCAGAAAACAGCCGTGTGGCAGGTGCCAAAAGCCCGCGCGGCATCGGCTTAAGCCAAAAGGATAGCGTATGCGTACTGAATATTGCGGGCAGTTGAATCTGTCCCACGTGGGCCAGGAAGTCACTCTGTGTGGTTGGGTCAACCGTCGTCGCGATCTGGGCGGCCTGATCTTTATTGATATGCGCGACCGCGAAGGCATCGTGCAGGTGTTCTTCGATCCAGACCAGAAGGTCGCGTTCGATAAGGCGTATGACCTGCGTAATGAATTCTGCATCCAGATCGTCGGCACAGTGCGTGCGCGTCCGGACAGCCAGATCAATAAAGATATGGCCACCGGTGAAGTCGAAGTCTTCGCCCATGCCCTGGAGATCATCAACCGCTCCGAACCATTGCCGCTGGATTCCAACCAGGTTAACAGCGAAGAAGCGCGCCTGAAGTATCGCTACCTGGATCTGCGTCGTCCTGAAATGGCTGACCGCTTGAAAACCCGCGCTAAAATCACCAGCTTTGTGCGTCGCTTTATGGACAGCCACGGCTTCCTCGACATCGAAACACCGATGCTGACTAAAGCTACGCCGGAAGGCGCGCGTGACTATCTGGTACCGAGTCGCGTGCATAAAGGCAAATTCTATGCGCTGCCGCAGTCACCACAGCTGTTCAAGCAGTTGCTGATGATGTCCGGTTTCGATCGCTACTATCAAATCGTCAAGTGCTTCCGTGACGAAGACTTGCGTGCTGATCGCCAGCCTGAATTTACCCAGATCGACGTGGAAACCTCTTTCATGACTGCCGAACAGGTGCGTGAAGTGATGGAGAAACTGGCACGTGAACTGTGGCTGGACGTGAAGGGCGTTGATTTGGGCGATTTCCCGATCATGACCTTCGAAGAGGCCATGCGCCGTTACGGATCTGACAAGCCAGACCTGCGTAACCCGCTGGAGCTGGTGGACGTTGCCGATCTGGTAAAAGACGTGGAGTTCAAAGTCTTCTCCGGTCCGGCCAACGATGCTAAAGGCCGCGTCGCTGCCATTCGCGTTCCTGGCGGCGCGCAGTTGACCCGTAAATTGATCGACGAGTACGGTGCATTCGTTAATATTTATGGTGCTAAAGGCCTGGCTTGGCTGAAGGTTAATGACCGTGCCGCCGGCATGGAGGGTGTACAAAGCCCTATCGCCAAATTCCTCAGTGCGGACGTTCTGGAAGCCATCCTGGCGCGTACCAACGCACAGACTGGCGATATTCTGTTCTTCGGTGCCGACAGCTTCAAGATTGTGACTGATGCGATGGGTGCGCTGCGTCTGAAACTGGGCCGCGATCTGGAACTGACTAAACTGGACAGCTGGGCACCGCTGTGGGTGGTTGACTTCCCAATGTTCGAAGAGGACGGTGAAGGTGGTCTGGCAGCGATGCACCATCCGTTCACGGCACCACGCGACATGAGCCCGGAAGAGCTGGCCGTAACGCCAACCAACGCCATTGCCAACGCCTACGACATGGTGATTAACGGTTATGAAGTGGGTGGCGGTTCTGTACGTATTCACCGCAGTGAAATGCAGCAAACGGTCTTTAGCATCCTGGGCATTACCGAACACGAACAGCGTGAGAAATTCGGTTTCTTGTTGGACGCATTGAAGTACGGTACACCACCGCACGCCGGGCTGGCCTTCGGTTTGGATCGTCTGGTGATGCTGTTGACCGGTACGGACAACATTCGTGACGTTATCGCCTTCCCGAAAACCACGGCTGCGGCCTGTTTGATGACCGAAGCACCCAGCTTCGCCAATCCGGCGTCGTTGCAGGAGCTGGCTATCTGTGTGGTAAAGAAAGCCTCTGCGGAACAAGAGAGCGAGTGATGAACTACAAGCGACCCGAGTCTATTCTGGTAGTGATTTATGCCATCTCCAGTGGCCGGGTGCTGATGTTACAGCGGCGCGATGATACGGAATTCTGGCAGTCGGTTACCGGCAGTCTGGAGGACGCAGAATCGCCGCCGCATGCCGCGCGGCGTGAGGTCAAGGAAGAAGTCGGCATCGATATCGAAGCAGAGAATCTGCCGTTGTTCGATTGCCAGCGCTGTGTGGAGTTTGAACTCTTTGTCCATTTGCGACATCGCTATGCCCCGGGGACCACGCGCAATAAAGAGCATTGGTTCTGTCTGGCTTTGCCTGAAGAGCGAGATCCGGTGATTACCGAGCATCACGCCTACCAGTGGCTTGACGCGGCGGAAGCCGTGAAACTGACCAAGTCCTGGAGCAATCAGCAGGCGATTGAAGAGTTTGTGATTAATTCAGTCCAGTAATTTTTTCGGAGATTTTTATGGCAGGTCATAGTAAGTGGGCCAACACAAAGCACCGTAAAGCAGCGCAAGATTCCAAGCGCGGTAAAATTTTCACCAAAATTATTCGCGAGCTGGTGACGGCTGCGAAACTGGGCGGTGGCGATCCGGGTGCTAACCCGCGTCTGCGCGCGGCGATCGATAAGGCGCTGTCTAACAACATGACGCGTGACACCCTGAACCGTGCTATCGCACGCGGTGTGGGTGGTGATGATGATTCCAACATGGAAACCATCATTTATGAAGGTTACGGCCCGGGCGGCACTGCCGTCATGATCGAATGCCTGAGTGACAACCGTAACCGTACCGTGGCAGAAGTGCGTCATGCCTTCACGAAATGCGGCGGAAACCTTGGCACCGATGGTTCAGTGGCTTACCTGTTCACCAAAAAAGGCGTAATCACTTACGCACCGGGTCTGGATGAAGACGTGGTAATGGAAGCAGCACTGGAAGCCGGCGCTGAGGATATCGTCAGCTACGACGATGGGGTGATCGACGTGTTCACCGCGTGGGAAAATCTCGGCGAAGTGAAAGATGCACTGACTGCTGCTGGCTTTACCGCTGAGTCAGCGGAAGTTTCCATGATCCCATCGACCAAGGCCGATATGGATGAAGAAACTGCACCTAAGTTGCTGCGTCTGATCGATATGCTGGAAGACTGTGACGACGTGCAGGAGGTTTACCACAACGGTGAGATCTCCGACGAAGTTGCAGCTACGCTGTAATCAGCTTGAAGTATGGCGCTGCTGCGTGGCAGCGCCTGGCAACATTAATGCTTAACGCAAGGTGGGTGTAGGGATGACGATCATACTCGGTATCGATCCCGGATCGCGCGTCACCGGTTACGGCCTTATTCGTCAGCAAGGCCGTCAGTTAAGCTATGTCGCCAGCGGCTGCATCCGCACCGTGGTGGATGACATGCCGACGCGTTTGAAGCTGATTTACGCCGGCGTCAGCGAAATCATTACCCAGTTTAAACCGGACTTTTTCGCCATTGAGCAGGTGTTTATGGCGAAAAACCCGGATTCGGCGCTCAAGCTTGGGCAGGCGCGCGGCGTGGCGATTGTCGCTGCCGTGAACCAGGATCTGGAAGTGTTTGAGTATGCGGCACGACAGGTAAAGCAGACGGTGGTCGGCACGGGCGCGGCGGAAAAGGCACAGGTGCAGCATATGGTGCGTTCGTTGCTTAAACTGTCGGCTAACCCCCAGGCTGATGCCGCCGATGCCTTGGCAATTGCCATTACCCACTGCCACCTCAGTCAAAATGTGCTGAGGATGAGTGAAGGGCGGTTGAACCTGGCGCGTGGGCGTTTAAAGTAGTGCTTAATCAGCGATAACTGAGGCTGGATATTCATCCAGCCTTTTTTATGTTATAAGCTTTACCAGCACGGCATGGCAGAAGGTCATGCTCAGGAATTCAGCAGGAGGGTAAATGATAGGTCGTCTCAGAGGATATATTCTGGAAAAGCAGCCGCCACTGGTATTACTGGAGGCAAACGGTGTGGGCTATGAAGTGCATATGCCGATGACCTGTTTTTATGAGCTGCCGGAGCTGGGGCAAGAGGCTATCGTGTTTACCCAATTTGTGGTGCGCGAAGATGCACAACTGCTGTATGGCTTTAATGATAAACAAGAGCGTGCGCTGTTCCGCGAGTTGATCAAAGTGAACGGCGTAGGGCCAAAGTTGGCGTTGGCTATTTTGTCCGGTATGTCTGCGCAACAGTTCGTCAGTGCGGTGGAACGCGAAGAGATCACGTCCTTGGTGAAATTACCGGGCGTGGGCAAAAAAACCGCAGAGCGCCTGGTCGTAGAAATGAAAGACCGCTTCAAAGGGCTTAATGGCGATCTGTTTAACAGCAGCAGCGAAATCACGCTGCCGGCCACTTCCGCACAAACCGTCGAGGTGGATGCTGAAGCTGAAGCCGCCTCTGCGCTGGTGGCATTGGGCTATAAACCGCAAGAGGCCAGCCGCATGGTAAGTAAAATCGCCAAGCCGGGTGCCGATTGCGAAACCCTGATCCGCGACGCGTTGCGCGCCGCGCTGTAAGCGCCGATAAGAGGTAGAGAATGATTGAAGCCGATCGCCTGATTTCTGCCGAGCCGATCAATGAAGAAGAAATTCTTGATCGCGCAATACGGCCGAAGCTGCTGACGGAATATGTTGGTCAGCCGCATGTCCGCGAGCAGATGGAAATCTTTATTCAGGCGGCCAAGCAGCGTGGCGATGCGCTGGACCATTTGCTGATCTTCGGCCCTCCAGGGTTGGGTAAAACCACGCTGGCCAATATCGTTGCTAATGAAATGGGCGTTAATTTGCGTACCACTTCCGGCCCGGTGCTGGAGAAGGCAGGGGATTTGGCGGCGATGCTGACCAATCTCGAACCGCACGACGTTCTGTTTATTGATGAAATCCACCGCCTTTCTCCAGTAGTAGAAGAAGTGCTGTATCCGGCGATGGAAGATTATCAACTGGACATTATGATCGGCGAAGGCCCCGCTGCACGTTCGATCAAGCTCGATTTGCCGCCTTTTACGTTGGTGGGCGCAACCACCCGTGCCGGTTCGCTGACATCGCCATTGCGTGACCGTTTCGGTATCGTGCAACGCCTGGAGTTTTATCAGGTTGCCGATTTGCAGCACATTGTTTCACGTAGCGCTAACTGCCTGGGGCTGGATCTGTCGGACGAAGGGGCGCATGAAGTGGCTCGTCGCGCGCGGGGGACTCCACGTATCGCTAATCGTTTGCTGCGCCGAGTGCGCGACTTCGCCGAAGTCCGCGCCAATGGCGTGATCAGCGGCGATGTGGCGATGCAAGCGCTGGACATGTTGAATGTTGACGCGGAAGGTTTCGACTACATGGACCGCAAGCTGCTACTGGCAATTATCGACAAATTCACCGGTGGACCTGTTGGTTTGGATAACCTGGCGGCTGCGATTGGCGAGGAACGAGAAACGATCGAGGACGTTATCGAGCCTTTCCTGATCCAGCAAGGTTTTATCCAGCGCACACCGCGTGGGCGCATGGCTACCAATCATGCTTATAAGCACTTTGGTATGGTGCGCGAAGAGTAAGTCTTGCGTGGTCATCTGCATGAAAAAGGGCCGCTAATTGCGGCCCTTTTTCATATCTGCACGGGGAATCAGGCATGCTGCTTTTTGGATAGGCTCAAAACAAACAGCACGGCTGCGCTTAGAACTACCGACGGGCCGGCCGGCGTGTCGTAAAATGCCGAGAAGGCTAACCCCCCCGTCACCGCAAGCACACCAACCAGTACCGCGTATCCGGCCATTTGTTCCGGTGTGCGGGCGAAACGCCGTGCGGTAGCCGCTGGGATAATCAACAGTGAAGTGATAATCAGCGCGCCGACGAATTTCATTGCCAGGCCGATGGTGAGGGCTGTGACCAGCATTAACACGGTGCGTGCTCGCACCAGGTTAACGCCGTCAACGTGCGCGAGTTCCGGGCTGATGGTCATCGACAGCAGGTTACGCCATTGCCACCACAGGATCAGCAGCACGAGAGTAACGCCAATACCAATCATCCAAATATCGTTGAGCGTGACCGACAGCAGATCGCCAAACAGATAGGCCATGAGATCGACCCGGACGTTGGACATCAGAGCAACCACCACCAATCCCAGCGAGAGCGCGCTGTGCGCCATAATACCGAGCAGGGTATCAACGGACAGTTGCGGACGACGCTCCAGCCACACCAGCACCAGTGCCAACACCAGCGTGACGGCAATCACCGCGTAGAACGGATTCACGTCAAGCAGCAGGCCGAACGCCACACCCAAGAGTGAGGCGTGCGCCAAAGTATCCCCGAAATAAGACATCCGACGCCAAACCACAAAAGAGCCGAGTGGCCCTGCGGCACCGGCAAGAAGCACCCCGGCGAGCCAGCCAGGTAATAACAGTTCAATCATGCCTCACGGCCCCCGGTTTTCTTCAACACAATTCGTCCTTGCAGGTCATGGCGGTGATTATGGTGGTGGCGATAGACCGCCAGTTGTTCTGCGCCACGGTTGCCGAACATGGCGATAAATTCAGGATGCATCGACACCACTTCCGGCGCACCGGAACAACAAATGTGTTGGTTGAGGCACAGCACTTCGTCGGTTTTCGCCATCACCAGATGCAGGTCATGGGAAACCATCAGTACCGCGCAGCCTAATTCTTTGCGCAGTTGATCGATCAGATCGTACAACGCTAGTTGGCCATTGACGTCGACCCCTTGCGTGGGTTCATCCAGCACCAGCAACTGCGGTTTATTCAGTAAGGCCCGAGCCAGCAGCACGCGCTGGTTCTCACCGCCAGAGAGCTTTTGCATTGGCTGATCAATCAGGTGCGCAGCTTGTACACGCTTAAGCGCTGGCAGGATATCGGTTTTTTTAACGCCGGGTTTTAGGCGCATAAAGCGGCTGACGGTAAGCGGGAGGGTAGCGTCGAGGTGCAGCTTTTGCGGCACATACCCGATACGTAAGCCAGGCTCACGTGCCAGTGTGCCTTCCGTTGGTGCAATGAGCCCCAACACCACGCGTACCAGCGTGGATTTGCCCGCACCGTTTGGGCCGAGCAGCGTCAGGATACGACCCGGCTGCAGGCTGAGCGAAATATTCGACAGCACCTTACGGTTGCCAAAGGATACGGAGATATTTTTTAGCGTTGTCAGTGTGGACATCTCATGATTACATTTTGCAGAACTAACCGAATGTTATAATATCACGCTTCGCTAACGAAAACGACGGGATTACGGATAATGGCACAGAAAAATAAATGGTTACAACGCACGCTACTGGCCAGTGCATTGATAATGGCGGGACCGCTGAGCAACGCCTCTGCGGCGGTGGTGACGTCCATTCGCCCATTGGGCTTTATCGCCTCGGCAATTGCTGATGGGGTAACGCCAACGGAGGTTCTGTTGCCGGACGGTGCATCACCGCATGACTTCGCGCTGCGGCCTTCCGATATTCAGCGTTTGCGTGCCGCGGATCTGGTGGTATGGGTAGGTCCAGATATGGAAGCCTTCCTGACAAAATCGTTAGCGCCAGTAGCGGTTAAACACCAGGTCGCCATCAGCGAACTGAGTGGCGTGAAACCTTTGCTGATGAAAGGCGAAGATGATGACCACGATCATGAACATGCAACAGATGCGCATAATCATGCCGACCATGATGAGGGCGACGGGCATCATCACGGTGAATATAATATGCATGTTTGGCTGTCCCCAGAAGTGGCAAAAGTGACCGCGATCGCGATTCACGACAGGTTATTGGAACTTATGCCACAAAATAAGGACAAATTAGACGCAAACCTGCGCCAGTTCGAGAATCTGCTGACGCAAACTGACAAAAATGTTGGTAACATGCTTAAGCCTGTGCAAGGTAGGGGATATTTTGTTTTTCATGATGCTTATGGCTATTTTGAGAAACACTTCGGCTTGAGCCCATTGGGCCATTTTACCGTTAACCCCGAAATCCAACCTGGAGCACAGCGCTTACACCAAATTCGAACACAGTTGGTTGAGCAGAAAGCAGTATGCGTTTTTGCTGAGCCACAATTCAGGCCAGCCGTAATCAATGCTGTTGCCAAAGGGACCAATGTGCGTTCAGGAACGCTGGATCCGCTGGGCATCGGCATCGCACTGGGTAAAGACAGCTACGGGAACTTCCTGACTCAGTTGTCAAACCAGTACGTGAGCTGCCTGAAGTAAAGATTATGAGGATAAAATCGAGTGCAGCAGATAGTCCGAACTATCGCTCTGGCGTATAACAACCTGCCACGGCCCCACCGCGTCATGCTGGGGTCGTTGACAGTCGTTACATTGGCCGTCGCTGTTTGGCGGCCTTTTGTTTATCACCCAGAACATAACCCCATCGTTAAGAGCATTGAATTAGAATCCAGCCAATTACGTTCCTTGTTACCTGAAGCCAGTGAACCTATCGACGTTGACCAACCCACCCCCGATGATGACATCCCACAGGATGAGCTGGACCAGAAGGTCGCCGGCGAGGATGGAGTGCATGAATATGTGGTTTCGACGGGCGATACGCTGGGCAGCATTCTGACCCAATATGGCATCGATATGTCGGACGTCACGCTGTTGGCATCGCAAAACCGCGATCTGCGTAATCTGAAAATCGGCCAACAACTGTCCTGGACAGTGAACGAAGCCGGCGATTTGCAGCGTTTGACGTGGGAAGTGTCTCGACGTGAGACCCGCACCTACGATCGTACAGGCAATACCTTCAAAGAAACCCAGGAAGCTCAGCAAGGCGAATGGCGCAACAATGTCATCAGTGGTCGTTTAAACGGCAGTTTTGTCAGCAGCGCCAGCAATGCCGGCCTGAGTCGTGCTGAGATCAATGCAGTGATCAAAGCGTTGCAGTGGCAGTTGGACTTCCGTAAGTTGCGCAAGGGCGATCAGTTCTCTGTGTTAATGTCCCGTGAACATTTTGACGGCAAGAGTGCGCAGAGCCAGTTACTGGGTGTTCGCATGCGTAGCGGCGGTAAAGACTATTACGCCATTCGTGCCGAGGACGGTAAATTCTACGATCGTCAGGGTTCTGGTTTGGCGCGTGGCTTTATGCGTTTCCCAACCATGAAACAGTTCCGCATTTCCTCAAACTTCAACCCGCGCCGCGTTAACCCTGTGACAGGGCGTATTGCACCGCATAAAGGTGTCGACTTTGCGATGCCGGTAGGCACCCCGGTGCTGGCTGTCGGTGACGGTGAGGTGTTGATCGCCAAACGTAGCGGAGCTGCGGGTAACTATGTGGCGATCCGTCATGGTCGTCAGTACACCACGCGCTATATGCACCTGAAAAAGCTGTTGGTCAAGCCAGGGCAGAAGGTGAAACGTGGTGACCGCATCGCATTATCCGGCAATACCGGCCGTTCTACCGGCCCACATCTGCACTTTGAAATGTGGACTAACCAACAGGCGGTGAACCCGTTGACGGCGAAACTGCCACGCTCTGAAGGGCTGACCGGTAAAGATCGCAGCGATTATCTGGCGCAGGTGAAAGAAGTGGTTCCTCAACTGCAGCTAGATTAATGCATTTGTCGGGGCGCGTTACCGCGCCAGTGATTCCATCGGCCTGATTACGGGCCGATGTTGTTTTATATTGGCGCTTCGCCGTTGTTAATTGCAAAATCAATCATTGCAATTATGATTAGCCGAACCGCTAAGTTAAGAGCTTGTGCATGCAAAACGAAAAAAAATCAAATCCTGAGTTCATCCCGCAATTTCAGAAAGCCTTTTACCACCCGCGCTACTGGGGCGTTTGGTTAGGAACAGGGCTGATGGCCGGTATTTCGCTGGTGCCTGCGCGCCTGCGCGATCCGGTGCTTGGTGCGATTGGTAAACTGGCAGGCAAGGTTGCTAAAGGCGCAAGGCGTCGTGCTCGTATCAACTTGTTGTATTGCTTGCCAGAGGTGTCGGAAAGCGATCGTGAGCACATCATTGATGAGATGTTCGCCACAGCGCCACAATCGATGATCCTGATGGCGGAACTGGCCTGCACTAAACCGGAAAAGGTGTTGAAGCGCGTTCGGTGGCACGGTGAAGAGGTGCTGGATAAAATCCGTGAAGAAGGTCGTAACGTGATCTTTCTGGTACCGCATGGCTGGGCAGTAGATGTACCGGCAATGCTGATGGCTGCTCGCGGCCAGCCGATGGCGGCGATGTTCCATAACCAACGCAATCCTCTAGTCGATTATCTGTGGAATAAGGTGCGTCGCAAGTTTGGCGGCAGAATGCATGCCCGGAATGACGGCATCAAGCCGTTCATCAGCTCAGTGCGCCAGGGTTACTGGGGTTATTATCTGCCCGATCAAGATCACGGAGCAGAACACAGCGAGTTCGTCGACTTCTTTGCGACCTATAAGGCCACATTGCCGGCCGTTGGGCGTTTGATGAAGGTTTGTCGCGCAGCTATTGTCCCGCTGTTCCCGGTCTATGATGGCAAAACCAGCATGTTGGATATTCATATTCGCCCGCCGATGGATGACTTGGCCACGGCGGATGATCACTATATTGCACGGCGAATGAATGAAGAGGTTGAGAATCTGGTGGGGCCAAACCCAGAACAGTACACCTGGATCCTAAAACTGTTGAAAACGCGTAAAGAAGGGGAAATTGAACCCTATTCACGTGACGATTTATATCGCTAAATCCAGTTTTTGCTGACGGCCAAGGGCCAGACATCTTCGGGGGTCTGGCCCTTTTTGTTACGGGGCTTAAATATGCACCATGCAGCCTTGAGCTATCAGGGGTTCCAACACGGCAGGCATATGGGCAAAGCTGTTCCAGCGTAGATCCAAGCGTCGTAAACGGGTCAAGCTCACCATACTGTCCGGCAGAGTACTTAAACGGTTAGCGCGCAGGTCAAGCGTGGTCAGTGCGGTTAATTGGCCCAAATCGGCGGGCAACTGTTGTAACTGATTGGCCCGGAGGTTGAGGTCAGTCAGGTTGCTGAGGTGACAAAATGCGTCTGGCAGCAGACCGATGGCGTTATTTTCAACGTCCAGCACCGCCAGCTCGGACAGCTGAGAGAGCTCATTCGGCAATGCCGTCAGGCGATTGTTCATCAGATGCAGTTCTCGCAGTGCCGTTAACTGACCAACAGAGCCAGGCAATGCAGCAATTTGGTTGTTGTACAACCGGAGTTCTTGCAAGGCGCTGAGCTGAACGATAGCGGCCGGCAACTGAGTCAGCTGGTTATCAGTCACATTCAGATAGCGCAATTTGCGTAATTGGCCCAACTCAATGGGCAGATCGCAAAAGGCATTATCACTCAGATATAAATAGGTCAAATTGTGCAACTCACCGATTTCTGCAGGGACGTGAGTGGCTTGGTTGTGGCCGCAATCCAGCATCGCAAGATGTTGCAGTTGGCCAATGCCGATCGGCAGTTCACAAAGTTGATTGCAGGAAATATTCAACACCTGCAGATCGGTGTGTTTGAACATTTGCGCAGGGAGCTGGCGGAGTCGGTTGTTGTATAAACTGATTTTCAGCAGTGCGTTGCCTTGCAGGCAGGCATCATCCAAATGTTCCAGCCCCTGGCTGTCCAAATTCAGCGCGTTTAGGCTGTAGTTTTGCTGTGGGTGTTGATGAAGCATCA
Organism: Serratia sp. NPDC087055; assembly: GCF_044900985.1. Taxonomy (NCBI): domain Bacteria; kingdom Pseudomonadati; phylum Pseudomonadota; class Gammaproteobacteria; order Enterobacterales; family Yersiniaceae; genus Serratia; species Serratia sp. NPDC087055. The sequence continues at coordinate 759,170 of NZ_JBJDOG010000001.1, forward strand.
ATGGCTCTCCGTTTGCCGAGCGGCGACTGGAGGGGAGTTTAACAGGGGAAAGGGCAGAGTGGGGAAAAATGCCGGCCGAGTTAACGGCCGGCAGCAGCAGTGATTACTCGACGCGCAGGATACGGCTGGTGTTGGTGGTGCCCACGGTTTCCATCACGTCACCCTGGGTGACGATGACCAGATCGCCGGACACCAGGAAGCCTTTATCACGCAGGCGGTTCACTGCGTCATTGGCGGCGATGACGCCGTCGTTATGGCTGTCGAAATACACCGGCGTAACGCCGCGGTACAGTGCAGTCAGATTCAACGTGTGCTCATGACGTGACATGGCGAAGATCGGCAGGCCGGAACTGATGCGTGACATCATCAGAGCCGTGCGCCCAGATTCGGTCATGGCGATCAGTGCGGTAACACCTTTCAGGTGGTTTGCCGCGTACATTGAAGACATGGCGATAGCCTCTTCAATGTTGTCAAATTGCACGTCCAGGCGGTGTTTGGAGACATTGATGCTTGGGATCTTCTCAGCGCCCAGACAAACACGCGCCATTGCCGCTACGGTTTCTGCCGGATACTGACCGGCTGCGGTTTCAGCCGACAGCATAACGGCGTCGGTACCATCCAGCACGGCGTTCGCCACGTCCATGACTTCGGCGCGGGTTGGCATCGGGTTGGTGATCATCGACTCCATCATCTGGGTTGCGGTAATCACGGCGCGGTTCAGCGTACGGGCACGGCGGATCAGTTTTTTCTGGATGCCGACCAGCTCAGGATCGCCGATTTCGACGCCCAGATCGCCACGTGCCACCATGACCACGTCAGACGCCAGGATGATGTCGTCCATAGCTTCATCGCTGCACACGGCTTCAGCGCGTTCAACTTTGGATACGATCTTGGCATTGCAGCCTGCGTCGCGTGCCAGACGGCGTGCGTAGTTCAGATCTTCACCGGTACGTGGGAAGGAAACCGCCAGGTAGTCAACGCCGATTTTTGCCGCAGTGACGATATCGGCTTTGTCTTTTTCAGTCAGGGCTTCTGCGGACAGACCGCCACCGAGTTTGTTGATACCCTTATTGTTGGACAGTGGGCCGCCAACGGTGACTTCGGTAAAGACTTTCATGCCCTGAACTTCGAGCACTTTCAATTGTACGCGGCCGTCATCCAGCAGCAGCACGTCGCCCGGCACAACATCGGCAGGCAGGCCTTTATAGTCGATACCGACTTTTTCTTTATCGCCTTCGCCCTTGGACATGTTGGCATCGAGCAGGAATTTGTCACCGATGTTAAGGAAAATTTTGCCTTCCTTAAAGGTGGAAACACGAATCTTCGGCCCTTGCAGGTCACCCAGAATAGCGACGTGACGTCCCAACTTGGCAGCAATTTCGCGCACTTTGTCCGCGCGAGCTTGGTGATCTTCAGCACTGCCGTGGGAAAAGTTTAGCCGAACTACGTTAGCGCCAGCGGCAATGATCTTTTCCAGATTATTGTCGCGGTCAGTAGCCGGACCCAGGGTGGTAACAATTTTGGTTCTTCTGAGCCGTCTGGACATGTATTACTCCGTTGACTGGTGAAGCAAATTATTGGTGTTGCGATAACGTCGGATAACGAAACCAGGAGTGAAATGTAATTTTACTACACTGATGTTTCACTCGGGTTACCCGCATGAGCGTTTTAACAGGGTACTGCCTCTAATGCTGCCGTTCAGGTTATCCTGACCGACAGTTTTTTTCACATCGGTTACGAGTCGAAATTGTTGGGGATAACGACACCCTTATCAAAGCGCGATTCTTTCAACGCTTCCTTGACCCGCTTCAAGTTATCTCTGAATTTGGCCCCTCTACGCAAGGTAAATCCGGTGGCGAGAACGTCGATGAGCGTTAATTGTGCAATTCGAGACACCATGGGCATATAAACGTCGGTGTCTTCAGGGACATCGAGCAGCAAGGCTAACGTTGCTTCGTGTGCCAAAGGGGTGTCGCGTGAGGTAATGGCGATCACCGTGGCGTCGTTTTCTCGCGCCAGCTGCGCCATTTCCACCAGATTTTTGGTGCGACCGGTGTGGGAGATTAACACCACCACATCACCTTCGCTGGAGTTCATGCACCCCATACGTTGCATGACGATGTCATCGAAGTAGACTACCGGAATATTGAAGCGGAAAAACTTGTTCATGGCGTCATGGGCGACGGCTGCCGAGGCACCTAAACCAAAGAAAGAGATCTTTTTTGCCTGGGTAAGCAGATCAACAGCACGATTGATTGCTGCAATATCTAAATTTGCCTTTACTGTATCCAGACTCGCCATGACGGATTCGAAAATTTTACCGGTATAGGATGCGACGCTGTCATCTTCCTCCACGTTACGGTTTACGTAAGGTGTGCCATTGGCCAGACTTTGTGCCAGATGCAGTTTAAAATCAGGGAAGCCTTTGGTATCAAGACGGCGGCAAAAACGGTTGACGGTAGGCTCGCTGACGTCCGCCATCCTGGCCAGCGTCGCAATGCTGGAGTGAATGGCGGTCTGTGGAGAGGCGAGGATCACCTCTGCGACTTTCCGTTCAGATTTGCTCAGTAGCTCCAGATGGCTCTGGATTTTTTCCAGCGTATTCATATAACGAGAGTCACTCATAGGGTATGTCGATTTCAATCAAAGGAGAAATCAATGCCGGTTTAGTGAAAATATACTACGTGCTGGAGACCGTTGGCAGTGTAGACAGAGGGTATGCAGTCTTTTTTCATCAGAACATGACCTGTGTCTAACTTTCATAATGGTAAAAGAGTGTCAAAAAAGACAGAAAATTACAGTTTTTCGTTTGGTCAGCGGCATTTATGCCCGATAACGCTTAACACTGCAATTTCTAGGGCTTTTTTTCTACTTTTGATCCGGGTTTACTGGCCGTAGTTAAAGAGAGTACATTAGTAATGTAAGAAAATTACAAATATCCTGCAACGAGGAGATGAACATGGCGGTAACCTCTACAGCCCAGGCGTGTGACCTGGTTATTTTCGGCGCGAAAGGCGATTTGGCGCGTCGTAAGCTGTTGCCTTCCCTGTACCAGTTAGAGAAAGCCGGTCATATCCACCCGGATACCCGTATTATTGGCGTCGGCCGTGCCGAGTGGGATAAAGAAGCCTATATCAAGGTGGTCAAGGAAGCGCTTGGCACCTTTATGAAAGAAAAATTGGATGACGAACTCTGGGCCACGCTGAGCGCGCGCCTGGACTTCTGCAACCTGGATGTGAACGACAGCAAGAATTTTGCCACATTGGGTAAAATGCTGGATCAGAAACATCGTACCACCATCAACTACTTTGCAATGCCGCCAAGCACCTTCGGCGCGATCTGCAAAGGCTTGGGCGAAGCCAAGCTGAACCACGAGCCGGCCCGTGTCGTAATGGAAAAGCCGCTTGGCACCGATCTTGCGTCGTCACGCGTGATCAACGATCAGGTTGCGGAATACTTTAACGAATCCCAGGTTTACCGTATTGACCACTATCTCGGTAAAGAGACCGTGCTGAACCTGTTGGCATTGCGTTTTGCTAACTCGCTGTTCGCGTCCAACTGGGACAACCGTACTATCGACTCCGTGCAGATCACCGTGGCGGAAGAAGTGGGCATTGAAGGGCGCTGGGGCTATTTTGACCAGGCTGGCCAAATGCGTGACATGATCCAGAACCACCTGTTGCAAATTCTGACCATGATTGCCATGTCACCCCCTGCGGATCTGACCACCGACCGTATTCGTGACGAGAAGGTGAAAGTGCTGCGTTCATTGCGTCGTATCGATCAGACCAATGTTCGTGAAACCACGGTGCGTGGCCAGTACACTGCCGGTTTCGTGCAGGGTAAAAAAGTGCCAGGTTATCTGGAAGAGGAAGGGGCGAACAAAAGCAGCAATACCGAAACCTTCGTCTCCATTCGTGTGGATATTGATAACTGGCAATGGGCGGGTGTGCCGTTCTACCTGCGTACAGGTAAACGTCTGCCGACCAAATGTTCCGAAGTGGTGGTTTACTTCAAAAACCCGCCATTGAATCTGTTCAGCGATTCTTACCAGCAACTGCCGCAGAACAAACTGACCATTCGTTTGCAGCCGGATGAGGGTATCGAGATTCAGGTGTTGAACAAGGTGCCTGGTCTGGATCACAAGCATCGTCTGCAAACCACCAAGCTGGATCTGAGCTTCTCCGAAACCTTCAACCAGGAGCACGTCGCGGATGCTTACGAGCGCCTGTTGCTGGAAACCATGCGCGGCATTCAAGCGTTGTTTGTGCGTCGCGACGAGGTGGAAGAGGCATGGAAGTGGGTTGACTCCATCATGGATGCGTGGAAAGCCGATAACGAAGCGCCGAAACCGTATCAATCCGGCACCTGGGGGCCGGTAGCCTCAGTCGCGATGATTACTCGCGATGGCCGTTCCTGGAACGAGTTCGAGTAATGACTCTGCCGGCAGTTTATCTGCCGGCATTTTTTTGCCCGCAATACCGGGGCGCAACATCACTTGGGGTACGGCCGGACGCCTGCGTGAATTCGCGGAGCCCTGTGGCAGGGGCGTGCCATTGATAACCCGTAAGTCATGGAGAAGTAACAATGAAAAACTGGAAAACCAGCGCAGAACAAATTCTGACCGCAGGCCCGGTCGTTCCTGTGATTGTGATCAATAAGCTGGAACATGCGGTGCCGTTGGCCAGGGCGTTGGTAGCCGGTGGCGTGCGCGTACTGGAGGTTACATTGCGGACCGCCTGCGCCATGGAGGCGATTCGTGCTATCGCGTCGGAGGTGCCGGAAGCGATTATTGGTGCCGGTACGGTGATTAACCCACAGCAATTACAGGCTGTGACCGATGCGGGGGCGCAATTCGCCATTAGCCCGGGCCTGACAGAGGCGCTGCTGAAGGCGGCAACGTCAGGTCCCATTCCGTTAATTCCTGGCATTAGCACTGTTTCAGAGCTGATGCTGGGGATGGATCATGGCCTGAGCGAGTTCAAATTCTTCCCGGCGAAAGCCAATGGGGGGGTGAAAGCGTTACAGGCAATCGGTGGGCCATTCCCACAGGTGCGCTTCTGTCCGACGGGCGGCATAACGCCGAATAACTACCGTGATTATCTGGCGCTGAATAGTGTGCTGTGTATTGGCGGCTCTTGGTTAGTACCAGCCGATGCGTTGGAAAAGGGCGACTACGCACGCATCACTGAACTGGCGCGTACCGCCGTCAGTGGTGCCACGGCGTAACCCGCGCCGAGCCTGGGTTTGTCGATTTATTGGCCGACCCGTTCCAAGTGAAGGTTCAACACAATGTTGAGCCTTTTTTTATTTTTAAATTACTTAACTTTATTATTTTTAAACTTTTTTTATATGGTTTTTGCGAAAACGGGGGTTTGCTTTATAATTTTTGCTGTGGTACAACTATCACAGTTGAAAATTTTACTTGATGAGGATATTGGGCAAATCGCACTCCGTGTAACAAGATAATGTGCGGCTGAGAATAGAGAATACTTATGATGACAACTAATGGAATTACCCTCAGAACCTCTACTTGCCAGCTTTTCCTATCTGCCATCCTTGCCAGTGAGCATCACTGGTGCAGCGAGCTATAGCGTCTTTCTCCCTTAACCGGTGCTGGTGACAGGCTCAGTCCTTCGTCATTCCGCGTAGCCGGGCAAACTTCTTTATTACGTTTGGGTCAGTTTATCCCCAGGGATCTCTGCGTCGTCAGCGCCTTGTTGCGCCTGTCTGACGAGATAAATCGGGATAAATATGCCTTAGCGTGCGTTATTCGCCGTTTGGGAGAGAAATTATGATTTATTGGATCTTTTTAGGTTTGGCCATCGTGGCCGAAATTATCGGTACCTTGTCAATGAAATACGCCAGCATCAGCGGTGGCATGACGGGGCATATCGTGATGTATATCATGATCACAGCGTCGTACGTGATGCTGTCATTAGCGATAAAGCGTGTTGCCTTAGGTGTTGCTTATGCATTGTGGGAAGGTATCGGTATCCTGTTCATTACCTTGTTCAGCGTGCTGTGGTTTGATGAACCTATCTCGGTACTGAAAGTCCTGGGTCTGGTGACATTGATTGCCGGCATCCTGTTGGTGAAGTCGGGTACCCGCAAATCACGAAAACAGGCCAGCCCGCGAGGTGACAACCATGCAACAGCTTGAGTTGTACCACATTGGGTTTTTGGGACTGGCGATTGTGCTGGAAATTGTCGCCAACATCTTCCTGAAGATGTCAGACGGTTTCCGTAAAATTTGGTTAGGTCTGTTGTCTTTGCTGTCGGTACTGGGGGCATTCAGTGCCCTGGCACAGGCGGTGAAGGGGATTGATCTGTCGGTGGCTTATGCACTGTGGGGCGGATTTGGTATTGCCGCGACTATCGCAGCCGGTTGGATCTTGTTCGGTCAGCGATTGAATGCCAAAGGTTGGATCGGCCTGGCCTTGTTGCTGGCGGGGATGGTCATTATCAAACTGGCTTAATCGGCAGACAACAAGTAAAAACCGCAGGCGTTACCGTCTGCGTTTTTTTTTTACAGTGCGGCAATGATTTTGATTTCAACCTTGTACTTCGGGTTCATCAATTTAGCCTCTACCGTGCAGCGCACAGGGGCGCTACCAGCAACGACCCAGGCATCCCAGGCGGCGTTCATGGCAGCAAAGTCTGCGCCGTCAGCCAGAAAAATGGTGGCATCCAGCACCCGGCTCTTGTCTGAGCCAACACGGGCCAGAATCACATCAATCGCCGCCAGGGCGTTGGCGGTCTGCGCGGTGGCGTCGTCATCCAGATTTTCCGGCACGCTGGTGTAATAGATTGTGTCGTTATGAACAACTGCTTCTGACCAGCGCTTGTCCGGATCAATTCGTTCGATATTCATTCATTTATCTCCATATCATCATCGCCTTAAGGGTATCACAGCCATCGACATAAATGCTTGATGAGAAAGTCGGTGGTAGCCGTGCATCAGGATTGGCATAATCAACGCTGAATTACATCGGCAGAGAGATAGCGTGACAGACGATTTCGCAACAGACGGCGCCCTGGCGCAGGCAATCAAGGGTTTCAAACCGCGTGAAGCACAGCGGCAGATGGCGGAAGCAGTCACAGAGGCCATTAACTTCAAGCAGGAGCTGGTGGTCGAAGCGGGCACCGGCACCGGTAAAACCTACGCCTACCTGGTACCGGCACTGCGGGCCGATCGTAAAGTGATCATCTCTACCGGTTCGAAAGCGCTGCAGGACCAGCTTTACGCGCGCGATTTGCCTACCGTCGCTAAGGCACTGAAGTACAAGGGGAAGATGGCGTTACTGAAAGGGCGGTCAAACTACCTGTGCCTGGAGCGTCTGGAGCAGCAGTCGATGGCGGGCGGGGAGCTGGCTGGGCAGGCGTTGATCGATCTGGTTCATCTGCGCAAATGGTCGTCAATGACCAAAGAAGGCGATATCAGTAGCTGCAGTGACGTCGCGGAAGACAGCTTCGTCTGGCCGTTAGTGACCAGCACTAACGATAACTGTCTGGGCAGTGACTGTCCGCTGTATAAAGATTGCTTTGTGGTTAAGGCGCGTCGCCGTGCGATGGATGCAGATGTGGTGGTTGTGAATCATCATTTATTCCTGGCAGATATGGTGGTGAAAGAAGGCGGCTTTGCTGAATTGATCCCGGAAGCAGACGTGATGATCTTCGATGAGGCGCATCAGATCCCGGACATCGCCAGTCAGTACTTCGGTAAACAGTTGACCAGCCGCCAATTGCTGGATCTGGCCAAAGACATTTCCATTGCCTACCGAACCGAAGTTCGCGACGCCGCTCAGCTCCAAAAAAGTGCAGACCGGCTCAGCCAAAGTACCCAGGACTTCCGTTTGATGCTGGGCGAACCGGGGTTTCGAGGGAACCTGCGTGAGGTACTGAGTCAGCCAAACGTACAGCGCGCTTTGCTGCTGCTCGATGACGCTCTGGAGTTGTGTTACGACGTCGTCAAACTGTCTCTGGGGCGCTCGGCTCTGCTGGATGCTGCTTTCGAACGGGCCACACTGTACCGTGCACGTCTCAAACGCTTGAAAGAGGTCAACGAACCGGGGTTCAGCTACTGGTATGAGTGCAACTCACGCCATTTCGTGCTGGCGTTAACGCCGCTGACGGTGGCTGACCGCTTCCGTGAATTGTTGGATGAAAAACCAGGCAGTTGGATTTTCACCTCGGCAACGTTGTCGGTGAATGAGCAAATGGGGCATTTCACCGATCGTTTGGGTCTGAACAAAGCCAAAACGTTGTTGCTGGCCAGCCCATTCGACTATGCAAAACAAGCCTTATTGTGTGTGCCGCGCTTTCTTCCATCTCCCAATCAGCCCGGAGGTGCTCGGCAACTGGCGCGCATGCTACGCCCGTTGATTGAGGCCAATAACGGCCGCTGTTTCTTCCTTTGTACTTCCCACCAGATGATGCGTGAACTGGCGGAAGAGTTTCGTGCGACCATGACGTTGCCGGTACTGCTTCAGGGGGAAACCAGTAAAGGGCAATTGCTGGCGCAGTTTGTCGAGGCTGGCAACGCGCTGTTGGTGGCGACCAGCAGCTTCTGGGAAGGGGTGGACGTGCGTGGCGATGCCCTGTCATGCGTGATCATCGACAAGCTGCCGTTTACCTCGCCCGACGATCCCTTGTTGAAAGCCCGCATTGAAGACTGCCGGCTACGTGGTGGCGATCCGTTTAACGACGTGCAGCTGCCGGATGCGGTCATCACCCTGAAACAGGGCGTTGGGCGCCTGATTCGCGATACTGACGATCGCGGCGTGCTGGTGATCTGTGATAACCGCTTGGTGATGCGACCCTATGGCGAAGTGTTCCTTAACAGTTTACCGCCGACGCCACGCACCCGCGATATCGCTCAAGCGATCGCCTTCTTGCAGGCAGCGCGCTAGCGGATAGGCGTGACAGCAGGGCTGTGCTACAATGCGCGCCCTGTATGAAAAACCCTGTTTTATTCCCGCCTGAGGTTGGCATGTCCACGCGAATTTTAGCGATCGATACAGCGACGGAAGCCTGTTCCGTTGCGCTCTGGAATCAAGGCGAGATCCACGCCCTGTTTGAGCTGTGCCCACGTGAGCATACGCAACGCATTTTACCGATGGTGCAGCACGTGCTGGCGGAATCCGGTGTAACCCTTAATCAGCTCGATGCTCTGGCCTTTGGCCGTGGACCTGGCAGCTTTACCGGCGTGCGTATTGGCATTGGTATTGCGCAGGGGTTGGCTTTGGGTGCCGGGTTGCCATTACTGGGCATTTCTACGTTGCAAACTATGGCGCAAGGGGCTTGGCGCGTGACTGGCGCAAATCGCGTTCTTGCTGCGATAGATGCACGCATGGGTGAGGTTTACTGGGGCCAGTTTGAGCGTCAGCAAGACGGTAACTGGCTGGAGAGCGAAGGTGAGGCGGTGCTTTCTCCGCCGCAGGCGTTGGCGCGAGCGCAAGGTCTGCAAGGCGATTGGGCACATGTTGGCACCGGCTGGCAAACCTACCCAGACCTGGTCGCTGGCACGGCATTAAGTCTGCGCGATGGCCAAATATTGCTGCCGCATGCGGAAGATATGCTGCCATTAGCGGTGCAAGCCTGGCAAAACGGGCTGGCGGTACAGGTAGAAAATGCCGAGCCAACTTATTTGCGCAATGAAGTTACCTGGAAAAAACTGCCCGGTCGCGAATAGCCGTAGCCTATTGTGCTTTGGTTGATGCCAGGAAATGAATGGTCTGCAACTTGCTTTGTGTATTGATGTCAAAGTTACAGCTATTTCAGGAGATTGCGACGATGTTAACTCACACTGTAAGTAAAAAAATGTCGCTGCTGGCTATTGCCTGCGGTGCGCTCGCTTTGTCGGGTTGTGTCTCTGTACCTGATGCGATCAAAGGAAGTACGGCAACGCCGGTCCAGCAGCTCACTTCGGTTCAGAATGCGCCGAACCTGTTTGTGGGGGCTGAAGCCCGTTTTGGCGGAACCGTGGTGAATGTTGCGAACGAGCAGGGAAAGACCGTATTGGAAATCGCTACGGTTCCGCTCGATTCAGGCGCACGGCCGATCCTGGGCGAACCGTCGCAGGGGAGGCTGCTGGCGTCGGTGAACGGTTTCCTGGAGCCAGTTGATTTCAAAGGCCAGTTGGTTACCGTTGTTGGCCCGATCACGGGTGTAAGAGACGGCAAGATTGGAATGACACCCTACAAGTTTGTCACCATGAACGCCACCGGCTACAAACGTTGGCACCTGACTCAACAGGTGATGATGCCACCTGCGCCGATGGGGCCGTGGGGCTGGCGTGGCGGTACCTGGGGCCCAGGTTGGGGCGTCGGTTACGGCTGGTATAATCCTGGCCCGGTGCAGGTGCAAACCATCGTCACCGAGTAATGCTCGCTTGTTGTTAACGATTTTATTAGGGCGGCTCCGGCCGCCTTTTTCTTTTGGCGCAGGGAATTAGCGCCAATTAGTGACGTACATCGCAACCTGAATAATGTTTAAAACCCAAACTGGTCCGCTGAGTTAAAATATTGTTATGGTTTGGCTGCGGGTTAGGGGCTGCGATGATAATGAGTAATGATTTCAGGAGTAATACCTTGGATAAGGTTTGGTTAAAACGTTACCCGGCAGATGTTCCAGCAGAGATCGATGCCGATCGTTATTCATCTTTGGTCGAAATGTTTGAGAATGCGGTTAAGCGTTATGCGGATCAACCGGCTTTCATTAACATGGGCGAAGTGATGACCTATCGTAAGCTGGAAGAGCGCAGTCGCGCCTTCGCAGCGTACTTGCAAAACGAGCTTGGGTTGCAGAAAGGCGATCGTGTCGCTTTGATGATGCCGAATCTTTTGCAGTATCCGATCGCGCTGTTTGGTATTTTGCGTGCCGGTATGGTGGTGGTAAACGTTAACCCGCTTTATACGCCACGTGAGTTGGAGCACCAACTGAACGACAGTGGCGCCACTGCCATCGTGATTGTCTCCAACTTTGCTCATACGCTGGAAAAAGTGGTGTTCAACACCCAAGTCAAACATGTGATCCTGACACGTATGGGCGACCAGCTTTCTACTGCGAAAGGCACCTTGGTTAACTTCGTGGTGAAATACATCAAACGGCTGGTCCCAAAATATCACCTGCCTGCCGCGATATCTTTCCGCAGCGCACTGCAACGCGGGCGCCGCCAGCAGTATGTTAAACCTGATATCATCAATTCCGACCTGGCGTTCTTGCAATATACCGGGGGGACTACCGGTGTGGCGAAAGGCGCGATGTTGACACACCGTAATATGCAAGCGAACGTAGCGCAGGCCAAAGCCGCCTACGAGCCACTGTTCCGTGACGGTCAGGAGCTGATTGTCACCGCATTACCGCTTTACCACATCTTTGCATTAACGGTGAATTGCCTGTTGTTTATCGAGCTAGGCGGCCGCAACCTCCTGATCACTAACCCGCGTGATATTCCGGGGTTGGTCAAGGAACTGGGCCGTTATCCGTTTACCGCGCTAAGCGGGGTGAATACCTTGTTCAATGCATTGCTGAATAACAGCGATTTCCATCAATTGGATTTCTCGACGCTACGCTTTTCGGTAGGCGGGGGCATGTCGGTGCAGAAAGCGGTGGCGGACAGATGGGAAGAAACGACCGGTAAGCACTTGCTGGAAGGCTATGGTCTGACAGAGTGTGCACCCTTGGTCACCTGCAACCCGCACGATTTGAAGCACTATAGCGGCAGCATCGGTCTGCCAGTATCTTCTACGGATATTCGGTTGGTGGATGATAATGGCAATGATGTTCCTGTCGGTGAGCCGGGTGAACTGTGGGTCAAAGGGCCGCAAGTTATGTTAGGCTACTGGCAACGGCCGGACGCGACGGATGAAGTATTAAAAGATGGCTGGCTCGCGACCGGTGATATCGTTACAGTGGATGACATGGGCTTTGTGCGCGTCGTTGATCGTAAGAAAGACATGATTCTGGTGTCCGGGTTTAACGTCTACCCGAACGAGATCGAAGACGTGGTCAGTCAGCATCCGAAAGTATTGGAATGTGCGGCGATTGGCGTGCCGAACGAGGTTTCCGGTGAAACGGTCAAGATCTGCGTGGTGAAGAAAGACGCCTCTCTGACCAAAGAAGAGCTGTTGACACATTGCCGTCGGCAGCTTACCGGGTATAAAGTGCCTAAAATTGTTGAGTTCCGTGACGAGTTGCCGAAGTCTAACGTCGGTAAAATTTTGCGGCGAGAACTGCGTGATGAGCAGAAAAAACCTGCGGCGGCCAATGCCGCCTAGGTCAGCATCCACGCCTTACAGATCAACAACGCCGGTGAATGCCGGCGTTGTTGTGTTTGAATCATGAAAGCGACCAAGAGAATGATGTTTTGAACTATCAGTTGATCACTACCGATGCCGGATTGCAGCAGGTCTGCGAGCAGGCGAAAAAGCATGCCCAGATTGCGCTGGACACCGAATTTGTCAGAACGCGCACCTACTATCCTCAGTTAGGTCTGATTCAGTTATACGACGGTGAACAACTCTCCCTGATTGATCCTTTGCCAATCAAGCAATGGCAGCCATTTATCGAGTTGCTCAGTGACACCCAGATAGTGAAGTTCCTGCATGCCGGCAGTGAGGATTTGGAAGTGTTCCTCAATGCGTTCAAAACGTTGCCGACGCCGATGGTGGATACCCAGATTCTGGCTGCCTTTACCGGTCGACCATTATCGTGCGGCTTTGCGACGCTAGTGTCGGAATATATGCAGGTGGATCTGGATAAAAGCGAAGCCCGTACCGATTGGCTCGCTCGTCCACTGACAGAAAAACAATGTGTCTACGCCGCTGCGGATGTGTTCTATCTGCTGCCCATGGCCAAACGGCTCGTGCAGGAGACGGAGGAGGCCGGTTGGACGGCAGCAGCAAGCAATGAATGCCTGTTGTTGTGTCAACGCCGTAGCGAGACACTGGCGCCGGAATTGGCCTACCGTGAAATCACCAATGCCTGGCAATTACGTCCGCGTCAGTTGGGGTGTTTACAAAAACTGGCGGAATGGCGTCTGCGCCAGGCGCGTGAACGTGATCTGGCAGTGAATTTCGTGGTGCGCGAAGAGAACCTCTGGCAGGTGGCGCGTCATATGCCGACGTCTTTGGGAGAACTGGACTCACTTGGGCTAAGCGGCCCGGAAATTCGCTATCACGGTAAAACGCTATTGGCCTTGGTTGCTGAAGCTGCCGAGCTGGATGAATCCGTCTTGCCTGAGCCGTTGTCGAACCTGGTCGATCAGCCCGGTTATAAGAAGGTGTTCAAGGAAATCAAAGCGGCGATCGTCATTGTCAGTGAGCAAAGTGGGCTGAGCAGCGAATTGCTGGCATCACGTCGACAGATTAATCAGTTGCTGAATTGGCATTGGAAATTGAAAGGTGGCGACAACTTGCCAGAATTAGTCAGCGGCTGGCGAGGTGATTTATTATCGACGCCGCTTCAGGACATTCTGAAGGATTATTAATCGGATTTTAAAAAGTCAGGGCAGGGTAAGGAAACACTGCTCTGATTATTTATTAGGGATAATAGAAGTACTGACTCTTACTACCAGCATTTACTCTAAACAACAGTGACGCAAGATTAATTGAGATTAATCCCAAAGGGTAAAATGATAATGGGGTCTTTTTTATCTCAATAACTGGTTATGCATACAGTTACCCCCTGCAAGAAAATATACAGGGGGTAATTAATGCGTCACACTCATTTAGTTACTTCTTCCGATTCCGGTAATGTCACGTTGAGTTCAAGTACCGAAATATCATCCCCTTTCTGCTCAAACTGTACGTGCAGCATCTCAGGGTCGATTTGGATGTATTTGCAAATTACCGCCAGAATATCGCGTTTTAAATCAGGCAGATACGGGGGCTCGCTGTCCCCGCGTCGGCGCTCTGCGACGATAATTTGCAGCCGTTCCTTGGCTATATTGGCTGTCTGCTTTTTGCGGGACAGAAAGAAGTCTAGTAATGCCATGGTTTATCCCCCAAAAAGGCGTTTCAGGAAACCCTTCTTCTCTTCTTCAATGAAGCGGAAGGGGCGTTCTTCCCCTAACAAGCGGCTAACGGTATCGTCATAGGCTTTACCGGCATCTGACTCAGCATCAAGAATCACCGGCTCACCCTGGTTAGATGCCCGCAGTACGGACTGATCTTCCGGGATAACGCCGACCAGTGGAATGCGCAGGATTTCCAGCACGTCTTCCATGCTCAGCATGTCGCCACGGCTAACGCGGCCTGGGTTATAACGGGTCAACAGCAAGTGTTCTTTGATCGCGGACTCGCCACGCTCAGCACGACGGGATTTGGAAGACAAAATGCCCAAGATGCGGTCAGAGTCACGTACCGAGGAGACTTCCGGGTTGGTGGTAATGATGGCTTCGTCAGCGAAGTACAGGGCCATCAGCGCACCCGTTTCGATCCCGGCCGGAGAGTCACAGACTACAAAGTCAAAATCCATCTCGCCCAAATCGTTGAGGATCTTCTCGACGCCATCGCGGGTCAGCGCGTCTTTATCACGTGTTTGCGATGCTGGCAGGATAAAGAGGTTTTCCGTGCGTTTGTCTTTGATTAGCGCTTGATTCAGTGTGGCATCACCCTGAATCACATTGACGAAATCGTAAACAACCCGGCGTTCACAGCCCATGATCAGGTCAAGATTCCGCAGACCGATATCGAAATCGATGACAACGGTTTTCTTCCCTTTTTGGGCTAAGCCGGTAGCGATGGCCGCGCTTGAAGTGGTCTTGCCAACGCCCCCTTTACCCGATGTAACAACAATAATGCGTGCCATGAAATGGATTCCTTGTCAAAAGGGCTTAATTTAAAGGTTGTATGGTTAAAGCGTTATCCAACAGGCTGAGTCGTACGGCCTGCCCGACATAATCGGACGGGATTTGGTCGCTCAACCAGTACTGCCCTGCGATAGAGACTAGCTCAGCACCCAGGTGCGTGCAAAAAATCTGGCACTGTGTATCACCTGATGCACCGGCCAGCGCACGACCGCGCATCATGCCGTAGACGTGAA
The DNA here is from genome assembly GCF_044900985.1 of Serratia sp. NPDC087055. Lineage (NCBI taxonomy): Bacteria > Pseudomonadati > Pseudomonadota > Gammaproteobacteria > Enterobacterales > Yersiniaceae > Serratia > Serratia sp. NPDC087055. The sequence continues at coordinate 774,218 of NZ_JBJDOG010000001.1, forward strand.
TGTTGCCATCGGCAATTAATTCGGCGCCGGCGCTGACGCTGCTGGTCACAATCAGATCGCTATTGCGGGCATAAATCTGTTGGCCGGAACGGACAGGAGCACTGATGATGCGCGTCTTGGCGGGGGCGTTGGGATCCACCACGGGGACAGGTGCGGGCACCGGTTCCTGGGCAGCCATCTTTTGGCCTTTGCCTTCGTTCAATAATGGCAGTCCAGCACGGGCTATCGCGCGTTTTTGCCGCTCATCTCTGCAACCGCTGATACCTACAACGCGCAGTCCTGCTGCCGTGACAGCCTGTTGAAGTTCTTTCCAGTTTGCGTCGCCGTTTAGCGTTGCAACGTTGATAACAACAGGGGCATTTTTCAAAAAGGCAGGCGCTTGCTCCACCTTTTCTAGTAATGCCTGACGTATTACCTCGGGTTCCGAATTATACAAATGAACAACCGATAGGGTAAAACTGCTGCCTTTTAGCTCAATTGGCGATTGTGACATCTATCCTGACTCAGTCTCAGCAACTTTAAATCCCCGGAATACCAATCGGGGTGCGATATTCCGAAGTACTATAAGCATGTTATAGTCAGAGTTATATCCAGGCAAGACGCTGCCCCAATTAAATAGAGTTAAAAACATGCTTTGTGTGATCTATAGAAGCTCGAAACGCGATCAAACTTATCTTTATGTCGAAAAAAAAGACGATTTCTCTCGCGTGCCCGAAGATCTGATGAAAAGTTTCGGTACGCCGCAATTGGCCATGACGCTTTCTCTTGAAGGTCGGGAAAAGTTAGCCTCGGCGGATATTGAAAAAGTGAAGGAAGCCCTGAAAGAAGAAGGGTTTTATCTGCAGGTTCCACCGCCGTTGGAAAATTTATTAAACCTGCATTTGTCTAACGATAAAAAATAACCGTCGTTGGTGCACAGGAGCTACGCTGGATCAGTGACCCTAAACTGACAAAGGAGCTGTGTAATGAGATTGTCGGCGATAACGACGGTGTTGACTCTGCTGACGCTGGGATGTGTCGGCCAGCGTGCCGAGGCGCAGGTTGTTACTCCGCCGCAAGCTGCTTTAGCGGGGGCGACCAACCCTCCGGCGCAGAGTACGCTTGCCGAAACCGGCCGTGATCCCGTGCAGTTCCCAGCTTATGTTGAGCAGCTAAAGCGCCAGGCATTGGTGAAGGGTATCAGTCCTGCCGTCGTTGAAAGTGCTTTTGCCAATGTGCATTTTGTTGATCGGGTCATAAAGGCAGACCGCAGTCAGCCAGAAAAGAAAATTACGCTGGATGATTATCTTAAGCGGGTGTTGCCTGCAGCCAAGATTGCGCAAGGGCGAACCTTGTACCGGCAGTATCAGCCGCAACTGTCGCACATCACTGCACGTTATGGTGTTCCGGGACGTTATGTGGTTGCACTGTGGGGGATGGAAAGTGCCTTTGGCAAGATTCAGGGGCGCGAGGATGTGATATCCGCGCTTGCCACCTTGGCATTTGAAGGCCGTCGTGAGGCCTTCTTCAGCCAGCAGTTGATGGCGGCGTTGCAAATCCTTGAACAGGGGCATGTTAGCCGTGAACAGCTGAAAGGCTCCTGGGCTGGTGCGATGGGACAGTGTCAATTTATGCCGACCTCGTTCCTTCACTATGCGGTTGACGGCGATGGGGACGGCCGTATTGATATTTGGAACAACGTTGACGATGTGTTTGCTTCGACGGCTCATTATCTGTCGAGTGAAGGCTGGAAACCCGGTGTTGGTTGGGGCCGAGAGGTGAAACTGCCTGCCGGTTTCAACGCCGATAATGCAGGGTTGAAAGACAGTCAGGCGCACAGCGTGAATGAATGGCAAAAGCGTGGTGTGCGCCGCCCTGACGGTTCAGCTTTGCCGCATTCTACCTTACGTGGTTGGGTGATCACGCCCGATGACATGCAAGGCCGTGCATTCCTGGTTTATGATAACTTCCGCACAATTATGCACTGGAATCGCTCTTACTATTTTGCGATCGGTGTGGGTATGATGGCTGACGGCATCGGGCAATAGATAAAGACCACGGTGCCTCCACCAGAGCGTGGAATAACGGGCTTAGCATGCTAAGCCCCTACATGATTGTAGGGAGAGGTAGTATGTATCAACATAGAGACTGGCAGGGTTCATTACTTGATTTTCCGGTGAATAAAGTGGTCTGTGTCGGCAGTAATTATGCTGACCACATCAAGGAAATGGGCAGTGCAACCTCTGCAGAACCGGTAGTGTTTATTAAGCCTGAAACGGCGCTCTGTGATATCCGTCAGCCGGTGGCGATCCCCAAAGAGTTCGGTTCGGTGCATCATGAAGTGGAGCTTGCGGTGCTGATCGGCACGCCGTTAAAGCAAGCGAATGAAGATCGTGTGGCCCGCGCTATTGCCGGTTACGGCGTGGCGCTTGATCTGACGCTGCGTGAACTGCAAGCCGGCTTTAAGAAAGCGGGGCAACCGTGGGAAAAAGCCAAGGGATTTGACGGTTCCTGTCCGATCTCCGGCTTCATTCCCGTTGCAGAGTTTGGCGATCCGCAAAACGCAGAATTGTCTCTGACAGTGAATGACCAAGTGCGTCAGCAGGGCAATACCCGTGACATGATCACGCCGATCCTGCCGCTGATCAGTTATATGAGCCGTTTCTTCACTCTGCGTGCTGGCGACATTATTCTTACCGGTACACCGCAAGGTGTTGGCCCAATGAACTCGGGCGACATGTTGAAAATCACTCTCAACGGTAAGTCGTTAACGACGCGTGTGATTTGAAACCACACTGGAACAACGTAAAAAGGCCCCGCAGGGCCTTTTTTTCGGTCAGAGCTGAGTGAAAGGTTACTTACGGCCCAACAAGAAACCGAAAACAATACCAACCGCCGCGGCGATAGCCACACCAGCCAGTGGGTTGGATTCAACTTGGGTCCTTACCGTATCGGCTGCATCACGTGCTGCGTAGCTAGCCTGAGAGGCGTATTTACGGGCCGCGCCTTTAACCTGATGTTCCGGCGAATCTGTTGCTTTGCCAAAGGCTTCTTGCACGGCGCCGGCAGCTTCATTCACTTTATCTTCTGCTTTCCCAAACATACTTGGCTCCCTATCTTCGTATAAAGGCGAACATTAACCATAGCAGGATTATGCTGATTGGGGCGGCGTAACGTGCTTTATGAGAGGAATCTTATCCTGTGGGTTGTTAAGCGTCTGAGGAAAACGAAAGGGTGATGGACCTGCGATTTGTACGTATAATTGAACGATAGGCACGTTGTGTTCACCCACCGAAGACATGGCGTAATCGTCTGGCAGTGATGCCGTTTAATATTAAATACCGTTGTTTTAAATAGCGTTTTTTTTAAGCGATGTTTTTTTATCGCTATGATTATATTGTGTTTTCAGCCTTCCTATCTGGCTGGGATATCTATATAGTGCACCCTCAAAACCTGTACGCAGGTTATCTATTCATTTACCTATACCGGACGCGAACATGTCACAAACCCCTTTTTGGCAACAAAAAACGCTGGCTGAAATGTCAGAACAAGAGTGGGAATCGCTGTGCGACGGTTGTGGGCAATGCTGTCTGAATAAGCTGATCGACGAAGATACCGACGAGATTTATTTCACCAACGTAGCCTGCAACCAGCTGAATATTAAATCGTGCCAGTGCCGCAATTATGAGCGCCGCTTTGAACTGGAAGAGGATTGCATCAAGTTGACGCGGGAAAATCTTACGACGTTTGACTGGTTGCCGCCGACGTGTGCATACCGCCTGATTGGTGAAGGTAAACCTTTATTCCCATGGCATCCGCTGGTTAGCGGTTCCAAAGCGGCGATGCACGGTGAACGTATTACGGTGCGCCATATTGCTGTACGCGAAAGCGAAGTGGTGGACTGGCAAGATCACATTCTGAACAAACCTGACTGGGCTCGTTAATACGCTGAAATTCAATGGATTTACGGTTGGCTAACGCGTTGTATTGCTCGGGGCGGCGTATAGCGGGTGAATCTTCAGAATTGGACGTGATCAAAAAAAACGGTATGCAAGAGAGGGAAAAAAGCCCCTGCAAAGATGAGGGGCAAGACACACAACAACACCAGGGAAATCGGTGATACTAACTTGCAGATACTATAAGGATTTTTCGGCAAAACTTCATCAAAATATTGATGCAATAATGCATCACTATGATGAGTTTTTTTGTATGAAGCAGATGGGTTTAGATTTTCAACGCCTCAAACGTTCAGGCTGTTAATCCTGATCGCGTAATTTGCTCGCCCTCGCATACGGCTTTTCTCGCTCCTAACTTAATGTTATGTAAATTACGCACTGGATCCCGTTCGGATGCTTCTTTTTATACATAAGGTTAGGTAGTTTGACCGCTCTCACGCTAAGTTCCGAGAGTAAAACAATGAAAATGATACGTCTGTTTGCCGTGGCTGGTGCACTGATTGTGCTTGTTTATTACCTTACACATACTTAATACCGATTTACCTCTGAAGATCATCAGTAACTCGATAAAAAACGGCGCCCTGGGGCGCCGTTTTTTATTCTTTCGCGCTTAGCGGCCAAACAGGTCGCGACGTCGCGGACGAACAAATTGTGCGAGCAGCACGATAATGGCGAACAGCAGATACGCAGTGAAGATGCCGACCAGCCACTGTGGCATTTCCAGCGTCAGGAACTCCCATTGGCGCACGGAGCAATCGCCCGACGCATGAAACACCGCCGGTAGCCATTTATCCAGTGGCAGCCAAGAAGGGAAGCTGACGAAGAAATCGCAGGTATTAAACGGCGAAGGATGCAGCTGGATCATGGTGTGTTTCCACGCCAGTTGCAGGCCTTCCCAGGCACTGTAAATCCACAGCAGGATAGCGACATAGCGCAGCGGCGTTTTGGGTGCAATGGCTCCGAGCAGCGAGGCGCCCAGAATACCAAACAATGCGCAGCGTTCGTAAATGCACATCACACAGGGTTGCAGCAGCATTACGTGCTGAAAGTAGAGTGCAACTAATTCCAGTACCAATGCAGTCAGGGCCATCAACAGCCAAGCACCGCGCCCCTGCGAGCAACGGTTAAAGAATTGCAACATATATTTATTCTTCCATGCAGTAAGCAATTGAACCGGCAGTGTAAACCAATTCAACCCTGCTGCCAGCCACTTGAGGCGTATTCAGCACAAAAATAGTCGCTGGCAGCGGAGAGGGTTTACAGGATTAGCGTACAGCGGCGTCGATGGACGGCAACGTCAACCAATGCCACTGGGTAAGCAGATCGGTCACGGGCGCCAAAGTAAACTGTACGCACAGTAGCCCGACCAGCGTTAACACCACAGTATAGGGCAGCGCCATCCATACCATTCGCCCATAGGATAAACGTACCAGTGGTGCCAGGGCGGAGGTCAGCAAGAACAGGAAGGCGGCCTGCCCATTTGGCGTGGCGACCGACGGTAAATTGGTCCCGGTGTTAATGGCGACCGCCAGCATTTCGAACTGTTTCAGAGAAATGGCACCATTTTCAAACGCGGCGCGTGCTTCATTAATGTAAACCGTACCGACGAACACATTGTCAGAGACTGAAGACAGCAGGCCATTGAACAGGTAAAACAGCGAAAGTTGAGAAGAAGGCTCTGCCTGCAGAACAAATTGAATCACTGGGGTAAACAGGTGTTGCTCAATGATCACGGCCACCACGGTGAAAAATACCGTCAGTAGAGCGGTGAAGGGCAGGGCTTCCTGGAAGGCTTTGCCGATGGCGTGCTCATCGGTGACACCACACAGGGAAGTGGCGAGAATAATCACCGACAGGCCAATCAGGCCCACTTCCGCAAGGTGAAAGGCCAACGCGACAACCAACCAAACGCCGATAAGTGCCTGGACCGCTAACTTAACCTGTTCTTGTTTGCTGCGCCCGGCAGTCGCCTGGCGATCAAACTCTGTCAGCACTTCGCGTACGCGATCCGGCAGTTTTGCCCCGTAGCCGAATATGCAGAAACGCTCAAGCAGCAGGCAGACCAACAGGCCGCAGACCAGTACCGGTAGAGTCACGGGTGACATGCGCAGGAAAAAGTCGACAAACCCCCAGTCGGCGCTTTTGGCAATGATCAGGTTTTGTGGTTCACCCACCATGGTCATTACGCCACCCAGCGCGGTACCGACACCTGCGTGCATTAATAGGCTGCGTAAAAAGGCACGGAACTGTTCCAGCGTCTGTTTGTTATCGTCGTTTATCAGCCCACTGTCATCATTGACGTCGGCATTGCCGTCGGACGGGTTCGACACCACGTTGTGGTAGATCGAATAAAATCCGGTTGCGACGCTGATAACCACCGCGACGACCGTCAGTGCATCGAGGAACGCTGACAATAACGCGGCCGCAAAACAGAATGCCAAAGAAAGCAGCATTTTAGAACGAATGTTCAGCAGTAGCTTGGTGAAGACGAACAGCAGCAACTGCTTCATAAAGTAAATACCTGCCACCATAAATACCAGCAATAGCAGGACGTCCAGGTTATGAGCAATTTCCTCGCTTACACGGTCGGGGCTGGTCATACCGATTAGCACGGCCTCAATCGCCAGCAAACCGCCCGGTAACAGGGGGTAGCACTTCAGCGCCATAGCCAGGGTGAAAATAAATTCGACGACAAACAGCCAACCGGCAATGAACGGGTCGACGAAAAAGAAAACCAGCGGGTTGACCACCAAGAAAATAAGAATGGCCAGTTTGTACCAGTCAGGTGATTGCCCAAGGAAGTTTTTCACCAGGGCACTGCGTAAGGTCGTTTCCATTATGCGTTATACGTCCTGAAAATAAGTTATCGCATAATACCCTAACAATGCTGCCGGGGCAGTTGCAACCTGGGCTTGCTTTACGACGTGAAATTTCTCTGACGCGGTGTTTTTGCACAATTTTTGCCACTTTATGCACAGTTTCGTTTAATGTTTTTCGCTCACGCTATGTCATGCTTTGGCGATCTGGTATGATCAGCCGACTACTATTACTCATTATCGTCGCTACGGAACGTCAAACACATGGTCATAAAGGCGCAGAGTCCTGCCGGTTTCGCGGAAGAATACATTATCGAGAGTATCTGGAATAATCGCTTCCCCCCTGGCTCTATTTTGCCCGCGGAGCGTGAGCTTTCAGAGTTGATTGGTGTTACACGCACCACGTTACGCGAAGTTTTACAACGCCTGGCCCGTGATGGCTGGCTGACCATTCAGCATGGCAAACCGACCAAAGTAAATAATTTCTGGGAAACCTCAGGCCTTAATATTCTTGAGACAGTGGCACGCCTTGATCACCAAAGCGTCCCGCAACTGATCGACAACCTGCTGTCTGTTCGCACCAATATTGCGGCGATCTTTATTCGCGCAGCGGTGCGTAATCATCCAGAGGCCGCTCAGGAAGTGTTAGCGAAAGCCACCCAGGTGGAAGATCAAGCTGATGCTTTCAATCTGCTGGACTACGAAATTTTCCGTGGTTTGGCGTTTGCCTCCGGTAACCCGATTTACGGCCTGATTTTTAACGGGTTGAAAGGGTTATATACCCGCGTTGGCCGCTACTATTTCTCAAACCCTGAATCGCGCAAACTGGCGTTGACCTTCTACAGCAAGCTGTCAACGCTGTGTCATGAGAAGTCGTACGATCAGGTAATGGATTGCGTGCGTAACTACGGTAAAGACAGCGGTGCTATCTGGCAGAGCATGCAAGGCACCATGCCGAGTGATCTGACCGAAGCGCGTCGTTAACCAACATTCCCGCATGATGTAAAAGGGGCGCCAATGGCGCCCCTTTTGTTATGGTTGTAAGGCTATAACGGTGTGGGCCTCGGCGGACAACGCTCCAGTAGCTCGACGCTACCGTCTTCGTTTTGCTGTTCCAAAATAATGTCGAACCCCCACAAACGGTGTAAGTGTTTCATCACTTCACGCCGGCTCTTGTCCAGTGGTGCACGGTCCTGCGGGATATAGCGCAGCGTTAATGAGCGATCGCCACGTAAATCCACATTCCAGATCTGAATGTTTGGCTCGTGGTCACTCAGGTTATATTGCGCTGAAAGCTCTTCTCGGATCGCCCGGTAACCCGCTTCATTATGGATTGCCGCAATTTCCAGATAGTTATTACGATCGTCATCCAGCACGGTGAACAGCCGGAAGTCGCGCATGATCTTCGGTGACAGGAACTGGCTGATAAAACTTTCATCCTTGAAGTCACGCATGGCGAAGTGCAGCGTTTCCAACCAATCTTTACCAGCGATGTCCGGGAACCAATAGCGGTCTTCCTCGGTTGGCGATTGGCAGATGCGTTTGATGTCCTGGAACATGGCAAAGCCCAGTGCATACGGGTTAATACCGTTGTAATAAGGGCTGTTGTAAGGCGGTTGATACACCACGTTAGTGTGGCTGTGTAAAAACTCCAGCATAAAACGTTCGGTGACCCGGCCTTCATCGTACAGATGATTAAGGATGGTGTAGTGCCAGAATGTCGCCCAGCCTTCGTTCATCACCTGCGTTTGCTTCTGCGGATAAAAATACTGGCTCACTTTACGCACAATGCGCAGAACCTCGCGCTGCCACGGTTCCAACAGCGGTGCATTCTTCTCCATGAAATAGAGGATATTTTCCTGAGGTTCACTTGGATAACGGCGAGCTTGCTCAGGGGCCTCTTCACGCTCGACACGCGGCAGGGTTTTCCATAGCGTATTTACCTGGCTTTGCAGGTACTCTTCGCGGCTTTTCTGGCGAGCTTTTTCTTCAACCAATGAAATCTTCTGCGGTCGTTTGTAACGATCAACGCCGTAATTCATCAAGGCATGGCAGGAATCAAGCAGCTTCTCTACCTCTTCAACCCCGTAGCGTTCTTCGCACTGGCTGATGTAGTGACGGGCGAACAACAGATAATCGACAATAGAACTGGCATCGGTCCAACTGCGGAACAAATAGTTATTCTTGAAAAAGGAGTTGTGCCCGTAGCAGGCATGCGCCATAACCAATGCCTGCATGGTGATGGTGTTTTCTTCCATCAGATACGCGATGCAGGGGTTAGAGTTAATCACAATTTCATAGGCCAGGCCTTGCTGCCCATGTTTATAACGCTGCTCGGTCTCAATGAATTTTTTACCGAATGACCAATGGGTATAGTTAATCGGCATGCCGACGCTCGAATAAGCGTCCATCATCTGCTCAGAGGTGATGACCTCAATCTGATGCGGATAGGTGTCTAGCTTGTAATGTTTGGCCACGCGATCGATGTGCTCCAGGTACACCTGCAGCAGCTCGAACGACCAGTCCGGTCCATCACTCAGACGTTTATCTTCCTTGACCTTGTCATGTGTTGAAGTAGTCATCAGCGCACCCTCGTTATTACGGACCTTGCTCAAACGGCAGACCCTAGATCAATCGTAGCTCAATCTGGGCAGAGGGAATAATGATATAAAGCTTAAAAATTCAACGATCTGTCTCGCCGATTCCCAATAATGATGTACCTGAGGGCTTTTATCGTGAGTTTTTTCTGCTGTAGGGGGGCTGAAGGCTTACAAAAGGTTATGGCAGTTTAATGTCATTTTTATGGTTTTTTATTCTGTTTATGTGCGGGTGTTTCATTTTTATGTTCTGTTAAATCCATGTTGCGTACTAGGGTTTTTTTCTATGCTATCAATGCTGTCATTGATAGCATATGGGTCATTGTTTCGCTCTAAAATCGGGCTTTCACAACATCTTATCGCTATTTATAGGTAGCTATTGCAAAAGAACCGGCCATGAACGATAAATTAATTGTGAATGTTGTCACGTTTGATGACTAAGATGTTGGACGGATTTTTCCACTGAGTTAATTTCCTGTGAGCAGAAGATTATGCTTTGTGATGCCTTGAGCTGGAGTCAGCGATGCGAGTGGTAATTTTAGGTAGTGGAGTTGTGGGTGTTGCGAGCGCCTGGTATTTGGCGAAGGCGGGGCATGAGGTCACAGTGATTGATCGTCAGCCTGGTCCGGCGATGGAAACCAGCGCAGCGAATGCCGGGCAAATCTCACCGGGCTATGCGGCTCCGTGGGCGGCGCCGGGTGTGCCGCTGAAGGCGATCAAGTGGATGTTCCAGCGCCACGCGCCGCTCGCTGTTCGTCTTGATGGCAGCAGTTTCCAGTTAAGCTGGATGTGGCAGATGCTAAAAAACTGCAATACTGAACACTATATGACCAATAAAGGGCGGATGGTGCGGTTGGCAGAATACAGTCGCGACTGTATCAAAGCATTGCGCCAGGAAACCGGCATCCAGTATGAAGGCCGCCAAGGCGGTACGCTGCAACTGTTCAGAACGCAGCAACAGTTTGAAAGTGCAGCGAAGGATATTGCTGTTCTGGAAGATGCCGGCGTGCCTTACAAGCTGTTGGAAGCGAACCAACTGGCCAGCGTTGAGCCCGCATTGGCCCAGGTCGCGCACAAGCTGACCGGCGGGCTTCAACTGCCAAACGACGAAACCGGTGATTGCCAACTGTTTACCCAGCAACTGGCTAAACTGGCACAACAAGCAGGAGTCACCTTTTTGTATAACCGCAGCGTTGATCGCTTGCTGGTTGAAGGCGATAAAATCAGTGGCGTACAGTGCGGCGGCGAAATCTTCAAGGCTGACAGTTACGTGGTTGCTTTCGGGTCCTATTCCACAGCGCTGTTGCGCGACCTCGTGTCGATCCCGGTATACCCGCTGAAAGGCTATTCACTGACCATCCCGATCACGGATGAGGCTGCTGCCCCATTCTCGACCGTACTGGATGAAACCTACAAAATCGCCATCACCCGTTTCGACCAGCGTATTCGCGTCGGTGGCATGGCGGAAATTGTCGGTTTTAATACCCAGCTTGAGCAAAAACGGCGCGAGACGCTGGAGATGGTAGTACGCGATCTTTACCCTAACGGTGGGCGGGTGGAAGATGCGACGTTCTGGACAGGTCTGCGCCCGATGACGCCGGACGGCACGCCGATTGTCGGTAAAACGTCGCTGAAAAACCTGTTCCTGAACACCGGACACGGCACACTGGGGTGGACAATGGCCTGCGGTTCTGGGCAGCTACTTTCTGATCTCATTTCCGGTATCACGCCGGCTATTCCTTCGGAGGACCTGGGGGTGGCGCGATACAGCGCTGGATTTCATAACCGCTACGCCGGCCCTTTAAATGATGTGCATCCCGCGCGTTAAGAACCCAATTTATTGATGTTGTCGTCACGGGCGTTGTCCCGTGACGGCATTCGCAGGCCCGTAGGAGTGCCCATGCCTCGCCCGATTTCCGCCACGTTGCACCTTGGCGCATTTGAAAATAACCTGCAGGTTGTTCGGCGTTTTGCCCCCAGCGCTAAAGTCTGGTCGGTCGTAAAGGCCAATGCCTATGGTCATGGTATTAAACATATTTGGCGCAGTTTGGCACAGACCGACGGTTTTGCTCTGTTGGATCTCGCTGAAGCCATTACCTTGAGAGAGTCTGGCTGGCAGGGGCCGATTCTTTTACTGGAAGGTTTTTTCAAGCCGCAAGATTTGGCCTTGCTCGATCGCTATCGTTTGACCACATCGGTGCACAGTGATTGGCAATTGTCGGCGATAGCTGAAGCTAAACTGTCGGCGCCACTGGATGTTTACCTGAAAGTGAACAGCGGTATGAATCGTCTGGGATTTGCACCGGAACGTTTGCACGCGGTTTGGTTGAAAGCGAGGGAGATAAGCAATATTGCGAACATGACGGTGATGAGTCATTTCGCCACTGCTGATGGCCCTCAGGGAGTGGTAGAGCAAATGAGGGTTGTTGAAGACGCGGCGTCGTCTATCCCTTTGCCGCGTTGTTTAGCTAACTCTGCCGCCACGTTGTGGCACCCAGAAACCCATGGTAGCTGGGTGCGGCCAGGTATTGTGCTCTATGGCGCTTCGCCCAGCGGGCAATGGCGTGACATTGCGGAGAGCGGTTTGCAGCCCACCATGACGCTGAGCAGCGAGATCATAGGGATTCAAACGTTGAAACGCGGCGATCAGGTTGGCTATGGTTGGCGCTACCGTGCCGAAGGTGCGCAGCGTATTGGCGTAGTTGCTTGTGGCTATGCAGACGGTTATCCGCGCCATGCGCAGACCGGGACACCTGTCTGGGTAGACGGTGTGCTGACGCGGACGTTGGGTACGGTTTCAATGGATATGCTGGTGGTTGACTTAACGCTATGCCCAAATGCCCAAATTGGGGCGGAAGTAGAGCTTTGGGGACGACGCCTGCCGGTTGACGATGTTGCTGCCGCGGCAGGCACGTTGGGCTATGAATTACTGACGGCGTTGGCCGCCAGGGTACCCGTGACCACTGAGGCTTAAAAGCCTCAGGCGACTTTCTTCAATTGACCTTTAATTTGCTTGCTGCGCTGCCGCGCGTGCAGCGCCAGCAGGCAACCCACCAGCATCACCAGTGCGAGTGACAGCTTGGGTTGCAACGGCAGTGCCATTGCCAACAAGCCTAGCCCCGCACCACCGGCCATCTGTACAAATCCCACCAGGGCAGAGGCAACTCCAGCCTCGTTAGAGTACGGCTCCAGCGCGTAGCTGGTTGCCGGCCCCATCACAAAGGCAAGCCCTGCGCAGGCACAGGCGACAGGCAGCATATAAGCCAGCCAGTGAGTTTGCGCCGGGCCTGACAGCAAGAACACGCCAAGCAGCAATCCAACACAGCCGATGCCCATCAACAGCCCGCCGGTCGCAAGGCATACTGGCCGCCCGACCTTGTGAATAATCCGGTTGGCGAAAAAACTCACCAGCATGATCCAAAAGCCGTTAGCGCCAAACACCAGTGAGAATTGCAACGGGGTTAGGCCGGCGGTTCCCATCAACACGTTAGGCGCTAGCGAAACATACGTCAGCGCCATCCCCATCGCCCCAGAGTTAACTACGGCGAAGGACAAAAAGCGGCGGTCGCTAAGAATTCGGGCATATTGTCGCACCGGTAATCCTTTGACACGCACAGTATCCGCCGGGCGAGTCTCTGGCAGCCGCAGGGCGATCAGTATCAAGACAGCCAGGGCGTAACACACCAGGAACCAGAACGGTGCGCGCCAGCCAAAGGCTTCAGCTAGCAGACCGCCGAGCAGCGGTGCCAGTGCAGGGATAATATTCAGCGTGCCGTTGAGAAAACCAAAGGCGCGCGCCGCATCGTCACCGTTCATTCGGTCACGCACACCGCTGAATGCCACTACCGCAGTGCAACAAACCGCGACACCTTGCAGCAGCCGTGAGGCAACAAACACCGTTGGCGTGGTTGCCAACGCCGCCATGGCCGCGCCAAGCATATAAATAACAATACCTGCCAACGCCACCGGCTTGCGACCGTAGTTATCCACCAACGGGCCGGCGATAATCTGCCCAAGGCCCAATACCAGAATGAACAACGAAATAGTGGACTGAATCAGCGCTTCGCTGCTGTTAAGGCCGAGAGCGATCGCGGGGATAGTCGGCAAATAAAGATCGATGCCCAGCGGGCCGAGAAGTACCAGGCTAAGAAGCAGAAACAGAAATTTTTGCATAACAAAAACAGCACGTCCGAGTGACAAAGAGGGCTAGAGTAGAGACTCTGGCGTTAAATAGAAAGGGGCAAAACATAGGCTGGTTATCGCTTCGCCTGTCTGCTCCGCTTACAGTGCAGAGTTTTTGCGGTAGTAAAGTGCTGAGATCGTATCTGCCACGTAGCGCGCCTGATGTTTGGCGTCATCCAAGGCGCGATGAGGCGTGCCCTCGAATGCCCGTTCCTTCTTGGGATTGAAACCCAGCAGTTCGGCCAGCGTGATCACGGTACGAACGTCTTGCGTATCCCAAAACTTCCAGGGGCACGGCATTTCAAGCTGCTGAAAGGCATGTTCGAGAATGGCGCAGTCGAATTCTTTACCGTTACCCCAGACTTTTACCGGGTCGGTGCTGTTCATATGGATAAACCGGCTCAGGTTGGTCAGCGTTCGTTTAAGTGTCTCAGTGCCACCGAAAGCCAGCTTACGGGCTCCATCTGATTGTTTCGCCCACCAGGCGACGGTATCCAGGCTGATGGTCCTGCCGGGTTGATCTTTTTGGCTACTCACGGCGTTTTCAAACTCGGCGCCCAGTTGGCCGGTTTGGGGATCGAAAAAGACAGCGGCAACGACCAGAATCACAGCGCTTGGCTTTATGTCCAGCGTTTCAATGTCTAACATGAGATGGTGCATTGGGGCTCCCGGCTAAGTGAGGTCGTGCATAATCTTACTACAAACCGGGCGAGGATGCGCCGTCAGGCCTGTATGTCTGAAATGACCGGCGGATTTAAAGAATACTTTGAAATAGTCTAAGGCAGGGTAACCGAGGTATGATACTCAGGGTTCTGTTGTCGGGTTGGTTCTATCGGTGAGAACGTTTATTTTCATTTTGTGTATGGTCGGTTATCTGCTGGTATTGAGCTACCTTGGCGTTTTTGTCACTGATAAAATATGTGAAAAGTCTAACAACTACACCAAAGTATGCCGTCTGGTAGATATCTCTGAGCCTCACATCCCAAGACAATGACCGGCGCTCAGCCCAAATAATCGATGGTAATCAACGGTGTCAATATGCCTGCCAAACTAGCCAGTGTTATCCATTGCCGCCAGCCCAGGCGTGCCAACCAATCTTGACGCAGGGGTGGCGTTGCCAGTTGCCCTACGGCGACGGTGCCCGTAAGCAGCAGCGTCAGAAAAATGAATACCAGCCCACGGCTCCATGCATTGAATTCGATATGCAGCACATTGGCGTAATACAGTCGCATCAGAATGTAATAGGCCAACATAACCCACGCGAAATGCGTGCGTTTTTTCAACACCTGATAGAGAATAAATGCGATGAACAGGCTGTGGCACACTGAGATCAACGGCGCTTCAATCGGGTGCCTGACACAGCCGTTATATACCGCCAGGTAAACATTAAAGATCAACTGTGCATAGACGGTATATATATACCAGCCATAGATGACTTTGAGTTTTTTGGGGGTTGGTGGTATAGGGCAATAGTCCGGTATCATTGAAGCCTCCTGAGCTGACTAGCGTTATAGCACCCAAAAACTAAATGAATTTGAAACGCCAAACAGGCTTTATTTTGGCCCCGAATGGGAACTAATCAAGGTATGTCAGGTCTGTATCGGACAATACGGCCTTTGGCGTTAATAGTTGAATTCTAATGGTAATTCATTGATATGAAAGATTATAAAAATAGCCGCTTCGCAGCATATCTGTTGATTTTTACGCTGGGTCTTTATTTTTTGCTTCCGCCAATGCTGGTCGCTTTCTTTTTTAAGTGGTTTAACTTAAACCCTTTCGTCATTATTCGATTTTGGCATTTTAATCCATTCTCCGCCGATCGGGGCATTCCCATTTATCAAACCTTTATATACGTATTCGTCGTATGGGGTGGGTTGAATGTTCTGGTTTGGGGAACGCTGTTTGCGATAGGACGTTTGTATGCCCGGTTCACCAGACCTCGTTGAAGGTCACTGCTCAATGCTGTAAAAGTTGTAGATACTAAGCACCTTTCAAAATATAATGATAATCGTTATCATTTTTAACGAGGAAGGGTGAGAAGGGATAGCCCCTTATGCGCCACCCAATCCGGTACGTACCTGTCACATTTACTCCTTTTCTATGGCCAGCCTAGAGCTGGCACTTTTTTATTTTCAATAAGATATGTCCATTCTGACTATGGGGGCACCCGTGGGCTGAGTCACTTCGGAGGCTCATAAAAAGCCAACGTATAGTGTAAATCATTATGGATAAAGAGAGTGATTATCATTAGTATTTACATTTTGTAAGCCTCTGTGGACGCATTACTCGTTGTAACGGGCGAGCTGGCTCATAGAGTGCGATTTAATGATATTTACTAGGGATTACAAGCATGTCGATTATTTTTCCTGTCAAAAGGTCGCGTGTTTTATGTGCATTCGCGATCTTCCTGCCATTGACGTCGTTAGCTGAAGATACGTTGGTCGTCACGGCAAAAACCGCAGACACGGCAGAGGCACAAACACAAGGCTACCAGGCCACTACCAGCCAGGGAGCCACTAAAATCGATACCCCCCTGGTCCTGACGGCGCAGTCTGTCTCGGTGGTTACGCGCCAGCAGATGACCGATCAGAGTAGCCAGACGGTTAACGATGCGTTGAAATATGCACCGGGTGTCTTTACCAATTTTTCCGGTGGTGCGACGCGCTATGACACCATTGCGTTACGTGGTTTTCATGGTGGTGACGTTAATAATACTTTCCTTGATGGTTTACGTTTGTTGAGTGACGGCGGCACTTACAATGCCTTGCAGGTTGACCCTTGGTTCCTGGAGCGTATCGATATTATTAAAGGGCCCTCATCGGTGATGTATGGGCAAAGCATTCCGGGTGGGTTGGTCGCGCTCACGTCCAAGCGGCCGCAGTTCGACACGCAGGGGCACGTTAATCTCAGTGCCGGTAACAATAGCACTAAAGGCGGTGCCTTTGATGTGACAGGGCCATTATCGGATCAATGGGCTTATCGCTTGACGGGAATGACGCGCAGCAGTGAAACCATGTATGACCACCAGCGCGAAGAACGTTATGCTATTTCACCGTCATTACTGTGGCAGCCGGACGAGAATACCTCGTTGTTGTTAAAAGCCTATTTGCAAAAGGATCCTTCTGGCGGCTATCACAGCGCGGTGCCGGCAGATGGGAGCCTTTACTCAAGCTCAGGAGACAAACTGGGCCGAGGGTTCTTCGACGGCGAAAGCAGCCGTAATGTGTTCAAACGCTGGGAACAAATCTACAGCTACGTTTTCTCACACAGTTTTAACGATGTTTGGTCATTCCGGCAAAATGCCAGCTATACCCATTCCAATGTTGAATTACAGCAGGTATACCAGATTGGCTGGGATCCAGAACACCAATTGTTGAACCGCTATTACAGCGGTTCCGCGACCTCGTTGGATGCATTTGCTGTCGATAATCAACTTGAAGCTGATTTTGCTACCGGCTTGCTGGAACATAAAGTGATGCTGGGGCTGGATTACCAGCGCTTTCGTAACAATCTGTGGGATGAGTCAGCAGGGGCTTCTACGTTGAATCCCTATACCGGCGTGTCCGGTGGCGCGGGGTTAACCCATCTGACGCATACCGATTCCAGGCGTCACTATGAGCAGACGGGGGTGTATTTACAGGATGAAATCAGTCTGCGGAACTGGTATCTGAATCTGTCCGGCCGTTTTGACCGCATAGATTCAAAAAATACGGTGCTCAACACGGGCACTAGCGATGCGCGTAGTGATGATAACTTCAGCGGACGTGCGTCGTTGCTTTATCATTTTGATAGTGGTTTTTCACCTTATGCCAGTTATAGCACGGCGGTGACGCCGGAGGCGCTGCCCGATCAGAACGGACATATGTTGAAACCGAGCACCAGCGAGCAATATGAGGTGGGTTTGAAGTACCAGCCGCCAGGCAGTTCATCAATCTACAGCGTGGCGCTTTATGACTTGACGCAGAAAGATGTAGCCAACCGCGTTGTACAGCAAAGTTATTATCTGCCTGCCGGTAAGGTGCATTCTCAAGGTGTTGAACTCGAGGCTCGCAGCAAGATCACCGATCGTTTCGATCTGATTGCTGGCTATACCTATAACAAAGTGAAGTTCAAAGACGCAATTGATGGCAACGACGGCAATACACCGTATTTGGTGCCAGAACAAATGGCGTCACTGTGGGGAAAATACGCGACGGCTTACGGCGTTGAGGTGGGGGCTGGGGCGCGTTACATCGGTAAACAGTGGGCGGACAATGAAAATACGCTGCGTATTCCTTCCGTGACGCTACTCGATGCCTCGGTACGAATGAATTTAGACCGCGTTAATCCGTCGTTGAAAGGTGCCTATGTGCAATTGAACGTGAATAACCTGACGGACAGAGAGTACGTTGCTGCGTGTTACGGCACCGGTTATTGTTACTGGGGAGCGGAGCGTACCTTGGTGGCAACGGTCGGATACGACTTCTAAAGAAAGGGCAATATCGCCCCGTCGATGTTTGGCGGGGCGGTTTCTATAGCGTTAGAACAAGGAGAACATCAACACTACAGGCAAGCTCAGAGGCCAGGTCAAACCAATCGTTAATGCACTGATAAAACGAATCTTAATCGTGTCCCGACTGACCAGGTAGGTAAAAATCATAGAGACTAACAGGCCAATTAAATAAAAGTATTGTGTTGCAACCCACAGCGACGACATGAAACCGATCCCAGATGTATTTTTAATCTGTGAATTCTAGGAGCTTAATTCTACATAATCAATGCTTATTGGTTTTTTATGCGCTCTCATCCTAAAGACCCCTTTGTTTATAATGGCTTTTTACAATAATGTACTGACACTTCTCATTTATTAGGACAGAGAAAGGTGAGGTACTGTACCAAAAGCAAACTCCGTCTATGTTAGCGGTTAAACACCCGATCACGATATGTGAGTACTTTACGCTCAAAAAATGTATAAACAATAAATGCGGAAAAAAATACGCTGAGAGTAAATATAAACCAAATAATCAGGTGTGAACTCAACCCCACAGGTTGTGGAAATAGACGGTGAATTAGGAATAGTACTGGCAAATTTGTTAAATAAGCTGCATAAGACCAGCGGGCAATTCTAGATGAGCAGTAAGTTACATATTTGTTAACAGGTAAATTTATCCCTAAGATTATCAAACTAATGCAGCTTATGTTAGCTATGTTGAAAAAGAATATTTTCAGAAATCTATTTTCGTCCATTACTGTATCTGGTTGCGCGGCGATATAAATAACTAATGGAAACAATAGAATGCCTAAACTACAGACCTTTATTAACAGGTTTCTCAATTGCATTGACTCATGATAGGCCCAAGCTGCCAAAACGCCGAACATGAGGGAGTCGACCCTAAATAAAGCCGTTGACCTTATCTCATTAAAGGTCATAGTCGTTGTTGCGGCATTGATTCTTAGGGCTAACGGAATGATAAATAAAATAAGAAGGGTGAGCCCCAATGATTTTTTAAAATCACCGGTAATTTTAAGGAGTACACCAAGGAGTATCGGTGTCAGAAAATAAAATATCTCCTCAATGGCTAAACTCCATGCCTCGCCAAAGAAGCTTGGGTGAGGAGTGAGCAGGCTTTGGGTAAATGTAATATACCGTATCAATTGAGGAAAGACATCGGGCCTTATATTATTTAAGATTAGTAAGTTAATGATTAGAAAAAGCAAGTAGCTAGGGTATGTTCTTAACCATCGACGAGCCCAAAACAGGGTAATCCAGCCCATTGGTGTGGTAGCATTTCTTGTTTTATCTATGAGTATGCGACCTATTAAAAAACCAGACAAAACAAAAAATAGCTCCACGCCTAAAAAACCGCCAAACTTGAGTGTCTGCGCATGTGGAATCACTGGAGTAAGGAAGGTTCTACCGTGGGAGAATACAACCAGTAATATTGCCATAGAACGGCAAACGTCCAGCCAGGGATTCATTTTATTTGACATTGGTTGATTCTTGCTCACTCAAATGATTAACCGGTTTCTTATAGTATAAATCCAACTCATCCACCGTACGATAGCGATGTACATGAAGCATCATTGTTACATAAATGAGTCGTTTTTTCAGTTAAGTTATGTGTTCATGCATCGGTACAGAAATTGTTCCATGTGATAAATGGCATGATCTATGTATATGACATAATGAAATTCACACCCATGATTTGATACCGATACTGTCTTGCCATTTGAAAATGTTAAGATAATGTAATATGTTGGTGTCATGTAGAACAAAATGAGGTGCAATTATGGGCTTTTGGAGAATCGTATTTACCATCATCCTGCCGCCACTGGGTGTATTGCTTGATAAAGGCATCGGCGGGGCGTTTATCCTCAATATCATCTTAACCTTATTGGGCTACTTCCCAGGGTTGATCCACGCATTCTGGATCCAGACGAAGCAATAACTGTCTAATTTCCCGGTGTTTTCAATGGAAATGCATCCGTGAATGTCGTGTAGCACAATAGGCCCTGGCGTTTGTACATGTCGGGGTTTTTTATTTTATGGAACCCTAATGGATGTTGAGGCCATAGACAAACAGCCATGAAAACAGCATGGCCAAAAGGCCTGCGATAAAAAGGATAGAGATCATTTCCTTCATGTAAAACTTCCCTTTCGATTTTGGTGGAATTACTTCTTATTGTTTTTACATGAGATTTTAGATCGTAATGGGTATAAATCCTAGTTTTAATGTCAGCGAAGGAGTGCTTTGCCGCCAGACCAGCCCTAAGTATTGGAGACTTTCCCTTGGATATTCCTGTATTAGTCAGCGGTAGATTGGTATTACGCCCATTGGAGCGTGCCGATGCTGGAGATATTCAGCGTTTGTTTCCACGATGGGAAATCGTACGTCATATGACATGCCAAATACCCTGGCCATACCCTGATGGTGCCGCGCTTGAATTTATCAATCATGTGGCATTACCGGCGATGGCGGCAGGGACTGGCTGGTTTTGGTCTATCCGGCGCCAAGAGGATGAACGGCATTTGATCGGTGTGATTAACCTGAGTCTTGACGGTGGCAGCAACCGGGGTTTCTGGCTTGCCCAAGAATGGCAACGTCAGGGATTGATGACGGAAGCCAGTCAGATCGTGACAGATTACTGGTTCAATGTGCTGGAGCAAACTGTGTTGAGGGTGCCCAAGGCAAAGGATAACCTGGCGTCACGATCTATTTCTATGCAGAGCGGTATGCGTGTGGTCGCAACAAAAGAAAATGACTATGTGGGTGGCCGCATGCTTACGGAAATCTGGGAAATAACCCGTACCGAATGGAGTGCGAGGAGGGATGCCCCATAAGTTAACTATTCGGAGCTATTGCTGAAAACGATAGGTGTGCACTATATACAACAGGGCATATAAGGCGTTTTGATTCAGGGCAGAGGATGCTGAGAGGATCACAGCACTCAATGAACGAGTTTGACGTAGCGCCTCCACGTTAAAGAGGGAATCAGTAATGAAGACAAAACCCACAGTTGTCCTGGTTCATGGATTTTGGGGCGGTGCAGCGCACTGGAGCAACGTCATTACCGAATTGTCGCGTAAGGGATATGACTCCATTCACGCCGTAGAACTGCCGCTGACATCGTTGGCTGATGATGCTGAACGCACGCGTAAGATGGTCGCACAGCAGGGCGGCCCGGTGCTCTTGGTCGGACATTCTTATGGCGGTGCAGTTATTAGTGAAATGGGTAATCTACCGAACGTCGTCGGGTTGGTGTATATCGCCGCGTTTGCACCGGACGCGGGTGAAAGCGCGGGTGGAATTACGCAAGAACATCCTCCCGTTGCGGCAGTGAACCTAATGCCGGACAGTGACGGTTATTTATGGATCAAAGCGGATAAATTTCACGAAAGCTTCTGTCAGGATCTTGCTGCCGATGAAGCTCTGGTGATGGCTGTGACGCAAAAGGCGCCGTTGGCCAGTACCTTCGGTAATGCTATTACTGAGCCTGCGTGGAAGCACAAACCATCATGGTATCAAATCTCCCGTAATGACCGGATGATTGCGCCAGAGAATCAACAGCGAATGTCAGCGCGGTTAAAAGCGAAAAAAGTCATTACCTTGAATGCCAGTCATGCCTCTCTCGCTTCGCACCCTCAGGAAGTGGCGGCTTTAATTGATGAAGCAGCGAAGGCTTCGTAAAGGTTGTTCGCTTCAAGGCCCCACTGCCGTGGGGTTTTTCATTTATAGAGATTGACTGCTTAAATAATTTCTCTCCAGCTGCATCCAAAAGCATCTCCTCGTACGTATATCAGAATGTGAGGCAAAAGTTTACCTCCCTTACCTTCGAGGAAATGGTCATGAAAAAGCTTATTACTGGCGTTTTATGTGCATCAGTCTTGTTCAGCGGTGTGTCTGCTGCTGCCATGATGGGTGATCAGGTTATGGTCGGTGGTGCAGCCATGTATCCGAGTAAAAATATCATCGAAAATGCGGTTAACTCCAAAGACCATTCAACCCTGGTGGCTGCGGTTAAGGCTGCTGGGTTAGTGGATACTCTGCAGGGGAAAGGGCCATTTACTGTCTTTGCGCCCACCAATGCTGCCTTTGCCAAATTACCGGCGGGTACCGTCGATAATTTACTGAAGCCGGAAAACAAGGCGTTGCTCACCAGCGTGCTGACCTATCACGTCGTAGCAGGCAGGTATGACATGAAACAACTGGAGAAAAAAATCCATGACGGCAAGGGAACAGCAGAATTGAAAACGGTGAATGGGCAACCTTTGTGGATCATGAACAATGGGCCACACAATATTCAGCTTAAAGATGGAAAGGGTAATATTGCGAATATCAGCACCTATGATGTGTTCCAGAATAATGGGGTGATCGATGTTATTGATACCGTCCTGATGCCTAAATAAATTGGGTCTATACTTGGTGCGGGCGGCCTGAGCGACAGCCCCCGCACCTTAATCAGGATGGGACATGACTGAACCCTTACCAGAACATGATGTGGCGATGATGAAAGCCATTGGACGTGGCGATCGCCAGGCTTTTGAACAACTCTATCGCCAAACGTCACCGCGTTTGTATGCCGTTGCCTTGCGTATCCTCAGGCGGCAATCTTGGGCAGAAGACGTGCTGCATGAGAGCTTCATCAGCGTATGGAATCGGGCAGCCAGTTACGATCCGCTGCTCAGTTCTCCACTGACCTGGTTGACACACATTGTGCGCAACCGCGCTATTGACTGGTTACGAAGTGCGGGCGGAAAGGCGGCAGAACGCGAGGATGAGCTGGTTGATTTTGATGGTGACGGTGACAGTTTCGCTGAACCAGCCGAGGCGTTGGAACGCTCGCAAGAGGGAGAAAAGCTCACGGCGTGTCTGGATCATTTGCCCACCGATCAACGACAAAGTATCGTGCTTGCATATTATCAGGGAATGTCGCACGGTGAAGTTTCCGTTTATCTTCAACAACCGCTTGGCACGGTTAAAAGCTGGATCCGCCGAGCTCTCGACCATCTAAAAGACTGCGTGGGATTATGAAAAACCGGGGGGAGTATGACTCAGCCCTGGCTGCGGAGTATGCGTTAGGCACGCTGCGCGGCCCGGCGAGATTCAAACTGGAACAGCGAATTCGCCACGAGCCAGAGCTGGCCGCATTGGTGGCACGTTGGCAGCAGTTATTAGCGCCTCTTGATCACGCGTTGATCCCGATAACGCCGCCGGAACGGGTATGGAAGAAAATCCAACTTAGCCTGCCACCGCTGTCACGCCAACGCCAGTGGCGCTGGGATTATCTCGCCTGGGCACTCGCCGCGGGTTTGGCCGCGGTGGTGCTGGTGCCGCGTTTTATCGCACAACCGCCGGAGTTTACCCCTGCGTTGGTGCTGAGTAGTGGGCAACGCGGTAGCGAGCAGTGGATTGTCAGTCTCGACAAAGCGGTAAAACATCTGCAACTCACCCCAGTTAATCCACAACAAATTGCTGCGACAAACAGTCTGCAACTGTGGGCGATACCCGTCGGGGAAAAACCGGTGTCGCTTGGTGTGGTTGCGGCGAGAGACGTGACCAGGCTGACTTTGGATCAGCTTCAGTTGTCCAAAGGAATGACCATCGCCATCAGCCTGGAACCTGCGGGTGGATCCCCCACTGGACAGCCTACAGGGCCAGTTCTGTATGCTGGGCAGCTCGTTTCACTGTAGTGACTTATGGGCCGTTGCGGTGGTCATTGCGCAAGCGGATTAAACCGGCTTACTGTGTTCAGCCGCGTGCATTGCCAGATAAGCCTGAATGTTGTGGTCTCTGATCCCCAGCGTCGCTAAAATTTCTGCCATAAAGCTGACGGGGGCACTCCCCGGCGCTGTCACAATACGTTGATCGGTCACGGCATAAGGCACGTCTTGATAGTGCGCACCTCCCCGATAGTCCGGTACTGATGACAGGTTTTCTGCCGAATTAGAGGTATGACGGCAGTTATCAAGCACGCCCGCCTGTGCCAGTACCCGGGTTCCGTCGCAAATGCCTGCGACAACGATATTCTTGCTGTATGCCTCAGCCACCAGGCCATTAATATCAGGCGCTTCTTTTGTCTGCCATGCCGTACCACCGCAAATGATTAACAAATCAATGTCGTCCAACCGGATGGCTTCGATCGACAATTGCGGCGTCACAAACATACCGCTGGAAGAGATGACCGGGTCACCATTTGGGGCCGCAAAGCGGATATCAAAACCATAATAACCGCGGCAAGTTGAGTTGATTAAAGCCGTTTCCCAATCGGAAAAGTTGTCAGTAATAACGGTGATAGCGCGTTTCATTGGTGCGTCTTTCCCTGCATTTGTTGGCGTGGAGCGAGGCGTTACCCCACGCAGGAGTACCCAGCTTAAAGGCTGCCACTGCCAATTTCTGTCAGTAGGGTTTGTGACGTGCTATCTCATTGTCTTGCCAAGGCTGATATCAAAAAAATCCCGCACAGCGGCGGGATTAAGGGATGATAGCGACAAACTGGATTCTATTCTGATTTTGGTGTGGTGTGTGTCCAGATGGCGACAGTACCGCAGCTAAATTTCAGCGACAAGGGGAAAAGACGAAATGACGCAGGTATCAGAATATCCTCAACAAAATTGCGACGCATTTATCCCGCCAAGATCACGGAATGTTCGCAGAGAAGAGGATTGTGGGGCTGTAGGATAAGCGTCAGGCTTGGTGCCTTATCGTCGTTTAGGCTTGGTGCTGAAAGAACGTGCTTATCCTGCAAAAAAACAGCCGGCTAATGAGATTAGCCGGCTGCGATTCACAATGTTAATTACACGGTCTGCTTGTGGAATAGCTCGCGGAATACGGGGTAGATATCATCCGGTTCGCGGATATGCTGCATGGCAAAGTTGTCGAATTTCGCCTGCAAGTCTTCATACTCCCGCCACAGCGTCTGGTGGGCGCGACGCGTGATTTCGATGTAGCTGTAATAACGCACCATGGGCAGCAGTTGTTTTGCCAACAACTCATGACACAACGGTGAGTCATCGGCCCAGTTGTCACCATCTGACGCCTGTGCAGCATAGATGTTCCATTGCGCAGGATCGTAACGCTCTTCAACCACTTCGTTCATCAGTTTCAGCGCGCTGGAAACGATAGTCCCACCGGTTTCTTGCGAATAGAAGAACTCCTGTTCATCCACTTCTTTTGCCTGAGTATGGTGACGGATATAGACGACATCTACGTTTTTATAGGTTCTGCTCAGGAATAAATAGAGCAGGATATAGAAACGCTTAGCCATGTCCTTGGTGGCCTGGTCCATTGAGCCGGAAACGTCCATCAGGCAGAACATGACTGCCTGGCTTGAAGGTTCCGGTCTGCGCTCATAGTTTTTGTAACGCAAATCAAACGTATCAATAAAGGGCACGCTTTCGATTTTTTTGCGTAATTCAGCAATTTCTTTGCGCAGCCTTTCCTCTTCCAGCAGTTGCACCGGTTCGGTGTTTTCCATCTGGGTGAGTTCGTCCTCCAACGCATGTAACGCGCGTCGTTTGCCGGCGGTCATCGCAGTACGTCGCGCCAGCGAATTTTGTAGCGAACGGACCACGCTAATATTGGCCGGTACGCCGTTGGCGGTGTAACCAGCCCGATGGGTTTTGTATTCTGTAAGCTGCTTATACTGGTTCTTTTTCAGATTCGGCAGCGCCAGATCCTCAAACAGCAGGTCAAGATATTCGTCCTTGGAAATTTGGAAGACGAATTCGTCCTCGCCTTCACCGTCTTGGCTGGCGTTACCTTGACCGCTGCCACCGCCCCCGCCACCCTGAGGGCGTTCGACACGGTCATTCTGCACGAAATGATCGTTACCTGGATGAACGCGATGGCGTGTGCCACCGCGACCCTGATGAAACATTGGTTCGTTGATATCACCAGTGGGGATCGAGATGGATTCTCCACTGTTTACGTCGGTGACCGAACGCTTGTTGATGGCTTCGGCAATCGACTGTTTGATTTGCGACTTATAACGGCGCAAGAAACGTTGGCGGTTAACCATGCTCTTGTTTTTGCCATTAAGCCGTCGGTCAATAAAATACGCCATACATCCCCCAAACGACGTTGCCAACTTGCTATGCCATCTCCATGACGCCAATTCTCATTATATCCGCCATACTTGAGGCTGTATTTTGGTTGGTTTCCCGGCTTACCCCAGGCCACGTACTCTTTGTACGCACCCGGGGAAAGGCTCAGTTGCCGTCGATACAACCGCCAACGACTTTGGATATAGTCGTTATGAAGACTTCCTGACCCGCAGATACCATTCACACAACAGACGCACTTGTTTGCGGGTGTAGCCTTTTTCCATCATACGGTCGACGAAGTCGTCGTGTTTCTTCTGCTCATCCGTTGAGGTTTTAGCGTTAAACGAAATCACTGGCAGTAACTCTTCGGTGTTCGAGAACATTTTCTTCTCGATCACGGTACGCAGCTTCTCATAGCTGGTCCAGTTAGGGTTACGACCGCTATTATTAGCCCGGGCACGCAGCACGAAGTTGACTATTTCGTTGCGGAAGTCTTTCGGATTACTGATGCCAGCGGGTTTTTCGATTTTCTCCAGTTCAGCATTCAGGGACTCGCGATCGAACAGTTGCCCAGTATCCGGATCACGGTACTCCTGATCCTGGATCCAGAAATCTGCATAGGTCACGTAGCGGTCGAAAATGTTCTGGCCGTATTCCGAGTAGGATTCCAGATAGGCCGTTTGGATCTCTTTACCGATAAACTCGGCGTATTTCGGGATCAGATAGCCTTTCAGATGTTCCAGGTATTTCTCCGACAAATCCTGTGGGAATTGCTCGCGTTCGATCTGCTGTTCCAGTACGTAGAACAGGTGTACCGGGTTAGCAGCGACCTCAGCGTGATCAAAGTTGAACACCCTTGAGAGGATTTTAAATGCAAAACGGGTGGACAGGCCGTTCATGCCTTCATCAACCCCCGCATAGTCGCGGTATTCCTGATACGACTTGGCTTTCGGATCGGTATCCTTGAGGCTTTCGCCATCATAGACGCGCATCTTAGAGTAGATGCTCGAGTTTTCAGGCTCTTTCATGCGTGAAAGCACGGTAAAGCGAGCCAGCGTTTCCAGTGTGCCAGGGGCGCATGGGGCATGGGTCAGTTCGCTGTGATCCAGCAGTTTGTCGTAGATTTTTATCTCTTCCGACACCCGCAGGCAGTACGGGACCTTAACGATATAAACACGGTCCAGGAATGCCTCGTTGTTTTTGTTGTTACGGAAGGTCACCCATTCGGATTCGTTGGAGTGGGCCAGAATAATGCCGCTGAACGGCAGGGCAGAAATCCCCTCGGTACCGTTGTAGTTACCTTCCTGGGTGGCAGTCAGCAGAGGGTGCAGCACCTTGATCGGTGCCTTGAACATCTCTACGAACTCCATGATCCCTTGGTTGGCACGGCAAAGGGCGCCGGAATAGCCATAGGCATCCGGATCGTTCTGCGCGTGGTTTTCCAGCTTGCGGATATCCACTTTACCTACCAGCGCAGAAATATCCTGGTTGTTCTCATCACCCGGTTCTGTTTTGGCGATGGCGATCTGTTCCAGGATGGAAGGGCGCACTTTCACCACTTTGAATTTGGTGATGTCTCCGCCAAATTCATGCAGGCGTTTAGCCGCCCACGGGGACATGATGGTACCGAGATAGCGATTAGGAATGTTATATTCTTTTTCCAGAATATTGGCATCTTCCTGCGGATTGAACAGGCACAGCGGATGATCGTTGACCGGGCTGCGTTCGCCGTTGGCACTCAGTGTGTAAATCGGTACGAGTTGCATCAGCGCCTTCAGGCGTTCCGCCAACGATGATTTCCCGCCGCCCACAGGGCCCAACAGGTAAAGAATTTGTTTTTTCTCTTCGAGGCCCTGCGCGGCATGCTTCAGATAAGAGACTATCTGTTCGATAGCTTCTTCCATGCCGTAGAACTCTTCGAATGCCGGGTAGCGTGCGATCACGCGGTTGGAGAACAGGCGAGACATGCGCGACTCAAGCGCGGTGTCGACCATAACTGGTTCACCGATAGCCATCAGCAGACGTTCGGCCGCATTGGCATATGCACTGCGATCTTGCCGGCAAATGGTAAGAAAGTCCTGCAGTGTGAACTCTTCGTCCTTGGCAGCTTCGTAGCGCTGGCGATAGTGGTCAAATATGTTCATGGCGATGCCCGTCCTTTCGTTATTAGCACAGGTTAAAGGGAGCTAGTGATAGTCTTGTGGCCCCCGAAAGAAGAAGTTATCCCTGAGTACAGCAACCCGTATGCCAACTTGGTGCGCTTATAATCGCGAGTTGCGCTGTATTGCCACTGGCTCAGGATTCATTCACCTTCTGATTTAAGCTTAGTTTGCATACCGGAAAATTTCCTGCGTCATAAAAAGCTTTTTTTAAGTCATATCAATGACTCAGTTATTACAGGCGTATCAAATGCCTTGTCTGGCGCGGCCTGCGGCAAAAAACGTCACTGTTCTGCCATGATTAATTCATATTTCTGTTCTAAGTTATTCGATCTTAGTCGTTTTCCATTGTAAAGATTCAGCGCGTAACGAATTTTTCACATAAACTATGTCCGCAATTAACTCTGTTATTTATGGAAAAAGAACCAGTGAAGATTTTTCAACTCAAAACGCTAGCAATTATCGCTTCCGCAATGGTTTGTGCGCAAAGTGTTCAGGCAGGAACTTGGTCACTCGGTGCTTCCGCACTGGTTAGTCCGGACCCGTATCGTGGTTATCAGGACCGCGTGTACCCGGTACCCGTTATTAATTATGAAGGTGACGACTTCTACTTCCGGACGCTGACTGCCGGTTATTACCTGTGGAAAGATCAGGAAAATCAACTGAGCCTGATGGGCTACTACTCGCCGTTGGGTTACCGCCCAGGTGACAGCGACGACGATCGCATGAAGCAGTTGAACAAACGTCGCGGCACGCTGATGGCCGGCCTGGCTTATTCGCATTTTGCCGAGTGGGGCATCCTGCGGACGACGTTGACAGGTGATACGCTGAATTACAGCAACGGTATCGTCGGTGACCTGGCCTATCTGTACAAATTTGATCTGGACGCCTTTACCTTGGTACCCGGAGTGGGTGTGATGTGGAGCAGCAAAAACCAGAACAAATACTACTTTGGCGTGAGTGAAGACGAGTCTCGCCGCAGTGGTCTTGACAGCTACACGCCGAGCGATAGCTGGGCACCTTATGTTGAGCTGAGCGCTAACTACAAGATCAACAAGGATTGGGATGCCTTCTTTGTCGGTCGCTATGTCAAACTGTCTGACGAAGTGAAAGATAGCCCAATGGTGGATAAATCTTACACCGGGCTGTTGATGACAGGCGTGAAATACAGCTTCTAATCCAGCTGCGCACAAATAGTGTGCAACACGTGCATCAAAAAGGGGCGTTTACGCCCCTTTTGCACACTCTTGGTGCGGTAACGGAAGGCGGTCTTATTGACCGCACTAAGAAAGACTACGCGTTGCTACGAATGCGGAAGGTCACAGCCAAACGTGCCGGTTGTTCACCTGCAGCCACCAGAGGCTTGCTGACGCGACCTGTTTCCACGCAAACCATGGTTTTATAACCGTCGTTTGGCATATCTGCCATGCTGCAAGACAATTCCACCCCTGGATTCCAGGCAATCACATCACTCATATGGTGATGATGAACCTCAATGGTGCGCCGCAGCGATGCGTCCTTAATCAGACTGTAAGCATCTGGCTTGGTGTAAACCCGGTCAGTTTGCCCCACGAAGGTCACATCGCCCACCTGGCGTGCTTCTGAACCGCCAGCGACCTTATCGATATAAGGTTCACCGAGACCGGCAACGTTAACTTGTGCAATATCACCGATCTGGAAATACGTGTGCAGCGCAGCGGTTGCTTGATAGTCACCATGTGACTCCAGTTCTATCTCGCATTCTTCACCCAGCTTAAAGCGAGCAATCAGCGTAAAGGCATGGGGCCACAGGCTACGAGTTTGCTCATTGTCTTTCAGCGTGAATGTCAGTATGACGCCGTTCTCGTCTTCGTCATGCGCCGTCAGGCTCCACGGCTGATTGCGGGCGAAGCCGTGAGAGGGTTTTGCCACCGGGCCAAACCAGGGCCAGCAAATAGGCACGCCACCGCGGATGGCATTGCCTTTTTTAAACGGCGTGTTGTTGCTCAGCCAAATAGCCGGTTTTTCACCGCTAGGTTGCCAGGCCAACAGATGTGCGCCTTGCAACGAGATTGCTGCGCGTACTTTGGGGTGGGAAACGACCACCACAGGCAGTTCGTCGAGCTGACGTTGGCTGATGTAAGGTGAAATTTGTTCGGTAACGGGTAGGGTGAAAATCTTTTCGTTCATCAGATTGCCTTTTGTTCGCCGTAGAAACAAAAAAGGGCGACACAAATGTCGCCCTCATCATCACTTAACATCAATCCATTATTTGGAGATCTGAGCGATCAGATCCAGAACCTTGTTGGAATAGCCAGTTTCGTTGTCGTACCAAGAAACCAGTTTCACGAAGGTGTCGCTCAGTGCGATACCGGCTTTGGCATCGAATACGGAAGTCAGAGTTTCACCGTTGAAATCGGTAGAAACTACTTCGTCTTCGGTGTAACCCAGAACGCCTTTCAGCTCGCCTTCAGAAGCCGCTTTGATAGCAGCACAGATTTCTTTGTAAGACGCTGGTTTTGCCAGACGAGCAGTCAGGTCAACCACAGACACGTTCGGAGTTGGAACGCGGAACGCCATACCGGTCAGTTTGCCGTTCAGTTCTGGGATAACTTTACCTACAGCTTTAGCTGCACCGGTAGAAGAAGGGATGATGTTCTGGGATGCGCCGCGGCCGCCGCGCCAGTCTTTGTGAGACGGGCCATCAACAGTTTTCTGAGTTGCGGTAGTTGCATGCACAGTGGTCATCAGCGCTTCAACGATGCCAAACTTGTCGTTGATAACTTTAGCCAGTGGTGCCAGGCAGTTGGTGGTACAAGAAGCGTTAGAAACGATTTCCTGACCTGCGTAGGATTTGTGGTTCACACCCATAACGAACATTGGAGTGTCGTCTTTGGATGGGCCAGTCAGAACAACTTTCTTAGCGCCTGCAGCGATGTGTTTACGTGCAGTTTCGTCAGTCAGGAACAGGCCAGTTGCTTCAGCAACGACGTCAACGTTGACTTCGTTCCACTTCAGGTTAGCCGGATCTCTTTCTGAGGTACAACGGATGGTTTTGCCGTTAACAACCAGGTGGCCGTCTTTAACTTCTACAGTGCCGTTGAAGCGGCCGTGAGTAGAGTCATATTTCAGCATGTAAGCCATGTACTCTGCGTCTAACAGGTCGTTGATTGCAACGATTTCGATGTCAGAACGTTCTTGAGCAGCACGAAAAACAATGCGACCGATACGGCCAAAACCGTTGATACCTACTTTGATAGTCATATATTCCACCAGCTATTTGTTAGTGAATAAAAGGTTGCTTGTAAAATTACAAAAACCTTACCAAGCGTCAAGCGGAATCGTGTCAATTCTTGCTGCAAATCAAACCTGAGACGTTGGTTTGAGTGCTTATTGCACATTCCGTTTGCGTTCGGCCTCATCCGTTATATGGGGTCAAACCGCCAAGTATAAAGTCAGTCCGTTTAAGATGTGTGATCGGCATCACATATTGCCGTGACATGGCCTTTATGGCCTACAGTTTAGGCCAAAAATCGCTGCAGTGTTGTTAATTTTTTGTTATTATTACTCATTGTTTTCGTTGACATTATCCACATTCAGAGAATCGCACAAATGGCTAAAGAGACAACCCCTGACCATCCGGGCACGGAACTGAATGAAATCCAACGTTATGTGACGCAAGAGCGTGGTACCGAGGCTCCGTATTCCGGTAAATTACTGCACAACAAACGCGAGGGCGTGTACCATTGTCTGTGCTGTAACCAACCGCTGTTCTACTCCGACAGCAAGTATGACTCCGGTTGTGGCTGGCCAAGCTTCTATGAGCCAGTATCTGACGATGCTATTCGTTATCTTGATGATAATACACACAATATGCACCGTGTTGAAATTCGCTGTGGTCACTGCGACGCACATTTAGGGCATGTTTTCCCGGATGGCCCGCAACCGACCGGCGAGCGTTTTTGCGTTAATTCCGCGTCGCTGAGCTTTACTGACGGCGAGAACGGCGAAAAAACGGCAGGCTAACGATTATTCCGTTAGAAAAATCGATTCAGCTAATTATTCTTCCACGAGTGAGGAAATGCTCTGATGGACGTGAAAGACTTGATTGCCGCCATGACGCCGGAAATCTATCAACGCCTGGTATTGGCTGTTGAGTTAGGTAAATGGCCGGATGGCGTCGCGTTGACCCCGGAACAAAAAGAAAATAGCCTGCAGGCGGTGATGCTGTGGCAGTCATTGCACAATACGGATCCTCAGCATATGAGCATCGGCACTGATGGCCAGATAGTGATGAAGAGTAAGCAAGAACTGAAACAGCAGTTCATTGCTGAACCGCTGGTGAAGTTAAAACCACAGTGAATCTGACAACGGGGCGATGCTGCCATCGCCCCGTTGATTTAGCGTTTCCCGTTGTTAATCCCCAATGATTCCGCCAATTGATGCGCCAACCGGTTATTGTCATCCGCGCCGTATTCCCAGAACATGGCGCCACCGAGTCCTTTGCTTTTGATGTAGTCCGCTTTGAGCTCAACCGAGCGTGGGTTCTCATACGAAATGGCAAACAGCGGCTTGCCTTCGGCAGATTTCATCGTCAGATAAGGTACCTGAGCGTCGCTGTCCCAATGGGCGGTGAAGCGCCGCTGCGGATCGTTTAACAGTTTGCTGACGATATCGTTGTATTTAAAGTAACTGTCCTTGGTGAG
The DNA here is from genome assembly GCF_044900985.1 of Serratia sp. NPDC087055. Lineage (NCBI taxonomy): Bacteria > Pseudomonadati > Pseudomonadota > Gammaproteobacteria > Enterobacterales > Yersiniaceae > Serratia > Serratia sp. NPDC087055. Next base: position 807,115 of record NZ_JBJDOG010000001.1, read on the forward strand.
GTCCAATCCCATGGATTTGAACACGGCAGTTTCACGTGCAGTGAAATAGGGCTGGGTGACAGGGTTTTTAGCTGCGTCTGGTTTGTCCCAATCTATACCCGGTTCGGTCGCCCGTTTTGGCACCCGGCCATAGAAACCAATCCCCAGGTTTAATTGCGCGGGCTTCAACCCTGCTGCCAAATAGTTATCCACGACAAAATTGGCGCTGTAACGATCGGCAGCCGCGACGGTTGGCCACTGTTTGGAATCATACAGGTTGGCGTTGAAGTATTGAGTGCCGTACGCCATGTCATAGGTCATCAGGTTGATATAGTCGAGATAGGGTGCAATGCCCTTAACATCGACCCACTCTTGTGGGCTTTTCACATTGGCGCCGACGGCGATGGTCAGCAATTTGCCGTTATCCAGCGCCTTACGCAGCTCCCCTAACAACAGGGTAAAATTAGCGCGATCCGCCGGCTGGCTTTCGACCAGTCCCCAGGCACCGTTAACCGGGTATTCCCAGTCGAGATCGATGCCGTCCAGTTGGTACTGTTTAATGATCTGTTGCACCGAACGGATAAAAACGGCGCGGCTTTCAGGTGTTGCTGCGGCACCGGAGAACCCGCGGGCGCCCCAGCCACCAACGGACAGCAGCACTTTCAGTTCAGGGTTTTGCTTACGCAGAACGGGCAGCAATTGCAGATCGGCCATCACCTTGGGTGACAGATAAATTTGGTGCAGACGAGCAGGGTCTTTTAGTGCCGGGTGGGTTTCCTGCTTCTCGTCGTTATAGATCAGGCCGAAAGAGTAATTGAGGTGGGTGATTTGTGTGACGTCCAGCTTATTGATATCGCCGCCAGGGCCGGCGGTAACGTCACCCCCACCGTTGAAATAACCAACGGACAGATAAGAGGCCGCGTGAGCCATGCTGGTTCCAGCCATACCAAGCTGTACCGCTACCAGCAAAGGCAGCAGTTTACGGGTTAAAGCCATGTAATCTCCTTTGGTCGACAAGGCCGACCGAAACCGCCTGAGGCGGTAACATAAAGCCGGGCTCAAAGGGCCCCGGATGCGTATAACTCATTGATGCAATGCATCAGTGGTCATAACAGCAAAAGCGCTGGATACGAACAAGATGTAATCACATGAGAATGGTTGGAATGTGAGCGGCGTCGAGGTTTCTAGCGGAGTGGAGATGGGCGTGTTTCACGCCCGTTTATATCATTGTGCAATAAACTGTGACAGCGTCACGATTTGAGCGCCAGCCTGTTGCATGGCCTGAAGGGCTTTCTGGCTGTCGTCTGGCTGCAAATTGACACCGCGGCAACCGTCGATAATTACCGATGTTTGATACCCCAGCGCTAATGCATCCAGTACGCTAAATTTCACACAGTAGTCAGTTGCTAATCCCATGATGGCAAGGTGAGTGACATTCTGTGCTTTCAACCACGCGTCCAGTTCAGTGTGTGAACGGTGGCCGTTGTCGAAAAAAGCACTGTAGCTGTCGATATCTGTACTTTGGCCTTTGCGGAACACGGTGCTGATGCGCTGCTGCTCTAGCTGTGGGTGAAACTCGGCACCCTGGCTTTGCTGCACGCAGTGCACCGGCCACCAGACCTGAGGTAAACCGTCGAGCTCACCCAGGGTTCCCACCTCTGCATTGGCGTTGACCGCGAAGCTACGATGATTGGCGGGGTGCCAATCCTGGCTGGCGATCACTGGCTCACCGCGTGCGCTACAGGCCATCATGGCCTGATTGGCGACCGTGATCACGGCATCGCCTTCTGTCACCGCCAGTGCGCCGTCGGGACAAAAGTCGTTTTGCAAATCAATAAGCAACAGGGCTGTTTTCATTTCTACTCCGTGGTGCGGAATGGTTAACCACTAATGCTCAGCTCACCACGCAGATCCTGCTGCATCTGGCTGCGGATTTGTTCCGGTGTTAGTGGTTGGCTCAGCAGATAATGCAGTTTGGTCAAGGCAGCCTCAACGGTCATGTCGAACCCACTGATGACCCCGGCATGGGCCAAGGCATTACCGGTGGCATAACCTTCCATGTTTACCCGCCCGGAGATGCACTGCGTCAGGTTCACTACCACGATGCCGCGTTCAGACGCATCGCGCAGCTCATCAACCAACTCTGCTTTTTGTGGTGCGTTACCCACGCCGTAAGAGCGAAGTATCAATGCCTTCACCGGTTGCAGCAGGAAGTTGCGCACTACGGCGCCGGAAATCCCTGGGTAAATCGTCACTACGCCGATCGGCTGGGGTGTGATGTCATGTACTTTGAGGTCACCGTTGCAGGCCGGGCTATCGATGCCGTTTTGGCGACGAATATGGATACCGGCTTCCAATAATGGCGGCAGGTTGGGCGAGGCAAAGGCATCGAAACCGTCTGCATGTGCTTTGGTCGTGCGGTTGCCCCGAAAGAGCTTGTTGTTGAAGAACAGGCTGACTTCATTTACCGGGTGGTTAGCCGCCAGATAAAGCGCGTTCAAAAGATTGGTTTGGCCATCTGAACGCAGTTCCGCCAGCGGGATTTGGGAGCCGGTCACAATCACCGGCTTGGCCAGGTTTTCCAACATGAACGACAGGGCCGATGCGGTGAAGGCCATGGTGTCGGTGCCGTGCAGGATGACGAAGCCATCATAACGGTCGTAATTCATTTTGATGTCATCGGCGATATGCTGCCAGTCTTCAGGCGTCATGTCGGAGGAGTCTATCAGCGGCGCGTATTCATGAATGGTGAAGTCCGGCATTTCAGGCCGGTGGAATTCTGGCATCAGGGCCAGTTGGCGCTGTAGGTGGCCGGAAACCGGGATGTAGCCATGTTCAGAACGTTGCATGCCGATGGTGCCACCGGTGTAGGCGACGTAAATCGATTTCTTTTGCATAGTCTTGGTTTTAACAGAAATTAGATGGGCTGAATTATAGGGGGATAAGCGCAGAAAAAAAGCCCGGCGGGTGCCGGGCTGAGGATTAATTTGTTAGCGGACTTCTCCGCAGGTCAAACAGATAGCATAGCGATTTTGCGGATCGTTCAGATTATTGAACAAACCTGGTTGTTCTTTGACTGCCATGGCGACTGACGCCAGCGGGGCGGGTAGCATTGACTGGATAGCCGCCGGCAGCATGGCGTGAATAGACACACCAAACTGGCTGAGGACCATATCGGTCAGGCTTGGGGTATCAACAAACCAGTTAAGCTGCCACTGTTTCAATTGCGCCAACTCGGCGGCTTTCTTCACTGCGTCGTCGAAGTCGCCCAACTGATCGACCAGGCCATTGGCCTTGGCATCGCTGCCCAGCCACACGTGACCCTGAGCAATCTGATCAACCTGCTGAGGTGTCATTTTGCGGGACTTGGCGACCAGATCGATAAAGTTTTGATAACCTTTTTCGATGTTCAATTGCATCATCTGCGAGAACTCAGGCGGCAGCGCCTTGGTGACGGCCAGATCGGCCAGCGGGGAGGTTGCCACGCCGTCGGTATGTACGCCGATGCTGTCCAACGTCTGCTCGTAGGTGTTAATCACCCCGAAGATGCCAATGGAGCCGGTGAGGGTGCTCGGACTGGCGATGATGTAGTCCGCCGGTGTAGAGACCCAATAGCCGCCTGAGGCTGCCATGCCGCCCATAGAGACCACGACAGGTTTGCCAGCGGCACGCACAGCAGCCAATTCGGAACGAATAACTTCAGACGCACTGACACTGCCACCTGGGCTATTGACGCGGAAAATCACGGCTTTGATTGCCGGATCCAGTCGTGCCTGACGCAGTTCTGCGGCGGTGGTATCGCCCCCAACGGAGCCCGGGGTTTGTGGGCCATCCATGATTGCGCCATTGGCAAAGATCACGGCAATTTTGCCGCCCTGATCTGGCGTAGGCTTCGGCTGATAGTCATAGATGCTGGTGGCGTTGAAATCATTCGCCTGTTTGTCCCAACCGAAGGTCTTGATCAGTTGATTTTCGATGACGGTTCGTGATGCCAGTTCATCAACCAGTTTGTTGTCCAGCGCATACTTGGCGGTGTCCCCCCCGGCAGCCTGCAATCCACTTAATACGCCCGCAGCGCCTGGGAACAGCTGTTGCGCCGTGATCTGACGGTTAGCCGCTACTGTCTCCAGATAGTTTTGCCATAGGCCACCAATCCACCGGCTGTCAGCTTCTCGAGCTGCCGGTGACATGTCATCACGGATCAAAGGCTCAACGGCGGATTTATACGTCCCAACGCGGAAGATGTTGGTTGTGACCTTGAGTTTTTCCAGCAACGACTTGTAGTAAAGGTTGTTGGTTGCAAAACCGTGCAGATCGACCGCACCCTGCGGCGACAGGTAAACTTTGTTGGCGTAGCTGGCCAGATAATATTGTGTCTGGTTATAGCTGTCACCGATGGCAAAAATCGGTTTGCCGCTGTCACGGAACTCACGCAGCGCTTTGCCAATGTACTGCAGCGAAGGCTGATCGGCGCCGGCAAAGTCATTCAACTGCAATACCATGCCGGTAATGTTTTTATCGTCTTTGGCTTTACGGATGCTATCAACCACGTCAAACAGGGAGTTTTCCTGCAGGCGGTTGCTTGAGGCGCCCAGCAGTTCGCGGCCCCATTGGCGCACTTTATTGTTCATTGAGGGTTGGTCAACGACCACGCCGCTCAGATCCACCAGTAATGCCCCGCGAGTAGGGACTGTTGTCGTGGTTGAGCTTTGGAACGACAAATAAATGCCCACCCCCACCAAGATCAGTAACACCAGGAACAGATTGAGGATAAGTTCCCTGATAAAGTTCAGCAGACGCCATGTCCACCTAAAAACGCCGGCAATGATTTGCCACAATGTGCGCATGTGCTCTCCAACAAGAGTCGAGAATGTTCCGCTATCCTAATGAGCGGGCGAGGAAATGTCAGCTTTAAATCGTGGGTCACAGAGGGTAATGCCGAGACTGTCACTCGCTGTTTAGCTATGTTAACGTGATCGTAATGAAAATTGTTATCAGGAGTTTACGATGGATGCACTGGATCTTTTACTGAATCGCCGTTCTGCGTCGCGCCTTGCGGCCCCTGCGCCTGCCGGTGAGGTTCGTCAGAATATCATCAACGCGGGCCTGCGGGCGCCTGACCACGGTGCTTTGCAACCCTGGCGTTTTGTGATGATCGAAGACCAGGGGCTGGAGCGCTTTAGCCAATTGTTACAAGCTGCTGCAAAACAGGATGAAATGGATGATGCGGCCATAGAGAAAGCGACTAAGGCACCGTTCCGCGCTCCGCTGATCATTACCGTGGTAGCGTATTGTACCGAAGAAACCAAGGTTCCGCGTTGGGAGCAGGTTGTTTCCGCCGGTTGTGCGGTCCAGGCCATGCAAATGGCCGCATTGGCCCAAGGTTTTAACGGTATCTGGCGCACCGGTGCCTGGACTGAACATCCTTTGGTTCGTGACGCCTTTGGTTGCCGCGAACAGGACGAAATTGTCGGTTTCCTGTATTTAGGCACTCCTCAGCTAAAAGCGTCCACCAAAGTGGTCGCCCCAGACAGCACCCCGTTCGTCAGCTATTTCTGAGCCCCGTCCGGACTGCGGAAAAAATGCACTAAATCCCGCCATTCTGTGTTGTTTCTGAGCAGGCTGTTCGGTTATCGACAACCTGCTCTTACCAATCCCGTCGGCAAGCGCTACCCTATGATATCTTGAATGCCGTTAACCGAAGGGAGTGGTATATGTCATCGCCAGCGATCCGTTTAACCCAGTACAGCCATGGCGCTGGCTGTGGTTGTAAAATCTCACCGAAAGTTCTCGAAACTATTCTGCACAGTGAGCGGGAGAAATTTGTCGATCCGAGTTTGTTGGTTGGCAATGAAACTCGTGACGATGCAGCGGTGTATGACATTGGTAACGGTGTCGGCATTATCAGCACCACCGACTTTTTTATGCCAATCGTCGATAGCCCGTTTGATTTTGGCCGTATCGCCGCGACGAATGCGATCAGCGACGTCTATGCTATGGGCGGGAAACCCATCATGGCGATTGCTATTCTTGGCTGGCCGATTGCTACGCTGCCGCCGGAAGTGGCACAACAGGTGATCGACGGTGGGCGTTATGCTTGCCAACAGGCGGGTATTGCGCTGGCTGGCGGCCATTCTATTGATGCCCCTGAGCCCATTTTTGGCCTGGCGGTCACCGGTATAGTGAATACTGAACGGGTGAAAAAAAACAGTGCCGCTCAAGCGGGATCCAAACTATTCCTGACCAAGCCGCTGGGCATTGGCGTGCTGACCACGGCCGAGAAGAAAAGCAAACTGCGTCCTGAACATGCAGGTTTGGCAACCGAAGTGATGTGCCAGTTGAACAAACCCGGCGCGGATTTTGCCGACGTTGAGGGTGTGACGGCGATGACGGATGTCACCGGTTTCGGCCTGCTGGGCCACCTGAGCGAGGTTTGCCAGGGCTCTGGCCTGCAGGCGACGGTATGGTTTGATCACGTGCCGAAGTTGCCGGATATCGAGCATTATATTGCCGAAGGGTGCGTGCCGGGGGGCACGGGGCGTAACTTTGACAGTTACGGCCATCTGGTCGGTGAAATGACCGATTTGCAACGACAGCTACTGTGCGATCCGCAAACCTCTGGTGGTTTGTTATTGGCTGTGCTGCCCGAGGCAGAACAGCAGGTGTTGGCCATTGCCGAACGTCATGGCATTCAACTCCAGGCAATTGGTGAACTGCATGCGGCAGTGCCGGCTAAGCCGTTGATAGAGGTCGTGTAGTGTCCGTAACGCCAGTGCGGGTGGATACCCAAGACTATCGCCGTATTTTTTTGCACGATATCCCGCTGATAGATGTGCGCGCGCCCGTTGAGTTTCAGCAGGGCGCGTTCGCCAATGCAATCAATCTGCCGCTAATGAACGATGAAGAACGGCAGGCGGTTGGCACCTGTTACAAGCAGCAGGGGCAGCAGGCTGCAATTGCATTGGGCTACCGCCTGGTTAACGGCAGGCTACGTGAGCAACGGACAGCAGCATGGGTAGCACAATGCGCTCAACGGCCAGAAGGATATATTTACTGTTTCCGGGGCGGTTTGCGTTCACAGTTGGTGCAGCAGTGGCTGCGTGAGGTCGGTGTTGACTACCCACGCATTATCGGTGGTTACAAAGCATTGCGGCATTTCTTGCTCACCACGTTGGAACAGAGCGCCGAATTACCGATGGTGTTAATCGGCGGCAATACCGGCAGCGGTAAAACGCAGTTAATCAATGAACTGGCCGATGGGGTCGATCTGGAAGGGGCTGCTCATCACCGCGGTTCATCTTTTGGCCGAACGCTCGTGGATCAAAGCGCTCAGATTGATTTTGAGAATCGTCTGGCTGTGTTGTTGCTGAAAAAACAGCATGGTGGCTGCCGCCGTTGGGTGCTGGAAGATGAAGGGCGTATTATTGGCAGCAATAATGTGCCATTACCCATCTTCAACCGCATGCAGCAAGCCCCAGTGGCGGTGATAGACGATCCCTTTGACGTGCGATTGGCACGGTTGCAGCACGAATACATTGACCGTATGCGCCTCGAATTTGAACAGGCTTACGGCCCAGAGTTGGGCTGGCAGAAATACGTTGAGTATCTGCATCACGGCCTGTTTGCCATTCGCCGCCGCTTGGGAATGGAACGTTTCCAACTGCTGACACAGCGCCTGGAATGGGCATTACAGTGCCAGCATGCCAGCGGGAATAGTGACGGGCATCAGGAGTGGCTGGTGTCTCTGTTGCAGCACTACTACGATCCGATGTATCACTATCAATTGGAAAAAAAATCCCAACGAATTGTGTTCCGCGGGAATTATGCTGAAGTAAGAGATTTCCTGATGACGTACAGCCAGAATAACGGTGAATAATGCGACTGTTTATTGCCGAAAAACCGAGTTTGGCGCGCGCCATTGCCGACGTTCTTCCTAAGCCACATCGCCGTGGCGATGGATTTATCGCTTGCGGTAACAACGATGTGGTCACCTGGTGCGTGGGCCATTTATTAGAACAAGCGCAACCGGATGCCTATGACAGCCGTTATGCGCGTTGGTCGCTGGCGGATCTGCCGATTATTCCTGAGAAGTGGCAATTGCAGCCACGGCCTTCGGTGAGCAAACAGCTTAATGCCATTAAAAAGCTGTTACAGGACGCCGATGAAGTCGTGCATGCTGGTGACCCCGATCGCGAGGGCCAATTGCTGGTGGACGAAGTGCTGGACTATTTGTCACTGACGCCGGAAAAACGTCAAAGTGTCCGCCGTTGCCTGATTAACGATCTCAACCCGCAAGCGGTAGAGCGCGCGATTGAACGGCTGCGTGATAACCGCGACTTTATCCCTCTATGCGTTTCCGCATTGGCTCGCTCGCGTGCTGATTGGCTGTATGGCATCAATATGACCCGTGCCTACACTATTCTGGGACGCAATGCCGGTTATGATGGCGTGTTGTCTGTTGGCCGCGTGCAAACGCCGGTACTGGGGCTAGTGGTACGGCGTGATGAAGAGATTGAAAACTTTGTGTCGAAAGACTTCTTCGAAGTTAAAGCGCACATAGTGACGCCAAAAGAGGAGCGCTTTGTCGCTCTCTGGCAACCCAGTGAATCCTGTGAGCCTTATCAGGATGAAGAGGGGCGCTTGCTGCACCGGCCATTGGCAGAGCACGTGCTCAAACGTATTGAAGGCCAGCCGGCGCTGGTTACGTCCTATAATGATAAACGGGAATCAGATACTGCGCCGTTGCCATTTTCTCTGTCGACCTTACAAATTGAAGCCTCCAAGCGCTTTAACCTGAGCGCCCAGCAGGTGCTGGATGTGTGTCAGCGTTTGTATGAAACCCATAAGTTGATCACCTACCCACGTTCCGATTGTCGTTATCTCCCGGAAGAGCATTTCGCTGGACGTCATTCTGTCTTAAATGCCATCAGCGTTCATCAACCCGATCTTTACCCACAGCCGGTGATCGACAGCGATCGCCGTAACCGTTGTTGGGACGACAAGAAGGTGGATGCTCACCATGCCATTATTCCTACCGCTCGTGCCAGTAAAGTGAATCTCAGTCAGGATGAAATGAACGTTTACGGGTTGGTTGCGCGTCAATATTTGATGCAATTCTGCCCGGACGCCATGTTCCGCAAGTGCGTGATTGAGCTGGATATCGCTGGGGGCAAGTTTATTGCCAAAGCCCGTTTTCTGGCAGAGGCCGGGTGGCGGACCCTGTTGGGCAGTAAAGAGCGTGATGAAGAAAACGAAGGCGCACCATTGCCGGTGGTGGCGAAAGATGACGAACTCTTGTGTGAACGCGGTGAGGTGGTTGAGCGTCAGACCCAGCCACCAAGGCCGTTCACCGACGCCAGCCTGCTTTCCGCCATGACGGGTATTGCGCGCTTTGTTCAGGATAAAGCGCTAAAGAAAATCCTGCGAGCGACCGATGGTTTAGGAACCGAGGCCACGCGTGCGGGAATCATTGAGTTACTGTTCAAGCGTGCGTTTTTGTATAAGAAGGGGCGTTATATTCATTCTAGCGAAACGGGTCGAGCCTTGATCCATTCGTTACCGGATATTGCCGCCCGCCCCGATATGACGGCTAATTGGGAGGCGACACTGACGCAAATCAGTGAGAAATCCTGTCGCTATCAGGACTTTATGCAACCTCTGGTAGGTACTTTGCAGGATCTGATTTATCAGGCCAAGCAGAGCCGGGCGAGTATGGCGTTTCGCGGGTTGCCGCCGTCACCTTCCTCCGGGGCGAAGAAACGTAAAAAAAGCGCTGGTAAGGCGCGGGAGAAAAGTGAATGAATCACAGGTTAGTGATGCTGGCGACGGGCATACTGCTATTTTCTGCCGCAGCGACGGCCCATCGTGGTGATGTGGATGTTGTTGTGCCGGTATCACCGGAAATCTGGGGCACGGCGAAGAGCGCCGCGGCTCAGCCGGCTGCGCAACCCTGCAGCCGCTGTTGCATTTATCAGAATCAAAACTATTCGGAAGGGGCGATTCTCAAGGTGGAAGGAGAAGCGCTACAGTGCATTCGTGATCCCAACGTGGTTGGCACCAATCCCCTGATCTGGGTGCGTTTGAAAAAGTGACGCGGTAACCTTAATAGCTCAGGCCTCTGAGGCGAGTGCAGCTATATACGCGGTAAGTAACGGCACGTCGGCCGGAGCCAGGGGATAGTCAAATGCCTGCTCCGGCGTTAACCACACAAAGTCGGAATGGCAACGGTTTTGTAATTCGCCACTGAATGCCGCAATACGCCAGGCATGCAACGTAATCACTCGTTCGTCCTGTTGCCATTGATTGCTGGCTACGTAGTTGCCGACGCTGGCCACAATCCCCAACTCTTCGTCCAGTTCACGCGCTAATGCTTGTGGTTGGCTTTCACCTTGTTCAACTTTGCCGCCTGGAAATTCCCACAGGCCGGCCTGATCGCTGTTGGCATCACGCTGTGCCAGTAAAATTTTGCCATTCTTTTCAATGATGGCAGCGACAACATCGACTATTTTCATCTTTATCACATAGCGAAACCCCGGCAATGGCCGGGGTTGGATTCATTACAGCGAGAATTCCGCCCAGACCGGGGCGTGATCCGAGGGTTTCTCCATTCCGCGGATCTGATAATCGATCCCGGTTGCGGTGCAGCGAGCAGCCAATGGTGTGCTGGCTAACAGCAGATCGATACGCAGACCTCGGTTTTCATCGAAACCCCGTGAGCGGTAGTCGAACCACGAAAACTCATCGTTACGCCCTGGGTTTGCGTGTCTGTAGGTATCTACCAGACCCCAATTCAGTAGGCGCTCCATCCATTCACGCTCTTCCGGCAAGAAGGAACACTTACCGGTGCGCAGCCAGCGTTTGCGGCTTTCTTCGCCGATGCCAATATCATAATCACTTGGGCTGATATTCACGTCACCCATCACCAGTACCGGTGAGTCCACCGACATTTGCTGCTCCAGGTAGTTTTGCAAGTCCTGATAGAAGCGTGTCTTGGCGGGGAATTTGATAGGGTGGTCGCGGCTTTCGCCCTGAGGGAAGTAACCATTGATCACCGTCAGCGTGCCTTGCGGCGTCGCCAGATCGGCCATAATGATTCGGCGCTGCGCGTCTTCTTCATCGGTCGGGAAACCGCGACGTACGGCAAGCGGTTTTTCTTTGGTCAACAGCGCTACACCGTAGTGGCCTTTCTGGCCGTGATAGAACACGTGATAACCATACTGGCTGACGTCTTCCAGTGGGAACATGTCATCGTGAACTTTTGTTTCTTGCAGGCCAATCACGTCAGGTTGGTGCTGTTCGATGATGGCAGCCAGTTGGTGCGGACGCGCACGCAGTCCATTGATATTAAAAGAGACAAACTTCATGAGCGATGCCGTTTTTACGAGAAAAATGTGTTGAGATAGTAGCAGAGTTTAGCCAGAAATGTAACGCAGGCCAGCGGCTATGGCCGCCAGCTGCATGCTGTGCTATTTCGCCCAGCGATCGTAAGTCTTTGGCTGGTAATCGTCGAACTGCTGCAGCAAGGTGTGCGCAGACTCACTGATGTGCATGGTGCCGAGGTAGTCATGGCGCATAAAGCCCTGATCGGCGACATGTTGCAAGAACCCGTTCAGCGGGCGATAAAAACCGTTAACATCCAGCAGGCCAACCGGTTTGCTGTGGTAACCGATCTGCCCCCAGGTCCAGATTTCAAACAGCTCTTCCAACGTGCCTATGCCACCGGGTAGCGCGATAAAACCGTCTGCCAGGGCTGCCATGCGAGCCTTACGCGTGTGCATGTCGGGCACGACTTCCAGCTCAGTCAGGCCCCTGTGCGCCGTTTCCGCTTCTACCAATCGTTCAGGAATGATGCCAATTGCCTCGCCACCGGCGGCAAGCACGGCATCAGCCACAATGCCCATTAATCCTTTCTTACCGCCGCCATAGATTAAGCGTCGGCCTTGAGCGGCAAGTGTTTGGCCCAATTGCCGCGCGTTATCGGCATAAGCGGGATTGACACCTTCACTGGCACCACAAAAAACGCAGATATTGTTACGCATGCACTTCTTTCCTTACTGCATTAAAGAAGTCAGTGGTATAGCGAATTGTTAGCTGGAGTTCAAGTTGAGGATGTGCTGAATGGTTAAGGGAATTGATAAATGCTAAATCTGAGAGGCCAAAGGAGGATATTTACGCTGTAATACGGGAAGCTTCTCATCCCTCCCGTAAGGAGTGATAGGGATGCTTTCAGGTTTGATTTGATTCTGGGGAATAGATAAGGATGGTGGTGGGGGAAGGATTATTCGTCGCAGAGCGACTCACCCTGCGGGCTGCGCTAAAGCGCGTTGTCTCACGTTGTGAGACTCGAACCTTGTCGAAGCTTCTCACCTTCCCCATACGGAGTGGTATAGAGACTGTCAGGTTTGATTTTATTTGGGGGGATATACAAGGATGGTGGTGGGGGAAGGATGACTCGTCGTTACACTCCTCGCCCTGTGGGCCGCGCTGAAGCGCGTTGTCTCACGTTGTGAGACTCGAACCTTGTCGAAGCTTCTCACCTTCCCCGTAAGGAGCGATATGGATGCTTTCAGGTTTGATTTGATTCTGGGGAATAAATAAGAATGGTGGTGGGGGAAGGATTCGAACCTTCGAAGTCTGTGACGGCAGATTTACAGTCTGCTCCCTTTGGCCGCTCGGGAACCCCACCATGGTATTCATGGTTGTACTTGTTTGTTTAACAGAAAATCGGCTAGATTCCTGTGGCGCTTCGTCTGAAGTGTTACCTCGCTGAAACGCGTTGTCTTTCTGCGCCCGGCTAGAACCTTGTCGAAGCTTCTCATCTTCTCCCTCCGTGTTTTATGCAGCTTCAGCTTGCGCTGTGCTCTCATCAACAGAGAGAAGATGGTGGTGGGGGAAGGATTCGAACCTTCGAAGTCTGTGACGGCAGATTTACAGTCTGCTCCCTTTGGCCGCTCGGGAACCCCACCACTGGCCTTGCTTGCGAAACATCTGTCTCGGTAAGCGGGGCGCATCATATCAAATGAAGCGGGCGTGTAAAGTATTGAAATGCAGAAAATGTATCGTTTGCCGATTTTTTGCCCGTGGCGGTGCATCCCTGAACGAAAGGCACCGCTTTATTGAGCAATTATAGAATGACTGTTCGGTTCCCGTAGACAAATACGCGCTGCGCCAGCACGTGATACAGCGCGCGGCTGAGCGCATTTTTCTCTACATCACGCCCCGCGCGCATCATGTCGTCAGCAGAATAGGTATGATCGACATGAATTACGTCCTGCATGATGATTGGGCCTTCGTCCAGGTTATCGTTAACGTAGTGCGCGGTGGCACCGATAATTTTCACGCCACGCTCGTAAGCCTGATGATAAGGCCTTGCCCCAATAAAGGCTGGCAGGAACGAATGGTGGATATTGATCACCTGATTCGGGTAGTGCTGCACAAATGCTGGCGTCAGCACGCGCATATACTTGGCCAGTACCACGTAGTCTGGCTGGTATTGGTCAATCTGGGCCATCATTTTCTGATCGTGCTGATCGCGCGTCAGGCCTTCATGGCTGACCAGGTGGAACGGAATATCGAAGCGTTCAACCAGCGTTTGCAACGTATCATGGTTGCCGATAACCGCGGCAATCTCTACATCCAGGCCGCCGTAAGCGCTCTTCATCAGCAGATCGCCCAGGCAATGCGCTTCTTTGGTCACGAGAACCACGATGCGACGACGGCCGGAGTTATGCAGTTCACGAACGGAACCCGTCGGCAGTGCACCGTCGAGATCTGCCAGAAGCGTCGTATCGTTGAAAATACCTTCCAACTCGGTACGCATAAAGAAACGACCGGTACGGTGATCAACAAACTCATTGTTCTGAATAATGTTGAGTTCATGCTTGTAACAGATGTTGGTGATCTTGGCGATCAGGCCCTTGGCATCCGGACAAATGGTACGCAAAACTTTTCTTTGGACATTTTGATGTGGCATGGCGATGAGGATCCTGTCTGATACTGAACGTCCTGTCTGCGCAGGCGAGCATTTTTATAATCTTCATTTTCACACTGTTGCCAAATGGCAGCGGTCTGAAATCTATGGGTCTCAGTAACTGCCAGCTAACGGCCGCAGCACTTTTTATATTTTTTACCTGAACCACAGGGGCAAATCGCATTTCTGCCAGGCTGGGGTTTGGTACCATCAATATAGTACCAGCGTTGTTCAAGCTGAAGAAAGCGCGAACGTTCGTGCATTGCCTTGTGTTCGCCGGTGTTGCTATCAATGAAGCGGGCAATAAACTCGACAAAACCTTCATCGCTCTCATGGCCCTGTTTTTCTTCTACCACCGTCAGGCCAAGCCATTGAGTGTTCTTGAAGCTATCAACGATTGCATTACGCCATTCAGCGGCATGGCAGTCGGGATGCCAGGTCGCAATTAAGTAATCGACGTTGTGCTTCACATAAGCGCTAAAGCGTGAACGCATCAACTTACCGGGGGTCAGTGGCGTTTGTGTGCCATTGATGTAGGGTTCGCAGCATGCGCTATACTCCAGTCCGCCGCCGCAGGGGCATAATTCTGGCAAGTTGACTCCTAAAATGGCCGGAACGATAAGAACGGGCCGATGCTGAAAGGTATTTAGCGTCTATGTTACCTAACAATATTCGATCGTGACAATCTACGCTGGCAGCAGAGTTGATACAATTCACCGGGCAAGAGGCGGAAAGATGCGGAAAATTAAGATTGGACTGGCATTGGGTGCAGGTTCCGCTAAAGGGTGGGCGCATATCGGCGTGATCAACGCGCTAAAGAAATTGGGGGTTGAAGTCGATATAGTAGCCGGCTGCTCAGTCGGTGCACTGGTCGGTGCCGCTTTTGCCAGCCACCGTTTACCGGCCATGGAGGCCTGGGTTCGTTCTTTTAGCTATTGGGATGTGATCCGCTTGATGGATCTTTCCTGGCGGCGGGGCGGTCTATTACGCGGCGAGCGGGTGTTCAATGCGGTGGGGCAATTATTAGAAATCAACGATATCGCCGAGTGTTCGCTAAAGTTCGGTGCAGTAACGACGAACCTCAGTACGGGACGGGAGTTGTGGTTGACCGAAGGAGATATTCATCAGGCAGTGCGTGCCTCGTGCAGCATGCCCGGCTTGTTGGCACCGGTGTGGTTTGATGGTTATTGGCTGGTGGATGGTGCGGTAGTGAATCCTGTGCCTATCTCATTAACACGAGCCCTGGGAGCCGATCTCGTTATTGCCGTTGACTTGCAACATGATGCGCATCTGATGCAGCAGGATTTATTCTCTGTACGCCATCATGACGCGGAAACGTCAGGCGATATCCCCACGGAGAATTGGCGGGGGCGTTTAAGAGACCGTATCAGCAAAATGACGACCAGAAAGCCCAATTTTACGCCGACGGCGATGGAAATTATGGGGACGTCGATCCAGGTTTTGGAAAATCGACTGAAACGTAATCGTATGGCGGGTGACCCGCCAGATGTATTGATCCAACCTTATTGTCCGCAAATCTCGACGTTGGATTTCCATCGTGCCGAAGAAGCGATTGCAGCGGGTAAATTAGCCGTTGAAAAACAGATTGATGCACTTTTACCGTTAATAAAAAACAAATAATTATCAGATATTGCGGAGGTGGTCTGCGATAGAGACCATTTCCGACAAGCAGAAATGGCCTTTTTGAGCCACTATTACACTATGGAAAGGGAAGAGGCTCGGCTGATGGCATTACCATTGACTCACAAGCGCATTTTAGTCGTTGAGGACGAACTGGTTTTTCGTTCTGTGCTTGTTGGCTACTTGACGTCGTTGGGCGCAGAAACCAGTGAGGCGACCAATGGATTGCAAGCGCTGAGTGCTGTGGATGACGTTAAGCCCGACTTGATTTTGTGCGATCTGGCGATGCCGGAAATGGGCGGGATAGAGTTTGTTGAGCATCTCCGTCTACAAGGCGTGCAAATTCCGGTGCTGGTGATATCGGCCACCGATAAAATGGCGGATATCGCCAAGGTATTGCGTTTGGGGGTACAGGACGTACTGTTAAAACCCGTGACCGATCTCAACCGCCTGCGCGAGTCGGTGTTGGGTTGCCTGTACCCCAATATGTTTACCTCCCAGGCTATCGAAGAGGTGGAACTGCTTCAGGACTGGGATGCATTGAGTAAAAATCCGTCTGAAGCCGTAAGGTTGCTCAAACAGCTGCAGCCTCCGGTGCAACAGACCATTGCTCATTGCCGGATTAATTACCGGCAATTAACGACCGGTGAGAACCCGGGTTTGGTGTTGGATATAGCAGCACTGTCGGATAAAGATCTGGCGTTCTATTGTTTGGATGTCACTCGTGCAGGAGATAACGGCGTATTAGCGGCGTTGCTATTACGTGCTTTATTTAATGGTTTGTTACAGGACCATTTAGCTAATCAGCGTCATCGGCTGCCGCAAATGACCGCATTGTTAAAGCAAGTTAATCAATTATTACGTCAAGGCAAGCTGGAAGGGCAATTCCCATTGTTGGTCGGCTATTATCACACCGAATATAAAAACCTGATTTTGGTCTCAGCAGGTCTTCATGCCAGCGTTAATACCGGTGATAATCAAATTCAACTGAACAATGGTGTCCCGCTTGGCACGCTGGGTGCGACCTACATGAACCAAATCAGCCAACACTGTGCAGCCTGGCAGTGTCAGGTTTGGGGCGCTGGCGGTAGGCTGCGGTTGATGCTCAGTACCGAATAACGTGATCCTTAAAAATTATTATTTGAAATACAAATATTCGATGTGCCTATTACTTCCTCAGGCCATAGATTGAGTAATTGTCTTAATTTTTTTCTATTTGTGCTGAGGTTAATGCCAGACACTCATAAGCTGGTATACTCCGAAGGTTTTTCATATGGTGAAAAAGCTCATAAAATGAGCAACATTAAGAGAGGAAATAATGCCTGCTGTAAATCGTAAAGTCAGAAAGGCTGTGATCCCGGTTGCAGGCTTGGGAACACGGATGTTGCCAGCGACAAAAGCCATTCCAAAAGAAATGCTGCCGCTGGTTGACAAACCCTTGATCCAATACGTTGTCAATGAATGTATTGCGGCTGGAATTAACGAGATTGTGTTGGTTACCCATTCCTCCAAGAATTCGATCGAAAACCATTTTGACACGAGTTTCGAACTTGAAGCGATGCTGGAAAAACGTGTTAAACGTCAGTTGCTGGACGAAGTACAGTCTATTTGCCCGAAGGGCGTTACTGTGATGCAGGTACGTCAAGGGGTAGCAAAAGGGTTGGGGCATGCGATTATGTGCGCTTATCCACTGGTGGGCGACGAGCCGGTCGCCGTGATTTTGCCGGATGTGATCCTCGATGAGTACAGTGCTGACCTGAAAAAAGATAATTTGCACGAAATGTTAGAGCGGTTTGAGCAAACCGGCGTCAGCCAAATTATGGTCGAGCCCGTGCCCCATAAAGATGTGGGTAATTACGGTGTGGCTGATTGTAAAGGGTATGAACTGCAACCTGGCGAAAGCGCGCCGATGGTCAGCGTTGTCGAAAAACCTTCGCCGGATGAAGCCCCGTCTAACTTGGCCATTGTTGGTCGCTATGTGCTTTCCGCCGATATCTGGCCATTACTGTCAAAAACACCGCCGGGCGCCGGTGGTGAAATCCAGCTTACCGACAGTATCGAAATGCTGATGCAGCAAGAAACGGTAGAGGCCTATCACCTAAAAGGGATTAGCCATGATTGCGGTAACAAACTGGGCTATATGAAGGCCTTTGTTGAATATGGCATGCGCCATACCGGGTTAGGGCAAGAGTTTTCTCAGTGGTTGAGTCAATTGCTGGCCGCTGATAAGAAATAATTTATTTATCTTTCATCTTAATTTGAAAAACTAGGATTTTCCCATGAAAGTAACAGTTTTTGGTATTGGCTACGTTGGTTTGGTGCAGGCAGCAGTCCTGGCCGAAGTTGGCCATGACGTTATGTGTATTGATATAGACGAACGTAAAGTCGAAAACCTGAAGAAAGGGAACATCCCTATTTTTGAACCGGGCCTGACGCCGTTGGTGCAAAAAAACTATGAAGCCGGTCGTTTGCAGTTCACCACCGATGCGAAAGCGGGTGTTGCACATGGCAGCATTCAGTTCATTGCTGTAGGTACACCGCCGGACGAAGACGGTTCTGCCGATTTGAAATATGTGACGGCTGTAGCGCGTACCATCGCGGAACACATGACAGATCACAAAGTGGTGATCGATAAATCTACCGTGCCGGTAGGTACCGCAGATAAAGTCCGCCAGGTTATGCAAGAAACGTTGCAGAAGCGCGGTAGCTCCATAGCTTTCGACGTGGTTTCCAATCCAGAGTTTTTGAAAGAAGGTGCGGCAGTTGCGGATTGCATGCGCCCTGAACGTATCGTGATTGGTACCGATAACATGGATGTAATCGAGCCTATTCGTGAGCTGTACGAGCCGTTTAACCGCAATCACGATCGCATGATTATGATGGATATTCGCAGTGCTGAGCTGACCAAATACGCTGCTAACTGCATGCTGGCTACCAAAATCAGCTTTATGAATGAAATGTCTAACCTGGCTGAAATGTTGGGTGCGGATATTGAAAAAGTACGCCAGGGTATCGGTTCTGATTCCCGTATCGGCTACCACTTTATCTATCCAGGGTGCGGCTACGGCGGTTCATGTTTCCCGAAAGACGTCCAGGCACTGATTCGCACGGCCGAGCATATCGGTTACCAGCCAAAACTGTTGCAGGCTGTAGAGCAGGTTAACTACCAACAGAAATATAAGCTGACCAAGTTTATCAAGCATCACTTTGGTGAAGACTTGAAAGGCAAAACTTTTGCGCTGTGGGGTTTGGCATTCAAGCCAAATACTGACGATATGCGTGAAGCCTCCAGCCGCGTTCTGATGGAGCAACTGTGGGAGGCCGGTGCTACCGTCCAGGCCTACGATCCTGAAGCGATGAACGAAGTACAGCGCATTTACGGTCAGCGTGATGACCTGAAGCTGGTAGGCACCAAAGAAGCGGCGTTGCACGGTGCTGACGCGCTGGTTATCTGCACCGAATGGCAGAATTTCCGTGCGCCAGACTTCGACATAATTAAAAACACGCTGAAGCAACCGGTGATCTTTGATGGTCGCAATCTGTTTGATCCGGAACGTTTGGAAAACCGTGGTTTTACCTATTATGCGATCGGTCGCGGTGCATCCATTCAGCCAGTTATTTAAGGGACATATATGAAATTCCTGGTTACAGGTGCGGCAGGATTTATTGGTTATCACGCTGCTGAGCGCTTGTTGGCCGCTGGGCATCAGGTTGTCGGTATCGACAACCTGAATGATTATTACGATGTGGGTCTGAAAATGGCCCGTCTTGACCTGCTTGCGGACAAGCCTGCCTTCCAGTTTATCAAGCTGGATTTAGCCGATCGAGAAGGCATGGCAACGCTGTTTGCAGAGCATAAATTTCAGCGAGTGATTCACCTGGGGGCACAAGCCGGGGTGCGTTATTCGCTGGAAAATCCGTTAGCGTATGCGGATACGAATCTCATCGGTCATTTAAACGTATTGGAAGGGTGTCGCCACAATAAAGTCGAGCATTTGTTATATGCTTCTTCCAGTTCGGTATATGGCCTGAATCGCAAGTTGCCATTTGCTACGGAAGACTCTGTCGATCATCCAATCTCATTGTACGCGGCGACTAAAAAAGCCAATGAGCTGATGTCACACAGCTATTCCCACTTATATGGTCTGCCTACCACTGGGCTGCGTTTCTTTACCGTATATGGCCCGTGGGGGCGCCCGGATATGGCGCTGTTTAAATTCACTAAAGCTATATTGGCTGGCGAAAGTATCGATGTATATAACCACGGGGAGATGCACCGTGACTTTACCTACATTGACGATATCTCCGAGGCTATTGTCCGGTTGCAGGCGGTTATTCCTCAATCAAATCCAGCTTGGACAGTTGAACAGGGCTCGCCGGCGACCAGTTCTGCTCCGTATCATGTCTATAATATCGGCAATAGCACGCCCGTGAAGCTGATGGAATATATCAAGGCACTGGAGCAGGCATTAGGGATGGAAGCACGCAAAAATATGTTGCCAATGCAACCTGGCGATGTACTCGATACCAGTGCTGATACTGCGGAGCTCTATCGTGTGATAGGGTTTAAGCCGGAAACGGGTGTTGAAGAAGGCGTGAAACGCTTTGTTGAATGGTATAAGTCATTTTATAAAGTTCAGTAATTGAACAGCGCGTAAAATGCTATAAGGGGCTTAGGCCCCTTTTTTTATGCTTGAGGAAAGGCAGGGTGGCAATTTGGGAGGTGAATGATTGAGATGGCCTGCTTCAGATTATTGTGTAAAACCGGGTTTGTATAAGCTGCCTTTCCAGGCGTTTTAAGCATAACAAAAAGGCTCCCTGGGGAGCCTTTTTAACATGCAGCGGAACGCTATTACAGCAGGAAATCGTCCAGGGATTTACCTTGCTCTTCGATAGCTTTCTTAATCACTGCTGGGGTACGGCCCTGGCCGGTCCAGGTTTTCAGTTCGCCGTTTTCGTCTTTATATTGATATTTAGCCGGACGTGCTGCACGTTTAGCTTTACCTGCTGCTTTAGTTGCAGCCATAGTTTGCAGCAGTTCATTTGGGTCAATACCGTCAGCAATCAGCATTTCACGATATTGCTGCAGTTTACGGGTGCGTTCTTCAACTTCTGCTTGAGCCTGGCTGTCTTCTTCGCGACGTTCGTTCACAACAACTTCCAGTTTTTCAAGCATCTCTTCCAGCGTTTCCAGGCTGCATTCTCTTGCTTGTGCGCGTAGAGTACGGATGTTGTTCAAAATCTTTAATGCTTCGCTCATTGTCCTAGTCTCAAATTATATTGGTGGGGGCGTCTGGATAATAATAGAGTGCTCTTTTCTTTTCTGCAATAGACAAATTGAAAGGAACGCTCAAATTCATCTTTTAAAAAGGCGTAATCAGAACTCTCTGGCAAATATAGGGAGAAGACATAAGTATTACAAGCTCAATTTTTAAGTCAAATTTTCAACAGTGGCGGTATGATTACCGCACCAGAAAGGCATTCAGGACTAAGTTATAATTGTGTTTTATATCAATATTACGATGAGTTTTGTGGGTTAAATCACGTGCTTTAGTATGCAAACACTGTAAACAATGGGGGTATAAGAGTAAAGATAACGTCAAGAACTGTGCTGCTGGCTTTTTTATGCCATTAAATACGCCGAAGCGCTGTCTGCGGGCGTTAATAGATTTAATCCTTTACCAACCCGGCGTCATGCTGGGGGGTTCTCTTCACTGACAGACGATTAATGCCTGATGCTAATCATTAGCAGTAATTAAATGTGATGACAGACAGGGATCGTCCTGTAAATAGATGTAAAAGCGCAGTGGTGCAGAATGGAATGTTTCATTTGAAAGTTTGGTATTCGTTTGCCTGGTTATTGATTAAGTTGGAGGCGTGAGCAGGCCAGCAGGTTATGGTACACTTGGCTTCTGAATCAACGTCTGAATATTTCTTATACCATTGGAGTTACGGGCCCATGGCTCAACTTTATTTTTATTACTCTGCTATGAACGCAGGGAAATCTACCGCGTTGTTGCAATCTTCATATAATTATCAAGAACGTGGTATGCGTACACTGGTGTTTACTGCCGAAATAGACCACCGCTTCGGTGTTGGCAAGGTGAGCTCGCGGATCGGGCTGTCATCCCAGGCACAGCTCTATAATAATGAGTCGATGCTTTATGCGATGATCGCGCAGGAGCATCAGCAGCAACCCGTACACTGCGTCTTGTTGGATGAAAGCCAGTTCTTGACGAAGGAACAGGTCGAGCAGCTATGTGATGTTGTTGACCAACTGGATATTCCGGTTCTGTGTTACGGCTTGCGTACCGACTTCCTGGGTGAGTTGTTCATCGGCAGTCAATATTTGCTGGCCTGGGCGGATAAGCTGGTGGAATTGAAAACCATCTGCCACTGTGGGCGCAAGGCGAACATGGTACTGCGGCTGGATGAAAGTGGGCAGGCGATGCATGCTGGCGAGCAGGTAGTGATAGGCGGTAACGAGAGCTACGTCTCCGTTTGCCGTAAGCATTATAAGGAAGCACTACAGGCACTAGAGTAAAATGTGGGTGCTGTAGGGTACCTCTGGCAGCGTTTTAGCGTGGGGGTAGTTACCTGGCAGTTTGAGGTGCAACGCAAGATAAAAAAACCGCCTTTCGGCGGTTTTTTGTTGGTTTAATTAACCGTTATTTCTTGGTCTTTTTTTCTGCTTTAGCCGCAACCGGTGCTGCCAAAACTTCTTCATCAACCGCTTCACTGAACTTACGGCCGTAGAAGGTATCCAGCATGATTTGCTTCAACTCGGCAATCAGCGGGTAGCGCGGGTTGGCACCGGTACATTGGTCGTCAAAGGCATCTTCAGACAGTTTGTCGACCTTAGCCAAGAAATCAGCTTCTGTGACACCGGCTTCACGAATTGACGCCGGGATACCCAGTTCAGCTTTGATCTCGTCCAGCCAGGTCAGCAGCTTCTCGATTTTCTGTGCGGTACGGTCGCCCGGTGCACTCAAGCCGAGGTGGTCGGCGATTTCAGCGTAACGACGACGCGCTTGAGGGCGGTCGTACTGGCTGAACGCCGTTTGCTTGGTTGGATTGTCATTCGCGTTATAGCGAATAACGTTGGAGATCAGCATGGCATTAGCCAAGCCATGTGGGATATGGAACTCAGAGCCCAGTTTGTGGGCCATTGAGTGGCACACCCCCAGGAAGGCGTTAGCGAAGGCGATACCGGCAATCGTTGCGGCATTGTGCACACGCTCACGGGCAATCGGATTCTTGGCACCTTCTTTGTAGCTGGCTGGCAGATATTCTTTCAGCAATTTCAACGCTTGCAGCGCTTGGCCGTCTGAGTATTCGTTCGCCAGTACTGAAACATACGCTTCCAGTGCGTGGGTCACCGCATCCAGGCCGCCAAAGGCGCACAGGGATTTTGGCATGTTCATCACCAGATTAGCATCAACGATGGCCATGTCTGGCGTCAGTGCGTAGTCAGCCAGTGGGTATTTCTGGCCAGTTACGTCGTCGGTCACTACCGCAAACGGCGTGACTTCTGAACCGGTACCTGAAGTTGTCGTCACGGCAATCATTTTTGCTTTGACGCCCATTTTCGGGAACTTGTAGATACGCTTACGGATATCCATAAAGCGCAGCGCCAGGTCTTCGAAATGGGTTTCAGGATGTTCGTACAATACCCACATGATCTTCGCCGCATCCATCGGTGAACCGCCACCCAGCGCGATAATCACGTCTGGTTTGAAGGAGTTCATCTGTTCAGCGCCTTTACGCACGATGGACAGCGTTGGGTCTGCTTCAACTTCAAAGAACACTTCTGTTTCAATACCGTGTGACTTCAGAACCGAGGTGATCTGGTCAGCATAGCCGTTATTGAACAGGTAGCGGTCGGTCACAATGAAGGCGCGTTTTGCCCCGTCGGTCGCTACTTCTTCCAGCGCGATAGGCAATGAGCCACGGCGGAAGTAGATTGATTTCGGAAGTTTATGCCACAACATGTTTTCTGCTCGCTTCGCTACAGTTTTCTTGTTGATCAGGTGTTTTGGACCGACGTTTTCAGAGATGGAGTTACCGCCCCAGGAACCGCAGCCCAACGTCAGAGACGGAGCGAGTTTAAAGTTGTACAGGTCACCGATACCCCCCTGAGAGGCAGGGGTGTTGATCAGGATACGCGCGGTTTTCATCTTGTCGCCGAAGAAGGCAACGCGTTCCGGCTGGTTATCCTGGTCGGTGTACAGACAAGATGTATGACCGATGCCGCCCATCGCGACCAGTTTCTCCGCTTTGCTGACAGCGTCCGCGAAGTCTTTGGCACGATACATAGCCAGTGTAGGGGACAGTTTTTCGTGAGCGAAAGGCTCGGTTTCATCAACCAGTTTCACTTCACCGATCAGCACCTTGGTGCTTGCTGGCACTTTAATGCCGGCCATTTCAGCGATTTTCGGTGCGGACTGACCAACGATAGCTGCGTTTAAGCCACCGTTTTTCAGGATGATGTCCTGTACGGCTTTCAGCTCTTTACCCTGCAGCATATAGCCACCGTGGGTAGCGAAACGTTCGCGCACGGCATCATAGATGGAGTCAACCACGATGACAGATTGCTCAGAGGCGCAAATCACACCGCTGTCGAAGGTTTTAGACATCAGAATTGAAGCAACGACGCGCTTAATGTCTGCGGTTTCGTCAACCACTACCGGGGTGTTACCTGCGCCAACGCCGATTGCCGGTTTGCCGGAGCTGTAGGCGGCTTTCACCATGCCTGGACCACCGGTTGCGAGGATCAGGTTGATGTCAGGGTGGTGCATCAATTGGTTGGACAGTTCAACGGTAGGTTGGTCGATCCAGCCTACGATGTCTTTTGGTGCCCCGGCGGCAATCGCTGCCTGCAGCACGATATCGGCGGCCTTATTGGTCGCGTTTTTCGCACGTGGGTGTGGGGAGAAGATAATGCCGTTACGGGTTTTCAGGCTGATTAATGCTTTGAAAATGGCCGTAGAAGTCGGGTTGGTGGTTGGCACGATACCGCAAATCAGGCCAATAGGCTCGGCGATAGTGATGGTACCGAAAGTATCGTCTTCTGACAGGATGCCGCAGGTTTTTTCATCTTTATAGGCGTTGTAGATAAACTCTGATGCAAAGTGGTTCTTGATCACTTTATCTTCAACGATACCCATACCGGATTCTTCGACGGCCAATTTAGCCAGAGGAATGCGGGCATCGGCAGCGGCGAGGGCAGCAGCGCGGAAAATTTTATCAACTTGCTCTTGAGTGAAGTTGGCATATTCGCGCTGGGCTTTTTTGACTCGTGCAACTAGCTCGTTCAGTTCAGCGACATTTGTTACAGCCATAATGCTCTCCTGATAATGTTAAACTCTTTCAGTAAATCAGCCGTGCGAGCCACTAGTATAGACAGAATGATGGAAAATGCTGTTTAAAAAACAAAGGCTTTCCACCTTTTTGTGCTGCATGCTGCTGATTTGCTTAAAGAGCTTTACCCGATGCTTCAGCAGGAGAAGACAGCGGGCCGAACAGAGATGCCACTTTTTCCTTAACCTGTTCTACTCCCTGACTACGACTAAGAGCTTAACTACTCTTGGTTAGTGATTTTGTGATTTAAATCATAAAAAGCGCAAGCTGACACCATTCAGCTGTAAGTTTTTGAGAATCATTCTTGATAACTGTGATGTCAGGCACTTTTCTCAACATAAAAAATCATAAACCGTACATTGCTTTAACAATAGTGAATTGTTTTATCATTATGGATATGAATAGATAAAAATCCCGCTCAAGACCCATGGATTACCCGTGGCAATTCCATTACATTAGCGCGCGTAGGCAGTGTCACTTTTAAAGCTATTAAAGCGGAGTCATTTGTGGGCCAATCTCTGTTAGATTTTTCCGGCTTCATTAAATTTTTTGTCGGCCTGTTTGCGCTGGTGAACCCGGTGGGCATTTTGCCGGTATTTATCAGCATGACCAGCTACCAGGCAGCGGCAGGGCGCAATAAAACAAATCTGACCGCTAACCTGTCGGTCGCCATTATCCTGTGGACCTCGCTCTTTTTGGGGGAAGGGATTTTGCGCATGTTCGGCATCTCTATTGATTCGTTCCGAATTGCCGGCGGTATCTTGGTGGTGACCATTGCGATGTCGATGATCAGCGGGAAGCTGGGTGAGGACAAACAGAATAAACAGGAGAAGTCAGAGAGCGCGATCCGCGAAAGTATTGGTGTCGTGCCGCTGGCATTGCCACTGATGGCGGGGCCGGGTGCTATCAGTTCTACGATTGTCTGGAGCTCTCGTTACCACAGCTGGCAAAACCTGTTGGGGTTTACTCTGGCCATTGCGTTGTTCGCTTTCTGCTGTTGGTTGTTGTTCCGTGCTGCTCCACTATTGGTGCGTTTATTGGGACAAACCGGCATTAACGTAATCACCCGAATCATGGGGTTGTTGCTGATGGCATTGGGGATTGAGTTTATCGTTACCGGTATTAAGGCCATTTTCCCGGGGCTGCTCTAATCTGACAGGTGAGCCGCGAATAGGATTATTCGTGGCTCAAATTATTTTTAAGAATTAAAATCAATTATTGGTTCGCATTAATATAGTGCGCAATATGAATGAATTCTATTCAGTTGCACCACAATGTGGCATAAATGCCAATTTGTTGTTCAATAAAACTCCTAAGCGTTGTTTTTAGCCTTTATCTCCCGCCATTATTCCCCTTTTTAACCTACTGAACATCAAATTTGCTGTTAATTTAATCACATCATTCTGTAGGGCTTGTCTCGCTTTCATCCAGGTGTTATTAGTGATTAACAGCACATAAGCAGGTGTTTGTTCTTTGAAGCGCAACTTTGTTAACTGAATGTTTCTTTGCTTGGTGTTTGGGTTTGCTGTGCACGGCTTTCATTGTCTATTTTTAATTTATTATGATAAAAATCATGATGTTATTATGGCGGCCCGTCTCTCGCTAGTCAGGGGGGAAGATCGTGCTTGATGCAATAAAAGAGAATTGCTTAACATTTCTGTAAAAATTATTGGCTATGGAATTTGCCTTCTGCTAATTTCCGAGCAACTTTCTACGCGTCATTAACCGCATCGCGTCGTCAAAGTGGGAATGATTTTTGCTGGTGCCTGTTATTTAGAATTCTTATAAATACTTCACGAATATCGATAAGCAATGCTTGTTGGTGAAAAGGAGCCTCGATCATGCAGCAAACCCGAAAGCGCACTCCATTGGCGATGTTCATTGCCGGCTTGCTGAGCATCAGCGCCGTTTATTCTGCTCAAGCGGCCGATGTTCCGGCCGGCGTACAATTGGCGCAACAGCAGAACATTGTCATTAATAACGGCACTGAAGTGGCTTCATTGGATCCGCATAAGGTCGAGGGAATTCCGGAAAGTAATATTATTCTGAACCTGTTGGAAGGGTTGGTCAGCACCGATGCTAATGGGCATGTGGTACCGGCAGCGGCAACCCAGTGGGAAAACCAGGATTTTAAAACCTGGACTTTCCACCTGCGACCCGACGCGGTGTGGAGTGACGGCTCTCCGGTCACAGCTCAAGACTTTGTCTATAGCTGGCAGCGCCTGGCAGATCCGAAAACCGGTTCCCCCTATGCCAGCTATCTGCAGTACGCCAAGATTGAAAATATCGACGATATCCTGACCGGGAAGAAAAGCCCGCAAACGCTCGGGGTTAAGGCTATCGACGACAAAACGCTGCAGGTATCCCTGAGTGAGCCGGTGCCGTATTTTATCAACATGCTGAGCCATACCTCGCTTAAACCGGTAAAGCGTTCGGTTGTTGAAAAGTTTGGCGATAAATGGACGCTGCCGGCGAACTATGTTGGCAATGGCGCTTACCGTTTGAACGAGTGGGTGGTGAATGAGCGCATTGTGCTTGAACGCAGCCCGAGCTACTGGAACAACAAGAAGACGATTATCGACAAGGCAACGTTCTTGCCGATTGCTTCAGAAGTCAGTGACGTCAACCGCTTCCGTAGCGGGGAGATCGACATCACCAACAGTGCTATCCCGCCGAACCTGTTCGTGAAGATGAAGAAAGAGATCCCTGAGCAATTGCACGTTAACCCATACCTGTGCACCTTTTATTACGAGATTAACAACCAGCGCGCGCCCTTTACCGATCCGCGGGTGCGTGCTGCAGTGAAATTGACGCTAGACCGCGACATTATCGCTAACAAAATCATGGGCCAGGGTCAGATCCCTGCTTACAGCTTTACGCCAACCTTTACCGAAGGTGCCAAATTCACTGCGCCAGAATGGGCAGGGTGGAGCCAGGAACAGCGCAATGCCGAGGCGAAGAAGCTGTTGGAGCAAGCGGGTTTCAGCGCAGCCAAGCCGCTTAAGTTTACGCTGTTGTACAACACCTCAGATCAAAATAAGCAGCAGGCCATCGCCGCCGCTTCGATGTGGAAGAAAAACCTTGGTGCTGAGGTTACGCTGCGCAATCAGGAGTGGAAGACTTCGCTGGAAAGCCGCCATCAAGGTCAGTACGACGTGGCACGTGCTACCTGGTGCGGTGATTACAACGAACCCAGCGCTTTCCTGAATCTGGTGCTCTCCAACAGCAGCATCAACACAATTTTTTATAAGAGCCCAGCGTTTGACGCCATCATGGCCAGCACGCTAAAAGCGCCGGACGAGGCTGCACGAGCAGCGCTGTATCAGCAGGCGGAGGCTCAGTTGGATAAAGACTCGGCGCTGATCCCGGTGTATTACCGCGTTAGCGCACGCCTAATCAGACCGTCGGTGGGGGGCTTTACGGGTAAAGATCCACTGGATTACACCGATGTGAAAAATCTGTACATCATCAAGCAGTAACGAGGGGTATTACGTCACGCAAACAACGGTGAGTAATACAGGGAAGGCCAACTGCCGTATTCGTTCCTCGGCAGTCGGTTTAACAAGGTCCGCTCACGGGCAACGCAGGCTCCACGATGAGCCTGTGATAATAAAAACTGGAGTATACACATGACCAACATCACGAAAAAAACCATCCTTGCTGCCGGCATCATTGCCGCGCTGGGCATCACAGCAACCGGAAGTGCTTTTGCGGCCGATGTGCCGGCGGGCGTGCAACTGGCGGACAAACAAGAGATCGTTAAAAATAACGGTTCGGAAGTACAATCCCTTGACCCACATAAAATCGAAGGCGTACCGGAAAACAACGTAACGCGTGATCTGATGGAAGGTTTGGCTAACAACAGCCCAGATGGTTCTATCGTGCCGGGCGTTGCGGAAAGCTGGGATAACAAAGATTTTAAAGTGTGGACCTTCCATCTGCGTAAAGACGCAAAATGGTCGAATGGCAAGCCGGTAACGGCACAAGATTTCGTGTATAGCTGGCAGCGTGTTGTTGATCCGAAAACGGCTTCGCCTTATGCCAGCTATCTGCAATATGCTCACGTAGAAAACGTGGATGACATTATCGCCGGCAAGAAAGATAAATCAACGCTGGGCGTAAAAGCCATCGACGATCATACCTTCCAGGTTACCCTGACCGAGCCAGTGCCTTACCTGGTCGAAATGACGCCACACTATGCGATGAAGCCAGTATTTAAAGAGGCCGTCGAGAAGTTTGGTGAGAAGTGGACCCTGCCACAAAACTACGTCAGCAATGGTGCTTACAAGTTAAAAGATTGGATTGTTAACGAACGTATTGTCCTGGAACGTAACCCGGAATATTGGGATAACGCGAAAACCATCATTAATAAAGTCACGTTCCTGCCTATTTCATCGGAAGTTACCGATGTGAACCGCTACCGCACCGGCGAAATCGACATGACCTATAACAACATGCCGATCGAACTGTTCCAGAAGTTGAAAAAAGAGATCCCGAAAGAAGTTCACGTCGATCCATACCTGTGTACTTACTACTACGAAATCAATAACCAGAAAGCGCCGTTTACCGAC
Organism: Serratia sp. NPDC087055; assembly: GCF_044900985.1. Lineage (NCBI taxonomy): Bacteria > Pseudomonadati > Pseudomonadota > Gammaproteobacteria > Enterobacterales > Yersiniaceae > Serratia > Serratia sp. NPDC087055. The sequence goes on from NZ_JBJDOG010000001.1 coordinate 836,635, forward strand.
GAACGCGTTCGCGAAGCGCTGAAACTGGGTCTGGATCGCGACATCATCACCAACAAAGTGAAAAACCAGGGCGATCTGCCGGCTTACAGCTTCACGCCTCCTTATACCGATGGCGCTAAACTGACTCCGCCTGAGTGGTTCAGCTGGACACAAGAAAAACGTAATGAAGTGGCGAAAAAGTTGCTGGCTGATGCAGGTTACGGCCCAGGCAAACCACTGACTTTCTCTTTGTTGTACAACACCTCAGATCTGCATAAGAAGCTGGCGATTGCCGCAGCCTCAATCTGGAAGAAAAATCTGGGTGTGGATGTGAAATTGGTGAACCAAGAGTGGAAAACCTTCCTGGATACCCGCCATCAGGGGACCTATGACGTAGCGCGTGCCGGCTGGTGTGCGGACTACAACGAGCCTAGCTCGTTCCTCAACATGATGCTGTCTGACAGCAGCAGTAACACCCCGCACTACAAGAGCGCCGAATTCGATAAGTTGATGGCCAATGTGCTGACAGCGAAAACCAAAGAAGAACGTGCTGAGCTTTATCAGAAAGCTGAAGTTCAGTTGGATAAAGATTCTGCCATCGTTCCGGTTTATTACTATGTGAATGCCCGCCTGGTGAAACCTTATGTTGGGGGTTATACCGGTAAAGACCCGCTTGATAACGTGTACGACAAAAACCTGTACATCATCAAGCATTGATACGGTAAGCGCCGGCGGTGTGAACCGCCGGCCTATGTTGTAAATAATAAGCCGTTATCAGGCTGCAGCACAGGGTTAGGGCAATGCTTAAATTTATATTTCGTCGCTTATTAGAAGCGATCCCGACACTATTTATTCTTATTACCATCTCATTCTTTATGATGCGCTTGGCGCCCGGTAGCCCATTTACCGGCGAACGCGCGTTGCCGCCGGAAGTGATGGCCAATATTGAGGCCAAATATCATTTGAACGATCCGATCTGGAAGCAGTACGGCCATTATTTGGTTCAGCTGTCGAAGGGCGATTTCGGGCCATCATTCAAATACAAGGATTATTCGGTCAATGACCTCGTGGCTGCCTCTTTCCCGGTATCTGCCAAATTGGGTCTTGCCGCGTTTTTGCTGGCCGTGATCCTGGGCGTAAGTGCCGGTGTCATTGCCGCGTTGAATCAAAATACTAAATGGGACTATACGGTGATGGGCTTTGCCATGACCGGGGTGGTTATACCCAGTTTCGTGGTGGCACCGTTACTGGTTCTGATTTTTGCCATCACGCTGAAATGGCTGCCGGGTGGCGGTTGGAACGGTGGCGCGCCGAAGTTTATTATCTTGCCCATGGTGGCGTTGTCACTGGCCTATATTGCCAGCATCGCTCGTATCACGCGGGGGTCGATGATTGAAGTGCTGCATTCAAACTTCATCCGTACTGCTCGTGCCAAAGGGTTACCGATGCGCCGCATTATATTGCGCCATGCGTTGAAACCTGCGTTATTACCGGTGCTTTCTTATATGGGCCCGGCATTTGTCGGCATTATCACCGGTTCGATGGTGATCGAAACCATCTACGGTCTGCCTGGCATCGGCCAGTTGTTTGTTAACGGCGCGTTGAACCGTGACTACTCTCTGGTATTGAGCCTGACCATTTTGGTGGGTGGCCTGACTATTCTGTTTAACGCGATCGTTGATGTGCTGTACGCCGTTATCGATCCAAAAATTCGTTATTAAGCTGGAGCACGCAAATGATGTTGACGAAAAAGAACAGCGAGGCTCTGGAGAACTTCAGCGAAAAGCTTGAAGTAGAAGGGCGCAGCCTGTGGCAGGATGCCCGTCGCCGCTTTGTGCACAACCGGGCAGCGGTGAGCAGCCTGTTTGTCTTAGCGCTGATTACCCTGTTTGTCATGGTGGCGCCGTGGTTGTCACAGTTTGCCTATGACGATACCGACTGGGCAATGATGTCGGCCGCGCCAAGTTTTGAATCGGGGCATTACTTTGGCACTGACTCATCCGGCCGTGATTTGTTGGTGCGCGTGGCGATTGGTGGGCGTATCTCATTAATGGTTGGCGTATCGGCTGCGCTGGTGGCGGTGATTGTTGGGACACTGTACGGCGCGATGTCCGGTTATCTGGGCGGTAAAATTGACTCGGTCATGATGCGTTTGCTGGAGATCCTCAACTCCTTCCCATTCATGTTCTTCGTGATCCTGTTAGTCACCTTCTTCGGTCAAAACATCCTGCTGATCTTTGTGGCGATCGGCATGGTGTCGTGGCTGGATATGGCGCGTATTGTCCGTGGGCAAACGCTGAGCCTGAAGCGTAAAGAATTTATCGAAGCGGCGTTGGTGTGCGGAGTTTCTAGCCGCAATATCGTGCTGCGCCATATCGTGCCGAACGTGCTCGGTGTCGTGGTGGTCTACGCATCCTTGTTGGTGCCTAGCATGATCCTGTTTGAATCATTCCTTAGCTTCCTGGGATTGGGGACTCAGGAACCCTTAAGCAGTTGGGGGGCATTGCTCAGCGATGGTGCTAACTCGATGGAAGTTTCACCGTGGTTGCTGCTGTTCCCGGCGGGTTTCCTGGTTGTCACTCTGTTCTGTTTCAACTTTATCGGCGATGGCTTGCGTGATGCCCTCGACCCGAAAGATCGTTAAGGAGTGCAATCATGAGCACCATTGAAAATCCACAGTTGCAAACCAGCACCGCCGTTAAATCGTCGCTGTTGCTGGATGTAAAAGATCTGCGTGTGACCTTCGGTACACCGGACGGTGATGTAACCGCAGTAAACGATCTGAACTTTGACCTGCGTGCCGGTGAAACGTTGGGTATCGTGGGGGAGTCTGGCTCAGGTAAATCCCAGACGGCCTTTGCGCTGATGGGGCTTCTGGCCAGCAACGGTCGCATCGGCGGTTCGGCGAAATTTAATGGCCGGGAAATCCTCAACCTTGAGGAAAAACAGCTCAACAAGCTGCGTGCGGAAGAGATTTCGATGATCTTCCAGGATCCAATGACGTCTCTCAACCCTTATATGCGCGTGGGTGAGCAGTTGATGGAAGTGCTGATGCAGCACAAAAAGATGGGCAAAAGCGAAGCCTTCGAAGAGTCCGTTCGCATGCTGGACGCGGTTAAAATGCCGGAAGCACGTAAACGCATGCGTATGTATCCGCATGAGTTTTCCGGTGGCATGCGCCAGCGCGTCATGATCGCCATGGCGTTGCTGTGCCGGCCGAAATTGCTCATTGCCGATGAGCCTACTACCGCGCTGGACGTAACCGTGCAAGCGCAGATCATGACGCTGCTGAACGAACTTAAGCGCGAGTTCAACACCGCCATCATCATGATTACCCACGACCTGGGCGTCGTGGCAGGTATCTGCAATAAGGTGCTGGTGATGTACGCCGGTCGGACCATGGAATACGGCAGCGCACGTGATGTGTTCTATCACCCGAGCCATCCGTACTCTATCGGCTTGCTGAATGCAGTACCGCGTCTGGATGCTGAGGGCGAGTCACTGATGACCATTCCTGGCAACCCACCGAACCTGTTACGCCTGCCGAAAGGCTGTCCGTTCCAACCGCGTTGTGCATACGCGATGGCGCAATGTTCGAGCGCTCCACCTCTGGAGCAGTTTGGTGAAGGGCGCCTGCGCGCCTGCTTTAAACCGGTGGAGGCGTTGGTATGAGTACGGTAACCGACAAGAAAGTGTTGCTCGAAGTCGCTGACTTGAAAGTGCACTTCGACATTCATGATGACAAACAGTGGTTCTGGCAGCCACCGAAAACGTTAAAGGCGGTTGATGGCGTAACGCTGCGCCTGTTCGAAGGGGAAACTCTGGGCGTGGTGGGTGAATCTGGTTGCGGCAAGTCAACCTTTGCCCGCGCCATTATCGGTTTGGTCAAAGCCACGAGCGGGCGTGTCGCTTGGTTGGGTAAAGATCTGCTCGGCATGAGCGATATGGATTGGCGGAAAACCCGTAGCGATATTCAGATGATCTTCCAGGATCCGCTGGCTTCGCTGAACCCGCGCATGACGATCGGTGAAATTATCGCAGAGCCTCTGCGTACTTATTATCCGAAAATGCCTCGCCAGGAAGTGAAGGACAAGGTTAAAGCGATGATGTTGAAGGTGGGCCTGCTGCCTAACCTGATCAACCGTTATCCGCATGAGTTCTCTGGCGGCCAGTGTCAGCGTATCGGTATTGCACGCGCCTTGATTCTCGAACCTAAGCTGGTGATCTGCGACGAACCGGTCTCGGCGCTGGACGTGTCGATTCAGGCGCAGGTGGTCAACTTGTTGCAGCAACTGCAGCGTGAAATGGGCCTGTCGCTGATCTTTATCGCGCATGACTTGGCGGTCGTAAAACATATCTCTGATCGCGTGTTGGTCATGTACCTGGGCCATGCGGTGGAACTGGGCACCTATGATGAGGTGTACCATAACCCGCAGCACCCTTACACCAAAGCGTTGATGTCGGCGGTGCCGATTCCAGATCCGGACAAGGAGAAGGACAAGCAGATCCAGTTGTTGGAAGGGGAGCTGCCTTCGCCGATTAACCCGCCATCAGGCTGCGTTTTCCGTACCCGTTGCCCCATCGCCGGGCCGGAATGCGCCAAGACGCGCCCGTTGCTGGAAGGCAGTTTCCGCCATGCGGTGTCCTGCCTCAAGGTCGACCCGCTATAACGCCCGACGTCCGGCAACAAAAAACCCGCCAATATTGGCGGGTTTTTTATGCTGACGTGTGACTCACTCTTTCCACAGAATGTGGCAAAGCTTGTGGTCTTTTTCACGGCAGAGCAGCACGCGGGCAAAGACGTCGTTGATCGGTTCGCCGTCGCTGTCCGCCAGGCCAATCACGACCTCGGCAAAGAAGTCCGGGTTCAGATCAAAGTCTACATGTTCTGACCAGTCTTCTGCCGGGTCATACAGTTCTGCGCCACCGCGCTCCTCAAACTGTAAGTTGAACAGCAGAATATCCGCCGGATCCAGATTGTCGCCGGCCAACTCCAAAAAGATGTCGTAAGCCTGTTCCAGCGTTTCGTCTTCAGTAAGGCGGTTATTCAAATCCATAATCAAATCCTGATAACAAATGATTTCTCATTATACCCTATGAATTTCAAGTTGCAGCTAGACAACCCGCTCATTCATCCCCAGCCGCTGACTTTCGTCAGTCACTGGGAAGAGTGAGTGAGTTAACAACACTGCAGCTTGAAAGGCGACGGGCATAAAACATACCCGCTACGGCATTTATAGCAGCGGGCTGAAAAAGTAAAATAGGCGTTCAACAATGCGGTGCCAGAACGGCCGTTTCTGCCATTCTTTGGCGTTCAATAACTGTGAGCGAGCAATATAGTCATCTTGCACACAGGCTAAATCACTGCCGAAACCGTCGTCGTCGATCACCAATGTGATTTCAAAGTTTAACCACAGACTGCGCATGTCCAGGTTCACCGTGCCAACCAGGCTAAGTTGGCCATCGACCAGTACGCTTTTGGTATGCAGCAAGCCACCTTCAAACTGATAAATACGCACGCCTGCTTCCAGCAGCTCGGAGAAGAAAGAGCGACTTGCCCAGCGCACCATGGTGGAGTCGTTATCACGTGGAACAATGATACTGACCTCAACACCACGGAGTGCGGCCGTGCAGATGGCATGCAGCAGGTCGTCACTGGGTACGAAATAGGGGGTGGTCATGATCAACTGCTCACGCGCTGAGTAAACCGCGGTTAGCAGGGCTTGGTGGATCATTTCTTCCGGGAAGCCGGGGCCGGAGGCGATAACCTGAATGGTATGACCGCTTTCCTGTTCGAACGGCATAATATTGACGTCGGGCGGCGGCGGCAGAATGCGCTTACCGGTTTCAATTTCCCAGTCACAGGCGTAAACGATGCCCATGGTACTGGCTACCGGGCCTTCCATACGGGCCATCAGATCGATCCACTGACCGACACCGGCGTCCTGTTTGAAGTAACGTGGGTCAACCATATTCATACTGCCGGTATAAGCAATATAGTTGTCGATCAGCACCACTTTACGGTGTTGACGTAAATCCATTCGACGAAGGAATACACGGAACACGTTAACTTTGAGCGCTTCGACCACTTCGATACCGGCGTTGCGCATCATGCCGGGATAGGGACTGCGAAAAAATTGCAAGCTGCCGGCAGAATCCAGCATCAGACGGCAGTGTACACCACGGCGTGCAGCAGCCATCAGTGATTCGGCCACCTGGTCAACCAAGCCGCCGGGTTGCCAAATATAGAACACCATCTCGATATTATGGCGCGCCAGTTCAATATCACGGATTAACGCTTTTAGCGTTGAATCAGTGGTGGTGAGTAATTGGAGTTGGTTGCCTTTAACGCCGTCAATGCCTTGGCGGCGATCGCACAGTTGGAACAGAGGCCGGGCGACCTCGCTGTAGTCGGTGGCGAAGATACGTTGGCTTTCTTTTAATTCACTGAGCCAGCGTGCGGTAGAAGGCCACATCGCCTTGGCGCGCTCCGCGCGACGTTTGCCCAGATGCAACTCACCAAAAGATAAATAAGCCACGATACCAAACAGCGGCAGAATATAGATAACCAGCAGCCAAGCCATCGCGGATGGCACTGCCCGGCGTTTCATCAAGATACGCAGCGTCACCCCGGCGATAAGCAGCCAGTAACCAAATACCATGAGCCAACTGATTACGGTATAAAATGTTGTCATAAAGGCGAAAAATCCCGTTCGCAAACCACCAATGATGAGTGTACGCACAGAATGGTAAAGGCGAAACCTTTTCTCGGCGCTTATGTTGCAAAAATATGATTACCTTAAGGGACTTGCTGCAAATAAAAAAACATTTTGTCCCGGCTGTCCTACCACTCAGCGGAGATGAAAAGCGGCGAACTGTGGCTTGGATCGTGCGGTGAAAGGGCTATAATGCCCGCCGTTGGCATTTGACGGACGAGTAACGAAACGATGAGACGCAGTAGAAATGAGGTGGGGCGCTGGCGGATGTTGCGACAGAGTCAGCGCCGCAGGCATCGCTGGTTGGAGCGCCAGTCATGCAGTAATCGGCATATTATTCGGGTGCGACGCCGCCTGGATGACCAGCACCGGCGTTCATTACTGTTTGTGGTGGCGTACGAGTGGTAAAACAAAACAGTCCCTGAGGGGACTGTTTTGTTTCGTGCGGTAGGGCTTATTTACCCAAATAAGCGTTAAGCATCCAAACCTGCTTTTCTTGCTCTTTGATGTAGTCGCTCATCAGTGAGGCTGTACCTTCATCACCGGCATCCGCGGCCAGTGTCAGCAGCTCGCGTTGCTGTTGCAATAACACGGAATAACCGTGCAGCAGCCCTGTGAGCGTGCCTTTATCATCAGTGACGTTAGTGTCTTCCTTGATGTCGGATGTTTTCAGATAATCGCTGAAGGCATGTCGCGGTTGTGAACCCAGGGTAAGAATACGCTCTGCCAGCTCATCAACTTTGGTCAGCAGATCGTTATAGGTTTCTTCAAATTTGACGTGCAGTTCAAAAAAGTGCGGGCCTGAAATATTCCAGTGATAGCCGCGCACGTTCATATACAGCACCTGATAATTCGCCAGAAGCGCATTTAACGCGTCTGATAGCTTTGCCGATTGTTTACTGTCCAGGCCGATATGGTTTTTCGCTGCTTTCTTCGTCGTTGCCATAATAATCTTCTCCTGATTATTTGTTTCGATGATTCACACAATACCCATAACAAACACAGTAACCGGATTTACCTTGTGGTTAAAGACGTTCAAAGGCATCACTGCCATCGCTGAAACCAATACCGGTAAATCCGTAAAGCAAATTGCCAAATCAGTTTAAGCAGAATGCGTTAACAACAAAAGCGGCTTCGTGCCATTACTTGCGCAAGGCCATTTTTGCCACGCCAGCGCCCAACGCCATCAGCAACGCCGCCGCAAACAAAACGACGATGAATGCACGGTCGAAAGCCAGACGCGCAAGGTATTTAAGCTGTGTTGCTTGTTCGGTAGCCAGATTGGCCGCCAATCTTAGGGCTTCATCAATACTGTCGTAGGCGATGCTGCCCACCGATAAATTATCCGGCAGCACCAGGCTATGGCTATAAACAGCCGACATTAATCCACCGAGCAGCGTAATGCCCAGAACGCCGCCCAGCTCGTAGGAGACGTCCTCGATTGATGCTGCCATACCGGACTTCTCTTTCGGGGCATTCAGCATGATGGCGGTTGATGCAGCAGTGATGGCGCCGCCGATACCAAAACCGGCGATAAACAGGCAAACCAGCTGCAGCATCAGATTGCTTTGATAAAGCAGGGCCAGACCGGCGATACCGAATCCCGTCAGGAGTAATCCGCCAAGTATCATGCTGCGCTCACCGTAGCGCGGTAGCAATAAACCGGCCAGTGGGCCAGCCAAAGCGGATGCCAGTGGGATCGGCAGAATAAACAGCGCGGCCTGTAATGGGCTCAAATCAAGCACTAACTGTAGGCGTTGGGTTAGCACCAATTCCACGCCCACTAGCGCTACCATGGACACCAACGCGACGCCTACACCACCAGCAAACAGCCGGTTCTTGAACAAAGAGAAGTCGATCATCGGGTAGGGCAACCGTCGCTGGCGGCGAACAAACAACCACAGTGCCGTAATACCGATCGCGGCGGCAAGCGCCAATGCAGTAAAGGATGGCGACGCTTTGCTCAACTCTTTCAGCGCATAGATACAGCCCACCAAGCCCGCCATGATCTGTACCGACCCAAGAATATCGTAGGGACGCTCAGTTTCACCGCCGCAATGGGGTATCAACCGCCATGCCAGAGGCAGAACCAGCATAACGACAGGTACGTTGATCAAAAACACCGAGCCCCACCAGAAATACTCCAGCAACACGCCGCCAACCACTGGGCCGATGGCGGCACCACCGGAAGCGACGGCGGCCCAAATACCTATCGCCAAGGCGCGTTCACGTTCGTCGGTAAAAACATGTCGGACGATGGACAGCGTCGCTGGCATCATCATCGCTGCGCCTACCGCCAGGAACACGCGGGCGGCAATAAGCCATTCGGCCGATGGAGAAAAGGCCGCACATAGGGAGGCGATGGCAAAAACAGGCAACCCCGCAATAAACAGCCGTTTATGACCAACGCGATCGCTCAACATACCTGCGCCGGGCAATAAACCGGCGACCACGAGCGGATAGGCATTTACGATCCACAATTTCTGTGACGCGCTGGCATCCAGTGCCTGCGTGAGCCGTGGCAAGGCGGTGTATAACACCGTCATGTCGATGATGATCAAAAATAGCGCGCTGGAGATCATTGCCAGGATCAACCAGCGGTTGTTAACGTGCATAATATTATTCCAAAAGAAGCGGGCGACGCGGATGCGTTGCCATTAGGTAACTACCCGGAGGCTCTGGGTGGTATACTGGTCGTAATATATATCCATACGTATGTATTGAAAAGAGGGTTTATCAATGGGACGTCAACGCAGCATCGATCGTGACAAGGTTTTGGATGTGGCTGAAGCGATTGTCGCTACTCAAGGCGCAGCCGGGCTGACCATTGATTCCGTTGCTAAAGCAATGGGAATTTCCAAGGGCGGGGTGCAATACTGCTTTGGCAGCAAAGATGCGTTGATCGACGCAATGTTTGATCGCTGGGGCAAGGCGTATGACAACGTATTCGATGCTATTGCCGGGGAAAATCCCTCAGCGACAACCACTGTTCAAGCGCATATGCAGGCAACCCGGAGCTCTGATCAAGCTTCCAGCGCGAAGGCGGCAGGGCTGATGGCGACCTTGATCCAAACGCCGGAACATTTAGACAGCACCCGTGAATGGTATCGCAGCAGGATTATCGGTCTGGATTTAACGACCGAAGAGGGTAAGCGTGCCCGGTTGGCTTTCCTGGCAACAGAAGGGGCATTTATGTTGAGATTCTTTGGTCTGATGGACATTGACCAGTCAGAATGGGAAAGCATGTTTGCGGATATGCAGTCAGTGGTATTACAACAGGATAAAAAATAGTTGGGGTTTGGGGGAGTTAACGATTAACGCGGTATGACTTGCCCACCGCGTTAATAATATGATGTTCAGCTATACCGGTATTATTTGTAGGCTACGGCATTGATGGTTTCGAAGGTGGTTTTCCCTTCACGGCCAATAATGACGTAGTACTTGCCGCCTTTTTCATCAACCGCTTTAGACAATCTTGCGTGGTCGATACCCACAGTGTCGTCACCGTCTTGTGAGATGGTAACCGGTCCAATTTCAGTGTGTTTCGCCGCTTCTTCTTTGGTGATTTCGATAGCTGCCATGGAAGAGAAAGAGGCGAATGCCAGTGCTGCCAAGAGATATTTAGTTGCTTTCATCACTGTTCCTTTTGGAAGGTAGAAAGAATCGATAAATTTTGCTCTGACTACGGCTCAAGTGTAGGACAACACGAGGAATATTCCATTCGGCCCAAAAAAGAGGTGGATTTGCCTATCACATCGATAGATGGCGAACCGCGTGGTGAAGAGAGTAACGTTAGCGAACAAGATATTCCCTCGAAGAACCCTTTAGCCAGCCACTCCGTGCTGGCTTTTTTTTGTCCGCAATACAGCGGGAAGGTGATAATGCCTAACCCGCTCAGTGCGACTAAACTAGAATACTTGCTTAAAGGGTTTTACCGTTACGTCAGCATATACGCCCGCGGCGACGTAGGGATCTTGCTTAGCCCACGCTTGTGCATCTGCCAATGAGGCGAATTCCGCAATCACGGTGGAACCGCTGAAACCGGCACTGCCAGGATCGTTGCTGTCGATCGCCGGATTGGGGCCGGCAATCACCAATCGGCCTTCATCACGCAGTGCCTGCAGGCGAGCCAGGTGTGCCGGGCGTACCGACAAGCGATTTTCTAATGAGTTGGGTACGTCTTGCGCGTAGATCAGATAAAGCATGTTTCACCTTTAAAATCATTGCTATAGAACGGTGAATTTAAAGTAGCGCAAAAGGGGAGACAAGGGAATGCCAGCCCGCTGGAATTTGCCTATGGCTGGAGCTTATACCTTGAAGCAACTCGCTTTTATTCGTATAGTGCGGCCGCACGATTTACTAGGACAAGGGTTGAGAGGTGAGGAAATGACGGAACTGGTTAGAGATAAACTCGACTTGCCTGAGGGCAAAAGCAAGTTGCTGTTGCATTCTTGCTGTGCGCCTTGTTCCGGAGAGGTGATGGAAGCCATACAGGCCTCCGGCATCGACTACGCCATTTTCTTCTACAACCCGAATATTCATCCTCAGAAGGAATACCTGCTGCGCAAGGATGAGAACATCCGTTTTGCCGAGCAACATGGTGTGCCTATCATCGATGCCGATTACGACACCGATAACTGGTTTGCCCGTGCAAAAGGCATGGAGCACGAACCGGAACGCGGGATCCGTTGCACCATGTGTTTCGACATGCGTTTTGAACGCACTGCACTCTATGCACATGAAAACGGGTACGACACTATTTCCAGTTCGCTGGGAATCTCTCGCTGGAAGAACATGCAGCAAATCACCGACTGTGGCATACGCGCGGCGGAAAAGTACCCAGACCTGGCGTATTGGGATTACAACTGGCGTAAAAAAGGCGGTGCGTCGCGGATGATCGACATCAGCAAGCGCGAGCGTTTTTATCAGCAAGAGTACTGCGGCTGTGTCTATTCATTACGCGATACCAACTTGCACCGTAAAGCGCAGGGAAGACCGCTGATCAAGTTGGGTGTGCTGTATTACGGTGATGAAGAATAGCGCTACATTGGTGAAAGATAACCCGCTAAGGCGGGTTTTTTCGTTTTAATCACCGTAAATCAGGTTAATAAAGCGTGTAAAACCCTCAGTTAAAAGGCAAATGAAAGGTTAATATCCCCATGAGTTTGCAGGTTTTAGCGATGATTAATGACGATTAGAGCGATAGTTTGCCATTCGTTATTGAATATGATTGCTATTTGCATTTAAACTTGGCGAACCAGAGGAAACAGAATCATTATGCCGCTAAAAAAGATGTTCCTTAATCGCCGTTTGTCCGTGCCGATTGTCCTGTCAGTTGGCTTACATAGCGCCCTGGTGGCGGGTTTACTTTATGCTTCCGTCAAGGAAGTGATGGAGTTACCGAAACCTGAAGAGGCGCCAATCAGCGTCATGATGGTCAATACCGCCGCGATGGCGGAGCCGCCACCGCCTGCGCCAGCCGAACCTGAGCCAGAACCGCAGGTTGAGCCTGAACCCGAGCCGGAACCGGAGCCTATTCCAGAGCCGCCACCGAAGGCGATCCTGAAGCCTGAGCCGGTGAAACCCAAACCGAAGCCAAAACCGAAGCCAAAGGTAGAGAAAACGGTTAAGCGTGAACCGCAGAAAACCGAGCCGCGTGAGCCATCGCCGTTTGAAAATAACGAGCCGGCCAAGCCTATCGACAAAGCGCCGGTGAAGCAGGCCCCGTCGGCACCAGTGCAGGGGAACTCACGTGATGTAGGGCCAAGGCCGATCAGCCGCGCCGATCCGATTTATCCGCCACGAGCCAGAGCCTTGCAGATTGAAGGTAATGTGCGGGTGCAGTTTGATATCGACAGTGATGGCCGTGTGAGCAACGTACGTATCCTGTCTGCGGAACCACGTAATATGTTTGAGCGTGAAGTAAAACAGGCGCTGCGTAAGTGGCGTTATGAAGCCAAAGAAGCGAAAGATCGTACCGTAAACATTCGCTTTAAAATTAATGGCACCACGGAATTGAACTGACAGGCTGGTATTGTTAATCAAGATGAAGGGGCGCTACTGCGGCCCTTTTTGTTGGCCCCTGACCGACAACACACGGCGACTGTACTGTCGCTACAATGCAAAACGCCCGATGAAGTTCATCGGGCGTTATAAGGCTGGAAAGTGTTAACCAAAATCAGGGCTAGCCACTGTATCTCAGCTTATTCTTCAAATCCTACGCGGAAGTTCATCTTGCCATCTGGCAGGGCACGTGAATTACCTTCGTCATCCACGGCCACATAGGTAAATACCGCTTCGGTTGCACGGTAGCGCTGACCGATTGGGGCAGAGGACACTTTCTTGACCCACACTTCGATATTGATGGTGATGGAGCTCCGCCCAGTGCGAATGCAGTGCGCGTAGCAACACACCACGTCACCGACTGCGACCGGTTTCAGAAAAGTCATCCCATCGACACGCACGGTGACGACGCGGCCTTCGGCAATTTCTTTCGCCTGAATAGCGCCGCCGATGTCCATCTGCGACATCAGCCAGCCGCCAAAAATGTCACCGTTGGCGTTGGTATCTGCCGGCATCGCCAGCGTTCGCAGCACCATTTCGCCACTGGGTAAAGGTCGTTGTTGAGTCATAGCTGTCTGCTTATCAAGGAAGGGATTTCACTATACTGCCCGTAGCCAAGGTCACGGGCATTAACAATTTTGTAACTATTTTTTCTGTTCTTCTGGCATGTGTCGGTAAATATAAACGCCGCTGAGGAGGGTAAATATCAGCGTCAGTGCGGTCAACCCGAACACTTTAAAGTTAACCCACACACTCTGAGGCAGCCAGAAAGCAACGTAAATATTTGCCAGACCGCAAGCCAGGAAGAATACGGCCCATGCCAGGTTGAGGTTGTTCCAGACTCTATCGGGAAGTGTTATCTCTTTACCCAGCATACGTTGCACCAGCGGCTTTTTGAGCACCAGCTGGCTGATCAGCAACGCCAGCGCGAACAGGCTGTAGATGATGGTTACTTTCCATTTGATAAACAAATCGTTATGGAACACCAACGTCAGGGTACCAAACACCAATACCATCAGGAAGGTGATCAGTGTCATCTTCTCGATTTTGCGGTATTTGAACCAGGTGAACACTAACGCCAGTGCCGTGGCGACAATCAGCGCACCTGACGCAACGTAGATATCGTAGAGCTTATAAAATGCAAAAAAGACAATTAACGGGAGGAAATCAAGAAACTGCTTCATAAATCAATCCATCATCTGTTCATCGGCCGACTATACCGGATTTGGCGGTCTCTGTGTACCGCTGGAAAGTGCTGATTATCGGCGTTTAGCCACGGGATTTCCGCCGTGAAAGCAGGAATTTGCATAAACTTACGATTGAGGTCGCGAGTTCACGGTGGGCAGATTGCCAATGCGGCATTGGCATCGCATGATACGCGTAATAATAGCCGGATAATTTATAACGGAAAACAGTTTATGCAGTGGAAATCTCTCCAGGCGCTAACGCCTGGTTTGACGCATTTATTAGGGTATCAACGCAGTTGGCTTAAACCGGACATACGCGCCGGACTATCCGTTGCGGCTGTGGCCTTGCCGGTGGCGATTGCCTATGCCGAATTGGCAGGTGTTAGCCCAGTCGTCGGGCTTTACTCATGTATTTTACCGATGGTTGCCTACGCATTTTTCGGATCCTCACGTCAGCTTATTGTCGGGCCAGACGCTGCGACGTGTGCGGTGATTGCCGCTGTTGTGACCCCGTTGGCGGCTGGCAACATGGAACGACACTGGCAATTGACCATTATGATGACGGCGATGATGGGCGCCTGGTGCCTATTGGCCAGCCGCTTCAAGTTGGGTGCGTTAGCCGATTTGCTCTCACGGCCGATACTGAGTGGGTTGTTGAACGGTGTGGCGATTACCATCATGGTCGATCAAATCGGCAAAGTGTTCGGTTTTGGTGTGCACTCGGCGCAATTGATTGAACGTATCTATGCGCTGCCGGGCAATCTGATGCACAGCGATTGGCTGACGATGTCGGTATCGTTGTTGACGTTAGTTACGCTGATCGGGTTCAAGAAATGGCGCCCTAACTGGCCAGCGCCATTATTCGCTATCGTTCTGGTCACCTTTGTGACCTGGGCTGGTGGATTGCAACAACATGGTGTGGTGACGGTAGGGGGGTTCAGTGATGTGTTGCCTATCGTACAGTGGCCAGATTTCCAACCAGGTTTACTGCGTGACATGGTCATTCCGGCGCTTAACCTCGCGGTGGTGAGCTTTGTCAGTATGATGCTGACCGCCCGTAGTTTTGCAGCCAAGAACGGTTACGAGGTTAACGCCGACGCGGAGTTCCGTGCGCTCGGGTTGGTGAATATTGTTTCTGCGCTGTCTCAAGGGTTCGCCATCAGCGGGGCGGATTCGCGTACTGCGGTCAATGATGCTAACGGTGGTAAAAGTCAGTTGGTATCAATCATTGCAGCCGCTGTGATTGCCTTCGTGTTGCTGTTTCTGATGGCGCCGTTGCAGTTTATTCCCGTGGCGGGTTTGGGTGTGGTGCTGATGTATGCTGCTTGGTCTCTGCTGGATATCCGCGGTATCTGGGTCATGCGTCGCCGTAACGCCCAGGCATTCAGGTTGGCGATGTTTACCTTCCTCTGCGTACTGCTGGTCGGGGTGATAAGTGGCATTGGGTTGGCGGTATTACTGGGTTTGATGCAGTTTCTGCGCACGGTCTTCCGCCCGACCGAACAGCTCCTGGGTGTTAATGATGAAGGTATGATCCACTCAATGGGCAACAATAACGGTATAAAGGCGGTGCCCGGGGTGATGATGTACCGCTTCAATTCGCCGCTGACTTACTTCAACGTGGCCTATTTCAAACGGCGGATCCTTAACCTGGTGGACAGCACGCCGTTTCAGCCGCGTTGGGTCGTTGTGGATGCTGTCGCCAGTTTTACCCATGCGGATATCAGTGTATTGGCCGCGATCGACGAATTGAAACGCGATTTATTACAGCGTAACGTTAAGTTGGTGCTGGCGGGGCGGCGAACCGAATTGACACGTTGGTTCCGTATCAATCGCCTGGGGCGCGATCGGGAATTAATCCTGGTGCCGGATTTGTACCTGGCCCTGAAGTTGATTCAGAGCAAGGAGCAGGCAGAGCCTTCTACGGCCCAGTAAGCAAAAAAGGCACGCCGAAGCGTGCCTTTTAGGTCCTGCCGAAAGGTTAGCTGCGCAGCAGCATATACAGACGGAACAGGTAAATCAGCAGCAGTGCGGAAACCAGGTTGCTCAGCGCAGTCAGTACCACGCTCGCGACGTTTGGCGTCAGCACAGAAAGGTGGCTCACCAAAAACAGCACCAGCAGTTTTGCCGCCAGCCAGAGCATCATGGCTGGAACAATTACGCGCGCATTGGCAAATGCCAACTTGCAACTCAGCTTAATCGAGGCAAAGACGCCTTTCTTCTCGGTAGCGGTAATGACCGGCGCTAACGAGAAGGCGATTGCCATGATCACGCCAGGCACGACAAATAGCGTCAGGCCCAGTTGAGTCAACAACGTACAGATAAACAGCAGCAGCAGCAGACGCGGTAGCTCCGGTGCAGAAGCACCAATAGCACGCAATGCGCTGATACGCTGCCCCTGGGAAACCAGGCGAATCAGCGTCAACATCCCACCTACCAGCAACACATTACCCACTAATGCAGAAAACGTGGCGGCGGCTGAGACCTTCAATAACACCATTTGTTGCTCTGGCGTCATTTGTTGAATGATTTCCTGGATCCCCATACCGGCAGATGCAGCAAAGTCACCTTCCGTTGCGCTCAGAATTTTCAGCTGTTCAACGTCAGGACTGAAAGCCTGATTGAGCAATACAGAAATGAACGCAGTCAACAGCGCCAGCATCAAGATGCTGGTCAGTTGGTTACGGAAAAAATTGAAACTGTCACGGTACAACGTGTTGGCCGTGATAGGCATGCAGACTCCTTGGCATCGAGAAACAGAGATAAATCAAAATCAGTGGGCGATTGTACCCTGTTCCACGTCGCTGTGGCACCCCGCGAATTGCACTACGGCTATTTCTTCGTCGATCGTGACGCTCGGCAAAGACAGCGGCAGGGGAACGGGCAATGGCGGCAGGCCATAACGTTCACGGGCGCGATCGCACGCTTCGTTACGTAGGCCGTTTTCGCCTGATTGGTCGAATTCGCGACAGGGGGTGGGACGATTAAGGTAAATCGAGCAAGAAACGGCTTTGCCGATTTCGCCGTCGAGTGCGGTACAACGTGGGGACTTGCTGTTGGTCCCCTGCATACAGCGCAAGAAGGGGGTTAGCGGCTCAGTAAGGGATATAGGAACCACGCCGCCGCCATCTTCCGCTTCGGCCCAATAGAATGATACTCGAAAATAGCCGCAGCACGCGCCGCAACTGACACAGGGATTTAGAATTTCGCTCATCTTGATTGCTCGCCGACTCCTTACGGCACCAACCAAAACCAACACGGAAGATGAAATTACGCAGCGGCGTTTTTTTTAGCAACTGAAATTTAAACATGTGGATAATTTGCAACAAAAGGCGTTTTTTGATTCAGATCAATCCTTGATTTATTAGTCCTTTAGGTAACCTTGTTTTTAGTAGGAATTAAAACTTTTACACATAAGATGTGATCTCGATGGGATCATAAATACCCGTAAGTAGGTATATTCCCCCTGGATGATAACCACACAAATGGAATGGATAATGAAAAAGACAACTCTGGTGGTATTGGCGGCGATGATGGCGCCGATGTTGGCAAGTGCACATCAGGCAGGTGATTTTCTTTTCCGCGCTGGCGCTGCAACGGTGCGGCCAAATGCCGGATCGGACGACGTATTGGGGCAGGGCTCATTCAGCGCCGATAACAACACCCAACTTGGCCTGACCTTCGGCTATATGGTTACCGACAATATTGGTGTCGAATTGTTGGCAGCAACGCCGTTTCGTCACAAGGTCGGGCTGAATGGTTCGGCAGTGAACGGTGATATCGCGACGGTACGTGATCTCCCCCCGAGCTTGATGGCACAGTACTATTTTGGCGACAAGCAAGACAAACTGCGTCCCTATCTTGGACTGGGTGTTAACTACACCACTTTCTTTGATGAAAAATTCAATGACAACGGTAAAGGTGCTGGGCTGAGCAACCTGAGTCTCAAAGATTCTTGGGGCGTGGCTGCGCAAGCGGGCCTGGATTACAACCTGGATGAACACTGGATGCTGAACATGTCAGTGTGGTGGATGAACATCGAGACCAAAACCCGCTTTGACGATGCGGACGGTAATCACCACAGCATTGATACGCGTTTGGATCCGTGGGTGTTTATGTTCGGGGCAGGTTATCGCTTCTGACAGGTGTTAAACAGGGAGGCGCATGTTGCGCCTCCGTTTTTTTATCGCTACTTGATTTGCATAACGTTATCAACGGATTTCACACCCGCAACACCACGCGTGACCTGCACAGCGCGGTTGGCATCGGCGCTTGAGCTAACAAAGCCACTCAGTTGTACACGACCTTTAAAGGTCTCAACGCTGATTTCGGTAGACTTGATGGTTTTATCCGCCAGCAGTGCTGACTTCACCTTGGTAGTCACTACCGTATCGTCAATATAACCGCCAGTCCCTTCAGATTTCGCTGTTGGCGCGCAGGCACTCACTGCGAATGCCACAACGGCTGCCATGCATAAGGCTGAAAGGGTTTTAAATAGCTTCATAAATTACTCTCCATGCAATGTTATTGTTGAAACTACATTCGGGTTTTCACCTGAAGACGTAACGCACTCCTAAAAATACTGAAATGCCCGACGCGCAAGGTTAAGTGTGAGACAAGAATTGGGTTTGTACAAATTGTTGGTGTAAAAAAAAAGCACAAGTTTGATAGGAAACAAGATGTTAACAACGGGCGCGATCCACTGCACCCGTTGTTAATGGGATTAAGCCCGTGTTGCTGCTTTCATTTCACTGACAAAGGTTGCCAGTCGTTTCAGCATTTCTGCCGGTTGGTCCTGGTGCTGTTCGATAATCTTAACGATTGCCGAGCCGGAAATTGCGCCAGCAGCCCCGGCTTGCAGCGCATCGCGTACCTGCGTCGGTTCAGAAATACCAAAGCCCTGCAGGGGCGGCGCGGCATGATACTCGCGCAGCTTGTTTACCAGGTGATGAAGTGGCAACTGTGCGCGGCTTTCGGTTCCGGTGACGCCTGCACGCGACAGCAGGTAGGTGTAACCTCTACCGTGTGAGGCAATTTCACGCAGCAAGTCGTCGTCTGCATTTGGCGGACAGATAAAGATAGGCGCAATGCCATGGCGGGTGGCCGCAGCGCGGAAAGGGGTAGACTCTTCATAAGGCACATCGGCAATCAGCACCGAATCAACGCCTACCTCGGCACAGCGCTGGTAAAACGTATCGATACCTTTATGGAATACCAGATTGGCGTACATCAACAGACCAATAGGGATCGTTGGGTGTTTCTGACGAATAGCGGCCAACATTTCAAAACATTGGGTTGGCGTCACGCCAGAAGCAAAAGCGCGAAGTGCTGCACTTTGAATGGTTGGGCCGTCAGCCAGCGGGTCCGAAAACGGAATACCCAGCTCTAACGCGTCTGCACCGGCCTCAACCAGAGTATCAATGATCTGTAATGACAGCGCCGGGTTTGGATCACCGAGCGTCACGAACGGGACGAAAGCGCCTTCCTTATGACTCGCCAGGCGGTCGAACAGTTGCTGGTAACGTTCCATCAGATTTCTCCCCGAGCTTTCAGAATGTCGTGAACGGTAAATATGTCTTTGTCGCCACGTCCGGACAGGTTAACCACCAGTATCTGTTCTTTTTGCGGCGTTTCACGGATCATTTTCAGTGCATGCGCCAACGCGTGGGAGGACTCCAGAGCCGGAATGATACCTTCACTGCGCGAAAGCGCTTTGAATGCATCCAGGGCTTCGTCATCGGTAATCGACACGTACTCCGCACGACCAATACTGTTCAAATAAGCGTGCTGTGGCCCGACTGAAGGGAAGTCCAACCCGGCAGAAATGGAGTACGATTCCTCGATCTGGCCTTCGGAGGTCTGCATCATCGGCGCTTTCATGCCGAAATAGATACCGACATGACCGTGTTTCAATGGTGCACCGTGTTGACCGGTTTCGATCCCCAGACCGGCTGGCTCTACGCCGATAAGGCCCACGCTGGCATCATCGATAAAATCGGCAAACATACCGATAGCGTTGGAACCACCACCAACACACGCCAAGACGGCATCCGGCAGGCGGCCTTCGCGTTCCAGCATCTGTGCTTTGGTTTCTTCGCCAATCATGCGCTGGAATTCACGTACAATGGTTGGGTACGGGTGTGGGCCCGCAGCGGTACCCAACATATAGTGGGCGGTTTCGTAACTGCCAGACCAGTCGCGCAACGCTTCATTACAGGCGTCTTTCAGTGTGGAAGATCCACTGTGAACCGGGATTACCTCTGCGCCCATCAAACGCATGCGGAATACGTTGGGTGACTGACGTTCAATATCTTTGGCACCCATATAGATGCGACACTTCAGGCCGAGCAGGGCGCACGCCAATGCCGAAGCCACGCCATGTTGGCCTGCACCGGTCTCGGCAATGATCTCTGTTTTGCCCATGCGCTTCGCGAGCAGTGCCTGACCCAACACCTGGTTGGTTTTGTGAGCGCCACCGTGCAGCAGATCTTCACGTTTCAAGTACAGCTTGGTTTTAGTTCCTGCGGTGAGATTCTTGCAAAGTGTTAATGCCGTAGGGCGGCCTGCGTAGTTTTTCAGCAAGTCGATAAATTCAGCCTGAAATTCCGGATCGCGCTGTGCGCTTACAAAGGCTTCTTCAAGTTGTTTTAAGGCCGGCATCAGAATCTGTGGCACATATTGGCCACCAAATTCGCCGAAGTAGGGGTTAAGCAGCGTCATTATAGTTCCCGTGATTATCCGTTAATAATGTTCAGTAAGCGCGCAACGTCTGGAAAACCGCCGTCAGACGGGCAGGATCCTTAATTCCGGGTTGGCTCTCAACGCCGGAATTAAAGTCCAAACCGGCACAGCCGAGTTTGGCTGCGTCAACGCAATTGTCGGCACCCAGACCCCCTGCAAGCATGACGTTATCCAGGTTTTCACCCTGCAGCACCGACCAGTCGAAACGCTGGCCAGTCCCACCCGCACCGTTATCCAGCAGATAGCGATCGACGTGCTTCAAATCGCGCTTCGGTAAATGGTCTTTCACGCTCAGTGCTTTCCAGATTTGGCAGTCGTTCGGCAACTCGGCACGCAGGGCGGTGATATAGTTTTGATCCTCCGCCCCATGCAGTTGCACGGCTCTCAAGCCCAGACGTTCAACGGTTTGTACTACAGTCTCTACCTGCGCATCGCAGAACACGCCGACATACTTCAGCGGTGCACCGGAAATAACTTCGCGGGCACGGTTTATATCGACATAGCGGGGGGAGCGCCCGACAAAAATCAACCCGCCGTAGACGGCCCCAGCCTGGTAGGCAGCGGCGGCATCCTGGGCGCGGGTCAACCCGCAGACTTTATTGTCCCCCAAAATCACCCGGCGCACGGCGGCACGCAGATCGCTTTCAGACATCAACGCACTGCCGATCAAGAAACCGTTGGCAAAGTGGCTTAGCTCGCGGATCTGGCCGTAATTGTTGATGCCGGACTCGCTGATCACCGTCACACCCTGTGGGACGCGTGGCGCAAGCTGGCGAGTACGATCCAGATCGATACTCAGGTCACGGAGATCGCGGTTGTTGATACCGACCACGCGCGCTTCCAGATCAATGGCCCGCTGCAGTTCTTCTTCGCTGATCACTTCCGTCAGTACGCCCATGTTTAAGCTGTGTGCGACAGCGGCGAGCTGACGGTATTGGTCGTCGTTAAGCACTGAAAGCATCAGCAAAATAGCGTCGGCTTGATAGAAACGCGCCAGGTAGATCTGATACGGGTCGATAATAAAATCTTTGCACAATACGGGCTGTGTGACCGTCTTGCTGACCAGCGGCAGAAAATCGAAGCTACCCTGGAAGTATTTTTCATCGGTCAGAACTGAAATCGCCGAGGCGAAATCCTTGTAGACCGAAGCAATCTCGACAGGATCAAAATTTTCGCGAATCAGGCCCTTTGAAGGGGATGCCTTTTTACATTCAAGAATAAACGCCGTTCTGGTTCCCTGTAGCGCATGGTAAAAATCACGCTCGCTTGGGACGATTTCATTTTGAAAGCTGGCCAGTGGCTGTTGTTGCTGTCGTGCTGCGACCCATTGCGCTTTATCACGAACAATCTTGTTGAGCACGGTTTCCTGCATCATTTATCCTCTTGCTGCCAGTGCGGTAACGCGCTCGTAAGCTTGCCCGCTGTGAATCATGTCCAGTGCCTGCTGCGCATTTTGGCGCAGGTCTTCATGCCCGAATAACTTCAGCAGCAGCGCCACGTTAGCGGCTACCGCAGCGGCGTGAGCCGGGTCACCTTTACCTTGTAACAACCGTGCCAGAATGTCACGATTTTCTTCGGGTGAGCCGCCCAGCAGGGCTTCCAGCGGATAGCTTTGCAACCCAAAGGATTGCGGTGTTAACTGGTAGCTCTCAATTTCACCGTTGTTCAATTCGGCCACATGGGTAGTGGCATGAATCGCCACTTCATCCATTCCGCCGCCGTGTACCACGGCCGCTCGCTGGTAACCCAATACGCGCAGTGTTTCAGCTATAGGCAGCACCAATTCTGGGCTGTAAACGCCGATCAGTGCCAGCGGTGGGCGAGCTGGGTTAATCAGCGGGCCCAGCACATTGAATACCGTGCGGGTTTTCAACTGCTGGCGTACGGGCATCGCATGGCGGAAGCCGGTGTGGTACTGCGGCGCAAACAGGAAACAGACGCCCAACTCGTCCAGCGCTTTACGAGCCTCATCCGCCGGCAGATCCAGGCGAATACCAAATGCCGCCAGCAAATCTGATGAACCAGACCGGCTGGAAACGCTGCGATTGCCATGTTTGGCTACTTTTGCGCCACACGCCGCCGCTACAAAGGCGCTGGCGGTGGAGATATTAATGCTGTTAGTGCCGTCGCCCCCGGTGCCGACGATATCGGCAAACGGGTAGTCTGGACGAGGAAATGGCAGCGCATCGGCCAGCAGTGCTTTGGCTGCCCCGGCAATCTCTTCCGGGCGCTCGCCGCGAATTTTCATGCTGATCAGCGCCGCTGCCAGCTGGCTTGGTTCTAACTCACCGCGCACGATGGCGCTGAATAATTGCTGGCTTTCCTGCTGGTTCATCGACTCTGAACGGTACAACTTTTCAAGAATAGTATGCATGGTCGTTTCCCTCGTTATTTCGCCAGCGCCCAGGCCAGAGTTTGCTCAAGCAAACGCGCACCATGGGTGGTCAGGATCGATTCTGGATGAAACTGGAAACCGCATACGCGATGCTTGTCATTACGTACTGCCATCACCATGTCGTTAAAATGTGCGTTAACCGTGAGCTCGGCCGGGATCTTGCTGCCTACCAGTGAATGGTAGCGCGCCACCGGCAATGGATTCGCCATGCCGGTAAACATGCCTTCGCCATCGTGGCTGATTGCTGACGCCTTGCCGTGCAAGATCTCACCGGCTTGGCCTACGTGGCCGCCGTAGGCTTCAACAATCGCCTGATGCCCCAGGCAGATACCAATAATAGGCAGTTGGCCGCGCAAGCGTTGTAACAGTTCAGGCATACAGCCCGCTTCAGACGGTGTACCTGGGCCCGGTGATAGCATCAGAACCGGCTGTTCTAACTGCTGCAGACGCTCAATAATCACATCGGCAGAAATCTGGTTGCGGTAAATCACCACCTGATGGCCGCTGGCGCGCAGTTGATCGACCAGGTTGTAGGTGAAGGAATCAACATTATCGAGCAGTAAGATATCGGCCATCAGAACACCTCCTTGGCCTGATGCGCACTGGCAATGGCACGCAGCACGGCACGTGCTTTATTACGGGTCTCATCGGCTTCCGCCTGAGGAATAGAGTCCAACACCACGCCAGCGCCGGCTTGCACAGTGGCAATCCCGTCTTCAACATACGCGGAGCGGATGACAATACAGGTATCCAAATCACCGGTAGCGGTGAAATAACCCACCGCACCGCCGTAGCTGCCGCGGCGGGTGCCTTCAGAGGCAGCGATCAGCTGCATGGCACGTACTTTTGGGGCGCCGCTTAACGTACCCATGTTCATGCAGGCCTGATAGGCATGCAGCACGTCAAGGTCAGCACGCAGGGTGCCAATCACGCGAGAAACCAGGTGCATGACAAAAGAATAGCGGTCTACTTTGGTCAAATCGGCCACGTAGCGGCTGCCGGCCTGGCAGATGCGCGCTAAATCGTTGCGAGCCAGGTCGACCAGCATCAAATGTTCGGCCAACTCTTTGTGGTCTGTGCGCATTTCGAGTTCGATACGGCTGTCGAGATCCAAATCCAGCGACCCATCGGCGCGACGGCCACGCGGGCGGGTACCGGCAATCGGATAGATCTCGATCTGACGGTTGTTGGCGTCGTATTTCAGTGCACTTTCAGGTGAAGCACCAAATAGGGTGAACTCATCGTCCTGCATAAAGAACATGTACGGGCTTGGGTTATTGTCTTTCAGCGTCTGGTAGGCTGCCAGCGGGGCTGGGCAGGGCAGCGAGAAACGACGTGAGGGGACCACCTGGAAGATTTCGCCCTGACGGATGGCCTGTTGCAATTCACTGACCACTGCGCCGTACTCTTCATCGGTCTGGTTGCAACTCAGTTGCATGTCTTCGAGTTTCTGATGAGGAATGGGTTGCGGTGTCTGCTTCAATTGAGCCTGTAGCTGTTCCAAACGTTGTTGCAGACGCTGTTCTTCTGCGGCGTCAGCAGTGAAGACACTGGCCTGCAGGCGCGCAACGCCGCGCTGGTGATCCAGCACCAGCAGGGTTTCCGCCAGGTAGAAACAGAAATCAGGGCAACGTTGATCCTGACGCAGTTCAGGCAGGTCTTCGAAACCGGCAACCAGATCATAGGCAAACAGGCCGCCGAGCATCACCGCTTCACGTTCGTCTGCGGGAGAGTCGACCAGTGTGAGTAAGGTGCGCAGTGCATCAAACACCGACAGTGAACGCAGTCGTGCGTCTTCGTCCTGGATAGCATCAATCAGCGGGAAGGTCAGTTCACGGCCGTTAGGACGCACCTGAATCTGCACTTCGGCGGGCAATGCTTCATCCAGCAATGGCAACATCGCGGCGCCGTTAGCCGTCAGTGCTTGCAATGTGACGGTGCGCCCCAGTGCGGTAATGCGCAAAGCGCTGTCGATCACTAACAAGCTTTGCAGGTTTTGCTTGCTGTTGATTTCTGCTGACTCTAACAGCAGGGTTGCCGGGCGCGCGCCGCACAACTGATGAAAAATGGTGGTGGGATCGCCCCGGTAACTGGCCTCCGCCTTCAGTAATTTGAGCTGTGGTTTGATGTTCGTCATGGGAGTTCCAGTTAAAATTTGTCCAAAAAAAAGCCCGCGTTACCAGCGGGCTTAGGGAATCTGCAGTGTCAGATGACAGGTATGCGTGATTACTCCGCCCGAAAAAGGGAAGTACGCCACCAACGAAGAAGAGAAGTTTGCTTAGTCATTTCTGTGCTCTCTTGTTTATCATCCAACCAGGGATATGCCCTGAACTTGTGTACTAGTTAACTGGTTCGCGAGAATAAAGTCAACCCTCTTTTCGTACAATGTTTTATCGCTAAGTGTGAATTATTTTCATTAAGCTGAAACGGCAGCGCGTCATAATAGATTTCCGTCCAACGGGCGATCGCGGGTATGATAGAAAGCCAAGCCATTGCCGGATATTTCTTTTGACAGACAGCAGCCCCCAGCCCTCCGCATTTACTCTCTACGATCTCCACAGCCATACTACCGCTTCTGACGGCTACCTTACGCCGGCGCAGTTGGTGCAACGTGCGGTTGAAATGCGAGTGGGTGTTTTGGCGATAACCGATCATGACACCACAGATGGTTTGGCCGCCGCAGCGGCAACCATTGCTGAGTTGTCCCTGCCGCTGCAGTTGGTCAATGGTGTGGAAATCTCCACGTTGTGGGAAAACCATGAGATTCATATCGTCGGTTTGGGTATTGAAACCCGGCATCCGGCGATAGTACAACTGCTGTCCGAACAGACAGAACGCCGTAACCTCCGTGCACAGGAAATAGGTGCACGATTAGCCAAAGCCCGTATCGAAGGGGCATTTGAAGGGGCGCAAAAATTAGCCGACGGCGGGGCAGTGACCCGCGGGCATTTTGCGCGTTATCTGGTGCAAATTGGTATGGCGGACAATATGGCTCAGGTATTCAAGAAATACCTGGCGAAAGGCAAAACCGGTTACGTTCCGCCGCAGTGGTGTACAATAGAACAAGCCATTGATGTGATTCATCAATCCGGCGGTCAGGCAGTGATCGCGCATCCGGGCCGTTATGATCTGACGGCCAAATGGTTGAAGCGGCTGTTTGCGCATTTTGCCGCACATGGCGGTGACGCGATGGAAGTGGCCCAATGTCAGCAAGCACCGCATGAGCGTTCCCTGTTGGCAAAGTATGCGCAAGAATATCAATTACTGGCGTCGCAGGGGTCTGATTTCCATCAACCCTGCTCGTGGATCGAACTGGGCCGTAAACTGTGGTTACCCGGTGGGGTTGAACCCGTGTGGCGTGACTGGCCGCAACCGCAACTGGCTAAAGTCGATTGATTTAACGTGGGCGATGCCGCCCGCGTGCATCATTTTAGGAGCAAGTCATGAGTCAGCTTTTTTATATTCACCCAGACAACCCACAGCCACGTCTTATCAATCAGGCAGTGGATGTACTGCGTAAAGGGGGCGTGATCGTCTATCCCACGGATTCTGGTTATGCACTGGGCTGCAAGCTGGAAGAAAAGTCGGCGATGGAACGTATCTGCCGTATCCGTCAATTGGATGGTAATCATAACTTTACGCTGATGTGCCGCGATCTGTCTGAATTGTCGACTTACGCTTACGTCGACAATACCGCGTTCCGGCTGATCAAAAATAACACGCCGGGCAACTACACTTTTATCCTGAAAGCGACCAAAGAAGTTCCGCGGCGGTTGATGAACGACAAGCGCAAAACCATCGGTTTGCGTGTGCCCTCGAACCCGATTGCGCTGGCATTACTGGAAGTGCTTAACGAGCCAATGATGTCGACTACGTTGATGCTTCCGGGTAATGATTTTGCCGAGTCCGATCCGGAAGAGATCAGCGAACATTTGGGAAAACAGGTAGATCTGGTGATCCACGGTGGTTTCCTGGGCCAGCAGCCTACCACGGTGATTGACCTGACGGAGTCCGCACCGGAAGTGGTACGCGAGGGCGCCGGTGACCCAACGCCCTTCCGCTGATGCATGGCCATAATGTTTGCTCATTTTCTGAAAAGTGACTGAAACGGCGTCATTTATCGGTAAAACCGCTATCCTACAATATCAAAAATTGATAATTAGGCAGGATGCGTAGCGATGATTAAATGGGTTTCTTTATTGGTGGCGTTATTATTTTCCTCTGTGGCCAGCGCGGGGTTTTATTCCGGTAGCGCTTTGCTGTCTGAAACCAGCGGCTATGTGAAAAATAAAAGTGGGGCAGCTACCGTCGCTGAAGCTCTCGATGCGGGGATGTTTATGGGGTACGTTGCAGGCGTGTTTGATACCTTTTCTATGCAAGGTAACCGTAGTATTTGTCCGGAAGCGGGCATGAGCGTAGGCACGGCTTCGGATGCGGTTATGCAGTATTTAAATGAACATCCGGAGCAATTGCATTACTCCGCACCGTCGGTGATTATGCTGGCGTTAACCGCCGCTTACCCTTGTGCACGGCATTAACGTTGTCCGTTTAGTGCGTATTTTTTCATTAGGTGCGATGCTTTTTCTTTAGCATTATTTCCAATAGATGAAATTGATAAACGCTGTCATTTTACCGCTAACGCAAACGTCCCTTCACCGATTTGGGATATGACGTTCAGGAGAAAAAATGACAGCGTTTCGCTACGGTACCCTTTCCCTCGATTACCATGATTCCGGCTCAGGCCCGCTGACGCTGGTACTGCTGCCTGGTTGGTGTGAACCGAAAACCGTTTTTGCCCCCTTTATCGCGTTGGCTGAACAACACTTCCGTGTGATTAGCCTTGATTGGCGAGGCCATGCGCTGTCTGACCGCGATGAGCAGCTTTCGCTTGGTGCCGAGGAACTGCTGGCAGACCTTCGCCAACTGCTGCTTGAGTTGCAGGTGGGGAAATGTGTGACACTTTCGGTGGCACATGCCAGTTGGATTGCGGTTGCTCTCGCTGAGAGCTTACCTCAACAAGTGCAAGGAATGGTGTTTCTCGATTGGATAATGACGCAACCTGATCCGGCATTTTTTGATTCTGTGCAACACATGCAGCGTCCTGAACGCTGGGTAGCGGCACGTGATGCTTTGTTTAGCTTTTGGCAGGGCGGCATTGTGCACCCGCAGGTTAAACATCATTTAACCGTTGAAATGGCGAAGGAGGATTTCCGTGTATGGCAGGCTGCCGGTGTGGCGATCGAACAAGCCTATCGGCAATATCAATCGCCGCTTAACCGGTTGGATGCATTAACCTTGCACCCAGCTTGTTGCCATATTTACGCGTTGGATCGTGACGACGATTATTTGCGGCAACAACAGCGGTTTGCGGAGGTTCATTCTTTCTTTTCGGTTGTACGACTTGAGCATGCTTCTACCCATCTTGGTATCCTCGAATGTCCAGAGAGCGTATATCAGGCGGTTATCTGTTTCCTAGAGCGCAATTCCCTTCCTGTTTGAATCGAAGCGGGTTGGCGCCCGCTGTTTCACGATTTCTTACCACCCATAATTTTGGATAATCGATCAGGAAATAAAGTGGGTTTCAACACTATTGAAAGCCTGTATAATGCGCGGTTCGATCCAAGTAAATGTATTGTTACTGTTGTGGTGCCAGACGCCGCGGCGGTCATCCCCCCGACGCCTGTGAAGGCGACACTAGAGGTTGCTCAATGAGCGAGAAGTTACAGAAAGTTTTAGCGCGTGCCGGCCATGGCTCGCGTCGTGAAATCGAAACCATTATTGAAGCCGGGCGCGTTAGCGTCGACGGTAAAATTGCCAAGCTGGGTGACCGCGTTGAAGTAACCCCTTCAATGAAGATCCGCCTGGATGGCCATATTGTTGCGATTAAAGAATCTGAAGAAGAAGTTTGCCGTGTACTGGCGTATTACAAGCCGGAAGGCGAACTCTGTACCCGTAGCGATCCTGAAGGCCGTCCAACGGTATTCGATCGTCTGCCTAAGCTGCGCGGCTCACGCTGGGTCGCGGTAGGGCGTTTGGACGTCAATACCTCCGGTTTGCTGTTGTTCACCACAGACGGTGAGCTGGCAAACCGCCTGATGCACCCGAGTCGTGAAGTTGAGCGTGAATACGCAGTGCGCGTATTTGGCCAGATTGACGACGAGAAAGTGAAGCAATTGAGTAAGGGCGTTCAGTTGGAAGACGGCCCAGCCGCTTTCCGCACCATTACCTTCCAGGGTGGCGAAGGTATTAACCAGTGGTATAACGTAACCCTGACTGAAGGACGTAACCGCGAAGTGCGTCGCCTTTGGGAAGCCGTTGGTGTCCAGGTTAGCCGTTTGATCCGCGTGCGTTATGGTGATATCGATTTGCCGAAGGGCCTGCCACGTGGCGGTTGGACCGAGCTCGAACTGCCGGCGATTAACTATCTGCGTGAACTGGTTGAGTTGAAGCCGGAAACCGTCAGCAAGATGCCGGTTGAGCGTGAACGCCGCCGAGTGAAGGCCAATCAGATCCGTCGTGCCGTCAAGCGTCACACACAGGTTGCTGGCAGCGGTCGCCGTAGTGCGCCGGGCAGCAAACCGGGCAAACCAAGCAAGCGCAGTTAATCAGCACGCCGCAGCCCCAGGACTGCGGCGTTTTCTATTACCAGTCAATACCCTGTTGTGCTTTGATACCCGCATCAAACGCGTGCTTCACCGGCCGCATTTCCGTAACCGTATCCGCTAACGCTAAAATATCGCGATGGCAGCCACGCCCGGTGATAATCACCGTTTGGTGCACAGGTCGTTGCCGAAGCGCCTCCAGCAGTTCATCCAGCTCAAGATAGCCATAGCTGACCATATAGGTCAGTTCGTCCAGTAGCACCAGATCCAGGCTGTTGTCGGCCAGCATGCGCTTACCCTGTTGCCATACGGCCTGACAAGCGGCGGTGTCTTCTGCTTTATTCTGCGTTTCCCAGGTAAAGCCGGTCGCCATTACCTGGAATTCAACACCATGCTGTTGCAGCAGGTTTTTTTCTCCGTTCGGCCATTCACCTTTAATGAATTGGATAACGGCGGCTTTCATACCGTGACCAACGGCCCGCGTTACTGTGCCAAATGCCGCAGTGGTTTTGCCTTTACCGTTACCGGTGAACACCAGCAGTAAACCCCGAGCCTCCTGCGCAGCAGCAATGCGGGCGTCGACCTGTTCTTTCAAACGTTGTTGACGTTGTTGGTGGCGATCTTCAGCCATGATAAAGCCCCTTTATTCGGCTGCGCCGGGTTTGCGGTTCGGTTGGGCGTCGAAGCTCATGCCGGTTTTACGACGGCTGTCATCCCCCATCAGATAGAGATAAAGCGGCATGATATCCGCCGGGGTTTTCAGCTTGCTTTTGTCTTCATTCGGGAAGGCAGATGCACGCATTTGGGTACGAGTTCCGCCAGGATTGATGCAATTTGCCCGCAAGTTGCGATTTTTGTATTCATCGGCGAATACCTGCATCATCCCTTCGGTTGCGAACTTTGAAACGGCATAAGCGCCCCAGTTTGCGCGCCCGGTACGGCCGACGCTGGAGCTGGTAAATACCAGCGAACCCGAATTGGATTTCAGCAGCAGCGGCAAGAGTGCTTGAGTGAGCATAAATGTTGCGTTGACGTTGACCTGCATGACGTCCTCCCACATCGCCATCGACAGGTCCGCCATGGGGGCGATATCGCCGAGCAGGCCTGCATTATGCAGCACGCCGTCCAGCCGCGGGACATGCGTCGCAAGTTCGTCTGCCACCTGTTTGCACTGTTCTTGGGTGGTATGCAACAGGTCAAGTGTGATGATGTAGGTTGGCGCACTGCTGAATTTGGCAATCTCGGCCTGCACCGCTTGCAGCTTACTTTCGGTACGGCCCAGCAGCACCAATTGCGCGCCAAATCTGGCGTAGGTGAGTGCAGCTTCGCGACCAATACCGTCTCCGGCACCAGTGACTAAAATGATACGGTTTTCCAGTAAATCCTGCTTGGGTTGGTAGTGCACAATAATTCCTCGCGCCTGGGTGGCTGGTCTCCCACTTACGTCGGGGAGCGGTGTGGATTGAGAGGCCATAGCAGGAGCAACGGCTCAACTGCATATATGGCCCCACAGCGAATTTGGCTCATCATGTTGATGAATAATCCGTGTTATATGCCTCAAATGGATCGTATTTTCAATGATTAGGCGGCAGAATCGGCATTCTTTTGTAACAAAAATGGAACTGTGCCGCCTTGGGTAAGCCCAAATGCGCCCACATAGTAAAGAAGCAGCACAAGGAATTTTTATTTAGCCGCGACAGCCACCGCGTCGGTTGGCTAGAATGAATGAAGTCATACTAACAACCTGTTAATAAAGGCGGAATCTGTGGAGTTTATATCTGTTTATGGCCTATTTCTGGCCAAAGTCGCGACGGTAGTGATTGCCATCGCTGCGCTGGCCTTGCTGGCGGTCAGCCTGGGGCAACGTAAGAACCGACAGAAAGGGGAACTGCAGCTTACTGACCTTGGAGAGCAGTACCGCGATATGCAGCGCGACATGCGTCTGGCACGTATGGGCGAGGCGGAACAAAAGGCGTGGCTCAAGCAGTTTAAAAAGCAGACCAAAGCCGACGATAAACTGAAGAAACAGCGGGCTAAAGCAGGGGCCGTTGAAGCCGCCAAACCTTGCCTGTATGTGCTGGATTTCAAAGGCAGCATGGATGCCCATGAAGTCACCTCATTGCGCGAGGAGGTCTCGGCCGTGCTGGCGGTAGCGACACCGAAGGACGAAGTTCTGCTACGACTGGAAAGCCCGGGTGGTGTAGTGCACGGATACGGGTTGGCCTCATCGCAACTGGCGCGTTTGCGTACCGGCGGGATTCGTCTCACGGTGGCTGTAGATAAGGTCGCGGCCAGTGGCGGCTATATGATGGCATGTGTGGCGGATCGTATTGTGGCCGCACCCTTTGCAATTAT
Source organism: Serratia sp. NPDC087055 (assembly GCF_044900985.1). Taxonomy (NCBI): domain Bacteria; kingdom Pseudomonadati; phylum Pseudomonadota; class Gammaproteobacteria; order Enterobacterales; family Yersiniaceae; genus Serratia; species Serratia sp. NPDC087055. The sequence goes on from NZ_JBJDOG010000001.1 coordinate 868,673, forward strand.
CGGTTCAATCGGCGTTGTGGCGCAGATCCCTAACTTCCACCGCTTGTTGAAAAAGAATGATATTGATGTTGAATTGCACACCGCCGGCGAGTTCAAACGCACGCTGACGTTGTTTGGCGAAAATACGGAGCAGGGGCGTGAGAAGTTCCGTGAAGATCTGAACGAAACTCATGTGCTGTTTAAAGAGTTCGTTCACCAGCAGCGCCCATCACTGGATATTGACAGCGTAGCGACCGGTGAGCATTGGTTCGGTACGCAAGCGAAAGAGAAGGGACTCATCGACGCGATTGGTACCAGTGACGATTTGCTGATTGCTGAAATGGAAAACCATGAGGTGATCGGGGTGCGTTATGCACGCCGTAAACGCATGATGGACCGTTTTACCGGCAGTGCGGCGGAAAGTGTCGACCGTCTGTTATTGCGCTGGTGGCAACGGGGCGAAAAGCCGTTGCTTTAAGCGAAACGATTAAACAGGAGGGGGCTTAGGCCCCCTTTTTTATGCTTAATCGACCAGGTGATATTTATCAGAGAACACGTGGGCCAAGTGTTTAAACATATTAAATACGGCGGTAGTTTTTGCCGTTGGCAATCCATCTTGGTCCAAAAAGAATTCACCACGGAAAACTAAAACGCTGCCTTTTTGTTCAACCTCAGTGGCAATCATGCCATGCATATAATCATCATGGTGACGAATAAGATTATTTGCTTCTTGCAGTAAGGTTTCGCGATCAATGGGTGAGGTATTAGTGCGCATTTATTACACTCCAATCATAAATTCTGGACATATTCTAACGCCAGTTCGCATTTATCCGCAAACAGACTAAGGTTTATTTGCCGTCTGGATGTCTAGCGGTATCTGTCGATTGGCGAAATCTGCCTTTCCGTGCTAATTAGGTTGCGTGACGCTTTTTATCAGGTACAGTGTGGGATTTTGCGGCGTCAGGTGGAAGGTTTTGTTTACGCCATGAATGAGTCTCACACAGCCATACTTCTGGGGCATGGGTGAATTGCAGGCAGGATCAACAACTTGCGTTCAGGTTGAGCAGTTAAGCAACCAATAGAAAAAAACATGTTGATCTCTTGCCAGACTGCCGCAATATAAAAAAGAGATATGAACCGCTGCGGCACGGCGAGATAAAAGACTTCTTTTTAGAAGAAATAAAATTAGGTAAAGGTAAATATGGGTAAAGCTCTAGTAATAGTTGAGTCCCCGGCAAAAGCCAAAACTATTAATAAATATTTAGGTAATGACTACGTGGTGAAGTCCAGCGTCGGTCATATCCGTGATTTGCCGACCAGTGGCTCAGCCAGCAAAAAGAGCGCTGACTCAACCGAAGACAAAGCCAAGAAGAAAGTTAAAGTTAAAAAGGATGAGAAGGCGGCGCTGGTAAATCGTATGGGCGTCGATCCTTACCATGGTTGGGCTGCGCAATACGAAATCCTGCCGGGTAAAGAAAAAGTTGTCGCCGAGTTAAAGTCGTTAGCGGAAAACGCCGACCACATTTATCTCGCAACGGACCTTGACCGCGAAGGGGAAGCCATTGCCTGGCACCTGCGGGAAGTTATCGGGGGTGACGACAAACGCTTTAGCCGTGTGGTATTTAACGAAATCACCAAGAACGCGATCCAAAACGCGTTCAAACAGCCGGGTGAGCTGAATATTGACCGTGTTAACGCACAGCAGGCGCGCCGCTTTATGGACCGCGTTGTGGGTTATATGGTTTCGCCACTGCTGTGGAAAAAAATTGCCCGTGGCCTGTCTGCCGGGCGAGTGCAATCCGTTGCTGTTCGGTTGGTGGTGGAGCGTGAGCGCGACATCAAAGCCTTCGTACCGGAAGAGTACTGGGAGCTGCACGCAGATCTGTTAGCGAAGGGTGACACCACGTTGCAGATGGAAGTGACGCATGCCCACGACAAACCGTTCAAGCCGGTTAATCGTGAGCAGACGCATGCAGCACTTAAACTGCTGGAAAAAGCCCGCTACACCGTACTGGATCGCGAAGATAAGCCGACCAGCAGCAAACCGGGTGCACCTTACATTACGTCCACATTGCAGCAAGCGGCCAGTACCCGTTTGAGCTTTGGCGTGAAGAAAACCATGATGATGGCCCAGCGCCTGTATGAAGCAGGTCACATCACCTATATGCGTACCGACTCCACCAACCTGAGCCAGGATGCGCTCAACATGGTGCGTGGTTATATCGGTGATAACTTCGGCGACAAATACTTGCCGAAGGCACCGAACCAGTACAGCAGTAAAGAAAACTCGCAGGAAGCGCATGAGGCCATCCGTCCGTCGGATGTCAATGTGCTGGCTGAACAGTTGAAAGATATGGAAGCGGATGCGCAAAAGCTGTATCAGCTGATTTGGCGGCAGTTTGTGGCCTGTCAGATGACGCCAGCGCAGTACGATTCCACCACGCTGTCGGTAAAAGCCGGTGATTTCCAGCTGCGCGCCAAGGGCCGTACGCTGCGTTTCGACGGTTGGACCAAAGTGATGCCTGCTCTGCGTAAGGGTGATGAAGATCGTACCTTGCCGTTTGTTGAGGTAGGCAGCGAACTTGAACTGCAAAAACTGATCCCAAGTCAGCACTTCACCAAGCCGCCAGCGCGTTACAGCGAAGCGTCATTGGTAAAAGAGTTGGAAAAACGGGGTATCGGTCGTCCATCGACCTACGCGTCAATCATTTCAACCATTCAGGATCGTGGCTATGTGCGTGTTGAAAACCGCCGTTTCTACGCAGAAAAAATGGGCGAGATCGTGACTGACCGTCTGGAAGAAAACTTCCGCGAGCTGATGAACTATGACTTCACCGCCCGCATGGAAGACGGCCTGGATCAGGTAGCGAATAACCACGCAGAATGGAAAGCGGTACTGGATGAGTTCTTTGCCGAGTTCAGCGAGCAGCTAGACACGGCAGAAAAAGATCCTGAAGAAGGCGGCATGCGCCCGAATCAAATGGTAATGACCAGTATTGACTGCCCAACCTGTGGTCGTCAGATGGGCATTCGCACGGCAAGTACGGGCGTGTTCCTGGGGTGTTCTGGTTATGCGTTGCCGCCGAAAGAACGCTGTAAAACCACCATTAACCTGGTGCCGGAAACCGAAGTACTGAACATTCTTGAAGGGGATGACGCGGAAACCAACGCGTTGCGTGCCCGCCGTCGCTGCCAGAAATGCGGCACGGCAATGGACAGCTACCTGATCGATAACCAGCGTAAATTGCATGTGTGCGGTAACAACCCGGCTTGTGATGGTTATGAGATCGAAGAGGGCGAGTTCCGCCTGAAAGGGTATGATGGTCCAGTCGTTGAGTGCGATAAATGTGGCTCTGAAATGCACCTGAAAATGGGGCGTTTTGGTAAGTACATGGGTTGTACCAACGAGACATGCAAAAATACGCGCAAGATCCTGCGTAACGGCGACGTAGCACCACCCAAGGAAGATCCGGTTCCATTACCGGAGCTGCCATGCGAAAAGTCAGATGCTTACTTTGTTCTGCGTGACGGTGCGGCCGGCGTCTTCCTGGCTGCCAACACGTTCCCTAAATCGCGCGAGACCCGTGCGCCGTTGGTCGAAGAGTTGGCCCGCTTCAAGGATCGCTTGCCTGAAAAATTGCGTTATCTGGCCGATGCGCCCGTAGCGGATGCCGAAGGCAACAAGACCATGGTGCGCTTTAGCCGCAAGACCAAGCAACAGTATGTCTCTTCTGAGAAAGACGGAAAAGCCACCGGCTGGTCTGCTTTCTACATAGATGGCAAATGGGTTGAAGGTAAAAAGTAAACTTGCAGCCTGAATGCAATATAAAAACCAGCCCCTGTGGCTGGTTTTTTTTATTGGCTAAAGCTGAGAACGGATCTATCCTTTGCTGTTTTTTCCCTCCTGGGCCGGGGATTTCATATTGATCGCAATGCAAAATAATCGTTACCAGAGTGTGACACGGATCTATACTTGAAGCTGTGGCATGATATAATGGTTATATAAAAAGTTTTTTTATGATTAAAGCTTATTAATAACGGCGGTTTATTCATCACTTGGATGAGGCACTGTGTTTAAGGCTTGTTACTTTTCAGCATACCGGGGCGACACCGATATACCTGGCTGCGGCTCAACGCAGTGTTTAACCTAGGATGGTATAAGATATGAAATTGCAGCAGCTTCGTTACATCGTGGAAGTGGTTAACCACAACCTGAATGTCTCCTCGACGGCAGAAGGGCTTTATACCTCGCAACCCGGTATCAGCAAGCAGGTGCGGATGCTGGAAGATGAACTGGGCATTCAGATTTTCGCGCGTAGCGGAAAACACCTGACTCAGGTGACGCCAGCAGGTCTGGAAATCATCCGTATTGCACGTGAAGTGTTGTCCAAGGTGGATGCGATTAAAGCCGTCGCCGGCGAGCATACCTACCCGGATAAAGGCTCATTGTACGTTGCGACCACGCATACCCAAGCGCGGTATGCATTGCCTAACGTGATCAAAGGCTTTATTGAACGCTATCCGCGTGTTTCGTTGCATATGCACCAGGGGTCGCCGACGCAAATTGCGGAAGCGGTCTCCAAAGGCACCGCAGACTTTGCCATTGCCACAGAAGCGCTGCATCTTTACGACGATTTAATTATGCTGCCGTGCTACCACTGGAACCGCGCGGTAGTCGTGAAACCCGATCATCCATTAGCGGGCAAAGGCCATATCACCATTGAAGAACTGGCTGCTTATCCGATTGTCACATATACCTTCGGTTTCACGGGGCGCTCTGAGCTGGATACCGCGTTTAACCGTGCTGGCCTGACGCCACGTATCGTATTCACGGCGACTGACGCCGACGTGATTAAAACCTATGTTCGCCTTGGGCTGGGTGTTGGTGTTATCGCCAGTATGGCAGTTGACCCGGTACAAGATCCGGATCTGGTGACAGTGGATGCGCGCGATATCTTCACCTTCAGTACCACGAAGATTGGCTTCCGCCGGAGTACCTTCCTGCGTAGCTATATGTACGATTTCATCCAGCGTTTTGCGCCACATCTGACGCGTGACGTGGTCGATAATGCAGTTGCGCTACGCTCGAATGAAGAGATCGAAGCGATGTTTAAAGACATCAAGCTGCCGGAAAAGTAAGCCGTTGGGTTAATCACGGGTAATCTGAGAGGGGCCCCCCTCTCAGTGTTACATTCTGCTCTTCGTTCTATGCAGCTTGTTTATCATTATCTCATTCACTTCTCACGCGTACTGAGCGGTTTTTACCTCTTCTCTTCATCACCCATCGCTAATGTGTCAGGTAGCGGATGTTGCCAGTTTCTGTTGCACGCTACGCAGGGTACGTCGCCTTATCCAACCGCTGGCCGGGCGAATGGCTGCCCAATAGCAGGCGAACCGTGCTTTTACCTGGGGTGTCGGGCACCAGACGAAGGTTTCGGTGCTAAGCGTTGCCAAACCTGCACTGTCCTGAGTGACACTAAAGCGTAATACCAGTTTGGCTGCATCAGGCGCAGTAAAACGGTGAAATTCTTCCGCGGTTTCCAGTTTTTTCACGTCTAACATTGGGCGCCAAAAACGGCCGGTCAACCCCAGTGAAACCTCATGACTGCCATGATGCAGCAAGGTAAAGGTATCGAAACCAAACGCAGCCGGCTGTTCTGTTTTCTTTATTCTGGTGAGCGACTGCCAGAATTTACCGGGTAACTGACGAAGCATCAGCAAACGACGGATGATGGGATCTTCTGTCATATCCAGGGAAAGTACGGCTTGGATAATAGCTTCAGGGGATGCATGGATAGGTTCTGATTGGTGCTGTTCATAAAAGCTGAACGCGGGAAGATACGGCGAAGCACCTTTCCATTGTTGACACTCCCGTTCACTGACGAACCCCAAAAATGCCACTGTGCTCTCCTGGGTTTAAAATATTATGCTGTCATCACCAACAAATATCTGCTGATGCTAGCTTACATTGTCCAAATGCCAGCACAATCAATAAAGTAGTTCTCTATACCCGCCGTGGATGTTTACTTCCAATTTGGACATGTGTTACCCAAGCAACTTTCGCTGACTTAATGTTCTGTGTTGACACCCCGACGCAGTCAGTGGCGCTTACCAGACTGATGACACGGTCGCCTCCAATATTAACAGATTCTGTATTGATAACAGACTATCGAACTGCCGCAGCGGTAATTCACGTTTAGTGAGGTGGTTAAATACTCTGAGGTAATGACTGCCGCTAACGATATGAGGTTCAAAAGAACCCCCATGCTTCCCAATCAATATAGGCCGCCTTGTATATAGCGAAGGCGGCCTGAGTATTAAGATTCTGCACCCAGAGCGGCTAATTGCGCTACTTTTAATCCTGAACCTTCAGCACCACTGGCCGTACACATCCATCCCGGTGAGAGGTTTGCTAGCGCCTCTCGCTTCAGAATGAGGGTGCCTTTTTGAATGACACCGCTAATTTCGGTATAGCTGGTATCAACATAAATAATGGCGGGGGAGGTTTTACCGATGCTGATATTATTGCCTGTCGCAGCAATATATTCTTGCCCGACCACTACGTTATGTACTGCGCTGCAGTTGGCACCCGGGAGCGTCAAATTGCCAAAGATATGGCATCCGGCAACGCTGATTCTTTGTGCAGTTGCTCCAGCGGTAAGGTTACCAGTTATCTGACTATTGCTAATCTTGAGCCCGCCAGCGGAGCCGAGTGGTGCACTGGCCGGTGCTGTGACCGTAACATCACCATTTATCCTGCAATTGGTGACTAGGGTCGATCCTGACATCACCGCGGTTCTCAAGTAATTCAGCACGCTGTTACTGATCTGGTAATCACCCTGAATATTGCCTGATATATACAGGCCACCGCAGATGGAGTTATCGAGTTTGATGCGTCCATTACCAGTAGTTATCATATCGTAAGGATAAATATCACCTGAAAGGCGGTTACAACCGTTGATGATTATTTGAGCATATGGACCATACGAAACTGCTTGCGTGAAATTGCTAATGCCGCATTCGGTTAGCCAAACTTCCCCTCCTATCTTGATAAAGGTGCCTAACGGCCAATGACCTTCAGCCAAGCTACCACCAGGACGTTCAGCATGGATCCGCGTAAAGTGCATTTGTATGCCGCCGCGAACCTCAACAAATGGCGTAACGTTGTTCAGCTCGAAAGAGCCGTCAAAAAAGCGATTGAAGTTGCTTTGATCGCCAGGGCGAGTGCTCATGATTAATAACGGTGGGAAAGCAGTCGCATCTGGGTTGGCGATATCATCAAGGCTAGTGTAGCTGTAGCCATCCTTCATACGGCCAGACGCAAAAACGGAAACGCGATTGAAGTTGTTATCGAAGGCATTATCGAGGTACAACGCTGAACCTCGGAAGTTTTGTATAGCGACATCTTCCCACAAGGTGGCAATGGTGCGGCAATAAACGCCATGACAATATGCTCGACCTTTTTCGTCTTGAGTAGGGTCAACAATACTGGTGCCAATTCCTTGCACCATCAGGTTGCGTAGTGTGAGCTGCTGGAATCCGAAGGGTTCTCCCCAACAATGAATTGCACCATAGTCGCCGTAACCAGCGCTACGTGGGATATTAAAATCTAGTACGGTACCTGAAGCACCGTGTCCACCTTGACCTTCCAAAAACCAGTCTTTGCTGTAATCCAGTATTATTGGTTTTTTAAAGTTCAATGTTCCACGTGGAAACACAATTTTGGCTACGTTACCACTGATAGTCGAAGCATAGCTGAGCAACAAGTCCATTGCATTGTCCCAGTTGTTCTTAGCTGTCTTGAACCAGGCAAGTTGAAGCGTATTACCGTCTCTAATCAGGTGCCAGCGTTTACCGGTATTAGTGACTACCACTAATGTGCCGTCATCAGGCGTGTTGTCGCCTGCCTTATATACATAAAAAAGTATGCGTTCTGCAGTACTGCGTAACAGAATTACCTGTCCCTCTGATTCGGGTTCTGTAGTCCTTAATGCCTCGACGTTGGCAAGGGTATTGATCTTAGTTTCGGCCATGTTTTTCTTCTCAGGTAGTGAGGTAGCGATATGCATAACAGGTGCAGCCTGATGGTTACACCGGTTGCATGAGTTTGCCCAAGAAGAGTAATGCCGGAGGAAAGAAAGTACACTTTGTTCCCGTCCTATCAGGAGTAACCAAACATTCACGGTTAACTTATTGAGCTATCACTGGTTCTTTCAGTTGATTGCTTCTGCCTATCGTTATGATCAAAACGTGTTGTTATCAAAACGTTACATCGTCTTTGTGTTATCTTTAAATAAGACCTCAGTGATTACCCTGTTTTAGACATAATAAGAAATGGAGGAGCTATGTCGTCCGATCTTCGTGAAACGAGTATGGATAAGCTGGTTGCGCTGAATAGCGAGTATGGCTATTACAGTCTGCCACTGGCGGCGAGACAGTTGGGTGATATCGACCGGCTGCCAAAATCAATGAAAGTGCTGTTGGAAAACCTGCTGCGCCATGTGGATGGTGACACCGTGCAGGTTGACGATCTGAAGGCTATCGTTGGCTGGTTGAAGACCGGCCATGCCGACCGGGAGATTGCCTATCGTCCGGCTCGCGTCCTGATGCAGGACTTTACTGGCGTGCCTGCGGTGGTAGATTTAGCTGCAATGCGCGAAGCGGTACAACGCTTGGGCGGCAATGTTGACCAGGTTAACCCGCTTTCACCTGTCGATCTGGTCATTGACCATTCGGTCACCGTCGATGAATTTGGCGATGACGACGCGTTTGAAGAAAACGTGCGTATCGAAATGGCGCGTAACCACGAACGTTATACCTTCCTGCGTTGGGGACAAAAAGCCTTCAACCGTTTCCGTGTCGTTCCACCCGGCACCGGTATCTGCCACCAGGTTAACCTGGAATATCTTGGCCAAACGGTATGGCACACCGACGAAAGCGGCCAGCGTATAGCCTATCCAGATACTCTGGTCGGTACCGACTCCCATACCACCATGATCAACGGCCTGGGTATTCTTGGCTGGGGGGTTGGGGGGATCGAAGCTGAAGCAGCAATGCTTGGACAGCCGGTATCAATGCTAATCCCGGACGTTGTGGGTTTTAAACTTACCGGCAAGCTTAGCGAAGGTATCACCGCCACTGACCTGGTGTTAACCGTAACGCAGATGTTGCGTAAGCACGGTGTCGTGGGCAAGTTCGTTGAATTCTACGGTGACGGCCTTGCCGATCTGCCGCTGGCTGACCGTGCAACCATTGCCAATATGTCGCCAGAGTTTGGTGCCACCTGCGGCTTCTTCCCGGTGGATGAGGTGACGTTGGGCTATATGAAGCTCAGTGGACGCAGTGATGAGCAAATTGCGCTGGTGGAAGCTTACGCCAAAGCGCAGGGCATGTGGCGTAATCCTGGCGACGAGCCGGTGTTTACCAGTACTCTGGCGCTGGATATGTCGACGGTCGTTGCCAGCCTGGCCGGACCGAAGCGTCCACAGGATCGTGTAGCACTGCCCGATGTGCCAAAGGCGTTCAATGCTGCAACTGAACTGGATATTGGCGGCCAGCAGCATGCGTCGGAATTCAAACCCTTTACGCTCAATGGACAGGCGCACGATCTGCATAATGGCGCGGTTGTTATTGCGGCCATTACCTCCTGTACCAACACCTCGAACCCAAGCGTGATGATGGCGGCAGGCCTGTTGGCGAAGAATGCGGTGAAAAAAGGCTTACGCACCAAGCCTTGGGTCAAAACGTCATTAGCCCCGGGCTCCAAAGTGGTAACCGACTATTTTGACAGTGCGAAGCTGACATCATACCTGGAAGAACTGGGCTTTAATTTGGTCGGCTATGGTTGCACAACCTGTATCGGTAACTCCGGGCCCTTACCAGAGCCGATAGAACAGGCTATTAAAGCAGGCGACTTGACCGTGGGCGCGGTGCTGTCAGGCAACCGCAACTTTGAAGGCCGCATACATCCGCTGGTGAAAACCAACTGGTTGGCTTCTCCACCGCTGGTGGTCGCTTACGCGCTCGCGGGCAGCATGAAGATCGACCTTACCAAGGATCCGCTGGGTGAAGGGCACGATGGCAAGCCGGTGTACCTGAGAGATATTTGGCCGAGCAGTAAAGACATTGCCCAAGCGGTGGAAGAGGTTCGTACCGACATGTTCCACAAGGAGTATGGGGCCGTATTTGACGGTGATGCCAACTGGCAGTCGATTCAGGTTGCCGGATCCGCCACCTATCAGTGGCAGGCAGACTCCACCTACATTCGTCATCCGCCGTTCTTTAGTACCATGAAAGTGCAGCCGGATCCGGTGCAGGACATCAAGGACGCGCGTATTTTGGCCATCCTGGCCGACTCCGTGACCACCGACCATATTTCCCCTGCGGGGAATATCAAGCGTGACAGCCCGGCAGGGCGCTACTTGAGTGAGCATGGCGTTGCGCCGCTGGACTTCAACTCGTATGGCTCTCGCCGTGGTAACCATGAGGTGATGATGCGCGGTACCTTTGCCAATATCCGCATCCGCAATGAAATGGTGCCGGGTGTTGAAGGCGGTTACACCCGGCATATTCCGTCACAGAATCAGCTGTCCATCTACGATGCGGCTATGCAGTATCAACAGGAAAATGTACCGCTGGCGGTGATTGCCGGTAAAGAATATGGGTCTGGTTCCAGCCGTGACTGGGCGGCGAAAGGTCCTCGCTTATTGGGCGTTCGGGTTGTGATTGCCGAGTCCTTTGAACGTATTCACCGGTCTAACCTGATTGGCATGGGCATTCTGCCACTGGAGTTCCCTGCTGGTGTGACACGTAAAACCTTGGGCCTGAGCGGGGATGAGCAGATTAGCGTTAGCGGTTTACAAACGCTGAAACCGGGACAGACGGTGCCGGTGTTGATTACGTATGCCGATGGACGCAAGGAAGTGGTTAATACCCGTTGCCGTATCGATACCGGCAATGAGCTGACCTACTATGAAAATGATGGCATTCTGCATTATGTGATCAGGAAAATGCTGTAATAAAAAGGGCGCCTTTCGTGGCGCCCTTATTTTTCCAGAGAAGAAATCACTTTTGGTCCAGTAAATGGCCCATCTTCTCAGCCTTGGTGGCCAGGTAACGCTCGTTTTTCGGGTTACGACCCACGATCAACGGAACACGTTCGGTGATGTTGATACCGGCTTCAGTCAGGATCTCAACCTTTTTAGGATTATTGGTCAGTAAACGGACCTCATCCACACCCAGCAGTTTGAACATGTCTGCACACAGGGTGAAGTCGCGCTCATCTGCGGCAAAACCCAGCTGGTGGTTGGCTTCGACGGTATCCGCGCCCTTATCCTGCAAGGCGTAAGCCCGAATTTTATTCAGCAAACCGATATTGCGACCTTCCTGGCGGTGGTAGAGCAAAATACCGCGGCCTTCTTCTGCAATATGCTCCAGCGCAGCTTCCAATTGAAAACCACAGTCACAGCGTAAGCTGAACAATGCATCACCGGTCAGGCACTCAGAATGCACGCGTGAGAGTACCGGCTTCGTACCAGAAATATCACCGAAGACCAGAGCCAGGTGATCGTGCCCGGTAGCCAGTTCTTCGAATCCTACCATCAGGAAATCGCCCCAAGGTGTTGGCAATTTGGCCTCTGCCACCCGTTTAAGCTGCATGTTACTCTCCACAAATACTTCCGATTCAATCATGGTTGGGCATCCTACGTCCGGCACAGTGAACTGACCAGGATTAAAATGCGCAACGACGATCGGCATTTCGTTAATTATCGGCTATTTTGCCATAACTTCTTGCCCTGAGGTGCTCAGCAAATCAGCATCCGATGTTTTCAGCCAACTATTATTGCAATAGGTTTTCTATCTGTTTAATTTTTCGAGTGTTATCAATATTGCAAGATTGTTACACTGCCAATTGGCTTAGACAAAGGGCGATTGGAATGTTTGAGATAGCAAAGCGTACGGCAGCAGGGGCGATAATATTGTTGTTGATGCCGTTAGCGGCATGGATTTCCGGGTGGCAATGGTTGCCGGGCGGTGACGGGCGGCTATTGAAAGGCCTGTATTGGATAACCGAAACGGTCACGTCACCGTGGGGCATTCTGACCAGTATTATCCTCGCAGCCTGGTTCTTGTGGTGTCTGCGTTTTCGCATCAAGCCAGCCATCGGCCTGCTGGTTTTGCTGAGTGCGTCGATTTTGATCGGGCAGGGCGTTAAGTCAATGATTAAAGATCGGGTGCAGGAGCCACGTCCCTTTGTGTTATGGCTGGAGTCAGCCCATCAGATTGACGAGAAATACTTTTACTCGCTCAACCGCAAAGAGCGGAGCGCGTTAGTGAAAGAGCAGTTACAAGATCATACACTTGTGCCTGCATGGTTACGTGAGCATTGGCAATTTGAGACCGGCTTTGCGTTCCCTTCGGGTCATACAATGTTTGCTGCCAGTTGGGCGCTGCTGGGCGTAGGGCTGTTATGGCCACGTCGGCATTATAAGACTGTCGCGGTATTGATGCTGTGGGCAACGGGGGTCATGGGCAGTCGTTTATTGTTGGGTATGCACTGGCCGCGTGACTTGGTGATGGCGACGCTGATCAGTTGGCTGTTGGTGACGATTGCCTGCTGGCTGGCACAGCGCTGGTTTGGGCCTTTGACTCCGCCCCCGCAAGAGCAGCATGAAATCGCGGAAAGAACGGCGACAAAATAATTATAAGTGACCATGTCACATAATGCGGTGTCGCACTGACGCCGCATTAACCGCTTACATATACCTTCATTGCAATTCGCATCAATGTCCCCATATCCTTATTAATCCATTATTTTGAGAAGCTTTCTCATTAATTTGTTCGGGAGCGTCGTTTACTGTCGAATATGCCAGCAGATATGTGGTTTTATCGTGCCGCAGGGTTTCCCTGCCACGATGGGAAATGCTAACTTAATGGTTAGGGACGCCACGCATTGGCATAATTCATCCGATTAACTCGGCATCGCGGGAAAGAATGTGAAATATTTGCTGATTTTTTTGTTGGTTCTGGTGATTTTCGTGATTTCTGTCACGTTGGGCGCGCATAACGATCAGGTTGTGAGTTTTAATTACCTGGTTGCGCAGGGCGACTATCGCGTATCGACCCTGTTGGCGGCGTTGTTTGGTGCTGGTTTTGTTCTCGGTTGGGTCATTTGTGGCCTGTTTTATTTGCGCACCCGTATTGCATTGGGGCGGGCCGAACGCAAAATCAAAAGGCTGGAACTGCAGCTTGAACAACCTGCTGAGCCGGTAGCTCAGTCCGTTGTCAGCAAGGAATAATCTTCTATGTTAGAGCTGCTGTTTCTGTTGCTGCCCGTGGCTGCCGCGTACGGTTGGTACATGGGGCGCAGAAGTGCTCAACAGGATAAACAACAGGAAGCCAACCGTCTGTCGCGCGAGTACGTGGCTGGGGTTAACTTCCTGCTCTCCAATCAGCAAGATAAAGCGGTTGATCTGTTCCTTGATATGTTGAAAGAGGACAGTAACACCGTTGAAGCACACCTGACACTGGGTAACCTGTTCCGTTCGCGCGGTGAAGTAGACCGTGCCATCCGTATCCACCAAGCGCTGATGGAAAGCGCCTCTCTCACCTTCGAACAACGCCTGCTGGCTATCCAACAGTTGGGCCGCGACTACATGGCTGCCGGTATGTACGATCGCGCCGAAGACATGTTCGGCCAACTGGTCGGTGAAGAGGATTTTCGCCTCTCTGCGTTGCAGCAGTTGTTGGCGATCCATCAGGCGACCAGCGACTGGCTGAGCGCCATTGACGTGGCGGAAAAACTGGTCAAGTTGGGCAAAGACAAGCAACGTACCGAGATCGCACATTTCTATTGCGAGCTGGCGCTGCAGGCCATGGGCAGCGACGATCTCGATAAAGCGATGGGCTTGCTGAAGCGGGCGGCCTCGGCTGACAAACAGTGTGCTCGCGTATCGATTATGGTTGGCCGCATTTATATGGCGCAGGGTGAATATGCCAAAGCGGTAGAGTCGTTACAGCGGGTGTTGAGCCAGGATAAAGAACTGGTTAGCGAAACCCTGCCGATGCTGCATGAGTGTTACCAACATTTGGAACAAAAGCAGGATTGGGCGGACTTCCTCAAGCGTTGCGTGGAAGAAAACACCGGCGCCACCGCCGAATTAATGCTGGCAGAGATTATTGAACAGCATGAAGGGCGTGACGTGGTGCAGGTGTATATCAACCGCCAGTTACAGCGCCATCCGACAATGAGAGTATTTTACCGCTTGATGGATTATCACCTGGCGGATGCGGAAGACGGGCGTGCAAAAGAGAGCCTGTTGCTGCTGCGGGATATGGTTGGGGAACAAATACGGACCAAGCCGCGTTACCGCTGCCATAAATGTGGTTTTACTGCACATTCCCTGTATTGGCATTGCCCGTCATGCCGAGCCTGGTCATCGGTTAAGCCTATCCGTGGGTTGGATGGGCAATAATGCACAATAAAAAACGGGGCTATTTAGCCCCGTTTTTTATTGTGCTGGTGCAGCTTTATTTTTTCTTGCTGGCTTTCACGCCACCTTTCAGTAACTGACGCAGTTTTTTCAATTCTTTCTGGTTCAAAGGTTGTTCGATTTCCTCTTCAATCCCCTGATTATCGATTTCGCCATGGTGTAACTCCGGCGATTTCTTAGCGGCTTTTTCTGCTTTAGCCGGTAAGTCGAAGCTGTGTTCAAGGCGTTGACAAACCTCAGCGCTCAAAGAAAGTTGGTTATCGGCGGCAATGGCACGAATTTTTTCTTTGAGTTCCAGAGGGATTTTAATCGTTAGTGTAGATATCTCGCTCATTTTGAAGCCTTTATGCGGGAAGATTGCCTTCAAGCTAAGCCAGTCATGAGTGAGTGTCCAGTGTGTAATAAAAATTTAATATTTCTGTAACACTGAGGAGGGGGAATAACGCGCGATATTGAAGGGATAAAGCGGTAGAGCCCGGTAGACCGGGCCCCATACTGAAGTGCTTATTTATAGATAACCGCAGTGCCACTCAGCATGTTATTACCGCCGGCAGAAATGATGCGATAACTGCTTGCACCTTGCGCATCGGCTTTAGCGGCCAACTTGGCTTCCAGGCTGCTCAGCGTCGTAGCATGACCGGCAGAAACAACACCGGAAGCGGTCAGGCTGGTTGCCTGTTGCATATCCACCGGCTCAGCGGCCAGAGTGGCAAAAGAGGTCATAGCGACAACTGCGGCTGCTGCAAAATATTTGATGCTTTTCATATGAGACTCCAGTCTGTTTAATTAGGTTGGAAGGCGTTCGCTTCCGATGTGTTGAATAATAAAGCATCTGATTGGATTTAAAATCTGATAATGCTGAGTATCTTGTTCAAATTATATGAATGATAATTTACGCATCTTTACGGCGGTTTACATCAGCTGGGTTAAGGACGTCGGGGTGATATTGACGCTTGATGACGTATCAACGACTAACATTACTTAACGGCAGGGCGCGCTGTGGCTGGGATTTCTGTCGACTGACATGTAGAATGCGGCGTCAGTTTGGTAGGTTGTTGCCTATTTACGTCCATTTTACAGAAGGTAGAAGAAATGAAGTCTGAAAATAACATCAATAACAATGACTTAAAATCATCTCCGATTATCGTGGCGCTGGACTACGCAGATATTGGTGCTGCGCTGGCATTTGCTGATCGCATCGATCCACGAGACTGCCGGTTAAAAGTGGGCAAGGAAATGTTCACCCTGTTTGGGCCACAAGTCGTACGCGAGTTGCACGACCGCGGATTCGAGGTATTCCTGGATTTGAAATTCCACGATATTCCGAATACCACAGCCCATGCCGTAGCCGCAGCTGCCGAGCTGGGTGTCTGGATGGTGAATGTCCACGCCAGCGGCGGTGCACGTATGATGACAGCCGCGAAAGAAGCGTTGCTGCCTTACGGTGCCCAGGCACCGTTGTTGATTGCGGTTACTGTACTTACCAGCATGGAAGCAGAAGATCTGCAGGCTATCGGTATCGACCTTTCACCCGCTGAGCACGCGGAACGGCTTGCACGTCTGACCCGTGATTGTGGATTGGACGGCGTAGTGTGTTCGGCACATGAGGCTGAGCGCCTGAAAGCGGCGTGTGGTCAACAGTTCCAATTGGTAACGCCAGGCATTCGCCCGGAGGGCAGTGCCGCGGGCGATCAACGTCGTATCATGACCCCTGTACAGGCGCAGGCGGCTGGTGTCGATTATATGGTTATTGGGCGTCCGATCACCCAATCAGCCGATCCTGCCGCCACATTGAGCGCCATTCGCGCCTCACTGGCTTGAGGAAAAGATCATGAGTGATGATAACAGCCGGCTGGTCTATTCCACCGACACAGGGCGCATCAAGCAGGAAGAGAGTAAACCGCAGCGCGAAAAGGGCGACGGTATCGTGCGTATTCAACGCCAGACCAGCGGGCGAAAAGGTAAGGGTGTGTGTCTTATCTCGGGTGTGGATTTGGACGATGCAGCCTTGGATAAATTAGCCGCCGAGTTGAAGAAAAAGTGCGGTTGCGGCGGGTCAGTCAAGGATGGCGTCATTGAAATCCAAGGCGATAAGCGCGATTTGCTTAAACAGCTGCTGGAAGGCAAAGGAATGAAGGTCAAGCTGGCAGGCGGTTAACTGCATCTGGCGAACGGCCATGCCGCGATACCACACTGCGGCATGGCTTAAGGGTACTGCTGCCGGGCCTGAGCCCGCTGATGGTAATATGCCATCGAATGAAGATAAAACAGACCTGAAATAATCTTTATTATGGCTAATACGTCAAAGCAAAAATGCTTTTGCCAGCCTGTCGGCAGAGGTATCTGTAGAACGGTCAGTCAGATTATTTACCCACCTGATGACCAATGATCCCCCCAACGGCGGCCCCGCCGAGCGTACCCAGTGCGCTACCATCGGTCAACACTGCACCGCCTACTGCCCCCGCGCCAGCACCAATAGCGGTGTTGCGGTCACGTTTGGACATGTTGGAACAAGCGCTGAGTGAAAACGCTAGCGTAAGCGCCAAAGCGGCGGTGGCGAAACGTTTATTGATAATCATCATAATGACTTCTCCTTAGCATTGGCTATATGGGAGTGCCTCTTAAGTATAGGCATGAACCCCGAATTCGGCCTGCTATTGGCTCCCATAGAGTATCGATATAAAAAATGGCATTTTTTGTTAAAGGCAGAATAATTAAAAGGCCAAATGTACAACTTCTGCCCATATTCACTATAAGCATCTGGTAAGTAATAAACAGGTAAATAGTCTTAAAGTCCGTTCTCCTGTTATGTACAGGCGATTCACCCTTTCTCTCGCAAATATTCGTTTCCAGCAGAAGCCTGCGTGGTCTTTAGCGATTTGCACCATACCTCCCTGGGGACGGGCTGCTGACAATAGGCTCAACACGCCTAATTGAGAAAGATAAATGCTTAACGAGCTCAAACAGCACGTATTCGAAGCCAACCTGGCACTGCCGCGCCATCACCTGGTGACGTTCACCTGGGGTAATGTCAGCGCTGTCGATCGCCGGGAGGGTCTGATGGTGATCAAACCCTCGGGAGTGGAATATGCGGCGATGACCCGTGACGACATGGTGGTGGTAGAGTTGGAAACGGGGAAAGTGGTGGAGGGTGAAAAAAAACCGTCCTCAGATAGCGATACACACCGCGTGCTTTATCTTGAGTTTGGGTCAGCGGGTGGGATTGTCCACACCCATTCGCGTCATGCGACTATTTGGGCGCAGGCAGGCCTGGATATTCCTGCCTGGGGCACCACACATGCGGATTATTTTTACGGTGACATTCCCTGTACCCGACAGATGCGGGATGCAGAGATTAACGGTCGGTATGAGTGGGAGACTGGCAGGGTGATTGTCGAAACCTTTGGCGACCGTCGGTTGGATCCGGCTAAAGTCCCGGCTGTGCTGGTTCATTCACATGGCCCCTTTACCTGGGGAAGAGATGCGGAGAATGCGGTGCATAACGCGGTGGTGCTTGAAGAGATTGCCTATATGGGGATTTTCTCACGCCAGCTGATGCCGGGGCTGGGGAACATGCAGCAAACTCTGCTGGACAAGCATTACCTGCGCAAGCACGGCAAAAATGCCTACTACGGTCAGTAACATTAAGGAGGGCAGCGAACGGGCGGCCCTCACTGCTGTTTGAACGGCTAATCGTTCACCATATCCAAGCGTATTCCCTGACGTTTCAACTGATGCTGATACTCCAACGCCAACCGTGAGTCGGTGATCACCCGATGAACCTCACCCTGTTGTGCTAATGGGTTGGGCTGGATTTGACCAAACTTGGAGGAGTCTGTCAGAACAATATTCTCGACACCCTTAGCCAACACCGCGTTGACCACATCGGCACGCATCATATCGCGCCCAGTAAACCCGGTCTCTGCGTGGTAACCGTCTATGCCAATAAACGCTTTACTGAAATGAACTTGTTGAATGCACTGACGGGTCAACGGACCGACGACGGTTTCGCTTTTTTTCTGATATAAACCACCCAGCACGATCACTTCGCAGTCGGTTTCTTTCAGCAGATTGGCGATATAATGACTGACGGTGATCAGTGTGATGCGTTTACGCTCGGCAATATAGCGAGCCAACAATGCGTTGGTACTGCCGCTTTCGATAAAGATGGTTTCATCGTCATTCACCAGCGAAGCAGCATACTGCGCCAACTTCTGTTTGAGCGTAAAGTTGGACATCATCCGCGCGTCGACGTCGTCGCTTTCCAATGCCAATGCGGAACCGTGTACCCGCTTCAAATAGCTGCGTTTTTCCAGCAAATTCAGATCCTGACGTATCGTCACTTCTGAAACCTGGGTGGCAGCGGCCAAATCGCTGACGCTGATGCGCCGGCGATCGTTAACCAATTGCAATATTGTCTGTTGTCTTGAATTCATATCAACCTGATGTGCGGCCACCAATGTGCAGCCGCTAATATTTATTGTTTAAATAGTATGTTCTGTTCGCGCAATAATATCATCCTGCGCGTCAGGGGATAATGCGGTAAAGAAAGCGGAATATCCAGCAACGCGGACCACTAAATCACGATACTGGTCAGGATGTTGCTTCGCTTCAAGCAAAGTTTCCCGCGACACGATGTTGTACTGAACGTGCCAACCTCGGTATGTCTCAAAGAAGGTGCGCAGCATCAACATCAACTTTTCGCGATCGCGTGGATTTTCCAATGTCGTGGGGTTGAGTTTCTGGTTCAGCAGTACGCCACCAAGGATCGACGCGGTGGGTAATTTGGACAGTGAATTGAACACGGCGGTTGGGCCAAGATAATCGGTGCCGGAGGCAGGGCTGGCACCTTCCGCCAGCGGCGTATGTGCCTTGCGTCCGTCCGGTGTTGCCAGCGTCGCTGCGCCAAACGGCACATTGGCCGAAATGGATGACGTTCCGGCGTAGTAGGTGCCGCCAATCGGGCCACGACCAAAACGGGTGTTGTGGTATTGCTTCAATTCATCAATGTAAGTCTGATAGGCGCGCACCAACAGTTGGTCAACCTCATCCACGTCATTACCATATTTTGGCGCGGCGTTGAGCAGCCGCTGGCGTAGCTGTTCGCCACTCAATCCGTCGAAATCATTCTCTAGCGCCGTCGCTAACTGCTGTTGGCCGATCACGCCCTGTTCGAACACCAGCTTGCGAACCGCCGCCAGGCTATTGCCCAGGTTAGCGATACCGACTTGCAAACCTGAAACCCAATCGTATTTTGCACCGCCTTGCTTGATGCTTTTGCCCCGTTCGATGCAGTCATCCACCAGTGCCGAACAGAGAATATCGTGTGCGTTCTCTTCCAATACGCTATCGACCACGCACTCAATTTCAATCGATTTACGGGTGTAGTAACGAATTTGCTCGTCCCAGGCCCCCAACACCTGATCGAAATGGGTGAAGTTACCCTGCGACAGCGCAAGCGTCTGTGGCAGGAAAACCTTGCCAGAGGTGGCGTCGCGCCCCTGTTCTAACGCTGCCAGTAACACGCGTGCGAAGTTAATAAAACTCATGCCGGTACAGCGGTAACCCCATTTGCCGCCAACGGCAGTTTCGATACAGCCTATCGCCGCATAGTCATAGGCATCCTGCGGTTCTACACCCAACTTGATAAATTCGGGAATAACAATTTCATCGTTGTTGAACGCCGGCATGCCAAAACCACAACGAATCACCTGCACGCAAGCATCGAGAAAATCACGGCTCATTCCCGCGTGGTAACGCACACTGAGGTTCGGCTGGGTCGAGCGCAGGCGACCGCAGGATTCCAGGATGGTGTAAGACAAAGGATTGACGGCATCACAGGGTTTACCGTCGATAAGTTGTTGCCCACCGATGGTGACGTTTTGATACAGCGGGCTGCCTGCCGAGGCTTTGGAGTGGGTGCCAGAACGGATCTTGTTGATCTCCAGCAGTTTCAGCCAGCAGCTGTGCAGCATTTCAATGGCACGCTCACGCGGCAGAGTCTGCTCCAACTCGACATCGCGGCGATACCAAGGGTACAGATATTGGTCGAGACGGCCAAAGGACACCGAATGGCCGTTGGATTCAATTTGTAGCGTTAACTGAATGAAGTAGCACAACTGCAGGGCCTGCCAGAAAGTCTGCGGTGGTCGGTGGGCGATCAGCTCGCAGTTTTCTGCGATGGTCAGTAGCTCTTTCTGCCGCCAGTGACGGCTTTCTGTCTGTGCCATACTGCGGGCCAGTTCGGCAAAGCGCAGGATATGGTCGCTCAGCGCCGTCAGGGTCAGGTCGATAGCCTTCAGGAATTGTTCCTGCTGTAACTCATGCCAGTCGGTGAGGTGAATGCGGCTGCGGCGCTCGTCTACCTTGTCACGCAACCCGTCGAGGCCTTTCTCTAACAGCAATGGGAAATTCACCGCCAGGTGGGCATCTCCCGAGGTCATATTGCCTTCGGCTTTGATGATGCCTGTGGCCAACAAGGCTTTTTGCTCATCGGTAAACATGCCATAGCAGCGGTCCTGTACCGTCTGGCCCCGCCACCATGGGCAAATTTGGTGCAGTACAGCCTTGTCCTCCTCACTAACGGAAAAACCGGCGCCGGGGCGATCGGCTAACTGGTCAATCTCGTCTTCGATCCAACTGACGGTATATTCCGGGAAGATCGGCGCGGCGCGCAATTTGCTGGCCTGGTTGCCGATAATCAGCTCATCATTGTCAATGCGCAGGGTACGTTTGGCCAGGTGGTTAGCGAGTGCCAGCGCCCGACGCAACGGCAAGGGTTTATCCAGGTGTTGTTGATAGGCTTCGGTGTAGTGCTGTGCGCGTTCGGTGCAAACAGGCGGTTTAACGATATGTATCAGCGCGTTCTTGTGGGCCAGGGTGCGTTCGGTCAGGGTGGTCAAGTCCAGAGTGGTCATGATGTTATCCTCGCAAAATAGCAGTCAGCCCTTTGGTTTCGGCGTACTGCTCGGCATAGGCCAGCAGTTCGGGGTCATCCAGTGGGGTTCGGGCGGCATGATAGGGTTCGCCGAGCAGGTGATATTTGTTGATGCCCAATGTGTGGTACGGCAAAAAATGAATCTCTTTGACGCCGGCTTCATCGGCGGCGAAATCGACAATTGCACGGACAGAGTGGCGATCGGCGTTAAATTCAGGGATCAGTGGTACACGCACGACAGTTTGGGTGCCGTGCTCAGCCAGTCGACAAAAATTGTCCATCACCCGTTTGGCGGATCCGCCGGTCCACTGTTTGAAGCGCCGTTCATCGACGTGTTTCAAATCCGCCAGCATCAGGTCAAGCCAGGGGAGCGAGGGGGCGATGTACGACCAAGGGGTGTGCAAGCAGGACTCCACGGCGGTATGAATACCGGCTTCGCGTCCACGGCGCAGCAGTTCGGCCGCGACTGTCGGTTGCATAAAGGGTTCCCCACCGGACAGCGTCAGGCCGCCACCGGTCCGCAGATAAAAGGGGCGGTCGCGCAACACGTCGGCCATGATCTCGTCGATATTTATCGCGCTTCCGCACAGGCTGAGCGCGCCGGTTGGGCAATGGGCGGCCAATGCGGCATAATCTTCGTGATTGAGTCGTTCGCGTTGGATTACCAGATCGTCGTTTACTCGCTGGATTGCCTGCGGGTTCGCGTCACGGCACAACATGCATCCGCTCAGGCACTGGCGTGGGTCGAACAACAGATCGGCCTGTCGTGCACGGCTTTCCGGGTTTTGGCACCAGCGGCAACTCAGCGAGCAGCCCTTGAGAAAGACTACGCTGCGAATACCTGGGCCATCGTGGGTGGAATAGCGCTGCAGATTGAATATCACGAGTCACCTGTCATTCGGTTGCTTTTCTTATTTCATTAAAGTTGTTTCGAATGAAAGTTGATTTGATTTCGATAAAATATGAACGCATTGTATGTCCTACTATGATGAGAGTTTGAATTCGCCCACAGAAGATTCAGGAGTCCGTAATGGAGCTTTATCTCGATACCGCTGATGTAAATGCAGTCAAACGCCTGGCGCGCATCTTGCCATTGCATGGTGTCACCACCAATCCGAGCATTGTTGCCAAAGAAGGCAAACCCATTTGGGAAGTGTTGCCCGCGCTGCGTGATGCCCTGGGCGGCACCGGCAAGTTGTTTGCGCAAGTGATGGCCAACGATGCCGAGCGTATGGTGGCAGAAGCAGCATTGCTGCATCAGCGAGTCCCAGGGCTGGTGGTGAAAATACCCGCGACCGCAGAGGGGCTGGCAGCGATTAAAAAACTGACGTCCATGTCGATCCCCACGCTAGGGACGGCAGTGTATGGTGCAGGTCAGGGGTTGTTGGCGGCACTGGCTGGCGCCGAGTATGTTGCCCCTTATGTTAACCGTCTGGATGCCCAGGGCGGTGACGGCATCGAGATGGTTCATGAGCTGCAACAGCTGTTAACGCTGCATGCACCGAATGCACGGGTGCTGGCAGCCAGTTTTAAAACGCCGCGTCAGGCGCTGGAATGCTTGCTGGCGGGCTGTCAGGCCATCACGTTACCGGTTGACGTGGCAGAGCAATTTCTTGCGGCCCCAGCGGTTCAGGCGGCGGTAGAGAAATTCGAGCAGGACTGGCAGGGCGCGTTTGGAACAAACTTGTTGAACTGAGCCGTGTGAAATAAGCAAAGAAAAGGGCGCCGCAGCGCCCTGATTAACAAAACATTCATTCAGCCGTTCTCACGCAGAACGATCGGCGATTCGTGCGCAGTAGGCTGGTTGGCGTTCAGTGCACGGCGTATCACAAAGAAGGCGGAGACCAGCATGGTGACTGCCACCAGCATAAAGAAAGCGCACAGTGCGGCGTTAATCTGGTTGCTGAAAACGATAGTTTCCATATCCTTCAGCGTTTTCGCGGGCGCAATCAGCGTGCCTTGTTCAATGCCGTTAGAGAATTTCTTCGCCTGTGCCAGGAAGCCGATGCTTGGCTTCTCGTGGAAGATTTTTTGCCAGCCGGCGGTCATCGAGGTGATAAACAGCCAGACTGTCGGCAGGATTGTTACCCAGGCATAGCGCTGCTTTTTCATTTTGAACAGCACGACGGTACCCAGGATCAAGGCCATTGATGCCAGCATTTGGTTGCCGATGCCGAATAAAGGCCACAGCGTGTTGATACCACCGAGTGGGTCGACCACCCCCTGATAGACAAAGAACCCCCAACCCGCGACGGCAACGGTGGTACCGGCCAGGTTGCCGAACCACGAACGGTTGTTGGCCAGTCTTGGGATCGCAACACCCACCAAATCTTGCACCATGAAACGACAGGCACGGGTACCGGCATCGACGGCGGTCAGAATAAACAGCGCTTCGAACAGAATGGCGAAGTGGTACCAGAACGCCATCATTGCGCGGCTGTTAAACACCTCAGTAATGATGTGTGCCATCCCCACGGCAAAGGTCGGTGCGCCACCGGCACGAGACAAGATTGAATGCTCCCCGACGTCTTTGGCAATCAGCGTCAGCGTTTCTGGGGTAATCATAAAGCCCCAGCTATTAATCACCTGCGAGGCATTCTCCACCGTGGTGCCGATCAGCGCTGCCGGGGAGTTCATAGCGAAGTAAACACCGGGGTCGATGACCGAGGCGCAGATCAGCGCCATGATGGCCACGAAAGACTCCATCAGCATTGCGCCGTAGCCGATAAAGCGAATGTGACTTTCGCGCTCTACCAGTTTTGGTGTCGTGCCGCTGGACACCAACGCATGGAAGCCAGAGATAGAGCCACAGGCGATGGTGATAAACAGGAATGGGAACAGTGAACCCGCGAACACAGGGCCGCTACCGTCGATAAAGCGTGATACTGCGGGCATTTTCATTTCCGGCATGGCAAAGACGATGCCAACTGCAAGCCCAATGATGACGCCAATCTTCATAAAGGTGGACAGGTAATCACGCGGCGCCAGCAGCAACCATACCGGCAGTACCGAGGCAACGAAGCCATAAACCACCAGCACCCAGGTCAGCGTGGTGCCGTGCAGCGTGAAGAATGGGCCCCAGTAGGGATCTTGTGCCACATTGCCGCCGTAAATAATCGCCAGCAGCATCAGTGCAAAGCCGATCACCGATATTTCGGCGATTTTACCTGGCCGGATGAAACGCATATACACGCCCATAAATAGCGCGATGGGAATAGTCGCGGCGATGGTGAACAAGCCCCATGGGCTGTCTGCCAGGGCTTTTACCACCACCAATGCCAATGCAGACAGGATGATAATCATCACGCCCAGTGCACCGAGCATGGTGATCACTCCCGCGAAGGCCCCAAGTTCTTGCTTGGCCATTTCCCCGAGCGAACGACCGTCGCGGCGGGTAGATATAAACAGAATCAGGAAGTCCTGCACGGCACCGGCCAACATCACCCCGACCAAGATCCAGATGGTTCCGGGCAGAAAGCCCATTTGCGCCGCCAAAATCGGACCCACCAATGGCCCAGCCCCGGCGATAGCAGCAAAGTGGTGACCAAATAGCACCCATTTGTTGGTGGGGACGTAATCGAGTCCGTCGTTATGACGTTCAGCCGGTGTCATGCGGCGATCGTCGAGCTCAAATACTTTCTTGGCAATAAACAGGCTATAGAAGCGATAAGCGATGCTGTAACAGGCGATCGCCGCTACCACCAACCAAACCGCATTGACATGTTCCCCGCGGCTGAGTGCCAGCATGGCGAAGGCAAATGCACCGACCAACGCCACCACCAGCCAGATGATTCCGGACCTGACGTTTTTCATGTTCAACAACTCCTTGGTGTGCAGAAATAAAAGGCGTGTTCTTATGGAGACTAGGTACAGATTAAAAGTAGGAGTTTTGCGCGTGAAGAACAGCAGGTCGGATGAGAAATGTGAAGCAGATTGAGTAATGGCGTAAAAACAATGTGATGAAGTTGTGGCGCGACCCGGTCCTGCAATAAAAAAGGCGACGCTGTAGCATCGCCTGGTAGCTATTTACACCCAGGTTTAAATCATCCAATAACTGACACCCAGCACGATGCCGTTCATGGATATATGTAGACTGATGGGCATTAACAGACCGTTTGATTTGACCCTGGCGACTATCAGCGTCAATGAAACACAAAACAGAATGAGTAGCATGCGCGCATCCGCATATTGTGTATGCAGTAAGGCAAAAAGAATCGATGTCACTATCGCTGCCCCGATTTTACCGCCGGCAAACCAGGTTTGAAATGCGCCATAAAGGCAGCCTCTAAAGACGATTTCTTCATAAATGGGGGCGAGGATGATCAGGGTGAGCTGCACCAAGAAAAACACGTTACCTTGGCGTGAAACCTGTTCAATGACCCAGCTTTCCGTTTTGGTTATGCCAAGTAAAGGTGGTGCAATAAATTGCAATGCCAAAATGATCAATAGAAAACCAAAGAATGAAGCGGGTTTGAAATTACCGGCACCAAAAGAAGGGCGGTTTTTATAAAATTTCAGGTATAGCGGAACGATAACGACAAACTCAATCACCAGTAATATAGGGACCAGCCATCCCTCGGCTTGCAGTTTTTCCCTGTTGGGGAAGAGCAGCGGTAGAAATGTCAGGGCTACCATCAACAAAAACGTGGAAAAGAACCCTTTGGTTTCCCTGTGTCGTGCGATTTCCTTATCCCAATCGGTCATTTTTATAGTCCTTTATATTTTAAGTGATAATTGCTGTTATCCATGTGTTATCAGGCTCTGCCCGTGCAGGCAGGTCTACCTGTTCCCGGTCGATGACTGCATCACATGGCAAAAAAAAACACCGGAGGCTTACCTGCCGGTGTTTGTCTTGTGTGAGCGCTATCTCACGAGGTTATGCCGCCGGTCTGGCGATGACGCTGCGGGTTTCCATACGCACTTCGGCAATGGTGACTTGCAGGCTATCACCTTGGCGGTAGACAACTTCACCTTTGATTTGGACCGTGCCGGTTTCCTGGCTGCAGACCATTTCGTCACGGACCGCGTGAATAAACGGTGCTGGGATGAAGGCCACTGCGCCATTGTCCAGCAAACGTACCCGCAGACCGCCACGCGTCACGTCGATGATTTCTGCGTTGAAGCGCTCATCGGTACCTGCTTTGTCTTTCAGGTAACGTGCATACAACCAGTCACCCACGTCACGTTCCGCCATGCGGTTCAGACGACGGCGTTCAGCCAGTTGAATGGTCACTTCATCTTGCGGTTTTTCGGCGGGCTGGCCGGTGATAACCGCTTTCAGCAGACGGTGGTTAACCATGTCACCGTATTTACGAATCGGTGAGGTCCAGGTCGCGTAGGCTTCCAGCCCCAGGCCGAAGTGCGGGCCCGGTGTCGTGCTGATCTCGGCGTAGGTCTGGGAGCGTCGGATACGGCTGTCGAGGAATTGGGTCGGCTGTGCATCCAGATGGCGGCGCAGTTCGCAGAACCCCTCTAACGTCAGCAGCTTCTCGGCTTCAGCTTCTACCCCGTTGGCTTGCAGAACGGTAACCGCTTGTTCAACCAGCAGCGGGTCGAAACCGGTATGCACGTTGTAAATACCGAAGCCCAGACGGTCGCGCAGTACGATAGCGGCGCAGACGTTGGAAGCGATCATGCACTCTTCAACGATACGGTTGGCGCTACGGCGTTGTTCAGTCACGATCTCCAACACTTCGCCTTTCTCGCCTAATACAAAGCGGTAATCAGGGCGATCTTTAAACACCAACGCATGCTGGTGGCGCCATGCGTTACGGGCATCACACACACGCTTGAGCAGCGTGATTTGTTGTGCAATGTCATCGCTTGGCGGCTGCCAGCCGGCAATGCCTTCCAGCCAGTCGGACACTTCGTCGTAAACCAGCTTGGCTTTAGACTCGATCTCAGCGGCAAAGAAGCGCATGTCATCGGCCAACGCGCCGTCGGCACCGATGGTTACGCGGCAAGCCAACACGTGGCGGCGCTGGTTAGGGCGCAGTGAACACAGGTTGTCTGACAGATCGCGCGGCAACATAGGGATGTTGAAGCCCGGAAGATAGTTGGTGAAAGCACGCTTGCGGGCGATTTCATCCAGCTCGCTGCCCTGTTCGACGTAAGCGGTCGGATCGGCAATGGCGATGGTCAACTGCAGCGTGCCGTCGCCGTTGTCCTGCACAAACAACGCATCGTCCATATCTTCGGTGCTGGCGCTGTCAATGGTGACAAAATTCAACGCGGTCAGATCTTCACGTGGCAAAGAGGCGTCCGGCTCGCGGGTAGCGATCATTTCCGGTGCTTCTTTTTCCAGATTGTGACGGGCGAGGGTAACCCACCACGGCGCAAGGTGATCTTCGCCATCGGTAATGAATTGGGTCAGATCGGCGTTGAAGCCGCGATCGCCTTTCAGCGGGTGGCGACACATTTCTGCGACCGCCCAATCGCCAGCCTGGAAGTCGTGGTTCAAACCACGCACAGGACGACACTGAATCGCGTCTTTCAGCAACGGATGATCGGGCACGATGGACAAACGGTCATCGCGCTTTTGCACACGGCCGACGAAGCGCGACAAGAAAGGCTCGATCAGGGTTTCCGGCTCGGCGATTTCGCGTTCTTTCTCGGTATGCAGCGTCGCGGTCACTCGGTCACCGTGCATCACTTTCTTCATGTACGGGGGTGGAATGAAATAGCTCTTCTGACCGTCTACCTCAAGAAAGCCAAAGCCTTTCTCAGTCCCTTTTACTACGCCTTCAACGCGCGGGGTCTGAGAGTGAAGTTGCTGTTTAAGCTGCGCCAGCAGCGGGTTATCTTGAAACATATCGTCCAGTGAATGGGTTGTGAGTGGCAAGATTTGCGGCTGACAGTTTTACGCGAATCACCCGCTGCGGGCAAGCCTAACGTCACGGTTTTCCTGCGTTGGGGCGCGATTTTGCGGAATATTGAGCATTCAAAAGGCAGGAATAAAACCCCGGCTTGAGACGCCGGGGGAAACGAGGGGCAGATCAGTCCTGTAGCGGTGAGGGCTGCAGAATTTCAATCCAGTAGTCATCGGGATCTTTGATAAAGGCCACGTAATTCATACGACCTTCATGCAGACGTTTCTGGAACGTCACGCCAAGCCGTTCAAAACGGTCGCAGGCAGCACGCACGTCCGGCACGGTCACACAGAGGTGGCCAAAGCCACGCGGCTCGCTGTTGCCGTTGTGGTAATGAAAATCGGCTTGCTGTTCGGTACCGTGGTTATGGGTCAGCTCCAGAATGCCCGGTTGGCTCAGTGCCCAGCGTTTACGGGCATCGTCATCCTGTGGGATCTGGTCACGCGGGCTGCGGGTCAGGTAGCAAATGGTAAACGCAGCTTCGTTGAAGGTTTCCAGATACACCGGGGTAAAGCCCAGCACGCGGGTATAGAAATCCAGCGCTTTGGTTAAGTCCTTCACACGGATCATGGTGTGGTTGAACACGTAGCCGTCGGTGACCGTTTCCGGTTGTGCGGTCACGCCCGGCAGCGTCAGTAAATCATTCAGTGGCATAGGGATCCCTCTTAGGTTGTTGATACGACTCTAGGGTAAATTAATGCTAATCTAAAGTGATTGTTTTTAACCAAAACACTCATTAAAAGTGAATGCTTCATGAAGCTGAGCCAGCTTAAATTTTTCTGCGCCGTGGTTGAACATAAAACCATTGCCGCCGCTGCACGGGAATTGCACTGTGTGCCTTCCAACGTGACATTACGCATCAAAGAGCTGGAGGATTCACTTGGCGGTGAGCTGTTCTTCCGCGATAAAAATCGGCTGTATGTGACACCCAAAGGCCGGTTGTTCTATCAGCAGGCAGGCGAAATTCTGGCTCTGGCGTCACGCAGTCAACATCTGTTCGCCGGCCGGCAGCCGCAGGGTTTGCTGAATCTTGGGGCACTGGACTTTTCGCTGATCAGCCATTTACCTGACCGTATTGCCCACTTGCGCCGCAGCCAACCGCAAATGCAGGTCAATGTGCTGAGCCGGGACTCGTTGGTGCTGGAGCGGATGCTGATTGACAGTGAGCTCGATCTGGCGCTGACAGACGGCCCCATAGAACACCCACTGCTGGCCAGCCGTGTGGCATTTGATGAACGTCTGGTGCTGCTGATACCGGCATCCGTAACGCAGTTAGACGCTGCAACTTTGGCGCAGTTGGAGTTTTATACCTTCAGTCGCGAGTGCTCTTTCCGTCTAAAAATAGATCACTGGCTAGCCTCACGGCAATTGAAGCCGCGTATGACGCTGGAGATGGAGTCATACACGTCGATGGCGGCCTGCGTAAAAGCGGGCTGCGGCGTGGCCTGCATTCCAGGATCGTTGCTGCCGATGATTTTGCCGTCGCAGGCGCTGAACGTTGTGGAGATGGGGGCGGAAGGGGTGAGCAATCTGTACTTTGTATGGCGCCGCCATCAACTCTCTGAGGAGTTGCAGACGGCTATCGATCTATTAGTGCGCCCGGCGTAAACCGGGCGCAGCAGATCAGGCAATGCGTAACGTGGGCTGTGCGACGCAACGACGGATAGCGACCGGTATTGACTTGGACGTCGGTGTGCCGGTGCCATCACCAAAACTGGCCAGCGGTACCAGCGGGTTGGTTTCGGGGTAGTAGGCGGCCAAATTACCGCGCGGGATATCGTAGCTCACCAGCTTGAAACCACTGACCTTGCGGGTTATACCGTCATTCCACAGGGTTTCGATCTCAACTAATTCACCGTCTTGCATATCCAGTGCGGCCAGGTCTTCAGGATGAATAAACAACACCTCTCGCTGGCCATACACGCCACGATAGCGATCATCCAACCCGTAGATAGTGGTGTTGTACTGATCGTGTGAGCGCAAGGTTTGCAGCGTGAAGGGCGCCTGACGGCCATCCAGTTGCGGGAACAGACTGTCCGGTAACGGTGCCGAGCCGAACTCTGCTTTACCACTGGGGGTGGCGAAGCGAAGTTCTGCGGCAGCGTTGCCCAGATAGAAACCGCCGGGCTGATCACAGCGACGATTGAAATCCTCAAAACCAGGGATCGTGGCGGCGATATGATCGCGAATCAATGAGTAGTCATCTGCCAGTTCCAGCCAGTCGAGCTGTTGGTTGCCCAATACGGCATCAGCGATACCGCAGACTATTGCCGTTTCAGAGCGTTGTGTTTCTGCTAGCGGCTTGCCGACGCCTTCAGAGGCATGCACCATGCTGAAGGAGTCCTCGACCGTAATGTATTGCGGGCCGCTGGCCTGCAGGTCCTGTTCGGTACGGCCCAGCGTAGGCAAGATCAGGGCGTCTTTGCCGGTCACCAGATGGCTACGGTTGAGTTTGGTGCTGATATGCACCGTCAGGTCACAACAGCGTAAGGCACGTGCGGTGCGTTCGGTATCGGGTGCCGCAGCGGCTAGATTACCGCCCAGCGCCAACAATACCTTAACGTCGCCGCGCAGCATCGCTTCGATAGCCTCGACGGTGTTATGGCCCTGTTCACGGCGTGGCGAGAAGTTAAAGTGTTTCTCCAGGCTGTCGAGCAGGGCTTTAGGGGATTTCTCATCGATGCCCATCGTCCGGTTGCCTTGCACATTACTGTGACCACGCACTGGACACAGTCCGGCACCGGGTTTGCCCAATTGACCGAACAGCAGCTGCAAGTTAGTGATTTCACGCACCGTTGGCACAGAGTGTTTATGCTGTGTCACGCCCATCGCCCAGGTGCAGATTACGCGCTCAGCCCCCTGATAAATGGCAGCAGCCTGGCGCAACTGCGCCTCGCTCAGGCCGGACTGATGGGTGATCTGATCCCAAGAGGTGGCGTCGACCTGAGCCAAATAGCGCTCTACACCGACACTGTGCTGCTCGATAAAGGCCAAATCGAACAGGCCGGGCTCACCGGCGGCCAAACGCTGGCGGTGACCTTCCAACAGGGCTTTCACCATGCCGCGCACCGCCGCCATATCGCCACCGAGATTAGGCTGGAAGTAGGCAGAACTGATCGGTGATGACTTAGGTGTCAGCATTTGAATGGGGCTTTGCGGGTCGGCAAAGCGTTCAAGCCCACGCTCGCGCAGCGTGTTAAAACTGACGATACGGGCCCCGCGACTGGCTGCGTTTTTCAGGCTGTGCAGCATGCGCGGGTGATTGGTGCCGGGATTTTGACCAAACACGAAAATCGCATCGGCTTTTTCAAAGTCATCCATACGGATGGTGCCTTTACCGACGCCGATGCTCTGTTTTAGCCCCACGCCGCTGGCTTCGTGGCACATATTGGAGCAGTCAGGGAAATTACTGGTGCCGAGCATGCGACCGAACAATTGATACAGATATGAAGCTTCGTTACTGGCACGGCCCGACGTATAGAGTTCAATCTGGTTTGGATTGTCCATGCTGTTGATGTGCTTGGCGATTAACGCCAGCGCATCCGGCCACGCGATCGGTTCATAATGATCGGTTTCGGCGTTATAGCGCATCGGGTGGGTGAGTCGCCCCTGATACTCCAGGAAATAGTCACTTTGCTGGAGCAAGGTACTGACGCTATGGGCAGCGAAAAACTCAGGTTCAACCGCATTACGTGTGGCTTCCCAACTGACGGCCTTCGCGCCGTTTTCGCAGAAACTGAAGGTGCTGTGATTGTCGTCGCCCCAGGCGCAGCCCGGGCAGTCGAAACCGCGCGCTTTATTCACACGCATCAGGTTACGCAGGTTTTTCAGCGTCTGTTTGCTGTCGAGTACATAGCGAGTGGTGGCTTCGAGTGAACCCCAGCCGCCCGCCGCGCCGGTATAAGGCTTTATTGACGGTTTGAATTTCATATTGGTCTTCGCAGGTGGTTGTAGCTAAAAAGTGAACGCTTTTTTAAGCGTTTTCAGTGTTTATGTCACAAGTTTAGGAGGGTGAGGCACGGGCGTCTAATCGAATAGGACTATGGCGGCATAGAGCAAGTCTATCGCGTAGAAATGATTAACATACAAATCGTTGCATAATGACACCCGCTGAAAAAGAGTATTGATTCCGCTTTACCTCCGATTAATGCAGTCTATGCCTCAGATTATATTGGTATTTTATTTAGCCCCCAGGGCCTGAGGAACAGTGATTGAAGCATTTAACATTGGCGGTGATAAGCGGTATTTTGCTGCCGTTGGCAGCTCAGGCGACAGATGCCCCCCTTAACTTTCCACTCAATACGCCGCCAGCGATAGACGCCGCCTCTTACGTATTGATGGACTATACCACCGGCCAGGTGCTGGCTGAGGCAAACGCAGATGAACGTCGTAATCCGGCCAGTCTGACCAAACTGATGACTGGGTTGGTGATTGATCATGCGCTCGACCAACACAAAATCGGTCTGGATGACGTGGTGACGGTGGGTAAAGACGCTTGGGCGGCGGGGAATCCGGTATTCAAGGGATCATCGCTGATGTTCCTGAAGCCAGGTGACAGGGTCACGGTTCGCGACCTCAGTAGAGGCATTATCATTGACTCCGGCAACGACGCCTGCGTGGCGATGGCCGATTATGTCGCGGGCAGCCAAGCGGCGTTCGTGAAGCTGATGAATGAAAAGAGCACCCAACTTGGCCTGCAAAATACGCATTTCGAAACGGTCCACGGCTTGGACGCCCCGGGCCAGTTCACCACCGCCGGTGATTTGGCCGTAATTTCACGCGCCATCATCATGAGTGAACCGGCGGAATATCATATGTACAGCGAAAAATCGCTGACCTGGAATGGCATCACCCAGCAGAACCGCAACGGGTTGCTGTGGGATAAAGCATTGCAGGTAGACGGGCTGAAAACCGGTCATACCGAATCTGCCGGTTTTAATATTATTGCTTCAGCGACTGAGGGGGACCGCCGGTTGATTGCGGTGGTGATGGGCGGTAAAAGCGCGAAAGGGCGCGAAGAGCAGGCTCGCAAATTGCTGACCTGGGGCCTGCGTGATTTTGCCACGGTCCATCTTTTCAGCGCTGGGCAACGTTTGGGGCAGGAAAAGGTGTGGTATGGCGATCGCCATGAGGTCGCCGTGGGTAGCGCGCAGGATCAATACATTAGCCTGCCGAAAACGGAGGCGAACAAGCTGAAGGCGCAATATGTGGTGACTGCAACGCGCCTGGATGCACCACTGGAACAAGGGCAGCCTGTGGGTGAAATTCGCATCAGTGACAACGGTAACCTGTTGAAGACGTTACCGCTGGTGGCGTTGCAACAGATCAAACAAGGCGGCATGTTCTCGCGACTGATGGATGCGGTAAAACTGAAAATCTGATGCTTGGGGCGCTGGGCGCGGCGCCCGAAATTCTGTAGCAATGATATACTCAAGCCAGTCGTGACTCACTGAGCCGTTTTATGGATATTAAGCAACTGATCTACCTGTGACATCAAGCACTAGCTCACTGTTGTTTTGTTAATCTCCCTCCACTTCACTAAATCCCCTTTATAAATCAGGAGAAGTAAGCGCTTCTCCTCATTTCATCCCTCTAGTTTTACCCAATCCTCACGATTCCTACCACATTTTCATGTACACACAGTAGTACATAATTTACTGTTACTCCTATTGTTGACACATGTGTGTACTAGATGGGGTTCTTATGGCACTTACTGACAGTTTTTTGCGGTCTGTAGCAGGGAAAGAGTCTGATGCAGTTAGAGAAAAATCTGATAGAGATGGCTTATCAGTTCGGATCAGCAAAAAAGGTAAGTTAGTTTTCCAGATGCGCTATATGCGTGCTGGAAAGCAGCGCCGGTTAGATATTGGAACCTATCCGGGCATGACGCTGAAAGATGCCCGCGATGAGACAGTCACTCTGCGACGTGTACTTGAGGAAGGGAAAGACCCAGCTGGACACATAGCGAACCGTATTGCAGACAATCAAAAAGCCATGACGGTAGAAGAGGTCGTGCGTGACTGGGATCGGGTATATGCGACGGTAAATATAAAGCGGCACAGTATACTTTTGCGCTCTTTCGAAATTCACGTTTTCCCCAGTATTGGTCAAATGAAGCACGATAGCGTTAGCCCGCATGTGTGGATGGACTTAATAGACTCAATTACCAAAAAATCACCTTCAATCGCCAGGCGGATTTTATCAACAGGGATCCAGGCGCATTCATGGGCGCTCCGTAGAAGTATGGTAAAAACTACCCCCTTGGAAGGCGTGTCGGCTAAGGATATGGGGATTAAGCGTAATGTGATTGATCGCGTTCTTGATGATAGTGAGATTCGATTGCTATTTGAAGTGCTAGTACATTCTAGAATGACTCAGAAAAATAAACTTTTCATGATGTTAGTTCTTTTGTTCGGTTGTCGGTCGGGAGAGTTAATAGCTGCAAAAGTTTCACATTTTGATTTTGAAAGGGATATCTGGACTGTTCCGCCAGAAAATCATAAAGGAGGGAAAAGTGGAAAGCCGCTCTTAAGGCCAATTACGCCAGCAGCAAAAGTGATGATTAAGGAGGCGATGAAGTTTAACGGCGGCTCAGAGTTTCTTTTTGAAAGGGCATTGAAAGGTAATTTCCCAGATCGTCCTATGGATAGCGCTTCAGCACTTTCATTGCCAAAAACAGTAAAATCATGGGTTTTGACCCATAAAGGCCTAGTGATGAAGCATTGGACAATGCATGACTTGCGTAGAACAGCGCGGACGCGGTGGGCAGTCCTTGCACCACCGCATGTATGCGAAATTATGCTGGGCCATAAGCTCCCAGGGATCTGGTCTGTTTATGACCACAATGATTATCTGGAAGAGCAAAGAAAAGCCTATGTAGCTTGGTGGGATGAGGTTTGCAGGATAGTAGGGCGTTCAATCTTGTTTTGATAGCCTTCCAAACTCCTCTATTTCAGAGCGAAGAAAGAAACCGTGTATCACCGGATCGGGAAATCCTTTCTTCGCTTTCTCTCCTGTTTTTTTGTTGCGGCTATTCCAGTTGTGAATGGTGGTTCTTGATCTGCGAAACAGATCGGCAACTTCTTGCGTACTCATATATGGAGAGTTCATGATTACCTCTGCTATTTTCCTTCCCGCACTCTGTGAACCTCGCAATTTAGTCGCAGCCATGCCGGTGGATACTTAGGCCAATAGGGCGCGATTTTCACTGCGTGTTTGTCGAGTAGCTGTCGAAGGGTGAAATTGTTGGTGGGGGAGTCGAAGTCTCTTAGAAGCTCTCGGGCTGTGCTACGGAGAAGGTTTTTCTGAACGCTGCGGGAATCAGCGTCAGGTTGTTTACTGGGCATTCATTCCCCCAATGATCCCAGCCTGGCGCATCGCCGCGGCTGAACAGTTCGATTCTGGATACGTCACCATAAAGCCGTTCAAGACGGTGCCTTACTTCCCATGGTTTTTGGCTATGCTCACCAAGGCAACTAAAGACAATCTGCTTTATCGATGCACTGGCACGCTCAATGCCCTGTCCGCGAACCGCGATCAGCACATCCTCCGAATTGGCCCGCGTATAGTTGCCGCCGTTCATCCGCGTTTCAGCGTTGAGCATGTCGAGTAGGTCGGTAAAGTCGAAGATGGTTTGTTGCTCCAGCGCTTTATTGAAACGCAGTTCGGCTTGCTGATTGAGCTTCACCCATGTGAAAGCTTTCATCGTTCGCACACTAAAGCCCCATGCCTCAGCCAGTGCGATCGCCTCTTGGCTGTGGTTGCCGGTATACCAAAGAGCTAGGACTGCATTGTCTTCTGCTATTGACCATACTGGGAGCCGTTTTAAATCGGTCATATTCATTGTGCTGTAGTGTTTATCAGCAGCACCATTACTGATCGTGTTGCCGTAACTCCACGGAGGGTCAGCATAGATAAGTTGATAGGTCATCGTTATCTGCCCCAGTTGCGTGATGCGGCGTTGACACAAAAATCGATGCGAATTTGCACCCACACCACATCGACCGCCCGAGCCACCTCGTAAGCTTTAAGCCAAATACTGGCCGCGTCGGCATAATGGGCACGGCGTTCCGCCTCAGCGGCCTGGTGCGCTAAGTTTTTATATCCAAATGTCATGATGATGCTCCGGTGTTAGTAGGCGCGCTGGTGGGTTACTGGGGCTAAGAGTTTGTTGAATTGCTGAACGAGCAGAATTGCGCGAGCTTCTGTCTCATGCCCGTAAGTGAGGTAACTGTCGGCTATTCTGTCCCGGCATTTTTCCGAAGGTGTTTTTGCATGCATCTCGTAGCGGGGATCTACAGATATGACCTTCACTGCTTTCTGTCGGCTCCTGGCTATGTAGGAGTCAAAAACTACATGGTTAGACTCGGCAATTTGCCTGCGAAGCCGTCTGACGATTTTTATGTCAATCCCAGACTTGGGGAATGCCTTTTGCAAAACCTCCAGGTGGCCAGCGACGTCGTAATAGCCGGTATCTTTCACCAGGAATTTTAAGAAGTCATAGTTCGTTTTTTCTTTCACTTCTTTATCTCCACGTTGTACTTTTCGTGACTCATAACTTTCCATGAGTGACCGTTGTCTTTTGAAAGCAGACGCCAGCAGCGGGCCACTGGCAGCGTTAAATGGTTGTGTTGATATGTTCGGGTGGGTGTCTTTTTGCCCTCTCTGAAGGCGCATAGAACCCCATCAGCTTTGATGCTGATTCGTTGCGGAATTCGAGGTTTCATTTTGTCCGGTAGGGAAGGGTTATTTTGTGGTTGGTGCCCAGCAGATTTTTTTGATGTCTGGGCGGCGTACGCGCTCAACAGCTTTTTCTTTCTCAAGCTTAATCAACCTTCTGCGTATGGCTATGCCAGTCATGCCTTTGTAACCGGCACAGCGGAGAAGGTTTGCAACTGAGTCAGGGGTGGATCCGGTAGCGCTGAGCCGTGCGAGGATTTCATTGTCATCTGGCATTAGCAGCAACGTGTGATTTCCTTCTTAAGTTAGCTTGAACTCGTCATCAAACTTAGCTGAGTTTCTCTCTGTGGCAATTGTTAGAAAGATGAAGTCTATCCCGTCGGAAAGTGACGTAGGGCGTTCTAAGCCGAAGATAAAAGCGTCGTGATAGGTTCGGCCTAGCCAGTAACCGCCGCCGTACTCTTTGAGGCGCTGGAAGAATACCCAGCCACCCTCTACAAAGTAGGGAAGCATTTCACCGCGATAGACGATTTGATAGCCGAGGTCTTTTGAGGACATGATGCACACCGTAAAAATACTGTTTATGCATACAGTATAATTATGGTTGAGCGGGAGTCAATTACCGCCATCCGGTTGTCGCCTACCGCAGAACTGGCAGTTTGCTGCGCGCACTGCTGGCGCTGGCGGGGCGGTGTAAAGGATACGGCGACAGTATGGGTCATATTGGTCATAAAACCCTTTATCCATATCCTGCCACTCCCCGATTTGCTTGCCATCAACATCCGTTGTGAAGAAGCGGCATTGATACACCGGCTGCGCCTCCCGGTTAGCCAGGAGTTCGCGGGCCATCGATTGATATTCATCCCCGCTGCATTTACAAATCATTTTTTGGTCGGCCAGCTGTTTCAGTCTTTCAGTCGTTAGTGTCATTTAGTTTCTCCCGTGATTCTGATGGTATCCGTGGGCCAATTCAGCTTTTTCTCTTGCTACTACAGCTGATGAGTAATCAGAGAAGCAACCAAGGTGAATTTGTTTTCCATTCGCACGGATAAATGCATGCCACTTACGCTGAGATGAGTGCCACCTAACTCCTGGCTTACCATCTTTGTTGTCCTTTCTTAGCGTGCTATTTCTTTGGTTTTGAGACTGATTAACAAGCCTTAAGTTGCCTATGCGGTTATCACTCCTGATGTGATTTATATGATCAACCTGCATATTGATTGGTATTTCACCATGATGC
Organism: Serratia sp. NPDC087055; assembly: GCF_044900985.1. Lineage (NCBI taxonomy): Bacteria > Pseudomonadati > Pseudomonadota > Gammaproteobacteria > Enterobacterales > Yersiniaceae > Serratia > Serratia sp. NPDC087055. The sequence goes on from NZ_JBJDOG010000001.1 coordinate 906,869, forward strand.
AGACACCAAACTAATCGATGAACTTTATATTTGGATCTGTTGATCTGAATTTCCTCATATCCCTGAGGGGAGATGGTGCCAGCTTTCTTTCCCTGGAACTTTTTATTCCAAGTTAAATATGCCGCTCTTGAAGCAAAACATGAGACATCTCTATAATTCCAAATAAAAAAATTACCGTTGTATGTAAGATATTTATTTATTAACTCTATAGAAATTTCCTTCACTTGCTTTTTATTCATATTTAACCCTTCGCTTCCAGCTCTACGCGCAACCGCCCAACCGTTAACGCCAAGCTTTCATTCTCTGCATCGCGTTCTTTCGCGTACTGTTTGTAGCGTTCCAGCTCTGGCAGCAGGGCGCGGATATTCACCGGCGACACCGCTTCCAGATAATCACACACCCACGATGTATGGCGACTGTCATCGTCAGCACGAACAACCACATCATTGGCGTTGATAACGGCGTGATAATTTTCGCCGTTATCACCACCGACCAGTGCGCTGTCCCATTCACCGTCGAATTCAGTTGTTTCCAGAAATTCCAACGCGTCTTTCAGTTCTCTCAGCTTATTGTCCATTGCGGCACTCCTTTATGTGGTCAAGTAACGCCAGTACGGCCCAGCAGTAGAGGCTGAGGAATGCTCCAGCGAAGAAGTAGGAAAGTGGCCCCGTCGCGGTAACTTTAATGACAGAGAACTGAAGCACTGCCGCCGCTAAAATCAGGGTGCGAAGCGCACCGATAAATATGCTCATAATGCTTTCTCCTGGGCCTCAGTGGTGAAACTGCGGGTTGTGGTCAGCGATACCGCTATAGTCGCAATCAGTGCTGGCGTGCTCGCGTAGCCACTCAAAGCGGCGTTTATCATTGCGCTGTTGACGATGGGAGCGCTTGAAAGTCTCAACTTCGCTCACTTGCCAAGTCCCTGAGTCATCCCACATTGTGAATCGATGGTAATTGGATGCTCGACGACGATTGCTTATCTTCGTACGGTGGGCGAACAACCGCCGCGCCGCTCTGTTGCTCTTACGCTTAGCCATGCTGGGCCTCCACGGCGTCTTTGAAGAACGCGATCCAGTGAGTGTTAGCTCGCTTGCCTGACGGGTGACCAAACGTTGGTTTCTGGTCTGTCAGTGCGAGAATTTCACTGGTTTTAATCTGCGTTTCGTTCCACTTAAAAATCAGCGTTCCCATAGGTTTCAGCACCCGAAATGCCTCGCTGAAGCCCTTGGCCAGATCGTCGCGCCATGTCTCTCGGTTGAGTACGCCGTACTTTGCGCGGAGCCAACTGGTTTCACCGGCAAACTCAAGGTGCGGCGGGTCGAAGACAACCAGGCTGAATTGTTCGTCATTGAACGGGAGTTCGCGGAAGTCCAACAGCACATCAGGTTTGATATGCAAAGGGCGACCATCACAAAGCTTGAATGACTCATCGCGAATATCACCGAACACTACGCGCGGATCGGTACGGTCGAACCAGAACATGCGGGAGCCACAGCACATGTCGAGAATGCTTTTGCCGTCGAGGCAGAGTTCATTTGCTGGCATCACGCACCTCCACTTGCTTCAGTGCTTCGCGCACCGCATCCAGAATGCGTTCAAGGTATTGGTATTCGTGATTAGGAACGGTAGGCCATTTGGCATACCAAGGATCATCACCAAGCAACTCATTAAGCACAGAGCCATGAGTCCAAGAGCAGCAGTCTTCTTTGACGTTTCCGCTGCACTCTGCTGATTCCCACATATCACGCGCTTTTGCGTGGTCAATTTCACCCGAGCGGCGAAGCTTGCAGATTTCAGACTTAACAAACTCAGTGTTGGCGTCGTTGTCGTCATCGATATCTCTCTGCATTTGCGGTGCGAAATATCCGATCAGATAGTCATTAGATACGCGAATAAAAAACTGCTGTACGGAATCGCCACTCATACTGGTCCAAAAAGCTGTCCATGCCTTGCCATAACAGGTAATAGTGATGCGACCGCGCCCCGGCTCGTAGTTCTCAGCCATAACGCGGATAGGGTCGAGGCATTCAACCTCGGTGATTTCGAGGCTCTGAACTTTGGTTTCGGTGATTTTCATTTGGCCTCCACCTTGTCCATGAACACAGCACGTGAAGGCGACCAGTCGCAATATGTGTCAGTTTCAACGTGGCCGAAAATTGCCTTGCAGCGGCGTATGTGTGCACAGCCTCCGCACGTCTTGCCAGCGGGTAGTCTCATTTTGTCAGGGTCGGATGGGTCAAAGTTAAGCTCTTTCATTTGGCCTCCTGCTGCTCGGCATGAAACTTCATGGACATATCGGCGTAAGCGCGAGCATTTTCGGCGCTGCTATCCAGATAGTCAGTCAATGACTCAAGGTCAGTTACCGATGGGTTATCCATCGCCGAGCTGAAAATACGATTGACGATTTTTGCGTAGAGGTCTGCAAATTCAGGGTTGAATCGTTCTGGCTCAACTGTTTCGTAAGTTTCTAGGAGCCCGCAGAACCGCGCTTCGATAGCGGCAAGGGCGGCGGAGGTGGCTGGGGTTTCGACCTTTGTCGATTCAATAATCGACTCGCACAAATCTGAGTATTGAAATGGGCCGCAGTTATGAGAATTGCGGCGACCATTAAATGCTTGCCTGCGTAAGTCGGAGGAAGACCCCTTCAGCGCCACATTCTCCGCCAGCAATTGTTCGTATGTAGGGGCTAATTCATCGTTAATTCGTGCTGACATACAAATCCTCTCGTTAAATTTGTTTGATTTTCGGCAGGCGACCGCGTGGTCGTGGCTTCATATCCGGGTATTTCCCGCTAGCGATAAGCACGGCAATGCGGCTGACGATTCGCTTGGAATCTCTGCTCATGATTTCAGTTATTTGGCTGATGGAATAACCAGCCTGATAGAGTGATGCGAGCTCGTCTTCGTCCTCACCTGACCATGGCTGGTATTGAGTAGCGGAAGAAAATCCGTGGGCGTTTGCCCATGTAACGATTGACTGATAGGGACGCTGGCATATCCTGGCGATTTCAGCCGCTGACACCTTGCCAAGACGCTCAGTTATGAATTTAATTTCCTCAGCCGAGTAAAATCCGCTATCCGTTGTCAGCTTTTCAATCTCAACTGGAGTTAACCGGCGACCGCGCTGAATGGCGTTTTTAATGCCTGCGTTGAACGAGAACGGCGATGTAACGTTGGCTAGCTCTTCCCCCAGGAATATGGATGCCTTAAAGCGAAGCTCCCCCATATCTGGCTTGTCTTTGCCGATATTTATCAGCAGGTGTTTCAGGTATTGAATTTCACCAGGCATCAGCTTGCTACAAGGCAGGTCATCCTCTTTGACGACCGTGTGAATGACCCTGTAGCTGTCCGTGAAGAGCTGATAGACGTAGGTGTAATCACCATCAGGTGAATGCAATGTTGGTGATGGCAGGTAGTGCGTCCAGCCGAGCAGGGCCAGTGGCGACTCTCTGTTGATATTCTCAAGCTTAAATACAGAAATTAGTTTCCCTGGAGACGTCATCACGTTTCCGCGAGAAAGGGCATCTCTACGAAAGTTATTCGCATGAAGAGGGTGGGTGCTCATGATGACCTCCAGAGTGGAGTTATTCGGTTGTGCTGAATCGCCAGTCACGACGACGCTCTAGTTCCATGCCGAGTGATTTTGCTTTCCGGTCTGCAGCCAAAAATCTGGATAGTCGCGTACCATCCGGGAACTCCCAGCAAATACCGACTAGCCGCACAACGGTTTTAACCTGGCTGCTTGAGTTGCATGTTGTGGGAGTTTTTGGATTGGTGCTGCTGAATGCTTGCCGTTCTTTTGGGAATAGATGTTCTGGGCATGGAGGATTAAATGAAGCTAAATATGCAGCGGTCCTTGCCATCATTCCGTTAATACGCCAATGGGTTTCTCCCCGGTCGGCACAGTCTATGGCCGCGAGGACATCCACCGCGATTGCAGTGTATAGCTCTTGTTTGGTCATTGGTGTTACCTGCGGGGGAGTGAGGTTAGGCTTAGAATGGGATATCAGAATCGCAATCGTCGAAGTTCATCGGTGGCTCACTGCTACTATGGTTGGCGCTTTGCGCAGGTGCATGGCGTTGTTGTTGCTTCCCGCTTTGCTGCGGAGCACCATCACCTTGACGGCCGCCGAGCATCTGCAGTACACCGCCGACGTTGACATGAATCTCTGTGGTGTACTTTTCAACGCCAGCCTGGTCAGTCCATTTCCTTGTGGTCAGCTTTCCTTCTATGTACACCTGAGAGCCTTTTCGCAGATATTCGCCAGCAATCTCAGCTAACTTTCCGAACAGCACCACTCGGTGCCACTCAGTTTTTTCTTTCTGCTCGCCGGTCGCCTTGTCACGCCAGCTTTCTGAGGTTGCTAGGGTGATGTTGGCAACTGCACCACCATTGGGAAGGTAGCGAACCTCGGGGTCTTCCCCTAAATTCCCCACCAAAATCACTTTGTTTACGCCCTTACTGGCCATTTATGCCACCTTTTTGAAGTCTGATTTACGATGTTTAAAGATGTCTATTACCTGGTCCTGATGCGCCTTGGAGTCACCTACAGCCGCCCATGCAGCCTTATATAAATCCTCCAGTTGTTCTTTCGTGGTCGCCTTTGTCGCCTCGTTGCTGAACGTTAGGGTGATGTCATCAAGAGTTGGGGTTGGCGGTGCAGGTGGTAGCGCCCACAATGGTAGTTCTGGGGTTTGCCACCAGATATTGACGTACTTATTCGACTTGTCTTTAAATGCTGCTTTGTTCCACTGGTTGTTACGTTCGGTGCTGCACACGGCAAACCGCTCTTCAAGCAGATACAGGTACCGGCCAATCCCCCACTGAACAGCGGCACGCTTCATCGCCCCTGATATCCCGCCCTTAACAGCTTCCACTTGCGTGTTTTCTGCGCCGTCCCACTTTGTGATCCATTCACCTTCATATTTGATTGATATCCCGCACAACACACCACCGCCTGGGGAGGGAAGGAACTCGTTGCGCCAGCCAGTCTTGCCACATACTTCATCTAGGCGCTTCATGATTGCCCGGTTAGTTACATAGCACAGCACCATTGCCCACGGACCATTGCTTGCCATACCACACTGCTGAACCCGCCATTCAATGTCTTCAATAGCGAAAGGCTCATCAAGTTTTGCTAAATCCATAAATCACCTCAGAATGGCGCTGGCCCCAAGAAGTAACGCTGATTCATCTTTTCCAGCATCGAAAGGTTCAGACTTGCTTGAACTGCGTTATGCATCCCCTTGCGGCGGTAGTACAAGGCATCAAGGACGTGCTCGCGTCGATTGGCCTTGCTCTGTTCGATAGTGGTTGCGAGGCTCATTTCGACCTCCATGCTTGTTTAAGCTGCACCATCGCCATTGCCCATAATGCGGGACTATGCAGCCTAATAGCTGCCCTGGCTGTAAACTGCGCGGTGTTGAATGCGTTGTTCATTAGGGCTCACCTCGCTGATTGAGAGTGTCTTTCAACCACCGGCCAATAACGCGCATACGGCGAGTGATAATTTCGAGTAGGGATTCATGTAGCTGGAAAGCACCCATGCGAGCGCCTCCCGCGATTGCGAAAATCATGGGTGACTCCTGAATTTGATTTGATTAGTAGGTAATGCGGATGGCTGATACTTCGCCTTTGGCGATAGCGGTGATGCACTTCTTGGCACAATCTTCCGGCACGCCAGCGGCTACTAGGTCAGCCAGTGCCTGGTTATTTACTGCCTTGCGATGCTCAACATCCGCGGCACGTTTTGCGGCTTCATCGGCAACGCGTTTTTCTTCTGCCAGCCGCGCAGTTTCTTTCGCTTCTGCTTCGCGCCTAACCTTGTCAGCCGCTTCCTGAGCTTTGCGTTGTTCAGCTGCGATAGCTTCCTGCTTCTCACGCTCCGCTTTCTGTTGCGCTTCGACACGTTGGCGCTCCGCTAACTCCGCAGCCTCTTTGGCTTCACGTTCTGCGCGTTCCTTTGCCGCTTGAGCTTCTGCTTCTCTGCGTGCAGCAGCTTCAAGCTCAGCCTTGGCTTTCTGCTCAGCTTCGATGCGAGCCTGCTCTGCTGCTTGGCGCTTTAACTCTTCTTCACGGGCGATGCGCTGGCGCTCCGCTTCAGCTTTGGATTCCGCCACGTCTCGGTCGTGCTTTTCGTTCATCAGCAACGCCAGTTCGTGGTCTGATTCGATACGTGCCGCCAGTGCTGCCGCCGCTGCTGTGTCAAACTCGGTATTCATACGTTCTGCTTCATCACGCATTGCGCTGTAGGCTTCGGCTGCTTTGCGAGCCTCTTCCTCAGCGTTAATGCGATCCTGCTCGGCTTCCCATTCCAATTTCGGCTGCAACACCTTTTCTTTCAGGGCGTCCAGCCGATCACGCACCACCTTGCGGCTGGCGTCGATTTTCTTCGGAACCTCTTTGTACTCGGTGACCAAATCTTTACCGAGGCCGTCCAGGTAGGTTTTCGTCTTGGCGACCTTCAAGCCAAGTGATGCCATTGCATCGCGACCTTTCTTGGTGCTGGCATCAAAGACAAAGGCACTTACCTCTTCCTCTACCTGCTGCAAAATCTGTTCGATGTGATCAGGCTGGGTAAACACGGCAAGCGCGTTTACTGGCTCAATCACAATCGATAAGCCGGTTGCTTCGCTCATCGTGATCTCCTTAATTATGAGTAAAAAAATGGCCGCACAATGGCGGCCGAAGTGATAACAAGAGGGGTTATGTCTTCTTACTGTTACATCATCAAGCCCGCTAGATAACGAGCTTTGGGATGGTCAGTCAGTGGGTGGTTCTGGTAGTGGTATCCAGTGGGTTGGGTGGCAGGCTCCTGTAACATCATCCATGTTGAAGAATTGAAAATCTCCACGACCAATATGGAATCCGACAAACTGTTCCTTAGTGTCCGCACAGTAAACCAGCACATCAGTATTGGTCTCGGCGTCTGGCATCCTCTCACTGCACTTAATCCATTCACTCATCACGCAACTCCTATCATTCCAATAATAACCAGCGACCAGAAGAGGGCGCAGACGACTAATACACCAAACCAAACCTTTGTGTTGTACGGCATACTGCACCCTCCAGTTAAAAATAAAGGCCGCGCTATGCAGCCTCTTCGGTATCAGTTTCGGGTTCGTTAACCCAGTCAGGATGTTCGCCAGCGCCGAGATAGAAATCGATAATCTTCAGCAGGCGCGGATAGAACTTAAGCGCCCTCTTGCCGTCCATTTCTGCTATTTCGCGCTTGGTGAACTTGCGCCATTGCTCAACGGTATGATTCTGGCAACCGGCACGGATATATTCGCCATTCGATATCTGTAGGTAATACGGTTCGCCCATGATTACGAATGTGTGATCAGGCAGCTCGGCATCGCGCAGGTTGGCATCGCGCAGGTCGGCATCGCGCAGGTCGGCACCGCACAGGTTGGCACCGCACAGGTTGGCACCGCACAGGTTGGCATCGCGCAGGTTGGCACCGCACAGGTTGGCACCGCACAGGTTGGCACCGCACAGGTTGGCATCGCACAGGTTGGCACCGCACAGGTTGGCACCGCACAGGTTGGCATCGCGCAGGTCGGCACCGCGCAGGTCGGCACCGCGCAGGTCGGCTCTGGATCCGCTTTTACGTAACGATGTTACCCAGACCTTATGGTCATCAAGAATCTTGCGTAACTCAGTGGCGTTCATATTGACCTCAATAAAAAAGCCGCCGAGTGGCAGCTTGATGTAAAAGAAAAGCCTCCGAAGAGGCTTTGTGTTTGCGCTTTCCCCAGACATCAACAGTCCGTGTTAATCGAATAAGCACTCATAGAATGCCTACTCGATTGTGCGTATTCGCTCGCCAGCGTTACCACTCACATATTCGCCCCTTGGTTGTGTGCTATGGCTCTGTTCGCCGCCGAGTGAGGGTTTTAGGCTCTTCACAACCCGTCATAGCCGAAGCTGATAAGCTGGTGCTAGTCCTCACTATTCAAATGAGTGCCAGTCAGCTGCGTTATGCCAACTGACACGCATGGACCCGTCTGCGCTGGCACTCATTTGAATAGCGCCCCGTAGGGCGCGGTGGGTGTTACTCAGGTAATTCGTCTGGAACTGAAGGGCGAATAAAGTCGGCCCAGGACAGAAAAACGGTGCTCGGTTCGTCCCGCCCGTAGGCGTGCTTAATCACCAACCTGCCGCTATCGTCTGGTTTCAGATAGTCGTAGTACATGCCGCCTTCTTCGAAGTAATCGCGGTAGAATCCGTTCATGCCAAAGAAATCACCATCTTCGCTTACCCAGTTATCAAGCCATCCTGGAGCGCCTTCAGGAAATTCCCCGCTATCCTTGAATTCAGCCAGCTCGTCATTGGTTGCAGCGGTAAGCGCATACCGCATTTCGATGACGCGGCGTTCAACTTTTTCAAGGATCAGGTTGCATTCGGCCTTGCCGTCAGCGCCGAGGCCTCCCCACTTTTGCGAATACTGGTAAAAATCAACCAGCCCCCACACCTTAATGTCATCGCCACGCTTAATGTCTGGCGTCTCTGTTGGTTTCTTCCAGATTGTTTCCATCGTGTAACCCTCTGCTGTGTTAGTTCGCGCACTGGTGCTTTTTGCTGAAGATGCGCTGAGCCTGAATTGCTTTACCCGCGCTTGGAGTGCGGTAGAAAACGTCACGGCATTTGCTGCAAAACAAAACCTTCATGTCGTGACCATCAACGCCCCAGCCAACGTGCTCGTTTATCGCTTTCATCGTGTTATTCCTCAGTGGTCTTAATGAAGCGCCCCAAAGGACGCTTGATAAGTTCACTTCTCCCTAAAGAACGTTACAGATCGGTCCCTCTCGGGGTCTGTGGGTGATTACGTCGCTCACCTGATGCGTTTGCTTATTTGGCTTCCTGCCATTTCCCGGTGGTTTGGGGTGACGTTGTTGTCGATGGGGTAAAATTACAAGAAAGATTGTATTTAGTAAACAATAAATCTTGTTATTTTGTTTGTGAAATACTTACTTTTTTGTTTTTTAAGTGAATTTAGTTTTTAAAGTTTGCTGGAATGGCATGACTTGGCCGGGCATGAGGTGTAATTTGGGTGAAATTTGTACGGAGGCGACTATGGCAGACCCAGATTCAGATCCGGTTTATGACGAGGCGTGCAGGATAGTGGGGCAGTCTTGTTTGATGTTGGCACGGAATGGCGACGAGATAAGCCGCGAACAGGTGGCATACCAGTTAAAGCGTATTCACTGGCAGGTCATGGAGGAAACAGGAGAGTCGAATTTACCTATTAAGCTGGCGATAGAGCAGTTAGAAGGAGGATTGTAGGCATTAAAAAACCCGGCTCGGTGGCCGGGTCATTTAATGAAGTATTTTGACAAAACAGCAAGCAGAACCGCAATCACTAGCGCAGTGACAATCTTCCATGTCTGCCCGTTTAATTCTTTATGAAGATCTTCTTTGGTGCAGATGGTTGCCTTAATGACAGCGATGTCTGAACCCAAGGTAATAACCTTTTCTTCGAGTTTTTTTACTCTTTCTAGCATGTCATCACCTCCGCCATTGCTGTCACCATGTTTAACAGTATGGGGCTGTTCTGGTTGATTTTCAATTGGTGGTAGCTTGCGCTTAAACTCAAACACCTGGGCCATTAAGCTACATCCTTATGTTCAGCAACGATAAGGGAACAAGACTTTTTTTCAACCAACTCTTTTTCTTTGCCATCAGACTTATACCGAAAAAGCTCAAGAACAAACGTATATATTCCCGGCTTTTCTAACGCAACACCCCTCATGAACATTGACGATATAAGCGCTAGCTGGTTAGGGATAGGGATATCGTATAAAGGAACGTCCATGGTGCTCTTTTCGTTTTTATCTACTTTCAACACAGATTGACCATCGTAGAAAACATCAGCTGATGTCTCGTACATATGTTCATCAAAAAACAGTAACCCAGCAGTTATGTAGAAAGAATATAGTTTAGAGAAGTCAATATGATAAAGAATTAATGTTGGTTGATGCACTCCTGATGCTGCAGTCCCCTCTTGGATTAATGTAGGGTATAGAAAGGCTATTTTTTCTTGACGCTCTGACATGTGGAATCCTTTGTATCTTCAGCATTTAGCCATGTCGCTTAAATGCCTGCGACTGGCTAAAACATAGAGTCAGTAACGGCATCATTATCTACGTGACGTGATGCTTTTAAGATGCCAGCTACGTAATGCACTTTCAGCACATCCCCACGCATAATGGTGATTGGCCGGTGATCCTGATTGATACTGGTGAACTGGTACTCACCATCACGGGTGTAGTTGAGTACCTTTATCATGTTGTGTCCGTCACTGGTTCGTACAAACACCTCGTCACCAGGATGAATAGTTGTGCCTGGCTCAATCAGAACGAACTCACCAGACTGAATACGTGGCCACATGCTATCGCCTCTAACACGCAGGCCATAAGCATTTGGATCATCACTGTATATCTTTAGCCACCCACCTCGGTATTCAACCATGTCGATCATGCCATCAACCCCTAAAATGGCATCGCCAACAACCGGAACCAAACCTGGTAGTACCTTGCCTATATATTCAATAGATTCATCGTTATCCGATAAACCAAGCGATTTTCCATGCAGCAGCCATTCCAATGAAACCGCCAACGCGGAAGCCAGTTCAGGAAGATATCTCGGCCTTTTGGTTTTGCCGCTTTCGAGCTGCTCTATTGATTGCTGGGAAGTGCCTGCTTTTGCGGCCAATTCAGCCTGAGTTAGCTCAAGACTTTCCCGCTTTAATTTCACTCTTTCGCCGATAGTCATATGCACCTCATATCAGCCTCGATATTTACAAGAAAACCTGTAATTGACAAACAAACTAACTTGTATAAAAATACAAGAAATTTTGTTAAGGAGGCATTATGGAAACCATTTCGGATCGCCTCAAAGAAAAGCGAGCGGCGCTGAATCTTACCCAGGCAGAGCTAGCTAAAGCTGCCGGGGTTAAACAGCAGTCGATCCAGTTAATTGAAGCTGGAACTACTAAGCGTCCTCGGTTTTTGTTTGAGATTGCTCAAGCTCTAAATTGCGACCCAGCATGGCTGCAATACGGAATTCATGGTGGAAACACCAACACCCCAAACAACTCACTGTAAGACAACGGAAATTGTAAATGGAATCAATCGCAACAAGTAGCAATTCAGTACGCATCAACTGCAAGCCTGAGTTACTGGAAAGCTTCTTTCACAAAGAGGCAATTATTCGCGGTAACAAGCCGCTGGCACTGGATATGGGGATTCACCCGTCAGGGCTGAGCAGGGAGAAGGTAAGGCTGGTGGGTTTGGCCTGCCGGATGATTTCCCAGCTTGGTTTGCCTGCTGGCTGCGTTGCTCAAACAGGGTGCGAACAAAACGTAGTGCTAACCGGCGAGGTGGCTAAAAAGCTTATCTCCATGCTGGAAGGCATCCGGGAACCAAAAACGGAATAGGGGGCTTTATGGCCTGGGATACTTTTGTTTACGACAACATCAAACGGCAATTAATGGCTGAGGGATTCAGCGAGGCAGTAGCTCAGGGGGGGCAAATCATGGTGCTGATCACTATCGCCGTATGTCGCAGGCGAGCCGCAAGGGGATGGCATTCGACGACTGTCTCACCCGTGCCAGGCAGTTTTCACTTGCGAGCTGTACGAAGGAAGAAAAGCCAGAGAAGGCGGGTAAGAAAGCAAAAAGCCGAACAGCTGCAACTGGTCGGCCATCACTTATCTGAGAACTAATTCTAAGAGGCGGATTCATTATGGCAAACGTAGCGATCTGTGGCAACAGCCTGAAAATGAGCAGCCGTGAAATTGCCGAGCTTACTGGCAAGCAGCACGGTCACGTCATGCGTGATATTGAAGCCATGTTTGAGCAGCTTGGCGAAACCGCTGAGGGGTATATCCAGCTTTGGGTACACCCCCAGAACGGCCAGCATTACCGGGAATATGCTCTCGATAGGGAGCACACCGAATGTCTGGTAACTGGTTACAGCGCTAGCCTGCGCATGAAAGTCATTAAGCGACTGCATGAATTAGAAAGTACGCAGTATCCGGCATTGCCGCAGACCCTCCCGGAGGCTTTGCGCTTGGCTGCTGACATGGCAGAGCAAAAAGCGCAGTTGGAGCAGAAGGTTCAGGCTGATGCCCCTAAAGTGGATTTTGTTAATCACTATGTTGAAACGGCCGGTTCCAAAAGCCTCCGAGCTACGGCGAAGGTTTTGAACATGCCGGAAAAGGCGATGATCGAATCACTTATCCGCGACAAGGTTCTGTTCCGTCAGTCTGGGAACCTGCTGCCGTATGCCAGTCATCACCACTCAGGAAATTTCACCGTCAAAACCGGTACCGCCGAGCAGTCTGGTCATGCCTTCACACAGACCAGAGTAACACCACGCGGTATTCAGTGGATTGCTGAGCGCTACGCATCCGAACTGATGGCGAGTTAACCATGAGCCAATCCGTCCCATTAAACCGAATTTATCTGGATGACCGCGGCAATCGCGTGACTGTCATTCGCTGGGATCGGACTGCGCAACAGGTGATTTTTATGCGAGAGGGCTACCCGTATGAATGCATGCAGCCACTTGAGCGATTTAGAGAAAAATTTAAGCGAGTCGAAGTATGAGCATGAACCTGATGGCGCAGGCTATGAGCATCAAAGTGGGTAATCCACTGCGCAAGCTGGTGCTGATCAAGATAGCCGACAACGCTAACGACAAGGGCGAATGCTGGCCTTCCTATCAGCATGTCGCTGACCACTGCGAGTGCAGCAAAAGCGCCGTGAGGGCGCACATTGAGGCATTGATCAAGATGGGATTAATCACCAAAGAGAACCGTTTGGGTGTGAACAACGGCAAGGGTAATACCTCGAATCTTTACTACCTGACATTAGATACCCCTGTGTCATCAGAAAGCATAGCCCCCTGTGCCGTCAAAAAGCATAGGGCTATGTCGTCAAAAAACACAGGGCTATGCCAGCAGGTGGCACCCCCTATGCCGTCAGAAAGCACACCCCCTGTGTCACCAGATGGCACCAGAACCAGTCACTCTCTTGAACCTGTCATTGAACCAAAAGAAAAACCCCCTATAGCCCCCCAGAGCGAACAACCTGTGGCGGACACATCGGACATGGCTGGGGAAGTGCTGGATTTCTTGAATCTGAAAATCAATGGCAAGACACCGAAGCGCGTCAGCACCCTGTTAGAAATCACTGAGCGCCTGGCTGAAGGAAACTCTGTGGACGAACTTAAGCTGGTGGCAGAACACCGCGCAAGCCTGCTGCTGAACAACCCAGCAATGGGGCACATGCTCAGCGCCAAGATGATTTTTGACCCGGTACGCTTCGGTGGATATCTGGCAGCGGCTAACACCTGGAATAACCAGCGCACCCGTAAAGCAGCAATGGCCAATGCAGTGGAGCAACAACGTCAGGATCCGCCTGCTGGTGATATCCCCGAGATAGATTTCGATGAGTCATTTGACCGCCTAATTCGTGATGCAGGTATGCCAGCGAACGCCGCAGAAAAACGCGCACAGCAGCAAGCTCGCAAGAACGGATTTGGCGATGTTGAAGAAGCCGGAGCGCGTCAGAAATGGCGTCCAATGTTAACCAGAGCCTACGCAATGACAGGAGCACAGGCATGAGAGCGATTGTCAAAGCAGCATTACAGCGTGATATGGGGATTGCACTGATCCCTGTAAGCGGTGATCTGGCATTACACATGACGGGCCGCGTCATGGTTTCAACGCTGCCGAAAGAGTTCAAGGATACGCCAGAGGGAATTCTCCCAGCGGTAGAGCATGAGATAGCGAATGACCCGCGCCTGCAGTCATTCTTCCAGCATGAGCGTGTTACGAGTGCTTGCGGGGGTATCAACGCTATTGAAGCCTGGGCTACTCAGTTCACTAAATGCCAGTACAAGAAGCATGAACACCCACCGACAATTTTGGACACCGAGCGTTTAGGGAATTCAGCCGTTCGCATCTGCCCAGGTTGCTACAAGCGGGGAATTGGTTCTGAACGGATGGACATTCTCGCGGCCCGTAATGCTGCCCGCTGGGTTGTTGCTACGGCTAAGCATCGCCTGAAATCTGAAGGCCAGTTAACTATCCCTGAGCTCATGCTCTGGTCCATGTTGTCAGGTGTGTTTGATCTGATCCCCGAAGATGTGGCGCGAACTGTTACCAACATTCCCGAGCCGAAAGTTATCACGAGGACCCGCAAAGAGTCCGATATGGACTGCATGCCATCGGTTAATGAAATCATCTCCAAGCAGGCTGTTAAGTGCTTCACCGTTGACCCTGAACCGCCAAAGGCGTTCATGTTGCGGCCTAAGCTGACTCGCGTTGAAGACAGTAAATATACCCGCTGGGTAAAGACTCAGCCTTGCTGCGCATGCGGTGCACGGTCTGATGACCCTCATCACATCATCGGGCATGGCCTCGGTGGTATGGGAACCAAGCCAAGTGACTATCTGACAATTCCGTTGTGCCGTACCTGCCACCGCAACCTACATGACGACCCTGCTGCATGGGAAGCGGAACATGGTAGCCAAACGGACCTGTTCGCACAGTTCTTTGACTACTCGGTTGGTATGGGGGCTATCTTGTGAAGAAATATCTCATCACGCCAATTTCAAAGCCACGCCAAACGCAAAAAGACCGGTGGGCCAAGCGCCCGCCTGTTCTCCGCTATCGGGCATTCTGCGACGAAGTGAGATTGCATCGCATATCGCTACCTGAGAGCGGTTATCACGTGACGTTTGTATTACCCATGCCAGATAGCTGGAGCAAGAAGAAACGCGCCGACATGGCCGGTAAGCCGCATCAGCAGAAGCCAGACAAAGACAACCTGGAAAAGGCGTTATTGGATGCCATTTTTGAGGACGACTGCCGGATCTGGGACGGTCGAGTAACAAAGGTTTGGGGCGAAGTATGCCAAATAATTATTGGAGAAATAGCATGAGATTAGAGTCGATTCCAAAATACTTTGCACCAAAATCGCCAACGTTCAGCGATTCCCCTCGCGCTACTGCTACTGACGCTCTAACCAGCACTGACATTATGGCGACGCTTGGGCTCGCCGATTTAAAAGGTGGCTTCGGTTTGGATCTGTTTCTGGCTAAACAGGGAATAAGCTCTCCAGAACGAGCACTGGAAAGCCTGCAAAAGTACGCAGTGAATGCGGCCGCTTTTCACAAGGCCATGAGCAAGCACAGTAATGAGCTTCAGCAGAGAGCAATCGGCATCATGGTAGTGTTCGCGTTTCAGGATTACTCACGCAGTGCAGCCAGTGTTAGAACCTGCGAATGCTGTAATGGTGGTGGCTTTATTGATGCTGAGGTATTTACCAACAAGGTGCAGTACCCAGATGGGAAGCCGCCAAAATGGGCAAGCATTACAAAAGGCGTGTTCCCTTCGTACTGGGAGGAAGTGAAGGCAGTTAGAGAGGTAGTGAAGGTGCTTTGTCCGACGTGCAAAGGGAAAGGGGTGATTAGCAATGCATGTAGATGCAGCGGTAGAGGAAAGGTTCTGGATAAGGCGCTCACAGAAAAAACTGGCATACCGACCATGAAAGAATGCGGAAAATGCAGCGGTAGGGGATATGCGCGTTTACCAGCAGAGCAAGTTAGAAAAGCATTGGCGCTGGAAGGATTGGAAATAGCTGAAACAACATGGCGTCGCGACTACAAATCATTTTATGAGCAACTTGTTACCCAATGTCACAAAGAGGAAAGTGTTGCTGATGCAATGCTGGCAGCGGTCACGATTTAAACACTCAATGAATTATAGCGACACGTTAAAAGCAAAGTGTTGACATTTTGGCGAAAATGGACTAGCTTTATCCCCATGATGTGATATTTACGCCTGTCACATGACCATTCTTTTGAGGCCCGCCATTGCGCGGGCTTTTTCGTCTTTAGCGCCCAATGCCTCACTCACTGACGTATGTCGCCCCGCATTCGCGGCGCTAACCCTTATCTATCACCCGATGCCGGGACCAATCCCCGGAAGGGGGAGGTATGAAAATCATGCCGGAGAAAATTGCTTCGATGGCTTCTTACTGCATATCTGGAGGTTTGATCTGCATGGGGGGCCTTGTTGAGTGGTTCCGTCATATTGACTGGAACCAAGTAGCAGTAATTAGCGGTATCGTGATTGGTATTGCGACCTTTTTAACTAACGCTTATTACAAGCGCCGCCAGACGAAAGCTATTGAACGTGCGGCTGGCATGGGGATCGCAATCGTCCCTGAGAGGGATTAATCATGGCTATATCACCTACATTGCGTAAGTCGATCATAGGTGTGGCTAGTGGTGGTGCTCTTGCGATTGCGGCGGTGTTTATTCCTTCACTGGAGGGAGTGGAGTACAAGCCCTACCGTGATGTAGTTGGCGTCCTGACGGTCTGCTACGGTCACACTGGCGCTGACATCATACCCACCAAGACCTACACCCCCACTGAATGCAAAGCCATGCTGGATAAAGATCTGGTGCCGTTTGCGCGTTCTGTCGAGCGTTCGGTGAAGGTGCCAGCCAGTGAATATCAAAAGGCTGCGCTTATCAGCTTCAGTTACAACGTTGGTGTTAAAGCCTTCGAATCCTCAACACTGCTAAAAAAACTCAACGCCGGTGACAGTGCCGGTGCTTGTGATGAAATGCGCCGCTGGAATAAAGCGGGTGGAAAGGTCTGGAAGGGACTGATTAACCGACGCGAGGTTGAGCGAGAAATCTGTAATTGGGGCCAAAAATGAACCGAGTTACCGCCATCATGGCCGCAGTGTTGCTGCTCATTTTCATTGTACTGGCATGGCTGGCGTTTCACTTCCACAATAACGCAGCAAAGGCTGGTGCTCAGATTAAGCAGCAGGAAAAGACGCTGGCGCAGCAGTCAGGACTAATCTCAACTCTGCAAGAACAAGACCAGAAAAACAGAGCCTTAACGGCAGAACAACAGAGAAGAGAGCAGCAACTACGCCAGCAGGGGGAAACGTACCAGAGGAAATTACGCGATGCACTTAAAAGCGATAAATGTGGCAATAGTCCTATGCCTGCCGCTGTTATTGACCTCCTGCAGCAAAACGCCGGTACCGCCACAACAGGTGGTGCTGCTACCCCCTGAGTCCGTATTCACGCCATGTGAGCAACCTGCGCTACAGGGTGATACCTGGGGCGATGCCCTGAGTTATACGGTGTCGCTTCAGACCTCGCTGCAAATCTGTTCCGGGCAGGTAGCTATTTTGAACCAGTGGCGAGATGGACTTGAAGGTACTAACCATTGAATGTCATCGATAAAATAAAAAAGCACCTTCATGAGGTGCAAATAAACCCAAAAACACACAAGGAAAATAGTTTGTTAGATTAACTTCTCATATTCTTTCGCCAAGAGTTCATACACCTTACTAAAGCGCTGTTGGATGATCAGTGGTTGACCTTCCCTGGCCGCTAGAACACCAGAAAGGATCACACATGTTTGAGTAAACAAAAATATTTTTAGCTCATCGTCGGACATTTGTAATGGTTCCGTGTTTGCTGCTTTAAGTCCTAAACGATAATTCCTTGAAAATAAGATAGGGAAGGGTAAAACGTCTTTTTACTCTTCCTCTGGTAAGAAGTAATGACCGCACTTAGGGCAGATAAGAGTGATGTTCTTGCGGAGCTTTTGTGAGCTTTGCTCAGTGACATAAGAACATTTCGGGCAAGTAACTTTCACGGACGAGTCACTGAACATCTTTAGGGCATTAAAGATAGACATATCTTTCACCGAGTAGATGCTAGGTTTTGATAGGATACACTCCGGCAATTATGACGTTTAAAAACCAAGCCTAACATATGGTTTTTTTGAGTGTATAACTTCTTGATTCACTTCTTGAAAATGAGCGCGAGCATTCAGGACATATCATCAATAAGTTTTTGCCGATTTGACTCAATCTATACTCGGACACATGGCCACATTGTGGACATGTCATCGCAGTTGTATGGTAACAAGGAATGTTTCCAGAGGCGGGAATGCTCATGGTGTTCACCTATATGATGCATGGGTGATAACTATACTCCTCAAAAGTGGCAATAGCTCACAATAGATTATTTTTTGCGCTATCGACGTTAGTTGTCTGAGGTCAACGGCAAGAAGTAACAGAACATCGATAACGACCCGCTACGGCGGGTTTTTTTATGCCCCTTGAATAGGAAAATCTATATGTCAGGCACTGTAGAGATCACCCCAGCTCAAACAATCCGGCTTCGTTTACTTGAGATGGTCAATTACGACACCGCCGCAGCAGCTAAGGCCATTGAGTTCGTTGGTGATGATGTACTCAAGAACGCCATCTTCCAGCAACAGTTTTCACGCGTTTATACAGAGAGCGAGATTGTCGCCAAGACGGTCAAAGCTATTCAGGAAAGCAAAGAAGCCCTGGCGCTGTTCGACACCGAGGCATAGCAGGCATCGCAGCAGCCATTCAGAGAGTGGCTGATTCAATGTTTAGTCATAGAGCCGCCAGTGGCCTCCCGTTGCTGGCGGCTTTTTTATTCTGGAGGATTTCATGGCAAGACCGGATTGGGGGGCACTTCAGAAACAGTTCCTCGCCGACCATGCCAAAACGAACATATCCCCCAAGGACTGGTGCGAAGCGCGGGACATTAACTACGCTACAGCTCGCCGGTACATCAAGAAGGTATCTGCGCAGAGTGATGCGCAGCCTGCGCAAATTAAAGTGCGCAAGAATGTGCGCAGTGCGCAGGTAAAGAAAAGCGCAGAGAACTTAATCGAAGATGTAACTCTGACTGACCAGCAAAAGCTGTTTGTCATTGAATATCTTAAAGATAATAACGCAACACAGGCCGCCTCACGCGCTGGGTATAGCGATGCAAGCTACGGTCGGCAGCTCATCACGCTTCCTCACGTCGAGCGCGTAATCGCTCAACAGCAAAAAGAGTCTGCGCAACGCGCTCTAATTTCCGCTGACGAAGTGCTTGAAACGATGTGGCAGCTAGCTACCTTCGACGCTAACGAAATCTCACAGCATCGCATTGGGTGCTGCCGTTATTGCTGGGGTTTCGGACACAACTACCAGTGGCGCGACATGGTGGAGTTCGAAGAGGAACGACTGAAGGCTGTAGAGAGGAAGAAGCCAGAGCCACAAGATCCAGGCGGCTTCGGTTACAACTCCACGAAGTCCCCAAACCAAGACTGCCCTCGCTGTGATGGCTTAGGGATCAGCAAGCCACATCTGTTAGATTCGCGAAAGTTGAATGCAGTAGCAAAGCTGGCTTATTCAGGTACGCGCATAGGCAAGAATGGTATTGAGATTTTATCGATCAGTCGCGAGCGGATGTTTGAGGCCGTCGCCAAACGGATGGGGCTTGCAGATAGTCAATTTGCGCAAAAGCTCCAAGAGCTGGAGATCGAAAGGCGTCAGCTTGAGATTGATCGACTGCGCAAAGAATTGGACAAGGATAAAGACTCCGGCCAGTCACATAACATCATGCTAGTTCCATCATGCGACAGCGTGGATGATTGGGAGCAGGCAGCGCAACAGCAGCAAAGAGGGGTATTAGGTGAATGAATTATCGAGCTGTATGGAAGCCTTTGCCAGGCTCGCAATCACTATCCCTCAGTTGTCCTTGTGACGAAATATTGTATGAAGGCACTCGCGGCCCCGGTAAGACAGCGGCTCAACTTGCCCGATTTCGTCGTAATGTCGGGTTAGGTTATGGGACGTTTTGGCGTGGTGTAATCTTCGATACTGAATATAAAAACCTTGCTGACATCATCACTCAGTCTAAGCGTATGTACCGGCTGTTTAATGACGGAGCACGCTATTTAGCATCAGCGTCAGAATTACGCTGGGTATGGCCGACTGGTGAGGAGCTGCTGTTTCGATTTGGCAGTGAAGAGGATGACTACTGGGACTATCACGGTCAGGAGTTCCCGTTTATAGGATTCAATGAGCTGACAAAGCAACAATCATCAGAATTCTACGAAATGATGTTTTCCTGCCGCCGCTCGTCGTTCAGACCAGAGGATTATCCTCGCGACAACGGAACGTTGCTTAAGCCGATCCCGCTGGAGACATTCAGCACAACCAACCCATTCGGAATCGGTCACACTTGGGTGAAGAAGCGTTTCATTCAACCAGCACCGCGTGGAACTGTCATTCGGGAAAAGCAGCGAGTATTCAACCCACAGACGGAGTGTGAAGAGGACGTGACCCTTACAAGGGTGGCCATTCACGGTTCATTCAAAGAAAACCCCTATCTCGACCCGCAGTACATCGCAACCCTGATGAGCATCAAAGACCCTAACCGTAAAAAGGCTTGGGTTGAGGGCTCTTGGGACGTTACAAGCGGCGGCCGCTTCGATCATCTTTGGAATGAGGCGATTCACGTCATTAAGCCTTTCAGGATACCGGACGGCTGGACTGTAGACCGCTCTCATGACTGGGGTGAGTCGAAACCATTCTCAAACCTTTGGTGGGCTCAGGCTGATGGCACAGAAGCAACGCTTCCTGATGGCAAAAAGTTCTGCCCTCCGGCTGGCTCATTGATTCTCATAGGTGAGTGGTATGGCTGCCCGCCTGACGAGCTGAATAAAGGTTTGAATATGTCGTCTACAAATGTCGCGAAAGGCGTTAAGTGGATAGATCAGCGGCTGGTGGGTGAAGAAGTAGATGAACCTGCAGAAACTCAGGGAAAAGGCCAAGTAAATATCATGCCAGGCATCTGTTCAGAAGTTGTTCCAGGGCCTGCTGATGGTGCTATTTACAACACTGGAGATAACGAGCTATCCATCGCGGATAAAATGGAAAATCAGGGCGTCGATTGGATCCCCGCCAATAAGAGCCCTGGCTCTCGAACCAATGGCGCATCTATTTTTGCCGATATGCTGGAGGCGGTGCTAGAAGGCAAAAGCTCCGAGTCAGGCATACCTGAAAACCCAGGCTTTTATGTATTCGAATACTGCCGAGGCTGGATTAGCCGTATCCCTGTGTTAGTCCGTGACAGCAAAAACCCTGACGATGTCGATACCACCCAAGAAGATCATGACTGGGACGGCACAAGATATCGCGTCCTGCATTCCCCTGAACTTATTACCGGCATGTTGGTGCGCTCGCGCTGACGGAGGAAACCGTGAACGAAAGCGAAATGAAATCAGAACAGCGTGCCGCTAACAGCCAGTTCAAGGATCGGGCAGGCAACCTCTCTTTACTCCTGAGCGGCACCAGCAATACCAAGCGGGAAAGGCTTTACCAGGAGTTTGGATATCCTGTTGAGCTGTGCTTTGAAGACTTCTACAGGGCTTACCGGCGTAATGCTATCGCTGGGGCTGCAGTTAAACGAATATTGGACTGCTGGGAGGACTTCCCCGAGGTTTATGAAGGTGACAAGACCAAAGATGCTACTCAACAAACAGAATGGGACAAGCGCATAGCTAAGCTGCTTAAGCGCTGCTGGAAGCAGATCAGGGGGGCAGACCGCCGTAACTTGGTAGGCCGATATTCTGCTCTACTGATACAACTTAAAGACGATGGCAAATGGAACGAGCCTGTAAACACCGGCAAAGTTAAGCTGCTTAAGGAAAAGGCGCTTGTGCGTCTAATACCAGCATGGGAAGCCCAGATCGAGCCTATCGAATGGGAAGTTGATGAGCAAAGTGAAAACTTCGGCCAGCCCAAGATGTATTCGTTCATTGAATTACCAGTACACGGCCAGCGAGATGCAAAGCCAGGAAGGATAATCAACGTCCATCCCGATCGAGTGCTTATTCTGGCTGAAGGGGCTGACGACGATAATTTAGGTTCTGGGACGTCACTGCTTGAGGCTGGCTTTAACTCCCTCCTCGATATCGAAAAGGTTAGCGGTGGTTCGTCAGAAGGTTTCCTGAAGAATGCAAGCCGGCAGCTGAATTATAACTTCAGTGAAAAGACGAACTTCTCCGCGCTGGCGAAAGCATTAGGTGTGCCAGATAACCAACTTGCTGATGCGCTTGATGATCAGGCCCGTCGATTAAACAACAACACTGACGCCGCAAGCTTCATGCAGGCTGGGACGGCAGAAGTGTTATCAGTCACGGCAGCTGACCCTGAGCCGACATGGAGGACGGCGCTTAGCGCGTTTTGCTCTACTGTTCCAATCGCTGTGAAAATACTGATTGGGCAGATTACGGGTGAAAGAGCATCCACCGAGGATAATAAGGACTGGGCCCGCACCAGAATGACCAGACGTAATGGATTCCTTACGGACACAATCACGGAACTGGTTACACGCTTCTGGATGTTGGGGGTGATAGACGCGCCGTCATCTGGTGAGATAACCGTAGAGTGGTCTGATTTACTCGCTCCAAGTGAGGCGGAAAAGATCGCCAATATGGACAAAAAGGCTGATGTTGCGGTTAAAACACAAAGTGCATTTGGGCGTTCGGCTGTAACAGAGAACGAGATAAGGGCAGCGGGAGAGATGCAAGCCATTCCTGGATTTGACTTAGGTGGAGATGATGGCAACAAACAAAATCGACCTGATCCTCTCACTGATGGCGAAGAAACCTAAAAGCCCAGTAATTCCGCGCAATAAAACAGATCCAACAATGTCCTATCGCTCAGTTAATAAGATGGCTCGGGATATTGAGGAGCGCTATTACCAGATTAAGCTTCGGCTAAGAGAGTTGCTTGATCGGGTGCTGGTGGGGCGAGAAACGCAAGGGAACAGCCATTCGTGGCATTTGTTATTTAATAACGATGCCGACGAGCCCGCCACGCTTTACCAGGTCAACGCAGGAACGTTTATCTATGACATGAGTGCTCAGCAGTTAGCTGACCTTCTGGAGGTGATACAGACGATTCTGGATGACTATCTGTTGGCAGGTAATGGGCAAGATATCTGGGCCCTCCAGTACATCGCTGCTGAGTATGAGCGTGGGACGCTGGGGGCATACACAAACCTTTCTGTGCAGTCACCGGCTTATGCCTCTCAAACCACGCTGAGCACTCTCTTGTCATCGCCAGCCTATCAGAATCAGATTGCTTCCGCGTATGTGTCCACGCACAGCGACTGGAAAGGCATTAGTGATGCGGCACGCGCTGATTTAGCAAATATTGTTGCTGATGCGGTAGGGCGCGGCGTTAACCCTCGCGAAACCATGAAGGTCATCAGTAAGCGTCTGGATGTTTCAATGTCCAGGGCAAAAACTATTGCCCAGACTGAACAAGTTGGCGCACTGCGTGAGGCTCAGTGGAACGAAACTTCATGGGTGCAGGACAGGTTAGGCTTGCGAACCAAGCTCCTGCACTTATCGGCACTGAAGCCAACAACGCGCTCATGGCATGCATCACGCCATGGCAAACTGTACACGGTTGAAGAGGTGCGAGAGTGGTATTCGAAAGATGGCAACCGCTTTAACTGTTACTGCAGCCAGATACCGGCAATCGTTGATGAAAAAGACAACGTGGTAAACATAGGACTGGCAGAGCGTTTAGCGAAAGAGCGAGACGCCTGGAAAAACCAAGAGGCTGCGTAAGTGGCCTTTTTTATTGCCTTAAATTCAACATGAGGACGAAGCGTGAAGCTATCCAGCATCCACGTTAAATCCCTCGCCATTAACGCCTCAAATATCTCAACTGAAACTATCGACGGTGAAGAACATTACGTTATTCGCGGCGTTGTGCCGATCGTTGATGACATCGTGATGAATGGCGGCCTTTACCCGGCGACGGAGATTAACAAAAGCTATCAAACGCTCGAAGGGAAGAAAATGCCCGCAGGGCATCCAAAAATTGGCAGTGAGTACGTCTCAGCCGAGAACCCGCGAGCGGTTAACCAGTATCACATCGGCGCATGGCAAGAGAATGTCTGTAAAGACGGCGATCGCGTCGTCATGGATATGTACATCAATAAGCGTTACGCGGGCGCAACTGAAAAAGGCAAGCGACTGATTGATCGGCTAGATGCAATGGTAAATGGCGAAGATGTAGAGCCTATCCATGTGTCTACAGGCCTGTTACTGCAGCGGGAACAGAATAGCGGAAAATCCAAAGGGAAGCGGCACTCCTGGATTGCACGGAATCTGGCATTCGACCACACAGCAATTTTGCTGGATGAGCCAGGCGCAGGAACTCCCAGTGAAGGGGTTGGAATTTTCGTTAACTCCGCTGGAGACAAAATTGGCATAGAAGAAGTCAATTTGTCCGATGCGTCAGACCTGACCAAAGAAGGGTTGCTGAATAGAACGAAATTCTTCCTAAGCACGAATTCTCAGCTTTCATTTGATGAAATTTACCAACGCATTAATGACGAAATTAATGGTGACCGTGACCTAAATCAACGGCGCTGGATCGACTCCATTTACCCGTCCTACTTCATTTATGAAGACCAGGGCAAGAAATACAAACAGTCCTACCTGATAGACGAATCGCAAACAGCCCAAATGGTTAGCGAGCCCATCGAAGTAGTGAAAAAAGTCGAATACGACGAAGTAAAAACCAACGGAGAAAGAAACCCGATGAAAGAGAAGATGATCGCCGCGCTTAATTCCGCAGGCGTTAAAACCGAAGGGCTAACCGACGATCAGGTCTGGGATGCCTATAACCAGCAGGTGCAGAAAAGCGATGGTAAAGGTGACCCGGCAGGCTCTCAGGTTAACTCTGCGGCAATCACTGCTGCTGTGAATGCTGCGCTCACTCCGCTGACTGATAAAATCGACAAGCTTGAGGTTCAACTGCAAGCCAATGCCGAAAAAGACCTGACAACCAAACGCCAGGCGGTGAAAACCAAATTCCCATTCATGACTGAAGGTGCGATCAACTCGCTGACTGGCGATGCGCTGAACGACATGTTTTCTCAGTGCCAAACCAGCACAGGATTAAATCCGACCTTCCAGCAGGTGAATGCTGATAACGATCAGTGGAATGACTATGACCTGAACGCAGGCATGGAACAGGAGAATAAATAATGGCGAACGTCATTTATCGTGGCCCAGTAGAGCGTGAGCCAGAAACTTTGAATATTCAGGTTGCTGCTGCGCTTAACCCTGGTGTGGCAGTGAAGATTGCTTCTGGGAAGCTCGCAGTGGCAACAGATACTACTGGTCGCTGGTTCATTCTTGGCAATCGTCGCTTTATCGGCCAGGACATCAATACCGCTTATGCGGCTAATGAAACCGGCGTTGCGTATCGCGTTGAAGGTGAGCAGGAGTATTACGTGCGTCTGGCTGCAGCGGCTTACACCGTAGGACAGGAACTGACCATTGGTGCAGGTGGCGTTTTCAAAGCCGCGGCTACGGGTAACCAAGTCGTTGCAACTTTTGACGAAAAAGCAGGGCGCACTCTGGCGGCGGAAGGTTTCGCTGACGTGGCGATCCTTTCCACTCCATACGCCAAGGCATAAGGAAAAAACGAATGTTAAAGTTTACCAAGCAACAGCAGGCGCTGATTATTAATGCACGCCGCCGCTGGGATCTGATGCAGCGAAACATGGCAGCGCAGCATGGTTTTTCTGTTAATGACTCCAACGGTCAATTCATTGCATATGATGACCTGGTGGGTAATGCCTCCGTATTGCCTAAAGACGTTTGGGGTGAGTGGGACCGTTCTGCAATTACCGTTCAGCGCGATGTATTGGCGGTCTTTAACGATCTGGCAGCGAGTGTATCTCGCCCAATGGCTCTGGGTAAGATCGTTCACTACTTCATGACCCTATCTGATTCAGGTGATGTGAACATCAGCCTGGACGGTCGTGGTAAAGCGAAGGGTGATCAGCCTGTCATGGCGTATGAAGGTACGCCACTGCCAATCATTGATAGCGAATTGACGTTTGGTTGGCGTCAAATGTTGTCGGCCCAGACGGAAGGCTATTCGCTGGATAGTGATGCTATCTCTAACCATCAACGTAAAGTGGCAGAGAAGCTGGAGGATATGGTTCTCAACGGCGATCCAAGCATCAACGTTGGCGGCTCGACCATTTACGGCCTACGTACCGCCCCAAATCGTGGTACGGGTACGCATGGCTTAGATTTGAACGGTGCCAGTGGTGCGCAGTGGGTTGCGGCCATCTCCAATCTGATTAACCTGCTGCACAGCGAAAACTACTATGCGCCGGTGACCATTTACCTGAACTACAAAGACTGGTTCTATGCCTCGGTGAACGACTACGCGGCAAACTATCCGAAGACTATCCTCTCACGCATCATGGAAATTCCAGGAGTAACAGCTCTGGTGCCGGGTTCCAAGGTTCCAGCCAACGAGCTGTTGGGTGTGGTTAAGCGTCCAGATGTGGTTCAGATCCTCAATGGCATGCCAATGACTATGCGACCGAAAGCCCGCCAAAACCCTGAGGACGATTATGTCTTCACAGTGCTGGCTGCCGCGGCTCCACAGTTCAAACATGACGCTAACGGGCAAGCTGGCTACGTCCAACTCACCAAAGCATAACTGATGGGGCTCCGGCCCCTGTAACTGGAGGCTTTATGACCCAGAAATGGATTGTTACTCACGATAGCCACAAATTGGCAAAGGGTGAGTTTTATGAAGGCGACATTTTGCCGCTTTGGTTGGTAGGCAAAGCAACACCTATCGCTGATCGGTCTTTTGAAGTGGCAACGCCTAACGCAGAGTTTGAGAAGCTGTCTGCCGAACTGGAAGCGGTGAAGGGTGATGTGAAAAATCTTACTGATGGCAACGCGGCACTGATCGTTGAGCGCGATGAGCTGGCGAAAAAAAATAACGAACTGTCTGCCGAACTGGAAGCGGTGAAGGTCCAGATCGCTGAACTGCAGAAACCTGCGAAAGGTAAGTAACTATGGCCACCCCAATCACCAATGAGCAGGTTAAAGCATTTCTGGCTGAGCTGGGGTACACCATTCCAGATGCCGTACTGACGCCGATTGTGTGCCGTGTGAATGGTATAGATGAGTGTTTGGACGGGGCGGGTTATGACGAATGCAGCAAAGAGTTGATCAAGCTCTATGCGGTTGCGTTAATGTCCGCCTCGTCCGGTGCCAGGAAGCTTAAATCTCAGAGCGCCCCCTCAGGCGCAAGCCGTTCGTTCGAATATGGCGAAGATGCTCTCTCCTGGTTGCGCACCTCGCTATCACAACTCGATACCAGCGGTTGTACAGCCAGCCTGCCAATCAGTGCTGGCAATAGTGTGGGGTTCTTCTTCGTTACGGGAGGTTGCTAATGGTAGAACCTGAAGAAGAGGAAATAGAAGAGCAGCCTGATTGTGAGAAATGCCCAGACTGCCCCGGATGCCCTGATCAGTATGAGGAGTATCTATCATGAGCGCAGCGGCCAACTGGAGCTATACGGCAGTGGCTACTGTCTGGCGAAAGGACGGACCAGCGGATGAGTACGGCAAGCAGAAGTGGTTACCACCGATAACCATTATGTGCGACTACGGCGGTGATGCTACAACGCGGCTGGGTGACATCGGTATAGAGTTTGTCGTCAAAAACACACACTGGACTGAGTACGCTCTGGCTGAGCAGGGTGATTACATTTTGATTGGTTCATCTGCAGCGCTTGACCCGACCAAGGTGGATGGAGCTGATGAGGTTCGCCACATCATCCGTTACGCTGACACGTTCGACCGCATAGCCGACGACTACGCGATTATCACGGGAGTTTGATATGGCCGTTAAGGTTAAAGGCATTCGTGAGGCTCGGGCCAATCTGGATAGGCTTATTGGCGACATCCGAGGGCGAAGGGTTGTAAGGGCCATTCAGTCCGCTCTGCTGATTGGTGGCAGCCAGGCAGCGTTATACACCCCGATCGACACTTCCACGCTTCTCAATAGCCAGTACCGTGAAATATCGGTCAATGGCTCCAGGGTGACGGGGAGGGTTGGTTACTCAGCCAATTATGCCATTTACGTGCACGACCCTAATATCCCGCAAACATTCCGACGCGCTACCGCTCAGAAAGAGTTCCTCACTAAGGGCTTTGAAGACACTAAGGCGCAGATCGACCGAGCCATTAAGAAGGAGATGCAGCTATGATGCCTGCCATGCATCACCGGGTGCGTGATTACTTTGTTGATGCGGGACTGACTACCGGCTTTATCACTCAAATGCTGCGATGGCGGGATGGCAAGGACGCCGATAAATTCATTGTGTTTCGACCAAATGGCGGCAGTCCGATCCAAAAAGACCTATCTAGTGATTACCTGGTACTTGTTGACGTAGTTGGAGCGGTCAACGAGGACGAAGAAGTCGATAACGCGGTGCAGAACATTATCAACCACATCCAAAACAACCCCATGCCGAATGGATGCCTGGGACAGATTGAGAACGTGGGAGGAATACCACCACCGGTATCAACAGCAGAAGGGAGATTAGTCTACCGTCTTCAGTTTTCCTGCCTGTACGGCGGGTAAATAACAAAATCTATCAAGGTCGCCTGGAGCGGCCTTTTTTATTATCAGAAATGAGGTAAGCAACTATGCAAGGCTGCTCCACACAAAATGGTCAGTTAATTGGCCGCGCCAAGACGCTGGAACTGGCTTATGGCTGCCCAGATCAGGTGCCTGCTGAAGGGGATTGGAAATTGGTTGGGCTTCCTACCTCTGCCACCTGGGACTTAAGCCCCGAGTCATTGACGTCAGACGCCGACAACGGCGGTTTCAGTGCAAACCTGATCGCAAGCTTAGACCCGACTTACTCCCTTGAGGGGGAGGTTCGGATTAACGATCGAACTGACGAGTTTGGCATTCAGCAGTTTGTTAAATACGTGGTGGATGAAGTACGCGCTCGCCGCCAGCCAACAGTCTGGATGCGTTTCCAATGGGGCGATTATTACCATATCGGCTATATGGTAGCCTCTGGTTTAAGTGATGGTGGTGGCGTTAAGGAGATAGTTACCTACAGCCTTGAGTTGAAGATTAACGAAGGTTCAACCTTCCAGATCATCGAAGCTGCTGGAGACATTCCCGTTACCGGCGTCACTGTGGCCCCAACTACAAGCTCTATCGCTGCCGGTGCCAGCACCACCTTTGCGGTTACTGTTGCGCCTGCGGATGCAGACAACAAGCTGTTTACCGTTACCTCTTCAGTGCCCGCCAGGGCTACGGCAGCGTTTGCAGGTAATACTGTTACCGTGTCTGCACCTTCAGGAGCCACAGCGGGTACTGCGGTAATCACTGTTAAAACTGTTGATGGTGAATTCACTGCTACCCATACCGTGACTGTCACCGCGTAACTATCACAAAGGGCATGCATGTGCCCTTGATGATAATTATTTGAGGCCATCCCAATGACACCAATGACCGAAATCGGCGAAATGGTTATTTCTGATACTAACCGCGATTATTTCTTTCGTCCGTCATTTGCCAACATGACCCGCATAGGCTCACCAGCGGCGATTGTAGAGCGCTTTGCCGAATTGCATACCAGTGACGCACCTAGACTACTTGAAGCCGCCATTGATGCGTATGGCTCAGTTCCTGGGTGGTTATTGAACCATATCAATGATCCCTCATTCAGTAGCGATGCCATCTATGCGGGAATGATAGTCATGCAGGCATGCTGTGATGATGATGTCAGTGCATTGGTGGGGGAACTACGGCCCAGCAAAAGAGGTAAACGGGCATTTGTATTTCGCCAAGGTAAGATCCCTGCAAGCGACATCATTGTGCTGGCGCAATCACTCATCACTCACGGAATCATCGGCAAAGCAAAGGTACGTAAGTTGCAGCGCAATGAGTCGAACAGCTACGTGAACGAATTCAAAGCGTTTGAGTACATCAGTGCTGCTCGTAACCACTTCAATATGCCGCGTGTTGAGGCTGAACAGTTAACAATGACCGACTTTCAACTTCTACTGGCGGCCAAGTACCCTGAGCAAAAGGGGTATACGCGAGAAGAGTACGATGCAGCAGCAGATGAGTTCTTTGCGAAGAGAGCACGTAGACGGGCAAAAGCTTCTTGAATTGCATTGTGTTGCGATCTTCCTCTGCTACCATGTAACGACTTGTTACTTGTCTATGGGAAGGGGCTAAATGAAAAAAGTAATTTTTGCGATAATTATTTCTTCGTTGCTTTCAGGATGTGTTTACCGCAGTACGGCAGGGGCTGGGAAAGATTTTGACCAAACTAAGATTTCCAGTATTCAAAAAGGAAAAACCACTGAATCAGATTTGCTTTCCTCGTTAGGTGAGCCAGTTAAAAAAGAGGTTGTTAGCGCTGACGAAACAAAATGGATTTATGAAAAAATTACTTCAACAGCAGCTGTGAGAGTTTTCTCAACAAAACCCAAAATAGACACCAAACGCAAGGCGTTAGAAGTATTAATAAAAAATGGTGTAGTAACTAATTATGCATTTACAGATAATGCAACCTCTAATTACAAATAAGCAAAAGCAAACACTATAAACCTCGCTTCGGCGGGGTTTTTTTATGTCTGGAGATCAGCAAATGACAGCGGAAAAAAGCGAAGGGAATATTGTTTACCAAGTCGAAATGGACGTTGCTGGTCTTTTGGTTGGGCAGCGACAGGTTAACGCTCGTCTTGATGATATGGAAAGCAAATTCAATTCGACCGGGAAGGCTGTTGGCGTTGCGGAGAAATCTTTTCTTTCTTTATCTCGCGTGGCTGCAAGTCTAACCGCCGCGCTGTCTGTTCAGCAGGTTGCGCAGTATGCCAATGCCTGGGTTGATGTAAGCAACAAATTGGTCAACGCAGTACGGCCTTCTGAACAGCTGGCTGATGTTACTAAGCGGGTATTTGATATTTCCCAGAGTTCGCGATCGGGACTTGAAGCTACTGCGGCGCTTTATGGTCGTTTGGAACGGGCTACACGAAGTGCGGGAACCAGTACGGCGGACCTCGCAAAACTTACCACGACAATAAATAAAGGGCTGGTGGTATCAGGAGCGACGGCAGAAGAAGCCAGTTCAACCATGATCCAGTTATCGCAGGCGCTTGCCTCTGGGGTTCTTCGTGGCGAGGAATTTAACTCCATTTCAGAGAATGGCTCTCGCCTTGCCGTGGCATTAGCCGATTCACTTGGCGTTACGATTGGTCAGCTTAGATCGATGGCGGCGGAAGGTAAGTTAACCACCGATGTAGTTGTGAAAGGACTCCTTGGTCAAGGGGATGCAATAGCTAAAGAGTTCAGCAACACAGTAATGACTATGGGGCAAGCATTCCA
Source organism: Serratia sp. NPDC087055 (assembly GCF_044900985.1). NCBI lineage: Bacteria > Pseudomonadati > Pseudomonadota > Gammaproteobacteria > Enterobacterales > Yersiniaceae > Serratia > Serratia sp. NPDC087055. Next base: position 937,994 of record NZ_JBJDOG010000001.1, read on the forward strand.
GGTTGCGGGCAACAACATCACCAAGTTTGTTGGTGAATCAACGTCAGTGCAGACAGGCCTGAAAGTATTCAATGATACGGTTATTTCGTTAAGTGAGAACATTGATATTGCGGCCAGCGTGGTAACTGCTTTTACCGCGGTTCTTGGTGGTCGGTATGTTGGTGCGTTGGCTTTGGCGACTCAGGCAAAAGTAAGTGACATGCTGGCCGCGAGGGCTCAGGCAGTAGCTGTGTCCTCTTCAGCAGCAGCAGCAGAGAATGCTGCGACCGTAACGGCAAGAAAGGCATTGTTAGATAAAGAAGCAGCATTATCATCGCTAGCTTTGGCGCAAGCTGAATATAACGTTGCTAAAGGATCCTCCGCCGAGGCATTTGCTTTAGAAAATCTCAACGCAACGAAGTCTATTGCCATCCAGCGATCAGCTGCATTTGCTGAAGCTCAGTTGGCACAATCAGCTGCTACGAGAACAGCAACCACGGCGGCAGCTATGGCAACCACGACTATTGGCGGGTTGGCTAGAAATGCACTGGCATTAATTGGCGGGCCCGCTGGGTTCGCAATGATCGCTGGGGCGGCATTATTCTATTTCTACCAGAAAACACAGCAAGCAAAACAAGAAGCTATCGATTTTGCAGACAAGCTTGATGGTGTGATCGCGAAGATGCGAACTATGAGCAATGTCCAGCTCGCTGCTGAAATTGATAAGGCAACAAAATCAATAAATGTTCAATCTGGCGAAGTTAAGAATAGCGAAGCGAGATTAGCAGACCTCACAGCCAGGCTTGAAAATGCTAAGGCAGCTGTATCGGGGTTGTCTCAAGGGAACCTATTTTATTCAGATGCCATATCGAAGGTTAATCAGCTTGAAAGCGAGCATGTTCAATTAACAGCACAGGTTGAGTCAGAACAATCGAAGCTAAGTCAGACAGTCAGCAAGGCAGGAATATTACGCGCACAGCTAAATGGCACTCTTGTGCAAGGTATTGACCTACTTAAACGCGACGGACATGAAGCTAGCGTGTCTGCTGGATTGTTTAATCAGCTCGGAAATTCCTTGGATATTGCATCGAGGGCAAAGGATAAATTTAATTCATCCAGCATTAAAGTTGAGCGTCCACAAAACATTCAGGATTACCTCGATAAACAAGAGCAGCAAGTTGAACTTCAAAGTGAGCTTAACGACAGGAAAAGGGCGCAACTTAAAGCTGAGCAGGATATTCGTAACTTAGCCGGAAAAGATAATACGGGTGGGGCAAGCACGGATCGTCTTGAACAGGATGTCCTGCTGGCTCGTCAACGCGCCGGGGCAGAGTACGATGCCACGAAAGCAATCCAGGAGCAAAAGAAAGCCACCAAGGAAAGTACAACTGAAGGGACAAAAGCAGCCAATCAGGCTGAAAGCATTTCCCAGAAGCTTGCTAATCTAAAACAACAATCTGACCTGGCTGCTGAGTCGACCAACGAACTCAGCAGGGCGCAAGCCATCCTCAATGCTCAGCAGTCACTTGGCAAAGGTGCGACTCAGGCGCAGATCGCCGAAGCTGGTGCGTACGCCGCCAAAAAATGGGACACGGCAAACGCTATCAAGGCGCAGGCAGCGGCAGAGAAACTGTTACCTGAAGCGAGAGAGAGCGCCAGTTATGCGCAGGATGTGAAGGATTTAAACACCGCTCTTGCCGCTAAGAAAATCAGCCAAGAACAGTACAACACCACGTCTGAGCAGCTTGAACAGCAGCATCAGGTTGCCTTGGCTCAGATTCGTGCCGGACAGGCGGTCAGTCCAATGCAGGAGGCACAAGGTAGCGCTGACCCCGTGCAGGCTCTCGCCAATGAGCAGGCTAAAAAGATAGCCCTAATACAACAGTTTGAAACTCAAAAAGGAGTTTTAACCGCTAATGGACTGGCGTTAATGAATGCTGCAAACACGGAATATGAGCAGAAGCGAGTAGCTGCGCAGTGGGAGTTGTGGCGCAACCAAAGTACCGCCAATGGAGCATTAGCCGCATCGCTTGACTCTCTGGCGGGAAATGCATCGAATGCGTTTACTGGCATCATTACCGGGAGCATGGAAGCAGGGGACGCGGCAATGTCCTTAGTTAGTAATGGCCTTAATGCTCTCATTAATAGCTTTGTGCAAGTGGGTGCGGAATGGGTTAAATCCGCCGTAATGGGGAGTGCCGCCCAAATATCTGCAACTACAGCGACCACTGCAGCCTCAGTTGCTGGCACAGCAACCACCACTGCAGCCAGTACAGCAGCAGCAGCAACTACTACAGCCGCATGGGCTCCTGCTGCGGTGGTTGCTTCAATAGGTTCTTTCGGTGGTGCAGCAGCAATTGGTGTAGGCGCAGTCATTGCCGCAATGGCATTGGCTGGTGGTATTGCTGGTAAGCGTAAGAATGGTGGCCCTGTGTCTGCTGGCAGCATGTACCAGGTAGGTGAAGGTGGCATGCCTGAAATCTACCAAGCTTCGAATGGCAGCCAGTACATGATCCCCGGCGATAACGGGAAGGTGATCAGCAATAAGGATATGCAGGGTGGATCGCCAAATATCACGCTCATTGTGCAGAACATGTCATCTGGTGCTGGCGTGCAAGATTACCAGGTTAGCCAGGGCTCTGACGGTGGCAGCGTCATCCAGCTTGCGATAGCTGATATACAGGCTGGTGGCCCTTTGAGTGGTGCTATATCCAAATATCACCAAGCCCCGCGCAGGGCTACTGAATAGCAGTACATAAACCCTATAACCCGCTTCGGCGGGTTTTTTATTACCGGGAGAAAACCGTGGCAATACCTTATCCCGACTGGCTATCCCTTCCTCAGAAGGCCAACAAGAATCGCACGATTGATTCAGGGTTTCGTACTGACCAACCAGCAGTGGGTGCTCCTATCTTCCAGCGGCTGACTGACGACCTCAAAACCACCTGGTCACTGAACTGGGTTTTCACACTGCAGGAAGACCGTGCATTTGAGCAGTGGTACCGCAGTCCACGCTATCTCGATAACGGCAACCAGTGGTTCACCATGCTGTGCAATCTGGGTGGTTCTGGGCTGCAACTGCAGGAGCTTCATTTCATCGCGCCGCCAGTACAGACGAGCATTAACGGCAATACCACGACATGGACAGCCAGCGTTATAACCCGGAAGTTATACAACCCGGATGATGAGTATTCAGACGTCATCGTTGAGCTTCCTCCGAACCAGTGGGGGCTCATTGATGAGGTGGTTAACCGAGATTTACCGGAGATTTAAATGCCAACGTTACGCGAATTTCAGTCTCAACGGCCTAACCGCATTCTGTACGACACCATGACGTTTTATCACTCGACTTTCGGCTATATCCGCCTGGTGAATCGTCAGATTTACCCAAAGACGTTTGCGGGGCAGATTTACACGCCTTGCAGGATGGATGTGTCAGAGAGCCAGCAGAGCAACACGCCGGTAATCAATGCCACGGTGAAGTTTGGCCGTCTGGCACAGGACTTTAAACAGCAGTTGAAGTTGTGGCGCACATATTCGCGGATAACGCCGATATCGGCCACGTACCAGCGCTTTGATGCCGCCGACATGAATACACCTCTTAAGCCGTGGACGCTTTACGTGAAAGACGTATCGATGGATGAGAGTGACGTTACATGCTCGCTGACGTTACAGAACCCGCTGAACAACAATATCGCCTTCCTCTACAACACAACGGACTTCCCAGGACTAGCCAATGCATAAAGCTGACTTTGTATCCGCGATGGATGGCAAGCCGTGGAGCAATAGAGCGTGCTCGTTTGATGCCGTGGACTGCTGGGGGCTGGTGGTCATGTATTACCGGCATGTGCTCGGCATTGAGATACACCAAACGCCGGACTACGAAGCCGGTAGCGACTTCCTGACGTGCTTTGCGGGTGATGTCGTGTTCTGGCAGCGGGTAGAGAAGGCCGCCGACAGTAGCATATTTATCGCGTATTACGGCGCAGAGCCAAAGCATGTTGGTTTGGTGGTGGATGGGCAAGCATTCCATAGCCGCGGCGAGTCTGGACAGGTGCGTTTCGACAAGCTTCGGACATTAGAGAAAGTGTTCACCAAAGTGGAGTTTTACGACTATGCCGTTGATCGAAGTTCAGCGTGTGCCGGGGATATCGAAAGAGCGACATAACCTCGCAGCCGGCAGTATGTTTTATCCTTGGCTGAAAACGGCCAACCTGCATTTTGATGTTGAGATACTGAGGAACGGAGTAAAGTTAAAACCTGATGATGAGCTGAATTTTCCACTGAACCAAGGCGACATTATCAGTGTATTTGACCAACCCAAAAGCGGAACCCTCGGCACAATCCTGAACCCGCTTGAGCACCTCAATCCGATAAAGTTTACCCAAAAAATCCTCTCGTCGCTCATCAGCCAGCCCAGCGCCAATGCAGCCAGTAACAACTCTAAGACCTCACCAAATAATAGCCTGAAAGGGCAAACCAATATCGCCCGTAATGGTGAGGCTAAGCCGGATAACTATGGACAGGTGAGGGCATTTCCAGACCTGATCCAGGAGTCTCTATTCGAGTACACCAATAACATCAAAAAGGTGACCGAGTGGATGAACTTTGGTCTGGGCAAGTATGACGTGACGTCTGTTCGCTACTCAGAGTCGAATCTTGGTGCTCTAGCGGGTGCCTCATACCAGATCTTCCAGCCAGGGCAAAATATACCGGTCATCAATGAGGGTTTCGCGTTCGACGACATCGACGGCCAAGAGCTACCTGGGCCAAACGAGAGTGAAGACTTCCCCGCTGAAACGGCTACGACAACCACAGATATGGTTTCTGGTGAGTTTGTTGCCGGTCAGGCTAAGGTGAAGATTAAGCAAAATAGCGACTTCGACTACTTCTATGACCTGCCTAAACCACACTCCGTGTCATTCGTGGTTACCGTCACCTACAGCACCGTATCTGGCCCAGTAACACGGGATATCACCGTATTCGCCGATCTAACCAATGCAACGACCTCTGACGATGGTGCACCGGTTGATCCCCAGCATTTCTATGAGTTTACATTTTCAAATCTTGGCGGTAATGACATCGGGCAGATACCTGGCGATGCAGTTATCAATACGACGATATTCACACTGAACGATAACGAGCCGCTGGTAATTGGCCCGTCATTTGCTCCAGTAGCGGGTGAGCAACTTTGGGTACATCTTCAGGCACAGTTAGGGCACGGTGACTATGCCAGGACAACGGTAACCTGGTGGAAAGTTGATGAAGATAATAACCAAATACCTGGAACGTCTGAGCTGCTCAATATCGGACTTAATAACGATGATGAGAACTCTGACACTAAATACGGAACATTCAAGATAACGCCAGCAGCGGGTTATGGGCGTTATGCACTGCAATTCGTCAGAACGAACAACAGCAACGATCGCTCGGTTCTGAAAGTTGAAGCGGTCCACATTGTTAGAACACGCACCAACGTCGTTTATCCAAATGACACTCTTGTCACCGTTACGGTCACTGCGACTGAGAGAGCGACAAGCTCGCGTGACCGCAAATATAACGCACTGATCACTCGTCACGTTATCAGTTATGACCTTGCTACCCAGGCAGTTGATTTCACCGAACGGCCCTCACGTTCATTTGCAGACGCTGTGCTGCACACATGGATAAAAATGGGCGGGCAGGCTGAATCCAGCATCGACATTTACGAGTTGTATTCCATAGCGGCATCCCTTCCGGATCCCCGCCTGGGTTACTTCGACTACACGTTTGACGATGAAGATATCTCGCTGGGTGCCAGGGTGCAGACCATTTGTGATGCAGCCACTGTTACAGCGTTCTGGGATGACGGTGTGTTGTCGTTTACACGTGACGAGCGAAAGTCAAACGCAGTGACCGTGTTTAACCGCGCCAACACTAAGGCGGAGGATTACAGCCTTTCCTACGATATGACATTGCCTGGCGGATTTGACGGCGTGCAGGTCACCTACAAGAACCCCTCGACAAACAAGCAGGCATTCATTCGCTACCGGATCACCGGTTCAACCATTGAAGAGGGGGAGCCAGTCAAGGCGAAGAAGTTCGACATGCTGTATGTCAGAAATTCTTACCAGGCTAGAGATAGGGCTCTGAAGGAAGTTCGGCGCTTACTCTATTCTCGTCAAACTATGTCGATTAAGCCACTGGCAGATGGTGAGTGGGTAAATATAGGGCAAATGGTACAGGTGCCAGACATCTATGATGCCAATCAACAAGATGGGTATATCGTCGCAAGGAACGGAAACGATTTTGATACCAGTGAACGTATAGAGTGGCAGGGCGATATGTTTGTCATTGTCACCGATGCAAATGGCACACCAACCGCGAGAGTACAGGCATTTCCTCGTAGCGACACGATTTTTGGATTCACTGCGGCAATACCAGCAATCACCCTTAATATCTTCGACGGCTACAACGTTCAGTCACCTTCCCGCTATGTCATCGCCACGCAAATGGAGATGGATGCAACAAAGTGGACTATCACCGAAAAGAAACCAAATGGCGACGGGACGACCTCGTTAACCATGTCTGAATACAACGATGAAATGTATAATTACGAGGTAACTGAATAAATGGCTACCACACCAACGACAAATACTGTCCCAAGCGAAGACGTCAGAGATTTAAAATTCAACTCAGGGAAAATAGATGAAATTGTCTCATCTAATAATAAAACGTATATCGATAGATTAGGAGTTGAAAGATATACGTGGGCCGGAGCGTTGGCAAACATTGAGCCTCTTGGTCATCCCTGGACAGAGGCAGAGGCTAATGCTGCGATAGCCTCTGGAGAAATACCAAACAACGCTTTTTATTTCGTATGGTCTGATAACAAAAACAGCGTTGCTGATGTATGGCGGAACGTGAACGGTGTCGCCACAAGAACTGATAAAAGCTACCCCTCAAGTGAATTTGTTTTTGAGCTACAGAGACAAGTTGATTTCATTTTTGACAGCAATGCAAAGAATGTATCTGGTTTTCCGGGGATAGCTGAAATGGCGACAGATAAAAATGGAAATGTAACCTATCAGCGCTTAGATGATGGCACCTCACAATTTCCGGCTGTAATGGTTGGTAGCAGTATTGAACAGGTTCAAAAGTCAGACGGTTCTGTATTCCAGTCAAGAGCATCGGGCGATTCTATTCTTTCGTTATCAGAGGATGGTCGCGTTGGAATGCTTAAATATAACACTTTCTTTTCCTCTGCTTATCCAGACTATGCAGAAGTCCACGCTGATAAGAATGGCGAGATATTCAAGATTGTAAAAAGAAATGGCGAGATTATTGATTTAAGGAGCGGGGAGGGAACTCAAAGTGAGCCTGTTGTTTCTTCCGATGGTGGGCTGGCGATTGAGGTGAATGGCGTAATTTACTTTATTCACCCTAACGGAAATAACAACGCTTTGACTGTTGATGCGGGTAATAATACACCGGTCACTTTTAAAGCGGTGAATGGTGAATACTTCGTTAAGTTTGCATCACAAGAAGGGGGAAGTGGGGATTTCAAAATCCATCGAGTGGCCGCTGCTGTCTCATCTCGAATCCGACAAGGAAGCGGCGAGCTTATTCACATCATCATTGTTGGTCAGTCCCTTGCTGTGGGTGCCGCCTCTATCACTCAACCGGCAGTAACAACAACGCCAAGATACCCATACGGCGCTGTGACGTTCAACGGAGGCCCGAAGTATGACAGCGCTCATGTCAACCAATCAGTAGCTTTGTCTGATCTGCAGTACCTTGTGCCTATGGCTGAGAATATCGGCAAAGCAGGAGGGCAAGAGTCTGATTGTGGCGGGCTTGCCGAAAGGTTGTGTGATAAATCAGGCATTACCTGCATGGTATCTGCAACTGGATCATCAGGCACGACATTAGCCAATATATCTAAAGGAACGGCTTCGTTTATTGCGACGCAATTGGTGATGCGGCGTGCTTTTGAGATTGCAACAGGGTTAGGTATGAAATACCGCCCCTACATGCTTTTTATTCACGGTAACGCCGATGCTACAAATAATACCAGTGCGGATACCTACAAAAGCCTGATGATGAGCCTGCGTCAAGATTATGAAGGTTACCTGGCTGATTTAATGAATGATGGTGATTTCTCACTGAAAATGTTTGTTCAGCAATTTAGCAACGCCACTGTACAGGCTGGTGCTGCCGGGGCTGATGTTAACCTGACTATTGGTAACGCTCAGTATGAAATTTGTCGTGATAATGAAGATTTTATTCTGACTGGTACGCAATACGCACGGCCATATGTAGATAAAGATCACTTGTCGAATAACGGTTATCGAACCGATGGTGAGATCGCCGGAGTGGCTATTTCTGGTTACGTGACTTCAGGAAGCAAATTGGCACTGCGACCGGATGACGGAAATATAACTCAGACCTCAAGTGAGGTGGTTATACCTTTGCTTGGAGGTGTGGGGAATGCCGTTGCTGATACTGTCCGGGTATCCGATCCGGGTAATTATGGTTTCCGACTTGTTGGTGCAACGATCACCGGCGTAACCATTACCGCAGGAAATGTTATCCGCATTGCTAAAACAGGAACAGCAACCGCAGTGAACTATGCCTATGTCGGTAACAGGGCAAGCATGCCAGGCGTGACAACCGGCAGCAGGGGATGCATTAGAGATTCTGCTACTGATGTATCCCTGGTTTCAGGGCTCCCGCTTTATAACGACCTTATCGCTTTCAACAAATCTCTCTGAGGCCACAATGACAACAACACGTGTTTATATCGACAGTACGGTCACTGCCAGCCGTTCTTTGGGCAATATTGCATTCCCAATTACCTCACTGCCAGATTTGGTACCTGGAATGATCCTGCAGTTTGACGTTGATACCACAACAGCCTCTTTAACTCGTAACCGGGTCGGCTCAGCCATGACAGTGGTTGGCGCACCTTCGATTAATAGTTATGAGGTATCTCTCAACGAAACAAACTATATCGATACCGGAATTAGCATCGCACCGTATGCGAACAGCGACATGACATTTATCGGTATCACCAAAAATCCCGGTGGAAAATTTAACATTGTTGGGGTGATGCAGGTGGCAGCGCCTATGCGCTCCCGATGCCACGAATATGAAGCGACGAAAAAAGTAGGGGGGCGCTGGCTGAACTCTGCCGGTGCGGCTTGGTTCTCTGTGCTCGATACAGCTCCAACAGAGGCACTGGCTTTGGACAGCATATTTGCTGTGTCGAGAACGGTGGTTAATGACGGTAGTGGGAGGGTTGGCATTCACGCCGACATTCCAGTGACAGGGGCGCATGCGCTTGTAACTAATGGGACTACACCCTCACCAACCATTGCTGGAAACATTCTGATTGGGGCAAGCCTCGATCATGGTACTACAGTGACGGGTAAGGTGATGGCTGTGCTGGCATTTAGCAGGGCGATTACAGACGCAGAGATGACAACTATCTACCGTGCTTATAAGAGCTACTATGCTGGTGTAGGCAAGGTCATCTAACTATTTATTTTTCCACCAATCCCATTCTGCTTGCAACCAAATAGCCAGCATTACCACGCTGGCTATGAACAAACTGTCAGGCCACTTTGTCGTACCTGTGAAAATTGAAATGATAGATATCAGCGCGGCCAACCGCACTAGCGTCCTTATGAACATTTTTACATCCCTGCAAGGTAGGTGCGCATATGGTGAGTGCATAGGGGGATGCGTTCAAATTGGTTTGATAGATCAATTATCTCGTATCGATCGTTGAAATCGATCGCAATTCGAATTATTTGCCTGCGCTATTAATAATCAATTTTTCCGATGACGGGGGATACTGCCATTGTGTCACTCCGGTGATGGTCATGGAGTAATGGCCGCTGGGTAGGGATATCTGGTAAGGCTCCCAGTTTTTTTTGTCGGTGGTGGACCTCATGCGATTTTTCAGTATATCTGACATATGTTAGTCTGTTTAAAAATCACTGCGTGTGTAGGTTGTATTTTGACCAGAATTTATCTTAGTACACCTGTTAGTACATATTTTTCGTTCGCACTTGATTTTCTTATCCTAACTGCATGGAATAAAAGAAAATAGACATAAAGCAACTGATCTACCTGTGTAATCTTGAGCGTGAACGCCACTTTGGCCGCGCGGCGGAGGCCAGCTTTGTCAGCCAGCCGACGTTATCTATGCGGCTGAAAAATTTGGAAAAAGAGCTTGGCGTGTCGTTGATCAACCGCGGTAACAACTTCGAAGGTTTCACTGCCGAAGGAGAGCGGGTGCTGTCGTGGGCGCGTGAGATTGTATCGGTTTATCAGGGGTTGAAACTGGAGGTGGAGTCGCTTAAGCACGGCCTGAACGGCACGTTGCGGATCGGTGCTGTACCGCAATGCAGTATATCCTTGGCGCAAATGCTAAAGGCGGTCAGCGAGCGATTTCCCCAATTAGATTACCGGGTCTCGGTGTTGAGCGCCGATCAGCTACTCGAAGCGCTGACGGCGCATACTGTCGATATCGGTATCGGTTTCTTTGAACTGTCCACGTTGCAAGAGCTGCACTTTCAGTCGCAGCCCTTGGCGGACGCTGGCGTTGAGTTGGTTTTCCACCCTGAACACTTTCCCGAATTAGTCGGCGACGCGCCACTGACGTTGGAGGACGTGGCTGCATTGCCACTGTGCCTGGCGGAACCGACGCGTTACTTCCGTCGTTACCTCGATCAAAACTTTCGCGAGGCCGGTTTGACGCTGCATGTGCGTATGGAAACTACGTCGATATTCCAGTTACTGCAGGGGATTTTTGTCGGGTTGGGCTGTGGGTTATTCCCGCCTGGCAACCTGTTGCCGACCATGATGCCTGAGTTGCATCACCGGCCGGTCGCTATCGCTGCCATGCCGCGCCATGCCGCAGTTGTTGTTGCTGAGCCTGGGCGTGCATCACCGTTGGCGCAGCACTTCTTTGATGCTGCGCGCGGCTGGTTGTTACGATAACGCTTCCGCTTGGCTTTCGCTGACACCCTGTGTGTCGCCAAGGGTTTGGCGTAAACGGTTTTCCCAGGCGTAGAGTGCGCCAGTCAGAATGACGTCCAAGGCCTGTGCCTGGTTCAGGCCGCTGTTAAACAACGGCTGTACGCTGCGTGGAGTGAATTTTTCCGGCGTGCGGGTCAGGTCTGTGACAACACTGATCACCGCATGAGCGACGGGATTATTCACACTTACCAGCCCGTGGTGGATGCTGGCAAAGAGCGCATTCGTCAGCGAGTCGTCCTGGATATCCTGTGCCACGGTTGAGGCGCAGTAACGACTGCCGTTAATACGAGAAACCGCCAGTGTTGCCAGCGCTTTCAACCGCCCGGATAAGCCGTACCCGTCAGCATTAATGCTGTTAAAGACGCCATTGCGTTCACGTAGCGCTGGGGCATCGTGGGCCAGCAACAGGTAATATGATTCGCTGCGGGCATCAGGATGGCTCTGATCAAGTACGTCTAATTGCTCCGCGCGAGCGCTGTCCAATTCAACAACCGATAACCGGGACTGCCACCTCAGTTCTTCTTCCGTGAATTCTATCCCTGCTGCATCGTCTATCTTCGGGAAGCCCGGAACCACGCCTGCCGGCCGCCCAGCTAATGCTGCCACACCCGCAACCACTCTTGCCTGATAACTGACAAAACCGATGATTTGCGAAAACGTCACGATATCCGCCGGACTCAGCCCGACGTCACTCAACTGTTGCAGCGCCTTACGGCAAATCAACGTCGGTTGTGTGGCAAGCTGGCGTGCATATTGAGTGATTTGTGCGAGACGGATATTACTTTCACGTGAGGCATCGGGACTGTAAAGCGGGGCAAGGCGGGCCGCGTAATGACTACAAAGAGACTGAACACCGGTGACCTGGGCTACGGTCAACGCGGTACTGAGGCGGTCATAAGGTGACAGTGTCACTGTTCGTGTTAACGCGACCCGATCGGGAAACAACACGTGGTAACTGGCAAGCGAGGCGTTGAATACGCCAGCCCGGGCAGTGAGTGCGGTGTTCAGCGCTTCGTCGGCAAAGGCACCCAGCCCGAGTAAGAACCGGTCGCGAATACCTGCCGCCTGCGGCTCCAGTGGTTGCTCCCCGCGTACGCTGCTTTGGGTTTCGTGATACCACTGGGCATTATGTTGTCGACGTAGTAGTTCCATAGAGGATAATCCTTAATCAAGAGCAACAGCCACCGGTGCGGCGAGCAACGGCGGCAGGGCAAAAGGCAACATGCCCGAAAGCGGGCATGAAATGACAGGATTAGCGCTGGCCATCGCAACACAGTGCGTGACCATAAACAGAGAAACCTGCGGCTAAAGCGAGCAAAAACTGCGCGAGTCGGCGATGGCGTAGGTTGTTCATCAGTGCGATATCCTGTCGTTTAAGAAGCTCAACGTAGGGGATATCCTCACCGATTCGATTGGCGAGATAAAATAATGTTACGTGCTAATCAATAACTGAATGGAATAAAATATAATGATATATAACAAAAATGTAGTTTGTATCTGAGGTTTTTGGCTAAGGGGCGGCCGAATTCCGGCGGTAAAAAACCCGCTCGGGAGCGGGTTGTCTTCGTTAGGCTGGCTGTCAGAACCTACCGCCGTCGCGCCGCCAGGCGTCAGCCGTGAGCGCTTCGCCGAAGTGGCTCGCAATCAGACGTTTGGTCAGATCATGTAACGGCGAAGCCAATACCTCGGCGGTGCTGCCGCGCTCAACGATTTCCCCTTCGTGCATCACCATGACCTGATCGCTGATGTGTTTCATCATCCCCAGATGCTGAGTCACGTAGATATAGGAGATGCCATGCTTCTCTTGTAGCTCGAGCATCAGGTTAATGATTTGCGAGCGCATCGACATATCCAACGAGGCCAATGCTTCATCAGCCACAATCACTTTGGGTTGCAGGATTAGCGCTCGGGCCAGCGCCACTCGCTGTTTTTGGCCGGAGGCCAGCATGTGCGGGTAATAATTGGCGTGATCGGGCAGCATCCCCACTTGGCGTAATGTCTGGTTGATTTGTTGCTCGCGCTCTGGCGCAGCCATGTCCGTATTAAGCCGTAACGGAGCATCAAGCAGCTGGCCGATACGCTGGCGCGGATTGAGTGAGGTACTCGGATCTTGAAATATCATGCGGATCCGCTGACTGCGATAGCGATAATCGCCGTAGTTAAGTCGATGGTCATCGATCAACAGCTCGCCGGATGATGGCTCTACCATGCCGGACAACATCTTGGCCAATGTTGACTTCCCCGAACCGTTCTCACCGATAATCGCCAGCGTTTGCCGTTCGCGCAGGGTAAAGCTAACCGATTTCACCGCTTCGACATGTTGGCGGCGAAATAGCCCGGTACGATAGCGGTAGGTTTTGCTCAGATTACGCACTTCCAACAGCGTTTCCATGTTATTGCTCCTCCATGTTCAGCGGGAAGTGGCAGGCGAACAGGTGGTTTTTTACCGGACGCAGACGCGGTGTCTCAATGCACTTTTTCTGCGCATAGGGGCAGCGCGGCCCCAAACGACAACCGATCGGCAAATGCTCCAGCGACGGAATGGCCCCAGGCAGGGTGTTGAGGCGGCTTTTATGCGGCAATGCGCGGCCGAAATCCGGCATTGCGCGGATTAACGCCTGCGTGTAAGGGTGATGCGGTGCAGCCAGCAGATCTTCGCACTGGGCGCTTTCTACCGTTTGGCCGCAGTACAGCACGTTAACCCGATCGGCCCATTTGCTCATCATTTGCAAATCGTGACTGATCAGCAAAATGGTGGTGTTGTTGTTTTGGTTCAGGCGCGCCAGCAAACGGAAAATCTGCGCTTGGGTGGTGGGTTCCATCGCGTTGGTGGGTTCATCGGCAATCAGCAGGCGCGGCTGATTAGCCAGCGCGATGGCGATCATCACTTTCTGGCACTCGCCGTCGGTCAGCTCGTAAGGGAAACTGCCCATGATGTCCTTATGATCCTTGATGCCGACACGGTGCAATAACTCAATAGCGCGACGTTTGCGCCAGTTAATGCGTTGCCACCAGCGGCCTTTATAGGTCCAACCGGGGATTGCCTGTGCCAACTGGCGACCAATGCTTTCAGAAGGATCCAGACAGGACTGTGGCTCCTGGAAAATCATCGAAACATTGTGGCCAACCAGCTTGCGGCGCTCACGTGGCGTTAGCTGCAACAGATCAATATCATCAAAGCGGAAACGGTCAGCGGTGACGCGCCAGTTGTCCTTGGTGACGCCACAGATGGCTTTGGCGATCAGGCTTTTGCCTGAGCCGGATTCGCCCACGAGCCCGCGGACTTCACCTTCGCTCAGCGTCATGCTGACGCGGTCAACCGCTTTGACCGGCCCTTCGGCAGTCATAAATTCAATTGTCAGGTTGCGGATATCAAGTAATGGCATTATTCCACCCCTGTATTGATTGCACGACGCATACCGTCGCCCAGCAGGTTAACCAGCAACACACTGAACAGGATCGCTGCACCTGGCAGCATCACGGTCCAGGGGGCTACGTACACCAGTTCCAACGAATCGCCGAGCATGGCCCCCCATTCCGGGGACGGGAGCTGTGCGCCAAGATCGAGAAAGCCCAGGGCGGCAATGTCCAGAATGGCCATCGACAATGCGCGGGTGAACTCGGTCACCAGCACCGCGACAATATTAGGCATTACGGCGTACCACAGGATTTGCAATGTAGAGGCGCCGTCGAGACGTACGGCCACCACATATTCTTTTTCCAACTCGTCGTGCACTGCGCTGTAGATAGTACGTACCATGCGTGGCAACAGCGCCAGCCAAACGGCTAACATGGCGTGCTCGAGTTTTGGCCCGAGGAATGCGACCACGACGATCGCCAGCAGCAGCGAAGGAATGGAAAGTAGGGTATCGAGAATATGATTCAGCACCGCAGAACGCAGGCCACGGGTTACCCCGGCGAATACCCCGAGAATCACCCCGACAAGGGCGGCGGCAAGGGTCACCAGTAGCGCCGAGCCAAACGTGGCCGCGGCACCGGTCAGCAGACGACTGAGAATATCGCGGCCAAGATCGTCGGTGCCGAGGAAGAAGGAAACGTTGCCGTAACGCGACCAGGAGGGCGGCAATAACTGATAGCCGAGGAATTGCTGATCTAGCGCATAAGGTGCCAACAGACTGCCAAACAGCGAAAGCAGCAATAACGCTATCACGCCGTAGAAGCCAATCATCGCCAATGCATCACCGTAGAAAATCCGCCAGGTATAGAGTAGCGGGCTTGGCATTTTCTTTTCGCGGTATACGTTATCTAAGGGCATACCATTCCTTATGCTTCAGTGGGTTGGTGGCAGCACCTAAAATATCAGCCAATACGTTAATGGTGATCACTAAGGTACCGACCACCATGACGCCGGCGGAGATTGCCGCATAATCTTGCTGACGGATGGCGTTGATCATCCAACGCCCGAGGCCTGGCCAACTGAACACCACTTCGGTGATCATCGCCAGCGTCAGCATCGTGGAGAATTGCAGCCCCAGCTTGGGAATGATCGGTGGCAGTGCATTATGCAGCACGTGGCGGCGAATAATGGTGAACCGGGATAAACCCCGGGTGGCCGCGGCCTTGATGTAGTTTTGGCTGAGGACATCGTCGGTGCTGATGCGCATGAGGCGTACCACTTCGGTTGTCGGTGCCACCGCCAGCGCGGCAATCGGCAAGATCATATGGCGCAGTGCGCTGCCGATCATTTCAGTGCGATAAGGTGAGTCGGACAGCCAGGCGTCAATCAGGGCGAAACCGGTGATAGGTTTAACCTGATACAGCAGATCAAAGCGGCCGGAAACCGGCAGCCAGCCAAGATGCAATGAGAAAAACAGCATCAGCAGCAGCGCCAACCAAAACACGGGCATCGAAAAACCGAGCAATGCAAAGGTGCTGATGGCGGTGTCTTGCCATTTACCACGCATCACGCCGGCAATAATGCCAAGAGGGATGCCGATAAACAGCGCCAGGGTGAAAGCGAGAATGCACAGTTCCATGGTTGCCGGGAACACTTCTCGCAATTGTTCACTGATCGCCTGGCCGTTAATGCTGGAAACGCCAAAATCCCAATGCAGCAGGCTGACAAAGTAGAACTGATAGGCATCCAACAGAGCGGCACCGTTGAGTGGTGCGCGCGGCGTAAAATAGCTCAGGCTAAAGCTGACCAACGTCAGGAAAAACAGCGTGATCAGCAGCAGTAAGAAACGGCGTAAGGTAAAGATAATCACTTTTTCGGCCCCTCCGCAGACTCACGGTACACCCCGGCGAATGACGCATTGCCGAACGGGCTCAATACCAGTCCTTTGATGTCGTAACGGTAGGCCTGCAGACGCAATGAAGACGCCAGCGGCAGCACCGGCAGTTGCTGTTCAAGTATTTTCTGCGCCTTCTGATAGTTTTCGATGCGTTGTGATAATTGCTGCGACAGCAGGGCATTTTGCAGCACTTCATCAAACCCTGGGTCACACCAGTGAGCATAGTTGGTTTGCGAGCGGATTGCTGCGCAGCTCAGCAGCGGGCGGAAGAAACTGTCCGGGTCATTACTGTCAGTGGCCCAGCCGGTGAGGGTCAGATCGTGATTCATTTCCATCAAGCGGGCTTCCTGGAAACGGCCTTCGACAGGCACGATGGTGACTTTAATGCCGACCTGAGCGAGATCCGCCTGGATCAATTCAGCGGTCTTTAACGGGCTGGGGTTATAGGATTGCGATGCCGTTGGCACCCACAGGCGCAGGCTTAGCGACTCAATACCCGCCTGTTTCAGTATTTCGCGGGATTTGGCCGGGTCAAATTCAGTGACATGTGCTTCGTTATCATAGGCCCACGAGGCGCGCGGCAGAATTGAGGCGGCGGTTTCCGCCGTGCCGTAGTAAATCGACTGCATCAGGCGTTGGTTGTTTATCGCCAGTGAAATTGCCTGACGGACTTTCAAATCATTAAGCGGCGGTTTACGGGTGTTGAAGGCCAGATAGGCGATATTCATGCCCGGCCGCAGCGTCAGACGCAGGCGCGGGTCATCGCGCAGAATCGAAAGCTGACTGGCGGCAGGATAGGCCAGCACGTCACATTCACCGGTCAACAATTTGGATAACCGACCGGTGCCGCCGGCACCCAGATCGATCACCACCTGTGGCATGCGCGGTTTGCCTTTCCAGTAAACATCGTTGCGCGCCAGACGAATATATTGCCCGGACCGGTATTCATTTAACAGGAACGGCCCGGTACCAACAGGTTCACGGTCGATCATTTCTTGGTGGCCTTCACGCGTCAGGTCATCTGCGTATTCTGCCGACAGCACGGGCGCATAATGGGTAGCGATATGCCACAAGAAGGAGGCGTCAGGCGCTTGCAGCCGAATTTCTACCGTATAGTCGTCGAGCTTCTTCACGCTTTGTACCGAGTCGCCAAACTGCAAGCTATCGAAGTACGGATATTCGCCGCCGTTAACGTCGTGATACGGGTGTTTCTGGTTAAACACGCGCTCAAAGCTGAACACCACATCGTCGGCATTCAGTTTTCGGGTCGGTGTGAACCAGGCCGTGGTCTGGAATGGCACATCTTTGCGCAGATGGAAACGGTAAGTTGCGCCGTTATCCAGCACTTCCCAGCTTTGTGCCAGTTCGGGGATCAACCGATAGGTGTAAGGATCGACATCCAACAGGCGATCGTAAAGCTGTGCGGCCAACGTGTCGACGGTCAGGCCGCTGCTGGCCATCTGCGGGTTAAAGGTATTGAGTATGCCGCTGACACAATAAACAAAACCGCTCTGGCGGATATCCGGCAACGGCTGCACCGCAGCGGGCGAAGGGGGTGTCGCTGCCAGAGCTGAACTCGTAAGGCACAACGACAAGATCCAAAGGGGTAAACCACGCATAGAGGCTTCATGGGTTAATAAGCAATAGCATTAGTGTATCGCACTCTGGCGAACAGCCCAATCCATTGAGCAAAATGGCTGAGTTTTCTGCTACTTGATTGAACAATTCGCGGTCGTCGGCAAAAAAGTTATATTTGTTATGTTATAACATTACAAATTCATGTTACCGTTCTCTGGCAATGTACCAATAATCGCAAGGGGATGTATGAACAAGGTTGCACTTCCACCCTGCCAGCCGCTGCCGGATGCACAGGCATGGCAGGGCGCAATGAGTGATGTCGGGCTCGATTGGGTCGGGATGCAAGGGATTGCTCTGCCGCTGGAATTGGCAGGTAAGCCGCTGATGGCTCGGGTCAACGTTGGGATCAATCTGCGTGCCAACCAGCAGGGTTCGCGAGGCATACATATGTCGCGTCTTTATCTGGCGTTGGATGAATTAACGCAAGGGGAATTGACGCCGCAACGCATTGCCGACCAGCTGCGGGCTTTTTTGGCGTCCCAGCCGGAGAACAGCGATCGCGCAAATCTGAGTATCAGCGGCGAACTGCTGTTGTCACGTCCGGCGTTGTTGTCACCACACCGTGGCTGGAAAGCCTATCCGCTGAAAATTGACGCCACGCTGACAACCCTAATGACGCTGTCGTTGACGGTCGGTGTGCCGTATTCCTCTACTTGCCCAAGTTCGGCGGCGCTGAGTCGCCAACTGGCACAGCAACAGTTTCAGTTTGATTTCGAACAGGCATCGGACGCGGTTGACCAACAGCAGGTTATCGATTGGCTGGGAGAACAGGGAATGCCTGCCACACCTCACAGTCAGCGCAGTTGGGCTTGGGTGACGGTCACATTGAATGACGGTGAAACGGTCTTGCCGGTGGTCAATTTAATTGACCGTATCGAGCATGCGTTGGGGACGCCGTTGCAGACGTTGGTGAAACGCCGGGATGAGCAGGCATTTGCCCTGGCCAACGGGCAGAACCTGATGTTTTGTGAGGACGCTGCGCGCCGTTTGTACCGAACATTGCGCAGCCAGTGCAGTCACCGTGCCTTTTCGCTGCGTGTGGAGCATCAAGAGAGCTTGCATGCACACAATGCAGTGGCGGAATTGAGTTGGGGAGAACATCAGGATGCTACGTAAAAACCCGAGTGGCCATTTGCCGCAGGTCTCGCCGAAAGCCTATATCGACCCTACCGCCATTATCTGCGGCCGGGTGATTATTGAAGATTTTGTCTACGTAGGGCCGTACGCGGTGATCCGCGCGGATGAACTGAATGCAGCAGGTGACATGGATCCGATCATTATCGGTTCCCATTCCAATATTCAGGACGGTGTGGTGATCCATTCGAAAAGCGGCGCGGCGGTCACCATCGGCAGTTTTAGTTCTATTGCCCACCGTGCCATCGTTCATGGCCCGTGCCGTATCGACGATCGGGTGTTTATCGGCTTTAACAGCGTGCTGTTCAATTGCCACATCGGCTCCGGGTGTGTGGTGCGCTACAACGCGGTGGTGGACGGCGTGACGCTCCCGGAAAACCTGTATATCCCCTCAACCGAACGTGTCGGCGCCGACAGCGATCTGTCGTTGTATCCGCAGGTTGATCGCAACGCCCTGCAATTTTCTGAAGAGGTAGCGGCCACCAACGTTGAATTGGTTCGCGGCTACCAGGCATTACGCAATGAGTTTTGAGTGAGGAATTCCATGAATCCATTACCCGTAACCGTGCTTTCCGGTTTTCTCGGCGCCGGTAAGACCACAGTATTGAACCATATCCTGAATAATCGCCAGGGCATGCGTGTGGCGGTGATCGTTAACGACATGAGCGAAGTGAACATCGATGCCGCATTGGTAGAGAACGAAGTTCAGCTCGATCGCCAGCAGGAAAAATTGGTGGAGATGAGCAATGGCTGTATCTGCTGCACATTGCGCGAAGATCTGCTGATTTCGGTGCGTGAACTGGCGCAGGCCGGTCGTTTTGATTATCTGCTGATCGAATCCAGTGGCATTTCCGAACCCTTGCCGGTGGCAGAAACCTTCACCTTTGAAGACGAACAAGGGGAAAGCCTGTCGCAATTCGCCCGGTTGGACACGTTGGTCACCGTGGTGGACGGGGTGAATTTTATCCAGCAATACCAGCAGGCACAAACGCTGCAAGAGGCAGGGCAAAGCCTGGGTGAAGACGATTTACGCAGCGTGGCGGATCTGCTGATAGAACAAATTGAGTTCTGCGATGTGATGCTGGTCAGCAAAACGGATTTGCTGACCCCAGAACAGCAGGGTGAGGTGATGGCGTTGCTCGCCAGTCTGAATCCGGAAGCCACTATTATCGCCATCTCCCCCGGCAAGGTGCCATTGGAGGCGGTATTGAACACGGGCAGCTTCAGTTTTGATAAAGCACAGCAGGCACCGGGTTGGCTTAAGGAACTGCGTGGTGAACATCTGCCTGAAACAGAAAACTATGGCATCAGCAGTTTCGTTTACCGGGCCAGGCGGCCTTTTGCACCCGATAAGTTTTACCGCGTGATTAATGGCGATTGGGGCGGTGGCAAGCTGTTACGTTCCAAAGGGTTCTACTGGTTGGCGACACGCCCGCGCCAGGCTGGTCAGTGGAGTCAGGCCGGTGGCATCGCTCATTATGGGCTGGCGGGCACGTTCTGGCGTGCGATTGCCCAGGAAAACTGGCCACAAGATGAAGAGACCCGGGCGCATATTATGGACAACTGGGTGGAACCCTTTGGCGATATGCGTCAGGAATTGGTCTTTATCGGACAAAACCTGCAGGAGGCTGAAATAACGCGTTTACTTGACGCTTGCCTGCTGAGTGATGAGGAAATGGCGGCGGGGGTAGATTATTGGCATGAGCTGGCAGATCCCTTCCCTGAGTGGTAATTGCACAATGACAGTGTGGTAATGAGAAAAATTCTCAACAAAGTGCTTTACAGATGATACTGATAACTATTATCATCATTTGGCAGTTCACGGAAGGCCATGTACACGGTGGTTCAGCTGTGAAAGGCACGACATTGCTCACATTGCTTCCAGTGTTTTTTAAGCCAGCTCGGGTGCTGGCTTTTTTTTTGCCTGTTATTCTTCGTCCGCCTCACCATTTTGCAATAACGCGTGCTTTTTAAGCATGCCGCGCAACTGGTGATAGGTCAGCCCCAGCAGTTCAGCCGCTTTGCGCTGATTAAATCTCCCCTGTTGCAGCGCCGCTTCGATTAACGACTTTTCCTGTGCCAACTGCCACGTTTTTAAATCCATTGGTAGAGAGGGGCCATCCTCACGGGTGACGTGTTCAGAAGGCCGCGGTGAACTTGCCCGTTGGGCAAAGGGATTAATGACAATCTCGTCCAGTTCGCTGGCGCTGGTACCGTGTCGATACACTGAACGCTCCACCACGTTTTTCAATTCGCGCACGTTGCCCGGCCAGTGATAGCCAAGCAAGGTGTCTTTGGCCCGCTCGGTAAAACCAGGAAACAATGACAGCGACAGCTCGCGGCACATTTGAATCGCAAAATGCTCGGCCAGCAACATGATGTCTTGTTGTCGCTGACGCAACGGTGGTAACTGGACTACGTCGAATGCCAGCCGGTCCAGCAGATCGGCACGGAATTTACCCGCCGCAGCCAGTGCAGGCAAATCGTCATTGGTTGCGCACACGAGGCGCACATCAACCTGTAATGGCTGGCTGCCGCCGACGCGTTCCAGATGACCATATTCAATGACCCTTAACAGTTTCTCCTGCACCAACATGGGGGCGGTGGCCAGTTCGTCGAGAAATAGGGTACCGCCGTCGGCACGTTCAAAGCGGCCCAAATGGCGCTTTTGCGCACCGGTAAAGGCCCCCGCCTCGTGGCCGAACAGCTCTGAATCCAGCAGGTTTTCGTTCAATGCGGCGCAGTTAAGTGAAATGAACGGCCCCTGCCAACGATTGGAAAGGTAATGTAATCGGTGAGCAATCAACTCTTTACCGGTCCCGCGCTCACCGATCACCAACACCGGTTTGTTCAGCTTTGCCAGTTTCGAGACTTGCTCCAATACTTCGACAAAGGCGTTTGCTTCGCCCAGCAGGTTTTCTAACTGTTCGCTCATGATGAAATTCGCCAATGTTTGGTGAAAATAATCACTCTACAGTATGTGTGTAGAGAGTCAAAAATAAATAATCGTTTATATTCAACAATATAAAAGTTGGCACGGGTTTTGATTAAGTCTTTGGGCAATCTGTATGACCTAACGCGGCGCTTCAGACGCCATCAGAACCAAGAGGAAGTGAATTATGGGTATTTTTTCTCGTTTTGCCGACATCGTGAACGCCAACATTAATACGCTGCTGGATAAGGCAGAGGATCCGCAAAAGCTCGTGCGTTTGATGATCCAGGAAATGGAAGACACGTTGGTTGAAGTCCGCTCTACCTCAGCACGCGCGCTGGCGGAGAAGAAACAATTGCTGCGCCGCATTGAGCAGGGTGAAAACCAGCTTAGCGACTGGCAGGACAAAGCTGAACTGGCACTGCGTAAAGATAAAGAAGATCTGGCGCGTGCGGCCCTGATCGAAAAACAAAAAGTGGCTGACCTGATCGCTACGTTGACTCATGAAGTCTCTACCGTAGAAGAAACGCTGGCCCGTATGAAAAGCGAAATCGGCGAGCTGGAAAACAAGCTAACCGAAACTCGTGCTCGTCAGCAGGCCCTGACATTACGCCATCAGGCCGCGTCGTCTTCCCGCGACGTACGCCGTCAGCTCGACAGCGGCAAGTTGGATGAGGCAATGGCGCGTTTCGAACAGTTCGAACGCCGCATTGACCATATGGAAGCCGAGGCAGAAAGCGTCATCATCGGCAAAAAGAAGTCTCTGGATCAAGAATTTGCCGAATTAAAAGCTGACGACGCGATCAGTGAGCAACTGGCGGCGCTGAAAGCTAAAATGAACCGCTCTGAGTAAGGCGGCAGCGGCCACGGTGGTGTGGCCGCCAACCCAAGACGCATTGAGAAGGAAAAGAAATGAGTGCTCTATTACTTGCCATTCCGTTGACAATCTTTGTGTTGTTTGTCGCACCGATTTGGCTTTGGCTGCATTACAGCAATCGGCAACAAAACGGCATCCAGCTAAGCCATCAGGAAATGCAGCGGTTGGCGCAGTTGGCCGAAGATGCCAAGCGCATGCGTGAACGCATCCAGGCGCTGGAAGAGATCCTCGATGCAGAACACCCGAACTGGAGACAGTCTTGATGAACACGACTCTGGGCAGCAAAAAGCTTTATCGCGTTCCTGAGGAAGGGATGCTGAAGGGGGTCTGCGCCGGTTTAGCCCATTACTTTGACGTGCCGGTGCGGTTGATCCGCGTGATTGTGGTGTTATCGATGTTCTTCGGGCTGTTTTTCTTCACCTTGATCGCGTATTTCGCGTTGGTGTTTGTGTTGGACGTAGCACCGGCCAGCCGCTTCGAAGGCGAACAGCAAAAATCACCGCGGCAGTTGCTTGACCAGCTTGAATATGAATTGGGCAGTGGCGAACAGCAATTGCGGCAGGTTGAGCGTTATGTGACGTCGGATACCTTTGGCGTGCAGAGTCGTTTCCGCAAGTTATAGCGTGCGAAGGCCTGCGCTTGGCGCAGGTCAGGCATTGCACCCGTGACATCCTTTTGAACCCAACTGTGCCGGAGGGCATTGATAGTGAACAAAATCCATGCCGTAAACACCGTTAAATCCGGTGGATTTAAACAAGGAGCCGGTGCAATGTTGAAGACATTGTCTAAAGTCATCATCATAGCGTTACTGAATTACGGTCCTGCAGGCGCGGCCGGCTGGCTGTTGCGGACCGTCGGTCGCAAACCGATTCGCTTTGTACTGGCGCTGGTTCTGGAACCCTTGTTCCGCAAAGGCCTGAACAAAGTATTTGGGCGTTATGCCAAGGAGAACAATGAAACGACTGCAAAATGAGTTAACGTCGCTGGTCAACCGCGGAATGGATCGCCACCTGCGTCTGGCGGTAACCGGCCTTAGCCGTAGCGGCAAAACGGCTTTTATCACTGCCTTCGTCAATCAATTGCTGCACGTTCACAGCGGTGCGCGCATGCCGCTGTTCTCACCCGTGCGTGAAGAGCGGCTGCTGGGTGTAAAGCGTATCCCGCAGCGCGATCTTGGCATTCAGCGTTTTACGTATGATGAAGGGCTGGCACAGCTTTATGGCACACCGCCAAGTTGGCCAACCCCGACCCGTGGCGTCAGCGAAATTCGGCTGGCGCTACGTTACCGCTCCAATGATTCACTGCTCCGCCATTTCAAAGACACCTCAACGCTGTATCTGGAGATTGTTGATTATCCAGGGGAGTGGTTGTTGGATTTGCCGATGCTGGAACAGGATTACCTGGCCTGGTCGCGTCAAATGGCGGGCTTACTGCAGGGCGATCGTGCCGAGTGGGCCAAACCTTGGCTGGAACTGTGCAAAAGTTGTGATCCGCTCGCCCCGGCTGATGAAAACAAGCTTGCGGCGATCGCCCAAGCCTATACCGACTACCTATTGCGCTGTAAAAGCGAAGGGCTGCATTTTATTCAGCCGGGCCGTTTTGTACTGCCGGGCGATCTGGCAGGCGCACCCGCATTGCAGTTCTTCCCATGGCCAAATGTGGACAGTCTCGGTGAGTCGAAACTGGCACAGGCAGATAAACACAGCAACATCGGCATGCTGCGAGCGCGTTTCAATTATTACTGCCAGACGATCGTCAAAAACTTTTATAAAGAACATTTTGTCCGGTTCGATCGTCAGATCGTGCTGGTGGATTGCCTGCAACCACTCAACAGCGGTCCACAGGCGTTTAACGATATGCGGCTGGCGCTGACCCAATTGATGCAGAGCTTCCACTACGGTAAGCGTACGCTGTTTCGCCGGTTATTTTCACCCACCATCGATAAACTGATGTTCGCTGCCACCAAGGCCGATCACATCACTGCCGACCAACACGCCAATTTGGTGTCGCTGTTGCAACAGTTAGTGCAGGAGGCATGGCAGAATGCCGCGTTTGAGGGGATCAGCATGGATTGCGTCGGGCTGGCTTCGGTGCAGGCCACTGAAAGTGGCATTGTTGACCATCAGGGGCAGCGGATCCCGGCGTTAAAGGGCAACCGCCTGAACGACGGCGCACCGCTGACGGTATTCCCCGGCGAAGTCCCCGCGCGTTTGCCGGGGCCGGCATTTTGGCAGAATCAGGGCTTCCATTTCGATGAGTTTCGTCCACGCGCCATGAGTGTGGACAGTCCATTACCGCATATTCGTCTGGACGCGGTAATGGAGTTTTTACTGGGAGATAAATTGCGATGAGCGAGCCGATAAAACCGCGTATCGATTTTGAAGAACCGTTACAAGCGCCGCAAGAGCCTGTGTTGCGCGCCAATGTGGCGTTTGACGAACAGCAGGCTGAGCACTTTTTCCCTGCGGCGCCGGAGTTAGAACAAGAAGAGGAAGAAGGGCGCGCCGAAGGCATTATTAACGCGGCGCTGAAACCCAAACGCAGTCTGTGGCGCAAAATGGTCACCGCTGGGCTGGGGCTGTTTGGCATTAGCGTGGTGGCACAGGGCGTACAGTGGGTGCATACCGCCTGGGTACAGCAGGATTGGATCGCCCTGGGCGGCGGCGTGGCAGGCGGTTTGATCGTCTTTGCCGGTGTGGGCTCGGTCGTGACCGAGTGGCGCCGGTTATATCGGTTGCGCCAGCGTGCAGAAGAACGCGATGTCGCGCGTGAGCTGCTGCATAGCCACGGGCTGGGTAAAGGCCGTGAGTTTTGTGAAAAACTGGCGCGCCAGGCAGGCCTTGATCAGGGGCACCCCGCATTGCAACGTTGGCAGGCATCGCTGCATGAAACTCAAAACGATCGTGAAGTTGTCGCGCTCTATGCCAAGTTGGTACAACCGGTACTGGATAACCAGGCGCGGCGTGAAATTAGCCGCTCGGCAGCCGAGTCTACGTTAATGATCGCTGTCAGTCCGCTGGCGGTGGTGGATATGGCGTTTATCGCGTGGCGTAATATTCGTCTTATCAACCGCATTGCGGCGTTGTATGGCATCGAACTGGGTTACTTTAGTCGTCTGCGGTTGTTCCGGTTGGTGTTGTTGAATATTGCCTTTGCCGGCGCGTCAGAATTGGTGCGTGAAGTGGGTATGGATTGGATGTCGCAAGATTTAGCGGCCAGACTCTCTGCCCGTGCGGCGCAGGGGATCGGGGCCGGCTTACTGACTGCCAGACTGGGTATCAAGGCGATGGAACTATGCCGCCCGTTGCCCTGGCTTGAAGGGGAAAAACCAAAGCTGGGTGATTTCCGCAGCCAATTGGTGGGGCAATTGAAAGACACGCTGAAAAAAAGCGACAACAAAGCCAAATAACCGATCGGCGGCGCCTCTTTTGGCGCCGTTGTTTATTTCGCCCTCGATCAGCCCTTGATAACGCCAAGACGTAACCCTCACTTGACGAAAGACGATCCCCCTGCAAATGCATTATATTTATCTGCTAATTTATTGATGGTTGTGATAACACTCTACAGATAAGCTAAAATGACGCCGATGGTGTTATTCACTTGCGTTTAAAATCATCAACAACAGCGATAAATCAGAGTTCTGTCAACTTTTGCTGACAGATTGCTTCTACCGCTTGAGGTGAGAGAGTATCATCATCGCCAGTCATCCCCGCACCTGCTGAGATAAGGCCAATACTGATGCGTTTGGAAGTTTTTTGCGAAGACCGTCTCGGTCTGACTCGAGAGTTGCTCGATCTTTTGGTATTGCGCAGCATCGATTTACGTGGCATCGAAATCGATCCCATTGGCCGCATTTACCTCAACTTTTCCCAATTGGACTTTGACACCTTCCGTGCGCTGATGGCGGAGATCCGCCGTATTGCCGGCGTGACAGATGTCCGTACTGTGAATTTCATGCCGTCGGAGCGTGAGCACCGTGCGCTACGTGCGCTGTTGGAGTCAATGCCGGAGCCGGTATTTTCAATTGATATGAAAGGCAAGGTTGAACTGGCCAACCCGGCAGCGCAAGCATTGTTCGGTTTCAGCGAAGACAAGATCCGTAATCAGACCGCGACTGCATTGATTGGGGGTTATAACTTCAACCGCTGGTTGGAGAGCGAACAGACGACGCCGCAATCTGAACGTGTCGTGATCCGCAGCCAGGATTTCCTGATGGATATCACGCCAATCTATCTGGAAGACGAAAACCAGCAGAGTGCCGCCGTAGGCGCGGTAGTGATGTTGAAATCTACGGCACGTATGGGGCGTCAGCTACAGAATTTGTCGGTGAATGATGATACCGAGTTTGATCATATCGTCGCCGCCAGCCCGAAAATGCGTCACGTGTTGGACCAGGCCCGCAAGTTAGCGATGCTGGATGCACCACTGCTGATTGTGGGGGACACCGGTACTGGCAAAGATATTCTGGCCCGTGCTTGTCACCTGCGTAGCCCGCGGGGCAAGCAACCGTTCCTGGCATTGAACTGTGCCGCATTGCCGGATGATGTCGCGGAAAGTGAACTGTTCGGCCATGCCGCGGGTGCGTATCCCAATGCGCTTGAAGGCAAGAAGGGCTTCTTCGAGCAGGCGCACGGTGGTTCAGTGCTGCTGGATGAAATCGGTGAAATGTCCCCGCGCATGCAGACAAAACTCCTGCGCTTTATTAACGATGGCACTTTCCGCCGGGTCGGTGAAGAACACGAAGTGCATGTGGATGTGCGCGTGATCTGCGCGACGCAGAAAAACCTGATTGAGCTGGTGCAGCGCGGTGAGTTCCGCGAGGATCTCTATTACCGCCTTAACGTACTGACCATTACCATTCCGCCGTTACGTGAACGCCCGCAAGACATTATGCCGCTGACCGAGCTGTTTGTGGCGCGCTTTGCCGATGAGCAGGGTGTAGCGCGACCAAAGCTGGCGAGCGATCTGGGCAGTTTCCTCAGTAAATATGGCTGGCCGGGCAACGTGCGGCAGTTAAAAAACGCAATCTACCGTGCGTTGACACAAACCGAAGGCTTCGAATTACGCCCACAAGATATTGTATTGCCGGAGTTTGAAGTTGAGATGTCACTGGGTGATGAAGTGTTGGACGGTTCGCTTGACGACATCAGCAAACGTTTTGAACGCTCAGTGCTGACGCGGTTGTACCGTACTTACCCCAGTACGCGAAAACTGGCAAAGCGTTTGGGGGTTTCGCATACCGCGATCGCCAATAAACTGCGGGAGTATGGCTTAAGTAGCCGTAAGCCGGCAGAGGAAAGCGAAGAATAAAAAAACGGGCGCAATAAGCGCCCGTTTCAAGGTAAAAAGGCCGGTGAATTACCGGTCTTTTTTATTAGTTCAGCGCAGCCAGCGCTGCATCGTAGTCTGGCTCGTTGGTGATTTCATTCACCAGTTCGCTGTACAGCACGTTGTCCTGACCATCCAACACCACAACGGCACGGGCAGTCAGACCCGCCAACGGACCCTCAGCGATTTCAACACCGTAAGCCTGTTTGAACTCTGCGCCACGCAGGGTAGACAGAGTGACGACGTTGCTCAGGCCTTCTGCGCCACAGAAACGTGACTGTGCAAATGGCAGATCGGAGGAAATGCACAGCACAACGGTATTATCCAGACCGCTGGCCAGTTGATTGAATTTACGTACTGACGCCGCGCAAACGCCAGTATCAATACTTGGGAAAATGTTCAGGACTTTACGTTGCCCTGCGAAGCTGCTCAGCGCTACGTCTGACAGGTCTTTGGCAACCAGTGAGAAGGCTTTGGCTTGTTCGCCTGACTGTGGCAGGTGTCCTGCAACGCTTACCGGGTTACCTTGAAAATGTACTGTCTGAGTCATTAGCTTGATTCCTTTATTTTGGGTACGTACAAAGGGCATGAGCCTAATAGACGTGCCTTTCGGCCCGTGTTTAACATTAGGTTCACACCCTGGCCTCAGTTTATGTCAACAATTGTGGGTTGGATATATAAAGTTTGCTAAATAGTTGTATATATTAGAGTGTGTTGAAAAAACCGCCCGCGCATCTGTCCGACTTTATGCGCTATTTCCGCCCAGGAGCCGCTATGAGAAGCATGCGTTTTTACCCAGAAGCCTGGCCGTTGCATACTGCCTTTGTTATTGCCCGCGGCAGCCGTACTGAAGCCAATGTGGTGGTGGTCGAAATTGAACAGCAAGGCGTGCGTGGCATCGGTGAATGTACGCCATATCCCCGCTATGGTGAAAGTGAAACTTCGGTGATGGCGCAGCTTGCTGACGTGGTGCCGGCCGTCGAGCAAGGCGTGACGCGTGAGCAACTGCAAGCCCTCATGCCAGCAGGTGCTGCGCGTAATGCTGTTGATTCTGCATTGTGGGATTTGGAATGCCGATTGAATGGTCATAATCTTTGGCAGCGCAGTGGCGTTGTAGAACCAGAACGTATTTTGATGGCGCAAACCGTCAGTATCGGTTCGCCGGAAGCGATGGCTTTCGCCGCACGGGAGCTTGAGCAGCAGGGCGCGCGATTGCTGAAGATCAAACTGGACAACCATTTGATCAGCGAACGGCTGGTGGCGATCCGTTCGGCAGTGCCGGATGTGACGTTGATCGTCGACGCCAATGAGTCGTGGCAGGTCGAAGGCCTGGCGGCCCGTTGCCAACTGCTCGCGGATTTGGGCGTGGCGATGCTGGAACAACCGCTACCGGCGACGGATGACGGCGCACTAGAAAACTTTATCCATCCGTTACCGATCTGTGCTGATGAGAGTTGCCATACCCGCAGTGATCTCGCCAAATTGGTT
The DNA here is from genome assembly GCF_044900985.1 of Serratia sp. NPDC087055. Classification (NCBI taxonomy): domain Bacteria; kingdom Pseudomonadati; phylum Pseudomonadota; class Gammaproteobacteria; order Enterobacterales; family Yersiniaceae; genus Serratia; species Serratia sp. NPDC087055. The sequence goes on from NZ_JBJDOG010000001.1 coordinate 967,653, forward strand.
GGCTGCTATCAAATGATCAATATCAAGCTGGACAAAACCGGTGGTTTGACGGAAGGGCTTGCGCTGGCTGAGAAGGCACGGGAAGACGGATTTGCCATTATGCTGGGGTGCATGCTGTGCACCTCGCGGGCGATCAATGCCGCGTTGCCGCTGGCGCCGGGGGCGCGTTTTGTCGATCTGGATGGGCCGACCTGGTTGGCGAAGGACGTTGAGCCAGGGCTGGATTTTGAATGTGGGGCGATTAACCTCGCCCCATAACCGGTTTAGTCCGGGTAAGTCAGCAACTCTACCATGGCATCAAGGTAACTTTCGCTGGCGGCATCGGCTGATATCGGTGGGAATTCTGCGGTAATGCAGGGCAGCGACAAATCGGCGCACCAGCTGCCGAATGACCCTGGCGTCTCATAGCCAACGCTGGTTACCAGCGGCAAGGCAAACTTATGTGAAAGCCAAACGCCTAGCCGAGAGCTGGCTGGGTCTTCAATACAGGCCAAGGGCTCGTGGAACGACACGACCCAGTGTGGTTTCAGCCGATGGATCAGATGACACAGTGCCTGAGTTTCAGGTTCGGAGCCAGGGCGACCGCCGGTCGAGAGCTTGACATCCCGGGCCTCTGCTGCGCTGTTCCAGCGATAAACCGTGTCGCCTGAACGCCAGTTGGCCGCAGGAAAATTACGGTTGAGATCAACGCCGTTGGCATTGGCACGTAGCCCAAGCTGACAGCCATCGGGATTGACCGCCAGCACAACATGATGACGTAATTGGTTTGGCGCGATGCTGCGCAGTGCACAGGACAAGGTAACGATCGCGGCACCCTCATCACCGTGGGTGCCAGCGATGATCAGCCCGGTTTCTGGGCCACTGATGGCCGCTGGGAAATAGAGGAGCGGCGCGCCCAACAGCGAACTGCCGTAATTCTCTCCTGCAACGGCCAATTGGCCACGTTCACTGCGCGGTCGATGCTGGATCATGCTGTAGTCCCTGATTTAAAGGTCGAGAGTGATTATCATTTTATTCAGTGTATTACGGTTTTGCTTCTCTTTCCCAGAGCATTTGTGCACCCTTTGCGCAATGTGTGAACCGGCTGCAGCGAAAATGCTAATAAAACCGCACCAGGCAGGTTGCTGTTGTTATACCCCAAATAATTGGAGTTGCATCGAGGCGGCAACCGCATGAATCCCGATGAGCTTACTCAAGTCAGTGATTCGGGTGAGTAAGGGCAGCCAACAAAGATGCAGCTTCAAGTATTACGGGTATATACTAACGGCAGAAGCTAAGCCAATAACCAGCAAGGGGATTTAACATGCCAGTAGCCAGAATAGTCGCCAGCTATAGCGAAAATGATAAGGATACCATTACGTTGCTGTGTGGCGTGGACGAAGAAAACCAGATCCGTCAGGGGGAGTGGTTTGGCGTGGTGAAGAACGACGACGGGCGTGGAGATGAGTCAAACTATCCGTTTACCCTGCACGTCGACTACCAGAAAAACAGCTTCTATCTCGATTATGGCTATGATGATGCCGAATCGCGCCAGATGCAGAAAACCGATATTTCTGCCAAACCACTGGCTGAAAAAGGTTTCTTCACCATTTTTGATGAAGAAGAGGGTGAAGAGTTCAGCTACCGCATCAATAGCATTCACCTTTACGAGTAAAAACGTCTGAAGTAAAAATGCCCGTATCGACATTGTCGTGCGGGCATTTTTTATTGCCTGGCCCCCAGTTTTTGCATCTTGTCCGTCTCGAACTCTATGTGAGTCTACTCTTGTGCTATAAGATAAAAAATTCAGATGGTTAACTGGGGATGAATCAGAATGACGAGAAAAAAAATTCAACAGGGTTTTCGTTTGGCATTGTGTGCAGTGGCGATCGGCGCAGGATTGAACAGCGCGATGGCCGCACAGGTTCCCCCAGGCACCATTCTGGCGGAAAAACAGGAAATTGTTCGTCATATTAAAGATGAGCCGGCCTCACTGGATCCCATCAAAGCGGTGGGGTTGCCGGAAGCGCAGCTAGCGCGCGATTTGTTTGAAGGATTGGTGAATCAGGATGCCAACGGAAAGGTGATCCCTGGTGTTGCCACGCGTTGGCAAACTGCAGATAACCAAACCTATATCTTCACGTTGCGCAAAGATGCTCGCTGGTCCAATGGTGACCCTGTCACGGCAAAGGATTTTGTTTATAGCTGGCAACGGCTGGTTGAGCCCAAAAACTTGTCCCCTTTTGCCTGGTTTGCTCAACTGGCGGGTATCCAGAATGCGGATGAGATCATTGCCGGTAAATTACCTGCCGACAAACTGGGCGTCACGGCGCTGGATGACTACACCTTCAAAGTGCAGTTGAACAAGCCGGTGCCTTATTTTGTCAGCCTGACTGCCAACTTCAGTCTGTTCCCGGTGAACAAGACCGTCGTGGAGAAATTTGGCAACGATTGGACGAAAGTCGGCAATCTGGTCGGTAACGGTGCGTTCAAACTGCAAGAGCGGGTGGTCAACGAGAAGCTGGTATTGACGCCAAATGAACACTATTGGGATCACGCGCATACGGTATTGACGAAAGTGACCTTTGTACCGATCAACCAGGAATCCAACGCCACCAAACGTTATCTGGCCGGCGATATCGATATCACGGAGTCCTTCCCGAAGAATATGTATCAAAAGTTGCTGAAAGATATTCCGGGGCAGGTCTACACGCCGGATCAGCTTGGTACCTACTATTATGCGTTTAACACCCAACGTGCACCCACCAACGATGTACGGGTGCGTAAAGCCTTGTCTTACGCCATCGACCGCAAGATTATCGCCGAGAAGGTGCTGGGTACCGGTGAGAAACCGGCTTACCACTTCACGCCGGACGTCACCGCCGGGTTTAAACCTGAAGTGAGCTTGTTACAACAACAACCGCAGGCGGAGCTGGATGCGCAAGCCAAGGCATTGATGCAGGCCGCAGGTTATGGCCCGAATAATCCATTGAAGCTGACACTGTTGTATAACACCTCAGAAAGTCATCAGAAAATAGCGATTGCCGTGGCCTCAATGTGGAAGAAAACGCTGGGTATCGACGTCAAGCTGCAAAACCAGGAATGGAAAACCTACATTGATAGCCGTAATACCGGCAATTTCGACGTGGTGCGCGCTTCTTGGGTGGGGGATTACAACGAGGCATCGACTTTCCTGTCGTTGTTGAGCTCTACCCACAGCGGCAATATCGCCAAATTCAAAAGTGCGAATTATGACAAACTGTTGGCACAGGCCAGCCGTGAAACCAATCCCGCGTCCCTGACCACAGACTACAACAAGCTGGAACAGATCATCGCCGAACAGGCACCGATTGCGCCAATTTACCAGTACACCAATGGTCGATTAATCAAGCCTTGGGTGAAAGGCTATCCGATCACCAATCCGGAAGACGTGGCCTACAGCCAAACGATGTATATTACCCAACATTAATGACAGTTAATCCGGCTCCGTTAATCGGGGCCGGATTACGTTTGCTTGCCGAAGAATAAAATAAGCCTCTGGCGTTTATTTCATCCATGGCAATCATTCAGGCTCAAGCAAAATGGGCTTATTTTTATTTGGACAATTAATCCTGGTACGACGCGTAGCGTTATTTATCGCTTATAAGCTGTCCCGCATGGCATCGACCAGTACGCGACCTGTCATATCTGTTTGGGTAATGCGATAACTGGTTGGATAGGAACGGCGGGTACTCAAATGGTCATGGACTGAGACGTTGCCAACGTGTGCGCCCTGGGCGTTCTTGACGATAAATTCACTGATTTCTTCTTGGCCCTGATTTTGAAAACTGACACTGCGGATTTTTTCCAGCGTATCGCTGTCATCTAATTTTAAATGGTCACGTAACATAACTACCTCCTCGTAGTTAGGGAAGTATATGCCTCTGAAATTTGAGCTGGAACAGCTTTATGTTGATTTTTTATTGTTATTTTGAATTAAAATTGCTGTGAATATGTTAAGTCATAATAATGGCATCATCGCCAGCGCTTTATTCACTCTATTCGCCAAGATTGGAAATGATTTTATTTCATCTCGGTGATTATTAGTCTGCGTCTTGCTTAAATAATGCCTTGCGGCCAAGAGAAGACGGAAATACGCAGGCCACGTCATGCGCACAGCCGGGCACAATCAGTAAGTCACGCTTGGCGTGCGGGGCGATAAATTGCCGATCGTAAGCGGCATAAGCGATACCGCGTTGCAGCCGATAAGGGCCTTGAGCCTGCGCCGCGCAGGATTTATCGAGTATCTTGTAGAACGTGCCTGGTGCATTACCGGTATCTTTCTCGCCTTCAATGTAGGTGATATCTGCCATTGCATAGCGTTGACGTACAGACTCTGGGCTTTGTCCGAGAAAAGGGGGCATAGAATCAATGCCGTATTTCCAACGATTGATGTTCGGGCAAGCGTCCGTATTGCTCACAACCCAATCAAAGCGACAGCGTCCTTTTTGGTTACAGTTGCGCCAGTCGGCAGGGTGTGTGTTCTCTATCGGTTGTGGCCGTTGGCGATCAAAATAGAGCCAGCTGCCTGGGTCAGCGATGACATAACGCAGCGCCACGCCGGCAGGCGGTTTGGCAAATCCAGCATAGTGTTGCACAAATTGCGCACCGGCGGAAAAACCAGCAACGGTGATCGACTGTATTTGCGGCCATTTTATTTTCAGTTCGGCAACCAGACGATCCAGTGCGGTAAATGAGCTGGTTTGCCCCAGAGTGTCGAGGCCTCCCTCGATCCAGGAACTGCAACTCCACAGCGCGTCGCCTGCCTGAGCGGCTGGGACTCCCGGTGAATGGCAGTGCGTGGCCTGGCTGCCACTGACGGGGAACAGAGGGGCGACCAGCAGCGTGTCCCCCGTTCTGGCAGACAGTTGGGCGGCCTTAATGGCGGCCTGCAGTGTTTTACCGGCATCTCGCGGGTGGCCATGAATGACGACCAAAGCAGAGCGTGGGGAGTTAGCCTGCGGTTTAGCCACAAAGTACGGCAGTTGGCCTGACCCCGCCAGTTGTAGCGGGTAAGTTTCAGCATAGTGGTTCAGTGCTGGGCTGGCGTGCAGGCAGAAAGCGTACAAGAGCCCAGACAGGCTCACCAGACGGCAGAGCCGCGTTATTGTTTTCATTATCATCATTCTGCCGTTGCACTACTGTCAAACATGATTCTCTCCCACCGGGTATTCAGTCACTCCTTGGTATGCACAAGTATAGTGAGTTCGGGTCGGAGCGTGGGAGAAACCAACCCTTACAGCTTGGTCTTTGATCTGCATACCAATAACGCTAGACTCTCGGATAACTGAAAAGCAGAGGGGATGAGGAATGGAAGTCATTGAGGGGCGCGAGTTACAGGTTCCTGACGCAGTGTATGCTTACCAGCTTGACGGCAAGGGTGGCGTAACACCGATTGATTACGAAGATAAAGTCACCTGCGACGAACCTTGCTGGCTGCATCTCGATTATGCTCATTCAGCTAGCGCCGAGTGGCTGACCACCACGCCGCTGTTGCCGGATGCGGTAAGGGAGGCGTTATCTGGAGAAAGTTCGCGACCGCGCGTCAGTCGGGTTGGCGATGGCACCATGATCACGCTGCGCAGTATCAATTTCAACACTAACTCGCGGCCGGATCAGTTAGTGACGATCCGTGTTTATATGACCGACAAACTGATCGTGTCTACCCGTCACCGTAAGGTGTACTCCATTGATCAGGTGGTGAACGATCTGCAAAATGGCAGCGGGCCGACCAACAGTGGTAATTGGCTGGTGGAAATATCCGATGCGCTGACAGACCATGCCAGTGAATTTATCGAAGACTTGCACGATAAGATCATCGATCTGGAAGATGCGCTGTTAGAGCAACAAATCCCTGAACGCGGGCAGTTGGCGTTGATCCGCAAACAATTGATTGTACTGCGTCGCTACATGGCGCCGCAGCGTGACGTATTTTCCCGTTTGGCAAGCGATCGCCTGCCCTGGATGAACGATGATGATCGTCGCCGTATGCAGGATATCGCCGACCGGTTGGGGCGAGGGCTGGATGACCTGGACGGCAGCATTGCACGTACCGCGATCCTGTCCGACGAAATCACCACCGTAATGGCCGATGCGATGAATCGCCGTACTTACACAATGTCTTTGTTGGCGATGGTGTTTTTACCGACCACCTTTTTGACCGGGCTGTTTGGTGTCAACCTTGGTGGCATCCCTGGCAATACAGCGCCCTTTGGTTTTGGGTCGTTTTGCCTGATGCTGCTCGCTCTGGTGCTAGGCGTGGGCTGGTGGCTGAAGCGGCGTCGTTGGCTGTAACCAAAAAGCCCTGAAAACCCGGTTAACATTGAGCGATATCAACTTTTCCGGGGGGGAAATGGGGCATGATCTCTCCCGCAGGTGAATGCAACGTCAAGCGATGGGCGTTGTGCTCCATAATTGTCTTACTTTCTTATATTTAGAATTACTGCATAGCACATTGATTCATACGATGCCGGTTTAATCACCGGCATTTTTTTGTCTGTCATTTTCCCCGTCAGGCGGCACTCTCATCCCAAAAACTGGCCTCGATCTTGTGCCCGTCCAGATCGCGCACAAAGCAGCCATAGTAGGCCTCACCATAATGCGGTCGTGAGCCGGGAGCACCTTCATCTTTTGCGCCGGCCTGCAGCGCCTGGCGGTAGAAATCATCAACCTGTTGTTTGCTGGTGGCGAAAAATCCCACATGCAGACCGTTACCGGTTGTCGCCGGTTTACCATCGATCGGGATCTGCAACCAGAACTCCGGATAATCACGCCCATAGCCAATAGCACCAGGATGTTCTAACACCCGTCGGCAGCCTAATGCGGCAAGCGTGCGATCGTAAAAATCAGCTGCGGCTTCAAAATTATTGCTGCCGAGAGAAACGTGGGATAAGCAGGGGGTGATGTTCATCGGTAATCTCCTGGTTGCTGTATAAAAACACAGTATAGGATAAAAACCGCACTGTCCGACGAATTCTGCTGAAATTGCGAGCGGGATCAAAAACGGGGAAGGAAAGGAACCGCCCGCAGAGTGCGGGCGGTATATCGACTTACTTAATTTCGAGAACGTCTAAACGCACCGGGGCGGCGTCATCCGCATCTTCCGGTTGCCAGCCGATCGGTTGCATGGGGAGGTCTTCGCGGTCAAAGGCCAAATCCCCGCCGTCAACAACCTCACTACCGTGATGAATACCTTTAAAATCAAACAGGTTAAAGTCACTCAGGTGCGAGGTCACGACGTTCTGCGTTGCGCTGAACATGGTTTCCAGACGGCCCGGGTAACGTTTATCCCAGTCACGCAACATATCGCCAATGACCTGGCGTTGCAGGTTAGGCTGCGAACCACACAGGTTACATGGAATAATCGGGAATGCCTTGGCGATCGAGAAACGCTCAATGTCTTTTTCACGGCAATAAGCCAGCGGGCGAATTACCACGTGCTTGCCATCGTCGCTCATCAGTTTCGGTGGCATGCCTTTCAGCTTACCGCCATAGAACATGTTGAGGAACAACGTTTGCAGAATGTCGTCACGGTGGTGGCCAAGGGCAATTTTGGTCGCGCCCAGTTCGGTGGCGGTGCGGTAAAGGATCCCGCGGCGCAGGCGTGAACACAGCGAACAGGTGGTTTTGCCTTCGGGAATTTTGTCTTTGACGATGCTGTAGGTATTTTCCTCAACGATCTTGTATTCCACACCCAGGCTTTCCAGATAGGCTGGCAGAATATGCTCGGGGAAACCAGGCTGTTTTTGGTCGAGGTTTACCGCAATCAGTGAGAAGTTGACCGGTGCGCTCTGCTGCAGATTACGCAGGATCTCCAGCATGGTGTAGCTGTCTTTGCCACCGGACAGGCAGACCATAATACGGTCACCTTCTTCAATCATGTTGAAATCGGCGATCGCTTGGCCCACGTTACGACGCAGACGCTTTTGCAACTTGTTGAGATTGTACTGCTCTTTTTGGCTAATGGTTTGATTTTCTGACATTAAATCGTGCTCGTTCTCAATTGGGGGCACTATGGGCATGACGTTTTAGGCAGCGAGTTTAGCATTCTATGGGCTGATTGGGTATTTCATCCATACGCTCTTGGCCGCAAAGGCTGATTGCCGATTTTCAGTACACGCGAGCACGCGGTAAATCTTCCACCCGTGTGGTGTAAGCCGGAGAGAGAAACTCACGCTTCATCGACCATGTTTGCTGGTTTCCTTGTCCGGCAAACCACACCCCTGAATGCCCGGACTGATTGATTTTGTCCAGGGCGGCCATCAAACGTTCGCTGTTGGGGCGTGGCTGATATTCATCGAACAGGTCTAACTGAGCTACGCCTTGCGAGTAAAAGTCTTGCAGCATAACGCCGGCTTTTAGATAGCGGTGGCCGGGCTGCCAAATCTTATCAAGGCACCGAATCGCTGCTGCGATGATGTCGCGCGTATCTTGCGTTGGCGTACTGAGCATGATGTTCGCGGTGTTGCCATAATACTTTTCGTTGGCCGAGAAGGGGCTGGTTTTAACCCATGCGTTGATATTCCGGCAATATTGGTGCTCTGCACGCAGTTTTTCTGCCGCGCGGGAAGCATGCATACAGATTGCCTGATGCATATCACCATATTCGGTGACGCGTTCACCAAATGATCTGCTGCAAATAATCTGCTGTTTGGTTGGGGCAAACTCCTCGAGCGACAAGCAGGGTTCACCGCGCAGTTCACGTACCGTGCGTTCAATCACCACGCTGAAATGCTTGCGGATCATTGTGGTGCTTGCCTCCGCCAATTGCAGTGCGGTTTCGATCCCCATATTTTGCAGCTCTTTGGTTAGGCGTCTTCCGATACCCCAGACTTCCATCACCGGCACTTTCGCCATTAATTTTCGCTGCCGCTCCCGATTGGAAAGATCAACCACACCGCGGGTTTGTTCCCATTTTTTCGCTGCGAAGTTCGCCAGTTTTGCCAGCGTCTTGGTCTGGGCAATACCGACACCGACGGTGAGGCCGGTACATTGCAAAACGCGGTCGCGAACCTGGTGCCCGAACGTTGTCAAATCGACACAATTTTGTACGCCGGCAAGATCAAGGAAGCTTTCGTCAATGGAGTAAATTTCAACACGGGGGGCCATTTCTTCGAGCACGGCCATCACTCGCATCGACATATCGGCGTACAGCTCATAGTTGCTGCTGAATGCGATACCGCCTGCACGTTCAAAATCATGCTTTATTTTGAAGTAGGGCGCACCTGTTTTCAGGCCCAGGGCTTTAGCCTCTTTACTCTGCGCCACCACACAGCCGTCGTTGTTAGACAGCACAACAACGGGCCGCCCACGGAGGTCTGGGCGCCACAGTATTTCACAGCTCGCATAAAAACTGTTCACGTCGGCCAGGGCGTACATTATTTCAGCCTCGTGATGGTTGAAACGACCACGCCGACGATATTCTGCTCGTCGTTGTCATCCCGCAGCGGTATTGGCCGGAACTTCGGATTCATCGGCTCAAGCTGCGCGACAGGATGCAGACACAGGCGCTTAACGGTGAACTCGCCTGCGATGCTGGCGATCACGATATCGCCGTGGCAGGCGCCAATGCTTCGATCAACCACCAGCATGGATCCGTCGGTGATCCCGGCTTCGATCATGCTTTCTCCGGAAGCGATCAGAAAGTACGTCGCCGAAGGGTGGCTAATGCAGTATTCGTTGAGGTCAATCCGTGCGTGTATGTAGTCTTGCGCGGGGCTGGGAAAGCCAGCCGGGACATTATCGGCGTAAAGCGGAATGCGCTGTTTCTCTGGGGTTGGTGTGGGTAAAAAGTGTTTCATGGTGCATTTCTCTATACTGTTTTTATATACAGTATAATCGAATTTTAGCCATTACAACCATAAAGAAAGTCAGGGGCGAGACGATCGTCAGTTATCCCCTTGTTGGGCAAGATGATCCTCTCGGAAAAGTTTTAGGGGGTGGCTCACAAGCGCCAGTGTCCGTGCGTTTTTACGCTCAGAAACGTTTTTTATCTGTCGGGACACACAAAACCGGGCAGGATACTCTCAGTCACTCATGATCATAATGGGGTACCTGCCTGATGATACGTACCTGCCTGCGTGCAGCCCTCTTGCTTTGCCTGACGCCTTTTACCGCTAACGCCGTTGAGTGCTGTATTTTCTTGCAGCAGCCGCAGTTGTCACAGGTAAAAGCACAGACTCAGGGGGATGCCAACTATCAACGCCTGATACGTGATGCTGACAGTGCACTGCGAAAGCCGTTGCTCAGCGTCACTGATAAAGGCCTGACCCCGCCGAGCGGAGACAGGCATGACTACCTGAGCCTGGGGGCCTATTGGTGGCCGGATGCGAGTAAACCCAATGGGTTGCCTTGGGTTCGTCGCGATGGGCAGGTGAACCCGGCCAGTAAAAATGAACAGAGTGATGGCGTGCGGCTGGCAGAGTTCACCCAGCGGGTACAAACACTGGCATTGGCGGGGTATTTCTCCGGCCAGCAACGTTACAGCGATCGGGCGATTAGGCTGATCCGTACCTGGTTCATCGATCCATCAACGCGGATGAACCCAAACCTCAACTACGCTCAGGGTATTCCGGGCCGCGACAGCGGGCGCGGTAATGGCATTCTCGATGGGCGCTATTTTGCCATTCGCATTGTCGACAGCCTGTTATTGCTGCAACAGACTCCGGGGTGGACGGCGCAAGATGAAAGCCAGATGCGGCAATGGTTTGCCCGTTACCTCGACTGGTTGTTACACAGCCCAGCCGGTAAACAGGAGGGCGCCGCAAAGAATAATCACGGCAGTTGGTATACCGTGCAGGTAGCGGGCATTGCTGCCTGGCTCGGGCGTGACGACGTGGTGCGTGATATGGCCGTTTTGATGCAGCATAAGCTGGATGTGCAGCTTGCCGTCAACGGGACGCAACCGCAGGAACTGCTGCGTACTCGTTCGTTTCACTACAGTTACTTTAATCTGCAAGCCTTGGTCCTGATGGCGGGTTTGGCACAGCGACAGGGCATCGATCTCTGGCATTACCCTACAGAACAGGGCAGCTCATTATTGGCTGCGCTGGATTTTATGGCGCCTTATGTTGATGCGGCGCACCCGTGGCCTTATCCGAGTCTGGATCGGGTCGGGGTTCGTCTTGTTCCGCTGCTGATCCAAACCGACAGCATGCTGAAAACCAAACGCTATCAAACGGTGATTGAAAAAGCGCAATTTGACGTCAGGCAATGGCAGGGCAAAAGCAGTTACGTACGCGGTGCGGTGAAAGAGGCGCAGCGGCAAAGCTGGCTGGAAGCGGGGCGCGAACCGGTCGCGCCCCAATGATTTACTCAGCGGAGGTTTTTTCTCCTTTACCGGCCAGTAGACTGAGGAAGTCGTACTTTTCCTTCAGCTCTTTCTCGGCGGCCTGATACAACGCGCTGGCGACTTCCGGCTGCTGTGAGTTCAGGCGGCGGAAGCGCTGCTCTTTGAGCAGGGTTTCGGTCAGGTTGCTGTTGGGTGGCCGTGAGTCCAGTGCCAGTGCTGCTTTACCTTCATCTGCACGACGCGGATCGAAGCGATACAACGGCCAGAAGCCAGTGGCGGTCAACTGCTTCATTTGATCGTGGCTGAGTGCCAGATCGTAACCGTGCTCTTCACAAGGACTGTAGGCGATAATCAGGGACGGGCCCGGATAGGCCTCGGCTTCCTGAATCGCTTTCACCGTCTGGTTGAGCTGCGCACCCAGCGAGATTTGCGCGACATACACGTGGCCGTACATCATCATGCTGACGCCTAAGTCCTTACGTGCCTTACGCTTGCCGTGCTCGCCGAACTTGGTGACGGCGCCCAGTGGGGTGGCCTTCGACTGCTGACCGCCGGTATTGGAATAGCATTGGGTATCCAGCACCAGTACGTTGACGTTCTCGGTCAGGCTGAGGACGTGATCCAACCCACCGAATCCGATGTCGTAAGCCCAGCCATCGCCGCCAATCAGCCAGATAGATTTGTCCACCAGATAATCGGCGTCGGTCGCCAGCTGGCGTGCGTCGTTACCTTCAATCTGCATCAGCAGACTGCGCAGTTCAGCAATCTGCTGGCGGCGAGGTTCCGGAGCGATATCATCCATCTGCAGGGCATTAACCAACTGTGCCGGCAACTGCGGTGCCAGGGTGTTCAACAGACGCAACACGCGGCTGCGATGCTGATCGACCGTCAATCGGAAACCGAGACCAAACTCTGCATTATCCTCAAATAGCGAGTTGGCCCAGGCAGGGCCGCGGCCTTCGGCATTGGTGGTGTAAGGGGTGGTAGGCAAGTTGCCACCGTAAATAGATGAGCAGCCGGTGGCGTTGGCAATCAGTAGTCGATCGCCATAAAGTTGGGTCAAGAGCTTAATGTACGGCGTTTCGCCACAGCCGGAACAGGCACCGGAATATTCGAACAGCGGTGAGATCAGCTGCGACGTGCGAATGTCGATCCGTTCGAGCTGTGCAGGATCGATCTCCGGCAGTTGCAGGAAGAAGTCGTAATGCGCTTTTTCCTCAGCCAAATGCTCCAGGCGCGGCGCCATGTTGATCGCTTTGATGTCCGGGTTCTGGCGATCTTTCGCCGGGCACACCTCAACGCACAGATTACAGCCGGTGCAGTCTTCCGGGGCTACCTGCAGGACGTATTTCTGGCCACGCATATCGCGTGCCTTCACATCTAGCGATTGCAGTGAGGCAGGAGCATGTTCCATCGCTTCCGGTTGTACCACTTTAGCGCGAATCGCGGAGTGCGGGCAGGCGGCCACGCAGTGGTTGCATTGGGTGCACAGATCCGGCTGCCAAATGGGGATATCTTCGGCGATATTGCGTTTTTCCCACTGGGTGGTGCCAACCGGCCAGGTACCGTCAGGCGGGAAGGCCGACACCGGCAGTGCATCACCCAGTCCGGCCAACATCGCGGCAGTCACGGTTTTGACAAAGTCGGGTGCCGCGTCGGAGACCACGGGAGGGCGCATTGGGCTATTGTCGTTAACCGGCTGCAGCGGGATTTCAACCAGTGCGTCGAGCGTGGCGGCCAGCGCCTGCCAGTTACGTTCAACAATGTCCTGACCTTTGCTGCTGTAGCTGCGGGCGATGGCGTCCTGCAATTGCTGCAGCGCGACGTCGCTTGGCAGGATCTGGGTCAGGTGGAAGAACGCCATCTGCATCACGGTATTGATACGCGCACCGAGCCGGCATTCACGCGCCAATTTTGCCGCGTTGATAATGTAAAAACGCGCCTGACGTTGCAGCAGCACCGCCTGCACTTCCTGCGGCAGACGTGACCAGGCCTCTTCGGCACCGTATGGAGTATTGAGCAGGAAGATACCCCCTGGTTTCAAGCGTTCCGCCATCTGGTAGGTATCGATAAATTGCAACTGGTGGCAGCCTACAAAGTCGGCGCGGCTGACCAGATAGGCCGAGTTGATCGGGTGCTCGCTGACGCGCAGGTGTGACACTGTCAGGCCGCCGGCCTTTTTAGAGTCGTAAACGAAATAGCCCTGCGCGTACATCGGTGTGCTGTTGCCGATGATTTTTATGTTGTTCTTGGTGGCGGATACGGAGCCGTCGCTGCCCAAGCCGTAGAACAGTGCCTCCAACGAAGCACGCTGCGGTAGGGGGTCTTCACTGAGTGGCAGAGAAAGGCCGGTGACATCATCGAAAATGCCGACGGTAAAGCGCGGACGCGGTTTTTCCAATGCCAGTTCGTTAAATACCGCCAATGCACAGTCTGGCCCGAACTCCTTTGAGGACAACCCGTAACGACCGCCAATGACCATTGGCATACTGGCACGTTCACCACGGCTGAAGGCTTCGGCCAGCGCGGTCATCACGTCCAGATAGAGCGGCTCCGCTAATGCCCCCGGCTCTTTGGTGCGATCCAGTACGGCGATTTTTTTTGCGCTCTCCGGCAGAACGCTGAGCAGATGCTGCGCGGAAAATGGCCGGAACAACCGGACTTTCAACACGCCGACTTTTTCACCACGGGTCAGCAGGGCGTCGATCGCTTCTTCGCAGGTGCCGATAGCAGAACCCATCAGGATCACTACGCGTTCGGCCTGCGGGTGGCCATAATATTCAAAAGGTTGGTATTTCCGCCCGGTAATTTGGGCGAATGTGTCCATGGCATCAATCACATGCTGACACGCGGCGTTGTACCAAGGGTTGGTGGCTTCACGCGACTGGAAATACGTGTCCGGATTGGCGGAGGTGCCGCGTACCACGGGGTGGTCTGGCGACAGGGCGCGGCTGCGATGTGCATCAATCGCATCCTGTGGCAGCATTTGGCGCAGAACGTCGTCGCTCAGCGGTATGATCTTGTTGATTTCATGCGAGGTACGGAAACCATCAAAAAAATGAATAAATGGCAGGCGGCTGTTGAGGGTGGCGGTTTGAGAAATTAACGCAAAGTCCTGCGCTTCCTGCACATTGCTGGCACACAGCATGGCGCACCCCGTTTGGCGTACGGCCATGACGTCTGAATGGTCACCGAAAATTGACAGCGCGTGAGTTGCAATCGTCCTGGCGGCGACGTGCAGTACAAAGGGCGTCAGTTCGCCGGCCAATTTGTACAGCGTCGGGATCATCAACAGCAGGCCCTGCGATGAGGTAAACGACGTCGACAGCGCACCGGTTTGTAACGCCCCGTGTACCGTGGCGATAGCGCCGCCTTCGGACTGCATTTCCACCACTCGCGGTACGTCTCCCCAGATATTCTGGCGGCCGTCACCGGACCAGGCATCGGCTTGCTCTGCCATGGTCGAACTGGGGGTGATTGGGTAGATGGCAATCACTTCGCTGGCGCGATAGGCGACGGAAGCGACTGCGTTATTACCATCTGTAGTAATCATCGACTTTACCTTTCATTGCTCAAAAAGCTGCAGGAGTCACCTCTTGCAATAATTAACAAAAGTCTAGCAGAGGGATATATTGGCTCTTTATCGCGTTTGTGTGGCGGACGATAAATCGACAAAAATCGGTGTAAACGGATATTTCTTGAATTGAGACCGTTCTGTGATGGAGAATTGTCATGCTTGTTTAACGACAATTTATTTCCGGCACGTCATACTGGTAAAACGGCAAACTTACAGAAGAAAAAACGATGAGTGGATTTATGTATTTGGCCATGGCAATTGTTGCAGAAGTGATCGCGACAACCATGCTGAAAGCCTCTGAGGGCTTTACCCGCCTATGGCCGTCACTGGTGGTCGTGATTGGTTACGGTGTGGCTTTCTGGGGGCTGTCAATGGTGGTGAAAACCATGCCATTGGGGATTGTTTATGCTATCTGGTCGGGCATGGGCATTGTTCTGGTGTCGATTGCGGCAGTATTTGTTTATCAACAAAAGCTGGATCTGCCTGCTGTACTTGGCATGGGATTAATTATTGCCGGGGTACTGGTGATTAATTTACTGTCAAAAACTGCCGCGCATTGATCCTTATTCCAACATAAAAATAGCCAGCGTGACATTCAGCGGCGCTGGCTGAAAATTGCAGTAATAAATAACTGAAAATAATGGATTGATTATAATCATTGCTTTTCTCTCGGCAGTGTTTCACCTGCATCTGTCAGCAACATCAGCACTGTTTTCTCGCCTGCGTTTTGTGCCATTCGGCGTAGCTGAAATCGCCTGCAGGTCCTCAACCGTCCCCTCAATTCGCCCAAGGTTAACCCGCTCTCGGGCCTCGCACTGAGGGTTCGACATCTGCGCTGCCGACAAGACGGAAAAACCCGGTAACCATAATAATCACTGCGCTGTTCAAATAAACGCCAAATAATTGCAGGAATATATTTTCATTATTTATATATCAGGCTAGATTAAATAGGTTTGCATCAAAGATAACAAAACGCGTCCGCAATAAAGTGATGCGAGTTATCAGCAATGGCGATTTTACACAGCGAAGTTCCGGGTTCAGGAGTGGAATAATGACAACATCTAAATGGGTGCTGGCCAGTGCCGTATTGCTTTTGGCAGCCTGCAGCAGCAAGAATGAAGAACCAGTCCAACAAGGCAACAGTGCAAGAATCAATAGCTTACAGACTAGCGCAAACTGCGCCATCGTTGGCGGCGTCACTACCGTGACCCACAACTTGAACGGCGAGGCGATCAGAATGTGTCAGATGCCGAATGGCAAACAGTGCGAAGAATCCACGTTGGGCCGGGGCGCCTGCGCGAGCGCCGGCTAACGTAAAAGCGCACCAGACCGCCGGGCAGCCTGGTGCACAGGGATCACTGCACCCAATCGCGCAGTTTATAAACCAGGGTATGGTCACCGCCGCTCAGCGTTAACTGCTGTGCGCTGAGGGTTACTTTTGCCCCGTTGCTCAGCACGTCGCCGATCATTGCGTCCCACTGGTTGAGCTGCGGATCGGTGCACAGCATGCGGGTAGAGGCCAGGCCTTGCACCGTCAATACGCCGTCTTGCAATTGGCCATTGCCGAAGAAGCGGTTACACATGGCACCGGAAACGTGCATTGTTTCACCGAACTCGATATTAGGCCCATTGCCGTGCCCTGGCGTCACCGTTATACCGTCGACACTTTGCAGCACAAAGTGATGATGCAACAGATCGCTTTCTGTCACCGTCTTACTTTTCTGATTCATTCCACACCCGGCTAACAGCAGCACCGTTAACGCCACCAAGATAGGCTTGTTCATCGGCTCTCCTTGCTATACCCGTCATACTTGAAACTGCCTCTTTGTTGGCTGCGTCTGCTCACCCCGGTTACCTGGTTGACCAGGCTCCCGGGGATTTACAGGCTTGCCGCCTCGACGCAACGCCAATTATCCAGGGTATAAAAATCAGGCATTGAGCTGGTTAGGGCAGTTCTCGCCGCGATCCAACAGGTTCACGTTTTGTAACGTGGTTTCCGATATGCTGGTCAGCGCCTCTTCCGTCAGGAAAGCCTGATGACCGGTAAACAGCACGTTGTGGCAGGCTGACAGGCGGCGGAAAATATCGTCCTGAATCACGTCATTGGATTTGTCTTCGAAGAACAAGTCACGTTCGTTCTCATACACGTCCATACCCAGAGCGCCGATTTTTTGCTGTTTCAACGCATCAATCGCTGCTGATGAATCAATCAGACCGCCACGGCTGGTGTTGATGATCATCACGCCATCTTTCATGGCTGAAAAAGCGTCGGTGTTCAGCAGGTGGTGATTTTCCGGCGTTAGCGGGCAGTGCAGGGTGATCACGTCAGACTGTGCGTACAGCGTTTTCAGATCGACGTATTCTGCACCCAATTCCAGAGCCTCATCGCTTGGGTATGGGTCATAAGCCAACAGTTTCATGCCGAACCCTTTCAGGATACGCATGGTGGCGACGCCAATTTTACCGGTGCCGATGACCCCGGCAGTGCGGTTATGCATATTGAACCCAATCAGCCCTTCGAGCGAGAAATTGGCATCACGGGTGCGTTGGTAGGCGCGGTGAATACGGCGGTTAAGGCACATCATCATCCCTACCGCATGTTCAGCAACGGCTTCGGGTGAATAGGCCGGTACGCGCACCACCTTGATGCCCAATTCTTTGGCGGCATCCAAATCCACATTGTTGAAGCCCGCACAGCGCAGCGCCAGGATTTCGACGCCTAATGCCGCCAGCTCTTCAAGGACTTCACGGCTACCGTCGTCGTTGACGAAGATGCAGATAGCTTTACAGCCGGCGGCGTTTTTGGCGGTTTTTTTACTAAGCAAGAAGTCAAAGAACTCCAGCTCGAAGCCAAACTGCTGATTCACCAGTTCGAGATATTTACGGTCATACTGTTTGGTGCTGTATATCGCCAATTTCATCGTGGTTTCTCCCGCGTGATTTTGTGATCAATTTAACAGATTTTGGTAAATTCTACAATTGGTTAGCCCATGTCGGTAACGCTAAAAAGTGGTATGGGTCATCAGGTGAAGCTGTATCAATAAAGGTAGCTGGCGACGCTGAAACAGGCAGGATATTCAGTGTGTGCAGGAGGGTAAGGGACGTTGCTGAGCAGAGGATAAAAAAAATCCCCACGGGGGAGTGGGGAATGGCTTCTCTAGTATAGTTAGCTAGCAGCTGACTTTTGTTAGAATGATTGCAAGACTATTAATGATCAAATGTAACGACAATAACAAAAGTCTGAAACAGGTCATATACATGCGGTGAATATGTAACTAAAGCTTACAGGCTCCGTATCAATGCCTGTAAAAGTGCCTGTACGGGGTATCTTCGTCGGCCTCGGCTTCACCCTATGTCAAATTCATGCCATCATTATTGCTAATTCAGGCATAGACTTACCCTAAACGGCCTTGGGTCCGAAAAAGAGTGCCTCACTCAGGAATGAAGCAATCATTTAATGACTAAGCGATTGAAAGTATTCATAGGGATTGTGGTTAGCACGTTGATCCTGCTGCTGGCGCTATGGCAAACATTGCCGCGCTGGCTACCCCGCGTGCTTTCTCACTGGTTGCCGCAAGGTAGCCAGTTGGTTTTGCAGGGCAAACTGCAGTGGCAACAAGGGGCATTGCAGTTGGATGGCGCCCGTTTTTTAGCGCAGGACTGCTTACTTGCCGCCGTCGGACCGACACGTTTGGCTTATCATCAAGGGCGTTGGCAACTGGTCAGCGACACGCTGACTATCGATAGTGCCTGTTTATCAAAATTGCCTCCCGGTGACGCCAGCAGTGCGCCACTGGCGTTAGATCAATTGCAAAAGCAATTGCCGCTATTGGATATCACCATCAAGAATCTCGCAGTGACCCCATGGCAATACTATGCCGGAAAACTGCAGGTCCATTCCTCCGCAGAGGGCCAGCGTTTACAGTATCAAGGGCCAAACATCAGCGTTGACGCGTTGTTGGACCCGCATCAACAATTGACACTCAACGACCTGACATTGTCTGCACCAAACAGCCCGCAGCCGTTGCATCTAACGGGCAAAATCGCCATTCCGCTGGATTTGGACAGCATCCCGGCTCAGGGGGCCCTGCAGGGTGAAATGCAGACCGGTTACCTGAAAAAGCCGTTGCTGTTGGATATGCGCTGGCAACAGCAGCAGGGTGTGCTGACGCTGACGGAAAAGGGTGAAGACAAACCTTTGGCAACATTGCCGTGGGAAATCAACGCGCAGCAGGTCAGTATTACGCAGGGTGAGTGGCACTGGCCATACAGCCAGCAGCCGCTTAACGGCGGGGTGAGCATTGCACTGCACGATTGGAGCAAAGGGTTTGATGAAACCCAGATCAGCGCTCGTTTGAACGTTATCACCGACGGTCACAATGGCAAAGGCAATGCGGTGTTGACGTTGGGGCCGGGTAAAATCGGGCTGATCGACAGTAATCTGCGCTTCCAACTGACCGGACAGGCGAATCTGGCCGACTTCTCGATGACCGCCTCGATTCCCGGCATTATCAGCGGCACTATCCTCAACCCGACGCTGGTATTACAGCCAGGGGCGTTGCTACGCCTGTGGGGGAGCGCTACGCCAGAAATGAAGCTGGAAGAGGCTCGTTTGCCGCTGGCTGGCGTAAAAGTCACTGCTGCCGGTATTACGGGGCGTTTGCAGGCCATTATTAACGCCAGTGACAGTTACTGGGGCCGTTTCAAGCTGCATCTGGATGGCAAAGCGCAGGACTTTTGGCCAGATCACGGTAACTGGCAATGGCGCTACTGGGGCAATGGGCAATTGCCACCGTTACAAGCCACCTGGGACGTCGCCGGCAGCGGCAGTTGGCAGGACAGTACACTGACTCTCGATCGCCTTTCTACCGGTTTTGACCAGTTGAAGTACAGCATCGTGACGGTAGATGCGCCGCGCCTGAGTCTCAGTCAGCCGCTGCGATGGCAGCGTGATGAGCAAAATCCCGCGTTCAACGGTGAGCTGCAACTGGTCTCGGGCAAGGTGAACTTCACTCAGGGTGGTTACCTGCCCGCGCCCGTGCTGTCACTGCAACTGCAGGGCAAGACGCCGGACAGTTTTCAGTTACAGGGCAAGTTGCAGGCTGAGCAAATAGGGCCCATCGCGTTACGTGGCCGCTGGGACGGTGAACGTTTACGTGGTGAAGGCTGGTGGCCTAAACAGCCGCTGAACGTGTTCCAGCCACTGATTTCGCCCGATCTGAATATCAAACTGCGCGATGGTGAGTTTTACGCTCAATCTGCATTTTCCGCCGCTCGGGAACAAGGCTTTGAGGCGGGGGGCCATTGGGTGGTGAAAAATGGCGGTATGTGGTTGAAAGACGGTGAGATGAGCGGTCTGGATTTCGTCATGTCGTACCGGCTGAAAAACCATTTGTGGCAGTTGGGTGCCAAGCGACCGGTGATGCTGCGCATCAAATCATTCAGTAACCTGTTTGAAGTGCAGAACATCACTGCCGATCTTCAAGGCACCTATCCTTACAGCGATCAAGCCCCTCTGACATTGAGCAATGTCGGCATGGACGCCTTGAATGGGCATATCAGCCTGTCGGCGCTGAGAATGCCGCAGCATGACGCCGCCGTATTGAAACTAGACAAAGTTGACCTCAGCGCGTTGTTTACCGCCCTGAAGCCAAAACAGTTTGCGATGTCCGGGCGGGTTGACGGTGAATTACCGCTGTACCTGAATCACCCCAAATGGTTGGTGCATAACGGTTGGATCGCCAATTCAGGCATGTTGACGCTACGGCTGGACAAAGACATGGCCGATGCGATTGGCAGCAACAATCTGGCGACCGGTGCGGCGATTGATTGGCTGCGCTATATGGAGATCAACCGCTCACAGGCCCGCGTTGATCTCGACAACCTCGGTGAGTTGACGCTGAAAGCCCGAATTGACGGCGTCAATCCGCAAAAAAGCGCCAAGCGGGAGGTTATCCTGAACTATAGCCATCAAGAAAACGTGTTTCAGCTTTGGCGCAGTTTGCGCTTTGGCGACAATTTACAGGAGTGGCTTGAGCAGGCCCTCTCAAAACCAGGGGAACAACCATGAAAATTATTAGCGGACCTTTACTGGTTGCCGTGCTGAGCACGTCTATGCTGAGCGGCTGCGTGCCGCGCATTGAGGTCGCAACACCTAAAGATCCGATCACCATCAACATGAATGTGAAGATCGAACATGAAATTCACATCAAAGTGGATAAAGACGTCGAAAATCTGCTGAAAGACCAAAGCGGTTTATTCTAGGAGCCAACATGAAAAAACGTTACTTAGGCTTGATTGGCGCCGGTTGGTTGTTCAGCAGCATGGCGATGGCACTGACACTGGATGAAGCCAAGCTGCAGGGGCGCGTAGGGGAAACGCTCAGCGGTTATATCGCACCGGTGAAGCAGGATGCCGAAACGCTGACGTTGGTGAAAAGCATCAATGCCGGGCGCACTGAAAAATACCAGCAAGTTGCGGATGGTAACCATATCGCCATCGACGATGTAGCGCGTATGGCCGGGCAGAAACTGGTGTCGCGTGCACCCGCAGGGGAGTATGTACGTGGCATTAACGGTCAATGGCTGAAGAAATAAAAAAAAGCGCGCCATCAGGCGCGCAATAAAATACAGCATTGGATTTTTATGAGGGTAATGCAGGTGTGACAGGACTTGGGGCTTTCCGTTGCGGCTTCGCAGGGGCATAACGCCCCTGCGTGGGGCATCAGGCGGCAACAACCTGTGCCAGCACAGCCTTGGCATCGGCTTGTGCTTTGGTCGCGACGTCTGGGCCGTAGGCGATGCCTTCCGCGAACACGAACTCAACGTCAGTGATACCGATAAAGCCCAGGAACAGACGCAGGTAAGGTTCTACCAGGTCAGTTGGCGTACCTTTGTGAATGCCACCGCGGCTGGTCAGGATGATGGCACGTTTACCTTTTACCAAGCCTTCAGGGCCATTTTCGGTGTAGCGGAAAGTGACGCCGGCACGGGCAATCAGGTCGAAATAGTTTTTCAACTGGGTTGGGATGTTGAAGTTGTACATCGGTGCTGCCATAACGATAGTGTCATTGGCCTGCAACTCAGCGATCAGCTCATCGGACAGCGCCAGTGCTTCGATTTGACGCGGAGTCAACGGCGCATCAGAAGGGCGCAGCGCGCCAACCAGCTCACCGTCCAGCACCGGAATTGGCTGTGCAGCCAAGTCACGCACGGTGATGGTGTCGTTGCCATGGGTATTGGCCCACTGTTCAACGAAGAAATCGGCCAGTTGGTTTGACTGAGAATAGCCCGCCAGGATGCTTGATTTGAGAACCAATACTTTGCTCATCGTTAATTCCTTACGTTATGACAGTGACATCAGGACGAAGCGTCCCTTGCATGCAGTACACTCTATTCACATTTTTTCATCAGTGATAGCGCAATATTTCGAGACCTTTGTTCGATTTTATTGAATAACCTGTTGAGACATAAACAGCGGGATTATGGGGAGAAAGCGGCTTGTGATATTCTGCGCGGCTAACGCTGAAAAATGGCTAAAACATCATTATACCGTTGCTAACGCTTGATACAGCAGCGATGAAACAAGGAATACCGAACGTGAAATCTCCGCTCGCGGCATTGTCTGCCCAACTGGGCGAGCTGATGCTCCGTGATCAACAACGCCTGCAACGTCGCCTGCAAGGCGCACGAAAAATCAAAAATACCGATGCTCAGTTGGCGGCGGCCGTTGAAATCGAAAGTGACATAACCACCGCGCTGCGTAAAGTGCAGTCGCGTGCGGCGACATGCCCGAAAATCACCTACCCGGAAAATCTGCCGGTCAGCCAGAAAAAGCAGGATATTCTGCAGGCCATCCGCGATCATCAAGTGGTGATTGTCGCCGGTGAAACCGGCTCGGGGAAAACCACCCAGTTACCGAAGATCTGTCTGGAGCTGGGGCGCGGGGTGAAGGGGTTGATTGGTCACACCCAGCCACGGCGTTTGGCGGCACGTACCGTCGCTAACCGCATTGCCGACGAGCTGGAAACGCCGTTGGGTGGCAGTGTCGGTTATAAGGTGCGTTTTAACGATCAGGTTGGGGAAAATACCCTGGTCAAGCTGATGACCGACGGCATCCTGTTGGCAGAGATCCAACAGGATCGGCTGCTGATGCAGTACGATACGTTGATCATCGATGAGGCGCATGAACGTAGCCTGAATATCGATTTTATCCTCGGTTACTTGCGTGAATTGTTGCCTAAGCGGCCAGATCTTAAAGTTATCATCACCTCCGCCACTATCGATCCGCAGCGATTTTCGCGCCATTTTAATAATGCGCCGATTATCGAAGTCTCCGGCCGTACGTATCCGGTGGAGGTACGTTATCGTCCCGTCGTGGATGACGCCGATGATACCGATCGCGATCAACTGCAGGCGATTTTTGATGCGGTAGATGAGCTCGGCCGCGAAGGGCCGGGGGATATCCTGATCTTTATGAGCGGTGAGCGCGAAATCCGCGACACCGCCGACGCGCTGAACCGTCTGAATCTGCCACATACCGAAGTCTTGCCCCTCTATGCTCGGCTGTCGAACAGCGAACAGAACCGAGTATTTCAGTCGCACCACGGCCGGCGTATTGTGCTGGCGACCAACGTGGCAGAAACCTCACTGACCGTTCCGGGTATCAAGTACGTCATTGATCCGGGTACCGCCCGTATCAGCCGCTACAGTTTCCGCACCAAGGTGCAGCGTTTGCCGATCGAGCCGGTGTCGCAAGCGTCGGCTAACCAACGTAAAGGCCGCTGTGGGCGTGTATCGGACGGTATTTGTATTCGCCTGTATGCGGAACAAGACTTCCTGTCACGGCCTGAGTTTACCGATCCGGAGATCTTACGTACCAACCTGGCGTCGGTCATCCTGCAGATGACCTCACTCGGGTTGGGCGATATCGCCGCTTTCCCGTTCGTGGAGGCCCCGGACAAGCGTAATATTCTGGATGGCGTGCGCCTACTGGAAGAACTGGGGGCGATTAAAACAGCGGAAAACGGCCATTACCAGCTCACCCCGCAAGGGCGTCAATTGGCACAGTTACCCATTGATCCCCGGTTAGCGCGTATGGTTCTGGAGGCACAAAAAAGCGGCAGCGTGCGCGAGGTGATGATCATCACCGCGGCACTGTCTATTCAGGATCCGCGTGAACGACCAATGGACAAACAGCAGGCGTCGGACGAAAAACATCGCCGCTTCGCTGATAAAGACTCCGACTTCCTGGCCTACGTGAATCTGTGGGACTGGCTGAAAGAGCAGCAAAAAGAACACTCTTCCAGTCAGTTCCGCCGGCTATGCCGCAATGACTTCCTGAACTACCTGCGGGTACGTGAATGGCAAGATATTTACACCCAATTGCGCCAGGTGGTGAAAGAATTGGGGCTGCCGGTGAACAGTGAGCCTTCCGATTATCGCAGCGTGCACACCGCGCTGTTGACCGGCTTGCTGTCACATATCGGTCAGAAAGATGCCGACAAACAGGAGTTCACCGGCGCCCGCAACGCACGTTTCTCGATCTTCCCTGGCTCAGGGTTGTTCAAAAAACCACCGAAATGGACCATGGTGGCCGAACTGGTGGAAACCAGCCGCCTGTGGGGAAGAATTGCCGCGCGGATTGAGCCGGAGTGGATAGAGCCGCTGGCTCAGCATTTGGTGAAGCATAGCTACAGTGAACCGCACTGGTCGAAATCCCAGGGAGCGGTCATGGCCAGTGAGAAAGTGACGCTGTTCGGCTTGCCGATTGTTGCCGCGCGCGCGGTGAACTACAGCACCATCGATCCTTTATTGTGTCGTGAGTTGTTTATCCGTCATGCGTTGGTGGAGGGCGACTGGCAAACGCGCCATGCGTTCTTTAGCGCCAACCTGAAGCTGCGAGCAGAAGTGGAAGAGCTGGAACATAAATCGCGTCGCCGTGACATTCTGGTGGATGACGAAACCCTGTTCAGTTTCTATGACCAGCGCATCCCGAATGATGTGGTGTCCGGGCGCCATTTCGACCATTGGTGGAAAAACGCCAGTAAGCAGAATGCGGATCTGCTCAGCTTTGAAAAAGAGATGCTGATCAAGGATGGCGCCAATAAGGTCAGCGCGCTGGATTATCCGAACACGTGGTACCAAGGCAATCTCAAACTGCGTCTGACATACCAGTTTGAGCCGGGTACCGACGCCGACGGCGTTACGGTGCATATTCCGTTGCCCATTTTGAACCAGGTAGAAGAAAAGGGGTTTGAATGGCAAATTCCGGGCGTTCGCCGTGAATTGGTGATTGCCTTGATTAAGTCGTTACCCAAACCCGTCCGCCGCAACTTTGTACCGGCACCCAATTACGCAGAAGCCTTCCTTGGGCGAGTGACTGCGTTGGAATTGCCGTTGCTTGATGCGTTAGAACGCGAACTCCGTCGCATGACAGGTGTGACGGTGTCACGTGATGATTGGCAATGGGATCAGGTGCCCGATCACCTTAAGATGACGTTCCGGGTGGTGGGTGAAAAACACAAAACCCTGCTCGAAGGAAAAAATCTGACGGCGCTGAAATTACAACTGAAGGACAAAGTGCAAGAGACGCTATCTGCGGTGGCGGACGACGGGTTGGAACAAAGCAATCTGCACATTTGGAGCTTTGGTACATTGCCGGCGTTTTATGAGCAGAAACGCGGCGGCTATTCGATGAAAGCCTATCCGGCGCTGGTGGACGAAAAAGACAGCGTAGCGATCCGCCTGTTCGACAGCGAACAAGAGCAACAGCAAGCAATG
This sequence comes from Serratia sp. NPDC087055, assembly GCF_044900985.1. Classification (NCBI taxonomy): domain Bacteria; kingdom Pseudomonadati; phylum Pseudomonadota; class Gammaproteobacteria; order Enterobacterales; family Yersiniaceae; genus Serratia; species Serratia sp. NPDC087055. The sequence goes on from NZ_JBJDOG010000001.1 coordinate 993,319, forward strand.
TGGCAGGGTACTCGCCGCTTACTGTTACTGAATATTCCTTCACCAATCAAATATCTGCATGAAAAACTGCCTAACAAAGCCAAGTTGGGGTTGTACTTCAACCCCTACGGCAAAGTGTTGGATCTGATCGACGACTGCATTTCGTGTGGCATCGACAAACTGATCGCAGAACATGGCGGGCCAGTGTGGCAGGAGGAAAACTTTGCCCGCCTGCAGGAATTGGTGCGTGGCGAGCTGAACGAAACCGTGGTTGGGGTCGCTAAGCAGGTTGAGCAAATCCTGACGGCAGTGTTTAACATCAACAAAAGGTTGAAAGGCCGGGTGGATATATCGTTGGCACTGGCGCTGTCGGATATTAAAGCTCAGCTCGGTGGCTTAGTGTATCGCGGTTTTGTGACCAACAACGGCTGGAAGCGTTTGCCGGATACGCTGCGTTATCTGCAGGCGATTGAGCGTCGCCTGGAGAAGTTGGCTGTCGATCCACACCGCGATCGTGCACAGATGCTGCGGGTGGAACAGGTACAGCAGGCCTGGCAACAGTGGCTGAACAAGCTGCCGCCGAAGCGACAGCAGGATGATGAGGTGAAAGAGGTACGCTGGATGATTGAAGAGCTGCGCGTGAGCTTGTTCGCTCAACAGCTGGGTACACCTTACCCCATCTCTGACAAACGTATTATGCAGACTATGGAGCAGCTTTCTGGTTAAGCGACGCTAACAGGCAGCCTGCACAGCTCAGACACAGCAGGCTGCACACCAGCAGTGTTGCTGCCAGGTCTTGCCCAAGGGCAGCCAGAGAGAGCCCGGCACCAATCAACAGGTAGTAGAGCAGGCCAAAAATTGCGCCGGCGGTGCCCAATTGCTGTCGGTAGTTATTCAGCGCCTGGCTCAATACGTTGGGGATCGCCAACCCGAAAGCCAGGGTGATCAACATGCTGGGTAGCAGCATCATCAGGCTGTCTTGCCAGTAACATAAAGCCAGTGCGGCGCCGAATGCTAACAGACTGCCCATCAGGATCTGACGTTCAGCGCCGATGCCCCTGGCTAACAGATGACGGTTCACCAGCGCCCCGAGCAGGCTGCCCAGTGCCAGAACAATGCCCGAGTAACCAAACTGCTGGCTGCTCAGCCCCAATCGTTCGAACATAAAGGGGGCCAGGCTGAAGTAGCTGAACACCATGACATTGAAGCCCGCCACTAATAACGCGCAAGACCAGATATGTCGGTCCCGCAGGATAATCCAGCCGCTTCTTGCCGAAGAAACCGTCGAGGAGTCTGCCGACTGTGTTTCCGGCAGTGCGGCCCAACACCAAATCAACAGCACCAGAGCCAGCACCCATTGAGCGGCGAATATCGCCATACTGCCACCCCAGTTGACCAATATTCCCCCCGCCAACATGCCCAACACCGGACTGACAGAGAGGGCAATACCGAGGGTGGCAAAGATTTTCCCCAGAGCATGCCCCTGGTAAACATCTCGCAACATGGTTTGCGTTACGATGGAACCGACTGCTGCACCAAACGCGATGGTGGCACGGGCGGCCAATAGCAGCGTGAAATCGTTGCTCAACAGCGCCATAACGGCACCGCCAAGATAGAACGACAGCCCTGCAAGCATTGTCATTCTGCGGCCGAGCCGATCGCACATCACCCCCCAGAAGGCAACGCCTAAGGCAAAAGCAAAGAAATAGATCGACAGCGTCTGGCTGGCCTGAGCAGCGCTGACGTTGAAATCGGCACGGATTGCCGTGAGTGCCGGACTATAGAGTGTTTCGAGCACTTGTGGAGCCATTATGGCGGCAACCATTAATGGCAATGGTAAGCGTGACATGGAGATAAACCTTTACGAGTGAATAATCGCGCCAGTATAGGGAAAGGCTACATGCTCGATTACAATCATAAGGACAAAAAACAACGAAAAAGAGACAATTCGATGGCATTCATTACCCAGCAGGATGTGTTTGACCCTGATATTCTGCCGGCCCCGTTGCTGGGGATTGCAGCGGAATTGGCCAAACATGATTCTGAAGAGCATGAACATCGACGTGCGCAGTTGCTGTATGCCGCACGTGGATGCATGACGGTGACGCTGGCCGACCGTTGGCTGATTTTGCCGCCAACGCGTTGCTTGTGGATCCCCGGTGGTATCCGGCATCGGGTTCAACTGCACGGACAGGTAGCCTATCGCTCGATCTATCTGGAGCCTGCGTTAGCGCCCAACATGTCGCATGAGTGTGCAATATTGGCGGCCAATCCTTTGCTGGCCGCGGTGATTGAGCGTATCGCTTACTGGCCACTCAACCAGGTTATTGAATGCCCGTCAGCACGAGATCTGGTGCCGGTACTGGTTAACGAACTGCATATGGCGCGGCTTGAGAGTACCGGCCTGATACTGCCATGCGACTCTCGTCTGGCCCTTTGGCTGGAGGATCTCGATAGGCACGATGAATTAGCGGGGTTGAGTGTATTGGCACAGCAACTGAATTTGCACGCCAAAACGCTAACGCGTATTTTCCAGCGCGAGACTGGGCTGAGTTATCAACAATGGAGTCAGCAATGGCGGTTGATGCGGGCGATAGCGCTGTTGGCGGAAATGCCGTCGGTCAGTTCAGTGGCGCAGCGTTTGGGTTTTTCCAGCGACAGTGCCTTTATCGCTTTCTTCCGCCAGTTTACCGGCACGACACCCAAGCGGTTTATGAAAGGAGACGAAAGAGAAACAACCGGCGCGGAGACCCACGCCGGAGGGGAATAGCTTACTTTCCGGCTGCCAATGCGTCGAGCGCATCACGAATGCCGGTGACGGCCAGCGCTCGGTTATCGGCACGGTAACGATCTTTAGCCGCCGGTGCGGAGCTTTGAATGGCAATCAACGACCACCCATCGGCCGTTTTCAGCAGTAACGGAGAGCCGCTATCGCCAGGGAGTGTATCGCACTGATGCGACAGAACACCTTGCTGGGCCCAACCTGTCACTTTACAGTTTTGGTGACTATAAAGGTCGTCCAAATGATCTTCCGGATACCCCGCCTGAGTAATTAAGCGTTTGGCTTGTTTCATCGCTTGGGTCAGCGCCTTGCTGTCGCCTTGCCACAGTGGCAGCGGTTTAATCGGCAAGGTATTTTTATCCTTCAAGCGAATCAGCGCAAAATCATAAGCCGCCGCCGCGGGGGGAACAATCCAGCCATCACCGTCAGGTTTGAGCTTTTTGCCCAGCTTGCGGTCAACTAACGTTTCAATATTGCTCGTTTGGTATTTCCACGTTTTATTACCGGCAACAAAACGCAGCGCGATAGCTTTGTCCAGTTGGCCCGGAGGTGCCAGTACACAATGACCGGCAGTAAGTGCCAAATGAGGGGAAATAAGCGTGGCGGTGCACAGGTTACCGCTGGCGGTTTCCACTTGCCCAATCGCCTGCCACGGCCAACCGTCGGTTTCAGTGACCTTAACGCGTTCATCTTTGCCAAAAAATAGGCGGGTTTGCTCAGCAGCCGACGCGTCGGATGGGCTATCAGCCCGAGCTGAAAGGGAAAGTGCGAGCGGAAATGAGCACAGCAACAGCAAAACGGTTATGCGCATAAGTTTCTTGCCTGGAAAATACGGGTCATCCATAAACACACTGAATGGTAACTATAGACTGATTTCGTTGCCGTGTGGATGGGCAGTGATTGATTTTTCAATAATTTCTAATCCAGAAAGGCTGTGCAGCTACAGATAAAAAAAGGCGGCGATCAGTCCGCAGAGGATCAGAGTGGCCAAAATAATTTCAAATAAGTAGCGACGCAGCATGATGAGAACCCCCGATGAAAAAACACCCGGCGAACCGGGTGTTGGAAAACTCAAGCCTGGACTGGTGAGGGGAGCCTCACATCAGATTGCTGTTACGCAGCTTTTTTATGGCTGGATTTTTTGTGGTGTTTTTTGGCTGCCTGTGCTTTCTGAGCAGGGGCTTTTTTGGCTGTGGCTTTGTGGTGCTTTTTAGCCGCCTGCGCTTTTTGTACCGGTGCTTTCTTCGCGTGATGTTTTTTCACGTGAGTTGTTTTGGCCGGTGCAGCCATGGTGGTGGTAGCGGTCGCCGCAGGTGCGGTCGTGGTGGTGGCAGCGTCAGCAGCGAAAGCAACAGAAGACAGACCCATTGCAGCGGCAACAACCAGAGCTAATACTTTTTTCATTGTTGATTCCTCAAGTTACTCATCATGTATCAAGCCCACTGCGGGGCCGGTGTTAAGATAGTAGGCAAACAGCGGAATGCTTTCCGTGAGTGATTGGTTTCGGCGTGTAACCTAATGTACATCGTGGTTTTTGGGGCCCGGATGGCGGGGCGAATATCAACCGGCATATGCGCTGTCTGGCGCGAATGGCGATGATAAATGAGCGGATATACACCTTTGCGGCGGTTATCACTTAATCTTATTTTAGTTACAACATACATTAAGTGAGTAGCCAACCCCCACTCTGTAACCAAGGTGTCGCAAGTAGGGACAGTGCGTTATGACGCAATGACGGTCAAACAGGGGAAAAAGGCACGGGGTTAGCCGTGCCTGGGGAATGCATTACAGGTAGCGGCTTTCCAGATGCTTACGGAAGTAGCTTGGATTCAAGGGTTCACCGGTTGCATTGGTGATCAGTGTATCGGTAGGGAAGCGACTGCCGTGACGCCAAATATTATGCTTCAGCCACTGGAACAGTGGGGTCAGGTTGCCTTCGGCGATATCATTGTTCAGTGTAGGTAGCGCTTTGCCGATGGTCTGGAAAAGCTGCGCTGCATACATGGCACCGAGAGTGTAAGTCGGGAAGTAACCGAAGGCACCGTCGGTCCAGTGGATATCCTGCATACAACCATTCCGATAATTACCGACAGTATCCAAACCAAGGTAGCGGTGCATTTTTTCGCCCCACAGCGCTGGAATGTCTTCCACTTCAATGTCGCCTTCGACCAAGGCTTTCTCGATCTCATAACGCAGGATCACGTGGGCCGGGTAGCTCACCTCATCAGCGTCTACACGAATCAGACCGGGTTTCACGCGTTGGTTGAGGCGGATGAAGTTATTTTCTTCCAGTGCCGGTTGCTCACCGAATTGTTTGATGATCAGTGGACGCAGAATCTTGAGAAAGTCGCTACTGCGCGCCAATTGCATTTCAAACAACAAACTCTGCGATTCATGAATAGCGGTAGAACGCGCTTGTGCTACGGGCTGACCCAGCCATTCACGCGGCAGATTTTGCTCATAACGGGCATGGCCAGTCTCATGCACAATACCGAGCAGGGCCGTCAGAAATTCTTTGTCGTTGTAGCGAGTGGTAATGCGCACATCTTCCGGAACGCCGCCGCAGAATGGGTGTGCACTGACGTCCACGCGGCCACCATCAAAGTTAAAGCCGAGCAGTTTCATCACGCTCAAACTCAGTTGGCGTTGGGTATCGACATTAAACGGGCCTTGCGGAATAAGGCAGGGTTCCTGAGCCTGTTTGGCCACCACTTTTTGCAGCAGGTCAGGCAACCAGGTTTTCAGATCGCCAAAGATGCGGTCGATATCGCTGCTGCGCATACCCGGTTCGTACAGGTTCAGCAAGGCGTCATAACGGCTGGAACCTGCCGCTTCAGCACGGATCTGTGCTTCCTGGCGGCTCAGTTTGACCACTTCACGCAGGTTTTCTGAAAAGCCGTCCCAATCATTGGCCGGACGTTGGGCGCGCCAGGCGTGTTCACAACGAGCACCCGCCAGCGATTTGGCTTCAACCAATGACTCAGGCACCAGCACTGCGTTGTCATATTGGCGGCGCATTTCCAACAGATTGGCCTGATCGATGTCATCAAGTGTTTCTTGTCGGGCACGTTCAAACAGGCGACCGGTTTTTTCTGCCGTCAAAATTTGATGTTGCAAGACACTCAGTTCCGCCAGTGCTTCTGAGCGTGCTTTACTGCCGCCCGATGGCATCATGGTTTGCATGTCCCAACCGGCAATGGCTGACAGGTGACCGAAACGCGACAACCGGGTGAAAAGGGCGCGTAGCTCGTCATATGAAGGTGAAGGGGTATGTGCAGATGTCATCGTTTAGCTCCATATTATTGTAATCCGGAGAACCCTCCAGGCCTTTCAAGCAATTGCGTAGGCAGGGTTACACCGGGTCTGCTTTTAAATTGAAATTGGGTTTGACCGGCCAACAGAAGCGGAAGCAAGCGCCGCCGAGAGAACTGGCATCGACGTAAACCTGGCCCTGATAGGCGACAGCAATAGAGTGGACAATGGCCAGCCCCAGCCCACAGCCACCCGTGGCGCGATCACGGCTTGGATCCAGACGGACAAAGGGTTCGAATACCCGCTCTCGTTCTTCCGGCGGAATGCCTGGCCCATCGTCTTCTACCTGGAGACAGGCGTTGTCACCATCAAACCACAAGCCGATACGCAGGCGTTGTTCGGAATAGCGCAGCGCATTGTTTACCAGATTATCCAGCACCCGCTCCATCAACCGCAAATCAACGCCACCAAAATCACCGGTATGGGGGATATCCAGCTCTATTTCACGCTCAGGGTGGATTAGGCGCAGATCGTCAGCCTTATCTTCCAGCCACTTGGGTAAATCGAGCGGTTCTATATTGAGTGCGACCTGCGGACGGTCAAGCCGTGCATAGGTGAGCAGCTCGTCGATCAGCGACTCCAACTGGCCGATGTCGCGGTTCAGAGCTTGTTGTTCGCTATCTGACAGGTTTTCACTCATTGCCAGTCGGTAGCGCAGACGAACCAGCGGTGTGCGCAATTCATGAGCGATACCGTCGATCAACTGCTTCTTGCTGGCGATCAGGGTATTGACGTTATCCGCCATCTGGTTAAACGCCACCCCCAGCCGGTTCAGACTGGACGTTGGGTCAAAATGGGTGCGCTCGTCAAGATGCCCGGCGCCGAGTCGCTGAGCCGCGTTTTCAAGCTTGAGCAAATCTTGCCAGTGCGGTCGCATCCACAGGAAAACCGGTAACGCCAGCGACATGCCTATAAACACCAGCAGTGCCAAATCCAGCAGCCGCATCTGATGCAGATAGAACAAATAGGGTATGGGACCGACAACCAGCACGTAGTGGCTACGCGGAATGCGTTGCATAAACGTGTATTGATCGTCGAGGGCGATGATCTCCCCAAGACGAAGCCGTTTCTTCAGATCCTCACTCAGATCCTGTTTACCGAGGGGTTCGATGTGCAGCTTGAACGACAGATTTAAGTCCAGCGTCGCGATGGTTTTATTCCAGTCTTTCAGTGGAATTTCCCGCAGTTCACTGCGCATCAGGTATAGGGAGCTCTTCATCAAATCGTCCATCGACTGGCGACCGGCGCGTTCGGCGGTGACTTTGTACACCAGCCCAACCAGCATTGCCATCACCAGGAAGCACACGAAAAGCAAGAGGAAGAATTGGACAAAGAGCTTTCTCATTGCTGCACGAACTCCCAGGCGTTCGGAGCGAACAGGTAGCCTTTGTTGCGCACGGTTTTTACGCGGAATGGCTCAAGGGTATTGTCATAGAGTTTGCGACGCAGGCGCGAAATGGCCACGTCTATACTGCGATCAAGGCCGTCGTAGCTCACGCCGCGCAGGTTCTGCAACAAGGCTTCACGATCCATGATTTGACCTGCGTGAGTGGCTAATTCCCACAGCAGATCAAAATCTGAGGTGGAAAGGGTGATGGTCTCTTCGCCCAGCGTCACTTGACGGTTGACCGGGTCGATGCACAACAGCCCAAAGTGCAACGCATTGTGCTGGGTGATCGGCTGGCTCGACTCTTCCTTGGGTTGATTACTGTGCTGACGCAGGTGCAGTCGCAGCCGAGCCAGTAACACCGCAGGCGGTGTGGTCTTCAAGATGTAATCATTGGCGCCCATTTCCAGGGAGAGGATATGGTTCATGTCGCTGTCGAGTGAGGTAAGCAGGACGATCGGGCCAGGGAAGGTCGGACGCAGATCGCGACACAGCGTCATGCCGTCCTTACCAGGCAACATAATGTCGAGTAGGACCAGATCCGGCTGTTCCAGCTCGATGCGTGCCTGCGCACTGTCGCCACGCGGCTCAATCAACACTTCAATGTCGTGTTTGCCCAGATAGGCGGCAATCAGCTTGCCGACTTCAGGATCGTCTTCTACAAAAACAATTTTATGCATATTCAGCGGTTTTATCAGAATAACGGCGTTCAGCATAACGCGGGGTTCCGCGATACGCCATGCAGATCTTTGTGCTAGCGCAGCGGACGTCCGCCATCAACGCCGTGGGTACGGCCTGTGACATAACGACTGCTGAGCAAGTAGTTCACCAGGTTAACCACTTCACTCTCGCCGGGGGCGATTTTCATCAGTGACTTTGCCAGTGCCTGCTGACGATAAGGCTCATCGTCGCCTGGATTGAAAATAATCAGCGCCGGCGCGATGGCGTTCACTTTAACCTCTGGTGCCAGCTTGCGGGCAAATGAACGCGTCATGTTGTCCAATGCAGCCTTACTGGCCGCATAGGCAATGTGTTTATCGCTGCCTTTTTCCACCACATAGTCGGTCAGGTGGATAATATCCGCCCCGGCTTGTCCCTGACCCAGCAGGCAGGGTTCCAGCAATTGATTCAGTAAATAAGGCGTGTAAACGTGAATTTGCAACATCGCTGCCATGACTTGCTCTGGCGGCACTTCTGGCGACTCTGCCTGCCAGGCACTGGCGTTGTGGATCACGGCACGCAGTTTAGGCGCGATTAGACGGACTTGCTCGGCAAAAAGGTAGATACCGTCGTGCGTTGAAAAATCCCCCTGAATGCAGATTGCCCCCAGTCCTTTCAGCTCGTTCAACGCCGGGTAGTCACTGCGATAGGCAATGATAACGGGAATATCGCGTTGCAAGAATGACTTGGCCAGTGCCAGACCAATCCGGCGTGCGCCGCCTGTTATCAGCACCGGGGCTGAGTTGTGATGTTCCATTGATTAAAGCTCCTGGACAGACTGGCAAACAATAGGGGAATTATGCCATTATACGGCGGAAATTCGTTAAAGCTTCGCATCGATTATCCATTTCAGGATGTAATACCCAGGCAATGAGAGGAAGGGATGAACAGCAGTCACCTTGCACCCGTCGCCCGCAGTGAAAAAATCTGCTTTGATTACATGGAATTTCTGTCTGCATCGTGCAAGAAGCACTGGCGATTTGTTGATGCAATCTACGGTGTGATGCCATTTTTTGGCATGGTATTGAAGTCTCAGGCAAGTGCCACACAAACGCGGAAAGAGCATTTGAAGGCGTTGGCGTTGCAGGTCGTGTCCACCCAGGTCAGCGACGAAGCCAATATTGTACGCCTGATAGATCTGGCTCAGCAGCAGGGCTTGGCGGTATTTGAGATTAAATTGCCGTATGCATTGGATACGCAGCAATTGGCGACCATTCAACAAGAGTGTGTCGAGGGCGTTATCATTTCTCAGGTTGAAGAACGCATGACGATCAGTCTGCGCATCTCCCAAGGTAATTAACCGGGTGGTCCCACCCGGTCATACACGACTTATTGCAGCATAAACCAGCCCGCCGGCACCGTTGCCACCAGCAAGAGTAGAATACTGCCTTTTTCCAGTTGATTCAGCAGCTTGACGTCATCATGCCCACGTCTGGCATAGATGAATACCAATAACCCTGGTGCATATAACAGAACCGACATCAGCAAGTGCATCAATCCTGATGCGTAAAGCAGCCAAATCCCATACAAGCAGGCACCTGTCGCAGCGAACATCAGGCGTTTATCCTGACGACGGATTGCCACTTTGAACAGGAAGGCGCCGACCAGGAAATAGGGCACCAGAATCATTTCTGACGCGATAGTCAGCAAGGAGTTGTAGTTGCTGCCTGTGAGCCAAATCAACACCAGAGCGAACTGTACCGCAATGTTGGTCAGCCAAAGGGACGCTGACGGCGCGTGATTCTTATTTTGCTTACGGAATATTTTGGGGAAGGCACCATGTTGTGCGGCCAGAAGCGGCACTTCGGCGGCCATGATTGTCCAGCTCAGGTAGGCGCCACAGACTGACACGATCAATCCGGCAGCGATGATCACATCACCCCAGGGACCAATCAAATCAACCATCAGCACGGCCATGGACGGGTTGCGCATCTCGGCTAATTCACTGCGTGGCACAACACCCAAGGATAGCAGCGTGACCAGCAAATACACGGCCAGCGCAGAAATCACCGCGAGCATGGTGGCACGGCCGACATCCTTTTTATGACGTGCCCGCGCCGAAACCACCACGGCACCTTCTACCCCGATAAATACCCACAGGGTAATCAGCATGGTGTTTTTTACTTGTTCCCACACGGGTTTACCCAGCGCGACACCGTGGAAATCCAGGGTAAACACATCCATGTTGAACGCTATCGCCGCCAAGACGGCGAACATTCCCAGGGGCAACAACTTGGCCAACGTTGCGACCAGATTGATGCTGGCGGCCGTTTGTACGCCGCGTAACACCAATGCATGCACGATCCACAGCAGCACAGACTCGGCCAACAGTGCCTGCCAGGTATTACCGTCACCCAGAATGACCTCGCCGCCGCGATCGGTGAATAAACTCAGTGCAGCGAATACGATCACCAGATAAGAAACGTTGGCAATCACCGCACATAGCCAGTAACCCCAGGCAGAACAGAAACCCACCAGCTCACCGAAACCTTCTTTCGCATAGGTGAAGATACCGCCGTCCAGATCAGGCCGTAAGCGGGTAAGTAACAGCATCGCAAAAGCCAGGAACAGGATGCCCACGCCGGTAATCGCCCAACCCAGCAACAGCGCGGCAGGGCTGGCGACCTGCGCCATGTTTTGCGGCAGGCTGAAAACGCCGGCGCCCAGCATTGAGCTGAGTACCAATGCCGTTAACGCGGTAAGACCTAGTTTTTTTTCCAATGACGGATCCTGAACGCAGAATAAACAACTGGGAGGGAACTGCTTGGCAGTAACAACGTAATGGCAATTACTGAACAAATAGACAATAGCCCTAAAAATTGGCGCAAATTTTACGGATGGATCGGCGTGGATGCAATGATTGAATATGCGAAATTTACAAAAAACTATTCAATTGAGTGAGGGGATATGCAACAAAAAAACGGGCAGCTCAATGGCTGCCCGATGGTAAACCTTAAAGTGGAACTTATTTGAACAAGTCGGCGCTGACGGTCAGGTTGCCGCCGCTCTTGTTCTGCCACTGACGGGTCACGTGATAGTACTTGGCGCCTTTCTCGGCTGCACGTTTCGCCACTTCGGTGGAGACGTCAGTCATGCTGTTGAAGTGGCCAGTGAAGGTCACAGAATCAAACGGCACCATCTGCGCAGCAGTCACGTTGTTCACTTCCTGGATCTTGGTGCCATTTGGCAGCGTGACGGTATAACGTTGACCGGTAGAAGACTGCGTCTCGAAGAAACGGCCTACGTCGCGGCTTGGCGAACCTGAAGATGCCACGCCCGGGATTTCAACCTTGGCAGCAGCAGCACCACCGGCAGCTAACGCGGCTCTACCGGCATCAGAGTCGGCAGGGATCGCATCCGGGCTCTGAACAACACGCTTAGGAGCATCGGCTTTGTAAATGTAAGCCGTGATGAACTGGTTGCCCCCCTGGTTGGCATCAACCTGGCGCACGATAAAGAAGGAGGCTGCGCCTTTCTTTTTCGCTTCTTTGGTGATGGCATCGTTGATGTCTGGCTGGCTGCGGTAGAAGCCGCTGACGCTTACCGTATCGTAAGGCTCCAGCAGGAAGGCTTGCTCTTTCGGCAGTTCAGTGACGCCATTAATAACGCGGTATTTTGGCTCTTTGCTCACTTCTGGCGCATCTTTATGATAAAGGTCTGCGGTGACGCGCCAGTTGCCGCCATTGTTGCTGTTATTGCTATCCTGAATGTAGAAGGCGTCTGCACCCAGCTTGTCTGCACGGCGAGAAACGGCATCAACGGCTTCATTGATGGCATTAAAGCGGCCGGTAATCGTGATGCGATCAAACGGCTTCAACGCCGCTGCTTTTTCAGGAGTTAACTCTTGCGCTGCATGAGCAGACAGGGCAGTGAGTGATAACAAGGCTGATGCGATGATCGTGTTCTTCAGCTTCATAAAAAATCCTTTCGCCTAGCGCATTAACGTTTATAACGTGCTGAACTGTTTAGGTGTAATTCAGCCGCCGATTATTACATGTAATCTCGACCAGTGTCTCAGCATTTTATGTCATCCCATGAGACAAATCCCACAAAGGCGAGTGCCGATTATTTTGTGCAGAATCACCATAAGTTTCAATAATAAAGCCTTTGATGTCATAAGTGTTAATTATTCACAATTTTATAACTTTCATGCGTTCCAGCCGCGTGATGCCAGATGTCATCCAGTGAAAGACAATCACAATGTGCCCGTTAAAACGGCATTCCAGCGGGCTTTTTAACTTTAAATTGCGATTTGTCATAACGTTGCCCAGATTTTTATGTAAAAACAGACCTGAATACGTAAGCAATTATGGATCATCGATCATATTTTCAGTAGGTTATAGATGACGCCTTAATTTGCTGCCGACAAGGTTAAGAAAAAACCTGTCAGCCGGCGCCATCGCTATGGGGTAGAAGATAATAAACATCATCAAAGACAGGTGAGAAGGGAACATTATGCGTATTGGTGTACCAAGAGAACGGTTGGCCAATGAAGCTCGGGTTGCAGCAACGCCGAAAACGGTGGAACAACTGCTGAAGCTGGGCTTTACCGTCGCGATCGAAAGCGGGGCGGGTAAACTGGCAAGCTTTGACGATGTCGCTTATGAAGCGGCAGGGGCGACGATTACCGATACTGCCGATGTCTGGCAGTCAGATCTGATTTTGAAAGTTAACGCGCCGCTTGAGGACGAAATCGCGTTAATGCGTGAGGGCAGCACCCTGGTCAGCTTTATTTGGCCAGCGCAAAATCCTGAATTGATCGCGAAGCTGGCTGCACGCAATGTCACAGCGATGGCGATGGATTCGGTACCGCGTATCTCACGTGCGCAATCTATGGATGCATTAAGCTCAATGGCCAATATCGCAGGCTACCGGGCAATTGTTGAAGCCGCACACGAATTTGGCCGCTTCTTCACCGGCCAGATTACCGCTGCCGGTAAGGTTCCACCGGCCAAGGTGATGATCATCGGTGCTGGCGTAGCGGGTCTGGCGGCCATTGGCGCGGCAGGTAGTCTGGGGGCGATTGTTCGCGCCTTTGATACCCGTCCGGAAGTAAAAGAGCAAGTGCAGAGCATGGGCGCGGAATTCCTCGAGTTAGATTTTGAGGAAGAAGCGGGCAGTGGCGACGGCTATGCCAAAGTGATGTCCGAGGCCTTCATCAAGGCCGAGATGGCCTTGTTTGCTGCACAGGCAGCCGAGGTCGACATTATTGTGACCACCGCCTTGATCCCAGGTAAACCTGCGCCGAAGTTGATCACCAAAGAGATGGTGGCGTCGATGAAGCCAGGCAGCGTGATTGTCGATCTGGCTGCGCAAAACGGCGGTAACTGTGAGCTAACCGTCGCCGATCGCGTCACCGTGACTGACAACGGCGTGAAAATCATAGGTTATACCGATCTGCCAAGCCGCCTGCCGACCCAATCCTCACAGCTTTATGGCACCAACCTGGTCAACCTGCTGAAGCTGCTGTCGAAAGAGAAAAACGGTGAAATCGATGTCGACTTCGACGATACCGTTATCCGCGGCGTTACCGTGGTGCGCAGTGGCGAAGTCACCTGGCCGGCCCCGCCAATCCAGGTCTCCGCCCAGCCTAAACAGGCACAGGCAGCGGCCCCGATCGCCAAACCAGTGGAAAAACCGGTTTCACCTTGGCTGAAGTACGGCCTGATGGCGCTGGCGATTATTCTGTTTGGCTGGTTGGCTGACGCCGCACCGAAAGAGTTCCTGTCTCACTTTACCGTGTTTGCGCTGGCCTGCGTGGTGGGTTACTACGTGGTGTGGAACGTCAGCCATGCATTGCATACCCCGTTGATGTCGGTCACCAATGCGATCTCAGGGATTATCGTGGTCGGTGCGTTATTACAGATTGGTCACGGTGGCTGGGTGAGTTTCCTCTCCTTTATCGCCGTACTGATCGCCAGCATCAATATTTTTGGTGGATTCACCGTCACTCAGCGCATGCTGAAGATGTTCCGCAAGAACTAAGGGGTAACACATGTCTGGAGGATTAGTTACAGCTGCATACATTGTTGCCGCTATTTTGTTTATTTGCAGTCTGGCAGGCCTGTCGCGCCATGAAACGTCGAAACGGGGCAACCTGTTCGGCGTTGCCGGGATGGCCATTGCGCTGATCGCCACCATCCTCGGGCCGGATTCCGGCAACGTAGGCTGGATAATCATTGCGATGATTATCGGTGGCTCTATCGGTGTCTATCTGGCGAAAAAGGTCGAAATGACCGAAATGCCAGAGTTGGTGGCAGTGTTGCATAGCTTTGTTGGCCTGGCGGCGGTGCTGGTGGGTTTAAATAGCTACCTGGATCACGGCGCACCGATGGAGCCGGTGATGGAAAATATCCATCTGACCGAAGTCTTCCTCGGGATCTTTATCGGTGCGGTGACCTTCACCGGTTCGATTGTCGCGTTCGGTAAACTGCGCGGCATTATCTCGTCCAAACCGCTGGCGCTGCCAAATCGTCATAAAATGAACCTGGCTGCACTGGTCGTATCCTTCCTGTTGCTGGTGGTGTTCGTTCGTGCCGACAGCGTGGGCTGGCAGGCTGTGGCATTGGTGCTGATGACTGCCATTGCACTGGCGTTTGGCTGGCATCTGGTGGCTTCCATCGGCGGTGCCGATATGCCCGTGGTGGTGTCGATGCTCAACTCCTATTCTGGCTGGGCGGCGGCGGCGGCGGGCTTCATGCTGAGCAACGATCTGCTGATCGTGACCGGTGCGTTGGTGGGGTCTTCAGGGGCCATTCTGTCTTACATTATGTGCAAGGCGATGAACCGTTCGTTTATCAGCGTGATTGCCGGTGGTTTCGGGACTGACGGCTCGTCGACCGGTAATGCGGAAGAAATGGGCGAGTATCGCGAAACCACGGCGGAAGACGTGGCCGAGCAGTTGAAGAACTCAACGTCGGTGATCATCACCCCAGGCTACGGTATGGCTGTCGCGCAGGCACAATACCCGGTGGCGGAGATTACCGAGAAACTGCGTGCACGTGGTGTCAAGGTGCGCTTCGGTATTCATCCCGTCGCTGGGCGCTTGCCGGGGCACATGAATGTGCTGTTGGCGGAAGCCAAGGTGCCGTACGACGTGGTGCTGGAGATGGACGAAATCAACGACGATTTCGCCGATACCGATACCGTGTTGGTGATCGGGGCTAATGACACGGTGAACCCAGCCGCGCTGGAAGATCCGCGCAGCCCAATTGCCGGTATGCCAGTGCTTGAAGTGTGGAAAGCGCAGAACGTCATCGCCTTTAAACGTTCAATGAACACCGGCTATGCCGGCGTGCAGAACCCGCTGTTCTTTAAAGAGAACACTCAAATGCTGTTTGGCGATGCCAAAGAGAGTGTGGAAGCGATACTGCGTGCGCTGCAGGCGTAACGGAAGCAAATAAAAACGGGCCTATCAGGCCCGTTTTTTTATGCGGCAAACATCAATCTTCGTCGTCGTGCTCGTCGTCTTCGTCAGCTTCGATCGGGCAATTGAAGTTATCCGGTTTAATGACCAACAGATCGCATTTTAGATGATCGATCACGTGTTCTGCCGTGTTACCGATAAAGGCTGCAGAAATGCCGGTACGGCCTAGCGTACCCAACACCACCACACCCGCCTGTAAATGTTCCGCTAAATCGGGAATGACCTCTTCAGGCAGGCCTTTTTCAACGTGGGTAAATTCTTCGTTAATGCAGAACTTTTGTCTTAGCGCCTTCATGGCGATCAGATGTTGCCCACGGATGGCGTCGTTATAAACACTGGGGTCAAAATCGGGCAATTCAATGGCGATATTGATCGGGGTAACCGGGTAGGCGCCGACCAGATGAACTTCCGTTTGGTTAACATTGTGCGCCAGCTCAACCGTTTCTTGGACGAGCTTGATGTTCAACGGATCGTGGTAGGGCTCTTCACTGGCCAGGTTGACGGCAACCACGGCTTTGCTGCCGTCCTGCCAGGGTTGATCTTTAACCATCCACACTGGACAAGGGCATTTGCGTAAAAGATGCCAGTCGGTTGGGGTGAAAATGACGGATTCGAGGCGGTCATGTTGGTGCGCCATTTTCAGCAGCAAATCGTGCTTGCCGGCGATCACCTCCTGAATAATCGCCTCATAAGGGCGGTTATGCCAGACCACTTTGATTTCAATAGGAACGCCTTCGTCGAGGTAAAAACGGCATTGCTCGTTGATCCATGCGGCACGTTGGCTAATAACGCCTTGCCGCATCGCCGTTCTTTCGTCTGGAGAGAGCAGGGTCGTCATCTCGTATGAGAAGTCGTAAATAGGCAGGAAGGCCTTAATGCGCCCGCCATTGCGTTTTATCAGGTACACCGCGCGACGCAATGCCGGCTGGTCATCCTGATTGGGGTCAATAGCCACCAGAAGATTCTGATACTTCGCCATAGGGCCTCCTTACAGCTGAAAATCAACAGTCTGTCAATTTACAGAGTAACCCAACATTGAAAAACAGAACAGCAGCAGAGGTTGTGCTGGGTCAATAATTCTGTGGAATTACTAACCCAGCATAGGATCAGGCGTTTACGGCCACGTTAATACGTGGCGTACCGGCCAGCACCGACAGGGCGTCGACGTTTTCGATGGTAATGTATTTGCCTTTAACGCTCAGGATCTCGCTTTTCTGGAAGCGGCCAAGCAGGCGGCTGATGGTTTCTACCGTCAGGCCAAGGTAGTTGCCGATATCGCCACGGGTCATGGTCAGGCGGAACTCGCGTGGTGAGAAGCCGCGTTCAGCAAAACGACGTGACAGGTTGTAGACAAACGCCGCCAGGCGTTCTTCGGCATTTTTCTTCGACAGCAGCAGGATCATGTCTTGATCGCCTTTGATCTCGCCGCTCATCAGACGCATGATTTGTTGGCGAAGATTCGGCATTTTACCCGAGAGATCATCCAGCGTTTCGAAAGGGATCTCACACACCATGGACGTTTCCAACGCCTGAGCAAAGCTCGGGTGTTTTAATCCGCCAATGGCATCAAAACCCACCAGATCGCCCGCCAGATGGAAGCCGGTGATTTGCTCATCACCTTGTTCGGTGATGGTGTAGCTCTTGATTGTCCCGGAGCGGATAGCGTACAGCGATTTCAGTTCATCGCCGGCCTTGAACAGGGTCTGGCCCTTCTGGATAGGCTTTTTCCTTTCGATAATGTTGTCGAGCTGGTCTAGCTCATGGGCATTAAGAGTAAAAGGAATACACAGCTGGCTGATACTGCAATCCTGACAATGGATCGCACAACCACCAGACTGGATACGACGAATCACGCGTTTTTCCGGGATCATAGATTACGCTCATTCAATAATTGATATGCGTCAATTTTAACATCTTTTCCGGCAGGTGATAAGGGTGGCATTAATAAGAACGGGGGCATTCTGTGCGAATTTCACGCGACCATGCCGCCGATTATTCTGTAGTTACCTGAAATGTTTTGATTTATTTGTTACTTACACCGGCAGATTGCCGATGCGCTGGTGACCGCAGGTGAAAGAGAAAGTCAGGCCCATACAGCGGATTTTTAGGTAAGCAATATTTAACCCTGCTCATCCAAGGTGCTTTCCGCCGTATCAAGTCAATATTTGTACACATTTACTGGCGAAAACCGATCGCATTCATCCCAATCGTTGCCGCAGATAAAACGCACCGTGGCGTTATCTTGCTCACTATGGGTGTGGTGACAATCAGATTCAGGAGTGAATGATGAAAAAGGTCATGTTATTGATGCTGGCGGCCGGAGCATTAATGTCGGCCAGCGCTGCCTCGTTTGCACACGGCTACTATGGGCATGGCTATTACGGTCATGGTTATTATGGCCACGGATACTATGGCCACGGGTACTACGGTCCCAATGTGGTGATAGGTATCCCTTGGGGACCCCCTCCGGTTTATTATGCGCCACCGCCGGTGGTGTATGTAGCACCGCCGCCGCCACAGAACTACATAGAAAAGGCACCCAATTACGCGTACTACTGCCGACGTCCCGCGGGCTATTACCCGCAAGTAGCACGTTGCCCTGACGGTTGGATGAAAGTGGTAACAGATGGCCCGACATCTCGGTGACTCTAAGGCGGATCAGTGATGAAATTATTTCCTGTTTTTACGTTACTGGCTTTGGCTACCGGGCTGTGTGGTTGCGTTTCGCCGCCGACCGGCCCAGATGTGATGGCTTTACCGGGCACCGGCAAAAGCTATGAACAATTTAATCGCGATGAGGCGATGTGCCGCGGCTATGCGCAAAATAGCGTGAATGGCGGTGCCCAGAGCGCGTCTAATAATGCGGCGGGTACTGCCGCAGCGGGTACGCTGGTGGGTGCGGCCGCGGGGGCATTAATCGGTGCGGCATCGGGTAATGCGGGGCCAGGGGCGCTTATTGGTGCCGGCGGTGGATTATTGGTAGGCAGTTCAATGGCCAGCGGCAGCGCGTCGGAGAGTTCTGGAGATTTGCAAGATCGCTACGATACGGTCTACAGCCAATGTATGTATGCCAAAGGCAATAAAGTACCGGTGGCCTATGGCTACGGCAGCGCGGATATGCAACAAGCCTCACCGGTTCCGCCGGACTATTACCCACCGCCAACGGATCGCGGGGCACCGCCGGATTACGTCCCACGCTAATAGCGCCGGGATATCGCACTTTTCCTGCGATATCCCGCCAATGGCTGATTAAAGCAGATCGTTTTGCAAATACCCTTCATGTTTCAACAGCCACGCTTTGCGCTGAACACCGCCGGCATAGCCGGTCAAGGCACCTTGTGAACCAATCACACGATGACAAGGCACCACGATGCTGATTGGGTTAGAGCCGTTTGCCATGCCGACCGCCCGTGAGGCCGTTGGGCGACCGATGCGCTTTGCCAATTCTCCATAAGTAATGATCTCACCGCACGGGATCTGGCGCAGCTGCTGCCACACCGTGCGCTGGAATTCTGTGCCTGCTGTCATTACCGGCACGCTGTTGATCACGTCCAACTCACCGGAGAAATACCGCTGCATGATGTCAGTCAGGCCGCCAGGATTGTGCTTGTCTACCAGTTGAAAACGATCGGCCCGGTAATGTGTGTTCAGCAGCTTCATCAGGCGAACTTGGTGTTCGGTCCAGTCGATAGCGCGCAAGCGGTCCTGCTCATCGGCAATCAAAACCAGCTCGCCCACTGGCGTCGCCATACGGTCAATAAAAAAAGTCTGCATTTTGATCACTCCTCTCGTTTGATGGGCAGATTATTACATGAAATGCAGCGGAGCGATGGCGGATTTCGGACATGAAGATGGGCAACCGGGGGTTGCCCATTCCAACGTAATGATGTGAACAGAGCATAGTTCAGGGTGCGAAGTGATAAAATAAATTTATAAAATACAAATATTATTTTATCAGTTAAAACAGTGTTAACAATAAACATCACTACGAGTTACTTGTAGCTTATCGTGATGTTCTTTAATCGATGGTCATTATTTACTGATTCGGTGGTTACATTAGAAACCAATTCAGATGGCATATTGTTTAATGACGTTGTGACAATGCCGTTGCCGTTTGTTGAACCTGTGCCGAAGCAATTGGAAACGAGTTCTTCATTTCTCTGTTTAATGTTACAGGCTGGCGACGTGATTTCGCCGACAAAGCGAATGGTGCCTGAGGCTACAGGGTGGCTGGAGCCTGTGGCGGCCTGTAAGGTTGCGGGAATAAGGGTCAGAAGTGCGAGTACGATAAGAGAACGCTTCATTATTAACTCCTCTTCTAAAATGAAAAACAAATAAGTGGTGCCAATTAAATAAAAACAAAATAGGTGTTAATGACGATTCTCGAACAAGTTTGCGCAGCGCAATTGCGAATGGTTTATATACTATTCTTAATTCTTTGTGTTGCGGATTTAATAATAGGGAGGGGGTGTGGCTAAAACCATGATTTAGATCATAGTGAAGGCGGCTTAATGATTAGCAGGCGAACGTGGCGGATGTACTGTGAACTGTGTCACGGTAAAAACGCCCCTGGCCGCAGTTGCCAATGCCACTGCGGCCAAACATAAAGCACTATTCTGGGTTACAGCATACCGCTGCTACCGCAAATGCGGATCTTCTCTGCGACCACCTCTTTCATTGCCAGCTTGCCGGGTACGATGTATTTGCGTGGATCGTTGGCGTCCGGATGCTGAGCGAAATAGCTCTTCACGGCATCAGCAAAGGCGATTTTCAGTTCAGTGGCCACGTTGACCTTGCATACACCCAGCGAAATCGCGCGTTTCACCATGGCTTCAGGAATTCCGGATGCGCCGTGCAACACCAGGGGAATGTCGACGTGCTCACGGATCAGCGCCAAGCGTTCGAAATCCAGTTTGGGTTCACCCTGGTATAGCCCATGGGCAGAACCAATGGCTACCGCGAGCGAGTCTATGCCGGTAGCGGTGACAAACTCTCGCGCGGCGGCGGGATCGGTAAAGAAACTGTCTGCGGAGTCGACAATCAAGTCATCCTCCTGGCCACCCAGGCGACCCAGCTCTGCTTCCACACTGGCCCCATAGCGGTGGCATAAGGCGACGGCTTCGGCGACTTTGGCGATGTTCTGTGCGAAGGGCAAGTGCGATCCGTCAATCATCACTGAGCGGATGCCGTTTTTGACCTTGAACTCGATATCATCCATTTCTTCATGATGATCAAGGTGCAGCGCAAAGGGCAGATCGTAACGGTGCGCTGCCGCCTGACAGATGCCGATCAAATAGTCGGTACCGGCATAGCTGAAAGTGCCGGGCGTTCCTGCCATGATCACCGGGGATCCCAGCTCTGCGGCGGTTTCCGCCACCACTTGTACAGTTTCCAGGTTATGCACGTTGAACGCGGGTACGGCATAACCCTGGCGCTGCGCTTTTAACAGCATTTCGCGATTGGATATCAGGTACATAGGGGCTCCTTACGCCACAGAAGACGGATAGCGGTAAATGGTAACGCCTTTCACCACGCGGTTAACTTCACCGGTCGGGCACGGATTATCCGGCGTCAGGCCCAGCGCCAGCGAGCTTTCAAATGCCAGCATCTGAGTGAATAACAAGTAGGGGAACAGTAACCAGACGTCATCCTCGGCATGGTGCAGATTCAGTATCATGTCGCTGAGTGGTTGTGTGCTGCCGGTCAAGCCGACCATCTGCATCGCCAAACCGTCACGCTGCAGTTCGTTCCACAAATCGCGATCGTATTGACGGGCATAGTCGCCACTGGAGAACATCAGAAGGACTAACGTCTGGCTATCGACCATAAATTTGGGCCCGTGACGCAAACCGAGCGGGGAGTCGTAGCGGGTAACAATCTGACCGGCTGTCAGTTCCAGCATCTTTAACGATGCCTCTTCCGCAAGCCCGGTAAAACAGCTGCCACCCAGCGTGATGTAGCGCCTGAACCCACTGGCAGCCAAGGTTTTCACCTGAGGTTGCAGTGTCTCGCGAAGTTCACGACAGCGTTCCACCATGGCGGTCAGTGGCCGTTGCGCGTCGGCAAGGGAATAGGGGCCCAGCAATAGCGCTGCGGACAGCATCATGCAGCTAAAGCTGGAGGTCATGGCGAAGCTCTGATCGTTGGAGCCTTGCGGCATCACCAGCGAACAAACGTTATCGCGTTGGTGTGCGTACTGCGCTAGCTTGCTGTCCGGGTTGCACACCAGCATCAGGTGATAGCTTTCGGGCAGCAACTGATCGGCCAATTCCACCGTCGCCACGCTTTCTGGGCTGTTGCCGGAGCGGGCGAAAGAAACCAGCAGCGTAGGGCGCGTCAAGTCGAGGTATTGGTGCGGGTTAGCGACAATATCGGTGGTGCCATAAGCCACCACATCACGGCCCGTTTTCTCGCGGAGCCATGGCGCCAGCGCGCGGCCGGCGAAGGCGGAGCTGCCCGCACCGCAAAGCACAATCTGCAAACGGGGATTCGACAGTAACGGGGCAAGGAAAGGTTGCCACTGCGCCTGTTGCGCGTGTAGTTGCTGGTGCAGGGCGGCCCAGAGGTCCGGCTGCTGCCAGATTTCACGTGCGGTATGCAACGCATGCCGTTGCTCCAGCCAGCCCGCATCGTAAGCAAAATAACCATTCATGTTGAAAACTCCTTAAGAAACGTCTGTTAACGGTCGGCGATAATGACGTCGACCCCTAAATGCTTCAGCGCATGCAGGTAGCTTTCCGGAATGCGGCTGTCAGTGACCAAACGTTGGATTTGGCCGATTTCACGGATCATGCAAAAGCTGGTGCGGCCAAATTTGCTGGCGTCTGCGACGGCGATCACTTCGCGTGCGACATCGCACATAGCGCGGTTGAGTTGCGCTTCTCCGGGGTCTGGTGTGGTGATACCACTGAGCAGATCAAAGCCGTCAACGCCGAGAAACAGCTTGTCGAACCGGAACTGGCGCATGTGCTGCTCTGCTGCCGGTCCATACAGCGACCAGGATTTACGCCGTACGCTGCCGCCGACCACCATCAAATCCACCTGTTCGTTGTTGGCCAGTTCGAAAGCGATATTCAATGCATTGGTCATCACCACCAGATCTTTCTTGCCGGCTAACTGCTGTGCCATTTGGCTGGTGGTGGAGCCGGAATCGAGAATGATGGCATCGCCGTCATTGACCAATTCGGCTGCCGCACAGGCAATGGCGAATTTCACATCGCGATTGATACGGCCCTTGTCCTGCAACGGGCGATCGAAGGCGAACTGCTTATTGAGCATTGCGCCCCCATAGGCACGTACGGCGCAGCCGCTTTTTTCCAACTGGCGCAGATCGCTGCGGATAGTGACGCTGGAAACCGAAAACTGGGCGCTGAGTTGTTCGACGCGCACCGAGCCTTCGCGACAAAGCTGGTCGATAATTAATTCCCGTCGTTTTACGGTATTGATCATAAACGCGTGACTCCTGATTTAGCTGTAGTCATACCCGGCCGCGGCGCAATGCGTCGCAGCTAATCTGGCAGGAGTGCTTTCAGTTGTTCGTGTCGAATTACAGCAAACGAAACAGTGAAATGCAATCGGTTATTTTATAAAAAATCATATGTATCAATTGCTTATGTTGATTTTATCTTTCGATTGCGGTCAAACCGAAAGCAGCGAATAAATAAAGTGAAAATGGGTAATCCGTTATTAATCAGGCGAAAACTCATCGCTTGCTGTCATTTACCAAAAGCAGGGTGAAAGCTGCGTCATTCATTTCTTGTTGTTCGCCTTTTCATTGTTTTTTATTGCCAGCTTTGACGTAATAGCGCAGCACCGCGTACGCCACTGCTGTCACCGTGCACTGGCGGGTAGACTGCCGCCGGTTCCGTGCCGGGCAACAACCACTGGCCCATGGCCGGCGGCAGGAGGGAATACAACTCCTTGACGTTCGACAGCCCACCGCCGAGCACGAAGGCGTCCACGTCCAGTAACAGCTGCAGACTTGCCAACGCGCTGGCCAGAATATCGACATACATCACCATCAGGTGCTGTGCCATTGGCTGTCCCTGCCGGTAACTGGCGATCAGCGCCGGTACCGTATCGGCAGGGTGGCCAAAGTGGCGGCTTAACGCCAGCAACCCACTGCCGGATACGTAGCGCTCAAAGCAGGCGGTCAGGCCGCAATTACAGGTGAATAGCGGCAAATCGTAACGTTGTGCCAACTGAGCAGAGATCGGCGTGTGGCCCCATTCACCGGCCAGACCGTTACGGCCCTTATGCAACTGTTTGTTCATGACCAGGCCACCGCCGGCACCGGTACCGATAATCGCGCCGAACACCAGCGCCAGATGCTCTGTCTGTGGCGTGCTGGCTTCGGAAAGGGCGAAGCAACGGCAGTCGTTTTCAATTTCAACCGGCCGCGACAATGCTTGGGCCAGATCGTCAGCCAGACAGTGACCGGTCAGGCAAGGCACGTTGACGGCCAGTTGCCGGCGGCTGCGAGGATCGGTTACGCCGGGTAAGCCGATGCCGATACTGCCTTGGGTATGCAATTCGCGGTCGGCACGATCCACCAATTGGTGGATACAGGACAGAAATTCGCGGTAATTGCCCGTAGGGGTACTGACGCGTTGGCAAAACACCTGCGTAAGCTGTTGGTCATAGGCTGCCATTTCGATCTTGGTTCCCCCAATGTCGAAGCCGTAGCGCATCTGTGATATCTCCACGTTTCAGGCTCCGCTCAGGGTGATGACGGCAGATTCACGGCGAGCACGTTCAGCCGCAAACACCATCAAATGGCTTTCCAACGTTTCCGCTGGGCCTGACAGCACCTGTGAAGGGTCGTTCGTGCGAATAGCGTCGATAAAATGCTGCATCAGATAATAATCGCCGCCGCCGTGACCGGACATGGTATGCAGATCTTCAGCCTCATCAACGTCGTAGACCTTTTCACTGTCGTCAACGAACGAAGTGATACGGATGAAGCGTCCGTCGCCCTCGAGACAACCGTGGCTGCCGAAAATGCGGGTTTTGCGATCTTCAAGGCGGGTGAACGCCGTCATGGTGAAGGACGCGGTGCGTCCACCGGCAAATTGCATGTTGACCACCTGATGATCAACGACGTTGTTGTCGCAACGGTAGACACAGCGGCCATACTGCCCCTCGCGCAGGGCCGCCAACAGGTGTGGCTGACTGACCTCTGGCGTTAACACCCGCAGGAAGCCCGGTGTCGCTTTGTGGTCGTCGCCCAGATAGATACGTTTAGCGGAATAAGGGCAATGGGCTTCCACTGAACAGTCCAGGCAATTGTCCGCCGCGCCCGCAGGTTGATTTTCCTGGCGAAAGTGACGCAAACCACCGAACGAGCTGATCTGCTCGCAGGGCAGCTCCATGATGTAGCGGATCCAGTCGATGTCGTGGCAGGATTTTTGTAGCAGCATAAAGGCGGCTTCACCGTCATTGCGCCAGTTACCGCGGACGAAGGAATGAGCCTGGTGCCAGTAACCGACCGGTTCCAGGTGCTGCAGGCTGACAATGTCACCAATCACGTTATCACGCAGCAGCTGCTTCAGTTTCTGGGTATAGCGCGTATAGCGCAACACATGGCCAACCGAGAAAATCAGCTTTTGACGTATCACTTCTTCAACGATGGTGCGGCATTCACTGGCATCCGGTGACAGCGGTTTTTCCAGCAGCATGGCGTAACCCTGCCTGGCGAAGGCCAGCGCGGGCTCGAGGTGTAACGTGTCTTGGGTACAGATCAGCACCGCATCGGCCAGTTTTCCTGCGTTGGCAGCCTGCTGCCAGTCAGTGAATACCTTATCTGCCGCTATGCCATGTTGTTCGACAAACTGTTGCCGATAAACATCACGCGGCTCTGCCACGGCGACCACCTGCATTAAATCCGGGTGTGCCAACGCGTAACGTGAATAAATTTCCCCACGCGCTCCGGCGCCAATAACCAGTACCTTCACCGGGCGACCGGCATAACCATTTTGTTGAGATGACGACATTGCACATTCTCCGATCTTGTTATTTGAGGTTTTGGCCGCTGATTTCATCAAACAGGTGTGCGCGGGACAGATCGAAAGCCAGGTGGATCTGTTCTCCCAAACGCGGTTCCCAGTCTGGTTGTGACGCCATACGAAGCACAAACCGCAGCTCAGCCAGCTCGCAGTGCAGCAATTCTTCGTTGCCCATGCGTTCGATGGTGACGATCTTTGCCGGGAAGCAGTTGGCACTGCCGGGAGCGCACAACCGCAAGGACTCTGGACGAATGCCGAGGCATACGCGCGGGTGCGGGTATTTTTCTAATTGCTGTTGCAGCGCCGGTGGCAGTTCGAGTGGATATTCGCTACCGATGCGTAGCCCAATTCCCTGAGCGGTGCGGGTAATCGCCATATCGTGCAGGTTCATCGATGGGCTGCCGATGAACTCGGCGACAAAGCGGTTAGCGGGTTGGTGATACAGGTTGATCGGTTTGTCTACCTGCATGATGGCGCCACGGTTCATCACACAGATACGGTCTCCCATGGTCATGGCCTCTACCTGATCGTGCGTGACATAGACCATGGTGGCAGCCGCACCTTCCTGTTTCAGCTGGTTATGCAATTCAATCAACTGCACGCGCATCGAGACGCGTAGCTTGGCATCCAAATTCGACAGGGGTTCATCGAACAAAAACACCTTGGGTTTACGCACGATAGCGCGGCCGACCGCCACACGCTGGCACTGGCCACCCGACAACTGACCTGGCTTACGCTGCAGCAGATTGGTGATTTCCAATTTTTCGGCCGCATCCCGCACACGGCGATCAATTTCGGCTTTGCTTTCTTTGCCGATCAAACCGAACGCCATGTTCTTGTAGACGGTCATATGGGGATAGAGCGCATAGTTCTGGAAAACCATCGCAATGCCGCGATCTTTCGGCATGGTGTCGTTGACGCAGTGGTCGTGAATCAGGATCTGGCCTTCGCTGACGCTTTCCAGGCCGGCGATCATTCGCAGCAGGGTGGATTTTGCGCAGCCGGAGGGGCCAACAAATACCATAAATTCGCCGTCTTTGATGTCCAGATCGACCCCATGCAAAGCATTGAACCCATTGGGATAGACCTTCTTCACATTGTTTAACTGTATACCGGCCATGTTAGTTACCTTGTATTCGCGGTTAGCCTTTTACCCCAGCGCTGGCGATGCCTTGGATGAAGTAGCGTTGGAAAAGAATGAACAGCATCAGCATGGGGATGACCGCCATCAGCGCGCCGGCCATCAGTAACGGATATTCCACCCCGGCACGGCTTGACAGTGATGCCAGTCCAACGGGCAGCGTCAGTTTCTCGGTGGTGGTGTTGACGATCAGCGGCCACATCAGGTTGTTCCAGCTCCACAGGCCATTAATAATGATGCAGGCGATGATGCCGGGGCGAATCAGGGGCAGCATGATGCGCCAGAAAATAGCGAAGTAGCTGTAGCCGTCGATCAACGCCGCTTCTTCCATCTCCTTTGGCACTGCCAGGAAGAACTGACGCAACAGGAAAGTGGCATAAATACTGAAAATGCCTGGCAACACCAGCCCGGTGATGCTGTTTACCAAGCCCAACTTCTGCACTACCAGGAATTGTGGGATCAGAAACGCCTGACCAGGCACCATCAGAATGGAAATACAGACCAGGAACACCGCGTCGCGGCCGCGAAAATGCAAGCGCGAGAAACCGTAAGCGGCCATGGTGGCGATGACCATTTGTAGTGTGACGGTAAAGAATGTCGCCAGCAGCGAGTTCACATAAAAATCAGTAAACGGAATTTCATGCATGATCTTGCCGTAGGCCTGCAGGCTGGGGTGCGTCGGCAGCAGTGTTAGCGGGATCTGAATACTCTCGGCCTGCGTTTTCAGTGAGGTAACCAGCATCCAGATAAAAGGGACGACAGAGGCGAGCGCCGCCAGGGCCATAAACAGATAAACCAGTGTTTTTTTACTTATGCTCATCGTCATGGCTCCTCAGCTGACTTTCAGGCGTTTGCCAATCACCATTTGAATCAGGGTGATCAGTAGGGTGACGGCGAACAGCACCACGGTTATGGCAGAGGCGTAGCCTTTCTCCTGCAGATAGAAGGCATATTTGTAGAACAGGTTGGTGACAGTCATCACGTCACTTTCCACCAATGCGCGGTCAAACATCAGGAACACCACGTCAAAGACTTGCAGGATCTCGATAAAGCTCATTACTGAGACGAAAAACAGCGTCGGTACCATCATCGGCAGAGTGATACAGAAAAATCGGCGCAGGGTGCTGATGCCGTCAATGTCTGCGGCCTCATACAGTTGGCGTGGAATACTTTGTAACCCGGCCAGCAAAATGATGATTTTCAGCGCCAGTGACGACCAGATAATGATGATGGAAACGCTGATCCGCACCACGTCCGGATCGGACAGCCAGGCCACCGGCGAAATACCCAAGAAACCCATCGCCTGGTTAATCAGGCCAAAGTCTTTGTTAAACAGCCATTGCCAAACCATCGCCACCGCGGCAGGCATGGTGACTGCAGGCAGGAACAGTAACGTGCGCAACACCGCTTTGCCGCGGATGTTCTGGTTCAAGCCAATCGCCAGCAACAGGGATAGGCTCAGGCTGACAGGGACGCAGACCACCACGTAGAACAGCGTGTTAGCGGCGGCGGTATAAAAATCGTCGTCCTCAAACAGATTGACGTAGTTATCAACGCTGAACGTAGTCCAGCGCATAAACTGATTAAGATCGGTGAAGCTGTAAAAGATGTTCTGCAAAAAAGGGATGAAATAGAAAACCATCAACCCAATCAGCAGCGGTAAAATCATTACCCATCCCCAAAAGCGCTCGGCGCGCTCCAGGCGGCTGAGTGCCGGTCGAGGGACACTTTTTTGTTGTTTTAGGGTGACCGTAGCCGTTTCTGCCAGCGACATGTTGCCATTCCTCACCTGTAACTGCTCTGCGGTGTCCGCAGCCGGTGCGCCCTCGGGCAGGCGCTACCGGCACGGGGTGATTACTGCTCCATGACGCGTTCGATCTTCTTGACCGATTTGTCCATTTCAGACTTGGCATCCGCGCCCATGAAGATTTTCTTCAGGCTGGCAATCCACATATTCTGCCACTTTGGCGTGTTGGTCCCGGCGGTTGGGTAAGCCTCGGTCACGTTGAGGGTTTGAATGTACGGCGTGACATCGACTTTTTTAATCTCCGCAGCCCAGACTTTGGCAGCCACCTTGTTGGCTGGGATCACCACCTTCGCCAGCTCGGCTTGCGAGGCTTCGGAGCTCATAAATTCGATGTATTTCCAGGCTTCCTGTTTGTGGGCGCTGTTGGCGGACATGGCGAATGCCAGGCTGTGTGCGACGCCAGACTGACGCTCGATTTTTGGCATCATCACTACGCCGATATGGTCGTTAATCAGCGGGTTATTGGCGAAGGGCGCGGCCAACCATGAGCCGGCATACACCATTGCTGCACGGTTGGACTGGAAGATATTTTCGGTTTTGACTTCGCTCATTTGTTGAGCGCTTGGCATCAGCCCGTCTTTCATCATGGTTTGCAACTGCTGATACACCCAGATCGACTTATCGTTGGCAATATCGGTTGGCTGGCCGTCTTTCGGCACAATATGGTTGCCGTTCTGGAACAGCAGATTCATATAGCTGTCCTGGCCGTCAATGCTCAGATCCATCACCAGGGGGAAGGCGCTGCCTTTCAAGCCGGTTTTCAACGCTGCCGCTTTGCTTTTCAGCGTGTCCCAATCCCAGTCGTTGGTGGGGTAGCTGACGCCAGCCTGGTCAAACAGCTTTTTGTTGTACCAAACTGCGATGGAGTCTACGTCGCGGGGGATAGCCATCTGCTGACCGTCATACTGATAAGCCTTCACCGAACTGGCGACGATGTTATTTACGTTAACGCTGCTGCCGGTCATATAAGGTGTTAAGGGTTGCATAATGCCATTCTTGGCATATTGCACAAAATAGGGCATGTTTATCCAGAATATATCAGGGGCAACGCCGCCAGCCGCTGCTGAATCTAATTTTACAAAGTATTGCGCTGATGGGGTTAATTCTATCGCTATTTTGATGTTAGGGTTTTCTTTTTCAAATCGTTTGGCAATTTCTTGTTCGGCAGGTAATTGGTTTCTGTCCCATACGGCATAGCGCAAAGTTATTTGATCTGCGGCATATAACATGGTTGGTAATAATAACGCAGCCGCGATGGCAGAGTGCACAAGAAGACGGCCGGTATTTTTTATCGGTGACATTGCTTTCCCCTCGGTGAACGACGAATAAATATTTTCGTAACGTGAATTCTTTCTATCCCTTAACTTTCAATGTGTCAATACACCCCGATCTGCCCAAAAATGGGGCGGGAATGTTTCGTTGTTGTTAAAATCGAAAGGGTTTAGGGTCAAACCGAAAGCACCATTCGTTTACAAGTCATTAACCTTTTGGGGTGATTTTAGCCCTGCCGCACGCCATTTACGGACTGTGGCGGTCATAGGAATAAGTGATAACCCTTGCACCATAATGGGGATTAAAAACATTATTATTGTGCAGGCTTGGCTATCTTTCATTTTTGTGATGCAAATAAACAAAAAAATTGTATATCGCAACGCCTGAACAGGCTTGTCATCGATTTTTGATTGCCGCTATTGTTTGCCGCGATAAAAGGGTTTAGCCTGAAAATCACTCATCGGTATTTAACAATTAAAGAGAGATTAATGTTATGCGCCTTTCATTAACCTTTACCCATTGTCTGGAAAAGGTATTTCATAGCCGCAATGCACCACAGATTTCACAGATAAATACACTCAGTGGGCTGAGTAACGAAATAGTTTCCTGGCAAGGGGTCTATTGTTTACATCCGACGGGTAATGAAACGCGGCGAGAATTAAGGTACCGCCTCGAAGGGCCGCTGGCAGAGTATATCAGCGTGCGTCAGGTTCAGTCTGTACCCAGTCATTTTCCCTGTTATGCCGAGACCGATGAGAACTACCTGCGGACTGAACCGGGGTTATTTCCCGATCCGTTGGCCCCGGTGACCGATTGTCGTTTCTTTGCCGGCACCCATTATTATGGCAGCCTGTGGCTGACCCTTACGCCACCGTCGACGCCGGTTGCCGGTGGGGACTCTCCGTTAACCCTCACGCTGTCTGATGTTGCGACTGATGAAGTGCTGGCCAGCGCGACGCTGACGCTGCATATCGTCCCCGCGGTGCTGCCCCCGCAAACCCTGTTGCACACCGAATGGCTGCATTCTGATTGCCTGGCGGACTATTACCGTCTCGAGGTATTCAGCCCCGAATACTGGCTGGCGGTGCGTAATTTTGTCCGCAGCGCAGTCAACAGTGGGGTCAACATGCTGTTGACGCCAATCTTCACGCCACCGCTGGATACCGCCATCGGTGGGGAACGAACCACCGTGCAACTGGTGGGGGTGCAGCAGTCAACACAAGGGTATCGGTTTGATTTCCAACGCCTGGCCCAGTGGGTAGATCTGGCTCAGGAGGAAGGTATTGAACACTTTGAGATTGCGCCGTTGTTTACCCAATGGGGTGCCGCGCATGCGCCGAAAATTATGGTGGAGGTTGAAGGGCAACTGCGTCCGTTGTTTGGCTGGCATACCGACGCACATGCGCAAGAGTATCAACAGTTCCTGCAGGCGTTGTTGCCGGCGCTGACTGGCTGGTTCCGCGATAGGCAGTTGCAGCAGCGCGTGTGGTTCCATATTTCTGACGAACCGACGCTGGAAAACATCGCCGCTTACCAACGCGCCAGTATGACGTTACGTCCGCTACTGGCGGGATTCCATACGTTTGATGCCCTGTCAGACTATG
The DNA here is from genome assembly GCF_044900985.1 of Serratia sp. NPDC087055. NCBI lineage: Bacteria > Pseudomonadati > Pseudomonadota > Gammaproteobacteria > Enterobacterales > Yersiniaceae > Serratia > Serratia sp. NPDC087055. The sequence continues at coordinate 1,024,753 of NZ_JBJDOG010000001.1, forward strand.
CGTTTTACCAGCAGGGGTTGGTGGAGACACCGGTTGCGGCGACCGATCATATAGAACCTTTTATTGAAAACCGGGTGCCGGGGTTATGGGCTTATTACTGCTGCGTACAAAAAACGGAGGTAGCCAACCGTTTCTTCGCCCAGCCCTCGGCACGCAACCGTATTTTGGGTATCCAGCTTTATTTGTACGACATCACGGGTTTTCTGCATTGGGGCTTCAACTTCTATAACAGCGGCCATTCACGAGAAAAACTCGATCCCTATGCCGTGACGGACTGCCGGAACGCGTTTCCGTCTGGCGATGCCTTTGTGGTCTATCCCGGCGATAATCGGGAGCCCGTGGAGTCGTTACGCCTGCGGGTGTTGCATCAAGGGTTGCAGGACATGCGCGCTCTGCAACTGTTGGAAAGCCTGACCGATCGTGCAGCGGTAGAGGCGCTGATTGAACAGGAATTGGGGATGCGCATCACCTTTAAACACTACCCGCATCAGGCGGATCCACTGCTGCGATTACGCGAAGCGGTCAACAAACGTATCGAAGCCTTGCTGTAGGGAGCGGCATAAAATGCGACGCAGGTGGCGAGGGACACACCCTTGCCACCAAGTTTTCAATTATTTGCTATACCTGATAGGTCGAGGGATTTCATTTTTTTGTCATGATACTGACATGTTAGGGTCATAGCGCTGGCTTAAGTTTGCAGCGACTAAGCCAGGAGATAACGCGATGTTTAGCTTGGACTCTCTGTTGCATGATGCATTTCCACACCGCAAAACCCCTGCCTGGCAGCGTAGCCTGCTGAGATCATTACTCTTCGAAAAAGAGTTCAAACAGTTTGCCGCCGACTATCCACACCTTAAAGGGCTGGATTTGATCGAGCAGGTGGTGGACTACTTCAACCTCAGCTGTGAATTAGTGGATGGCGATCTGGAAAATATTCCCAGCCAAGGTCCGGTAGTGTTAGTCGCGAACCATCCGATCGGCTCGCTTGATGGGCTGGTGCTGCTGCGTGCGGTGGCGGCGGTACGTCCGGATGTCAAAGTGGTCGCCAGCCAATTGTTGACCTACATTGAACCGCTGCGCAGCCTGTTCGTGCCGGTAGACAATGTGGGGTATAAGACCAGCCGCAAGCAAATTGAAGGCATGCAGGCGCAGCTGGATAAACAGGGCGCATTGATCCTGTTCCCCGCCGGAGAGGTATCACGTTTGAGCCCGAAAGGCATACGTGATGGTCACTGGCATACCGGCTTCTTGCGCCTGGCGGCGAAGGCACGTGCGCCTATTGTGCCCATTCACATCAGTGCGCGGAACAGCAACCTGTTTTATTTCACGTCGATGGTTTATCGCCCTCTGTCGACGCTCTTGCTGGTGCGGGAAATGTTCCAACAGCAAGGTGGTCGTATCAAAATCCGTGTTGGAGGGCGTATCCCGTTCGCCAACTGGCACGATGGGCACACCAGTGCTAAAGATCTGGCGGAACGCTTCCGTCGTCACGTATACCGACTGGGTCAGGGGAAAGAAGGACTGTTTGCCAGTGAATCGCCGATTGCCTTGCCGGAAGACCGGTTGGAACTGAAAAAGGCGCTGGCAAACTGTGAGCGGTTAGGGGTAACGCCGGACGGCAAAGAGATCTTCCTGTATCGCCGTCAGGATGAGGCGCGTACGCCCATCCTGCGTGAACTGGGTCGGCTGCGTGAAATCGCCTTCCGGGCCGTTGGTGAAGGGTCAGGACGTCGTCGGGATTTGGATAGCTATGACGACGACTATTACCACTTGGTGTTGTGGGATGCGGACGAGTTGGAAATCGTCGGTGCTTACCGTTTTATTCCAACCGCCGAGCAGCTAGAACGCAAAGGGCTGGAAAGCATCTACAGTAACAGCCTCTTCCATTATGACCGCGATATGGCACCCATACTGGCGCAGGGCATTGAGTTGGGCCGCAGCTTCATTCAGCCGGCCTATTGGGGCAAGCGCGGGCTGGACTATCTGTGGCTTGGCATTGGCGCTTATCTGGCAAAATACCCACAGTACCGCTATCTCTTTGGCCCGGTTTCCATTTCCGGCGGTATGCCGGTAACAGCGCGTGACCTGTTGATTGCCTTCTACCGATTGTACTTCTCGCCCAATCATGCGTTGGCGCAGTCTCGTCAACCTTATCCTGCCTCATTGCCGCAGGTGTTGGCGCAGTTTGCCGGCGATAACTATCAGGAAGACCTGGTCAGACTGAAAAGCCTGCTGAGCAACATTGGTTGCTCTATCCCAACGCTATACAAGCAATATACCGAGCTGTGTGAACCGGGCGGGGTACAGTTTATTGATTTTGGTACCGACCCGGCATTCAATAACTGCATTGATGGTCTGGTATTGGTCGATCTGACCCGGCTTAAACCGGCGCGTTTCCAGCGTTACATTGCGGTACATCAGCCCCAGGATGCGTGCATAGAATGATTAGCTTCTCATTCATGCATTTTTGATCTAATCCGAGCCTTGGCGCCGGCGGTGGGATATAGCCTAAGATAAGGCTTTGTTCCAGCGTCGGAGTCTTTCATGCCACAGTCGTTTGTCCCGTCTTTATTAACCCTGGATGACCCCGCCGCCGTGGCGGTTGAAACAGCAAAGGGTATCGCTCCCTTTTTATTGCTGTGCGATCACGCAGGCCAGGCAATCCCCCAACGTTTGGGTGATCTGGGCTTGCCGGCGGGGGAGATTGACCGCCATATCGGTTGGGACATGGGCGCACTAGGCGTTTCACGTCACCTCAGCCGCCAACTGGATACCACACTGATTCACCAGCGTTACTCACGATTAGTGATTGACTGTAACCGTACACCCGGCATTGTCAGCTCGATACCACAGGTGTCCGAGCTGACGCCAATTCCCGGCAATGTCGGTATTCCTGCTGAACAAAGTTTAGCCCGTGAACATGAGATTTTTCTGCCTTATCACCGCACCATTGCCGATACCTTGGACGAGCGTCAACGTGCCGGTTTACCGACGGCGGTTATTGCGATGCACAGTTTCACGCCGGTATTTAAAGGGAGTACGCGGCCATGGCAGGTGGGGCTGCTGTTTAATCGCCACCCGGAATTCGCCTTGCTGTTGGCTGAACTGTTGCGAGAAGAAGGGGATTTGGACGTGGGGATCAACGAACCCTACGCCATGACCGACGCCACGGATTACACGCTGCCGGTACATGCAGAGCGGCGGCAGCTTCCCTATGTCGGCATTGAGATCCGCCAGGATCTGATCGCCGATCAACAAGGCCAGCAGAACTGGGCAAAACGCTTCGCCAGACTGCTGCCACAGGCTTGGCATCGTTGGCAAATTTGACTTTAGGAATATTCCCAGAGATGATAACTGTAAGGAATATGTAAATCGTCATTGGGAAGAGTCAGGAGCGACGAGTGGAGCAAAATGATAACGGATTGTTTATCAAGCAGGAGCGCTTTGAAGTGCTGGCGATTTTGCGCGAAATTTGTAAACAGCGCACGCCACTGCGAGTCGTCAATGAACGACAGCAGTTTCAGAGTCTGTTGCTGAGTGTCGGGCCGGATAACATCGTGTTCAGTGGCGATGAGGCGGAGACGGTTGTCGACGGCGAATGTACCATTGTGATCGAAAGCCATGATGCGAAGATCGAGTTCTCTGTCGGTAAGGCGGAAACCACTCATCATCAGGGCGTTAATGCATGTTCAACTCAATTGCCGAAGGAACTGGTCTACATTCAGCGCCGTCGTCAGTTCCGCGTGACGACGCCACACTGGCGTGAATTTCTCTGCAGCGGCGAATATGCCGACGGCAGCGAGTACCAACTGAGGATCCACGATCTCTCTGCGGGTGGCGTCGGTTTGCGCGTAGATGGCCCATTGCCGGAAAACCTTCAGCCTGGCTTCCAGTTCAAAAAGGCGTTATTGGATCTTGGCAGCTACGGCAGCTTCAAGGTCAATATGGAACTGGTGGTGATCAACGAAGATCAAGAGCTGGATGACGACGACAAATTAGTGCATTTTTCGCGCCTGTCATGCCGTTTTATGAAGTTGGGTTTGGCAATGGAAAGAAAAATTCAGAGCGCAGTGTTTGCATTCGAATTGGACTTCAATAAAAAGAAAAAGCGTTAAGCAGACGAGTGGGGCAGCCAGCTGCCCCGTCACCCCCGGCCTATTTCAAGGCACGCAAACTGCCAATTTCCTCCCAACCAAAATGCTCCGCTTCTGCCAACACGTCGCATACCTCGCCACTTGCCGTGACAATGGCCTCGTTGAGGTTTTTACCCTGTAGAAGGTGGCTTACGAGCAAAGCTGTGAACATATCCCCGGTGCCTTTGACCTTCGATTGGATTTTAGGGTGGGTATAGCTTTGCACTTCGTGGCGGCTGACCAGCAGCAACCCTACTTCGTCGTCGTTTTCTGCTACCCCCGGCGCGCTGGTTACCAACACCCACTCGGTGGTGTCATTCAACAATGCCCCTGCGGCACGCTGGGTTTGTTCGCGGCTGAGTAATGGGTGCCCGCACAGTTGCTCCAGCTCGAACCCGTTAGGGGTGAGACCATTGGCTAACGTCAGGAAGGGGGAGCGGTAGCAGCCGACGATGCGTTCATCGACATAAATGCCTTCGCCGTAATCGCCCATCACCGGATCGATATAAATCTTTATCTGCGGATTGAGAGTGCGTACACGCTGTAACCAGTTTTCCAGTATGTGGCACTGACGGACATCGCCCAGATAGCCAACAATGACGGCTCGGGTGCGCAACATGACACCGCGGGTCAACAAATCCTCCAGAAAACCGCTGAACCATTCCGCGGAAATGACACCTCCACTGGGGGCGCCATAGTAAGGCGGGCAACCAAAGAGCACGCTGGGTACCTGCAAGGCTTCCAGCCCTTTTTTCAGTAAGGTGCGGTAGGCGATACCGTTGCCGACGCTACCGTACACCACTTGGGATTGAATGCTGATCACATCAATCTGCGGTGGTTGTAGTTGAGAAATCTGATGCATCTAGGACTTCCTTGGTTCAATTTTATCCAACCACTGTGCAAACACCTGCCGAGCGCGTTGTTCTAACTCTGTGCCGTAACGCGCGGCCTGCTGGCGTAAACGCTGCGGAATGACCCCCGCCAACCCCAACTCACAGGCATGGCCCACCAGCCAGCGTTCAATGTCGCGATGATCGGCTTCCAAATGAAACTGTAGCCCAAGGGCAAAATCCTGGTATTCGAATGCCTGATTAGGGCAAATCTCGGTCCCTGCCAGACAGGTTGCCCCTTCCGGGATCATAAACATGTCGCCGTGCCAGTGCAGCACTGGCGTTGCGCCCAAGGGGGCCAGCACGGAGTCTTCATGTGTCGTTAAGGTCAGGGGGGCGAAGCCAATTTCTTTCACGCCGAGCGAGATGACATCAGCCCCCAAGGCCTGAGCCATCACCTGTGCACCAAGGCAGATGCCGAGTGTAGGCCGTTTTTGCTGCAACCGCTGTGTGACCAGCGCCAGCTCGTCATTAAGAAACGGATAGTGCTGTTGGCCGGCAAAATGCTGTGCGGCACTGATCGGCCCGCCAAGCACCACCAACAAATCGGTTTCCTCATTATCGATGGCGCGGATGTCGTCACGACCGGCATCGTAATAATCAATCTGATAGCCACGTAATGAAAGCAGTGAACCCAAAATACCGAGATTTTCGAAATTGACATGTCTGATAGCGACCACTTTTTTCATTGTTGTCCCTCTGTGGTGTTGGGGTAAGGGGCAAGTTCCAGGGTATCGCCCAAAATTGTGATGCCGCCGATACCGCTTTGATAAACTATCCGGCGTTCTTTGACCTGGTTTACCTGCAACTGATAACCCTGTTCGGCGGGAAACAGCGCCTGAGCCTGTTGCAGATGAGCCTCTGCCCAAGGTGTGAGCATCTGCAGACGGGCGAAGGCTTTTCCGTCATGTTGAATATCGAGTACGTAATGTTTTTCCATCTTTACCCCTTAACTTTTACGTTCGAAACAGGTAATCTTGTTTGAACTAATACAAAAAGGTTTTATGTATGGGTTCATTGTATGCAAAAGGCGGCAGTGCTGTCCAGATTGCTGAACAGTTCAGCACGCAGATAAAGCAGGGTGATTTGCAACCGGGTGATTTGCTGCCACCTGTGCGCCAACTGGCTGTGGAATTGGGGGTCAATCCCAATACGGTCGCCAGTGCTTACGCCAAGCTACGAGATGCCGGTTTGGTCGCTACCCGCGGCCGTGCAGGGACACAAGTGCTTGAGCAACCCTTGATGGCTGCGCGAAATGTCAGGCAAGTGCCTGAAGGTATGCGTGATTTGGCCAGCGGCAACCTGGACGCCACACTGTTACCGGCCCTGTCGCTCGGTGCAGAAGATGTCTTCCCACAGCAGAACGGCTATGACGTTAGCGGCGATTTGCCGGCGCTGTGTCAACGTGCAGGCGAATGGCTAACCCAACAAGGGGCATCGTCAGGTGAGATGTCGGTGTTTTCCGGCGCGCTTGATGCCATTGAGAAGGCACTGCGTAGCCATGCTACGCCGGGAGCCTCGGTGTGGGTGGAAGACCCTTGCTGGCCGCCATTACTGACGCTGTTGCGGCATCTTCGCCTCAAACCGCTGCCCTTGCCGATAGACGATCAAGGGTGCCGCTTGCCCGAGAAAGAGGCCGGCCCGCAAGGGTGCGCGGTGATACTGACGCCGCGAGCACAGAACCCGACAGGCATGTCGCTAAGCGCCGCTCGCGCCAAAAGTTGGCGTGAATTTTTAGCGGCCAATCCTGCGTGTTTGGCGATCGTTGACGATTTCTGGGGGCCGTTGTCACAGCAGCCTTTGTATTTGCCCTGTGACATGGATAACGGTTTGTATGTGTTGTCCTTGAGTAAGTTTCTCAGCCCGGATCTGCGTATTGCACTGGCCTGCGGCAAGCCGCCACTGTTGCAAGCGATGCGTGCGGATCAATACATTCGCGAGCGTTGGGTCAGCCATATCTTGCAGCAGATTGCCGTTAAACTCTGGGCGCAAGCGCAGCGCGATGGTTTGCTGGTGCGGGCGCAACATGCCTATCAGCAACGGCGGGATACGTTGACGGAACGGTTACATGCGTTGAGTGGTACCCCCTTGCCGCCGGGCGAAGGCGTCCATATTTGGTTGCCGGTACGTTCAGAGGCCGCAGCCAGTCAAATCATGGCGCAGCGCGGATGGTTAGTACAAAGCGGTGAGCCGTTCCGCCTGAAAAGCGGCCCGGCGATCCGTGTCAGTTTGGCTAACCTGATCCCAGCACAGCTGGAAACACTGGCGCAGGATCTGGTTGTCGCTATCGGTGCGGGTACTCTGGTGAACTAACCCCGGAATCAAACCTGCGCCAACAGCCGTAAAGAGGCCAGACGGGCGGCGGGCTGGGTGATGGGGGTATCAATCACAAACTCTTCCACGCCATATTGCTGGTGCAATTGGTTCAACTGCTGGCGTACTTGCTGAGCGGTGCCCCGCAGGATATGGCTTTCGCGGGGTTCAATGCGGTAATCGGTCGCGCCAGCTTGTTGCACAAAACTCTCCGCCTGTTCCAGGCTGCCGACCGTCACGCTTTGGCCACCGGTTACGTGCACTCGGTATTGCTGGATCCCTGACGCCAGTGCGTTGGCCTGTTCGGCACTGTCGGCGACGATCACCGCGACAGCCAGCAGGGCGTTGCGGCCACCGCTTTGCGTGGCGTAATGGACTAGCGCCCGTTTAATGTCGTCCTGATTGCCATTGAGGTGAGCAGCAAAGACAAAGGCCCAACCGTGTTCGGCAGCCAACTGAGCACTTTCTTCGCTGGCACCCAGCAGAAAGCGTTGTGCCGGTTGTGACGGCTGCGGCGTGGCGCTCAGGCCCGGTTGCGCGTCATCATTCAGATAGGCATTGAGCTGCGCGAGTTGCTGAGGAAAATCCGGTTTATTCTGTTGGTCATGAGCGGCCTGTAGCGCTTGGGTCGACAGTGGCAGCCCCCCCGGCGCTTTGCCCACCCCCAGATCGACCCGGCCTGGCGCCAGAGTCGCCAAGAGATTGAAGTTTTCCGCCACTTTATAGGCACTGTAGTGTTGCAGCATGACGCCGCCGGAGCCAATGCGGATCTGTGACGTTTGCCCAAGCAAATAGGCAATCAGCACTTCGGGCGAAGGACAGGCAAGCTGCGCAGTGTTGTGATGTTCTGCCAGCCAGAAACGGCGGTAACCCCAAATTTCAGCCTGCTGCGCCAGGTGCAGCGTGCGTGTGAGCGCCTGTGCTGCGCTTTCTCCTTCGGCTATCGGACTTTTTTCCAACACGCTCAGGGCATAAGCCATTTTTCCGCTCCTTTATCATCAATTATTCATGACAAATACCATGCCGTATGCTCCGGGCGTAATACTGATTGGGGATAGGATATTCCATTGATAAAAAACGAATTTAGATATGCGCAGAACGGAAAAAGGCGCGTCATTAGCGCGCCCGAATCGGATCAGGATTCCAGCCAGGTTTTCAGGCGAATGGCGTCGCTATAGTGACCGTAGCGCTGCTGGGAACCGAGCAGGATCATGACCACCGGCTGCCCTTTGATGAGGGTCCGCATGACCAGACAATGGCCTGCTTCGTCGGTGAACCCGGTCTTTTGCAACTGGATTTTCCAGGCGGGATTGTTGATTAACCCATTGGAGCTACGATAAACCAACTGGCCTCGGCCAGGGTGTACGATTTGCTGTTTGTCAGTACTAAAACGCCGAATGGTCTGATAACGGTAGGCATGATTAACCATTTTCAGCAGATCGTTGGCACTGGCGACATTTCTTGGGGTCAGTCCGGTCGGATCGTAAAAGTGTGAATGCTTCATGCCGATGGCACGTGCTTTCTGGTTCATTTTTGCCACAAAGGCTTTACGACCGCCGGGGTAGTTGCGGCTCAGCGCCGACGCGGCACGGTTTTCCGATGACATCAACGCGATGTGCAACATATCCCGGCGGCTGAGCGTTGAGCCGATAGTCAGGCGCGAGTGGGTTTTCTTTAACAGATCGCGGTCCGATGGCGTGACCTGCATTCTGTTACCCAGTGGACGTTTGCTGTCCAGCGTAACCATGGCTGTCATCAACTTGGTCAGCGAGGCAATGGGTTGCACGCGGTTAGCCTTCTTCTGATACAGGACTTTACCGGTTCGTTGATTGACGACCAACACGGATGTCGAGTGCAGCGCCAGCGGCGCAGCGGCTTGTGCGGCAGGCAGCAGGAAGAGCAGAGCAAGAACCAAAAGGGCGCCGAAGCGGCATGCGTGAACGCGAACAGTGGAATTAAATAAAGACATGGCAACCGTAACTATGATCCTGACTGATGAATGAGTATCAGAAAGAGTCTGCACAGCAAATGTGGAGAAAATAGGGTGTTGATACAACGGGTCAGGAATCTTGGGGGGTATTGTAGCGAAAAAAACGCAGGGAGACGGCGTACCGCCTCCCTATAGACATCAATACACTTCTGGAACCACCATTGTGTCCGGAACCGGATGACGGTTGTAATCCGGGCTGCGTTTGCGTGGTGGCAGGGTGATCACGTTGCCCTCCGCTTCTTCATAGGGCAGTTGCTCAAGCAGGTGACTGATGCAATTTAGCCGCGCCTTTTTCTTATCGACACCCTGAACTACCCACCAGGGGGCTTCAGGAATATTAGTGCGTGCTAACATGACTTCTTTGGCCTCGGTATAGTCTTCCCAGCGGCGGCGACTCTCCAGATCCATCGGGCTGAGTTTCCATTGCTTCAATGGGTCGTGGATGCGGCTGAGAAAACGCAACTCTTGCTCGTCGTCGGTGATTGAGAACCAGTATTTCACTATCTGAATGCCACTGCGCGTCAGCATTTTCTCGAACTCTGGCACGCTGCGGAAGAACTCTTCATATTCTTCGTCGCTGCAAAAGCCCATCACTTTCTCCACCCCGGCACGGTTGTACCAGCTGCGATCGAACAGTACCATTTCGCCTGCGGCCGGCAGATGGGCAATAAAACGCTGGAAATACCACTGGGTACGTTCGCGATCGTTGGGGGCTGGCAGTGCAGCCACACGGCAGGTGCGCGGGTTCAGGCGCTGAGTGATGCGTTTGATCACCCCACCTTTGCCCGCAGCGTCACGGCCTTCAAAAATGATCACCAGCCGATGGCCGGTACGCATAACCCAGTCCTGCAGTTTGACCAGTTCCCCCTGTAAGCGCAGCAATTCGCGGAAGTACTGTTTGCGCCACGCCTTTTTCGAGTCGCTGTCCACTTCGGTATCGTCAAAGCGCAGATCGTCCAGCTCCATTTCCAGCTCTTCGTCATAGCTGTCGTAAAATTCTTGCAACAAGCGCTGGTTGAAGCTCTCGTCGCGGTTAAATTCATGCATAGACATGGTTAATTCTCCGTGTTAGCCCGGTTTTAGAAATGGTTGAAAATCCAGTACAGCCCAGCGGAAAGCAGCACCGAGGCCGGTAACGTCAAGACCCAGGCCATCAGCAGGTTACGCAGGGTAGACATTTGCAGACCGGAGCGGTTGGCTGCCATGGTGCCGGCGATGCCGGATGACAGCACATGCGTGGTGGAAACCGGCAGCCCAAAGATGTCTGCAGCCCCGATGGTGGTCATCGCCACCAGCTCGGCGCTGGCCCCCTGGGCATAGGTGAGATGGCTTTTACCGATCTTCTCGCCCACGGTCACGACGATACGTCGCCAGCCCACCATGGTGCCCAGCCCAAGGGCAATGGCCACGACCACTTTGACCCAGAACGGAATAAAGCGGGTGGCGCTATCCAGATCGCTTTTCAAGGCATCCAGATTGCGCTGCGAGTCGGCGGATAGGTGAAGTTGTTTTTCCGACTTCAGGTGTTTAATGACCTCCGACGCCAGATACATATCGTTACGGGTATTAGACACGGCCTGAGCGGGGATCTTGTCGACCGAACCGTACTGGCGGATTTGATCGCCAATGGCGCCGGTCAATTGGGCCAGTGCAGGCACGACGTCGGGGGAGAGTTCGCTGGTCCGCACATAGCCGGTCAGCACGTCGCGCGGTTGTGCCTGGTTGACGGCCGGAAACTGACTCAGCAATTGGTTTTTGGTGACTTCTGCCAGTGCGGCGACCCGCGGGATTTGCTCGGGTGGCATTGAGCGGTTGAGCGCATAGGCAATGGGCATGGTGCCGACCAGGATCAGCATGATCAAACCCATTCCTTTTTGCCCATCGTTGGACCCATGAGCAAAGGAAACCCCCGTACAGGTCAGGATCAGTAAACCGCGGATCCACAACGGCGGCGGCGAGTCGTTTTTAGGGGCGGTATAGAGTTGGCGGTTTTTGACAAAGACTTTCAGCGCCAGCAGCAATAATGCGGCAAACACAAAGCCGATCACCGGCGAAAGCAACAGAGCGTAGCCCACTTTGATTGCTTGTCCCCAATCTACGCCGCTGGTGCCGGTGCGGCCGTGAATCAGCGCATTGGCCACCCCAACGCCGATGATTGAGCCAATCAGCGTATGAGATGACGAGGCAGGTAACCCGAGCCACCAGGTACCGAGGTTCCAGATAATCGCCGAGAACAACAGCGCATAAACCATGGCGAAGCCGTTACCGGTGCCAGCCTGTAAGATCAGCTCGACGGGCAGCAGCGAAATGATACCGAACGCCACCACGCCGCTGGAAAGCAGCACGCCGAGAAAATTAAAGAAGCCTGACCAAACAACCGCCACCATCGGCGACAATGAGTGGGTATAAATCACCGTGGCAACGGCATTGGCCGTATCATGAAAACCATTAACGAATTCAAAGCCCAATGCAATCAGTAGCGCTAATCCTAATAAAAGGAACGGGAGGTAACTGGTATATACCGCACCCGCATCACTCACGTCGTTAAATAAATTAACCCCGGCAAAAGCTATCCCCAGTACTAATAAAAACACAAAAAAAAGAACAGTGAGTCGACTGTTCTTTTGGTAGATTTTTGGCAGGCTGGATGCAGATGGTGCACCTGCTTGAACGGCGCTGTTTTCGCTCATAAAGGACCTTCCCGATAAACTTCATTTAGAATACTGACGGAGCCGTACGCTGTTGCCATCAAAGTATTGGGAAACAATGTGACTTTTTTATGACGGTAATATTAATCATCGGGAAAAGTGAAAATAATTAACGTTGGCATTTAAAGATTGATATAAATGCTGGAGCTGATTATTAATTGGTGTGGTTATTCAGGATAAAGATTTATGGCTCAAACGGTTGCGGAAAAATTGCACAAACTTGATTTCGATGATGAGGTCACCGGGCTGATTTATGGCCACGTATTCCGCACGGCAGAGCCGCCGCTACGCGTTTCATCGCAGCAGGCTTGTCAGGCTTATCAGACATTGTCACCGGGTGAGGGTTTTATCTGGTTACATCTCAATTTGAACCATGCAGCCGCTGAGAAATGGCTGAAAAATCACTTCGCTATTTCCGACTTTTTCTTCGATGAGATCCGTCATGGTTCACATACCACGCGTATTGAACGTCAGGGCGACGATCTGTTTGCCGTGCTCAACGACGTGATTTTTCACCCTAAAGAAAACAATCCAGAGATCGCGACGTTATGGCTGTATTGCCGTAGCGGGCTGGTGGTCACGGTACGGCACAAGCCGCTGCGTTTAATCGAACGGTTGCTGAGCCGGTTGGGGCCGCTACAACTGACATCCTCGACCGAACTGCTGGCGCATCTGCTGGAAGAACAGGAAGATGTGCTTGAGCAGGTGGTGCGACAGGCCAACCAGTATGTCGATACCATCGAAGACCGCCTATTGAGTAATCACGTTAAACGAAACCGTACAGAACTGGGGCGTATGCGCCGTATGCTGCTGCGTTTTCAGCGTTTACTGGCACCGGAACCTGCGGCGCTGTTCCGTTTGCTCAACCGGCCACCGGCCTGGTTGAGCCGCGACGTGGTACAAGATCTGCGCCAATTCACGGAAGAATTTACCGTGGTGTTGAACGATCTGGCCAGTCTTACCGAGCGTATTCGTCTGTTGCAGGAGGAGATTGGCGCCAAGCAGATGGAACAGAATAACCGTACGCTCTATACCCTGACAGTGATCACCGTGTTGGCGCTGCCGATCAATATCGTTGCGGGTTTCTTCGGGATGAACGTGGGAGGGATCCCGCTGGCCAGCAACCACCACGGCTTTATTTTGCTGGTGTTGCTGGTCGGCGGTTTTACGCTGGTGACCGGCTATCTGGCGTTCAGACGCCGGGATGAAAGCTGACTAGAGTCTGGCCCGGTACTCTTCTTCCAACTTGGCGTGGGTGCTCCAGAACGGCTGTGGCTGACGATCATGCAGGCGATCGACCAGGATATCTAAATGCGTGTGCCAGCCTCCGGCGACGCTGAGCATTTCGTCGCGGTTAGCCAAGCGGCGATGGGTCACCGTCAACAGCACGGCATTTCCCTGTTCAGTCAGTTCAAAGGTCACTTCGGAAGGGCGACTCTGTCCTTGTTCCGCCCAGGTAAAGCTCAGCAGGCGTGGGGGGAAAAGGCAGGTGATGTGACCGATATTGCTGACGCTGCAGCCAAGGTTTTTATATTTGGCCGGCGTCTGTTCATGCTCGCCGGTGAGGTCAGAATTGCGGAACACCAGCTCAACCTGGGCACCATTTTCCAGTTTCATATCGCCGGCGGCCAGCCAGGTGGCGCGTTTGTCGGATTCCGTCAGATAGGCCCATACTCGCTCGATCGGGCCGGGAAGCAGCCGCTGAATGCGCAGCGTGCCGGTTTCAATAATCATGCCGTAGTCGTTCATGGTTCACTCCTTGGGAGGATTCGGTTCGGGCTGCAGCAGCGCGATTTCCAGCGCGTCCAGCCGCTCTGTCCAGAAATGCTCGTAGGTTTGCAGCCATTGCATGGCTTGTGCCATTGGCTCGGGTTCAAGCCGGCAGATATGGTTTCTTCCCTGCACGGTGCGTTGCACCAGCCCAGCAAGCTCCAGTGCTTTGATATGCTTGGAGGCGCCGGCAAACGACATCTGCAACGGCGCGGCCAGTTCACCAATGCTGTGCTCTCCATCGGCCAACGTACGCAGTATCGCGCGACGCGTTGGATCAGAAAGCGCTCGGAAAATGGCGTCCAGCTGTGAGGAAGATAATTTAACCATATGGTTGAATATATAACAGGCAGGCGAATATTCAACCAGTTTGTTGAATATTTTTTATTGCCCCGACCGAAGGGCCGGGGCAATGTGTTCAGGCATGGGTTTGCGCCAGTAATGCGTTAAGCAGTACGTTGGCACCGGCTGTCGACCATTCGCGGGAAATATTTTCCAGTTCGTTGTGGCTGATGCCTTCCACGCAGGGAATGAAGATCATCGCCGTCGGCGCAACCCGGCTCAGGTAGCAGGCGTCATGACCCGCTCCGGAAACCATATCGCGGTGGGAATAGCCCAGTGACCGTGCGGCTTGCCGAATGCTGTCGATGCAACCTTGATCAAAGCGTATCGGTTGATACTGGAAAATACGTTCGGCGTGGGCGCTCAGACCCTTGGTACCAACCTCGGCTACGGCCGCTAACAGCCGCTGTTCCATCTGTTCCAGTACCCTCTCTTGCGGATGGCGGAATTCGACGCTGAAAAACACCTTACCGGGTACCACATTGCGCGAATTGGGGCTAATTTGTGCCATGCCCACCGTGGCGCGGGCGTCGGGCATGAAATCCGTACCGATGTTATTGACGGCAATAACCATGGCGGCAAAACCGAGCAGGGCATCGCGACGGCGATCCATCGGTGTGGTACCTGCATGGGCGCTAAAACCGGTGATTTCCAGTTCATACCAACGTTGCCCTTGCGCCGTTGTCACCACGCCAATCTCAATGTTTTCTGCTTCAAGAATCGGCCCTTGCTCAATGTGCAGTTCAAAGGCGGCGTGAATCGGCATTCCGCCTACCGCATGTTCACCCGCATAACCGATTTGCTGCAATGCCTCACCGATGCTGACACCCTGATCGTCGCGACGCGACAGGCCGTACGCCAGGTCAAATACGCCAGCAAACACCCCCGAGGAGATCATCGCCGGGGCGAAGCGTGCACCTTCCTCGTTAGTCCAGTTGACGACCTCAACGGCACGTTCCGTGGTGATCTGGCGATCGTTGAGAGTGCGGATCACCTCCAGACCGGCGAGCACGCCATAAATGCCGTCAAAACGTCCTCCATTGGGTTGAGAGTCAACGTGGGAACCGGTGATCACCGGTGCCAGTTCTGGGCGAGAACCTTCACGTCGCAGAAACATATTACCCATGCGATCGACGCGCACGCTGCAACCGGCTTCCAGTGCCCAGTCACGCAACTGGTCGCGTGCCAGGCGATCTTCTTCGCTCAACGCCAGCCGGGTGACGCCGTCTTTCGGGATGGCGCCAAACTGTGCCATATCACGCAGGCTTTGCCACAGGCGCTCCCCATTCACCCGTTGTGTCATTCCTTCTCTCCCTGCGGTTTGGTCGCATAGCGGAAATCACAGCAGGACGCACCGGACATAATGGTTTGGGTACGTTGCAGCTCGACATCCGGCGCATAGCCAACGATAAACTGGCTGTCGCGCGCGCAAGACAACAAATGACCGATTTCGCCCAATCCCATTTGATGGTACATCTCGGCATAGCGGCAGCGGGTAACGTTATAGTCGAAATGTTGTTCGTCCTGATAGATCACCTTTACCTGCAGCGCATCGTCTTTTTCCCACAGGTATTGCAAGGCGGCGAAACTCTGCAAATCGGCGCCATTGGGCTCCTGCGCAGCAAAGTTTTTGCCCGCCTCAATGGCGGCGTTTTCGATGGCTTCGCCGATCACCGCCTGTGCGCGTTCCTTGCCTATCTCACGCACCAGAATCTGATAGATCGGTTTAATGATTTCCGCCTCTATGCGTCGCCGGGCCAGAATACCCAATTCGTTTTTTGCATCGCTCATCGCCTTGCTCCTCATTGCCTTGCGGATTTCTTATTGTGTTTTTGCGCCGCCCAGTACGCTCTGCGGCTGCCATTTGCCGTCAACGACCCGATAAAGGGTGAAGCTCGGCTGTTGCAGGTTGCCCTGAGAATCGAATGCAATGGTGCCTGTAACACCTTGATAATGAAGGGTGCGTAATGCCGGCAGGTAATCGGCTGGATCGGCAGACCCCGCTTGCTCAATGGCAGCAATCAATACCCGGGTGGCGTCGTAGGCGAACGGCGCATGCAGTTCGATATGGGTTTTGTAGCGGTCGCGGTAGGCCTGCTCAAAGGCCTTGCCGCCTGGCATCTGTTCCAGCGGCAAACCGGGCTCCAGTGCGACGACGCCTTCACCTTCTTTTTGCGCCAGCGTCAGGAACGTCTGGCTGACAAAACCACCGGCACCCATTAATTGGGTATTCATCCCCAGTTGTTTGATGCGACGGGCCAGAGGAGCGGCCTGAGAATCAACACCGCCGAAGAAGATCAGATCAGCGTTCTTGCTGCGCAGGGTGGTTAATACCGCACTGAAATCGACAGTCTTGTCGTCGACATATTCACGCGCTACCGGCTGAATTCCTTGCGCCGCCAGTGACTTGATAAACTCATCTGCCAGCCCTTGTCCGAAGGCGGTACGGTCATCTATTACCGCAATACGCTTGGCCTTGAGTACCTTGGCCGCATATTCACCCGCGTAATTGCCACCGTCATCGTCATGGCCCATCACGCGGAAACTGGTATCGAACCCTTGTTGAGTATAGCCGTGGCCGGTGGCGACGGGCGCGACCTGGGCAATGCCGGCATCGTGGTAAATGCGTGCTGCCGGTATGCTGGTACCGGTGTTCCAGTGGCCCACCACACCTGCGACGCCTTCGTCCACCAAGCGTTGGGCTACGGCAACCGCAGTACGTGGGTCGGACTGATCGTCCTCTGACAGCAGTTTAAAGATGACCGGCTTGCCTTTCAGCGTGGGTTTTTGGGCATTGGCATCGGCGATCGCCAGCTGCGCGCCGTTCTCCAAATC
Organism: Serratia sp. NPDC087055; assembly: GCF_044900985.1. Lineage (NCBI taxonomy): Bacteria > Pseudomonadati > Pseudomonadota > Gammaproteobacteria > Enterobacterales > Yersiniaceae > Serratia > Serratia sp. NPDC087055. The sequence goes on from NZ_JBJDOG010000001.1 coordinate 1,041,734, forward strand.
TTTGCCGATGCGCGCGGAAGGGCCCGTCAGCGGACCCGCCAGGCCGATCAGAATAGTTTCATCGGCCAGAGCCGGTGATGCCGCACTCAGGCTAACCAAAACGGCGGCGGCAAGTGCCAGCGGCTTCAATCGAGTTATCTTGTTCATGTAAAGCTCCCGGTGTGATTAAAAATAAAAAGGTTATTCACCCAAATAGGCTTGTTTGATTTTTTCATCATCCAACATGTCGGCAGAGCGTCCACAGTGGCTCACACTGCCGCTGTCCAGCACATAGGCGCGGTCGGTTGATGCCAGCGCCAGCCGGGCATTTTGTTCCACTAAAAGTAGCGTGACACCGTCACCAGAAAGACGTTTGATGACCTCAAAAATGGCTTCGACCACAATGGGTGCCAAACCCATCGAGGGTTCATCCAACACCAACAGCCGGGGGCGACTGAGCAAGGCGCGGCCCATTGCAACCATTTGCTGCTCGCCGCCGGAAAGCAGCCCGGCCTGCTGTTGCAGCCGTTCGCGCAGACGTGGGAAAAGGGTGCAAACCTGTTCCAGGTCCTGACGTACTGCCGCTTTGTCACGTCGCAAATAACTACCGAGCTGCAAGTTTTCCAGTACCGTCATGCGGGCAAAAATACCGCGTCCTTCCGGCACCATGACCAGCCCTTGTTGCAATAACTGATGTGTCGGTACGCCGCGAATAGAGCGTCCCTCAAACAGGATCTCGCCCCCGAAGGGCTGCAGGCCCGTTAGTGCTCGCAGGCTGGAGGTTTTTCCGGCACCGTTGGCACCGATCAATGTCACCTGTTCGCCGCTGTTCACCGAAAAATCGATGCCTTTAACGGCATGAATACCGCCGTAGGACACTTTTAGTTGTTTGACTGCCAGTAACGGTTCAGACATGGGCAGCCCCTCCCAGATAGGCACGGATCACGGCAGGTTCGCGTCGTACCTGAGCAGGTTCGCCTTCGGCAATAACTTTGCCGTAGTCGAGTACCGTCAGGCGGTCGCACAATCCCATCACCAGCTTGACGTCATGTTCGATCAACAGCAGGGTTTTGCCGCTTTCGCGGATACGTTGCAGCAGATCGCGCAACGCCACTTTCTCGGCAGCATTCATGCCTGCCGCCGGTTCGTCCAGGGCCAGCAATTTGGGTTCGGTGGCCAATGCGCGGGCAATTTCCAACCGACGCTGATGGCCATAGGACAGATCGCTGGCGCGGTAATCGGCAAATTGACTGATGCCGACGTACTCCAGCAGCGCGTAGGACTTCTCCCGCGTTGTCTGTTCTTCTTGCCGCGCGCGACGGTGGCGTGAAATTGCCGCCCAGAGCCCATTGCGGGTACGCAGATGGCAGCCGACCATCACGTTTTCCAACACGCTCATTTCATTGAACAACCGCAGATTCTGGAAGGTACGCGCAATACCGGCTTGCGCCACTTTATCTATCGCCTGTGGTTTGTAGCGGCGATCCTGTAAACGGAATTCGCCGCTGTCGGCGCGATACAGGCCGGTGATCAGGTTAAAACAGGTGGTTTTTCCTGCACCGTTCGGCCCAATCAGACCGTAAATCTCCCCCTGACGAATACTGATGCTGACGTCATCGACAGCGGTGAGCCCGCCAAAGCGTTTACTGACGTTACTGAGCGTGAGGAGTGGTGTCATGACGTTGCCCCTTGTGGGTGGCGTGCCGGCCACAAGCCCGCAGGGCGATAGAGCATCACGAGAATCAACGCCAGCCCGTAAAACAGTTGGCGGATAATTTCCGGATCGATCCACACCTGCCCAAATAACGCCTGTTGCAGTGGCCCCATGGTACTGCGCAGCAATTCTGGCAGCGCGGCCAGTAGCAAAGCGCCGAGGATCACGCCGGGTATGTGGCCCATTCCGCCTAAAACCACCATGGCCAAGACGGCGATAGACTCTTGCAAGGTGAAGGACTCTGGCGAGACAAACCCCTGAAACGCGGCAAACAGCGCCCCGGCAATACCGCCAAAGGTGGCACCAATGGCAAATGCCAGCAGCTTGAAGTTACGCGTATTGATGCCCATGGCGCGTGCAGCGTCTTCATCCTCGCGGATGGCGGTCCAGGCGCGGCCAACCCGCGAATGTTGCAGGCGGAGACAGATAAACAGGATCAGCAACAGCAATGCGGCGAACAGATAGTAATAGAGGTAGAGCGACGAAAAACGCAGGCCAAACCATTGGTGCATGCCGGAAAACGTCAGGCCAAACAATGAGACGGGATCGATGCCGGAAATCCCCTTCGGGCCATTGGTTATGTTGAGGGGGCGATCCAGATTACGCATTAGAATACGCACGATCTCGCCGAAACCCAGTGTGACGATGGCCAAATAGTCACCGCGAAGCCGCAGCGTGGGTGCCCCCAGCAAAATGCCGCACAGCGCTGCCAGCAGTGCAGCCAAGGGGATCAGTAACAAAATCGACAGATGCAGGCCATTCGGGAACCAGTGCAATAGCAGCGGGAACTGATCGGTCAAATGTGGAGATGACAACAGCGCGGTCAGATAGGCGCCTACCGCGTAAAAAGCGATAAACCCCATATCCAGCAGGCCAGTGAGGCCGACCACGATGTTCAGCCCCAGTGCCAACATCAGGTACAGCAGTGCGAAATCGATCACCCGTACCCAATAGTTGCCGCCTGCGGCACCGGCCACCCAGGGGGCCAGCACCAGGCCGAGCATAAACAAGACTACGCCGAGTCTGGCGCGGTGTGGGCTGTCGGTATGTATCATGGTGGTCAGAATAGTCATTTTTGTCCTCAGGCGCGGGTAGCGACGCGTTCGCCTAGCAGCCCGGATGGGCGGAACACCAACACGGCAATCAAAATCAGGAAGGCAAACACATCCTGATAGTTGCTGCCGAAAGTCCCGCCGGTCAGTTCGCCGAGATAACCGGTGCCCAGTGATTCAAACAGCCCTAGCAGTAATCCGCCGAGCATCGCGCCACGCAGATTGCCGATCCCACCCAGTACGGCAGCCGTAAAGGCCTTGATGCCGGGCAGGAAGCCCATGGAGAAACCGGCATTGCCGTAGTTACTGGCCATCATGATGCCTGCCACGGCTGCGAGAGCACCGCCAAGGGCAAAGGTCAGAATGATGATGCGGTTGGGATCAATACCCATCAGGCTGGCGACCTGGGGGTTTTCAGCCGTGGCGCGCATGGCGCGGCCAAAGCGTGAGTGTTCGACCAAGAACAACAGCCCGACCATCACCAGTACGGCAACGACCAGTGTGGCGATGCCCGTCCCGGTGATCACCGCCGGTGCGTGTTCAGCGCTGCCTTGAGTTAGCGCGATAGGGGACATGGGTAACAGTTGCGGGAACATCAACGGATTGCGCGACCAGATAAGCATGGCCAACGTTTGTAGCAGCAGCGAAACGCCAATCCCGCTGATCAGGGGCGCCAGGCGCGGCGCATTGCGCAGGCGGCGATAGGCCAGACGCTCGATACTCATCGATACCAGGGCGCAGACCGTCATGGCGATAAGTGCCGCCAGCAGCAGCACGGCATACGGCGACAGCGCAGGAAAATGGTGCTGTAACACGCCGATGGCGGACAGTGCGCTGAGTGTGCCAACCATCAACACATCACCGTGGGCAAAATTGATGATGCGCAGGATGCCGTAAACCATGGTGTAGCCCAGGGCGATCAACGCATAAATGCTGCCGAGCATCAGGCCGTTGACGGTCTGCTGTATCAGCGTATCCATAGGGGAGAGTCCCGAAAAATAATGATTCAGGACGCTCACACTAGAGAATTAAAAAAAATTGTAAAATACGGAAAAATAATTTCTTATACAAAAAACGCGTGTTTTTAATAGATTGATTTATCTGTATATTAAATTTAAACCTTCGCTGTATTTTCACAAAAATAGCCAATATATGAAAAAAACAGAACAATACACAGTGCCGTTACCCAACGATCCGCCGCTTCGTGCTGTGCGGGCATTTGAGGCTATTGCCCGCTTGGGCAGCGTTACCGGCGCAGCGAAAGAACTGGGGATTTCACCCTCGGCGGTGAGCCATCAGCTCAAAACCCTGGAGGCATTTCTGCAGATGCCGCTGACCGAACGCCAAGGGCGTAAGCTGATCCTGCGTAATGAAGGGCGGGACTATTACCGTTCGATACGCTCGGCGTTTAACGTACTGCGTCAGGCGACGGAGCAGGTGCGAGAACAATCAGCATCCCGACAGGTGACCATCAGTCTGATCCCGCTGTTTGGCATGGGGTGGTTCATGCCAAGGCTACAGGGTTTTCTACGTGAGAACCCCGAGATCGACATTAACGTGGTGTACGCTAATCACCGTAACTATCTCAGTGACGCTGCGGATATTTCGATTCGTTTTGGTGCCGGGCAATGGACAGGTTATCGCAGTGAAAAACTGATGTCCGGTAAAATGGTGCCCGTGTGCAGCCGGGGTTTTATCAAGCTACACGGGGTGTTCGATACGCCAGATCAACTCTCGCCGCTGCCGCTGTTGCATGATGAAGAACGCACGACCTGGATGCAGTGGTTTCAGCTAGCCGGGGCGCGGCGCCCCTTACGCAGCACCGGCCCGCTGTTTGAAGACGGTTTATTGACCTTGGCGGCAGTGCAGGCCGGGCTGGGGTGCGCCCTGATGCGCGAGCCATTGATCACGCCTTACCTGAACAGTGGTGAACTGGTTAAGCTGTTCGATCTGGCGATCGACGACGGCCGTGATTATTACCTGTGCGTGCGGCAAGACAGTGAACTGTCGCCGGAGGGACTGGATCTGCAACGCTGGTTGTTGAAAGAGGCCGGGGTTTGAACACCCCGCGCCAAATGTGATTCAGAATTCGACGTCTTCCAGGCTGAAAAACTCGGTCTGATCGTTATAGGAAAAGATTTCCGCATAACGTCCCCAGTTAATGACGGTGTCCAGTGTCTCCTTCGCCGCGGCGTCAGACAGCGAGTCCTCCAATTCCTGCTCAAAGCGCATACGCGGCGCACGGTGGCCCGGGCGTTCGTCCAGCACAGTTTTGATCAGCGCGGCCAGCGGCAGGTAGCGCAGTAAATGCTCGGCGAACATGACTTTACGTGCCTGGACATCGTAGTCGGCAAAGGTTCGCGCTGGGGGTGTCAGAAAAATATCCCCTTCACGGACATCTGCGAACCCCAAAAATTGCAGCACTTCGGCGATCGGGAACAGATCATCCACTTCCAGGTGCAGCGAATGGGCGATGTCCGGCATGTCGGCGCGGCCGAAATAAGGCGCGGCAGCCAACGTTTCTATCAGACCGGCAATCAGGTTGGTGGAAACATGCGGTAAACGCGTGCCAAGCTTCAGGCCTTTTTTAACGCTCTCATCCACCGGTCTGGCGGTCATTTTGGCGTAAACGTCATCCACCAGGCGGCGGAATAACGGATCCAGCCGATTACGTGGGTGGCTGAACGGCACCTTGATTTCAGCAACGACCCGTCCGGGGTTGGAGGACAGCACCAAAATTCGGTCACACATAAACACCGCTTCTTCAATGTTATGCGTCACGATCAACACGGACTTAATCGGCATACGGCCCTGGTTCCATAAATCGAGCAGGTCGGTACGCAGTGTTTCCGCCGTCAGCACATCCAGCGCGGAGAAGGGCTCATCCATTAACAGCAGCGTTGGGTCCACCACCAAGGCCCGGGCAAAGCCGACCCGTTGGCGCATGCCGCCTGAAAGCTCACGCGGGTAGGCGTTTTCAAAGCCGTCCAGACCGATCAGGTCAATCGCGGCCAGCGCGCGCTCACGCCGTTGATTGGCGGCAACACCCAAGGCTTCCAGTCCCGCCTCCACGTTTTGCAATACGGTGAGCCAGGGGAAAAGGGCAAAGGTCTGAAACACCATGGCAATGCCTTTGGCCGGGCCGCTTAACGGTTGGCCAAGATAGTCAACCGTGCCTGATGTGGGCTCGATCAACCCGGCAATGATCCGCAGCAACGTTGATTTACCGGAACCAGACCGCCCCAGCAACCCGACAATCTCCCCGGCCCGTAAAGACAGATTAACGTCATTGAGGATCAGCAGTTCGCTGTGCGTCGTGTTAAAGCCGTGGTCGATGTTCTTTACCGCTAAAATTTCCGTGCCGGCGAGCGGCGCTACCCTGTTTTCTGGATCTGACATCTGAACGCTTCCTTAATCGATGCGGAATCGGGATTCGGCGTAGGCATACAGCGGACGCCACAGCAGGCGATTGAACAGAGTGACAAATAACGACATCACGGCGATGCCCAAAATGATTTTAGGGAAGTCGCCCGCGGTGGTGGTTTGTGCGATGTAGGCGCCCAGTCCATGTGCCGTGACCTGCGTGCTGCCCCACTGCACGAACTCTGCCACGATACTGGCGTTCCAGGCGCCACCTGAGGCGGTAATGGCCCCGGTGATGTAATACGGGAAAATGCCGGGCAGCATGACCTGACGCCACCATTGCCAACCACGAATATGGAAGTTGGCAGCGGCTTCTCGGTAGTCGTTGGGGAAGGCGCTGGTGCCCGCGACCACGTTGAACAGGATGTACCATTGGGTACCGAGCACGATCAGTGGCGACAGCCAAATATCCGGATTGAGGTGGAAGTGCACAATGGTGATGACGAATACGGGAAACAACAGGTTGGCTGGGAAGGCGGCCAGAAATTGGGCAATAGGCTGAATTTTGCCGGCCAACGCAGGGCGCAGCCCAATCAGCACCCCAAGCGGCACCCAGATCAGCGATGAAATAGCGATCAGTACGGTGACGCGCAACAACGTAATGAGACCCAGTACCAACACATGGCCGACGTCCGCCAGCGTCACCCCGGTCTGCACATAAAGGATCACGTGATAAGCAATGGCGATCGTCAGCAGGATCAGCAGGCCGCTCCAGCATAGGTCGATCAGGCGCGAGCGTTTTTGCCGTTGCACGTTGCTGGCTCGGCGGCGTCTTATTGTCGGCAGATTGAGCCGCAGGCGTGCGGTCTTGGCCAGAAGTGCACCCAAGGGCGTCAATAACAGGTGAATGAGTCGCGTGCGGCGCATCAGGTTCAGCACCCACGAGTTTGGCGCATGGGCTGAGCGGGTGGTTTCCATGCGAAATTTGTCTGCCCACGCCACCAATGGGCGGAACAACAACTGGTCATAAGCCAAAATCACCACGGTCATGGTGAGCAGTACCCAACCGACCGCGTGCAGATCTTTGCTCAGTATCGCCTGTGCGAGGTAGGCGCCAATACCGGGTAGCGTAAAGGTGTTATTACCGACCGTAATGGCTTCAGACGCCACGATAAAGAACCAGCCGCCAGACATCGACATCATCATGTTCCAGATCAGGCCCGGCATTGAAAACGGCACATCCAGCTTCCAAAAACGCTGCCAGGGGCTCAAATGAAAACCGCGCGACACCTCCAGTAAATCACGTGGCACGGTGCGCAGTGATTGATAAAAACTGAAGGTCATATTCCAGGCTTGGCTGGTGAAAATCGCGAAGATGGCGGCGAGTTCGACGCCTAACACCCTGCCGGGAAACAGTGCGATAAAGAAGGTCACGGTAAAGGAAATATAACCGAGTACCGGCACCGACTGAAGAATATCGAGAATAGGCACCAGCACTTTTTCCGCACGGCGGCTCTTGGCTGCCAGCGTGCCGTAAACCAAGGAAAATATCAGCGCTGCCACCATGGCGATAAGCATGCGCAAGGTGGTGCGCAGGGCATATTCAGGCAGGTTAGCGGGATCAAGAGAGATGGCCTGGGTTTTTAGCGTCATGATTGGCTGCATCGTTTGATGCAGGCCAACAGCCATCATCGCGATAGTGCCGATAATCATCGGGAAGGCGATAACATCCCACCCGTTGGGCAGTAAACGCCGGGCGGAGGCGTGTATATTGAGCCTGACGTTCATCTAACCTCTCTTTAAACCAAAATTGGTCGAGTTTTGAGGGTAATGGCAGCACAACGACTATAGACCATTACCAACCGGCATTTTTAAACCGTTACTCAGCAGACGTCGTTTCAGTGGCTGTTATGCCACAGTGTACCGATGGCGGATGACAATTCAGATTATCGTGATCGTGCAGTAGCTTTGCTGGGGGGAAGCGATAATAATTCATAGACTAAGACAGGATGACCGTTCGATTTTCAAAGAGGATTACGTTATGTCTGCCGGCAGTGACACGGAACAACCCAACAAGTCGAGCTTAACTCTGTTGGCAGGTGGCGCACTGGGTGTGGTGTTTGGTGATATTGGTACCAGCCCCTTGTATACCTTCAAAACGGTGCTGTTTCTCTCTGGCGATACCCCCTCGGTACCCGTGATCCTCGGGTTGTTGTCGCTTATTTTCTGGACACTGGTGATCGTTACGTCGTTGAAATACGCAATGTTCGCGATGCGTATTGATAACCGTGGCGAAGGCGGCATCATGGCCTTGATGTCGCTGTTGGTCAGTAAGACCAGCTCCCGCCCAATGGTGCTGTTTGCCGGCCTGTTTGGTGCGGCATTGATCTACGGCGATGGGGCGATCACCCCGGCGATCTCCGTACTGTCGGCGCTGGAAGGGCTTAACATTGTTCTGCCTGAATCGCAGCCCTATATTTTGCCGGCGGCGGTGGCCATCTTGGTCAGCCTGTTCGCTATTCAACCGCTCGGCACTGCACGCATCGGTAGGGTGTTTGGGCCGATTATGGCGCTGTGGTTTTTTTCCATCGCGGCCTTGGGCATCTGGGGGATTATTCAGCATCCTGCGGTGCTGATGGCGTTGAATCCTTTGTACGGCGTTAACTTCCTGTTCTCTAATGGGGTGACCAGCTTTCTGGTGCTCGGTGGCGTTTTCCTCTGTGTCACTGGTGCAGAGGCGCTGTACGCCGATATGGGGCATTTTGGCAAAAAGCCGATCTGGCTTGCGTGGTTTGGCATCGTTTTCCCCAGCCTATTGCTGAACTATGCCGGGCAGGCTGCGCTCATTCTGTCTGGCGCCGACGTGACCCAAAATATCTTCTTCCGCCTGTGTCCGCCGGTGCTGCAAATCCCTCTGGTTATCCTGGCGACGTTGGCCACGATCATCGCAAGTCAGGCTATCATCAGCGGGGCTTTCTCCATGACCCGTCAGGCGATCCAGCTTGGCTGGCTGCCACGCCTGCAGGTGAAACAGACCACGGAGGAAAGCTACGGGCAAATCTACATCGGTGCCATCAACTGGTTGCTGATGGCGGTCACCGTCTTCCTGACGGTGTTCTTCAAGTCGTCCGATAATTTGGCTGCCGCTTACGGCATCGCCGTGTCGCTTACCATGATCATGACCACCGGGCTGCTGTTTGTGGCGATGCGAGAGGTATGGCGATGGGGAGTGGTCACCAGTTTGTTGGTGGCAGGCGGCTTTTTTATCGTCGATCTCAGTTTCCTGTTGGCCAACCTCAGCAAGGTAATGCAGGGCGGTTATGTCCCGTTGCTGTTGGCCACTCTGGTGTACGGCGTGATGCTAATCTGGCATCGCGGGGTGATCGCGGCTTCCCGTACCTTGGGGGAAAAAAGCGTGCCGTTGACGGATTTCCTGGCACACCTTGAAGAGCAAAAAATCCCCCGTGTACCCGGCACTGCAATATTTCTTACTCGTACGCTAAATGGCACGCCGCCGGTGATGAAGTGGCACGTTAAGCGTAACGGTTCGCTGCACGCCACCGTGTTGACACTGAATATTATGATCGTCAACGAACCCCGCGTAGCGAATGCCGAGCGGTTGGTCATCCGACAACAGTCACCGGGGTTCTGGTGCGGAATCGCCAGCTACGGTTTTATGGAGCGGCCCCATATTCCCCGCTTATTACGCCATGCAGAGGCGCAGAAAACCGGGCTGAATTTTGATGACGCGACCTATTACCTGGGGCATGAAACCGTGGTACGCCGCGAGGCCAATGACCGATTACCGGCGTGGCAGCGCAACATTTTTGCATTGATGGTGCGCAACGGTATGCACGTAACCGATTATTACTATTTGCCCAGCGATCAGGTTGTTGAAATTAGCCGCCGGGTGCCGGTTTGAGGCGCTTGGCTATAGGTTAAAAGCATTGGTTATTTAACTGTCTGCGCGGGAGAGGGTACATTGCGGTAGCGCGATGGGCGCTGCTTGTGAGTGAAAGGGTTTATGTCATTGTTCGATCTTACCGCGTTGGCAGCCGGTCTTCCGCAGGCATGGCGTTCCCGCGTATTGGGACATGTCGGCTCGGCCAACATCAAAGTGCTGCGCATGGACTCGCGTAGCAGTGAGGAAGAAGTGCATGATTACAACGAAGGCCTCCTGGTGATCAGCGGCCAACTGCGGTTGCAGGTGGCGGGGGACGAAATTGTGGTGAGGGCCGGCCAGCTATATCAGGCTTCTGCTGGCGTGCCACACCGCGTATTACCGGGCAGCGAGGGCACGCTGGTGATCTTCGATCTGCCGGAAGATTGAGTACCGTCGTTTCTGTCGAAGGGGACGCCTGCTGCCTAAGGCTGGTCAGAGTTCAAGCCCATTTCGGTCGATCAATGAGCAAGGCACCATGAGACTCATGTGTCTCGACTGAGCAGGTGAACCAGGGCGCCCAACAGCGTGCTTATCTCATCATATTCACTGTCTTTCATCCAGCAACGCAAAACGGAGGGCCGCGTTGACCGATCAATGCGGTTGTGCCAGAAATGTGGCAATGCCCTCGAGAAAGCGTTTTCTGCCGGCGTTATCCCGATCAAGATGGACAAAATGTGTGGCTTCAGGAATGGCCAGCATCTCTGCCAGGGGGGCATCTTTCATGATGGCCGCAGCATCTTCGGGCCGGCTCCAGAAGTCCCGCTCAGAGCGGATAACCAACACCGGAACGTTAGTTAATGCTGTTGCGGACCACTGTTTTTTGCCCGTGGCCAGTTCAAAGCTGTCAGCCATTGCACCTGTTGGCGCCCTGAAACTTTGCGGTGTTCTGCGTTGTGACGTTTTGTCCGATGCCAGAGCCGCATCACCGTAAGCGCGTTTAACCGTTTCATCACGCCACTGAGTTTTATCCAGCATGGGAATGCTTTTATCCCAGACAACAAACAGACTGTCTCGCGTGCTCAGACCCCAGCCGCCAAATTTTGCCGTGTTGAAATGCCCGGGGTTCCGAGGGTCTTCCAGTGGCGAGCCATATCCCAGTGATGGGTGATGGGCGCTTCCGCCATAAAGCGTATTATAAAGAACCAGTCGTTCAACATTCTGGGGGTACTGCGACGCGTAAGCGCCTGCCCAGTGACCCCCGGTAGCCCATCCCAGGAGACTAATGCGGGGGGAACCATTCCATGTTTGAATAGCACGTACGGCGTGGGCGATATCGTTTACGGCATCTGCAGTGCGTATCAACGGCATTGACTGGTCAGGCGGTGCATCCATTTCAACTGGCCGACTTGATAACCCATACCCCCGCAGATCAAGGATATACACCTGAAGCCCTGCCTGTGCCAGGCCTGCTGCCAGAGAGCCGCCCTTAACGGGCAGATCAAAAGAGGCGATACCGGGAACACGGGCACCATGAATCAGTAGAACCGGCGAAAGTGGTGTCGTACTGCTTGATTTCAGTCTGACTTCCCTAATGTGGAGCCGTTCTCCATTCTCAAGTGCAACATACCTCTCTGTACGGCTGATCGGGTTGGATAGGTCATTTTCTTCTGACGCGCCCAGCGCGCATGATGCCGACATCATCAGGAAGGCCGCCAGCATATTTATGCTTCGGTAAGGCAGTGATAATGATCTGAGTATGTTCATTGTCCTTTCTGCTCCACGAATATATACAGGGAGTATATTCATGTGGCTTCCATGATGTGTCTAATACTATTGTGGTGCTTTCTTAATACATTAAAGGTATCGCGATATGCTCACCCTGCGTCAGTTGCGCCAATTTCTGGTTGTTGCGGAAACAATGAATATGCGGAAAGCAGCAGAGCGTTTACATATGGCTCAACCCCCGCTGACAAAAGCGATCCGTCATATGGAAGAGACGCTGGGTACCCGGCTTTTTGAGCGAACAAATCGAATCACGGCACTGACCCCAGCAGGAAAGGTGTTGCAGAAGGAAGCGGTTGCGACGCTCATGCAGATGGAAAGGGCGATGTTGTTGGCCCGACGTGCTGGCGAGGGAATGACAGGGACTTTGCGTATCGGTTTTGTGGCCACTGCCATCAGACATTTGCTTCCTGACATGATTGCTCGTTTTCACGTCTCCTGCCCGAAGGTTGTTCTTGAGTTGAAAGAAATGACAACCGCACGTCAGGTGGCAGGCATTCTGGATGATTCGCTTGACGTTGGCATTGTGGTGTTACCCGTTCCTGAATACGCAATACAGAAACTCTCTTATCACCGATTTTTTAGCTGTCCGCTGGTTGCCGTTTTGCCAAAAAAACACCCGGATAACGCAAGCGGTGCTTTGCCGCTTTCTGCTCTGGCGGGGGAACCCTGGGTATTATTCCCGGAGCAGGAAGGGCCTGGCCTCTATCGTTCTATTACGGAGGCCTGTGAAAAGGAAGGGTTTATTCCAGAGGTTGTCCAGCGAGCATTGCAGATGGAAACGATTGTCGGCCTGGTTGCTTCGGGGTTAGGGGTCAGTCTTGTCCCGGAGTTTATGCAAAAAAATGGATGGGCAAATGTTTCTTTTTGCAAACTTATTGGGGAGCCGATCCTGTATCAGGTTGCCTTGACTCATAAGCCAGAAAATACCAATCCTTATATTGCGGATTTTGTAAAGAACGCGACGCACCCGCAGTAATCAGAAGGTTATTCGCCGTTGCCCAGCGCGCTGAGCGCCACGTCCACCGCCGCCAGCAGACGTGCCTCCGTGACGCCGTCGCGAGCCTGCACCGACAAGCCGTGCAGAAAGACGGCAAAATAATCACCGAGGCTTTCGGCATCGGTTTCGGGTGGCAGTTCGCCCGCGATTACCGCAGCCTTCAGGCGCTCAATAATGCCCTGAGTGCGCAACCGGCGGTGTTCTGCCAACCAGGTTTTGATACCGGCGTTTTCGTCGCTGACACTGGTTGCAGAGGAAACCACCATGCAGCCTTGTGGTGCATCAGCGCGGCTATAGAGTGCCACGGCGTCGTATAACATGCGTTTTATTGCCGTATGCACACTGCTTTCTTCACTGAATGCGCGATCGGCAAACCCACCTTCATGGCTTTCATAACAGGCAATGGCTTCACGGAACAAAAGCTCTTTTGAACCAAACGCCTTGTAAATACGTGCGGAGGCAATGCCCAGCTCGGCAACCAAATCCGACATCGACGTACCTTCATAACCCTGTCGCCAAAAGAGGTCACGTGCCTTCACTAATGCCTGTTCGCGGTCGAATTCGCGTGGTCTGCCTGCCATTCATCTACCCTTATTTGCCGATCTTTCAGTGAAATAGGATCGCTTAAATCCACCTTAATACCAACGATTTTTTAAAATTCGCTTGCTGAGGAATGTATTTAAGCATATTGTTTGTCGATCGACAAACAATAGGAGTTTACGATGAAAACCCTGAAAGGTCCAAGCCTGCACCTCGCACAATTCAGCGACGACGCTGCCCCCTTTAACAGCCTGCCGGCGATAGCCGACTGGGCCGCGAAAACCGGTTTTAAAGCCCTGCAAATCCCCGCGTGGGATAGCCGCCTGTTTGACTTGGCAACGGCCGCAGAAAGCCAGACGTATTGCGACGATCTGGTCGGTATGTTGGCAGCACATGGGCTGGAGGTCAGCGAACTGACCACCCACATTTTTGGTCAGCTGATGGCGGTACACCCGGCTTATGACGCGCTATGTGACAGCTTTGCGCCACCGGCTTTACACGGCAATCCGAAGGCACGCGGTGAGTGGGCGCACCAGCAGCTCCTGTTGGCGGCCAAAGCCTCTGCACGACTGGGGCTGACTGAGATGGGCACGTTTTCAGGTTCACTGGCCTGGCCCTATTTGTTCCCCTTCCCACAGAGACCGGCGGGGCTGATTGAAACGGCCTTCGATGAGTTGGCCAAGCGCTGGCTGCCGATACTCAATGCCTGTGACGAGCAAGGGGTGAACCTGTGCTATGAAATTCATCCCAGCGAAGATTTGCACGATGGCGCGACCTTCGAAATGTTCCATCAGCGCGTTGGCGGCCATCCGCGCTGTCAGATACTGTTCGACCCGAGTCACTTCGTGCTGCAACAACTTAACTATCTGGATTGTATTGATATTTATAAGGATTTTATTCGCATGTTCCACGTCAAGGACGCGGAGTTTAATCCGACCGGTCGGCAGGGGATCTACGGCGGTTATCAATCCTGGACTGAACGCGCAGGGCGTTTCCGCTCGCTGGGCGATGGGCAGGTGGATTTCAAGGGCATATTTTCACGGCTGACGCAGCACGGTTATCAAGGCTGGGCAACGCTGGAATGGGAATGCTGCCTGAAACACCCACAAGACGGGGCCCGTGAAGGCGCAGCCTTTATTCGTGACCATATCATCAACGTCACCGACAAGGTGTTTGATGATTTTGCCGGCGCACCGGTTGACCAACAACAAATCAATGCCTTGCTTGGCCTGCGCTGAGCCACCTTAATCCTTCACGGAGAACACCGATGACACTGCAAAATAACGGGTCCACGCAACATGGACCTGAGCCAGAACACGTCTATGCGCGGGTAAATGGCAACCGAATTCACTGTGTAACGCTTGGCGAAGGTCGTCCGGTGCTGTTGATTCCTGGGTGGCCACAAACCTGGTACACCTGGCGGCATGTTATGCAAGCGCTGGCGGCAGCCGGTTTTAAAGCCATCGCGGTAGATCCCCCAGGTATCGGGGATTCAGACAAGCCTGTGGGCGGCTATGACACCGGCAGTGTCGCTGCCACGCTGCACCAGACCATGCTGCAGCTTGGGTACCCGAGTTATCAATTGGTCGGTCATGATATAGGGATGTGGATCGGGTACGCGATGGCCAGTGACTTCCCACAGGCGGTCACGGGGGTGGTACTGACGGAGGCGGTGATCCCTGGGCTTGCACCCGCACCGCCGATTTTTGTGCCCGCCGACCAGAACATTTTCCTGTGGCACTTCATGTTCAACCAACTGACGGACCTGCCGGAGGCATTGACGTTGGGCCGTGAGCGAGAGTACCTCAGCTATATCTTTAATCGTTGGTCTTATCGCCGCGATCGGGTCGCGGCGGAAACGTATATCACGGCCTATTCGGCACCGGGTAGCCTGCGGGCCGGTTTTGATTACTACCGCGCCATTCCGGAAACCATACGGCAAAATCAGCGTCGGGCTGAAACCCGCCTGACCATGCCGGTGATGACCATTGGAGCCGAGCACGCCACTGGAGATGCGCCTTTTGTCACCTTGCGCGATAACGCCACTAACCTGCGTGGTGAAACGGTTGCCGGGTGTGGGCATTTCATTACCGAAGAGTCCCATGAGGCGTTTATTGCGTTGGTGATACCGTTCTTGCTGGAGGGCCAGGCTGATGCCGCTTAATCCGCAGATTGCCCACTTCCTGGCGGACGCGGCGCAGGCAACCGCACCGGAATCTCTGTCTGAGATGCGTGCGGCAGCAGAAAACGGGCTGTTGCAGTTGCAAGGTGAGCCCGATGCCAGTGGCGGGATCAAGAACGGATGGGTCACCGCCAGCGACGGGCACAATATTGCTATTCGTGCTTACACGCCATTGGGCGTGGATGCGCGTGCCCCCATACCGGCAATGTTGTACGCCCACGGTGGCGGCTGGTGTCTGGGCTCACTGGCGCTGTATGACCAGCCTTGCCAGGCACTGGCCAATGCCACAGGCCGCATGATCCTGTCGGTTGATTATCGTTTGGCACCGGAACATCCCTATCCACGGCCGTTGGATGACGTGTATCAGGCATTGTGCGGCGTGATTGAACAGGCGGATGTGTGGGGATTCGATGCCACACGTATCGCGGTTGGTGGTGACAGCGCGGGGGGGAATCTGGCCGCGGCCGTTGCGCTATTGGCTCGCGACTGGGATGGCCCGCAGATTGAACATCAGCTGTTGCTGTACCCGGCCTTGAGCCGGGCTATGGATACGGCCAGCTACGTCGACTACGCACAAGGCTATTTTCTGACGCGGGAAGTGATGGAATTTTGCTGGCGTCAGTATCTGCCTGAAGAGCGCGATCACCCAGAGCCTTACGCAGAACCCTTGCATGCAGCAACGTTAAGCCGGTTGCCCCCGGCAACCATATTGAGCTGCGAGTATGATCCGTTGCGCGATGAGGCGGAGGATTATGCCCGGCGTCTGCGGGAGGACGGGGTTGCGGTGCGCTGTGAACGGCTGCCGGGCATGGTACATGCCTGCATCCATATGCTGGGTTTAACCCCGGCGGCACGGGAACTGTTCGACAAGGCCCGATGATAAAATGCCCCGTGAGAACGGGGCATTTTTTTCGCTTAGGTTAATTAACGGCCCGCGACGGTGACAAAGCGGGTTTCCAGGTAGGATTCGATCGCTTCGCTGCCGCCTTCGGTGCCGTGACCAGAGTCTTTCACCCCGCCAAACGGCGTTTCAGGCAGGCCAAAACCAATGTGGTTAATGCTGAGCATGCCGCTTTCCACATCGCGTCCCAACGCGTTCACGGTCGCGATGCTACGGCTGTACGCGTAGGCTGCCAAACCGTAAGGCAGGCGATTGGCCTCGGCGATAGCCTCCTCATAGGTTGCAAATGGCCGCAGCAGGGCGACTGGGCCAAACGGCTCTTCAGACATCGCACGAGCACTCAACGGGACGTCGCGCAACACCGTCGGCTCAAAGAAATTGCCAGGGCCTGCTACACGTTTTCCGCCGGTGGTGGCTTTGGCTCCCTCGGTAATGGCATCTTTCACGAAGGCTTCTATGGCATCTACGCTGCGTTGCAGCACCATTGGCCCCATGGTCACACCGTCCTGCTGACCGTTGCCCAGCTTGATATCGCGTACTGCTGCGGTGAATTTCTCGACAAAGGCTTCATAAACGCCTTGCTGGATCAGGAAACGGGTCGGTGCAATGCAGACCTGTCCGGCATTACGGAACTTGGCCAGTGCCAGCTCTTTCGCCGCGGTGTCGAGATCGGCATCGTCAAAAATTAGCACTGGGGCATGACCGCCCAGCTCCATGGTGGCCTTTTTCATGTGCTGACCCGCCAGCGCCGCCAGGTGTTTGCCCACGCGGGTGGAACCGGTGAACGAGATTTTGCGAATGCCAGGGTGCGGGATCAGGTATTCGGAAATCTCTGCTGGGGTGCCGTAAACCAACGCGATCACGCCAGCGGGAATGCCGGCATCGGCAAAGGCGCGAATCAACTCTGCCGGCGAGGCCGGGGTTTCTTCCGGCCCTTTAATGATGATTGAACACCCGGCTGCCAGAGCGGCGGACAGCTTGCGCACAATCTGGTTAATCGGGAAGTTCCACGGCGTGAACGCAGCAACCGGGCCTACCGGCAGCTTCAGCGTTTGCTGTTGAACATCCTGACTGCGGGATGGAATAATCTGGCCATAAGTGCGGCTGGCTTCGCCGGCAAACCAGTCAATCACGTCTGCCGAGTTCAGGATCTCAACCTTGGCCTGCGCCACCGGTTTACCCTGTTCCTGGCTCATGGTCAGGGCAATTTTCTCGGCACGTTCACGCAACAATGCTGCGGCTTTACGCATCAGGTTGGCCCGCTGATAGGCAGAGGTTTCACGCCAAATTTTGAAGCCGCGCTCGGTTGCGGTCAGCGCCAGATCGAGATCGGCTGCTGTGGCGTGAGCCACGTTGCCAATAACCTCATCGGTGGCGGGATTCGTGACCGGCGTGGTTTTGCCAGCAACTGCGTTGCGCCATTGTCCGTCAATATAGAGTTGGGTATCTGGATACATTGTTGCCTCTTACTTTCAGGGGATTAAAGACCGTGTTCCCACTCTGCGGCGGGATAATCGATAGCCCGGCGCTGAATTGCAGGTACCGGACACTGGGTAAAATACCCTACGCTGAATGAGCCGCAGCGTCCAGAGTACCGGGCAGTGCACTACTCAAAACCCGTTGTGTTGACTATCATATCGGCATCAGCAACATTGAAGCAGGACGGTACGGTGCAGGGTGTTCCATTAGCGTTTCCCTTTGAAAAGGACAGCGCACAGTTTCGGCGTTTGCCGCAGGTGCCGGGTGTAGAACTTTATCATGCCCATATTGAACGCTATGCCTTTGAACCGCATTCGCATGACGCTTTTGCCATCGGGACCGTCGATTTTGGTGCTGAGCGTTTCCGTTACCGTGGCGCGCAACATGTGGCGGCGCCGGGTTCACTGGTGTTGATGAACCCCGACGAACTGCATACCGGCCAGGCGGAAACCGTCGGTGGCTGGAATTACCGCATGCTGTATCTGGAGCCGGCGACCCTGGAGCTATTGTCAGGTGAGCAGGGGTTTTGGTTTACCGATGCGGTCCGCGAGGATCCATTAGCGGCGCGGCAACTGTCCGCCATGCTGGCCGCCCTGTGGCAAACTGATGACCCGCTTACGATTGACAGTTTGTTATTGCAGATCGTCGCCGTTTTTCGCCCTCATATCCAGGTATCAAGATCGTTGAAGGCCGAGTCGACGCACCGTTTTGATATTGTCAAAAGTTACCTGCACGATAACTTCTCCGCTGCGATTACATTGGGCCAACTGGCATCGTTGGTGTCTCTCAGTCCCTATCATTTTCTGCGTAAATTCAAAGCCGAATACCATGTGTCTCCCCAGCAGATGCTGATGGCAATCCGTTTGTCGCAGGCCAAACAGATGTTGGGGCGCGGTATACCTGCGGCACAGGTCGCGGCGGCAACGGGATTAACCGATCAGGCGCATTTGACGCGGGCTTTTGCTAATCGTTACGGTGTCACTCCTGTCCGCTATCAAAAACAAGTTGGAGGCCGCTGAAAAGAGGGGCCACAAGATGCGTCAGATGAAGGGCACCGAATAACGCGCAATAAATAGGGGCAATGCGTGGCCTTATACCCTTTCCGTTATTACCGCCGATATTAAGCTAAGTAGGCGAATGCTGCTTGTTCTCTGTCCAAGATGTATTTTCCGTTAACGTGATAATTCTTTTTTTTATGCTGCATTAGCAAAATTATCTGGCGAGTCATGCTGAAGGGTTTGTCACGCGCAGAATTTTACCTCTAACCGTGAATAGACACAGCGATTCTGGTTGATATAAAGCTTAATGGAAATTATTATCATTTGCGTTTTTGCATTCAGAATAATGAAATGAAAAATGATTAAGAACAACCCCAACTCCTGAGGATTGCTATTTTATGGGCGTTCGAAACTTCATAAGCTGTACGTTCTTTACCCTTTTGTTAACCCTGTCTGGCACCACAAATGCTGCCACCACGACATTAACGGATGTCCTGGGGCGGCAAGTTACGCTTGAGACCCCCGTCAAAAGGGCGGTCTTGGGGTTTTACTTTGAAGACTACATGGCTGTCGGCGGGGAAGTCGCGTACGAACACGTCATTGGTATTTCTCGTGAGGCCTGGCGAGGGAAAGTCCCTGCGAATTGGAGTATGTATGTTAAGCATATGCCATCGCTGGCCCGTATCGCCGATATTGGCGAAGTGGACCTGCATAATATTTCGCTCGAAAATATAATATCATTGAAACCCGACGTTATTATTTTGGCAGAGTGGCAATACGTTGCTCTTAAACATGAAGTCTCTCGCCTTGAAGAATTAAACATTCCGGTCGTCGTGGTAGACTACAATGCGCAAACTGTAGAAAGACATGTCAGCTCAACAAAAATATTTGGCATACTGACAGGGCAAGAAAAACGCGCTCAGGAATTGTCAGCGTTATACGCTAATAACATTGCCGATGTACAACGTAGAGTGGCTGCGTCAGGATTAAAGAAACCCAAAGTTTATATCGAGTTTGGCAATAAAGGTCCTGATGATTACTCCTTCACTTACGGTAAGAATATGTGGGGAGCGATGCTGAAGCTTGCGGGGGCAGACAATATCGCTGAACCGCTTTTTGAGTGGTGGGGCGTGATTAATCCAGAACAACTTCTCGTTTCGAAGCCTGATGCTATTTTCATCTCAGGAAGAGAAAACAACAAGATTGCCTCAGCGCTTTCGATGGGGGTGGGTGTTGATAAAAACATATCAATTCAACAGCTTATTGGGTTCTCTACACGCCAGGGGTGGAGTTCTTTGCCAGCCATTAAAAATAAGCAACTCTTCGGTGTGTATCAAGGTGCATCAAGAACGCTCTCTGATTTTGCCATGATTCAGTTTATTGCAAAGTCACTTTATCCAGAACAGTTTAAAGATGTTGATCCGGTTAAGAATTACCTAAGTTACTATGAAAAGTATTTGCCAGTGAAACCTGAGGGAACCTTTGCTATCAGCGCGTGGGAGTAAAAACATTGACTCAGGCGTGACGCACTGATTTCTGCCAGCACCAAAGGAAAGCCTGCATACAATGCAGGCTTTTTAAATGGGCCGTGTTTTTATGCAATTAAATGGCAAGAGTGGACTTAAGTTGCAGACGTTCAACGTTGCAGCAGAATTTCCCCGTACCTACGAAAAGTGAGTAAAACAGCAATTTGCTACAATATTCCCCCTGACGGGTCGATTAGGCTGACACCCAATATCATTCACGGGTTCAGGCTGCTGTACCTGGTTGTTGACGGAGTCACTATGTTTGTTGGTGTGTTATTTGCCTTGTCTGCTGGGCTGATGTGGGGGCTGATTTTTGTCGGCCCCGTGTTAATTCCTGAGTATCCTGCGGCATTGCAGTCCACCGGGCGTTACCTGGCTTTTGGCCTGATTGCGTTACCTCTGGCCTGGTTTGATCGTCGTCGATTGAAAAAGTTACACCGTAATGATTGGTGGGAAGCATTAAAACTGACGGCGATAGGTAACTTGTTGTATTACCTGTGCCTGGCCAGTGCGATACAACGTACCGGAGCACCGGTTTCCACCATGATTATCGGCACGTTGCCGGTGGTGATTTCGGTCACTGCCAATCTGTTTTACAGCCAACAGGATGGGCGACTTTCATGGCGTAAACTCACGCCAGCCTTGCTGTTGATCGCCTGCGGGTTGGCACTGGTTAACGTTGCCGAGCTGCAAGGCAATAAGGCACCTGTCGATGTCTGGCGCTATACCAGTGGCCTGGGGCTGGCATTAGTGGCGGTAGCATGTTGGACCTGGTTCCCGCTGCGCAATGCCCGCTGGTTACGAGAAAACCCAAATCAAAGGCCTGCAACCTGGGCGACGGCGCAGGGGCTGGTGACGTTACCGCTGGCGTTAGTGGGCTACGTGTTGGTTTGCGGCCAGTTGGCGATGACCCAACCGGCGTTTGCATTGCCGTTTGGGCCAAGGCCGGAACTGTTTATTCCTTTGATGCTTGTTATTGGCATATTCTGCTCGTGGATTGGCGCACTGTGCTGGAATGAAGCGAGCCAGCGTCTGCCGACGGTGTTGGTGGGGCCGCTGATCGTATTCGAAATTCTGGCAGGGCTCGCCTATACCTTTATGCTGCGTCAGGCGTGGCCGCCGTTATTGACCGTCGGTGGCATTGCCTGCCTGATGATTGGCGTGGTGTACGCGATGCGGATTAAGCCGCAGCCGGTGGTGGTGTCACTGGCTGCGAAGGAGTAACACCTGCCGTGGGGACACGACAGGTGCGGATTTTAGCGTTTGCTGTGGTGGATGATCTCTTCGGCCACATTATGGGGGGCTTCAGCGTAGTGGCTGAACTCCATCGTGTAAGTCGCGCGGCCCTGCGACATTGAGCGCAGGGTAGTTGAATAACCAAACATCTCGGACAGCGGCACCTTGGCGTGAATTTCCTTGCCGCCGCCGCCCGGGAGGTCCTCCATCCCTTGCACCAAACCGCGCCGAGACGACAGATCGCCCATCACGCTGCCGGCGTAGTCCTCTGGCGTTTCTACTTCTACCGACATAATCGGCTCGAGGATTACCGGGTCTGCCTGACGGCAGGCTTCTTTGAAGCCAAAGATCGCCGCCATGCGGAACGCTTGTTCTGAAGAGTCAACGTCGTGGTATGAACCGAAGGTCAGGTGCACCTTAACATCGACCACCTGATAACCGGCCAACACGCCATTATTCAGTGCTTCCAGTACGCCTTTTTTTACCGCCGGAATGAATTCCCCCGGAATAACGCCGCCTTTTATCTCATCAATGAACTCAAAACCTTTACCCGGTTCATTGGGTTCCACCGTCAACACCACGTGGCCGTACTGCCCCTTGCCGCCAGATTGACGCACGAATTTCCCTTCTACGTCGGTCACGCGTTTGCGTATCGTCTCACGGTAAGACACTTGCGGTTTGCCGGTGGTGGTTGCCACGCCAAATTCGCGCCGCATGCGATCGACGATAATTTCCAGGTGCAATTCGCCCATGCCGTAAATAATGGTCTGGCCGGAGTCTTCATCCGTGCGCACGCGGAAAGAGGGATCCTCGGAGGAGAGCCGCTGAAGCGCAATCCCCATTCGCTCCTGATCGGCCTTGGTTTTTGGCTCAATGGCTTGTGCGATCACCGGCTCTGGGAACACTATTTTTTCCAGCGTGATGATGGCGTTAGGATCGCACAGGGTGTCACCGGTCGTGACGTCTTTGAGTCCCACACAGGCGGCAATATCACCGGCGTGCAGCTCTTCGACATCTTTGCGATCGTTGGCGTGCATTTGCACGATGCGACCAATACGCTCTTTCTTGCCTTTGATCGGGTTATAAACGCTGCTGCCCTTGGTGAGTACACCGGAGTAAACCCGCACAAAGGTGAGTTGGCCAACAAAAGGATCGGTCATCAGTTTAAACGCCAGCGCGGAAAACTTTTCGTCATCGGACGCTCGGCGGATAACAATCTTGTCGTGCTCATCGTGGCCTTCCATGGGCGGAACGTCGAGCGGCGAAGGCATCAGTTCGATCACCGCGTCGAGCATGCGTTGCACGCCCTTGTTGCGGAAGGCTGAACCACACAGCATGGGCTGGATTTCACCCGCCACCGTGCGCAGACGCAGGCCACGAACGATCTCCTCTTCGCTCAACGGCACCTGATTAAGGTATTTATCCATCAGTTCTTCCGAACCTTCGGCGGCGGCTTCGATCATTTTATCTCGCCACTCTTGGGCAATGTCGCGCAGTTCTGCGGGGATCTCTTCAAAGCTGAAGCTCATGCCTTGCGTCGCTTCGTCCCACACAATGGCCTTCATGCGTACCAGGTCCACCACGCCGGTGAAGTGGTCCTCGGCGCCAATAGGAATGACAATCGGCACGGGATTGGCCTTCAGACGTTCGATCATCATTTTACGTACGCGGAAAAAGTCCGCACCGACGCGGTCCATTTTGTTGACGAACGCCAGACGTGGCACTTTGTATTTATTGGCTTGACGCCAAACGGTCTCTGATTGCGGTTGTACACCGCCCACCGAGTCATAAACCATGACCGCGCCGTCCAGCACGCGCATGGAACGTTCGACCTCAATGGTAAAGTCCACGTGGCCTGGGGTGTCGATGATATTGATACGATGCTGCGGATAATTATGCTGCATGCCGTTCCAGAAACAGGTTGTTGCTGCCGAGGTAATGGTAATACCGCGTTCCTGTTCCTGTGCCATCCAGTCCATGGTGGCTGCGCCGTCGTGCACTTCGCCCAGCTTGTGACTGACCCCGGTGTAAAACAGAATTCGCTCGGTCGTGGTGGTTTTGCCGGCATCAATATGCGCTGAAATGCCGATGTTGCGGTAGCGTTCGAGGGGGGTAGTACGTGCCATAATTAACCTTTCTTAGCCGCGTTAAAGAGAAGCGGCTCAAACAGCATGAATAATTATGATAATCCTCTGTGGGTTATCTCCGGACGGATGAATGATTACACCGGTCACAGATTAATCGTAGTTGATAGAAGGGGTTTTACTAAGTGATGGCTGCGATAGGTTTTTCCGTATTGGCCTGCGTGCCGACATTGCTGCGGGCAGAGCAGAAGATCATTGAGACGACTCAAATGGCCAGCAGGGTAGCGGGCGATAACTCGCCCACTACGGCATCACTCGGCAAAGATGTGCGCCTGACCGATGATACTCAGGCTGACGTGGGAACCGGCACGAATGCCTTCTCGGCTGACGGTTTTAATCTCGATAGCCGTGTCATTGCCGGTCATGCGCAGATTTAAGGTCGAGACAAAACCGGCAAAATCAATGCTGGTCACGATCGCCTGGCTCTGCTGTTGTGACACAGACTGGCTAATTTGGATCTGTTCTGGGCGCAGCATAATGCGCGCAGGCCCGCGGCGCTGACAATCGTCCACGGCAATTCGGCCCAGAGCGCAATCGGCCCAGCCTTGTTCAAGCTCTGCGGACAACACCAGCGTTTCCCCTAAAAAGGTGGCTGTCGGCTCGTCCACCGGTCGCAGATAGAGATCTTGTGGTGGGCCGACCTGCGCCAAACGCCCATTACGCATCACCGCGACCTGATCGGCAAATGACAGGGCTTCGGTTTGATCGTGGGTCACCAGAATCGACGCAACCTTGGCTTCGGCCAGCAGCTCGGCCACGGCTTTGCGGGTCGCGGCGCGCAGGCCGGTATCGAGCGCGGAAAAGGGCTCATCGAGCAACATCAGTTTGGGTTGCTGAGACAATGCACGTGCCAAGGCCACCCGCTGTTGCTGTCCGCCGGACAGCTCGTGCGGCCACAGTGCTCCAAGGCGGCGATCCAGCGCCACCATCTCCATCAATGCATCAATGCGCAACTGTTTGTCGCGTTTGCTTCCCTTTAGACCGAATCCAATATTGCCTGCCACGGTAAAGTGTGGGAATAACGCGCCGTCCTGTGGCACAAAGCCAATGCCACGCAGGTGTGCCGGTACCCAACCGTTGCCGTTGGCCATCGCCTGGCCTTGTAACATCACTTGGCCGTTATCCGGAATTTCAAAACCCGCGATGATGCGCAGCAACGTGGTTTTCCCAGAGCCCGAAGGGCCGACAATCGCGGTACGGCTGCCTTCTTCGACCTGTAAATCAATATGCTCCAGCACCTTAACTGCGTTATAGGACTTACTGATGCCGTGTAGTTCAAGCGTACTCATAATCCCGCCGTGCGTTTGGATTGAGAATAAAGAAGCCAGGTCAATGGCAGAGACAGCCCCACCATAATCAAAGCGTAAGGGGCTGCCGCCACATAGTCGATCTCGCTGGTCAATGCCCAGAAACCGGTCGCCAACGTGCGCGTCCCGTTGGGTGCCAGTAGCAGAGTGGCGGTCAACTCATTGGAGATGGCCAGAAACACCAGCGCCGCCCCGGCGGCTGCACCCGGGGCCGCCAGGCGCAGCGTGGTACTCCATAACGCTTGAGCCGGTGAACGCCCGAGGCTGCGTGCCACGTTTTCCAGCTCGACCGGCGCCTGAGCAATACCGGCGCGCAGGTTGATCAAGGCTCGTGGCATAAACATCAATAAATAGGCCAGCAGCAAGGTAATTTCTGTTTGGTAAATGGGGCGGAAGCTGTGAATGGTGATGGTCACCAACGCCAGCGCGACCACAATGCCGGGCAGTGAACTGGTGACATAGTTGCAGCCTTCCAGCACGCGATAGAGCCGCGCCGGGTAGCGTACCGACAACCAGGCCATAGGAATGGCGCACAAGGTGATCAGTAATGCGCCGCTGGCGGCCAGCGACAATGTTTGCAGCAAGGCCGGCAATAACTCGGCGTTACGCCACACGTCAAGCCCACCGAGCGCCAGCCATCGGGCTAGCGTAATAAAGGGAACGCCCAGTGCCAGCGCCGTGAGGCACACTGGCAGTAGCAGGCCGAATAGGGTGGCCATTTTGCCAAGTCGATACGCGGTCTGGCTGCGGGCACTGCCAGAGCCGACGCGGGCATAACGCGCCCGACCACGGCTGGCGGCCTCCAGCAGCAGCAGCCCCAGACAGCACAGCACCAGCACACCCGCCAACATGTTGGCGGCCGGGCCGTTAAAGGTAGACTGGAATTGATCGAAAATGGCGGTGGTAAAGGTATCAAAACGGATCATGGCGTACAGGCCGTATTCCGCCAGTAAATGCAGTGCGATCAGCAGTGATCCGCCCCAAATGGCCAGTTTTAGCTGCGGTAACACCACGCGGAAAAAGACAGCCAATGGCCGACTACCCAACGAGGTGGCGACGTCTTCAATACCGGGATCCAAGCGGCGCAAAACCGCGGCGGCCGGCAGATAAATAAACGGGAAGTAGGCGAGCACAGAAATAAAGACACCCGCGCCCAGTCCGTGCATTGAAGGCACCAAACTGATCCAGGCATAACTTTGCACGAAGGCGGGTACTGCCAGCGGTGCTGTCGCCAATAAAGACCAGATGCGGCGCCCCGGCAACGTCGAACGTTCAGTCAGCCAGGCTAGCGTCACCCCAAGAAGTGCACAGATGGGTAAGGTGAAGATCACCAACAGCAGAGTGTTGAGCAGCAATTCGCCCACGCGGGGGCGAAATACCAGAGCTTTAACCGTTTGCCAGCCGGTTTCAAACGCCACACTAATGACAAACCCCAGCGGCAATAGCGCCAACAGGGAAAGTAAAATGGCCGTTGCCACGATAAACAGCCCGGGCCGATGATGACGCCGGGTCGAAGCGTACCGCGGGGCTGAGCCCGCGGCGTTGAAACCTATATTCGACATAGGGTTGAAAGCTCTCTGTACTGATAAACCGGCTTACAGTAGCCCGGCTTCGGTCATCAACTCGACCACTTTTTTGCCATTCAGCGACGAAGCGTCAACTTTTGGTGCATCCAGTTCTTTCAGCGGTACCAGTTTTGGATTGGAGGCAGCATTAACACCGACGGCATACTCGAAGGCGTTGTTCGTACGCAGAATCTCTTGGCCGTTTTTACCGGTGATCCACTTAACGAACTCCTGTGCCTGTTTTTGGTGCTTGCTGGATGCCAGCACACCGCCACCAGAGATGCTAACGAACGCGCCTGGATCCTGGTGTTTGAAATAGTAAAGCTTGATGTTTTTACTGTTTTCGCCCGTTTTTGCACCATCGACGAACGGATAATAGTGATAGATAACCCCGCTGTCGATTTGGCCGGCATTGACCGCTTTCATCACGGTGCTGTTACCTTTATAGGCGGTGGCGTTGGTCTTCATCGCTTTCAGCCATTCCAGCGTGGCTTTTTCGCCTTTGAGCTCCAGCAATGCACTGACGATAGCCTGGAAGTCAGCACCTGAAGGTGACGCGGCCCAGCGGCCTTTCCATTCCGGCTTGGCCAGATCCAGCAGGGACTTAGGCAGCTGTGCCTCTGTCAGTTTCGCCGGATTGTAAACGAACACCGTTGAGCGGGCGGCAATGCCAACCCAGCGGCCGTGCTGCGGACGGTACTGCGGTTCAACCTGCGCCAGTGTTGCTGCGTCCAGCGGAGCGAACAGCTTGGCGTTGTCTACCAGCACCATCGCAGGGGAGTTTTCCGTCAGAAATACGTCGGCAGGGGATGCGGTGCCTTCTTGCACCAGTTGGTTGCCCAATTCGCTGTCGCCGCCGTTACGCAAGGTCACTTTTATGCCGGTGTCTTTGGTAAAGCCGTCAACCCAGGATTTCACCAGGTTTTCGTGTTGCGCGTTATAAATAACGATACCGTCATCCTGGGATGCCGCATTGGCCGAGAACGCCAGCATCATGGACGATGCCAACAAGGCAATCGGGCCGAGAGAAGAGAAACGCAGCTTCATACAGTCATCCTTATTAAGAGAGTGCAGAGAATAAAAGCGAAATGTGCCTAACGGGCGTTGGGCTGCCCTGATTGTATATAAGAACATTAATAATGATAGTGAAAACGATTCGTATTAATTTATTTTTAGATTTTGCTCACTAATTATCTCATCCTAAGGAAAAATTAAGTTTCAGCCTGAATAATCTGCCTTGATACCTGATTCTCATCAGTATTTATTATGTTCAAACCCTCATCTTCAATTCGTGCGCGACGTATTCGTTAGCTGAAGAACGCGCCGGAAGCCACGCTGTTCTTTTCGTTGATCACAATGATCCCCGCTGCCATGGGGAAGCGCCAACCGCCGTCTCGACCAGTATCAAACAGGCTCACCAACGCAGCAGATATTCGATTGATTGTGAAAGAAATTCATGTTGTTCGGTACGCGCTTATTTGGTTATGAGTCATAGCGTTTAATCATTTAATTTATTCAACTGCTTCACTGTATATATACGTCGACAAAACACCAATAAGGGATATCGACGTGAAGTATTCATTCAAACTTAACGGATTAGCCGGTCTAATCATCTTGTCTTTACAGGCGATGGTGCCGGTTAACGCCGCCGACGTGCCTGCAGGGGCTCAACTGGCCACCGTACAGGAACTGGTCCGGGCCAATGGTTATGAGCCGGCAACGCTTGATCCGAATTTGGCAGAAAGTAACGTAGAGTTTTATATCTTCAATGACGTTTTTGAAGGTTTGCTGCGGGTGGGTAAAAACGGTGAAGTGATCCCCGCGCTGGCGACAAAATGGGTGCAGCAGGGCAATGTCTGGACATTCTATTTGCGGCCGGAAGCCAAATGGTCAAACGGCGATCCGGTGACGGCCGATGACTTCGTCTACAGCTGGCGGCGCCTCACCGATCCCAAAACAGCATCCCCCTATGGTAGCTATTTGGCGTCGGCCTATGTGCTAAACGCGGCAGAGATTAACGCCGGCAGCAAACCGCCAACCGAGCTGGGTGTGAAAGCGTTGGATGCACACAGGCTACAAGTCACATTGGTTGAGCCAAACTCCTATCTGCTTAAGCAGTTAGTGCATTTTCCTGTGCTGCCGGTGAATCGAAACGTGGTGGAGAAATACGGCAAAAATTGGACTCAACCGCAGAACTTTGTTGGCAACGGGGCGTTCCGCCTGACGCAGTGGGTCGTGAATGAGAAAGTGGTGGTGGAACGCAACAGCCAGTATTGGGATAACGCCCGCACGGTGCTCAATAAAGTGACGTTCCTGCCGTTACAGGGGTTCCCTGAAGTGGCACGTTTCCGAGCCGGCGAAATTGAATTGGGCTACAGTGCGCCGCCGGAATTGTACCGGCAGTTAAAAAACAGCCTGGGTGATGAACAGTTGATCACCTATCCACTGCTGTCGACCAGTTACTTTGCCTTTAACAACCGGCAGGCTCCCTTCAATGATGTCCGCGTGCGTCAGGCATTAAATCTGGCGCTGGATAAAGAGATCATAGCCACCAAAGTGCTGGGCTATGGCCAACAGCCGGCCTGGACGTTTACGCCAACCGGTGCCGGTGGTTTTACGCTGCAAGCGGGCCAAGAGGCCGGGTGGCCACGCGAACAGCGTATCGCACAGGCGAAAAAGCTATTGGCGGAAGCGGGCTTTGATGCGGCACATCCGTTAAGTTTCACGCTGCTGTACAGCAACGATGCCACCATCAAGAAAATAGTGATCGCCAGCAGTGCGATGTGGAAAAAGAACCTGGGTGTGGACGTCACCTTGCAGAGCCAGGAACGGAAGGTGGTGCTGGACAATATCAACAATGGGCAGTACAGCGTGGCTTTCAGCCGTTGGTTGGCAGACTACAATGATCCGTCTACGTTCCTGAACGTGTTCCGCGCTACCAGCAGTGAAAATTCAGCCAAATATGCCAACGAAAATTACGATCGTTTGTTACACCAGGCGACCGCGGCGCAGACGCCACAGCAAGTACAACGCTATTTCCAACAGGCTGAAGACGTGCTGGCGGTAGACACGCCAGTGGCACCGGTTTACTACGAAGCGAAGGCCACTCTGGTCAAACCCTATGTGAAAGGTATCGACTTTACCCGGCAGGGGCCGCTGTACGACAAGAATGTGTATATTCTCGCTCATTAACGACAGAATAACGCGTGGGCCGGGAGGGTACTGGCCCGCATTTATTATTTTGTCGCGAAACTTTTTTCTAAATGTTTCATAAACGGTTAGCCAACTTTTTCCTCATCGATAAAAAACCGCGCCTATACTGCCCCCCGTAGTTTATATGCAGTATCTCGTTTGGCGAGGCTCCTATACAAACACAGGTTACTGATCTGACGACATCGAGAGATGCCCAAGGTTAAGACAGGCTTTATCGGATTAAGGTTCAGCCCAAGGTAACTTCTGATGAATACATCAGATACGTTGTATAGTGCTAAAACCTGGACGCGGAGATAGGCTGTCTGCACTCCCTCTGTGGTTAACGCCCCTATGCGATTCGCTGTTGAAGTTCAAACAGAAATAGGGACTAACATAATGAAGTTACATCAAAATCACCCATCCTCGGCGCTTGCCTCTGCTGAAACTCATGATGAGTCTTCGGTCGCGGGCTATATGAATGCCGATTTTATTACTATCCCCGGCAATATGACGGTTAATAACGCAAAAGATTATTTTCTTTCGCAACTTAAAACCGAAGAAATTCCGACGCAGTTGTTTGTTACCGCCGACGATTATCATTTACGTGGCACATTATCGGTAAAAAAACTCCTGCAGTGCGACGATCATGATAAAGCCGTTGGGGTGATGATCAACCAAAGTTATTTCCAGGTTTCCCCCGATGACGATCGCAATGATGTCGCTCATTTACTGGCTAAGGGCGGCTTGGATGTGGTACCGGTGGTGGCGAATAATACGCTGGTGGGCGTGCTGGGCGAACGAGAAATTGCCCGGCTGATCGAAGATGAAAATACCGAGGATGCACAGCGTCAGGGTGCCAGTCTGCCACTGGACAAACCTTATCTGGAAACCAGCCCTTGGGCGTTATGGCGCAAGCGTTCGGTATGGTTGCTGATGCTGTTTGTCGCAGAAGCCTATACCGGTAATGTATTAAAGGCGTTTGAAGAGCAGTTGGAAGCCGCTATCGCATTGGCGTTTTTCATCCCATTACTGATCGGCACCGGCGGTAACAGCGGTACTCAAATCACGTCTACATTGGTACGGGCCATGGCGTTGGGCGAGGTGAGCCTGCGCAATCTGGGGGCGGTAATCCGCAAGGAGGTATCCACCTCGCTGCTGATCGCCATCACCATTGGCGTGGCTGCCTGGGTGCGGGCCTGGATTATGGGCGTAGGGATGGACGTGACATTGGTGGTCAGTCTGTCATTGGTCGCCATCACCGTCTGGAGCGCCATTGTTTCCTCGATTATCCCCATGCTGCTCAAACGCCTGGGTATTGATCCCGCGGTGGTCTCTGCGCCGTTTATTGCCACCTTTATTGATGGCACCGGTTTGATTATTTATTTCAAAATCGCCCAGTACATTCTGGAGATTTAAAGACGTATCCGCTCCGTGTCTCTGCCGGAGCGGGCATTTTATCTGACAAAACAGGAGGCGCGTAAATATCCATGAGCAATGACCCCATCCGCTTTTTAATTAAAGAGGCATTTATCGATAATAACTAACCGAGGACGAAATAATGGGAAACATGACAATCTTTGTAGGATTCCTGAGTGTTATCAGCTCGCTGGGCTTGCTAGCTGCCTATATGAGCACTAAATGGGATGATTAATGAACGCTAAAGATCCGCCTGGATGCATCCTCCTCGACGTGCTTTATTTACGACGGGGAGGATGCGCTTAAATGCTGACCGCAGGATGCGGCTTTATGGAGTATAACGATAATGATTATTTCTATTCTTGGCTTACTTTATGCCATTTTGATGATCTCTGTTGGTGTGAATGAGATTTATTTTTATTCAACCGGAAAATCAGAATTCCTTTCTAGTTTAATGCTGACATTCTCGGGTACTATGCTGCTGGTTGCTTTTGTCTGGCAATGGTCTACTAAAATAAAAAAATGAATTACCCATTTGAATGTGAGTCGTAATATGCAAAATGAAAAGCAATCCGTTGCCAGAAACTCCATGATAGCGAGCGGGCTATTGGCCGTCGGTAAATTTACTGCCGGTATTTTTACCGGGAGTATTGGCCTTATTTCAGAAGGGATCCACTCTCTCACCGATTTTGTTGCCACCAGCATTACCTGGCTGGCGGTACGTATCAGCGATAAACCTGCCGACGATGATCACCATTTTGGCCACGGCAAGGTCGAAAACCTGGCGGCACTGTTTGAAGTGCTGCTGCTACTGGGGGCGGCAGGCTGGATTGTTTATGAAGCGGGCAAAAGCCTGCTGGGCGACGCCCATGAAATCGTCGCAGCGCCCGTGGTGATCGCCGTGCTGTTGATCTCTATCCTGGTCGATTTTTTCCGTGTTAAAGCATTGAACCGTGTGGCAAAAGCCACTGACAGTGCGGCATTGGAAGCCGATGCGCTGCATTTTTTCTCCGATATGCTGGCTTCCGCCGTTGTGCTGTTGGGGATGGTTTTTGTTCTGTTGGGTTTCAACCGTGCAGATGCCATTGCAGCCTTGATCGTCGCCTGTTTTATTGTGGTCGCGGCGCTGAAACTGGGAAAACGCTCTTTCGATTCGTTAATGGACACGGCACCCGCCGGAGCCAAGGAAGAAATCAGCGCATTGCTCGACACCTTCCCAGCGATATTGGCAACCGAGAGTATTCGTATTCGTAACGCAGGGGCCAGCTTGTTCATTGAAGTCACTGTCGCCGTCTGTCGTACTTTGCCGTTAGAGCGCATTAACGCGTTAAAACAGTCTATTGCAGAACGCCTGGAACAGCAGTACGCACATGCCGAAGCCACGGTGATTGCCAACCCACAAACCCGCAGTGACGAAGACATGGCGACCCGCATCCGGGTGATTGCTGCCAACCACGGTGCCGTGGTGCAAAATCTGGCGCTACAACAACTGCCCGAACGGATGTCGATCAGCATGGATCTGGCGGTCCCGGCCAGCGCCAGTGTGGCGCAGGCACACGACATCGCCAGCGAAATCGAAACGCTGCTACGACAGGCGATTGGTGAAGAGACAGAGATTGAAACGCACCTGGAGCCCCAAACCCATCACTGGATTGCCAGCGAGGACGTGGCACCGGATGAACTGGCCGATATTCGTCAGATACTGCAAACGGTAGTGGAGGGTGGAGACATGGTGCAGGACGTGCATAATATTCGCGCCCGTAAAACCACCGGCGGTATCATCGTCAATTTCCATTGTCGGGTATCCCCGGCGGCCTCCATTGTGTCAGCTCATGCAGCGGTAGACAGCATCGAGCGCCAACTGCGCGCACGCTATCCGACGATTTCTCGGGCAGTAGGGCACGTGGAACCCATTAAGCCTAAACCCGGTATTTGAGGCCGCGTTCCCCTGGCGTATATACGCCATTGGCTGCTGCCCGGTGAGTGCTCGGCAGCAGCCTGCATCATTTGCTTAAGTGACATTGTCACGAAGATCTCTTCTGTAAAGTAGAACGTTTTACCGCCGATTATATTGTTGGGTCTATTGTTCATTCAATTTATTTACTTTACAGTAAAGTAAATAAATTGAATGAAACGGTGGTGCGTGTGATGAAGATCCCTTCTCAGTTATCCATACCGCGTTGCCTCCCGAAACAGCACCAAATGCCGTTTATCCGTTTAATCCTGAGAGGAGATTAAGCCATGCTGGCGCATTTCTTTGTTTTTCGGCCTGTATTTGCCGCCGTTCTGGCTATTTGCATTATGGCTGCGGGCATTCTGGCATTGCTGACGCTGCCGGTGGAACAATACCCGGATATCGCCCCACCAGGTGTTACCGTGACGGCCAACTATCCCGGGGCGTCTGCTAAAACGGTGGAAGACAGTGTGACTCAGGTGATAGAGCAGCAAATCAAGGGGATTGATGGGCTGCTCTATTTTTCCTCAACCAGCAGTTCCGCCGGACAGGCACGCATCAGCCTGAGTTTTGATCAGCAAACCAATCCGGATATAGCGCAGGTTCAGGTACAAAATGCGGTGAACCAGGCTAATTCACGTTTACCTCAGGAAGTGCAACAGCAGGGGATCACCGTTACCAAGTCACAAGGCGACAGTTTGATGGTGGTGGCGTTGTACGATACCGGTGGGCAAATGGATAACGTCGATATCAATGACTATCTTGTCAGTGCATTGCAGGATCCGCTGAGTCGGGTGGATGGAGTGGGTGAGACGACGGTGTTCGGTGCGCAATATGCCATGCGCATTTGGTTGGATCCGCTCCGGTTAAGCAGTTACGGACTGATGCCCTCAGACGTTCAAACAGCCGTAGAGGCGCAGAATGCTCAGGTCACTAGCGGTGAGCTGGGGTCGCTCCCAACACTCCCTGGCCAGGCAATGAACGCCACCGTTACGGCACAATCCAGGCTGCAAACGCCAGAACAGTTCAGCAACATTATTTTGCGTACCAACACAGACGGTTCGGCGGTTTATCTGCGGGACGTTGCACGGGTTGAAATAGGCGCAGAGAATTATCAGAACCAAACCCGCTTAAACGGCTATCCGGCCGCCGGTATTTCCATTCAGTTGGCATCGGGTGCTAACGCGCTGACCGTGGCGGAAAGCGTGCGTGCCGACGTTGAACGCATGACTCCGCAGTTTCCTGCCGGACTGAAAGTCGCTTATCCGCGCGACAGTACACCTTTTGTCACTGTTTCGATCGAAGGTGTGGTGCAGACGTTGATCGAGGCCATCATCTTGGTTGTGGTCGTGATGTACCTGTTTTTACAGAACTGGCGCGCCACGTTGATTCCGGCGATCACCGTGCCAGTCGTCTTGCTAGGGACATTCGGCATTCTGGCGCTGCTAGGTTACAGCATTAATACCCTGACATTGTTTGCCATGGTGTTGGCGATCGGCTTGTTGGTTGATGATGCAATCGTGGTTGTCGAAAACGTAGAGCGGGTGATGGAAGAGGACGCATTACCTCCGCAGCAGGCGACGCTGCGTTCGATGGGTGAGATCAACAGTGCGTTGATCGGCATTGCACTGGTCCTGTCTGCGGTGTTTATTCCTATGGCGTTTTTGGGTGGCTCCACCGGGATTATTTACCGCCAGTTTTCGATTACCATCGTTTCCTCCATGGTGTTATCCGTGTTGGTCGCGTTGACGCTAACGCCCGCCTTGTGCGCCGGTTTACTGCGTCCAGCCTCCCATGACAAGCGCGGTTGGTTTTTCACGCGTTTTAACCGTGTCGTCGATCGTAGCCAACAGGGGTATGGTCGTGGGTTGACGCATATTTTGGCACATAAAGGGCTTTACAGCCTGGTGGCGTTACTGATTACCGGTGTGATGATATGGCAGTACTTCCGCATGCCCACGGGATTCCTGCCGGTCGAGGATCAGGGCTCTGTCATGATACAATTTACGTTACCGCCCGGTACGCCAATGGCGCGAACACAGCAAGCTGCAGATAGCATTGCCGACTATTTTATGACCGAAGAAAAAGACAACCTGAACGTTATTTTTATGGTGGTCGGGCGTAACAACGCTGGGAGTGGCCAGAATGTCGGCATGGCGTTTGCGGAATTAAAAAATTGGGATTTGCGTAATGGCAGCGAGAACACCGCCCAAGCGATCATTGCGCGAGCCAACCAGCATTTTAAAGGCGCCCGGGATGTACAGGTCAATGTTCTGTCTCCGCCAGCGGTACGCGGTCTGGGGCAATCCAGTGGCTTTGAGTTATGGCTACAAGATCAAAGCAATGCTGGCCATGATGAACTGCAATTGGCGCAGCAGCAGGTAATTACCGCTGCCAGTGATAATCCCTTATTGACCGCGGTGCGGGTG
Organism: Serratia sp. NPDC087055; assembly: GCF_044900985.1. Taxonomy (NCBI): domain Bacteria; kingdom Pseudomonadati; phylum Pseudomonadota; class Gammaproteobacteria; order Enterobacterales; family Yersiniaceae; genus Serratia; species Serratia sp. NPDC087055. The sequence continues at coordinate 1,077,376 of NZ_JBJDOG010000001.1, forward strand.
AATGGTCTGGAAGATAAAGCACAGCTCCAGGTAGATGTCGATCAGCAAAAGGCGAGCGCACAGGGGTTGCAGCAGGCGGATATAAACAACACTTTGTCTGCAGCCTGGGGCGGCGCCTATATCAATGATTTTATCGATCGTGGGCGGGTGAAGCGCGTCTATATGCAAGGTCAGGCCAGTTCTCGTTCTGCACCTGATGACATTAATCAGTGGTTTGTGCGCGGTAGCAGCGGCAGCATGGCGTCATTTGCCAGTTTTGCTAACACGCGCTGGCTCTCCGGTCCGCAAATGCTACAACGCTTCAATGGGCTATCAGCGACTCAACTCCAGGGTTCCTCTGTATTAGGCGAAAGCTCGGGCACGGCCATGGCTCAGATGCAGGGTATTATTGCCAGTGTAACGGGGTTTGGACTGGAGTGGAGTGGTTTATCCTACCAAGAACAGGTGGCTGCGGGCCAAACGCTGTGGATTTACCTGGCGTCTGTACTGTTTATCTTCCTGTGTCTGGCAGCGCTGTATGAAAGCTGGTCAATTCCAATTGCTGTGATGTTGATTATCCCCTTGGGTATTGTCGGTGCTGTGCTCGCCACACGGCTGGCAGGCTATGAAAATGACATCTATTTTCAGGTGGGCATGTTGACCACTATCGGATTGTCGGCAAAGAATGCGATTCTGATTATTGAGTTTGCGGAAGCGCAGATGAAATCGGGGCAAACACTGCTGGCAGCGACACTTGAAGGCGCGCGTCTGCGATTACGTCCTATCGTTATGACGTCACTGGCGTTTGTCGCAGGGGTCATTCCGTTGGCCTTGTCGGTCGGTGCCGGAGCGTCAAGCCGTCGTGAAATAGGCATTGCGGTGATCGGTGGCATGATTTCTGGCACACTGTTGGCGTTGTTATTCGTGCCGTTGTTTTTTGTGCTGGTGAAACAAGGGCTGGCACGCCTAAAAAGTAAAAAATAATCCTTTCGTAACGATATCTGCGGGGCAGGAGTAAATTCACCATGAACAACCGCCAACCAGGGCGCCCGATGAAGGCTAAACCGCGAATATTAGCCGCTGCCAGCGAGTTGTTTCTGACACAGGGGTTGGATATTTCGTTGGATGTGATCGCCACCGAGGCCGGTACCACGCGGCAAACGTTGTATAACCATTTCCCCGGAAAAGATGCACTGGTGCTGGAGACCTTCAATTACATGAAGGACATGATGCATCCTCCAATCAATGCAATTCTGGCAGGCGATACGCAAGATCTTCACTTGGTCCTGATGCGTTTTGCGACGGTGGTACAGGATCACTTTTTCCAAACCAAAAACATCCACTTTCATCGGTTGTTGATCCAACTGTTACAACAGCGGCCGGAATTATACGCGACGTTGCAGCAACGCGATTCTGGGCGCGTACTGCAAGGATTGGTCACGTTATTACAACAGGCTCAACAGCGAGGAGCCATAGAAGTTAAAAACGTTGAACTTCAGGCCAAAGCGTTTTTGGGAGCGGTGATGGGGTACCCATTACCTGCGGCGTTGCTGACTGATGACATACCGGATAAAGCGCATTTGCACGTATTGGCGACGACCACGATTGATCTATTCTTGCGTGCCTGGGGTTATCAGGGCGTCATACATACCGAGAATGTCAGCCGCCAATGAGGCCGATTACCCGGTTGATCAATCCACGCGCGGTAGGCTGTCGGGGGGACCACCGACAGCCAAAATGCAAGGCCACCGGGGTTATCTGCCAGCACTGACAGCTGCCAGTGACCCGGATGTAACCTGAACAAGGTTTGCACAACCGTTTTACCCATACCGTATTTGCGGCAGGGTTTGGTGATGTAGAACTCTGCCATTTCCATTGTTGGGGTGGGATCCAGCGTGCGGACCAACGCAAACCCCACTGGCTGCGACTGATTTAAAATCAAATACGGATACCGGCCGCTTTCGCGCCAATAATGTGACAAATGCGGGTAGTCCACATCGGCGCCCAACTCTCGCAGGTAGTCGTGCAGCATGGCCGCCAGCAGTGGCCGTTCCTCACGGGTTGCCAGCCGGAGATTAAGATTCATATCACCACCGAAAAGAAAAAGGCCGCCGATAGGCGGCCTGTGAAGGTTAGTCCAGATTCAACCGGGCGGTGAGGATGGCGATTTCCTCGCGCCACTGTTGCTGCAAGTGCGTTTTTTGATGCTTTGGCTTACGCGCCAGATCCTCCTGCAGTTTGTTTTCCACTTCAAACAACGTCGCAAGAAGCATTTCTTCGTCATCATGGCGTAACTCACTGGCGGTGAGAACCCGGTCTGGCGCTGCCATTGGCTGAGCGTCACGTTCTTCGGCCATTCGTGCGTAGACCGGCTCCAGATCGTGCCATTCTTCCAACTGCTGGTTATCAATCAGCCAGAAACGGTTACAGCTGTTTTCGATCAACATCCGGTCGTGAGTGACCAGCATCACAGCGCCTTCAAATTGGCGCAGGGTATCGGCCAGCTCTTCCTTACCTTCCATATCCAAATGGTTGGTCGGTTCGTCGAGCAACAATAAAGAATGGTTAGCCAGTGTCAGCCCGACAAACAGCAGGCGCGATCGCTCACCGCCGCTCAGCGTGCTGATACGTTGCTGATGGCGCAGATAAGGGAAGCCGGCACCAATCAGGGCCATTTTCCGCTGTTCTTCGGTTAGCGGCGCGAAATGCGTCAATGCTTCGCTCAGCGTGTCGTCATCGCGCAGCTGTTGCAGGCTTTGATCGTAATAGCCGATGCGTACCCGAGGATGGAAAACCGCGTCCTGGCTGGCCGCGCCTTGGTATTCCCGCCACAGGTGCTGCAGCAGTGAAGACTTGCCGCAGCCGTTACGCCCGACGATGGCAATACGGTCACCGCTTTTGACCCGCAGCTGCGCCAGGTGAAACAGCACCGGCGCATCAGCGGCCGGACGGACGTCCAACTGCGGCAAAGCCAGCAGGCGATCGGCATCCAGCGCCTCACCGTTAAGCTTAAGCCGCCATTGGCTGCCCGCCGTCAACGTGGTTTGCTCTTCTTTCATCCGATCAACGCGTTTTTCCATTTGTTTAGCCTTGCGAGCCAGGTCTTCATTATCGTAAACCTTGCCCCAAACGGCCAACCTATGGGCGCTTTTGGCGACCCGGTCGATCTCTTTCTGTTCCGCCTGACGGCGATGCGCATCTGCGGCATCCTGTTCCTCTAACGCCTTGCGTGCTGCAGTACATGGCAAGCGGAAGAATTGCAGTGTTTTGTCACGCAAGATCCAGGTGCAGTTGGTGACCTGATCCAACAGGTAGCGATCGTGAGATACCAGAACAAAACTGCCAGACCAGTTTTGCAAAAAACGCTCTAACCACAATAAGGTGGGAAGATCCAGATGGTTACTGGGTTCATCCAGCAGGAGCAGATCCGGTTGGCGGATTAACGCACGTGCCAGCAGCAGACGAGTATGCTGCCCACCGCTCAAGGTGCCGGCGGTTAGCGTCCATGACGGTGGCGCAAAACCCAGGCTGGTGAGCAGGACTTCTCCCTGCCAACTTTCGCTGACGCGCTGATTTTCTGGCAATCGCGCCAGTACTGCCTCGAGCAGGGTGCAGCCGTGCAGTTCATCAGGCAGGTGTTGTTCTACCCGTGCCATCAGGCACTGATGGGCAGGCGTCACGCTGCCGGTACTGGCAGAGAGATCACCGCTAAGGATTTTCAACAGGGTACTTTTGCCGCAGCCGTTATGGCCGATTAAACCAATGCGGTCGCCTTTTTTCAGGCTGAAGGAAACCTCAACCAACAGAGGGCCGAACGCGTTGTCGAAACCGACAGATTGTGCAGATAATAATGTGCTCATTGCTTACTCAAGAGTTACAGGCATGCAAATGCCTATCGTCAAACATCGCTGACGATAACCCGGTAAGCCGGAGGGAAGGGACTCAAATTTTAGTAAGCTTCGCTCAAGCCTGGGTTATCGCAGCACGATACCGGTAATGCTTGAGCAGCGGCAATTACTATAGAAGTGTGAGTAAAAAAACAATTCACACATCGGCATAGTAATCCTCCTTTTTATAATGTTGGTAAATGGGTGCGCTGAGTATAAAACGCTTTGGTCGGTTATGCCACTGTGAGTCACGCTACTGATCGGTTACGTCAGGGGAAAGTTTACCGTAATTCAACCGGTTGCAAGCCGAGTGATAGGGCGGCATCAATAATCGTGCTGAATGGGAGTAATACTGATATTTAAGCGGAGATTAAGCAGTTATCATAACTACAGTTTATGATTAGCCAGGCGGGTCGGTGTATATCGACCCGCCTGCGTCGTCTGTCTATCATGCAAATGCCGAGCAATGAATTTATGTTAAAGCCCCGTCAAATTCTTCTTTTCCTGTTCCTGCTGTTTGGCTTGCAGTTGGCACCGCTGACCAGCGTCGCTGCACAGGATGATACCCCTGCCGCCGAAGTCCAGCTGGATCCTGCTACCGCGCTAAAGAACTACCAGAAACAGTTGGATAGCATTAAACAGCAGGTTTCCAAGGCGGATAATGATAACCAACTCAGCAAGCTGAAGCTGGTCACCGACGATCTGGCCGCTGGGCTGGACAAGCTCGCGACCGAACTGCAACCGGCGCAGGAAAAATTGCAGGCGCAACTCGATGTATTAGGCCCACCGCCGGCCGCCGGGGCGATGGCAGAAACCGCAGCCGTGGTGCAGCAGCGTAATGGTTTGAACAACAGCAAAAAGCAACTCGACGATGCGGTAAAACGGGCGCAGGCCATGAAAGCCAGCGTGCTCGACCTTGGGCAACAAATCAGCGATCTGCGTCGTGTGGCGTTCAAAACCCAGTTGGCGTTGAACACCGGCAGCGTGCTGGGCGCCAAGTTTTGGTCGCCGGTGGTGCAACCTTCCGACAGTGACATGCAGCGATTGGATGAATTCAATGCTGCAATGAAACAGGTCTGGGACGCCAGTTGGCAAGAGGACTCGCGTTACGGCACTCTCGGTTTGCTGGTACTGGCCGTGGTTATCTGGTCGTGGGGGCGTTACTTCTCCGAGCGTTTTCTGGCTTGGGCAAGTATTCGTTTTCTGCCGGACGGGCGCTTGCGCCGCAGCTTTATGGCGCTGATGACCGTCACCGTCACCGTGATCACCACCAGTATTGCGTTAAATTTGCTGTATATCTCCTTTACCCGCGTGCAACCACTGCCGGTAATGCTGGAGGACTTCGCCGAAGGCTTTAACCGGTTGGGGATCTTCTGTGCGCTGATTGCCGGGCTGGGACGTGCGACACTGTCGCTCAATCGGCCATCATGGCGCCTGGCCTCGATGGATGATGCCGTTGCTTCCGGGCTGCGTTATTTTTCGCCGCTATTGGCTGGGTTGGCACTGGCGTTTGGTACCGTGGAACTGATCAATAACGTGGTCAGCGCCAGCCTGAGCACCACCATTTTCGGCAATGGCTTGGTCGCTGGCTTGATCGGCATGGTATTGCTGGCGATGCCGCTACGTTCTCAGCGTATCCGCCGTAAGCTGGAACAGCAGGGCGAGCATGTAGAGAAACGCTCAACCATCAGCGGATTGCTGCACATGGGCACGTTGGTATGCTCAGTAGTGATCTTATTCTCGTTGTTGGTGGGGTATATCGCGTTCGCCCGTTTCCTGACCTATCAGGTGATCTGGATAGCTCTGGTATTGATGGCGTTTTATTTTCTGCTGCTGTTCGCGACCGATCTGTGTGGCGCAATCTTTTCGCCGCAGACCGCCAGTGGCAAGATGCTCAAAAAGTCCTTTAACTTTAAAGACCGTCATCTGGAACAAATGGCCATCATCTTCACCGCCATTGCCAAATGTTCTTTGCTGTTGTTGATGATCGTCTCGCTGTTTAACGGTTCTTTTGGTACCACCACGCCGAACTCGTTGCTCGAAAAAATTATTGCCATCCTGAGTGGTGAAGGATTACAGCGGCTGAATATTGTGCCGGGTAACCTGATTAATGCGGTTATTTGCCTGGCCATTGGCATTTACATTCTGCGGGTGACGCAGCGTTGGCTCAGTCAGGAATTACTGCCGAAAACCATTTCAGATATCGGTATTCGTGCCTCATTGGTCACGTTATTCAGTAACGTTGGTTATGTGTTACTGATCTTGATCACCCTGGCTGCGTTGGGTATTCAGTGGAACAATCTGGCGTGGATCGTGAGTGCGTTATCGGTCGGTATCGGTTTTGGTTTGCAGGAGATCGTGAAGAACTTTATTTCCGGTTTGATCCTGCTGACCGAACGGCCAGTGAAAGTCGGCGATATGATCGGTATTGGCGGTGTCGAAGGGGATGTACGCCGTATTAACGTGCGTGCTACCGAGATTCAACTCAGTGACCGTTCGACAATGATTGTCCCTAACTCCCAGTTAATCTCACAAAACGTCCGTAACGCGACGATGGGGAACGCACAGGGGGTAGTGACGATTGCGCTGACCTTCCCAACGGACATCGATCCGGAACAGGTACGTAATATTTTGTTGAGTGCCTACCAAGAGTATGACGCTATTCTCGAGGCACCTGCGCCCTATGTGCGCTTCAGCCAGCTCGGCCCGGATGGCATCATCCTCAGTGTGACCGGGTATGTGGCAAGTCCGCGCATGGTTGGGGCCACCAAAAGCGAGCTGTTGTTCAATATTCTCAAACTGCTGCGCGCGCAACGGGTCAATATGTCCAGCCCGCAGGAAGTGGTATTTATGAAGCAGCAGGCGAGAAATATGGCTAACGACGAAGAGCAGTCGTCGTAATCTGCCGGTGGCACAAAGGCCCACCGTGAAAGGTGGGCCGAGGTCACTTAATGCATAGCGGGCACCACAGATTGGGAGCAATCGCTGTTGGCGCTGGCGCCGGTATTATTGCAGGTCTGTGGATCATTATGCACCGGCGGTGGCGGCACGTCCTGTGGGCCACCTTTACCGATACAGCCAGAAAGCATCAGGATCAAAAACAGGGGGATCATTGCCTTCATCTCAGTTACCTCCGATCTGAACACGTTCTTAAGTATATGCACTGCAAGGCGCCGAGAGCGTCCGATCATGCGTTATAGAACTTATCTATATCACCCCGGAATAAACCAATTTCACTTCGGCCGCTCAGCGGCCCTATGCTGCGGTGGCATAGGGCAATTTTTTTGAGGAGGCATCATGGAAAAACAACAGTTGGCGACAGCGGTACTTGCCGCCTTGGGCGGCGCAGAAAACCTGACCAAACTGCGTTACTGTGCCAGCCGTGTCAGGGCAGAACTGTGTGATAGCACAAGGTTAGAGCGGCAAAGCATAACGCAGTTGCCAGGCGTTAAAGCATTGCTGGAGGTAGAAACGCCACAGCGGACCACCGAGTATCAGTTGGTGGTAGGACCGGGGAATGCCCGGCCGTTATATCAGGCACTGGTCGCATTGAGCGGCGAAAAGTAATTACACCAACAAAGGGCGGATCTGCTCCAGATGCTGCTGCATTAACGCCTGCATTTGCATCAGATGGGGGGCATCCGCTTTTTCGCGCATCAGGTAAATACCGACGGTGCAGCGTTGGCCCTGTTGAATCAACGTCAGCGGCTCAATACCATAATCGGCAAAGTAGCCCGCCATACAGGAGGGATACGCTAACAAAATTGCATCGGAATCATTGATCATATCTACGGCCGACATCATCGAGTTGGTTGAGCAAATCACCCGTTCCGCCAGGTGCAGACGGTTACGTGCCAGCTTTTTCGGCTGCATATCCTCCACGATATGATGATAGCGACTTTCATCTGGCGTCAGCTCAACGCAGGGATAATCCAGCAACGCATCCGGGCTTACCGGTTTACCGAGCAGCGGGTGCCCGCGTCGTACAAACATACTGTCGGTGGTGCTGAATAACGGCAAAAAACTGATGCCGGCCTTGGGGTTCAATCCCTGAATTTCATGGCCGATGAACAAGTCAATATCGCCCCCCAACAGCAGATCCATCAAACGCAGATGGTTGCCCAGATCAATATGAATATTCACCAGCGGATGTAACTTACGGTAGGCATTGAAGCTGTCACGCACGAACATGTACCACCACGCATGGCCTGTGCCCATGCGCAGGCTTTGCTCTTGGCGTGCTTTGATAAACGCCATTTTAATCAATGTATTATCGTAAATTCGCTGCATCATTTGCGCCTGCTCCAGCAGCAAGTCACCGTATTCGGTGGTTTTCACGCCCGTTGAGGTGCGCTCCAGCAGCTGTACTCCCAGGTTCTCTTCCAGCTTCTTCATGTTGTGGGTCAATGTCGGCTGACTCAAACAAAGTTTGTTTGCTGCATGACTCACATTTTTGAACATTGCCACTTCGATAAACTGCCGCAGAATTTTGTCCACGATCATATTTTCCACTGGTGATATAGAAAGTTTCTATATCGTAGCGATGAAAAACGATTTCCGCCAATGACCCGCCTTCGATAGTTTTGCTGCTATACCCAAAATAATTGGCGTTGCATCAACGCGGCAAGGGCGTAAATCCCCAGGCGCTTAGTTAACTACGTGACTGGAGTGCGCGGGTGCAGCCAACACAGATGCAGCTTCAAGTATGACGGGGATATGCCGGTATTCCCAGCCGCCACCAGAGAGGACGCAATGAGAAGACTGATACCGAGTATGGTTGCCGCCACACTGGCGCTGATGTCCGGTCAAACGCTGGCCGATACGCTGCGTATGCAGTGTGCGCCCAGCAAAGAAGGGCGTCAGTATTGCAATGAGATCAAGCAACGTTTTGAGGCTCAGACCGGCCATACCCTGGAATTTATCGATCTTCCCCCGGCCTCCGATGAAAAGCTGTCGTTATTTCAGCAGCTGTTTGCCGCCAAAGATTCCAGTGCCATCGATCTGTTCCAGGCCGATACCGTGTGGATAGGCGTGCTGAACAAACATCTGCTGGATCTGACCGACAGCGTGAGCGACATCAAGCAGGATTTCTTCCCCGCCGCCTGGCAAAACAATGTGGTTAATGGCCGGGTTAAAGCGGTACCGGCCTATCTGGACAGTGGCGCACTCTATTACCGCAAGGACTTGCTGGAAAAATACGACGAGCAGCCCCCGGCGACCTGGGCCGACTTGACCCGCATCGCGACGCGTATTCAGCAGGGGGAGCGTGCCGCCGGCCATAAGAATTTTTGGGGACTCGTGTTCCAGGGGAAATCCTACGAAGGGCTGACGTGCAACGCACTCGAGTGGGTGGCGTCGCAAAACGGCGGCAGTTTTATTGATGCCCAGGGCAATATCACCATCAACAATCCACAGGCCGCACAGGCATTAAATATGGCCGCCGGATGGATAGGCAAAATTACGCCAAAGGGCGCACTCGGTTACATGGAAGAAGAGTCGCGGGCGGTGTTTCAAAACGGCGATGCGTTATTTATGCGCAATTGGCCCTACGCCTACGTATTGGCGCAGGACAGCAGCAGTGCAATACGTGGAAAGGTCGGCGTAACGCCGTTGCCGAAGGGCGCTGAAGGTGAGTCCGTCAGCGCATTAGGCGGCTGGCAGTGGGCAATCAACGGTTATACCAAGAACCCTCAGGCGGCGATCGCGCTGCTGAAAATTGTCAGCGATGCCGAATCGCAAAAACGGGCGCTGGCATTAATGGGCCTGGCACCGTCACGGATGGCATTGTACGACGATCCCCAGGTCCTGGCGCAGGCACCGTATTTAGCCGATTTCAAAGGCATCTTCGCGCAGGCAACGCCACGCCCGGCAACCCAAACCAAAAGGCAGTACGCGCAGGTTTCGAAAGCGATCTACAACGCCACGTTTAACGTATTGCGCGGAGATAGTGACGGTGTCACTGCTGTGGCGGATTTACAACAGCGACTGGAACGGATTAAAGCCAGAGGATGGCGTTGAAGGCAGTGCAATCCCCATTAACCGTTGGAGTCAGACGCATGAAACGCGAGACGCACGCTTTATCCCTAACGGCGGCGCCGGCACCGAAGGCGGAACGTTCCGCCAGGCGCCGCACGTTGAATCATCAGCAACGGCGTAGTCGCATCGCCTGGCTCTTGGTGGCACCGGCAATGCTGTTGCTGGCAGTCGTCGCGGGTTGGCCGCTGCTGCGCACGCTGTTTTACAGCTTTACCGACGCCATGCTGGATGCGCCAGATGACTACCGGTTTGTCGGTTTTGCCAATTATCTGGACCTGACCGAGGGCGGGCATCATTACGGCGTGCTGGCGGATCCACTGTGGTGGTTGGCCGTAGGCAATACTCTGCGGTTTAGCCTGCTGTCGGTGTCATTGGAGCTGGTGTTTGGCATGTTGCTGGCGTTGCTGATGCATCAGAAATTCCGCGGTCAGGGGCTCGTGCGCACTGCGATTTTGGTGCCCTGGGCCATTCCGACCATCGTGTCCGCCAAAATGTGGGGCTGGATGTTTCACGATCAGTACGGTGTGGTCAATGACCTGCTGCTCAAGACCGGCATCATCTCGACCCCATTGGCCTGGGTGGCGGAGCCGGGGTTGTCGATGTGGGCGGTGGTGATTGCCGATGTCTGGAAAACCACACCCTTCATGGCCTTGATGCTGCTGGCCGCGCTGCAACTGATCCCGGGGGATTTATACGAGGCGGCACGGGTCGATGGTGCCAATGCCTGGCAGCGGTTTCGCCGCATCACCTTGCCGCTGATCATGCCGGCGATGATCGTCGCGCTGATTTTCCGGGTCATGGACGCATTGCGGGTGTTTGATCTGATCTATGTGCTGACCTCCAACAGCGAGGCTACGGTATCTGTGTCCGGCTATGCGCGCGATCGCATGGTCAGCTATCAGGAAATGGGATCCGGCTCGGCAGCTTCCGTGTTGGTATTCATGATGGTTGCGGGCATCGCTGCGTGTTTCCTCACGCTGAGTCGCCTGAATGACAAGGGGAAACAGGCATGAAACTGAGCCGCCAACAGCAACAAAAGGGTCATAAGATACTGATATTCGCCAGCGCCGCGTTGGCCAGCATCATCTGTCTGTTTCCGTTCTACTACGCGCTGATCACCTCATTGCGTCCGGGGCAGGACCTGTTCCAGGTTGCCTATCTGCCGAGCCACCTGAATTGGGGCAATTATCTGACAGCCTTGATGGATAACGGCATTGCTCGCAGCTTGTTGAACTCTATCGTGGTGGCAACGCTGACGGTCGGTATCTGTCTGCTGGTATCGATTACCGCCGCGTTTGCCCTGGCGCGCATTCGTTTTCGCGGTCGCAAATATCTGCTGTTCACCATTTTGTGCGTCTCAATGTTCCCGCAGGTGGCGGTACTGTCCGGCATGTTCGAGTTGGTGCGCTTTATGGGGCTGTATGACTCCCTCGGGGCGTTGGTGTTGTCCTATACCACCTTTTCATTGCCCTTTACCGTCTGGGTACTGACCACCTTTATGAAAGCGATCCCGGCAGAATTGGAAGAGGCGGCGATTGTCGACGGCGCAAGCACCTGGACCATCATCACCCGTATCTTTGCACCCATTATGGGGCCGTCGCTAGTGACCACCGGACTGCTGGCATTTATCGGCGCATGGAATGAATTCATGTTTGCCCTGACGTTTGTCATCTCCAGCGGCAAGCGCACCGTCCCTGTGGCGATCGGCATGTTGCAGGGCGCCTCTCAATTCGAACTCCCCTGGGGCACCATCATGGCGGCCTCGGTCATCGTCACACTGCCGATCATCGCACTGGTTCTGATTTTCCAGCGCCGAATCGTCAGCGGATTAACCAACGGCGCAGTAAAAGGCTGATTTTCGATTAACCCTGAAGCAGGAGAAAAGTAATGGCTACAAAAATCGTTTTAGTGGGAGCAGGCAGTGCACAATTCGGTTACGGCACGCTGGGGGATATCTTCCAGAGCAAAACGCTGTACGGCAGTGAGATTGTGCTGCACGACATCAACCCGGCCGCACTGGCGGTGACCGAGAAAACGGCCCGAGACTTTTTGGCCGCTGAAGATCTGCCCTTTACGGTGAGCGCCACGACCGATCGTAAAACCGCGCTGCGGGGCGCAGAGTTTGTGATTATCTCCATCGAAGTGGGCGATCGCTTTGCGCTGTGGGATCTCGACTGGCAAATTCCGCAGCAGTATGGCATTCAGCAGGTGTATGGTGAAAATGGCGGCCCTGGCGGTTTGTTCCACTCGCTGCGGATTATTCCACCGATCCTCGACATTTGCGCTGACGTTGCCGACATTTGCCCCAATGCCTGGGTATTTAACTACTCAAATCCGATGAGTCGCATTTGTACTACCGTGCATCGCCGCTTCCCGCAGCTCAATTTTGTCGGTATGTGTCACGAAATTGCGTCGCTTGAGCGCTATCTGCCGGAAATGCTCGGAACGTCATTCGACAATCTCACGCTGCGTGCCGCCGGGCTCAATCACTTTAGCGTCTTGCTGGAGGCCAGCTACAAAGACAGTGGTCAAGATGCTTATGGCGACGTGCGAGCCAAGGCGCCGGACTATTTTTCCCGTTTGCCAGGCTACAGCGACATCCTGGACTACACCCGTACTCACGGAACATGGGTTCAGACAGAAGGCAGCACCGAGCGGGAGGCGCTGGGTGGCAAAGACAGTGCCTATTCTTGGGCCGATCGCACCCTGTTTAAAGAGATTCTGGAGAAATTCCATCACTTGCCAATCACCGGCGACAGCCACTTTGGCGAGTATATTCGTTGGGCGAATGAGGTCAGCGATCATCGCGGCATCCTCGATTTCTACACCTTCTATCGCAATTACCTGGGCCATGTGCAGCCGAAAATCGAATTGAAACTGAAAGAACGCGTGGTGCCGATCATGGAAGGGATCTTGACGGATTCCGGCTATGAAGAGTCGGCGGTGAATATCCCCAACCTGGGGTTTATTAAACAGTTGCCGGCGTTCATTGCCGTCGAGGTGCCGGCCATTATCGATCGCAAAGGGGTGCATGGCATAAAAGTGGATATGCCGGCAGGCATTGGTGGCTTGCTCAGTAACCAGATTGCTATCCACGATCTGACCGCCGATGCAGTGATTGAAGGCTCGCGCGATTTGGTGATCCAGGCACTGCTGGTGGATTCGGTCAACGACAAATGCCGGGCAATCCCTGAACTGGTCGATGTGATGATCTCACGCCAGAGCCCGTGGCTCGATTATTTGAAATAAGCCGGATAACGGGGCGTGAACTCGCGCCCCGTTAATGCCAACTGCGATGCGAACGGGAGGAATATGGCGCAACTCACGCTGGAAAAACTGCAAAAACGCTATGGCGCTAACGCAGAGGTCATCAAGTCATTGGATTTGCACATCAACAGTGGGGAATTTGTGGTGATTGTTGGCCCCTCCGGCTGCGGAAAATCCACCTTGTTGCGGATGATCGCTGGGCTGGAGGAGATCAGCAGCGGCGGCATGTATATCGATGGTCACTACGTCAACGACGATACGCCGGCAGAACGCGGCATTGGCATGGTATTTCAATCTTATGCGCTTTATCCGCACATGAGTGTCTATAAAAACATGGCGTTTGCACTGGAGTTGGCGGGCCATTCGGCCGAAGAGATCGACCGACGCGTGCGCGACAGCGCCCGTATTTTGCAACTTGAACCCTTGTTGGAACGCCGACCGAAAGATCTTTCCGGTGGGCAACGGCAACGGGTTGCGATTGGTCGCGCCATTGTCCGCGAGCCCAAATTATTTTTGTTCGATGAACCGCTTTCCAACCTGGACGCATCGCTGCGGGTACAAATGCGCATGGAAGTGGCTTCGCTGCATAAGCGGCTGGGGTCGACCATTATTTATGTTACCCACGATCAGGTGGAAGCCATGACGCTGGCAGACCGCATTGTGGTGTTGAACCAAGGCCATGTTGAACAGGTGGGCACGCCGCTGGAACTTTATGACCAGCCGGCCAACGAGTTTGTCGCACAGTTTATCGGGTCGCCAAAGATGAATCTGATCCCGGCGATTTTACGGCGCGCCGGTGAAAGCCAAAGCGTGGTCGAGCTGGATAACGGCAAGGCGCTGGTGCTGCCGATTGCTACACCCGCTGAGGCAGAAGGCCAGAGCGTAAACGTCGGTATTCGTCCGGAACATATTCGCGGTGGGGAGCATGCAGAGTGCGAGTTTCAAGGCGAAGTGATGTTTGTTGAACACATGGGCAATGAAACCTACCTCTATCTGGATAACGGCAATGCCGGCGAACCCTGGGTGTTGCGCAACCCTGAACGCTCGGCTATTGAGGCCGGTGATACCGTGGGCGTTCGCCTGCCGGTGGAGTGTTGTTATCTGTTCGATCGTCAGGGGCGGGCGTTTCAGCGCATTCTGGCGTCGGAAAAGACGCATTAATTGAGTAAAGGAAACGGGATATGGGCGGCGGACAAAAGGTTCGGTGGTGGAAACAGGCGGTGGTTTATCAAATCTACCCGCGCAGCTTTATGGATTCCAACGGGGACGGTATTGGCGATCTGAATGGCATTACGGCCAAGCTGGATTATTTGCAGTGGCTGGGCATAGACGTGATTTGGATCTGTCCGATGTACCGTTCGCCAAACGACGACAATGGCTACGATATCAGTGATTATCAGGCCATAATGACGGAATTTGGCACCATGGAGGATTTTGACCGTCTGCTGTCAGAGGTGCATGCGCGGGGGATGCGGTTGATACTTGATTTGGTGGTGAACCACACGTCTGACGAACACCCGTGGTTTATTGAGTCACGATCATCCCAATCGAGCGCCAAACGTGACTGGTATATCTGGCGCGACGGTAAAAAAGGGGCGGAACCCAACAACTGGGAGAGCATTTTTAACGGTTCGGCCTGGAAGTATGATCCTGGCAGTGAACAATACTTTTTGCACCTGTTCTCTGAACGTCAACCTGACCTGAATTGGGAGAACCCAGAGGTGCGTACGGCGCTGTACGACATGATGCGTTGGTGGCTGGATAAGGGCATTGATGGATTCCGTATCGACGCCATCTGCCATATGAAAAAGCAGCCGGGGCTGACGGATATGCCCAACCCGCTGGGCCTGCGTTACGTGCCGTCGTTCGAACGTCACCTGAATTATGACGGCCTGCTCGATTATGTCGATGACCTGTGTGAACAGGTGTTCAACCGTTATGACATCATGACCGTGGGGGAAATGAACGGTGCTTCGGCAGAGCAGGGCGAAGATTGGGTGGGTGAACAGCATCACCGGTTGAATATGATTTTCCAGTTTGAGCACGTCAAGCTGTGGGAAACACGGCATCAGCAGGCGCCGGATGCAGGCATGGACGTGATGGGGCTAAAAAGCATCTTTACCCGCTGGCAGACATTGCTGGAAGGGAAAGGATGGAATGCACTGTATGTCGAAAATCACGATATTCCCCGCGTGGTGTCGAAATGGGGCGACGATAAGCAGTATTGGCGCGAAAGTGCTACCGCCATCGCCACGATGTATTTTTTAATGCAGGGAACCCCCTTTATTTATCAGGGACAGGAGCTGGGGATGACCAACACCCGCTTCGACGGCCTGGCTGATTTTAACGATGTTGCTGCCAGAAACCGCTTTGCCATGTTGCGCGAGCAAGGGATGGACGAGGCACACATCCTGGCGTTTCTGGGCCGCAGTGGGCGCGATAATTCGCGTACGCCGATGCAATGGGACGACGGTCCCAATGCCGGTTTCAGCCGTGCCGAACCCTGGTTTAGGGTGAATGCCAACTACGCGCAAATCAACGTGGCGCGTCAGCGAGAAGAACCTGATTCAGTGCTGAACTTTTACCGGGCGTTAATTCGGCTGCGTAAACGGGATCCCGTGTGGGTCTACGGCCGATACCAATTACTCCTGGCGGCACACCCGCAAATATATGCTTACACCCGCACCCTGGATGAGCGGCAGGTATTGGTGTTGTGCAATTTGAGTCGCGAATCTTTGCAGATAGATCCGCATGTGTTGGCCTTGGATAAGGGGCAACGGTTATTGGGCAATTATTGTCATTATGATGAGCAACAATGCCTACGTCCTTATGAGGCTCGGATATACCAATGGCCTGACGCCTCCAGTTTTGATTAAACCATCACGCATTTTCCCGAATACAGCGATTGTGTTCGGGGAATACCCTTCAGATATTTACCCATAATTCATGGCCACTCTGCAATACGCACCGAATCACAACACACTCTCACCATCGCTTCTTACACCAAAGATTAAAATACGGTCTGGTTATCCAGCAAGATCTGGAACTATGTTAGCAAGGAAACTACTGGAAATTAAAAATCCTACGCCTGAGTGATGGATAAAAAATCGCACGAAATGTTCCTTTTGTATTCTTGGTCGTTGCTCTTTTTTAGCGGAACAGGTTTCGCTCGTTTATTTACGTCAATTAAGTATCCACATCGCATCGCAGCAAGAGAAAATTTTGCAAAATGTGCAAGACAAGGCATAAGTGAGCGGAATCTGTACAGATCTCGCCGTGTCAGGGACCGAAGGACTCCTGATTCATTTGTTTTTCATTTCAAGTCATTGATAATAAATGAGTATTTGTATTTTGTGATGCATGCCATTAATGGGGCGTATCTACAATGAAGCTTAAACAAAAGTGAAGTTTTATGATTTTTTTACGATTTCACTTTTAATTTTACATTAACAACGCTCGGAAGGGCGTTGATATTATCTTTTTTCACATGCCAGGCAGCCGCTTTAGCGCTAGTCTGGTTAGGCAATGTCTCATTAAGGATGATGCTATGTGGAATAGGGAGATTAACATAGGGACATGTTATGAAATCCTTTGTTAACCTGTTTTTTATTTCCTCAAGATCATTTCCCTAAGCATTCTTTTTTTATGACTCTGCAACGTCTATTTAAAATGAAAGTGAGTTATCAAAAGTAAGATATGTTGGCTCTTTTGTGAGCGTGAGATGACGGGATACTATGACCATTATAATACCCTGCCCAATGACCGTTATGGTATGACGCGTGGGGAAAAGGGTAATGGTGTCGATTTGAATTAAGACTTTCGCCTTGATGGGTAATTATCCTAATGCCATGCATGATGATAGTTGCGTTATTTCCAAGGCCACAAATAGAGCGCTATAAATCTAATTATTTACTCAGGAGCACACTCAATGAACCAGTGTTTGGACTTTATCGGTATTGGCATCGGTCCGTCCAACCTCAGCATTGCGGCACTTGGAAGCGAAATCGCAGGGTTTAATTGCAAATTCCTCGAGCGTAAACCGCATTTTTCTTGGCATCCAGGCATGATCCTGGCGGACTGCAGTATGCAGACCAACTTTTTGAAGGATTTGGTGACGGCCGTTGCGCCCACCAACCCTTACAGTTTTCTCAACTATCTGGTGAAAAGAAAGAAATTTTACCGTTTCCTCAATACAGAGCAACATACCGTTTCGCGCGAAGAGTTTGCCGATTATCTCAGTTGGGCGGCAACGGGCCTGCCGTCGCTGGCATTCAACCAGGACGTCCAGGCCGTGAGTTTTGATGAAAATCAGCGGCATTTTGTTGTCACCACCCAGAATGATGTGTTTTACGCGAAGCATGTCTGTGTCGGTATTGGCAAAAAAATCAAATTGCCAGACTGTGTGACCCAGCAAAATGATCGGTGTTTCCACGCGAGTGAAATGATGTTCCGCAAACCCAATCTGAAGGGGAAGCGTGTGGCAATTGTCGGCGGGGGGCAAAGCGGGGCCGATCTGTTCCTCAATATTTTTCAGGGGGAATGGGGCCAACCAGAACAATTGAGTTGGATATCTCGGCGTAACAACTACAACGCGCTGGACGAAGCTGCCTTTGCTAACGAGTACTTTACGCCTGATTACGTTGAGAATTTCTACACGCTCGGCAGTTCAGCCAAACAACACATGCTGCGCGAACAAAAAATGACGTCTGATGGGATCACCAGCGAGTCGCTTTTGGCCATTTATCGCGCCATGTATCACCAGTTTGATGTCCTTCAGAATAATCGATGGGTACGCCTGCTTCCCAGCCGTTCAGTGACGGCCCTTAACACCAAAGATAATTTTTATCAGTTAGAGACGGAACACCATCTGGATCAGGGGCGGGAAGCCTTTGATGTGGACGTGGTGATCTTTGCTACTGGCTATGAACAGGCCCGCCCCGTGTTTCTTGACGCCTTGTCCGAACGTTTTTCAACCACGGATGACGGGCAGTACCGTATTGCCCCAGATTTTACCCTTGAGCAGGAAGGGGCGCATGAGAACTGTTTGTTTGCCGTCAATGCGAGCATGCATCACCACGGTATTGCCGATCCCCAGCTCAGCCTGATGGCCTGGCGAGCCGCCCGCATTCTTAACCGGGTTCTCGGCCAAAACCAATTTGATTTGAGTACGGCCCCGGCGATCATTCAATGGCGCAGTGAGCCATAACGGCCAATCACGATGACGTTATTGAGTTCTTGTAGGGCACCGCGTTTACCCCATGATGAGACAGGTTGTATGAGAAAACACATTAATAAATTTATCATGAATCAACTGGCAACATTCTCGCCGACCTTTAAAGCGAAATACATATATAAAAAGGCCTTCGGGAAGACATTAAACTTAAACCCTCCGGCCACGTGGAACGAAAAGATAAATTATCTGAAGCTTAACGATTACAGTAACAATGCATTAATCACGCAATGTGCAGACAAATATGCAGTGAGGGAGTATATAAAAGAGAAAGGCTGTGAGGAGATCCTTAATGAACTCTATTTCGCCTGTGACTCTGTTCATGAAATCCCATGGGCGTCTTTGCCGGAAAAGTTTGTGATTAAAGGTAATCACGGTTCTGGTTACAATTTGATTTGCCAGGACAAAGGCTCGCTAGACATTGCACAAGCAGCTAAAACCATTGAAAATTGGATGGAAAGTGACTACTGGAAGGTCTATGCAGAGTTAAACTATAAGAATATTAACAAAAAAATCATTGGTGAAAAGTTCATTGCGTCATCGAGTGGTCAGGGGCCTGATGACTATAAAATATACTGCTTCCACGGTGTTCCTTACTGCACGTTGCTGTGTGTCGGCAGGGAAACCGGCACGCCGAAATATTACTTTTTTGATAAAGACTTCAAATTCTTGTGTTATAGTCAAGACTGTTTGGCACTTAGCCAGGAAGAGATTGACGCCTTTGTGAAACCTGAGGGGTATGACGCGCTCTTTGAGTACGCCAGAATATTATCTGAACCCTTTGAGTTTGTCCGCGTTGATTTCTATATCTCCAACGGCAAAGCTATTTTTGGTGAGTTGACCTTCACACCCTCCGCAGGTATTGATACGGACATGCTCGAATCAACAGATATTTTACTCGGGAAGATGCTTAACCTGAAATAACACCGTACCCACAGAGGATATGTTGTCACCCTGTGAACCCACAGGGTGTTTTTTTATCTTCTGCCGGAAGACACAACTCCCCGGACGGCATCCGGGGAGTCACGATCAGAAATCTACCGTTGCCTGCAGGCTCAGGCTGCGCGGTTCCCCCTCAATGACCCGCAGGTTACCTGCACTGGACGCATAATATTCGCGGTTGAACAGGTTTTTGACGTTCAGCTTGATCTGGGTGTGTTTGCCAACCAGCTTACTGTCCCAAGCGATAAACGCATCTGCCACCGTGTAGGCAGGCATGGTAAAACTGTTTTCCGGATCGCCTGCGCGACGGCCCACATAGCGGCCCCCTCCGCCCAGCCGTACATCACCCGGTACCGCAGGTAGCGTCATGCGGTGGCTGAGATAGAGACTCCCCATGTTGGTTGGGGCGTTCACCAGGCGGTTACCGACGTTATCCGGGCTGAGGTTATCTTCGACAATCTCGGTTTTGTCGTAACTGTAATTGGCGGTCAGATCCCAATTGCGGGCGAGTTCTCCGTTTAGCTCCAGTTCAACGCCGCTAGAGCGCGCTTTTGGAATGCTGCGAGTGACGCCGTTGATAAAGATCGACATATTGTTTTCGTCTATACGGTACAGCGCCAGCGTAGCATCGACCACTGGGGTCACTTGCCATTTACCGCCAACCTCGTAGGTAGTGCCGGTTTCAGGCGTAGCAACGTTCCCGTTGTCATCCACGGCCGTGGACGGAGTGAAAGAGCGGCTGTAGTTGGCATACAGTGAAACAGCCGGCGTGAGCTTGTACACCACACCGGCCTGCGGCAGGAATTTGTCATCCTTGTCGTTCAGCGTGTTTTTGGGGTTCTGGAAGCCATTACTGTTGTTTTGGTAATAAGACTGGTAGCGGGCGCCGAGGACGGCAATCCACTGGTCGGTTAAATGAATACTGTCTTTGGCGTAGACCGAACGACTGTACAAGGTGCTGCGTAGATTACTCAGGGCATCATTGTAAGTACTGCTGTTGGTCACCGGCGTTTCACCGTAGGCAGGATCATACATATTGAAGGTTTTTGACACCTTGCCGCGGTAGGAGTAGGCCTTGTAGGTCTCATTTTTCTCATAGTCGACGCCCACCAACAGGTCATGTTGCATGCCAAGTGCGATCGGCGACCCGATCACATCCCAGGAATAATAGTTTGTCTGGTGGTTGAAGCCGCGGTTGGCATCCGCACGGCGTGAAACAATCCCCGTTGCGGTGTCGATCGCCGTGGCACGCACTTCGTTGCTGTCGTAGCGACGTTGCATCCAGGCATAGTTGAAACGGGTGGTCCAGGTGCTGTCCAGTGCGTAGTCATAATGTGCGTTGAGGCGTTTGTTTTTGCCCCACGCGTGGTTGGCATAATCGTCCAGCCGGCGGTTATAAGGAATATCGACAGGCTTGCCATTGATAAAGGCCGTGCCGCGGTCATAAGGAATATCGTATTTGTATTCGCTGTAGGCAATGTTGAATGACGCTTTATCGCCAAACCAACTGAGTGACGGTGCAATCAGCGTATGCTCATCGGTGCCAAAATTGCGCCAGTAATCTTCGTGTTGACGCTCGGCAATAAAACGAAAAGCAAAACCGTTGCCGAGTGGTCCGGTGACGTCGACCGTGCCGCTGCCGCCACCAAAACTGTTAGTGGCACCGCTGAGGCGGGTGTTCCAGTCGTATTGCGGTTTTTTACTGATGAGGTTAATGATGCCGCCAGGGCTGAGAATGCCATACAGCAACGACGCCGAGCCTTTAAGCACCTCAACGCGGTCAGTGGTGGCGTCCATGCTCAAGCCCTGATTACTACGAACGCCGTCGATGAATACTGAACCGTCCGAGTTAACACCAAAACCACGTTTGACAAACCCGTCTTCAGTGCCGCCCAGCGTATTACCCTGTGTCACGCCACTGACGAATTTCATGGCATCGTTGACGCTTTTGACCTGGAAGTCGTTAATGACGTCAGGTGTGACAACGCTGACAGATTGCGGCACTTCGCTGAGTGGGGTGTTGGTTTTGCTGGCGGTGGACGCGCTATCCGTGCTGTAGCCCGCTGCCGGCAAGGAGCTGGTTGTGACGGTGAGCGACTCGTCCTCTGCCTGGGCGGCGGCAACAGGCAGTGCCGGTAAGACGCTGACAAGCAGGGGAATTGAACGAAAAACCTGACATTTTTTTGTTTTATTCAGACGATGACTTTCTACCTGGTGCATACAATTCCATATCAAATTAATAAATAATAACGATTATCATTTTTATTATAATTTGCATATACACGATTTGAATAGTGAATGTTTGTCTGATTGGGGGAAACGCGATCCTGGAGCTTTGCAGCCAAAACCGCGTGCTAGGCTTTGGCGCTGTGGTGAAGCGCAATCTGGCCTCGTTTAACACGACGCGCCACAGGCGAGGGAGCATGGGAATTCGGCCACTACATAACGCTACAGATTGATACATAATAGTATTTTTAAAGCGTTAATTAACTGGTGCCAACCCCGCTAAAAGTGGCAATAATATGAGTCTGGCTGCGCGTTTTACGTGCACCGTCAGGCATGGCAGACGGGCTATCCGTTGCCATTATGCAGGCTAGATTTTATCCGTATTCTTCGCAAGCCTCTGGAAGCAAGATGCACACCACCGAGTTATCTGGCGCGACAAAATTACAGCATGCAGTGATCGTTCTTTTGCTGGTGTTTGCAACCTGTATCTTTGGCATTGAAAGCCGACCTACCGGCCTTTTGGCGACATTTTGGCCGACCAATGCCGTGTTGCTGGCCGTTCTGGTGCGTTACCCTAAACTCGCCAGCCCTGTGGGGTGGGCGATGGCCATGCTGGGTTATTTGGCAGCCGATTTACTCACCGGCAGTACGCTGGGCAAAGCCCTATTGCTCAATGGGGCCAATATGGCGGGTGTGGCGGTCGGATATTATCTGTTTATGCTTTTGCCGCCGCAAATTCGTGCCCTGGAACGTACCTCGTCCAGTATTTATCTGTTTGCTATCTGCCTGGCGAGTGCGACCGCAACGGGGTTACTGGGTGCAGGGGCTTCAGTGTTGCTGTTCGGTCGTCAATATCTGCCTTCATTGGCGCTGTGGTTGTCTTCTGAGTTCACCAATTACATTACGTTAATGCCGTTTATTCTGGCTTTACCGGCAGACTGGAAAGGGTATTTGCGCAGCATTACGCAGGCAGTGACCTTGCGCAGTCAGTGGTACAACATCTGCACAAAGGTCGCCGTGTTAATCCTGCTGACGATGGCCTGTATCTGCAGCGTCGTGATTGGCGGCCCCGGCGCGGTGATTTTCCCCATGCCAATCCTGCTGTGGCTGGCGATGACGTTTTCGCTGTTCAGTACGATGATTGCCGTGTTGGCCTATGTATTGTGGTGCCATCTGGCGATTGATCTGGGGCTGATCGCTATTAATCTCGACATGACGATATTGCAAAATACGGTGTCGATGCGGTTGGGCGTGGCGCTTTTGGCGCTGGGGCCGATCGCTGTCGCCAGCATGAATTTTGCCCGAAATGCACTGCTGCGCAGGTTAGAGCACGTAGCGAACCACGATGCGCTGACCCACGTATTAACCCGCAACGCCTTTATGCAGCGTGGCACGCGCCTGGTTAGCCAAAAAGGGGAACGGGTCTGCATTATGATGCTGGATATCGACTATTTTAAATCGATCAATGACCGTTTTGGCCATGCTGGCGGCGATGTGGCGTTGTTGTCCTTTACCCGCGCCATCATGGGGGACCTGCGCGAGCACGATCTCTTTGGCCGTATGGGGGGAGAGGAGTTCGCGATCGTGGCGCCGATCGAACAACCGCAAGATGCGATGTCGCTGGCTGAGCGCTTGCGTCGACGAATTGAAATTGAATCTATCACCATGCCAGCCGGTAACCATTTGCAAATCACGGTGAGCATCGGCATGGTTACCTGCATTGGCGGTTCCGAACAGAACCTTGACAACCTGTTGAAAATCGCGGACTTAGCAGTATACAAAGCCAAAAACAGTGGCCGGAACCGGGTCGCAACGCCAGAGTTACTCCCTCGAAACACCCCCGACCTTTGAGCCCTCCGGGGGTGTAAATGGTTGCCCCCGCCAATGGCGTCTAAAATGGAAGAGGGCGTAGGCAGCTCCGTCTGCGCCACACCGACTGTCGAACAGACAAGAGGAATCTCCGATGAAATATGTTGAAGGTTTTGTGGTGGCGGTACCCGCCGCCAATAAGGAGGCGTACCAAAAACTGGCCGCCGCAACGGCCCCCCTGTTTAAAGAGTTCGGTGCCACGCGGATCGTCGAATGCTGGGGTAATGATATCCCCGATGGCAAACTCACCGATTTTCGTGGTGCGGTTAAGGCTGAAGCTAATGAAGTTGTGGTATTCAGTTGGATCGAATACCCGTCTAAGGCCGTACGCGATGAGGCGAATCAGAAGATGATGACCGACCCGCGTATGAAAGCGTTGGGCGAAAAAATGCCGTTTGACGGCAAGCGAATGATCTTCGGCGGCTTCGAATCTATCCTGGACCAATAGCGGAGGGGATATTGTGAAAATAACCCAACACTTGTGGTTTGAGAAAGACATGGATGCAGCACTACGCTGTTACATCGATCTGATCCCCGGTTCTTCCCTAACCTGGCACTCCACATTGCCTGCCGACACCCCCAGCGGCCCGGCAGGCAGCGTAAAACTGGCGGCTTTTACGCTGGGTGACCAGCGGTATGCAGCGATTGAAGCGGGCCCTTTGGATCCGTTCAACCACAGTTTCTCCATTATGGTCGAATGCGCAGATCAGGCGGAGGTTGATCGCCTGTGGGATGCGTTGAGCGACGGCGGTCGTGTTGAGCAATGCGGTTGGTTGCGCGATCGCTGGGGGTTGAGTTGGCAGATTGTTCCCAAGCGACTGACAGAGCTGATGAACGATCCCGATGCCATGAAGGTAAGAAGGGTAACCGAGGCGATGCTGCAGATGGTCAAACTGGATGTTGCGGCGTTAGAGGCGGCTGCTCGCGGATAACATCGCAGCTAACTGCCCCGCAGTCATATTGGCTGTGGGGCAGTTAGATGATTCAGTGTAATGCAAGGCATCACTGTGGGGTGTAAATTGACACAAATCACCTTTTTGCATCAACCCTGCTCACGCAGGGCTGAATTTTTATCATTTGTCAGCGTCGACGAATCGCTGCACCCTAGAGCTAACCTTTGTGCAGCGTAGAGAACAAAAATGGAAAAGACACAGATTCAGCAATGGGTTACCCAATTCCCGCTGGTGCAGGCACTGATCGACCTTAAACCGGTGACCTGGTTCAACCCACGAGCGACCACGTTGAACGCGGGGCTGCCCTTTGTCGGTCTTGGCGCTGCCGACGTGACCGATGCGGAACAACGGTTAATGCGTTTTGCCCCTTATCTGAGCGCCGCCTTCCCGGAAACGCGCATCACCAACGGGGTGATTGAATCTGATGTCGTCGCTATTCCTGCCATGCAAACGGCGCTCGATCGGCGCTATAGCCTGCCGTTAGGCGGGCGTTTATGGCTGAAAAAAGACAGCCACCTACCAATCTCCGGGTCGATCAAGGCCCGCGGGGGCATTTACGAGGTGCTGGCACATGCAGAGAAACTGGCTCTGGAAGCAGGGAAACTGCAGTTAACGGACGATTATTCCAGGTTGTTCTCGGCGGAGTTCCGCGAATTTTTCAGCAATTACCGCATTGCGGTGGGCTCAACCGGTAACCTGGGTATGTCGATCGGTATTATCAGTGCCAGACTGGGTTTCAGCGTCAGCGTGCACATGTCGGCAGATGCCCGTGAATGGAAAAAGCAGAAGCTGCGTGATAATGGCGTCAACGTAGTTGAATACGCACAAGATTATGGCGTCGCCGTGGAGCAGGGCCGTTTGCAGGCCGCGCAGGATCCACACTGTTTCTTTATTGATGATGAAAACTCACAGACGTTATTCCTGGGCTATGCCGTTGCCGGTGGGCGTTTGAAGCGTCAGTTTGACGAGAAAGGCATTCGGGTTGATGCCCAACATCCGCTGTTCGTTTATTTGCCCTGTGGTGTCGGCGGTGGCCCCGGCGGGGTCGCTTTTGGGCTGAAACTGGCTTTTGGTGACCATGTGCACTGCATTTTTGCCGAGCCGACGCACTCACCTTGTATGCTGCTGGGTGTACACACCGGACTGCACGATGGCATTGCCGTTCAGGATTTGGGCATTGATAACCACACCGCGGCAGACGGCCTGGCGGTTGGACGCGCATCCGGCTTCGTTGGGCGCGCCATGGAGCGCCTGCTTTCCGGTTTTTACACGCTCAGCGATGATGAGATGTTTGCGCTTCTGGGGTTGCTGGATCGTCATGAGCACATTCAGCTTGAGCCTTCTGCCTTGGCCGGTATGCCGGGGCCATGGCGTGTCACGGCAGATACCGAGTGGCTGGCAAGTCAGGGGCTGAATGAGGCGCAGATGAAGAGTGCTACCCATCTGGTATGGGCAACGGGCGGTGGTATGGTGCCTGAAGCGGAAATGGCCAAATATTTAGCTAACGCACAACAGGTTGATTAGTGCGACAACAGCCTAAGATCTGCTGCACTTTTACCCCGCAGGATACGCTTTTTCTGAGCGTATCCTTGGTCATCACCGTCCCAACGCCAGGTAACGCAGGGTCGCCACAACCGCCAACTGACGGTTATGAATCACCTGATCTTCGGGCGGTTCATGGCTTTCAAACAGGGTATTAAAAGTATACTGGTTGGCGACATAGTGGAAACACAGGCTGCTGATCAACCGATGCACGTCTGCGGCACTGGCGTCTGGGGTGAACAGCCGCTCTTGTTTACCGCGCTGCAATATCGCCTCCAGCAGTGTCAGTGCGCTCTGATTCAAGGCCTTAATACGTGGTGACTGGCGGATATACTGACCGCGCATCATGTTTTCCATGCAGATCACGCGGATGAAGTCAGGGTGTTCTGCGTGGTAATTAAAGCTTTCTTCTACCAGCCGGGTCATGGCCTCTACCGGGGCCAGTGCTTGCAAATCCAACCCCGTTTCGTGAGCGCGTATATGCAGATATACGTGCTCAAGCACGTCCAGGTAGAGCGATTCTTTATTCTTGAAGTGATAAACCACCATACGTTTGGTGGTTGCAGCCTGCTCTGCAATGTTCTCCATGCGAGCGCCTTTTAGGCCCGCTTCGGCAAACTCAGCCAGTGCCGCAGCGAAAATGCGTTGCTTCAGGCCGACGGGGTCGTTTTTGCGCTTGGTGGCAGGGATCTCATCATTCTTCAAAACATCAGTCACTTATCTTTGTGGGGACACCGGTTAAGAGTAACCGGGGTGACCCGTCAATACAATCCGCCGCCTCTTCACTTTTGAGAAGGGCATCATGTTGCGGAAATGTAAACGAACAGCAATGATAGACGTCTCAACTGCCATTAAACAAGACTATTTTCCACTTTATAACGGCGAGTTTTACGGATGTTAAGGGCAATGACGGGGTAAACGCGCAGCCTAATGTCCTGCTTGGTGCTGACGGGGTGATATCTCTCACTGTTGAAAATGTACCTTGCGGTTCGAAAAGCATCGGATTATCGATAATCTCCGTTGCCGACCCGCGCAGGAATTCTTACAGTAGCAGCACGATAATTCACGGTTTGTTCGATGGTTGAACATGGGCATGCTGAGCGTTTGTGCGAAGGAAAAATTGTGGTTCCAAACGAAATTGATGTTCGAACGCTGATCAACGATCGTCCGATATGTGCCTACCAGAAACTGATCATCTTGCTGGGATTCATTGTTATCGCCCTGGATGGATTCGACATTACCCTGATGGGGTTTATCGCACCGGAGCTGAAAAACGAATGGGGCGTGGGTAATCATCAGTTGGGTATGGTGATCAGTGCGGCGCTGATAGGCCTGACAATAGGGGCATTACTGTCCGGTCCGTTGGCAGACTGGTTGGGTCGCAAAGTGATCATTATCAATAGCGTGTTCTTTTTTGGCGTATGGACGCTGGCCACCGCATTCTCACACAATATTGATCAAATGATTTTCTTCCGCTTTATGACCGGACTGGGGCTGGGAGCGGCGATGCCAAACGTGGGCACGTTGATCTCTGAATATGCACCGGAAAAGAAACGCTCTTTTGTTATCACCGTGGTGTTCTGCGGCTTTACTTTCGGTGCTGCGCTGGGGGGATTTGCCGCATCGTGGATCATTCCGCACAGGGGCTGGCATGCACTTTTATTACTGGGCGGCATACTGCCACTGGTGTGCGTACCGCTGTTAATCGCCAAGCTGCCGGAGTCGGTGCGATTTTTGGTGGCCAAACGTGCCAGCCAGCAACGCATTGGCAAAATTGTGGAAAAACTGGCCCCCGGTAGCACAAATCCCCATACGCGTTACAGGTTGCCGACACAGGTGGAACCCGGCAAAGGCGCAATGCAGATTGTGGTCTCACGACAGTATTGGTTCGGTAGCCTGATGCTGTGGTTGGGCTATTTCATGGCGCTGTTTCTGGTCTATCTGCTGGGCAGCTGGTTACCGACGTTGGTTAAAGGTATCGGCATGAGTGTGGCGCAGGCTGCGGTGATTACCGCTCTGTATCAGGCAGGTGGCACCTTCGGTTCGCTGATTACCGGTTGGTTAATGGATCGGGTTAATCCGCACCGGGCGTTGGGCGTAATCTATTTGTTGGGTGCGTGTTTCACGTTATTGATCGGGCTGGTGGCCCATAGCACGGTCATGCTTGGCATGGTGGCTTTGGCCTGCGGTTTTTGCCTGAACGGCGCGAATACCGGCATGAATGCGCTGTCTGCGCATTATTATCCTACAGAAGCACGGGCTACCGGCTCCAGTTGGATGCACGGCGTTGGGCGTATTGGCGCCATTCTGAGCGCCTTCGCCGGAGCTGAAATGCTGGCGCTGGGGTGGGGGTTCGACCGCATTTTTGCCATTATCGCCATTCCGGCGTTAATCACCGCTTGCGCCATCTTTGTAAAGGGTGCCAAGGGGTATAACCGCCAGGCGCAATTGGTTACCCGCGGCATTGCCAAAGGCCTTTGATCTGCCCAGACCCAGGCACTGCCGTGGTATCAAGCTTCACTAAATTTAACCCGGCAAAATAGGATGCCGGGCAGGCCACCCCCAGCGTTTATGCGGACACTTTAAAGCCCCACCGTTTTTGTGCCGATCATGATGGCTTGCCCACCGACGCTAACGCGGCTAATGGTCCGCGCCTGTGTATCAATCGTCACCTGGATCAGAGATGAGCTGCCCATGGCTCGCCCTTGCTCGAACAGAAAATGGGTTCCGTCGGGCAGGACATGATTGACCAGATAGCATCCCAGAGCGCCACTGGCACTGCCGGTGGCGGACTCTTCACTGATACCGTAGAGCGGTGCGAAATTCCGGCAGTGGGCCGTGACGGGGGCTTGGCGACTGAGTTCAAATACGTGGAAACCGATAGCGTCGAATTGGCGGCTCAGGTTGGCGATCGCTTCATCGTCGGGCTGTAGGCTGTCTAACTGGCCAGGCTGTACGGGGACAATGATGTCCGGCAATCCCGTTGAGACCACCGCGATGGGCAAACCGGTCCCCACAATGGCCTCGGGGTGAATGCCGAGGGCAAGCGCAACAGATTCAGCATCAGGCCCTGGCCGGGTGATAGGGAGGGTCTGCTCCATAACGACATCGTGGGGGCTGACGGCGACACTCAGAATACCGGCTTTGGTTTTTTGGCTATACTGGCCAGGCTTAAGCAAATGAAGCGAAACCAGCGTAGAGAAAACGGCTACTGTCGCGTGCCCGCAAAAATCCACCTCGCCTTCAGGCGTAAAAAACTCCACCTTAAAATCTGTGTCGTCACCGGTATAGACAAATGCGGTCTCGGAAAAACCGACCTGCCGCGCAATAGCGATTTTTTGCGTAACGTTCAGGTCGGGCGGGTAGAGAACGACCCCAGCAGGGTTGCCGCCAGAATTCTCCCGGGTAAAGGCGTTCACAAGGTACAGGTTGACGCTGTGTCCAACCGAGTGCGTTGTTGCGTTTTGCATCTGTGATTCCTGCATTTTGGTTTGGTGAATGCTTTCACTCATCATCGATCCTTCTCTTTTAAATGCAGACGGTTGGAGGGAGTAATATGTGACTGCGCCATGACTATGCCACAATAAAAAAGAGCCACAAAATGTGGCTCACAGGGGGAACGGGCGTATTACAGCTGTTCGCCGTTGCTGGCGATAACCCTTCGGTACCAGTCAAAGCTCTTTTTGCGCGAACGCTCGAGCGTGCCGGTACCGTCGTCGTGTTTGTCGACGTAGATAAAACCGTAGCGTTTGCCGTATTCCCCGGTGGTGAAGGAGACACAGTCGATACAGCCCCAAGGGGTGTAACCGATCAAATCAACCCCGTCGTCGATCACGGCTTTTTTCATCTGTTCGATATGTGCGCTTAGGTAGTCGATGCGATAATCATCGTTGATTTTACCGTCAGCTTCGACCTTGTCGAAGGCACCAAAGCCATTTTCAACGATAAACAACGGCTTCTGGTAGCGTTCGTACAACACGTTCAACGAGTAACGCAGCCCAACGGGATCAATCTGCCATCCCCAGTCGGACGCTTTTACATGCGGGTTTGGTACGTTACCGGGGAAGTCGAACATCGCATCGCCAGTGCTTACCGCATCGGCCTTCAGAGCATTGCTCATGTAGTAGCTGAAACCGATGTAATCCG
Organism: Serratia sp. NPDC087055; assembly: GCF_044900985.1. Classification (NCBI taxonomy): domain Bacteria; kingdom Pseudomonadati; phylum Pseudomonadota; class Gammaproteobacteria; order Enterobacterales; family Yersiniaceae; genus Serratia; species Serratia sp. NPDC087055. Next base: position 1,107,453 of record NZ_JBJDOG010000001.1, read on the forward strand.
CGCAGCCTTCGCGCAGGGTTTGTTCGTCCTGCGGCTGCATCTCAATCTTGAAGCCTTTGCGTTCCCAGTCTCGCAGAAGGTACGACGGATAGTAGCCGCGCACTTGCACGTCGGTGAACAGGTAGCGCGAATGCATCGCTTCTACGCTGTACATGACGTCGTCTGGCTTGCAGGAGAACGGGTAGAAGGGCACGCAGGCCAGCATGCAGCCAATGTTGAATTCCGGGTTAATCTGGTGACCGAGTTTAACCACCTGAGCACTGGCGACAAACTGGTGGTGCAATACCTGATACAGCGTCTGCTCTGGGTTCTCTTCTTGGGTATACACCACGCCGGAACAGCAATAGCCAAACAATGGGTACTGGTAGTTGCTCTGGTTGTTGATCTCGTTAAAGGTCATCCAGTACTTCACTTTATGCTGATAACGACGCAGCACCACCTCGCTGAAACGCACGAAGAAATCGACCACCTGACGGTTCTTCCAACCGCCATACTCTTTCACCAGGTGATAGGGCATCTCAAAGTGCGACAGGGTGATCACCGGTTGGATATTGTATTTCAACAACTCATCAAACAGATCATCGTAGAATTGCAGGCCGGCTTCATTCGGCTCAAGCTCATCACCTTTAGGGAAAATGCGGGTCCAGGCGATCGAGGTACGGAAACATTTGAACCCCATTTCTGCGAACAGCGCGATATCCTGTTTATAGCGACCGTAGAAATCCACCGCTTCGTGGTTGGGGTAGCGATAGCCTTCCAGCACACCGTCGGTCATCACGCGGTCCACGCCGTGTGCACCGCCCGACAATACGTCTGCGATGCTAGGGCCTTTGCCCCCTTGATCCCAACCGCCTTCAACCTGGTGCGCAGCGACGGCGCCACCCCACAGAAAATCTTTCGGTAACTGTTGTTGTTTCATCGTTGGTTTCTCATTCCATTATTCATGAAAGGTCACGGATGAGAATATAGTAGCAAGCTGGAATTGAATGTCACGATATAACAAACCGCCCCTTAGGGTGACTTGTTACATTAAAAAAACAGGCTGTTTTATTTCGCGGCGCTAATATGACCCAATCGCTTGCCGATGGTTTCAATAATGTAAATAACCGGGATTTGGGTCGTGATATTATGGTGCCCGGCGATCAGCTGCGGTGGCACGTGGTAGGAGAGGTTGAAGTCTGCCATGCGCGCCAGCGATGAGGTTTCATTGTTGGTGATGCTGACAATCTTGCAGTTATGCAGGCTGAACTGGCTGGCCAGGCGCAGGATCTCTTCCGTCTCGCCAGACACGGAAAGCATAATGGCGACAGCGCTTTTATACATGTCACTGTTGATAGGGTAATAAGGGTCATCAATATGGGTGCTGAATTTACCTACATTGGAAAAGAAACGTGCACCGTATTTCCCCAACGCGCCCGATGTGCTTACGCCAACAAAAATAATACGTTCTGCGGCGGCAATATATTGTACCGCCTGGTCAATAAGCTGGTTGAATTCGTCGTTGTTAATACTTTTAAAGAAACTGATTATTTCACTGGTGCCGAAATCTATCGGTGGCGCTTCGGTCTGTTCAAGATACAACTTAAAGCGAATGCGGAATTCAGAATAACCCTCACAGCCCATTTTTTTGCAAAAACGCAGTACCGTGGTGGTAGATACCCCGACGGCCTCCGCCAGCTCACGAATGGTCATGTATATCACGGGGTTCTTATTCTTGATGACGAAGTTATAAACCATCAACTCCAGTGCATTGAGTTCGGCAATTGCTTTATGGGTAAACATAGACCTATCCAGCGAGTAACAACAGACCTTAATCAGCGGGCTAACATAGCAAATTTTGCCGTTGCCCGCTTGTGGTTTTGTTGTCGCTCAGGCCCGTTTGGCCTTGTCCAGCAGCGCGTCATGCGCCGGTTCGCTGTCGGTCAGGTCACACTCTTTTGGCAAGCGCCATGCGATGATCCCGGCAATGATCAGCGACACCGCCAATCCGCACACCGCGACGTTTTGCCCATAGAGATAAATCATCACGCCCACCAGATAAGGTCCGCAGAATCCCCCCAGATTGCCCAAGCCATTAATGACGCCACGTGCGCCACCGGCCACTTCTGCAGAGGCAATACGCCCGGGCATTGACCAGAATGGGCTGGTTGCCGCTTTCAGGAAGAAACCACAAACCACCAACGCGATATAGGCGGCCACCACGTTATGGCGTAACACCACCGATGCCAGCAAGGCGGCAGCGAAGCAGAACAATGACACCATCACCCACAGCCGACGCTTGCCGGTTTTGTCGGTAAGGACAGAAATCAGGTAAATCCCCAACAAGGTTGCCACGAAAGGTAAAATGGCCAGGAAGCCCACAGAGGCCATATTGCCGCCTGTGAGGTTCTTCAGAATAGTAGGCAGCCACAGGGTGTAACCGTAGTCACCGGTTTGATAAAAGAAGTTCAGCAGCACCAGCTTCATTAGCCCTTTATTGCGGAATACGTCTTTCAGCGGGGCATTGCTGACCGGTTGTGTTCTGCTGCGGGCCTGACGTTCCCGCGTGAGTTCAGCCACCAGATATTCTCGCTCGCGGGCCGGTAACCAACGCGCCTCTTGTGGCCGATCGCTGATCAATAGCCACCAGACGGCTAAAACCACTAACGACAGCACACCTTCGAGGATAAACAACCAGCGCCAATCGAGTTGGTTAATGATGGCACCAGAAATCGGTGCGGTCAGCATGCCCCCCAACGGCGCAAACATCATGACAAAGGCATTGGCTCGGCCCAGCTCTTTTTCTGGAAACCAATTGCTGATCATCGTCAGTACTACCGGCAACATGCCGCCTTCAGAAATACCCAAGACAAAGCGCAGCACCAGCAGTTGGTAGTGATTGGTGACAAAACCGGTCGCTACAGACACCACGGCCCAGGCGCACAATGACCAGGCGATAAAGCGTTTACCGCTGCCGTTAACCGCGATGCGGCCGCCGGGAACCTGTAAAAACAGATAGCCGATAAAAAAGATGCCGCTGGCTAAACCGGCCATTTGGCTGGTGATCCCTAGATCACTTTCCATACCGCCGGGCAGCGCAAAACTGATATTAACGCGGTCCATAAAGGAAATGATGCAGGCAATCAGGATCGGGGCAATGACCCGCAGCCAGCGGGTGTTGGGTATTTTATTATCCATGGCGATCTCTCTTTACAGGACGCAGGGAGAACCTCCAGAGCGCGAGGTTCTGTTATTCGGCGGTAATAAAATCGAAAGAAAACGCGTTATTTATTCAATGGCGTGGGGCAGTGGCGCATGGTTAAAAAAGGCTTCAACGTTGGTAAACACGATGTCGCTCATTTTTTGCCGCGTTTCTTGGGTGGCGCTGGCAATATGCGGTTGCAGTACGACATTATCCATGGCGATCAGCGCGGCGGGCACCTGCGGTTCGTGGGCATAAACGTCGAGCCCGGCACCGGCAATGGCGCCGCTTTGCAGTGCCGCGATCAGATCGGTTTCATTGACGATGCTGCCGCGGGCAATGTTGATCACCAGTGCATGTGATGGCAGGGCATCGAATACCGCTTTATCCACCAGGCCTGCACTGTCCTTGCCGCCGGAAATGGCGATCACAAAGAAGTCACTTTCCCGCGCCAATGCCAGCAGATCCGCGTAATAGGTGTAGGGCAGTGAGCTGTCCTGTTGGTGACTGGCGTACTGGATGCGCATGTTGAACCCGGCGGCGCGCTGAGCGATAGCACGGCCGATATTCCCCATGCCAAAAATGCCCAGTCGTTTACCGCTCACCTGCACTGACAGGCCTGGTGCTTCGTGTAACCAGCGGCCATCGCGAACAAAGCGGTCGTTGTGACACAGCTGACGCGCGGTAGCCAGTAGCAGCCCAAGAGCCATATCGGCCACGTCCTCAGTCAGTGCGCCGGAGGTGATGGTGACCTTAATACCGTGCTGACGGGTGTAGTTCAGGTCAATGGCGTCTGTTCCTACGCCAAACACGGCAATCAGCCCCAACTGCGGTAACTGTTCGAGAACCGCCGTTGTGACGCCGATATCCCCACGGGTGACAATGGCACGCAAGGAACGCCCTTTGGCCGCCAGGAAAGCAACCGGATCCGCGTGTTCATATAAGCGGTGCACGACAAAGGTCGCCTCAAGGCGAGCAAGCAGAGTTTCCATTACTGGGGCAATTAACAGCACTTCATCGGGCGTATGGGTCGTCATGGTTTCACCTGTTCAAAAATAGCGTAACGTCGTTATTGCTATAAAAGCGGTTTTCCACAGACGGTTTTGCGACAGATATCACGCTGAAGGATGTTAAAAAAGGGTGTTACCGGTAATGTGACCAAGGGGGTAAAACCGGTAACAGCGCGCCGTAACATGCGGTTCTCCGGGGAATAACGCCTCTGTTGAGGGGTAACCCGTTAGCGATCTCCGGCCTGAGGAGCGGCTTTACTCGCCCGCAACAGCTGCCAACCAAAGTTCATGCCGGCCGCCGACAACAAGATGGCCGCAGCGCCCAGTAATTGCATCAGGCTAAGGCGATGTCCGAATACGGCCCAGTCGACCAGAATCGCCATTAATGGGTAGATGAACGATAAAGCCCCGATCAGAGTGGTGGGGATTTTCTGGATCGCACTGTACAACAGCGAAGACATCAAGCCGGTATGCAGCAAGCCGAGAGTGGCCAGCAGCAACCAGGTATGGGCTGTTGGTGGCAAAGAAGCCAGACCGGCGAAGGGGGCCAGCAGCACCATGCCAACGGTGAGCTGAATGAGTACGAGCAGATGCGGCGGTACGCCTTTCAACTGCTTGACGATAGCGGCTGCTACCGCATACATAAAGGCCGCGCCCAGCGCCAGTAACACCCCGGTAAGGTAATGGGCATTGGAACTGCCTGCATCCTGTTTACCTGTAATGATCAGCAACATGCCACCAAAGGCCAGCACCAGCCAACCGAGTTTATTCGCCGTCATTTTTTCACCAAAAAACAACACGCCCAACCCGACCAACATAAAAGGCTGGACGTGATAGGTGACGGTTGCCACGGCAATTGACGCGTAGGAATAAGCGCCGAAAAGCAGCGTCCAATTCAACACCAGCGCTAGACCACCGAGTACCGCAATGGCCGCCTGACGGCGAGTTAACACGCCTTTTCTTAACTGCCCCAGCAAGGCACAAACGATCAGCATTGCCAGCGCACCAAACGCACAGCGCCAGAAAACCACCGTGGGTGCCGGCTGCCCCAGTAAAACGACCGGCCAGCCCACGGTGCCGGAAATTACCATCGCGAGGCTCATCTGCAGCACACCGCTGGTTTTTATTTTCATTCGTTTTCTCCCTGATGTGATAAGCGCTTGTCGCCGTGAATGTAAGACATTAAAATGAACAACTGAACATTATGATGAACATCCACTGAGTGTTCGTCAAGTCGAACAAATGGATGATATGGTGAACAATGAGCGATAATGCCAGCAACAGCGCCACACCCATTGGCCTGCTCTCTGCCGCAATCCGCCGAGAGCGTGAGCGGATTGGGTTAACGGTTACCGAATTGGCACGCCGGGCGGGCATTGCCAAATCAACGCTCTCGCAACTGGAAACCGGTAGCGGTAATCCCAGCCTGGAAACATTGTGGGCGTTGGCCATGGCCCTGGATGTGCCGGTAAGCCGGTTAATCTCCCAACCCCGTCAGCACGTTCAGGTGATCCGCGCCAATGAAGGGGTTACTACCGTTTCTGAACACGCCAATTATGCCGCCACGCTGTTGGCAACCTGCCCGCCGGGGGCACAAAGAGATATTTACCGCCTGCGTGTACAGCCGGGGGAGTCGCGCATTTCACGGCCGCATATGCCAGGTACCATTGAACATGTGATTATCAGCAGTGGCAGAGCGCGAATTGGGCCGACAGAACAGCCAGTGGAGCTGGGCGCGGGGGACTACATCCGTTATTCCGCCGATCGAGAGCACATCTTTGAAGCCCTGGAAGCGGATACCACGGCGGTCATGCTGATAGAGCAAGGCTAGTCGTGGGGGCATTGAGGCAATAACGCATCAGTGCGCTCCTGGGTTTGTTGCACCTGAATCATTGTCATAGTGTTGTGCTAGCGTTTTATGGATGCGGTGCTTTACGGCCGGTTACTCTTTGTCAAAGGAATGAAAATAGCGATCCCTTCAATACTGCTACTCACCAGTTTGGCGGCGGTACATCCTGTCACGTTGCTGGCCGCCGACGCGGCCTTACCCGCAGGGCAAGAGGCGGCAGTCAGCAATGACTTCAGCTTTGTTCGTTACCGCGCTGACTATCAGGTTCTTGCCAATGCCCATAGCGTGAAGACCGAAAGTTATGAAGTCCTGCTCAAAACCAAGGCTGCGGTCGAGAAATTCAGCCAGATTCGATTGGGTTACAGTGAAAAAATGGAAACGCTGGAGGTGGTTTCTGCCTATACGCTGACGGCTGACGGTCAACGCCATGATGTTGCCCCCGACCGAATTTATACCCAGGAAAGCTACTCCAGCGCGTCAGCGGCCGTGTATGCCGATCGTAAAGTGAAGGTGATCGTCTTCCCCAACCTGGCACCGGGTTCTCGTATCCTCTATCAGCTTCGCCAAACCCAAAATGTGCCTTACTTCCCGGATTATTTTGGCCTGTGGGAAACCTTTAGCGTATTCGATCAATTTGATGATGCCGAGGTCAATTTGCAGGCACCGGCAGATTTGCCCATGCATATTTATACCCGGGATGTGGAAGGCAGTGATAAACCGCAGATCCGTGATGGGCAGGCTTACTGGCGTTGGCATTACCAACGACGCGTACCGCTGAAGACGCAGAATTGGGCGGCGGACCGCTGGACTTTCAGCCCAACCATTATGGCCAGTACCTACCGTGAATGGCCACAGTTGGCAAAAGCCTATCAGTTGAAGGCCAGTGAAGCGGCCAAGGTGACGCCGGCAGTGCAGGCAATGGCAGATCACATCACAGCCGGCATTGACGATCGTCGTGAACAGGCCGCGGCGATGTATCGCTGGGTGGCACAGAATATCCGTTATGTTGCTGTGTACCTGGGTAACGGCGGGCTGGAGCCTAATTCTGCACAAAGTATTCTCGACAACCATTATGGCGATTGTAAGGATCATGTGGTGCTGTTAGAGGCGTTGTTGGCGGCCAAGGGGATAGAGAGTTCGCCCGTGTTGATTGGCATGATGAAAGGGCCGATCCTGCCTGAAGTGCCGCTGCTGGGCCGCTTTAACCATGCCATCACTTACGTGCCCGAATTTGACCTGTATCTGGATTCCACCAGTCCTTGGGCGCGCTTCGGTCAACTGCCGGAGGGCGACCTGGGCGTTCCGGTGTTATTGACGCGTGACGCGACATTGGCACATACCCCGAACAATGATGCACAACGGACGGAAAGCCCACTCAACGTGGACGTGGTGTTCGATAAGTCGGGCACGATGCGTGGGCAAACCGAACGAAAATTGAGTGAAGTTGATGAGATTAACCTGCGGGGTTATTTCTCGAAAATCAACCCGCATAATCGGACGCGAACCGAGGAGTCCATCATGTCTTCTTCCGGCATCGACGGACGTGGCCAGGTAGCGATGAGCGGCGATCCGCTGGATCTTAACAAGCCGTTTGGTTACAGCTTCCGTTTCAAGGCCGATGACTATGTCGATTTTGGCGTAGTGGGTGGGATGACGGTGCCCAATCCGCCGGGCGGCAAGTCTTTCCGCACACTGTATACGACCACGGCCGCGTTGACGAACGAAACGCCATTCTATTGCAACGCGCAACGCTTTGATGAAACCTATCGTCTGCAATTGCCTGCGAATGTTCCCATTATTGCTATTCCAAAGGATCAGCAATTCCGCAATACCGCGGGTAACTATCAGGTTAAATGGCAGCGAGAGGGGCAACAGGTCACCGTCAATCACACATTACAGCTGAATGCCATTCACGGTGAGGCTACCCTTTGTCAGGCGCAGGATTATCCGGCGTTCCGTGAATTATTCCAGCAGGTGCGCCGTGGTTTCCGCGGGCAGGTGGTTTACGGTGAGTTGGCGAAGGGTGCAGTGGATAAAACCGGCGGGTAATTAACCCGCAAGCTGAAACGCAATGATGGCCGACCCACGATGCGACCTGTTGGTCGGCCATGTTAGATTACTTTTCTACCACCCGTCCCATGCCGCGGCCCCGGGGATCAGAGGCCGTTTCCGGTGTGTTTCCGTTAACGCGTATTACCTGAATATCCCCCATATACCAGCCTTGATCCTCCAATTTATAGCCCATCGCATTCAGCTGTTCGGCCACGTTGCCCGTCAGTGGGGCAAAACCGTCGTAGAAAATGGTGTCTTTCGGCAACAGTTGATGATGAACGCGCTGCGCAGCCACCGCTTTTTCTAACGGCAATTGGTAATCGTAGATATTGTTTATTACCTGGAAAATCGAGGTGAAGATGCGTGAGCCACCCGGCGTCCCAATGACCAGACTCACGTCGCCGTCACGTGTGATGATGGTTGGGCTCATGGAAGAAAGCATGCGTTTGCCTGGCTCAATGGCGTTGGCGTCACTGCCGACAACGCCGAAGGCGTTGGCCACCCCTGGCTTGGCGCTGAAATCGTCCATTTCGTCATTCAGCAGGAAGCCGGCACCTTTCACCACCACGCCGCTGCCGAAGTCCCAGTTCAGCGTGTAGGTGTTGCTGACCGCATTACCCTGAGAATCTACAATCGAAAAATGGGTGGTCTGATGGGGTTCAAGCCCAGGGCGCACCTTTTCGGTCGGGGAGATCGCGACGGGATTGATCTCCGCCGCCCGTTTTTGCAGGTAGTCCGGGGCGACCAACTTGTCGACGGGCACATGCGTGAAGTCGGGATCGCCGAGATAGTCTGCGCGATCGGCAAAGACACGCTTCTCAATTTCCGACAGCAGGTGAATGTAACGTGCGGAATTCAGCGTGACACCCTTGAAATCAGCGGCACGGTCCTCTTTTATCCCCAATAACTGTGCCAGCGCGATCCCCCCGGAACTGGGGAGCGGAGCGGTATAGATGATGTTACCACGCCAGGCGATTTGCATCGGATCGCGCCATTTCACCCGGTAGTCCGTCAGGTCAGACTGTGTAATAAGGCCGCCATCACGCTGCATCTGCGCCACCAGCAGTTTGGCTGTTTCACCTTGATAGAAGTCTTCAGCCCCTTTATTGGCGATGCGCTCCAGCGTTTTGGCCAACTCAGGTTGTTTAAACACGGCACCGGGCTTCATGTTGCCAAAGTAATCACCGAAGTTGGTTTGACCGGCAAACAGCTTATTGGCGTCTTCACGGTACTGATATTGCTGATCGGCCACCTTAAACCCTTGCTGCGCGTAGCTGATAGCAGGGGTCAGTAACTCTGCCCACGGCAGTTTGCCAAAGCGTTTGTGTGCCTCCCACAGGCCTAACACCGTGCCGGGGACCCCGGCTGCCTTGGTGCCCACCAGGCTAAGGTTTTCAATGACGTCACCGTTTTTATTCAGGTACATGGTCTTGGTTGCCGCTTTTGGCGCAATTTCCCGGTAGTCGAGGAAATAGGGTTTACCGTCGACGTACAGCGTCATAAAGCCGCCGCCGCCAATATTACCGGCTTCAGGGTAAGTCACTGCGAGAGTAAATGCGGTGGCTACTGCAGCATCTACGGCATTGCCACCCGCCTGCAAAATTTGTGCGGCCACTTTTGCACCGTATTGATCCGGTGCTGCCACGGCACCGGCGCTCAGATTCGCGGCCAATACCCCGGGGCTGAAGGTGGCAAGCGCCACGCTAAGTGCTAATGTTTTCAAGATGACAGAATGCATAGCGGTTCCTTTTCGAATTGAACGATGACCGGTGAATTCAATCTCAACAATCACTTAGCGCCATTGTGTTTGCGTGTTTGGGCGCTTGATTGAAAGTAGCACTGCACAAACTGGCGTGCTGTATTCACCGTCTGGAACCGTGAGCTAAAACGTTAAACTGCGGAAGGCAATTGGGTTAGCAGCCACTCACAAAAATGTTGGGTAAACGGGTTGTTTTCACTGTCGCGGTGAATAAGCCATGCCCAATTGGGGCCGCGCACCTTTTGCTCCGTCAACGGCATCAGCAGCCCTCTGTCGTGCGCGTGCTGTGCCAGGAGTTGGCTGACCAACGCGACGCCAAGGCCGTCGCAGGCGGCATCCAGCAACAGCCCTGGGTCTGAGAAATTCAGCCCATGGCTGCTTTGCCCGATGTTGACGCCGCCCTGAATGGCCCAATGGCTCCAGTCCATTTCGCGTTCGCCGTGCAAAGTGGTGCGCTCTGCGGCTACGACGTTCAGCACGTCAGGGTGGCATGCCGGATAGAGCCGATCCTGATGCAATATTTTGAAGCTGCATTCCGCCTGGGCACTGAGATCGTCGCGGATCGCCAGATCGACGGTTTCTGTCGCCATATCCGGCGGGTCAAAGGTCGTAAATAGCCAGAGATCGATATCGGGATGCAGGCGATTGAAACTCTTCAGGTGCGGTACCAACCAGTGGCGGGCAAACGCCGGGGTTGTGTTGACGATCAGCTGATTGGGTTTACGGTACTGATCCAAACGACGGATACCGATGGCCAGTTGCTGAAGCATCACCTGCGCGGTGCTATAGAGATCGTGACCGGCGTCGGTAAGGCTGACGCTGCGGCCGCTGCGAAAGAACAGAGGTTGTTCAAGAAAGGCCTCCAGGCTGCGTATCTGTTGGCTGATAGCAGACTGGGTGAGGTGCAGTTCATCTGCGGCCTGGTGGAAGCTGCCTAGCCGGGCGGCGGCTTCAAACCCGCGTAGTGCGTTCATGGGGGGCCAGTGTTTTAACATTATTGATAAGCCTATCTAATCAGGTATCTGCTAAATGTATCGTTTGTTCAGGCCGTATTGGAAGCCTTAACATGTACTACATCGAAATCACGCCGTTTTCAACTGAACAGAATATCTTATTTTAATGACGGCAATACAGGAGCAAACCATGTCAACGCGTCGAGAATTTATTAAGCAGGCATCCCTGATTGCCGGCATGAGCCTAACGGCCTCTATGGGGCTGTCGCTACCCGTCAATGCTGCGCAGGCTATACCTGGAGAGGGCTGGCGTATGCCTGATGAAGGAGAGGTGCAGCAGCGCGCGTTTATCTCCTTCGGTGCGCAGCGGGCAATTTGGGCCGACTACACGTCGGGCGTACAGGATGCTTTAGGGCGAGTTGCCCGTGCCATCGCGCAATATCAGCCGTTAACGGTATTTTGCCGGGAGAAAGAACGGCAACTGGCAGAAGAGAAATGCGGTACCCACAATGTGACCTTCATTATCACTGAGCTTGATGATATTTGGATGCGCGACATTGGCGCCAACTTTGTGGTTAACAATCAAGGCAAGCTGGGGGCCGTGGACTTTAACTTTAACGGTTGGGGCAACAAACAGCAGCATACTTATGATTCGCGCCTGGCGGCGTTTGAAGCGAAACATTACGGCGTCGCCAATATACGGCGTAGCGGACTGGTGGGAGAAGGCGGCGGCATCGAGGTGGATGGCCATGGCACCGGGATCATGACCGAAAGCAGTTGGGTCAATGCTAACCGCAACCCTGGCTGGAGCCGTGACCGGGTTGAGCAAGAGTTAAAAGAGATGCTCGGCCTGCGCAAAATTATCTGGCTGCCGGGAATTAAAGGTAAGGATATTACGGATGCCCACGTCGATTTTTATGCCCGCTTTGCCAGCCCAGGGGTGGTGGTGGCTAATTTAGATACCGATCCTGACTCTTACGATCACAAGGTGACGCAGGCCCATTTGGCTATCCTCAAACAAGCAACCGATGCCGATGGTCGCAAGTTAAAGGTGCATACGATGTCGCCCCCGATGGATCCACGCCGCAGCCGTTTCAGCAAAGGCAATCCGGATTTTGCTGCGGGATATATCAATTATTTTGTGATCAACGGTGCGGTTATCGCCCCGGAGTTTGGCGACGCTGAGGCGGATGCCGCCGCGTTGAATTTGTTAACAGAGCTTTACCCCGATCGTGACGTGGTGCAGCTGAATATTGACGCCATTGCCGCTGGCGGTGGGGGGATTCACTGCGTGACCAACCAACTGCCGGCAGTGTAAACGGCACATCGTCAAGCAGGGTCATTTTTGGCCCTGCGGTTATTATGCCGATGGCGCATAAACGTATTTTTCACGCCTGTTAGCCAAAGGGTAACTTATTGATGATCCTTTAGCTTCAGAACATACTTTTTCCAGAAGTGGCTTGAAAGGAATGCGTAAAGCAGGGTGACAATGATTGAAGCAAGGCAGGCTTTAGCCAGGGAAAGGGGGAAATCAAACTCGCCAATATGCGTTATCAAATAAATGGCAAAAGCGACAGCAGCGACCAATGCCAATCTCTTACGCCTTTCCTGTGTCATCGTTAATCCCTTCAATCTTAAAGCGGTGATGTGACACTCTCTCATCTGTAGGCTTTACCGCACAATCATTAATTCCAGTTTTTCAAGCGTGCTCATCTTTAGCGCTGTGGCCCCAGCCCTTGAGTCAGCAGCGTAATGGCGTGACGGGCGATAACATCGGCGTTCAACGGATTATCATCGTCATTACGGTGCCATTTTGGCGCAGTGGCTAGGGGCAACAACGTCATGCCAAACAGGGTAATAAACATCAGCGACGGCTCCAGGCTTGCATTGAGCTTGCCCTCTGCTTGCCAGCGAATGATCGATTGCAGCGCTGTTTTGCGTTGCGTATCCCCAAATCGCTCGTTCATGCGTTGTTTCAAAATGCCGTTGTCACTCATCACTTCACGTAACCACAGTGGCGCAAACCACGGGTGATCGGTCGAGATGTCGATAAATCGCTGCGCCAGTTGGGTGAAGGCGGCCACGGGATCGTCTGTATTGGCGTCAAACACGCTGCCGGCAGCAAGCCTAACCGGCAGAAAACGCTCGTCTATCAGCACATCCAGCAACTGTTCGCGGTTGTGAAAATAGTAGTGCAGCATGGCGGGGGTTACGCCGGCCTCACGGGCAATGGCATTCAGCGACGTATCGGCAATGCCTTGACGGGCAAACATATTCAGCGCGGTGTCGAGTAAATGCTCGCGTTTTTCTGCGCCATTAGCACTACCGCTAGGGCGACCGGGGCGCCGTGGTTTTTGAACGTTTTGTGCTGTCATCGCGGTGAGATCCATTGACCGGAGAAAAGAATAGTTCATATATTAATTACTCAATTAATTAATTACAAGCGGGCTCACTTACATGGGTACGGATAACGTAGCAGGCAACGAAGAAAACGGCAGGGTGCATGAACAGGCCCCCTCGATCCGTTTGTTGTTCTCAGCACTGCTGCTGGTCATGTTACTGGCGGCGCTCGATCAGACGATTGTGTCTACTGCGTTGCCGACCATCGTCGGCGAATTCGGTGGTCTGGAGAACCTGTCGTGGGTGGTGACCGCCTATCTGCTGGCGTCGACCATTGTGGTGCCACTGTATGGCAAGTTCGGCGATCTGTTCGGACGCAAGATCGTGTTACAGATAGCCATTGTGGTCTTCTTGCTCGGTTCCGTGCTGTGCGGGTTAGCGCAGAATATGACGGAGCTTATCCTGATGCGTGCGTTGCAAGGGCTGGGTGGGGGTGGTTTGTTGGTCGTGACCATGGCCGTGGTGGGTGATGTGATCCCACCGGCCGATCGTGGGCGCTATCAAGGGTTATTTGGTGGGGTCTTTGGTTTGGCGACGGTGGTTGGGCCGCTGATCGGTGGGGTGTTGGTGCAACATTTCTCTTGGCGTTGGATTTTCTAGATCAACCTGCCACTGGGGATCTTCGCACTGTTAGTGATTGGTGCGGTGTTCCAGTCCAAGGTTAACCGGGTCAAACATGAGATTGATTTCCTGGGTGCCAGCTATCTCGCGGCAGCGTTGACCTGCATCATCCTGTTTACCAGCCAGGGTGGCACGGTAATGGCCTGGTCTGACGGCCAATTGTGGTGCATTTTGGCGTTTGGTCTGGTGTCGATAGGCGGATTTATCTACGAAGAGCGGCTGGCGAGCGAACCGATCATTCCGTTAGGGCTGTTCCGTAATCGCACCTTTGTGTTGTGTGCATTGATAGGCTTTATCGTCGGTATGTCGCTATTTGGGTCGGTGACCTTCCTGCCGTTGTATCTGCAGGTGGTGAAGGATTCCACACCGACCCAGGCGGGGATGCAATTATTGCCGCTCATGGGGGGGATTATGATCAGCTCCATCATCAGCGGACGGTTGATCAGCAAACACGGTAAATACCGCATCTTTCCGATCATCGGCACGCTGTGTGCGTTGGCGGGGATGATACTGCTGGGTACGTTGAAAAACTCGACCCCGGTGCATTTGCTGTATCTCTACATCAGCCTGTTGGGGTTAGGCTTGGGTATGGTGATGCAGGTGATGATCCTCGCGGCACAAAACAGCGTAGAGCCGAAACACATGGGGGTCGCCACGTCCAGTGCTACGCTATTCCGTTCCATCGGGGGGTCCATTGGCGTCGCCGTATTTGGCGCGATTTTTACCAACGTGCTGCACCGCCGTCTGGCCGCTTTGCTGCCTGAAGGCACTGAGTTGCCACGTTCACTGGGGGCAAGTGCCGTGCATCATCTGCCCGCGGCGCTGCAACAGGACTACCTGCAGGCATTCGGTGGTGCGATTCACTCGGTGTACCAAATTGCCGCCGTGGTGATGGCACTGGCATTTGCGTTAACCTGGTTGCTGAAAGATATCCCGCTTCGAAAGAAATAGTTCGCTTGCCAGTGCGTAGCACGTACGCACTGGCACTCTTCATGCTCTGCGATGCAATTTTACTGAATCCTTACGTAACCCTGTCAGACTAAAAACGTCGCTTTCTATATATTGAGAATAAACGTTCTCAATAGGATAGAAAGTCGATGCAAAGGAAAAAGGTTCTTCTTGTCAGCCTGTCGTTGTTACTGGCCGCTTGTGATGGCCAAAGTGGCAGCGCCCCCACAGGCGCCCGTGGCGTACAGGAGGTGGGGGTGGCGACACTGCATGGCCAATCTGTAACGCTGAGCAGCGATCTGACCGGTCGAGTGAACGCCACCATGACGTCGGACGTCCGTCCACAGGTGGAAGGCATTATACAGCGTCGCCTCTTTACCGAAGGCGCAGAAGTCAACGCCGGACAGGTGCTGTATCAAATCGACCCTGCAACCTATCAGGCCAGTTATGATCAAGCGGCCGCACAGGTAAAAAGTGCCCAAGCCACGGTGAACGCCAGTCGCCTGAAAGCACAACGCTATGCTGTTTTGGTCAAAGAGAACGGTGTGTCCAAGCAAGACGCAGATGATGCAATGGCGACCTACCTGGAGGCCGTTGCCGCTGTGGCACAGTACAAGGCGACGCTGGAAACGGCCAAAATCAATCTTGCCTATACGCAGGTACGCGCGCCTATCTCCGGCCGTATTGGTATTTCGTCGGTGACACCCGGTGCGCTGGTGACTGCCAGCCAAACGGATGCGCTGGCAACCATTCGTGCGCTCGATCCTGTCTATGTCGATCTCACACAGTCCAGCACTCAACTGCTGAAATTACGCAAACAGCAGGCTTCGTTACAACGTGACGATGTCACGCCGGTAACCCTCAATCTCGAAGACGGTACGCCTTATTCTCATGCAGGCAAGCTCGAACTGACAGAAGTGTCGGTAGATGAGTCTACGGGCTCTGTCACGCTGCGTGCCGTGTTCCCCAATCCAGAACACGAATTATTACCCGGCATGTATGTTCACGCCAAAGTCGATAACGGTGTTGATCCCAAGGGGATCCTGGCGCCACAGCAGGGTATAACCCGCAACGCTAAGGGTGAGGCGACTGCGCTGGTGGTTAACGCCCAAAACAAGGTTGAGCAGCGCACCGTCACCACCGAGCGCGTTATTGGCAGCAGTTGGCTGGTCAGTCAGGGGCTTAATGAAGGGGACCGGTTAATCGTCGAGGGCACGAACAAGGTGGCTGTCGGTACGGAGGTCAAGGCGGTTGAGGTGCAAAAACCGGCGAGTACCGCTGTGGCTAACGGCGGGGATCAATAACCATGGCCCAATTCTTTATTCGCAGGCCCGTGTTTGCCTGGGTGATTGCGATCATCATCATGTTGTGCGGACTGATGTCGATCAACTCGCTGCCCATTTCGCAATACCCTGACGTGTCACCACCGCAGATTTCCATTTCCGCTACGTATCCGGGCGCAGATGCGGAAACCCTGGAAAACAGCGTTACCCAGGTGATTGAACAGCAGCTCACCGGCCTGGATGGGTTGCTGTATTTTTCGGCGACCAGCAGTTCCGACGGTTCAGTGAGCATTAACGTCACCTTCGATCAAGGCACTGACCCCGATATCGCTCAGGTTCAGGTGCAGAACAAGGTACAACAGGCGGAAAGCCGCTTGCCGGCCGAGGTCACCGCCCAAGGGGTGACGGTGAAGAAATCCCAGAGCAGCTTTTTGCTGATCGTCGGCCTGTATGACGAGACGGACAAGGCCAGCATGGCGGATATTTCTGACTACCTGGTGAGTAACATTCAGGATCCCTTGTCACGTATCGACGGCGTCGGCGACGTGCAGGTGTTCGGTTCAGAATACGCGATGCGCATTTGGCTAAACCCAACCAAGCTGGCGTCCTATTCACTGATGCCATCCGATGTAGAAACGGCCATTGAAGCGCAAAACACCCAGGTTTCCGCCGGTAAGATCGGCGATTTACCCTCGGGTGCCGATCAGCAACTGACCGCCACCGTGAAGGCGCAATCACGTCTGCAAACGCCGGAGCAGTTCCGCAATATCATCCTGAAAAGTGACAGCAGCGGGGCGCTGGTGCGTCTGGGCGACGTAGCGCGGGTTGAGCTGGGTAACGAGGATTACTCTTCCAGCGCTCGGTTGAATGGCCACCCGGCATCCGGCATTGCGGTTAAATTGGCTGCCGGGGCCAACGCGCTTAACACCGCCAAATTGGTGAAGGCAAAGGTGGCGGAATACCAAACGTCCATGCCGAATGGCTACAGGGTCGCCTATCCGAAAGACAGCACCGACTTTATCAACATTTCGATCGAAGAAGTGGTGAAAACGCTGTTCGAGGCGGTGGTGCTGGTCGTGATCGTGATGTTTGTATTCTTGCAGAATTTACGCACTACGCTGATCCCCACCATTACCGTGCCAGTGGTATTGCTGGGGACCTTTGGTGTGCTCGCCGCTTTCGGGTATTCGATCAACACGCTGACGCTGTTTGGCATGGTGTTGGCGATCGGCCTGTTGGTCGATGACGCCATCGTGGTGGTAGAGAACGTCGAACGTGTGATGCGGGAAGAAAAACTGCCGCCGCGTGAGGCGACGGAAAAATCGATGTCGGAAATCACTGGCGCATTGGTGGGTATTGCCATGGTGCTGTCAGCGGTATTCCTGCCGATGGCGTTCTTTGGTGGTTCGACCGGGGTGATCTATCGCCAGTTCTCCGTCACCATTGTGGCTTCTATGGTGCTGTCGGTGATCCTGGCATTGACGCTGGCACCGGCCCTCTGTGCAACCTTGCTGAAACCCACCCATGAGGATTTGACCAACAAAGGCCTGCTTGGCAAGTTCAACCGCGGCTATAACCGTCTGCAAGCGAAGTACGCCGACAAGGTGGGCCGGGTGATCCACAGCCCAATGCGGTATCTGCTGCTGTACGGCCTGCTGTTGATTGCCGCCGCAGTGATGTATATGCGATTGCCGACCGGCTTTTTGCCCAACGAAGATCAGGGCGTGGTGATGGTGCAGTATACCTTGCCGGCTGGGGCAACCAATGCCCGTACATCCGCGGTCAGCGACGTGGTGAAGGATTATTTCCTGAACGATGAGAAGGCCAATGTCAGCACTATTTTCACCATTAATGGTTTTGGGTTCAGCGGCAGCGGGCAAAATGCCGGTATGGCTTTTGTCAGCCTGAAAGACTGGAGCCAACGCACCGGCGCTGCGAATACCGCCGACGCGATAGCCAAACGTGCAATGGCGCACTTCGCCACGATTCGCGACGCTCAGGTCTTCTCAATGAGTCCACCGGCAATTGACGGCTTTGGGCAGTCTGACGGCTTTACCTTCGAGTTGCAGGCCAAAGGGGCAACTACCCGCGCAGAATTGCAGGGGATGCGCGATCAGATCATCGCCGCCGCGGGGAAAAACCCAAACCTGAGCGCCGTGCGTGCCAATACGTTGCCGGATACGCCGCAATTGCAGGTGGAGATCGACAATGACAAATTGCAGGCGTTGGGCCTTAGCGCCAGCGACGTGAGCAGTACCCTGACCAGCGCGTTCGGCAGCACCTACGTCAACGACTTTATCGATCGCAACCGGGTGAAAAAAGTCTATATGCAAGGGGATGTGGAATACCGCGCCAAACCGGAAGACCTCGATAAATGGTTTGTGCGCGGGACATCCAGTACAAGTACCACCAGCATGACACCGTTTTCGGCCTTTGCCGCCTCCCACTGGATCTACGGACCGGAAAACTTATCACGCTACAACGGCCTGTCGTCCTTTGAAATTACCGGTGAGGGTGCACCTGGCGTCAGTTCTGGCACGGCGATGGATGAAATGGAAGCGCTGGCCGCGAAATTCTCCTCCGCCAGCAGTTTCTCGTGGAGCGGCCTTTCTTACCAGGAACGCCTGACCAGTGGGCAAGCGGCATCGCTGTATGCCATCTCGCTGGTTGTTGTGTTTCTGTGCCTCGCTGCGCTGTATGAGAGTTGGTCCATTCCGTTTGCTGTGATGATGGTGGTACCGATGGGCGTGGTTGGCTCGCTGTTGGCGATCACGCTGCGCGGTCTGGAAAATGACATTTACTTCCAGGTGGCGCTGTTGACCATTATCGGTTTGTCTGCCAAGAACGCGATTCTGATCGTTGAATTTGCCGAAGAGAAATACCAACGGGGTGAAACCTTAATCGCCGCAGCGATAGAAGCCTCCCGCATGCGTTTGCGCCCCATCCTAATGACCTCCCTGGCATTTACCGCCGGTGTCTTGCCGTTGGCGGTTTCCAGCGGTGCAGGGGCCAACAGCCGGATCGCCATTGGCACGGGGATCATTGGCGGCACCCTCACGGCGACGTTGCTGGCTATCTTCTTCGTTCCTTTGTTCTACGTATTGGTGCGACGGATGTTTTCACGCAAAACGACCCACGCCACACCAGTAAAAAATAGTGCGCCACAGGCAGGAGAATAATGTGCTGCAACGTTTAATCATTCTGACACTTCCGCTGTTCCTGGCGGGGTGTCTCTCGCTGGATCCTGACTACCAGCGCCCGCAAGCGCCGGTCCCGGCCAATTTACCGCAGGGGGCGGCTTATACAGCGCCTTCCGGTAAATGGTCATTGAGCTACCCAGATATCCCTTGGCGTGACTATGTGGTCGATGCCAAGTTACGGCAGGTGGTGGCGATGGGGCTGAGCAGCAGCCGCGACCTGCGTGAAGCCATTGCCAATATCGAATCGGCGCGGGCGCTGTACGGCGAACAACGTTCCGATTTGTTCCCAACCGTTAATGCCGGTGTGGACGGCAGCCGTGGTCGTGCGTTGACCGGCAACGGTAATGCGACAGCGATAAGCCAGAGCTATGAAGCGACGGCAGGCACCAGTGCATTTGAACTGGATTTATTCGGCAAAAATCGCAGCCTGTCACGTTCCACCTTTGAAACCTATCTGGCGGAGTCAGAAGCCGCGAAAAGTACCCGGCTGACGTTGATCGCCGATATTGTCACTGACTGGGTGAATGTTGCGGCTGCGCGCAGTAACCTCACCGTCGCTAAGAGCACCATGGAAAGCGCCAGCGCATCCTTGGCGGTGACGCGCAAAAACCAACAAAACGGCATTCTGTCGATGGTCGACGTCGCTTCGGCGGACACGGTGTATCAGCAGGCACGATCGGACGTGGCCAGTTACACCACCAGTGCCGCCCAGGCAAAAAATGCCCTGGACCTGGTCGTGGGGCAAAGCGTGCCAGAAAACCTGCTGCCAACGGGGATTGAAGCACTGTCAAACATCATGAAAGAGGTACCGGCCAGTGTGTCATCGCAGGTGTTGCTGAACCGGCCTGACGTATTGGAGGCCGAGCATAATCTGAAGGCTGCGAATGCCAATATCGGCTCTGCCCGCGCGGCGTTCTTCCCGTCGATCAGCTTGACCGCCAGCGGTGGCGTGGGCAGCGGGGAGTTGTCATCACTGTTTAGTAAGGGCGTCGGCGTTTGGTCCTTTGCGCCGAGCATCAGTTTGCCGATCTTCACCGGGGGCTATAACACGGCGCAGTTGAACTACACCAAAGCGCAGAAAGACCTGTATGTCGCTACCTATGAAAAAGCGGTACAGACGGCCTTCCAGGAAACGGCCGATGCGTTAGCACGTAAAGGGACTATTCAGGAACAGTTGGCGGCGCAAACGGGCTATGTGGCGGCGTCGCAAGAGTATTACCGCCTTGCGGAGCTGCGTTATCGACATGGTGTGGATACGTATCTCACGATGCTGGATGCGCAACGGACATTGTATACCGCCCGTCAGTCGTTGATTACAGCACGGCAAACCGAGTACCAGAACCTGATTACGCTGTATAAGGTGTTGGGGGGCGGTATTACGGCAGAGAAACACAGTGACGCTGTCATTGCCAATAATGCCTCGCTAACCCAATAAACTTTGTCGACAGCAGTAACGCTATTACGCAGGGTGGAGTGACGCCGCTCTGCGTATTTTTATACCCATTCTGTGGTGAAAGTGTAAAGAAAAGGAAAATAACCTCGTTGTAAAGAACTCGTCACAATCAACAGAGTCTGAATGGTATTGCATCATTCGCGCAGCCAAATACATTGAGGTTGAAATGGAAAGTGATATTCAGCAACAGGTGATCTCGGTAATTGAGCGGTATAATCCATCCGGCCTCCTTAAAAGGGGGGTAGCCATTACTCTGAATACGGAAATAAACAAAGAGCTAAACCTGTCGTTACCGGTATCGGAGACCTTGATGCGCGGCTACTTCGACGCTTTTCTCATCGACAGCAGCAATTACAGCCATGAGTTATATTTCAGGCCGGCATCAAAATCAGCCCTGTTATTTTCTTCATCAACGCGTCGCAGTCATCACTGGGATCTTGAAATAGAACGGATCCGGCCGCTGTATGTTTATATGCTGGTGCGATCGGCCCGGGCCAAGCGTTGGTTGTATGATATCCATTTTCTGATTGAGCAATTAAAGTAACGTGGCGACATTCAGGATAAAATAGTGTGCTCTTGGAGAAATTCATTGCGGGGCATTTATCGCATAAAATAAAAAAGCCCGAGTATTAATACCGGGCCTTTCTTGTGGTGCTATTCAGCCAGCAATTCCGCGAATTTTGCCAACCATTGCGGATGTGCAGGCCATGCCGGGGCAGTGACCAGATTACCGTCGACGTGGGCTTGATCGATTCCGATATCCGCATAGTGACCGCCGGCCAACTGCACTTCTGGGGCACAGGCCGGGTAGGCACTACAGGTTCTCCCTTTTAAAACGCCGGCAGCGGCCAGCAGCTGTGGGCCGTGGCAAACGGCGGCGATCGGTTTACGTGCCGCATCAAAGGCCTGTACCAGTTTGATAACCTGCGGATTCAAGCGCAGATACTCAGGGGCTCTGCCGCCGGGGATCAACAAGGCGTCATAGTTTTCTTCTTTCGCGGCTGAAAAGTCTGCATTCAAAGTAAAGCGATGGCCGGGTTTTTCACTGTAGGTTTGTGCACCGTCAAAATCATGGATCGCCGTCATGATGTAGTCGCCTTTAACTTTGTCGGGGCAAACCGCATCAACCTGGTGGCCAATCATCTGTAATGCCTGAAACGGCACCATAGTTTCATAATCTTCGGCATAGTCGCCGACCAGCATCAGGATCTTTTTCTTACTCATGGGGGCAGTCCTCTGGGAGGGGAAGAATGCCTAACATATAGACTATTGGGCAGGGGAACGCGAACCTGTACAGAGGTATGACCTTGTCTATACTTTTGGTGCCGTGGCTTTTTCCGCCGTAGGCTGTTCAGGGAGAGCAACCTCAGCGAGGTGGCGCAGTATCTCATCCATTGGCTTGCCGGGCGATCCCCGGTCTCTGCTTGCGAGTACATCACATGCTAAATCTGGCCACATTGCTTGAAGAGAGTGCGCGTTCATTTCCGGATCGTTTGGCACTGATACAAGACCCATTCCAACTCACCTATGCCGAGCTTAATCATCGGGCTAATCAGGTTGCCAATCTGCTGGTCACCCTGGGTGTGCAACCCGGAGAAAGGGTGGCGCTGGCCTGTCCAAACATATGGGAGTTCCCGGCCATATATTATGGCGTGCTCAAAGTCGGTGCGGTGATCGTGCCCTTGAACACGTTGTTGAAAGCCGGCGAATTTGAGTATTACCTGCAAGACTCGCAGGCGGTGGCCTTCTTTTGTTTCGAAGGGAACGAGGGATTGGCGTTGGGGGCAGAAGCACGGCGCGCATTCGAAACCGCAGAAAACTGCCGTGAGTTTATTATTATCGGCGATAGCCTACCGCTTGCAGGTGAGCGTTTCAGCCAAGCGACTGGCACACAGCCCACCCAGTATGACAGTGCCACCACGGTGGAATCGGACACCGCGGTAATTCTCTATACCAGTGGCACCACGGGCCGCGCTAAAGGGGCAGAGCTGACCCACGCCAATCTGGTATTAAACGCACTGGGATCGGTACAACTGTTCAATAGTTCCGTGGAGCGACCCGATCGCCATTTGGTGACGTTGCCGCTGTTCCATACTTTTGGCTCTACGGTGCAGATGAATGCCGGTTTTGCCTTGGCCGCAACGCTGGTGTTAGTGCCGCGTTTTGATGCAAAGCAGGCTATCGGGCTGATGCAACAACATGCCATCACCTTTTTTGCCGGCGTCCCCACAATGTACTGGGCATTATTGAACGCGTTGGACGATACGGCGGACCTCCCACGGTTACGTAAAAATTTGCGCATGGCGGTGTCAGGTGGGGCCAGTTTGCCCGTCCAAATCATTGAGGATTTCGCCCGGCGTTTTGGCGTCAATATTCTGGAAGGATATGGGCTATCGGAAACCAGTCCGGTTGCCACTTTTAACCATCCGGGCCGGGTCAACAAAGTGGGATCTATTGGCCAGCCTATCTGGGGGATAGAAGTGCGGCTGGTTGATGTCACCGGTAAAGCGATAGAAGGCATAGATCAGGTGGGTGAAATTGCGGTGCGTGGTCACAACGTGATGAAGGGCTACCTTAACCGCCCAGAAGCGACGGCAGAGGTGTTGGAAAACGGATGGTTTAGAACCGGTGATTTGGCACGGCGTGACGCCGATGGCTTTTATTTCGTTGTCGACAGGTCAAAAGATGTGATTATTCGCGGCGGCTTCAATGTCTACCCACGAGAAGTTGAAGAACTGATGATTCGCCATCCGGCAGTGTCATTTGTGGCAGTCATTGGCGTGCCGCATCCCTCTCTTGGCGAAGAGATTAAAGCCGTAGTGGTGATGAAGGATGTGGACGAGCCGGTGAGTGAAGACGCGCTGATCGCATGGACCAAAGAACGGTTGGCGGCGTTTAAATACCCGCGCATCGTCGAGTTTGTTGAACGGTTGCCGATGACCAGTACCGGGAAAGTGCTAAAACGACTGCTGCGTTGAAGGGAGGCTCATGAAAGAATCCCGGCCTGCAAAGCAAGCCGGGATGAATAATGCATTAACCTGGGTAAATGCCACGCTCTTTACGTGCGGTCAGGATGCGCTCACAAGCGACGATATAAGCCGCGGTGCGCAGGCTGCACTCTTTCTCTTCTGACTTGTTCCAAACGTGGACCATAGCGTCGGTCATGATTTTGTCCATACGCTCGTTGATCTCGCTCTCGCTCCAGAAGTAGCTGGCCATGTCCTGTACCCACTCGAAGTAACTCACGGTTACGCCGCCGGCGTTACAGATAACGTCAGGTACAACGGTAATGTTGCGTGAACGCAGAACGTCGTCCGCATCTGGGTAGGTTGGGCCGTTAGCGCCTTCCAGAACCAGCTTGGCAGTGAGAATTTCTGCACGTTGACGGGTAATCTGACCTTCCAGCGCCGCGGGGATCAGAATGTCCATATCAACAGACCAGAATGCTTCGCTTTCGATCTCGCTCGCGCCAGGGAAACCGGCGATCTGCTTGTTCTTGGCTTGCCATTCGGTCAATGCAGCCAGATCGATGCCGTTAGCGTTGAACAGCGTTGCCGAGTGGTCCTGAATAACCACCACACGCGCGCCGATACCAACAAACAGGCGGGCTGCTTCGCTACCTACGTTACCAAAGCCTTGAACCGCAACTTTGGCACCTTCGATTTGCACGCCCAAACGCTTGGCCACTTCACAACCTGTCACGAACACACCGCGACCCGTCGCTTTTTCACGCCCCAGAGACCCGCCCAGATGGATAGGTTTGCCGGTGACTACGCCGGTGATAGTGGTGCCGTGGTTCATGGAGTAGGTATCCATCATCCAGGCCATCACTTTAGAGTTGGTACCTACGTCTGGTGCAGGGATATCTTTCTGTGGGCCGATGATAAAGCCGATTTCGCTGGTGTAGCGGCGGGTCAATCTTTCCAGCTCGCCTTCAGACAGTTTGAAAGGATCGACGCGGATCCCCCCCTTAGCGCCACCGTATGGCAGGTTGACCGCCGCACATTTGATGGTCATCCAGGCTGACAGCGCCATAACTTCATCGAGGTCAACGTCTGGATGGTAGCGGATCCCGCCTTTACCCGGGCCGCGCGACAGGTTGTGCTGAACGCGGAAACCTTCGAAGTGGCGGATTGAACCGTCGTCCATCTGCAGAGGGATGTCGACAATCAGCGCACGCTTAGGGTGACGCAGGGTATCGACCCAACGCGACAGATCACCGAGGTAAGGCGCAACGCGGTCGATTTGTTGCAGATAGGTGGCCCAGGCCGTTGTGCTGCTTTCTGAAGCGTAGGATAGCTTTTCCATAACCAACCTTTTTTATATAGAGGTATTTATTTTGTTTAACCGTGGATTACTAAGTGCATAACACTTTTGCGACGCTAAATTTACCATTAAAAATGCCGCTTGTTAGCCCCCCATCATCGGGCTGGAAGCCGGTTGCCAGCGGGTTTTGAGCCGTAAAAATGAATAGTTAATTACTTTTTCAGAAGCGGTTAGCTGACTACGCATGCTTTATGCATAAAAAATGCATAAAACCCGTTTTTATCTATTTTTCAGAACCTTGAATGTGATCAAAAAGTTTCATTTTATTTAAGTGTCGTGTTGACAATGCCGTTTCCTGACGCCAGAGTTAAATTCATGTTAAATCGGCGCTTGCAGCGTTTTTTTTCTGAACGAGAATATTTATAACAATCTGATAGTAAAGCAATTACCCGCCACGCTCATGCCTCGCATGCTAAATGTGGGCGACAGCGCAGTTCCAATAGCCGTTTTCAGATGTGCACAGGTATTTACTTCCCTTTAACAAAAGGGCGGGCTTCGTTTTGCCTGAATTTCTTTTTTGCCGGTAAAACGCCCGGTGCGTTTCACTCCTGATGCAGCGGTACAAGCTGCTTAATCGCCTTAATGACGGACAGGTAACACCATGACAAAAAGTAAGCAACATCGGTTGAATGCCATTTCAACCGAGGGGACAGACTGCGCCCAAACTTTGCACCGCGGTTTAAGCGAACGCCATATTCAACTTATTTCCATTGGCGGCGCTATTGGCACCGGTTTGTTTATGGGGTCAGGCAAAACTATTGCGCTCTCTGGGACGTCTATCGTTTTGACTTATGTCATCGTCGGCTTCTTCATGTTTATGGTCATGCGGGCAATGGGTGAAGTGTTGCTGACCAAGCTCGACTATCGTTCGTTTGCTGATTTTGTTTCCGAATACCTGGGGCCCAAAGCCAGTTTCTTTCTCGGTTGGTCCTATTGGTTGAGTTGGGTGGTGACGTGCATTGCCGACGTGGTGGTATGCGGTGGCTACGTGCAGTATTGGTATCCGGAGGTCTCTCCCTGGTTGCCTGCCTTACTGACGCTGGGGCTGTTGTGCGTGTTTAATATGTTGTCAGTGAAGATGTTTGGTGAAGCAGAGTTCTGGTTTGCCATTATCAAAGTGATCGCCATTATTGCGTTGATCGTTACCGGAGCCTGGATGGTCTTCATTGGCTGGACTTCGCCGGACGGCGTTAAAGCGTCGGTGAATAACATCACGGATCCCGCTATTTTTATGCCTCACGGTATTTTCGGCTTCTTTGCCGGCTTCCAGATTGCCATTTTCTCCTGCACCGGCATCGAATTGCTGGGCACCATGTCGGCAGAGACTAAAAACCCGCAAAAGGTGCTGCCTAAGGCGATCAATGTTATCCCGGTGCGCATCATCATCTTCTATGTGTTTTCCATGTTGGCGATCATCGCTGTGACCTCATGGGACCATATTTCGCCGGACACCAGCCCGTTCGTTATGCTGTTCGATCAGGCAGGTTTACCTGCCGCCGCTGCGGTGATTAACTTTGTGGCCCTGACATCGGCCATGTCTTCGGCTAACAGCGGTGTGTATTCCAGTACGCGTATGCTGTACGGCCTGTCGATGGAAAAGCATGCACACGGTCAGTTCAAAATACTTTCGCGCAATACCGCCATTCCGATCCGCAGTCTGATGTTCTCGTGTTTTTGCATGGTAGTGGGGACAATGCTGCTCATTTTGATGCCAAATGTGATGACGCTTTTTACCGTTGTCTCTACCGTGGCGGCGATACTGGTGGTGTATAGCTGGGGCATGATCCTGGTGGCCTATCTAGTTTACCGCAAAAAGCGACCTGAGCTGCACGCTCGTTCTAGCTTTAAGATGCCTGGCGGGGTGATCATGACGTGGCTGACGCTGGCGTTTTTTGCTTTCACGCTGGTACTGATGATATTTGACCGTGACACCTTGATTGCTCTGTGCAGTATGCCGCTGTGGTTTATCACTCTGGCGCTCGTCTGGCGTTTCAGAATCAAAAACAGCGTGGCTCGGGAAGGTTACGTGTTTTATCAACGCAGCAGAGAGGCAGAGTAAACCTGGCCAGAGGGTTGAATGCCGTTCTCTTGCTCGGCATTCAATGGCAACTAAGGTATGCTAAGCGGCTGACCGGATGATAGAAATTGACCACTGTCATCATGGCATAATCGCTACGGAGAAAGAGCAACGTGTTGAAATCCACGTCCCAACTTGAATTATTGCAGTCAGTCGCTGACGGCATCGCTGCACTGTTTTTTCCTAACGTGGAAGTGGTGATACACGATGTCTCAACCAACAAAATTGCCTACCTTGCCAATAATCTGTCAAAACGCAAACCAGGCGATGACGCCGGTCTGGAAGATTTTGAACTCGACAGTGATGGTCAGGTCACAGGCCCATACGAAAAGCTCAATTGGGACGGCAAAAAAATGCGCTCGGTGAGTATTGCCGCCCGGGATGAGCACGGATCCCCCCGTTATCTCTTGTGCATCAATCTGAGCACCGCCATGTTTGAAGACGCCAGGAATGCACTGGATATGTTTTTGTCGGTCACGCGCTTGCAGCCTCAGCCGCAACAGTTGTTCAAAGATGACTGGCAGGAGAAGATCAATACCTTCCTGCACGAGTGGATTCGTCAACAAAACACATCGCTGGGGTCTTTAACCCGCGAGCAGAAAAAGCAGCTGGTGATCGATTTATATAAAGAAGGCGCCTTTAAAGCCAAAAGTGCCGCCGATTATATCGCCAACGTGTTATCCCTCGGCCGTGCGACAGTATACAAATACCTGAAAGAGCTAAAAAAAGGCGAGGGCGCCGCCTAATATTTAGGGGGGATTGCGCCTGAATCAGCGTCTTTACCCCTGTCCTCAGCGCCAGAATAACTGCGTGTGTATTTTTTTCTCCGGCCGTAGCGGCTGTTTGAATTCCTGAATAACTCTGATATGGTTGTACAATACAACCATATCAGAGTGCCAATCATGTCGATAACGCAATCCAGTCCGTATTTACACCCCATCAGGGATGCATCCCGCCACTTAGTGCGTGAATTGGGCTTTATGGGCAGTACCCTTGCAGGGACAGATCTGCCGCCTTCAGCCGTGCATGCATTGATTGAAATCGGGGATCGGCATGTAGATACTGCGGCAGAACTTTGTAGCGTACTCAATCTGGAGAAATCCAGCGTCAGCCGCATGTTGAACAAGTTGATCAAAACCGGAGAACTGGTCACACAGCCCAGTGAGCGGGACGCACGAGAAAAGATACTGCGGTTAACGGAAAAAGGGCGCAAGACCCTGGCAGGGATCAATAGATTTGCCGAACATCAGGTACTTAACGCCCTGGAAAAGCTACCGGTTGGGGCCAGTGCCGGCATTGCCGAGGGTTTACAGCATTATGCCGCTGCATTGCGGGCACATCGCTTGGGTGAAGCATCGGTTGCTGTTCCGCCTATCGAGATCGTGAGCGGTTATCTGCCCGGATTTGTCGGCAGAGCGCTGGAAATGCACATGCAATTTTATTCACGTGCGGTGGGGTTCGGTGCCTTCTTTGAAGCTACCGTCGGTTCGATGCTGTCCGAGCTCGCGAACCGACTGTCACATCCACAGAACCAAACCTGGTCCGCATTGAGCGGGGATCGTATCGTTGGTTCTGTTTCCATTGATGGTGAAAGCTTGGGGGATAACCGCGCTCATTTGCGCGCTTTCATCATTGATGACAGTTTACGCGGTCGTGGTGTTGGCCGTCAGCTTTTGAACCATGCCGTTAGTTTTTGTGACGAGCAAGGCTTTGATGAAACACACCTTTGGACGTTCAAAGGACTGGATGCTGCCCGGCACCTGTATGAAGGCGTCGGTTTTGTGCTTACAGATGAACAACCGGGTACACAATGGGGGCAGCAGATGACGGAACAGCGATTTATTCGCCGTTCTTAGGAGGCTCGCGGTGTTCCTCTCCCCAAGCACAGAGTAGATCGATGATAGGGATCAATGAGCGTCCACGTGCTGAAAGGCTGTACTCAACTTTGGGGGGGATCTGCGGATATTCCTTTCTGGAGATAATACCGTCTTTTTCCATCTCTTTTAGCGTCGCACTGAGCGTTTTATACGAAATAGTGCCAATACAGCGTTGGAGCTCATTGAACCTGAGAACCGGCTTATACTGCGCAAGCCAATACATAATTATCATTTTATATTTCCCGCTGATCACCGACAGCGTATAGCCATATCCGGTCTCTTCAAGGCTAACGCCTGTCGGGCTGCATATTTCGTTATTTGGCATTTGATACTATCCTGCGGGTTAGTATATATCGTTAAGGTGCGTACTTTACATTAAAAAAGCATAACATATGATACCCCCAGTGAACTAATCCAAAGGAATAAATCAAATGAAAACGCTGGTGGTGGTTGCACATCCTGATATAGAGAGTTCAGTGATAAATAAGGCCTGGCTGACGGAGTTACGTAAATATCCTGAACTCTATACCGTTCATGAATTATATAATACTTACCCCGACTGGAAGATTAACGTTGAGAAAGAACAGCAACTTATTGAAGCACATGAAAAAATCGTGTTGCAGTTTCCGGTTTACTGGTTCAGCTCACCGCCGTTGCTGAAGAAGTGGCTTGACGATGTGCTCACCTACGGCTGGGCCTATGGATCCGGCAGCGGTTATAAGATGAAGGATCGTAAAGTCGCATTAGCAGTGACCGCCGGTATCAGGGAGCAGGACTATTCAACCTCGGGGCGCTATAAATATGCACTGGACGACGTCTTACGGCCATTTGAAATAACCATTAACTATGTAAGTGCGAAATATAGTGCGTATTATGCGTTCTACGGAACAGAGTCGGCATCGGATATTGCTGCGGATAAATTGAATAATAACGACATTACCCGCAGCGCTACGGGCTATCGGTCATTTATTGCTCACATGGCGTAATATACGATGCACAGTACCCTAAA
Organism: Serratia sp. NPDC087055; assembly: GCF_044900985.1. Taxonomy (NCBI): domain Bacteria; kingdom Pseudomonadati; phylum Pseudomonadota; class Gammaproteobacteria; order Enterobacterales; family Yersiniaceae; genus Serratia; species Serratia sp. NPDC087055. The sequence continues at coordinate 1,137,451 of NZ_JBJDOG010000001.1, forward strand.
TAGGGTGCACGTCATCACGATTCGATGTGCGCACTAAACCCCACCCGCTCAGGGGCAATGTCGGGTTTCAGCGTTAATGCCGGGATATCATATTCACCGGCATTCTGACGGCGGAAAGGAATGGGAGCGGTTTGCCCTAAGTTGTCCAGACGTTGCCCCAGCGCGTGGCTAATCTGGGCAAATCGCGCCTCGTCGATTCGGCCGGTACGATAAATGACGAAGGGGGGTAACACGTCGAAGCCCGGGTAATGCAAAATCCCATGCTGAATAGGGAACAGAATGTCATCGATCGGGCCGTTGATACCCCGAGCCGCGTAATGAGACTCCCATCCCCCAGTCGTCACAATCAACATTGCGCGTTTGCCAGCCAGGGTTCCTTCACCGTAACGATCTCCCCAACGTGAGTCGGAGTGTTCTCCCACGCCATAGGCAAATCCATACGCATAGACGCGCTCAACCCAGCCTTTAAGGATCGCCGGCATTGAGAACCACCACAGTGGAAACTGCAGGATAACGGTATCTGCCCAGCGCAGTTTCTCCTGCTCAAGTGTGATGTCCATACTCTGCAGGCCTTGAGCAAACGCATGTTGAGAATCCCTGGAGGGATCAAAACGCGCACCGGGTTCTGCTGTACTGTCGTCTGCGTCAAGCGTGGCTTTCCACTGCATGGCGTACAGATCAGACACCTTAACTTCGTGGCCTGCGGCCTTGAGATGTTGGATTGAAAACGTTTTGAGTGAACCATTCAGTGACTGCGGTTCAGGGTGAGCATAGACGAGTAAGACGTTCATTGTAGGACCTCCAGTAATTGATGGAGGCCAGAGTAGGCTGTTGTCAGCTATATTAGAAATGAATTTCTAATATTATAGGTATTACCATGGATAATATCAGACGACTGGATCTTAATTTGCTGGTCACGCTGGATACTTTGCTTGCTGAACATAATGTGACCCGTGCGGCGCTGCGACTGAACCTTTCCCAACCTTCTGTCAGCGTTCATCTTGCCAAGCTTAGGGATATTTTTAACGATCCTTTGCTGCTGCCTGGGCCACGCGGAATGCGACCGACCGCGCGTGGCGATGCATTGCGCGAACCTTTGCGTCTGGCGCTTGAAGCCCTGGACCGCGCAGTATCACCTGCGAAACCCTTTGATCCTCAGGTTGCGGACAACATCTGGCGCGTGGCCGCTTTTGATTACGGTGAATCGACCATTGTTCAACCGTCGTTGCTTGGCTTACGCACCGCGGCGCCGCATAGCCGCTTGGCTGTGATTGAAACGGCACCGTCACGCATTGCGAAACAGGCAGAACTGGGGGAGATTGATTTGGCTTTCCATACGCGTGAAGGCTCACCGCCTAATCTGCGTCAGCGGATCCTGTTTAGTGAACGTTATGTGCTGGTCGGTCGTGCGGGGCACCCAGGCCTGCAAAAAACGCCGTCACTGGCCCAGTTTTGCATGCTGGAGCATGTCATGGTGTCGCCGGACGGCGGGGGGTTTTTCGGTGTGACGGATAACGTGCTGGCAGACGCCGGGTTAAGCCGAAGAGTCGTGCTCTCTGTGCCACACTTCCTGTTTGTGATGTCGGTGTTGGCAAGCTCAGAGCTGGTGGCGATGCTGCCTTCACGCCTGGTGCGTAATAATAGCGCCTTGCAGGTCGTTGAACCGCCCGTTGAGATTCCGGGGTTCGAAATGGCAATGCTGTGGCATGAGCGTTCCCACCGTGACCCGGCACACCAATGGTTGCGCGAACATATCGTCGCGTCGGTAAGCTGAGAGCCTGCTCCTTGCCTTGCCTTCAGGGATGTTTAGCGTATTTCAGTAAGTCACCCTGAAACAGCAAAATCAGTGTACGAACGAATAACAGGCCGATCAGAACATTGCTGAAGATGAAAAGGGGCAAGGCGAGGGTGGGTAATATCCCCCCGTGACTGGCATGCCCCAAATGCAGGGCGGTTGTGGCGAGCGCAGAAAGCCCGAATGAAAAGCTCCAGAATGCGGGATTAAAGGGGCCTTTCAGATACCAGGGAAACAGGCGGACCATAAACAACAGCTGCAGCAGACCGTAGCCAAAAAGCATTTTGGCCAGTACGTCCGCCTCACCGCCATTAACCGCCAGCCAGGCGCTACAGGCGACCAACGCCGGTGCCAGTTGAATACCAAGAGAAAGCCGTACCGGTTCCGGCATTTCCCCGTGACTGCGCAGGCGCTGTAAAATAGCCGGTTCCAGGCTCAGCCAGGAAAGGACACCCGCCCCGAGGAACAGCAGACCCAGATCCTGGAACCCCAGTGCTCCGCAAGCCATGCAACTGATAAAGTTATTGGCGACCGTGGGTAAGTAGAGCCCAGGGGTAGTGGCTTCAGCAGGGTGTGTTCCTCGCCACAGGCCGGCACTTTGCCAGGCGGCATAGCTCAGTTGCGCCACGGCGCCCACCGTGAACATAGCGACGGCGAGTGAACGCCACCAGGGCACAATGCCAATGGAGACCAGAATAGTCGTGGCGGGGAATAAACTGACATAGCTGCTCATGAGAGGATGTTTAATCTCGGCTTTCACGCTGAGAGGAAAACGCCATAACCGGTATATAAAAGCGCAGCTCAACAGAAACCAGATGAGGGTAGCGATGATCACCAGCCCTTCGCCGACGAGAGCGGGGACAGGCAGAATAGTGGCGGCATAACGCCACCCAAAGCCTGCACCAATGATACCCAATACCATGCCAAAATAGCCCGCGGGTAAATTCAGGAAACGGGCATCTGGGGTCGACTCAGATTTATTCATTTTGTTTAATATTTAAAATTTATTTTAAGTGATCTTAGCGAGTTTAGGGATTGGAAGCAATAACACTTAGGGAGGGAGTATGCCCTTCAGCGAGGTGCGGTGGGAACAATGTTGGGGCGAGTGGCTTTGACGCTAACCCCTGTGTTGGCATGTGTAGTCACTGCCCCAACATTGTAATCTCAAAGACGTTAATTCAATGTAATTTTGGTTTGGCCAAGGGCTCCCGTTATCCACTTTCAAACGGGGGGCACGGATGCCTTGTTGAGGCTGGTTAATTCACCGAATATTCTTGCTCGCTCACCAATTTGGCCGCTTCTGCTTTGAACGCGGGCGAGTGATTCTTCTGGATGCCGTATTGCTCAAAGAAACATCGCTGCTGATGGCTTCGGTCGGCTCGCTGAGCGTCAACCATTCTGGATCTAACAGCAGTAGCTGCATTTTATTATCAATGCCCAGTTTTCTCATGGCGCTGTACTTACGGCTGGCAATGGTTTTTTTGGGTGATTGCCGTTTCTGGGCAATAGCCTCCAACGGCATCCCCATCAAAAAGTCATACATGACCGCTTTCTCTCTATCATTGAGATTTTGCACCCGTGCTTTTAACGGAGGCTGAATCTCCATTTTATTGATTTTGTTGATTAATGGGCTATGTACATACCTATTGCAACAGCCTTGCATCAGATAATAGGCAAGAATGGGGGTCGGCTCATCCTTGTGCAGCAACACGTACGGCAGGGAGGTAATAAGATTTCGAATGATCAAAGTGTCGCCACCAGAGATGATAAAGCCCGTCTGTCTTGGGTTGAGCATTCGAAAATCGCTTATCACACTTTTTTCCCTATCAAGATTACTGAGACGATCGGAAAGGTAAAAAATGATAATGCTTTTGCTGTGGTGTTGATAATCATGCGTGAAATCAGTCAGATTTTTCTCTGAGAAATAGTGGGTCATTTTTATGGGCATCGGCACAGTTTCCAAAAACTGAGGAAATATGTGCTTCATGCTCGCGGTGAAATCAACCAATGTTGCTGATATTTGTGTCATTGCTTCTTTCCTAACCAAAACCGTTCTTTTTCACCGCCCCAGGGGGCTGAGGCGGTGAAAATATCTTAGTAAGTCACTGTCAGAGTCACTGTGTCCAGATAGTTTCCTGGACTTGGTAGCGCGGTGCCTGCCGGGATTCGGCCATAGATATTGATGTTTTGCGACAGACCATTACCCGTTCCGCTAGCGAAGGTGGTGCCATTGGCAATTTGCGTGCTGCGCGCGTTATCTGAGAACAGGTTGTACGGCAGGCGATTGCTGCCATTCGCCATTTGACGTTGCTGGTCGTCGGCATTGCTGCCAAGGTTTGCCGCAACGTCATAAGTGGTACCGTTAGTGCAAATGATCGACAGTGCCGAACCGGCCGTGGTCGCCTCGGCATCGACATTATTTTCCAGATTGGAAAGGGTGCCGAAATCGAGCAGGGCGTTGCCCAGGGTCGAGCCCGCGTTAGAATCCAGATAGCAGGAAGACTGAACGACTGCCTGTACGGTAAGTGTTGCCGTTGTCGTGGCGGCCATAACCGGCGTAGCAACCAGACTGGACAGAATGGCGAAAGGTACGAATGTATTGCGCATGGAAAACTCCCTTTGAGTATTGATAAATAACGAACCGCAGAAGCGGCTGTTCAGTAGGCTACGGTGACCATCACCGTGTCCGAATAAGTCCCGACGTTACCAGGCACCGGGGTCCCCGCCGGAATAAGTCCATAAACCGTTAGCGTTTGGCTGGCACCGTTGCCTGCGCCACTGACACCGCCTATCCCGCCGGTTTGCGTTGTGCCGCCTGTTTCATCCCAAACTCGGGTGTGGGCACTGTCCTGGTAGAGTTGATAGGGAAGCTGCGCCTGTGCGTTGGCCATTCGGCGGTATCCATCAGAGGCAGGATTGTTACCACTCCCCAGGTAGAGGGTATAAGGCTTGCCTGAACTGCACTGTACGGTTACCGCCCCTTCGGCGAAGCGCGCCGTTTTAAGCTGGGCAGCGTCATCGAGGGTGCCAAAATTGACGCCACGCGTACTGAGGCTGCAGCTATCCGTGACCTGTGTAATGATTTGGATACCGCCAGAGGTGGTGGTGGACGAGCCACCGTCACAGGTCGCGGGCGGAGTCCCACCGCTTACGGCCTGAAAACGCAGGGTGAACGGCGGGTTATAGCTGTGATAAATGTTGGCCGGCAAGGCACCCTGGCCGCTGGCAATCCGTGCATAAATGGGGATACTGCCATTGTTGCTGACATAGGTGCTGCCGTTCCCGGCTGACAGCGTAAAGTCGACGACCAGAGGCGTTCCGGCATTCTCTGGCATCAGGATTTGCGAGTGCGCGCTGTCGGCATACAGGTTATAGGCCAGATACGCTTCACCGGTGCCGGTCACGTTATTGTTCTTCAGATAGCGCCAGGGCTGGTAACCTGCCTGGTTTCCCGGATCTTCCCCCATCGTCAGGCACAACCTGAAGGTTGCACGCGGATCGGGATCGCCCCATGAGAAACCAACCGCGCAGCTAAACCCAATTGTCTGGGCACTGTCGACCGCAGCCGTGGAGGAATAGGTTCCAAGGTTCATTTGGCCACCGGTGAACTGACAGGATGGCGATGAAATCTCGGCCTGAACGGAGGTGGGCACGACCAGTGAGCTGCTCACCAGCAAGATCCCCAGGCTGTAACTCCAAAGCGTTTTCCCCGTGCCGGGCCGCAACCTGCAAGTGACAACGGGGGAAGATAACGGCATTTTCATTCGCACCTCACTGGGCCAATCATGGGTTGAACCGGACCCTTTAGGTCATAATCAAAGCGAGCGGAACACTGACCAGCAGCACCGAGATCGACGGTCACGCTGTTGTGTGCCACTAAGCCTTTTACATAGAGTTGCCCTTCATAGCCGACCAGACTAACGTCGCCGTTATCCTGACGCGCCGGGTAGCCCGGCGGGATAGGCTGCCCATGGCGATCCTGCAGAAGGACGATTGCGGCATGGTTGATTCGGGTTCCGAAGTCAACCACCGCGCCTTGGCGATAGCCTGACAGCGCCGTACGCTCGGTGGCGGCAGCTTCCCAACCGTCCGGTAAGGTCGCAGGATCGATAGACACACTTTGGTTGTAATAAGGGCGGGTATCGGGCAGCAGTGCACTGCCATTACTGTTCGTGGTCGCCATACGCACGCCACCCTGAAGTACGTCGACATGTGGGCCGGCATTTTTCACAATGGTGTAGGCATCGCCAATTTTGTTGGTGGCAAACATACCGCTGTCACTGGCCAGCAATGCCCCTTCGGCCGAAAACTCACTGCTGGTGGCAGAACCGTACTGATTGATCTGGGCGCGTAACTGAGCCAGAGCTGCGCGATAGCTCATGTAAGCGTTCCGCTGATCGTCTTTGCCTTGATACGTCGTATTGGCGACACCCCAACCAACGGCTCCCTGACGCTGATCGGCCACCCCGGAAATGCGTTGACTAAAGCCGGTCACCCCGTTGTCACGACTGATCCCCGCCGCGGCGTTGATATTGCCGCCAAGAAAGATATTGAGCGTCAGAAAGGCACCGTACCGGCCGCTGTGATTAAGATCCGAATAGAGGTTGGTGGACAACGTGCTGCTTTGGCTCAACGCCCGCGATACAGACAAATTGAGCGTGCGTGTTTCGTCGCTCTGGCTGACGATGCGGTTGTAGCTCATGTTGGTTGAAAGCCGATCGAACGGCGTCATATTGACACCGAGGCGGTCGATAACGCTGGCTTGGGCCGTATTGGCCAGCCTGTAATCCGTCTTGTCTGCCACTCTGTTTAGGGTGTTTCTGCGTGCCAGGCGGGTGTTGGATACCCGCGCGAGGTCAAAATAGTCCTCAAAGGTACGCACCGTACCGGCATACATCTGCACGCCTGCAATACGGCCTTCAATACTCACGCTGGTTTTTTGGCCGGTATAGTCTTCATAACGGCTGGCTGACCAGGAACTGCTGATCACGCCGTAACCACCCAGTCCGTGAGATACCGCGCCCCCCAGGTTAGCCAGCCCGTCAGCGGAGAATTCGCTGTGACTCTCCAGCGTGACTGAACGGCTTAAGCCATAACGCAGGGAGTTGGCAGCAAACAGTGTGTTGTCATAATCGTCGTTTTTGCTGCCGTAGTTAAAACGGGGAACCCCAACGTCCAGCGAGAATTGGAACAGCTCTGGCTGCAACAAGCTGGCGGTATAGTAGTAAGGCTGAGTGGTGGTGATTTGCCGACCGGTAGCATCGGTCGCGACCAGGGTTACATTTCCCCCCGAGACATAAGGCAGTGATTTGATATCAAAAGGGCCTGAAGGCACAGCGCCTGAGTAAACCTTTTGTTGGTTGACAAATAAGTCGAGCGTGGAAGGTAATGCCGCAGAACTGGAGAACTCCGGCAAGGCGACCGTGACCAAATCTGAGCGTTGATCGAAGGCGCTGGCCCACTGGAAACCGGCCAGTCGGACGCTACTGTTCCAGGCTAAGGCATTACTGACAAAGTCACCGGCGGTATAAGCCCGAACGCTCTCGGGGTTGATATAGCGCCAGTAGCTATCCAGGCGTACCTGTTTGCTGCCGTTATAGTTACCACTGTCGTTATACAATCCACTGGTTGAAACCACGCCCATTCGCCCGGTAAACAAGGCCTCGGCTGAACCGGCCAACTGATTTTTACCCTCGGTGCGGCTGTGGTAAACCCCGTAGTTAAGAATGGCCGCCGGCGCGGCGCTGATCTGCGAGAAGTCAGGTGCCAGATTCGCTTCACCAATATTGACCGCGTAGGCGTTCAATTGGCTCTCAGGGATCGACAATGCCAATGTCTGCGTTGCTTCATTATATTGCACGCGGATGCCAGGCAACTCGTTTAGCGCCTGCGGTGCCGTATCCGCAATGGCGGCAGGCACTTTTATACGTAAAAGGCGTAAATCGCCCGCAGACGCGCTGAAATGCCCATCGGGAAAACGCTGAACCGCAAGCAGTTCTCCGGTGGATGACCCATTGAGGGTAACGGCTAAAAGCAGCGATTGGGTGCCTGTGAGGTGCCCGGGTTCAATCTGGCTGGCAAAAGCCAGAGGTGTAGCGCTGAACAGCAAGCCAATCATCGCCTTGTTCAGTGCACCATACCAAGGGCACGAATTTGGATTACTGCGCATACAGCGTTTCTTCAATCGGCAGGTAGCCATCCTTGGCCCTCAGGGTGACTGATTGACCTTTTGTCAGTTTCACCCGTGCGTTTGGCTGCGTCACGGTGAACGTCCGTGATGTCCCCGCCAGAACATAGCCGTTTAAACCCACGCCAAAGCTGACGGGAACGTTGTTGACGCTCAGTGTGAGTTGGCTGATTTTGGCGTGACGCTTACCGGTGTTGTGGACTTCGGCATGTATTCCGTTGGCATCTTGCCAGGTGCGCCAGACCAGTTGGGCGAAAGCCTTATCGTCAACCACGAAAACCGGAAGGGAAGTCCGCAGTATCATTGAAATACCTGGATTGAACGTTCTTGGATCAACCGGGCGGGGTAATTCATCAATCAGTAAACGATAACTTAACTCAGAAGACGCTGGGGCCACGGCAGTACGTGCCACACGCACGGTATAAGAAGCGCCCGCAGGTACGGTGACGGCGGGGGGGCTAATCATGAGTTCTGAGGTTGGAGCAAGATGATCCTGCCCATTTTGCTGCGACCAGGCGAAGGCGCGTAACTGCAAACTGACGGCTTCAGTGCCAGAGTTTGTTAGGTTCAAGGCGGTTGCCTTCTGCGACGCCTGCATCTCGATATTAACCGGAGAAATTCTGATTGATGCTGCCTGCGCAGGAAATAAAGAAGGCAATAGAAAGCATAGGCCGAGAGACATTCCCGAAGGGATTATCATGCTATTTTTCGCTTTCATTACGGTTATTGAAATAAATTTACAAATCATAAAAATCCCAATCTTTCCGCGTTGTTTTCAGGAAAAAACACAAAGGCGTGCCGTATTAACGTGATAGCGTCGTCTTTATTTGTAGGGTTTTTATTGATTTTTAAAATCTATATTTTTGTGGGGCTCACTATAATGACTCGAATGTTGAATGTCAGGTTGTTTAAACCGATCTTAAATCAACCTAACGATAGGCGGTGTCTATTAAAATTTGGTCTTCGATATGAAATCTCGATCGATTGATTCGGTGATATATGCCGTTAAATGCTAATTAACCAGTCAAATTAATCTGCACTTTAGAGTGAATCCAGTTTATTCGTGTTGTGAATTTGACTTATTCAAATGCCATGATCCATGAGATTAAGTGCCGAATTCTTAAGGTTTTAGGACTGGTCGGAAAGGTTGGAGAAATTTATTTTATAATATATTTCTGATGGGAACGATTCCGTAATACTGAGCTTTTGAATTATTAGGTTTACATGATTATAGCCTGACGCATGAAATGCAATAGCCATTGCTATTTTCAATCGACAAAAATGTCTTTCTAAAAATACCAATGAATAATGAGTGGTTTTTACCGGAAAGAACCAATGGAAAATGAAAATATTATTATATTCGGTTCGGGATTCAGCACGAGGAATGACACCGATCCTCTCATTTTTCTAATGTGAATTTATTGACGCGACAGGATAACATTCTGTCGTGGCGTATTGCTGCGCCTTGTTGTAGTAAGGTGGGAGAGAAAACATAAGACATTATTCAGGGTTCATCCAGGCAATTCAACGTGCCTGGGAGCGAAGACACAGCCTACATTGATAATGTACCCTGAGGGGTACTTGCCGGGCGATGACGGCGCATCGCCCGGTTCTGCTTAGAAGGTTACATTAACCTTGGCCCAGAGTGTGCGCCCAGGCTCGTTGACCGGCGTATTGGATGAATAACCGAAGGTGCTGTTACCCGCCAGGTTGAGGTGCTCGCTGTAGGTTTTATTGAGGATATTATCCAGACCCGTGCTGAGTTTGACATGTGGATTAACCTTATACGCCACATTAGCCGAAAGCACGCCAAAGCCCGGGCTGTCGGCAAAGTCTTTGCCCACAACGTTACCTTGGTTGATCGCTACGCGGTGCTGGCTGCTAACCAAACGCCAAAGGCCCGTGCTGCTCCAGTCGCCGCGCTCATAGGTCAAACCAAAGCGTGCTTCCAACGGTGGGATCTGCGGCAACGGTTGGTTATCGGTGGTGTTTTTACCCCAGGAATAGGCCAGGCTGGCATCCGTTTTCCAATGTTCGGTCAGTTGGTAACTCATACCCATCTCACCACCCATAATTGTGGCGTTGACGTTATCGGCCTGGCTGATACGCGCGTGGTGAGGATCATACTTGAACAGAATAAAGTCATTCACATGGCCAAGGTATGCCGAAACCCAGCTGTTAAAGCGTTTGTCAGTGTACTGCGCGCCAATGTCGATTTGCGTGGTCTTTTCGCTCTTCACGCTATCAAACGGGTTTTTACTGCCGTTCGGGCCAAAGGTCGGAGAGAACAGCTCCCAATAGTCAGGGAACCGCTCGGTATAGCCTATCCCGGCGTACACCATCAGCGGAAGGCCAGATAAGGTATGCTCGATACGGGTAAACCCGCTCGGCAATGTGTCTGAACGCTCAGTGTCATTACCGTATTTATCGTTATCGACCAGGCTGCGATCGATGCGAGCACCGCTGATAACCTTGCTTTGTTCCGTTGCGGTCCAGGTCAGCTCGCCAAAGGCGCCGTAGTTATGGAATTGCGCATCTTTTTGCCACTCGTTGCCCTGTTTATTGCGGTGCGTGTTCGTTTGGGTATCCATACCGCTTTCCAGCTTGAAATCTTGCCACAACCAGGTGCCCATCACGCGGCCGCCGACGGTACGTCGATCCAACTGCATGGCCATACCGGCGCTGTGCATTGGCATGGACATCCCCATATGCCCCATTGCCATACCGCCTTGCCCTGGAGAGCGGAGGGTCATGTTATCCATAATGTGGTTGGCGTAGTTGTAATACACCTGAGCTTCCACTTTATCTAACACCTCACCGATATTGGATTTCTCCACGCGCATCCCGAGGCTTTCACGCTTGAACTGTGATCCGTCCATACTGCGGCCAGCATAGCGGGCTTCGCCATTGCCGCGGCCCATGGTCACTTCCAGCAGGGTGTCGCTGTCTGGCGTCCAGCCAATGGCCAGATCGCCATTCCATTTGTCCCAACGCGACGGCACGCGCTCGCTATTACCGTCCTGATAATCGTTGGCGCGGGATTTGTTGCCCATCAGGCGCAGATAGCCTTGTTCGCCCCCCAGACTGGCATCGATATTTTCATCCCAGCGCCCATTAGAACCGGCCAACACGCTGGCATTGCCTTTGATACCCGGTTGATCAAAGCGCGGGCGCTCGCGGTCAAACCGCACGGTACCTGCCGATGAGCCCGCCCCCCAGAGTACCGTTTGTGGGCCTTTGGTGATGGTCAGCACGTCGTAGCTTTCTGGTGAAATATACGAGGTTGGGGCATCCATTCTTGCAGGACAGGCACCCAGCATTTCCCCCCCGTCGGTGAGAATCTTTAGCCGTGAGCCAAACATGCCGCGGAACACCGGATCGCCATTGGTACCGCCATTTCTGATCTGCGAGAAGCCAGGGATGGTTTTCAGATAATCCGAGCCATCACTGGCGGGTACCGGCTGGCGTGGCGTTTTCGGTGATGTCACTATGGTCATGGGGGAATAGAGCGGTGCAGTCACGGTGATCACGTCACCGTCATTCTTTTTAACCGCCGAGTCATGCTGGTGCTGTTCTGCTGCATGCGTATTAAAGGCCGCCAGAAGAAACAGGGGCATTGCCGCGCTGATGTGCAGTGACAGAGGGCGCTTGGTATAGTTTGTGGTTTTTCCGAACATCATCGTTCCTTAATGCAAATTTCGACGCTAAAAATAGTTTTCATCACAACCGGGTATTATTGAGACGTGAGTACGCCCGGAGCATAACGCCGCCGTTAATAAAGGGTTGGCCCAGTTCCGGCGTAAAAAATAACGTCAGAAGGGGGGTGATGAATAATGACTGGCAGCGGTATAATTTATAGGCATAAGTAACCCACCTGGTTGAATAGTTTCAACAGGCGTCATTTGGCTGCGGTCTATTAATTTTTTAAATCAGAGGAAGTGATGCTGGTGGAGCGCGGGGTTGCGACTCGGCGTGAATCACATGGGCGAATAATGGAAAGATATAATGGGCCGGTGGCGCGCGCGACAGCAACGATCCTGACCAAAACAGAGGGGAATAAGCCAGGTCCAACAGCGGTACATGGATAAGCAATACGCAATATCCACAGGCGCTGTCATCCATCATCATCGCCATATTATGGCTGCCGGTCTGCATGGACATCGGCATGCTGTGCGAGCTGGCCTTACTGGTCTGGTCCTGCGGCGGCTCATGATGCATGGGCATCGACATATCCATACCGCAATCAGGCATACCCGTAGATTCAGACTGCCCGACACGTGCATGCTCCAGCGATCGAGAGATCACCGGGGCAATGAACAACATCAGGATCGCAAAAATCCCCAAACAGGCAGGGAGAGAACTTCGCGATGTGGCAGTTCGAATTAACGACACATATATCCTAAAATAGCGCGATATTAACGGGCAGGATTGTACTGTTTTATGCCGTAAATGTTAAAACATTTTATGCATACTGAGCTAATTCGCAAAGTAAAATGCCATTCATCTCACGTTATCAACCATTTTCACCATTAAAAGACACCTTGGTTACATTGATAAATAATACTGGCAATAAAATTGGTGTTATATCTTTACCGGTGAATTTTTCACCGGTAATGTCACGTTAATTGAAGAAACAATCAACAAGGGAAATTAACGCCTGCTTTACGACGTGTGCCATTATTTTCGGGTATCATTTCTACGTGGCGTCGCTAATTACAGGGGGTGCTCTCCCAATGCCTTTAGCCAAACAATGAACGCATCTATTTTTGGCCACTGGCGGTCGGAAAGGGTCGACACATAGTAGTGCTGATCGCATTTCAACGCCATTTTGGGGAAGGGTGCCACGAGCTCACCGGTACTGAGTTGTTTACCGATCAAGCGTTTACGGCCCATAGCAACGCCGACGTGATTCATCGCTGCTGTGACTGCCAAATCGGAACGATCGAATCCTATTCCCGGAGAGGTATCCAGATTCACGCCGAAATGCTGAGCCCAGCTGTGCCATTCATCGGTGCCGGAGTCATAGCTCCAGGCTTGCCTATCATGGAGTAAGGTGCAATGGGAAAGGTTGCCTGGAAAGTTGACCAGCTCAAATTTATTGGCATATTCCGGGCTACATACGGGGATGATCGCCTCGTCCATCAGGTATTGATAATGCAGCTGTGAAGACGGCGTCGCATCAAAGTACACCGCCAGATCGATCCCCGCCCGCTGGAAGTTCACATTTTCATTGCCGGTTAGAATCGTCAGATTAATGGCAGGGTAACGGCGAGAGAAATCCGCCAGTGCCGGCACGATCCAACACTGAGCGATCGATGGCCGTGAGTAAACGGTTAATGACCCGGACAACGCCTGATTTTTGATATCCAAAATCTCTTGGTTCAGAGTACCGAACGACGATTTCAGCGCCCAAAAAACCCGTTTGCCTTCCGTGGTGAGTTCCACCTTACGATGAGAGCGGACAAACAGCTGAATACCCAGATTCGCCTCAAGCTGATTAATGTTATGACTGACGGCGCTAGGGCTGACCGAAAGCTCATCAGCTGCCATCGCAAATGATTCATGACGCGCTGCCACTTCAAAGGTATACAACCGTGATAATTGCCAACCATTAAGTGAACGATGCTGACCCGTTAACAGGTGATTTGCCGCCATAACGCCCCCTGGAGCTTAAAAAATATCTTCGCTTAACGCACTTGTTTGGTGAGTAAACTTGACCCATGTCGCTAAATTGCACCATTTCTTGGCGTAAGTCACTCGTTTGATTCTGTTTTACTCATGTGAGCGTGGATTTTTATCGTTTGTCACCGTTCGTCGTTTTCCTGTCCAATGAAGGCAGGTTAATTGCAGGGGATAGAGGCTATGGATTCACACGTTTGGGTTGCTGTCACGCTGATCGCCAGTATTGCGCTTATCATTTTGACTATCGTTAGGTTTAAATTTCACCCGTTTTTGGCGTTGTTGCTCGCGAGCTTTTTTGTCGGCGGCATGATGGGCATGGGGCCGATTGATATGGTCAATGCCATCGAAAACGGCATCGGCAGCACCTTGGGCTTTTTGGCGGCCGTCATCGGGTTGGGTACCATCCTGGGCAAGATGATGGAGGTTTCTGGGGCGGCAGAGCGAATTGGTATTGCGCTACAGCGCTGCCGTTGGCTTTCTGTCGATGTCATTATGGTGTTGGTCGGTTTGGTTTGCGGCATCACCCTATTTGTTGAGGTGGGGGTCGTTTTGCTGATCCCGCTGGCATTCTCCATCGCCAGAAAAACGGGAACCTCATTGCTAAAGCTGGCGATCCCTCTGTGTACTGCATTGATGGCGGTGCACTGTGTTGTTCCTCCTCATCCAGCAGCGTTGTTTGTAACGAACAAGCTGGGCGCAGACATAGGCACGGTGATTGTCTATGGGCTGATCGTCGGGCTGACGGCGTCATTGGTTGGGGGGCCGCTGTTCCTGAAGTTGCTGGGCAAGCGCCTGCCGTTTAAAGCAGTACCACCAGAGTTTTCCAATCTGGCCGTGCGGGAAGAACATACATTGCCATCCCTTGGCGCAACCTTGTTTACCGTTTTGCTGCCGATCGTGTTGATGCTTGTCAAAACGGTCGCCGAACTCAATATGAATAAAGAAGGGCACTTGTTTGCTGCCATGGAGTTTATCGGTAACCCGATTATCGCCATGTTTATTGCTGTGTTCGTAGCTTACTACGTGCTTGGGATCCGTCGACATATGGGGATGAGCGCCCTGTTAAGCCACACAGAAACCGGTTTTTCTTCCATCGCCAATATTTTGTTGATCATCGGTGCTGGCGGAGCATTCAATAGCATTTTGAAAACCAGCGGTTTAGCTGACACCCTGGCAGTGATGCTGTCCAACCTGCATATGCATCCGATTCTGCTGGCGTGGCTAGTCGCGCTTATTTTGCATGCCGCCGTGGGCTCAGCCACCGTAGCCATGATGGGGGCGACGGCCATTGTCGCGCCAATGTTGTCGCTTTATCCCAATGTGAGCCCGGAGATTGTGACGATTGCCATTGGGTCTGGTGCTATAGGCTGTACCATCGTGACGGATTCGCTATTCTGGTTGGTGAAGCAATACTGTGGCGCGACGTTAAATGAAACCTTCAAGTACTACACCACAGCAACCTTTATCGCTTCGGTATTGGCACTGGGCATGACTTTCTTGCTTTCATATGTGATCTAAGGTCTTGCTGGTAAACGGTTATTTATAGAGTGATTAACAGAATGGGGTGAGTGACGCTGTCACGTAATCCCATTCTGCGTAACCTCGATTAAGTTGTTATTACGCCGTAATAGGTCATAAATGCATAGCCTACATAGACACCCCATGGTTGATAGCCATGTTACAATGTCACAAATATAAATGGCATTGTTGACAGCTGGAATGCATATATTGGGTCAGGCATCCTGATACGCAGCCAGGGTAAAAGCCTGGTTTTATGCCTTCGGTAGCGGATTAGAACGGTGCGTTTTGATGAAGTCTGCAAGGTGAATGTAGCCACCGCTCCTCAGATTTCACGTAGCGCGATCAAAAAAGAGGGTGTTTTGAGGCTATATTTAAGCCATTAGCCGTGATTTGCGGCAAATCAATGCCCGGTCATCATAACATGTTGGTCATTACGTACAGGATTCAAGCATATGTTGAAAGTATGGGAGGGCAAATGACACATTTTTCAGCCGGGAGCATCATGGCTTTATACGAACGGCATGCAGAAGCCTGGGGAAAACTACGTTCAACGGATCTCTTTGAGCAGCCATGGTTGGACAGGTTTTTGAGTTTAGTGCCAGCCACCGGGAAGATTCTGGATATCGGATGTGGAAATGGAATGCCAATCGCTGCGTATTTTACTCAGCGGGGTTCTGACGTGATGGGGATTGATAGTTCGCAATCGATGATTGATGCATGTCAGAAAAAACTCCCACATCAACAGTGGCGTGTGATGGATATGCGCACATTGGCGCTCAGTGAAATGTTTGATGGGCTGATTGCCTGGGATAGTTTTTTCCATTTGCCGCGAGATGACCAACGCCGGATGTTTACGATTTTCGCAGCGCATGCCAAAAGCAAAGCGGTATTGATGTTTACCAGTGGCACCAGTGATGGCGAAGCCATTGGTATGTTTCAAGGGGAGCCGCTGTATCATTCAAGTTTGGCACCAACAGAGTACCGGCAGTTGCTGCATGAAAATGACTTTGATGTCCTGAAGACGGTTTTCGAAGATCCTGAATGCGGAGGACGTACAGTGTGGTTGGCGCAAAAATCAGCCTGAAGCATTATATGGGTAAAAGCCATGACAAAGGCCAAAAGCCCAGATTCTACGTACCATCACGCTGGTGCGCATAATGTATATTATGTTAAATTGCATTGATGATTACGCACCGGGCTATCTGTCCGGACTACATCCCACCTCACCTTCAATTCTTGCCCGGGCTTCATAAGACATGACGTTCTTCTACGAAGGTTTAATTGTTGGCTATGATTGAGACTAACATCTCCCATTTCTTCCATTCCGCTAGGGTCGCAACACTCGCTTGTGTTTCAATGCGCATAACCAATCCGACTTATGCTCTGCAATAAATGGTTCTGCTTTTGGTCTTGCAACCTTCGGCAGAGCTAGATATGGCCACTGTGCATTTCTAACATTGCGACAGTTTTGATCATTCTGAATGACGGCTCTCTGCCAGGTCGCGATGCCTTATATGAAGGCCAACTATGTAACCTTTGCGTATCGCTGAAAGATAAACCTGGCACCCGTAATGACATCACTGCTTGTAAATAGGCGCGAATTGTTCAAAAACCCCCTTCTTTTTTGATCGCGCTACGTGAAATCTGAGGAACGGTGCCTACATTCCACCCTGCAGATTTCATCAAAACGCACCGCCAAACTGTGCTTAATCAACCAAGAAATCCGCACATCAATCCTGAGTTCTTCTGTGTAAAGGAAAAAGCACTATCTGGCGTCGACCGTCGGAGTACCCTGGTGAAAACGCATTTGCCAATGGTCGCTACCATTTTCTGAAGATAACACCCAGATCGACGATCGCAATGTGCAGCCAGTAACAACGCCATCAGC
This sequence comes from Serratia sp. NPDC087055, assembly GCF_044900985.1. Lineage (NCBI taxonomy): Bacteria > Pseudomonadati > Pseudomonadota > Gammaproteobacteria > Enterobacterales > Yersiniaceae > Serratia > Serratia sp. NPDC087055. Next base: position 1,154,524 of record NZ_JBJDOG010000001.1, read on the forward strand.
ACTGCGATGAAAACTTCGGTATGTCAGCAACACAGCGCCTTCGGCAATGGTGGCCAACATGAACCCTTCGGAAAAAATCTCAGCCTGGCCATGTTCTCGTAAAAGTGCGGTCACAGTTTGCTGTTTGTCATAGCACTGGCCTGAACGCCCAATCTCTTCAAAGTCATCATGCAATAATGCACCGACTGCGCTTGCATTAGTGCGTGTCACGGGCTGATGCAATTTAACCTCAAGAGATTGAATCATGGCTAACAATTCTGCCGACTCGGTCAACATTTCCTCCTTTGGGTTGTCTTTATCTCCCCATTAATGCTGGGGCATTTAACATAATACAGTGACAACGTCACTGATAACGCATCTACCTTCCTTTCTGATCACGTGCTATGACACACTTTGTTGTCTCCTTCTAAGGTTAATTAGTTCATAGACTGATTCATCCATAATGGACAGCCAACCAAACGGTCGGCGTGTTGGGATCTGTCCATTCAACCCTATGGCGACGTTGTGCCGTAATATTCACAAAGTCGCCGATATTCATTATCCGTACCTCAGGTTCATCCTCGAACCGCAAACCGGCAGAACCCTGTAAAACGATGACCCACTCATTTTGCGGCTGGCAATACCAAAAATCTGGCGGGCTTGATTGCCCGCTAGAGATGATACGTTCAATCCGCACGTTTGGCTGAGATAACAGCGTCTCAAAGGTTTCTGCTTCCGCCTTAAGTGCGGCCTCAGGAAAATGTGTGAACAAATTCGTCATCATCTTAACCTTATCCCTTATGGGCCCCGCCAGGTGAAGTCTTGGGCTGCGTAAATAGGTGACAATGTCACCCTTTGCCAGGGCGGATCTTAAACCATATGGCATACATGGCAGGCAGGAATACCAATGTCATGATGGTTCCACCGAACGTACCGCCGATCAAAGTGTATGCCAGGGTGCCCCAGAATACCGAATGGGTCAGCGGAATAAACGCCAATATGGCTGCCAATGCCGTAAGCAACACCGGTCTGGCACGTTGCACTGTGGCCTCCACCACCGCATGGAACGGGTCCATGCCCTGCTTTTGATTGTCAGTAATTTGGCCAATCAGGATCAGGGTATTACGCATTAAAATACCCGACAGTGCGATCAGGCCGACCAGGGCGTTAATGCCAAATGGCTGTTGGAACAGCAGCAATGTGGGTACGACGCCAATCAGTCCCAAGGGTGCGGTGAGAAACACCATGACCATTGCCGATATCGAGCGCACCTGCAAAATGATGACCAACAACGTCAGCGCAATCATGATTGGGAATAACGGCAACATTGCTTGGGTCGCCTTGGCTGATTCCTCAATGGATCCCGCTTGCTCGATGCGATAGCCGGCAGGCAATTGGTCGATGATCGGCTTGAGCTCACTCAGTATCGCAGTGGAAACATCGGGTGGTTGCAGCCCCTCAGCAATGTCACCTCGCACGGTCATCGTTGGGGTACGATCGCGACGCCGCAGGACAGGATCTTCCATACGTACATCGACCTCGCCCACCTGCGACAGTGGAATACGTTGCCCGGCAGAGCCCACAAGGGTAAATCCTTCTATTTGGGCCGGGTCGAGACGAATATCCCCCGCCGCGCGCCCTACAACCTGTACCGCGCGAATGTCCTCTCGCACCACGGTGATCGGGACGCCAGAGAGCAGGAACTGTAATTGTTGCGCCACGCTGTTTGACGTCAGACCCACCGCTTGCAGCCGGTCCTGATCCAACGAGAAATGCAGCGTTGGCACGCGTGGCCCCCAGTCGGTATTGACGGTACGCATCATTGGGCTGGCTTGCATCACGGTCTCGACCTGTCCTGCAATCTCACGCAGTTTGTCGGGGTTCGGCCCCGAAACGCGATACGCCACGGGGAACGGTGAATACGGGCCAAACACCAGTTGCGTCACTCTCACTCGCGCTTCGGGTGCCAGTCCGTCTGCCGCCGCCGCTCGCAGGCGGAATTTTAGGGCTTCACGGGCTGCCGGGCTGTCGGTGAGCACCACAATTTTTGCAAACGAGGGATCGGGCAGCTCCGGCGCCATCGCCAGATAGAAACGTGGCGAACCCTGGCCGATATACGACGTAACGATCTTGGCCTCACTCTGCTTTTTCAGCCAGGTTTCAATTTTCGCGGTGGCCGCGCTGGTCTGTTCGATAGCGGTGCCATAGGGCATCTGCACCTCAACCAATACTTCAGGACGGTCGGAGGTAGGGAAAAACTGCTTTTTGATTAGCCCCATGGAAAGGATGGCCAAAACAAAAGCACTCACCACGGCCCCTGCCACCCACCATTTGCGGGTAATGACGCGGGCCAATAAACGGCGAAAACGATTATAGTGGCGAGTGTTATAGATAGCTGCGTGGCCGCCTTCAACCGTCTTGATGTTCGGCAGCATCTTTACCCCCAAATAGGGTGTAAAGATCACCGCAACCACCCAGGAGGCAATCAGCGCGATGCCGACAATCCAAAACATATTACTGGTGTACTCACCAGCCGTTGACTGTGCAAAACCGTTAGGCATAAACCCAATGGCTGTTACCAGCGTCCCGGCCAGCATGGGGGCTGCGGTGTGGCTCCAGGCATAGGCAGAGGCTTTGATACGGTCGTAGCCTTCCTCCATCTTTACCACCATCATTTCAATGGCAATGATGGCGTCGTCAACCAGCAGTCCCAGCGCCAGTATTAACGATCCCAACGTGATGCGGTCAAAGTTCTTGCCTGTGGACGCCATTACGACAAACACCACGGCCAGCGTCAAAGGGACAGCGGCAGCGACAACAACGCCCACTCGCCATCCCATGCTGACGAAGCAAACGACCATCACAACCAGGAGTGCGACGAAAAACTTCACCATAAACTCATTGACCGCCGAGCCGATATTAACGGATTGATCGGTGACTTTGGTTAACGTCATGCCCAACGGCATATCCGCGTTTATTTTGCTGGTCTCAGCATCAAGCGCTTTCCCCAAATCCAGTCCGTTCCAGCCTTCGCGCATCACAATGCCCAGTAACAATGCCTGTTCGCCGTTGTTACGAATAATGAAGGTCGCCGGGTCTTCATAGCCGCGCTCAACAGTCGCGACATCCGAAAGCGTCAAGGTGCGCCCTTGGGCCACAATAGGTGTGGCGCGGATCTTGGCCAGGGTATCGAAAGCACCGTCAAGGCGAAGAAATACCTGCGGCCCGTGGGTATCGATCGAACCTGCGGGCGTTAGGACGTTCTGACTGTTCAGCGCGGAGAAAATCTCCTGTGGGGTAACCCCTAGCGTGGCGAGCCGATCGTGAGAAAATGAAACGAAGATGCGCTCGGCCTGCTCCCCGATGATGTTGACCTTCTTCACGCCAGGTACATGGAGTAAACGTTGACGCAAGGATTCCGCATCACGGACCAACAGACGTTGCGGTTCCCCTTTGGCTTTTAAAGCAAACAGCGCAAAGGTTACGTCAGAGAACTCGTCATTGACCATCGGCCCAATGACGCCGGCAGGTAAGTTTTTAGCTTCGTCACCCAGCTTCTTGCGCGCCTGATAGAAGGCTTCCTGCACCTCGGCAGGCGGTGTTTTGTCTGCCAATGACACCATAGTGAAAGCCAGACCGGGGCGGGTATAAGTCTCAGTGCGGTCATACCACTTCAGCTCTTGCATCCGTTTTTCGAGCGGTTCGGCGACCTGATCCTGCATTTCCTGCGCGGTCGCGCCCGGCCATGCAGTGATGACCGTCATCTGTTTAACCGTAAAGGGGGGATCCTCCGCCCGTCCCAACTCAAAGAACGCAAGGGCACCGGCTACCGCGATAAGAAGAATCAGAAACAGCGTGATGGCACGTTCGCGAACGGCAAGCGCCGAGAGATTAAAACGCCCTTCACTCATGAGCGGCTCCTGGCAAAACGGGTGCCACCCTGACCTGCTCACCGTCGCGCAGCAAATGGGCACCCAATGCCACAACCTGATCACCCGCCTTAAGGTTGCCGGCAACCTTGGCGACATCGTCGCTGATGCTCAGTACCTGTATGGGGTGCCAGGCGACAGCCGCCTGCTGACCGGCAATAACCCATACGCCGGTACCCTTACCGGGATCAAAGAGTGCGGCGATGGGGATCTGCAGCAGTGGCGCGGTGCTTTCATTTTTGGCGATATCAAGGGTGACGGTTGAACCTAAGGGGGCTCCTGCCAGCGGGCCGTTAAGTACATACCTGGCCTCGAACGTCCGTGTTGAAGCATCGGCTGCATCAGAAAGCAGGCGTAATGTTGAAGGCACCGCTCCCGTGTCGTGCCCATACAGACGGGCCATAGCCACGCTGCCGATGGCCGGACGCAAGGTTTCCGGTAGATGCACTATGGCTTCGCGTTGCCCCGCACGCGCCAGTCGCACCACGGCTTGCCCAGCACTGACAACTTGTCCTGGCTCGGCCAGCGTGTCCACCACCACGCCATCGGCGTCAGCCAGCAAAACGGCATACTCGGATGCATTCCGGGCTACATCTGCCTGCGCTTCTGCGGCACTGAGTTGTGCCTTTGCGGTATCCGCCGCCGCCTTGATCTGATCATAGGCCGACGCCGAAACTGCGCCGGTTGTGACCAGCCCGCGATAGCGAGCCTCATCGGCCGTCGCCTGCCGAGCCTGCGCCCGTGCGGCCGCCACCGCTTGTTGCTGCGCCCGCGCCTGCAAACCAAGATCAACCGGATCCAGCCGCATCAGCGGCTGACCGCGTTTGACGGACTGGCCGGTATCGACCAGACGCTCAAGTATTTTGCCAGAGACACGGAATCCCAAGTCACTTTGGGTTCTGGCGACCACGATGCCGGTGAATGCACGGGAGATGTCGACCGCATTTTCTACCACAGCCGCCCTCACTAGCGGCGGCTTATTACGCGGATCGTCGACGGTTGATACGTTATCACAGGCCACCAAGGCCAGGGGTAACAGGCAAGCGCCAATAGTGGCAGGTCTGAGCCGGAGCATGGGGTTCCCTTACGTCATTGACAGGACAAGAACCGCATTCTCCGACTAGTGACCAATTAAGTCAATGGTCACCATTCATGTTAAGGCGACAAACTGCGCAATATCAGGCCCGACAACAGTACCGCGGCTTCCCCGGCGGTTTCCAGGTTGTATTGCAGCTGTACGGGGTTGATATAGGGACACATCACCAGATAAATCGCACTGGCAGCCTCGTCCATCGGGGTCTTGCGTTCAAACTCTCCGGACTCACGCCCTTCACGGAGGATCTGTTGGATGATTTGCAGCAGATGAGCTTCATGTGACTTCACCGAAGGCCATTGATCGCGTGCGGCGACGGCGGCGATATCATAGAGTTTTCTGTCATGGAAGAATAAGTCGCTACTGGTCTCCGACAGCGCCTTGAACAAGCGTCTTAGCTTCTCTGACGCGGTTGGCGAATCGGCGATGGCTGAGTCCACCAGCGCCATAATCATCGCCAGGCGATTAGAACAGATCACCTCGCCAATGGCCTGTTTGGATTCAAAGAATTTGTAGATGTAAGCCTTCGAAAAGCCGATCGCTTTGGCCAGATCGGACACCGTGGTTTTTTCATAACCGTAGTGCCCGAAGTATTCGGTAGCGGCTGCCACGACCTGATCGCGAACACTGTGGTCCGAAGGGCCCCGCGTCTGTGGTGTATTCATTTTTTCTTTCATCTGTATAGCTTATCTCGGTGAGCGGCGATCCACAATAAGTGACCAAATGGTTATTTGGTCACTTACGTGTTTTATATCCCCTGTCTGATCATTCAAGGCGTTGCAGTGAGAGACAAGGACAGGGTGATGTTCTGAAAGCAACGGGATACGCAAGATGGGGGATATCGTTTCAGAAAACGGCGCGAGATGGATCTCAGCAGGTAAAAAGGGATGCCTTTGTTAAGCCCAGGCCGTTTTCCCGCGTAAATCAGAACTCCCCGCGGCTTGACGGGGAATTCCACCAGATAAGCCCATGACACCCACCAGGCCAATCTGATAAGTACACTCTTTAACGAGCCAGTTCTACCCCATCGAGTTCAGAAATCGCCAGACAGAACACTTCCGTTATGGCTTCTACCGTATACGCGGTTTTGGCCGGGATCATCAACATTTCATGAGACTGCAAAGTCTGGTCCCCAACGTTGAGCTCACCGGACAGGACCATCAATTTAACCCAGCCCGGATGCATACGGGCCGACTGCTTACTGCCAGCATCAAGTTTCAACAGCGCCGTGTGCCCTTGCGCCTCACGTTTTAAGATATGGTAGTACACCCCGTCGTAAGGCATATTCTCGTAGTGCAATGTCGCCAGTGTTCTTTTATGCATGATAGCTTCCTAGTAATCGGTGACTAGTTGGATCAAGAATCACTATTCCCTAACGGCCTCAGGGCCTATGAATAAATATATAGGACGTATGCGCCAGACGCAAAACAGAGCCCAAGATGGTTTTGGTTCTGTTCAGGGAAGGATAGCGGACAAAGATGACTGCGGGGCGAAAGGCGATGAATAAGTCAGGCTGTCAATGACCCGCCCATTTTGAAGCAGTTCGCCCGCGAAATGCGGGCGATATCAGAAGTTAAACCTGTCTTAACGGCGACGTAACAGCAGGCCAGCCAGTAAACTCACGCCGGCAAAGATAGCAACGGTAGCGAGCGGCTTCTTCCTGACGGCATCACTGATGCAGTTCAGAGCATCACCGTATTTTTCTTGCACTGCACCAGCAACGTAACGGGTGGTTCCTTCGGCTTGTAACTGCTCGTCGCCCGTCACGTCACCCGCCACTTCTTGTGCTTTACCCACAACTTTGTCCATAACACCATTGATCTTATCGCTGTTCATTATGCTCTCCTGAGGTTAGGTCAGCTTCGGCATCGGTAGAGACAGATGCCGTGACTTGTCCTCAATGTTAAGCCGCAAATCACGGGTTCATAAGGTCAGTTTGCATGGGAATAACTAGTCCATTTGCACCCTATTTGCCGTTATTAGGCTGCCGTTCACCCGCAAACAGCCCCCGCTCTCTGGCCCAAACGATAGCTTCGCTGCGGCTATGCACGTCAAGTTTGGAATACACCGTAGCCACGTGATTGCGTACGGTATTGGGGGCAAGATTGAGCCGGGTCGCGATTTTCTTGTCCGGCAAACCCTCACAGATTAACCCCAATACATCGCGCTCGCGGGCGGTAAGATCGGTAAAGGAAAACCCTGACAGATTGGGCTTGTTGATGCTTTTTACATTGGCCAGTTTCTCAAGCAGGGTTTGGCTGAACCAGGACGCATCTTGCATCACCTCCTCGATAGCCACGACCAATTCAAGCTCTGAACGCTTACGCTCAGTAATGTCCATCAGCACAAGCAGGTAACAAGGGGCATCCTGAATACTCACCGCATCGGCTGAGACCACACAATCGATCACATCATTGCCCTTTTTCCGGATTTTGAAATCCTGACTCTCGACGTTGCCGGTTTTCCCCAACGCGGCAAACAAGCGCTGGCACTCCCCTTGCCCGTCGAAAAAATTGATGTCGTCGACCGACTTACCGATGAGCTCCTCAGCGGCATATCCGGTGGTCTTCATAAAGGCTTCATTGATATCCAACACCTGCTGTTTGTCAGCCGTGCATACCAGCGTGGGAACCGGGCTCAAGCGAAAGGATTTGGCAAATCGCTCTTCGCTCTCACGCAAGGCTGACTCTGCCTTACGCCGGGGCTCCAGATCGGTAAAGGTAAACAGCATGCACTCTTTTTCATTAACGTCTAACGGCTGACCGGCGACGATGACCAGCTTGGTTCCCCCCTCCGGTAATTTCAGCTCTGCTTGCATCTGCGGAATGGTTTCCCCGTCAATCAGGCGCTGTACGGCTTGCTCTTTATGCTCTGCCTGCTCCAGTACATCCAATGCGTAGACCGAGTTGCCCATGACCTGGTCGCGGCTATAGCCGGTCATGTCGAGAAACCCCTGGTTGACCTTAATGTAACGCAGATCGCTCAGGCTGCAGATCACGGCGGGTGCGGGATTGGCGTTGAACGTTTTTTCAAAACGCTCCTCCGCACTCGCCCATTCAGTGGCATCGCTCAAGATCAACACCAGCAACTCGGGCTGCCCTTGGCTGTCGGTGATAATCAGGCTGCGTAACCGGTGAACCCAAATGAAGTCTGGCTCCGTGGTGGGTTTCACCTCCACCAGCACATCGCTAAACGCCTCCCCCTTGGCAACCCGGCTGATCGGGTATTGATCCGCCGTTAACGGATGATTGTTGCGATACCGCAGGGCAAAACGTTCAGCGTACTCTTGGGCATTTGCCCCCAGTTCACTCAGATGACTCAATCCATGCATGCTTAGTGCGGCTTCATTGGCCCAAAGAATAGTCTGGTCGATTTCAATCAACATCACCCCTTCGGTCAGCCCTGAGATGATCTGTTGTAATTGGCTACGGTTAGTTTCGCTGGCGAGTACGGCCTGGCTCATGTTTTCTCCAAAATACGAAAGGTCCCGGGCCGCCGAGCGGCGATCGGAGCTCCTGTAAATTACGCGACTTCAGGATCAGCATAGTGCGTAAGTCATGCATTCGCGGGGTGTGAATGCACTAGGTTTAGCAGTGCAAATGAACCGGGACGATCGATGGTGCACAGCGGCAGACTGATTCTGTCGGCGCGGTGGATGCTGCGCGTACAACCACTTGTCCAGTAAATATAAGGAAGAACAATGACCACTGTCTATGAATCCAATCGCTTTGCGTTTCACGTTTCATGGGGCTCAATATTGGCCGGGAGTGCCATGGCGCTGGTGACCTATTTGATATTAAGCGTTCTGGGTACCGCTGTTGGCGCATCTGCCGTGGACCCGATGCATGAAGGCAATCCGTTAAGCGGCTTCGGTGTAGGGACCGGGATTTGGCTCTTTGTCTCCACGCTGATCTCGCTAGCCGCGGGGGCATTTATCGCTGGCCGAACCGCACCTGATCGTGGCGGCTTGCACGGCTTGTTGAGCTGGGCGGTGACCACATTGCTGACGACCTGGTTGGTGGTTTCGTTGGCGAGCGGCGTTGTCGGTTTGGCCGGAAACGCCGTGGGTAAAGGGTTATCGCTGGCGGGCAATGGCCTTGCGGCAGCCGCACCGGGTATTGGTGATAGCGTCAAGCAGCAACTTGATAAGAAAGGTATTAGCCTGGACTGGGGGGATTTGGAGGATCAGTTGACCACCACACTCAAGCAAACAGGTAAGCCTGAATTAGATCCATCGACGCTGACGCAAAAAACCGAACAGGCAGCAACGGACGGCAAGCAATCAGCCACTGATGCCACCACCGATCCAGCGCAGGCGGCGACAGAGCTTAAACAATGGTTCGAACGCGTTAAACAATCCGGCGAACCTGCTTTGAACGCGGCGGATAAAGATGCGTTGGTGAACATCGTTGCTGCACGTACCGGTAAGAGCCGCGCCGAAGCGACTCAAATCGTTGATAATTACGCCCAGGCATATCAGCAGGCGGTGCAAAAAGTCGAAAAACTTAAGGCTCAGGCTGAGCAGAAAGCGCGTGAAGCTGCGGACGTGGCGGCCAAGCAAGTGTCCCGTGCCGCATGGAGTTCCTTACTGATACTGTTATTGGGTGCCGCACTGAGCTTTGGTATCGGACGGATTGCTGTGTCAACTCGTCGCCCCCTCGTTGTGAGCTGATGGATCATGGGTATTTTCATGAAAAGAGACCTGTCATCTATCTCATTGAACTATCAACACGTCGTCGGGGCTTCGGTCCCCGTGCTTCTCATCGAATTCGTCAATGAGAAAAACGAGCGTTATAGCTTACGTTATAACTTGCCACCGGATAGCCCGGAACGGACAGAGCGACGCGTGTCCTTACTGTTGCATTTACTGCGCAAGCAAAGGCCCGAGGAAACAAAACTGAACGGCCAAGGGTAAGTGCATGACGTGGCCAGAGTCCGATATTCAACCGGGCTCTGGCCTTTTATTTACCTCCCCCTTACTTGACCAAAATGCCCCATTTTTTCATCCGTGAAAGCAATGTGGTTCGCTTCAGACCCAATCGCTGCGCAGCGCCCCGCGGGCCGGCGACCACGCCATTGGTTTCCTTCAGCACGCGGATAATCCGCTGACGCTCGTCTTCTCCAGGCTGACTGGGTTCCGGCGTAGGGATGGGGAACGCCATCGAAGGCACGGGATACTGAATTTCCGGCAGTTGCAGATTAAGCACCGTACCGTGCGTCAGTAACACTGCGCGCTCGATGACATTCTCCAGCTCGCGCACATTACCTGGCCACGGCATTTGGCTCAGCAAACGCAGCGTCTCCGCTGGAATGCTATCGATCGTGCGTTTCATCCGACGCGCGATTTTATAGGTCAGGAATTTCACCAATTGGGGAATGTCTTCGGGCCGCTCCCGAAGCGGGGGAATAACGATAGGGAACACGTTCAGTCGGTAGAAAAGATCGCTACGGAATTCGCGGTCGGCCACCATTTGCTGCAAATCACGGTTGGTTGCCGCAATCAAACGCACATCGACCGAAATCACTTTGTTGCCACCTACTCGCTCAAACTCCCTTTCCTGCAATACCCGCAGTAACTTAGGTTGCAGTTCAACGGGAATTTCACCGACTTCATCCAGAAACAAGGTGCCTTTGTCCGCCAGTTCAAAACGCCCCATCCGTTGGTTCGTCGCTCCCGTGAACGAGCCCTTTTCATGGCCGAACAGATCACTTTCCAGCAACCCTGTTGGCATCACGGCACAATTCATTTTCACCATGCGTTGGTCGCGACGCTCGCTCAAATTGTGGATAGCGCGAGCGATAAGTTCTTTACCGGTGCCGGTTTCACCCAGGATCAACACTGAACAGTCGCTTTTAGCCACCATTTCGACCTGTTTTAGCACCGCAGACATTACGACGCTGCGTCCGACAATCTCACCGAAATCCGGGTTGTTGCCGTTAATCTGCTCGGTCAGATAGAGGTTTTCATGTACCAGGCTCTCTTTAAGCCGGTTGATCTCCTGGTACGCCAGTGCGTTATCAACCGCAATAGCAATACGTTCGGCAATCTGTTGCAACACCCGCAAATTGGCAGCGTTAAAATTGTCCGGTTGACACTGCGCCAGTTTCAGAACGCCCAGGGTCTTTTTGCCAAACACCAATGGCAGCACGCAGAGCGTTTGAATTTGGTCATGCCACAGATCGAACAGCTGGCGTTCATACGCCGCCAGGCGATCGGAATGCCTCAGATTCAACAGCAGCATTTCGCCACTTTGCATTACCTGTTCCGATAACGTGCCTGCCAATGGGACGCTGTATTGCTGCCGTTCAACGACGTCGTCTTGCAAATAATGGGTGGAGTAAATGGTTACCTGTTCTGTTTTATCTGCGTACAGCACCATACTGATGGCATCAATTTTGAAAAAGCGGTGAATTTCCGTGGAGATCTCGCCGATCAAATCGTCCAGATCAAGCTTCGACAGCACTGCGTTGGTGACGTCGACCAAAATACGGTAGTCATCTCGCTCATGGCGCAACTGACGTTGCTGCGCTTCCGCTTCTCTGCGTAACGTGAGCTGCTCAGTTGCCAGTGCAACCAACTCCATCAGTGTCTGCAGTTGCACCAGACTGCTATCACTGAAAGGCTGTGGGTTAGCGTGCAGCAGTTCACACCCGCCGATGAGGGTACCGCCTGCATGCAGCGGCATCAGACAGTACTGGCTAAAGGGGGGATACAGCGCCAGTGCGCCGATTTGCGGGTAACGGGCGTGTATGTCATCGCTCTGCCAACACTGCGGTAAGGGACTCTGCCGTAGCCGACTGACCGGCCCATTGGCCAACAGAGTCTCATCCTGGTAGTTCAGCGGTTGCCGACGGGCATCCAAACCGTAAAAACTCACCCGCTCACTGTGCGGATCAAACAACACCAGCGTCACATGTTCCGCCAACTGCAGGCGTTGTAACACCTGACGCAATTGCATCAGTAAATCAGTGAAGCTGTGTTGACTGAGTAACGTGCGGGTAATTTCAAGTAGCGCTTGTTTTTCTAATTGTGCATTCGACATTGTTTATCACTTGCCTGAGTCGCGATGATGATTTGTGTGAGTCACGTCGCAAAGTGTAACGCTGAGCGACGGCGTTCTCCCCCGACAGGATCAACAAATGCGCGGCAAAGGTTCGGCATGGGGCAAATCCAGTAAACGGCTGATGCCGTAAGCACCCTGCATCCTCACTTGTCGCCCACCTGTCACACGGCCAATTACCGCCGCGGCGGTGCCCAAGGGATGCGCCTGCAATGCGGTCAGAACCGCGTGTTCAGCCTCTGGCGCGGCAACCACGACCAGTTTTCCCTCATTGGCAAAATTGATAGCGTCCAGCCCCAGCAATTCACAGATCCCTCGCACCGCCGGGGCTACCGGCAAGAGACGCTCTTCAACCTCAATACCGACATGTGCTGCACGAGCAAACTCATGCAGAATGGCGTTCACGCCGCCGCGGGTAGCATCACGGAGTGCCCGCACGCCATTGATGGCGCGCAGCGGTGAGATTAAAGGGGTTAACACGGCACAATCGCTGATAACATCCAACGACATTCCCAGATTTTCCCGCAAATTGAGGATAGTCGCCCCATGGTCACCTAACGTGCCGCTAACAATGATGACGTCTCCTGCCTGGATATTTTGAGCAGCCCAATTCAGATCGTTCGGGATCACGCCAATACCGGCAGTATTGATAAACACTTTGTCAGCAGCGCCACGTTGCACCACCTTAGTATCCCCGGTCACGATACGCATACCGGCCTGCTGAGCGGTCGCGGCCATAGAAGCAACCACCCGCTGTAAATCGACCAGGGGTAAGCCCTCTTCGAGGATAAAACCGCAGGAAAGATAGCCTGGCCGGGCGCCGCTCACCGCCAGATCGTTCGCCGTGCCGCAGACGGCCAGTTTGCCGATATCCCCACCCGGAAAGAAAATAGGATCAATGACGTAGCTGTCGGTGGTAAACGCCAGTCGATCGCCCTGCTGCGTTAACCCCGCCAGACTTAGCCGAGCCTGATCTTCACGCTGATCCAATAGCGGGTTGGCGAAGGCGGGCAGGAAAAGCGTATCCAATAACTGCTGCATCGCTGTGCCGCCGCTACCGTGAGCCAGAGTAATGACGTTATTCATGCCGGAGTCTCCTCTGTTTCACGGCGGTATTGATACCAAGCGGCGCAGGCACCTTCCGAAGACACCATCAGGGCACCAAAAGCATTTTGTGGTGTACAGCCGCGGCCAAACATGGGGCAATCACGCGGTTTGCAACGCCCGGTGAGCACATCCCCGCAGCGGGCATGAGGATCATCTGCCACCTGCCGATATTGCGGTTGAAAACGGCGCTCTGCATCAAAGGCGCTATAGAGGGGGGTTAAGGCAATGCCGGAATTGGCAATGGTGCCAAGGCCTCGCCATTCACTCCCACCACCCAGCATAAACACTTCACTCATAGCTTGCTGAGCCAGCGGGTTTCCTTGCTCCGGCACCACGCGTCGGTATTGATTTTCAGTCCGGCTCTGCTGTTGAAGGAATTGCTCAACCAGCATCATTACTCCCTGCAAGATATCCAGCGGTTCAAAACCGGCCACGACCAATGGTTTGCGGTACTGCTGGCTGATAAAACCGTAAGGTTCGGTACCGATCACCATGCTGACATGGCCGGGTGCCAGAAAACCGTCGATACGCACATCTGGCTGTTGCAACAGGCTGCGTAGCGTCGGGATCAGACTGATGTGCTGGCAAAATACGCTAAAGTTGCGTTGGCCTTCCTGTCGGGCCTGCTGCAGGGTTATCGCCGTAACCGGCATGGTGGTTTCAAAACCAAGGGCAAAGAACACCACCTGCCGGTGTGCGTTTTGTCTTGCCAGTGCCAGTGCATCCAATGGGGAGTAAACCACCCGTACATCGGCCCCGCGTTCACGGGCCTGCAACAATGACCCCTGTTTGCCCGGTACCCGTAGCGCATCGCCGAAGGTGCAAAAGATGACCTCCGGGTGCTCGGCGATTTCACAGCAGGCGTCTATGCGCCCCATCGGCAACACGCACACCGGGCAACCCGGGCCGTGGATAAACTCAATGTTGGGCGGTAGCAACTTATCCAGGCCAAAACGGAAAATGGCATGAGTATGTCCCCCACACACTTCCATGATTTGCAGCGGTCGTTCGGTGGTAAAAGACAACTGGGCAGCGCGGTGCCTGATATGCTGAAGCAGCGATTTTACCCGGTGCGGATCGCGGAATTCGTCAACGTAATGCATGCTGGCCTTCCCCCGCTAAAAACAGCGCCACATCCTCTTCTACTTCGCCCATCGCGTGCAGCGCCGCCAACATCTCTTCGGCTTCGTGCCGATCAAGTCGGCTCATCGCGAACCCTACGTGGATCAATACCCAGCAGCCGATCATCGCTTCTCTGGGTTCATCATCTTTACGTACCAACGCAATATTCACTTCACGCTGCACACCGCAGACGTCGGCCCAGGCATGTTGGGGCTGGTTTTCATCCAACGCCACGATTTGCCCGGGAATGCCTATACACATAACTCTTTCTCCAGCCAAGCCAGCCAGTGTTCCATCCCTTCACCGTGGGTTGCCGACAGGGTTATCACCTCAATGGCGGGATTGACCTGACGGGCATTGTCGATACAGGCCGCCAAATCGAAGTTCAAATACGGCAGCAGATCGATTTTGTTCACGATCATCAAACGTGCGGCGGCAAACATATGCGGGTACTTGAGGGGCTTGTCTTCCCCTTCGGTGACCGAGAGCACTGCCACCTTATGGCGTTCGCCCAGATCAAAACTGGCCGGACAAACCAGGTTACCGACGTTTTCGATAAACAGTAGGCTGCCGGGTTTCAACCCTAAACGCTGGGTGGCTTCATGCACCATTTGTGCGTCCAGATGACAGCCTTTGCCGGTATTGACCTGAATCGCCGGGACGCCGGTCGCGCGAATGCGTTCAGCATCGTTGGTCGTTTGCTGGTCTCCCTCCACCACCGCGCAAGTATGATGGCCACGTAGCCGCAACAACGTTTCTGTCAGCAGTGTGGTTTTGCCTGATCCGGGGCTGGAAACCAGATTCAACGCCAGGATATGTTGTTCGGTGAAATACTGACGATTACGCTCTGCCAAGCGATCGTTTTTATCCAACACCCGGGTTTCGATTTCCAGCATGCGGCGCTGGCTGATGCCCGGCGCATGGGTGCCTGCCAGCCCCAAGCCATAATGCAAATCGCCTTGCCTATTCCGTTGCGGACGGAATGGGACTTTTACTTCCCCTTCAATCGTCAGTTCACCGTGGGCACAACCGCAGGTACTGCACATGTTCGTCCTCCTAGACCCTTTCTCTTCTTTGGGCATGTTGTCTATTCAATTTCCAGGCGTTTTATGTGTAAGCCATCATCGGCCGTCACACGCAGGTTTCGCCCGGCACAGTGCGGGCAGACCAAGACCTGTGGCATCAGCAACTGGACATCGCGCTGGCAGTCATGACACCAGGACTGCGCACGTTGCTCTATCAGATGCAACTCGCAGCCTTCAGCCAAGGTGTCTCGACACACCATGTCGAAACAGAAGCGCAAAGACTCCGCTTCCACGCAAGAAAATGCGCCAATTTCGAACCACACCGCAGTAATACGTTGAGCATGATGCTGGCGAGCCTGTTGCTGCATTATTTCCATCGCATGTTGGCACAAGGTTATTTCGTGCATCCGGCCTCCGCCAAGGGTGATAAAACGCGTCGTAGTAATAACATTGCAAATATGATGCCAAACCGAAATTGACATATTTGTCGATCGTCATGTCATCGGCAGCAATTACATAAATCCTCCTCTGAAAAACCGGGTATTTAATTTAACGCTACAGGTTGAAGTTAAAGTGATAAATGAATAAATCGAAGTTTTGGCACACTTTATGCTTTAACTCGTTGACCCAGAGCTATTTCGACAATGACCATTAATGTTGAGTGAGGACAATGAGTACAATCAGTGAAGTAACCAGCCAGGCCGATTATATCGCCAGCAAAAGCAACCGCCTGATGGCGCAATGGCAAACCTATCACAGCACACTAATTAAAGCGGTCACCACCACTAAAAAGAAGATTAATCATCAGTTTACCTACGGAAAGGAGGACGACCTACGCTTTGTCTTGTTCAACCACTTTACCGTTAGTATTCAATTAAGTGAGGGATTTTACAGCCGAGACATTTGCTACCGCATTAATTTGGCGACGGCGCATGAACCGGAGAATTTTGCCGCTTTTGCACATGCTACCCTGGATGAAAACGGCAATGTCGACGAAATAATAAACAATCGTGATACACAGGCAGTCTTTGAACATTATCTGGATAAGATCGCCATTATTTATCAATGCCTGTTCGACTCCCTTCATGATGGATGTGCCATTCATGACGCACTGAAGAAAATAACCTTACCCGTCTGACTGTCGGCGTTAATCACTGACGGAAAACTGTCGAAACGTCATTTTTTACTGACGATGTCGTCATAAATGACGAAGCAAGGAGTGTGCATGAACCGCTTTATTATTGCGGACCCTAAATTGTGTATTGGCTGCAATACCTGTATGGCAAGTTGCTCTGCGGAACACCGGCAATACGGCTTGCAGGCATTACCCCGCTTGCAGGTAATACGCAGTGCCCGCGATTCGGCCCCCGTGATGTGTCATCAATGCGAAGATGCGCCCTGTGCACAAGTCTGCCCAGTCAACGCGATTCGCCATCAGGATGACGCCATCTCACTGAACGAAAGCCTGTGTATCAGTTGCAAGCTTTGCGGCATTGCCTGCCCATTCGGGGCTATTGGTTTTGGTGGTAGTACCCCGCTGGCGATACCTGCAGATTGCAATACGCCGCTTGCGCTACCCGCTGCCACAGCGCCGCGCCCCATTAGCGCTTTTCTTGACTGCCTGCCCGGCGTCCGGGCTGTGGCGGTGAAGTGCGATCTCTGCGATTTCAGCGCAGATGGCCCCGCGTGTATCCGCACTTGCCCCACTCAGGCCATCCGCTTGGTGACTGACCGTGACGTGCGACTCGCGAGCGAACAAAAAAGACGTAACGCCATGCAGGCACTCAGCGCCGAGTTGCCGTTCGTTGCTGCCCCTGACTTCCGCAAGGAGCCGAATTGATGATGTATACCATTGCGCCCGATCCATTGTTGCTACTGACATTGGCATTAGGGGGATACGTGCTTTGTGCGTTGTTGAGCTGGCTAACCTCGCCCTGGGCATCAGTTAGCAGGCCGCTCAGTGGCGGCACTTTGTTGTGCGCTCTCGCTGCATTGTTGGCGGCCTTATCCATGTTGTTTACGCCACTGCACAGCGCCCGATTACCCTGGCTGCATTATGCCGTGGAAATCAGTGGCCCTAACGCACTGCTACTGCTGGTGATTGCCCTTAGCGGTGTCTTTACCGCGCTATATCACACGGGGTACATACACAGGTTAAACCCGCGCGCGCGTGGACGAATTGGCGGGCTGACCAATCTGATGTTGGCGGCATTAAGCGCCGCAGTGATGGCTGATAATGCCATTGCTCTGCTTTTACTGTTGGAACTGGCGGCGTTGTGCGGCTACTTTCTGGTTGCCCATTCCCCGGGAGCCAAAAGCCTGCGTGCCGGGCATAACCAGTTCTTACTGATGCGATTAGGCTCGCTGCTATTGGTTATCGCGTTCACCCTGATTTATGCCCATAGCCACAGTTCGGTATTTAGCGTAATTCGCGCTACGCCATTGCCAGACG
Organism: Serratia sp. NPDC087055; assembly: GCF_044900985.1. NCBI lineage: Bacteria > Pseudomonadati > Pseudomonadota > Gammaproteobacteria > Enterobacterales > Yersiniaceae > Serratia > Serratia sp. NPDC087055. The sequence goes on from NZ_JBJDOG010000001.1 coordinate 1,172,292, forward strand.
CACTGCGTAATGGCGTGTTCCTGTTGGCACTTGCCGGGTTTGGCATCTTTGCCGGAGTGATGCCGTTACATGCCTGGGTACCTCAATCCCATAGCAGCTCGCCTGCCTCTGCCGCCACGTTGTTTTCCTGCGCGCTGATGAAAGTCGGTTTGCTGGGTATTTTGAAAGTCGGGTTGGATCTGTTGGGCACCCCGCCACTGTGGTGGGGCTTGCTGGTGTTGCTGCTTGCTGCCGGGACCGCGTTTTTTGGCGGGCTGTATGCGTTGATGGAACACGATTTGCGTCGCTTATTGGCTTATCACACGCTCGAGAACATCGGCATCATTCTGCTGGGGATTGGTGGCGCTATGGTCGGCATGGCACTGCAACAGCCTCTGTTGACGGCGTTTGCTTTGGTGGGGGGCTTGTTCCACTTGCTCAATCACAGCCTGTTCAAAAGTGCATTGTTACTGGCTGCAGGCGCTATTGAGCAACAAACCGGCCTGAAAGACATGGAAAAAATGGGGGGCTTAGCCCGGCTGATGCCCTGGACCGCCGTTTCTCTCTTGATTGGTCTGGTGTCGATGGCGGCGTTGCCACCCCTGAACGGTTTCGCCAGTGAATGGTTGATCTACCAAGGGCTTTTCCGTTTCAGCGCCGCACCGGGCTTTATCGGGCATCTGGTGGGGCCGCTGCTGGCGGTGGCGTTAGCCCTCACCGGCGCACTTGCGGTGATGTGCGTCAGCAAGGTGTTTGGTGTGGCTTGCCTGGGAGCTCCGCGCAGCGACGCTGCCGCGAATGCTGTTCAAGCCAACGTGTGGCTGACGCTAAGCCATGTCGTGCCTGCATTACTGTGTTTGCTATGCGGCCTGGGGGCGCTCTGGATTGTCCCGCTGTTTACCCGCTTGATTGGCACTATGCCAGAACACAGCGTCTCCGTAACAGAGACGCTGGTTTCCACTCCGCTGATCGCCATTTTATTGCTGGCAATGCCGTTGTTGCCGTTGCTGATTGCGGCACGTTACCAGACTCGTCGCCAGCCTCGTCGCACACAGGGTCAAGCCTGGGCCTGTGGTTATGGGCATGAGGATGCCATGGTGATCACGGCCACCGGATTTGCTCAACCGCTGCGGGTGATGTTTGCCCCGCTCTACCAACTGCGCCGCTGGGTGCCGAAAACGATAAGCGATCAGTTACACCGTAACAAATTCGTTACCTTCTGCCGTGGCCTGGCCGCAGTGGAGCTTGCGACGCTGTTGGTCGTGGTTTTTGCCTGAGGAGATGAAATGACTTATCCCAGCCTGTTACTTGGTCTGGTGCAAGCGCTGCTGTTACTGGCTATTTCCCCGCTGTTTGCCGGAATCAGTCGAGTACTGCGTGCGCGTATCCATAGCCGTTGCGGTCCCGGTGTCTTACAGGAATACCGGGACATCGCCAAATTACTCAAGCGCCAGAGCATAGCACCGGCAGCCTCCGGCCTGGCCTTTCATGCCATGCCGTATTTGCTCACCGGCACCTTGCTGGCCATCTCCTGTGCGCTGCCAATGCTGACCACGACATCACCACTGCCCGCTATTGGCGACGTGATCACGCTGATCTATCTGTTTGCCGCGGTGCGCTTTGTGTTTGCCATTGCCGGGCTGGATACCGGCAGCACCTTTACTGCCATCGGTGCCAGCCGGGAAGCCGTGTTAGGCATTTTGGTTGAACCCATTTTGTTGCTCGGTTTATGGATAGCGGCATTGGTTGGGGGCTCCACCCAACTTAGCGCGATAGCACAGAGCATGTTGGCTTTGCCGCATCACGCCGGGCTACCCCTGTTGTTGGCCGGCTTGGCCTGTGCATTCGCGACCTACATTGAAATGGGAAAATTGCCGTTCGATATGGCTGAAGCGGAACAAGAGCTGCAGGAAGGCCCGCTGACGGAATATTCCGGTGTTGAACTCGGCATTGTGAAATGGGGCATCAGCCTTAAACAACTGGTGGTGCTACAGCTGTTCCTCGGTGTTTTCCTCCCCTGGGGACAAGCAGCGGAACTCACCGCTTCGCAACTGTTGATTGGGCTGGTACTGGCGCTGCTCAAGTTGCTGTGTGCTGTGGCACTGATTGCGGTTATCGAAAACAGCGTGGCGCGTTTGCGTTTCTTGAAAACCGCTTATACCACCTGGACGGGTTTTGGACTGGCATTTCTGGCGCTGGTTTCCTGGCTGGTCGTCAACTGAATGAATCATGACAGAGGCAATAATGACTAACGAACATCATGGCCAACACTACCTGGCGGCATTGCAGCAACATTTCCCTGCTGCCGTGCTGGCTGCCGAGTGGCAAACGGCCGATCAGTTGACGGTCACCGTGAAACTCAACGCACTGCCGGACGTGGTGGAATGGCTGTACTACCAGCAAGGCGGCTGGTTGTCAGTGCTGTTTGGCAACGACGAACGTACGCTGTGCGGTAATTACGCGTTGTATTACGTGCTGTCGATGGAAAAAGACACCCCCTGCTGGATCACGGTACGGGCCGAGGTAGACGCCCAGACACTGGAGTTCCCTTCTGTGACACCACGGGTTCCTGCGGCGGTCTGGGGAGAGCGCGAAGTGCGCGACATGTACGGCCTGCGCCCAATAGGCCTGCCAGATGAGCGCAGACTGGTCCTGCCGGACGACTGGCCGGACGATCTCTACCCTCTGCGCAAAGACACCATGGACTATCGCCAGCGCCCCGCGCCCACCACCGACGTGGAAACCTACCCGTTTGAGAGCCTGGCAGGTGCCAAAGCCAACGTGGTGCCGATCGGCCCTTTGCATATCACCTCGGATGAACCCGGCCATTTTCGGCTGTTCGTCGACGGTGAAGACATCATCGATGCCGATTACCGTCTGTTTTACGTACACCGTGGGATGGAGAAATTGGCCGAAACCCGCATGGGTTACAACGAAGTGACTTTCCTGTCAGACCGGGTGTGCGGCATTTGCGGTTTTACCCACAGCGTGGCCTACACCAGTTCGGTAGAGAACGCGATGGGTATTCAGGTACCGGAACGCGCCCAGATGATCCGGTCGATCCTGCTGGAGGTGGAGCGCTTGCACAGCCATCTTCTGAATTTGGGGCTGGCCTGCCACTTTGTCGGTTTTGACTCTGGTTTTATGCAGTTCTTCCGGGTACGCGAACAGTCAATGAAAATGGCCGAGATACTGACCGGTGCGCGTAAAACCTACGGCTTGAACCTGATTGGCGGCATCCGTCGCGATATTTTAAAAGACGACATGTTGCAAACCTTACGGCTGGCGGCGCAAATGCGCAGTGAATTGGTGGATTTGGTCGATATCTTGCTCAGTACGCCAAATACTGAACAACGTAGCCGAGGCGTTGGCCGTCTTGATCCTCAGGTCGCTCGTGACTACAGCAACGTAGGCCCGATGATCCGTGGCAGCGGTCACCGTCGCGATACTCGCCTCGATCATCCCTTTGCCGGCTATGCCAAACTGCCGGTGGAATTGTGCGTGGAGGACGGCTGTGATGTCTATTCACGGCTCAAGGTACGCATTCACGAGGTCTTCAACTCGCTTGGCATCATCGAATTTGGTCTGCAAAACCTACCAACCGGCCCCTTGGCGGTGGACGGGTTCACCTATGTCCCCCACCGCTTTGCCCTGGGCTTTGCCGAAGCGCCGCGTGGCGATGACATCCACTGGAGCATGACTGGCGATAACCAAAAATTATTCCGCTGGCGCTGCCGTGCCGCGACCTATGCCAATTGGCCCACCCTACGTTACATGCTGCGCGGTAATACCGTTTCTGACGCCCCACTGATCATCGGCAGCCTGGATCCTTGCTACTCCTGTACCGATCGCATGACCATCGTCGACGTGCGTAAACGTCAGTCCGTCATCGTGCCGTACAAAGAGATTGAGCGTTATGGCATCGAACGGAAAAACAAACCGTTCTAACCGGAGCCCATCATGCTGAAATTGATTAAAAAAGTACTGAAAACCGGTCCCACTACCCTTGCCTACCCGGCCCAGCCGTTGACCATCGACCCAAACTTTCGCGGCAAACCTGAATACACCCCGCAGCAATGCATTGCCTGCGGGGCTTGCGCTAACGCCTGTCCGTCTAATGCGTTGTCCATGTCAACCGATCTGACCAGCGGCACGGTGCGTTGGCAGCTGTTTCTTGGGCGTTGCATCTTCTGTGCGCGCTGCGAAGAGGTCTGTCCGACCGCGGCTATCCGGCTTTCGCAGCAGTTCGAATTGGCGGTGTGGCGTAAAGAGGATTTGTACGAACACGCCGACTTCGCTATCTGCCATTGTCGGCAATGCGGCAAGCCGTATGCATCGCAAAAGGAGATTGATTATGCCATTGCGCTGCTTGGGGTGAGCAGTACAGAAATAGCCGCCCGTCGCCAGCAGTTTGAAACCTGCCCGGCCTGCAAACAACAGCAAAACCTGACCCAGGCCGATCGTATTGACGTTGGCCGTCATTTGACCCGGGAGGTTATGTCATGAATCAGCCGCTGATTGGTCCACGCGATGAGAATGGCCTGCCTGTGCCAATCACTCTCGACGACAGTATCGCCAAATTGAAATCCACCTTGCTAAAGGATATCCGCCGTTCAGCTTACGTTTACCGGGTGGATTGCGGCGGCTGCAATGGGTGTGAAATTGAGATTTTCGCTGCCATTTCACCCCTATTCGACGCTGAGCGCTTTGGTATTAAAGTGGTTCCTTCACCACGCCATGCCGACATTCTGCTGTTTACCGGCGCGGTGACACGGGCCATGCGCATTCCTGCGATTCGCGCCTGGCAGGCCTCGCCCGATCCGAAAATCAGCATTTCTTACGGTGCCTGTGGTAACAGCGGCGGTATTTTCCACGATCTCTACTGCGTATGGGGCGGCACCGACCGCATCGTACCGGTCGACGTTTATATCCCCGGTTGCCCGCCAACGCCCGCGGCAACCATTTACGGTTTCGCCATGGCACTTGGTCTGTTGGATCAGAAAATCAAAGGCCGTCAGCATGATGAAACTCAGGGGGAAGCGACACGCTTGCTGCACCCGGAACTGCCTCAACCACTGCGAGTGTTGCTGGATCGGGAGGCGCGGCGGATGGCCGGTTACCGCTATGGACGCCAAATCGCCGACCACTTTATGCAATTGCTGGTAACAGACAGCGCGCTCCCAGTCGAACAACGGGTTACCGCATACCTGCAACAGCAAGACGACCTGCGCCTGAACGAAATTGTCGGCAACCTGCTCAGTCTTTATCAACGGGTGCTGCGTGGGGAGTTACGACTATGACCGGTTCTCAGGCCCAGGTGGTCTTTTATTCCCTGAGCCGCAAATTTGTACAGGAGAAAAAAGCGCCGCCAAAAGCACAAGAGGTGATCTATTACAGCCTGGCCATTGGTCACCATTTGGGGGTGATTGACTGTCTGGAAGCCAAACTCCGTTGCCCGTTAGCCGGTTTCCACGCGTGGGTGGCCCAACTGCCGGCTGGCAGTATCGCACGGCGCAAACTGGAAGGTGTCGATCGCTTTGGTGAAATCTGTATCGACAACAGTCACACCCACCTGTTAGCCCTTGCCTTGGATGCCGCTGCTCCGAAGATGAATGCAGAGCAGCAAGGCTGGAGCCAACGGCTGATCGCCCTGCTGCAATCTATCGAAAACGAGCCTGCCATTTATCTGATGGTTCGGAGGCATGATGACTGATGTTCTGTTGTGTGTAGGTAACTGCATGATGGGTGATGACGGCGCCGGGCCGCTATTGGCGCAATTGTGTGGCAGCCACCCGCCTGCAGGTTGGACGGTGATTGACGGCGGCGCAGCGCCGGAAAATGACATCGGCCATATCCGCGAGCTGCGTCCTGACCGATTGGTGATTGTCGATGCCACCGATATGGGACTGGCTCCGGGAGAAACCCGAGTGATCGACGAGCAAGACATTGCCGCCATGTTCATCATGACCACGCATAACCTCCCGCTCAATTTCCTGATCGACCAACTGCGTGAAGATATCCCTGACATTACATTTATCGGCATCCAACCTGAAGTGGTGGCGTTTTACTACCCCATTGGCGCGGCAGTGCAACAGGCGGTGACCACGCTGCACCAGCGGCTGCATGCCTGGCCACACCAGGGCGGCTATCCGCAACTGGTGGTGACGAATGTCTGACGCGATATCGTCATTTATGTCGATATACCGTCGCCCATGTCGTCACAATTCACTAATTGCATGTTTTTAAATAATTTTAATTATTGGCATGCTTTATGCCTAAACGAAGGCACGATGTTTCTACTGCCTGACCAAAATGAAGGGTAATCCAGGAGTTATTGATGAACCGGTTTATCATCGCCGATCCTAAAAAATGTATCGGCTGCCGTACCTGCGAGATCGCCTGTGTGATCGCGCACAGTGAAAGCCAGGATATCTCAGCGCTAAATGCCGCCAGCTTCGCCCCGCGCTTGCATGTGATCAAAGGCGTCAACGTCAGTACCGCCGTACTGTGTCGCCAGTGTGAAGACGCACCGTGCTCCAACGTTTGCCCCAATGGTGCCATCAGCCGCACCAACGGCATGGTACTGGTCATGCAAGAACGCTGCATCGGCTGCAAAACCTGCGTTGTCGCTTGCCCTTACGGCGCAATGGAGGTGCTCACCCGCCCGGTTATCCGCCAAAACGGCGCCATGATGAGTGCGACGACGGAAAAAGCCGAAGCCCACAAATGCGACCTGTGCATCGGGCGAGATAGCGGCCCTGCCTGCATGGAAACCTGTCCAACCAATGCGTTGCACTGCGTTGATCGCAATATGCTGCAGGAAATGAACGCCGAGAAACGTCGTCGCGCTGCACTCGACACTATGTCGTCACTGTTTTAGGAATTGAACCGATGAAAAAAATCACAACCGTCTGCCCCTACTGCGGTGCAGGTTGCAAAATGAAACTGGTGGTCGACAACGGAAAAATCATCCGCGCCGAGGCAGCTGACGGCGTGACCAATCAAGGTGAGCTGTGCTTGAAAGGGTATTACGGCTGGGACTTTCTCAACGATACCAAACTCTTGACCCCTCGCCTGAGCCAGCCACTGATTCGCCGAGAGAAAGGCGGCAAGTTTGAGGCGGTCAGCTGGGATGAGGCGATTCGTTATACCGCGCAACGGCTACAACAGATCAAAGATAAGCACGGTGCCAGTGCGATCATGCATACCGGTTCATCACGCGGAACGGGCAATGAAACCAACTACGTCATGCAGAAATTCGCCCGTGCAGTGATCGGCACCAACAACGTCGACTGTTGCGCCCGTGTCTGCCACGGCCCTTCGGTAGCAGGCTTGCAGGCTACGCTGGGTAACGGCGCGATGAGCAACTCCATAGGAGATATCGAAAACTCCAAATGTCTGCTGATCATTGGTTATAACTGTGCCGATTCACACCCTATCGTGGCGCGTCGGGTGCTGAAGGCCAAAGAAAAAGGGGCACAAATTGTTGTGTGCGACCCGCGCCGTATTGAAACCGCACGTATCGCAGATCAGCATTTGCAAATCAAGAACGGCTGCAACATGGCGTTGGTGAATGCCTTCGCCTATGTATTGATTGAAGAAAATCTGTATGACCGCGACTACGTGGCCAAATACACCGAGGGATTTGAAGCTTACCGTCAACAGTTGGCGGACTACGCCCCAGAGGCGGTCGAACACCTCACCGGCGTCACCGCCCAGCAGATCCGCCAGGCAATGCGAACCTACGCCAGCGCCCCTTCCGCTACCATTATGTGGGGAATGGGCGTGACGCAATTCGGTCAGGCCGTCGATGTGGTCAAAGGCCTCGCCAGCTTGGCGCTGCTTACCGGCAATCTGGGCCGAGCCAACGTGGGCGTCGGGCCGGTACGCGGGCAGAACAACGTTCAGGGTGCCTGTGACATGGGCGTACTGCCCAATGAGTTCCCTGGCTATCAAGCCGTAACTGACGCGGACGTCCGTGCCAAATTCGCTGCGGCCTGGGGCATTGACGCCGCCAGGATGGATCCCAACGTCGGTTATCGCATTACCGAAATCCCGCATTTGGTCCATGAAGGCAAAGTGAAAGCCTACTACATCATGGGTGAAGACCCGTTGCAGACAGAAGCCGATCTCAGCCTGGTACGTGGCGCGTTCGAGCGGCTGGACTTTGTGGTGGTGCAAGACATCTTCATGACCAAAACCGCCGAGCAGGCCGATGTGATTTTACCGTCCACCTCGTGGGGTGAGCATGGCGGCGTATTCTCCTGCGCCGATCGCGGGTTCCAACGTTTCGAGAAAGCCATCGAGCCGCAATACAACGTCAAACGGGATTGGGAAATCATCAGTTTGCTGGCCACCGAAATGGGTTATCCGATGCATTACGCAGATAACCAGCAGATTTGGGACGAAATGCGTGAACTCTGCCCGCTGTTTTACGGTGCTACGTACGAAAAAATGGGCGAGCTTGGCCATGTGCAATGGCCTTGTACCACGTTGGAAAGTCAGGGAACGCCTTATCTGTATCAAGGCAACCAGTTCACCACGCCATCCGGTAAAGGCCAATTATTTGCCACTGCCTGGCGTGCACCTGCGGAAATCCCAGATGCCGACTACCCACTGGTGTTGTGTACCGTGCGTGAAGTCGGCCACTACTCTTGCCGTTCAATGACCGGTAACTGCGCTGCGCTGCAAACCTTGGCCGATGAACCCGGGTTCGTGCAGGTCAATCCGCAAGACGCTACTGCGTTGGGCATTGCCGATCAGCAATTGGTGTGGGTCAGTTCACGCCGCGGCAAAGTGATCAGCCGCGCCAACTACAACGCACGTATTAATCTGGGGGCGGTGTATATGACCTACCAGTGGTGGATTGGCGCCTGTAACGAGCTCACCCAGGAGAATCTGGATCCGATCTCCAAAACGCCGGAAACCAAATACTGTGCGGTAAAACTGGACGCGATCACCGATCAAAACTGGGCAGAAAACTATGCGCAACAGAGCTACAGCGACATGAAAGCCCGTCTGCGCCGTGCGGCTGAAGACGTGATGTAACGCCCCATGATTGTCAGGGGGAGCAGTGGATGACTGCCCCCTTGAGGAAGAGATTTTTCGGGAGCCGACCAACAGCCCCCGCAGAAGGTAATCAACAATGTCCCATCCCGGATTACTGCTACGTGTCAGTGGCAAAGTACAGGGCGTCGGCTTCCGACCTTTTGTTTGGCAGCTGGCCAAACAGCTCAACGTGTTCGGCGAGGTTTGGAACGACAGTGCAGGCGTTGAAATTCGTCTGCTTCACCCCGTTGATCTGGCGGTTTTCCTACACGTATTGCACCAACAGGCTCCACCTTTAGCGCAGATCGAGCGCATCCAGCAATGGCCGTTTACCTGGTTACACGCGCCCAGCGACTTCAGTATCCGTTCCAGTGAATGCGGTTCTTTGGCAACGCATGTCGTTCCAGACGCGGCAACCTGCCCGCAATGCCTGCAGGAAATGAACGATCCTCAAGATCGGCGTTACCGTTATCCTTTTATCAACTGCACGCATTGCGGCCCACGTTTTACCATTATTCGCGCTATGCCTTATGATCGCCCGGCGACCAGCATGGCACCATTTGTTCTCTGCCCTAGCTGCAAGCGAGAGTATCACTCCCCGCAAAACCGTCGCTTTCATGCTCAGCCGGTGGCCTGCGGCGATTGCGGGCCGGCGTTGTTCTGCTGCGAGGCACAAGGGGCCCCTCAGCATCGGGGCGACGCGGCACTGCAACAGGCCGCCGTTGCCCTGGCTGCCGGGGACATTGTGGCCATCAAAGGCCTGGGCGGTTTTCATCTGGCCTGCGACGCCACCAACACCCAGGCCGTCGAACGTCTTCGCCTGCGTAAACGGCGACCGAGCAAACCGCTGGCAGTGATGTTACCGGATCCCCATTGGCTGGCGCGCTGTGCGACGGGGGTTGACCTGGCACGGCTACAGGCCTTATTGACCTCGCCGGCAGCCCCTATCGTGCTGGTGAAGCAGCACGCCAACGCACCGCTGTCCACCGCCATTGCCCCACAACTGGGTGAAGTGGGCTTAATGTTACCGTCCAATCCGATCCAGCATCTCTTGATGCAAGAAATACAAAGACCGCTGGTGATGACCTCTGGCAATAATGCAGGCCATGCGCCGGTATTAACCAATGAGCAGGCGTTGTCCGACCTGTCTGGAATAGCCGATTTGTGGCTCATGCACGATCGCGAAATCCTGCAACGGGCTGACGACTCTCTCGTCCGTTTGCTGCCGGATGGCCATGAAATGTTACGCCGGGCGCGCGGATTTGTTCCTGATGCCCTGCCGCTACCGCCCGGTTTTCCGTCTCAACCCCCCTTGCTGGCTGTAGGTGGCGACCACAAAAATACTTTTTGCCTGGTAACCGGACATAACGCCATGCTCAGCGCCCATTTTGGTGAGCTGGAGCGGGAGGATATCCAGCAACAGTGGCAACATGCGATGCAACATTTCATCGGCCTATATCATTGCCAACCGCAGCGGCTGGCAAGTGACGCACACCCCGGTTATGTCAGCCATCAATGGGCCGCGCAGCAATCGCTGCCGGTAACCCCGGTGTTGCATCATCATGCACATTTGGCCGCTTGCCTGGCCGAACACCACTGGAAATTAGACGGCGATGCCGTGATCGGTCTGGCGCTAGACGGTCTCGGTTATGGGCAGGATGGTGCCTTATGGGGCGGAGAGTGCCTGTTAGTGGATTACCGTCGGTGCCGTCATCTGGGTGGGCTGCCAGCCGTCGCGTTGCCGGGTGGCGATCTCGCCGCGCAACACCCCTGGCGTAATCAGCTCGCGCACTTTGCGCGTTTCGTGCCGGACTGGCAACGCTATCCTCAGGCTAAGCCGTTATTAGCAATCCCTTGGCAACCGCTGCTGCATGCGATTAACGCCAGCATTAATGCCCCTTTAGCCTCTTCCTGCGGCCGCTTGTTTGATGCCGCGGCAGCGGCGCTGGGCTATGCACCCGCACAGCAAAGTTGGGAGGGCGAAGCGGCCAGCATTTTTGAGGCAGTTGCCCACCAAAGCGAGCCTTGCGCCCACCCGGTTACGTTGCCGCTTCGTGGCCATCAGTTGGATTTGTCCGTGTTCTGGCAGCAATGGTTGAACTGGCATGCCCCCGCCCCCCAACAGGCTTGGGCGTTTCATGATGCGCTTGCGCAAGGATTTGCCCATATGGCGAAACATTTTGCTGCTCAACACGGCATTCGGCATGTCGCGGTAAGCGGCGGCGTGCTGCATAACCGTTTACTGCGCCAACGGCTGCAGTTTCATTTAGCACCGTTGCAGGTGTTACTGCCACAGAAACTGCCTGCCGGTGACGGCGGGCTGGCCTTTGGTCAGGCACTGGTTGCCTGTGCCCAGCGCTCCCCGGTTTCTTCTTCACATATTGACAGGATATAAAATGTTAAACTCTGCGTTTTTCCATACCCATACCCGCGCATTTTGGTTATTAGTGGCGTTAGTGATCCTGAACCTGATGGCCTGGGCCGCCGCTTTTTTTGCCTTCAGCCATCACCCTACGTTGATCGCCGCTGCAATACTGGCTTATGGGTATGGGCTGCGCCATGCCGTAGATGCCGATCATATTGCGGCCATAGATAACGTTACACGTAAACTGATGCAACAAGGCCAACGTCCGATTTCCGTCGGGGCGTTTTTCTCTCTGGGACACTCCAGCATCGTGATCCTGGCGTGTATTGCAATTGCCGCCACTTCATTGGCCTTTGGCGATCGCATAGGTTGGTTGCATCAATACGGCGCCACGCTGGGGACATTGATCTCCTCCTTGTTCCTGCTGGCGATGGCGTTGTTAAACTGGATGATTTTTCGTGATGTTTACCGCATATTCCGCCAGGTAAAGCGCGGTGAGACACTACGGGAAAAGGATGTTGATCTTCTGGTGAGCGGCACTGGCGGCATAATGACGCGTTTGTATCGCTTTGCCTTTAATCTGGTGAATAAAAGCTGGCATATGTATCTGGTCGGTTTTTTGTTTGGCCTAGGATTTGATACTGCCACTGAGGTCGGTTTACTGGGTATCTCCGCAGCAGGTGCAACCTCTGGGATGTCAGTCTGGTCAATCATGGTGTTCCCATTGCTGTTCGCCAGTGGCATGGCGCTGATTGACTCGTTGGATAATTTTGTGATGGTCGGCGCTTATGGTTGGGCATTCAACAAACCGATCCGCAAGCTGTATTACAACATGACCATCACGGCAACCAGCGTGGTCATCGCCCTGGTGATTGGTGGGTTGGAAGGTTTGGGTTTATTGGCCGACAAGCTGGGATTACAAGGCGGCCTGTGGCACGGTATTGAGATCCTCAATGACAATATGGGGCGCGTCGGTTACGCCGCCATCGCACTGTTTGTGGTGCTGTGGGCATGGTCCGCGATTAATTACCGCCGCAAAAATTATGATTCGCTCGCCGTTTAGCACTCAATCGACAGCTTCGTCATCACCGACAGAGGCTGTCACTTCCCTACCTAATGACACAAAAACTCAGGGCTCCATTTTTTGGGTATTCTGATCGTTATGCTTGATCCCCATCACTCACGGATTGCATAGGTTCCTTTGCCCGCAGATTTCGCACGATACATAGCATCGTCTGCTCTCGTCAGCAGAGCCTCGGCCGTAATATTGCCCCCCGGGGATATGGCTGCGCCGATACTGGCTGAGAGACACACTTTTTGATTGCCGACCCGTTCTGTTGCCGCTAGCGCTGCCAATACACACTCGCAAAAGGCGCGCACCTGCTGCTGAGGTTGCGTCAGCGGCCAGAGGATAACCGTAAACTCGTCGCCGGCAAGCCGCGAAACGCTGTGATGGGGACCTGCACAGGCACTGAGCAGATCAGCAAAGGTCTTAAGAATAAGATCGCCAAAATCATGACCAAAACTGTCATTCAGGTTTTTAAAACCATCAAGATCGATAAACAGCAACGCCATCTGTTGCTGTGGGCAGCACGCTTGTAAGGTTGCACCTAACCGAAGTAAAAAAGCGCGCCGATTGGTTAAGCCTGTCAGCATGTCATGAGAGACATCGTACTCCAACCGCCGTTGTAACCGCTTAAGCTCGGTAATATCCATTGATAGAATATAAAAGCCTCGGGTTTCACTGGGTACCAGCGTGGTGTGAATCATCAGCGAGCCCTGGCGTGTTTGCAGTTCATTCTCGAAGCTCACCGTTTGCCCCCGCAGCGCCAGCTCAATCATGGGTTTCGCCATTTCATATGCGCTCTCGCCCATAAAGGCTTGCACGGTCATGCCTTTAAGACGTTCTTCTTCCAGACCAAACCAGGTTTTGTAAGCGCTGTTAGCAAAAAGATAGCGTTCATCGGCATCAATCTGGCTGACCAACGCCGGCATATTGTCGGTAATCGCCCGCAGGCGCTCTTTTTCAGTACTGAGCTGCAGCTCGGTGAGCGCTCGATTTGCAATTTCCTGGTTGAGTTTAGTCACAACAACCTTAAGTTCCCGAGTACGGGCCTCTACCCGGTCTTCGAGTTCATGTTGCAGTGAATAAAGATCGGCTTCTGCCGCCTTGCGCTCGCTGATATCGACAATGACAGAAATAAAGTGATGCGGATTTCCGTTCGGTAAACGATTGAGCGCAACGGTCAGCTGAACCCAAATCGTTGAGCTGTCCGCGCGGATATAGCGCTTCTCCATCGAATACGTGTCGATTTCATTGGCTAACAGCTGTTTCAACAACCCAAGGTCGGTGTTTAGATCATCGCGATGCGTGATGTCCTGGAAGGTACGCTCCAACAGTTCCCGTTCCGAATACTGCAACATCTCACAAATCCGCGGATTGACGCGCAACCAGTATCCTTCCAGTGAGATAAGCGCCATCCCCACGGCTGCCTGAGAAAAGGTTTGTTCAAATAACGCTTCTGTACGCTGTAGGTTTGACCTCAGGCTTTCGGTATAGATGTCACGCTCAATACTGTGCAGATATTCTTCGATAACGGCGGCAAAATCGCGTAAGTCGCGCATCATCTCCGAAGAGAATGTCTGAGGGTGTCCGTCAATAATACAGAGTGTACCCAGCGGCAGACCGTCCAGTGAACGCAAGGGTTGCCCAGCATAGAAGCCTATCTTTGGCCCACCGGTGACCAACGGGTTGTCAAAGAACCGGGGATCGGCTGCAGTATCGGGCACGACCAACATGTCTCGTTGCAAAATGGCGTGACCGCAAAATGAGATGTTGCGAGGGGTTTCGCGGGCATCCAAACCAAAGCGTGACAGGAACCATTGACGCTCACGATCGATCAACGAGATTAAGGCAATGCTGACGCCGAAGTACTTGGCGGCTAACCGCGTAACGCGGTCTAACTTTTCTACCGCATTCGTGTCCAGTACATTCAACGAGTTCAAAACCGACAAACGTTCGGCTTCATTCTCTGGAAAACATGGCTCGAACATGTGTTGTGCTCCGGATGACTGTTCCTGGGCGATGTTGGTTCAAGCCGCTGCCTTATTGCCTTAACACCGCACCCTAAATGACTTATTTGCATTGAGCTTAGACGTTTTTCGAGGTTTTTCCGGATTCTTGTTTGGAATCGGTCATCATGACGAAGGCATGCGCCGTTCTTCACGCAACAGTAACCCACTGGGAGTGTGCCTAAACGACACTAAAATTCGCTGTTCGCCACAGCGGGCCCCTGGAAATTGTCCGGTTATCATGGAAAAAAGCCCGGCCTGTTCGCTAAAGTGGGTTAATGTCTAAGCAACGGATTATTTATAATAAGTCGTTGCTTCAAAAATCCCTTCGTAAAATAGGGACCCGTCCCCGAAAATTACCTTCAAAATAAATGCATTGGACCTGTACCCCTACTTTTTCTGAGGGGGATTTTTGTGCCTTGTCAAGCATCATAGCGAACCCAAAATACGTCATTATTGGCCAATAAAGCAGCAATTTGTTGATTTTTATCGAAAAAACAATAAATTTTTACCGGCCAAATAACTATTGAGCCGGGGGGTAAAAAGCCATATATTGGGCGCGTTTTTCTCACGGTAGTTAATTGTTGCATTCAATAATTCAATTCGGGCGGTATCGATACCCCCAGTTGTAGGAGAGATATGATGACGGATAAAGTCCGTATTGATAATTTAGGTGTGAGTTCAAAAAATGTAAACAACGAAACATATTTGGCGAGGCAAGCTGAATTTGAATCGAATGTCAGGAGTTACCCCCGCAAATTGCCGTTAGCAATTGCGAAAGCCCAAGGCGTGTGGATCACGGATGTTGAGAATAATCAATATCTTGATTGCCTGGCTGGTGCGGGTACGCTGGCTCTGGGTCATAACCATCCTGACGTCCTCCAAAGCATCCAAAATGTCATTACCAGCGGCTTGCCGTTACATACACTCGATCTGACAACACCGTTGAAAGATGAGTTCTCAGCTTATTTACTCTCTTTATTGCCAGGACAGGGCCAGGAATATTGCCTGCAGTTCTGCGGCCCATCGGGCGCAGATGCGGTAGAAGCCGCGCTGAAACTCGCCAAAAAATACACCGGCCGTTCTGGTGTGATCAGCTTCTCCGGTGGCTATCACGGCATGACGCACGGTGCGCTGGCGGTAACGGGCAACCTGTCACCGAAAGAAGCGATCAACGGCATGATGCCGGAAGTCCAGTTTATGCCTTACCCGCATGAGTACCGTTGCCCATTGGGCATCGGCGGCGAAGCTGGCGTTAAAGCACTGACTTACTATTTCGAAAACCTGATTAACGACGTCGAAAGCGGCGTGCGCAAACCTGCGGCCGTTATTCTTGAAGCCGTTCAGGGTGAAGGCGGCGTTAACCCGGCCCCTGTCGAGTGGTTGCAGCGTATTCGCAAAGTCACTCAGGAACACGGTATTTTGCTGATCATCGACGAGGTTCAGGCTGGTTTTGCCCGCACAGGTAAATTCTTCGCCTTTGAACACGCCGGTATTGAGCCAGACATCATTGTGATGTCCAAAGCCGTTGGCGGCGGTTTGCCACTGGCAGTATTGGGCATCAAGAGAGAATTTGACGCCTGGGAGCCTGGCCACCATACCGGCACCTTCCGTGGTAACCAATTGGCGATGGCGACCGGCCTGACCACCCTGCAGCATCTCAAAGACAACCAGGTAGCGGATAAAGTTGCCGCTCAAGGTGAATGGCTGAAAGCCAAACTGACCGAGCTGCAAAAACGCTATCCGGTGATTGGTCATGTGCGTGGTCTGGGCTTAATGATTGGTATGGAAATCGTTAAACCAAACGAAGCGCAGGATCATATGGGCTGCTACCCGGCTGACGGCCAGCTGTCTGCTTTGCTGCAGAAGAAATGCTTCGATGCAGGCCTGATCCTCGAGCGTGGCGGTCGTAACGGCAACGTACTGCGCCTGTTACCTTCCCTGCTGATCACCAACGATGAACTGGGTATTTTCCTGGATAAATTTGAACAGGCCCTGTTAGCCGCCGGCATCAAGCCTGTGGATGTGGAGTGAAGTCGATGTCCCGGTTAAACCCGATTCTGGCCGCGTCAGCGCAAAGCACTGACGCGTACCAGCAAGCGATCGAACAGACAAGCCAAGCCGTAGTGCAGTGGCTGCAACAACCCGAAATGTACCAGGGGAAAACCGTTGCTGAACTGCGTGAACGCATTACGCTTGATTTTAATCCTCAGGGCCTGGGTAACCAGGCGGCAATCGAACGTGCGATCGAGTACTTTTTAAAAGACAGCCTGTCGGTGCATCACCCACAGTGCGTCGCACATTTGCATTGCCCAAGCCTGGTGATTAGCCAAGCTGCTGAGGTGTTGATTAACGCCACCAACCAAAGCATGGATTCCTGGGATCAAAGCCCGTCAGCCACCATCATCGAGATGAAACTGATTGAATGGCTACGCACCCAGGTCGGTTATCAGCCTGGCGATGCCGGCGTGTTTACCAGCGGCGGGACCCAGAGCAACCTGATGGGTCTGATGCTGGCACGCGATGCCTTCTTCGCCAAGCAAGGCCACTCTGTGCAACAGGATGGATTGGTCGGTAACCTGCGCAAGATCAAAGTATTATGTTCTGAAAATGCCCATTTCTCTGTGCAAAAGAACATGGCGCTGCTTGGCCTGGGTTACCAATCCGTCACGCTGGTGAAAACCGATCAATTCGCCCGAATGGATCTGAACGATCTGGCTGAGAAAGTGGCGCAAGCAAAAGCCAACGACGAGCAGATCCTGGCGATTGTCGCCACTGCGGGGACGACGGATGCCGGCGCGATCGACCCGCTGCACGGTATTGCACAATTGGCTGCGGAGCACCAAATTTGGGTGCATGTGGATGCCGCCTGGGGCGGTGCGTTGCTGCTTTCCGAGAAGTACCGTGATTATCTGGATGGCATTGAATTGGTGGACTCCATTACTCTGGACTTCCATAAGCAATTCTTCCAAACCATCAGTTGCGGCGCTTTCTTGCTGAAAGAAGCTCGTCACTATGAATTGATGCGCTATCAGGCGGCTTACCTGAACTCCGAGTTTGACGAAGCTCAGGGCGTGCCTAACCTGGTCTCTAAATCCTTGCAGACCACCCGCCGTTTTGATGCATTAAAACTGTGGATGGGATTAGAGGCGTTGGGGCAACAGCAATACGCAGCGATCATCGATCATGGCGTTACGCTGGCGCAGCAAGTTGCACACTATATCGGCGACCAACCGTCGCTGGAATTGGTGATGCAGCCGCAGTTGGCCAGCGTACTGTTCCGCTACCGTCCAGACGCCTTGGCGGCACGCGGCGACGCGGCAGTCGCGTTGATGAACCAGCGGATTGGCGATGCGTTGCTGGAATCGGGCCGCGCCAACGTTGGTGTGACCGAATTTAATGGCGTTACCTGCCTGAAAATGACGTTGCTAAACCCAACGGTCAGCCTGGACGATATCAAAGTCCTGCTGGCGCTGGTGGATAAAACCGCGCAGCAGTTACCTGCCGCCTAATCTGCCGGCATTGCCTTAACACGCAGTGAAAAGCCGATCGCCGTTGAGGCGATCGGCTTTTTTGTCAATGAGCCGCACGCGCCGAGATGGCAGACTGACCAGCCCCCATCACCAGGGCACAATTTTGCCCAGATAGTCGAGATAATGCAGCCCTGAACGTCCGGCATAGGCTTCAATCGTATTGAGCAAATTCGGAATGCTTTCTTCGATGCTCAAACGCCCTTCTGCCCCCCTAACTCGGTACGCACCCAGCCGGGGGCCATCAGCAGCAACGTCCGAGGATCGTCACTGTTTCGTGCCGCATAGCTACGCATCAGCATATTTAGCGCGGATTTACTCGCCCGATAGACTTCAAACTTGCCGTTGGTGTTATTGGTGAGGCTCCCTTGACCTGAAGACATCACGCCGATCGTGCCGGTGGGCGCAACCAGGTCCTTAAAGGTTTCAATGACGCGCATCGGGCTTAGCGCATTGGTCACCATTACCCGAGTGAACTCTTCGGTCGAGACGTCCGCGATTGTTTCACGATCGTCATTTTTAACGCCTGCGTTAACAAACAACAAATCAACGTGCCGATCGCGGAGCCGTTCATGTAAGGCACTGACCTGCTCAGGCACCGTGATATCGGCAGTCTCTACCTCAAGGGTGTCAGGGTGCTTTTCAGCCAAACGGTCAAGCGCATCTTTAGACGATGCGCGCCCAGTGGCAATCACGTTGTGACCCCGTTTTAGACACTCTGCCACCATTGCAAACCCCAGACCGCGGGAAGCACCAATAATCAGGACAGTGTTTTGTTGTGAAGATACTGTTGGCATTGTTCACTTCCTCTGCATTTCAGTTGTTTTGTCGTGTAGAAAATATAACTATGCGGAGTAGATAGCGGAAGACGCAGCATTTGCACTTATAACATGCGCCAAACGCCTACCTTCATTGACCGCTCAGGATGACAGACATGACAGAACCCGACCTCAACTTACTGATTGCTCTTGATGCGTTGCTTACCTTGGGCAGCGTGGCGGGTGCGGCTCGCCGCCTTAAACTCAGCGCGTCAGCGATGAGCCGCACACTGAGTCGCCTGCGGGCGGTGACTGGCGATCCTTTACTGGTCCGGGCGGGTCGCCATATGGTGTTAACCCCCTATGCTGAGGAAATACGCGAACGCACGCAAAACGCGGTATTCGAGGCACGCGCAGTCCTTCGCCCTGCGACAACGGAACTGAGTTTAGCCGCGCTTGAACGGACCTTCACCCTGCGCGCCAACGACGGATTTGTCGAAGCCTTTGGTGCAGCGCTGATCGCTGCGGCGGCACAGGTCGCTCCTTTGGTTCGCCTGTGTTTTGCCCCCAAGCCAGAAAAGAGCTCACGGCATTTGCGGGAAGGCTTGGTCGATCTTGAGATTGGCGTATTGGGAGACATGGGGCCAGAGATTCGGTTACAGACGTTATTTCGTGACCGCTTTGTGGCCGTCGTCAGAAAGGGGCATCCATTTGAGTCGCTATCCGAGATTACCGCCCAGCAATATGCCTCCTGCGGTCATGTCGTTGCCTCGCGACGTGGTTTATTAACCGGACCCGTAGATGACGCGCTGACTGCATTGGGTCTGGAACGGAAGATCGCCGCCGTGGTTCCTGGCTTTCCCGCCGCGCTGGCCGTGGCCGAGGCATCCGATCTGATAGCGCTGGTGCCCGCCTCTTTTTTGATCAATCAACCGATAGGCACCGCACTTTACCCCTTCGACCTGCCGGTAAAAACCCAAGGTATTACCGTTTCTCAGATGTGGCACCCTCGTCTGGAGGCCGATCCGGCCCATCGCTGGTTGCGACAACTGGTGTTAAGTGTGGTTAAACAGCGTTTCGCGACAGTCAATGTCTGATGGGCACCGCAATGCCCTGAATCAATAAACGAATTCCCTTCAGGTATTGTGCGCGCTATTGATGAACAGATCGGAGGCGCTTTTGTATCCCTTGAAAACTACCATCGGGATGTACTAATCAAGGGGGAGCAGGTCACAGGAATGTAGTGATCTGATCCTGATTGCAGTCAGAAGTTCGATTTATTCAACAAAGCCACAACATAGCTGAAACCAATGTCATCACAGCATATAAATATATTACTAACATCAAGGGTATTAGCCTTAATGCGATAGATCCCTCTTCCTGATACTGCTTGTGCTAGGGTGTTAGATTTTCTTAAGTCTAATAAAACTTTTACTTGCTTGTAAAATGAGGTTAGAGCAGTGATTATGTCATAACTAAATGGACGGGATCACCGTTACAGAAACAAAACCGGAAGTAATCGGTAATAACTCCAATTAGTAGCTTGCAAAAAAATCCATCATGTTTTGCACTTGACAATTAATAAATATAATTCCGAAGGGGATTTCATGAGAGTATTTCTTCAATCCGTTGCTAGTGTGGTTGTTTTTTCTTCATTTATACCTTTATCGTTCTCTGCGACGCTTGATGATGAGGTAAATAAACTTAGCAAAGAAGGTTGGAGTATTGGATTATCAATACTCAATATGGATGGCAAGATGGTCTCGATAAATGGGGATGAACGTTTTCCTTTAGACAGTACCGTCAAAGCCTTAGCTTGCGCAAATATTCTTGCTAAAGTAGATGAAAATAAAATTAATTTAGATGATTCGATATTAGTTAAACCGGAAAATATCGTAGAATACTCTCCAATTGTCAAAAATTATATTAATAAAAAAATAACTTTGCAGCAATCCTGTGAAGCCACAACATCTTATAGTGATAATACAGCAGCAAATATAGTTATTTCCGCCGGTGGCGGACCTGAAGGACTCACATCATTCATGCGCTCTATCGGTGATGATATAACACGCTCTGATAGGTATGAACCTGAATTGACGGTAAATCCTGATCATGATTTAAGAGACACTACGACACCTAACGCTATTAATTCCAGTCTAAAAAGGCTACTTACTGGCAAGGTTTTATCGGATAGTTCTAAAGTTCAATTGAAAAATTGGATGATGGGCAATAAGGTTGCTGATGATATGTTACGAGCGACATTACCTCAAGGATGGGAAATTGCCGATCGTTCTGGAGCGAGTGATTATGGTGTCCGTGGTTTGATTTCAATGGTATGGTCAGAAAAATCCTCACCCATATTCATAAGTATTTATGTTAAAAAAAATGGCACTTCACTTGAAGAACGTTCAAGTGTAATAAATTCTTTAAGCAAGTATGTCGTAATGGAATATCTACCAAAGTAATATAAATCACAAAGAACTCCCCTCCTTCGCCTGCAGACAAATACCGTTTATATTTTTAGTATGTTATTTGTCTGTGGGAACAACGCAACTTACTGATAAAATTAAATAGTAATCTGTCCGACACCTCTGTCAGTGTTGTCGTTTACTGAGATTGAATCTCATCACCAACTGCGTGCCGCAGTGGCAAAAGTCGGCGGAAAGAAGGAGTTAACCGGGAAAAATGACATTGAAACAGAGGTCAGTAACCCGTGTGGGCGGCTGATTTCCAACGCGATCGTTTATTACAACTCGGCGATCCTGTCGCGATTGCTGGAACGACTGGAAGCGGAAGGCATTGAGGCTCTCAAGGGGAGGATTGTTGATTTAGGGCTTTAGGATATTTATAGAATATAGAGTGACCACTATGCAGTACAGTATAACGATGACGCCCAATCAATCGAAGCACTGCATAGTGGAATAGTAATGTTAACGTATCTTATTAAGATTTCTAACCTTATGTAACTAAAGAAACCAAAAAGCTATCCAATGGTATTACAAAGGTTCAATAATAGAAAAATATAATTACGAGCCTGTTAAATACCCACAATTTCCATTATCCATTTTATTTACATGGTTTATTATTATATTTCCCGTCTAGAACACCCCCATTGACAGTGAGTCGATCACTGGAGCCCGGTCGCGCTCAGCCGCATCAATTGTTGCAATTCGGGCTAAGGTCTGAGTTATCGGGCAACATATTCTTAACCTCATAATGAATCAAATGGTACAATATGGACATTCCATCGTTTGATTTACACTCTGCTCTCATTCCACCAGGGAACAGCAAGGTCGGGATCACTCGGGGTAAACATGAAAAAAACATTATCTTGGAGTTTGCTCGCTATGCCTGAATCAAATACCCGGCCGGGTATAAAACTTAAACTATCATGCTGTTTATTAGGGATAATTCTTACTGTCGTCGGTCTGTTCTTTGCCATTGCCGGTGGCAAGCTAGTCTCACTGGGCGGCAGTAGCTACTTCCTGATCGCTGGCATTGTCACCCTGCTTTCGGCCGTGCAATTCTTCCGTCGCAAATCTTCGGCGGTGATGCTGTTCTTGCTGGTTTTCATTGGCACGCTGATTTGGTCAGTGGTCGATGCCGGTTTTGATTTCTGGCCGTTGGTATCACGGCTTATGGTGCCTACCGGTTTAATGCTTCTGGCCTTCTTGAGCTGGCCTGCGCTGCGTAAATCGGAAGGTAAAGCCCCGCTGGCCACACCGTCCTACCTGTTCAGTGCCGTACTGGCGGTTGGCATGGTTGGCACCTTCGTACAGATGTTCCAGCCACACCCTACCGTCGCTTTCAGCGGTAAACAGCTGCCGTTAATCCCCGTGGATAAAGCCAAACAGCAGAAAGACTGGGACAACTACGGCAACACGCCGGGCGGTAGCCGTTTCGTGGCGCTGGACCAAATCACCCGCGACAACGTAAAAGCATTACACGTTGCCTGGACCTTCCATACGGGTGACATTCCGTTAAGCCCGGACGGCAATGGCGCAGAAGATCAGCAAACCCCGCTGCAAATCGGCAACCGCATTTTCCTGTGTACGCCGCATAACAACGTGATTGCCGTCGATGCTGACAGCGGTAAAGCGATCTGGACGCGCGAAGTCAATGCAAAATCCCAGGTCTGGAACCGTTGCCGCGGACTGGCGTATTTTGATGTTACAAAACCGCTGCCACAGCCAACCGTTCCAGGTTCAACGCCTGCGATCCCGGCCATCCTGGCAGCCGGTGATAGCTGTCAGCGTCGTATTCTGATGAACACCATCGATGCTCGTTTAGTGGCAATCAATGCTGATAACGGCGAATACTGCCAACATTTCGGCAACCAAGGCGTGGTCGACCTGAAAGCGGGCCTGGGCGATGCCGCTGATCCAAAATACCAGCTCACCTCTGCGCCAACGTTGGCAGGCACGACCATTGTGGTCGGTGGTCGCGTGGCCGATAACGTGCAAACTGATATGCCTGGCGGCGTGTTGCGCGGTTTCGACGTGATCACGGGTGAAATGCGCTGGGCGTTCGACCCAGGCAACAAAGATCCAAATTCGGTATTGAAACCGGGCCAGACCTTTGTGCGCAGTACGCCGAACTCTTGGGCACCGATGTCCTATGATCCTGCGATGAACACCGTGTTCCTGCCAATGGGGAGCTCTTCCGTTGACCTGTGGGGTGCGAACCGTAACGCATTGGATCACAAATACGGTGCCTCTATCCTGGCGCTTGATGCCACTACCGGCAAAGAGAAATGGGTTTATCAGACCGTCCATAATGACCTGTGGGATTTCGACCTGCCGATGCAGCCAAGCCTGATCGACTTCCCAATGAAGGATGGCACCACCAAACCTGCCGTCGTGATTGGCGCGAAAACCGGCCAAATTTTCGTTCTGGATCGCCTTACCGGCAAACCCCTGACAGAAGTCAAAGAGCTGCCAGTAAAAACGCGCACCATTCCCGGTGAACAATACTCAGCCACCCAACCCTTCTCAGTCGGCATGCCGCAGATTGGCAATGAAAAGTTAACCGAGTCGGATATGTGGGGCGCAACGCCGTTCGATCAACTGATGTGCCGCATCAGTTTCAAATCCATGCGCTATGACGGTCTCTTCACTGCACCGGATACCGATATCTCACTCAGCTTCCCTGGCTCGTTGGGTGGCATGAACTGGGGAGGGTTGTCGACTGATCCTAACAACCATTATATCTTCGCCAACGACATGCGATTGGGCCTGTGGGTGCAGATGATCCCGCAGAAAACCGATGCCAATACGCCGGCCAGTAATGGCGGTGAATCAGTCAACACAGGAATGGGGGCTGTTCCGCTGAAAGGCACGCCGTACGGCGTAAACAAAAACCGCTTTATGTCCCCACTGGGCATCCCGTGCCAAAAACCGCCATTCGGTACCCTGTCTGCGATCGATCTGAAAACGCAAAAAGTGGTTTGGCAAGTTCCCGCCGGGACCGTTCAGGACACGGGGCCGTTCGGTATCAAGATGCGGGCGCAAATGCCGGTGGGTATGCCAACGCTGGGGGGCACCCTGGCGACCCAAGGCGGCCTGGTCTTCATTGCCGGCACTCAGGATTACTACCTGCGGGCGTTTGACTCTTCAACAGGTGAAGAAGTATGGAAAGCGCGCCTGCCCGTTGGCAGCGGCGGTACACCAATGAGCTATATTTCACCGACCACCGGCAAGCAGTACATTGTGATTTCCGCCGGTGGCGCACGTCAGTCACCCGATCGTGGCGACTACGTCATTGCCTATGCGTTAGATAAATAAATTTCAGCGCGCAGGATAATGTCCAGCCCCCGCCTGACCGCGGGGGCTTTTTTATATCCAGTCCCTGCCGATTCGCGATATTTAATGACGAATGAGACTCAATAAGCGGACGTCATTTAACGCGTAAATACGAGAGTATTCCTACTGTGTTGCTCTGAATTATATCTCATTCTCTCTGGCGGCTTTTTATCGCGCAGACTAGGCTACATAACGATTTGCCGCTGACTACAATATTATAAAAATGGTTTCTTTTAGCGTAAATGTCGGGCAGCTTTTAGAGGAAATGACAGATGAATGTTTTACCCGAGCACAGCGATGAAATTCATCCTGTTGATATCGCTTATGATATCTTCAATGGTTTACCCAATCTCATTGGCGTTGGTAAGGGGCTCGGCGGACATTTCAATGCATTGTGGTGTGAATATACCGGTCTTTCTTCCTTTGATCACAATGACGTCGGCTGGTTAGAAGCGCTGCACGTCGACGAATACGCCCACATTGCTCTGCTGCAGCAACACGCCATGCTCAACGCCGATTCATTCGTACAGGAAGCCAGGCTGCGCAATGACAACGGTGAGTATCGTTGGTTTTTACTGTCGTTTGGTGCAAAGCAAGATCGGGATTCTGCGCAGATGCATTGGTATCTTAGCTGCACCGATATCCATGAAAAAATGCTGAAAAAGCAATTAACGACGGAAACACTGGCAGCACAAAAGAATATGCTCGACGCCAGCGTCGACTGTATCAAGGTCATTAATAATGACGGTTCGGTACTGCATATGAACAAAGCAGGCAGCATCGCTTTGGGCCTGGATGAGAACCCACAACAATTTGGCATGCCTTGGTTGGATCTGTTGCAACCCGAAGTACGCAACCGTGGCAGAAAGGCACTGCGTAAAGTTTTAAACGGAAAAAGCGCCCGATTCGCCGGACTCAGTGCCTCACCAACTGGCGCGCTTCAGCATTGGGATAATATCCTTAGCCCCGTTTTCGGCGAAGATGAGCAGATACAAAATATATTATGCGTTTCGCGCGATGTAACCTCACAGAGAATAGCTGAGAAACGTTTGCTGATCGCCAGTGAATATGACGAATTGACCGGTTTACCCAATAGACGCTTATTCAAGCGGAAATTAAAACATGAAATGAAACAGGCCCTGAGCAAAAACACGTCTCTGGGATTGATTTTATTGGACCTCGACCACTTTAAGCTGGTTAACGATACCCTCGGGCACGCTGCAGGTGATCATCTTTTGCGCGTCTTATCGCGCCGATTAACGGCATACCTAAACAATAACTCTTTCGTCTCCCGCTTAGGGGGCGATGAATTTGCGATAGTGATTAGCGACGTCGAAAACGAACAAGATATTTTCAAGATCGCCAATACCTTTTTAATGCAGCTTGAATCACCGATCACGCATGGGGGTAAGGCACTGCATTGCGGCATGAGCATCGGCTGTGCGATCTACCCTCAAGACGCGCGTGATGCGTCGGAACTGATGAAATGCGCCGATACCGCCCTGTACGAACTCAAAGACGGTGGCCGCGGTGGCGTTTATATGTTTAATCAAAAAATGATGGATAAGGCAAAGGAGCGTGCAGCACAGCTCAATCACGCGCGCCAAATTGTCCGTAATAATCAGATCCGCCCCAGTTATCAACCCAAGGTCAGCTTGAGCAATGGCGCGATCATTGGATTTGAAGCCTTGCTGCGCTGGTATTGTCCGTTAAAGGGCATGCAGATGCCTGACACGGTCAGTGAGGCGTTTAACGATTACGAATTGGCCACCAAACTCAGTGAAACCATGCAGATGAAGGTGTTTGCCGATATGTCGGGTTGGCTGGCCTCGGGTGTCGATGTTTTGCCGGTGTCGTTAAACGCGTCCCCCATCGAGTTTTTACGTGATAACTACGCTGAAACCTTCCTGAGACGTTTGCAGATGTTCCACATTCCGCATCACCTGATCGAGCTGGAAGTCACCGAACATGCCTTCAACAAACACGGTTCGAAGTATGTATTGCGCGCATTGCAGATGCTCAAGGAAATGGGGGTCAGAATATCGCTCGATGACTTCGGTACCGGGCACTCCTCCTTTACACATCTCATGGACTACCCTCTGGACTGCATTAAACTGGACCGCGATTTCATCCGGCGTATGAATCACGAACCGGCCATTCTGGGCATCGTGGAAAGCATGGGGATCCTGGGACAAAAATTGTCGATCGACATCATTGCAGAAGGCATCGAGACCGAGCAGCAACGCCAGACGTTGTGTAACTCAGGCTATCACCTGGGTCAGGGATTTCTTTTTAGCCAGGCCGTTGAGGCACCAAAGGTACTCAATATGCTGCAGCAACATGCCACTTTAAACCTGTAAACGAATAAATATAGCCCGGTCAATGATACCGGGCGGCCCCTCTCGCCGCGCAAAGATATTATTATCATTGGGCTATCACCTACCCCAATGTATATTTTAATGAAAATAAAGATCGCATATAAAAATGTGGGCAGCATAATACTTAACACCGTTGATAGTGGTATTTGATCACTCACTCTCGTTCCATTTCTTAATAATTAGCCACGGCAACAAAAAAGACAACAAATCACCTCCGACCATAATACGCCAGAAAAACAACAGACTGGAAAATCCACGCATAAATAAGAACATCCAACCCTTTCCTCTCCAATCATTCAGAATTAATAAAAAAACCATTAATAACAATGGAGTATGCTCGCACTACGGTTGCACTTGTCTATAGATATAAATTTTCAGGGCGTTACTTAACGAAGGTTGAAATAATTTCACGTAAAATAAGTGTTGTTTTTATTCTTTTCACTCTAATTATTTTTATGTCGAGCAAATGAATTATATTTAACTTTCGTTATTGCTGTTCCAACACGCCTACTCTATCTTTCAATAACCATCATTTTATTATCGATGGTTATTTCCTCGCATTTTATTGCGAGAGACAATTTATTATCATTAATAAACCACTGATAGAGAATGCCTTTCGGAATGACTTGTTGATTACTCTCATTTTAATCATGTGGATAATCACGCCGAAAAATACCTTTCACAGTAGTTCGTGTTCAAGTATGCGACAAAGCACGTCAGCTTCAGATCGTGATAAACGATATGTGCTGATAAATATTAACTATTTTGTAAAAGGGTGAATGCTGAAAGTTTGCGAGGCCGTCTGAGTAATGGCAATAACAGATGAACGGTAACTGCCGTCGTCAATGTCAGCACATTGGCAACCTTTCAAACGGGATGTGTTCATACAGAGATCAATGAGAACACAGATAATTTTTACTGTTGATATTAGTACCCTGCCTTCTACGGGGGGGAGCTTCGATAACCCTGTGGCGGTCGCACATCCCGTTATGCTTGTTAGCCAAAATAACGGTCCATCGACGTCCCACGATGGGGATTATCCTGTGCCGGTCTCGCAGGAAGAACAGATACAGATCTGGCTGGAAGATTTGGGTCGTCGACAAAATATCATTATTGCCCCGGTTAGGTTTATCGCACACAGCTGGAAAGACGGAGCACAAGTGAAGACTTTTGTGACAGGTGAACCGACCGATCCTGATACGCAGATTAATATACTTGGAGAAAATAAACCTCTCGATTTACCTGCGTTTATGGAAAGGCATGCGGACGCATATGGGTTTGATTATGCTGCCACACAGCCTCAGTGGGCCGACGATAATGCTCCCTTCACCTCATACTGGAAGGATGGTGGCGTGCTGGCGGGTCAGGACGGAACCCCTTCGACACCACGCATCTACAACCCCTATGTTACGTTCGATATAGCAGATTCTATTGGCCTCCTGAACTACGGGCTGGAATTCGTGGTGTATAACAGTGGTAAATCCATGGGTTACTTCTGGTTTGATCCGTACATCAACGTTGTCTCTTGAATAACCCAAAAAACCGCAACGACGGTGTTGCTGAAAAAGGAGGCCTTGGCCTCCTTTTTGTATTTAAGGACGGCACCAACGTCGCATTTCTAAAATTAGTTAGCCAATTTTGTTCGTTCACAGATTTAACGGCTTAAAGGATAGTGCATTGACCGCCCCAACAACATAATAATGCAGGTAATCATGATGATGTATAGCGCAAAACTCACCGCAGCGGCGGCACTCCTGAGCCTTTCCGCGCTGGCTAATGCCGCGCCGGGCATTGATTTGGTCGCCAACGAAACGCCCATTAATACGGCGAAAAGCCCTGAGGCTATAGCCAAAATCCCGTCCGGGTTTACATTCGTCGAACCCGGTACGTTGACCGTTGCGGTATCAATTTTGGGCAGCGGCCCGCCCTTTGGGTTATACGCACGTGACAATAAAACGGTGATTGGCAGTGAGTCGGATATCGCACGGCTGGTTGCTGATGGGCTGGGACTGAAACTCAAACTGGTACCGACGTCTTGGGAGGATTGGCCACTGGGCGTCACCTCAGGAAAATACGATGTGGCGATTTATAACATTACCGTGACTCAGGAGCGTAAAACCAAGTTCGACTTTGCCACCTATCGCCAGGATACGCTGGGCTTCTATGTGAAGTCCGGCAGTAAAATCACCTCGATAAAATCGGCACCGGATATTGCCGGCAAAAAGATCATCGTGGATTCAGGAACCAATCAGGAAGCCGTGCTGCTGGCCTGGGATAAGGAGAACCAGGCCAAAGGGCTGCCAGCCCTGCAGCCAATTTATGTTACTGACAAGGCCGCCGCGACGCTGGCCATTCAATCTGGCCGGGCGGATGCGACCTTTGGGCCCAACGTGTCCGGCGCTTATCAGGCGAAGTTGAACGGCAAAACCACACTGGTTGGCATCGTGCCTGGCGGGTGGCCACGCAGCGCGAACATTGCGGTCACGGTAAAGAAAGGCAATGGGTTGGTTGATGCCGTGCAAGCGTCACTCAATAGTGCGATTGCCAATGGCAGCTACCTGAAAGTGCTGGATCGTTGGGCGGAAAGCGACGAGAAAATCGAACATTCTGAAATTAACCCACTGGGGTTGGGGGACAAATAGTTTCAAGACCAAGGCCCAATCTGTGGGCCTTGGTTACCCTCAGTCAGCCACACGTCCCCTGCTTTTCTCCATTTTGCGATAAAGCGTACTGCGTGATACCCCCAACCGCTTCGCCGCCTGGCTGATGTTACCGTTGGCATTTCTGATGGCGTCGAGCATGTCCTGCGGTGCCGACTGAGTCTCCGTACTGAATGAGGGGACGACGCTGAACGGTTCAGGCAGATCGTCGAGTGTAATCATGCTGCCATCATCGGTCAGTGCCAACAGCACCTTGAGCGTGCTCAACAACTGCCGCACATTCCCCGGCCACGGATAACGCGCCAGCGCCGCGACGGCATCAGGCGCCAACGTGATACCACGCTGCTCGCCCCCCAGTTCGCGCCAAAGGTTAAGAATAAAACGATCCACGTGTGCCCGTTCACGTAGCGGCAATATGCGTAAGCTGAATTCCTGGATGCGGTACAGCAAGTCTTCGCGGAAGGCCCCCGCCGCAACCTGCTGGTCCAGATCCTGATGGGTGGCGCAGATCAGTGAAAAATCCACCGCATAGGACATGTGGCTGCCGAGCGGCGTAACCGTTTTTTCCTGTAGAACACGTAACAGCCGGGTTTGTAAGCCTAATGGCATATCGCCAATTTCATCCAGGAACAATACGCCACCGTCGGCTTCTCTGATCTTGCCCAGGTATCCTTTTGAATTGGCACCGGTAAACGCCCCCGGCGCATAGCCAAATAGTTCGGATTCAATCAAGCTTTCAGGCAGTGCCGCACAGTTAATCGCCACAAAATGCCCCTGCCGACGCCGACTTTCCTCAAACAACCGTTGGCTGAAATACTCCTTGCCGCAGCCGGTTTCCCCCCGAATGCACAGCGCCAGGCCGGCATTGAGAATGCGTAACGCTTTCTGCCTGTCAGCCCCATCGCGATCAAAAGGCGGTGCCAGCGGCTTAACCCCCTGTGAATGCCTTTCCGGCATCTGCAACAAGGAGTAATAGTGGCGATTATTGATTGCCAGCGTCTGATGTGGCGCATTCATCGCCTGGCGTGACATATCCGGGAACAGTGAGGCAAAGTCTAGCGTGCCGAAAGAAGCCACCGAGAGATTAAATTCTTGCATCGCCAGCCGGTTGGCGGCGGTTAGGACGTCGTCGTGGAACACCAGTATCAGTTCGTGTGCACTGCCGAGAACACGTGCGTCACTGTGCAGGCGCAGCGTCCAATGTTGAGACGTCACGCTACTTGTCACCCACTGGTGCTCAATGTGCCTGACCGCCTGTAAAATCAGTGAGTGCGCATCATTATACGGGCGCTGCGCCGGTGTCGAGATATCCAGCACCCCGGCTATCACGCCGTTGGGGCGGTAGATCGGCGCGGCGGAACAATAAAGCCCTGCATTCTGATTAAGGAAGTGTTCATCACCGTTGACTTCACACTGGCTCCCCAGCGCCAGTGCCGTACCAATGGCATTGGTGCCACGCTCCTGTTCCCCCCATAAATTGCCCGGGGCCAGAGAAATGCGTGACGCCTTATGCAGAAAGTCAGTATTCCCACAGGTTTCCAACACCAACCCGCTGGCATCAGAGACCACCACAATTGAGGGTTGCCGGTTAATTTCGTTGCCTAAACGCGCGATCAGCGGCTGTGCCAGTTGTGCAACCCAGCCGTTTTGCCCACGCACTTCATTGAGCAACGCAGGCCGAACAAAAGGCACCAGATCGTCAGCCCGGCTCAAGCCATAGTGTTGGCTACGTAGCCAGGATTCTGAAAGTCGGCTGGGGAGAGACAGATTATCACTGTCAGAGTCAAACCCGGTCTGGGTGGTCTGGTCTTTATGCAACATACCCAACTCCCGCCAAATAAAGTGTTGCATTTATGTATCACAAATGTGTCCCATGCGTTGCGACGTGGAACACAAAAAATAATAGAAATGAATAATAAGACAGCGGTTTTATTGCCCAAAGCAGGTATTTTCTGTTTTTAATTAGATGATATTAAACATTTTTATATTTTATGGCTACCGAATAAGCACAAAGTGGCATAGGTAATGCTTATGGTTTCTGCGATGGCGTCATGCATCCAGGCGTCAACCCTACAGTGTCAGTTCTCATGAGAGGTGTTTACATGAAATACGTTCATCCTGGTTTACCTGGCTCGTTGGTTTCTTTCAAAAAACGCTATGGCAATTATATCGGCGGCAAATTTGTCGAACCCGTTTCAGGCAACTACTTCACCGACACCTCCCCAATGACAGGCCAAACCGTCGCCGAATTTCCGCGCTCAGATGCAAAAGATATCGAACTGGCGCTGGATGCCGCACATGCCGCGGCTGAAACCTGGGGCAAAGCCAGCGTACAGGAACGTTCCAACGTGTTACTGGCAATCGCCGATCGCATGGCGTCGCAGCTAGAATTGCTGGCGCTGACTGAAAGCTGGGATAACGGTAAGCCAATTCGCGAAACGCTTAATGCTGATATCCCCCTGGCGATTGACCATTTCCGCTATTTTGCCGGTTGCCTGCGTGCGCAAGAAGGGACTGCCGCTGAGATCGACCAAAATACCGTGGCCTACCATATTTATGAACCACTGGGCGTGGTTGGACAGATTATCCCCTGGAACTTCCCGTTACTGATGGCTGCCTGGAAACTGGCCCCTGCGCTGGCTGCCGGCAACTGCGTCGTACTCAAGCCCGCAGAACAGACCCCACTCAGCATCTGTGTTCTGCTGGAAATGATTGGCGATCTGCTGCCACCTGGGGTGCTCAACGTGGTTCAAGGCTTTGGGAAAGAAGCCGGCGAGGCACTGGCGACCAGCAAACGCATCGATAAAATCGCCTTTACCGGTTCAACGCCGGTGGGTAGGCATATTCTCGCCTGCGCGGCTGAAAACATCATCCCCAGTACCGTGGAGCTGGGCGGCAAGTCGCCTAACATCTTCTTTGAAGACATCATGCAGGCCGAACCGGAGTTTATCGACAAGGCCGTTGAAGGGCTGATCCTCGGCTTCTTTAACCAGGGTGAAGTCTGCACCTGCCCTTCACGCGCACTGATCCAGGAATCGATCTACCCGCAATTTATGGAAAAAGTGTTGGCCCGAATCACCACGATTCGTCAGGGTGACCCTTTTGATACCGACACCATGATTGGTGCACAGGCGTCTCAACAGCAGTTTGACAAGATCCTCTCTTATATTGAGATCGCCAAAAATGAAGGGGGGAAAATCATTGCCGGTGGTGAGCGCGCCAGCCATGAACAGACGTTGCAGAGCGGTTTCTATCTTCAACCCACGCTGATTACCGGTAATAACAGCATGCGTTTCTTCCGCGAGGAGATCTTCGGGCCTGTGATCGGCGTGACGACCTTTAAAGATGAAGCCGAAGCGCTGGCGCTGGCAAACGACAGTGAGTTCGGGCTGGGTGCCGGCCTGTGGACCCGTGACGTCAACCGTGCCTATCGCATGGGGCGTGCTATTAAGGCCGGGCGCGTATGGACTAACTGTTACCATCTCTACCCTGCGCACGCTGCCTTCGGGGGGTATAAAAACTCGGGCGTCGGCCGCGAAACCCACAAAGTGGCACTGTCGCATTATCAGCAGGTGAAAAATCTGTTGGTCAGCTACGATTCCAAACCACTCGGGCTGTTTTAATTTGTTGTCGAATGCCCATACGTTAGTTGCTATATAGCTAGTAGACTTTGACCGTGCAAGGGGCCCAAGGCGTGGTCCCTTGCAATCTGTACTTGTGTATCTTCCCGCGTTTGGTGCCTTCAAGGGCGACCAACCTCGTCGGTAACCAAGCCGCGTCTAAATTTTATCCGGGTATTAATTGATATTTAATTTTACCCGGATATAATTATGCGACATTGACATTCTGACGATATCGCCATGACAACGGTAGACTCCCCCTCCTTTACCAGCTTTGACGGCTTAAAACGCATTGCCTGTGGCAACCTCGAAACCAACGTGCTGGCTGTAAAGCGGGCTATAGCGTCGGGTTCCACTGAGCCGGTATTGATCTTTGATGACCGGACAGGCCGTGTCCAAGAGGTTGATATCCGTGGAACGGACGCGGAAGCGATCGCACGGTTAACCAAAGATCATCAATCTGACTCAGTCGAAAATGCGCAATCCTCGCCTCAGCCACGTGGGCGTGGCAGGCCAAAGCTCGGCGTGATCCCACGGGAGGTCACGCTACTTCCTCGCCATTGGGATTGGTTGTCAACGCAACCGGGGGGAGCCTCTGTCGCTTTACGCAAACTGGTTGAAGAAGCCAGGCGCAACACGGTGGATCGTGATGATAAACGCAGGACGCAGGAACGTGCTTACCAGTTCATGTCGACAATGGCAGGCAACATGGCCGGCTTCGAAGAAAGTTCGCGCGCATTGTTCGCTGGTGACTCAGAGAAATTCATCCAGCTTACTGTCGAGTGGCCTTCCGACATTCGCAATTACGCATTGAGTTTGGCGGCCTTCGACGTGGTATGAAGCAATTCCACTGAACCCTAAATGACGTCTGCATCGTAAATCCTGGGTGCAGACATCCAGGATGTTTCAAATCTGGACGGGCAAATGATCACTTTCAACGTAAATGGCATCAATCTGAGTTGCGATAGCTTCGGCGATAACCATGCCGACACCGTGCTTTTACTTGCCGGTCTTGGAACACAAATGATCCGCTGGCCGGTGTTATTTTGTGAACGTCTGGTAGCAAAAGGTTATCGAGTGATTCGCTTCGACAATCGTGATGCGGGTTGCTCATCACATTTTACAGACCACCCTGCACCTGATTTCGCTGCGTTGGCGGCTTCTCACTCGGCCGGGCAACGGCCAAATGTGCCTTACACACTGTTCGACATGGCCAACGACGCAATGGGACTGCTTGATGCACTCGGGATCCCTCGCGCGCACCTCGTCGGCAGATCAATGGGGGGCATGATTGCTCAGATTGCCGCTAGTGAATATCCGCAGCGGGTTTTGTCGTTAACTTCGATCATGTCCAGCACGGGGAATCCGAATCTTCCATCAGCCTCACCAGAAGTGATGGCGATGTTGACTAAGCCAGCCCCCGATCCACGGCGAGATGAAGCCGGTTTTCTGGCACACAAACTCGCTTTTGCACGACGGATAGCAAGCCCTGGATATCCATTTGACGAAGAGTACCATCGAACCCTGATTCTGGAGGAAACCAAGCGTGTCTATGACCCATCCAGTGTAGGTCGACAGATGGGGGCGATCGTCGCTGCTGGCGATCTACGGCCGCTGTTAGCCAAGATCACCGTCCCATCATTGATTGTACATGGTGCCGACGATGCGCTAATACCTGCAGCCTGTGGGAGAGACACCGCCTCTTCAATTCAGGACTCGACGTTTATGCTTATCGATGGAATGGGGCATGATCTGCCGCCTTCGCTTTTTGAGACAGTGGTGGACGGAATTGATCGGGTTGCGCGTCCGAGTGATTGAGAACGGCGGGAGCCGGCTGCTTTTAAAGTGAGATCCTGTTTAAAATAATGCTTGCCCGCCGCGACCGACAAGCATTACCCCTTCCGTTGACTTATTGCATTAAGACGCGGAAAGATCGATAACCATACGGCCACGAATGGTGCCTGACTTCATCTCTTCGAAGATCGTGTTGATATCCCCCAGCGGTCTTTTCGTGACTTTCGGCGTCACCTTGCCTTCGGCGGCAAACTGGAAAGCCTCTTTAAGATCTTCCCGCGTTCCCACCAGCGATCCCACGACCTGAATACCATCCAGCACCAGGCGCGGAATGCTCAGATCCATACTCTCCGGCGGCAGCCCCACGGCGACCACTTTGCCCCCGGCGCGGACGGCATTCACGGCTGAGTTGAAGGCTGAACGCGCCACGGCAGTGACCACGGCGGCATGAGCACCGCCGACTTTTTGCTGAATAATCTCTTCGGCGTTTTCGGTTTTAGAGTTGATCACAAGATCTGCACCAATCTCTTTTGCGAAATCCAACTGCCCTTGGTTAACGTCAATGGC
Source organism: Serratia sp. NPDC087055 (assembly GCF_044900985.1). Lineage (NCBI taxonomy): Bacteria > Pseudomonadati > Pseudomonadota > Gammaproteobacteria > Enterobacterales > Yersiniaceae > Serratia > Serratia sp. NPDC087055. The sequence goes on from NZ_JBJDOG010000001.1 coordinate 1,207,864, forward strand.
GATCACTTTGGCGTTAAACACATTTTTGGCGTACTGCAATGCCAGGTTACCCAAACCGCCCAAACCGTAAATTGCGATCCACTGCCCAGGTTTGATGTCGGAAATCTTCACCGCTTTATAGGTGGTGACCCCAGCACAGGTAATGCTGCTGGCGGCAAAGGAGTCCAGGCCATCAGGTACCTTGACGGCGTAATCTGCCACTACGATGCATTCCTCTGCCATGCCGCCATCGACGCTGTAACCGGCATTTTTGACCGAACGACACAGGGTTTCGTTGCCATTGACGCAATATTCACAGTGGCCACAGCCCTGGTAGAACCAGGCAACGCTGGCTCGGTCCCCCACTTTTAACGAGGTCACGCCTTCGCCCACCGAGGTGACAACACCAACCCCTTCATGGCCTAAGGTGATGCCGGGTACCTCACCGAAATCCCCATCCTTGACATGAAGATCGGTATGACACACCCCACAACACTCCATCTTGAGTGCCGCTTCGCCGTGTTTCAGTGGGCGAAGCTGTTTTTCCTGAATATCTACACTGTGGTTTTTGGTGACTACGGCAGCTTTCATAGGACATATCCTCTCAGGTTACGTTGAAAGTACAGTTGTTAATGTAGTTACTGTCATTGCTGAGGGCAAGGTACGGGCTGTTTGTTTAAAAACAGAGGGTTAAATAATGCGGGTAGCAAACGCGATAAACGGGGTTCTTAAGCGAAAATAAAGATTAACGCTTGGTTTTCGTGATCTTTGTCGCCTTGGCTGGGTTACCGGCCACAAACTCCAGCGTCGGTGAATAGTAGAAAGGCAGCCAGGCATGAAAACTGCTTTCCCACTCCCACTTAACCGGGCAAGGCCACAGAATATCTTCATGCAGAATATAGTAAACCCACCGTCCGTGCGGGCGGCGTGGTTTGGCTGTGCGCTTAGTCACTGACGGCTCAGGCTCAGCGTGATTATCGATGATATTCACCCTCCCGTAGTGACATAGCCATGTCACCCCCCCTGGTCAGCATACACCCGACTGAAACGCCCATCGCAATGGAACAAAAATAGCCGTTCATCATGTTAAATTCTCTTTGTCATCAGGGGCTACGGAGTCTCCCTGTTAAATTTAACATGGACGGCGGCGAGCAAGCCATCTTTCCTGCCTGGGGGTTTGCACCGGGCGACATACAACTGTCATTAATTATTCATACCAGATAAATACGCGGCAGCTAGGGTGGGTTGAACACGCCACGTTAAGAAGCGCCATGAGCTATTTATCACTTAATAACATCAAGAAAACCTGGGGCGACAAAACCGCGCTGGATAACATCAGTTTTGACGTACAGGAAGGTGATTTTGTTGCCCTGCTGGGACCTTCCGGCTGCGGAAAATCAACCCTGCTGCGTACACTGGCCGGGTTAGAGAACGCGGACAGCGGCATCATTCAGATCCAGCAACGTGACGTGACGGCCCTGCCGCCGTCACAACGTAAACTGTCAATGGTTTTCCAGTCTTATGCGTTATTCCCGCACCTCAGCGTGCGTGAGAATCTGCTGTTTGGCCTGCGGGCTCGGGGCGAAGACAAGCAGCACTTTGCCGCTCGATTAGCAGAGATCAGTAAGCTGATGGAGTTGGAGCCGCTGCTGGATCGCCTGCCGGCTCAGCTTTCTGGTGGGCAGCAACAGCGTGTGGCATTAGGCCGTGCGGTGATAGCTCAAAACAAACTGTGTCTGATGGACGAACCCTTATCCAACCTGGATGCCAAGCTGCGTCAGAGCATGCGCCGAGAAATTCGTGCGCTGCAGCGCAAGCTGGGTTTGACCATGCTGTATGTCACCCATGATCAAACTGAAGCCATGAGCATGGCGGACAAAATCATTCTGCTGAACGATGGTCGCATTGAGCAGCACGACACGCCGGACAATTTATATAACAACCCAGCCAGCATTTTCGCCGCACAGTTTATTGGCGCGCCACCGATGAACATCGTCCCATTAACACGCAAAGGCAGCGGATACCATATTGGTAACGCCCCACTGCCCGTGGTGTTCAGCAACCAGGAGGACGCGTTGAGTTTAGGCATCCGCGCCGAAGATATTCGTCTCTGCGCACCTGGCAACGGCAACCTCACCTGCCAGATCCTCAGTGCTGAATATATGGGCGCCGATACGCTCGCCGTTTGCCATCTGCCTGCGGTTCAGGGGCAAATCACGGTGAAAATACCCGGTATGCAGCATTTTACTGAGGGCAGCCTGGTTGGCCTGCAATGGGCAGAGGCGGCGCAGTATCTATTTTCAACCCACAGTGGTGAGCGTTGCCACCAGATGGAACACGCCTTTCAGCCCGTGACACACCAATACGCAATTCAATAATCAAAAGCACCATTTTATTTCAGGGGAAAACCATGTCCGTCTCTATCCGTTTATCCACATTAAGCGCTGCCGTGCTGTTATTGGCTGGCGTTTCTGTTTCTGCTCTGGCGGCAGATGCCGTGAAGCTGCAAATGTACTACCCGATCGCCGTCGGCGGAAAAATTAGCCATACCGTTGAAGGGCTAGTGGCTGATTTCGAGAAGCTGCACCCCGATATCAGTATTCAACCCGTGTATACCGGTGACTACGCCACCACGGTCACCAAGGCACTGACCGCTTTCCGCGGCGGCAATGCTCCGCAAATCGCCGTGATTGGCGATATTGAAGCCTATTCATTGATCGACGCAGGTGCCATTTTACCGGTCAGTGATTTGGCAAATGATGAAGCGGGCAAAGCCTGGATCGACGGTTTCTACCCGGCGTTTATTCGCAAAATTCAGGGTAAGGTTTGGAGCATTCCCTTCCAACGTTCCACCGTGGTGTTGTATTGGAATAAACAGGCCTTTCAGAAAGCGGGGCTCAATGGTGATACCCCGCCAGCCAACTGGCAACAGGTGGTTGATTTCGGTCAGAAACTGGTCGTCCGCAACGGCAACGACGTTAAGCAATGGGGGATTGAAATCCCGTCGACCCCGATTGGTTACTGGACCTTCCAGGGGATTGCCGCCACCAATGGCAGCCATTTGGATAACGGCAAGGGAACGGCCGTGACCTTCAATACCCCGGCTAACGTTGAAGCACTGACCTGGTTGACCGATTTGGCACAGAAATATCAAGTATCGCCAAAGGGAGCCATTACCTGGAGCACCACCCCGCAGGACTTTATCGACGGCAAAACCGCGATGATGGTTACCACGACCGGCAACCTGACCACCGTACGTGAAAATGCCAAGTTCCCATTTGGGGTCGCCATGCTGCCAGAGAAAACGCAGCGCGGTAGCCCAACCGGCGGCGGCAACCTGTACCTGTTCAAAGGGACCAGCCCGGCACAACAAAAAGCCGCAGTGACCTTTATGCGCTGGCTTTCTGCGCCAGAACAAGCTGCCCGCTGGAGCATCGCCACGGGCTATGTCGCCACCTCACCGGCCGCCTGGGAAACTGCGACCATGAAAGACTATGCCGTCAAGGTCCCGCAAGCGACCGTCGCGCGTGAGCAGTTGAAGTATTCACAACCGGAGCTATCAACCTATAACAGCGTGCAAATTCAGGAATTACTGAACCGCGCCGTAGAGGCCGCTGTGACGCAAGGCAAAACCCCGGCGCAGGCGTTAGACAGCGCGCAAAAACAGGCTGACCGCCTGTTGAAACGTTACCAATAACCGGGGCCGGCATGACCATATCGCACTCTGCTTTGCCCGCCGCACGCCATAAGCGTTTCTCTTTACAGCTTTATGGCTATTTGTTGGTACTGCCGGCATTGGTTTTCCTGATTACTTTTACCCACTACCCGGCGCTGGCTACGGTGTGGGAAAGTGTATTCAGCGCAGCGCACAATAACCAACCGGCCCAATTCGTTGGGCTGGAAAACTACCGTGCATTGCTGGACGACGAGACCTTCATCCTGGCCTTACGCAATAACCTGTTGTATGCGGCAATCACCATTCCGCTGGCCGTTGGGTTAGCACTACTGATGGCCTTGGCGGTAAATCGGCGCATGCGCGGCACCGCACTTGCCCGCGCCGCCTTCTTTATTCCATCGCTGCTGCCGATGGTCGCCATCGCCAATCTGTGGTTGTTTTTCTATACACCGCAGGTGGGATTATTGAATCAATTGTTGGCGCTGTTTTCGTTGCCGGCGGTGAACTGGATGGGCGATCCGGACTCTGCACTGTATTGCCTGATGGCCGTGTCGGTGTGGCGTGAAGCTGGTTTCTTTATGATTTTTTATCTGGCCGCGCTACAGCAGATTGATCCCAAACTGGCTGAGGCCGCCGAGATTGAAGGTGCTTCCCGCAGCTACTTCTTTAGACGGATCCAGTGGCCGCTGCTGATGCCCACCACGCTGTTTATCCTGATCAACGCCTCAATGAATGCTTTCCGCATTGTCGATCAAGTGATCGCCATGACCAACGGAGGGCCGGACAACAGCACCAGCCTGCTGCTGTTCTACATCTACCGTACGGCGTTCAGCTATTGGGATCTGCCGTATGCCTCGGCAATGACCGTCGTGCTGCTGGTCATTCTGGCCTCTATTGCGTTGGTTAAATTCAATTTGCTGGATAAGCGAGCCCACTATCAATGAGCCTTTCCCTCACTGCCGCGCCGGCACAAACCGGCTCATTACGCCGTATTGGCTGGAATTTACTGACCTGGGGGGCTGCCCTGCTGTGGGTCTTCCCGATCCTGGTCGCGACCTGGGTGGCGATTCATCCCGCAGCCGATCAAGGCGGGTTTTCACTTTTTGCCCCATTGACCACCCAAAACTTTATCAATGCCTGGCATGCCGCCCCGTTTGGACGCTATTTCCTCAACACCGTTTCGCTGGTACTGCTGATTGTTTTCTTCCAACTGATACTGGCCACCATGGCAGCCTATGCGCTGGTACGGTTCCGGCTCAAAGGTGCGGGCATCCTGTTCGCCCTGGTGCTCTTGCAGTTGATGATCAGCCCCGATGTACTGATCCTGAATAACTACCAGACCATTGGCGCCTTGGGGCTGCGCGATACCCTTTTGGGGATTGCCCTGCCTTATTTTGCCTCAGCATTCGCCATTTTCCTGTTACGACAAACGTTTAAAAGCATCCCGCTGGTGCTGGAAGAAGCGGCCATTGTCGAGGGTGCCAGCCGGTTTTACATCTTGCGCCGTATTTATATTCCGCTGGCAAAACCGGTATATGTCGCGTTTGCCTTGGTCTCAATCAGCTTTCACTGGAATGATTTCCTCTGGCCGCTGGTCATTACCGACTCGGTCAATGTACGGCCGCTGACCGTGGGGCTACAGCTGTTTTCGGCACCGGAGCAAGGCGTGCAATGGGCGTTGATCGGTGCCGCGACGTTGATGACCTCTGTGCCGTTATTAGTGCTGTTTTTAGTGTTTCAACGTCAGTTTGTTCAATCCTTTATGCGCGCCGGCATTCGCTAGCGCTGAGCAGGTAACCCATGACTACACACCTCACCGCAGCACAGTCACTGGCCCTGGGTCAGGTCAGTTCGCTTTACCAACACCCCCAGTTTTCCTGCGACCCCGTAGCACCTGGCACCCTGCGCTTTGGGCTCATCGCCGATCCGCAATATGCCAACGCCGATCCCAACCTGGAATATAACCGCTACTACCGTAACAGCCTGCGTAAACTGACCCAGGCTATTGCTCAGCTTAATGACTTGCCCTTGGCCTTTGTCGCGACGTTGGGAGATTTAGTCGATGATAACTGGGGCAGTTATGCTGAACTGCTGCCGGTATACCAGCAGTTACGTCATCCGCATGCGGTGGTTATGGGTAACCATGATGCTGATGTGATTTCCCGCCATCTGGCAGCGCAATCCCCCGTACTGGCACTGCCCAAGCACTATTACCAGTTCAGCCTGAAAGGCTATCGCTTTATCGTGATTGACGGTAACGACCTCAGCCTGTATTGCAACCAAGCCAACGGCGATGAACACGCGCAGGCACAGTGCCTGCTGGCCCGCATCCGTGCCGAGCATCAGCCGCAAGCGCAAAGCTGGAACGGCGCAGTGGGTGATGAACAACTGCGTTGGCTGGCGTGCAGTCTGGCGGATGCACAAAGCAAAGGGGAAACCGTTGTGGTGTTTGGGCACTACCCCTTAGCACCGGCCAATGAACATAATCTGTGGAACTGCGATGCGTTGGTGGATTTGCTGTGCCGCTATCAGGTACGTGCATACTTTGCCGGTCATTATCATTTGGGTGATTATGTACGGGTGGAAAATACCGACTTTATCACCCTAAAAGGCATGGTCGATGGCGACAATTTGCTCCCCTTCGCCGTAGTGGAACTGGCAGAAGAGACACTTTCGGTCACGGGTTATGGCCCGGAAATTAGCCGGGTGCTTGTGCGATAAATATCGGCTGCTCGAGCTCTGTCAAGACGCCAGCCCACCGCCACCCTGGTATGGCGTCTTTCCGGCAATCTTCATCACTTCTGCCCCCAGGGTGACAAAAGGTGCTTGCCGGCAGGCATAGATAAGTCCGCCTGCTTTGGCGCGTACCGCTTTTACCGTATCGGTGATCGGGTCAACAATTTCAGCCACGGCTTCATCTGCCTCTACCCACTCCCCCGGCTGGCGCAGCAGCAACAGAATACCGCTGGCGGGCGCTGTGACAATCTCCCCGGCGGCGAAGGGTAACATTGTCACGTCTCGCTGCGGTATTACGGGGGATTCACCGGTAACGGCACCCCGGTGTTGCAAATAACGATAGAGACGTTCAGCGTCGGTGCTGGCCAGCTCGTGGCTAATATCCCGTTGCCCACGCAGCTCCAGCGTGACCGCCATACAGCTGGGTGCCAGGTCTTTCAGCGCAGCATGCTGCGTTGCCAGTCGGTGCCAAGGCAGGCCGCAAGCCTCGTCGAAGGATCCGCCACCGCTGTCTTGTGAAAGCAGCACTGCGCCGATATCCATAAAGCACGCCAATACTTCTGCCTGTTCACGCCAGGCGGGATCGGCATACATATGCAAGATTGCACGATCATCACAGTGCAGATCCAGAACCACATCCGCATCGCAGGCGAGCAGAAGCAATTGGCGACGTAATGCCGTGACTTCGCTGGTGTCCTGCAGCGCCTGTAACGCGTCACACATTGCGGCACGCACCTGCAGAGGTAAGGGCTTTCCGAGACTGAAGTCCTGGTTTTTTAACAGCAGTGCCAAGTCGGGAAAGTCTCGGTTGAAGTTGCGGCCGCTAACCAGATCGAAGCGCCCCACGCCGCCATTGAGCAGCACCTGAGCCAATCCGGGCGGGTTGGCAACCGGAACAATGATTATTTCACTTTGCAGTTCCCCACGCCGTTCCGCCTGGCTGAGTAATCTTTTAAGATAATGCAACACCAGCATGCCGGGCAGTTCATCGGCATGTAAACCGGCCTGCAGGTAGATCTTTTCCCCTTTACCCGGCTGGCCGAAATGAAAACTGGTAATTTGGCGCTGCCCACCCAGCGCATGTTCAGGTAACTTATGATGTTTACTTTTCATTGGACGCCCTCTCTGTGGAAAAAAAAGCCCGGCTTGATCGCATCGACAAAAAGATCCTTGAAATACTGTGCCGGGATGGCCGCATTTCCTATCAAAAGCTGTCCGAGCAGGTCAATCTGACCGCTCGCCCTTGTCTGGAACGGGTACGTGGGTTGGAGCGCGACGGCATTATTCGTGGCTATAGCGCCATTATCGAATTGCCTGAGCCGGAACATGCGTTTGTCATTCAGGCGCAGATCGCACTGGCCGACCATGGGCATTCCCAACCGGCGTTTGAGCAGGAGATGCGCAATACGCCGGAGGTGCTGGACTGCTGGCTGGTCAGCGGCAATTTTGATTTTCTGGTGCGAGTCGGTTGCCGCAGTATGGAAAACTACCGGCTGTTGGCCGATGCTTGGCTGACCAGCAAAAAATTCCGGGTGGATAAAATTGTGACGTTAACCGAATTGCAGTCCATCAAACGTTCCTGAGCCGGATTAATCGCGGCGAATAAACGCCAGCCAGCGCCGTTCTGCCCGTGAAAACAGGAAGATCAGCAGGAAGGTACACAGCAGGTACAGCGCCGCTGCCATCAGGAACGGAACAAAAGGTGAATAGGTTGCGGCATAAAGGGCGCGCGCCACACCGGTGATATCCAACAGCGTAACGGTACTGGCCAGCGACGTGGCATGCAGTAAGAAGACCATCTCGTTGTTCAGTGCAGGAATGCCACGCCGCAGCGTCGCAGGTAGGACAAGCCTGCGAATGATCTGCCACTGGCTCATGCCATAGGCTTCGCCGGCAATCCACTCCTGGCGCGGGAAAGTCTCCATCATACCGGCCAACAACTGTGCGACGTAGGCACTGGTATTGAGCACCAGCGCCAGCGTGGCGCAGAACGTCGCGTCACGAAACAGCAGCCAGAATGGCTGATCGTTCTGCCAGCCCAACTGCACCACATCAAACTGCGACAGGCCGTAATAAATCAGCATCAACTGTAGATAAAGCGGCGTACTGCGAAAAAAGTAAGTGATGCTGCGTATGAGCCAAGCCACCGGCCGTGGGCCATAAACCTGGCCGATCGCCATTAGCATCGCCAACAATAAACCGGGTACAACCGACAGCAAGAATAACTTGGCGGTCATTGCCAGCCCGGTCACATCAGAGCCATCACTCCATAAAAAGCTCGGCACCGCTTCCAGCATGTTTTGCAGGTTCATCAGCGTGCTCCTGCCGAATTCGACGACGCCAGCGCATAACGCCGCGACAGCAGGCTAAAGCCCCAACTGGTGATCGCGGTGATCACCATATAAATCAGTGCCACCAGGAAATAGAACAGGAAAGGTTTTTGCGTTGCGCGCCCCGCTTGCTCCGCCAACCACACCATGTCCTCCAGCCCGAGGATCGACACCAGCGCTGAAGCCTTCATCAACCCAAGCCAGTTATTATTAATGCCGGGAATGGCGAAGCTCAGCATCTGCGGTAACAGCACGCGCCGGAACACCTGGCCGGGGCTCATGCCGTAGGCCATCGCCGCCTCAAGCTGGCCGCGCTCCACGGTGAGAAATGCGCCGCGGAAGGTTTCGGTATAGTAAGCGCCAAACACGAAGCCTATCGCCAGTACCCCGGAGATAAAGGTGTTGAAATGCAGGGGGCCCAGCCCCAGCAAACCAAGCGCGCCGTTAACCAGCATCTCACCGCCAAAGAACAGCAGCAGCATGATCACCAGTTCAGGAATGCCACGCACCAGGGTGGTATAACCCGTTGAAACCCAACGCAGCCAGCGCGGACCGAACAGTTTGATCACCGCATTAATCAGCCCAAGCGCCAAGGCAACGGCCAACGAAACCAGCATCACGCACAGCGACAGCGCCGCGCCCTGTATCAGCAATGGCAAATACTCTACGACCATTCCCGGCCTCCCCAATTTAACTGAATGCCGGGTCAGCCGGCGTTAGCGAGCCGGTTTAGTCACCGTAAATATCGAAGCTGAAATATTTTTTCTGGATGGCCTCATAAGTGCCGTCGGCGCGAATGGCTTTTATTGCACCGTTAAGCGCATCTCGCAAAGTGGGGTTGTCTTTACCCACTGCGATACCCACGTCGGAGGAAATACTGCTGTCGTTGATCACCGGACCGGCGAAGGCAAACTTCTGTCCGCGAGGCGTATCGATAAAGCTGCTGGCAGCCTGAGTGTTATCCTGTAACGACGCATTAATACGGCCGGACATCAGATCCAGATAGACATTATCCTGATTGGCATAGGAAACAATCTTCACGCCCTTCCCGCCCCAGTGCTGTTTCGCATAGGCCTCATGGATTGAACCTGTCTGTACGCCGACAGTTTTCCCTTTCAGGCTGGCGACCTCTGGCAGTAAATTACTGCCCTTGCGTGCCACTAACTGGGCGGAACTGCGGTAATAGCGATCGGTGAAGTCCACTTCCTTTTTACGCTCATCGGTAATGGTCAGCGAAGCAATAATCGCATCGAACTTATGCGCATTGAGCGCAGCGATCATGCTCTCAAAAGGTTGTTTGACGAACACGCATCTGGCATGCAGTTGGGTACACAATGCATTGGCAATATCAATATCGAAACCGGTGATCTCCCCATTGGGTGCAAGCACATCAAAGGGCGGATAACCGCCATCAACGCCAAAACTGATGGTGTCAAAGGCCTGGGCCGCCGCTGGGCCACCCAGTGCCAGGCTGGTCAATAAAACGGCTAATGTTTTTTTCATGGCTGAGATCCCCGGTGAAAGAAAATACTAGAAACGAAGTGACAGGCAGGTCAGGCCGCCGTCCATTTTTTTGAATTCACTGGTGTCGAGCTGAACGATCGGCATCCCTAACGTTTCAATTTTCGCCAAGGTCTGCGGATAGCCCTGCGGGGTAATCAACGTATCGTTGATCCACAGTGTGTTACCGGCGTAGGACTCGGCTTCTGGAATGACAATGCTGCTGTAAGCGCGAAAGTCAGGATGGTGCTGGTAATCTTCCGTCAGTAACAGGGTATTGCGGCCAACATAGTTAACTATCGATTTCAGGTGCAGCCCGGCACTTACCTCAATCGCAGTCACTCGGTAACCATAGGGTTCTACCGCTGCGGCAAACTCACCAATACCGATATCATCCGTACGTGACGTCAGACCGACAAAGAACTGGCGATCAACCAACAGCACATCACCGCCATCGAGATGGCCACTTGTGCTCATCCGCACCACTGGCCGCTCACCGGCAAACAGGGGGGCAATAGTGTCAACCTCGCCCTGACGGCTGGGTGCCCCGGGATGAGTGATTATCGCCAACTCCGGCATTACCACCGCCGTGTCTTCGACAAAGTGTGCATCAGGAAAGGCCGGCGCAGCGGGCAACACCGTCACTTTGAGCCCCAGGCGGAGCAAGGTGTCCACGTAGGCCAAAAACTGCTGAGCGGTGGCGGCGACATCCGGCGCGCCCAGTTGCGCGGTAGTTTGTCCGCTGCCGCAGCTATCGGCAGGGAGTCTGGCAATGGCTTGAGTAAAGTGCATGGCGATTCTCTCGTTTGAAAGGGACGGTCACTGTTGATTCGATTATCAAACAGATACCGCCGCCAATCAGGTTGAATCCCGCCACCACGACTCTACATTTGCGCTGTTTATGCCTTCGGCAACGACCAATTCCGCTGTGTGCCCCTTTCACGGAATGGGCGGCTGAGCCCCCGTGATGCGTGGCATCACCTCTTTCATCAACGCCAGAAATTTACGCAGACGCGCCGGGTAGTAACTGGCGTACGGGTAAAGCAAATAGATCGGTAATGGCGCCGCACGCCAGTCCGGCATCAATGGGATAAGTTGCCCCTGCTCCAGATCCTGTTTAACTACCCAGGACGACAACATTGCGACCCCAACACCGTTTAACGCGGCTTTACGCACCGCGTAAAGGCTGTCGGTGCTTAATCTGGGCGCAATGTCAAAACGGCAGGTCTCCCCGGTGTCGTGATGGGTCAACGTGACTTCATTGCGATAAAAGCTGTTTAGCGCCAGCCAAGGCAGTTGCGCTAAATCGCCGATTTGATTCAGCGGAGTGCCTCCTGTCAATAACCCTGGCGCCGCTACCACGATGCGCGGCACTTCCGCCAACAATACGGCAACCACCGAAGGATCGGTCACGGCACCGACGTGGATCGCACAATCCACGCCCTCAGGAATGAAATCGGGCGAGTGATCGTTGAGCGTCCATTCCACACTGGTCTGGCGATAACGTTCCAAATAATCGCCCAACGGCCCAATCAACTGGTCCTGACCAAAGGCGTGCGGCGCCCGCACCCGCAATATGCCCACCGGCTCATCGCGCGCACCCCGCAGCTCATCCTCCATGATCTGCCACTGTTCAATCAGCTTACGCGCATGCTGATAACAACGTTCGCCGTCATCCGTCAGCTTCATGGTGTGCGTCGTGCGTTGGATTAACTTAACGCCCAGCAGTTGTTCCAGCACCTGTAGGCGCCGGCTAACGGTGGGCTGCGACGTCTGCATTTGCGCTGCCGCCGCGGAAAGGCTGCCGCTGTCAACGATACGTACCAGCGTTTGCAACATGGCTATGCGGTCGCCATTCGGAAATGAGTTTTTATTCATACGTAATACGTATAACAGTTTTACCTGTCCTGGGGCTACAGTTGGCGGCGAAGAACGGCAAAAATAGCCGCACTTAACCTGTTCTGGATAACCAACATGCGCCTACTTTCATCAGTCGACACCACCACCCTTTCCTCCAACGTTGTTTTTCTGCTGGCAACGGGGGCCGGTCTGAGTGTGGCGTCCATCTACTACAGCCAACCCATGCTGAGCATTATGGGTGATGCATTCCACACCGGAGTGAGTGATACCGGCCTGGTGCCGACACTGACACAAATAGGCTACGCGCTGGGGATATTATTATTGGCCCCGCTGGGTGATCGTCACGATCGTCGGCAAATCATCCGGATTAAAGGCGTACTGCTGGCGCTGACCTTGCTGCTTTGTGGTTTTTCCGCTTCATTCCCACTGCTGTTGCTCAGCAGTCTGGCGATCGGGTTAGCTGCAACGGTTGCGCAAGACATCATACCGGCAGCCGCTACGCTGGCTTCTGACGCCAACCGGGGAAAAACCGTGGGGACAGTGATGACCGGGCTATTAGCCGGCATTTTGCTATCGCGCGTTTTCAGCGGCGTGGTTGCGGAATATTTTGGCTGGCGCAGCGTTTACCTCCTGGCGGCATTAGGGGTACTGGCCATTACCCTCGCGATGGGGGCTGTATTACCGCGTTTTAAACCCAATACCACGTTGAGCTACCCGGCGCTGCTGCGTTCATTAGGCACGTTGTGGACAGAGTACCCAGCCTTACGGCGTGCAGCCCTGGCGCAAGGTTTATTGTCGGTTGCGTTTAGCGCTTTCTGGTCAACACTGGCGATAATGCTGGCGGAACGGTATCAGTTAGGTAGCGCAGTGGCCGGTGCTTTTGGACTGGCTGGCGCGGCGGGAGCACTGGCGGCCCCCTTGGCCGGCACACTGGCAGATCGTCATGGCCCCGACTATGTCACTAAAATCGGCGCCGCCATGGTGGTGTGTTCATTTGCCCTGATGTTTTTGTTGCCGTTACTGTCAGTACCCGCGCAGTTGACCCTGATCGCCATAAGTGCGGTAGGTTTTGATCTCGGAATACAGGCCACGTTGGTGGCGCATCAGACGATCATCTACGCCATTAACCCGGCCGCCCGCAGCCGCCTTAATGCCATCATGTTTACTCTGGTGTTTATCGGCATGGCGAGCGGCGCCGCTTTAGGCAGCAAGATCCTGGAAAGTGCCGGTTGGCCTGGGGTGATCGCATTGGCAACGTTGGCGGCGACCGGAGGGCTGGTACTGCGGCTGTTAGCCAAGGCCCCCTCGCGTGCCGCTGCCTGATGGTATAGAACGTCAAACACATAGCCGCAGCCTCTGCGGCTATGTGTTTTAAGCGTGTCCGGCCTCTTGGCCATTTTCAGCACAAAACTCTCGATACCAGCGATCTTCGGCTAACAACTGAGTATGGCTCCCCCTGTGGCGTAACCGCCCCGCGGCCACAATGACAATACTGTCGGCCAGCGCCGCCAATCGAGGGTTATGAGTGACATAAATGCAGCTGGCACGCCCACGCTGACGTGCCAGCAATGCCATCACGCGGTTAACGCTGAGTGAGTCCAGGCTCGCGGTGGGTTCATCCAGCAAAAGGATGGGCGTTTTGGCACACAGGCTTCGCGCCAGACAAAGGCGCAGCCGTTGCCCCCCGGACAATGCCGCACCGCCCACGCCAACATCGCTGTCCAACCCCTGCGGTAAACGGGCGATCTCCTGTTGCAGGCCTACCGCCGACAGCGCCTCCTGCATTTCATGTTCTTTTAACGCCGGATTCGCTAATTGGAGGTTCCAGCGAACACTTCCCCGGAACAGCGGCGTATCTTGCAATAACACATTGCGACACCCTGCCAAGGTTGGTGCGTCAAGCTGACGAATATCCACCCCACCAACCGTGATCAGCCCTTCGGTAGCGTCGGTGTTACGCGCCAGAACACTCAATAAAGTGCTCTTACCCGCGCCGGATGGGCCGACGATGGCCAGCAATCTACCCGGTGGAATATCAAGGTCAATATTGCTAAGCAGCACCGGGCCGTCCGGCAAGCGGTAGCTGACCTGCCGCGCGATCACATGGCTGTCCGCCGGCGTCTCACCGGGTTGTACGAATTGGATTGAGGGTGTTTCCAAAACCCTGAGCACCTGCATCAACGCCTGCCAGGCATTGCGTAGCGACTGGCCAAGCTGCGTCATTGCCGCCAAGGGTTCGATAAACCGGACTAACAGCACCATTTCGGCAATCCACAGCGGGATGGTCAGTTCACCTCTGCTGACCCGCCAGGCCCCCAGCAGTAACACCAGCAAGAATACCGCCTGTACCGCACCGGCAAAGACCAACGTGATAGGTAATGAGCGTCGTTGAAGTTGCACCACGTTCCGGTACTGCGCGGTCAGTGCCTGTACCAACCGCTGTCCGGCCTGTTGATTCAACCCCGCGGTGCGCAGTAACGCCTGTTGTTGCCCAAACTCGGCCAGCTGCGCGGCGCTGTTCTGTTCTGCCAAATGCCGTTGATCTTCCAGGGCAAGCGTCCGTTGCCCTCCCCAACGTAGCCCCACGCCTAACAGTACCGCGGCGATCAACAGGCAACAGGCCAGCGGCAAATCGATAAACGCCAACCCAACAATAACCGTTGCAGGGGTCACAACCGCCGTAATCAATGGAGCCAGCAAATGCGCGGGGATTGCCATGGCCGTCAGTACCGGCCCCCGCACCAACCCCGGCAAATTCACCCTGCCAAGCAGGTTGGCGGGTATACGCGGAATATGCTGGATCAAAGCACCGATCAGTATCCGTACTACCGTACAGCCAGCCAAATACCCTTTCAGCGTCGCCCAAAACATCACGACGCCATACACCGCGGTGGCCGCCAGCAACGCCCCAAATGCCGACCAAATTTGCGCGCTGGTGCCGCTGAACCAGGCGACGATCAGCGGTACTAACATCAGACCGGCGACACCATCCAGCACGGCGCACAGCGTCATCCACGACAGTGTCTTCACCAGCGGCGTCCGATCCCGAGATGGCAAAAATTTCAGGCGTGTCATATTAATAGCCATAACTGTCTCCCTGGCTGTCCCAAAGCCGGCGATAAAGGCCCCCGGCGGCTAATAATTGCCGGTGGTTGCCACTGGCGACTAACTGCCCGCGCTCCAGCACGAGAATACTGTCGGCATCCATGACATCGGCCAATCGGTGACTGACGATCACCGTGGTGCCCGGCCGCTGACGCAGGCGACCTAATAAGGCCGCGGCAGTTTGCGGATCAAGCGCCGACGTGGGTTCATCCAGCAGTAAAATCGGTGCCGGAGACAGCAAGGCCCGTGCAATAGACAAGCGTTGCAGTTCTCCACCTGAAAGCTGTAAGTCTTGTCCCGGTATGCTTTGGTAACCCAACGGCCGTGCCATGATGTCCTCGTGCAGACAGGCAGCCTTTGCTGCGGCATGGACAGTGGCCTGATCGGCATCCGGACGGTAGAGCGCGATGTTTTGATCCAACGGGCGTGCCAGTGCACATCCCTGTTGCAATACCGGGGTGATCAGTTGAAAACGACAGGCATCAGACAGACTCGCCAAAGGGTGATTCTTGATCCGGATTTGCCCGCTGTCCGGATCCATAAACCGCGCCAACAGCAACAGTAAGCTGCTTTTCCCGGCCCCCGACGGCCCAACAATCGCGGTGACACTGCCGGCTGGCAGCGAAAAATTGATGTTCTGTAGAACCGGTTGATCATCGTAATGAAAACAGAGTTCGCGCACCTCAATATCGACCGGCGCAGTCATGTCGGGCTGTTGTGTTCCGCTCACCATGTCTGGCGTAGCGAGCAACGTATTCAACCGCTCTGCCGCCAATTGGGCACTACGCAGGGCATCACCGCCATGCCCCATCGCCTGAAGCGGTGCGGCAATTGCCTTAACCAACAACAAAAATACGCACAGTTGCGCGGCTGGCAGAGGCGTCTCGCCCAAGCTCAACGCGCCAGCAATGACCCAAATCCCCAGCAAGGGTGCCCCCAGCAGCAGTTGCATACCCGCGCTCAGACGGCCGATACGCTGAACCCAATGGCTGAATGCCGTCACAAAAAGATCGGCTGCCGCCTGTGCCTGCGCTTGTACCCCGGCCTGCGGATACTGCCGCACGGCAACCGGATGACTGGCCAGCGTGCCGTAGCTTTCCAGCATATCCTCCATCGTACGATCGCGCTGTTCGACATCGGCCCGGAACCGGGGAGCTCGCATCGCCAAAAACAACCCAATCGCAGCGCTAAGGGGCAGCAGCGCAAACAGCGCCAGCGACATATTCAGTGAGAACAAATAACCAAAGGCCACCAATGGCACAATCAGCAAATTCACCAAATCCGTCGGCGCATGGGCGATCAACTGATGCAGCGCTCTTACATCCTGCTCAACGTAACGGGCTACGCCATCCTGGCCTTGATGTACAAACCAGTTCAACGGCAAACGCTGCAATTTTTCCGCTAATGTTAAGCGCAGCTGATGGCAAAGCCCGGCATCTACGCTGTGCGTCAGATACAGTGCCAACGTCTGGCCGATCAGCCACACCAAGCCGCTGACGGCGATAAGCCACAGCCAACCCCTTTCAGCAACAGATTGTGTTTCTGCTGCGATATATCCCAGCAGGATCCAAGGGACCAATGAACATAGACCTGCCAACGTCTGCAAAAAAATGGCCGCTGCCAGTGGCCGGTAATACGGCCGTAACAGGCAGTGTAATGCCCCTTTCATCGCGCACTCTCCTTAAAATTCCATACCTTACGATAGCGGAAAATCAGGTGAGCTCCGGCGGGGATACTTTTGACAGCGGGACTTTTTATATCGCCCGCCGGTTAGCGTGCCCTCACCGCTCGGGGAGAAATGCCAAAGCGCTTGCGGAATGCGATGGATAAATGTGCGGGGCTGTAACCCACACGATAGGCAATGGTGGCAACATTGGCCTCTTCAGCGCTGAGCATGCGGTGTGCCTGTTGCAGGCGATACTCTTGCAGCCATGCAAAAACGCTGTTGCCGAAGATCTGACGGAAGCCGTTGGTGAGCTTGCGGGTGTTAATCCCCACCTGTGCCGCCAGACGATCCAGTCCTGGAGGATGTGGCAGGTTGGCAATCAACAGATCGCGCGCGGCATGGAGACGCTCAATGTCCGATCGTGAGAGGCGTAGATCGGCCGCCTTTGACGGGGCATCGGACAGGTGTTGCAGGCTCATGGCGATGAGCTCCATCGCCTTACCCGCCAAGTACAGATCGCGCGTGGCACCTTGCAACGGGCAAGTGGCAATCTGTGTGGATAACGCCAACAACAGTTTAGGTGCCGGGCCGATAAGCATTTTCGGCGGTTGCCCTGCCCGAGACGTTAATGCCGCCGGAAGCAGTTCAGCATGTTGATCCTGGCCGTCGCTCTCTAATTGCAAAATGGTGTAGCGCAGAGGGGTGTTGCGTTTAAAACGGTGTGTGACGGCGAAGTCGCCAAGGTTACTGAATGCACAAAGTGAAGGCTCAGCGATATGCCGTTCGGCCTGCCCTGTAACCCGGCATTGCATCTCGCCACTGTGCACCAGCGCCAGTTTGATACCGTTGATCAACGGATCATCTTCCCAGACAGACTGCGGTTCCAGCCAGGTACCGCTATGTAACAGGATGTGCGGTGCAAATTTTAGGCGCTCGGGGTGCGGAACGGGCGTAATAATTGGCTGATGCTGTGCTGTGGAAAACGGCAGGGTTGTCATAGTGTGCACGGGGTCAGATAACGGGCAACAAGGCTTTCACTATGGCATAACGGCCGGCAAATGAAAGTAATTCTTATTCAATCAGCCAGCCGCCAGGGTGATGTGCCAACTTCTGAGCTTGATTTCAGCCCGTTACTCACATATGCCGCCGTTTTGATCGCCTTGACAGGGTTACGGCGGCCACTGATGATGCTTAGCTACCTCATCCGTTTAGGTTCAGATAATGAAAACATCCCCCGCCGTCACCATTCACTATTGCTCGCAATGCAACTGGCTACTGCGCGCAGCGTGGATGGCACAAGAGCTGCTGCACACCTTCAACACCGATCTGGCTGCCGTTACGCTGGTTCCGGGTACCGGCGGCATTTATGAAATTTCCGTCGATGGCGTAGTCATTTGGGATCGAAAAATCGACGGTGGGTTCCCAGAGGCATCTGCGTTAAAGCAACGTCTGCGCGATCGCTGCTTCCCCGAGCGTTCCTTGGGCCATGTGGATAATAAAGGGGCTAAAGGTTAAGGCACTATCGTTTGCGCAGCCTGCCGTAATTGGCTCATGGCTGCCGGCATAGCCAAACCAAAGTTCAGCAAGGCACTGTCATCAATCACCAGCAGGTGCCGCTGCTTACCCGCAGGCGTAAACGCCAACCCAGGTAATTTCCAGAGATTCACTTCGCCGCCCAGCCTGCGCAGACTGCCCTTACCTATTACCAGTAACTGTGGTGCTGCGGCAATTAACCCTTCCTGGGTCAGCAACTGATAGCGAGTCACGTTGGCCATCGCGTTCTGTAAACCAGTGCTGCGAATCGCGCCATCAGCCGCGGTGCCTTTACCGGCACCCATCGCCGAGATACCGGTATGTGCCATAATGAACAATATCCTGATGGGCAGCGGATGGGTTGGCACGGCATCCAATTGACGAGCCAGTTTCGACTGCAGAACCTGCCCCTCTTTTTCACGCCCGAGCGCGGTGGCGATCACGGCAATTTTTTCATTAATTACGCTCAACGCGGGTTTGCCCGTCACCGTTACAACGGTAATGCCAACCTGCTCAAGCTGCTGTAATACCAACGACGGTTGTGCCAGTTCACTGGCGATCACCAGCGTAGGTTTCAACGCCAAAATGCCTTCGGCATTGAGCTGACGCATATAGCCGATATTCGGCAACTCTGTGGCTTGCAGCGGTTGTTGACTGGTGCTGTCACGCGCGACCAATGCTTGCTGTGCACCTAACGCATAAATAATTTCCGTGACGTCTCCACCAATCGATATCACACGTTCGTTGGCAAAAACCGAAAACGGCAGCGCCAATAATCCTAGAATCCAGGCTCTCATTGGTTTTTTCCTTCATGGGCAGGATAATCAGGTAACAAGCGCCTTCCGATAAGAAAGGTGCTTGTTGGGCTAAAGGTGTATCCAAGGACGGGGCTTAGAAATCGACGTTTACGCCAAGTTGGAAGGTTCTTCCCGGCATAACGGCCAGCGCATTATCGTAAGCATCCTGTTTGGTAGAGTCCGTGAGTTCACGGCTGCTCAGATAATCACGGTATTTTCTGTCGGTGATGTTATATACCCCGCCGCTCAGCTTCACATTACGGGCAACCTGCCAGTAAGCCGACATATCCACCAGACCGTAACCCGGCACCCGCAAATACTCGGCCGTTGCGTCAGTGAGCGTACTGCCGCTGGCGTTGCTATAGCTTTCACGGTTGGTGGCTGCCGCCTGTTTGCCTTTCACAAAGGTCGCAGTAATGGCGGCACCGTAGCGTTTCGCCGGATCATCCCACGCCATCCCTACAATGGCTTTCATTGGCGCGACGCTGTCAATATCGACATATTTGTCGCCTGAATAACTAGACTTGGATTTCCCTTGGTTGTAACCCAGCGCAAAATTCGCGCTCAGACCGTTAACCTGCTCAAACCAGGTGCCGAAATTCAGTCGAGTACTGATTTCGCCGCCGTAGATGTAAGCCTTGTCGCGGTTTTCTGCCTGGTAAATGGTGTAGATATTGGAAGGCACGTTAGTGAACTTGCCCGGGCTGCTGGCACGTTGATAGCGGGTATACGCAATAAAGTTTTTATAGGTGTTGTAGAACAGCGACGTACGCACCGTAACACCCTCAACGACGTCTCCCTTCATGCCCCATTCCAGGTTATTGCTGGTCTCGGTTTTCAGATCGGCGTTACCAATCAACGCATACTGTGCCGTACCTGCATAGCTGGAGCCAAGGTTCCATGAACCATACAGCTGACTGGCGTTAGGGAACTGCGCCCCACGCTTGTACTGTACATAAGTCATCAGCGTTGGCGTAATGTCGTATTGGAAACTGAGTGACGGTAAGACTTGCGTGTCAGTATTGCTTTTGCCGTACAGCGTTTCCAGTTCAGACTCCGTGAGCACCGCGCTCCCCGTGGTCAGACTGCTCAGGTTTTGCGGTTTCGTGCTTTGGTGAGCCACGCGCACACCGGGTACAACGGCAAAGCCATGTCCGTCCAGATCAAACTGGATCCGGTCCTGTACATACCCACCCAGCACGTAACTACGGCTGTCAGACTCTGGCTGCATGATGGCGGTGAACGCGCTTGGCGCCGGTTCTTCCCGGAATGGTCGCTCGGTATCCGCCACGCGTGCATTAACCCCACCACTCAGCGTATGGCGACCCAACGTTTTGGCGATCTGTGTTTCAAAACCGTAGGTGTTAACGTTGTAGTCGGAGTAAACCCGCTCCATGCTGCCGGTACTGGTCGGCATGTAGGTGTTATCATGTGCTTGAGTCTGCTGGTAATAGATTTTTGATGTCAGGGTATCGACAAAATCATTGTATGGCGTCCATTCATCTTTCAGGCTGACGCCCCAACGGCGCGTATTGCTCTGCTGCTGTGCGGTGCCCAGAATGGCGCTTCCGGCCGAATTCCAACTGTCGTAATGGGTATGGTTGGTTTTGTCGTAGTAATCTACCGTGCCGGTGAGTTTGTGCTCGTCACTGGGTTGCCAGATGCCGGAAGCCATCAGCGCATTGGAATGCCAGTTGGCCGGATAAGCCTCATTGGTACCACTGTTATTTTGCGTTTCCTGCCCATCCCGGCGGCTATACACAAACACCCCTCGCAACTGCTCATCGCCTGCGGCAGCGGTGATGCCGTTATGCCAACTGCGATTGGATGAGTCGTAATCGCTTTGGTAACCAAAGTAGGTCTGCTTGGTGGGTGACAGATACTGGTCCGCCGTCTTGGGTGAAAACGATACCGCGCCACCGATAGAGGTATTACTGCGTTCTGTTGACGTCGCCCCCGACTCAATGTCCACTTGGCCGTACATGTAAGGGTCAAGATAGTCCCTGCCGATACCGAAAGTGTTGAGCCCCGCACGGCTAACATAGCTACGCCCAGTCGCATCTGGTTGTGGGATCCCATCCACATCCAGCCCGACACGGTTACTCTCCAGGCCACGGATGTTATATCCGGTGTAACCACTGCGATCGAACCCGCTTTTCCCGGAAGAAGAGCCACCACTGACACCCGTTGCACCAATCAGCGTTTCATAACGCATTATTGAGCCAAAATCATTCCCCCCTTTTTTCTGCATATCTTGTGCAGAAATCGTGGTTATTGTTCCGGCTTTTTTTTCAATTACCGGTGCAACAACCGTTATTTCCTCTTCATTTTGCGTGGTCTTTTGTATTAAGGGTTTATTTACTTCACCATTAACGTAAAAAGTGGTGCTGGCCAGAGCCCCGCATAGGACGGACTGCCCGATAATTCCCCGGTAATTAAAAGTTTTGCGCATGTATTAACCCTGCATTAATTATTAGTATAAGCTCGCAGTTGCTTCGTCACCCGGGAGTTAACCGGGTTCAACAATATTAATGAAAAGTAATAATGTAAAAATAAAGGTCTTTCTACGTAGACTTGATGAAACACATGATAATGA
Organism: Serratia sp. NPDC087055; assembly: GCF_044900985.1. Lineage (NCBI taxonomy): Bacteria > Pseudomonadati > Pseudomonadota > Gammaproteobacteria > Enterobacterales > Yersiniaceae > Serratia > Serratia sp. NPDC087055. Next base: position 1,229,642 of record NZ_JBJDOG010000001.1, read on the forward strand.
TAATGCTTATCATAAGCAATATCGTCATAATATTGATTGATGTATTGACGCACTATTTCCCAATTGCTTACGCAATCCTTACATAGCGGTACTACAGTAGGCCGGAGACGGAGGTTCAAGCATGCAGGGATGAAAAACCCTGAGAGAACGGTGGGCATAACCCACCGTGACTGAGTTAAACAATAAAGTCTGTCGCCGTATTCGCCTGCCCTACAATTTGAACCAGGAAGTCTGGAGAGGCGTGACCATTTATATTCAGCGCTAATTCACTTAAATTGCTTTGTGAATTATAGGTCAGCAGTGCTTCCCCTGCCTGGCCACTGAAATTGTCAACAAAATGAATAAAGTCCGCACCTTTAGCGCCGTGATTAAAGAAGGACAGATCAATTTTGTCGATGCCGGTTTCAAAGTCCACGATCTTATCAGGGGATGCGAAAGGTGAATCGCTCACCGCTGCGAAAACAAAAATATCGTTGCCGCTGCCACCGTATAGCTGATCCTGCCCCCCACCGCCGTAGATCACATCATTACCGGCACCGCCGTGGAGAATATTGGCGGCGTTATTACCGACGATAACATCATTACCCGAACCACCGATGGCATTTTCAATAATTGCACCCAGTGCAATGGACACGTTCCCCTTCAACCCACCGACATCAGAGAAGGAGCCTTCTGTCAGGTTGATGCGCTGGTTCTGCGTATAGCCGGAGAAATCAAGGGTATCATTACCACCCGCATCCCAAACGGAGAAAACTAATTTCTGGCTGCTGTCCGTCGCCGTGTAGAAGTCCCTGCCGGTATTGGAGTTGAACCCGTATACCGTATCCCCGGTACGGGTACTGGTATTCGCGCCATAGAGATGTTGAATAGCGGCAATATCGTCAACCAGAGGCGCTGCGGCAAAATAGCCGCCGTTATCACCACCGGTAACGCCTTCATCCCAATAGCTCATCACGCTGAACTGGCGAGTGTCTTCGGCATAGGTCCCCTTCGCATAGCTAGGGTTTTGGCCGGCATTATAAGCACCTGGGTGATCTAACCCCAGCGTGTGCCCTAATTCATGCGTGATGCTCAGGCGGCCGTAGTTGCCAAGCTCAGGGTATAGGTTGGCGTAAACCCCGTCGCGGGGATCCGCGTAATCGTAATTGATGTTGAACCAGCTTTGGCCATCGGTATTATGCCCACGATAGTCATTACCCGCTCCGGTAAAGGGCTTAATTGCATAAGCCTGGCCGTCGCCTTCGTAATTACCAAAGGTAATATTGGATTTTTGTCCGGGGGCAACTTCGACAAAATTCAGGTTAGCCACATCTGCCCAAGACTGTAAGGACAGTTTTGCCTGGGCTTTTTGCTGCGCGGTAAAGGCACTTAGGCCGGTGTCTTGGCTGCCGAAACGGGCATTCAGGTTACCCTCGTTATAATCCCAAACCGGGAAGGAATAAGTCACCGTCGCGCCTTGTCCCGTAATATGAACGCCATTCCAGGTCTGTTCACTGCGCGCTATTTGCTTACCTGCCGCCTCCACATCGAAAGAAGGCTTATTATTAATCGTTAATCCATTACCTCTATTATGGTAATTGAGCAAATCATTAACACTGTCCCAACCGCTTGTATTTCCATTCAGGGAATTTTCCATGTCCATCTCCAGTAGGTTAATTCATTCCGTTATATATAATTCAATTGCGATATAAACAACTGCTGCCGACTTATATTGCAGCATTTAAATCGTAGTATGATTTTCAGATTGCTCAATATATATCGCGAAAATAAATGATAATGATGTTAATACCTAATGCGATTCACGGCATGTGCCTTTCCCCGAATGCCCGTGGAACACCCCGCATTCATTTCACCGTCACTTGCCTTTTGCCAGGCCTCTTGCGTTATACTACGCCCCACTTTTTGTAATGAACTCAGATGACTATGGAACGCTTTCTAGAAAATGCGATGTACGCCTCTCGCTGGCTGCTTGCCCCGGTTTACTTCGGCCTGTCCCTGGCCTTGCTGGCACTGTCGGTAAAATTCTTCCAGGAGATTCTTCATGTTTTGCCGAACATTTTTTCCATTGCCGAAGCAGATCTGGTTCTGACGCTGCTCTCATTGATCGACATGGCATTGGTCGGCGGCCTGCTGGTGATGGTGATGTTCTCGGGGTACGAGAATTTTGTTTCGCAATTGGATATCAGCGACGACAAAGAAAAGCTGAGCTGGCTGGGTAAGATGGACGCCACCTCGTTGAAGAACAAGGTGGCCGCGTCGATTGTCGCCATTTCCTCCATTCACTTGCTGCGCGTGTTTATGGATGCCAAGAATGTGCCGGACAATAAGCTGATGTGGTATGTGGTTATCCACCTCACCTTTGTGCTTTCCGCATTTGTCATGGGCTACCTCGATAAACTGACCCGCTACAAGCACTGATCCCCTTTAGCCGCCATGCCCCAATGGCGGCTAACCCTTCTGCCCGCCATTACATTAAAACATTAAAAATCAATTTGTTGAGCAGGCGCTTTAGGCGCAATTAAAGTGACATCGTCACTAAAATTGGATTCACTTGCCACGTTACCCATTTCTATTAGTGCCATCTGATGATAATAACATTATAATGTTATTACACTTCGATAAGCGCAGAGGCGAGCGTAAGCCGAACGCTTCCGCTGACAGGACCTAGATAAATCATGCCGCTGAATGGTAATCCACTGCAGTACCAGGACGTTCAATCCATCCTGCCACACCGATTTCCCTGTCTGCTGGTCGATCGCATTCTGGCTGACGGCACTTCCATTGCGCAGGGGCGTCTCAGCGCCATCAAAAACATTACCGCCAATGAGCCCACATTTTGGGCCGGTCATCATCAGGTAAATGTATTTCCCGGAATATTGATGGTGGAAGCGCTGGCACAAAGCACCGGGCTGTTAGCCCATTACTATCTCAGCCCGCTGTTGCCGGGTGAACACTACTATTTTGCGGCCATTCATCATGCCCGCTTCTATCGTTCTGCCCGCCCCGGCGACCAGCTTCGTATGGACGTCGCCTTTGTTCGGCAACGTTCGGGCCTTGCCCGCTTTACAGGCCGCGCCACGGTCAATGGCCGCCGTATTTGTACTGCCGAATTTATGTGCGCCCGCAAGTAAGGTTGTTTTTTCTGATGGAGGCTCAACGAAAACGTTATGTCTTTGGTTGATAAATTGCTTAATACGCTGGATTTCTCTCCTCGTGGCCAGGTCATCGCCCGGGAACAAGATCACTGCGGTGAAATTATTGTGTCCGACCACAAAGGCTACCGAACCCTGCGTTTCGACGGTATCTGCGAGCAGAGCAAAATGTGTATTAGCGCACCGCAGGTGCCGGTTCACAATTACATTAAAACCATGCTGATGGCCGTGGCCTGGCAACCCCCTTCTGCTGCACTGATTCTGGGGTTGGGGGGTGGCGGCTTGGTGCGCGCACTGCACGCCTATGACGACAACATACTGCTGGAAGTGGTAGAGCTGCGTCAGGCAGTGGTGTCCGTTGCGCGTCAGTATTTCACGCTACCTGCCGACCAACGGGTGATTTTGCACGTCACGGATGCCGCCGATTATCTGCGGGCTAACGTAACGCGGTATTATGATTTGATTTTCTCTGACCTCTACAGCGCCTTTACGATGGATCCTCAGCAGGGCACCCAGCACTTTCTTGAACAGTGTGCCGCGCGGCTTTCGCCACAGGGTTGGCTCGTGCTGAATTACCATGAGGTCCCGGACGAGGACTCACTGCTGTACCACAGTTTGCACCGCGTATTTAACACCGTTTTGTACTGTGTAGCGCCCAGCGGCAATGTGATTATCTATGCGTCACCTGCCGATGTTGAAACGCCGCTAAACTTGCTGCGCCGCCTTTCTGCCGAGATTGGGCCGAGCTTCAATTGCGATCTTGGCTATCTGTCACGCAAAATTGAGCGGTTGCATTTTAGCTGAAACAACACGGCGCTCTTATTATTATTATCAATCTCTGGAGTCACCCTCATGGAAAAGAAAACGGCGCGTTTAACCGTACTCATTGATCCGGATAAGAAAAAAGCGTTGGAAGAGCTGTGTTTGCAGCAAGACGTCACCCCTTCCCAGGTGATCCGCCAGCTCATACGCGACTATCTGCACAAACACCAGGTTGAGTATCCTAGCCAACCAACCCACTCTAATCCGCGGGTAGATAACGTCTGAAAACAGCGCCAGGCCAGAAACGTTCACCGGTCAACACCTGGCGAACGTTTCAGTGTCCTTTCTGATTTTATATAATTATCAACGTATAAATATAACTATCGATGTATTTTTATGACTATTTTCGCTGCTTCATTAATTATTCATAAGAATTATGATTAACGAAATTCCTACCATGCAATTAATTCCAACGCTAATAAATTCAAATTATTTAAACCACCACAATCATTTCTTAAAGATCACCCTCCCCAATTCATTGATTTAATTTACTTAAAAGACAAGTTTAACAAATTAAAAACAAACCCCTTCTGTTTATTTGATTATTTAAAGTTTTTTTTCCTGTTTTTTAACGTGGTGATTTACATGAGTATCTCTCTTGAAAACAAAAAATACTTCATTTCTTTTTATGTGTCAGTTGATTTTTTAGTCGCCATTGCTATTGTTGAAGATGAGTAATTCATCGCTCCCAAAGCGACTCAAAAACCTTATTTTTATACTTAAAAATGTATAAGGACCTGACTATGCCTATAAAAAAATACGTCATTCTCGACAGTAATCCAGCTGCTGTTGGAAATAATGATTTCATCCTGTTAGGTTTAAAAAACACCGGTTTTGCCAGAGGTTGCCCAATGTTATTCGGGGGTACCGCAGATGCAAAAGACGGCCCGGTTGACGGTAAGAACTTCGCATTAAACGTAATCAAAAGAGAAACCTGGGAAGAGACTCTGCAAAATATTGAAGTCCAACAGGTTGTTCGTTATCAGGTTTACCCTAACGACATTAGTTTTTATACCAGTAAAGACTTTATCTTCACCGGGAAAGTTGCCCTGGGTGGTGAATTTGCCTGGATACGAAAAGTCAGCAAAGGAAAGTTGAAAGCCTATTTTAAGAGTAAACCTTCAGCGACCAAAGCGATGTTTGCACAAGAGTTATATGCCATGACGCTGGATCCTGATATTGACCCTACCGACGGTGAATTTGAGCAATATTTGGGTTCTGACAGTCTGAGCGCCATTTACTCTTACTGCAAAGAGACCTGTAAATAAGCGCAAGGCCAAAATTCTTTTTATCTCACACATTATCCCCTGCGTTTACATCTAAATATTATTGGGTGCTGATATTATGATCACACAAGGTTATACATCAGATGAAAAGAATATTGTCAAAAATGTCATCAGCAAATATACCAACACCGGGTTGTTTGTTATTGATCCCGGTGACCCCTTGCTGGCCAGTTTTTATGATATTCAACTCAAACTTGCCGGTCTCACCTCAGGGTACTCTCCGCAGTTCACCCAATGCTGGCAACAGACAAAGCAACTTAAACGCAGCGGCGGCCTGTTGAACGAGGCCAATAATGGCTCCGCTCAACCGGTCTACAGTATTGTGCGGTTGGATTCAACAGACGGCCGCAATTACCGTGCCGACGCCATTGGTTCCTTGCCGGTATCCGCCGCCAACGTGACGCAAACCCTGGGGTTGTTTGACGGTGAAGCGGTTAATGTCGGTACGGTGAACTACAACCAGGCTTATGTCTATGCCGCAGACTGTACCCTCAGCGCCAATGGCGTCTACCCAGGCAGCCAGATCGCTACCGACTATCCGGTCACGGTGATTTATACCTTTGCACAGACGATTGACAGAAACACAGTATACGGTGCAGAAATTATCACTACGCAGAGTTACCCCAAAGATATTTTCAATGAATCACCTCGAAGTATTATCAATCCGAATGAAATAAAGATTTGTTTAACCCGTGATGAACCCGACTGCGATTATCGGAATACCTATGACGGTTCAGTCAGAGTTCCCATTAAGGGAAACATCACCTATTTTGGCCAAATTGAACTCAACGGCGGCCAGCCGGTAAAAGCCAGTAACACCATTTATCTGATACGCACGCGGGCGGGTGGCGATCCCGTCACCCCTTTCGGCAACTACAATATTTTCACTTCCCCCAACACCCGAATTAATGGTAACAACATTTCCTGGGATTTGGACTGGCTTAAATTTAATCAGGTCAATTTCGAATCAGGTGAATGGATCTATTATGTTTTCAAGGTCATTCTTAACGTTGACGGGAAAAGCATCGTTGCTTTTATTACCAATGCGCCGAAAGAGATCGAGCCAGATCAACGTTTTTTAAATACCGTACAGTTAAAACCGATGCGTATTGTGTACGGATGCCTGGCTGGGGACAGCAAAATCCTAATGCAGGATGGCAGTGAAAAATCGATTTCCGCGATTGATATTGGTGAAATTGTATTATCGAAAAATAATAAACCGCTCACCGTTGAGGCGGTCACCCGCGGCCAGGAACAGCATTATCTCGAGATCAACGTACGTAATAGCGCAGGTCAGACAAGAAATATCACTGCCAGTCTGGGGCACCCTTTCATTACACCGTCAGGCGTAGTCATCGCCCGAGAATTAACCCCATCCAGTAAATTAATTACCCTGGATGGCGAAAGTGAAATCATTAGCATTGTTCAACAGCAGGGTGATCTGAACGTCTACAACCTGCAACTCTCCTCCGCCGACGGGCACTACACCGATAACACCCTGTACGCCAACGGCATATTGGTGGGTGATATCCAGATGCAAAGAGTCTATGAGGATGAATATCATCAGCGGCCCGCGAACGTGCTGAACAAACTGCCAAAAGAATGGCATCAGGATTATCAGAACCATCTCAATAAAGCGGGGAAATAATCTCATGTATGAGGGATACCCGGACTTTCAGCAGATTATCGTCACTGACAAGCAAAGATTTATTGCCGCTTATCGGCAAAACGACGCCTACTTTTTATACCCCGAATCCGTCAGCATTCTGGTGGCAGACCCACTGGCGTTTTCTTTGGATATTGTCCGCAGCCCCAGTACCGACAGCGTCTATGGCTGGTTGAATTTCACGACCGAATTGCAGTATGCCGGCGAGCAAAGTCTGGCTGACTTCAAACGGCAGCACCCGGATAAAGCCATTAAGGTACTGCCCATATTACCCGGTAGCCTGGGGTTTGACGTCCCTATTGACTATCACAGCCCCCTCAGCGGGCAAAGCTATGACGCCACCTGGTATTCGGCGCAGTGCGCTCAATTTATTATTTTGCTCAATTCGGCCAGCACCGAGCTGATTGAGAAAACGCTGCGGGATGAAACCCTCGGTTTTAATGCCCGTCTGGACGGCGTTGTTGAGGGCGTCTCGCCCCGTCTGGCCTACTCCGTCGAATGTGATCCCAGGGCGTTGATGCTTGATTTAGCCGCCGGGGTCAAGGGTTCACAGGCGCTCGGCGACAATCGGGTAGCCTTTGATTACGGCCAGCTAACACAGTATCTCTATCAAAATATTGCTTTGTTGCCGCTGCAAATCAGCCCCCCTTTACCGATAAAGGATCCCGAACACAACCTGCTTTTCAGCCAGGCGTTACTTGATCGGCTATACAATCTGCTGGGTTCCCCCTACGCCGGTCCGGCCTCCAGTAACACGGCGATGATCGCCCTGACGGTTCCTGCTCAAGGCGGCCGGGTGATTTTCAACCTCGATTCGCTGGTGCTGAGCCGACGTCCTCTGTGCTTCATACTGGATCCCTTTGCCGCTGCGCAGCAAATCGTCAAAGCCACCCCCGATGCCATTATTCACCGTTCCACGGCCCCACCATTGCCCTCAGGCGAGCGGGAGATCAACGTCTTTTACGCCTCCCCGCCTGGGCTGAAAAGCAGCGTGTCTATTGATATTCAGCTAACCGTACCGGGTGGTGATATTTACCCCGTGGAGCAGACGCAAACCAAGGTGCTGACGCCGGAGCAAAGTCGATTGATTTTCCGCTTCAGAACCAGCGCGTTGGAAGCGGCGCCTTTCTTCTACCAAATTCGGGTCAACTATTCACAGGATGGCCGTTGGCTCACGCTGAGCAGCGAACTGCGCTCCTGCGCCCAGCCTGCGCTGGTACTCGATTACACCGCGCTGCCCTGCCAGTTTCTGACGATCAGTATTGATCCGGGCTTTGCCCGGCAAAGCCGAATTAGCGGGCTTTATCATTCCGCCGGCTGGCTGCAGGATTTGGCGTTAACCGCGGCAGCCCCCTATTTCAGCTGTCCCATTCTCGGCGACGAAACCTATGCCGAAGCAACGGCCTACCAGCTAGGCGACACCGGCGTTGTCGTATTGCCCATGCCGATAACCCAAGCCACCACCATTGGTGCCTATAGCTTCCCACAATTTGGTGCACAGCAGGCGCGTATCACCGTCCATTTTCCGGACAACCTGCCCACATTCAAGGTGACGTTCCAGCAGCAAAACGAAAGCCGCACGACGGATCACATCTTCACCCACCAGCAGGACAGCTTCAAATATCAATGGAACGTTACCTCTATTTTTGCAGCCGGATTTCGTTACAAACCCGAGGGTAGCCCATGGTCCGAGATTGTGACCGGCGATCAAACGATTGATGTCAAAGGTGAAAAATGAATACTGACGAGTTGAACCCGCAACAAACATTGCAGAATTTTTTCCTGCTTGGCCGGGCCTTTGCGTTCCACGACCAAAGCCTGCCTGCTGAGTGCTACACCTACGGCAGTTTCATACCCCAGGTGATGCTGGACACCCCGGGTGGCGAGATCAGCGCACTGCATTTGCTGACCAGCCCCGGTGGCGGCCTGGCGACCTTCATCGCTCCCAATATGCCGGTCGATACGGCGGCGATAGAGGCTTATATCCGCCAGCATTTCATTCCTGCGCCGAAACCGATCCGCCTGGAACAAGGGGATATTCGCCAGACCTTGTTCCTGCGTTTTGCTCGCCAGCCTGAATCTGACAGTTATAACGTCGAGTTTGAACAGTCCAAAATGCCCCTGACGCATACCGAGTCAGCGTTGTTGGACAATGCCATTCGCGGAGCCAAAAACCAGGTTTACCTGGTGACGCACAGCAAGTTCAACGTCAGCAGCCGCGTCACCGCCAGGCTGGAAACGGACTGGGTGGCCTTTTTGACCCTGGCCTTCAACCAACAGGCTCGCCAGCCAGAGGCCATTGCCATTCTGCTTAACCAACAGATTGACGCCGGCGTGGTCACTCTTCTGGAGCAGTTCGACAATGCCCCGTCGGAGCAGACCCGCGAACTGGTCAGAAACGCACTGGTGAAAACCGCATCGCAATTGGTCAGCAACACGCTGCGAAATATCCACTCCATAGATGAAATCCCCAACCAGCTCAGCTATGACGTGAAATACAGCAATAGCGTACCGCAAAGCTATTTACTCGCGCAGCAGCAGGATATCGCCGCCCTGCTTGGTCAACTGCCTGCCGACAGCATTATCACCTTTACGCCAACGCCGTTGCCGGAGCCCAGCCGACCGGACAAACCGATCAAAAATCGGCAGTGCGTGGTCAGCCTGGGGTTCAACCCTAATGGCTTCAATATTATGTCGATCGAACTGCGCTATGCGGGTGAACAAACGCCTATGCCATGGCCCAGCTTCCCGCCGGTGACGTTAAAAACGCCATCCCCGGTCAGCGAAATCACCCTCAAAGTGACCTTTTCCGACTATTCAAGCTATGAAAAATCGCTCGTCTGGCAAGACGCTATCGCACTTACCCCGCAAGACCTGGGTTTTTACAGCGTGCTGTTTGAGGCAGAACACCTGAAGGCTGATTTCAAAACCCTTTCCGGCAGTGCCAGCTACACCCCCGCCGGCCAGGGCAAAAAGCAGAACTTTAGCTTTGCGTTTCCCGCCCAGCCCTGGCTGGCCAACTGGTGGATCAATGCGCATTCAGCCGGACTGAACGGCCGAATCGAGTACCGCTGGCAAGGAAAAACCGCGTCGATCTTCCCGAAAACCTACGACTCTGGCCCGCAACAGGCCAGCGCAAGCCCCATCAAACTGCAATACAAGTAGTCACATAAACAAGAGGAACACCCTATGTTAACCACCGCTTTGCAGCAATCGGTCAAAATTCCCACGGATAAATACCTGGGTATTAAAGAGTGCGCCTATACCTGTTACGGAGACAGCCTCGACAAGGACATTTTTTACGTGGTGCCTGAAACACCAGTGTTTGTCGCCAGGGATACGAACAGTCCGAGCTTTATGTTTTACAAGTATCGCAGCGAAGATACCCAGGGCGGTTATGCGCAGTTTACCGTGATGTTGCCGTTCCCACCGGTAGACCTGCAGGCCAAAATCCGCGCCCAGCTATTTGGCAATATCCAAAGCCAACTGGAGGCGAAATCGGCGCTGATCGTCAAGTATGTCAAAGCAGAACAGGACTACGCTGCAGATCCCGAAAATGCGACCAAAAAAGCGACAATGGACACTGCGCTGCGTAACAGTGGCCTGAACGATGAACAGGCCAGCAAGTTTGTCGCCCTGTACGATCCCAACAAGGGTCCTGACCAGTTCCTTGCTCAGTTATTGCCGGAAAATGCCGAAAAAATCAAACTGATGCAACCTAGATATACTTCGGCGCAGGCGTCTTTGATTCTGGACAGCAACGACAAATTCTACCGCCAGATCCCGACCACGCTGTCGCCATCCGGCCTGGGCGATAACAATACCGTTTTCAGCCTGTCGCTGACCGGTGAAGGCGCGACCTTGTTCGAACAGGTACTGCAAGGCACAGACAAAAACTCCAGCGTGGGGATTCGCTTCGACTTCAACCTGGATGCCTCTTTGCCGGCGGCCAAGGTCACCGTCAGCTACGACAGCGAAATCACCAAGTCGGTGACGCAAAGCATCAGTTATCACACTTGGTCGGCCGATGAGAAAAAGATCGAGCGTGAATATATCGAAAAAGGCGCCATCAAAATCGACGTTCAGGTCGGGCTGACCGCGAAGGAAATGGGAATGGACGATGCCCAGTACATCAAGTGGAAAGAGGGTCTGACCGCCTGGGGCCAGAAACAGGTCGAACAGATTCTAAGCAGCCAAACCGGGCTGGACATGAGCCTCGAACTGCTCAATGACGCCGACGGTTTTGATAAATTCCAATCCAGCCTCAAAGAAACCAAAAGCTTTACCCGCGTCTATGATGAAAACTCCGTGGTTTCCTTCGCTATCGCGCCACAGACCCAGTTACCCTCTATCCGGTCCATCGTCGGCGAAGCCAATCTTAAAGAGTACTTTAAAGAGTACGACCTCAACGATCCTTTCTACCAGTACATACAGCCCGAATTTTTCGTTACCGACGATTTGGCGCAATATAACGTCGCCAATATCGTGGTGACCGCCATCTACGATAAGGACAACCAGAGCACCCTGCAGTTTTCCCCCAACGACAGCACACCGAAAAAAACCGGCAAATGGTTTATCAAACCCGAGCTGGGCCGTGCATTTAAATATTCCTACACCGTCAACTTTAGCGGTCTGCAGGCTAAACCCTACCATTCTGGCGAAATTCAGAGCGATCAGGATTTGATTATCTCCATTAACGTGGCCGAATGCGGCATCGTGTATGCCGATATCTCTACGTTACTCAACCCTACGGGCTGGAAAGTCTTCAGCCAGGTGGTGATCAAAACGCAATATTCCGATCCGGACAAGGGGATCAAACTCAAGACTGACAATCAGGTGGTTAATGAATCTACACCGCCCAGACCCTTTATTTATCCGATTGGCGTCGACGTGGATAAACCGATTTATTTCTCCACCGACTACTATGCCCTGGATGGCGATAGTCTGACCTATATTCCCAGCGGGGTAGAAACCAGCCCGCAACTGCCGGGTTATGGGTTGATCCGCGGTCATCAGATTCTGGTCGCCAATGCCCTGCCGAAGGCGCAGAAGTACACCATTATCTTTAAGCCAAGTCAGAAAGATATCTCGCTGATCACCTATGAGATGGTGATTTACTACCCCAAATGGAATTTCACGCAGTCCCAATCCCTGGCCCTGACCGAGTTCGATACTAAATCCCTCACCCAATATCTGACCTTTGATCTGATGCAGGTCGAAGCTGACAACGTGCCGCAGATCAAATACATCGCCACGGTGTACTACGGCGACAACAACCAGGAAAAAACCGTCGAAAAACCTGTGACGGGCACCAGCACCATCGTCGTGGTGACGTTCTAATCGGTACACACAACGCAGGGCAACGTGATGTTGCCCTGCCTTCACCTTTATCAAATGGGATTGTCGCTATGAACAGCCAAATCGTAGTGCAAAACATCTGTTTTATCCGAGCCGACCCGGACAGACCCATTTATTACTATTGCGCGGCTGCGCCGGGCATTAGCGTTATCGATGGAAACCAGCCCGCCGTCCAACTGCAGATTTTCCGCAACAGCAGTCAACCGGCCACGGTTTACTATGCCATGCTGTCGCTGCAAACCCAGTTGACCAGCAGCCTTGAGGCCGCCCAGGCGGCGGCAGCAGCCAGCTCGGAGATGCCTCGCGATGCGATATTATTGCCATTACAGGCCATAGCCTGCAGCGCCACTCTGGACATCCCCGGCTTTGTCGCCGGTCAAACCAGCAAAACGTCATTGAGCGACCAACAAAACTGCTATCTGCTGGCCAAACTCCCCGCGGAGGCCGATATCGCCCTGCTGGCGAGCCTGATGGCAACGCCCGCCACCGCGCCCATCGCCATCAGCTATAAAATTGACTACCTGCAACAGCTGCCGCCGGCCACTTTCGAACTGGAGGCCCGCTGGGACCAGGTTTATCAGTTTCTGCAGGAGTCTGTCGGCTTCAACCTGTTGATATTCTCCGTCGATATCGAGGAAACCTCGTCGCGACTCATCAGCGAAAAAGTCGTGACCATTAAAGTCAGAGACACCGATCCCGACGGCCACTTTGCGCAGGCGGCGGCTGAGCTGACGCAGATCCTGACCAGTGAGTTTTTTACTCCGGTGTTTGCCGAGGTGCCGCAACAAGCCAAGCCAAAGGCCGGGTTTTATTTGCAACGGCTGTCGGTTGAGGATATCGATCAGCGACGTTTAAGCGGCAAGCTGAGCGAAACCACGGTAGTGAAACGCTCGCTCTATCCGCAGGCGTTATTCGCCGAGTTGGTCGCCGGTACCGACTATCAGGCCGATCGGGTGATCAGTCAACGCGATCTGCAGGATGACTTCTTCGCCCACCGTGAAGTTCGGATCCATCTGCTGTCGGATGAGTTGGATGCGAATGTCCAACTGGTGACGGTCCGTTTGCGTTATGGCAAGGACAACAAGCAGTTCACCTTCCGTAAAGACGATATCGAGCCTAAAACCTTCAGGTCGCCCAGTATTACCGATCCGAAAACAGGAAAAATGCTGTGGCCCGTCGACTATGACTTCACCGTCTATCTCAATCAGGCGGTGGGCGGCGTGAGATCGGTCAATTCCGGCCCACTGCACACCGAATTGAATGACGTCTATCTGGATATTGAGTCGCTGTATGGCCGTTATGATTTTGTCATCAAGGCAGCCAGCCAATTTGACTGGCGCTGGTACCAGTCAGTGTTGGTCACCCTGCGCTGCCGCCATATGAAACTGCCGGCATCCAGCCTGTCGAAAAGTTTCCAGATTAGCGAGACATCGCAGCAGCATGACTATCCGGTCATGCTACCCAACCCCGACCTCTACCTGTTTGAGGTCATCAAAGAGTACAGCTGCGCCGCCAATTCGCCCCATATCCCTGCGGTGCTGAGCGAACCCACCAGCCAGGATGTGTACCTGTTCTCCCGCCTTTACCACCAACGGGTATTGACGCTGTCCGCCAACATGGACTGGCAGCAGGTCGAAATGGTGCTGGTCTCAGCCAGCTATGCCTACCTGCCTGGTGATGACGACATTTTGCAGCAGGTGTTTCAGTTTACCGAATCCGATGCCGCTCCCCAGCGGTTCAGCGCCGACCAAATCGACCCGCTACGCCTTAGCGTCGACCTGGAGATCTGGTTCACCTACCAACCGGGCCAGCAAGGGGATAAACCCGAGTACGTCCAAACCTCAACCGTTCAAGACGGTATCGATATCGCCAACCTCAATTAATTAAGGAAACGCCATGTTATTACTCAGAGCAAGAACCGCTACCATCAAAAACATCACCTTCTTTGCCGATGACTCCGATGACAATCAGTTCTGGTATTTACCCGGTGATATCCATATCGCAGAAAAAGATGGAAAACCGATTTTTTCACTGATTAAGTACACCGGCGACAACACCGGTCAACAAGGGGGTTACCTCAATTTCGAGGTCAACACCGCCATCGATCCCGCCGAACTGGACAGCGCCTTCAACGAATACCTACGGAAACTGAAAGTTGACCCGAAAACCGCCCGTAAGGCGCAGGTCCCCTATGACAAAGGCACGGTAAACTTTTTTGTGCTTGATGTGGGTAGCACCAACGGCGAGTTGATCAGCGCACAGTGCCCCAGCCTGTTTGGCAATAACAGCGCCATTTTCAGCGCTAAACTGACGCCGCAGCAGGCGGTGATCCTCGAATCCGCGTTTAATAAGGCGCAGGCACCGGCCGCCGTGGCCTATAACCTCGGCTTTACCGGCATCACTCCGGCGTTAAAAGTTGAAGTCGAGGCCAAGTTTGAAAGCCTCTACAAGGAATTTGATCTTAAATTTGGCGCCAACATCCCAATCCCGGTTGAAACCCCCGCCAGTTTCTGGCTGGGTTTTGACAGCGTGATCAAGAAGTTGCAGCAGGACCAGAAGTTGATCATCAAAGTGACCGAAAGCATGCCGAGCGAAGAGGCAGCCAAAGAAAAAGAATGGGCGCTGCAATTCGTCAAAGAAGAGATCTTGAAAAGCTTCTTCACCGCCTCGCTCAAACCTAATGACGACAGCAATACCCAGGCCAAATCGGCCAGCGACTCCATTTTGGACTCGCTGATTTCGAGCAATAAAGAGGGGGAAGAAGGCGGCAAAGGTGGGCTGTTCCCCAGCGCCTCTCTGGAGATAAAACTGGTGCGGATCGAAGAAACCAAGAGCCTCAACTTCAATTACGTTTCCTCGAAGGCCCTCAGCCAATCTGCCGTGCCGCAAAACTTCATCGGCAGCGATATCCTGCGCGCCAAAAAGGAGCCTCCTTACTTTATTGAAGTTAACGTCAACGACCCTTTCTACCAAAAAATCGATTTCACCGTGCTGGGGCCAGACGGTTTTGACGAGTACGGTATTAAAGCGGCCACCTTCAAAATCAGCTACAACCAGCAGGTTTATACGGCAGAGCCCTTCATCGCCGACGACGGTAAATGGAGCAAGGTCATTTCTCGCAGCAGAGACATTAATGAACTCTTTGTGATCGACAGCGAATATGCCTTCAAGTCTGCCGCGACCACAGGTTGGGAAGGCAGCAGCAGCTATCAGCCGCGGTCGGTCTCAGCTTCCACCCTGCTGAACCTTGATCCCGGTTCGGTGTTGACCTTCAACGAGATCTCGATTTTCCTCGACCGAAAATTTTCCTGGGAAAATTACAATCAGGTGATTGTCGAACTGACCTATCTGGACGACAAACAGAGCCGCAAAACCAAAAAATACCTGTTTAACCCAGATAAGACCGAAGAGCAGACTTTCAAGTATCGCTGCCTGACCGAGAAACCCTGGAAGGTCGGCTACAAAATCACCTACCTGCTGGTCGGCGGTGACAGCGTCACGCGGGATGGCACCGAAAACCCACCGGCCATCGTTATTCCGGCCGTGGCATAGGTGACTGACGATGGTCGAACGCAATGCAGTATTACCAGCGGCATGGAACGCCCTGGTAAGTGCCCTGTGCCAAAAAGCACCCTATTTACGGACCACGCTGGTGCCCGAGATCGCCCGTTTCAGCCAGGCTCGCCTGGCTTCCGGCTGCCTGTCCGCCGCCTTTAACACCAGCCTGCTGGGGTATAACGGTTGCCCACTCGAGTTCACCGTTTCGTCATCAAAGCCGCTGGCGCTTGCCTGTACCTTGGATCCTTTTTTGCCTCGCTACGCGGAAAACCGCGGCATCGACGCTTTTTATCGACACAGCCAAAAGATCACCGCCTCACCCGTTGAGCCGGATGTTGAACGCTGTTTTGCCGAGATAGGCCATATGCAACGCGAAAGCGCTCAGCCCTTGAGATTCGGCTCTTGGTTGGGGCGAAAATATACCCCGGAGGGGGTTAAAACCAAGGTGTACTCGGAGGTGCCTGCAGATTGTGCCTGGCCAGGTGGCGTGGCGGATTATCCTGCGGCCTGTCGAGACGTGGGTTTGTCTTTATTGATGATCGGCTATTATCCGCAGCTGCCGGCCTCACCCCGTGAATACTATTTTCAATGGCACAGCGCGCTCATCACCCACGCAGATATTGCTGCGGTAATGGCCTTTTTTGGCTGCGGGACGCTGTTCTCTACGCTGGCCCCCTTGCTGGAATCTGCCCTACTGCAAACCTTGTGTCGCGAGGGTTTCCCCCCCACGACCTACGGTTTTAGCCTGGTCTACGCCCCAGGCGGTGAGCTGGAAAGTTTTACCTTGTTCACCATGGCGGCCAGTTTCTTTGGTGATAACCAGCGCGTATTCCCGGCACTGCAAGCCTTATTGGCGCAAAGCGGCCAGGCCTTGCCCTT
The DNA here is from genome assembly GCF_044900985.1 of Serratia sp. NPDC087055. Taxonomy (NCBI): domain Bacteria; kingdom Pseudomonadati; phylum Pseudomonadota; class Gammaproteobacteria; order Enterobacterales; family Yersiniaceae; genus Serratia; species Serratia sp. NPDC087055. The sequence continues at coordinate 1,246,363 of NZ_JBJDOG010000001.1, forward strand.
ATTGCAACAGGCGGTGGATAAGCAGCTTGACCTGCAGTTTAACGTGGTCGGTTTTTCGGTTGATCTGCAAGGGCATCACGCCACCAGCTGTACCTTCAGCCCACAAAATACCTGCTTTGAGGCGTTGCCGCTGGAGTCTACCCCGGTGGTGATCATGCCTGGCAAACCGGCGCTGGCGACATTACTGGCGCAACAGTGTGCCAGCGGCGCCTTTGCCGCCCATGTCAGAACGCCTGACGGACGCTGGCATCAGGATGAAAACGCCTTTGTGACTGCACAGGTGTTGCGCACCCTGGATTACACCTCGCAGACCGCCCCCTTTATTGAGAAGGCGCTCGATTTTTTGCTGGCTTGCGAGGCCCGCCCGTTCCACTTCAGGTTTTGGCCGAACGCTGCCCATCCGCGCTGGATGGCGAACCAGAGTATCTGCGCAGATATTGACGACACCGCCATTATTACCGAGCTGTTGTACAAGTTTGGCCGCATTTCGTTGTCGCGGGTTAGCCAGACGATTTCACAGATGAACGGCTATCAGGTACGCCGGGTCGATCCGCGGCAGCCCGCCGAACAGCACCAATGGGCGGAATGTCAAAGTTTTCATACCTGGATGAAGGACGACAACGACATCCGCCAGTTGGATTGCTGTGTAAATACCAACGCGCTGATCCTGCTCAACACGCTGACAAGCGGAAACGGTGCCGTATTGCCGGCCTACCGACGCATTATTCAGATGTTGAATCAGGCAGTGCAATGGAGTGACGGCCGTTACGATCGGCTCAGTAGGCTAACCCCCTATTACGCTCATCCCGGCGAATGGCGCACCACCCTGGAGTACGCCAGGCAAACGGGGATCCCGCAACTTTCACCCGTGATTGACGCATTGGCCCGCTGGCAATGGCCCGCTGAATCCTTGGAGAGCCCGCTGTACCGTCGGCACGACGGGCGCTTTCTCTGGACCTCTTCCTGCCTGAACCAATTCAGAACGCTGGCCCAAACCGAATGTACTGAGGATAACCATGAATACCTTTCTCAATGACCTGGTGACACTGAACCAAATTATTCTGCAGAATGCGCGCGAACAGTTTCCTGACGTCGCCGCCAAACAGTTGCGCTATCGGCGAGCAGCGCCGATGGCGGCAAATGACCTCACCGCCGAGGTCTGCACCGAGATCGTTTCAGGCGAAACGCGCTACCAGATTGCCACCAGCACCGACGGCACCCATTGGAGCATGAAACTGGACTTCACCCTCAGCCGTCAGGTGCCGCAAGTTCCCTATGTGGTGCTGAGTTTCACTTCCTTCGGCAGCGCCGAAGAGATGATCTTCAATCAGGTGCTGCTGACGTCACAGGAAAACCGCTACCATGCGCAGCTTGACCTGCAGCGACTGGAGCAACGTGACGCCTTGCTGCGGGCCTTATCCGACTACGATGCGCAGACCACGCTGGTGGTCGCGATTAAAACCGAGCACGGCATCACCAATACCGTCACCGATCCCAAGATTTTCTACTTCGCCGAAAACTACTACCCGTATATTTATCAGGGCATCCTGCCGCCACCGCCACGCCTGCAACTGATCCTGACTCCGCTGGAGTATCAGCAACTGTGGTACAACTACTACCAGGATTATGTACGCAAAAATTATCTTTACTACCTGCCCGATACCTTCCTGTTGGCCACCGATACCGACGGTAAACCCATGCTGTCGATCGCCTTCTCAGCCCCTGAACACGCCACCTCATTGGGAGACGTCCAGGTGACCTTTGACTACTTCCTGTTACCCAAGGTAAGTCAGGGCAGAATTGCTAACGCCACAGAACAGTTTTCGCAAATGCAGGCGGACGCCAGGCTGGTCCCGTTCGCTAATGCCGATACGCTGACGTTGCAGTTGGCGTTGCCCGATGGCAAAACGGAGGAGAAGAATGCGCTGATCAATCTGCAAAGTGGCATTGTCGATTCCTTCACGCTGCCCGCTCAGCAATTTGCGCTGATATGGGACGCGTTATTCGATCGCTCACCGCAAAACCTGCTGCTCAAAGGTTATCTGGCGGTGCAATTCATCGGTTTCAATCCGGATCATTTGCCGGTGATGTTGGCGCTGGACGCCAAATACCAGAACAAGGTGCGCGACTTTATCAAACAGACCGCGCCGGTGGACATCTACAAAACCCTGGAGTTCAGAAGTGACAGCGGGGCTTACGACCCGTCAGGGCCACGCCCGATCAAACGCATTTTGGTCAACATCGACAATCAAACGGTCGAGCTGAATAAAGAGCACCCCAACCATGACGTCACGGTCAAAGTTTCAGCACTGGATCTGATCCTCAATCCGGATAAAAAGCTGGTTTATCATTATGATTTGCAGGTTTACTACGTCGACGGTGGCATGACGCCCTACTACGATAAAACCTCCAGCTTTGAGATTATTTACGTGCCGTGATGACTTGTCAGTCTGCCGCTGAAAGCAGGCTACGTAAAAACAGCATGATCAACCGGCCGGTTGGATCGGCGCCCGGGCGACTGCGCTGCAAAGCCAGCCCGTGCGCCATTGCCATCAAGGCCGACGCCAATTCATTAGGGTCTGCCGGCGGCGTCTTTCCCCTTTGCTGAAACAGCGAGCCAATCACCGTGCCAATTTTTGCCTGGTGCGCATCCCAAACACGTTGATACTCAACGGCAAAGGCCGGGCTGCGCTTCGCATGCAATTGCAGTTCAATCGATAATGTACACCAGTCGACCTCCTGATTCAGGGTTGCCGACCATCCTTCAAGCGCGGCTAACACCTGGCTCGCATCAGCGGTGCGATTTTGGGTCAGGCGAGAGAGTTGCGCGGCCTCCGCTTCCATATGCCGCTGCAAAAGCTGCAGCAGCAGATCTTCCTTGGAAGCGAAATTGGAATAAAAAGCCCCCTGTGAGTAACCGGCCTGGTTGACGATATCGCGGATTGAGGTACCACCGTAGCCCCCAGAAACGAATAATTGTCGGGCGGTCTCGATCAAGCGTTCGCGGGTCTGCTGTTGGCTCTCCTCGCGGGTTAGCCGTTTTTTTGTCGTTTTCATCTGGGTCAACTTTACGCGGATTATCCATGCTCTTAATGCATTTAAAATATCACTTGATATTTCAAACCGCCACCTCTAGATTTAAATATCACTTGAACTTTGAAAACCCACTCAAGATATCCATCATGATGAAAACAAAAACGGCGTTTGTGACCGGAGCGACAGGCCTGCTCGGCAATAACCTGGTCCGTGAACTTGTCTCCCAGGGGATAGCGGTCAAGGCACTGGTACGCTCCCTGGAAAAAGGCCGCAAACAGTTTGGAACGACCGAAGGTATTGAATTAGTTGCCGGCGACATGACTGACGTGAATGCCTTTGCCGAACACCTGCACGGCTGTGACATCCTGTTTCATACCGCCGCCTATTTTCGTGATAATTACAAGGGAGGCAGTCACTGGGCTCAATTGAAAGCGGTCAACATCACCGGCACTGAACACCTACTGAATCAGGCTTACCGGTGCGGCGTGCGCCGTTTTGTCCATGCCTCCTCGATAGCCGTGCTCAACGGTGAACCAGGAGCGCCGATCGACGAAACCTGTTTGCGACGGCCCCAGGATGCCGATGATTATTACCGCAGTAAAATACTGGCGGATGACATAGTCTTAGAATTCCTGCGGCAGCACCCGCAAATGAACGGCAGCCTGATCTTGCCGGGATGGATGTGGGGCCCAGGCGATCTTGGCCCTACGTCTTCCGGTCAGTTAGCGAATGACGTCATGCACGGTAAACTGCCAGGCTTGGTCGCGGGGAGCTTTTCCGTGGTCGACGCGCGGGATGTCGCACTGGCGATGATCCTGGCAGCAGAGCGAGGTAGACGCGGTGAGCGCTATTTGGCCGCTGGACGACATATCACCATGCACCAGTTGGTGCCACTGCTGGGGAAGATTGCCGGAGTCAAAACACCCAAACGCACGCTGCCAATGCCGCTACTCTACGTGCTGGCGACACTCCAGGAGGCCTATGCTCGCCTCAGCGGCAAACCCGTATTACTCAGCATGGCTACGGTACGTCTAATGGTAAAAGAAGCTAATCGCTCCCATTTCAATCACGCGAAAAGTGAGCGAGAGCTGGGCCTCACATTCCGTCCGCTGGAGCAGACACTTCAGGATACCCTGGCGTGGTTGCGCAATAATGGGCAGTAAACACCGGATGTCATCATGCTTTTTGGGCAGTCACCTGTATCGCCCATTTGGCTTGATCTAGAATATCTCAACGTATCGATGCCGTTCACTGGCGTGGAAGGAGAATACATGTTTAGTCATATCACCGTCGGCGTCAGCGATCTGGACAAAGCCGCTGCGTTTTACGATGCCATTTTGCTGCCTTTAGGGTTAACACAACGCCCGATCACGCCGGATGGCGGCCCCGCGGCACGTTGCTGGGTTGTGCCGGAACACGCCTTGCCACGATTTTACGCTTATCAGCCCTATAATCGGCAGCCGGCCAGCGCGGGCAACGGCAGCATGGTGGCGTTCGCTGCCCACAGTGAGCAGCAGGTTCGTGACGCCTATGCCGCCGGGATCGCCGCGGGCGGCATATCGGAAGGCGAGGCCGGCGAGCGCCCTCACTATGGCCTGGGCTATTTTGGCGCTTACCTGCGCGATCCGGATGGCAATAAAATTCATATCGCTTACCGGGGGGACCTGCTGTAATCGGGCCCCTGCTTACCGATCGTATTCGTCCTGAGGGTCATCACCAGCGCGATGGCCGCTAAGGCTCCAGCCGCCAGGAACGTCACACGCATGCCATTTGACACGGCATCCGCTGTTGCCAGCTTAATGTCACCGGTGTTCGCCGCCAGCATGAACAGTGCCCCCATGGCGGAAGCACCGGTGATCAACCCAAGATTGCGTGAGAGATTGATCATGCCAGAGATCACGCCGCGCTGTTCAGGGGCGGCATGCGTCATCAGTGACGTATTGTTGGCGACCTGAAATAACGCGTATCCCAGGGTGATCAAACACAGTGGCACCAGATAACCCAAGACGCCCTGTTTTATCGACATCATCGCCATGACGCCTGCCCCGGCGGCCATGATCGCCAGACCCGCAGCAGTGACGCTGTATACGCCCAAACGATCGACCCACCGGCCTGCAGGCACACCGAGCAAAGCCGCCACGGTCGGACCGGCAGACATTGCCAACCCGGCCTGTCCCACCGGCAGTCCCAATCCACGCGTCAGATAGAATGGCCCCACGACCAGCGTTGTCATCATCACCGTCATCACCAGCGCACTCATCGTCAGCCCAATACCCAACCCCGGCTGCCTGAACAGCGCCAGTTGTATGAGGGGAGATGCGGTGACGTTTTCCAGCCGCACGAATAACCCCGCCCCCAATGCGGCACACAGCAGCAATGCCACATTAATCACGCCAAAATCACCACGCCCCAGCGTCATAGACAGGGCATAGCAGGCCAGCGTTATCCCCAGCAGCAGGGTGCCGGGCAGATCAAACCGGCCGCACTCTTTTTGTGAAGGCTGGCGCCTCTTGGGCAAAAAGCGATAAGCCAGAATAAACGCAAGCAGACCCACAGGAATGTTAACCAGGAACATCGCCCGCCAACCAAAAGCATAAAGCAATGCACCGCCGAGCGACGGGCCCAACGCCGTGCCGATCGCCGACATGCTGCCAAGCAGCCCCATGGCACGCCCGGTGTTGTCTTTATCGACGGCCTCACCCACCAACGCCATGGTCATCGCCATCATGACTGCGGCTCCCAACCCTTGCACAATCCGCGCCGCCAACAGCGGCCACACACCCGGTGCAACGGCGCACAGGCCAGACGCGAAGGTAAAGAGTGCAATTCCCAGCAACAATAGACGTCGTCGCCCTATTCGATCCCCCAAACGCCCTATGGCGATAATGGATGTAGTGATAGCCAGCAGATAGACAATAACGACCCACTGAACCGCCTGGAAAGAGGTATTGAATGCCTGTGCCAGCGTAGGCAAACCCACGTTGGCAATGCTGGCCCCCAACGATGAGACCAACATTGACAGGGACAGGCTGGTGAGAAGCCCCCGTAGGTGTGTACTGCCGGTGGCGTGTTGAACATTAAGCTTCATCGCGTTTTCTCCTGAAAGAATCTTTCAGAAGCCTATGCCAACGCAGGACATGGCGGAAGACGCAGCACATGCAGTTTATTAATGCATCCAACGCCATGTCATGGTTGCCAGAAACCCGCATTAAGGCGCAAGCACCAAAACCACTTCAGGCAGATGATGGGGAAACTGCTTAAGGAGACGTGATGAAAATAGACCTGATGTTTGATGACCTGTCGGCACGCGCCGTGCAATACAATGCGCGCGCTTCGGTCGATGATTTTGACGCCTGTATGACGCAATACGCAGCGCTGGCTACCCAGGCCAAAGCGGAAACGCCAGGGATCTATGACCTCCATTACGGCATGGGTACCGCAGAACGCCTGGATCTGTTCCCGGCAGCCAATCAGCCTGCACCGCTATTGGTGTTTATTCACGGCGGTTATTGGCATTCCCAGCGCAAAGAGGAAGCCTGTTCAATGGCAGCCAGTTTCACGCGCCACGGTGTTGCCGTTGCCACCGTAGAGTACACCTTGCAACCGGAAGCCACGCTGGCTGAAATCGTCCGTGAGGTGCGCAGTGCCATCGCCTGGCTCTATCACCATGCCCATCAATATGGCGTCGATCCTGAGCGCATTTTTGTCAGTGGCAGCTCGGCGGGCGGTCATCTGGCTGGCATGTTGATCGCCGATGACTGGCAGCACCTTTATCAGGTACCGGTCAATGTCATCAAAGGTGCACTGGCGCTGAGTGGCTTGTACGACATTCGTCCGTTATGTGATATCTACGTGAATGACTGGATGCGTCTCACGCCAGAGCAGGCAGCAACGCTCAGCCCACTGTTTATGCTGCCGGAAAAGGCCAATGCGCCGCAGATCCTGCTCGACGTCGGTGCCAAAGAAACGCAGGGGTTTAAAAACCAAACCTTGGCCTATTACACCGCCTGCCGGGAAAAGGGGCTCGACGTCAGGCGGCTGGAAGATCGGCATAGCAATCATTTCACGCTGGTAAACGCACTGGCTAATCCTGACAGCGACATGTTCAAACACGTGATGGCGATGATTATGTCATCTGCGCGTGCAAGGCAGACGGCATAACATGGGGTGCGATGGGTATCTAAAACCTGCGGTTTTGTGACGACGTTGCTTTAAACCTGCATCGGGGGGCATTGCGCCCCCTGAGCATGAAAATCAGTCTCTTTTTTTGCCAATGGCAGAGAAAATATTACACAGCTCACCCAAGCCATAAATCGAGCCGAGCAACACGGCTATCATTACCGGCACCAGGATCACCACGGTTGCCAAACTTTCAATCATTTCTAACATCGCTTTCTCCTGGTTTTTAAGCAGAGGAATACCTTTCCAGAAAGGGGTATTTCTCTGGAATTTCTTAAGGTTATTTTTGCTTGATTTCAATCTGTGACGGAGATCACAACCTTACGTCGCTAATGTAACTTACACAGTTGCATTACCGCAATGCAAAAAAATGCTCTCTCCCGGGGTTTGGGGGGCGTTCGCCCGATGGCCTGAAAAGGCATAATAATGATGAGCCTTAGGATTTTTAACGGATTTTAATGACCACCCTGCCCATCCCACTGAACGGCACGCTGATGTTTTAATCGCCAAGTACACCATCAGCAACGGCGAAATAAAAACGCTTTCTCAAAATTAAGAATATTTACCTATTCTATTTTCTTCCGGAAGAATACATTCATCTCAACTTTTACTGGCCGATTAATCAGTACTTTCTTTGTCTGTTAATTAGGCAATTTACCAGGAAGATCTTATGAACCTTAAACGTGCCGCAGGCGTAATGGTTGTTATCATGGCAACGCTATCCGTAACGGCCTGTGGGAATATGTCTCACCGCGATCGCAACACCGCTATCGGCGCTGGCGTCGGCGCGCTGGGCGGTGCCGTATTGACCGACGGCAGTACGCTGGGAACCTTGGGTGGTGCGGCCTTGGGCGGTATCATCGGTCACCAGACCAGCCGTTAATATTTCCAGGCCGGGCACTTTTTCTTGAAAAGAACCCGGCCTGATCTATTTTAAACATCCATAGAGATTAATGGGTGTATTTTATATTCAGTGAATTTAAACAGATTAACGCACCTATAAATATTTCCGCAAAAAACCTATTCGTACGCTAAAAACACGTCCTATTTAATAACCTCGTCCTGTTCACCGCAACAACACATTTGGCTTTTATCGATGAGATAAGGGAATACTCGTCCGGGGCACCCTATCAATGCAGGTCAATCTACAATCATTGAAAAAGCGGCTGGAATCCCCCTCCGCAGAGGGGGTTCACGCTACCCCTTAACCTGGGATACCACGTTCAGCGGTTGCGCGTCAGGCAGGATATTCATATGTTCCAATACCTGGGCCATAATCTTGCCAAACACAGGGCCTGCCACCGAGCCGCCAAAGTGCTTACCGGCCTTCGGATTATTGACCATGACCACCAAGGCGACTTGCGGATCGCTAGCGGGTGCCACACCGGCGGTGTAGTTGATATAGCCCCCGTCATATTTACCGTTAGCCCCCATCTTCTCTGCCGTGCCGGTTTTAATCGCCAACCGGTAACCCGGCACGGCGGCACTGAGCCCACTGCCGCCTGGCAAGGCATCGCTTTCCATCATGTGCACCACCGTTTTTACCGTATCTTCCGGTAAAATGCGTTGCCCCATAACGGGCGGCGTCACCCGGGTAATCGACAGTGGCCGATAAACACCATAGGAACCGATAGTGGCGTATTCACGGGCCATCTGCAGCGGTGTTACGCGCAGGCCATAGCCAAAGGAGAAGGTCGCACGTTCAATGTCCGCCCAACGCTCGCGGTGCTGTGGCAAGTAGCCGCTGCTTTCGTTCCCAATGCCCAGATCCGTCGGCAAACCCAGACCAAAGCTCTTGTACACTGCGGGAAGTACGGTGGCTGGCAGGGCTAACGCAATGTGGGACACAGCGATGTCACTGGATTTTTGCAATACACCGGTAATGGTCAGTTTCGACCAGTGCCCCACGTCCTTGATCAAGTGGCCATTCACGCGATAAGGCGTGGTGTCCAGCACGGTATCCGGCTTGATTAAGTGGTGTTCCAGCCCCACCATCACCACCACCGGTTTCACCGTGGAGCCCGGTTCAAAACTGTCGCTACTGCACACGTTGCGGATATCTTTGGCCGGCGTATTGGCATAATTATTCGGGTTGAACGACGGGTAGCTTGCCATCCCCAACACTTCGCCAGTGTTTACTTTCACCAATACCGCACAACCAGAATCAGCCTGGTTAGCCACCACACCGTCGCGAATTTGTGCGTACAACACATATTGGATGAATTTATCGATACTCAGTGTCACGTTCGGTGGCGGTACGGGATCGACGCTTTTGATTACGCCAATCACCGCACCGCTGCCGTCTTTCTGATATACCCGCAGGCCATTTTTGCCCTGTAGCAGGTGGTTAAAGCCGAGCTCAATGCCTTCCAGCCCCTGATTGTCCTGGCCAACAATGCCAATAAGCCCGGCAGCATCCTGGCTCATCGGGTAGAAGCGACTGAAATCCTGCTCTGTGCTCACGCCCGTTAGATGCAATTTGCTGATATAGTTCGCGTTATCGTCTTCTACCTTACGTGCCAGATAGACGAAGCGCTTATGGGCGTTAGTCTGGATCAGCTTCTGCACGTCGCTCAGCGGCATTTTCAGTACATTGGCCATACTTTGCCAACGCTCATTGCTGAGGTCGGTGTTGGTGTCCAGAATATGCTTGGGATCCAGCACAATATCTCGTGATGACACACTCACCGCCAAAGCTTCGCCATTGCGATCGGTGATCATTCCCCGATTGGTCGGCACCACTTGCGTGCGGATCGACCGCTGGTCCGCCTGATCGGCCAACTGCTGGTGCTCCATCAGCTGCAAATAACCGACCCTGAACGCCAGCAGAAAAAAGCACACCAGTATCCCGCCGCAAATCCAGCCAAAGCGAAGGCTTGAATAATTTTTACCGCTTTTTTTTGTTGAAGGCGCCACTGTTAACCCTGCGTTTTTATTCGGATTATGTAATTATTTCAGTCTAACCTGACGGAGATCTTTAGAAGATTGCAGTTTGTAAGAAAGTAAAAACAAACGCGTTTACTGTTGCACATCCGCGCTATCGTTTAACTCCGGTTTACCTTTCTGGTCCGCGTCAGGCTGCGGTGCGTTAGCCGGGTCAAAAATGTGGTCAAGAATTGCCCGCGCGGTCGGCCCAGCCACTACGCCATCCCCCCCGCCGTTTTCCAGAATCAGCGCCATTGCCACCCGCGGATTCTTATAAGGAGCAAACAAGGTATAGAAAATATGATCACGTAACCGCACCGGGATCATTTTGGCGTTATACGTCTGATTTTCTTTCAAACCGAAGACCTGTGACGTCCCGGATTTGGCGGCTATCTGATACGGAGCGGTATGGAAAAGCTTATAGCCTGTACCGTTCGGTAGATTGGCCATACCATACATTCCATTACGCACGATGCCCCAATACGGCGATTTGGCATCACCGATCTGCGTGGCCTTTGCCGGCGGCTGGTAGCGGCTTACCTGATTGCCCTGGCGCATGGAGTACAGCAAATGCGGCGTTTTCGCCTTACCGTTATTGATCAGCGTGGTTAATGCCTTCACCATCTGGATCGGCGTGGCGACCCAATACCCCTGGCCGATACCCACCGAAATGGTGTCACCTTGGTACCAGGGCTTTTTATGTACCCGTTGTTTCCATTCACGGCTTGGCAACACGCCACGATACTCTTCGTTAAGGTCGATCCCGGTCGGCTGGCCGTAACCAAACTGGCTCAGCCAACTGTGAATACGGTCAATGCCCATTTCGTACGCCACCTGATAGAAGAAGGTATCGGCGGATTCTTCAATAGCCTTGGTCACATTCAACATGCCGTGGCCGCTCTTTAGCCAATCACGGTAACGGCGTTCGGTGCCTGGCAATGTCCAGGTCGGCGCGCCGAAGAAAGTGGTATTGGGGGTAATCACACCGGCAAACAGCGCCGACGTCGCCATGTAAGGCTTCACGGTGGAGGCCGGTGGATACAGCCCCTGCGTGACGCGGTTAATCAGCGGTAAGTCGGGGTTGGTCAGCAGTGTTTTATAAGCTTTATAGCTGATGCCTTTCACAAAAGGATTGGGATCGTAACTGGGGCTGGAAACCATGGCCAGAATGCCACCATCGCGCGGGTCCTCAACCACCACCGCCGCACGCTGCCCCTTCAATACCGACTCAATGTACTGTTGTAGAGACAGGTCCAGCGTCAGATAGATATTTTTACCGGCCTGTGGCGGTTGTTCCTTCAGCAGGCGTATTACGCGACCATGGTTGTCCACCTCCACTTCTTGATAACCGGTCGTGCCATGCAATTCGGACTCGTAGTAAGCCTCGATGCCCTGCTTACCGATATTGTGGTCGGCGGCATAGTTCTCGCTCAGACCGGCTTTATCCAGCCGCTTTAAATCACCGTCATTGATTTTCGAGACGTAACCCACGACATGGGCTAATTCTGCCCCATAGGGATATTCCCGCTGCTGATAGGTATCAATGGTCACGCCGTCAAAGCGATACTGATTTACCGCAAAACGTGCCACCTCGGTTTCTGTCAGACCCGTTTTCAGCGTCACCGGTTTATAGCGGCCGTTGTGATGCATTTCATCGCGAAAAGCAGTGATATCTTCGGGGGTCAGATCGACAATCGGCGTCAACGCCTGCAAAAGCGCAGCCATATTGTCGATTTTGCTGGGGGTAATCTGGATCTGGTACAGCGTAATGTTGCGCACCAAAGGAATGCCATTGCGGTCGAATATCAGCCCTCGGCTGGGTGCAATTGGCACCATTTTAATGTCGTTTTGGTTGGACCGCGTTTGGTAAAAGGCATGCTGTTTAACCTGCAGACGGTACAGGTTAACAATCAAAATGCCAAAACAGGCGACAACCAACACCATCGCCACGCCAGCACGGCGGATAAACAGCATTTCCTCAGCGGAATGGTCACGGATTTTATCTTTTAATAGTGCCATACGTGGCAAGTTACCTGTCTGACGTCACATTTTCCCAAGATAAATCAGGGCAGTGAAAAGTCGGCAAGCATAGCGTTATTGGCTAACGGTCCCCACGAAAAGGTTGCTAATGAAATGGCATAAATGTTTCAGCATGTTTGAATGTTACCAAATGCCGATTTTCCCCCGTTCAGGGATTGAGCAGTGATTTGCAGCGATGCTACAATGTGACGAAGATCACACTAATTTACCCTTGCCCGCACTGATTTCCCGACGCACCGCCGGGTGCGGCTTTTCCACCAAGGATCATGTTCGATGAGTACCATAGCCACAGGTTTTATTATGATGCGCTGGGAGTTACTGAGCGCTGTTATGATGTTTTTGGCCAGCCAGCTAAATGTCGTGTGCCGTAAGACCAGCCGTAACGGTATGGCATTTATGTTCAGCAGCCTGGGGCTATTCACCACCTGTTGGTTCGTTATGGGCCTGATGGGCATCAGCGTCAGCCAGGAAGGATTTGTGCAATTTTGGTCAAACGCGTGGGATATGTATGTTGACGTGGTGAGCAACACGCCTGTCGACTGGCCCATGCCCTGAAATCGCCCCGGCAGGTAGAGTGCGACGCGCTTTACCTGCCGTGAATATCGGCTCCGGCCTCGATGTTATATTCTTTCCGCGTTGTTCGTAGGGGTAAATAAACGCTAAACCAACCTGATTCATTCCAAAACGGTTCATCGACTCGTTTTACAATAGCGCACCACTTTATTGAATAAGGAATATTCAAATGCATAGAAACACCTTTAAAATAATAACACTTTTCTGCGCCACGGTATTTTCGACGGCCTCTTTTGCGACCGTATCCGTCGTCAAAAAGAGCAATGTAAAAAACAATAACGTTGAATCCGCCAAAATCCTGTATGTCGGCGATGTCACGGAAAAAAGTGTCACCGAACTCATTGCCTCCATCGATGAAATTAACGCCAGCTACCCCGCGTTAAAACACCTGTATTTGTATATCAATAGCGGCGGCGGTGATATGGCCAGCGGTTACATGGCTTATGAAGCGGTCAAGAGCTCGCCGGTCCCCATTACCACGGTTAACTCGGCGTTTGTCGGTTCAGCGGCAACCCTGTTCTATTGTGCCGGTAAAGAAAGACTCTCCATGCCCGCCGCCAGCTTTATGCTGCATCCTGCGGCTGCGTCAAACATCAAGCAAGACTATCTGAAGCCTAACGAAATAGCGCAAATCAAGCAGTTCTCCGACGGTTACAATGCGTTGTTCCGTAACGTATATAAACAATGCACCACGTATAATGATGAAGAAATAAGTAAAATGCTGTTCAATGAAGATGGCCGCCAACTTATTAATCTCGATACTGCATTGGCAAGGAAGATGACGACCGACAAAGCCAATAAGATGGAAACTGTTCCAGTGTCTTATTACATCTTGAATGAAGAAACCAATAACTGATTGCGTTTCACCCTGAGCCACTGTTCAACACCCCTATATTCACAGCGCCCCTGAATTTAAAAAGGGAACGCTGTGAATGTCATGCATCATGCCACCTTGTGGCAACGCACCGCCGATCCCCCTAAATTCACCCGTAAACTTTGTGGCAGTTGGCACCCTTCCCCCGCATACGGGCATCTCTCGCGGAAAAAACAGCCTGGCGGTAATTGGCGGTTGCCCGGCAGTTCGCCCTTACGGTCTTCAATCGCACTGTCACTCAGTGAGCGGCCTGCCCGCGGCACAGAATCCAGCAGCAGCCGCGTATAGGGGTGCTGCGGCTGGCGCAGTACCTGTGCGGTCGGCCCCAGTTCGACGATTTGCCCCAGATACATCACGGCCACCCGGTCACTCATATGCTGGATCACCGAAACGTTGTGCGAAATCAGCACGTACGTCAGATTGCGTTCGCGCTGCAATTCCACCAGTAAATTGAGGATCTGCGCCTGTACCGAAATATCCAACGCAGAGGTCGGTTCATCCAGCACGATGATATCCGGTTGCGAAGACAACGCACGTGCAATGGAGATGCGCTGGCGCTGGCCACCAGAAAACTCATGCGGCAATCGGTCGATCGCCTCCGGCCGCAGGCCAACCTGTTGTGCCAGCTCCGTTGCCAGTGCTCGCCGCTGTGCCACACTGTTATGCTGCTGCACGTACACCGGCTCAGTGATAATGCGCCAGACTGGCAAGCGTGGATCGAGCGACGACTGCGGATCCTGAAATACCATTTGCATACCGCTGCCAAACCAAGAACCCGCGTTGCGAGCACGTACCAGTTCGCCACTGCTCGGTTTTAACAATCCCATCAGCAACTGCGCTAACGTGCTTTTACCGCAGCCGGACTCACCGACGATACCCAACGTTTCACCACGCATGATGTTGAGATCCAGCCCATTAAGCGCATGCACATACTCTTGTGGTTTGCCACGCCAGTTATAACTGGCAGGAAAACGCAGACGCACATCGCGCAACTCCAGTAGTGCTTCAACGTTCATTTCGCGCCTCCAAATCAATAGACTGCGGATGCCAGCAGGCCACGTGCTGGGCCGGTTCAGAGGCTAATGGCACCAACCGTGGCGTTTGCAGGCACTGAGCGTCAGCGTGGCTACAGCGATTACTGAAAGCACACCCCGGCGGCAAGGCACCAAGATTGGGCACCGTGCCGGGAATGGCACGTAACAGACTGCGTGGCTCGGCACGTTCCGGTGCCGCTAACAACAACCCGATCGAGTACGGATGACGGGGATTTTCTATCACATTTCCCGTGGTACCACTTTCTATCACGTGCCCGGCATACATCACGTACACCCGGTCACACAGCTGCGAAACCACGGCCATATCGTGAGTGATAAACAGCACTGCCGTACCGCTGGCGCGCGCTTTTTGTTGCAGCAAACGCAGTACCTGCCGCTGTACCGTGACGTCCAGTGCGGTCGTCGGTTCATCGGCGATAATCAGCTCCGGTTCGCAAGAAAACGCCATGGCGATCAACACCCGTTGGCGCATGCCGCCGGACAACTCAAACGGATAGCGCTCCATCACCCGTTCCGCGTCGGCAATTTGCATCTCACGCAGCAGTTGGGCAGCCTTGTCTCGTGCCGCCTGCGGGGATAGCTGCTGATGCAGGCGGATCACTTCACACATTTGCCGACCAATTTTGCGCGTAGGGTTTAGCGCACTCATCGGCTCCTGAAAAATCATCGACACCCGTGCGCCGCGCAGTTGGCGCATTTGCCGCTCGCTGGCGTTAAGCACGTCAGTGCCCAACATCTCCAGAGAACCGCCGGTAACGCTGTAGCCGTCTTCAGCCAACAAACGCAGCGTCATCATCGCCGTCACCGACTTGCCGGAGCCGGACTCGCCAACCACGCCCACAATTTCGCCAGCCTTGACCTGCAGCGATACCCGGTTGAGCGCTTTGATACTGCCGCCGTAAACCGGGAATTCCAACTGCAACTCATCAATGGATAACACCGTAGTTTCGCTCATTAACGCCCCCGGGATTTAGGATCAAGCAGGTCACGCAGACCATCGCCGAAGAGATTGAACCCCGTGGCGGTGATCAAGATCGCCGTTCCGGGAAACGCCGAATACCACCACTGGTCGAGGACATAGTTCCGGCCGTTGGCCACCATCGCCCCCCACTCGGCGGTCGGCTGCTGCGCACCCAGCCCGATAAAACCCAGCGTGGCGGCCATCAGAATCGCGGTGCCAATATCCAACGATGCCTGCACCACCAGCGGCGGCATCACGTTGCGAAGGACATGCCAACCGATCAGGTGCCAGCGTGAGGCACCAAAGGTACGTGCCGCTTGCATATAGGCCTGATGCCGAAGCGTCAACGTCTGCCCTCGTGCCAATCGGACGTAGAATGGGATGCGTACCACGGCAATCGCCAGCATGGCGTTGAACAGGCTGGGCCCCAGCGCTGCCGCCAATGCCATCGTGAGCACCAGCGAGGGCACTGACAGCATGATGTCCATGCAGCGCATGATCAATGCATCCACCGTACCGCCCATCACGCCGGAGAAACAGCCGAGCAGCGAGCCAATTCCGCCCGCCAGCACCACCACCGCCAATCCGGCGGCCACCGACTGACGGCTGCCGACCAGCACCCGGCTGAACAGGTCTCGGCCCACTTCGTCGGTGCCGAACCAATGCGCTGCCGAAGGCGGCAATAACCGGGCGGTAAGATCGATAGCGTCTGGGTTATGCGGTGCCAACCACGGTGAAAACAGCATCAGAAACAGCACGGCAATCATGATGGCAGCACCCAACAGCGTAAGCGGACTGCGGCGTACCCGGTACCAGGCACGACGCAGGCTGACAAAACGCAGTGCTGCCTCCGCCACAGGCGGTTGTTCGATTTGAATCATCGTCATTATCCCTCGCGCCCCATTCGCGGGTCGATCCACAGATAGAGCAGATCGACGATCAAATTCACCATTACATAGGCAAAAGACACCACGACGGCAAAGCCCATCACCGCCGGGAAGTCCAATGCCTGAATGGAGTCCACGACGTAAGCCCCCATACCTGGCCAGGCAAATACCGTTTCAGTCAGCACCGCACCGTACAGCAAATCCCCCAGCGCCAGCCCCAACACCGTCACCGAAGGGATTAACGCATTGGGCAACGCATGGCCCAGCACCACACGCCAGTGTGAGAGGCCATTGGCCCGTGCGGTACGGATGTAGTCTTCCCCCAACTGTTCAAGCATTGCCGAGCGGATTTGCCGCGCCACCACGCCGAGGTGAACAAACGCCAGGGTGAGTGCCGGCAAAATCAGATGCCGCAGACTGTTCCAGAACGCTTCACCATTGCCGGTCAGAAGTGAATCAAGCAGATAGAATCCGGTGATGTGCGTGGGTGGATCTAACCAGTCGTCTAACCGACCACCGCCGGGTAACAGATTGAGTTGTCCATAAAACAAAATGATCACGCCCAGCCCCAGCCAGAAAGCCGGGGTAGAGATGCCGGTCACCGACAATAGCCGTACCAGATGGTCGGGCCATTTATTACGGTAAACCGCTGACACAACCCCGAGTGGAACGCCCAACGCGATCGCCAATACCAACGCGCAAAAAGCCAACTCTAACGTCGCGGGAAAGAAAGCGCGTAAATCCTCTAGCACCGGTCGCCCGGTGCGGATAGATGTCCCCAGATCGCCGTGCAGCAAATCCAGCACATAGCGACCGAATTGCACATATAGCGGCTGATCCAGGCCCAGCTGTTGGCGAATATGCTGGACAATCTCCTCGCTGGCCCGGTCACCGGCCAACAGCCGCGCCGGATCGCCGGGGATCAGGTGTGAGATGGTAAAGGTGATCACGCACACCCCGAACATCACCAGCACCAGTCCCCAGCAGCGCTGACGGATAAGGCTCCAAACGTTCATAGTGGTTTCCCATGGTGCATAGGCAGCCAAACAGCTGCCCGAGTTGGATAGCAATATTGTCTTCAAACCAGAGATACTCGGGCCTGGCGCACCGACGGCCAAGGCCGTTACGACCCCTTCGGCACGCTCTCCCTAATAACTGGCTTTGTTAGCTGTCTGAAGTACCCAAACAACTTACTTGCTCATCTGCCCAACGTTGAATACCTGCTCCAGCATCGGGTTATATACAAAGCCCTTCACATCTTTGTTCATCGCTACCTGATAGTTTTTCTGGAACAGATAGACGTAGGCCGCCTGGTCAATGACGATTTTCTGCGCGGCCTGATAGTCAGCAGTGCGCACCTGTTGATCGGACACCGATACCGCTTTCTTCAGCAGCGCATCGACCTGCGGATTACTGTAGAAGGCACGGTTGCCGGGTAGCCCTTTCTTGTCGGACTCGAACCAGTAGTTCATGAACATGTAGGGGTCGGCAAAGTCCGGGCTCCAGTTGCCAATTGCGATGTCGTAATTGCCCTGACCGATGCGATCGCGCATGGTGGCGTTAGCCAATTTCTCCAGCTTGACGTTGATGCCCACGGTCGCCAGACTGGCCTGTACCGAAAGCGCAATCGCCTCCCAGTTGGGATCGCTGACCGAATACAGGAAGTTCAGCGACGCGGGTTTATCCTTCACCGCCGCCAGCGCTGCTTTGGCTTTATCGGCATCTTGGCTGTACTGCTGCGCGCTGGCATCGTAACCCCACATGCCTTCCGGGATCGGGCCACGCATTTGTTTGCCGTTACCGCCGAGGATCCCTTTCACCATGCCCTGATAATCCACCGCGTAAGAAATGGCCCGGCGCAGATCCACCTGGTTCAGCGGTGCTTTGCCGTTGTTGAGGTATAAATAGGTCACCCGCAACGACGGATATTCATTTACCGCCACCTTGTTTTCGCTCTTTAATGCAGTGAGCTGGTCGATCGGCAGTGACTCGGCAATGTCCAGATCGCCACGTGTCAGTTGCAAACGGCGGGTTGCGCTTTCACCGATGATTTTGACCGTCACACGCTTAAACGCCGGTTTTGTCCCGTTGTAATGCGGGTTCGGCACCAGCACCAGTTGTTGTCCTTTCTGCCAACGATCCAGCTTGTACGGGCCCGAACCGGCACTGTGACTCGACAGCCAGGCTTTACCTTCATCGGCCGGATTGGCCTTGGCGATAGCCGGGTTAACAATACCGGCCCCGTCGTTGGCTAAGGTGTACAGGAACGGCGCAAACGGGGTTTTCAAGGTAAAGCGCACAGTGAGCGGATCTACCACCGTGACCTGCATGTCTTTCGGGAAGGCTTCGGACGGCCCCTGGCCAATTTTCATCAGGCGTTCAAACGACCACTTCACGGCGTCTGCATTGACATCCGAACCGTCGTCAAATTTGTTGCCCGGCTTAAGCTTAAAGGTCCAGACGAGTTGATCATCAGAAGCCGTCCAGCTTTCGGCCAATTCGCCTTCAACCTGAGTCGAGCCTTTCCCGCCTTCGGTTTTGTACTGTACCAGCCGTTGGTAAGCCGGATAGGTCACCGTCCAATCGTTGTTATCAATAGTCACCGCCGGATCCAGCGTTTGCGGATCGGCAGCTTTGCCAATCACCAACATGTCTTTGGGTACGGCGGCCTGTGCCTGTCCCATGACGACCATGCCCAACGTCACTGCTGCCGCCAGAGCGGCGTATTTGATCTTATTCATAAACAAAGCTCCTGATGCGTTGAATGTGTGTTGTTTTAATCGTAAGAAAAACAGCCGAAACGATCGGCCAGCAGCGGGTAATCACCGGCGTTAGGCAGTTCAAAGTGCCACCATTCGCTGGCAATGCCGCGAAAACCTCCGGCAGCCATCACCGCATTCAGCAGCAGCCGATTGCGTTGCACCTCCGGAGAGAAATCAGGGTAAAACGGGTGAGAGCGTTCGCTCATCTCATCAAATCCGGTGCCCATATCCAGCGCTGTGCCGCTGGCGTCCAGCAACGTCACATCGATCGCCACGCCGCGACTGTGGTGCGAACCGGTTTGTGTGCTGGTGACATACTGCGGATCGGGACACGCCAGCCACAACAGTGCCTGCGCCTGCTGTGGACGGTAAGCATCAAACACCTGCAGAGAAAAACCGGCCAGCCGCGCAGCCAATAAACAGCGCCGTAGCCCTGCCACCGCATCGGGATGCAGCAAGCAGCGGCTTTCACGGTAGATTGCCCGCCCCGTCAGGTTGTCAGCGGTGGCGTACTTCAGATCGATAGGCAAGTCGGGGAACGTGGCTGCCAGATCGGTTAAGGTTACATTGTCACTCATTGCATTTTCCCATAGCGATTAAGATTCAAATTGCCCCAGTTCTTTTTGCAGGATGCGGTTATTGGCCAGCCGTTGTTCTACCGCCGCTCCCCCTTGTTCCAGCACGGAGGACAGCAGCAAGTTGAACAAGCAGCTGAACGGTGCCAATGAATCCCAAAATTGGCCGGTGTCAGTTTTCACCTGCAGCAGGTCAATGGGATAATCTCGTGCCCAAGGGCAGTAAATATCGGTAACCAGTGCCAACCGCAGCCCGCGTGCGCATGCCGCCTGGCAGTATTTCTGGGCGATAGTGGAATAGGCGCGGGTATCGGTCAGCACCAGATAGGGGGAATTGAATTCTGAATTGAGTGACTCTACGTAGGTACCGGACAGACCATCGGCGTAATAGACCTTGGGCCGCAGGTATTCCAGGTGGCTGTAGAAGGCGTTAGCAATCCCCCGCGTCGACTGGACGCCAATCACAAATACCGCCTCTGCCTGTGCCAACTGGCGGCTGATCTGGGCAAAAGCTTCGCCACCCGCCAATTGGTAAACGTGTTCTATCGCCTCCAGTTCCAGCGTTAACGCCTGGCGCAGCTTCTGAGGCTGTGGCTGTTTGCGACGTTGTCGGTAGGCACCCAGACGATCGGTCACGCCCCAGGGCTGATACAGCGCGGTACCCTGTTCACGCAACGTGCGTTTCAAGTCCTCAAGATTGCGGTACCCCAGACTACGCAGATAGCGCCCGACTGAAATGCCGCTGGTGGCCGTGCTGCGGGCGATGCTGTCAGCCGTTTCAAACGGAACTTGCGCCAAATTGGCCAGCAGATATCCGGCGATACGCTTGCCCGTTGGGGTCTGAACCGCAAATGACGCTTCGATTTGTGCGATCACATCAGGGTGCTCTGCCATATTCTGCCCACTGTTGTTGAGTTGTCACTAAACCACCTTCTGTTACTCAGGTAACAGACGCTGATGATGGCTATGCATGGCCTGTGCCAATTGCGAACGGCTGGGGGAAATTCACGCACGGCGGCGTAGGGCGACGCAGGGACGGCAGAACCTACGGTTACAACATAGTCATCAGTTGATAACTATTGCACAACAATTGGGCAATGCATCTGGCAATGCACTGCCATGAACCACTGATTTTCAATTTTATGACAGCGCTTGCGAAACCAATGCAAACGTCGGTGCAAGATCGTAATCCGGTCTATGAGGCTCGCCTCGGATCCTGATCGTGGGCGTATCAATACAGGGCAGACCCCGCCTGACCAACCCTTCGCTAAGTCCACTGTCCAGCGGTGTATCCACCCGCACAGACTGGCCGCAGCAAGGCTTGATCAGGGCAATGTCCCGGCGGGTTTTACTTTTGTTCACTTATTTCCCCCGGCACAGCCTGATAACCGGTGTTATTATTATTCTGCTCAATAATTCCCTCCTAATTCAAAGTGGTACGACAAGCTGATGGAAGCGTGGAAACTCAATCTGATTTCGGTCTGGCTCGGCTGTTTCTTTACCGGGCTGGCAATGAGCCAAATCCTCCCTTTTCTCCCGCTGTATGTCGAACAGCTCGGTGTTACCGGCCACCAGTCGCTGAGTATGTGGTCCGGTTTGGTATTCAGCGGTACTTTTTTGGTCTCCGCATTGGTATCGCCGCTGTGGGGCAGCCTGGCGGACCGCAAAGGCCGAAAACTGATGTTGCTGCGTGCGTCCCTGGGGATGGCAATCGTGATTGCGCTGCAAGGCCTGGTCAGCAACGTTTATCAACTGTTCGCGCTACGCGCATTGATGGGGCTAGCCTCCGGTTATATCCCCAATGCGATGGCATTGGTTGCCTCGCAGGTGCCACGCGATAAAAGCGGTTGGGCACTGGGTACGTTGTCCACCGGCCCGGTGACCGGAGTGATCGTCGGTCCGCTATTGGGTGGATTAATGGCCGATCACCTTGGCTTACGCGTGGTGTTTTTTGTCACTGCCGGGCTGATGTTCGTCAGCTTCCTGATCACTTTGTTCCTGATAAAAGAACGTCGCATTGAGGTGAAAAAAGCCGATCGGCTGACCGGTAAGGCGGTATTCCAGTCGCTGCCCTATCCAGCGCTGATCGTAACGCTGTTTGTCAGTACGCTGATGATCCAGGTGGCCAATTCGTCCATCAGCCCAATCTTGACGCTTTTTATTAAGGACTTATCCAGTGATAGCAGCAATATTGCTTTCATTAGCGGCATGATTGCCGCCGTTCCCGGCGTTGCGGCCTTGATTTCCGCCCCGCGTCTTGGCCGGCTTGGCGACCGTATCGGCACCTCACGTATTTTGTTGGCCGCACTGGGGTTAACAACGGTGCTGTTCGCGATCATGGCCTGGGTGGAAACGCCACTCCAACTGGGGATACTTCGCTTTCTGCTGGGGTTTGCTGACGGGGCCTTGATGCCTGCGGTACAGACGCTGCTGCTGAAGTATTCTTCCGATCAGGTCACTGGCCGTATCTTTGGTTATAACCAGTCATTTATGTACCTTGGCAATGTGGTCGGCCCGCTGGTTGGCTCTGGTGTTTCGGCGCTGATGGGGTTCCGCTGGGTATTCGCCGTAACGGCGGTACTGGTGTTGATCAACTGCCTGCAGGTTCGCCGTCAGTTTAAAAAAGTTGAGCGTGACCAAGCGTGATCAATGGGGCCGCCGCAGCGGCCCTGATAAAAGGAAGTACTGTCATTGAGGGCGGTAATAAACAGCGATTAATCCCGCAACCAAGGGGTAACGGTCACGCCGATCAACATCCCTTCCGGGCTGAGTAAGCGGGTCACGCTTTGGCCCCACGGCTCTTCACGGTTGGCAACCAACAGTCGATAGCCGCGATCAATCAGCCCTTGAGTCGCCAGCGCGATATCGGCGACGTCGAATTCCATCCAGGCCTGCGGCACCGGCAGATCAACGGGCCATTGATCGCTACCGAAACACGATTGTGCGGCCTGCGCCAGCGGCCACAGGGCAAAGTGTTTTACCCCCTCCAGCGCGCCATGCTCGGTTAACAGATAGTCTGGATTACCTTCCATCGGCTTAAGCGGCAATCCCAAGGCGTCAACATAAAAGGCTTTGCTGTGATCCGTCTCTTGAGTAATCGGGCCAAATCCAGCGATAAATAACACACCCAGTCCTGCGAACTGCTGTTCCATGTTCTCTCCTGTAAAGGACATCAACGCCCCTGGCGCATTTGTGTTGGGGAAAATCCGTAGGCCGCTTTAAAGCGATTGCTAAAGTGGCTGGACGAGCTAAAGCCGCACTCCAACGCAATCTGCGTCAGCGACAGTACGCTGTGGCACAGCAACCTTTCCGCCTGTTGCAACCGTGCACGCATCACGAACTGGTGCGGCGCCATACCGGTATCATGTTTGAACATACGGGCAAAGTGGAATTCACTCAACCCGGCCTCTGCAGCCAAATCTGACAGCAACAGCGGTTGGTCCAGATGCTGCTCTATGTAGGCTTTCACCCGCCTGGCAACCACGGGGGCCAAACCGCCCCGTACCTGTGGCAACACCCAATGCAGTTGGCTGTAATGCTGCACCAAATGCGACATCAAAAAGGTCGTCGCACTACTGAGTGCCAGCTGATTGGCATTCTCCTGCCAGTTACAGTTGAGGATAAACTGGTGAAACAGCAACGTAATCTTGGGATCTTCACCAAACGCGAGCTGATCGAGGTTAATCGCGGCGGGGCTCCGATCCCAGGTGTGTTCCACCACCTGACGCAGATGCCGATCGGTGCAATAAAGGTGTACGAAAGATAAATCGCTGCGCACATCCCAGGTAGATTCATATTGACGGGGCATAATGCAGAAGCGGTCTGGCCCACCGCCATTTTTCCAACCGCCGGGCACTTTCTGATAGCACTCATACCCATCTGCGACATACAGACTCAGCGTATGGTGATCGGCACTTTCCTGAGTAATGCGATCGTTACGGTTGGACCAGGCCGCAATTTCCACACCGGACCCCAGCTGCACATTGTTGTGCAACTGCGCGTTATGCTCCCGCAGTGTTTCAAACGCCTTGTACCTGGACATCACCCGCCCCCGCTTTTTCCAATGTTTCCAGTGTAGAGAGAGGTGCCGTACCACACCAGACGCTAACCCTCGCTTTTGCCAAAAAAAGCGCAAGAATATGCAATTGCGCGCAATGCGCTGAAAGCGCGATACCCAGCCACGACGGATACTGCCCCAGTCTATTTTTGTCGGAGTCAATTATGAACACGCTGTTGTACCTGGCCGTGGTACTGATTTGGGGCACCACCTGGATTGCAATTACCTTACAACAAGCAGGCCCGGTGGCCATTCCTGTTTCCATCAGCTACCGTTTTGTTGTTGCCGCCATGACGATGTTTGTCATCTTGTTGTTGATGCGCCGCTTGCGCCGCATTGCCCCACGTGACCATGTGTTTTGCATCCTGCAAGGCTGCTGCGTTTTCGGTTTTAACTTCTACTGTTTTTACCATGCTGCGGCTTATATCAGCAGTGGTTTGGAATCGGTAATTTTTTCAATGGCAGTGCTGTTCAATGCCGTTAACGGCATGATTTTCTTTCGTCAACGCCCCAGTCCGAACCTGTTGCCGGCAGCGGTGCTGGGATTAACCGGGATCGTCGCCCTGTTCTGGCAAGATTTGGCCGCCACGCAAATGGCCCCCGAACTGTTGAAAGGCATTGGACTGAGTGCGCTCGGTACTTACGGCTTTTCGCTGGGAAATATGATCAGTACTCGCCACCAGCGGCGCGGGCTGGATATTCTCTCCACCAATACCTATGCCATGAGCTACGGCGCAATACTGATGGCATTGATCGCGCTGTCTCAAGGAGCGTCGTTCCAGATTGAATTCAACACCCGCTATATTGGCTCATTGCTGTATCTGGCCATTTTTGGATCAGTGATTGCCTTCGCGGCCTACTTCAGTCTGCTGGGCCGCATTGGCGCCGGGGCTGCCGCCTACAGCACACTGTTGTTCCCGCTGGTCGCACTCAGCATTTCAACGTTCTATGAAGGCTACCAATGGCACCTCAATGCCGTGATGGGTTTAGGCATGATTTTACTCGGCAATCTGGTGATGTTTGCGAAGCCGGGCAGGTTCAGTGCGCTATGGCACAAGCGGGCCGTTTAAGTAAAGAGCGCCTTACTGGAAGGCGCCCCTCTGGTTATCAGCCATCACCCAGAGCGAGTTTTTTGGTTACCCCGCCATTAATAACCGGTCAGTTAATGTCGGTGAACGTTCCAATGAAACACTCAAGCGCCTGCGCCAGTGCGCTGGCGGCCTCCCGTGGGGGATGGTGCCCAACACCGGGCATCATTAATAAACGGGCGTTAGCAATCCCCTCAGCAATTTCCCCACTGAGCTCTGGCGGTGTGGCTACGTCTTGTTCCCCACAAATAACCCATGTCGGGGTCGTTATCAGCGGTAACAACGCACGGCAATCTCCGCGTTCGATGACCGCCGCATCTATCGCCAACGACAGCCCCTTACGGTCATGTTTCAGCATGATAGCCCGGTCTCTCACCATGACCTGCGGATTGTTACGTCGCCAGGCTGGCGCATTGACGTGTTGCTGCACATTGATGAAAGCGGCCTCGCAATCTTCATGACTACCTTGCAGGAGTGTCGTTTTTAAACGCTCCCACGTCCCGTAGCGCTGGGGATCCTCTTCACGGGCGCTGGTTCCAATTAACACCAAACCGGACAACAATTCCGGGTGCTTTGCCGCCAACCGGATCCCCACCATTCCACCCTGACTTTGCCCAATAAATACCACAGGCCCCAGAGAGAGTTCGTTAATCATCAACGCCAGATCGTCAGCAATATCATCCAGACTCCATCCCCGGTGATTGAAACTGCTTTCCCCGTGGCCTGGCATATCAAGCCCAATACAGCGGTAATTTTTTGCCAGTACTGCCATCTGCTCGGTAAAAATATCGCCATCGACAAAAAGTCCATGGGCAAACATGAGCACAGGTCCTTCACCACGATCCGTATAGGCATATTCTGTGTGATTGAGGCGTACCCTGTATTTCTCATCATCGCAGGTAGAATCAAAAGCTCGTGCAAGCAACGCTGAATCTTCAAAAATCTGATAACGCGCAATCAAACCCTCTCGGATTTGAAAATGCAGTACAAAATCGCTGCCTACAGTACGGCCGGTAGAAACCACCCGGTGGCGGAAATACCCTTTCACCATGACGCTATCATCGGAAACCCACCAGTTATCCAACCGGAAAACCCGTGGCTGAAAGTTTTCAGGGAATGACTGCAACCACCGACGCACCGACTCGCGTCCTTTCAATATGCCAACGGTTGAAACCTGTGTGACCCCGTCAACATGCCACACCACATCATCGGTCAGCAGTTGTAATGCGCTATCAACGTCGCCCGCCCCAAAAGCGCTGATGTAACGCTGCACAACTTCGGTATGAGGTGAGGTAAGGTTAGTCATGTCATGATCCTCTTAAGAAATAATAAAACCCGCCGTCAAAACTCGAACAAAGGGCGTCAGAGGGGTATTATTGGATTTCTTTTTATGCATAACTACAGAAGAAATTGCCAATAGGTTTTCTAAAAATGAAAAATATGGATTGGAACGATCTGCGTTATTTTCTTTGTGTGGCCAGGCATGCAAGCCTGACCGGCGCAGCACAAGAAATGAGTGTCAGCCAGTCCACTATCGCAAGACGTATTGCCGCATTAGAAGAGAGCCTGGGTACTGCGCTATTTGTACGTCATGCAACGGGTTATTTCCTGACGGATAATGGGAAGGACGTTTTAACGCAAGCCGAACGCGTTGAAGCCCGGGTGTTTGAATTGGAAAAAGATGCATCAAACCTGGACGCGACAGTTGCCGGGGTTGTCCGGTTGGCCACTGCAGAAACAATGGCCACTCATGTCATTATTCCTGCATTGCCGTTATTGGCTGCACGCCATCCCAAACTACGGCTGGAGTTGATCACCGGCATCGACATGGTTGATCTCCCCCGCTATCAGGCAGATTTGGCATTACGCTTGGTGCGACCTGGTCACGGCAATTTAGTCATCCAAAAGCTGGGGAATATGCCCTCTGCTGTCTATGGCAGCCAGGATTACCTTGCCCTGTCCACACCAGAGGAAAGGCGCTTCATCTGCTGGGATAAAACTTTTGCACATCTGCCGGCCGCACAGTGGTTAGAAAAGCATGGACATAGCCAAGAACCGGCATTAACCACCAGCAGTGTCGCAACACAATATTCCGCAGCAAAAATGGGGATCGGCTTAGCCGTCTTGCCCTGTTTTATGGTGATGGATAATGATCCGCTGGTTCAAACGCTGACACCGCAAGAGGTATTCACAGAAGAATTGTGGCTGGTAACGCATGCTGACGTTCGTGTCTCAGCACGCGTGCGAGCGGTCAGCGGTTTTTTGCAGGATATTTTCAAGGCAACAGATACCGTGTGGCATAAGTAAAAGCATTGTCTGGTGCACTTAACGACTCACGCTGGTGCACTATAGTGCACTAAATAGATTTAATTTCAATAAAATCAACACATTAAAAGTTGGCATGTTTTCTGCCTGTTCTCTTTGCAACTTTATAAAAAGGAGAACGGACACATGCAAGAAAGCAACACCTTAAACGTTAAGCGTAGGCAGTTATTAAAACTCTCTGGGGCCCTGGCCGGCGGTATCGCGCTGGTGGGGTTGAATCGTAGTGCACTGGCGAACCTCTCTTCGGGCGACGCCCCTTTCACCACCCCCACCGTCGATAATCCGATCCGGATTAACTTCAACGAGAACCCACTGGGCATGTCACCCAAGGCACAGGCCGCCGCACGTGATGCCGTGATCAAGGCCAACCGCTACGCCAAGGACGAGATCGTCGCGCTACGCAGTAAACTGGCCAGCCAATATCAGGTACCCGAAACGGCAATCCTGCTCACCGCGGGTTCATCCGAAGGGATCCGCGCCGCAGTAGAAGCTTACGCCACTTTAGATACCCAGTTGGTGATCCCAGAACTGACCTACGGCGACGGCGAGCATTTTGCCAAAATCGCGGGTATCAAAATCACTAAAGTGCCGATGCTGGATGGTTGGCAGTTCGATATCGATGGATTGAAAAATGCGGTGGCAAACTACAAGGGTCCGTCATTGGTCTACCTGGTTAATCCAAATAACCCCACGGCAACCATTACGCCGGCAGATGTGATCGAACCCTGGATCGCCGCGAAACCGGCCAACACCCTGTTCATTGTGGATGAGGCTTACGCCGAGTTCGTCAATGACCCACGTTTTCGCTCGGTCGGCCCATTGTTCAAGCAGGGAGCAGACAATGTCATCCTGCTTAAAACCTTTTCAAAAATCTTTGCCATGGCAGGCATGCGTGTGGGTTACGCCGTGGCGCAGCCAGAGATCATTGCCCGTCTAGGTCACTACGTCGCCGGTGAGAAAATCAATTTCTGCGGTGTCGATGCAGCATTGGCCTCGCTGGATGATCAGGCCTTCATCACGTACAGCAAAAAGAGCAACGACACGTCACGCCAGATTCTGCTGGACGCATTAAAAGCGCTGAACATCACGTATTTGCCGTCCGAGGGCAACTTTGTCTTTCACCAGCTTAACGTGCCGCTGAAAGCGTATCAGCAGCACATGAAGCAGGCTGGCATCCTTATTGGGCGTGCGTTCCCTCCGGCCGATGCCTGGTGCCGCATCTCGCTCGGCACGCCGCAAGAGATGACCTTTGTCTCCAAAACCCTGCATGATTTCCGCGCCAAAGGCTGGGTATAGTGGCCCTGGCGTACTGAAACCTACCGCCAGTTCGCTGGCGGTTATCCCTATAGCCCCTTTCATCCTAAAAGCTGACGCCTTATGGCTATACTGAGACTCTGCCGATTTTTCATAAGGACATCAGGATGCTGAGATTCTCTCGCCGTTGGCTGTTATCAGCAGCGCTTATTACGTTCGCAACGACCGCAGCAGAAACACCCCAATATGGCCAAGAGCTACAGGGCTTCCACTATCCTTACCCACTGCAACAGTTTAGTTTCGGCTCTCAGGGGCAGCAGTTGAGTATGGGCTACATGGACGTGCCGCCAGAGGGGAAAGCCAATGGCCACACAGCGGTGTTGATGCACGGCAAGAACTTCTGCGCGGCTACCTGGCAGGAAACCATTAAAGCGCTGACCAAGGCCGGTTATCGGGTGATTGCCCCGGATCAGATCGGTTTTTGCAGCTCGACCAAACCGCAACATTATCAATACAGTTTTCAACAGTTGGCGCAAAATACCCACGCGTTGCTGAGTAACCTGAAGATCAGTAAAGCGGTGATCGTCGGCCACTCTACCGGCGGCATGCTGGCAACCCGTTATAGCCTGATGTATCCGCAGGCAGTGGAACGACTGGTGATGGTCAATCCCATTGGGTTGGAAGATTGGAAAGCCAAGGGCGTGCCCTGGCGCAGCGTCGATCAGTGGTTTGAGCGCGAACTCAAGACCTCCGCCGCCGGCATTCGGCAATATGAGTTGAACACTTACTATGTGGGCCGCTGGAAACCAGAATATGACCGCTGGGTCGATATGCTGGCCGGGTTGAACAATGGGCCGGGGCATCGCCTGGTGGCCTGGAACTCGGCGCTGATATACGACATGATTTTTACTCAACCGGTGTATTACGAGTTTAAGGATCTGCAAACGCCGACCACGCTGATGATTGGCACCGCCGATACCACAGCCATCGGCAGTGACATCGCGCCACCTGCGGTCAAAGCCAAACTGGGCAAATACAACGTTCTTGGCAAACAGGTGGCAACGCTGATCCCCCACGCCAACTTGATCGAATTCCCCGGACTGGGCCATGCACCACAGATGGAGGAACCCACACAGTTTAACAATGCGCTGATTAAGGCATTGCAGCCCTAAGCCTCATTGGCTGGATCTGTCACCCATGCCTGCCTAAACTTTGCGCTACGGGTAACAATGTCAGCGGAGAAGACTATGCGACAGATTATTGTGGGCGCGTTTATCAGCCTTGATGGCGTCATGCAGGCCCCGGGTGGACCGGAAGAAGATACGACGGGTGGTTTTCAGTTTGGCGGTTGGACAGTGCCCTACTGGGATGACAGCATTGCCGCGGCAATGGGGGAGACTTTCTCTCAGCCGTTTGATTTACTGCTGGGCCGTAAAACCTATGACATTTTCGCCGCGCACTGGCCGCGTATCGAAACCGATCCCAACGCAGAGGGGTTTGAACAACTCAACGCAGAGATTGCCAACACCTTCAATCGGGCGACCAAATATGTCGCTACCCACCAGGGTGAAACATTGGCATGGGAAAACAGCCAATGGTTGAGTCAGAATGTTGCCGCACGTCTGCGAGAGATCAAAGCCGGACAAGGACCGGCTCTGGTGGTTCAAGGCAGCACCGAGTTAATCCAACTGTTGCTGGCTGAGGATTTGGTGGACGAACTGCGTCTGCTGACCTACCCGCTGCTGCTGGGCGGCGGTAAACGCCTGTTCGGCAAGGGGACGTCACCGGCCGCCTTTAAGCTGGTTAAGTCAGTTATCTCACCCAGTGGGGTGATCATCGCGCACTATCAGCGCGCCGGTAACATCTCCACGGGATCTTTCGCATTGGAAGCCAGCGCGGCGAAGTAGCGGCTAGCCCTGCACAAAGTGGTCGTTCTGCAACCGGCAAGCCTTGTCATCTGTATCTATTTAACAAGGATTAAAATCCCTTATCCTTCCCCCATCCGATGCCGGGGATCGTGCTATGGTATTAGCGGATTTTAGTAAGGAGTGGCCGATGCCGAGATTTCTCTCTTTACGCGCATTACGGCGCGTTGCCCTGACAGGAGTTGTTATGAGCCTTATGTTAAGCAGCAGTACCTTTGCCAGTTCACTGCCTCTGCTGGCCCCCTCTGCACTGAAGGGGCACTGGCAACTGATCGACGCCGAGGACAAAACCGCTACCTGCAACGTTGAACTCAGTGATGAACTTATCGAAGGCAGCAACGCTTACCGCTTTACTGCCTCCGCGCAGTGCTTGCAACCGCTGGCGCTTAGCGAGCTGCCGGTTGCCTGGCGCCCAACGCCGGACGGCATGACGCTGACCAATGCCGACGGCAGCATGGTCGCGTTTCTCGCGCTGACCGCGCCCAAACGCTATGAAGTGATGAATCACACTGGCAAAGCGCGTTTTACGCTGATACCGCGCCCATAGTCACTGCGCTGTTTACATGGCGGCAGTGTGACTCTTCTGCCGCCAACGCCCATCGATTACGCCACCAACAATCCCAATAATGCCCCGCCCGCCAATACCCACAGCGGGTGAATGCGTTTGTTCATGCTCAACACCGTGGCCAATAGAATAATCACCGCCAGCGGCCAACGGGGGGCAGAAGCCTCAGCGATCAGCACCCCGCTCGCCGCCACCAACCCAACGGTAACCGGTACGAGCCCACTCTGCACGCGGCGGCGCCAGGGTTTGTCCTTAAAGCGGCGCCAGGCGCCCATCACCAACAACGTGACTATCGATGACGGGCCAAACTTGGCAACGGAAGACACCAACAGCCCGGCCCAGCCGGCCACGTGCCAGCCAATCAGTGGCACGATCATCATATTCGGTCCCGGCGCAGCCTGCGCCATAGCGAAAAGTGCACTGAATTCCTGCGCGCTCATCCATTGGTGAACCTCCACCACCTGACGCTGCATTTCCGGCAAAATTGTCATGCCGCCACCGAACGCCAACAGTGACAATTCCGTGAAGATGATCGCCAGCGAAATCAAAACACCGATCATGATGGGTTCCTCCACCACATCAGTAAAATACTCAGCGGTGCCAGCACCAGCATGGTCGGCAGCAACGGCAAACGCAGCCAGGCGATGGCGATCAAACAGAGTGCGACAATCCCCAGCGCCAGCCATTTACCGCGCAACGGCAACAGCATCTTGATCCCCGTGGACAGCAATAAACCCGCTGCCGCTGCCGCCAATCCGGCAAAGACGTGTTGCACATGGGCATCATTCTGGAAGCGGGCGTAAACCATACCCAGACCGACCACAATCGCCGTCGGCGCACTGATCAGCCCCAGCAATGCGCAGAAAGCACCGCGCAGGCCGCGAAACTCCATCCCCACCGCCACCGAAAGGTTGATCACATTGCCCCCAGGCAAGAATTGGCATAAACCCAGCAGCTCGGTGAACTGTTCGCCGCTCAGCCAGCGCCTGTCTTCTACCAGCATATTGCGCGCAAGCGGCAATACACCGCCAAAGCCAATCAGCCCAAGCATCAAAAAGCCCCAAAACAACTCGCCATTGCCCGGCGGGGCTGCAAGCCGTTCGTTTTTTACCGCATCAGATTCAGACATGGTCCTTCCACATTGCTTATTGTGATGACTGGTATGATGCGCGCCATCATGACATGATGTCTAATGCATTTCGGAAGCAATAAGGATACCTAAAAGGTATGGCTATGATCGAAATTCGTCGCCTGCGGGCGTTCGTTACCGTGGTAGAAGAAGGTAATATCACCCGCGCTGCCGAACGTCTATTTATCCAGCAACCACCGCTGACCCGACTGCTGCAAGGACTGGAAGATGAGCTGGGCGTCAAACTGCTGCAACGCCTGCCGCGTGGGGTTCGCGTCACCGAGGCTGGCAGCGTGCTGTTCAATGAGGCGCGCGCCTTGCTGGCGCGTGCAGAGCACTTGACCGAAGCCGTGCGCCGCGCCGCTCGTGGCGAACAAGGGCACATCGCCATCGGCTTTACCAGCTCCGCTGCCCTGCATCCGTTCGTGCCCAACCTGTTGCGACGCTACCGTGAGATCCTGCCAGGTATTACCACCCAGTTGGAAGAAGCCGGCAGCGGAGAACTCTTGGATGCCTTGGTGGAGGAGCGGCTCGACGTTGCCTTTGTCCGTTCGCCTGTGGGCGGCATTCCGGGGCTAACCATTGAACCGGTGTTACGTGAACCTATGCTGGTCGCTCTGCCGGTCGGGCACCCATTGGCAGTCAACAGCGAGCAATCTCTGCCGCTGGCAGCATTAACCCATGAAGCATTCATTCTTTATCGTCGCCCTGCCGGCCAAGGCCTGTATGATGCCATTTTGGCTGCCTGCCACCGCGCAGGGTTCAGTCCACGTGTTATTCAAGAAGCCCCACGCCTGCCCGCCACGCTCAGTCTGGTGGGGGCCGGTTTAGGGCTGTCGATTGTACCGGCCTCGATGCGGCGCTTGGGGGGAGATGGCATTATCTATCGGACGATTGCCGAACAAGCCCAGCTGAGTGCGCCACTTTACCTGGCGTTACGCAGCAATCGCGCCTCCGCCATCATCACGCGTTTTCGCGATCTGGTGGCAGAGGCGGTCAGTGAGCAGCCGGCTGACTAGTCTTGCGTGTCGGTAATACGCGTGAGGTGGATCACCAGGTACAGCAGTTCATCGTTCGACATCTCCATTTGCAGCAGATTCTTCACGTAATCGCGGATCAGTAACGCGCCGCGATAAGCGTGCGGATATTCTTTGGTCACCTGCGCAAAAATAAAGTCGTCTTTCGACACCACCTGCTGCCCTTCCACCATTCGCTGGATAAAAAACTGCATATGAACCAGAAAACGTGCGTAATTGAGCGAATCTGTGTCGATATTGATGCGAAAATGATATTTGATGATGTTGAATATATCCTTCAACATCTTCACCGCCAGAAGCGTGTGCTCCATGTTTTGCACATCGGTTTGCCCATTAACCAAATGGAAAGCGATGTTGCCAGCCTCTTCTTCCGGCAGCTGAATATTCAGCCGTTGATTGATATAGGCCAGCGCCTGCGCCGCTACCGCGAACTCCTGCGGGTAAAAACGCTTCACTTCAAACAACAGCCGGTTCTGGATCGCAATCCCTTTGTGATAGCGTTCAATGGCGAAACTGATATGGTCTGCCAGCGTGAAGAAGATCTGCTCGTTAATCCGTCCGTTAAGATGGCGATTGGCCTCTGCGAGGATCATCTGCACAATCTCGATGTGTTCTTCCGGCGTCGTTTCTATCAAGCGCAGATAATCTCGGCCCTTTTGACCGTTTTGCACCACATACACTTTCTCGATCGCGGCCGGATCGAGAACGTCACCCACTTTGCTGTTAAACCCTATACCCTTACCCATAACGATAACTTCATTGTTATCGCCATCCGTCGATAGCACCAGGCTATTGTTGAGTACCTTAATGACTTCCATCGTCGTAGCCATCACCCTCTGTTTTTATTCGCGTTGCCGGCCATCGGAGGCAATCAGGCGTTGGTACCAGTCAAAACTGCGTTTCTTGATACGCCGCAGATCTTTCAGATCCTGCTCACCCCGGTTTACATAGATAAATCCATAACGTTTGGCGTAGCCCTGATGAGTACTGACCACGTCTATCGCTGCCCACGGGCAATAGCCGATCAGTTCAACGCCATCGTTAATCGCCAACTGCATCTGCTCAACATGCTGGCGCATAAACTCAATGCGGTAATCGTCGTTAATTGTACCATCGGGCTGTAGCGCATCAGGGGCGCCAATACCGTTTTCAGTAATTAATATGGGTAAATGATAGCGTTCAGCTGTTTTGCGTAATGTCAGCCGCAACCCAACCGGGTCGATCACCCAGCCGTAACGGGTTTTGCCGACGAAAGGATTCTCTGCCGCCCGATAAACCCCCGGTTCTCCCAGCATGATTTGTTGATCGCCCGCACGCGCACTGACGTCTGAAGCATCGCCACGGCTGGCGGCAATGGTCGCGGTAGAGTAGTAGTTTATCGCCACATAATCCGGCTTCCCCTGTTGCAACAGCGCCGCGTCGCCTGGCGCCATCTGCGGCGCTAATTCGCGGTCCAGTAAATAACGCCAGGCCAGAGGGTTATAGCGGCCATGCACGGCAACATCCAGGAAGCTCCAACACCGCAGCGTCTCCCAGTTATGGGCGGCAATAGCGTCCAGCGGATTGCAGGTTTCCTGATACATCGAGGTCGTGTTTATCGCCGGACCGATTTTAGCGCCCGGGCAACGCTGGTGACATAACGCCATCACGCGGGCCTGAGCCACCAGCATATGGTGGCTTTGCTGATACAGCACCCGTTTGGATGGCAATTCGCCCCCTTTGGGCATGCCAATGGCGCCCGGGTGCAAGATCATGGTGTTTTGTTCATTGATGGTCAGCCAATACTTCACTCGGTCACCAAAGGCGTTGAACAGCACACCGGCATAGTCGACAAAGGCGTCGATAGTGTCTCGGTTGGACCAGCCGCCCTGTTGTTCCAGTATGTAAGGCAAATCGAAGTGATACAGCGTCACCACGGGCTCTATGCCATAACTCAACAGCTCATCAATCAACTGGCGATAAAAATCCAGCCCGGTGGCGTTGACCTCGCCGGTGCCATTAGGCAGCACTCGCGTCCAGGCAATTGAAAACCGATAGGCCTTTAACCCGAGTTCGGCGAACAACTTTACGTCCTCGCGGAAGCGGTGATAGTGATCGCTGGCAACCTTAAAATCGGCCGTCTCTTTGGGATGATCGAGCATATCCACAATCGATGGGCTTTTGCCGCCCTCGTTCCACGCGCCTTCCACCTGATAAGCGGAGGTGGATGCCCCCCACAGAAAGTCTGCGGGGAAATCATTCAGTCGTTGATAAATCATGCCTGCTCCTGCTGCGCATTATTAAGGCTGATGATAGGTTGCCCAAAGCCCACCGCACCCGGCCTACGGCAACTCAGCTGCGGAAAGTCTTCGCTGTTGACCACCAGTATCGGCGTGGTCATGTCATAGCCCAGCCCGGTGATCGCCGCCAGATCAAAGCGCACCAGTTCATCTCCCACCTTAACGCGGTCGCCAATTTTCAATCTTGAAGTGAAATGCTGCCCCGCCAGATTGACGGTGTCGATACCGATATGCACTAACAGTTCGACGCCGTTATCGCCCTTGATACCGACCGCATGTTTCGACGGTAAGAAGGTCATGACCTCTCCGTCCAGCGGCGCACGCAATACCCCTTCCTGTGGCCGTACCGCAACGCCCTGGCCCAATAATCCCTGAGAGAAAACGTCGTCATTCACCTGATCCAAGGCCACAAGTTGACCGGACATCGGGCTTAAAATCTGCTGTTCACTGCCGCTGAGTGGCTCTGCCGCCTTGACGTCTGGATCCTCAAAACCCAGGATCCAGGTCAGTGCAAAGGTCACTACAATCGCGATAGCGCAGGTGACCAACGCATGGACGATATTCATCGGGTTTTGACCGATAAAGGCTGGCAGCGCCGCTAACCCAGGGGAGACAAAGGCATAGCGAACCAGCCCGCTGAGTCCGGCATAGATACCGGCACAACCCCCGCCGATCATCGCAGCAATCAGTGGTTTGCGCAGCTTGAGCGTAACGCCATACAGCGAAGGCTCGGTGATGCCCAGCAGCGCGGTAAAACCGGCAGAAGACGCCAGTTGGCGCAGGTTTTTATTTTTCGTGCGGAAGGCCACGCACAGGGTCGCCGCGCCCTGTGCAATGTTAGATGCCAGCATACCGGGCCCATTGATCATCTCGAAACCGTTCTTACTCAACTGCCCGGTCGCAATCGGCGTCATGGCCCAGGCAGTGCCGGTGATCACCAGAAACGGCTGTAACCCCCCCATCAACATCGGAATCAACCAACTGGCTTTACCGTCAACGATCGCCGCACCGGCCGCAACCAGGTCATTGAGGAAAATACCGAATGGCCCCACCACCACTAACGCCAGCGGTGCGGTAACCAACAGGATAATCATTGGCTTAGTGAAAAATTTGATCATCGTCGGTGAGACTTTCTCGGCAAAACGTTCGATATAAGACATCAGCCATACGGTGAAAATAATCGGCAGCACTGAGCCGGCGTAATCCGCCAAGCGCACAGGAACACCGACAAAATCAATCGCCGTGCCTGCCGCCAGCATCTGCGCCAGATTCGGGTGCAGCAACACCCCGGCGATGGTCATTGCCAAGATCGGGTTACACTCAAACTTGATCGCCGCACCGTAAGCCAGCAATACCGGCAGGAAGAAAAATGCCGCATCGGCAATGGTGTCCAACAAATGGTAGGTCGGGCTGGCAGCGTCTATCGCCCCGGTCAGCTTGAGGATCGCCAACAGTGCCTTAATCATCCCCGCACCAGTGATCGCCGGGATCACCGGCGTGAACGTGGTAGAGATCACACTGATGATCCGCGACATCACCCCGCCCCGTGCCGGAGATGTTTTTTCGCTTTGACGGCCAGAGAGCTCGCCAATTTCTTTTTGTAGCGTACGGAAGGTTTGCTGCACGTTATTGCCAATCACGATCTGAAACTGGCCGCCGCGCTCCACCACGCTGATCACGCCCGGCAGAGCCTCAATGGCCTTCGCCTCTACCTTGCTGTCATCGTTAAACTCCATACGCAGGCGGGTGGCGCAGTGTGTCAGTTTGCTGACATTGCCCTTGCCACCGACCCGCGCCAATATTTCTAGCCCCAGCTGTTTGTAATCCATCATGTTTCCCCGGTAAAAAACAAAAAAAAAGACCAAAATCAAAATGCGCCTCATCACAAGGAGAGGTGCATTCCTATTTTGGTCTTGCCTGCCGAAGCAGTAACACGCCGTAATAAAAATGTCTGGCGATCGCTAAGATCGCGGCGAAAGTATCGTCACAGTTGTGATTTTTCGGCAATAGCCTGCGTCAATCTTTGTGATTAACATCACTCATTTTCTGAAATGCACGGCTGTGTTGTCTGCATGCCCTGCCTTAGCGCCGCCGCGGTTTAATTAACCGGTTAAAATAACATCAGCAATAAGAAAAACACCTTGATAGATTAAATTTGTTTATTATTCATTTAATAAAAAACGAAATTAAACTGGTAACGAGGGATTATTATTTTAAAACAAACCCAATAATTACAACCCCACTCAATTGGTAACACAAACAAATAAATTATTCGCTACGAATGCAGCTCAACCCACTATGATTTAACCGTCGCCGAACATTTTAACGCGGCAACAAACGCCTGCAGTCAATAAACAAACCAATAAACACGCCGATACTTCGGCAAATACTCAATATATTGGAGAAATTATATGTTATCGCGTCGTGATATATTAAAAGCCTCTGCGGTAAGCGCAGCGGCAGCCAGCGTCATGGGGGCTATGATTAAATCCGCCAGCGCCGACGAACATCGCAATATTGTCCCACCCAGTACTTTCCAACCCGCCGCCGATGCACAAAACGTTTATAAGTATGTCTTTGCCAACAGTAAGAAACGCAGCCTGCCCAAGGGGTGGGCCAGAGAGGCCACCGTCGAACAATTCCCGATTTCTGAAGGCGTCGCCGGGGTAGATATGACATTGGAACCGGGCGGCGTACGTGAGCTTCACTGGCACGCCATTGCCGCTGAGTGGGCATTTATGCTGGAAGGCCATGCGCGCATTACCATCATCGATCCGGACGGAAAGTGTGAAGTGGCGGACTTTGGTGCTGGCGACGTCTGGTACTTCCCCAAAGGCTATGGGCACTCGATACAGGCACTGGCAGACGGCGCACACTTTGTCTTAACCTTTGATAACGGTCATTTTTCCGAATTCGGTACTTTTAGCATTACCGACTGGGTAGCGCACATGCCTAAAGAGGTGTTGGAAAAAAGCGTTAATATGCCTGCATCGGTATTTTCCAAAGCCAAACAGGGTGAAGCCTATATTGTCGGCGGCGCAATTCCGCCGGCGTTGCCCCTTCCCACCCAAGATGGCGGATTGAATAACGCCCCGCTGGCCCATCGCTATGAATTAATGAAACAAAAACCTTTCTTTGAAAATGATGCAGGCAGCGTTCATTTGGTGTCGTCAAAAGAATTTCCTATTTCAACCACCATGACCGGGATTATAGAAATCGTCAAGCCTGGTGCAGTGCGGGAATTGCACTGGCACCCCAACGCCAATGAATGGCAATACTATATTTCCGGCAAGGGTCGCATGACGGTATTTAGTTCACACGGTCATGCGCAGACATCTGAATATGCACCGACCGACGTCGGTTATGTCCCTCAGGGTTTTGGTCACTACATTGAGAATATGGGCGATGAGGATCTTAAGGTGTTAATTGTACTGGATAACGGCATTTACCAGGATATTTCGCTGTCTGACTGGCTGGCAAAAACGCCGGCCTATCTACTGGCTGATAACTTCAATAATCAGATTGCCGACTGGCAAGATCGCCCCAAGGATAAACTGGTGATGTCCCGCCGCAGAGGTTGATGGATAGCGAGGGGGTAACCCCCTCGCCAACGGCTACTGCTTGCGCTGTTCCGCGACCTGCTTGGCCGTTACCTTCCCTTGTTTTTCACCAAACTGACCGACGACGTAGTTAGCTACCGCAGCCACTTCCTCATCCGAATATTGGGCCCCAAAGTCCGGCATAAATTCGTGCTGCTCACCGATACTGATACGCGTACCTTTCAGAATGGCCTGCACCACGCTGCGGCCCTGGGGATCGTTGACTGCGGTGCTGCCAACCAACGACGCATATTTGCTCTGGCGGCCCGTACCGTTCCACTGGTGGCAACCACTGCAATCCCCCGCAAATAAACGGCGTCCCAGTGAATCCTCTTGCCCGCCCGGCAATATCGCGCTGGACGACGTTGCCCCCTTCGGCTGCAGATTGACCGCGCTGGCACTGTCGGTGGCGATAGGCTCGATATTGCGCAGGTATTTCACCAGCGCCTGATTGTCCTCCGGCGTCAGGTACTGCAGGCTGTTCTCTAC
Organism: Serratia sp. NPDC087055; assembly: GCF_044900985.1. Lineage (NCBI taxonomy): Bacteria > Pseudomonadati > Pseudomonadota > Gammaproteobacteria > Enterobacterales > Yersiniaceae > Serratia > Serratia sp. NPDC087055. Next base: position 1,285,977 of record NZ_JBJDOG010000001.1, read on the forward strand.
TGCTTCCGCCATCGGGCCAGAAGCGCTGCTGCGGCCTTCCGCATGACCGGTTGCCAAATACTGCGACAGTTGCTGCTCGCTCCAGCCCCCAATACCTGTTTGTGGGTCCGGGGTAATATTGGCGGCAAACCACCCCTGGATCACCTCACCGCTAAGGTTTTTGCTTTGATTGATGCCAAAGCCCAGGTTGCGTGGCGTGTGGCATTCGCTACAGTGCCCCAGCGCCGTGGCCAGGTAAGCCCCACGGTTCCACTGTTCATCCTGATTCTGGTTGGGTTCAAAACGTTTCTCATTGAAAAATGCCAGGTTCCAGAACTTCATGCCCCAGCGTTGGTTAAACGGAAACGACAGCCCATTTTCCGGGTTGGCTTGCTTCACGGGCGGCAAGCTAAACAGGTAGGCTTTGATCGCCAATACGTCGTCGCGGCTCATCGCAGTATATGAGGTGTAAGGCATGGCGGGATACAGATTCCCCTGTGGCCCAACCCCCTCACGCACAGCACGCACAAACTGATCGTCACTCCAGCCACCGATGCCGGTTTCTTCGTCGGCGGTAATGTTGGTGCCATAAATGGTGCCGAACGGCAGTTTAAAGGCAAAGCCACCGGCAAAAGGTTTCCCGCCTGGCGCCGTGTGGCAAGCCACGCAGTCGGCGGCACGGGCAAGATATTCACCGCGAGCCAGCTTATCGCTCATCCCTGCCGGGGCTCCGGCGATAGGGGCTGTGGGCTCGGGGCCAACCGGGCGTAACAGGGTATAGATCGCGTAACCGCCCGCTATCACCACGATTACGACAATCAACCATAATAGCCATCTCAGGGCGTTGCTCATGGGTTTCTCCCTTAATCCAACGCCTTGGCGGCCTGGTGGATGGCAGCGCGAATGCGCACGTAGGTAGCGCAGCGGCAAACGTTGCCACTCATCGCCGCGTCAATATCGGCATCGCTCGGATTTTTGCTCTGTGTCAGCAGGGCACTGGCACTCATAATTTGACCGGATTGGCAGTATCCACACTGCACTACGTCCAGATTGACCCAGGCCGCCTGCACCGCTTTGCCTGCCGGCGTTTCGCCGATCGCTTCGATAGTGGTGATTTTCTTGCCCTCAGCGGCTGAAACCGGCGTCATGCATGAACGCACCGGCACACCGTCCAGGTGGACAGTACAAGCACCACACATCGCAATGCCGCAGCCAAATTTGGTGCCCGTCAGGCCGGCTTCATCACGTAAAAACCACAGCAGCGGCATGTGGGGATCGCCATCAAACGTCAGCGGTTGGTCGTTCACGGTTAAAATTATCATGCTGTTCTCCTTGATCAGACGCTGGCGTCGGGGTTAGGTCGATGAAATGGCAGACTAAGCGAAGTCCGCGGCCGCCCGAGCAACGCCAACGCATTGCCGACCGCAGGTGCAATCGTGGGGACACCGAGTTCCCCTACGCCAGTGGGTTTCTCCGTTGAAGGCACAATAATCACGTCTATTTCCGGCATTTCATCAATGCGCAGTGGGCGGAAATTGTTGAAGTTGGATTGCTCAATCACGCCATCTTTCAAGGTGATGTTGCCGTACAGCGCGATGCTCAGGCCATAACCAATTCCCCCCTCAATCTGTGCACGAATCACATCGGGGTTGACTGCCACACCGCAATCCACCGCACACCACACTTTGTGCACTCGTGGAATACCGCCTTCGCCGATAGAGACCTCGGCTATCTGCGCCACCAGCGTATCGAACGCCTTGGCAACACCGACGCCACGCGCCCGCCCCTCCACCACTTTCGCACCTTGCCAATTAGCGGCTTTGGCCACCGCACGCAATACCCCTGCCTCACGCGGCGCATCTCCCATCAACGCCAAACGCCCCTCGACCGGATCCTGCCCGGTCTCTTGCAGCAGTTGATCTATAAAGCTTTCCACCGCGTGACCGGTATGGGTACTGGCGACCGATCTCAGTGACGTCGTCGGCACCTTACCCGGCACGATATGCGCGTCGCAGCGGAAACTTTCAAAGCTATAGGGCACCTCACTGGCACCTTCAACCATCATCTGATCGAGGCCGTTAACCACCAGTGCCGTCATCGCGCTGTTAAGCGTCCAGGAATGGCCGACGATGGTATCGCTCCAGGCCACCACCTTGCCGCCACGGATCGCACCGCGCATCCGATGCAAGATCATCGGGCGGTACCACCCATTGCGAATATCATCCTCACGCGTCCAGACCACCTTCACGCCGTGGCCTGGGCCAATGGCCTTGGCCGCCGCCGCCATATCCGCTGCCAGATCCGGCCCCAGCGTTGGGTTACCCAAATCAATACGTCGCCCAAAACTGCCGCCAGCCAAAATGGTTTCAATTTCTACTTTGTCCGGCGGCAGTTGGAACAGATCGCACAGCTGTTTATGATCGAGGGTTTGGATCTGGCAGCCGTATCGCGCCTTGACGCTTTCGCCATCCCAGAACAGGTAACCGTCCAAGGGTTCCATCGGCGCATGAGCAACGTACGGGAAGGTGTATTCCGCCTCGATGACCTTATCGGCTTTATTAAAAGCGTCATCCAGATTGCCGTGGCTTTTCGCCACGACGCCGGCCTTTTGGGCCACCTGCCGAAACTCGGCAAAGATCTGTTCGGTGTTGCGGCGTTCGGCCTGCGAGTCATCCCACTCCACCTGCAATTTTTCGCGTCCCTGGATCGCCGCCCAGGTGTTTTTGGCGTACACCGCTACGCCGGTATCGGTCAGTTTCACCGTAACGACGCCCGGCACCGCCAGCGCCTTGCTGGCATCAAACGAGGCCACCTTGCCACCAAAGCGCGGCGGCTTTTTGATGGTCACCGTCAGCATGTCCGGCTCATGAATGTCCTGCGTAAATTGTGCCGTGCCGTTGGTCTTCGCTAGTGAATCCACCCGGTGCAGGCCGCTGGCCTTGCCGATCAGGGTAAAATTGGCGGGGTCTTTCAGTGTCAATGTGGCGGGATCGGGTGGCGGCAGTTGGCTGGCTAACAGGGCAAACTCACCGAAGCCTGCTTCACGCCCACTGGCAGCATGGCGGATCTTGCCCGCCTGCACGGTAATTTCCTGCGCTGATGTTTTCCAACGTTGCGCGGCGGCCTGAACCAGCATCGCACGCGCCATGGCGCCCATGCGGCGCATCTGCTCGTAAGCATTGGCTACCGAGCTGGAACCCCCGGTGCCCTGGAAACCGAATGACAGGTTTTTGTAGACGTTGGTGTCAACCGGCGCGGCAACCACCCGCACCTGCGCCCAGTCGGCGTCCAGCTCTTCTGCGACCAGGGTCGCCATGCCGGTGTACACGCCCTGGCCCACCTCGGTGTGTTTACTGATTACGGTGACAATCCCTTCCTGGTCGATCTGCACGAAGGCATTGGCTGCATGAGGATTGTTTTCAGGCACGGAGGCGGAGGATGAGCGGGCCAGAGCGCCGGTAGACGGCAGGTAGGCTCCGATCACCAGCGCACTGGCGCCGACGATAAAACGCCGCCGGGTAAGCGGGACTTCGGGTAGATTCATTGCTCATAGCTCCAAAATGCCGATCAACCTTAATCAATGCGGCGAAATCATTCTTTTTATGCGCACCGTCTGCATGCACTAGCGCGACAGGCTAATAGTTAGCGTAGTCTATTATTTTGATTGTTTAACATTCGAACGCGGTTTTCTGTGGTGGATTTGTGCTGTGTCTTGCGCGGGGATTTCGGCCCCCATGCTATAAATGACATCTTTCTTCATTACATTCACGAGTGTGAACGCCATGTCGCAACCCAATAAAAAGTTTCGTTTTTATCGCCCGTTGAAAAGCCTAACCCACACCTTTGGTGACCAATGGTTTGCGTTGAAGGCGGAGGCCTTTGCCCGCTTTTTCGGTACACCGACGTTTTTGGTCGGCCAGACCGTCGTCGTTGCCGTCTGGATTTATCTCAATCTGGCAGGCTTCACCAAGTTTGACCCCTATCCATTCATTTTACTGAACCTGGCATTCAGCCTACAGGCCGCTTATGCCGCCCCGTTGATCTTGCTTGCACAAACCCGGCAGGCCGAGCGCGATCAGGCACATGCTCTGACCGATGCTCAACACCGTGAGGATTTGGATGAGGCCATGGCGCAAAGGCAAACGCTCGCTGCCCAGCAATCTGATCAGTTACTGGCGCTGTTAAAACAAAACACAGAATTAACCGCCCTGACGAAACAAATGGCAGAGCGCATTGAAAACCTGGCAATCCAGTTGGCAAACCGGGATCGCACCTAGCGCAGTGACTTTTCTGGTGCAAAAGTACGCGGCCATTTTCCTGTATTGCACCAATGAGCATCAGGCGGCTGCCTTATACCGCGCCAGCGCCCTGTTTACGGGCTGGTATGGAAATTGCTTCTCCTCAGCATGGCTTATGAAGGAGAAGAACATGAAAGCAATCGTCATTGGCGGCGGCATTGGCGGTCTGTGTACCGCCATCGCATTGAAGCGTTGCGGCATCGACACCGAGGTGTTTGAAGCCGTCAAAGAGATCAAACCGGTTGGCGCTGCAATTTCCATTTGGCCCAACGGCGTTAAATGCCTTAATTATTTGGGGATGAAAGAACCGTTGCGGGCGCTCGGCGGTGCCATGCACTACATGGCGTATCAGGAGTATCGGCACGGCCAGACGTTGACGCGCTTTAGCCTGGAGCCGCTCATCGCCAGCGTCGGCGAACGCCCTTACCCGGTAGCCCGCGCCGAACTGCAAGCGATGTTGCTCGAGACTTATGGCCGAGATCAGGTGCGTTTTGGCAAGCGCGTCAGTAGCATTGAAGAAACGTCGGAAGGCGTGACTGCCTGGTTTGAAGACGGTAGCCAGGTCAGCGGCGATTTCCTGATCGCCGCCGATGGCACCCATTCCGTCATTCGCCCGTATGTGCTGGGCCATGGCGTTGATCGCCGCTACGCCGGTTACGTCAACTGGAACGGGCTGGTGACCATTGATGAATCCATCGCGCCAGCCGATCAATGGACTACCTTTGTTGGCGAAGGCAAACGCGTGTCGTTAATGCCGGTATCCGACAACCGTTTCTACTTTTTCTTCGACGTTCCGCTGCCCACCGGGCTGGCGGAAGATCGCAGCACCGCGCGTGCCGATCTACAGCGTTATTTCTCTGGCTGGGCCGAGCCGGTGCAAAAACTGATTGCGGCGATCGACCCCAACACCCTTAACCGCATAGAAATCCACGATATCGAACCTTTCGAACAACTGGTTCGCGGTCGCGTGGCATTATTGGGCGATGCCGGGCACAGCACCACACCGGACATCGGCCAAGGCGGATGCGCGGCAATGGAGGACGCCGTAGTACTGGCGATTGCCTTGCAGACAAATTCACTGGGTATTGAAGATGCGCTGCTGCGCTATCAGGAAAAACGCGGCTATCGCGTGAAGGATTTGGTGCTGAAAGCCCGCAAACGTTGCGATGTGACTCACGGCAAAGAAATGGAGATCACCCGCGGGTGGTATGAAGAGCTGAAAACCGAAACCGGCGAACGCATTCTCTCTGGCATGAAAGAAACCATTATGGGCGGGCCGCTGGCCTGAGTCGCTTATCTCTTTGCCCGTCGTCTGTTTTTTTCCGCCATTTTGGTAACAATAATGGCTCTTGGGCATTTCACCTGCCTGCTGACAGGTGAAATGCCTGTCTGCGGCCTCCTCCTTAAGGCGCCGCACAATACAAAAGGACGCAAGCTTGCTTGCGCCACTTTCTGACAGCCGCTAATGACTACCAGGATTAGCGCGTAACCTGGCCACCTGCGCCTCAACCCCGGACCAGGCCGGTTTGTCAGCGGCATAGCGCTGGCGCAGATAGTTCACCAAATCCGCCACTTGTCGATCGGAAAAGCTGTCCTTGAAGCCAGGCATAAAACCCAGTTCGGTAGTGGCTGGTTTGGCGATGCCTTGCAGGATCACGTGGATCAGGTTGTCCGGCCGCTCGCTGAAAATATTGGTGTTATTGGCCAGATCAGGACTGACGCCAAACAGTTGCGGCCCGCCGCTGGCGGCGCTGTGGCAGGCCTGGCAGGCCCCCTGAAACAAGCGCTCACCGGCCTGCTGACCCAATGCGGGTTGCAGGCTGGAGGCCAATTTTACCTGCGGTTCCAAATTCAATTGCGTCGGACTGCTCAGGGATATCAGGTAATTGGCCATCGCTCGCACGTCCGATTCCGGCAACGTCGCCAGTTCGCTGACCACCGGCCCCATCGGCCCTGCTGCGACGCCGTGTTCGGTTGAATGACCGCTGCGAAGATACTGGAACAGTTGATCCTCGCTCCAGGGTTTATCCGCATTGGCCAGTTGGTTCAGCGCCGGCGCCTCCCAGCCGTCCACCATCGCGCCGGCCAGGAAACCGGGGCCGCCCTTTTCCGCCCCCATCAGGTTGCGCGGCGAATGGCAGGCCGCACAGTGCCCCAACCCATTGACCAGATATGAACCCCGGTTCCACTGCGCAGTTTGCATTGGGTTCGACTGGAACTCACCCTGACGCAAAAACAGCGCATTCCAGCCGGCCATCAGCGGGCGCAGATTAAACGGAAAACGCATCTGGTTAGTCGGATTAGTCTGCGCGACCGCTGGCTGCGACATCATATAGGCATACAGCGCCTGCATATCGCCGTCGGTCATTTTACTGAACGACGTATAGGGAAATGCCGGATACAGATGACGACCGTCACGGCTGATACCTTGCCGCATCGCCCGGTCGAAAGCCGTAAATGACCAGTTGCCGATCCCGGTTTCCACGTCTGGGGTAATATTGGTGCTGTACAAGGTGCCGAACGGCGTTTCCATCGCCAGCCCCCCCGCATTGGTCGCCCCCTCAGAGGCGGTGTGGCACACCGCGCAATCCCCCACGGCGGCCAGTTGACGACCGCGCTCCAGAGTGGCCGTCGACCAGGTACTTGCCCCTGAGGTGGCCACCGGGGCAATCTCGGCCCGCCACGGCAACGCCGTCGTCGCGACACCCAATACGGCACCGAAAATACCGACCGCACCGCCGAACCACCATTTGCTGCGTTTGGGTTTTACCGGTGGCGCAGGTTCCTGCCGGGCGCTATCCGGGCCGTTCAACGCCTCGCGCAGACGATCGGACGTGATCGGCAACTCGCGAAAACGAATGCCGGTAGCGTCGAACACCGCATTGGCAATGGCCGCCGCACTGGGTACCGAAGCAGACTCTCCGGCCCCCAACGGGGGATCATAAGGCCGCGGCATCATCACCACATCCACCTCAGGTACTTCCGGGAACGTCAGGATGGGGTAAGCGCCCCATTCCTTACTGGAGATCGTCGACGCCTCGAAGGTCACCCGTTCTTTCAGCACCCGGCTGGTCGACTGGATCACGTTACCGTGGATCTGGTGACGCACACCGTCCGGGTTGACCATCATGCCGGCGTCGTGCCCGACCACAATACGCGTGACCGCCACTTCACCGCTGGCCTTGTCGATCGCCACATCGGCGACCCAGGCCGCCCAGGCGGCACCAAAACCGGGGAATTTACTGTGAATGTAGCGCGCATAGGCAAAACCGCGCCCGCGCAGCACACCGTCTTCCGCCGCGGTTTGCATCGGTTCGGTATGTGGCGTCCAACCTGCCCGTTCGGCGGTGCTGAGCATCAGTTCGGTGGCGCGTTGATCTTTGATATAACGCAGCCGGTACTCGAGCGGATCCACACCGGCAGCGGTTGCCAACTCATCGATATAGGACTCGTGAGCGAAGGTATTCGGCAGTGCCGACACGCCGCGCATCCAGGAGGCACGCACGATGGGCGCCATATCCTCAATGCTAACGCGCAGCTCGGGGTATTCATAAGGCGGCACCGAGGTGCGATCGCCCATCTCATAGGCCACCGGCACCGGTTCGACCATCCCGGTCAACAACAGTGCCAGCGTGGGTGCACCGTTGGACGGATAATAGGTACGAAAATCATAGGCCACCGGATGACCGGCGGCGTCCAGCCCACCGTCAACTTCCATCAGTTGTGCGGTGCCCTTAGGTTCCCACAGGTGTTCCTGTTCGCGGGTGAGCTGAACCCGCACCGGGCGGCCCACCGCGCGCGACAGCAAAGCCGCATCGGCGCAAACATCATCGGCACAGTTACGGCCGTAGCAGCCTGCAGCTTCCATGCGGATTATCTCGATCTGTTCTTCCGGGTATTCCAGTAACCAGGCGAGATCGGCACGCAACAGGTGCGGGTTCTGGCTACCTGACCACACCTGCAACTGCTGCGGTTGGTAGTCCGCCAGCGCGCAGGAAGGACCGATAGAGGCGTGCAGTTGGTACGGCCACAGGTAGCTGCGGGTAAAGCGCCTATCGGCGGCAGCCAAAGCCGCATCCACGTTACCGGTGTCATGCACCACCCGCGTAGAATGCGGGTTATCGCGCAGCGCCTGCGCCACGTCGGTCATCTGCGGGAGGTTACGCCGCCAGTCCTTCCAGCTCACCTGCAGCGCCTGCGCCGCCTTGATCGCCTGCTCCTCGCGCTCGGCGACAATGCCGATAAAATCCCCGATCACCACCAGTTTAATGATGCCGGGAATATGAGCAATTGACTGTTCTTCTACTGCCAACAGGCTGGTACCGACAAACTCGCCGCTGTCGTAACCGGCATACGGCGGCCGCACCACCCGCCCGTGCAGCATATTCGGCAGCCGCATGTCGTGCACGTAAGTGGATTCGCCGGTGGCCTTGGCCGGAATATCGACGCGTGCGGTGCTGGTACCGACCAGCCGGTAGTCGGCCTGCGGCTTGAGTGGCGCATCGCCGGAGATCGGCAGTTCAATATGCACCCCGTTAACCAGTTCGCCATAGCTCACCGCGGCTCCCTTCGGGCTGACAATGGTGCCGTCGTTCAACGTCAGTTGCTCAACCCTAACGCTAAAGTGCTGCGCTGCCTGCTCCAGTAGCCAGCGCCGTGCCTCGGCGGCGGCATTGCGCAGCGGTACGGCGGAAATTTGCAGCGTGGCGCTGGCAATGGTGGCGCCCTGATTCGGCGTGCTTTCGGTATCGCCTAACACCATGCGTACCTGGTCCATGCGCAGATAGAGTTCTTCGGCGACAATCTGCCCCAGCGCGGTGCGAACACCGGTGCCAAGATCGACATGGCCGTTGAAGGCGTAGACTTCGCCGCTGTCGCAAATGGCGATGAACAACCCCTGTTCTTTGGGTTTCAGGCTCGGGGTCTGGCCTTTCGGCACCAGGCCCGGCGGGGGTTGGATCTGATCGATAATCAGCAAGGTGCCATGACGTTGCAATAATTCGGCCTGGCTCGGGAATGAGGAATGGGCGTCAGTCATGGGGCGAGATTTCCTCACTGCGGCAGAGAATGATGGCGCGCTGAACCGCACGCAGGATTTCGATATGGGTGCCGCAGCGGCACAGGTTGCCGGACAGCGCCTGACGGATCTCGCCATCGCTGGGCGACGGGTTGCGATCCAACAGGGCCTTGGTGGTCATGATCATGCCGTTCAGGCAGTAGCCGCACTGGGCCGCCTGTTCTTCGATAAAGGCACGTTGCACCGGATGCAGATGCTCGCGATCGCCCAGCCCTTCCAGTGTGGTAACGGCATGCCCGGTCATGCCCAGAGCCGGGATCACACAGGCGCGTGCGGCAATGCCGTCAACCAACACCGTGCAGGCACCGCACTCACCCAGGCCACAACCGTATTTCGGGCCGTTAAGCGCCAGATCGTTACGCAATACCAGCAGTAGGGGCGTATCCGCCATGACCCGGGTATGAATATCTTCGCCGTTGACTGACAGCATCAGCGGATGCTCCGTCAGTGTTTTTACCGCGCCTTCCCTGGGCAATTGCACTTCAGCTATCGCCATTTTTGCGTCTCCGCCTGCGCTCTGGTTATACCCGCCATCGTTCAAATCGCCGCTGGGTGCCCAGCGTGAAAGCCAGAGGGTATATATTGTGGGCCGTGACCTCGCCGCCACCGCCTTCACCAGATAACCGCAGTTGCGGGTGGCGAATCAGGTGGCCGGCGGGTCCTCCAGCATTTTATTAAGCAGGAACATCAGTGCTATACGTTCGGCCGGATTAAGCGTACCGAAAGTTAATTCTGTGATCGTCGCCGCATGCGGCAGTGTTTCCGCCAACAGCGCAGCGCCGTTGGCGGTCAGCCCGACCACCACTTTGCGTCGGTCGATCGGATCCGGCATCACGGTGATCAATTCACGCGCCTTGAGACGCTCGACAATACCGCGAATGGTCGCCTGATCGACCGCCGTCGCCTGCACCAACTCGGTCAACGAACTTGGGCCCATGTCACGCACCGCGCACAGCGTAATAAACTGCACGGCGGTCAATTGCGAATCGCCAACGTTCTGCTGGAAAATCGCCACGTGGCGCTGATAAACCTTGCGCAGCAGGTGCCCGACTTGTTCAGTAAAATGATAATTTTCGGTCTTGCCGTTCTCTGCAGCCGGGTATTCGGGGGGCGTCATTGCGTTACTCTCACCATCTATGGAAACCACCGAGAATAGTACAAACCCCCACGTTTAACAGCAAGGTTAACCCTGGTTGACCCGCGATGCCGCCGGTGCCACCACTTCGCCATTCGCCACCACCGTAGCCCCGTCCAGGCTGATGTCGCAATGGCGCAGCGCGATGTCCATATGGCACGGCGTTTTGCGCGTGCCGCCGACTTCGGTATTCGGTCCGGTGGAGAACAGGAAGTTGCCGTAGAAGGCGCGTGCATCCATACACATACCGTCGTTTTTGTCGTGTAAACCCATCGCCGTCCACTGCGCCCGTGGCTGCAAGCCCCAACCGATATGCGAGATGCCGTACACCTCCGGGTCGTTGAAATACTTCATATACTCCCGCAGATATTCCGCTTCAAAGCCACCGTGAATACGCGTCACAAAGCCTTTATCGATCTCCAGCGTAATGCGCTCACGCGCATAGCTCTTGAACGGCAACAGAATATCGCCCACCTCCAGCACCAACACCCCTTCCGCCTGTTCTTCATTCGGCCAAGTGAACAAGAACCCGCTCGGCCAGTGATCCCAGCGCCCCGGTTCGTCGGCATAGCCGTATTCGGTCACCGTCGGGTATTGCCCCAGCGGCGCACGGAAATCGCTGCCGGCAGCAGACTTCACCTCCATCAGTTTGGCCTTCTCCAACACCGTGGCAGCCGCCAATACCCGTGCTTTGTCCTCTGCATTAGGCAACATCCGTGCCAACACCTCTGGCGGTTCGACGGCCAGCAGAATACGCGTGCCGGTTTTCAGGATCTGTTCCTGCTCCGGTGAGTGCAGCAGCATCATGGTGTCGACAATCAGATCGGCCGCCTCCAGTGCGCGCTGCGCCGCAGGGTTACCGGTCAGCGCCGTGTCGCCGCAGTAAGCCGTCATGTCATTGCCCATGGCACGCGGATGGTTGAATGACGGCAGTTCTACCGCATAAACCTTGGCACCCAGCCGTAACGCCGCATCGGTGGCAGCACGTACCGTACGCGCATCGGAATAGTGGCTCTTCAGGATCGCCACGCTTTGCGAAGCATCCACCTTCGACAGCCTAAGTACCTGCTCGAACAGTTGAACCAACTGACTATCATTGACCGCCATAGTGTATCTCCTGTCTCGCTATGGGTTGGACGACGCACCCGGCGCCGATGAGGTTATTTTGCGCAAATTAAAGTGAATACGCTCTTTTAATCATATAATCCCAAAATCAGACAGGAAGCAACACTCCGCGATTACCCATAAGTAATTCCTATTTTAAGCCCTATCCATCCTGTGATTAACATGAGATTAACAGAAATCGGCGATTGATTAGCGTGAGCCAGATCTAAATTAACACTTGTGCAACTTTTCAATATAAAGCGTATACACTATAAACCAATCATCCGGCGTCACTGCGGATGACGGGTAAAAAAACCAACAGTCAGGGGAAAAATGATGAGCAAACAACAACGCATTGCCGTAGTCGGCGCCGGTCTGGGTGGCGCAGCAGCAGCCGGTCTGCTGCAGAAAGCCGGCTTTGCCGTCGACCTGTACGAACAGAGCCCAGTGTTTTCACGCCTGGGGGCCGGTATCCATATGGGGCCGAACGTACTGAAGATTTTCCGCCGCCTCGGTATTGAACAGCCACTGGAGCAAATGGCCTCGCACCCGGACTTCTGGTTCAGTCGCGATGCCGAAAGCGGTGACTATCTGTCGCGCATTGAGCTGGGGGCCTTTGCCCGCAAAGAGTACGGCGCGGCTTACGTGACGGTACACCGGGGCGATTTGCAGGCCTTGCAGATGGCCGCCTTGCAACCGGGCAGCGTGCATTTTGGCAAGTGCCTGAGCAAAATTGAGGAACGCGACAACGAAGTGGTGCTGAACTTTGCCGATGGTACCCAGGCCAGCGCCGATATCGTGATTGGCGCCGACGGTATCAACTCCCGCATTCGCGAACACCTGCTGGGCGCTGAAGCGCCGACCTACAGTGGCTGGGTCGCCCACCGTGCGTTGATCCGCGGCGAAAAACTGGCCAAATACAACCTGAGCTTTGAAGACTGCGTGAAGTGGTGGTCGGCAGATCGCCACCTGATGGTCTACTACACCACCCAAAAACGTGATGAATACTATTACGTCAGCGGCGTGCCTCACCCGGCGTGGGATTTCCAGGGCAGCTTTATCGACAGCAGCCGCGAAGAAATGTACGAAACCTTTGCCGGCTATCACCCGATTGTGCAAGCGCTGATCGAGTCCAGTGAACAGGTCACCAAATGGCCGCTGTTGAACCGTAAGCCGCTGCCGCTGTGGAGCGAAGGCCGAATGGTGCTGCTCGGCGACGCCTGCCACCCGATGAAACCACACATGGCGCAAGGCGCGGCGATGGCGATCGAAGATGCCGCCATGCTGGCGCGCTGCCTGCAGGAAACCGGTTTGACCGACTACCGTACCGCTTTCCAACTGTATGAAGCCAACCGCAAAGAACGCGCCTCCCGCGTGCAGGCCGTTTCCAATGCCAATACCTTCCTGCGTACTCAGGAAGATCCGGCCTGGGTCTACGGCTATGACCTGTACGCGCAGGCGCTGAAGTCGGAGAACGCCGCATGAGCCACTTCCTTTATGGCGCCAACGTGCAGGCCAACGGCATTCGCCAGCACTACCTGCGTTACGGGGGGCAAGGCCCGGTAGTGATCCTGATCCCCGGTATCACCAGCCCGGCGATTACCTGGGGCTTCGTTGCCGAACGGCTGGCCGAGCGCTACGACACCTACGTGCTGGACGTGCGTGGCCGTGGCCTGTCCGCCAGCGGACCGGATCTGGCCTATGACGCTGAAACCTGCGCCGAGGACGTCAACGCCTTCGCCGCCGCATTAAAGCTGGAAAACGTCGCTCTGCTTGGCCATTCGATGGGTGCGCGCTTTGCACTGCGCGCTGCCGCGCTGCAACCGGCTGGCGTACGGCGTTTGGTATTGGTCGATCCGCCGGTTTCCGGCCCCGGCCGTCGTGAATATCCGGGAAAATGGCCCTGGTACGTTGATTCGATCCGCCAGTCGCTGCAGGGGATGGACGCCGAACAGATGCGCAGTTTCTGCCCGAGCTGGAGCGAACAACAGCGCCAACTGCGGGCCGAGTGGCTGCACACCTGCTACGAACCGGCGATTCAGCGCGCCTATGAAGATTTTCATCAGGTCGACAGCCACCGCGACTATCCCTCGCTGAGCATGCCGACGTTGCTGATGATTGCGGGCCTTGGTGGCGTGATCCAAGCGGAAGACGAAGCGGAGATCCGCCAGTTGCAGCCGGAAATTACCCTGGTTCACGTTGAAAAAGCCGGCCATATGATCCCGTGGGACGACTTCGACGGTTTCTTCCACGCCCTGGGCGATTTTCTGGATTAATTAAGGAACCTTTGTCATGAGCAAAAATTACCGTATCGGCCAGATCGTGCCCAGTTCCAATACCACGATGGAAACCGAAATCCCGGCGATGCTGACCGCACGTCAGTTGATCCGCCCGGAACGCTTCACCTTCCACTCCAGCCGCATGCGCATGAAGCACGTCAGCAAAGCAGAGCTGGCGGCGATGGACGCCGAATCAGACCGCTGCGCGCTGGAGCTTTCCGACGCGCAGGTCGACGTACTCGGCTATGCCTGCCTGGTAGCGATCATGTCGATGGGATTAGGCTATCACCGTGAGTCCCAGGCGCGGCTGGCGCAGGTGACTCGGGACAACAACGCCGCCGCCCCGGTGATCAGCAGCGCCGGGGCATTAGTCAACGGCCTGAAGGTGCTGGGTGCCAAACGTATTGCACTGGTGGCGCCCTACATGAAGCCGCTGACCCAAATGGTGGTGGAATATATCGAACACGAAGGCATTGAGGTCAAGGTGTGGCGCGCGCTGGAGATCGCCGACAATCTGGCCGTAGGCCGCCATGATCCGGCCAACCTGCCGGGCATTGTCGCGGAAATGGACCTGAGCGATGTGGACGTTATCGTCCTGTCCGCCTGCGTGCAGATGCCATCGTTACCGGCGGTCGCTACCGTGGAGGCGCAAACCGGCAAGCCGGTGCTGACCGCCGCCATCGCCACCACCTACGCTATGCTGACGGCCCTGGAGCTGGAGCCGATCGTTCCCGGCGCCGGCGCCCTACTGTCCGGCGCTTATTGAGGAGGCAACATGGAATCCGCAACCGAGAACAGTCTCACCGATAACTACAGCGGCGTCTGGGGTAACCGTATCGGTTTCGGCCATCGCCCGGCACTGTTGGTGGTCGACTTTATGCAGGGCTACACCACCGAAGGTGCCCCCTTGTTCGCCCCTGGCGTGGTCAGCGCGGTCGATGAAAGCGTGGCATTGCTGGCTACCGCACGCCAGGTGGGTATTCCGGTGATCCACACCAATATCCGCTATCATGCAGGGCATTTTGCCGACGGTGGCATCTGGGTGAAGAAAGCGCCGGTGATGAAAGACATGGTGGAAGGTCATCCGCTGGCGGCATTCTGCCCGCAGGTGGCACCGCTGTCCTCGGAAGTGGTGTTGACCAAGCAGTACGCCAGCGCCTTTTTCGGTACCTCGCTGGCCCCCATGCTGGTGGCGCTTGGCGTCGATACCCTGTTGCTGGTCGGCTGTTCGACCAGCGGTTGCATCCGCGCCAGCGCTGTGGATGCGGTACAGCACGGATTCCGCACCATCGTGGTACGTGAATGCGTGGGCGATCGCCACCCTGGCCCGCATGAGGCCAATCTGTTCGATATCGACAGTAAATACGGCGACGTCGTGACCAAACAGGAGACCCTCGATTATCTGTACACAAAATCATTCAAATTGCGTCGAGGCGGCAACTGAGTGAATCCCGATGAGCTTACTCAAGTAAGTGATTCGGGTGAACAAAGGCAGCCAACAAGGACGCAGTTTGAAGGATAAAGTGTAAAAACCGGCTGTAATCCAGAGCTTCACCTGCACGGAGAACTGAAAAATAAAGAAGGCGCGGCAAGCGCCTCAAGCGACCGCCCGATACAGGGCGGCGATCAAGCCAACACACAACACTCCTCCTCAGGAGGCCACCATGCACCACCTGGAGACATCATCATGGCCATTGTTGAAACCCCGTTAACCGGGAAAGCGGGCGCAGAATCGCTTCTGTACCGCAAAATCACCTGGAAGCTGATCCCGTTTCTCTGTCTGTGCTATCTGGCCGCCTACCTCGACCGCATCAACGTCGGGCTGGCCAAGCTGCAGATGGCAGAGCAACTGCAATTAAGCGAGGCGGCCTTCGGTTTGGGTGCCGGGCTGTTCTTTGTCGGCTATATCCTGTTTGAGGTGCCTAGCAACCTGATCCTGCAACGGGTCGGCGCCAAGGTGTGGATCGCCCGAATCATGATCACCTGGGGCCTGCTTTCCGCGTGCACCATGTTCGTCACCACCCCGAATCAGTTTTACGTCATCCGTTTTCTGCTCGGCGTGGCGGAGGCCGGTTTCCTGCCCGGCGTGCTGTTCTACCTGACGCTGTGGTTCCCGACCTACCGCCGCGGCCGCATTATTGCGTTGTTCATGATCGGTCTGCCGCTGTCGAGCGTGCTGGGTGGCCCGATCTCCGGCTGGATTATGGGGCATTTCGACATGCGCCACGGGCTGCACGGTTGGCAGTGGCTGTTCTTGCTGGAAGGTATCCCCAGCGTACTGCTGGGCATACTGACGTTCTGGGTGTTGCCGAACCATTTCCGCCAGGCCAAATGGTTATCCGACGAAGAGAAACAGCGTATTGCGGATGACCTGGCGCAAGATGATGCCGAAGCCGGTCACAGCAAACACCGTTTTCGCGACGGCTTTTTTAACCTCAAGGTCTGGATGCTGGGCGGCATCGACTTCTCGATCCTGCTTAGCGCCTATGCGATGGGGTTCTGGATGCCCACTTTTATCAAAACCGCCGGGGTGACCGACATTACCACCATCGGTATGCTGACCGCGCTGCCGAGCGTCGCCGCACTGCTGGGTATGCTGCTGATCGGCACCAGTTCTGACCGCATGCGTGAGCGGCGCTGGCATATCATAGTGCCGTTTATTGTTGGCGCGATGGCGATGGCTGGCAGTACGTTCTTCACGCACAACGTGATCGCCACGGTGTTGCTGTTCTCCGTCGCCCAGGCGACGATCATCGGTGCGGTGCCGGTGTTCTTCAGCCTGCCGGCCACCTTCCTGCGCGGTACGGCAGCGGCCACCGGCTTTGCGCTGGCCTGCTCGCTGGCAAATATCGCCGGGTTGGTGAGTAACTCGCTGATGGGTCTGGCACTGGATCTGACCGGAAAAAGCGGTGGCGCACTCTGGGCCTTCGCCGGTTGCCTGCTGATCAGTTCTTTACTGGTGGTTGCCCTGCCAGCCAAGGTGGTTAACCGCTGAAGGTGTTGGGCGCGGTTTTTTTGAACTGCGCCCATGATTCAAACCTGTTGTTCGGCGTAATAGTTCTCTATGTGCTCTTGAGCTTGCCGCCTGAGTTTTTCGGTGGCGGGAAAACCGCTATAGGGAGCATAAAAAGTACAATCCAAGTAACAAATAAAGCCAACCCCAAATAAGGGTCATCTTTTAACGACCCAAAAGAAACAAACAGAAAGAAAAATGAAAATGCCATTATTAACCCTGCTTCATGACGTCTTCTTTTCACCTTGCTCTCATCCAGAAACAACCTGGAATTCGTCAACGATAGGTAAATGTTAAATTTATTAAATAACAAGGGCGTAATTTATTACGCCCTTGTTCGTCGTACAGACATCACACTATTTTATTCGTCTTTCAACCCACGGTTAATCAGCATGGGTTCGATGCTGGGTGCTTGACCGCGCCAGTCGATATACAGTTTTTCCAGATCCTGGCTGTTGCCACGCGACAACACCATGTCGCGGAAACGCTGGCCGTTCTCGGGGGTCAGGCCACCGTGTTCGGTAAACCATTGGAAAGCATCATCCGCCAGCATTTCTGTCCACAGATAGGCGTAGTAACCAGCGGCATAGCCGTTACCCCAGATATGTTTGAAGTAACTTGAGCGATAGCGTGGCGGCACATAGCTGAGATCGATTTTGTCTTTTTGCAGCGATTCGGCTTCGAACTTGTCCACGTCCTGTTGCGGTTGATCAGCACTCAACATGTGCCAGTGCATATCCAGCAGCGCCGCAGACAGCAGCTCGGTCATGTCATAGCCTTTGTTGAATTTGTCGGCCTTTTTGATTTTGTCGACCAGTTCTTGCGGCATCGCTTCCCCGGTTTTGTAATGCTTGGCGAAGTGCGCGAACACTTTAGGATCACTGGCCCAATGCTCGTTGAACTGTGATGGGAATTCAACAAAGTCACGCGCCGTGTTGGTGCCGGACAGGCTTGGGTATTCCTGATCGGCGAACATGCCGTGCAGCGCATGACCAAACTCGTGGAACATGGTGATCACATCATCATACGACAACAACGCAGGCTGGCCTGGCGCAGGTTTGGTGAAGTTGGCAACATTGTAAATCACCGGCTTGGTACCTTTGAGCTTCGACTGTTCGACAAAGTTGCTCATCCAGGCACCACCGCCCTTATTGTCGCGCTTAAAGAAGTCGGTATAGAACAATGCCAATGATTTACCGTCTTTATCGAACACCTCATAAACCCGCACGTCCGGTTGGTAAACCGGGATATCTTTGCGTTCTTTGAAGCTGATGCCGTACAGCAGATTCGCAGCATAGAACACGCCGTTGTTCAGCACGTTATTCAGTTCGAAATAAGGTTTGATCTGCGACTCATCAAGGTCGTATTTTGCTTTACGAACCTGTTCTGCGTAGAACTGCCAGTCCCAGGCTTCAACCTTAAATCCACCTTTCTGCTGGTCAATCACAGCCTGAATGTCTTTGGCTTCACGTTCTGCACGAGCGGTCGCCGCAGGAACGATGTTACGCATAAAACTCAGCGCGGCATCCGGTGTTTTGGCCATCTGGTTTTGCAGTTTCCAGGCTGCGTAATTCGGGAAGCCCAGCAGTTTGGCCTGTTCAGCCCGAACCTTGGCCAGACGAGCGATTGTCTGGCGAGTGTCGTTAGCATCGCCTTTTTCTGCCCGGTTCCAGGACGCATCAAACAGCGCTTTGCGGGTATCACGATCCTTCAGGCTTTGCAGTTCTGGTTGCTGGGTGGTGTTTTGCAGCACCAGCAACCACTGTTTATCCAGCTTACGTTCGCCGGCGGCCTGGGCTGCGGCGGCCAGTTCGTTTTCCGACAGGCCGTCCAACTTGCCTTTATCGGCGATCGCCAGCGCACCGTCTTTGGTTGCGGCCAGCAATTTGTTGGAAAACTGGGTGCTCAGCGTCGCCGCTTCCTGATTCAGCGCCTTCAGCTTGGTTTTATCGGCGTCGGACAGATTGGCCCCCGCCAGCTCGAAGTTCTTGTAGGTCACTTCCACCAGTCGGCGAGATTCCGCATCCAGTTTTAGTGCGTCACGCTGTTCATACACAGCCTTGATACGGGCAAACAGTTTACTGTTAAGCATGATGGCATCGTCCAACGCCGCCAGCTTCGGTGAGCTTTCTTCGTCCAGCTTCTGTAACGCGTCGCTGGTGTTGGCCGAGGTCATGGCACCAAACACGTTCATCACTCGCGACAGCAATGCGCCACTTTGCTCCAGGGCCACAAAGGTATTTTTAAAATCAGGCTTGGCCGGATTGTTGGCGATCTTCTCCACCTCCTCCAGTTTTTGCTTGATACCGGCGTCAATCGCCGGCGCATAGTCACTTTCTTTGATCACATTAAACGGCGGTGCCTGGAATGGCAGGCGACTTTGGTAGAAGAACGGGTTTTCGTTCTTTTTGTCGTGCTGGTTGGCTTCGCCGGTCACGGTAGCCTCCTTTGCCTGGCCGCTTGGCAACGCGCTATGATCCGCGTGCGGGTTGGTCTCTTCTGCTTGTGCCTGTGTGCCCAGCGCCATGCCGATCGCCAGCACCAATGTCGATAAACGCATCAAATCGAAACTCCTCCATGTTCACAGAATAATGTCGTGGGGGAGCTCGTCTCCCCCTGAGTCACATCCTAGCTTAGGCGCAGTTGGCAGTTTGAGCAAAAACAAGTGATTAGAAGATTCGGTCGACACCGGGCCACGGTTTCATAAAGTCCAGCAGCGTCCGTTAATGCCACTGCTGTTACTCTGGGCACTAAGCGCATTCGCTTCAGCGCTGTTTAGCCTTTGGCTGCAAAAAACGCCATCAGCGTGAAATTTGCACAGAGTACCGCCTAAATTGGAACATGCTACTGCGGGGCTTGAGGGTGGATAAATGGCCAAGGACTGGCTTCTGATCCTGTCTCAACAGGCACCTCGATCACCACAGGCCGTTCGGCGTTCATCGCCTCCACCAACCGAGCTTTAAGTTCACCAGGCGTCGTCGCACGATAGGCCAAGGCACCAAAACTTTCCGCCAGTTTGACAAAATCCGGATTTTTTAGCGCAGATCCCAGGTAATGTCCTTGATAGCTATCCCGTTGATCACGTAGCACATTGCCATAAGCGGCATTATTGAACACGATGGCGATCACATTAATGCCATGTTGTACTGCCGTCGCCAACTCTTGCACTCCGAACATAAAACCACCGTCACCGGACACCGAGATAACCACCTTATCTGGATGCGCCACTTTGACGCCCAGCGCAGTGTTGTAGCCAAACCCCAGATTGTCCTGATAGCCGCACGTCACATAATGACGCGGCTCATACACCGGGAAGGCAAAACGGGCGGTAAAACCTACCTGGCTAACCTCTTCCACAAAAAAACCATCCCTCGGTAACGCGGCACGAATGGCATTGAGATAGTCAACCTGCGGCTGTACGCAGGAGAAACGTTCTCTGGCCTGCTGGTTTAACCGGCACAGCGCTGCACTCCGATCCACCGGCTGCATAAGCGGCAGTGCCGCCAATAACGCCTCAACACCCTGTTGCGCATCCGCAACAACAGCAACGTCGGGTTTGAGCCGAACCATTTCGGTTGGGTCAATATCAATACGTATCACTTTCAAATTCTTTGGTAGCCAGCGCCAGCGCATAAATTGCAGCTCAAGCCGGCTACCAATACCGATCAACAGATCGGTCTGTTGCCAATAGTCGAACCCCGCGACAAAATTAAGCGCATAAGGCGAATCGTCAGGCACCACACCCTTACCGGAACGATGAGACGTCACCGGGGCTTGTAATCGCCGAGCCAGTTCAGCCACTGCGGCCCCCGCATCGACAGCACCACCGCCAACCATGATGAGCGGGTTTTTGGCCTGAGCTATCAGGCTCGCCGCCGCTTCTATCGCCGCAGGATTAACCGCCGGTGCCGGGCGCGTATTGGCTAACGGAGTCTCCGTCTCCGCACCCTGCATACCGAACACATCCCACGGTGCTTCGATAGCGCCAGGCCCTTGTCGTCCCGATAACATATGGCCGATCACCTCCGCCATTTCCGAACCCGCTTCTGTGACATGGTTGACCCGCCGGGCGATCTTGGTGATTCCGCTCAATGTATTGAGTTGATCCGGCAATTCATGCAATTGCCCACGCCCCTGGCCAATCAGGTGAGACATGATATTGCCCGTCAGACACAACACTGGAGTGTTGCCACCATAGGCGGTACATAATGCAGCACCGGAATTAAGCACTCCTGGGCCGGGCACAACGGTATAAGCACCGATACGGCCCGTGGACTTGGCATAGCCATAAGCCATGTAACCCGCGCCCTGTTCATGACGAGTGTGAATGAATCGAACCTGCTCCCGCTGTTGATAGAGAGCATCATTGAAATCGTACATATGTGCACCCGGGATACCAAATACCGTATCTATGCCATGCGCGATCAGCGAGCGAACCATGGCCTGACCTGTGGTTGCTGTATTTCCCATTATTGCCTCTCCGTTGTTAACCTATCCAATTTCAAGTGGGTTGCCTCAACGAGGTCTGAACACCGAATTTGATGCATTACCCTTCGGTAAAGGTTTTTCCGTCATCGGGATGACCGTGATAACCGCGGCACCCACCAACAGCAATATGCCCATCACGCCAATGCCTGCAGAAAAACTGCCTGTCATATCATGCAGAACGCCCAATAGCACCGGACTGAACGCCGAGCCGAGATTGCCGATAGCGCATATCAATGCAATGGCTAACGCCCGCGATGGCGCGGCGATCACTTTATCCGGGGTTGTCCAAAATATCGCCATAGCGGTGAAGGAACCGGCGGACGCAAGAATAATTCCGGTAAGTTGCCAAAATGGTTGGGTAGAGATAATGGTCACCAGCCAGCCTGCTGCCGCAACGGCAAACGGGAACCAAGTGTGAAATTTACGTTCTCGAAAATGGTCGGAACTTAAACTCCACCCCACCATTGCCAGCACGGTACAAAACTGTGGGATAGCTGCCAACAGGCCAATGGTTTGATTACTGCTGCCCTGATTCATGTTTTGCAGTATTTGTGGGGTCCAGATATTAATCGCGCTCAGGGTATTGGTCAGGCAGAAATAGGCCAGTGCGTATAGCACCACCACCGGCGTAAACACCGTTCGCAAACCAGGACGTTGTGTGGACGCTACTCCCCTGTATTGCTCTGCCGCAAGCATTTCACTCAACCGCGCCTTTTCTGCAACGGTTAACCAGCTTGCTTGCTGCGGGCCATCATCCAAAAAATGCCAGGTCACGATCCCCAATACCACTGCAGGAAGCCCTTCCAGCAAAAACAACCACTGCCAGCCTTTCAGGTTCATTACGCCGTCCAACGCCAGAATATAGCCGGAGAGAATGGATCCCAGCATCATAGTGATCGGCATGGCAACCATAAACAGGGCGTTGGCACGAGCCCGGTAGTAGGCCGGGAACCAGTAAGTGAGATACAGCATGATGCCGGGGAAAAAACCGGCCTCTGCGACACCCACAATCATACGCAGGGCGTACAGTGATAGCGGCCCGGTGGCGAACATTGTCAGGGTAGACGCTACCCCCCAACACACCATGATAGTGGCAATCCAGCGTCGGGCACCAACGATGCCCAGCATGACATTGGAAGGAATTCCAAACGTTGAATACGTAATATAAAAAAGCGTGGCTGCCAAGCCAAACATTGTGGCGCTCAAGCCAAGATCTTTGCCCATGGTTAATCCGGCAAAACCGATATTAATCCGATCGAGAAAAGAAAATACAAACAAGATAAATAAGAAAGAAATAAGACGTTTGAACAGTTTTCGGATAATGACATGATCATTTTCCGTTGTTTGTTTGGCGCTCTCTTGCACGGTAAACGAATTCATACCTGCTCCTGGATGGCATATCCACGGGCCAGACGGCTTGGGTACTGGCACCGTCCACCACGACTTTGATGTTTGCGCCATGACGCGAACACCATCATTAACATGTTAATGAATAGAGGTATACATAGGGGGAAATAAAACCGCAAAATTATTTAGGGGAACTTGTGACTTGCTTAACGATTTTCAATTTAAATATAAAACATACCGTTAGTTAATTAACAACAAAGGCTATTTTGTAAATTAATTAATATCAGAATTCGTTAATTTATTTATAAACAATAAAAAATTCTCATTCCCTGTTATGAAACAGGGATATTATGCCAAGGTTGACTAAGAGTATAAGCGCCCATAACAGGCAATGATCTCCCCGGCTACCGCCACCGCAATTTCCGCTGGCAGCTTGCCTTTCACGTCCGGCAGCCCCAGAGGGCAACGCATACCGGCAATCGTCTGTTCACTGATACCGCGCTGGCCCAGTTTATATTCGAAGCGTTTGCGTTTGGTCAGTGAGCCGATCAGGCCGAAGTAACCGGCATCACCACGGCGTAAAATGCGTTCTGCCAGCGCCAGGTCTAATGCGTGATCATGCGTCATGACGATGAAATAACTCCCTGCCGGCATGGCATCGACCATCTCCAGCGGGTCTTCACAGATCTGTTGTTGAACCCCCGCCGGGATCAGTGCAGGGAACTCCGCAGCACGACCATCCACCCAATGCACCCGGCACGGCAGTGTGGCAAGGATGGTCACCAACGCCCGGCCCACGTGTCCTGCGCCAAACAGCGCAATCTGTGGTCGAGGGGATATCAGGGGTTCGAACAGCACGTTGGTGGTTCCACCGCAACATTGTCCCAGCCGAGCCGCCAGAGGGAAGCGCTCCAGTCGCAGCGTGGCAACGCCCTGCTTGAGCATGTCGCGGGCGATCGCTAACGCCTGAAACTCGAGATGACCACCGCCAATGGTATTCACCGCCCGTTCCGCGGTTACCAGCATTTTGGTTCCACGGTTACGCGGCGTGGACCCCAACTCATCCACCAGCGTCACCAGGATGCAAGGCTCGCCACGCCGCCGCTGCTCGGCCAAAGCCTCAATCCATTCATCCATTGCCGTTCTCCCGCGCCAAGTTAGCGACAATGTCACTATTCAGCATCTGCTGTACGCCCCACAGCACCCGCTCTGGCGTGGCCGGTGCGTCAATGTTGGGCTGCAGGCGGTAATCCGTCAGGCTGGCCACCGCGTCTTTTATCGCACACCAGACCGAGATCCCCAGCATGAACGGCGGCTCGCCCACCGCTTTGGAGTGGAACACCGTGTCCTCCGGGTTTTTGCGGTTCTCCAGCAGCGTGACGCGCAGATCGGCAGGCACATCGCCAATCGCCGGGATTTTGTAGCTGGCCGGCCCGTTGGTCAGCAACTTGCCCTTGTCATCCCACACCAGTTCTTCGCTGGTGAGCCACCCCATGCCCTGCACAAATCCCCCTTCCACCTGACCAATGTCGATCGCCGGGTTCAGTGAGTCGCCCACGTCGTGCAGAATATCGGCACGCAACAGCTTATATTCACCGGTCAGGGTATCGATGACGACTTCCGCGCAGGCCGCACCGTAGGCAAAGTAATAAAACGGATGGCCGCGGGCTTGGTCACGATCGTAGAAAATCTTCGGCGTGCGGTAATAGCCGGTGCTGGCGAGTGAAACCTGATTGAAATAGGCCTGCTCAACCACCTGTTCAAAGCTGAAATAGTGCTCTCCTACCTTAACCTGACCATTATTGAAGGCGATCTGCGCGGCATCGACACAATGTTGTTTGCTGAGCATGTCGATCAGGCGTTGCTTAATGGTCAAGGCGGCATTCTCCGCCGCTTTGCCATTCAAGTCCGTGCCGGACGACGCCGCCGTTGGTGAGGTATTGGGTACCTTGCCGGTATCGGTGGCGGTGATTTGGATACGCTCAACCTCTACCTGGAACACTTCTGCGACAATCTGTGCCACCTTGGTGTTCAACCCCTGGCCCATTTCGGTGCCACCGTGGTTGAGTTGAATGCTACCGTCGGTGTAAATCAGTACCAGCGCCCCGGCCTGGTTGAGGAAGCTGGCGGTAAAGGAGATGCCGAACTTCACCGGCGTCAGCGCCAGCCCTTTCTTCAAAATCGGGTTTTGTGCGTTGAAGTGCCGAATCGCCTGACGCCGCGCCTGATAATCGGCGCTGTGTTCCAGTTCAGCGGTGATCTCTTGCAGCAGATTCTGCTCAACCGGCTGATAGTAATGAGTGACATTGCGCTGTTCCTTGCCGTAATAGTTGGTTTTGCGCACCGCCAGCGGATCGTCCCCCAGATAGCGGGCAATATGATCCATGACCTGCTCAATTGCCATCATGCCCTGCGGGCCGCCAAAACCACGGTAGGCGGTATTGGATGCAATATGGGTTTTACATCGGTGCCCCGTAATCAATACATCCTGCAAGAAATAGGCATTATCGGCGTGAAACATGGCACGATCGACGATAGACCCCGAAAGATCGAGCGAGTAACCGCAGTTGCCTGCCAGGTCGATTTTCACGCCGTGCAACAATCCGTTGTCGTCAAAGCCGACGTCATACTGGATATAAAACGGATGACGCTTACCGGTAATCAGCATGTCGTCACGGCGATTAAGCCGCATTTTGGCCGGTCGTCCAGTGAGATGCGCCACCACGGCACATAAACACGCCGGGCCTGCGGCCTGCGTTTCTTTGCCACCAAAACCACCGCCCATACGACGCATGTCGATAGTCACTTTATGCATGGGCAGATTGAGCACCGCAGCGACCAGTTTTTGTATTTCTGTCGGGTTCTGGGTCGATGAATAGACCAGCATGCCGCCGTCTTCGACGGGCAGCACCGAGGCTATCTGGGTTTCCAGATAGAAATGCTCCTGTCCCCCAACGTGCAACTCACCCTGAATACGGTGCTTCGCTTGCGCCAGTGCCCCCTCGACATCACCCCGTTGATGATGATGGGCCTCCTGTACCACAAAACCATCTCGCAGGGACTGCGTGACATCCAACTGGGCGGGTAAATCCTGATAGGTTACGCTGACCGCCTGCGCAGCGCGCCAGGCGGTCTCGGGATCGTCCGCCGCCACGACCACAATCACCTGCCCGACGTATTCCACCTCCTCTTTCGCCAACAGCGGATCGCCGTGGGTTAAAGGTGCGATATCCAACTCGCCCGGCACGTCCTGCCAGGTGATCACCCGCACCACACCGGGAAAATCGTAACAGGCAGACAGATCCAGTTTTTCTATACGGGCATGCGCCCGTTCGCTCAGCTTGGCCGCCAGGTGCAACTGGTTGGGAAACTCCAACCGGTCGTCAATGTATTGTGCTTCTCCGCTGACGTGTTTGTCGGCGCTTTCGTGTTTACGGCTCCGTCCCACACCGCTGGTCAATGACTGACGGAATCGTTCGGCCAGTTGCGCCTGCGTCTGTTCGCTGTATTTGCGATTACTCATGGGCAGTCACCTCGATCGCCAGCTGTGGCTCGGTCAATGCGATGAAATAGCGACGCAGCAGATTTTGCGCCACCAGCAAACGGTAGGCGCTGCTGGCACGAAAATCGCTCAGCGGCGTAAAGTCTTGTGCCAACGCCTGCGCAGCCCGTTCCACCGTGGCGCGCTGCCACGGCTGCCCCACCAGTTGTTGTTCGCTCAGCAAGGCGCGTTTTGGCGTTGCCGCCATGCCCCCAAACGCCAAACGGGCGTCACGAATGACACCTTGGTCAAGGGTGAGATTGAAGGCGCCGCAGACCGCAGAAATATCATCTTCCAGCCGTTTAGAGACCTTCCAGGCGCGGAAATCTGCCGGCGCGCTGGCTGGCAACAGGATATTTTCAATAAACTCTCCCGGCTGCAATGCGGTCTGGCGGTAGCCCAGGAAGAAGTCGTTCAACGGCAGTTCACGACGCGCCTTACCGCAGCGCAACGTCAGCTTCGCATCCAGCGCTAACAGTAACGGTGCACCATCACCAATCGGGGATGCGTTGGCGATATTGCCGCCCAAGGTGCCCTGATTGCGAATTTGTTGCGAAGCAAAACGCCCCAACAGTTCGTCAAAGGCCGGGTGATAGCTGGCCAGTAGCGGGTATACATCGCTTAACGTCGCCCCGGCCCCGATGATCAGACGCTCATCCTGCCAACGGACGCGCTTGAGCGCGTCAATCTGCCCAACGGCGATCATCAACGGGATATCCTGATGACGCTGAGTGACCTCCAGTGCCAGGTCGGTACCGCCGGCCAGCAGTTTGGCCTCGGGGTGTTGCTGATACAGCGTCGCCAGTTCATCGAGGGTTTGTGGCAACAGGCAGCGTTTGCCCGCGGACGCCACCAACGTCGCCGGGCGTATCGCCTGTAAACGCTGTCGCGTTTGCGCCTGGTCGCGTTCGAAACTGTCGGGCGTTTTGGTATTGCAGGCCTGCTGCGCCGCGGCCAAAATCGGCCGATAGCCGGTACAACGACACAGATTCCCAGCCAACGCGTGCTGCGCCTGTTCAGGCTGATAGCCTTCACTGTTTTTTTGCAGACAAAACATAGACATGACAAATCCCGGCGTGCAAAAACCGCACTGTGAGCCATGACAGTCAACCATCGCCTGCTGCACGCTGTGCAACGCCCCCTGCTGTTTAAGATCCTCTACGGTGATCAGCTGTTTGCCGTGCAGCGCACTGACGAAAGTCAGGCAGGCGTTAACGCTGCGATAGCGCAATTGTTTGCCGTCCGGCTCCGCCAGGACGACAGTACAGGCGCCACAGTCACCGGAAGCGCAGCCTTCTTTGGTGCCGCAGCGGCCGAGATCGCGACGCAGATAGTTCAGCACCGTCGTGTTGGGATCGAGCGCTGTTTCACTTTTCAGCGTTTGATTAAGCAGAAACTGGATCATGCAGCCTCCTGGTGCGTGGTTGGCCGATAGACCACTTTACCGTCGACGTAGGTACGGTAAACGTTGCGATCATCGCCCAGCGTCATCAGCACAAAAAGTTGTTCCGCTAACTCGCGGCTGTTCTCATGGCGCAGCTTCTGCAACGGTGACACCGCAGGATCCAGCACCACAAAGTCCGCCTCTTTGCCAATGTCAAAGTTGCCGATTTTATCCTCCAGCGACAGTGCCCGTGCACCGCCCAGCGTGGCATGGTAAAACGCCTCGCAGGCGGAGAGTTGATAGTGCTGCAACTGGCCAACCTTATAAGCCTCACCCAGCGTTTGCAGCATATTGAACGTGGTACCGGCGCCAACGTCGGTGCCGATGCCCAGTTTCACCTGTTTTTGCCAAGCCTTTTGCATATTGAACAGGCCACTACCAAGGAACAGGTTGGAGGTCGGGCAAAAGGCGATCGCCGAGCGGGTCTGGCATAGACAGTCCCACTCTTGCTCTTCCAAATGCAGGCAATGGGCGAAAACGCTCCGCTCCCCGGTCATTCCATACTGATGATAAACATCCAGATAGCTGCGGCTGTCCGGGAACAGTTCTTTCACCCATGCCACTTCATCCAGGTTCTCACTCAGGTGGGTGTGCATATAGGCATCAGGAAACTCTTCCCGCAGCCGTTGCACCTGTGCCAACAGGGCCGGTGTGCTGGTAGGGGCGAAACGCGGTGTAATGGCATAACTCAGCCGTTGCTTACCGTGCCAGCGTTCAATCAACGCACGTGTTTGTTGGTAACTCTCCTCCGGGGTTTCCAACAGGGCGTCCGGGGCGTGGCGATCCATCATCACCTTGCCGGCGATCAAACGCATATTGAGTGCTGCTGCCTGACTGAACAAGGCTTCTACCGACTGCGGGTGCACAGTGCCAAATACCAGTGCCGTAGTCGTGCCATTGCTTAGCAGTTGTTGTAGAAAAAACGCCGACATTTTGTCGGAATGCTGTTCACAGCAAAACTGGCTTTCTGTCGGAAAAGTATAGTTTTTCAGCCACGCCAGCAGTTGATCGCCATAGGCACCAATCATTTCGGTTTGCGGATAATGAATATGGGTGTCGATAAAACCCGGCACGATCAGTTTGTCACGGTAATGGGTAACCTCGCACCCCGGCGGCAATAGCGACTCCCCCTGCTGCCAGCTACCAAACCAAACAATGGTGCCTTCATTCAGCAGAATTAATCCGTCAGGAAGATGGCGTAATTGTCGACTCAACTGTTGCGGGTTATCCACGCAGGCAGTGATATCAAAGAAATTGCCACGGATCGCCGTGGTGAATGGGATGCTCATTTTACTTTCCTTCTCTACAGACCAGCGCACAACACCCGGCTGAGTCAATTCAGGCCAGGGCGTGATCGCGGTCTTTTTATCGATCGCAGGTGTTGGTTTAAGAATAGCAATCAGCGTGCCAATGGGTTTTTTATTGATAATTTCCATTTAAAAACAAAGCGATAAAAACAAGTCACTCAATATTCTTAGTCAAGGAAAATAAGCCAAGAATAAGCAAACGGTTGCATTTAAATAGCAACCGTTTGCTTATATTGTATTAATTGAGCGCGCGCACCAATATCGGGCAAGAATACAAATGGGGGTAATAGAATTTATTACTTTAATAGCACTTCATAGCGAGGGTTAAACTCATCAAACAGGGGCAAGGCTGCGGCGCCTAATGCGGCAGTATCCGCGCCCGTCGTCCCCAGCCGCACCCGCAGACCGTCAAGGTATTTACTGCGTACCGAGCGGTGCAACGGCGCAAGCCGCTTGATGAGCTGCTCGACAAGGCTTTCCGGCATCAGACCGCCAATAATCACGGCTTCAGCGTCAAACATACACTCAATAATGTTGATCGCCTGACGTAACGCCGGCACCGCCGAATCCAGCCATGTGTCTATCTGCCCCTGCGGCAATGCCAGTAAGTCCTGCGGTCTGGCGCGCATCGGATCCAACCCGCAGCTCTCATAGGCCGCCTGTAATGACACATAGCGTTCCAGGCATCCCTGGTTGCCGCAATAGCACACCCGGCCACCCGGTTGCACAATCATGTGGCCGACCTCACCAGCATTGTGCGCATGGCCGGTATAAATTCGGCCGTCGGTGAAAATCCCCGCCCCCAGCCCGGTGCCAAGATACAAATAAATAAACGAATTAAGCTGCCTGGCGATACCGTGCAAACGCTCGCCAATCGCCGCAACGGTGGCGTCGTTCTCGAGCGTCACCGGCAGGCCACTCTGCGCGTTAAGTTCGGCCACTACATCAATATTTTCCCAGCCGTTCAGCGTGGTCGGCCCAACGGAGGAAATACCTTCGACGCCAAACGGCCCCGGCATCACAACGCCGATCCCCAACATTTTTCCCCAGCTCAGATCCGGCTGCTGGCGCATTTCTTGCAGTACATCACAAATCAGTTTCAAGGTCGCAGCAGGTTGCGGCTTTTGCACCATAATCAGCCGGTGGAAACGAACGCTGCCTGACAGATCAACGACGATGATCAGCAGTGACTGATGATCCAGATGGATGCCGATGGAATACGCACTGTCTGGGTTCAGGGTCAACGGCGTGGCCGGTTGGCCCCGCCCGCCGGCACGACGCGGCAGGTGCGAGGAGAGAATACCGGCCTGTTCCAGTTCTGTTGCAATGTTTGAAACGGTTTGCGGCGTCAGTGAGGTCAGCCGGGCAATTTCGGCACGGGTCAGCTCACCGTGCAGACGGATAGCCTCTATCACTACGCGCCGGTTGTGTGCACGAGCATGTTCAAGGTTAGTGCCGGAAGTCGTCATAACTGCCTATGCAGAAAGGGAAATCGTCTTTGCAGTATGGTGCCCTCTAATAAAGCAATCAAATTGATTTAAGAATCTTTTTAACACCGGAGAACGCACAATGAAAAGCCATACCCTTGCCGCTACGGCAGTCTGTACCCTTTCTGCCCTGGCCCTCAGCCTGTCATCCGCCTATGCCGCCCCAACGCAAATCAATGCGTTATTTATGACCCAGGCGGCCTACAGCGAAAACGACATCCGCGCGATGACCGCGGACTTCAGCAAACAGCACCCGGATATCACCGTTAACCTGGAGTTTGTTCCTTACGAAGCCCTACACGATAAAATCGTTGCCGCGCGCGGTGCCGGCAGTAACGGCTATGATGTGGTGCTGTTTGACGCTATCTGGCCCGCGGAATTCACCAAATTCGGCCTGTTGCAAGACGTCACTGCGCGCATTAGTGCCGACGACAGCAATAAAATCTTTGCCGGTGCCATGACCACCGTGACCTATAAAGACAAACGCTGGGGTATGCCGTGGATCCTGGACACCAAATACCTGTATTACAACAAAGCCATGCTGGCCAAGGCCGGGATCGCAGCCCCGCCGAAAACCTGGCAGGAGCTGGCGCAACAGGCCGAAATCCTGAAACAGAAAAACGTGGTCAAGTACCCGCTGGTGTGGAGCTGGTCACAGGCCGAGGCGCTGGTATGCGACTACACCACGTTGGTGTCTGCCTTTAAGGGGCAGTTTATCCAGCAAGGGAAAATCACCTTCTCTACGCCAGGTTCGCTGCAGGCTGTCGACTATATGAAAGCGTCGCTGGACAAAGGGTTAACCAACCCGAACTCCCGCGAGTATCTGGAGGAAGACGTGCGTAAGGCGTTTTCCAACGGTGACGCCGCCTTCGCGCTCAACTGGACCTACATGTACAACATGGCCAACGATCCGAAGCAAAGTAAAGTGGCCGGTGACGTCGGGATCGTCCCTGCGCCTGGCTCGGTGGAAGGCCAGGTCTCCGCGGTGAATGGGTCGATGGGGCTGGGCATCGCCAAAGCCAGCGCCCACCCTGACCAAGCCTGGCAGTACATCAGTTATATGACTTCACAGCCGGTGCAAGACAAATACGCCAAACTGAGCCTGCCGATCTGGAAGGCGTCCTACGACGATCCGGCGGTACAGAAAGGCCAAGAGCCGTTGATTGCCGCAGCCAAACAGTCGTTGAACGTGATGCTGTCGCGCCCTGAAACCGCCGATTACTCCCGTTTGTCCAACGGATTGCAGCAGGACCTGCAGCAAATCTTGCAGGGTAAAGTCACGCCGCAGGCCGGGCTGGACGCCGCGACCCAAAGCGCTGCGCGGTTGCGTTAAGGAATGACAATGCTCACTTTTCCCCAACGTGAGCGGCGTCAGGCATGGGTGCTGTTAGCACCCATGCTACTGATGATGCTGCTGTTAACCGCCTGGCCGCTGGCCCGTACGCTATGGCTGAGCTTTACCGATGCAGCGCTGGTGGGCGATGGCGTAACGCCGGCCTGGGTCGGTATGGACAACTTTTTTTATGCGCTGACCGATTCGGATTTCCAGGCTGCCCTGTGGCGTACATTGTATTTCACCCTGGTGTCAGTGGCATTTGAAGGCGTGATTGGCGTATTGGTCGCGTTGCTGCTTAACCAAAAATTCCATGGGCGTAACCTTCTGCGGGTACTGGTTATTCTGCCCTGGGCGCTACCCACCATCGTTAATGCCACCATGTGGCGGCTGAATTTCAACCCGGATTACGGCAGTATCAACGCACTGTTGACCCAGCTTGGCGTAATTGATCACTACCGCAGTTGGCTGGGCGATCCCGCTTCGGCAATTAACGCGGTGATGCTGGCGGATATTTGGAAGAATTACCCGCTGATTACCCTGCTGACGCTGGCGGCGTTGCAATCCATCCCAGACGATTTGTACGAGGCTGCGCGGCTGGACGGGGCCTCTGCCTGGCGGCGGTTTCGCGCCATCACCCTGCCCGCCATTCTGGCACCGCTGGCGGTGGCTCTGGTATTGCGTACCATTGACGCCTTCAAGGTGTTCGACATTATTTACGTGATGACGCGCGGCGGGCCGATGGACAGTACCAAAACCCTCAGTTTCTTCGTGTATCAGGAATCATTCAGTTATCTGCGCGCCGGCAGCGGTGCCGCCTATGCGGTGTTGATGACGCTGTTGTGCGGGTTATTGATCGCGCTGTACATGCTGATGCTGTTCCGTCAGCGCCGAAGGAGCCTCGCCGATGAAGCGTAACATTCGTTTGGTGCTGCGCTACAGCGCCGCGCTGCTGCTGGCAGTTTCAATCCTTGCGCCCATGCTGTGGCTGTTTCTGATGAGCGTCAGTGCCTCGGCCTATCTGACGCGAGTGCCCCTGGAGTGGCTGCCGCGTCAGTGGGACTTTTCGCGCTACGGCAGCCTGCTGTCATTGCAGCCCGGCCAGCCGGGTACCTTGTTTCTGCACGCGCTATTCAACAGCCTACTGGTGGCCTGTGGCGCTACGCTAATTTCATTACTGTTGGCGATCCCGGCAGCGTTCAGCTTTTCACGCTACCCAGGACGCGACGGTTGGCTGTTTGCCAGCCTGGCCATTTACATGGTGCCCCCCGTAGCTTTTGTTTTGCCGCTGTACTTTATTTTGCAACAGTTAGCCTTGTTGAATACCCATATTGGCTTGGTGCTGGTCTATTGCTCGCTGATCTTGCCGTTCCTCACCTGGATGCTAAAAAACCAGTTCGACGCCTTGCCGATAGATATCGAACAGGCGGCGCGGTTGGATGGGCTGCGGCAATGGCAGGTGTTGTTACGCATCACCCTGCCGCTGGCCAAACCGGCACTGGGCGCCTCCGCGCTGTTTGGCTGGCTGCTGGCCTGGGACGAATTTTTCTATGCATTGCTGTTCACCAGCAATATTCAGGCACAGACGCTACCTGTCACCATTGCCGGCTTCACTGCCGGGCGCGCCACCGATGACGGGTTGATCGCCGCCGTCGGCATTCTGGCCGCCATTCCACCTCTTTTTATTGCCATCTGGCTGCAAAAAACGCTGGTTAGCGGTTTAACCAGTGGCGGCAGCAAGGGCTAATTTATTCAGGGAAATTAACATGATGAACACCAACACCAGACCCACACTGTACGTGGTTGGCAATATCAACGTCGACGTGATCATGAGCACGTTGCAACAGTGGCCGCAAAAAGGCACGGAGGCGATGCTGGATCACAGCGAACTGCGCCCCGGTGGTTCGGCGGGCAACTGCGCACTGGCGCTGGCGGCGCTGGAAACCCCTTACCGGCTGGTGGCCAACCAGGGCAACGACTATTTCAGCCCCTGGCTGGCACAGCTGTTCCCGGAAAGCTCGCTGTACTGGCCGACCTACAGTTGTGAAACCTCTCTGACCTTCGGTGTGACGCACCCCGATAACGAGCGCACTTTTTTCAGCAATCAGGGCCATATCACCCGCCTGAGCCAGGACGACGTGCTGCATCAGATCCCGCTGTTCGCCGGTACTGGCGACACGGTGTTGTTGTGCGGCACGTTTTTGTGCACCACCTTGATGGCGGAATATCCGGCGCTGCTGCAAACCTTGCGCCAGCGCGGCTACCGCATTGCGGTGGATACCGGCTGGCCACCTCAGGGCTGGAGCGATGCATTACGCGGGCAGATCGCCGACTGGCTGCCGTTCTGCGACATTCTGTTGCTTAATGAAGTGGAGACCTGCGGTATGGCCGGTCATGAAGACCTGTACACCGCCGCCCGCACGCTGAACCGGCAGCAACCGACCGATGCCGCCTGTGTGGTGAAATGCGGCCCTGACGGCGCTCGCATGTGGTGGGGAGAGCGCCTGTTGCAAGCAGCGGCGCATCCGATCAAGGTCGTCGATACCATTGGTGCCGGCGACAGTTTTAACGCGGGGTTTCTGACCGCCTGCCTGTATGGCCATTCCGCTGCGGTAGCGCTGCGCTGGGGTATCCACGCCGCAAGCCACGCCATCAGCAGTTCACCGCGCCAGTACCTCGACTGGAACACCCTGAAAACCTGCGCCGGAGAAATGGTCTGATGGCAAGTGTAGAGCTGGTAAAAGTCACCAAATATTACGGTAAACAGCGCGTGCTGAATCCGTTGGATCTGACCATTCCCGACGGCAGTTTTACCGTGCTGGTCGGCCCCTCTGGCTGCGGGAAATCCACGTTACTGCGTCTGTTGGCCGGGCTCGATACGCTGACCGACGGCGCGATCCTGCTGGGTAAGCAAAAAATTAACGATCTGGACCCGGCCGATCGCGATATCGCCATGGTATTTCAGAGTTATGCGCTCTACCCGCACCTGACGGTGGCTGAAAACATGGCGTTCCACATGCAGGTGATGAAGGTGCCAAAAAGCGAACAACAGGCCAAGGTACAACAGGCCGCGCGTATTTTGGCAATCGACCCTCTTTTACAGCGCTACCCGAAAGAGCTGTCAGGCGGACAGCGCCAGCGGGTGGCGATGGGCCGCGCCATGGTGCGCAACCCGAAGGTATTTTTGTTCGATGAGCCGCTGTCTAACCTTGATGCCCAACTGCGTATGGAGCTGCGCGCCGAGATCAAATCCCTGCATCAGCAATTTAAAACCACCACGGTGTATGTCACTCACGACCAGATCGAAGCCATGACGCTGGCTGACCAAATTGTGGTGATGAAAGACGGCAATATCGTGCAGCAAGGGAAACCGCTGGAGATTTACGATGCGCCGGCAGATACCTTTGTCGCCCGTTTTATCGGCTCACCGCCGATGAACCTGTTGGAGGGCGTCGTTACGCCACGTGACCATCGTCCTGGCGTAACCTGCGGAACGTTATGGTTTCCCCTGCCCGCGAAATGGCATCAAACCGTTCCAGGCAGCAAAGTGATCCTTGGGCTGCGCCCGCATGACTTCCGTTTGGTAGAAACCAGCGAACAACCGGCCGCCACGCTGCGGCTGATGGAGATCACCGGCGATGTCAGCCTGCTGCATCTCACCTGGGGCAGTTACACGTTGCACGTACAGTTCAGCGGGCGAGTCAACGCAGACAGCGGTCAGTTGCTGTACCTGGCTCCCAACAGTGATGCAATCCACTTGTTTGACGCTGCAACAGGACAGCGACTCAGTGAACGTTAAGAGAACCGGTTGCCATGGACGGCATCAAACTTGAAACGATAACCATTCTCAATTATCATCCGCGCATCTTTTTTAGAGTAGACCTTCACCGCGGAACCCATGTCAGCCACAGCCCCTTCACCCTCTGAAGCGCTAGCTCACCTCTATACAACCCACCATGGTTGGCTACAGGGCTGGCTACGCCGTCGGCTTGGCTGCGCATGTGATGCCGACGATTTGGCACAAGACACGTTCCTGCGGATCCTGAAAAGTGATTCCGCCGCCACCATCCGTGAACCTAAAGATTTCTTGGTCACGCTCGCCAAACGGGTCATGGTCGATTTTTTCCGCCGTAAAACGTTGGAGCGAGCCTATCTGGATATGCTCGCATTAGCGCCGGAAGCGCTTGCCCCCTCACCGGAACAACGCCAATGTTTGCTGGAAAGCCTACAACAGATCGACAGCATGCTCGACGGGTTGGGCCCAAAAATCAAACAGGCCTTTTTGCTGTCGCAACTTGAAGGGTTGGGTTATGCCGACATCGCTTTGCGGCTTGGCGTCTCAGTCAGTTCAGTGAAGAAATATATGGCAAAAGCCACCGAGCACTGCCTGCTGTTCAGCCTGGAAAACGAATACCTGCAATGAGTCATAACATCACCCCCGAACAACGCCATGCGCTGAAAATGGCCGCCCACTGGTTTGCTCTGTTAAGTGATGAAAATGTCACCGAACGCCAGCGACAGCAATGGCAGACCTGGCATCAACAACACGATGACCACCGCTGGGCCTGGCAACGGGTTGAGGCGCTACAAAGCCAATTACAAGGCGTACCGGGTAAATTTAGCTATCGTACGCTCGATCAGGCCGATCGCCACAGCTCGCTGGATCGCCGCACGCTGTTGAAAAGCCTGCTGCTATTGCTCGGCGTTGGCGGCAGTTGGCTAGGCTATCAGTCACCGCTGGGGCGTGAGCTGCGCGCTGACTACCGCACCGCTACGGGTGAGATCAAACCCATCATCCTTAGCGACGGCAGCCAGCTGGTGTTAAACACCGCCAGCGCCGTTGATGTTCGCTACACCGCTGAAAAGCGGCTGATCGTACTGCACACCGGTGAGGTTAGCCTCATAACCGGCCGTGATACCCGCCCTCTGTGGGTAGAAAGCCAACAAGGCGCAATGCGTGCACTGGGCACCCATTTTCTGGTACGTGAAAGCGAGGGGCAAACGCAGTTGGCCGTGATTGAACACGCCGTGGAAGCCCAACTGGCACAGTATCCGCAGGAGAAGCGTCGGGTTAACGCCGGCGAGCAAATCAGCTTTAGCGCCACCGCATTTAACCCGCTGCAGACACTGGATGCCGCTGATGGCTGGACACGCGGCGTGCTCAACGTAAGCCAATGGCGGCTGGATCGGGTGATTGCCGAACTGGCGCGTTACCGCCCTGGCCGTTTGGAATGCGATCCCGCCGTTGCCAATTTTCGTGTTAGCGGCAGCTTCCCGCTGAGGGAGCCGGATCGCGCCCTTCTTTTACTCAGCCAAACCCTGCCGATACGGCTGCAAAGTTTTACCCGTTACTGGTTAAAAATTGTCCCCGCCTGATTTATTTAAATGAAAATGATAAAAAATCGCATTCTTGATTGTCCCTTTTCCATTCTCATTCGACTCCAGATAAAACACTGCAGCAAAAAATAGAAGAAATCAGGAGAAGGTATGAACAACTTTTGGGGAAAACCGCTTCAGCCACTGGCGATGGCCGTGGGCCTGGCATTCGCTTTACCGGTGATGGCAGCACAACCGGCACCCACCGCGTACGCTATCCCTGCGGGTGATCTGGATGGTGCGTTGACGACCTTTGCCGCGCATGCCGGTATTGCGCTGTCGGTAGACGGAAAGCTCACCGCCGGTAAGCATTCGCCGGGGTTAAAGGGTAATTACAGCCTCGACCAAGGGCTGAACGCACTGCTGGCGGGCAGCGGTTTGCAGGCCAAGGCGCTCGGTGGCAATGGTTATACCCTGGTCAATATCCCAATCGCGCAGAAAGAACAAGACATCACCGTTGTGGGCGACTGGCTGGCTGAAGGCCGGCAAATTGACGTGTTCGAACACGCTGGGGCACGTGATGTCGTTCGCCGTGAAGCCTTCGCCAATACCGGGGCTACCACGCTACGTGAAGTGTTGAACCGCGTTCCCGGCGTTGTTGCACCAGAAAACAACGGGACCGGCAGTCACGATATGGCACTCAATTTCGGTATTCGTGGCCTGAACCCGCGTCTGGCCAGCCGTTCAACGGTACTGATGGACGGGATCCCGGTCCCCTTCGCCCCTTATGGCCAGCCGCAGCTGTCGCTGGCGCCGGTTTCCCTCGGCAATATGGATGCCGTTGATGTGGTACGGGGCGGCGGTGCCGTTCGTTATGGGCCACAGAGCGTCGGTGGCGTGGTCAACTTTGTCACTCGGGCCATCCCGGAGAGCTTCGGTATGGAGGCCGGAATGCAGGGCCAACTGAGCCCGACGTCTCGTCAGGATCACCCAAAGGGGACGGGCAACCTGATGATCGGCGGCACCGCGGATAATGGCTTTGGCAGCGCACTGCTTTATTCCGGCACGCGCGGCAGCGACTGGCGCGAACACAGTTCAACCAAAATTGACGACGTGATGCTGAAAAGCCGCTATGCCCCCAACGATGTGCATACGTTTAATAGCCTGCTGCAATATTATGAAGGTGAAGCGGACATGCCGGGCGGCCTGAGCCGGGCAGATTACAATGCCAACCCGTTTCAATCGACACGCCCATACGATAAGTTCTGGGGCCGTCGCCAGCTGGCGAACTTTGGCTACCGGTACCAGCCCGACCAGCAACACAAATTCGATGTGCAAAGTTTCTATACCTATACCCTGCGCAGCGGTTATCTGGATCAGGGCAAGAACCTGACACTGTCTCCGCGTGAATACTGGGTGCGCGGCGTGGAGCCACGTTACAGCCAGAGCTTCCGCTGGGGGCAATCGGCGCATGAAGTTGGCGTGGGCTACCGTTATGTGAGCGAGTCCACCCACGAGCTGCGTTATTACAGTAAGGCCAGCAACGGCGTTCTGCCGTCAACCCGTAGCCCTTACGATCGTGATACCCAATCCGGTACCGATGCCCACGCCTTTTATATCGATGATCGTATTGATATCGGCGACTGGACCATCACACCGGGTATGCGTTACGAGCATATCACCTCGTATCAGAACAACTACATCAAGAATAACCGCCTGGATGTGAGCTACAACGCGCCCCTGCCAGCGCTGAACGTGATGTATCACCTGAATGAATACTGGAATGTGTACGCGAACACGGAAGGCTCATTCGGGACCGTGCAATACAGTCAAATGGGCAAAGCGGTCGACAGCGGTAATATCGAGCCGGAAAAGGCGCGCACTTGGGAATTGGGGACACGCTACGAGGGCGATGCGCTGCAGGGTGAAATCGGTCTCTTCCTGATCAACTTCAATAATCAGTACGATTCCAATCAGGTGACCGACAGCGTTACCGCACGCGGCAAAACCCGCCACGCCGGACTGGAAGGCAGCCTGCGTTATGATCTGTCGCAGCTGACACCGACACTTGATGATATGACGGTATACGCCAGCTATGCCTATGTCGACGCGACTATCCGCGAAGACGGCGCTTACCGGGGAAATCAGGTGCCGTTCTCACCAAAGCATAAGGGGACTCTGGGACTGGATTACACCCCGGGTCATTGGCTGTTTAACCTCAACGGTGAATTCCAGTCCAGCCAGTTTGCCGATAACGCCAACACGGTGGCGGAAAGTGCTGACGGCAGCACCGGTCGCATTCCTGGCTATATGCTGTGGGGCATGCGCGCCGCCTATGACTTTGGGCCGGAAATGGCCGGGCTAAACCTGGGTGTCGGGGTTAAGAACCTGTTTAACCACGAATATTTCACCCGCGCTTACGACGATAACAACAAGGGGCTGTACATCGGTCAGCCACGTACCCTGTATCTGCAAGGTTCTGTAAAGTTCTAATGCCCCCGCGGGCGCAATCACTGCGCCCGCTAATTATCACCTGCTCAACCTCTTTTTAACCTCTGCCCAATGCGTTATGCTCAAAAACCCTTCCGGCTTTAACATTTTTGAAACGGGATTTCTGCCATGTCCGCATTCCGTCTGTACGCCATCCGGTGCGCTCTGCCATGAGCTTTTTTTCACGTGCAAGTGCGTTGCCTCTCTTGGTGGCCGGTGCCTTTTTTATGGAAAACCTCGACGGCACTGTGATTGTCACCGCCATGCCACAAATGGCAGCGGCTTTCGGCGTACGGCCGGTAGACATGAACATCGGTATTTCAGCTTACATTTTGACGCTAACGGTGTTTATTCCCGCCAGCGGCTGGATTGCCAACCGCTTTGGTGCACGCAATATCTTTGCCGCCGCGGTGTTGATTTTTACACTGGCATC
This sequence comes from Serratia sp. NPDC087055, assembly GCF_044900985.1. Taxonomy (NCBI): domain Bacteria; kingdom Pseudomonadati; phylum Pseudomonadota; class Gammaproteobacteria; order Enterobacterales; family Yersiniaceae; genus Serratia; species Serratia sp. NPDC087055. The sequence continues at coordinate 1,326,048 of NZ_JBJDOG010000001.1, forward strand.
CGTGTTGTGTGCGGCCAGTATTAACCTGCCTACCTTTACCGCTGCCCGTATCTTGCAAGGCTTCGGCGGTGCTCTGATGGTGCCTGTCGGCCGGCTGGTGGTACTGCGCAACACCGCCAAACCCGATTTGATCAAAGCCATCGCCACCATTACCTGGCCTGGATTGGTCGCCCCTATCCTCGGCCCTCCCGTCGGCGGTTTTATTACGACCTATGCCTCGTGGCACTGGATTTTTATTCTCAACGTGCCTTTGGGCATGGCCGCGCTGTGGTTGGCATGGCGACTGATCCCACAGGAAGCACCACAGAAAGGCGTTCCCTTTGACACCCTCGGTTTTGTACTGACCGGCGTTGCCTGTTTTGGTCTGATGTTTGGTCTGGATCTGATCAGCCATCCGCAGTTGTCTTGGCTGGTGCCTGCGCTATGCCTTCTTGGCAGTCTGGCACTCGGTGCGCTGGCGGTTCGCCATGCCAAACGCGCCGCGTACCCCTTGATCACGCTGTGGGCCATGCGGATAAAAAGTTACGCCGTCACTATATGGGGTGGGACGTTGTTCCGCATCGCCATTGGTGCCGTACCCTTCTTGTTACCGCTGCTGTTTCAGATCGGTTTTGGCCTGAACGCCTTTGACGCCGGATTATTGGTACTGGCGGTATTCGCCGGTAACCTGGTGATGAAGCCCTTTACCTCCGCGGTACTTTACCGGTTTCGCTTTCGCACCACGTTGGTGGTGAATGGCCTGCTAAACGCCGCCACGATTTTCGCTTGCGCACTATTGACGCCACAGACGCCAACCTGGTTGATTCTGGCGCTGTTGTTCGTCAGTGGTCTGACGCGATCCATGCAGTTTACCGCGCTCAATACACTGGCATTTTCGGAAGTACCGCAATCACAGATGAGCGGCGCCAATACCCTGTTTAATGTGTCACAACAAATGGGCAGCGGTCTGGGGATTGCCGTTGGCGCGCTGGCATTGAGAGTAACGGAGATGCTGATGCCGCAGTCCGCTGAGCGTATTCCGTTGGCCGATTTTCAGTGGGCTTTCGTGGTCATCGGCGTGATTGCCGTGGTAGCCGTGATCGACAGCGCAACCCTGAATGCCAACGCAGGTAACGAGGTCCGACAAAGAACCTCCCCGGCGGCACCACTGACGAACGCACCTCAACGATTGCAAAAATAAGTCGCATCTGCTGCCAATCAACGTACTATCGATGATCCGCCCCGTTTCACCGGTGCGGATTTTTTGCCGTTTTTGGCCTGAAAAGCGAGGTAATAATAATGATTCACAGTGACCTTTCTCAGTGCCGCGTTAACACCGACCGGTTGTTGATTGCCCCCTTTACCGCAGCAGACGCCGACGATGTTTACCAGGCGATCACCCCTACATTGACACGCTTTATGAATTTTGAACCGGAGGCGTCGCCGGAAGCGTTTGAAAACGTGTGGCAAGGCTGGCTACCGTTAATCCGTGAAGGCGAGGAAGTGATTTTTATCGCACGCCTGCGCGACACTAAACAGTTTGTTGGTGTAGGTGGCGTACACGATTTGCATGGCACCACGCCAGAGCTGGGTATTTGGGTAAAAGAGAATCTGCACGGCATGGGCTATGGCCGTGAAATTGTTCAAGCTATGGCGGTATGGGCCAGCGAGCGCTACCACCCACAACACTTTATCTATCCGGTGGCAGAGCAAAATACGCCGAGTCGGCGCATCGCCGAATCTTTAGGCGGCGTGGTGGCCGGCCGACGCGAAAACACCAAATACGACTGCGTGGTGTATCACGTCCCGCCACAGCACTGATCACTTTATTGGCCATTCTGCTCGGCCCGTCTTTAAAAATGCATGATTCACTGACCAAAAACCGCCCGTCTGGCAGCAGCGATGGCGGTTTTTTTATGTCGACGCCGATAACCACTGCCACTTAACGTGGGATTATGCTAATGCTAGTAGCATGTAGGGTAAAAACAGTTGAGGAACAGCAACATGATCATTTTTGTTACGGGTGCCACATCCGGTTTTGGTGAAGCCATTACACGACGTTTTATCCGCGAAGGCCATCAGGTGATTGCCTCCGGCCGTCGTATCGAACGCCTGGAAGAATTGAAAGACGAGTTGGGTGATCCGCTGCATATCGTCCGCCTGGACGTGCGTAACCGCGCGGCGATTCAGCAAGTGATTGACGAACTGCCTGCGGCACTCCGCCACATCGACGTACTGGTGAATAACGCCGGGCTGGCGTTAGGTCTGGAACCGGCCCATAAAGCCAACGCTGACGATTGGGAAACGATGATCGACACCAACGCCAAAGGCCTGGTCAACATGACCCGCGCCCTGTTACCTGACATGGTTGAACGCAATGTTGGCCATGTCATTAACATCGGCTCCGTCGCGGCCAACTGGCCTTATGCCGGCGGTAACGTTTACGGCGCCACCAAAGCCTTCGTGAAACAGTTCAGCCTCGGTTTACGTGCCGACCTACAGGGCACGCGTATTCGCGTTACCGACATCGAGCCCGGCCTGGTAGGCGGCACGGAATTTTCCAACGTGCGTTTCAAAGGTGACGACGGCAAAGTTAACAAAGTTTATGACGGGGCCAATGCATTGACGCCGGAGGATATCGCCGAGTCGGTGTTCTGGGTGGCAACCCTGCCGAGCCACGTCAATATCAACTCGCTGGAAATCATGCCGGTCAGTCAGTCCTTTGCCGGGTTGAACATTCACCGCGATGCCTGATCCTGTGCGCGGCAGGCATGCCCTGCCGCCATTTATCAGGCGGCTCGCCAGCCGGAAACAATAATCAACATCCCCACCAAGGCCACGCCGGCCCCCAGCCAATCCAACGCAGACAATTTAACCCCGTCTACCACCCGTAGCCACAGCAACGCAGTTGCCACATAGACGCCGCCGTAAGCCGCATACACGCGCCCACTGGCGGCAGGATGCAGCGTCAACAGCCAGACAAACAACATCAGGCTCGCCGCAGCCGGCAACAGCAGCCACACGCTGGCGCTTTTTTTCAGCCACAGGTAGGGTAAGAAACAGCCAATGATCTCGGCCAATGCCGTCGCGAAAAATAACAGTGTGGTCTTGATCATAGGAACGTTTTCTCTCTATAAAGTAAACAAGGCCGTGCTTGGCTGGTGCAGTCTAAGTGCGCGATGGTATATTTATCAACACGCCTGAGGGCGCAGTAAGCCAGTGTTGCCGTTTTCAGGCAACACTAACTCATAAGGATGAAACGATGAAAACACTTTCGACTCAACGACTGCTGCGCGGGATGCTGCCGGTCGCCATGCTGGTGCTGATGGGTGCCTGGCAGGCTCCAGCGCTGGCTGCCACCTGCACTCAGGGCAGCACCTGCGTTACCGTCGATGGCAGCAACAGCGGAGCAATGAGCACAGAAGCGGCTCGCCAAAGCAAACAGCAATTCAACGACACCAAGTCCCTGCGCAACAAGGTCAACACCCGCGTGGAGAAAGAATTCGATAAGGTCGATAAGGCCATTGATAACGAAGAGCGCTGCGACGACAGCCTGAACGTTAACGCTTACTGGGAACCCAATACCCGTAAGTGCCTGGACCGCCAGACGGGCCGTCAGATTAATCCTTAATCTTGCCGCAGCAGGCGGCGGCCGTTACCCTACGGCGCCGTTGCTGCTATCCTGACAAAGGAAGCCCAATCTCAAATAAGGATGAATTGATGAAAAAAGCGCTTATCCTGGGTGCATTGCTGCTGGCGTCAGCACCACTGGCTGCCCTGGCCTCGTGCGAAAGCGTGAAGGCTGATATTTCGCAGAAAATTGTCAATAACGGCGTGCCAGAATCTGGCTTCAAGCTGGATATTGTGCCGAATGACCAGGCCCAACAGGCTGGCGGGCTGGTGGTAGGTCACTGCGAAAATGACACACAGAAGATTGTCTATACCCGCATCAGTAACGGTGATGACAATGGTGACGCGGCGCAAACCGGCACCAGCCAGGACACTAAGACCTCGCAATAATGATCGTTAAGGGCGCTAACCGCGCCCTTTCCTTTTCTACTTTTTCTGCGCCTCACGCCTGTTCCGCTTCTTCACCCTCACCCTGTGGACGATGCCGCGCAGGAATCAGCATCGCTGCGGCGAGTGCCAGCAGTGATATCAGTGCAGAAACCAAAAATACCCCATGCAGCGAAGCGGCCACCTGTTGCGTCATATCCGCCAACATCTCCGGTGCCATTGATCCCCGCGCGGCAGGCTCCATTAACTGCTGAACAGGATCGGACGTTTGCGGTAAGCGGAGCTGCAGGTTGATGTTTAGCGTCGCCCCTAAAATCGCGGTCCCGATGGCCGAGCCCATCATTCGGGTAAACACGGTACAGGCGGTAGCGATACCGCGAATGCTGTGATGCGCCGCGTTTTGTACCGACACCAAGAATGTGGTGTTGCACAGCCCCATACCGGCGCCCACCATAAAGGCGGCCACGCGCCCCCATAACAGACCGCCGGCAGGTTGCAGCAGCAACAGGATCAGTCCCCCGGCCAACAGCAGTAATGCCCCCAGTAACGCCGTGGTCCGATAAGAGGTCATGAGCATCAACCGCCCGCTAAAGGTGCTGGCCAGCGGCCAACCGATCGACATTAACGCCAAGGTCGTCCCTGCCTCCAACGGCGTTCTCCCCATCACGCCCTGAATAAAGGTTGGCAGGAAAGCGCTGATGCCCATCATCGCTGCACCAATCACCAGCCCGCCAATATTGCCGGCCACAATCACCCGACTTTGCCATAACGCCAGCGGGAACAACGGCTCTGGTGCACGTCGTTCCTGGCGGATCAGTAACATCAGCGAGATAGCCGCCAACGCCAACAGGGGCAACACCCACCACCCCAGATTTTCTGCCTGCAGCAGTGACAGCAGCAACGCGGTAACAAACAGCGTCAGCCAAGCGGTGCCCACCAGGTCCAGCGCATGTTTACGCACCTGTTGGCGAGAAGGGAGATAACGAGCAAGGAAAAACATCGCCAGCAGACCAATCGGCAGATTGACCCAGAATACCAGCGCCCAGGGCAAATGCTGGACGATAAACGCCCCCAGTAAAGGGCCAATAATCGCCGATACCCCCCAAACGCTGGAGATGTAACCCATCACCTTTGGCCGCTCGGTGGGGCTGTAGATATCACCAATAATGGTGGTCGCTGTTGGCATAATAGCCCCGGCCCCCAGCCCCTGCAGCAGCCGAAAACCAATCAGCCAGTACATGTTTGGCGAGAAACCACAGAGTACCGACCCCAGCAAGAACAGCGATGCGCCAAAGAAAAATACCCGTTTGCGCCCCAGCAGGTCCGCCAGCCGACCATAAATGGGGATGGTGATGGCCTGCGCCAGCAAATAGACCGCAAATACCCACCCGAGCAGAGAAAACCCGCCGAGGTCGCCAATAATGGTCGGCATCGCCGTGGCGACAATGGTTGCCTCAATCGCGGACATAAACATCGCCAACATGCAGGCAATCAGGATCAAGGGACGGTGCGCGATGGGGGCAGATACTTCGTTATTTGTCATAGCGTTATTACAAACCGTAGATTTTTATTTTCACCTCATTATACCAGCCGGAAGAAACACTGCCGTTATCTGTGTCTACTTAGCTGTTTTTATTGGCGAAAAGCGCACCATTTGAACGCATAGTGACAACGTCACTATAAATCAAGCTGAATCAGCCGCATAACCTACAAAGCGCGAACCTACCGGCGAATCTGCAAAGATTCTCTGGCCTTCGGTCGGGCCGCCAAGCACAATGCAAAGCTGAACCTTTCATTTTTCTCACGATTTTATTGACGCATGAAACGATGGGTCCACCTGCACCACTATCGCGCCCTGCTGCGCCGTCTGTTTATTGCCATTTTTCTTGGTATTGCTGCCGCGTTGGTGGTTTGGCTGTTTCACCGCGCAATGCTCGGGTTGGAATGGTTGCTGCTCGATCACGGTGAAGGCAGCCTGGTGGCTGCCGCGGCTGCGTTACCGGGCTGGCGCAGGGCGTTAACGCCCGCGTTGGGTGGCCTGGCCGCCGGTATGCTGCTGTGGATTTACCAACGTTATCAACACCAACGTCAGGTAGCCCCCACCGATTATATGGAAGCCATTGAAACTGGCGACGGCCGACTCGACGTCAGCGCCAGCCTGGTAAAATGCCTGGCTTCGCTGCTGGTGGTATCGAGCGGCAGCGCTATCGGTCGTGAAGGCGCGATGATTCTGTTGGCAGCCTTGGTGGGGTCGGTGTTTGCCCAACGTTTCACTCATGAGAAAGAGTGGAAGCTGTGGGTGGCCTGCGGTGCCGCCGCCGGGATGGCCAGCGCCTACCATGCGCCCCTGGCGGGCAGCTTGTTTATCGCCGAAATACTCTTTGGTACGCTGATGTTGGCTTCTCTCGGCCCGGTGGTCATTGCCGCCGTCAGCGCATTGCTGGTCACCAATCTGCTCAATGGCGGCCAAGCGCCACTGTATTTGGTCGAACCCTTGCCTGCCCCTTGGCCAATACAATATCTGCTGATGGCGCTACTCGGCATCTTGGCCGGCGTTTGTGGCCCCTTATTTTTATGGGCAATGTCGGCTTCCGGCCATGCGTTCCGTTCACTGCGCCTGAAACCGCCACTGCAATTGGCACTTGGCGGGTTGATTGTGGGGTTGCTCTCGTTGCTGTTTCCTGAAGTGTGGGGCAACGGCTACAGCGTGGTGCAGTCACTGCTTAGCGCGCCGCCCGGCGTATTGTTGGTTGGCGCGATTCTGATCTGCAAGTTGCTGGCCGTACTTGCCAGCAGCGGTTCCGGTGCGCCTGGCGGTGTGTTCACGCCCACCCTGTTTGTTGGCGCGGCACTCGGCTCGGTGATTGGGCAATTGTGTGCCCTTTGGCCAGAATTAGGCAGTGCGGTGCCGCTGCTAATGGCGTTAACCGGCATGGCCACGCTGTTGGCTGCAACCACCCACGCACCGATTATGGCTGCATTAATGATGTTCGAAATGACCGGTGAATATACTCTGCTGCCCGGCATTCTGCTGGCCTGCGTGATCGCAACCACCGTGTCACGTGGCTTACGTTCAGTGTCGGTCTATCACAATGCTTAACGACCCAAAAGAGGCGTAATATCCAGATAATGCGCCAACTCACGCTGTTCGGCGCGAGGCAGATAAGGAATTTCCCCCAGCAGTGGCGCAGGTATGCGCTGCTGCAATGCCTCGATGGTTTCAGCGTAGTGCGCCAACCCCGGGTTGATGCGGTTTGCCACCCAGCCCAGTAAAGGCAGACCATCATTGATGATGGATTGTGCGGTAAGTAATGCGTGGCTAACACAACCCAGCTTAATTCCCACCACCAAGACCACCGGCAATTGCTCTTGGATAACCCATTCAGCATAAGGCCGCATATCGTTCATCAACACGCGCCAACCGCCACTCCCTTCGACCACCACCATATCGGCTTTCGCGGATAAATGTTGCAAACCACTGCTCATCACACCGTAGTTGATGTCATCAGTAGGCTGCGCGTGGAACACCTCTTCCAGGCAGGTGATGGGATTAATTTCTTGATACGACAACGGTATGGTTGAGGAAGCCTGTAAAACCAGAGCGTCTTTATTGCGAAGGCCTTCGCTGGTTTCCTGACAGCGTGCGGCAACAGGCTTATAGCCGGCCACAGAGCGGCCTTGCGCAGCAAATGCCTGCAACAAAGCGCGGGAAATCACGGTTTTACCGACATCGGTATCCGTACCTGTAACAAATAAACGCGTTAACATGACTTAATTGCCCCGAGATGCACCGTTAACCAAAATATCACCGCAAAGACGGCGAAAGAGACGAACGGGAAAAGTCTAGAGGATGCCGGGGAGACGGGGCTTGAGGTAGCTCAACCTTTTGTCGTTAAACGATAAGAATTACTGATTGGTAGTGAGCGGGTATGGGGCGCGTATTTTGGCTTAGCCTTGCAGCAACTGCACCAACAGCGAGCCATTGTATAACGCTTCTTTTACCAGTGCGGCACCTGGCATGGTGCCCTTATTGAAGAACTGGGTAGATTCTACCTTCACATTTTCACTGTAAGCCGGCAGCGATTGTTGGCGGATACAAGAGGCGATTGCCGGATGAAGAATTTCCGCCGCCCGGTTCAACGGTGAACCAACCAGAATTTTTTCCGGATTGAACAGATTGACCATGATGGCCAAAATCCGGCCTACGCTGTGTCCCACCCCAAGAATGATGTCTTTAGCCAGTTGATCGCCCGCCATCGCGGCATCACACAATGACTCCACCGTCAGTGGTGCGCCATGCAAGCTTGAACTCATTGAGCTACCGAGGCGCTGCTGGGCGATTTCAAGCATGTTTTCGATACTGGCCACGGTTTCCAGACAGCCGTGGTTACCGCAGTAACAGCGTTTGCCGTAAGGATCGACCTGAGTATGGCCAATCTCTACCACACTGTGGCTGCCTGCATGCAGAACTCTACCGCCCGTGATCACGCCGGCGCCAACGTTGTGGTCGATCACCACCTGAATCACGTTTTGGCTGCCGCGAGATGCGCCGTATAAGGCCTCGGCCATTGTCCAGGCACTAATGTCGTGTTGCAGATAAACCGGTAGCCCGGTACGCGTTTCCAGCGCCGGTCCCAGGGGCATGTCTTTGACGTCGTAAAACGGCATGCGGTGCACCACACCAGAAACAGCGTCAACCATGCCTGGCAGCGTAATGGCGATAGCCGTCAGCCGCTCAAGCTTGCTTTGATGACGAATGAAGAATTGATCTACTTCACCGAGAATACGCTTTAGCAGGGGATCAGGGTGTTCGGCGGCCAGAGGCAACAGCTCTTCGACCACCAATTTGCTGCTGATATCACGCAGCGCCAGCGTAATGGTGCCACGGCTGATGCGAGCGGACAGATAGTGCCAGGCTTCGGTGTCCAGCACCAACCCCACGGCAGGACGGCCACGGCTGCCCACTTCCTGGTATTCGGTTTCTTTAACCAGATGCGCTTCCAGCAGTTCGCGAACAATTTTGGTGATACTGGCGGGAGCGAGCTGCGCGCGTTTGGATAATTCGATACGCGAAATGGGGCCCAGTTGATCGATTAACCGATAAACTGCCCCTGCATTTGTTTGCTTGATTTGATCAATATGCCCAGGCTGCCCAACAGCAATCACAAACCTGCTCCTACTATTTTTCGCGCTTCTAAATAAAGACTATCGGCTATGGTGGGGCTTTTGTAATACAGCGTCAACTATTTGATTCGTTATGTGATTTGCTGCACAAATTCACCCCACTTTCACTGCGGATTGTGTTTTATTTGCCCAGCCTGGCCTTCAGGTTAACAGCAATGCCATCAGCGATTTGGCCGCTGCGGTCAGTGGCCTTTGCCGGTGATGCACCAACCAAACTTCCGTCATGGCACCCGGTTCTGCCAACGGCAAATACTGCACGCCATCAATTTTAACGCGGGCGAAAGACGCCGGCAGAATAGAAATACCCAACCCGGAAGACACCAGACCGATAATGGTCATCGCCTCGCCAACCTCTTGCGTGATGTAAGGAGTGATCCCCGCTTTGGCCAGCAAGGATAAAATTTCGTCATGCAGTGCGGTGCCCACCTCGCGGGAGAAAAACACGAAGGGCTCTTCCGCTAAATGCTGAAAACGCAATGTGCCGGGTGCAACATGGGTTAACGGATGCCCTTCCGGCACCACGGCCACCAAGGGTTCACACAGCAAAAGCTGATGTTTCAACGCGTCTGGTAAGCGCGTATTACGCATAACGCCCAGATCCAGTTCACCATTAAGCAAGGGTTCAATCTGCTGTTTGGTGTTTACTTCGCGCATTTTGATATGCACCTGTGGGTGTTGCTGCCGAAAAGCCCGCAAACTGCGTGATACGACGCTGATAAATGGGGCTGAGGACGTGAAACCTATGGTTAGCTCCCCCAACTCCCCGCGTTCCAGTCTGGCCGCTTTCTCAGCCGCCCGGCCGACCTGATCGAGTACCTGATACGCTTCTTTCAGGAACATCTCCCCCGCCTGCGTCAGGCTGACATTACGGTTGTTGCGCGCCAACAAACGCGCCCCCACCATCTCTTCCAACGCCTGGATCTGCTGGCTAAGCGGCGGCTGTGAAATCCGCAAGCGTTCGGCTGCACGCCCAAAGTGCAACTCTTCCGCCACGGCAACAAAATAGCGCAGATGTCTCAATTCAATATTCATACTTTAAACGTCTTAATTTTAATTATTAATATATTAGACAAAAAACTGCCCTCTCCCTATCATTTTGTTAACCCATGAAGTGCTGAATACACCCCCACGTTCGGTAAGGAAAAACTGTGACAACCCCTGTGCGTTCTGCGGCCAGTATGCCGTCGACGCTGGCCGCCAACGACGATGCGGCTGCTGCGCCAAAAACCCAACGTTCCACCCTGAACAAACTGCCCTACATCGAACGCGGAACGCCGCAGTTTATACGCGTTACGTTGGCGTTGTTTTCTGCCGGTCTGGCGACGTTCGCTTTGTTGTATTGTGTGCAACCGATTCTGCCGGTTTTATCACAAGACTTTGGCATCTCCCCTGCGGAAAGTAGCCTGTCCTTGTCAGTATCCACCGGCTTGCTGGCGCTCGGTCTGATGTTTACCGGCCCGCTTTCCGATGCCATCGGCCGTAAACCGGTTATGGTCGTGGCACTCCTGCTGGCGGCAATCTGCACCCTGATATGCGCCTTTATGACCAGTTGGCAAGGCATCTTGTTGATGCGTGCGTTGATAGGGCTTTCATTGAGCGGTGTCGCTGCCGTCGGCATGACCTATTTGAGCGAGGAAATCCATCCCAGCTTTGTCGCTTTTTCTATGGGCTTGTATATCAGCGGGAACTCGATCGGTGGCATGAGTGGCCGCCTGGTGACTGGAGTACTGACCGATTTCTTCTCCTGGCGTGTATCACTGGCCGTGATTGGGTTATTTGCCTTGGCTGCCGCCTGTATGTTCTGGCGCATTTTGCCCGCCTCCACGCACTTTCGTGCCAGTTCACTGCGTCCACGCACCTTGCTGATAAACTTTCGTCTGCATTGGCACGACAAGGGATTGCCATTGCTGTTCGCCGAAGGGTTTCTACTGATGGGCAGCTTCGTGACCATGTTTAACTATATCGGTTACCGCCTGCTGTCTGATCCTTACCATCTCAGCCAGGCGATTGTGGGCTTGCTGTCGGTGGTGTACCTGACCGGCTCCTACAGTTCACCCAAAGCCGGTGCCATGACCAGCCGTTTTGGCCGCGGACCCGTGCTATTGGCTTCAACGCTGATTATGCTGATCGGGATTCTTATCACCGCACTGGCTCCGGTAGCGGTTATTTTTCTCGGCATGATGTTGTTCACCGCCGGTTTCTTTGCCGCCCACTCTGTCGCCAGCAGTTGGATTGGACGTCGCGCCCGCCGGGCCAAAGGCCAGGCATCATCACTCTACCTGTTCTGTTACTACGTAGGCTCCAGCGTCGCGGGTACACTTGGCGGTGTTTTCTGGCACAGTTTCGGCTGGAATGGCGTCGTGGCGTTTATCAGCGTGATGCTGCTGCTGGCTTTACTGGTCGTGCACTACCTGAAAAAACTGCCGGAAGCTGCACGCATTTAATCCCCTGTTCACCGCCTGCCCGCTATTGACTCTGGCGGGCGGTGACCTTGATTCCCCTGCCAGGCCTGGACCACTCGATGTTCACCCCGTCACGGTGGCTGATGTTGCCCTTTTGTTTGCCGCTCTCTTAATGTATGTTGTAACTAAAATGAGAGGTGAATGATGGACAAGTACGGTTTAATCGGCAGGATGAATGCTTGTTTCAATGAGCTGGAACAGGCGCTGGCCGCTCTCCACCAGCAGATCCTGCCGCTGCGCTTGCTGGCTGGCCGGGTATTCAGTCTGCCGGAGATCGAGAAAGGCAAAGAACATGCGGCTGTGGAGCAGATCGCCGTCGAGCAGCATCTTGGCCAGGCGGCACGTGATTTGGCGCTGGAACACGTCCAGCGGCTGTTTATCCATCACAACAAGCATAACGTCAGCAGCAAGGCGGCGGTACGCCTGCCCGGCGTGTTCTGCTTGGCGGTGGAACAACCGGAATACCGGGCGATACAGGCGCAGGTTGCTTTGATTAACCGACTCAAAGCCGAGCTGGAGCAGATTATCACCGTCGACTCCGGCCTGGCACCGGAGCAGCGTTTTGACTTTGTTCACACTCACCTGCACGGCCTGATCACCCTCAGCGCCTATCGTACCCTCACCGTTTTGACGAATCCGGATTCCGTGCGTTTCGGCTGGGCCAACAAGCACATTATCAAGAACGTGAAACGCGATGATATTCTGGCTCAATTGGAAAAAAGCCTGAAGGCTGGGCGTGCAGTTCCGCCCTATAACCGTGAGCAATGGGCCGAGCTGGTCGGCCGCGAGATCGAGGATGTCAGCCGTCTGCCGCAGCAAGCGACGTTGAAAATTAAACGCCCGGTAAAAGTGCAGCCCATCGCCCGTGTTTGGTATCAGCCGCAGCAAAAGCAGGTACAACACCCCTGCCCGCTACCGCTGATTGCCCTGTGCCAGGTTGAGCTCGGTGCCAAGGTGCCAAAGATTGGCGAGCTGCTCAATTACGACGCCGCGGCGGTCAAACACAAATACAAGCCAGACGCCAAACCGCTACGACTGCTGGTTAAACGGCTGCATCTTTATACCGACATGCCTACTCGCTGAGGCTGTAAACCCGCAGGCGGTGGCCGTCCGGATCGGTGGCGACAAAGCTGTAACCAAAGTCCAGCGTCACAGGTGGCTGAATTATCTCAAGCCCTTGTTCACACCACTGCGGGTAAAGCGCATCCACTTGCTGCGGCGTTTCGCACATAAAACCGATTTCTCCGCCGCCACCGGTAACCCTTGCGGCAGGCTCCACGGTATGTTTCGACCACATCGCTAATTTGAAGCCGTTACCCAGCACAAACAGCGCAAAGGTAGGCGAAAGTTCCACCGGTGCCTGCCCCAATAAACGGCGGTAAAAAGCAGCACTCTTTTCTGGGTTCTCAACGTACAGAAGGGTCATGTTCGGCATGGTCATCTTATCCACCTTAGGGCTGAGGGGAACCGGTTGGTTCCCGATAACCCAAGGCTAAACGGGTCTGCTGACAGTTTTTGGCAGCAGTGATGATTACTGCGGTGGGATGCCCTGCGCTTTATGCCACTCTTTCATCAACATGCGGCGGCCTCTCGGGTAACGCTGTTCCAGTAGCGTCGCCCGGTGAATGCGGTCGAGGCGGAAATGGCGAAAGGACTGGCGTAGTTCGCACCAGGCAACCAGCATTCGTGTCTGTTCAAAATACCCGAGCGCAAATGGCCACAGAATACGTTCACTGACGTTACCCTCGCGGTCACAGTAATCCACCGCGAGCTTACGCTCCTGACGGATGACGTCGCGAATCAGCACCAGCGTCTCATCCGCAACCTTCACTAAGTCCATCGGGCCAATCAGTAACGTACTGGCCTCCAGCTCATCGCGCAGCGTTGCAGGCAAAACGTCGGCGATTTTTGCCAACGCGTTATTGGCTGCGCCCGCCAGTTGGCTGTCGCCTCGTCGTCCTACCCAGCGCATCCCCAACACCAGCGCCTCTATTTCTTGTTGGGAGAACATCAGGGGTGGCAACATAAAGCCAGGCCGCAGCACATAGCCGACACCCGCCTCACCGACGATCTCAGCCCCCTGCTGTTGCAACGTGGCTATGTCACGGTACAACGTGCGCATACTGACCTTCATTTCCTGTGCTAACGCCTGGCCGGTGACCGGGTAGCGATGCCGCCGTAAGATCTGCATGAGATCGAATAAACGCTCGGTACGCGACATCCATTTCTCTCCATAAAAAAGGGCTTACCCTAAGTAAGCCCTGTGCAATGCAGACTATCAATTACTTCTTCATACTTCCAACCATCTCTTCTGGGCGGACCCACAGATCAAACTGTTCTTCCGTCAGGTAACCCAGCTTCAGCGCCGACGCCTTCAATGTCAGGCCTTCTTTATGCGCTTTTTTGGCGATTTCTGCGGCCTTGTCATAGCCAATATGCGTATTCAGCGCGGTCACCAACATCAGCGACTCATTCAGCAACTGGCTGATGCGGTCACGATTAGGTTCGATACCTACCGCACAATGCTCGTTAAAGCCTTGCATACCGTCGGCCAATAGGCGGATGGACTGCAAATAGTTGTGGATCACCATCGGGCGGAATACGTTCAACTCAAAGTTGCCAGAAGCACCGCCAATATTCACCGCCACGTCGTTGCCCAGCACCTGTGCGCACAGCATGGTCATCGCTTCGCACTGGGTCGGATTCACCTTACCCGGCATGATCGAGCTGCCTGGTTCGTTTTCCGGGATGGCGATTTCACCAATGCCGCAACGTGGGCCGGACGACAGCCAACGCACATCGTTAGCAATTTTCATCAACGACGCTGCCAGGCCTTTTAGTGCACCGTGGCCCTGTACCAGCGCATCACAGGTCGCCAATGCTTCAAACTTGTTGGGTGCCGTGACAAACGGCTGTTGCGTCAGCTCGGCCAGCGCCTTCGCAACGCGAACGGCGTATTCCGGATGCGTATTCAGCCCAGTACCCACGGCGGTGCCGCCCAGCGCCAGTTCGCAAATATGCGGAATGCTGTCTTCAATATGGCGCAGACTGTGCGCCAACATTGCTGCCCAACCGGAAATTTCCTGGCCAAGGGTCAGCGGCGTAGCGTCCTGCAGATGGGTGCGGCCGATTTTAACGATATCGCGGAAGGCATCCGCTTTGTCGCTCAAGGTTTTATGCAGCACGTTCAATTCGGGGATCAGATGCTCGCGCACAGCAAGCACAGCGGCGACATGCATCGCGGTCGGAAACACGTCGTTGGAACTTTGGCTCTTGTTGACGTCGTCATTCGGGTGCACCCGCCGCTCTTCACCGCGTACGCCCCCCAACAACTCACTGGCGCGGTTAGCCAGCACTTCATTCATGTTCATGTTGGTCTGGGTACCGGAGCCGGTCTGCCAGATTGACAACGGGAATTCATCTGTATGCTGATCCGCCAGTACTTCATCGGCGGCGCGGATAATCGCATTGGCCCGCTCGGCCGGCAGCAGTCCCAAATCCATATTCACGCTGGCCGCGGCGCGTTTGGTCAACGCCAGTGCGTGAATCAAGGCGGTCGGCATCTTCTCAGAGGAAATACGAAAGTGCTCCAGAGAACGCTGCGTTTGCGCGCCCCATAGCCTTTCTGCCGGCACTTCGATGGGTCCCATAGAGTCTTTTTCAATACGAACGGCTGCCATCACGATCTCCTTAGTACAATTCCTAAAAATGTACGATTACGCCAACGTACTTGAGCCCGTCAGCACACCCATCCAGTATAGTGACATAATAACTATTCGCATTAAGAGAGTTACCTCACAGCATTTTTTCTTCATTGTCTTAAACAGTGTGCGGGCATTATTTTTTAGCTCCCATTCTCTCCCCCTTCTTCTACCTCATAGTGCGGAATAATAAAAAAGCGCCATCTGGCGCTCTTAATATTTATTGCACGGCACACCTATTAATGGTGGTGTTGGTTATAGGCATTAATTCTTTGATCCTGCAGATGGTTGATTTCATCGTAGGCGTCCTGACGTTCATTGTGGCGGTACACCCCCACGCCGACAGCACCAGCCACCGCAGCGACGGGGTGAGCGACCGTTGTTGTCGCAACCGGAGCGGCAGTCACCACCACAGGTGCAGGTGCCACAACGACCGGCCGCGGTACAACAACCACGGGGCGAGGCGCCACAATCACCGGCCTGGGTGCCACCACCACGGGCCTGGCAATGCCATAGCCATATGCATGGGTAACAACGACAGCCGCATTAGCACCCGACGTGCACATAACCAGAACCAGTAAAAGTTTTTTCATCAGCGCCTCAGCGTTAAGTCATTATCAGAGAGTCGGTTTATTGGTCTGCACTGTATAGCGACGCCATTGGGTAATTTAAGCCATTTGTGTGGTTGCTGATAAAAACGAAATAATTATGATGAAAGATATATTCACCCGGTAATAATTCACGTCAGAAAACACAGATTGAAATATATTGGAGCATAATACTACGGCCAAAATATTTATTTCGGTATGCATGCCGGATTTACGCTGTGCCACAATAACAGGCTATTTATTCTACTTTCCCCCGCCCGGTGTTGTGCCACCCTGGCCTTTGTCAAGGGACAGGGGAATTGTGACTGTTGACGCTATCACGTTATACTTTGCCAGCCGCGGGGCAGCGGCACAGATGAGCCACATGTTTGATCATCCCCCCCTTTCTCGCCGTCGTTCGGGTGTAGGATGGAGCTCGCCTAATTTGTTTGTTTTAGCCTTTTATCCCCCCTGGCTTTCAACGTGCAGTGTGAAAACCAAAGGGGATAAATCAGTCAGCTACTTACCGTCACCCGGCGGCGAATGCAAAGGATGTTTATCAAGATGCAAAAAATGATCAACGCAGTGCAGAACTATGCGTGGGGCAGTCACGACGCATTAACTCAGCTGTATGGTATCGCCAACCCACAAGGGTTGCCGATGGCCGAGCTGTGGATGGGCGCTCACCCGAAGAGCAGCTCGCGCGTAGCGGGGTCCGACGGCAATTTGCGCTCACTGCGCGATGTCATTGATGAAGATCAGTCCAAGCAATTGGGCACCGACGTCGCCCGCCGTTTTGGCGAGTTGCCCTTCCTGTTCAAAGTGCTGTGCGCCGATCAACCGCTGTCAATTCAAGTGCACCCGAGCAAGTCTGCGGCTGAAATCGGTTTTGCCAAAGAAAACGCGGCGGGCATTCCACTGGATGCGGCCGAGCGCAATTATAAAGATCCCAATCACAAACCTGAGCTGGTGTTTGCCCTGACGCCATTCCTGGCGATGAACGGCTTCCGTGAACTGTCCGATATTGTTTCCCTGTTACAGCCACTCGCCGGGGCGCATCACGATATTGCCGCGTTCTTGCAACAGCCTGACGTCACCCGCTTATCAGCGCTGTTTGCCAGCCTGTTGGCGATGAGCGGTGAGCAAAAAGCGTTGGCGCTCGGCGTACTGAAAGCCGCGTTGAACAACCAACAGGGTGAGCCTTGGGATACCGTGCGCTTTATCGCTGGTTTCTACCCGGAAGACAGCGGCCTGTTTTCACCGTTGCTGCTGAACGTGGTTCAGCTCAAGCCAGGCGAAGCGATGTTCCTGTATGCCGAAACCCCACACGCCTACCTGAAAGGCGTTGCACTGGAAGTGATGGCCAACTCGGACAATGTACTGCGTGCCGGCCTGACACCAAAGTTCATTGATATCCCAGAATTGCTGGCTAATCTGCAATTCCGCCCGCAGCCGGCTGCCGGCCTGCTGACTCAACCACAAAAACGCGGCGATGAGCTCTTCTTCCCCATCCCGGTTGACGATTTCGCGTTCTCGTTACACGACCTTTCCGCTACTCCGCAGGCGCTGACACAAAATAGTGCCGCTATTTTGTTCTGCGTAGACGGTGAAGCCGTGCTGACCAAGCAAAACCAGCAATTGGTCCTCAAACCGGGTGAATCCTGCTTTATTGGCGCGTTTGAATCGCCGGTTAGCGTCAGCGGTTCGGGCCGAATCGCCCGTGTTTATAACCTGTTGTCGTAAACACTCGGTAAATTTCCGCAAATTGGTTGCTGAAAGAGTGGCTTACCTTCACAATTAAACGCCTGCGGGCGTTTTTTTATTGGCCCAAATTTGCCCAGCCACCTGCTTAAGACAGTTGGCTTAATAAGGATGAACAGAACTATGAAAAAATCGTTAGTCGCTGTTAGCGTCATTGTGGTTCTTGGCGCAGCATGGACCGGGGCTTCCTGGTACACCGGCAAACTGATCGAACAACGGATGGGTGAAGTGGTTGATAACGCCAACAGCCAACTCAAAGCCTATCTGCCAAAAGCCGGTGTCAAACTGGGTTACGAAAATTACCAACGCGGTATTTTCAGCAGCAAAATTCGCTATGTCCTGCGCGCTGACGGCAGCGTCACGACTGACGATGCGCCTCTGAAAGCCGGCGATGAAGTCGCGTTTATGGAAACCATCGATCACGGCCCGTTCCCGCTGGCCCAGTTGAAAAAATTCAACCTGTTACCGAGCATGGCGTCGGTGCATACCGAACTGGAAAACACCGCAGCAACTAAAGGTCTGTTTGAGATCACCAAGGGTAAATCGCTGTTCACCGCCGAATCCCGCATTTCTTACTCGGGCGACACCTCGTCCGCTATTGACGTGATCCCGCTGGATTACCAAAAAGACAAGTCAGCGCTGAAGTTCGGCGGTGCAACCATCAATGCCGATGTATCACGCGATATGAAAGCCATCACGCTGGACGCCAGCAGCGACAGCGCCGTGATCAGCGGCCCAAACCAGTTTGGTCAAACCGAACAGGTGCAGCTGCTGGGCGCTACGCTGAAAAGCAACACCCACGCAGGTCAGTTCGATCTCAGCCTGGGTAACCAGAATCTGGCAGTAAAACAGGTTAAGGTTGCCGTTGACGGTAAAGAAACGCTGACGCTGGACGGCTTTAAATTGGCAAGCCAATTCGGTGAGAAAGACAGCAATCTGAACGGCCAGATCGATTACACCATGGACGCGTTGAAGATCCAAAACAGCGACTTCGGCTCCGGTAAGTTGACGTTAAAAATCGACAAACTGGACGCAAAATCGCTGAAAGAGTTCGCCGACCGTTACAACCAACAAGCGATGGCGATGCTGCAGCAGGCACAAACGATGGATCCTGTGGCCTATCAGCAGCAAACCACCGATATCCTGCTGCAAAACCTGCCGCTGCTGTTGAAAGGCAACCCGACCATTAGCGTTGCCCCGTTGAGCTGGAAAAACAGCAAGGGTGAAAGCACCTTTACCCTGAATCTGGACCTGACCGACCCGGCGCAAGCTGGCTCACCGGCAGAGTCGCCAGACCAATTGATTGCCCGTTCAGTGAAAAAACTGGATGCAAACCTGAGCATTCCTGTCGCAATGGCAACTGAAATCACGTCACAAACTGCATTACTGCAGGGTTACAGTGCTGAAGAAGCTCAGAAACTGGCACAGCAACAGGTGCAAGGACTGGCAGCCATGGGGCAGATGTTCAAACTGACAACCTTGAAAGACGACGTGATTGGCAGCAGCTTCCATTACGCCGACAATCAGGTTGATCTGAACGGCAACAAGATGTCACTGCAAGAGTTCATCGGCACCTTCGGTCTGCTGGGGGCTCCAGCGGAAGACGGGGCCCCGGCTCAGGACGCCGTGCCGGCACCAGCCCAGTAATCCCCGTTCGAAAAGCATTGAGGCCCGCTTAGCGGGCCTTTTTATTGCTAAACCCCATACACCGCATCGCGGATCTGCTGCGGATAGAGCCCACTCATCCCCTCAAACGCCGTATTGGTCAACGCCACCACGCTCAATGCTGCCTGCGGATCGTAAAACCAACTGTGCCCATACACACCGCCCCACTGCAGAGTGCCATTGTGCTGTGGCGTCGCCGCCAACTGCGCGTCCACCAAGACCGCGCCACCAAAGCCAAAGCCCCAGCCCGGCCCCTGAATTTCGGCCTCTGCCCCAACATGGGGTTGGCGCATCAGTTCCGCCGTGGCCGGTTGCAAAATGCCGTCGCCGCCATTGCGCAATGTTTCCACCAGCCGCAGCACATCATCAGCATCACCGACCATACCGGCTCCGCCGGAGGCATAGGCCTGAGGATCAAGCCCGCGTGAAGGCGACAATTCGATAGCGAAGCCAAAGCCTTCCGGCAAGGCCAGCCGCATCCCATCATAAATGGGTTCTGGACGGGCAGCCGTATCCTGATAGGCCGTAGCCAGATTGTCGGCCTGAGCGGCGTGAAAACCGGTATTTCCCAATCCCAACGGTTGTGCAACCCAGGCATTGAATAACCGTGGCAGTGGCTCCCCCGCAACCTGCTCCAACACGGCCCCCAGCACGTCGATAGACAGAGAGTAATTAAACTCTCGGCCCGGCTCGGTCAGCAGGTCCGCCTGCGCCAACAGGCGCAAGTTCTGTTCCAGCGTCAATGACGACAGCGCCATACCGTCCTGAATGCCCAAACGCTGATATACCCCATCATCAGGCTGATTAAAGCGATAACTCAACCCGGCAGTATGGCTCAGTAAGTGACGGATTTTAATCTCGGGGTGACGACCGTCAGGCAACGTCGGCGTGAACCAGGGTAACCAACGGCTGACCGCATCATCCAAATTCAGCTTTTGCTGTTCGACCATGCGCATCGCCGCCAATGTGATGTAGGGCTTGGAGACTGACGACAGCAGGAATTGCGTCTCACGCCGCATAGGCCGCTGTTGCTCTCGATCGGCGTAGCCGTTGGCTTCGGCGTAAATGACGGTGCCGTGTTGCGCCACCAACACCACGCTGCCGACGATACGCTCTTCTTCAATTGCCCGCAGGCTGACCGCCTGAACTCTTTCTGCTAATGACTGATTCACTGTCGACATGTTTTATTGCTCTCTGAGGGGTAATAAAATCAGTCTAAAGTGATTATTATAAAATTAAATGCCGGGTTACTTAACGAATCATTAAGCAGGGATTATCGATAGATGAGCTCACTGTTGCAGTTACTGCCGTTTTTTGAAGCCGTGGCCCGGTTAGGCAGTTTTACCCAGGCCGCTAATCACCTGGGCGTCACCCCACCCGCCGTGTCACAAAACATTCAGGCTCTGGAAACACGTTTGGGTGTACGTTTGTTTAACCGTACCAGCAGGTCGGTTCGGCTAAGCGATGAAGGCCGTCTCTTTTACCAGCGAGTGGCTCCTGCTATGGGGCAAATAGACGTAGCTGCTGATGACGTCCGTAGCCTGCACGGCCGCCCTTCCGGTTTATTGCGTATTACCTTGCCGCAGCTGGCCGCGTCGTTACTGGTGATGCCTTATCTGACGGAGTTTCTGGCGCGTTACCCTGAGGTGCAGCTTGAGCTGTTTACCGACGACCATTTTTCCGATCTGGTGTTGGACAATTTCGATGCCGGTATCCGTATGCGTGCCATGGTGCAAAAAGACATGGTTGCGGTGCCGATCGACAAGGACCAACGGCGTGTGATCATTGCCACGCCGGGCTATCTGGCACAGCACGGCACACCGCTGACTCCCCAGGCACTGAGCGAGCATAACTGCCTGCGCTACCGCTTCCCCGGCAGTGGAAAATTTGAACCTTGGTACTTCAGGCAGGACGGCGGGCAGCTGACCCTTGAAGCCAGTGGCAGCCTGATCTTTAACGAGGACAGGTTGATTAAAGACGCCGCGCTGGCCGGTTTGGGCATCACCCAACGCTTTGCCAGCACCGTACAACACGAGCTCAATAATGGGCAGTTGGTGGAGATTCTGGCGGATTACAGCGGTGACTTCCCTGGCTTTTTCATCTACTTTCCCGCCAATCGGCATATGCCGCTCAAGCTGCGGGTATTTATTGATTTTATGCGTGAAAAACGGGCTCAGCAGCATAACCCCCACGCCTTAAGGCAATAACCAATTTCATCGAAGGCGAAAATGGTCAGGTAGCCCATTCGGGGCCAATCGTGATCCGTCATGAACAGTGGTTCACGAGGGGGTTCTCTTTGGGCGCAATGGCGATCGGTTGGCGTTCAGCAGGGTGAATTGAGAGGGTATTAACGATAGGGGCACGCCTGTGCATTTTACCTTATTTGCATCACGGTAATCGGGACTGGCGTTAATATGATAACTGGGGCGCCGTGGCGCCCCAGCGGTGATTATTTCTTATCTAATACCTGAACAATGCGGTAGGTCGCCGCAACCCGATCATCATTCGGGAACCATTTGTTTGCCAGCATCACCACGGCGATTTTTTGCGATGGGATAAATACGGCGTAGGTTGAGAACCCACCGGTCGAGCCGGTTTTGTTATACCAACTGGCGGCCTGTTCCTGTTGTGGTGGCGTGATCGCCGTTGCAGGGGTGCCGTTCATGATCATCCCCGCGTTGTTCCCTTCGGTAAGACGGGTTAAATCGACCGGATAAGCGTAGTTTTCCCACATCAAATCTTGGGTGAAAACCCCTGCCTTGTAGTAACCGACATGGGTAGCAGCCAGTGCACTGCGCCATTTTTCCGCCACTGTGATCTGTTGCAGGTTGGCATCCAGATAACGAATCAAATCGCGGGCGTTGGACTTGATGCCATAGGATTCGGCGTCCAGTGGGCCTGGGTTCACACGCACCGGTTTATCTTGCTTGTCGTAACCCTGTGCGTAATTGGCCATTTGATCGGTAGGAACATGGATATAGGTATGAGTCATGCCCAGTGCCGGCAGCAGAGTCTGTTCCATCGCCTTGGCAAACGGCTGGTTGAGGCTTTTCGCCGTGATCATCCCCAGCATGCCGATACCCATATTGGAATAAACGCGCGTGCTGCCTGCCGGGTGCTGCGGTCGCCAGTTTTTATAATAGGCCATCAGCTGTGCGTTGTTGGTCACCTCATCGGGCACAAACAACGGTAATCCAGAGGTATGCGTCGCCAGGTTCAGCAAGCTGACATGGTCAAATGCGCTGCCGCGCAGTTCAGGCAGATAACGACTGGCGGGCTCTGAGAACGACAGTTTGCCCTCATTTTGGGCATAGGCAGCCAATGTGGCAGTGAAGGTTTTGCTCAATGAACCGATTTCAAACAGCGTTTGGTTGGTGATCGGTTTACCTGTCTGTTTGGACGCAACGCCGTAGTGATAGAACTGCTGTTTTCCCTCTACCGACACGGCGATTGCCATACCCGGCACGCCGTATTTCTGCATCAGCGGTTGAACGATGGCGTCAATGTCTGCTTTATCGGCAGCATGGCCAGCAGGCAAGATTAATGTGGCGAGCAGCGCGGCCGCCAGGCGATTTATTTTCATCATGTAAAAACTCATGGGTTGCAGGGTATCGGCCGATGGCAAAAGATTTTATTGTCATTCAACACGCGGATATCCTTGGGTGGTGATGCGATTCCTTTTCTGACTGCGTGACTTCCGCAACAGTTGCGCAAAATATCGGGGTTTAGCCTTGCCTTGACAAGCGATAATAATTTCAGCCAGCATAAAGAAAAACTTATGGCTATCATTATGCGCAACCGACTTCCCCTGAATGCACTGCGAGCGTTTGAATCTTCCGCCCGTCATCTGAACTTTACGCGCGCCGGGCTGGAGCTCAGTGTAACCCAAGCCGCTGTCAGTCAGCAGGTACGTACGCTTGAGCAACAGTTGGGTATTCAGCTGTTCCGTCGCCTGCCGCGCGGGCTGGATCTGACCGAGGAAGGACAGGCACTGCTGCCAATATTGACGGATGCTTTTGATCGTATTGAATCGGTGTTGCAGCAGTTTGAAGGTGGGCATTTCCATGAAGTGCTGACGGTCGCCGTGGTCGGCACCTTTGCCGTGGGTTGGCTCATGCCCCGCCTGGCGGCCTTCAGAGAAGCACACCCATTTATCGATTTGCGGGTGCTGACCAATAATAACCTGGTCAATCTGTCCGCTGACGGGATGGATTTTGCTATTCGTTTTGGCGAGGGCCGATGGCCGGCAACCCATAACGTTAAATTGTTTGACGCGCCACTGACCGTGTTGTGTCCGCCCGACGTCGCGGAACGCCTGCACACACCGCAAGATCTGCAAAATGAGCGGCTGATGCGCAGTTACCGCAAAGACGAATGGGAATGCTGGTTCACCGCTGCAGGGATCACCCCCTGGCGCATTAACGGCCCGGTGTTTGACTCGTCTCGGCTGATGGTGGAAGGTGCAATTCACAGCAGCGGCGTGGCGTTAGCCCCGGCGTGTATGTTTACCCGCGAGCTCCGGGAAGGCATTCTGCAACGCCCTTTCACCGCCGAAGCGAATTTAGGCGGGTATTGGCTCACCCATCTGAAATCACGCGATATGACGCCAGCGATGAAAATGTTTGTGAGTTGGCTATTGCAACAGGCCAACGATGAGCAGAATTGAGATCAGGCCGAGCCGCGTTTGATCAGCATCGGTGGCAGGATGACGTTTTGCGGCGGCAGCCCGGCATCCGTAATCCGTTGTAGCAAGCGTGAAGCGGCACTGCGGCCCACTTCACGTGCCGAGCTGGAAACCAGTGTCAACGGCGGTTCGGTCAGTTCGGCTTCGGGCACATCGCCAAAGCCAATCAACGCCACCTGCTGGCCGTAGTAGGTGTCGACCCCTTCCGAGCCGATACTGCGCCCACTGCGCACGATACCAAAGTAGGCCCCCAACGCGACCGATGCCTTGTGGCAAACCAGTGCGCTGATATTCGGGTGTTGCCGCAGCAAATGTTCAGCCGCTTCCGCCGCCGCACGCTGATGGCAGTCACACTCAATAATCCAATCGGAGCGGAAAGGCAGGCCATACTGTACCAGCGTGGAACAAAATCCCCCGAGCCGTTCGGCACGCGTCAGAGAACTGCTCTCACCCCCCAGGTAAGCGATTTGGCTGTGCCCACGTTTGATTAAGAATTCGGTGGCTATTTTAGCCGCTTGCATATTGTCGGGCCGCACCACATCAACCCCTTCGAGCCCATTAGAGCGTGCTGCACAGACCAGTGGCACCCCCTGTTCTGCCGCTTTTTCCTTCAGCCCTTCGGCCAGACGGACGCCCCCCGCCAGCACAATGCCGTCAACCCCGTGTTCCAGCAACGTATCAAAACACCGCATTAGCCCCTTGCCGTCACGGCCGCTTTGGGTCAGAAACAGCACTTTGCCATGCGCTTCCAGCACCTCGCTCAGCCCCGCCGTCATTTCCGCATAAAACGGCTCGCAGATATCGCGCAGGATCAGTCCAATCACCCCCGACTCTCCGCCACGCAAGGTCGCAGCCTGGCGATTACGCACATAGCCCAAGCGTTCAATCGCCTGATTCACCCGCGCCACGGTGGTCGGTGAAATACGCCCTTTGCCACTCAGCACCAGCGAAACCGTGGTCACAGAGACTCCGGCCTGCTGGGCGACATCGGTAATGGTGATCTTTTTGATGGTCGTAACCTCTGCGAGCCCGATCCTGGGCATTCTGTCCCCATTTCCTTTCACACGACTGAGCAATGACGTGAAAGACAACGGAATATGTCTCTTGAAGCAAATGGTATACCGAATCTGTTTGGCCAGTAAAACGTTTTACTGGCATCAGCATTGTCGCCGCAAAGCGCACGCTGGAATTGTGATTAGCGGCGCATTTTTGCTAGGTAAAACGTTTTATCTTATTTTTACCTAACAGGGCACACACCACTTTTGCACATTTTTTTCGCCAGGAGCCGTCGGTTATGCCAGCATCTAAAAAACAAAAAATAACGCTTTGGGAGTTTTTCCAAAGTCTGGGCAAGACATTCATGCTGCCCGTCGCCTTGCTGTCGTTCTGCGGCATCATGCTGGGGATCGGCAGTTCGCTGAGTAGCCGTGATGTCATCACCCTACTGCCGTTTATTGGCCATCCTGCCTTCCAGTTACTGTTCACCTGGATGAGCAAGATCGGCTCTTTTGCCTTCAGCTTCCTGCCCGTGATGTTCGCCATTGCTATTCCATTGGGCATGGCGCGTGAAAACAAGGGCGTCGCCGCCTTCTCCGGTTTTGTCGGGTTCGCCGTATTGAACCTGGCTACCAACTTCTACCTGACCACGACCGGTATTTTGCCTACGACCGATCCGTTAGTGTTGAAAGCCAACAATATCCAGAACATCCTCGGCATTCAGTCGATCGATACCGGGATCCTGGGTGCAGTGATCGTCGGGATTATCGTTTATCTGTTGCATGAGCGCTTCAATACCATTCGCTTGCCGGATGCGCTGGCGTTCTTCGGAGGCACTCGCTTTGTGCCGATCGTCACGACCGTTGTGCTGGGCCTGTGTGGGCTGATTATTCCGTTGATCTGGCCGTGGTTTGCCGCGGGTATCAACGGCCTGGGCTGGGTGATTAACGGGGCCGGCGCTTTTGGACCGATGATCTTCGGCACTGGCGAGCGGCTGCTGTTGCCATTTGGGCTGCATCATATTCTGGTGGCGCTGATCCGCTTTACCGAAGCAGGCGGCACGCTGGATGTCTGCGGTCATACCGTTAGCGGCGCACTGACAATCTTCCAGGCACAGCTTTCCTGCCCAACCACGACCGGCTTTGCCGAAAGCGCGACGCGCTTCCTGTCACAAGGTAAAATGCCGGCCTTCCTCGGCGGGCTACCAGGCGCGGCACTGGCGATGTACCACTGTGCCAAACCTGAAAACCGCCATAAAATTAAAGGGCTGCTGATTTCTGGTGTGGTGGCCTGCGTGGTCGGCGGTACGACTGAACCGATCGAGTTCTTGTTCCTGTTTGTCGCGCCTTTCCTGTATCTCATCCACGCCATTCTCACCGGGCTGGGCTTTACCGTAATGGCACTGCTGGGGGTAACCATCGGCAATACTGACGGCAATATTATCGACTTTGTCGTCTTCGGCATCCTGCACGGCACCGCCACCAAGTGGTATCTGGTGCCGATCGTCGCCGCCATTTGGTTCGCCGCCTATTACGCCATTTTCCGCTTCTCCATCCAGCGCTTTAACATCAAGACGCCGGGCCGTGAGAGCGAGTCTGCCGGCAGCCAGAGCGCACCTGTCGGCGCGGTCGGCAAATCAGGCTATAACGTGCCGGCTATCCTGGCGGCGCTGGGTGGCAGTGAGAATATTATTTCACTGGATAACTGCATCACCCGCTTGCGCCTGTCGGTTGACGACATGAGCAAAGTGGATGACGCCGCGTTAAAAGCCAATCGCGCCATTGGTGTGGTGCACCTTAACGAGCACAATCTGCAGGTGGTGATCGGGCCACAGGTGCAATCAGTGAAAGATGAATTAGACTCACTGATAGCTGCAGCACAACCTGCTGCACCCTTGCAGGGAGCATCACATGTTTGATTTTTCTACCCCGGTTGACCGGCACGGCACATGGTGCACGCAATGGGATTACATCGCCGACCGTTTTGGCCGCGATGATCTCCTGCCGTTCACCATCTCCGATATGGATTTTGCCACCGCCCCCTGCATTATCGAGGCGCTGCAACAGCGCCTGCAGCATGGCGTACTTGGCTACAGCCGCTGGCAGCATGAGGATTTCCTTGGTGCAGTACGCCACTGGTATCAACAGCGGTTTAATACCGCCATTGACACCCGCATGGCGGTCTATGGGCCATCGGTGATTTACATGGTGGCGCAATTGATCCGCCAGTGGTCAGCACCGGGTGAATGCGTGGTCACTCATACCCCCGCTTATGACGCTTTTTATAAAGTGATCCTCGGCAATCAGCGCCAACTGCTGGCCTGTCCCCTGCATAAGGACGGCAATGATTGGCGGTGTGACATGGCACACCTGGAAGCCTTGTTGGCACGGCCGCAAACCAAAGTTTTGTTGCTGTGCAGCCCGCATAACCCTACCGGAAAAGTGTGGCGCGTAGAGGAACTGCAACAGATGGCCGAGCTGTGTGAACGCCACGGTGTGCGCGTGATCAGCGATGAGATCCATATGGATATGGTATGGGGAGAACAGCGCCATACGCCATGGAACCAAGTTGCCACCACCCCCTGGGCCTTGCTGACGTCGGGTTCCAAAACCTTCAATATACCGGCATTGACCGGCGCCTACGGTTTTATCAGTGAGGACGCTGCACGCGACGCTTACACGCAACAGTTAAAAGCTCGCGATGGATTGTCTTCACCCGCGGTGTTAGCCGTGGCGGCGCATGTTGCCGCTTATCGCCACGGCGAACCCTGGTTGGACGCATTGCGCGATTACCTGCAGGATAACCTGACCTACGTTGCCGAACGGTTGAATCAGGCATTCCCTGCACTGGGGTGGCAACCGCCACAGGCGACCTATCTGGCCTGGATCGATCTGCGGCCATTGGGCATTGACGATCGTCAGTTGCAACAGGTACTGATTGAGCGCGAGAAGGTCGCCATCATGCCCGGTTTCACCTACGGTGAGGAAGGCCGTGGTTTCCTGCGCTTAAACGTTGGCTGTCCGCGCAGTAAGGTCGAGGCCGGAATGGACAAGTTGATCGATGGGCTCACGTTTGTGTTGGACGAGGCATGATCTGACCGATCGGAAGGCAGGTAGTAAGCCGAATGTCGATCGGTAAGGTCCGATTGGCATTTTTTTATTCGGCCTCTGTAGGCTCAGTGACCCAAGGCCGTGAACATGATGAGATAAGCAGGGTCTTGGGCGCCCTTGAAGACGTCGAACGCAAGAACAACGCATAGGCGAAACCGCCATGGACGGCGGTTTCAGGCGAGACAGGCAGGGACGCCTGTCGTAGCCGGCCGTGATGCGGCGTGATGAAGTGAGAGCCGTTGGCGCAGCCAACCGTCTGAGTGGGCAAGAGCGCGGGTTGCAAGGGACCCCGCCTTGGGTCCCTTGCTCGGTCGAGGCGCATGAGCTGCATAGTGCGCTGTTTGTTTATCGACCGAAAAGAACGGTGAGCTCGCTAAAAATCACCTTACGTGACCAGCATCAGGTATAAGCCTGCCTTTTCTCCTACTTACTGCGCCAACTGCGGGATATCGTCCAAACGGTAATACACCGGCAATCCCCGCTCATTTGCCAGGCGCACGTCGTTATCCGCCCCCGCTGAGGCGCCTTCGATGCGGTAAATGGCCTGGCACTGGGCAATCAGCCGGTGGGCCACCGGATACAGATATTCTTCGCAAATAGCGTCACCATGCTGCGTGGAACCGGCCGCTGCGGCCAAGGGTAATGCCAACCACTCACCGATCACTGGCACGTGACCACGCTGGTAGACCGCAAGCGCAGCTTGTTCCAACCGCTGCAAATTCGCGGCAATTCGCTGCGGTTCGCCCTCCGTGCCGCTACGATAAGGGCCGGCAATCAAAATCAGTTGAGACTTCATCGTGTATTATCCAACGTGTGATGTAGAGCAACGAACTGCAATAGCATGATGGTTTTGGCATCAACGATTATCCCCTGCCGAATGGCCTGCAACGCTTCCGTTAACGGCAGTTCCAGCACTTCAAGATCCTCGCCTTCGGCTTCCACGCCACCCCCGTCACTGACTCGGCTGTTTGCGTGGTATTCACCGACAAAGAAATGTAATTTCTCAGTGACCGAACCGGGGCTCATATAAGCCTCGAAGACCTTCTGCACGTGTTGCACGAAATAGCCGGTTTCCTCTTCTGCTTCGGCACGGATGCGTTCTTCCGGTGACGCATTGTCCAGCAGACCGGCAGCGGCTTCGATCAACATCCCATCATGACCGTTGACGAACACCGGAAAACGGAACTGGCGTGTTAACACCACGGTTTGCGCTTGCCGGTTAAACAGCAAAATGGTCGCACCGTCACCGCGATCGTAGGTTTCACGGCTCTGTCTTTGCCATACGCCATCACGTCGTAAAAAATCGAAGGTGGTTTTTTTCAGCAGATACCAGTCGTCGGACAGCACTCGGGTTTCGACAATACGAACCCGATCTTGGGTAGCAGTCATGTTGGTTAACTCCACAACCAGGAAAGGAAATTGATACTATCGTGCAATTTCGTGTATGATCAAGATATTTCGTGCAGTGCAAATTTAACGGGAAAAACCATGCTCACCAGCCAACGTAAAAAAATCATTCTGGAAAAACTGGCCCAAGACGGACAGGTGCTGGCCAAACAGCTCAGCGAGATGTTTGGGCTATCTGAAGACACGCTACGACGCGATCTGCGTGAATTGGACAGCGAAGGTTTGCTGCAACGGGTACATGGCGGCGCACTGCCCGTTTCCCCGGCCATTGCCCCCTTTGCCGAAAGGAATGGGCAGGAGTCTGCCGCCAAACGGGCCATTGCCAAAGCAGCCGCAGCGATGATATCCCCCGGGCAAGTCGTGATCCTGGATGGCGGCACCACCTCCGCCGAATTGGTGAAGCAACTGCCCCCCACGCTGGAGGCCACCATTGTCACCCACAGTCCCAGCGTGGCCGTTGGCCTGGTCGAACACCCCAAGGTTGAGGTGATACTGATCGGCGGGCGGCTGTACAAACATTCGATCGTCAGCGTGGGAGCCGCGGCCGTGGAGGCGATGTCGCATATCCGCGCTGACATCTACTTTATGGGTGTGACCGGCGTACACCCCACCGCGGGCTTGAGCACCGGCGATCTTGAAGAAGCCTATATAAAACGCGCGTTGGCGGCACGAGCGGCAGAAACCGTCGTGTTGGCTTCTGCGGCTAAACTCAATGCCGCCTCACAATATGCCATTGGCGATATCACGCTGGCGCAAAGCGTTATCGTCGAACGTTCAACCGACGCTGCACTGACAGGTCCGTTGGAACAGGCCGGATTGACGGTGATAAGAGCATGAATAAACGTCACCCTTAAAGGACTTAATAAATACGTGGTTATTCAGGCTCGCCACGTATTTATTCGCGTTATTCTCTGCACGTCGGATAAAAATGCGAGAGTTATCACATTTCATTAAACTTATTTTTTGCTGCATCGTCGTTGATGATGAAATAAACCGCTTTAGAGAAAAACAAACATAACGCATTGATTCTTAATTAATAGTAATCACGCACTCGCTAAAAGCGCCAAATACAAATGAGACCTCCCTCTCAAAACCATCCCCCTCACTCTACCTGTCAAGCCTAATGACAAAAATATTTGTGATTGTTTTGTGATATCCATTGCAAATTTTACCGATGCCAAAAATGACAATGAGCTCCACAGAACAGGCTGGGGACGGATATATGAAAATTGGTGTAGTAATAAGCGGCGGCGATGTGACAGGTATCAATAGTTTTATTTTTCAGGTCGCAAGGCTAGCGCAGGCCGATATTATTCTGTTTGACGGCGGCATACCCGGGTTATTGGCCAACCAGCATCATCCTATTGCCCAGCGTGACTTGGTTGACTTCTCGATTTCATCGATGCCAATAATGTCTTCCGGCCGTACGGCCAAGAAATTGGCTGCTGACGAATATGAAACCATTCATAAGCAGCTTAAGGCTTTGCACATAGACGTGCTTATTATGGCCGGTGGCGATGGATCGCTGCAGTTTTTGAATACACTCAGCGAGTTTGGCGTTAACTGTTTCGGCGTAGGGATGACTATCGACAATGACGTTTTCGGTAGTCATTACAGCATTGGTTTTTCTACTGCCTGCGAACAGGTGATAAAAGAAGTCGCCAAACTGAGGAACACCGGGCGTGCCCTGCCTGGGCGGGTGTTTATGATAGAGCTGCTGGGCGGTTATTGCGGGGAATTGACACTGCAATCGGCGATCAAGTCCAATGCGGACTTTGCCCTTATCCCGGAATGCCAATATGCCTTAAATCAGCTGGCAGAAAAAATAACTCAGCGGTTGGAACAGCAAAACAGCGTCATTATTTTGTGTTCCGAGGGTTATACCAAAGAATACTCACCCGGTTTTCAAGGCGCCATCGATACCATGATTAAGCAGCTGGAACCCAAGATTGGTGTGCGCATTCGTAAAACTATTATGGGCTACGGTCTGCGCAATGGAGACCCGACCGGTGAAGAAATTTACCAGGGCACTATTATGGCCAGTGAAGTGGTCAGGTGCATTAATTCAGGCATGAAGAACAAGGCAATCATTATTAATGCCAGCAATCAACCCATTCCCATTGATCTAATCAGTATGCAAAAACGTTTGGTTGATACAGAAGGACACCATTACAAACTCGCCAGGCAATTAAATATAATCTGAGGAGATACCCATGCTTAAAATACTGTGCGTATGTGGCTGTGGCCTCGGCTCCAGCTTTGCCATCGAAATGAGCGCAAGAGCGGTGCTGAAAAAATTAGAGATTGAGGCGGATATTGATCACACCACTATCTCCGAGGCCAGTGCCTTTAAATCAGATATTATTCTTACCCAAAAAACCTTCGCCGATATTTTAAATGCCGATGCCAGCGAAGAAGAAAAGAAACGCGTTATTATTCTGCACCGGCTCACCGATAAGGCAGAAATTGAGCAAAAGATTGTGGCCTTCCTGAAAGAACGCGACATGAAGGAAGCCCACCATGAATAGCCTGATTGACTTTATCGTCAAAGACTTATTGGGCCAGGCGTCTATCTTGGTGGCCTTTATCGCCATGCTGGGGCTATTGCTGCAGAAGAAGTCCGTCGGCAAAGTGGCCGAAGGCACCTTCAAAACCCTGCTGGGCTTCCTGATCATGATGGCAGGCATCAACATTATTGTCGGCGCTCTGACCTATTTGAACAGCATCTTCACTCAGGGTTTCGGCATGACCGGCTATATCACCGACGTCGCCGCCATCGCCGGCCTGGCCAACCGCGAGTTGGGCTCAGAGGTCGCGTTAACCCTGATGGTGATTTTCGCGGTGAATATCATCATTGCGCGCATTACCCCGTTCAAATACATCTTTCTGACCGGACAAGCATTGCTGTGGATGGCCACCATTGGTGCGGTAATCGGCTACAAGGCCGGGCTCACCGGCTTGCCGCTGGTTTTGACCGGCGGCATATTTGGTGGCGTGATGGCCGTGTTGATGCCTGCGCTGGCCCAGCCGGTGGTACGCAAAATCACCGGTTCAGACGACGTGGCGTTGGGGCATTTTTGCACCATCGGCTACCTGGTACAGGCCGCCGTCGCTAAGGTGGTCGGTAAGGGCTCCCGCTCGACCGAGGATTTGGAGCTGCCCGATAACTTCAAATTCCTGCAGGACACCTACCTGTCGATGGCAGTGGTGATGATCCCGATGTATCTGATCCCGGCGCTGGCTGCCGGTCCGCAGTATATCGCTCAGTATGCCGGCGGCATGAACTACTTGATGTATTCCTTTATGCAGGCCATCCAGTTTGTCGCCGGCGTATTTATCCTCTACAGCGGCGTACGCCTGCTGCTCAATGAGCTGGTACCCGCCTTCCGGGGCATCGCCCTACGGGTTGTGCCGGATGCCAAACCGGCGCTGGACTGCCCGGTGTTGTTCCCCTACGCACCCAATGCGGTGATCGTCGGCTTTCTGGCCACCACCCTTGGCTCAATCATCGGCATGATCGTTTTCCCGATGTTCGGCCTGGCGATGATCCTCCCAGGCCTGCTGACCAACTTCTTCGCCGGCGGCACCGCAGGCATCTTCGGCAATGCGCTGGGGGGGCGTCGTGGCGCCATGATTGGTGGCGTGGTTCACGGTCTGTTTATCACCTTCCTGCCGGCCATTCTGGTACCGATGCTGGAAAGTTATGGCTTTGTCGGCGTGACCTTCAGCGACTCCGACGTCATCAGCAGTGGGCTGGTGATGGGACATGCTTTCCAGGGCAATTGGTTGTTCATCGCCCTGTTCATCGTCTTCGTCACGCTGATTGCGTGGTTTGTTAACGGTAAATCAACCAAGCACCATGAGGAAAAAGTCCATGAAACTCTATAATTTCAACGAGCTGTTGTCCGTGGCCAAAGCCCGTGATTTTAAGGCGATAGGTTCATTTAATCTCCACTGCCTGGAGATGTTACCGGCCTTTTTCAAAGCGGCCAAAAACATGCACAGCCCGTTGATGATCCAGATTTCGACCGGTACCGCCGAGTATTTAGGCTATAAATTGCTGGTTGATTCAGTACGCTCACTGGCTCAAAGCGAGGATGTTCCCACCTGTCTGCATTTGGATCACTGCTCTGACATTGCCTCCATCGAGACGGCGATTGACGCCGGTTTCAGTTCGGTAATGTATGACGGTTCGCACCTGGAAATGGATGAGAATATCGCCAATACCCGTCGCGTGATCGACATTGCACGTCAGCGCAACGTGTCGGTGGAGGCCGAGTTGGGTGCCATAGGCGGCTCTGAAGACGGCAAAGCCGTGGCAGAAGAAGACATTTGTTTTACCACGGTGGAGGATGCCAAACGCTTTGTTGATGAAACCGGGGTCGATATGCTGGCGGTGTCGGTAGGTACCGTTCACGGGCTCTATACCGGCAAAGCACATATTCAGCATCAGCGTCTGGCGGAAATCACCGCGGCCACCGGTACCCCTCTGGTATTGCACGGTGGCACCGGCGTCAGCGATGAAGATATGCGGCGCGCGGTGGCCGGGGGCATAGAGAAAGTTAATGTGGGTACCGAGATGAACGTGCAATGGGTCGATCGATGCAAACACACATTTGAAAAAGGCAAGGTCAATGACAGCGTGCGCAAATTCCTGATCCCCGCCAATAATGCCGTTACCCAGGTATTAACGGAAAAGATCGGTCTGTTTAAATAATCACTGCCCCGCTTTCTTTTTTATAAAACCCACAACCCTGGTGCCCCGGCGCCCGTCGGGGCTGGAAACTTTATGCCTAATTTCTGGAGATGGTTATGTTTAATTTTATGAAGAGCTGGCGGGATAAAGAGCCTAATCCCCATCAACAAGATAATGAAGCCAATGAAATATCAGCCGAAATTGACGCATTGGAGCAGCGACTGGCAACAACACCGGCGGACAGCGAAATTCATAAGACGTTAATGCTGACCTATAATCGCGCGTTAAAGATTTATGCCAAAAATAAAAACCATCGCCAACATATCGATGCTGTTTTTATTAAAATGGATGAGCTGCGCAATATTATCAGGAAGTCTCTCTGAGGGAACATGATGACGATTAAACAACTGTTGATAGAGGCCGGTGCGATACAGGTCGGTGTGCAGGAAACCGACTGGAAAAAGGTCATAGCGTTGGCGGCACGCCCCTTGATCGATAACGGCTATATCCACGCATCCTATTATCAGGCGGTGATCAGCAATACGCTGGCCCATGGTGCGTATTACGTGTTCGACGAAGGCATTGCCATTCCTCATGCGCGGCCAGAGTGCGGCGTGATAAAGAATTGTTTCAGCATGGTATTGCTCGAGCAACCTATCACCTTCCAAGACAGTGAGGAGGCCGACATCGTCATCTTGTTCGGCGCGACCGACAGTAACAGCCATATCGAAGAAGGCCTGCGCGCAATCGTGGACTTGCTGGATAACAAGCAGCGTCTCGACCAGCTACGCGCCGCAAAACTCTGGCAAGACGTGGTGGAGATATTATGAATTCGACAACAGTGACCGGCGGCAAAACCGTTATTTTGGTCAATGGGGTTCCGGCTTCCGGGAAAAGCACCCTTGCCCAGGCGTTGGCACAGCATTTTACTTTGCCTTATCTCTCCCTCGACGGTATCAAAGAGCCTTTTATGGCACGGTTGGGTGACGTTGACCGCGAGCTTAACCGGCAGCTGGGTTACGCCGCTTATCAGGCCATCTGGTCGATGGTGGCGCAGGCGCCACTGCGCTGCATCTATGTTATTGATGCCTGGTTCGGCTTTCAGCCCAGAGAACAGCTGAACCAGTACCTGCGCGAGGCGGGCGTGGCCCAGGTATTGGAGGTGTGGAACCAAATATCCGGTGAATTGGCAGCCGAACGCTATGCAGCACGTACCGGGCAGCGCCCTAAAGGCCACCCCGGAGTGGAATACCTGCCCGAACTGCGTGCGCTGGCCGATCGCGCCATGCCGTTAGCCCTGGGACCGGTGCTCCGTATTGATCAGGCGCAGCCGCTGGATATCAGTCGGGTTAAGCATTGGCTGGCACAGCATGGCATCGGCGAGCATCATGATGAACGCCTCTCAGCATTGAAGGTGGGCTGAGATCTGTTACCTCTATCAACGCGGGGGCTTTTTCTTCAACCCCAGCGCAGAAAAATGGCAATCACCCTCATTAATGTGATTGCCGTCACTTTTTTATGCAACGATATGGAAATTTTCATCAATTTGTTTTTATACTGATCTGCACTTTACCTACAACAAAATAACGAGTGCACATCATGATTGACTCCCGCTTACCGCTGACCGACATCCACCGTCACCTTGACGGTAACATCCGCGCGCAAACCATTCTCGACCTGGGGCGTCAATTTAACCTTGCTCTGCCCGCCAACGATCTCGACGCACTGCGCCCACACGTGCAAATCACCCATGCAGAACCGGATCTGATCAGCTTTTTACAAAAGCTGGACTGGGGCGTAGCGGTCTTGGGCGATGTAGACGCCTGTCGTCGCGTCGCTTACGAAAACGTTGAAGATGCAGCAAATGCCGGCCTGCACTATGCCGAGCTGCGCTTTTCGCCGTATTACATGGCGATGAAGCACCAGTTGCCCGTGGCTGGCGTAGTCGAGGCCGTCATTGATGGCATTCGTTCAGGAACACGAGATTTTGGCATTGATGTGCGTCTGATCGGCATCATGAGCCGCACCTTTGGCGAAGCCGCCTGCTTGCAAGAGTTGGACGGTTTATTGGCACATCGCGACGGCATCACAGCGCTGGATCTGGCCGGTGACGAGCTGGGTTTCCCTGGCAGTCTGTTCCTCAATCACTTCAACCGCGCCCGTGATGCGGGTCTACGCATCACCGTGCACGCAGGCGAAGCCGCCGGCCCGGAAAGCATCTGGCAGGCGATCCGTGAGCTGGGTGCCGAGCGTATCGGCCACGGGGTAAAAGCGATTGAAGATCCGGCGTTGATGGACTTTCTGGCGGAACACGGCATTGGGATCGAATCCTGCCTGACGTCCAACATTCAGACCAGCACCGTGCCTTCTCTGGCGCAACATCCGCTGGCCAAATTCTTGCGTCACGGCGTCATGGCGTCGATCAATACCGACGATCCGGCGGTTCAGGGCATCGAAATTGAACACGAGTACCTTGTGGCGGCGCCACAAGCGGGCCTGACCCCGGCTGAAATCCGTACCGCTCAGGAAAACGGCCTGAAAATGGCGTTCCTCAGCGAGCAGGAAAAACAAGCGCTGCGCGATAAAGTTCGGGCTAATTGAATTGAGCGATGGGCGCTATTTCGCGCCCATTGTGGCTGCTGATAAACCCGCTTAAGGGCTAAACCGGTAGGGGTCGAACATGTTCGACCCGATTTAACCCATTGATTATACAAATGGGCCCAGCATGCAGCGCCACTTCAATGAAACAACGGAGTATTTTACCCACGTCCTCATTTTTTATTTCGCCGTCAGCACGTCCGCCCGCTGCTTGGCGGTTTTGCGCGCATAGCGCTGCGCTAACACGGCGCACACCATCAATTGCACCTGATGGAAAATCATCAGCGGCAACACCATTGCCCCCACTGCCGCCGCCGGGAACAACACGTTGGCCATCGGGATGCCGTTTGCCAGGCTTTTTTTCGAACCGCAGAACACAATAGTGATCTCATCAGCCGTACTGAAGCCTAACCAGCGCGCAGCATAGGTATTAATAACCAACACCACCGTCAGCAGCACCAATGACATCACCAAAATGGTCAACAGTGACCAGCCGTCGATCTTGTGCCAAATGCCTTCCACCACCGCTGCGCTAAAGGCGGTATATACCACCAACAGAATCGATGAACGGTCAGTGAGATTGATGAGTTTACGGTGACGATCGACCCATTTGCCGATCAACGGTCTTGCCAGATGCCCCACCACAAACGGCACCATCAATTGCAAAATGATGGAACCAATGGCGTGCAACACGTCAGTATCCCCCCCTTGCGTATGCATCAGCGCCCCCACCAGCAACGGCGAGAGAAAAACGCCAAGAATACTGGATGCCGAAGCGCTGCATACTGCCGCAGCCACGTTTCCACCCGCTGCCGAGGTAAAAGCAATCGCCGACTGGACCGTCGCCGGCAGCGCACACAAGTAAAGGAAGCCCAAATACACCGTGGGTGTCATCAAGCCTGGCACCATCAGGTTCATCGCCACACCCAGCAACGGGAACAGCGCAAAGGTGCTGAGAAACACCATCAAATGCAGCTTCCAGTGGCTCATCCCGGCGATGATCGCCTCACGTGATAACTTGGCGCCATGCATGAAGAACAACAACGCGATAGCAGCAGTGGTCAGGTGATCAAAGAAGGTTTTCCATACGCCTTCACAGGGGAAAACCGAAGCGATAATCACGACCAGAATCAATACCAGCAAAAATTTATCAATACGCAGACGCTGCAACCAGGACATGGATCGGGATCCCTCGAAGAGTAAAGCGGGTTCAGCACGCCGAACCCGGAGAATGAAACGCGACAGTTAGGCTACCGGCAGCGCTTTTTGTTGTTTCGCCGACTCAATGCCCAACTCAATCATTTCCATCACTTTGATGGCATCGGCAGCCGGTACCGGGTTGTCACCCTCACCGTTAATCGCATCGCGGATTGCCGCGTAATACGCCGGGTAGTTACCAGGGAGGCTCAGCAAGGGTTTTTCCGCCAACACCCCATCGCGTGACAATGTCACGATGCCGTCACGCATATCGTAACCCCAGTCAGCCTGCGGCAGACGCTCGCCTGCCTTCAAACGGTCTTCCTGCGGATCCAGCCCAAATTTGATAAAGCTGCCTTGAGTACCGTGCACGATATAGCGTGCAGTTTCCGCTGCCGCCAGCACCGTGCCATGCAAGACCACGCGACGTTTCCCGTAATTAAGCACCGCGTGGAAATAATCCACCGATTGCGCGCCTGGACGCAGTTCCCCCAGGTCGACAAACAAGGTGTCCGGCTTGCCGAACAATTGCAGTGCCTGGTCGATCAAATGCGGTCCTAAGTCATACCAGATGCCGCTGCCGGCACCGCCTGACTCACGCCAGCGCTGGCGAACCTCCGGCCGGAAGCGATCAAAATGAGACTCGAAGTAAACCACGTCGCCAAGTACACCTTCTTTCAGCAGCGCTTTAAGCGTCAGGAAATCACTGTCCCATCGGCGGTTGTGAAACACTGACAACAACTTGCCGCTTTGCTCCGCCTGTTGTTTCAGTTCCTGTGCCTGTGACAACGTCACGGTAAACGGTTTGTCCACCACCACATGCTTGCCGGCGGCCATGGCCTGCTGTGCCAGCGGGAAGTGAGTATCATTGGGGGTAGGAATGACGATCAGGTCGATAGACGGGTCGTTGAACAGCGCCTGCGGATCGCTGACCACCGTCATAGACGGCCAATCAGCGTGCACTTTACCGGCATCGCTGCTGGATACGGCAGCCAACTCTACGCCCGGCGTACCGACGATCAATGGCGCATGAAAGGTTTTGCTGGCATAGCCGTAACCGACCAATCCAACCCGAATTTTCTCTGCCATGGTGTTTCCTCTTACTGGCTCGCAAAATACTCTTCATCTTTCAAACCACAACCTTGTTGGCTGCTCGTGCTCAACCCCGTCACTTACTTGAGTATGCGTTTGGGAATTCACACGCTTGCCGCCTGGTTGAACGTGAAATCTATCGAGTAGGGACCCATCAGATTTGACACCATGATGCTGGCAGGAACAAGAAGTAAATTTAATGTTAACTTGTAACCGCCAGAGGAGCCGATTCACGCTCATTTCTGGCCGGATAATTAATCTCCAGGCTGCGACGGCGGAAATCACTCGGGCTCACGCCCACGCGTTTGCGAAACACACGGGAAAAATAGAGCTGATCGTCATAGCCCACCACCCGCCCGATCGTGGCTATAGATTCTTGTGTGGTCTGCAACAGTAACTTGGCACGGATCACCCGCTGATCTTCCCGCCAACGCAGAATGTTGATGCCCACCTGCTCACGGAATAAGTGCGCCAGCCGTGAAGGCGACAGGCAGACGTGGCGCGCCACCTCATCAATACGTAACTCCCCGGCCAGGTTGCCGGTAATAAACTGACAGGCTTCAATCACTCGCGGGTCCATGATCCTCTGCGGGCTCAGTGGATCTTCCTCCATCGCACGCAGCAATAGGCGCTCCAGCAAGTTCATCCCCAGTTCCTCGGCAAACCGACGGCCAGAACGTTGGGTTTGCTCGATATTGGCGAACAGCCGGTCGAACTCCAGCAACAGGTTATTGTTCGGCAGCGTCAACCGCCCGACCTCATGGGTCTTGCTGTGCCACTCCAGCCAGTCGGCCCAGTAGGCCCGTGGACGGAAATACACCCAACGGTGGTACCAGCAATCGCTGTCCGGTGAACGGCCGTAGTAATGCGCCGCTTTGGGCGGGAACAGCAGGAGATCGCCGGGATTACAGTGAAAGGTGTCTTCGCCGTCAAATACCTTGCCCTGACCTTTGATGGTCAGGTTAAGAATATAACCCTTCATGCCGCCTGGGCGGTCGATAAAGAAGTCCAGTGGGCCGTCGGCCATGATCGGCGTCAACCCCGCCACCAAATAGGCGTTAAAGGTATAACCCGGTAACAACGGGTTTGGCTGCGGTTCCTGTGCCATACGATGATACATCTGTCCTCCCGGAACGGCTTAGGTAACGATCCTATAGCTTAGATGCCCGGTGGAAAACGACCCGGGCAGTTAACAGAACTGTGAACAGGGTTCTCGATTTTCTAGACCGTACGTTTGGCCTGTTGTTTGTACCGGTCGAAAATCACCGCGGCCAGCAAGATGACGCCACGTACCACGTACTGCGAGAACGGCGAGATGTTCAACAGGTTCATGGCGTTTTCTACCGTGCCAAGAATCAAGATACCTGCAATCACATAGGAAATTTTGCCAATGCCCCCTTTCAATGACACGCCACCCAGCACGCAGGCGGAGATCACGATCAACTCATAACCGATCGATGTCATCGGCTGGCCGCTGGTCATGCGTGATGCCAGGATGATGCCGGCAGCGGCGGAAACCAGCCCAGACAGCATAAAAATCACGATCTTGGTGCGGACGACGGGCACCCCGGCCAGACGTGCAGCCTCTTCATTGCCGCCAATCGCCAGCGTATTGCGGCCAAAGGTGGTTTTATTGAGCAAGAAACCAAACAAGATCAGGCAGGCGACGGTGATCCAAATCGGCGCAGGTAATCCCAGCCAGTTGGCGTACCCCAAGGTAAAGAAGCGTTCGTCTTCGATACCCACCGCCTTGCCGTCAGAAATGATGTAGGCCAGCCCGCGAAAAATCTGCATGGTTGCCAAGGTGGTGATCAGCGCGTTGATTTTCAGCCGGGCGATCACAAAACCGTTAATCAACCCAGAGACCATGCCCAACAGCAGGCCAGCCGCTACGCCGATCCACAGGCTTTCGGTCATGTTGATCACCACCGCGGTGGTGACGCCTGCACAGGCGATAACTGACGCGACAGACAGGTCAAAATCACCGGAAGCCAGGCAAAACAGCATGCCACAGGCCACCATGCCGGACATGGAAATTGCCAGCCCCAGCCCCTTCATATTGATGAAGGAACCGAAGTTGGGCACAAAGAGCACGCAGGCGATAAACAGCGCCGCGAACACCACTAGCATGCCGTAGCTGTCCCAAATCCGCGCCAGCCCTTGGCCGCTGCGGTTTTTTACGGAATCGGTCGTTAGGGTCGACATCTCTTTCTCCTTCACAATCAGGCCACCGCCGCAGCGGCATCAGGGGCAATATCAGGGGTGCGTAGCATTGCCAGGCTGAGGGCTTTTTCCTCGCTGGCCGTGTTATGCAGTAATTCGCCAGACAAGGCGCCTTCCCGCATCACCAGAATGCGGTCCGCCAATCCCAGTACTTCGGGCAAATCACTGGAAGCGAACAACACCGCAATGCCCTGCTGCACCAGTTGATAAATAACGTTGTAAATTTCATGCTTGGCGCCCACGTCTATGCCACGCGTCGGCTCGTCCAGCAGGATCACTTTCATCTCTTCGGATAACCAACGGCCGAGAATGGCTTTCTGCTGATTACCGCCAGACAGATTCATAATGAGCTGCTCGGCACTTGGGGTTTTGATGTTCAACGCACGGATGTGGTGTTCGGCATTACTGGCTTCCCAGCCGTTGTTGATCAAACACCCAGCGCGGATGCTGTTACGTCGCGCGCTGATATTGATGTTGTCGCGGACCGAGTGCACCGGGATGATGCCATCTGCTTTACGATCTTCCGGGCACAGCATGATGCCTGCACGAATGGCATCAATCGGTGAACGAATGGCGATCGGTTGTCCATCAAGCATCAGTTGACCACCGCTGATACGCGTAGCACCAAAAATGCCCTTCATCAGTTCACTGCGCCCCGCGCCGACCAGACCGAACAACCCGACGATCTCCCCAGCCCGCACGCTCAAGTCGATCGGGGTTCTGACACCCGGCGCTTTAAGCCCTTTAAGCACTAAACGCTCCGGGCCCAGTTCACGAGGCTGATAGCCATACACATCGCCCAGATCGCGCCCGACCATCGCCTGCACCAGCTGCGCGTTATCGACCTGCCGCATATCATCAAAGGTGCGCACATAGCGGCCATCTTTGAATACGGTAATGGCGTCGCTGAGGGCGAAGATCTCCTCCATACGGTGCGAAACGTACAGGATCACCCGCCCTTCGGCGCGTAACTCACGGATCACGCGGAACAGTTGTTCAATCTCTCTGGCGGACAGCGAACTGGTGGGTTCGTCAAAAGCGATCACCTTGGCATTACGCGCCAGCGCTTTGGCGATTTCCACCATCTGCCACTGGCCGATCGACAGGTATTTCAACGGCGTATCCGGATCGATATCCAGCCCGAGGTGCTCCAGCTGTAGCCGGGATTCGTAGCGCAACAGTTTGCGATCCACCAGCCCGCGCTTGGTCGGTAACTGGCCAAGATAAATGTTCTCCGCCACCGTCATTTCCGGCACCAGATGCAGTTCCTGATAAATAATCGCGACCCCTGCATTCAACGCATCGGTGGTGTTAGTGAACTGTACCGCCCGGCCTTGCAGCTGAATTTCCCCTTGGGTCGGCGCGTAATTGCCGCTGAGAATTTTCAGCAACGTTGATTTCCCGGCGCCATTTTCTCCCATTAGCGCGTGGATCTGCCCGGCCTGACAGCTAAAGCTGATGTCATCCAGTGCCTTCACGCCCGGGAAGGTCTTACCTATGCCTTTAAATGCCAGATACGGCAATGTGGCGCTCATAGCGTTTTCCTCCTGCAGTCAACAATGCCGCCCGGCGTAATGCTGCGGGCGGCTCGGGGATTACATCAGGCCTTTTTTCTGCAGTTCGGTTTTGAAGTTGTCACGGGTGATCAACACCACATCCGTCACTTCGGTGAATTTCTGCGGTTCTACGCCTTTTTCGACCCAGTCATGCAACATCTGAATACTCTTGTAACCGTGGATATCCGGGCTTGGCAGCAGTGAACCGTAGAAGCCGGTCGCCTGCCCCTTGGACAATTCACTGACCGCATCCACGCCGTTGATACCAATGCCGATCACGTTCGGCGCTTTGAACCCCTGGCCTTCGGTAGCGCGAACGCCGCCCAGCACGGTGTTGTCATTCATCCCGACGATCAGCCAGTTTTTTACTTCCGGATGCTGCACCAACATTGAGTTGGCGGCGTCAAACGCCCCCGGAATGTCGTTAGATTTGGTCGGTACCCTATAAATCTGCTTTTCTGGGAAGCCGGCAGCCTTTAACGCCGCAATGGAACCCCCGGTACGACGACGGGCGGTGTCCAGCTCATCGGCGGTGATCGCCATCGCGGCGGTATCCGGCAGTGTCCAACCGCGCTTGTTCATCTCTTTCCACAGTTCCTGGCCCTGGCGTTCACCGATTTTTGTGGCGGCCATCATCACCAAGGGCACTGTGTCCATAGGCTTGCCCTTCGCGTTGACAAACTGGTCGTCCACGGCAATCACCTTCAGGTTGTAACTGCGCGCTTTGGCAACGATCGCCGATCCAAGCTTCGGATCCGGCGTACAAATCACGAAGCCCTTGGCTCCGCTGGCCGCCAGACTGTCGATGGCATTCAGGGTTTTTTCCCCATCCGGCACGGCGATTTTGATCACCTCAAAACCCAGATCTTTACCGGCCTTGTCCGCAAACTTCCATTCTGTCTGGAACCACGGCTCCTCCGGCTGCTTGACCAAAAAACCCAGTTTCATCGTTTCGGCGATAGCTGAATGTGACATAACGGCCGCCAGACCCAGTGTCGCCAGCGCCTTAGTGAATTTATGCATGATGCTCTCCGCTATTTTGTTCTCTTTGGCGACGAAACCCGCTCGCGGTGAAAACGTTATCATTAGGTTTTATACCGTCGGTAT
This sequence comes from Serratia sp. NPDC087055, assembly GCF_044900985.1. NCBI lineage: Bacteria > Pseudomonadati > Pseudomonadota > Gammaproteobacteria > Enterobacterales > Yersiniaceae > Serratia > Serratia sp. NPDC087055. The sequence goes on from NZ_JBJDOG010000001.1 coordinate 1,370,070, forward strand.
GTCGCATATATCGCGGCACTCACCCACGGCAGGGGTAAGACGGCTTAAGTTTTAGCGGGTATTTGTTACTTAAATGTAGAGCGCTATCACATCCGTGGAATACAGCAGATATGTGCATATATTTAGCGAGTTTCGCCAAGCGCTAACTTATGACAGCCATCACAAAACCACTGCGTGAAGCAGAAAAGTGCATACTTCCAGCCAACGGCTCCTCACCTGCCCACCGCTTCGGCTCCTATGGTTGTCACAGCGTGTTAACACATCAGGAGTCACATCATGACGGCAGGTGCTATTGCCCTGGGATTGGATTTCGGTAGCGATTCGGTACGGGTTTTGGCGGTTGACTGCCAGGACGGTGCGGAGCTGGATACCGAGGTGGTTTATTATCCCCGCTGGCAACGCGGTGAATTCTGCAATGCGGCGGAGAACCGTTTCCGCCATCACCCACTCGACTATATTGAAACCCTGGAACAGGCCATTGTCGGTCTGGTACAACGTATGACCCCGCAGCAACGGTTGCAGGTGATTGGCATTGGCGTTGACTCAACAGGCTCCACGCCGGCGCCGATAGACGAGCAAGGCCAGGTATTGGCGCTGCGGCCAGAATTTGCCGACAACCCAAACGCCATGTTTGTCCTGTGGAAAGATCACACCGCCCTCGAAGAAGCCGACGCCATCAATCGGCTATGCCGCAGCGGTGAATTCCCCGACTATTCCCGCTATATCGGCGGCGTCTACTCGGCCGAATGGTTCTGGGCCAAGATCCTGCATGTCACGCGCCAAGACGCGGAGGTTCGCCGGGCGGCCGCTTCCTGGGTGGAACTGTGCGATTGGGTACCGGCGCTTTTGTCCGGCACCACTGCCCCACATCAGCTAAAACGCGGGCGTTGCAGCGTGGGCCACAAGACATTGTGGCACCCCGACTGGGGCGGTCTGCCACCAAAAGCCTTTTTTGCTGCCCTCGACCCCATGTTGGTTGAGCACTTACCTTGGCCACTGTTTGAAGATTGTTACACCGCCGACCTGCCGGTGGGTACCTTGAGCCCTGAATGGGCCACACGCCTCGGATTACCGACGACAGTGGTCTTGTCCGGTGGTGCCTTTGACTGTCATATGGGTGCCGTCGGTGCGGGTGCCCAGCCTTATACCTTGGTAAAAGTGATTGGCACCTCTACCTGCGACATCTTGATCGCCGATCGCAAACGGGCAGACGGGCGTGCCATTCAAGGCATTTGTGGCCAGGTCGATGGCAGCGTGGTGCCGGGGTTGATCGGCATGGAGGCCGGACAATCAGCCTTTGGCGATATGTATGCGTGGTTCAGCCGTTTGCTCAGTTGGCCGCTGCGTGAAGCCGCAAAAAATCACCCTCAATTGCGGCCACAGCTGCAAGACATTGAAACGGGGTTACTGGCGGCACTGACCGACGCTTGGGCCAAGGCTCCTTCACTGGACCATCTGCCGGTGGTGCTGGACTGGTTTAACGGCCGTCGCACCCCTTACGCTAACCAGCGGTTGAAAGGTGTGATAGCCGATCTCAATCTCGGTACCGATGCGCCGACCCTGTTTGGCGGGTTTATTGCCGCCACCGCCTTTGGCGCCCGCGCCATTATGGAGTGCTTTGAACAGCAGGAGATCCCAGTCGATAACGTGCTGGCCTTGGGCGGTATTGCGCGTAAATCCACGGCGATCATGCAGGTCTGCGCCGACGTAATGAACCGGCCGCTGCACATTGTTGCCTCCGATCAGTGCTGCGCGTTGGGCGCGGCGATCTTCGCCGCCGTGGCCGCGGGCCGTTTTGGCAGTGTGCCCGACGCCCAACGCCAAATGGCCTGTGACATCGAACGCACCTTACAGCCAGACGCACAGCGTGTCGCTCGCTACCAACAACTTTATCAGCGTTATCAGCAATGGTGCCAGGCCGCCGAGCCACGCTACGCCCAAGATACGTGACGCGGCCCCCCGTTGGCTTCCTGCGCATCCCCGGTCACCTCACCGGGAATGCGCTTAGATACCGACGCAACGCCAACTATTACGGGTATCCGTCCCAACCCGCGGTTCAGCAAATCAGTCCCAATACACAATTCAGGAGTTTTTAATGGACGCATTTAAACAGCGCGAAGTCTGGTTCGCCATCGGCAGCCAACACCTTTATGGCCCGCAAACGTTGCAACAGGTCAGAACTCACGCCGAGCAGGTGGTTGATAGCCTTAACCGCGAAGCCGGGTTGCCGGTAAAACTGGTGCTGAAACCGTTGGTCACCACACCGGATGAAATCACCGCTCTGTGCCGTGACGCCAACTATCAGCCACAGTGCATCGGCATTCTGACCTGGCTTCACACTTTCTCACCGGCAAAAATGTGGATCGCAGGATTATCCATCCTCCACAAGCCCCTGCTGCAGTTCCATACCCAGTTCAACGCCCAGGTCCCTTGGGACAGCATGGATATGGACTTTATGAACCTTAACCAAACGGCTCACGGCGGCCGTGAATTTGGTTTCATTGGCGCCCGTATGCGTCAACAGCACAGCGTGATTGCCGGCCACTGGCAGGATCCCGAGGCACACCGACGCATCAGCCAATGGATGCGCGCAGCCGCAGCCAAACAGGCCAGCCAGCAGCTGAAAGTGGCTCGCTTTGGTGACAACATGCGTGAAGTGGCGGTGACAGAGGGCGACAAGGTCGGCGCCCAGATCCAGTTTGGCTACTCGGTCAATGCCTATGGTATCGGCGATTTGGTCAGCGTCATCAATGAAGTCAGCCGTGGCGATGTGGATGCGCTGATTGAAGAGTATGAAGCCAGCTATGTGTTAAGTGACGTTGCGAAGATCAACGGGGCAAAGCGAGAGAACCTGATCGATGCCGCGCGGATCGAACTGGGCATGAAGCGATTCCTTGAACAGGGCAACTTCCAGGCTTTCACCACCAATTTTGAAGACCTGCATGGCATGAAACAGCTGCCGGGGCTGGCGGTGCAGCGCCTAATGCAACAAGGTTACGGCTTTGGCGGCGAAGGCGATTGGAAAACTGCGGCCTTGCTGCGCATTCTCAAGGTCATGGCCAGCGGATTAAACGGTGGCACGTCGTTTATGGAGGATTACACCTACCACTTCCAACCCGGTAACGATTTAGTGGTCGGCTCACACATGCTGGAGGTCTGTCCGTCGATCGCCAAAGAACACAAACCGCTGCTGGATATCCACCCTCTCGGAATCGGCGGCAAGGCCGACCCGGCGCGGCTGATTTTCTCCACCCCGGCCGGCCCTGCCGTTAACGCGAGCCTGATTGACCTGGGCGATCGCTTCCGTTTGCTGGTCAATCAGGTGGACACGGTGGAACAGCCGCATCCACTGCCAAAACTGCCGGTGGCACGTGCCATTTGGCGGGCTCAACCCACGCTGGCCACTGCCGCTGAAGCCTGGATCCTGGCGGGGGGAGCACACCATACCGTATTCTCACAGGCGCTGGATGCCGAACTGTTACAGCTGTATGCCGAAATGCATAACATCGAGTTTTTGTTAATCGATCAGGCAACCACCCTTCCGGCATTCAAAAATGCGCTGCGCTGGAACGACGCCTACTACCAACTTAACCGCCGTTAATCGTCCCGCTACCGGCAGCAAAACAGTCTGCCGGTAGCCAAACGCTCCCTGACATCTATACCCCAAATAATTGAAATTGCATCGCGGCGGCAACTCAGCGCATCCCCCGGAGCCAACAAGCAGTATGTGACCGGGGTAAGCGCAGGAAGCCAACAAAGAGGCAGCTTCCAGTATGCAGGGTATAACGTGATATTGATGACTAAGCCCGCATTACCCGCTAAGCTATGCGGCTGTCTCATTGAATCATGTCTTACCCAGGAAGCCGTTTATGTCTCAAGCTGAATACACCCGTATCGGCGGTTGGTTGCTGGCCCCAATGGCCTATCTGATCGTCACCCTGCTTAGTGCCAGCCTGATGCTGCTCCTGTATGCCATGGCCATTTTCATGCCGGAATCGCGCGAATACCTGCTGACCAACGCCCAGGCCTTTAGCATGCAGTGGTATTTTTCGGTGCTGACGACGCTGGCGATGTGGTGCTTTACCCTGTGGCTGCTTTGGTTGTTCTGCCACCGATCACTGCGGTTCCCCAAACTCTTCCTCTTGTGGCTGTTGATCACCGTGTTGCTGGCGGTGAAAGCCTTTGCCTTTGCGCCGGTACCGGATGAGTTGGCTGTGCGCAGTTTGGGTTGGCCATTGTTAATGGCGGCGCTGCTGGTGCCTTATATGAAGCGTTCACAACGGGTCAAAGGTACCTTTACCGAGCGCTAGCCTCGGCTGTGGCACGTTTTGTGCGAGTAATTGTGTAAATATTCGCCAAAAATGGGCAAAAAGGGCAATAACCCTGCTATCCCTATGTTGTGGTCAGGCCGCCAATTCCCGATAATAGGCGGCTTTTATTTTTTTAGGCATCGCAATGACCGAATACCTGCTCCTGTTTGTCGGCACCGTACTGGTGAATAACTTCGTCCTGGTGAAGTTTCTTGGCCTGTGCCCGTTCCTCGGCGTTTCCAAAAAGCTGGAAAGCGCCATTGGTATGGGGATGGCTACCACGTTTGTTATGACGCTGGCCTCCGTCAGCGCCTGGGTGATCAACACCTTTATCCTGGTTCCGTTGGATCTGGTGTATCTGCGCACGCTGTCATTTATTCTGGTGATCGCCGTCGTGGTGCAATTTACCGAGATGGTTGTGCGCAAAACCAGCCCGGCACTGTATCGCCTGCTGGGCATTTTCCTGCCGTTGATCACCACCAATTGCGCGGTACTGGGCGTTGCGCTGCTTAACGTCAACCTCGGCTACAATTTCCTGCAGTCTGCGGTCTATGGCTTCAGCGCCGCCGCAGGTTTCTCACTGGTGATGGTATTGTTCGCTGCGATCCGTGAACGCTTGGCTGTCGCCGACGTACCGGCCCCTTTCCGCGGTTCGTCCATCGCGCTGATCACCGCCGGGCTGATGTCACTGGCCTTTATGGGCTTTACCGGGCTGGTGAAATTCTAATGACCGCGTTATGGATTGCGATTGCGGCATTGAGCGCCCTCGGCCTGTTGTTTGGCCTGGTGCTGGGCTTTGCCGCACGCCGTTTTGAAGTAGAAGAAGACCCCGTGGCCGAGCAGGTCGATGAGATCCTGCCCCAGAGTCAGTGTGGCCAATGCGGTTACCCCGGTTGCCGCCCTTATGCCGAAGCCGTGGCTAACGGTGAGATGATCAACAAATGCGCGCCGGGTGGCGAGCAAGTGATGCTGAAATTAGCCGAGCTGCTCAACGTCGAACCACAGCCGCTGGGTAGCGAAGCCGCTGTCGAGCCTGTGCGTCAGATCGCCTATATCGACGAAGCCAATTGTATCGGCTGCACCAAGTGTATTCAGGCTTGCCCGGTGGACGCCATCGTCGGTGCCACCCGCGCCATGCATACCGTCATTACCGATCTTTGTACCGGCTGCGACCTGTGTGTTGCGCCGTGCCCTACCGATTGTATTGAAATGAGACCGGTCGCCACCACTACCGCCAACTGGAAGTGGGATATGAAGACGATCCCGGTGCAAGTGATTCACGTGGAGCAACATGCTTAATTTGTTCGCCGCCTTCAAAAAAGACCGGATTTGGGATTTCGACGGCGGGATCCATCCACCGGAAATGAAGACGCTGTCCAGCGGAGTGCCGCTGCGTGTCGCTCCACTGCCTGACACCTTTGTTATCCCGCTGCAACAACATCTGGGGCCGGAAGGTGAGCTGTGCGTCAAAACGGGCGATCGGGTACTTAAAGGCCAACCGCTGACCGTCGGCCGTGGCCGTACTGTCCCCGTGCACGCCCCCACCTCCGGTACCGTTAGCGCCATCAAACCGCATATCACGGCTCACCCATCAGGGTTGGCAGAGCTGTGCGTGATCATTGAGCCTGACGGCGAAGACCGCTGGTGCGAGCGCACGCCGGTGGCGGATTACCGCCAACTGGCAACGAACGAACTGATCCAACGTATTCATCAGGCCGGCATCGCCGGGCTGGGCGGTGCCGGTTTCCCGACCGCCAGCAAGCTGCAAGGGGGGATGAACGGGGTGGAAACCCTGATCCTGAATGCCGCAGAATGTGAACCTTATATCACTGCCGATGATCGTCTGATGCAGGAACATGCCGATCAAATTATCGAAGGCACGCAAATCCTGCGTCACCTGCTGCAACCCAAGGTCACCCTGATCGGTATCGAGGACAATAAACCCGAAGCGATCGACGCGTTAAAACATGCGTTACGTGACCAGCCCGGCATTGCCCTGCGCGTGATCCCGACCAAGTACCCTTCCGGTGGCGCCAAGCAGCTCACCAAGATCCTGACAGGCAAAGAAGTGCCGCACGGCAAGCACTCCTCCGCGATTGGCGTGCTCATGCAAAACGTCGGCACCGCCTTTGCGATCAAACGCGCCATTGTCGACGGTGAGCCCCTGATCGAGCGCGTGGTGACCCTGACCGGCGAAGCCCTGAGCCAACCGGGCAACCTGTGGGCACGCATTGGTACGCCAGTGCAACACCTGCTGAAGTTTGCCGGTTTTCAGCCCCAGCCCCAGCAAATGGTGGTGATGGGCGGCCCGCTAATGGGCTTTACCCTCCCCGCGCTTAACGTGCCGATCGTGAAGATCAGCAACTGTATTCTGGCACCGTCTGTCAGTGAAATGGCGCCACAGGAACCCGAACAATCCTGCATTCGCTGCGGCTTGTGCGTTGACGCTTGCCCGGCAGGTCTGTTACCGCAACAGCTTTACTGGTTCAGCCGCGGCGAAGAACACGAAAAAGCCCGCAATCATAATCTGTTCGACTGCATTGAATGTGGTGCCTGTGCGTTTGTTTGCCCAAGCAATATTCCGCTGGTGCAGTACTACCGCCAGGAAAAGGCCGAGATCAAAGCCATCGATCAGGAAGCGGCACGCACGGCGGAAGCCAAGGCACGTTATGAAGCCAAGCTGGCGCGTCTCGAACGTGAAAAACTGGCACGCGAAGAGCGCCACAAGAAAGCGGCGGTCAAATTAACCGATGGCGATCAGGATGCCGTTCAGGCTGCCCTGGCACGGGTTCGCAGTAAGAATGCTGCACCGGCGACGGGCACTATTCGCGGTGACGCGCCGGACAACAGCGAGATGATTGCTGCCCGCGAGGCTCGCAAGGCGCAGGCTCGCGAACGCCGCGCCCAGCAGGAAATAATCCCTACGCCGAGTGCCGCCGCAGAAGGCGATGATCCGCGCAAGGCGGCAGTGGCTGCGGCATTAGCGCGAGTCAAAGCCAAGAAGGCCGCCCAGCAGGCGGACCCGGTTGAAGCACCGGCCGAGCCCGTTGCCACAGTGACAGAGGAGGATCCGCGCAAGGCGGCAGTTGCGGCGGCCATCGCACGTGCCAAAGCCAAAAAAGCCGCGCAGCAGGCAGCCCCGGTTGACACACCGGCCGAGCCCGCTGCCACTGTGACAGAAGAGGATCCGCGCAAGGCGGCGGTTGCGGCGGCCATCGCCCGTGCCAAAGCCAAAAAAGCCGCGCAGCAGGCAGCCCCGATTGACGCACCGGCCGAGCCCGTTGCCACTGTGACAGAAGAGGATCCGCGCAAGGCGGCGGTTGCGGCGGCCATCGCCCGTGCCAAAGCTAAAAAAGCCGCGCAGCAAGCAGCCCCGATTGACACACCGGCCGAACCCGCCGCCACAGTGACAGAAGAGGATCCGCGCAAGGCAGCGGTTGCGGCGGCCATCGCCCGTGCCAAAGCCAAGAAAGCCGCGCAGCAGGCAGCCCCGGTTGACACACCGGCCGAACCCGCTGCCACAGTGACAGAAGAGGACCCGCGCAAGGCGGCGGTTGCGGCGGCCATCGCACGCGTCAAAGCTAAAAAGGCCGCGCAGAGTCTGACCACGGCAGAAATGGATAAAGAGTGACGAAATGAGGCGCCTTGCAGTATCCAGGGCGCCTCAATGCCTTATTATACGTCAGTGTCGCTGGCGACCATGATGAGGCTAGCTGAACCCAATTGACGGCTCCGCTTACAGGGGCGCCCTCTAGTCGATAGAAATCAGATAGGTGTAATCAACGTCGATCTGACGCATTTTCGAATCCTGATTCCATTCTTTGGTTTGAATAATTTCCATTTCAATGCTGCCTTTCACCTCATGCCGGAGTCCTGGCATCACATGGGTGCTCAGATAGGCAAAGAACTGTGAACACTCTTTCGCGGTGCCCAAATGATTGATGGAGATATACTCACGCCCGGCAATAGGGATATTATCAATATGATAACCTGACAAAATGTCTTTTTTATTCTCAGGATCCACCGCCATGATGTGCATCGCGGAACATTCGCTGCCCCCTCGATTACGGACAGAGTGAATACTGTAAACACGGTGGCAATCGACATTAAGCCCGCGGAAGAAATCGGTAAAGATTTCATCTTTCATCGCCATACAAGACGAATGTTCGATCTCCGTCTCTCCGACAAAATCCAACTGACGTGAGTAGCCAACCAATTGCATATCCGGCAGGGTCAGGCGCTTGACCTCTGGGTAGTAGTCAGCCGCAAAGTTGGCATCAAAACTAAAGCGCGGCATCAGGTTCTTCACATCCCACCGCTCCATCGAACGGTAACGGTTAGGCGTGGTGTCGAAACGCTGTTTGAACATCCGAGTGAAGGTTTGCTGGGAATCGAAACCCAGTTCGTCTGAAATATCGATAATAGAACGATGAGTAATACGTAACGCTACCGCGGCGCGCGTCAGAATGCGTGAGCGAATATAGGTGGCAAGTTGAATACCGGTGATACGTTTGAACTTACGTTGCAGGTGCCACTTGGAATAGCCGGAAATGCGCGCGACTTCGTCCAGGTTTGGCCGTTTCTCCAGATGTATCTCAACCCACTCAATTAACTCTTCAATAAAAAATACATCTTCATTAGTCATTAATATACATTCACTAACTTAATAATACTCGGGATAATAACCCACATAGATTATGCAAAAGTTGTTATTTTGTGCGAAAAACGGGGCCTAATCCCCCCGATTAATCCAGTGGATATTGCCTGTCGCCGGTCAGTGATGACGACTATTTCACGATTGCTGCACCAAGCTATCCCGGTTTTATCACCAAGAAAAATCCAATCGCGCCATTTGCCTGCCAACCCCAGGCACACGCGCAGTGCTAAAAGCTTAATAGCCCTACAATTAAGACGTATTACCCTTGCAGTGATTCAGGTAGAATGCAGCGCTATAATTTTCCCTGCGCCTCCGTTGAGAGGCGCGTTGAACTTGCCAATATACGGTAAAGATAGGTGTAGTTATTCTATGAAGTTCAGGCCGGTACAACCCGCAACCACCAAAGGCTTGCACATCGCCAGCTCTCCTTTCACCCACAACCAGCAAAGCACCCGCCGTATTATGCTGTGGGTGATGTTGGCCTGTATTCCCGGTATTGCGGCGCAGGTGGTTTTTTTTGGCTATGGCACCCTGGTGCAAACCGCTCTGGCAATGATCGTCGCGCTGTTGGCGGAAGGCGCCATTCTCGCCTTGCGTAAATTGCCGGTACGCACCCGGCTGGCGGATAACTCTGCCCTGCTAACCGCCCTGCTACTGGGGATCAGTTTGCCACCGTTAGCACCCTGGTGGATGATTGTGATCGGTACCTTCTTCGCCATTGTCATTGCTAAACAGCTGTATGGCGGCCTTGGACAAAATCCGTTCAACCCGGCAATGGTGGGTTATGTCGTCTTGCTGATCGCTTTCCCGGTACAGATGACCAGCTGGCTGCCGCCGGATGAGCTACGTGCGACCGCACTGTCATTCCAGGATACGCTGTTGGCTATTTTCAGCGGCCATACTGCACAAGGTGCCACCATCCATGAATTGCAAATGGGCATTGATGGCATCAGCCAGGCGACGCCATTGGACGGATTCAAAACCGGCCTGCGCAGCGGCCATAGTGTCGAACAGGTCTTGCAGCAGCCGCTTTTCGGTGGTGCGCTAGCCGGCATCGGTTGGCAATGGGTCAACCTCGGTTTTCTGGCCGGTGGCCTGTTTATGTTGGCCCGCCGCCTGATTCACTGGCAGATCCCGTTCAGCATGCTGGCAGCCATCGCGGTGTGTTCCGGTCTGGCCTGGTGGCTTGATCCGGCGCAGCAAGCTTCACCCCTGATTCATCTGTTCTCCGGTGCCAGCATGTTGGGTGCATTCTTTATTGCCACCGACCCAGTCAGCGCGTCTACTACGCCGAGAGGCCGCCTTATTTATGGCGCGTTGGTTGGCGTTCTGGTGTGGCTTATCCGCGTTTACGGGGGTTATCCCGACGGCGTCGCCTTTGCCGTACTGCTGGCCAACATTACCGTACCGCTTATCGACCATTACACGCAGCCCCGCGTGTATGGCCATCGCTAAGGAGCCATGATGCTTAATTCAATGAGAAAGCATGGCACCACGCTGGCGGTGTTTGCCGCAGTGACCACCGGCCTGACCGCTGTGGTGCATAGTCTGACGCAGAAAACCATCGCCCACCAGGCAGCCTTGCAGCAAAAGGCGCTGCTTGACCAGGTGGTTCCGCCTGAACACTACGACAACAACATGCAAACCGAGTGTTTCCTGATCAGCGATCCGGCACTGGGTAATGGTGCCCCACATCGATTGTACCTGGCGCGCAAAAACGGTCAGCCCACCGCGGCCGCGGTAGAAACCACCGCGCCGGACGGCTATTCCGGCGCGATTCAGCTGCTGGTCGGGGCTGATTTCAGCGGCACCGTGCTGGGCACTCGCGTGGTCGAACACCATGAAACCCCAGGACTGGGCGATAAAATTGAATTACGTATCTCGAATTGGATCTCGTTCTTCAGCGGCAAAAAAATTGAAGGCCCAGACGATAAACGCTGGGCGGTGAAGAAGGACGGCGGTATGTTCGATCAATTCACCGGTGCCACCATCACCCCACGCGCAGTGGTCAACGCCGTTCGCCGCACGGCATTGTATATGGAAACGCTGCCGCCTAAACTTGATAGCTTACCTGCCTGTGGAGCCAGCGAATGAGTGAAGCCAAAGATCTGATTGTCCAAGGGTTGTGGAAAAACAACTCCGCCCTGGTGCAATTGCTGGGGATGTGCCCACTGTTGGCCGTGACCTCCACCGTGACCAATGCCCTTGGGCTTGGGCTGGCAACCACCCTGGTATTGACGCTGACCAACGGATCCATTTCAGCCGTGCGCCGCTGGGTGCCAAATGAAGTGCGTATCCCGATTTACGTAATGATCATTGCCGCAGCCGTGAGCATCGTACAAATGCTGATCAACGCCTATGCCTTCGGCCTGTATCAGTCGTTGGGGATCTTTATTCCGTTGATCGTCACCAACTGTATCGTGGTCGGCCGTGCTGAAGCGGTAGCCTCTAAAAAACCGATTGGCCTATCCGCGCTGGATGGTTTGGCGATTGGCCTGGGCGCTACCGGTGTGATGGTTACTCTGGGTGCCATGCGTGAACTCCTGGGCAACGGTACCCTGTTCGACGGCGCCGATATGCTGTTGGGGAGCTGGGCCAAAGTATTGCGCATTGAAGTCGTTCACTTCGACAGCCCTTTCCTGCTGGCTATGCTGCCACCCGGTGCCTTCATCGGGTTGGGATTGTTGCTGGCCGTAAAATACCTGATTGATGAACGGATGAAAGCACGCACGGCGAAAGCGTTAACCACCGAAGCGGTGCTGGGACAAGGACAGGCAGAGAAAGCATAATGAACAAGCAGAAACGGCTGGAAATTCTTACCCGGCTGCGCGACAACAACCCGCAGCCGACCACCGAACTGGTGTACACCACGCCGTTTGAACTGTTGATCTCCGTGCTACTTTCCGCACAGGCTACCGATGTCAGCGTTAATAAAGCGACCGCCAAGCTTTATCCGGTCGCCAATACGCCGGCGGCGATGCTGGCATTAGGCGTTGACGGCGTTAAAAACTATATCAAGACCATCGGCCTGTTTAACAGCAAGGCTGAGAACGTGATCAAAACCTGTCGCATGCTGCTGGAGCTGCACAACGGTGAAGTGCCGGAAGATCGCGCCGCGTTAGAGGCCCTGCCCGGCGTTGGCCGAAAAACGGCTAACGTGGTGCTTAATACGGCCTTTGGCTGGCCAACCATTGCCGTAGATACCCATATCTTCCGCGTCTGCAACCGCACGCATTTTGCGCCAGGCAAGAATGTGGATCTGGTTGAAGAGAAGCTATTAAAGGTCGTGCCCGCAGAATTTAAGGTTGATTGTCATCACTGGCTGATTCTGCACGGCCGCTACACCTGCATTGCACGTAAACCGCGCTGCGGTTCCTGCATCATTGAAGATCTCTGTGAGTTTAAAGAGAAGGTTTATCCCGACGCCTGATCCTGTTGGGCGCCAACATTGCGCCCGTCCCTCATCCCCCCGATACCATCGAGCTATTTTTTATCAGAAATGTGATATCAAACAGCAGTAACCTTGGTCTTATCGAGGATTTCAGTGGAAAACGCACTTCCCGCTTATTTTCAAGCGAAAAATTAGTCAAAAATTGCGGCAAACCTCACGTTTTAAAGATCACATTACCGTCACAAGCGCCAGCCCTGTTTTCCTAAATTTCTATAATTTTACAAAACCCACCATATGCACAACAATCCAATGGATTAATCACCCCACCCGTTGATATGAACCATAAAAATACAATTCAGCAGAATATATCACTGTTTAAATTCCGTATAGCTTTTAATCAAAACAAAAACTCGGCAAAGCAAATAAAGTCGAAAGTTAATGCTGCATAACATTTGCAACATGGTTGTTTCACTTCGCGAACGTTATATGTAACAGGATATGACAAACAGCTTGCCTCGCTGACAAAGATAGTGAACATTAACCGCCGTCATCCCATCCTATAACAACGCAGAAGGATGCAGTCCTGCATCACCTTTTGCAATTTCTCGTCTCTCTGGGACGGGGCAGTGAAAAATCAGAGGTACCAGTGTCAACAGCAAACAACAACAGCAAACACCCTGAAAGCGTCAGTTTGAACGCGTTCAAACAGCCTAAGGCGTTTTATCTGATCTTCTCGATCGAGCTTTGGGAACGTTTTGGTTATTACGGCCTGCAAGGCATCATGGCGGTTTACCTGGTCAAAATGCTTGGCCTGAGTGAAGCCGACTCCATTACCCTGTTCTCCTCCTTCAGTGCACTGGTCTATGGCTTTGTCGCCATCGGCGGCTGGCTTGGGGATAAAGTGCTGGGCTCCAAACGCGTAATCGTGTTGGGTGCACTGGTGCTGGCTATCGGCTACGCCATGGTGGCTTACTCTGGCCACGACATCTTCTGGGTCTATCTGGGTATGGCGACTATCGCCGTGGGCAGTGGCCTGTTCAAGGCTAACCCATCCTCCTTGCTGTCAACCTGCTATGAGAAAGACGACCCGCGTCTCGATGGCGCTTTCACCATGTACTATATGTCGGTGAACATCGGTTCCTTCTTCTCTATGCTGGCAACGCCATGGCTGGCAGCCAAATATGGCTGGAGCGTGGCGTTCTCTCTGAGCGTAGTGGGTATGTTGATCACCCTGGTCAACTTTATGATGTGCAATAAATGGGTAAAAAATCAGGGTTCCAAGCCTGACTTTAAACCGCTGCAGGTGAAAAAACTGCTGATGGTATTGGTTGGCGTAGTCGCGCTGGTCGCTATTTCCAGTTGGCTGCTGCACAACCAGATTATTGCACGCTGGGCACTGGCTATCGTTTCCATCGGTATCGTCATTGTGTTCGCCAAAGAAACTTTTGCGCTGCACGGTGCCGCACGCCGCAAGATGATCGTCGCCTTCCTGCTCATGCTGGAAGCGGTGGTGTTCTTCGTGTTGTACAGCCAGATGCCAACCTCGCTGAATTTCTTCGCCATCCATAATGTTGAGCACAACATCCTGGGCATTGCCTTTGAACCTGAACAGTATCAGGCGCTGAACCCGTTCTGGATCATGCTGGCCAGCCCAATTTTGGCGGCGCTGTATAACAAGATGGGCGACCGTCTGCCAATGCCGCACAAGTTCGCTTTCGGTATGATCCTGTGCTCCGGTGCCTTCCTGGTGCTGCCTTGGGGCGCCAGCTTCGCCAACGAACAGGGTATCGTTTCGGTTAACTGGCTGATCCTGAGCTATGCACTGCAGAGCATCGGTGAGCTGATGATCTCCGGCCTGGGCCTTGCAATGGTCGCTCAGTTGGTTCCACAGCGCCTGATGGGCTTTATCATGGGCTCCTGGTTCCTGACCACCGCCGCTGCTGCGCTGATTGCCGGTAAAGTCGCAGGTCTGACCGCTGTGCCAAGCGACGTCAACGACGCCCACGCGTCACTGGCTATCTACAGCCACGTGTTTATGCAAATTGGTATTGCTACCGCCGTGATCGCCATCCTGATGATGCTGACGGCGCCGAAGCTGTATCGCATGACGCTGGACACCGCAGAAGATACCAACAAGAAAGCGCAGGCTGCCGCTGCAGCCAATTAATCGCTGACGACGGTTTCCAATCGTAAAAAAGCCGGGGCAATAATTTGCACCGGCTTTTTTTTATACCGCGTCGTTGGTGATTCAGACCGAAGATTTGCCGCTCAGATTAGTCCACATGAACTCGCTGACCAATGCCCCATGAAACGCGGATTGTTTTTTATCCGCCGCCGCACTGTGCCCACCTTCGGTATTTTCATAGAAGTAGACCTGCTGGTAGCCCATCTTCTGCATGCGTGCCGCCATCTTACGCGCATGGGATGGGTTAACCCGGTCGTCACTGGTGGCGGTGTAAAACAACACCGGCGGGTAGGCCACATCAGCCTTAATGTTGTGGTAAGGCGAGAATGTTTTGATATAGGCCCACTCTTCAGGTTTGCTTGGGTCGCCGTATTCAGCAATCCATGATGCACCCGCAGACAGCTGGGTATAGCGTTGCATATCCAGCAGCGGCACTTCGCAGACAATACACCCGAACAACTGCGGGTAAAGTGTCAGCATATTGCCCACCAGTAACCCACCATTGCTGCCGCCACGGGCACCCAGGTGCTGTGACGATGTCACTTTCCGCGCAATCAAATCCTGTGCCACGGCGGCAAAATCTTCGTAAGCACGGTGGCGGTTTTGTTTTAGCGCCGCCTGATGCCAGGCGGGGCCATATTCGCCCCCGCCGCGGATATTCGCCACCACATACACGCCGCCGCGCTCAAGCCAGGTCGGCGCCTTGGCCCCCAGGTAGCCCGGTAATAACGACACTTCAAATCCGCCATAGCCGTACAGCAACGTTGGGTTGCTGCCGTCTAATTTGATGCCCTTGGCGGCTATCTGGAAATACGGCACCTGCGTCCCGTCTTTAGAGGCAGTGAAATGCTGGCTGACCTGATAGCCGCTGGCATCAAAGTCTTGTGGCCCCTGCTTGAGCAGTTCTGCCTCAGCGCCATCAAGATTACCCAGATACAGTGAGGTTGGCTGCAGGAAACCGCTGATGGTCAGGAAATAGTCATTGGTTTCATCATCAATACCGCCGGCTGAAATGGTGCTGATCGTACCAGGCTTACCCAACGGCTTGCGTTGCCAGGTGGTGCCCTGCGGCGTCAGCACTTCCAGTCGGTTGACCACGTTGTCCATGATACTGAGGATCAAATGATCGCGCGTGGCGCTGTAACCACTCAGCGCAGCCTGAGCCGTCGGGGTGAATAATGCCGTCAGCTCACGCTTGCCCGCTAAATAATCATCGAAATGCGCCGCCAGCAGTGAACCGGAGGGATAACGCACACCGCCAACGTCCCAGTCACTGCTCGGTTTAATCAACAACCATTCGCGATGTGTGCTGAACTCGGCGTCAGCCGGAATATCAATTTTGACCTGTTGATCTTGCGCGGTCAGCAGATAGGTTTCACGACGGTAAAAATCCAGGCTACGGCCCACGTAGTTCCGTTCAAACCCCGGCGTGTGGTCGTGATAGGCAAACACCGCCATGTCCTGCGGTTGCGCTTCATACAGCGTTTGGGCGGCACTCAAGGGTGTACCGCGCTGCCAGCGCTTGGCAATGCGCGCATAGCCGGATTGGGTCATCGATCCTGGGCCAAAATCGGTGGCGACAAACAGCGTGTCTTTATCAATCCACGACGCCTGGCTTTTCGCCACAGGCAAGACAAAGCCATCTTTCACAAACTGCTTGCTGACCAGATCAAACTCGCGAATTTCGGTGGCGTCACCCCCGTCCGGTGACAGTTCCACCAGGCAATAACGGTATTCTGGTGCCAGTGATTGTGAACCGTGGAACACCCAGTCTTTGCCCTCGGCCTTGCCCAGTGCGTCGATATCCAATACCGTTTCCCAGGCGGGTTTTTCTTTGCGGTACTCCTGAAGCGTGGTCCGTCGCCATAATCCCCGTGGATTGGTTTGATCCTGCCAAAAGTTGTAATAGTAATTCCCGCGCTTGGCGACCCACGGAATTTGACTGTCTTTGTTCAGAATGTCCAACACCTGCTTTTCCACCTGCTGGAACGCTGCGCTTTGCGCAAAGCGTGCAGTGGTACGCTGGTTTTCCTGCTTGATCCACGCCTGCGCGGCCTTGCCCTGCAACGCTTCCAGCCACAGGAATTCATCGGTGGCATGAGCGCCCCCTTCTGCCGCCATCGCCAGGCGGATACTGTTGGGTAATGAAGTCATCGCAAATACGGCTCCTGCGGTTTGTACACTGAGTTTAATAAACTGGCGTCGATGAGTTACCGTCAAAATCAAGCTCCCTCTCTTGGATAAATAAGACTCATTTTCAATAAAGTAGGTCTTTGACAACGCTGAGTCAAAGCTTGTGCCCCAACCGTTGAGTCAAAATTTAGGATAGTGGATCAGATCGTGGATACGCACCGTCTGTTGGCTGGCATTGCGGTAAGCATGGGGGCGATCGGCCTGGAAGCGCATTGCCTCGCCCGTCGCCAGCGAATACCACTGCCCATCAACCGCCAACTCAAGTTCACCGCTGATGACAATCACATGCTCAATCACCCCCGGTTCATGCGCTGAAGACTCGCTGAGAGCCCCCGGGGCCAGATCGATAACAAACATATCAAAGCCCAGTTGACGATCGAACGGAAACAGCGGTACGACGCGCATATCGGCGCTGTTCTGATTAAACACCGGCGCGTCACCATAGCGGTGGAGCGTCGCCTGCTGTTGCAGCGGTGATATTTCCAAAAAAGCAGAAAATGCCACATTAAAGCCCGTGGCTATCTTCCACAGTGTCGCCACCGTCGGGCTGGATTCCCCGCGTTCTATCTGTCCCAGCATTGCCTTGCTGACACCGGTGTTTTCAGCTGCCTGTGCCAGGCTCCAGCCGCGTTGCATACGCAACGAACGGAGCGTCTGAGCCAGATGACTGGACAGTTCCTGCATGTTTTTCTCCCCTGAAATTCCGGTTGATTATAGCCACTTGTGCGCTATAACGCACGATGCTATGCTCATTTCTTCTCGTGCGCTATAACGCACAACTGCTGCTGGAGTGTGTTATGCGCCCTGCCATCTCTCTGCGTCACCTTTCTTTACCCACCGTTATGGCCGGGTTCGTAGCGGTATTGGTGGGCTACACCAGTTCCGCCGCCATTATCTTCCAGGCGGCCGCTGCCGCAGGGGCGACGCCGTTACAGATCGGCGGTTGGCTGAGCATGTTAGGCCTGGGGATGGGGATAACGTCTCTGGGGCTTTCACTGTATTACCGCACCCCCATTTTGACCGCCTGGTCGACTCCCGGTGCGGCACTGCTGGTAACCAGCCTGCCTGGTACTCCGATCAACGAAGCCATTGGCGTGTTTATCTTTGCATCAGGACTGATCCTGCTGTGCGGCGTCACTGGGTTGTTCGCCCGGCTCATGGATTATATTCCCCAGGCTATTTCAGCGGCGATGCTGGCAGGGATCCTCCTGCGCTTTGGACTCGACGCCTTCGCCTCATTACAGGTCAATTTCGTGCTCAGCGCGGGCATGGGATTGGTGTATTTGATCGCCCGCCGCTATTTGGCGCGTTATGCGATTGTGTTGACGCTGCTGGCCGGACTGGCGATTGCAGCGCTGCAAGGCAATATTCACCTTTCACAACAACCACTGACTTTCGCCGTACCGGAATTTATTGCACCGCATTTTACCTGGTCAACGTTATTAGGCATTGGCGTCCCGTTCTTCGTTGTCACCATGGCATCACAAAACGCCCCAGGCATTGCAACGCTGAAGGCAGCCGGCTACAACGTGCCCACGTCACCACTGATCAGCTGGACGGCGCTGGTCGCTCTGCTGTTAGCCCCCTTTGGCGGGTTTTCGGTGTGTATTGCCGCGATTACCGCCGCCATCTGCATGGGCCCGGATGTGCACGCTGATCCACAGCGTCGCTATATGGCTGCCGTGGCCGCAGGTGGGTTTTATCTGCTGGCCGGGGTATTCGGCGCTGTTATCAGCATGCTGTTCAGCGCATTACCTGCGGCACTCATCCATACCATTGCCGGGCTTGCACTGCTGGGCACTATCGCAGGCAGTTTGCAACGCGCCCTGCAAGATGAAAGACAGCGCGATGCCGCACTGATTGCCTTCCTGATCACCGCGTCCGGTGCGACATTACTCGGTGTGGGTTCTGCATTCTGGGGAATTATCGGGGGGGCTATCGCCCATATCATCCTCTCGTTACCTCAGCGTAAGCGCCTACCGGGAGGCTAAGCCAACAGGGCGACCTTCGCACATGGGTTAATGTGGCAATTTTTTTCCCCTTCGGTGATCTTCTGCTTAACTGAAAGTGGGAAAGCTCGTTGCCCATAATGGGCCGTTAAGGGAGCCGCCATGCCATCTTCCGTGCAAATTGATCTGATTCAGCAAATTGACGCCGCTTACCGCCATTGGACAGGCGATGGATTACCCGGCCCGCAGGCGGCCGCTGACGAGCGGCTCGCCTGGTTACATCAACAAGCGCCTTACAGCTTGTTGGCTCACGCGGACGGCGACGACCCGTTGTTTACCTATGCCAATCACTGTGCTCAGCACTGCTTTGGCTATTCCTTTGATGAATTTATCGCGCTGCCTTCACGACTGAGTGCTTCACCGGCGGATCGCGCGGAGCGTCAGCAATTGCTGGATAAAGTCACGCTGAAAGGGATTGCACAAGGATATTGTGGTCTACGCGTGGATAAATTTGGTGATGCCTTCACCATTTATGACTGCGCGGTGTGGCAAATACCCGGCGGCGGCCAAGGTGCCCTGTTCTGGCCGCAACCCAAACGCCGGCCGGGCTGGTATAGCCAACAACATCAGGTGAACCATGCAAGACAATAACCGCTGGGCGCAAGTGGACGCTTATCTCGTCGACAAACTGGTCGAACAGGATGACGCTCTGTTGCAGGCGCTGGCTGCCAACGGCGCAGCAGGATTACCCGACCACGACGTCGCGCCAAATCAGGGCAAATTGCTGCATCTGTTTGCCCTGATGGTGAATGCCAAGCGTATTCTGGAGATCGGGACCTTAGGCGGTTACAGCACCATTTGGTTGGCGCGTGCATTAGCACCGGGCGGCTTAGTGGTGTCGCTGGAGGCCGATCCACGCCATGCTGAGATAGCCAGACACAATATTGCCCGCGCAGGGCTGAGTGAATGTGTTGCGTTACGGGTCGGACCGGCTCTCAACAGCCTGCCGCAATTACAGCAAGAAGCCCCTTTCGATCTGATCTTTATTGATGCCGACAAACCCAATAATCCTGATTATTTACGATGGGCGCTGGCGTTGTCTCGCCCCGGAACGGTGATTATCGGCGATAACGTCGTACGTGACGGCGCAGTTACCGACTCAACAAGCCGTGACGAGCGGGTTCAGGGTGTACGGCGCTTTTTTGACATGATGGCCAATGAACCTCGTCTCAGCGCTACCGCATTGCAGACCGTAGGGAGTAAGGGATGGGATGGTTTTTCCATCGCCATAGTTAACTATTAGGTTACACCGTCACGAGAAAACTCATGAATGACCACGCCACGCTGTTAGCTCAGCGTCTGATCCGCAATATCGAACAGGTTGAAAAAACGCACGACCAGCGCCCACCACTTTATGACAGCGTCGGCGCCCGCTTGGCTACTGGCACCGCTGCCAGCAAGTTGGGCGCATCCATAGACATCGTGGCGCCGGGCATGCGCTCCTGCCCTTATCATTTTCACTATGCACAGGAAGAAATGTTCATTGTACTTGAGGGGACGGGCAGCTTACGGGTTGCGGGTGAACAACTGCCGATCAAAACCGGCGACGTTATTTTTATCCCGCCGGGGCCGGAATACCCGCATCAGATCATCAACACGTCAGATGCGCCGTTGAAATACCTTTCCATCAGCACCCGCGAACAACCCGAACTGGTGGAATATCCGGACTCGGGCAAATTTTTGGCGTCAGCCCTGCGTGAAGATGCTCAACCGGTGCGTTACATGCAACGCCCTTCAGCGTCGCTCGATTATTGGCAGGATGAACCCTGAGTCGCCTTCAGGTATCGCGAGTCCCAATGCTCGCGCGGCCTGCTCGGCTACACGGAAATCAATATCCGCCGCCTCGCCGTCCTCCATGAACCAGGCCGCGGACAATCCTGCCCAGGCGAGGATCCACTGCAACAGTCGCTGCCGTTCGAACCCCGCCAATTGGCAGACCTGTTCAACCCGGCGGGAAAAAATGTCAGGATCGGTCGCGACACCGTAATTAGGGTTGCAGAAGATATTGGCGTAGTCGAAGGCACGTTCGCCATAGAGACGTTTGGGATCGATCACCAACCAACCGCGGTCACCGAAGTCCAACACGTTGTCATGGTGGATATCACCGTGCAATACGCTCTGTTCGCGCGGGCTGGTCAGTAATTCAGCCGCCACGTTAGCGCTCAGGCGCAGCATGCCACCGTGAGCCTGAGCCGCTGGCCACAAAGAGCTAAACCACTGGTGTAGAGGGATAAGATCCGGCAATGGCTGCGAACGCGGTACATGCAGGCGGGCAACCACCTGACAAAGAATTGCCGTCGCCTGCTGATCGTCACCTTCACGGACCATCTGGGCCAGCGAACGCGTCCCTTGCGCGCGCTCTAACAAGATGCCATCGTCGTGCCGTGCGAGAACTTGCGCAGCGCCTTCGCCCTGCCACCAGCACATTAATAGCCCGCCGAATTTTTCTTCCTCTTCGCGTGCGATTTTCAACATCGCAGGAGCCCCTTGATAGCGCACCGGCATCAGCAGGCTGCTGTGGGTTTCAAAAGCCTGTCCGTCGGGCTGCAACTGCCAACGTTGCATATAGGGAATTAAGGCTTGATTCATTACCCTGAAATATCCTTCACAGTTATAAATGAATGTTAGTGATACTATTAGAAATCAATAGATCTCAGCGTACTTCCGATGTTCTTCGCTCTATCCTAACCAAGTTTGTTTATTTTTTTAATTAATCTCTCGGGGTTTTAATCATGACATCATTGAAGCGCATTAATTATCCGCACTTGCCGACACCTGGCGGCCCCTATGTCCATGCTGTGCGCCATGGAGATACATTGTATGTGTCCGGGCTGACGGCATTTGCCACTGAGGCTCAGGGGCAAGCAACGCAACAACAAGCACAGGCTATTTTGGAGCAGTTGGCGACCATCACCGCGGCGGAAGGTGCGAACCTAAAAGCGCTGATTAAAATAACGGTATTTTTAACCAATATCGGCGATCTGCAGACCCTTCGGCCCGTGCTGTTTGACTACTTTGATGGTGCGCTACCAGCCTGTTCACTGGTTGAGGTCAGCGCACTCTTCTCACCGCAGGTTAGCGTGGAGATCGAGGCCGTGGTGGCATTATGAGTTTGGGGCGCTACAACGCGCCCAAATTGAATAAACAATCCATTATGCTGCATAAATATACCAACGCGCATTACAAAAAATTCGCCAGTCAGTACGCAAGTTTTCAATGAGGGAGCTGCCGACAAGAAAAACAGGGCCGCGCATGCGTTAAGCTTTGCCGCTATCAGGAATATTCTGCTAATTTACCACTAAGAAATTTGTTACCGACGAGACGTTATGCAACAAAAGCCGGTTATGCACGAAGCCAGACAATTAAAGCGCCTCAACGCCGCCACGCGACGACAATCCCATATGTACAAATGGATTGCCTTTATCGCGGCGATGGACGCTGTGTTGGTGTTTTTTTATGACCGGGATATGCGCAACATCACCTTTTCAGGCGCCGTTGCGCTGGTATGCGGGTATTTGTGGATCCGCGATCGCAACAAGGCGCGCGGTTACCGGCGGGAGTACGATCGCAAATTTGGCAAGCACAGTGGCCATTAGCTCTGCATGGCCTCCAGCACTTTTGCACTGTCTACGATTTGCACAAATTTCACGATTTTCCCCGCACGTAGCTGATAAATATGCGCAAAGGATGCGGTGAAAGACTTACCGGTGGCGCCATAGGTACCATGATAGAACCCTTGGGCAATCACGTTATCACCTGCATCATAAAAATGGTCAACATCCGCGCGGTAACCCTGCCACTCCGTTCCTAAACGCTGATGAACATTTTTAAAGATCGCCTGTGGGCCAATATAGGTACCTGCATAGGGAAACCCTGCAGCTTCCGTCCATTCCGCGTCGGGCGCTAACGCCGCCAGCAGGTTGCGACCATTCTCTTCTGCACTGCCACCCTCATAAGTAGCGCGTACAATTTCAAGATTCGTTGGCATGACATTTCTCCGGTGGCGTGAGCGGGATATTCCGGCCATACCCCACGGACACAGGTTTACACCAAGCGGGGATGGCCGGAATAAGACCATTGTAGGTTGCTTATTCCGGTACAAAAACCGCAATTTCGGCAATAGTCTGTTGCAGTATAGTAAACAATTCTTTTACCGCATTGTCATAACCGGCTCATTGACGGCTGTTATAATCTGTTGCTTTCCGACAACAAGGAACACAACGTGCATTCTTCCCTGCCGCAAGCCCTACTGCAGCCTTTCTCGCCCTATCAGGAACTGGCGCAGGCATTGCTGCCACTGACGCTCGATTCCGATGATGGCTCGCATGATGTGGCCCATTTGCACCGGGTGTGGAAAAACACCTGTAAGATCAGTCAACATGAAGGCGGTGACCGCCGCATTCTGTGTGCTGCCGTCTTGCTGCATGACTGTGTGGCCGTGGAAAAGAATTCGCCCCAGCGGCACCTGGCCTCACGCATGGCGGCCGAAAAAGCCGGTTTACTGCTGACGCAGCTGGGTTGGGCCGCGCAAGACATCGCCAAAACCGCTCACGCTATTGAGGCTCACAGTTTTTCCGCCGCCATTACGCCAGAGACGCTTGAAGCAAAGATCATGCAAGACGCAGACCGTCTGGACGCCATCGGTATGGTTGGCGTCGCACGTTGCTTCTATATTGGTGGACGCATGCGCAGCGCACTGTACGATGCAGCCGATCCGCTGGCACACCATCGTCAGTATGACGATAAACGTTTTACACTGGACCACTTCGAAACCAAGCTGTTCAAACTCCAGGACGATTTCCAAACCGTCACCGGTAAAACAATGGCGCAAGAGCGCACCGAGCGCATGCGACGCTTCCTTAGCGACTTGCTGGACGAGGTGTGAACGGATAATTTCCCCTGCCCGGTCGTTCCGTTAAGCCAGCGGCATCTTCGGCTCGCTAATTGCTGTACACTGACTGTCATCTTCACTGACCAGGCTATGACGATAATGAAAAAATTGACGCTGAAAGACATGACGGAAAGCGAGCAACGTGAAGTTAAAACCGAGCTGGACAAGGCACGCAAAAGTCTCGGCCGCGCATTGACCAATGCCGAAAATAACAAGATCAAGGATGAAGTCGTGGCACGTATCACCGCCGCCCGTGCAAAAATTGAAAAAGCGACGCGTGCCGAGCGCAAAGCCAATCGCATTCAGCCCACTGGGGAAACCTATAGCTGGACAGCCTCAATGAACAGCACACGTCGCCCTCGCTAAGCCTCCGCCCCAAAACCCCGTATTGACGGGGTTTTACTCCCCCATTGTTGATTAGCCAAACTCATCAGCCCGTCTTAATCATGAATAACCGTGTTATCAAGCGGTTGTAAATTGACAGCATCATGCAGAATATTCATTATCACCGCATATCCACTTTTCATGAGACTGCTATGGCCAACCTCAACAACAATGACGCTCCTCAGATGCCGACATTGTGCCTTGCGGGTTTGCTCGCGGTTAATTCGAAGAAACAGACGCTCATTTGACTGGGGCGTAGGGTCCCGTCAGATGAGCTGACAGGGCGGTACGCAACTCGTCTCCTCTCTTGTTTTCTCATCTGGCTTCTTATTGCACGCATTGAAGGAAATTAATATGGCCTCATTCTCCGGTATTTGGGTTGCGCTGGTGACCCCATTCAATAACAGCGCCGTCGACCTGCCTGCGACTCAACGGCTGGCTCAACACCTGATCGCCTCTGGGGTCGATGGGTTGGTGGTCTGCGGTACTACCGGAGAAGCGGCGGCATTGAGCACCGACGAACAGCTGGCAGTGCTCGACGCGGTACTGGCCGTGACACCGGCTCATCAAGTGGTTATGGGGCTGTCCGGTAATAACATGCGTGACACACTGCAAATGCAGCAGGCGATCCAACTGCGCGACATTGCTGGTGTACTGATCCCCGCGCCCTATTACATTCGCCCGTCGCAATGTGGTCTGGTGGACTATTTCACCCAGCTTGCCGATGCCTCAAACGTGCCGGTAATCCTGTACAACATTCCGCAACGCACCGGCGTGGTGATCGAACTGGCCACCCTTCGCCAGATCGCACGCCATCCGCAGGTAAAAGCCATTAAGGACTGCGGCGGTAATCCGGACACCACCATGGCACTCATTAGCGATGGTGAGATCGACGTTCTGACAGGCGAAGATAATCTGATCCTCACCACGCTGTGCCTCGGCGGCACGGGCGCCATTTCCGCCTCAGCGCATATTCACCCGGAGCGCTTTGTGCAGCTGGTGCAACAGGTTGCCAACGGTGATCTGATCGCCGCACGCGCCAACTTCTACTCGCTGTTGCCGATGATCCACCAGATGTTCAGTTTCCCTAACCCCGCGCCGGTCAAGGCTGCACTGGCTCTGCAAGGGTTGATCCGCAATGAGTTGCGCTCGCCAATGCAAAGCGTGCCGCAGGCGTTGCAGCAGCAAATTGCCACTACCCTGGCACAGCTTGAACCCGAAGAAGCATTGATAAGTTAATTTTGTCGGTTAACCCGCTGTAATTTTGACGTTATGGAGCTAGGATCAGAGGTTAAGCATGCCTGTCACTTATCACTCTCAAGGAGCTTTCGATGAAACTGTTCTATAAAGCCGGTGCCTGTTCTCTGTCCCCTCATATCGTTCTGCGTGAGGCGGGCCTGGATTTTACGGCGGAAAAGGTTGATCTCGCGCTGAAGAAAACCGAAAGCGGCGCAGATTACCTGACCATCAACCCAAAAGGACAGGTGCCGGCGTTACTGCTTGATGATGGCAGCCTGCTGACTGAAGGCGTAGCGATTGTGCAATATCTTGCCGACCGCGTTCCGGATCGCGGGCTAATCCCGGCGGCGGGCACATTGTCACGCTACCACGCTATTGAATGGTTAAACTATATTGCGACGGAGCTGCATAAAGGCTTCAGTCCGCTGTTTAACCCGAAAACGCCGGAAGAATACAAAACCTTTTCGCGGGAGAAACTGGATAAGCAGTTCGACTACCTGGATTCGGTGCTGGCGAAGCAGCATTTCTTGTTAGGGGCGCGCTTTAGCGTCGCTGACGCTTACTTGTTCACCATCTTGCGGTGGGCAATTGCTATGCAGTTTGATCTCAAAAAACGCGCGCACTTATCCGCTTATTTTGAGCGCGTAGCGGCACGACCGGCGGTGGATGCAACGTTAAGTGCCGAAGGGCTGAAATAATACCCACGCCCCGGCAGGTTTTCTTGCCGGGGCGCTGAATCTGACTTAAACCTTTACCGCTTTAAATTCACACGTCGGTTGTACAATGCGGTCTTGCGCCGCCACGACCTGCAACTCATACTCACCCATTGCCTGCGTGGTCAGCATGACCTCATAGACTGCTGCCGTAACGTGTTCCAACGCGTTATCCAGCGCCTCACCCTTCAGCAAATTAACCAACAACAGGCCGCTGGTCAGATCGCCCACGCCCACAGGCTGCCGAGAACCAAAATCCACTAGCGGGCGGCTAATGTGCCAAGCCTGATCGACCGTAACCAACAGCATCTCAAAACAGTCGCTATGATAGCCAGCACGGCTCAAATGCTTGACCAACACCACTTTTGGCCCTTTGGCAATTAATTCGCGCGCAGCGCTTACCGCTTGATCAACATCAGCGATGGTACGCTGGCTCAATAACTCCAGCTCCAGCAGGTTGGGTGCGATCATGTCACTGCATGGCAATGCCTGCTGGCAATGAAACTCCGCCACGCCCGGCGCGACTATGCACCCCTTCTCCGGGTGACCCATAACGGGATCGCAGAAGTACCACGCGTTCGGATTAGCCTGCTTAACCTGACGCACGATCTCCAGAATATGGCTACCCTGTTCCGGCGAACCTATGTAGCCACTCAGCACAGCATCGCAATGCTTCAGTTGGTTAATATCGGCAATACCTTGCGCAATCTCAGTCAGGTGGCTGGCTGGCATCACGCAGCCGGTCCATTTGCCATATTGAGTATGATTGGAAAACTGTACGGTATTGAGTGGCCAAACGTTTACACCCATGCGGCGCATCGGAAATTCTGCAGCGCTATTACCTGCATGGCCAAAAACAACATGAGATTGAATAGAAAGAATGTTTTTCATCAAAGACCAGCCCTGACGCCTTAAAAATAAAGGGGCCGCTGAGGGCCCCTTTGCTGCAATTTTGATTACTTCCAATCCACCAGGCAGTAATGCTTTTTACCACGACGCAGAAGCGTGTAGCGACCAAACAGGCGATCGGTATCGCTGAAGGTGTATTCGGCGTTGGACTGTTTCTCACCGTTGATGGTCACCGCATTGGAACCGATCATGGTGCGCGCCTGGCCGCGTGAAGGCACCAATTCGGCATTCACCAGCGCCTGTTGCAGATCGGCGTCGCCGTCAAGTTTAATTGTCGGCATACCGTCCTGCGCCAACTGGGCAAAGTCCGCTTCCGTCATGTCGTGCAGCGCGCCGGAGAACAGGCTTTGCGTGATGCGCTTGGCCGCAGCCAGGCCTTCAGCACCGTGCACCATACCGGTCACTTCTTCCGCCAACACATATTGCGCACGTGGTGCCTTGCCGCTGTTCTTGTCTTCTTCTTCCAGCGCGTTGATGTCTGCCAGATCCATAAAGGTGAAGAACTTCAGGAAACGGTATACGTCAGCATCGGCCGTGTTAATCCAGAACTGGTAGAACTTGTAAGGACTGGTTTTTTCTGGTGCCAGCCAGACTGCGCCGCCTTCCGTCTTACCGAACTTGGTCCCGTCGGCTTTGGTGATCAATGGCACCGTCAGGCCGAAGACCTGTTGCTGGTGCATACGACGGGTCAAGTCGATGCCGGAGGTGATATTGCCCCACTGATCGGAACCACCGATCTGCAGTTCAACCTGATGACGGTTGTACAGCTCGGAGAAGTCAAAACCCTGCAACAGGTTGTAGGAGAACTCAGTGAAAGAAATACCCGAGTCGTCACGGTTCAGACGCTGCTTCACCGCTTCCTTGTTGATCATTTGGTTGACCGAGAAATGCTTGCCAATATCACGCAGGAAGGTCAGCACATTCATGCCACCAAACCAGTCGTAGTTGTTGGCGGCAATCGCGCTGTTGCTACCGCAGTCGAAATCGAGGAACGGGGAAACCTGCTTGCGGATTTTATCCACCCACTCGTTCACCGTTTCGGTGGTGTTCAACTTACGCTCGGCCGCTTTGAAGCTCGGATCACCGATCAAACCGGTGGCACCGCCCACCAACGCTACCGGCTTGTGACCGGCAAGCTGGAAGCGCTTCAGGCACAACAGAGGAACCAGATGGCCCAAATGCAAGCTGTCAGCGGTCGGATCGAAACCGCAATACAGTGCAATTGGCCCTTGCGCCAGTCGCTCTGCTAACGCTTCCTCATCCGTAACCTGGGCAACGAGGCCCCGCTCTTGCAGTTGTTTAATCAAGTTGCTGCTTGCCATCAATGACTCCATGTATAAACGAATGCACCTTTGTCGGTACACGACCTTTCGCCCACTGGCGAAATATTAAATTCAGAATAACGCATATAGTCTAACCCGTTCGAGCCGCAGGAAGGCTGCCGCTTGAAATATGACGGGTATAGAATAAAGCGCCGGCGGCATCAGTACCAGCGCTTAAGGGGGATTTTCGGTCTTCAGGGTGCCAGTCGGTCAATTTTCCAGTCATTCCCGTCCCGTTGATACAGGAAACGGTCATGCAGACGGTTGGCACCGCCCTGCCAAAACTCGACGGAGTCGAAATTAACCCGGAACCCGCCCCAGAAACTTGGCAGCGGTACTTCGCCCTGTTGGAATTTTTGCTTCAGCTCGAGGAATTTACTTTCCAGCACACCACGCGCGGAAATGCGCGATGACTGTTGCGACACCCACGCGCCAATCTGGCTGTCTTTTGGCCGGCTGGCGAAGTACTTCATAACCTCTAAAGTGGATAAC
Organism: Serratia sp. NPDC087055; assembly: GCF_044900985.1. NCBI lineage: Bacteria > Pseudomonadati > Pseudomonadota > Gammaproteobacteria > Enterobacterales > Yersiniaceae > Serratia > Serratia sp. NPDC087055. The sequence continues at coordinate 1,398,765 of NZ_JBJDOG010000001.1, forward strand.
CGCTCCGCTTTGCCGAGGAAAATCACCTGTCGCTCAAGCATGTGCCATGGGAACAGCAGGCTAATATGTGGGTTCTGTGCTAACTGTTGTGCCTTGCGACTGCCCAGATTGGTGTAGAACACCAACCCTTTGTCATCATAATGTTTCAGCAGCACAATACGCTGATAGGGCTGCCCGTTCTCGTCCACCGTCGCTACACACATCGCCGTGGGATCGGCCAAGCGCGCGTCGCACGCCTGTTTCAGCCAGCGTTCAAACAGCGTTAACGGATTAGCGGTCAGATCGTTGCGGCGCAAGCCACCCCGAGTGTATTCACGGCGCAGGTCCGCGACATCAAACTCATTATTTTCAATCATCCGGTTATCAACCAACTGAAAAATCGTGATTCTATTCTGCGCCAGCGGCGTCAGGATCTCAATCGCTCTGACGCCGCACCCGCTGGATCAATTAGCCAGCGTGCAGTCGCTCATGATCACTTTGCCATTACGCTCAAGGTAGGCGTTTTGACCCTTCGACCAAAAGGTGTATTTGCCGTCGCTGTATTTGGCACCGGACATGGCCAACACCTGTTTCAGCTTCAGCTGTTCGCCGTCCATCAACATGCTGACGGTGCTCTCCTTACCGTCCAGCGACACCGTCAACGGCGTGGTGCCACATTGGTAATGCAACGTCTGGCTGCTTTGCGGTAAAACGTAGCTACAGCCAGCCAATGCCAGTACCCCGGCGGAAATAATGACTTTTTTCATGCGATTGCTCCTTAGGAAAACCTGTCGATTTCTATCCTAACAGAGCTAACGCTCCCCCAAAGGCAAAACCGGATAAATCCCACCCAGCAGCGTTTCACAACTTGCCCCCGTTACTGAAGGCAGGTTGCCGGGCTGCCCAGACAACGTACGGAACGCCAGCCAGGCAAAGGCTAACGCTTCCATATCATCACCACTGATCCCGAAATCATCCGTCAGGCACACTTCTGTACCGGGCAACAATGCCGACATCCGCGCCATCAGCAACGTGTTACGTGCCCCGCCGCCACACACCAGCAGGCGCTCGCAGCCTCCCGCTAACTGAACCTGTTCACAGATGGTGATCGCCGTCAGTTCCGCCAACGTCGTTTGTACATCGACGGGACTGACCGCGGCCAATCCCGCCAGTTGACGTTCAAGCCAGGCCGCATTGAAATACTCGCGTCCCGTGCTTTTTGGCGCAGGCAGCGCAAAATAGGGATCGGACAGCATTTGCTGCAACAAAGGCAGGCAGACCCGCCCTTCCATAGCCCAGCTGCCGTCTTTATCGTAAGCCAGGGAACGGTGACGCCATATCCAGGCATCCATAAGCATATTGCCCGGCCCGGTGTCAAAACCACGCACCGGCGCCCCCGGCAATAGCATCGAGAGATTGGCGATCCCACCAATATTCAGCACCATACGGCGCTCGACCGGATGCGCCAACAGTGCCTGATGGAAGGCGGGCACTAACGGGGCACCCTGGCCACCATAAGCCATGTCACGACGACGAAAATCGCCAACGGTGGTGATATTGGTTAGCGCAGCGATACGATTATTGTCACCCAATTGCATTGAGAAACGTGCATCGCCGTCGGGCTCATGCCATACCGTCTGCCCATGGCAACCAACGGCAGTAATGTCTTGAGCCGTCAGACCGGTTTGTTTCAGCAGGCCAATCACCGCCTCGCCAAAGAGTGTGCCAAGCTGAGCATCCAGCCTGCCTACCGCAGAAAGTGTGGTCTGCTGTCCCTGGCACATGCCGAGGATGTCTTGCTTTAGTTGAATCGGTATCGGATGGCTGTAGCTGGCCTGTTGCGCGACCACTCGTCCGTCGATCGCAGCAAGCACCACGTCGACGCCATCCAGACTGGTGCCAGACATAACACCTATATAGCGGCCTGACTTCATAGCAACATCCCTTACCCCAGACGGGGAAGCAAAATTTTAACTTGATAAATAAACCAGAATTGAAACATTAACGCCATGAATTATGATGTCTTTTTTCACCTCTGTGAGCAATGCGCCTGTTTATTCGCCTATTCTCCATAGTGATAACCTCGGCTAAACAACAGCTCAATATGCGACGGAATTTCTTCCTATACTGTTATAAAGCTAAACCACCGTTTATTATTGGTTGAACAGTGCAAAGTTAAGCTGCGTGCAGTAACAGGTCATGGTGATATCCGCACGTTTACGCCATACTTTATCTATCTTTTTCACTGAATATGGCCTGGAAAGGTTCCCCAGGTTATGGACTACTACCAACAGGAGTTTTATATGATCAAGCGTCTTCTCGTCGTTGCTATCGCCGCAGTTACGCTGGCAGGGTGTGCTAATGATTCCATGTCAGGCGACGTGTATTCCGCTTCGCAGGCCAAACAGGTGCAAACCGTGACTTACGGTACGCTGGTTTCAGTGCGTCCAGTCAAGATCCAGGGTAGTGAAACGTCGAATACCATTGGCGCAATCGGGGGGGCCGTTTTGGGTGGCTTCCTTGGTAATACCGTGGGTGGCGGTACGGGTCGTAGCTTGGCGACGGCTGCAGGCGCAGTGGCAGGTGGTGTGGCAGGTAACAGCATCGGTGAAGCGGCCGGTCGTACTTCAGGCTACGAGCTGGAAATCAAGACAGACCAGAAAGAGAACATCGTGGTGGTTCAGAAGGCTGGAGACACCAAGTTCAGCCCGGGTCAACGTGTTCGTATGGCTCGCACCGGCGACACCATTACCGTATCCCCGCTGTAAACTCAGCGTATCAGGTAAAACCGGAGGCTTTAGGCCTCCGGTTTCATTTCCGATGCTGTGAAATCTAATCGTAAAAAATAAAGAAAATCTTATTGTTTGTTTTGCAGTTCAGTTATGTTTTGTTCCAGCTTATCAATCAAACCAACCAACAGCTGCACTTCATCAATGCTAATGCCACTCAGAATCTCACCACGCGTAGAGCTGATGACGCTGTCCACTTCCCTGATAATGGGGTCGGCCGCTTCAGTCAGTTTGATACGCTTAGCACGCCGGTCGTTGGCGCAGGTGTGGCGAGTAATCAGCCCCTTCTCTTCCAGCTGGTCCAACGTACGAACCAATGATGGTTGCTCAATGCCGATCGCCTTGGCCAGTTGGATCTGCGACTGCTCCGGCGGCAAACGATTGATACTGTGCAGAGTAACCCAGTGTGTTTGCGTAAGCGCCAACGGCTTGAGCCGATGATCGATAAGCGCGCGCCAAACACGAACTAATCGTGCTAGATCTGAACCTAATGTTGACTCCACTTCCCCCTCCTTATAATTAGCATGCTAATATACCCTCCCAGAGCTTAGACTATTTTGAGTAACTCACATTAAAAACACAAATGTATATAATGTATATTGTGGAAATAGCCACCATTTTGAGCGGTTATTGTTTATTATCTATGCAAACACTCAACATATTCACTCATCGGGATTGTTAATGTGAATACTTCATGGCTCCATGCCTCGTCCCCTTTGCCCGATTTGGTCTTGGGCGCCTCACTTTATTTTCCGCCCATATTTAAGGCTTTTCTGCTCGGACTCGTTTTATGGCTGCTGGTACACCAGTTGTTGCGAGACTGGATTTATTCTGGTGAAATTTGGCACCCCATGCTGATGGACTTGTCTATTTTCGTCATCGCCGTCAGCGGCTCCCTGTGGATTTTAGCGAGTTGGTAACCCATGACGCGTAAAACATTAAAATACTTTTCTACGGTAATCGTCTGCGCCATTGCCATCTGTGCCGGTTGGTGGCTCTGGAATTATTATATGCAATCCCCGTGGACCCGTGATGGAAAGGTGCGTGCCGAGCTCGTCAATATCACACCAGAAGTTTCTGGAAGATTAGAGAAAATAACGGTTCATGACAATCAGTTCATACCTGCGGGAAGTCTGATTTTTACGATCGACCCGGTGCCATACCAGATTGCACTCGACAATGCTGAGGCCGCATTGGCAAAAGCACAATCCGACATGGCCAAGGCTGACCACGAGGCGGCGCGACGCCGAGGTCTGCCGAAGAATGTTATTTCGGCTGAAGACATGGACGAGTCAAATTTAGCGGCCCAGGCAATGAAAGCCGCATATAAAGCTGCCCAAGCGAATCTTGAACAGGCTAAATGGAATTTAAGTAAAACTAAAATCTACGCCCCTACCGATGGCTATATCACCAATTTACAAACTCGGGTTGGAAACTATGCCAGCGTGGGTACGCCGTTGGTCGCACTGGTCGATGTACACTCGTTTTACGTGCTCGGTTATTTTGAAGAAACCAAGCTAAAACATATAAAAGAAGGCAATAAAGCGGATATCGTTTTATATAATGGCAACATACCACTTCAAGGCGAAGTGGAGAGTATTGGCCGCGCTATTTACGATCAGAGTGTTGAAAGCAGCAGCGATTTATTAATGGATGTAAAACCCAACGTGCCTTGGGTTCGCTTGGCGCAACGCGTGCCGGTACGGATAAAACTACTGAATGTCCCCACTGATTTACCGTTAGTGGCCGGTACAACCTGTACCATCTCGATTCATCAGTAAGGCTAACGAGTGAACCTGCCCTTTTTGGAATGGAACCGTACCCCCTGGGGGAAAGCCACCGGTGGACAATGGCGTTATGCGCTGCGCAACTCGCTGGCAATGTGCCTGTCGCTTTGGGTGGCCTTCGTCCTGAATCTTGACGAACCCTATTGGGCGTTAACCTCGGCGGCGGTGGTCAGTTTCCCCACTGTGGGCGGTGTAATAAGTAAAAGTATTGGCCGCGTTTTCGGTAGCCTGGTGGGAGCGGCCGCTTCGGTCGCCATCGCCGGTCATTGCCTGAACGACCCTTGGTTATTCACGCTGTTTATCGCGGCGTGGATCGGTCTGTGCACATACATTTCAAATCATTATCAGAATAACGTCTCTTACGCCTTTGCCCTGGCGGGCTATACCGCCGCTATCATTGCATTCAGCACGGTCAACGTCACGGATACCCAGCAAATCTTCGATATCGCGCAGGCCCGCGTTTGCGAAGTGATCACCGGTATTCTGTGCGGTGGCCTGATGATGATGATCTTGCCCAGCACCTCGGACGGTGAAGCACTCTTGACCTCATTAAGGCGCATGCATTTACGTCTGCTGGAACATGCAGCAATGCTATGGCAACCGGAAATCACCCTGCAGATGCGCACATCACATGAAGGGGTGATCGGCCAGATTCTGACCATGAATCTGTTGCGTATTCAGGCCTTCTGGAGTCACTACCGACTGCGTCGACAAAATAACCTCCTCAATTATATGTTGCATCAGCAGCTACGCATTACCAGCGTCATCTCCAGCCTGCGCCGTATGCTGCTGAACTGGCCGGACCGCCCTGCGAACCTGGCGGCCGTTTTGGATCAATTGCTGACCGAACTCCGTCATCCCGACACCGACAAATACCGTCTTGCACGCATCCTGCAGCAGATCGCCCCGCAGGATCCAGCAGATTACCGCCACCGCGCCTTTTGGCTACGCCTGCGGCATTTTTGCTGGTCATACCTGAACTGCAGCCGTTGGTTATTGCGGCTCGAGAGCGCAACACCCGTCAGCGATATCCAACCGCCACGCGTGACCTCGCTGGCTCGCCATACCGACAGTTATGAGGCCGCCTATAACGGCCTGCGCACCTTCTTATGCATCGTCCTCGGTTGTGCCTACTGGATTAACACTCAGTGGGACGCGGGGAGCTCAGCCCTGACGCTGATCGCTATCAGCTGCGTGCTGTATTCCTCCACACCGTCCCCCATCAACAGCATCAAGACGTTGTTAAAAGCCGTGCTATTGCTGTCAATTGCCTGTTTCGTGGTGAAATTCGGCTTGATGATTCAGATTGATGATTTTTGGTTGTTCTGCGCGTTTCTGTTCCCGGTGCTGGTCACGATGCAGATGTTCAAACTGCAACATCCATCCTACGCGGCATTATGGGGACAACTGATTGTATTTATGGGCTCTTTCCTTTCCGTCACCAACCCACCAAGCTACGATTATCAGTCTTTTATTAACGACAGTATCGGTAAAATTGTTGGGGTGCTGCTGGCCGGCCTGGCATTCCAGATCTTACGACCCAGTTCGGACAAACGTAAAAGCCGGCGGATTATTCGTGCACTGCGACGCGACTTTATCGATCAGTTAAGCAAAAAGCCGCAGCAGAGCGAAAGCCAGTTTGAATCGCTGATTTATCACCGCATCAGTCAATTGAACCAAAGTCAGGATCAAGAAGCGCGTAGTTGGTTATTGCGCTGGGGTGTTGTGTTACTTAACTGCAGCCATATCGTCTGGCAATTACGCGGCTGGCAAACGCGATCCGATCCGCTCTCAGCGGTACGTGACGTCTGCATTCACTGCCTGCGGGGCATTATGACGGAGAAAGGTGTGCAGCACAGCTCGCTAGACGCCACGTTGCAGGAGTTGCTGCGAATGAGCAATGCATTGGCGCACCACCCGGATCAGGCGGCACGCGATCTTGCCGGACTCATTTGGCGGCTGTACTGCTCGTTGCAACAGCTACAGCAGGCGATTACACCACCAGACACGACAATAGCGGTGCCCGCAGCCCACTGACCGACGTTACGATTTAATGACGCCGCAGGCGAAACGTTCCCCTCCGCCCCCCAGCGGTTTCGGATGGTCGGCGTTATTATCGCCCCCCGCATGGACCATCAGTGCTTTGCCGGTTATTTCGCTGATTTTCTTCAGCCGGGGGGCCAACACCGGATACGTAGCCATACCGTCGTCTGTCACATAGAGCGCCGGCAGGTCGCCCAAATGGCCATCAGCATAAGGGCCAAGGTGCTTGCCGGTTTTTTGCGGATCAAAGTGCCCGCCCGCTGCCAGCGCAGCAACCGCCTTGCCCTCTTTCATGCCCGGCTCGCAACTGCCATTTTCATGAACATGAAAACCATGCACGCCGGGCGGCAACGCTTTTAGTTGCGGTGTAAACATCAGGCCGTAAGGCGTTTCACTGATTGTCACCTTGCCAATGTCCTGGCCAATTCCCTGTCCGGTCACCAGATTCATGTCAACATCTACCGTTGCCGCCTGAGCGACTCCGCAGGCCATCAGGCCGAAGGCCGCATACCAATAATGTTTCATTCATCAATCTCCTTTGAATAACTGTGAGTATTCAGTATAGGGGAATGTGTGACGCCACCACTCAAAACAGGCACATTTTCGACCATCAAGTTCGCATTATTAATAATTCTTACTAATAATAATTCTACCGATGTCGGTCCTCTGACCAGATATCGGTAGATACACTCTGCTTACCTGCAACCGCTGCAAAGGCTATTCAAAGATCACCCCCGGCAATGCAGCAAATTCATAAGGAACTGATATGGGAATCTTTAATTATCAAGGCCTCGATGAGGCAAAGTCCAAAGTGTTATTTACCGATGCCATGGCGATTTCTACCTATGCCTATCACAATATCGATAATGGTTTTGACGAAGGCTACCATACGACCGGTTTTGGGTTGGGCTTGCCGTTGACGCTGGTGACTGCGTTGATTGGCAGCACACAGTCACAAGGCGGGTTGCCTGGTATTCCGTGGAATCCGGATTCAGAAAAGGCAGCACTGGCAGCGGTAAATAGCGCCGGTTGGTCCTTGATAAGCGCCGATCAATTAGGTTATCAGGGGAAGACTGATGCCCGAGGTACCTATTATGGTGAGACGCTGGGCTATACCACGGCCCAAGCCGAGGTGCTGGGAAAATATGACGACGCGGGTCATCTGACCGGCATTGGCATTGCTTTTCGTGGCACCAGTGGCCCGCGAGAGTCATTAGTCACCGATACCATCGGTGACTTGATCAACGATGTGCTGGCCGGGTTCGGGCCAAAGGGTTATGCGGACAACTACAGTCTGAAGGCCTTTGGCAACCTGTTGGCCGATGTGGCCAAATTTGCCCAGGCGCAGGGCCTAAGCGGGGATGATGTGACCATCAGCGGCCATAGTCTTGGCGGATTGGCGGTGAACAGCATGGCGGCACTCAGCGACAATAACTGGGGCGGTTTCTATGCGCAATCCAGCTATGTGGCATTTGCCTCGCCGACGCAATACGAGACGGGCGGCAAAGTGATCAACATCGGTTACGAAAATGACCCGGTATTCCGCGCGCTTGATGGCACGACGCTCACGCCTTCCTCGTTAGGGGTACACGATGCGCCACAAGAGTCTGCCACCAATAATATCGTTAACTTTAACGATCACTATGCCTCCGCAGCCTGGAACATCCTGCCCTTCTCCATTCTGAATATTCCAACCTGGCTATCTCATCTGCCGTTCTTTTATCAAGATGGGTTAATGCGGGTGCTAAACTCCGAGTTTTACTCGCTGACCAATAAAGATTCGACGGTGATCGTCTCAAACCTCTCCGATGTCACCCGTGGTAATACCTGGGTGGAGGATCTCAACCGCAACGCAGAGAAACACAGCGGTCCGACGTTTATCGTGGGTAGCGACGGTAATGATTTAATCAAAGGCGGTGCAGGCAATGATTATCTTGAGGGCCGCGCCGGTAATGACACTTTCCGCGACAGTGGCGGCTTTAACATCATTTCCGGTGGTGAAGGCAACAACACACTGGATCTGCAACACGCCTTGAAAAAGACTGAAGTTGCCTACGACGGTAATACCCTCTACTTGCGCAACGCTAACGGCGATATTACCCAGGCAACCTCGATTAATACGCTGAAAAGTACAGAGTCGTCACTGCTGATTTTCACCAAAGACGTTGCGCATCAGGTAACCGACAGTGGGTTACTCTCGGAGAAAGGACTGACTGCCTATGCCAGCTCGGAAAAAGGGGGCGCTACCAATGACATCCTGACAGCCAAAAACGCCGGCTCTTGGTTATTCGGCCTTGACGGTGATGACCAACTCTTCGGCGGCAAAGGCAACGATGTGTTTGTCGGAGGCGCCGGCAACGACATCATGCACAGTCAGGGTGGCAGCAACACTTTCTTGTTCAGCGGTAACTTTGGCCAAGATCAGATTTATGGCTATCAGGCACAAGACAAACTGGTCTTTATGGGGACACCGGGCAGCAGTTCGGGCGGCGATTACCGCGATTTTGTGTCCGAAGTGAACGACAATCTGGTGTTTAACTTTGGCGGCAATACGGTCACGCTGGTCGGGCTAGGGTTGAACAGCTTGTCGGACGGACAGGTCGTTTTGGCGTAAAAGAAGGGGCAGCCAAGGCTGCCCCGTTTATTGTCAATGATCAGGGTACGTCGTAACCCAGTGCCGCTTTACGAATACGGAACCACTGTTGGCGATTCAGCGTCAACGCTTGCGCCTTCAACGCCGAACGCACACGTTCAATCTTGCCGGAGCCGATGATCGGTAACGGCGCAGACGGCAAGCGCATGACCCACGCGTAAACCACTTGTTCAATCGTCTCCGCACCAATTTCCTGCGCAACGGCCTGTAACTCGTCACGCAGTGGCTGGAACTCGGCATCGTTGAAGAGACGCCCCCCACCCAGGCAAGACCACGCCATAGGTTTGATGCGCAACTGCTGGCACTGATCCAACGTACCATCCAGAATACTCGGCTGGTGGATCGGCGAAATTTCAAGTTGATTGGTCACCAGCGAGAATGGCAAGCGTGATTGCAGCAGTGTAAATTGCGCTGGCGTGAAGTTGGAAACACCGAAGTGGCGGACTTTGCCGCTTTTGTGCAACGCCACAAAGGCCTCAGCCACTTCATCAGCATCCATCAGCGGGTCTGGGCGGTGGATCAATAACAGGTCAAGATAATCGGTGTGCAGATTCGCCAACGATGTCTCCGCGCTGCCAACGATATGCTCACGCTCAGTAATGTAGTGTCCAATGGGATTGCCCGGTTTAGCCGTGGTTGCAATACCGCATTTGGACACCAGCTCCATAGACTGACGCAACGAAGGCTTAAGGCGCATCGCGTCGCCAAAGGCTTGTTCACAGGCATAACCACCATAGATGTCAGCGTGATCGGCAGTCGTCACTCCCAGTTCGATATGTTGCTCAATGAATGCCAGCAACTGCTGCGGTGACATGCCCCACTCCATCAAACGCCAATATCCGCAAATCATGCGAGAAAACTCAGGCCCCTGCGGTGCGAGTTGAATACGGTTTACCATTATTGAAACCTCATGACAGTGTTTAAAGCCAGCATACACAAGCAGATAACGCAGTGGGAAGCGGAAAGCCACACTTACGTGCGGCAGATCAGGAATGCGTCAGAACAATGAGGGTTGCTCGGGTTGCGGATCATCAGGCTGTTTATTGGCACGTTGCAGGCGCAGGAAGCGCTGGCGACACAGGCGCAACACGTCACGCTTTTGCGCATCGCTCATTTGCATCCAGCCAAAGCGTTCCTCGCGGCTACGCAAGCAACCACGACAAAAACCGCGGTCGTCGGCCTGACAAATGCCGCGACACGGGCTGGGGATGTCAAAAAACTCAAGCTGCTGCGGCACACGTCCTCCTGCGTTCTTTAGCTAATTGAAGACGCCATCGCCGCTGCTGGCAAGTGACTTTTCGGCATGACGGTGAAAATAATCACGCAGATAACGCAGCGCCTGACGAGTTTTCTCCGGCATCGCCCGCTCTAGCGTCATCGCATGCAACCGTAACGGTGCGGGTCGCCACTCTGGCATCAACTGTATCAGTTCACCGCGTTGCAGCTCATCCTCAATTTCATACAGCGGTTGAATAGAAATCCCCAGGCCGCTGCGAGTAAAGGCGCGCATCACGTTCATACTGTCACTGACAATCTGCCCTTCCGCCAGGCGCAATTTAAGCTGCTGGCCCCCTTGGTGGTGTAAATCCACGTGCGCGCCGCTGAAAGCACCGGAGATCCAACGGTGCTTCACCAAATCCTGCGGTGCTTCCGGTACCCCGTGCTGACTGAGATAACGCGGTGCAGCACACAGCACCATAGGCCATTCGGCCAGCGGATGCGCGATCATGTTGGCATCCGCCAGTTGACGATTGACCCGCAGTGCAATATCGATCCGTTGTTCGATCATATCGATGATGCGATCATCCGCCAGCACCCGCAACGTCAGTTTGGGGTGCGCCTGTAACAGCGGAGCCATTGCTTCTGCCAGCGGACGCCCGCCGATACCGATGGTTGTGGCAATGCGCAGTTCCCCCACCAGCGTATCGCGCAGCTCTGCCAACCGTTGTTCGGCCTGCTGCGCCTGAAACAGCATGGCCTCACAGCCAGGATAAAAGGCTGCTCCCGCCTCGGTGAGCGCCAAGCGCCGCGTCGAACGGTGCAACAAGGGTACGCCAAGCACTTTTTCCAGTGAACGCATATGTTGGCTGACCGCCGACGGCGTCATGCCCAGTCGCCGTGCTGCGCCAGCCAGCGACCCCTCCGCCACCACGGTGGCAAATACCGCCATTCGATTCAATTTATCCATGATTATGAAGTTTTACTTAATCAAGAAAGCATGAATATGGCACTAATCAGGACTATTGTTAAGTACTACAGTAGATACAACCGCTCAGGTCAACTTGGCCTGACACTTCGCACTGAACCTATTCCTGACAGGAGCAAACTGATGAAAGTCGCCATTATTGGAGCAACAGGTTTTGTAGGCCGTCGCGTGGTAGATGAAGCACTTGCCCGTGGATTGCACGTTACCGCCATTGCCCGCCAGCAAAAAGACTTACCGAACAATGCCAACCTGACCGTTGCCTTGGGCGACGTGGCCGACACGGAATGGCTGGCAAAACAGTTAGCCGGTCAAGATGCCGTGATCAGCGCCTATAACCCAGGTTGGGCTGAAGACAACCTGTACGACAAAACCACCAAAGGTGCGCAGCAGATCCTGGACGCCGTGAAAAAATCCGGTGTCAAACGTCTGCTGGTCGTTGGTGGAGCCGGCAGCCTGGAAATTGCACCTGGCCTTGAGCTGGTGGATACCCCAGAGTTTCCGGAGAATATCCGCCCCGGGGCGCTGGCCGTGCGAGACTTACGTAACAAACTGCGTAATGAATCCTCACTCGACTGGACCTATTTGTCCCCCGCGGCACTGCTGGAACCCGGCAAACGCACCGGTCAGTTCCGCCTTGGCACCACCAAATTGTTGATGAACGGCCAGGCACCCGCCGGTATCTCGGTTGAAGATCTGTCGGTAGCCATTGTCGATGAGATCGAAAAACCACAGTTTATCAAAGCCCAGTTTACCGCCGCTTATTAAGCGTATCGCCAGGCCTCAGGGTCTGGCATTTTCCAACCTAAACCAAAAGTAAACAACCCCGCCACCATTCTGAATCTCTAAGGTTTTCTTAAGTTTCATCCTGTAAATTTCAGCGCATTACTCAATATCAGGATTTAGATTTGGCAATGTGGTTACGTCAACGCTTACAGTGCAACAGCTTGGGTTTTATCCTCACCTGCGCCTTGTTCTTCACTCTGTTCCAAAACGCGTTATTCCTTCATAAAGCCTGGTCGTATATCACTTTCGATAACGTCCACAGCGTGATTTTTGCCGCTACCATGCCGGTCGTGATTTTCTGCGCGCTGAATATTATCTTCAGCGTGTTGACGGTACCGTTCCTGCGTAAACCGCTGATCATCTTTTTCCTGCTCGGCAGTGCCGTCGCAAACTACTTTATGTACAGTTATGGCGTGGTGATCGACGGCAATATGATGCAGAACGCCTTCGAGACCAATCCGCAAGAAGCCACAGCGCTATTAACGCCGCGCATGGGGTTATGGCTGGCGTTGCTGGGCATTCTTCCTGCGATCCTGGTTTGTTTTACCCATATCCGTCAAACGCGCCCATGGTGGTACATGGTTGGGCTACGCGCTGCCAATGTGATGCTTTCCGTGGTGGTGATCCTGATTATCGCCGCACTGTTTTATAAGGATTACGCTTCGTTAATCCGTAATAACAAAAGCGTGGTGAAAATGCTGACGCCGTCGAACTTCGTTTCCGGCACCATCAAATTTACTCAGCAACGTTATTTCACACGTAATCTCCCGCTGGTGAAAATCGGTGAAGATGCGCGTAAAGGGCCGTTGATCGCTGGACAGCAAAAGAAAACGCTGGTGATTCTGGTCGTGGGGGAAACTGCGCGAGCTGAAAACTTCTCACTCGGCGGTTATGAACGTGAAACCAACCCACGCCTTAAGCAGGACAACGTGGTGTACTTCAAAAACGCCAGCTCTTGTGGGACTGAAACCGCAATTTCCGTGCCCTGCATGTTCTCCAACATGCCACGCAGAGATTACGACGCAACGCTGGCGACGCATCAGGAAGGCATGCTTGATGTACTGGCGCATGCTGGTGTTAATCTCCTGTGGCGTGAAAACGATGGGGGGTGCAAAGGGGCCTGCGATCGCGTGCCACATGTCGATATGACCAAGATGAAACTGCCGCAGGATTGTGACGGTGACGTCTGCATGGATAATGTGTTGTTGTACAAACTGAACGACTATATCAACGGCCTGAAAGACGACGGCGTGATTGTATTGCATCAAATGGGCAGTCACGGCCCCGCTTACTACCGCCGCAGCACACCCGAGTTCCAGAAATTCTCGCCCATCTGCAGCAGTAATCAGATTCAGGATTGTACACATGAGCAGTTGGTAAACACCTATGACAATTCCCTGTTGTATACCGACGCCATGTTGGACGACACCATCAAGCTTTTGCAACAGCACAGCGACAAATTCAACACGGCGCTGGTGTATCTCTCTGACCACGGTGAGTCGCTGGGTGAAAATGGCATGTATCTGCACGGTACGCCTTATGTCTTCGCTCCAAGCCAGCAGACCCATGTCCCCTTCCTGATGTGGATGTCTGCTGACTATGAGCGTAACTTCAAGGTTGACCGTCAGTGCCTGAGCACTCTGGCTGAGAAAGAGGATGTCTCACAAGATAACCTGTTCCACACCATGATTGGCATGCTGAACGTGCAAACGCGCGAATATCAACCGCAGTTGGATATCCTGCAACGCTGCCGTACTGAGGTATAAAGGCTTAACTTCTGCGCCCCGCTCGGGCAAAATACCCTTCATCGACACCGGCGTTTTTACGCCGGTTTTTTTCTTATTGACCTAGACCAATCGGTCTATTATGCTAGCAACCATTATGACTAAACATGCGCATTGCCCTACAGATACCCGTGAACATTTGCTCGCCACTGGCGAGACGCTCAGCCTGCGCCTTGGTTTTACCGGCATGGGGTTGAGCGAATTACTGAAGACGGCGGGTGTGCCGAAAGGGTCGTTTTATCATTACTTCCGCTCGAAGGAAGCCTTTGGCGAAGCGATGCTACAGCGTTATTTCGGGCACTATGATGCCGCGATGCAGCAGCTGTTCGCTGATGATAAAACGGATGCGCGCCACCAGTTGCTGAGTTATTACGCCCAGGCGATCAGCTACCATTGTCGCAGCGAATGTCATAACGCCTGCCTCGCGGTGAAGCTGTCCGCAGAGGTGAGCGATTTGTCGGAGCCCATGCGCCATGCGCTGGAAACGGGCACAGCCCGGGTCATTGGCCATCTGCAAGACGCAATTGAACGCGGTATTCGTGAAGGCTCACTGTCAATAGCCATGAGCCCGGCGGCAACGGCAGAAACCTTGTATTCACTGTGGCTTGGTGCCTCACTGCGCGCCAAAATCCGCCGCTCGCTTGCACCGCTGACCAGCGCGCTGGAAAGTATTGAGTTATTGTTGCGCCCAGCGCAACCCTAAACACACAACGATAGATTCATCAAGGATTCCCCTGTTGGGCAATTCTTTGCTCGTTACTAGTCGACCGGTCTATTAATATAGGATGCACTATGAAGATTGAAAAGTTGTTCTCCCCATTGAAGGTTGGCGCTGTAACCCTGCCAAACCGCGTGTTTATGGCCCCTCTGACGCGTCTGCGCAGCATTGAACCCGGCGATATTCCTACGCCTCTCATGGGCGAATATTACGCTCAACGCGCCAGCGCAGGTCTGATCGTTACCGAAGCGACCCAGATCTCTTTCCAGGCGAAAGGCTATGCCGGCGCACCAGGGCTGCATACCCCAGAACAAATCGCCGCGTGGAAAAAGATCACCCAGGCCGTACACGACAAAAATGGCCATATTGCCGTACAACTGTGGCACGTGGGCCGTATTTCGCATAACAGCCTGCAACCGGGTCAGCAAGCTCCTGTTGCCCCTTCTGCGATCAATGCTGATACCCGCACCACCGTACGTGACGAAACAGGCGCCTGGGTGCGCGTCCCAACCTCGACGCCACGCGCGCTGGAAACAGAAGAAATCCCTGGCATCATTAACGATTTCCGTCAGGCCACCGCCAACGCACGTGAAGCCGGTTTCGACTTTATCGAACTGCATGCCGCACACGGTTACTTGCTGCACCAGTTTATGGCGCCGGCCTCCAACCAGCGTACCGATCAATACGGTGGCAGCATTGAAAACCGCACTCGCCTGACGCTGGAAGTGGTGGATGCGAGCATTGCTGAATGGGGCTCAGAACATATAGGTATCCGTATTTCACCACTGGGTCCATTCAACGGCCTGGATAACGGCGAAGATCAGGAAGACGCAGCGCTGTATCTGGTTGAAGAATTGAACAAGCGTAACATTGCATTCCTGCACATTTCCGAACCGGACTGGGCGGGTGGTAAACCTTATTCTGATGCGTTCCGCGATTCGGTACGCGCCCACTTTAAAGGGGTGATTGTCGGTGCCGGTGCCTATACCGCCGAAAAAGCAGAAGAACTGATCAATAAAGGCTTTATCGATGCAGTCGCCTTTGGACGCAGCTATATTGCCAACCCGGATTTGGTTGAGCGCCTCAAACAAAATGCGGCACTCAACGAACCACAACCTGCTACCTTCTACGGCGGCGGTGCCGAGGGTTATACCGACTACCCTTTCTTATCTGAAAAGTAAGACGCGTAAAATAACGGGGCCACATTTGTCATGTGGCCCCGTTTTATATTGATGATGGAAAATAGCGGTAAAAAAACGCGAGCCCTTCGTATAAGACATAAACTGCAGCTTAACGTTCTACCAATGCGTTTTCGACGTTCAATGGCAAACATTCCTTCATACAATCGATGAATGCGCGCATTGCTGGGCTGACGGTTTTGTCATTATGGTGAGCACACAGAGCCGTTATTGACAAAGGCACGTCTGAAAATATAATTTCTTGAAGCCCCCCCGTATTAAGCTCACGTTCAACGGTAAAACGAGGCAGAAAAGAAATACCCAGATTACTCATGACACATTTCTTTATGCTTTCAATACTCCACAGCTCAATTGTGCTCTCAATAGTGATCTGCCGCGCCCTTAACGTGCTTTCGAATATTTGCCGAAAGATACACTGAGGCTCATTAATAATGAAACTTACAGGTATATGACGATTTGGCTTCATAAAATCAATCTGTTGAAACGACGGTGATGCGACTAATACCAAATCTTGGCTGCCAAAACTGGTCATTTCAAGTGCATCATCATTGCCTACACGATAAAAAATACCTAAGTCCACTTGGTCTGCCAAGAGAGCATCTCTGATCACATAACAATTGAGCGATTGTAAGGATATGCGAACTTTGGGTGCCTTAGCCCTAAAGAGTTGTAGTACTTCCGGCATTTTATACGCCAGCAGGGTTTCGCCGATCCCTATCCTCAAGTCACCCGCCAATTCAGCGTCATGCTGTGTCGTTTGGCGTATCCCTTCAAGCACCCGTGTCAGTTCATGAACTTGGGGCATGAGTTTTTTCCCCGCAGATGTCAAAACCATCCGCCGGCCAATCTTCTCAAAAATCTTCAGCGACAGTTCTTGTTCAAGTTGTTGAATATGAAAAGTTATCGTTGACTGTGTGCAACACAGCTTTTGTGATGCTTTTGAAAAAGACCCTTCTTCAACCACCGTTTTCAACGTAACAAAGCGTCGTAAGTCCATGGTGCCCTCCAAATTCAATCGAAACCATGAAAGTCAGAGTTTGAAAATATTCGTTATTTTGACCTTTTCGGATGCGTTAATATGTTGGAAAAACGAGGAGAAGACAAGTGACATCAGCCATCATCAGTGGATTTCTTACATATACACTTATTACAGCGTTAACCCCAGGACCGAACAATATTCTTGCTTTAAATTCAGTTAATCAGCATGGTTTTCGCCGGAGCCTGCGGGTATTGTCCGGGATGAGTGCAGGCTTCCTGATCCTTATGCTGCTTTGTGCAGTTTTCACATTCACATTAATTAGCCTCCTCCCCTCTGTTACTCACTGGCTTTCTTGGGCGGGTGCAGCCTATATTCTTTGGCTGGCCTGGCGGATAGCCACCAGTAATCCCTCAGCGGACGATGATGCGGCAAGGCCATTGAGTTTCTGGGTCAGTTTTTGGCTTCAGTTTGTTAATGTTAAAATAATTTTGTACGGCATCACGGCAATTTCTACATTCGTTTTACCCTATACTCACGATATGTTTATAGTCATATGCGTTAGCATTTTATTGGCTTTTATTGGTTCAATGGGTAATTTGGTTTGGGGGCTTGCTGGGCATATATTCCAGTCTCTATTCCAATATCATGGCCGCACGATCAATGTTATTTTGTCGGCGTTATTGATCTACTGTGCCGTAAGAATGTTTATTTAAGTAAAAAAGCCCGCCAGAGAAAGCATTGGTGGGCTTTTAGCATTGTTCCCAAAAGGCAGCAGAAAGAGACCGTTATCTCCGCATGTTCAGGAATGAATTCAACGGGCCACCAGCGCCGCCCAACGTGCTATTTCATTGGCGTCAATATTATCCATTATGGTTCTAAACCAAACGGTAAAGTTATCTGGATTACGCTGCATCTCATCGGTTAATTGCTGAGGGTCAATCCACAGCCAACTCTTTGCCTCTGCAGGATCGCCCTGCGGTTCGCCGTTAAACAGCCCCACGCAGATATGATCGAATTCGTGCTCAATTAAATCGCCCGGCACCTCTGCGCGATAGGTAAAGCTGGATACCTGCTGCAGCTCACTGCTGAAACCCATTTCTTCCTGCAACCGACGCTGC
This sequence comes from Serratia sp. NPDC087055, assembly GCF_044900985.1. Taxonomy (NCBI): domain Bacteria; kingdom Pseudomonadati; phylum Pseudomonadota; class Gammaproteobacteria; order Enterobacterales; family Yersiniaceae; genus Serratia; species Serratia sp. NPDC087055. The sequence continues at coordinate 1,416,803 of NZ_JBJDOG010000001.1, forward strand.
GCTGCGGCTAACGTTAACTCTCCCCATCGCGGGTGGCCGCAGCAAGTGTTGGTCCATAAACCGGCCGAGTGATATTTACTGAAAGCCCGCTGCTGCAACAGCAAACGCCCCTGGCTATCAAATATAAATATTGAAAATGCCCGATGCAGTAACCCCTGCTGATGCACCAGCATTTTTGTTTGTGAACCAATGGCGTTATCCTCGGCATCTACCAGTATCAGCATTTCATCCATTTGTCGGCTCCTCCAGCAAGGGGAGTAAATCTGCACTGGAAAAATAAACAACCATATAAACAAGATCCTAATTGATAAACTACCCCATCCAACCCAGACATTTATTCGTTATCAGGCCGTACGGTGCTCCGCAATACTTCTATAGTAGCGATTTTCAGGCTCCTATCGCCGACAATGTGTGCGCTTGTTGCATGACAGCAAGAGTCAGTGACAATGTCACTGCAAGTACATTGCGCCCCCCTCCGTGGCTTACATTGAAATCCTTTATGCGGCAACGCTATACTGGTTTTCGCTTCAATCCATCCGCCGCTGGCAACGGCACATCCAATCAGAGGAATTATGCGCTTACTCCATACCATGATCCGCGTCGGTGACTTACAACGTTCCATCGACTTCTATACCAAGGTATTAGGCATGCGCTTGCTGCGTACCAGCGAGAACCCTGAATACAAATACTCGTTGGCGTTTGTAGGCTATACCGATGAAAACGAAGGTGCGGTGATTGAGCTGACCTATAACTGGGGCACCGATAGCTACGAAATGGGCACCGCGTTCGGTCATCTGGCTCTGGGTGTTGACGATGTCGCCGCGACGTGTGACAGCATCCGTAATGCAGGCGGCAACGTCACCCGCGAAGCCGGTCCTGTCAAAGGTGGCACCACGGTCATCGCCTTTGTTGAAGACCCCGACGGTTACAAGATTGAGCTGATCGAAAATAAACACGCCGGCCATGGTCTCGGCCACTGAGATCGATCATCAAGGGCGCTTTTTGCGCCCTTGTTTTTATCCGCGTGATAACCGCCTGCAACCGGGCGCAAAATTTGCCATAATGCGCGCTGCATTCGATGAAGATAAGAAACTGATGGCCGAAAAAAGTGATCTTAACGCCCTGAGTGGCCGTTTTCGTGGGTTTTACCCCGTAGTTATAGATATAGAAACCGCCGGATTTAATGCCAAAACTGACGCACTGCTGGAAATTGCCGCCGTGACGTTAAAAATGGATGAAAACGGCTGGTTGCAGCAGGACGAAACCCTGCACTTCCACGTAGAACCTTTTGAAGGCGCTAATCTGCAGCCAGAAGCGCTGGCCTTTAACGGCATCGACCCCAGCAACCCGCTGCGTGGCGCAGTCAGCGAACACGATGCGCTGCACGCGATTTTCAAAGCCGTGCGCAAAGGTATCAAGGACCGGGGGTGTAACAGAGCGATTATTGTGGCGCATAACGCCAATTTTGATCACAGCTTTCTGATGGCTGCAGCGGAGCGCGCCAGCCTGAAACGCAACCCTTTCCATCCGTTCGCCACCTTCGACACTGCGGCATTGAGTGGGCTGGTGCTGGGGCAAACGGTACTGGCTAAAGCCTGTATTGCCGCCAACATTCCATTCGATAGCGCGCAAGCACACTCAGCATTGTATGACACAGAGCAAACCGCTCAGTTGTTCTGTGAACTGGTTAACCGCTGGAAGCGCCTTGGTGGCTGGCCGTTGGCTACCGACAATACCGACGAAGCGCTCTGAATTACGTATCAGGGCTCATCGTTCAACGAGCTCTATCGTTGCAAAGACGCTATACGCAGCAACAGAAAAACGATGCGTTTAGCGAAAAAAAATCGGGCGGCTCAGTATCAACTGGCACCGCCCGACTCTCGTCCAACAATTAAACCGAGCCGGTTATGGCTGCTGGTCTTCCTGCTGTTTGTACTTCTCTGCCGTTTCTTTGATCAGCTGTTGCAGTTCGCCGCGCTGATACATTTCCATGATGATATCACAGCCGCCGACCAGTTCACCGTCGACCCACAGCTGTGGGAACGTCGGCCAGTTGGCGTACTTCGGTAACTCGGAACGGATGTCCGGGTTCTGCAAAATGTCAACGTAGGCAAAGCGCTCGCCACAGGCAGACAATGCCTGCACGGCTTGTGCGGAGAAACCACAGTTTGGCAATTTCGGTGAACCTTTCATGTACAGCAGAATTGGGTTCTCAGCGATCTGGTGCTGAATTTTTTCAATCGTCGTCGTCATTATATTGCTTCCTCAAGCCAAATCTCATGGCTACAACATGCATCACACAGGCTATTGTAGCGGCTGAAACCGTCACAAGAAAACGCCATCTTTTGCAAGGGCATTCCCCATTGTCAGTCGCATGTCATCGGCCAGCGCTTTCCGACCAAAACATACGCACAGAATAACATTTTTAACTTGGCCATTTCACTATTATATTTTTTCACCAGAACACGTCGTTTAATAATTCCCCACGCGTTTGTTGTTGATTTTTTATACATCAACAGTTTGATTTTTCAGCAAAAAAAATGTCATTAACGTTTTCTCACAATATGGATTATCATTTATGAGTTCTTCGCTGTTTTATATGGCGAAATTCGGGAATACTGTCATTCTTTCGATATCTGTTCCGGGGCCAAGGTTGGTAACGTCGACATGCGTTTAATTCTTACGCTTTTTGTGCTGTTGTTTACACAGCTATTCTTCAATTTGGCGCACGCAGCGCCACAGGCGCGTATTGCCGCTGAACAGCGCAAGAGCCACGTAAACGAAGCCCGGCCAGATGACCGTAAGAAAAAGAAAGCGGTTAAGGCCAGCAGCAAAAAAGTAAAAGTCACCACCCCGCAAAAAACAGCCAAGGTTACCAAAGCCAAGACAGAAAAAGCCGCTAAAAAGGTTGTCAGCGCCAAATCGAAACACAAAACTCAACAAACCGCCAAAATCAAAGTGACCCCACCGAAAAAGGGTTACAAAAAAGGTTATGGTCGTCATCGTGAAGCCGGTATGGCAACCGCTAAGTTGGCACGTGATGAAAAACCGCTGAAGCTCACCCCAGCCCACAAGAAACGCTATCAGCACGCCAAGCAAACCGCGATGGCCAAGCTGATGGATCAAATGGGCAAACCTTATCGCTGGGGCGGCACGTCACCAAGAACCGGTTTTGACTGCAGCGGTCTGATTTATTACGCCTATAAAGACGTGGTAAAAATCAAAATGCCGCGTACCGCTAACGAAATGTATCACCTGCGCGACGCTGCACCGATCAAGAAAAACGAACTGGAAAGTGGTGACCTGGTGTTCTTCCGCATTAATAACCGCGGCGTAGCTGACCATGTCGGTGTCTATCTGGGCAATGGCAAATTCATTCAGTCCCCGCGTACGGGTGAAGAAATTCGCATCAGCCAGCTCGACAACGACTACTGGCAAAACCACTACATTGGCGCACGCCGTGTGGTGACGCCGAAAACCATTCGATAATGCGCTCTGCGGCTGGCCTTCCCAGCCGCTTTCCTCTGTTTGCTTCTTTAACTGTTAGTTCCCCACCTGTGCTTTTCTCCGACTCATCCCTGATTTTTATCGTGAAAATTGATAAGCTAAATACCCACAATAAAAACAGGTCAATCTGTAGTCCATTTATGGGTTGTCGGATGGATCCTGTATAAGGAGGAAGCAATGTCGTTTGAACTACCTGCATTACCCTATGCGAAGAACGCACTCGAACCCCACATCTCCGCAGAAACGCTCGAATACCACTATGGTAAGCATCACAACGCCTATGTGGTCAACCTGAACAATTTGCTGAAAGGCAGCGAGTTCGACGGGTTGTCTCTGGAGGCGATTATCAAGGCGTCCAGCGGCGGCATTTTCAACAACGCCGCTCAGGTATGGAACCACACCTTCTATTGGCACTGCTTATCGCCACAGGGCGGCGGTGAGCCTCAGGGCGCATTGGCTGCTGCTATCAATCAGGCGTTTGGTTCTTTCGCTGCCTTTAAAGAACAATTCAGCGATGCCGCAATCAAAAACTTTGGCGCCGGGTGGACCTGGCTGGTGAAGAGGACTGACGGCTCGCTGGCCATTGTCAGCACGTCGAACGCGGGCACGCCGCTGACCGGCGAAGATAAACCCTTGCTGACCGTCGACGTGTGGGAGCACGCCTACTACATCGATTACCGCAACGCCCGCCCGACTTACCTGGAGAACTTCTGGGCGCTGGTTAACTGGGCATTTGTGGAGAAAAATCTGGCATAGCGTGGGATAAGGCAAACAGGCGCACGAAGCGGCGCCTGTTTTTACTTCGGGGATCAGTTCAATGCTGCAGTGAAGCTAAAAGCAATAATCACGGCCAGCGCACAGACAGTGGTGAACAGTGACATTTTCAGATCGGTATCCATTACAACTCCTTTTCAGATTGGTTTTCCCAAGGATAAAAGGCACACAATTAATGCGTCAAACCATTTTCACACAGTTGGCCAATAAAATCTTGTTATCATTTCCCGGTTTATAATACCGATTACCTCTTCCCCTTTTGCTCAATATGGGACAAAATTCGCAGTTCACAACTGTGTACCGGCAAAAATGCCCCTCCTGACCAAGCGCTGACGACTTCAACACACTAAAAACTCAGTTTTCGCTTCTTTGGAGAAGGATCTACGCAGGCAAACGATTAACATCACACTTACATACTGCAACATGTGAGTTCAGGAGTCATTCTTTACATGGCAACGATTAAAGATGTGGCCAAACGCGCTGGCGTTTCCACCACCACCGTTTCGCACGTCATCAATAAGACTCGTTTCGTCGCCGAAGAGACTAAAGCGGCCGTGAGTGCCGCAATTAAAGAGCTGCATTATTCACCCAGCGCAGTGGCGCGCAGTCTGAAGGTCAATCACACCAAATCGATTGGCCTGCTGGCAACCTCCAGTGAAGCGCCCTACTTTGCTGAAGTGATCGAAGCGGTAGAAAACAGCTGCTACAGCAAAGGCTATACGCTGATACTGTGTAACTCGCACAACAATTTGGACAAACAGCGTGCCTATCTGGCAATGCTGGCGCAAAAGCGCGTCGATGGCTTGTTGGTGATGTGTTCAGAATATCCGGACCAATTGCTTGGGATGCTGGAAGATTACCGCAACATCCCAATGGTTGTCATGGACTGGGGCGCCGCACGCGGTGATTTTACTGATACCATCATTGATAACGCGTTCGAAGGTGGCTATCTGGCTGGGCGCTATCTGATCGAACGCGGACACCGCGATATCGGCGCCATTCCCGGCCAACTGTCACGTAACACTGGGGGCGGGCGCCATCAGGGCTTCTTAAAAGCGATGGAGGAAGCCCATATCGACGTGCGCGACGAGTGGATCGTCCAGGGTGACTTTGAGCCAGAATCCGGCTACAAGGCCATGCACCAGATACTGTCGCAGAAACAGCGTCCGACAGCGGTATTCTGTGGTGGCGATATCATGGCAATGGGGGCTATCTGCGCCGCCGATGAGCTTGGGCTACGCGTGCCTCAAGACATCTCGGTCATTGGCTACGATAACGTGCGCAATGCGCGCTATTTCACCCCGGCGCTGACCACTATTCATCAGCCCAAAGAGCGTTTGGGTGAGATGGCATTCACCATGTTGTTGGATCGCATCATCAGCAAGCGTGAAGAATCACAGGTGATTGAGGTGCATCCCAAGTTGGTTGAGCGCCGTTCGGTTGCTGACGGCCCGTTCATCGATTACCGCCGCTAGTCATTCGCGCCGGAAGCCACTGCGGTTTCCGGCGTCACTTCGCTTAACCATTCCTGATTCAACGTTTCACTGTCCCCTAAATAGTCCAACAGCCAGGCCATCGCCGGGGAAGGCGTATTTTGCTGCCACGTCAGGCAACAAGGGCTGGCTGGGAACGGCTCCTGCAACTGTAACGCCACCAGCTCGCCACGTTGTACTAACGGCAAGACCTGATGCGCAGGCATCATCCCGACACACAATCCGGCGCACAGGCAATCCACCGCCGACGACCAGTCCGGCACCACCAACCGCCGCTGGTTATCCAACGTCCAGGTGACACGCTTGGGGAGATTGCGTGAGGTATCCTCCAGGCAGAGCGATGGGAAAGGCCGTAGCTGATCATCGTTTAACACGCCATCCTGAGCCGCCAGTGGATGTTGCGGGCTGGCCACACACAACCAACGCATATCGCCCATATCGCGAAAGGCAAACCCACCGCCGACCGGCACGGCCCGTGTCGCACCTATCGCCATATCAGCACGCCCATCCACCAACGCATCCCAGACGCCGTTGAACACTTCTGGCTGAACCAATAATTCAACGTCAGGGAAATGCCGATAAAAGTCCAACACCAACTGACGGCAACGTTGAGGCTTGACGATAATATCTACGGCAATTTTCAACTGGCCACGCCAGCCGTTGGCCACCTGCTGACACTGCCGACGCGTGTCGAGCATTTTTTTGATGACACCGCGCGCCTCCTGAATAAATAGCACGCCGGCAGGCGTCAGTTCCACGTCGCGATGACGGCGCTCAAACAGCGGTACCGCCAGCCATTGCTCAAGTTGCCGCACGGTATAACTGACCGCCGAAGGTACCCGATGCAACTCCTGCGCCGCTGCGCTGAAACTGCCGGTTCGGGCGACCGCATCCACTACATCAAGAGAATATTCAGACCACATGGCTTTGCCTTCAATTTTTTTAACAGCACTTTGCAAATATTACCGTTTCACAAGCAGAGATCCAGCCGGATACACTTGCCGGCGCTAAAAACCTGCGACAATAAAATATTAACGAGAAATACCATGCGAAATTCCTTTGGCTTTATGTTCTATCTTGCCGGCCTGAGTATGCTGGGTTACCTGGCTACTGACATGTACTTGCCCGCTTTTGGCGTGATGCAACAAGACCTGCAAATCTCTGCCGGGGCGATCAGCGCCAGTTTGAGTATCTTCCTGGCGGGCTTTGCCTTTGCACAATTGCTCTGGGGTCCGCTTTCCGATCACCTTGGCCGTAAGCCCGTGCTGTTGATTGGTCTGGCCCTGTTTGCCTTGGGCTGCCTGGGGATGTTGTGGGTAGAGAATGCCGTTCAGCTCTGGTCGCTGCGTTTTATCCAGGCGATTGGGGTCTGTTCCGCCGCGGTCACCTGGCAAGCGCTCGTCATTGACCGTTATCGTGAAGGTAAGGCAAACCGCGTTTTCGCCACCATCATGCCACTGGTGGCACTTTCCCCCGCATTGGCACCGCTGGTCGGGGCATGGCTGTTAAACCACATGGGTTGGCGCGCCATTTTCGCCGTGCTGCTGGGCATCACCGTTGTTTTATTACTGCCGACATTACTGCTGAAAGAAAACGCCAAAGCGGTGTCTTCCGCCAATAAGAAAAACGGCCTAACGTTCTTCCAGCTCCTGAAATCACGTGCTTTCAGCGGTAACGTCATGATCTTTGCCGCCTGCTCAGCCGGCTTCTTCGCCTGGCTGACCGGTTCGCCGTTTATTCTTGGTGATATGGGGTACAGCCCAAACGATATTGGTCTGAGCTACGTGCCACAGACGCTGGCGTTCTTATTGGGGGGTTATGGTTGCCGCACCGCGCTAAACCGCATGAATGGCAACACCTTATTACCCTGGCTGCTGGTAGCTTATGGCATAAGTATGGTGTCGCTATACCTGGTTGCCACACTGACTGAGCCAACGCTGACCACCTTGTTGATTCCGTTCTGCGTGATGGCACTCGTTAACGGCGCCACCTATCCAATCGTAGTGGCGAATGCGTTGACGCCGTTCCCTGAGGGCACGGGTAAAGCCGCAGCCTTGCAAAACACCTTGCAGTTGGGTTTGTGTTTTGTCGCCAGTATGTTGGTTTCGGCATTTATTGCCCAACCGTTATTGGCAACGGTGACGGTAATGGTTTCAACCGTGTTGTTGGCCGCATTGGGCTATGTGTGGCAACGGGGAACAGTGGAGGACGATAGACGCGTAACACAGCAGGAACATGCTAACCCTGCGTCATAATTGTCATTATTAATAATCACTTAAAGAATATTTTTGCCGAGTGCGATTTACAGTTGAGTAAGCGCCTCGGCAAGCCTATACTCAAAACGACCTTTTAAAATAACACTTTTATAATTTCTTTATCACAAATTGCTGTTGTGTACGCGTATGGCGTCACACTTTTTTAAGGATTGCCTTTCCCGCGTTTCTTGCGCAGGAACCTTCTTAAAATTTTCCTCTGTTCATAGTCGGATATCAGACGCCACGGGACCTTTTTACCGTAGGTAAACGTATGCACCCGCAGAATTTGTCTAAGCTATTTTTTGACGGGTCATAAGTCAGAAGAAGGTGATGGAGAAGCTATGAGTTCATCGTGTATAGAAGATGTGAGCATTCAGGATAACCAATGGTATCGTATCGCTCATGAAATGCTCAGCATGGCCGGTATTGAAATAAACGGCTCACGCCCATTCGATATTCAGGTTAAAAATCCCAGTTTTTTTAAACGCGTTCTGCAGGAAGGCTCCCTTGGCCTTGGCGAAAGCTATATGGACGGTTGGTGGGAGTGTGAACGGCTGGATATATTCTTTCACCATGTGGTCCGCGCTGGCCTGGAAAAGAAACTCCCCCGCCATCTCAAAGATACCCTCCGAATTGCCGCCGCGCGATTAACCAATTTGCAATCGAAAAAACGCGCCTGGATTGTCGGTAAAGAACATTATGATCTGGGGAACGACCTGTTTACGCAGATGCTCGATCCTTATATGCAATATTCCTGCGCCTACTGGAAAGAGGCAACCACGCTGGAAGAGGCGCAAGAGGCCAAGCTGCGGATGATTTGCGAAAAGCTGCAGCTACAACCGGGTATGCGTTTGCTGGATATTGGCTGCGGTTGGGGCGGCCTTTCCGCTTATGCAGCAAAAAACTTTGGCGTGTCCGTGGTCGGTGTCACCATTTCTGCCGAGCAGCAAAAGTTGGCGCAAGCGCGCTGTGCCGGGCTGGATGTCGAAATCCTGCTGCAAGATTATCGCGATTTGGACCTACAGTTTGACCGGATCGTTTCTGTCGGCATGTTTGAGCACGTCGGCCCTAAAAATTACCGCACCTACTTCAATGTTGTTGAACGTAATTTAAAACCGGGCGGCTTATTCCTGCTGCACACTATCGGTTCGAATCGGACAGATATGAATGTTGATCCGTGGATCAACAAATATATCTTCCCGAATGGCTGTTTGCCTTCCGTTTCACATATCGCTCAGGCCAGCGAGGGGCATTTTGTGATGGAGGACTGGCACAATATTGGCGCTGATTATGATCGCACGCTGATGGCATGGTACGAGCGATTCAAACAGGCCTGGCCAGAACTTTCCCAACGTTATTCGGATCGCTTCGAACGCATGTTCAGTTATTACCTGAACGCCTGCGCCGGCGCATTCCGCGCGCGGGATATTCAACTGTGGCAGGTAGTATTCAGCCCGAAAGGCGTTGAAGGTGGCATCCGCGTTCCGCGCTGACACTCTGCAATAAAAAGAACCCCGGCCTGTTAGCCGGGGTTCTTTTTATACATTGATGACCTAATAGGAATCAGCCGCAATAAACGCGAATGATTTTATCATCACTGTCACCCAGGAAGTTCAGACGGCGCAGGTTAAAGTCCATCGTGACCGCTGAGTTATACGGAATAGCGCGCACCTGAGCATCAATCTGCACGCCTTCAAGCGCTGACATCGGTTTACCGACATAGCTCTGGTACTGTGCCGCACCGCAGGTATCATTTTCTGCGTCTACTGCCGGGTTGGCCGCGCCCTGTTCAGGCGAACTGCTACAAGCACTCAGCGCCAACAGCGCCGTTAACATCAACGTTTTCCCATAAAACTTCACGCGTTTGCTCCTCTCTGGTTTGTCGTCCGTCAGATCTTCTGCGACAGCGAGCTCGCCGCCGCCATCGCCGCTTCACGGCTCGCTAAAACACGCTCAACGGTGTCCACCACCGCCTGCGTTTGCGGGTCTATCTCAATATTTACCTTATCACCCAGGCGTTTTTTACCCAGCGTGGTGCGTTCCAGCGTTTCCGGGATCAGATGCACGCAAAAACGATTATTCACGACTTCACCGATAGTCAGACTAATACCATCAATGCCAATGAAGCCTTTGTGCAGAACGTATTTCATCAATTCTGCATTCGGCATGCGCAGCCACACCTGACGATTATTTTCGGAGGTATAAATCTTGGCTACCTCCGCCGTGCAGATAATATGGCCGGACATCAGGTGACCGCCAATTTCATCATTAAACTTGGCTGCACGTTCGATGTTGACAACATCCCCCAACACCAGATCACCGAGATTAGTCAAACGCAGCGTTTCTTTGATCAGATCAAAGCTAACGCGGTTGCCCTCTACCGCAGTGACGGTCAAGCAGCAGCCGTTGTGTGCTACCGATGCACCGAGCTCTAGCCCTGGCAAGAGTTCAGTCGGCATGTCGATAACGTGAGTGCGGAAGTTGGATTTTTCATCAATGGCGACCAGCGGCGCGGTGCCTTGTACGATACCGGTGAACATGTGGGCCTCTTCTTTCTACAATGTTTAAAGCGCTTGGGGCAGTTTGCCCCAGTTAGCGAGGAAAACCAAACCCGAGGAGACAAAAAACCTGCACCTGCGCATTTAATAACTATTTCATCGCAGCATTTGCTTAACGACGCCGAGCGGGTACAATATTTTTGTACAAAATTCCGCTATTTTTAATTGTTGTCCTTTCGCGACAACCCTTCCCTTCATCATAAATAATTAGAAAAGGTGTATGCGTGCAGAAGTACTTCATTGAAGCGCGTAGCTTATTGGCCCTCGCAATCCCGGTAATCATCGCGCAAATATCACAGACTGCAATGGGCGTCGTCGATACCATCATGGCAGGTGCTTACAGCGCCACGGATATGGCTGCCGTCGCCGTCGGTACCTCCATCTGGCTGCCGGCCATTCTCTTTGGTCACGGCTTGCTGCTCGCGCTGACACCGGTCATTGCACAGCTTAATGGTGCAGGCCGGCGCGATCGTATCGCTCATCAGGTCCGTCAGGGGTTCTGGCTGGCTGGGACCGTCTCCGTGTTGGTCATTGTAGTGCTGTATAACAGCAAGTTTGTTATCGACATGATGCACAACATTGACCCGCAGCTGGCCGATAAAGCCGTAGGATACCTGCATGCCATCATGTGGGGGGCGCCAGGCTATCTGTTCTTCCAGGTGTTACGTGGGCAATGTGAAGGGCTGTCAAAAACCAAACCCGGTATGGTTATTGGCTTTCTCGGTTTGTTGGTCAATATTCCGATTAACTACATCTTCATTTACGGTAAGTTCGGTATGCCGGAACTGGGCGGTGTCGGCTGCGGTGTGGCGACCGGCAGCGTCTACTGGTTTATGTTCCTGGCGATGCGTTGGTACGTGCGACGTGCACCGTCGCAGCGCGATATTGTCCCGCACGAAGGCAGCAGCAAACGGCCAGACTGGCCAGCGATCAAACGCTTGTTCGGCATTGGCCTGCCGGTTGCGTTGGCCCTGTTCTTTGAAGTCACGCTGTTTGCGATTGTTGCTCTGTTAGTGTCGCCGCTCGGCATTGTTTCCGTCGCGGGACACCAGATTGCACTGAACTTCAGCGCATTGATGTTCGTCCTGCCTCTGTCACTGGGCGTCAGCGCAACGATTCGCGTCGGCTACCGGTTGGGCGAAGGTTCGGTCGAAGGCGCAAGGATTGCCGCTTATTCGGCCATCGGCGTCGGCATCTTAATGGCCTGCTGTACCGCGCTGTTTACCGCCACGTTCCGCGAACACATTGCCCTGCTGTACAACGACAGCCCGGCGGTTGTGGCAATGGCGTCGCAACTGATGCTGCTGGCGGCGATTTACCAGATATCCGATTCGATTCAGGTTATTGGCAGCGGCGTTCTGCGCGGTTATAAAGACACCCGCTCAATCTTCTTCATCACCTTTATCGCTTATTGGGTACTGGGTTTGCCAAGCGGTTATCTGTTGGCACTGACGGATGTCGTCGTACCGGCAATGGGGCCAAGCGGGTTCTGGATTGGATTTATCATCGGGCTAACCTTTGCCGCCATCATGATGGCTTTGCGTATGCGTTGGCTGCAAAAACAACCCGCCACACTCATCTTGCAACGCTCGACCCGCTAAACACCACCGTCGGCCGGTAGCTAAACCGGCCGACGGCTTCATCGCCAGAGTTTGCGGAAAAAACCACCGCACTGCACATAAGCGCAGCAATCGCGTGAAATACCGGATAAAATTACGTTTTTCTCCTTGCCAGCACGCGGGTAGCTCGTTAATATTCGTCCCCGCTGTCAGCCATGACAGACAGGAAAAGATGCGTCCGTAGCTCAGTTGGTTAGAGCACCACCTTGACATGGTGGGGGTCGGTGGTTCGAGTCCACTCGGACGCACCAAATTCCTGAGCAGTACAGTGCGTCCGTAGCTCAGTTGGTTAGAGCACCACCTTGACATGGTGGGGGTCGGTGGTTCGAGTCCACTCGGACGCACCAAATTTCTAAAGCAGTGCAGTGCGTCCGTAGCTCAGTTGGTTAGAGCACCACCTTGACATGGTGGGGGTCGGTGGTTCGAGTCCACTCGGACGCACCAAAGCGTTGTTTTCTCAAACTTGCCCTATCAGCTTAACACTCACGCTATTGTTAACTCGCCAGCACGGCCCCATACTTTTGTTTCTGCCATCGCAGGCCATATACCCTATCATCAAGGCGAATACCTTATCAGGACAGATCCCATGCTGACATTTACCGCAGAGACGCCCTTTGAGAAGCTCGACAATGGTCTCTCCCGCCGACAAGGGAAAATGAACGACGGAGCACGCGCCACAGAAGTCAACTTTGACGCGGGTGCCTTCGGCCAACTGCAAAAGTACCCCCACGCGTTGCAAACACGGGTAGTCTCTGGTGAGTTTGAATTCACCGTAGGCAGCGACACCCAGATAGTACTCGCCGGTGAAACCGTCACGATCCCCGCGAATACCGCGAGTGGCTGCTTCTGTTTGTCTGCCGGTACGCTGTGGGAAATCATCACGTCAAGCTAACCCTCGACGGTACTTGTATTTACAGAGGGGTTATTTGCGCAACAAACACCTGCTGTTGGTTTGCATTTGCGCCACATTTGCTGCTGATTTGACGGTTCCGCGATTTAGCATCGGTTTTTTATTTTGTTTCCCGCCGCTTAGCCTTTATAATGCGCAACGTCTTTCAGTTGAATGGTTTCAGCCCTTGATCTGCGAAAACGCAATAACAACATATTTTCACCTCATCTCGTTGCGCAGCATCCCCGCATCCCGGCGCGGGCTGAATTTTTCCGCCCCATTTCAACTCTGGTCACCTATCCTTAACTTTGTTTTGTATCACCAGGCACGACTCAAATCCCTTATCAGTGGCCTGACCGCTGGTTTTATTCGTTTCTTTATCCATCACAACTTGTAGAAAAATCCGTCATGAAAAAGACCAAAATTGTTTGTACCATCGGTCCAAAAACCGAATCGGAAGAAATGCTGACCAACCTGTTGAATGCCGGCATGAACGTAATGCGCCTGAACTTCTCACATGGTGATTATGAAGAGCACGGCAACCGCATCAAGAACATGCGTGCCGTAATGGCGAAAACCGGTCAGAACGCAGGCATCCTGTTGGATACCAAAGGCCCGGAAATCCGCACCATGAAACTGGAAGGCGGCAAAGACGCCGCACTGGTTGCAGGTCAGACTTTCACTTTCACTACCGATCAGAGCGTTATCGGCAACAATGAACGTGTCGCGGTCACTTACGCAGGTTTTAGTGCTGACCTGAAAATCGGCAACACCGTGCTGGTAGACGATGGTCTGATCGGTATGGAAGTCACCAACGTGACCGAAAACGAAGTGGTTTGTAAGGTGCTGAACAGCGGCGACCTGGGCGAAAACAAAGGCGTTAACCTGCCGGGCGTTTCTATTCAGTTGCCTGCACTGGCAGAAAAAGACAAGCGCGATCTGATTTTCGGCTGCGAGCAAGGCGTAGACTTCGTTGCTGCGTCCTTTATCCGTAAACGTTCAGACGTGCTGGAAATCCGTGAACACCTGAAAGCCCACGGCGGCGAGCAGATCCAGATCATCTCTAAAATCGAAAACCAGGAAGGCCTGAACAACTTCGACGAGATCCTCGAAGCCTCTGACGGCATCATGGTTGCTCGCGGTGACCTGGGTGTGGAAATCCCGGTAGAAGAAGTGATCTTCGCGCAGAAGATGATGATTGAAAAATGTAACCGTGCACGCAAAGTGGTCATCACCGCAACGCAGATGCTCGATTCCATGATCAAAAACCCGCGCCCTACCCGTGCAGAAGCTGGCGACGTTGCCAACGCCATTCTGGATGGTACCGACGCCGTCATGCTGTCAGGTGAGAGCGCCAAGGGTAAGTACCCGCTGGAAGCCGTTACCATCATGGCGACCATCTGTGAGCGCACCGATCGCGTGATGCCAAGCCGTATCGACAGCCTGAATGACAACCGCAAACTGCGCATCACCGAAGCGGTATGCCGCGGCGCGGTTGAAACCGCAGAAAAGCTGGATGCGCCACTGATCGTCGTCGCCACCAGCGGCGGTAAATCAGCCAAGTCCGTGCGTAAATACTTCCCTAACGCTGTGATCCTGGCGCTGACCACCAATGAAGTCACCGCTCACCAGCTCATTCTGAGCAAAGGCGTGATTCCACAAATGGTTAAAGAAATCGCCTCCACCGACGATTTCTACCGCATTGGTAAAGAAGCGGCACTGGCCAGTGGTCTTGCACAAAAAGGCGACGTTGTGGTGATGGTTTCTGGTGCACTGGTACCAAGTGGCACCACCAATACGGCCTCGGTTCACGTGCTCTAATATAAAACGTGACATAATTATTTTGACAAAAACGCCGCTTTGCGGCGTTTTTTTTAGCACTAGTAAACTATTTTATCAAAAACGCAACCATCGATTGCTCATTATTTGGCTAATTACAAATCGGAGTTGTCCCATGGAATCCGGCTGTTTTCCCTACATTTTTTAACTATTTTTCAAAAGAAGATGCAAGTTTGAGCGAACGATCAAAATAAAGCACTCCAATACAAAAAAATTATTCTCTTTCGAAAAAAGTTTGTGTAATACTTGTAACGCTACATGGAGATTAACTCAATCTAGAGGGTGTTATAATGAATCGTACTAAACTGGTACTGGGCGCGGTAATCCTGGGTTCCACTCTGCTGGCAGGCTGCTCTAGCAATGCTAAAATCGATCAACTGTCTTCTGACGTTCAGACTCTGAACGCTAAAGTTGACCAGCTGAGCAACGACGTGAACGCAATCCGTTCTGACGTTCAAGCAGCTAAAGACGACGCAGCACGTGCTAACCAGCGCCTGGACAACCAAGCTCACGCTTACAAAAAGTAAGTTAGCTTCGGTTAATGAAAACGGCGCACATTGTGCGCCGTTTTTTTTGTCTGTTTATCCCCCCGATGAATTCCCTCTTGCCACCAGGCAAAAAAAAGGGCTCAGCACGCTGAACCCCTCAGTAATACCCGTTATAAGCACATTTTAATTCACAGAGCTGATGGGTGCCCCTTTGAAGAAGCCTTTATTCGCTTCCTGCGAGGCTACAGGCGTTAAACTCACCTCAGATGGGTTCTGACCAAGGTTAACCAGCACCGGCATGCCAGAGCGGCGTACAACCGCACTGTCGAACATGGCCTTATCGGTCTGTGCATCGCCAACAAACGCTTTTTCGGTTTTAGACAGTGCGATCGGCATGGTTTGCGGATCATCGCTTTCGACTCTCGACAGCGGCTGATGCACTTCAACATAGCGTTTACCGTCCGGCTCAACGGAAATTTTCACCGGATCGTTGATCACCTGAACCCGCGTGCCACGCGGTACCATATTGAATAGCGCCTCGATATCGGTTGGCCGCAAGCGGATACAACCGGAACTGACGCGCATGCCGATACCAAAGTTGGCGTTGGTACCGTGAATCAAATACTCACCGTGCCCCATCGCCAAGCGCATGGCGAACAGCCCCATTGGGTTATCAGGACCGGCCGGAACCACGCCAGGCAACGTCACACCTTTTTCTTGATAGCGTTTACGAATATTAGCCGTCGGTGTCCAGGTCGGGTTCGGGATTTTTTGGCTGACAGACGTCACCTGCAGCGGCGTATGCATCCCCGTCTGACCGATACCGATAGGATAAACGATGACCTTGTTCTCGCCCTTCGGGTAGTAGTACAAACGCAGCTCAGCCAGGTTAACCACAATCCCCTCACGCTTGGTGTCTGGCAGCAGCATTTGGGTCGGGATGGTCAATACCGTGCCCGGCTTCGGCAGAAACGGGTCTGTACCGGGGTTGGCCTCCAACATACCCAGCAGACCAATCTTATAGTCGGCCGCAATGGCCTCCAGCGGACGCCCGTCGTTCGGCACGGTATAAGTGGTGTTTTCGCCAATCAGGCGGCTATCTGGCGGCGGCAGCGGGTATTCGCTCGCGCTGGCGGCTTGGGTGCCGGTCAGTACGGTGGCAAACAGCATGCCCATTAAACTCAACGCACGTTTCATTATCATCCCTATTATGCTTATTACGGTTCGGCAACAAGGCTATCTGGCGCCTGGCCGCGGGTAAATCAGACAAGACCTGATTAATACTAGCAATGCTGACGTCAAAGGCAATAAGTCCTCTAAAAATCAACATGTTATAACGTAATCGCTTTATGCATTTGTCAACAGAACGTCAATAGGTAAACTGCTGATATGTCACTAATTTGCGGGATGAATGGCGAGGTGGGCAGGTCTTTGTAAAGACTCACTGACACAAGAAATCATGCAACGTATCAATGAGTCTTAGCGCACATCAGAGCTTGGCAGCCTGAGCGCGGATTGCACGGATCATGGCTTCTAACCCTTGCGAACGTGAAGGTGTCAGGTGTTGGCTCAACGCTAACTCGGCAAAAAACGGACGAACATCCAATGCGATAATCTGCTCTGGGGTCATATGGTGATAAAGAATAAACACCACTGCCAGCAGTCCTTTTACAATCGCCGCATCGCTGTCACCATGAAACTCAACGTGCCCTTGCTCGTCAAGCTGCATCACAATCCACACCTGGCTCTGACAACCGGAAATCAGATTTCCCGCCTGACGCTCACTGTCGTCCAGTGCCGGTAGCTTCGCGCCCAGTTCGATGACATACAGATATTTATCTTCCCAGTTAAGGCAACGGGAAAAATTACGCACTAACTTATCTTTGTCCGGCAAGTTCGCCATGAGGATCCTTTCAATAATTTAGGGGCCGGCATGCCGACCCCATGTCTTATACAACAGACGTTCATTCACTCGGCGGCTATGCACGCCGATCGCCCCTATCCCAGCAGTTTATGAATTCGCTGCAACCCGGCCACCAGCCGATCCACGTCGTCCCTCGTGTTGTAGACAGCCAATGAAGCGCGACACATACTCGGCACATTATAGAACGCCATCAGTGGCATCGCGCAATGGTGCCCGGTGCGAATAGCGATACCATACTTGTCCAGGAAGCTACCAACATCATAGGCATGGTGTTCACCCAGATTAAAGGCGATCACGCCGGCGCGCTCTGCCGGGCCGTAGATTTTAAGGGTAGGCACCTGCTGCAGCGCTTCCAGTGCGTAATGCATTAATGATTGCTCATAATCACCAATCGCTGCCAGCCCCAGCGCATTCACGTAATCAATCGCCGCACCCAATCCCATGATGCCTGCGGTATTGGGTGAGCCCGCCTCAAAGCGCCACGGTGGCTCCGCATAGGTTGTGCCATGCGTCAGGCTGACCTGCTGAATCATCGAGCCGCCCCCTTCCCACGGTGGCATTTGCTGCAATAGTGACTGCTTGCCATAAAGAATGCCAATACCGGAAGGCCCATACAGCTTATGGCCGGAAAACACGTAGAAGTCACAGTCCAGCGCCTGTACGTCCACCTGCTGGTGCATCACGGCCTGTGCCCCGTCGATCAACACCTTAAGGCCTGCGGCCTTCGCCTGCGCCGTAATGTCGCGTACCGGGTTAACCGTCCCCAACACATTGGAAACCTGGGTCAACGCCAGCAATTTGGTGCTGGCGTCGATAAGGCCAGGCAATTGTGCCAGATCCAAGGTGCCGTCTTGCTGTAACGGCCAAACACGCAGGTTCAGTCCTCGTTCCTTCGCCAGCATCTGCCAAGGCACGATATTGGCGTGATGTTCCATCTCGGTGATGATAATGCTGTCACCGGGTTGCAGGAAATGACGGCCAAAGCTGTTAGCCACCAGGTTAATGCCCTCGGTGGTGCCTTTAACAAACACAATCTCTTCAACCGAAGCGGCATTAATAAACGCGGCTACTTTTTCACGCACCGCTTCCATGTCCTGCGTCGCTTCAGCACTCAGGGTGTGGATGCCTCGGTGAACGGCCGCATAGCCATGACGATAAAAATCCAACTCGCGATCGATCACCGCCTGCGGCTTTTGCGCGCTGGCAGCGCTGTCGAGGTAAGCCAGCGACTGGCCATTGACGTCACGCGCCAACAGCGGGAATTCACTGCGTACCCGTTCAATCGGAAAACTCATGCGGCCTCCCCCGGCAGGCGCTGCGCAATGCGTGCCAGTACCGATTCTCGGATGAGATCGTTACCAATCCCCTCAGTCAGCTCAGCGGCAAAAGCAAAGATAATCATCTGCTGCGCCGCGTGCTTGTCAATGCCGCGCGATTGCAGATAAAACAGCTGCTCTTCATCGATACGACCAACGGTAGCGCCATGGCTGCACTTCACATCGTCGGCATAGATTTCCAATTGCGGTTTGGTATCCACTTCCGCCATCTTACCCAGCAACAGGTTATGGTTGGTCATCTGCCCATCGGTTTTAATCGCGTGTTTTGCCACTTTGATCATGCCGTTAAATACCGCTTTGGCGCGATCGCTGACCACCACTTTGTGCAATTGGCGGCTCTCGCAATAGCCTTTGTTATGCTCAAGGTAAGTACGGGTGTCACACACCTCTTTACCGACCGGCAATACCAGACTATTGATCACCAAATTAGAGCCTTCACCATTAAGCTGTGCGCTGGTGTTATGCCGTGTTAGCCCAGCCCCCAACAGGAAGCTGTCGCTCTTCACCCATGCATCGCGGCCAATCACCAGATCGTTATGGGCGAAGTGGTAACTCGGCTGGCTCTCAAATGCCAACTTGCAATGGTTCAATTGAGCATTATCACCGATGTTAGCGGTGAGGCGCGCGCCAGTGAAATGCGCAGCCTGGTTCAGGCTGACGTAATGCTCTATCACCTCGGCCTGCGCATTACGCGCAATATCAAGGTGATGCCGGTGATGCACGGTATTCACCTCACCTTCAGCCCCGCGTCCGCTGCTGATATGCAGCAGATACAGCGGTCGCGCCGCGATTTTACCGGCGGCCACGCGAACAATGCTGGTTTCCTGCGCCAGGCTTTCCGTCAGATGCAGAAAGATCTCGGGCTGGATCGGTTCGGGTAGCGCCTGTAACGTCCCGTAGGGTGCGATGTCGAACTGATAATCACCCAGGTCGCTGTCGCTCAACGCCGCACAAAAACGCCCGTCAACAAAGACCAGCCGATAAGCATCAATCGCCAGCGCCAACGCATCCAACTGCGCGGCAGTGACTGGCTCCACCGGTGGCTCAAGGAACTGCTGTTCAAGCAAACCTTCCAGCGGTGTGTATTTCCAGTTTTCATGCTTGCGCGTCGGCCACCCCAAGCGCAAAGCCTGTTGCCAGTGTGCCAATGCATGGGCAGAGTGCTCACCACCGCGTGCTTCAAACAGGCTATACAGTTGTTGCAGCGCGCGCGCGTTATTGTTCGTCGGTAAGCCAGCCATAGCCCTGCTCCTCCAACTGTTTCACCAGAGAGAAATCGCCGGACTTGACGATGCGCCCCTGAGAAAGAACATGGACGTAATCCGGCTTGATGTAGTCCAGGATACGTTGGTAGTGCGTAACGATAATGAACGAACGCTTACCATCACGCAGCGAGTTCACGCCGTTAGCGACAATCTTCAGCGCATCAATATCCAAACCGGAGTCGGTTTCGTCCAAAATACAGAGATCCGGCTCCAGCGCCGCCATCTGGAGGATGTCATTACGTTTTTTCTCACCGCCAGAGAAACCGACGTTGACCGAACGGGTCAGCAAGTCAGGTGGCATGTTCAACAATTCAATTTTTTCTTCAATAAAATCAGCGAAGTCGAAACGGTCGAGCGGTTCTTGCTGGCGGTATTTGCGTACGGCGTTAACCGAAGTTTGCAGGAAGAAATGGTTGCTGACGCCGGGGATCTCCACCGGATACTGGAAGGCCAGGAATACGCCTTCACCCGCACGATCTTCCGGGTCCAGCTCAAGCAAATCCTTACCTTTGAAGGTCACTTCACCTTCGGTGACTTCATATTCTTCGCGTCCCGCCAGCGTTGCCGAAAGCGTGCTCTTGCCTGAACCATTCGGCCCCATGATGGCATGCACTTCACCCGGTTTAATCTCCAGGTTCAATCCCTTAAGGATTTCGTTGCCTTCCGCGCTGACTTTTAAATTCTTGATACTTAACATGCAGTGTCCTTAGATCGCGCTGTCGCGCTGTAAATCCGGCGTTTAGCCCACGCTGTGTTCCAGGCTGATGGCCAATAACTTCTGCGCCTCGACGGCGAACTCCAGCGGTAGCTCAGAGAACACGTCCTTACAGAATCCGTTAACAATCATCGAAATGGCATTGTCTTCGCTAATGCCGCGCTGCAAACAATAGAACAGTTGGTCATCGCCAATTTTTGATGTCGTCGCTTCATGTTCCAACTGGGCACTGTTGTTACGTGCTTCAACGTACGGGAAGGTATGGGCACCGCTGTCCGGCCCAATCAACATCGAGTCGCATTGGGTAAAGTTACGCGCGTTTTCTGCCCCCGGCAGGATCTTCACCAGGCCACGGTAGGTATTCTCGCTGTGTCCGGCAGAGATACCTTTGGCGATGATGGTTGAACGGGTATTTTTGCCGATGTGGATCATCTTGGTGCCGGTGTCGGCCTGCTGATGGCCGCTGGTCAGGGCTACCGAGAAGAACTCACCGATAGAATTATCCCCCTGCAGGATCACGCTAGGGTATTTCCAGGTGATTGCCGAGCCGGTTTCCGACTGAGTCCATGACATTTTTGAACCTGCGCCTTCACACAATGCGCGCTTGGTCACAAAGTTCAGGATGCCTCCCTTGCTGTCACCGCCAGAGAACCAGTTCTGCACTGTCGAATATTTCACTTCGGCATCCTTGTGCAGGATCACTTCTACCACCGCGGCATGCAGTTGGTAACTGTCGCGTACCGGCGCCGAACAGCCTTCGATGTAGCTGACATAACTGCCCTCATCGGCGATCAGTATGGTGCGTTCGAACTGACCGGTTTTAGCGGCATTGATACGGAAATACGTCGACAGTTCCATTGGGCAACGTACGCCCTTCGGCACATAGACAAAGGTCCCGTCGGAAGCCACCGCTGCGTTCAGTGCGGCGAAGAAATTGTCGTTGGACGGTACGACGCGACCGAGGTATTTACGCACCAGATCCGGGTATTCGTGTATGGCCTCACCGAACGAGCAGAAAATGACCCCGCTTTCCGCCAACTTTTCGCGGTAGGTCGTCGAGACAGAGACAGAGTCAAAAATCGCATCGACCGCGACTTCACTGCCTTCGCGCACAGGGACGCCGAGTTGGTTAAACGCCAACTCAACCTCGTTGGTCAGGTAGTTGTTATCGGTCGGTGCGCCCGGTTGCTGTTCTGCGCCTGGCTGGGATCCACAGGCATCGTCACAACTGCCACAGGAGGGCGCGGAGTAATAGCTGTAGTCCTGGTAGTTCAGTCGATCGTAGTTCGCTTTCAGCCAGTGTGGCTCTTCCATTTGCAGCCAGGCACGGTAGGCTTCAAGGCGGAACTCCAGCATCCACTCAGGTTCATTACGCTTGGCAGAGATGGCGCGCACCACGTCTTCATTGATGCCCTTCGCTAACTCATCGGTGGCCAGTTGGGTAAAAAAACCTTCTTTGTAGCGACCTTCGCTGACCCAAGCCTGCACTTCATTAGGCATTTCTACATTGCTTCGTGTCATGTTGATTGCATCGCTCAAACGCCAAAACTCTCGCCGCACCCGCAGGCATGCTGAGCTTTAGGGTTATTAAATTTGAATATCTGATTCAGCCCTTCACGGACAAAATCTACCGTGGTGCCATCGATAAACGGCATGGCTTTCAACGGCACATACAGTTTGGCGCCATCGCGTTCAAACAGCAGGTCGTCGTCAGCAGGAGCACGGGTGAGATCCAGCACATAGGTAAACCCGGCGCAGCCTGACTGCTTGACCCCGAGTTGCAGCCCCTTCACCTGTGGATCCTGCTGCATTAGTTTCGTTATTTGTTGTACGGCGTTGTCACTGAGCAAAATGCCTTGCCAGACATTTTCGTCCAGAGAAAAAGTGCCGACATTTTCCGTTTGCATATGGCCTACCTCACACTCGTGTTTTACCACAGCCAATCTGGGTTGCTACTATGTTAGTGATAACGATTATCACTTCAACCGTTTGTTTTGCGGGGTTATCCGCCAAAAGCCCGGATTTTTGCTTTGGCGTGCGGCAACTGCGTGGGACAGTCAGCGCGTCTGGCGCTGCCGGTCGGAAATGGAATCATTTTATCCTTATGAATTTACTGTACATCCTGTCATACCATGCCCCTTACCCGCTGGCGCGAAGGCTTTACAGAGCCGGGCTTTTTATGTCGATTTAAACATTCATAGAAAATACCTATTTCTGAATTTTGTCTGTCTTAAAAATGCGTTTATCGACAATTAACGGCTTTTCCCCCTCTTTTGCCTTTCCGTCCGTCCCAACAAAAGCGGCAATCCCTGATTAAAGTTTAGTCGCTACTGACTATGTTGGGGTGCTGTCCCCCCAATGCATCCCCTGCTGGCGATAAAAATTTCAACAGAATGATTGATCACGAACGCACCAATAAATATGATAATGATTATCATTCAATTCTAATTGAGCACGGGCAAATGAATATCTCGATGAATGCGTGGCTGCTGGGCAAAATTGATGACTATAAATTCAGCGTGCGCGACGCTACGGTAGATTTCTACATGGCAGAGGCGTCGCTTAAACGGCCGGAGTGCAATACCAACCATCTGAAACGCTACAACAGTGTCAGCCTGAATATGGCCAATCTGTGTCTGGAAAACGGTGATGATGAAAGCTATCTGCACGCGTTGAGCAAACTGCATAACCGGCTGATCGTAGAGATCAACAACCCACAGCGTTGTCAGCTGTTCCGGGTTCAGAGCTATCATTTTGCCCGTCATACTCTGACCTTAATCTGTCAAAAATATGCAATGGAAGGCACTTGGGAGAAGGCCAATGCCTTCCAGAAAGACTTCGTTAAGCGGGTGCCCTTTCAGTTGTGAACTGACTGAATGGCAAAAATACCCGCAGGTAAGGCTACCTGCGGGGTAAACCTAGTCGATAACGGCCGTAGTCAGGCGTGAAGTGCAGCACAGGCGATCGCGTGAATCGAAGATTTCTATCTGCCACACCTGATGGCGACGCCCAACATGCAACGCCCGACACACGCCGCGCACCTGGCCTTCAAATACCGCGCGCAGATGGTTGGCGTTGATTTCCAACCCCACCACTTTCTGTTCCCCTTCGCTACACAGGTAACCGGCCATCGACCCCATCGATTCTGCCAGCACTACCGATGCACCACCGTGCAACAGGCCAAACGGCTGCCGGGTACGCTGATCAACCGGCATGGTCGCTTCGAGATAATCGTCCTCCAGTCGGGTAAATTGGATCCCCACATGACTGACCATACATCCGTCACCGGCCTGGTTTAGTTGCTCCAGCGTCGTCTCTCGTTTCCACAGTTTCACTCAATCATCTCCAGAAGTGCCTGTAATGGGTGTCGTACACCGTTACCCTCAATACGTTTGACCTGGCTGCGACAGGAATAGCCGGTCGCCAGACAACGTTGCCGCGGCAGACGTTGTAATGCCTGATGCCAGGATAGCTCATAAATCCCGAGCGAATTCTGCAGGTTCTTTACTTCATGCCCGTAAGTTCCCGCCATGCCGCAGCAACCGACGCTGACGTTTTCCAGCCTGGCCCCAAAGCGTGCAAAGATGGACGCCCAATGTTGGCCGCTGGCAGGCAAGGCCGTGGTTTCCGTACAGTGACCGAACAAATACCAGGCTTCGCCCGTCGCAGGCTGTTCTGCACGTTCAGCCAAGCGCTGCTGCAACCACTCGTGCACCAGTTGTACCTGGAAATCCCCGCGGGCCTCACCGAGGATCTCGTTATATTCGTCGCGATAGCACAACACCAACGCCGGATCGACACCCACCAGCGGCATGCCAAGCTTTGCCACTCGGTTAAGAAAATCAGCTGTCTTGCGCGCGGTGCGGGCAAATCGTGTCAGAAAACCTTTGATATGTTGGGCTTTCCCGTTCGGTGAGAACGGCAACAGCACAGGACGGTAACCGAGCTTTTCCACCAGCCGTACAAAATCCGCCACCACTTTGGCGTCGTAATAGCTGGTAAAGGGATCCTGAACGATCAGGACATACTGTTCGCGCTTTTCTACGCTCAGCGCTTCAAGCTGCTCCAGCGTCATGGTCATGGCACCATGACCTGAAAGTTGCTGGCGCAGCGTCGGGCTGGAAAGCATCGGCAAATCAACCATGCCAATCGTGTTACGGCTCAATTCACGAACCCAGGGCTGGCGGAAAAAGAAGTTGAACACTTTCGGCGCTTTCGCCATCAGCGGCGTGTAGCTCTCGACCCCTGCGACCATATAGTCGCGTGCCGGCCGCAAATAGCGCGTGTGGTATAGCTGCAGGAAACGCGAACGGAAGCCCGGCACGTCAATTTTGATCGGGCACTGCGTAGAACAGGCTTTGCAGGCCAGACAACCGGACATGGCCTCTTTCACTTCGTGGGAGAAATCATATTCGCCTTTGCCGGCGTACCAACTGTTGCGCGTTTTCTCTATCAGAGTCCGGAAACTGAGACGTTGTTGCGGCAGCTGTTTCTCCAGCACCAGCGGATCGACGCCCTGCTCTGAAAGCAGACGCAACCATTCACGTACCAACGCCGCCCGACCTTTGGGTGAATGAATACGGCTACCGGTGATCTTCATCGACGGGCACATTGGGCTGCGTACATCAAAATTGAAGCACAAACCATTGCCGTTACATTCCATCGCGCCACGGAACGAGGTGCGTACCTCTACCGGGATAAGGCGATCAAGCGTGCCACGCTTGGCGGCATCAACTTTCATCATCGGCGCATCGACACCTAATGGCGGGCATATTTTACCGGGGTTGAGACGGTTGTTCGGATCAAACGCGGCCTTGATACGCCGCAGTTCCAGGAACAGCTGATCACCGAAGAATTCAGGGCTGTATTCAGCGCGGAACCCTTTGCCATGTTCCCCCCACAGCAACCCACCATATTTGGCCGTCAGCGCCACCACCTGGTCAGAAAGCTGTTTCATCAACACTTCCTGCTGTGGGTCACACATATCGAGTGCAGGGCGTACATGTAATACGCCAGCATCCACATGGCCAAACATGCCATAGCTCAGGTTATGGCTGTCCAACAACTGGCGGAACTCGACGATGTAATCGGCCAGATGCTGCGGCGGCACACAGGTGTCTTCGGCAAACGGAATAGGTTTAGCGCGCCCTTTGGCGTTGCCTAATAGCCCGACAGCCTTTTTACGCATGTTATAAATTCGTTCAATGCCGGCCAGATCCCCACAGATCTGATAGCCGATCACACCGCCCTGCTTTTCGGTGATCAATTCGTCCAGCCGCTGACAGAGATCCTCCATCTGCCGATCGATCAACACGTTGTCATCCCCGGCAAACTCGACGATGTTAAGACCAAGCATTTCTTTATCTGGCACGTTGGTGATTAATTCATTCACCGAATGCCAGACAATGTCTTCACGAGCCAGATTCAGGACCTTGGAATCGATGGTTTCAACCGACAGAGCCTTGGCATCCACCATGAACGGGGCATTGCGCAGTGCAGAATCAAACGAATCGTATTTGACATTCACCAAGCGGCGCACCTTCGGCAATGGCGTAATATCCAGCCGCGCTTCGGTAATAAACGCCAACGTCCCTTCAGCGCCCGTCAGAATACGTGTCAGATCGAAGGTTTGCATGTCATCGCTAAACACATGCCGCAGATCGTACCCGGTCAGAAAGCGATTAAGTTTGGGGAATTTTTCCAGAATCAGTGCGCGCTGCTCACGACAGCTATTGAGCACGGTGTGGTAAATCCGGCCTTCAACCGTATCTTCGCGAGCAATCGTTTCCGCCAACGGCGTCGGCATAACACGCGTGTCGATCATGTCCCCACCCAGCAGGACAGCTCGCAGGCCCAACACGTGATCGGATGTTTTGCCGTACACCAGCGAGCCCTGACCGGAGGCGTCTGTGTTGATCATACCGCCCAGCGTGGCGCGGTTACTGGTAGAAAGCTCCGGCGAGAAGAAATAGCCGAACGGCCGCAAATATTGGTTAAGTTGGTCTTTAATGACCCCCGCTTCAACCTTGACCCAGCCTTGCTCAACGTTGATCTCAAGGATGCGGTTCATATGGCGCGACATATCCACCACAATACCGGTATTGAGCGACTGGCCGTTAGTGCCGGTGCCCCCGCCGCGCGGGCTAAAGACCAGCGTACTGAAACGCTCCTCTGCCGCCAGACGCGCAATCAACGCCACGTCTGCCGTTGAGCGAGGGAACACGACGGCATCGGGCAATAACTGATAGATACTGTTGTCGGTCGCCATCGTCAGTCGATCGGCGTAGCTGGTGGCGATATCGCCGTTGAATCCGTTTTGCTTTAACGCTTCCAAAAAGTCGAGCACCCGCTGAACGAGGCCGGGCGCTTGAGAAATCTGTGGGATCATTCGATTTTTGACCCTGTCTGTCTGTTTTATATGCGTTAATGAACGCTGAATCAGGCCTTTATTCAGACCCGCCCTATTTTTTATTAGAGATAAAAACTAACATACTCGTTTAGTGAAGGCATGCACATTATTGCAATTGTCCTGTCACAGAATGGCCCGCAACAAAAGGTGTGCCGCCCTGTAATTTTTGACCAATATGCACCATGATTAAACGGTCCCAAGGACTAAACCTACCAGGATGAGAACCCATTCATGACAATCCCGCAATCTCGATACGATTTGCCACGGATTATTTTTGGCGTGCTATTTATCGCCATTATGATCGTCGCTTGTTTTTGGGTCATTCAACCCTTCATTCTCGGCTTTGCCTGGGCGGGCATGGTGGTCATCGCCACCTGGCCATTGCTCATTAAGCTGCAAAAAGTACTTTGGGGCAGACGTTCACTGGCGGTCGTCGTGATGACGATACTGCTGATCCTGCTATTCATACTGCCGATATCCCTGCTGATAAGCAGCGTAGTGGACAACAGTGCGCCCGTTGTTGCCTGGGCTAGCACGCCGGGAAAATTGCATATTCCCGATCTGGCCTGGCTACAATCAATCCCGATGATCGGCGATAAGATCTATACCAGTTACCACACGCTGGTGAGCGCGGGGGGAACGGCGCTGGTCGCGAAGGTCCAGCCTTACTTCGGCCAGACCGCAACCTGGTTTGTCGCGCAAGCGGCGCATATTGGCCGCCTCTTATTGCATTGCACCTTGATGCTGCTGTTTAGCGTTTTACTCTATGCCCGCGGTGAGCAAGTTGCTCTGGGTATCCGTCACTTTGCGACACGTCTCGGTGCTGCACGCGGCGACGCGGCGGTGGTATTGGCCGGGCAGGCAATCCGCGCAGTCGCGTTGGGCGTTGTAGTCACAGCGCTGGTGCAATCGGTCCTGGGCGGCATTGGCCTGGCAGTAACCGGCATTCCTGCCGCGACGCTGCTAACCGTGCTGATCTTCATCTGTTGCGTTGCTCAGCTAGGGCCGCTACTGGTGCTGGTGCCGGCAATCATCTGGCTGTATTGGAGCGGGGACACAACCTGGGGCACCGTGCTATTGGTCTGGAGCTGTGTGGTGGCCACGCTGGATAACGTTCTGCGCCCTGTTCTGATCCGCATGGGTGCCGATTTACCGATGTTGCTGATCCTGTCCGGTGTTATTGGTGGCCTGCTCGCGTTCGGTATGATTGGCCTGTTTATCGGCCCGGTCGTGCTGGCGGTATCCTATCGTTTACTCACTGCCTGGATGAGCGAAGCGCCAGAACCCACCGCCGATGTAAAAGAGGTCGCCAAAGATCTGGAGCAAATGTAACCCTCTTTAAACTCTGCCCGGGCTGCCGGGCAGAGATCTTTCCCCGCCCCTGCCTCTCACCTGGTTTTTTGGATTAACCGGTCACGATAATAAAATCACCACCGTGACTTCTTTTGAGCACGCATTGAACATACCGAATAAATACACCTTTTTATCAGCCCAATAATAATCACGCCTGGTAAAAATAAAGGGGGATAGGGATATTGATTAGGATGATTCTTAATGACTAATGGTGTTTAAATATCTAGTATTATTGCCATATATTGCTTCAAATACCTGATTTAAAGCAAGATTTCCAAACAATGTAATGCCATACATGTGAATTGCTGTGTGTAGTCTTTGCCCGTCTCCTATGATGGGCTTTTTTTTATTCTTTTTTTGGTCATTATTATTCCTGTGCCCCTTTTTATTTACATTCAGAAATAAAAAAAAGCCGCAACAGGGTCGCGGCTTTAGGGTGAGCAATTAATCAACGCCAGAGAATTACTTTCTCTTCGACAGATTAACCCAGGTTTGTACGACAGTATCCGGGTTGAGTGACAGGCTATCAATACCCTGATCCATCAACCACTCTGCAAAGTCCTCGTGATCAGAAGGCCCTTGGCCGCAGATACCGACATATTTCCCCTGGCGCTTAGCCGCCTGAATCGCCATCGACAGCAGAATCTTCACCGCTTCGTTACGCTCATCAAAGAGTTCAGATACCACACCCGAGTCGCGGTCCAGACCCAATGTTAACTGAGTCATGTCGTTAGAGCCGATGGAGAAGCCATCAAAGTGTTCCAGGAACTGATCCGCCAACAGCGCATTGGATGGGATCTCACACATCATGATCACTTTCAGGCCATTCTCACCGCGCTTCAGACCCTGACGCGCCAATTCGGCAACGACGGCTTCCGCTTGTGCTACGGTGCGGACAAACGGCACCATGACCTCAACGTTGGTCAGGCCCATTTCGTTGCGAACGCGTTTTACCGCATCACATTCCATCGCGAAGCAGTCGCGGAAGTTATCAGAGACATAACGACCTGCCCCACGGAAGCCCAGCATTGGGTTCTCTTCGTGCGGCTCATACTTCTCACCGCCAACCAGATTGGCGTATTCATTGGACTTAAAGTCAGAAAGACGCACAATCACACGCTTTGGCCAGAACGCAGCACCCAGCGTCGCGATCCCTTCCGTCAGACGGCCCACATAGAACTCGGCCGGGTGGTCATAGCCCTGCATCAGCGCCTTGATTTCATTTTGCAATTCGGGGGTTTGTTGATCAAATTCCAACAAGGCCTTCGGATGCACACCAATCATGCGGTTGATAATAAATTCAAGGCGAGCCAGACCCACACCTTCATTCGGTAAACGCGCAAAGTCGAAAGCACGATCGGGGTTACCGACGTTCATCATGATTTTCAGCGGCAGTTTAGGCAATTCAGTCACTTCAGAACTCTGCACGCTAAAGTCGAGCATCTCACTGTAAACAAAGCCGGTATCACCTTCTGCGCAAGAAACCGTGACTTTCTGGCCTTCTTTCAACAGATCGGTCGCATTGCCGCAGCCCACCACGGCAGGAATACCCAGTTCGCGGGCGATGATGGCCGCGTGGCAGGTACGACCGCCCCGGTTGGTGACGATTGCTGCAGCCTTTTTCATGATCGGCTCCCAATCCGGGTCAGTCATGTCTGTTACCAGAACATCACCCGGCTCGATACGATCCATCTCGCTGATATTGTGGATGACCTTCACCGGGCCCGCGCCAATGCGGTGACCGATAGCACGCCCTTCCACCAGCACCGGGCTGGAACCATTAAGCTGGTAACGCTCCATGGTTTGCTCGTTAGAGCGCACGGTTTCCGGACGCGCCTGCACGATCAGGAGCTTGCCGGTATGACCATCTTTGGCCCACTCGATATCCATCGGGCGACCGTAGTGTTTTTCAATCAGCAGTGCCTGATGGGCCAAGCCTTCTACTTCTTCGTCAGTCAGAGAGAAACGATTGCGTTGCTGCTCTGGCACGTCTTCGATTTGTACCTGCTTGCCGTGATCCTGCGAAGGTGCGTACACCATGCGGATTTTTTTCGAACCCAGGTTGCGGCGCACGATCGACGGTTTGCCTTTCAGCAATGTCGGTTTGTGCACATAGAATTCGTCAGGGTTTACCGCACCCTGTACCACCATTTCACCCAGGCCGAAGGCGGAGGTGATAAACACCACCTGATCAAAACCCGATTCGGTATCAATGGTGAACATGACGCCGGAAGACGCCAGGTCAGAACGCACCATGCGCTGCACGCCCGCTGACAGCGCCACACCGCGGTGGTCATAACCCTGATGCACACGGTAGGAGATGGCGCGGTCGTTAAACAGCGAGGCGAATACGTGTTTGATCGCCACCATGACGGCGTCGATCCCCTGCACGTTGAGGAAGGTTTCCTGCTGGCCGGCAAAAGAGGCATCCGGCATATCTTCCGCAGTCGCCGATGAACGTACTGCAAATGACGCCTGGGGTTCACCGTCGGCCAGCTGCTGGTAAGCCAGATTAATTTCACGCTCGAATTCTGCATGGAACGGCGTGTCGATAATCCATTGGCGTATTTGCGCGCCAGCCTTGGTCAGTTGAGCAATGTCGTCAACATCAGTTTGATCCAGTAGCTGATAGATGCGCTGGTTAACACCGCTTTGCTCGAGGAAATCGTTAAACGCCTGCGCGGTGGTGGCAAAACCGTTTGGCACGGCCACGCCCAAATCGGAAAGATTGGTGATCATTTCACCGAGGGAGGCATTTTTGCCGCCGACACGGTCAACGTCGTGCATGCCGAGCTGGTTGTACCAAAGCACATTACGCAAGTCTGGGCCATTGTTGGACATCGAGACAATCCTTATTGCTATCAGTAGGGTATAGACGGATTTAATTCGCTTGCTTTCTCAGCACCGCCAAAACGGCGCCGAATCAGACTAGCACAATGATCCATAGGAAATGGAAAGGTGAATCGATCAACCCGGCGAAGAAAGTGGATTTTAGGAAAACTTCCTGACAGGGAAAATGGCGATGGAATCGTTCCCTGCCGCACTAATAGCTTAAAACTCAACAAATTAAGTATTTTTTAAACTTCAGTTTTAAAAACCACACTCAAATTCATGTTTTAGACCAAAATAACACCACAATGCGGAATAATAACGCAGGATAAATAACCTTAAATTTTTCATTAAAATTGAAATAGTGTTTTACTGAAGTTTTTACCCACCGCCACCCCCTTTTTTTGCCCGATTAATGACCGACTCTGACCGCGTTATCACAATTTTTCTGCCCGCCCCTTTACCGCTGGATTACCTGGAGCCCATGATAAGAACAAGCAGACGTGAAAATTACGTCACTGTTCCAGGTAAGGAGTCTAGGGTGGAAAGAAGCGTTTTTTATATTTCGGACGGCACGGCGATCACTGCCGAGGTCTTGGGTCATGCCGTGTTGTCGCAATTTCCAGTGACGGCCACGACATTTACGCTGCCCTTTGTGGAAACTGAAGCGCGCGCCCGCGGTGTTTGTCAGCAGATTAATGAGATTTATCGTGAAACCGGCGTGCGCCCGCTGGTGTTTTACTCGATCATATCGCCGAAAGTGCGCAATGTTATTACTCAGAGCGAAGGCTTTTGTCAGGATATCGTACAAGCGTTGGTTGGTCCGTTACAGGGTGAGCTGGGTGTGGAACCGACGCCGGTACCGAATCGCACCCACGGACTGACGGCCAGCAACCTTGGGAAATATGACGCACGTATTGCCGCCATTGACTACACATTGGCACACGATGACGGAATCTCGTTACGCAATCTCGATCAGGCTCAGGTGATTTTGCTTGGCGTGTCCCGCTGTGGAAAGACCCCCACCAGCCTGTACCTGGCGATGCAGTTCGGGATTCGCGCTGCCAACTACCCGTTTACCGCTGACGATATGGACAATTTGCATCTGCCTGCCGCGCTGAAACCGTTTCAGCACAAGCTTTTCGGTCTGACGATTGACCCGGAACGTTTAGCCGCGATCCGTGAAGAGCGGCGCGAAAACAGCCGTTATGCCTCAATACGCCAGTGCCGTATGGAGCTTGCAGAAGTCGAAGCTTTATTCCGCAAGAATCAGATCCGATATCTGAATACCACCAACTATTCGGTAGAAGAAATCTCAACCAAAATTCTGGATATTCTGGGTATGAGCCGCCGTATGTTCTGATCTGACCCTCTACAATACGGACAGGCACCTGACATGATTGAAGGGGCGCGGCATGCTGCGCCCGCGTTAATCGCGGCAAACGTATTCGCCCCCGCAAATCACTGGAAGGACAATTCTACCGGCAGCAGATTTGAATGCTAATCGCAGAGGCTTTCCCCTGCCATCTGTTGATTATTCCTCCATAGCCCATCATTTTTGCGCTTTTTTTCGCGGCTTTGATCAACAGAACACAGTTTCTACGGTTGAATTCATCGGTTTTTACGTTATTGTGATCGCCATCACTTCCCGGCACTCCGGCCGCAGCGAAGAAAAATCTTTAGAGAAAATCATGCACAAAACAGATGAACTGCGGACCGCGCGCATCGACAGCCTCGTGACGCCGCAAGCGTTGGCAGAGACGTTGCCGATCTCGGCGGAAATCGCTGATAACGTGACGGCGTCACGTAAGCGAATTGAAAAAATCCTGACCGGTGAGGATCGCCGTCTATTGGTGGTTATCGGCCCTTGTTCTATCCACGATCTTGACGCCGCCATTGATTATGCCGGCCGGCTGAATGCCCTGCGCATCCGTTATCAGGATCGCCTCGAAATCGTGATGCGTACCTATTTTGAAAAGCCGCGCACCGTGGTGGGCTGGAAAGGCCTGATCTCCGATCCTGCACTGGATGGAACTTTCCAGGTGAATCGTGGCATTGAAATGGCCCGTAGACTGTTGCTGGAAGTGAACCAACTCGGCCTGCCTACCGCCACCGAGTTCCTCGACATGGTTGTAGGCCAATACATTGCCGATCTGATCAGCTGGGGTGCCATTGGCGCACGCACTACCGAAAGCCAGATCCACCGCGAGATGGCTTCGGCGCTTTCTTGCCCGGTAGGCTTTAAGAATGGGACAGACGGCAACACCCGTATTGCCATAGATGCCATCCGTGCCGCACGCGCCGGGCATATGTTCCTGTCCCCGGACAAGCACGGGCAAATGACGATCTATCAGACCAGTGGTAATCCGTATGGCCATATCATCATGCGCGGGGGCAAAACGCCGAACTATCACGCAACCGACATTGTTGCCGCCTGCGATAGCCTGCGTGAATTCGACCTGCCGGAACACCTGGTGATCGACTTCAGCCACGGTAACTGTCAGAAATTGCATCGTCGCCAGCTGGAAGTGGCAGAAAACGTCTGCCAGCAAATCCGTGCAGGTTCTGTCGCTGTCACTGGCGTAATGGCAGAAAGCTTCCTCGTAGAAGGCACACAGAAAATCGTTGCCGGACAACCGCTGACCTACGGCCAGTCGATCACCGATCCTTGCCTGAGCTGGTCCGACAGCGAACAGTTGCTGGCAATGCTCGCGGATGCGGTAGATACCCGCTTCTGAGCCACTCACCGGGGCGCCCGCCCCGGCTTTTCTACCCGCCAGCGACTCATCTATAATTATGCCCAGTCTGCAGCGCGAAAGCGCTTTCGTCACAGGATATGGAGTTCCCTGCATGAGCAATTCATTGTTATCCATCCCCTGCGTTACATTGCAAGGGGAACACAAAACCCTGGGTGATTTCCCTGCCCGGGCCTATTTGGTGGTGAATACCGCCAGCAAATGCGGGTTTACGCCGCAGTACCGTGGGTTGGAAAACCTTTGGCAATACTACCGCGAGCGCGGCCTGATGGTACTGGGCTTTCCCTGTAATCAATTCGGAGCACAAGAACCCGGTGATCCGCTGGAAATCGCCAACTTCTGCACGTTGAACTACGGTGTCAGCTTCCCGCTGTTCAGCAAAATTGAAGTTAACGGTCCGGGTGCACACCCGCTGTTTAACGAATTAAAGCGACTGGCACCGGGTGTATTCGGTAGCCAACGCATCAAATGGAACTTCACCAAGTTCTTGCTGACGGCAGACGGCCAACGAGTGAAACGCTTCGCGCCGATCACCAAACCCGAACGCTTATTTGACCGTATCGAAACCCTGCTGAAATAACCGCAATTTTCACGGGCTGAGTCGCTCAGCCCGTATCACATCACTTTCCTGCAAAAAGGTTCCATTGGTAAGAAAATTTTCCTTGATGTAACCTTTCGTTCACATGATAATGATTCTCACTTTGATATTAATTACTATTTAATGGTCTGTTTTATAAACACATGACGATGGATAATCACAATCATAATCTACCCGCCAAAGCCGCTAGCCCCGCGGCGACCGGCCTGACCTCGCCTCCTTGCTACGACAGCACTCAGCTGCTTGATGCCGATGGCGTGGCGATCATCATCCATCAGGGCCAGCGCTATCAGCTGCGGCAGACCAAAGCCGGGAAATTGATCCTGACCAAATAACACCTATCCCTTAACGCCAGCCACCCCGATCGATGTTGATCCAGGCAGCCAGCAAATCTATTGATATGTTAAAAACATACGGAGAGTTGCGACATGCCTCTGACCCCTTCCACCCGGCTGCGTTTATCCGCATTGAGTCTGGCGATTGCCTGTGCTCTGCCGGCGGTGACTTTTGCACAAACCAACAGCACGACGTCTTCTCGTTCTACGACGGCGGCTTCACCAGCGAAAAAAGACAAAGCCAGCGACGAAACAATGACCGTGGCCGCCACCGGCAACGCACGCAGCAGCTTCGAAGCACCAATGATGGTCACGGTGATCGAGGGCGATACGCCTGAAAGCCAGACCGCCACCAGCGCCGCCGATATGCTACGCCGCGTGCCGGGTATTACCGTCAATGGCACCGGTCGCAGCAACGGTCAGGACATCTCCATGCGCGGCTACGGTAAAAATGGCGTACTGACGCTGGTAGACGGTATTCGTCAGGGCACCGATACCGGGCACATTGGCGGTACCTTCCTGGATCCGGCTCTGGTAAAACGTATTGAAGTAGTGCGCGGCCCTTCTGCCCTGTTGTATGGCAGCGGTGCGTTGGGCGGCGTAATTGCCTATGAAACGGTGGATGCCGCCGATCTATTAATGCCGGGCCACAATAGCGGCTACCGGGTCTATGGCACCGCGGGTAGCGGCGATCACAGCCTGGGTATGGGCGCCAGCGCCTACGGCAAGACCGACAGCCTCGACGGCCTGCTGTCATTCGGCACCCGTGACGTTGGCGATTTGCGCCAGGGCAACGGTTTTGACGCGCCCAACGACGAGACCATCAGCAACATGTTGGCCAAAGGCACCTGGAAGATTGATGATGCCCAATCGTTGAGCGGCGATTTGCGCTATTACAATAACAGCGCCCGCGAACCGAAAAACCCGCAGGATCCGGATTATTCCAGCAGCAATCCGATGACCAATCGCTCTACCATCCAGCGTGATGCGGCATTAAGCTATAAAGTAAAACCGCTGGATCAGGAGTGGCTGGACGCCGACGTGAAGGTGTACACCTCTGAGGTCAAAATCAACGCTCACAATGCGGCGTCAACAGACGAATTCCGCAAACAAACCACCAACGGTGCCAAGCTGGAGAACCGTACCCGGCTGTTTGCCAACAGTTTTGCTTCGCACCTGCTGACCTACGGCTCGGAAAGCTATCAGCAAAAACAACATCCTGGTGGCGCTACCACCAGCTTCCCACAGGCGAAAATCAACTTCGCTTCCGGTTGGATGCAGGACGAAATCACGCTGCGTGATATTCCTGTCACCCTGCTGGCCGGCACCCGCTACGATAACTATAAGGGCAGCAGCCAGGGCCACGACGACGTCGATGCAGACAAGTGGTCATCCCGTGGCGCACTGACGTATTCGCCAACCGACTGGCTGATGCTGTTCGGATCCTATTCACAGGCCTTCCGCGCCCCCACCATGGGCGAAATGTACAATGATTCGCGCCACTTCCCAGGCAACTATTGGGTGCCGAACCCTAATCTGAGACCGGAAACCACCAGCACCGCCGAGTACGGTTTCGGCCTGCGTTTTGACGATTTGTTGATGGCCGGCGATAACCTGCAGTTTAAAGCCAGCTACTTCGATACCGACGCCAAGGACTACATCAGCCTGTACGTTACCCGTACCCAAACTTCTTCGCAAAATATCTCACGCGCTAAAATTTGGGGCTGGGATACGTCCCTAAGTTACCAAACGCAGTGGTTTAATTGGGACCTGGCTTACAACCGCACGCGCGGCAAGGATAAGTCACGCAGCGGGGAACTGAACGGCAACAGCGGAGAGTGGCTGAGCGACATCAACCCGGATACCGTCACCAGTTCGTTAGACGTTCCACTGGGTGAAACCGGCCTGTCTACCGGCTGGGTTGCGACCTTTGCCGAACGATCCACTCACGTGGCCACTGGCACGCCAGAACAAGGCGGCTACGGCGTCAACGACTTTTACCTGAGCTATAAAGGTCGCGATCGTCTGCAAGGCGTCACTACCACCGTGGTGCTGGGGAACGCCTTCGACAAAGAATATTACTCGCCGCAGGGCATTCCGCAGGATGGCCGTAATGCCAAACTGTTGGTCAGCTACCAGTGGTAACGTTTTAAGTCCGGCGGGCAACCCGAATGCCCGCCGATTGCACCTTACACAGGAGAACTATTTATGAGCAATACCCTCTACGCACGCTACCAGCAGGCCAAGATTGATAACCCAGGCAAATATGCACGTGATTTGGCCGAACTGCTTGGCGTTAGCGAAGCGGAACTGACCCATGCTCGCGTTGGTCAGGATACCCGCCGCCTTCAGACTGATGCCCGTACCCTGCTGACCGAATTGGAGCAGGTTGGCGTCACCAAATCCATCACCCGTAACAGCTACGCGGTGCACGAGCAGATGGGGCGCTACCTCAACCAACACCTGAACGGACACGCGGGGCTGATCCTCAACCCGCGCGAGTTGGATTTGCGACTGTTCCTCAACCAGTGGGCCAGCGCCTTCGCCATGAGCGAAACCAACAAGCGCGGCGTGCGTCACAGCATTCAGTTCTTCGATCATCAGGGTGACGCGTTGCATAAGGTGTACACCACCGACGAGACCGACCTGTCCGCCTGGATGGCGTTGGTGGAGCGCCATCTGAGTGCAGAAAATCCGGCGTTGGAACTGAAAGCCCCGGACGCTACGGTCAGTAACGCCGCACCGGACAACGAAAAGATCGACCGCGAATGGCGTGAAATGACCGACGTTCACCAGTTCTTCCAGTTGTTAAGCCGCAATAAGCTGACGCGTCAGCAGGCCTTCAAGGCCGTCGGCAACGATTTGGCCTACCGGGTGGATAACAGCGCCCTGTCCCAGTTGCTCAACGCAGCGCTCGGCCTGCAAAACGAAATCATGATTTTTGTCGGCAACCGTGGCTGTGTGCAGATCTTTACCGGTCAGATCGAGCGTCTGATGCCACAGGAAGGCTGGATTAACGTGTTTAACCGTCGCTTCACCCTGCACCTGATCGAAGATGCCATCGCCGAAAGTTGGATCACCCGCAAACCAACCAAAGACGGCTTTGTCACCAGTCTGGAATTGTTCGCTGCTGATGGGACACAAATCGCCCAGCTTTACGGTCAACGTACTGAAGGTCAACCTGAACAAACCCAGTGGCGCGAGCAGGTTGCGGCACTTGAACCTAAGGACATTGCTGCATGAAATCCTCATTGACCCGTCGCCTGGCGTTGTGCATTGCGCTGGCGTTACCCTTCACCGCTACGGCGGCAGAACGTATTGTCTCGATAGGCGGTGACGTCACCGAAATTGCCTTCGCACTGGGCGCGGGCGATGAGGTGATAGCGCGAGACAGTACCAGTCTGCAACCGGAAGCCGTCAAAAAACTGCCGGATGTCGGCTACATGCGCCAGCTTAATGCCGAAGGCATTCTGGCGTTAAAACCCACGATGGTATTGACCACTGAGTTGGCCGAGCCGGCCTTGGTACTGAAACAACTGGAAGAAAGCGGCGTTAACGTGGTGCGCATTCCAGGCGATACCACGTTGCAGAGCGTGCCGGAAAAAATCACCGTCATTGCCAATGCACTGCAACGAACCGCCCAAGGCAAGGCGTTAAACACGCGCTACCAGCAACAGTTGGCGGCGGTAAAAACAGATGCCTTGCCGGTCAGGGTCTTGTTCGTCATGAGCCATGGCGGCATTACCCCCATGGCTGCCGGGCAGCACACCGCGGCTGATGCGGTCATCACCGCAGCCGGTCTGAAGAATGCCATGCAAGGATTTAGCCGCTACCGCCCGCTGTCGCAGGAAGGCGTGATCGCCAGTGCACCCGATCTGTTGTTGGTCACCACTGACGGCATTAAAACCCTCGGTGGGCAGGAACAACTTTGGAAATTGCCCGGCATTGCACTCACGCCTGCCGGTAAACAACATCGCGTGCTGGTCGTTGACGATATGGCGCTGCTCGGTTTTGGGTTAGAAACACCTGCCGCGCTGGCTAAATTGCGTAATGCGGCGGAGCAAAAGTAATGCGCAGTCGCACTTCCCCACGCCTGGCGATTGCCAGCCTGCTGGTGTTACTGACGCTTCTGGCGCTGGGTGCCGCCAATATGGGTGCACTGACCTTGTCATTCCGTACCTTGTGGCAGCAACCGTTCAGCGACACCACCTGGCATATCTGGTTAAACATCCGTCTGCCGCGCGTGCTGTTAGCGGTGGTGATTGGCTGCGCGTTAGCCGTGTCCGGTGCCGTAATGCAGGGGCTGTTCCGCAACCCGTTGGCTGACCCCAGCTTGCTGGGTATCAGCAGTGGCGGTGCGCTGTTTGTCGCACTGATTATCGTGATGCCACTGGCGTTACCACCGGTAGTTGCCCTCTATGGCCACATGCTGGCGGCGTTTCTCGGCAGCATGCTGGTGTCTATCCTGATCTACGGCATCAGCCGCAGCGGGCACGGGAGCCTGTCGCGTCTGTTACTGGCGGGCATTGCCATCAATGCGCTGTGCATGGCGGCAATTGGCGTACTGTCTTACCTCAGTAACGATCAGCAATTGCGCCAGTTTTCATTGTGGATGATGGGCAGCTTGAGCCAGTCGCAGTGGCCTACGCTGGCGGTTTCCGCCACCCTGATTTTACCAGCGACCCTACTCACGCTGTTGCAAGCGCGTAGACTGAACCTGCTCCAACTGGGTGATGAAGAGGCACATTATCTTGGCGTGAACGTCCAGCGTGCCAAACTGCAGCTGTTGTTATTAAGCGCATTGTTGATTGGCGCGGCAGTGGCAATGAGCGGCGTGATTGGCTTTATCGGGCTGGTGGTACCGCATCTGGTTCGTATGCGCCTTGGCGGTGACCATCGCTGGCTGTTGCCTTGTTCTGCACTGGGGGGAGCTTGCCTGCTTTTAGTCAGCGATACGTTTGCACGCACGCTGGTTGCACCGGCGGAAATGCCCGTCGGCTTGATGACCAGTCTGATTGGCGGGCCTTACTTCTTATGGCTGGTCATGCGCCAGCGGGAGCGTGTGGGTGGATAACACATCAAGTCTGACAGCGCAGCAATTACGCTACAGCCTGGGTTCACGCAGGTTAATCAACGACGTGTCACTCAGCATCAACAGCGGTGAAATGGTGGCGATTATCGGGCCGAATGGTGCGGGTAAGTCGACGTTGCTACGTGTGTTAACCGGGTATCTGGCTCCAGGTTGTGGCGAATGCCAGTTGCTCGGACGCCCGTTAGAACAGTGGCATCCCCAGCAATTGGCGAAGGTGCGCGCGGTAATGCGCCAGCATAGTGATTTGGCCTTTCCCTTTACGGTAGAAGAAGTGGTCAGCATGGGGCGTGCGCCACATGGCAAGCGGGATGCGCAGCAAGCAATACAACAGGTGATGACGCAAACCGGCTGCCTTGAATTGGCACAACGAGATTATCGCCAACTTTCCGGCGGTGAACAGCAACGGGTGCAGCTTGCCCGCGTATTGGCACAACTCTGGCAGCCACAGCCCTCTCCGGCCTGGCTGTTTCTTGACGAACCGACGTCAGCATTGGATCTCTACCACCAGCAGCATACGCTAAGGCTACTGCGGACGCTGACACGCCAGCAGCCCATTGCCGTGTGCTGCGTACTGCACGACCTCAACCTGGCCGCGCTGTATGCCGATCGCATTTTGTTGCTGCATCAGGGGCAACTGGTCGCTTCGGGGACGCCGCAAGAGGTCTTGCAGGCGGAGATTCTCACCCGTTGGTATCAGGCGGACTTGGGAGTGGTGCACCACCCGGAAGTGGCGTTACCGCAGGTGTATTTGCGCCAATAAGTTGACTGCCATGCCTATACCCGATGAATGTTAAGTTGCAGCCAGGCGCCCAGCTGATGTGAACGCGGCTCGCAGCGAGGAGTGTGGCCCATGGACGGGCCACCTCACTGAGTGCAGGTAACCACCCTGCAGCTTGAAAGACGACGGGTATTTCAGCTCGAGCAGGAAATCTCCAGGTGTTTGCCCCAATCTGGCGGCAACGCCGCGAGATCGTCATATTCCGCTGTGTCAGCAAAAGGGGTCAGTAAGGCCTGATGCAAACGTGCCAGTTTGCTGACATCGTTCTGTTCAGCACTCTCTATCGCCTGCTGTGCCAGATAGTTGCGCAGAATTAACTTAGGGTTCACGGCATTCATTGCCCGCTGACGCTCGGCATCACTCACCTGTTCTTGCTGCAAACGCTGACGATATTGCTGATACCAACTGTCGAATGCGGCGCGATCAATAAACTCATCCCGTAATGGCGACTGCGCTTGTTGCTGTTCCGTTTGGCCCAACAAACGGAAGGTACGGCTATAATCCCGCCCTTCTTGTGCCATCATGCTTAACAACCCGGTAAGCAGATCGTTATCCTGCTGCGACTGGGTGAAGAAACCGAGCTTGGCCCGCATTTGCTCTCCGTAGGCACGCATCAGCGCCGGTTCGTAGGCTCCTAGCGCCTGCTGCAACTGTTCGGTGCTCATCAATCCGGACAGCGTCTGCGCCAGCCGGTGGAGGTTCCACAATGCGGCTGCCGGTTGATTATCAAATGCATAACGGCCCTGATGGTCAGAATGGTTGCAGATATAGTCGGGCTGGTAATCATCCAGGAAGCCATAGGGGCCGTAATCAATGGTCATACCCAGAATCGACATATTATCGGTATTCATCACGCCATGTGCGAAGCCAACGGTCTGCCAATGGGCGATAAGCCGTGCGGTACGTTCGACGACATCGGTAAACCACTGCAAATAGCCATCGCTTTGATCTTGAAACTGCGGCCAGTGGCGGGCAATGACAAAATCAGCTAACTGTTGTACCTGCTCTGGCTGTTTGCGGTAGTAGAAATGTTCAAAATGGCCGAAGCGGACATGGCTTTCTGCTATGCGCAATAGCATCGCTCCGTGTTCCGGCTGTTCACGGTAAACGGGATGCTCACTGGTCACAATGGTCAGTGCTCGCGTTGTTGGAATACCCAGATGATGCATTGCCTCAGAGGCCAGGAACTCGCGGATCGCCGAACGTAGCACCGCACGGCCATCCCCCATACGCGAGTATGGCGTCATTCCGGCCCCTTTCAGATGCCAGTCCATACTGCGGCCATCGGCCAGTCGCTGTTCGCCCAGCAGAATGCCGCGGCCATCACCCAACTGCCCAGCCCAAACCCCGAACTGGTGCCCACTGTATACCTGTGCCAACGGTTTCATCCCTGGCAGCAGCGTTTCACCCGCCCAAATCGGGGTTTTATCTTGGGTAAACCAACTTTCGTCCAGCCCCAACTCACGCGCGAGTGGCTCACTGTGATACAGCAGGCGAGCGCCTTTCAGCGGCGTAGGGTTCAATTCGGTATAAAAACCGGCTAGCTGGTCATGGTAAGCATTTTCAAACTGCGGCATAGGCCCTCCGTTACAGCTAGTGTAGAGCCAGGACGGAACGATTAACACAGAGGAAATGTAGGGAGAACGCATCTGCCCGAAACGCGGGCAGATGCGGTAGATCAGCGTTTATGCCGATACGACTTAAATGTCTTTTTACGCTGGTAGATAAAATACTTAATCAGCGAGAAAATGATAATGAATAACAGCGCCGGAATCACAGAAAAAATCATCCAGTCCACTATTGGCTCCGTTGTGTGTGCGGTCTCAATTATTGTTATTAAACTCATCGGGTGTTACCCGTAACGCTGCCAGATTATCCACACCGACGCTAGGCCATAAAAAACCTTGCAGCCCAAAAACGCCAGCATGTCTGAGCTTATTAAAGTATTCCTTTTTCTCTATTCCTCCGACGATCACCCCCTTACACAGCAGATTGATATTCTTTAATAGTGAGTCAATGACCACGTCATATCCCTGATGGGTAAACAACTGCCAGTAAAAACGCTTGTCAATTTTCACATAGTCGAACAAACCATCATACAATGCCGTCAACGTTGCCTGACCAGAACCAAAATCATCCAACCATAGCGAAAACCTCTCGCTAAGCCGGTAGATTTTTTCATTGTTTTTACCTGCCGAAAGATTCGGAAAACCTTCACTGATTTCAAAGGCAATAAAAGGCCACTTTCTGATGCGTTCACACAGTTGATCATCAGTGAGTATCAAATCGACAAGAGTTTCTTCGATATTCAGCGTCAACAACACGTTGTTTTCGGCAAACCAGGGTGCATTCTGTTCTGCCAATTTCAATTGCTCATTAAATAACTCAATCCTTTGCTCAGCGGTCAATAAATTAATCCCAATGTCAGCCGGCATAGCCAAATCACCGTCCAGACTATTAAAACGGTTCAAGATTTCTACCGCTAACAGCCTGCCCTCCATTGAGTAAACAGGTTGAAAAACATAGCTACTAATAAAGTCAGCTTCGAATTGGATTTTCATTTCAATGCCACAGGCTGAATGGCGAGCACCTCATCGTATATCAATATATTTTATCGATCAATCCCTCTGAGATTAATCGGAAATATCAATGCAGCCTCCCATAACTTATCATTTAATTGATAGATTAAAGCTATATCCACGACACATCAGACGGAAACAGAAACAATTTGGCTTAAGGGTAAAAACACGCGCCACACCCTAAACAAAGCGATATTTAACTTAAGTGATATCGTCACGCTAAAAATTTGACTTATTATCATTGTTTTCATTAAAGAAAATCCTAACAACGTAAATCTATTAACAAGGTATACGACAAACATAAGCACAAGAGACACATAAACTGATTAAATTTAATTACGCATCAATTTCACTCGTTATTCCTTGCATTGAAACGGTAAAAAAATGCCACCTTGCTTTTTGAGAAAAATCTACTACATCGATGTTTTGGCTGCATTTTTTGTCGAAGGGAGGATACCGGCCGTCAGTAAGCCCCTCTTTCTGGCATAAAAAAGGGATGAGTTGCCTCATCCCAGAACATTCAGAATCTGAATATTATTTAATCGTCTCAACCAGCCATTGCCGCAGCTCGGCCAATTCAGCCCCCTGTTCTGGAAACTGGGCAATCAGACTGTCACAGCACGCTGCCAGTGCATCAGTACGGTAGGCACAGCCAATCAGCATGTCGGCCAAATGTTGTAACGGTGCCGGGCTAAGGCTGTCGGTAAAGATTTGCGCCCGGCAGATGAGGCCCTTCTCTACGTCAAAGAAGATATCTACCCCGCCCCAGACAAAACGTTCATTTAGCAAATGACTAAACGCTGGCGCCTTGCCAAAGTTCCATTCCCAACTGCTTTGTTTGGCGAACTGTGCGGCAAAATCCGGCAGGTCAGGATAGACATCAGGCGAGATGATCTCCGCCGTGGCGGTCTCT
The DNA here is from genome assembly GCF_044900985.1 of Serratia sp. NPDC087055. NCBI lineage: Bacteria > Pseudomonadati > Pseudomonadota > Gammaproteobacteria > Enterobacterales > Yersiniaceae > Serratia > Serratia sp. NPDC087055. The sequence goes on from NZ_JBJDOG010000001.1 coordinate 1,461,108, forward strand.
CCATAGTGATTAAAGAACGCCTGGATCACCGCGTTGCATACGTGTTCATGGCTAATGTCGGGTAGAAATTCGGACAGATTGGCAACGCGAGAGCGTACGGACGTGATGCCTTTAGCCTGCAATTTCTTTGGGTCAGGATTAAGGTAGTCCGCCAAGCGGTTAAGATCGGCATTGAGCAATAACGTACCGTGGTGGAACCCACGATCCTGCGTTTCTCGGTAGGCTGAGCCGGAGATTTTGCGTACGCCGTCTGCGGTATCGATCACGAGATCATTACGCCCGGATGCGGTGGCGGAAATACCCAGCTGTGCCAACGCCTGCAGGATAATCCCGGTTGAGACTGTCTTATCGTAATCGGGCTTGCCCGCCATAAAAGTAAAACAGGTATTCCCCAGATCGTGAAATACCGCGCCACCGCCACTGCTACGACGTGCCAGGCGAATACCGTCTTGTTCCATCCTGCGGGTATTGCACTCTTTCCAGGGGTTTTGTGACTGGCCAATGACCACGGTTTCGGCGTTGCGCCATAAGAACAGAATTTTCTGCGTAGTCATTTCGCGGAAGATGCATTCTTCCACAGCCAGATTGAACCAAGGATCGTAAGAGTCGGAAATCAATAAGCGTAAACGTGTCATGGCGGTCACCGTTAAATATGTGATACCGCCATGATACACCAAATCAAAGAGTTAAGACTAAATGCGGCGAGCCTGCCAGTAGGCCTTTTTCCAATATACGTTGTCCAGAGACGAACGCATCACGCCTCTACTGGTGGACGCGTGAATGAATTGATCGTTGGTATCATAAATGCCGACGTGCAAACCGTTCTCGCCAGCACCGGTTTTGAAAAAGACTAAATCGCCCGGCATCAGTTCATCACGAGACACTTTGGTGCCCAGAGACGTTTGCTCTGCTGTGGAGCGAGGTAATTGCATATCGAAACGGTCGCGGAAGGTGCGATAGACGAACCCGGAGCAATCAACGCCGCCCCGATCCACGCCACCGTAACGATAAGGTGCGCCGTACCATTGACGCAGCTGCTCATTTAACTGAGCCACCACCACAATGGAATCCGCCAACCGGCCGCTTGGAGGCGGTGCATGGCTGCTGCAACCAGCAAGTATTAAACTGGCGAGTAAAAACCAAATACGCATCCGCATAATATCCCTTCATTGAACACGCTGCCGCATCATGCCGTCCGGTAAAGCCTACCGCCTGCGAGGCAAAGCTGGCACCACGTAAGGAGATCGCTATTTTGGGCTAATTTATCCCCCACCGGGGGAAAAAGGCAAGCGCTGTGAAGGAGATAATCGTATTAGCGGCAGTTTTTGTGCTATTGGGGCGTTTTTACCGTGGCTTGGCTGTTAATCAACCACACGCCAAACAGGATAAACAGCGTACCCAATGTTTTCAGTAAGGTAGCCGATTCGTTAAACCATGGCAAAATCACCGCCGCCAGATAGACCAACGCATAACTGACACTCAGCAAGGGATAAGCACGGTTAAGAGGCAAATGGTGGAGCGCGAAGAACCAGCATAACATTGACAATGCATAGCCGAAAATACCGCCACTGACCGCCAGAAGTGGTAACCAGTATTGGCTAAACAGGCTGAGAGTGACGTCAGCAAATGACATCAGTGGGATCTGTGACATTCCCCACTTCATCAACAGCTGTGCCAGCGTAACCAGCAGGACGCTGGCAGCGCCCCAGGCATAGCCCCTCATGGATTTATACTCATCAGCAGGATCCCCAGCATAATCGAACCTACCCCCCACCAATGCCGTATGGTAGTCGGTTCTTTAAACAACCAACGGGCGGCAAGCGTCACCAACACAAAGTTCAGACTGAGTGTCGGATAGGCCAAACTGAGCGGCAAACGTTGTAATACGTTAAGCCACACGGCCATACCTAACCCTAACAACAACACCGCCAGTGCCAACCAACGCAGCGTTGGCCCCCGCCTGACGGCGGGAGCCAACTGCCAGCACTGGGCGGCCTGTTTCTGGCACAGCTGCCCACCACAGGTGAGCAAGCTGACCACAATGACCAACAGATAGCCGATGATCATGGCTGCTGCTGATACCAGAACAATGCCAGACGGTTCATTACCTGCACCTTATCCGCCGGCGGCAGATTTTGCTGTTCAATGCTTTCGCCACGGGACAACTGCAAGACCAGTGAAACATCGCCCTGCTTACGTGCCTGTTCCAACCACTGTGGGAAGTCCGCATCGCTGATGAAATGGCTACGCGCATCTGCGTAATCCAAGCCATAGGAAACTTCTCCCTTCTGGTTAAACATCAGTACATCGCTGCGCTTCAATTCCCAGGCCAAACCCGCAGCCACGCCAACGCTATCAGTCAGTACATAACGGCTGTGGCTTAACTCAGCCATATTGGTCTGCGCGAAGTTTTGCGGCAATTTGGAGTCAGTGACCTGTTGTGGAATAGCATAACCAATCAGCAGGCACAGCAGCAACGGGCAAGCCGCCGCCCAGCTCCAGCGTTTTGCATTATTGCGCACCGATACGACAGCAAACAGCAACCAACCGGCAAAGGCGATAATGCCGATGACGATCTTCGGCCACTCTTGTGCGGTAAACAAATGCACTTTCGGCAGTAACCCGGAGCCCAGGAGCAGCAGCGCCACGATGCCGATTAAGCCAAACAATCCGTTTAATACGGCGTTAACCTTGAAGACCTTATTGCGCAGTGCCGCCACGCAATCTTCAGCATACGCCGCCATTAACAACGCCATCGGTGCCATGCATGGCAGAATATAGGTTGGCAACTTGCCCTTGGCGATGCTGAAGAAGATCAGCGGCATCATCACCCAACTGAGCAGGAAGAACAGCTCAGGCCGTTGGACGCGTTCACGCCAGCCTTTGAGCAGCGCCCCCGGCAAAAGTGCCAGCCATGGCAATACAGCAGCCATCAGAATCGGGAGGTAATACCAGAATGGCGCTTTATGTTGGGCATTGTCTTCGGCGAATCGCTGAATATGCTCAACCCAGAAGAAGTAATTCCAGAAGTCCGGTTCACGTTGTGCAATCGCCAACGCCCAAGGCAAGCTCAGCAACACGGCAACCACGATCGCCACAGGGCCATAAATCAACAGATCTTTAATCCGCCGCTGTTGTATAACGATCGGGATCACCGCAATCACCGGTACCGCCAGTGCCAGGAACCCCTTGGTCATAAAGCCCATTCCACAGGCCAAGCCCAGCAGCACGTAGCCACCCAGTTTGCCTTTAACCGTGGTGGCTTTCAGCGTCATATAATAGCTGACCATGGCTGCGGCCAGCCACAACGAGATCATCGGATCCAATACGCTGTAGGTACCGATGCTGAAAACCAGCACCATAGACAGGAAAATCAGTACCGCCAGGCAAGCGCGGTGGGCATTGCGCCACATCAGCATTGCCAGTACAAATACCAACAACGCCGTCATGCCGGTGCTAAATACCGAACCAAAGCGCACCGCAAAGTTAGTATCACCAAACAACCATTGGCTGATGTTGTTGAACCAATAGCCAGCAACCGGTTTTTCAAAATAGCGCAGACCGAGCAAATGCGGCACGACCCAGTCGCCACGTTGCAGCATCTCTCGGCTAATTTCAGCATAGCGAGTTTCATCTGGTTGCCATAACAGGCGACCGTTGAGAGGAATCAGGTAAACCAAAGCAAAAAAAATGGCCAATAAAATGGCCCATGATCCTTTTAGCGCCTTCATGAATCGTCCTTCACATCGGTTTGACAGCCCAGCCAACCTTCGCGGCCAGGGAAAGGAGCACGCTCGACGCGGCCCAATGGCAATGACGCCAAATCTTGGGGCAACAGTGCGCTTAACGGACAGAATTCTATGCCCTGCCGTTGCGCCCGCTGCAGTAACTGCTCAAACATGGCTGCCTGTGACATACCTTCAACTTCAGTGTGAATGGTATATACCGGCACACCCGGATCGCTTTCAATGGCCCGCAGAATGTAATCGTTAAAGTCAGCCATACTCACTTCGCTACCAATCACCTCATCGAAGGTCGGTAGCGTGACTGGAATCTGTACGGTTCCCAGGCGGCCATCGCTTAACACAGGGCGGAAGGGATGCGTACCACGACAATCGCTGTTGTAATGAAAACCAAAGCGCTGCTTCACTTCCAACACCCGCGTATCTGCACGCCAACCGGCAACCGCTGAACATTTAACCGGCTGACCGGTACTGGCAGCCAGTGCGTCCACACCAAGTTGAACCTGCTGCGTCAGCTCAGCCTCAGACCAGCGCGCGACTTTGGCTTGCCAACCCTGATGATCCCAGGCATGTAACCCCACCTCATGCCCGGCCTCTGCGGTAAGTTTCATCAACGGCCCCAGCCGACGGGAGATATTGCGTCCCGGCCAGGCTGTGCCAGCCAGCAAAATGTCCAAGCCATACAGTGATGCTGCGTTAGAACGCAGCATTTTCCACAGGAATTTCGGACGCAAAAGGCGCCAAAGATGGCGCCCCATATTGTCCGGTCCTACGCTGAAAAAGAAACTGGCCTGAATATTGTACTTGTCAAACAACTCCAGCAACTGCGGCACCCCTTCCCGGGTGCCGCTGAAGGTATCTACATCAACTCGCAGACCGACTTTCTTCATGCACCGTCACCTTCCTGAACGGTTGTGCGCAAGAAGTAATCCAGCGTATCAGCAACGGTTTGCTGCATCGCGATAGTCGGCTGCCAATCCAGCAGGCGACGCGCATTCTTGATGCTTGGCGTACGGTGCTCAACGTCCTGATAGCCTTTACCGTAGTAGCTGCTGCTTTCCACATCTTTGAAGCCGGCAAACGGCGGGAAGCGATCGCGCAGCGGGTGGTTGTTGAAGCTTTCAAGCAGCATTTCTGCTAATTCGCGGATGCTGGCTTCGTTGGTCGGGTTACCAATGTTGACGATCTGGCCGTCACACAGGCCATCACGGTTTTCGATAATGCGGAACAGCGCCTCGATACCGTCGTTGATGTCAGTGAAGCAACGTTTCTGCGCCCCGCCGTCCATCAATTTGATTGGAGAACCTTCAACCAGATTAAGGATCAACTGGGTAATAGCACGGGAAGAACCAATACGCGCAGCATCCAGGTTATCCAGACGTGGCCCCATCCAGTTAAATGGACGGAACAGCGTGAACTTCAGGCCTTCTTTGGCACCGTATGCCCAGATAACCCGATCCAGCAACTGTTTGGACACGGAATAAATCCAGCGCTGTTTGTTGATTGGCCCAACAATCAGACGTGAGTGGTCTTCGTCAAATTCCTTATCGTCACACATGCCATACACTTCAGAGGTGGACGGGAAGATAATGCGCTTATTGTATTTCACGCAGTCGCGGACGATTTTCAAGTTTTCTTCAAAATCCAGCTCGAACACGCGCAGTGGGTTGCGGGTATATTCGATTGGCGTCGCAATAGCCACCAGCGGCAGAACGACGTCACATTTTTTAATGTGATACTCGATCCACTCGGAGTGAATGCTGATGTCACCTTCCACAAAGTGGAAGCGCGGGTTATCAAGGAAACGGCTGATAGCATCAGAGCCAATATCCAAGCCGTAGATATCGTAACGGTCATCACGCAGCAGGCGTTCGGTCAGGTGGTTACCGATGAAGCCGTTAACCCCGAGAATCAGCACACGCGTTCTGCGCTTCATCACTGCGTTTGGCTTGGCAGCCAGGCGCACATCGGTGACGATACCCATTTCCTGTGCCAGACGGCTGCCCTGTACGTACAGACCCGCATCGTTTTGACCGGCAACGATTTCCAGTGCGCCTTCACCGCAGGCAATAACCAGCGGAGAAGTGCTGAGCACAGTACCCGGTTGTTTGTCGTGCTGTGTATCCAGCACGCGAGCGCGCCAAACGATCAATTTACGCTGACCAAGGTAGCTGAAAGCGCCTGGGTAAGGTTCGGTAACAGCACGCACCAGGTTGTTGATTTCCTGCGCGGATTTATGCCACAGAATTTCACCGTCTGCCGCAGTGCGACGGCCAAAATAGCTGGCTTCGGCTTCGTTTTGCGCGGTGAACGTGGCGGTACCGTTTTTCAGTTTTGGCAGCTCGTCTTTCAGCAGTACCTGCGCGGCTTCCAACACTTTTTTGTGCAGCGTCAGAGCTGTGTCTTCAGCGGCAATGGTTACTTTACGTTGACCAACGATGTCACCCGCATCTGGGCGCTTGACCATTTTATGCAGCGTCGCACCGGTTTCGGTTTCGCCATTCACCAACACCCAGTTCACTGGTGCACGGCCGCGGTAGTGTGGCAGCAATGAACCGTGCAGGTTGAAACCGCCTTTCGGGGCCAGTGACAGAAGTTCGTCGCTCAGCAGATTGCGATAATAGAATGAGAAAATAACGTCCGGCTGCATCTGACGGATACGCTCGATCCACAGCGGGTGGTTAACGTCATCCGGCGCATAAACCGGCAACTCCAATTCTGCACCCAAGCGGGCAACGGAGGAGAAAAAGTTGTTCTCACCAGGATCGTCGGTATGCGTGAATACCGCTTGAACATCATAGCCTGCGTCAGTTAGCGCTTTCAGGCCTGCGCAGCCAATATCATGGTAAGCAAATACAATAGCTTTCATTATTCTTCTTCCTGAGTATTGTGAGTCGGTTGTTCACCGACCACTTTCTGAACAAAATAACGGGGACGAGCACGCACGTCGGTATAGATACGACCGATGTACTCGCCCAGCAGGCCCATGCCGACAAATTGGGCGCCGATAAAGGTAAACAATACGGCAAACAGGGTGAACACCCCGCCGCCTGACCATTCAGGTCCCATAATCAAACGCAGAGCGATCAACAGCACTGCCAGTATGAAACCTGAGAGAGCTATCACGCTGCCGACAACGCTGAGCAAACGCAGCGGTGTTGTCGTCAAGCAGGTGATCAGGTCATACATCAGGTTAATCAGCTTCATCAGGCTGTATTTGGAATCGCCAAACTCACGCTCAGCATGCAGCACTTCAATTTCTGTGGTGCGGCGGGCGAAGGTATTCGCCAGGATAGGGATGAAGGTGCTGCGCTCGTGGCAGTTAAGCATCGCCTCGATAATATGGCGACGGTAAGCACGTAGCATGCAACCGTAATCCCCCATCGATTTGCCAGTGGCGCGTTGGATCATCATATTGATGATGCGCGAGGCACTTTTGCGGAACCAGGAATCCTGACGATTAGCACGCACGGTGCCCACAACGTCGTAGCCTTCTTCCGCCACGCGCACTAAACGCGGGATCTCTTCTGGTGGGTTTTGCAAATCGGCATCCAGTGTAATCACCAGATCGCCACTCACCTGGTTGAAACCGGCCATGATCGCCGAATGCTGACCGTAGTTACGGTTAAGCAATACCGCAATAACACAGCTGCCTGGCTGTTCAGCCGCGGCGGTCAACATGTCAGCAGAGTTGTCACTGCTGCCGTCATCGACCAGGATAATTTCATAAGGTTGGGTCAATTGTTTACAGGCAGCACTGGTACGCTCAAGCAAAGCAGGTAAGCTTTCCTGCTCGTTGTATACCGGGATCACCACCGAAACTTTTTTTATCGGTTCAACGCGAGACACGTAACGACTCCACAACAGAAGACAAGGCTTTGACCACGCGATCAACATCGTCGTCGGTCATATCAGGGAATAGCGGTAAGGTACACAGGCGCGCCGAGTTCCATTCAGTATTCGGCAAAGACAGCTGCGGATAACGTTCACGATAAAACTTTTGAGTATGGGCCGCGCGGAAATGCAGACCGGTGCCAATACCGACTTCTTTCAAGCGTTCCATCAGTTGATCGCGGTCGATCCCACAGCGCTCGGCATCAACGCGTACCATAAACAGATGCCATGCGTGGTCATGCGGGTAATCCGGCAAACCCAGCGGCAGGAAAGGCGAGCCTTCCAACGCGGTGAGATAACGCTGCGCCAGCGCTTTACGGCGAGCATTAAGCTGCGGCAAGCGTGCCAGTTGCACCACGGCGATGGCCGCATGGATATCAGAAAGATTGTATTTATAGCCAGGCTCGACCACTTCAGCCTGAGGTTTGCGCCCTAGTTGCTGGCGGTCAAACGCATCAACGGCCAAACCGTGGAATTTCAAACAACGCAGGCGATCCGCCAATTCATCGTCGTCGGTGGCAATCAGGCCGCCTTCGGCGCAGGTCAGATTCTTAATCGCGTGGAATGAGAAGATGGCCGTGCCACGAGCACCGACCCACTCACCGTTGTAACGGGAACCGACGGCGTGGGCCGCGTCTTCAATCAGAGGAATGTTGTGGCGTTGAGCCACATCGCGCAACGCGTCCATTTGCAGTGGTGCGCCAGCGTAATGTACCGGAACAATAGCTTTGGTTTTTGCCGTAATCGCTGCTTCAACATCGCTGGCGCTGACCATCAGCGTATCGCGGTCAACGTCAATCATTACCGGCGTCGCGCCGAGCAATTCAATCATGTTGAGGGTGGAAACCCAGGTCTGTGAGGGAGTGATAACTTCGTCGCCTGGGCCAATACCCAGAGCCATCAGGGTGATGTGCATACCGGCGGTGGCGGAACAAACAGCAATGGCATGTTTACAGCCGAAGGTGGCGCAAAACTCACTTTCCAACTGCTGATTTTGCGGCCCGGTAGTGATCCAACCTGAGCGCAATACCCTTTCTACCGCCGCGATTTCTTCATCGCCAATCGCTGGGCGTGAGAAAGGTAAAAATTGATCCATAGTTAACCCCAAACGTATCAAACTTCTTTTAATGACACTGTAGATCTCTTTTATTTAACGGATATTAAACGCCAGAGAGAATCGTTCCTGGTTGATTAACTGCCAATGTACGGCCGCAAGCTTAACTAAACCTTAAGATGCGATTTATTATCAGTTAACTATCTGATCTGCGAGGGCCATCATCATAAAATTAAATTGATTTAATAATCAATTAGTTATAGTGATTTATAATTATTTACTTATTATTTTTGAACTTAATCATCGTAGCACGTCAGCGACGGTTTTCAAGATTGGACAGACAATTTTAAGCAAAAAGGGAAATAACGCCGACCGTTATCTCGCTATTTATATCGGGTCCGTTTAATTTTCGTTTAGGGTGAATTTTAACCGTGCTAACGGACTATGCAGTTTTGGTCATAATCCAGCGTTGATCGCCAACCGCCTGCAAGTGAAAATCCACGTCATAAATTGTTGAAAGCAATAACGGCTCCATCACTTCCTGCGTGGCTCCCTGGGCAACCAAACGGCCTGCATGCAATAACCAAACTCGGTCGGCCTGCTGCAAGGTATGGTTGAGGTCATGCGCGCAAACTAATGCACTGCGCCCACTTTGGCAAAACTCCCGCAGCAACCTATCCAGGGCAACCTTCTGCGCCACGTCCAGACTGTTCGTCGGTTCGTCCAGCAACAACAGTTGGCTCCGCGGATTGACCGTCGGCCAGGCTTGCAGCAATACCGCCGCCAGCCGCACCCGTTGCCACTCCCCGCCGGATAGTTGTGTCAACATGCGGGACAATTTATCCATCAGTTTCAGACGCTGACAGAGATAAAGAAGGGTGCTTTCCAGAGCCTCTTCCGCGGCCCCCGCCGGGCGGTGCAGTTCCAGATATTGGAATACGGGCATCAGCGCGACCGGCGGCTGTTGCTGGCTCAAATAGGCACGGCGCAACGCCAACTCATGGCCCTGATAGTCTTCCAATGGTTTCCCGGCGAGCAAGATATCACCTGTACCCGGCAATATACCCGCCAGTCGCGCCAGCAGCGTGCTTTTACCGGCGCCATTCGGACCAATAAGGTGAAACTGCAACCCAGCATCGACCTGTGCTGAAAACGGCGTAAAACGCCCTTCTACCCCAACCTGACTGAGTTGCAGCATGCTTAATTACCACTCCCTCTTTATTTTTCGGCCAACGCCTGTTTAACCGCAGCAACCAAGATCGGATCTTCCGGCGTTGTGTCCGGGGAGAAACGCTGGATCACAGTGCCATCGCGCCCGATCAGGAATTTCTCAAAGTTCCACAAAATATCGCCGGTTTGCTTCGGTGCCCGGCCCTTGCTGCTCATGCGTGCCAGGAACTCACTGCCCTGTGGTGCAACGGCTTGAGGCTCTGCGGCGATCAGCGCCTGATACAATGGATGCCGGTTTTCACTGTTGACTTCGAGTTTGGCAAACATCGGGAACTGGACGCCAAAGGTGCCACGGCAAAAAGCCAGGATCTCTTCGTTGCTTCCTGGTTCCTGCCCAAGGAACTCGTTAGACGGAAAGCCCAGGACTTCAAAACCTTGCTCCCGGTGGGTTTCATATAAGGCTTCCAGTCCTTCGTACTGTTTCGTCAAGCCGCACTCTGATGCCACATTCACCACCAGTAACACGCGGCCTTTATACGTACCCAGCGTGGTGGGCTGGTTTTGGATGGTATTCAGTGGAATGTCATAAATCGGTTGAGCCATGGATTTTATCCTCTTGTTTTGCTTGCAGATGAACAGAGAAACTACCTTACGCTTTTTACCCGGATCAGTAACCAGATAAATAGAGGTGCACCCAACGTAGCGGTCACCACACCAATGGGTAATTCAGCCGACAGCAAAGTAATACGAGCCATGACATCGGCCGCAAGCAACACGCCGGCGCCCGCCAACGCGCAGCCGGGCAATAAATAACGTTGGTTGGTCAGGCCACTCAGACGCAGTATATGCGGTATCACTAACCCGACGAAACCGATCACCCCCGCCAAGGCGACGCTAACCCCCACCAGCCAGCCGATCGCTAAAACCAGCAGGTTGCGCCAGAGGTGCAAAGAAAGGCCAAGCTGGCGAGCTTGCACTTCCCCCAGCGCCATAAAGTTCAGCGCCTTGCCCTGAACGCACAACCACAACAACACGGGCAACAGCGCCAATACCAGCCACTTCTGTCGCCAGTCAACGCCGCCAAACCCTCCCATCATCCAATACATAAGTTGGCGCAAATCCAGACTGGAACTGAAATACACCGCCCAGGTCATCACGGCACTGCACAGGATGCCCAGGGCAACGCCGACCAGCAGTAAACGCGCATTGGTCAGGCGCTTGCGCCGCGCAAAACTGAGCAACAGGAAAGTCATTATCAATGCACCGGCAATAGCGCTCAGGCTCATCATCGCCACCGGAAGCAGGCCGTTGCCCAACAGCACCGTTAGCACCAACGCCACACCCGCGCCATTTGCCACCCCCAGCAAACCCGGTTCGGCCAACGGATTCTCAAAGAGTGCCTGCATTACCGCACCCGCAACCGCCAGACTCGCCCCGACCAACATCACCGCCAGCGCACGGGGCAAGCGTAATTGCCAGACAAACAGCTGCGCCGTTTCACTCGACCACTGCGTGGGCCAAAGCCATACATCACCGGCACTGAGGCTGAAAACAAAAGCAACGGCAACGCCCAACGCCAACACCATGAGATGCCGTTTATCGCGATGACGCTGTTTGTGCAGCAATAAGGTAAAAGTCTGGCGGGTTGACATAAGTGTGGCGGTTCCCTGCTGGCCGTGATCAGCGGCCGAATAATTGACGTCTGGGTCAAATATTAGGGGGTTAGCCTCAGAAGGGAAAGCATTGCATAAGGATTACGGCAGGAAAACAGCGGCTAATCCTGCCCACCACGCGCAGGTGATGGCAAGATTAGCCGCCGTTAAATCAATTAGCGGCGAGGGTCGTTATTGTTTTGCGGATAGGGTTTGCCGTGACCATTGTCACGATCGCGGCCATTATCGCGGTCGTCATTGTCATGATGATTGCCGTTATCACGATGATCACGCTCACCGTGGAACGGGTTACCCCCTCGCTCAGGGCCACGGTGATCATTTCCGCGCGGCGGCGAGGGTTGCCAGCGCCCACCATCCCAATACATACCACGGTTGTTTCGTTCACCAATACCGCGTCCCTGGTGTTCATGCCACCATTGTGGTGGGCGCCAGTCGTATCCATCCCAATAGTAGCCGCGACGGTCCTGATCCCCCAAATGCACCGCAACACCCGGTACATTGATATCGATAGAGACATCCGCCTGTGCAACCAGCGGCAGCAGCAGCGGTAAACACACCAGCAACAGGATCTTTTTCATTTTACGCTCCTACTTTATTTTCTCGCTGTGGTGTTTATATCAGTGCGTTTATTTTGCGCCTATCTCACCAAAGCCTATTTTCAGATCGTTTTCATCTCCTTTACACAATCCATACAGTCAACTTTTCGTTATTTAAATAATTATAGCTGCTAACAACGCTTAACGAATAACTGACGTACTGCGTACCCTACCGACACTTATAATTCAACCAACACCCACCAGAGAGATATTATTATGATTAAGCGTATTGTACTGCTGCTGACCGTTGCCGTGCTGGCCACGGCGCTTAGCGCCTGTTGCTACGGGCCTTACGGTGGTGGACACCGAGGCGGTGGTGGCCCTGGCCACTACTACAACCATTATTAATTATTAGGGGCTTCGGCCCCTTTTATTTATGGTGATGCGAAGTTAAAAATAACCATAAGAATAATCCGCAAACGATATATTATTTTAGATTTAAAAAAACCCAATGAAACTTAATTTCTTAATTCGTTTTTATGCCTTAATTTAAGAATAAACCGAATTTAATACACAAAAAGAAAAAGGCCGCAAAAGCGGCCTTTTTTGGTTTCACGTAACTTACTCTTTCGGGCTTGCGTTCTCTACCCGACTTTTCAGCTTTTGTCCCGGACGGAAAGTGACCACGCGGCGCGCCGTAATCGGAATATCCTCGCCGGTCTTCGGGTTACGCCCCGGACGTTGGTTTTTGTCACGCAAATCAAAATTGCCAAAACCTGACAGTTTTACCTGCTCACCGTTCTCAAGAGCACGACGTACCTCTTCGAAAAACAGTTCTACCAGGTCTTTGGCATCCCGTTTGCTAAGCCCAAGCTTTTCAAACAGGTGTTCTGACATTTCAGCTTTAGTAAGCGCCATAGGTTCAATCCCTCAAGGATGCTTGGAATCGCTGTTTTAGAGCCTCTACACATTTTGCAACGGTAACGGCTATCTCCTCTTCTTCCAGTGTACGAGCGGTATCCTGCAATACCAGACTGATAGCCAGGCTCTTATAACCCTCTGCCACGCCCTTGCCACGGTACACATCAAACAAGTTTACGCCAACTACCTGATTTGCGCCAACTTTCTTACACTCTGCCAAAATATCTTCTGCGGGGACGTTTTCAGCCACCACAACAGCGATATCACGGCGGTTTGCCGGGAAGCGAGAAACCTCTCGCGCCTGAGGCACGGCGCGGCTTGCGACCTTGTTCCACTCCAGTTCGAACACCACTGTTCGGCCGTTAAGATCCAGTTTACGTTCAAGTTCCGGATGAACTACACCGATGAAACCTACAGGTTCACCTTGGAAATAAATGCCCGCACTCTGCCCCGGGTGCAATGCTGGATGAGTCTCTGCCTTGAACTGAATTTCAGATAATTTACCGGTCAGCTCCAAAACAGACTCCAGATCCCCTTTTAAATCATAGAAGTCGACAGGCTTACGCGCCAGATCCCAATGTTCTTCATGCGTATGGCCCGCAATCACCCCAGCTAGCATGACGTCCTGACGGATGCCCAGATTTGCCGCAGTATCAGGCACAAAGCGCAGGCCGCTTTCAAACAGGCGCAGGCGAGTTTGCTGACGATTCTGGTTATAGACAACCGCAGACAGCAAGCCGGTCCACAGAGACAGACGCATCGCAGACATTTCGACCGAAATCGGGCTTGGCAGAATCAAGACGTCTTCGCCAGGGTGCAGTAAGGCCTGAACTTTAGGATCAACAAAGCTATAGGTGATGGCTTCCTGATAACCGTGATCGACCAACATGGTCTTCACACGCTTCAACGTCAGATCCGCTTCACGATGCTTGGTCATGATCAGGTCAGCGCGTACCGGGACGTCAGGAATATTGTTGTAGCCGTAAACACGGGCCACTTCTTCCACCAGGTCTTCTTCGATTTCCATATCAAAACGCCAGCTAGGCGCAACCGCCAGCCAGTTATCGCCCTGCTCGGTCACCTGGCAACCCAAACGACGCAGAATGTCGCTTACCTGCTCACTTGGCACAACGTGACCAATCAGGCGATCCAGTTTTTCACGACGCAACGTAATGGTGGCGCGTTTTGGCAGCTCGCTTTCAGCGGTTACATCAATCACAGGGCCAGCCTGACCGCCGCAAATATCAATCAACAGACGAGTCGCTCGCTCCATTGCTTTATACTGCAACGCAGGATCAACGCCACGCTCGTAACGGTGTGATGCGTCAGTGTGTAAGCCATGACGGCGTGCGCGTCCGGTAATGGACAATGGGCTAAAGAAAGCGCACTCCAGCAGCACATCCTGGGTAGATTCGTTCACACCGGAATGTTCACCACCGAAGATGCCCCCCATCGCCAGGGCTTTCTGGTGATCGGCAATCACTAAAGTATCGGCGTTCAGCTTCGCTTCGTTACCGTCCAACAGCGTCAGGGTTTCGCCTTCGCTTGCCATACGCACCACGATACCGCCTTCAATGCGGCTCAGGTCGAAGGCATGCATGGGTTGCCCCAGTTCCAACAGTACATAGTTGGTCACATCAACCACGGCATCAATGGAGCGGATACCGCAACGACGCAGTTTTTCACGCATCCACAGTGGGCTGGCAGCCTTAACGTCGATGCCTTTTACTACGCGGCCAAGATAACGCGGGCACGCCTGAGGCGCATCAACACGGATTGGCAATGTATCATTGATAGTTGCGGCTACCGGGCTCATATCCGGTTCGGTCAACGCAACCTGATTCAAAACGCCAACATCGCGTGCAACGCCAATAATACCCAGGCAGTCGGCACGGTTCGGCGTGACGCTGATTTCGATCGCGTTGTCGTTCAGCTGCAGATATTCGCGAATATCTGTCCCGATTGGCGCGTCTTCCGGTAGCTCAATGATACCGTCGTGATCGTCGGTAATCCCCAGTTCGGAGAACGAGCAGAGCATACCCTCAGAAGGTTCGCCACGCAGTTTCGCAGCTTTGATTTTGAAGTCGCCTGGCAGCACTGCGCCCACGGTAGCAACAGCCACTTTCAAGCCAGTGCGGCAGTTTGGTGCGCCACAGACGATGTCCAGCAGACGGTCACCGCCCACATTAATCTTGGTTACGCGCAGTTTGTCCGCGTTCGGATGCTGACCGCACTCCACAACATGGCCCACGACCACGCCGTTAAAGGCACCCGCGACAGGCTCCACGCCGTCCACTTCCAGGCCGGCCATGGTAATTTGATCGGATAATGCTTCGCTGCTGATGGCCGGGTTTACCCACTCGCGCAACCAGAGTTCACTGAATTTCATGTGATATTCCCGCCTTACTTAAACTGTTTGAGGAAACGCAGATCGTTTTCGAAGAATGCACGCAGATCGGTAACGCCGTAACGCAGCATCGTCAGACGCTCCATACCCATACCGAAAGCGAAACCGGAATAAATCTCCGGATCGATGCCCACATTGCGCAGCACGTTCGGGTGAACCATGCCGCAGCCCAGCACTTCCAGCCACTTGCCATTTTTACCCATCACATCCACTTCAGCGGAAGGCTCGGTAAACGGGAAGTAAGACGGACGGAAACGAACCTGCAAGTCTTCTTCAAAGAAGTTATTCAGGAAATCATGCAATGTCCCCTTCAGGTTGGTGAAGCTGATGTCTTTATCAACAATCAGGCCTTCCATCTGATGGAACATCGGGGTATGTGTCTGGTCGTAATCGTTACGGTACACACGGCCCGGTGCAATAATGCGGATTGGCGGCTGCTGGTTCTTCATGGTGCGGATCTGCACGCCGGATGTCTGTGTGCGCAGTAAGCGTGTGGCGTCGAACCAGAAGGTATCGTGATCGGCGCGCGCCGGGTGATGACCCGGAATATTCAACGCGTCGAAGTTGTGATAGTCATCTTCAATTTCCGGCCCGGTCTCCACGGAGAAACCTAACTCACCGAAGAAGGCTTCGATACGGTCGATGGTGCGCGTCACCGGATGCAATCCACCGTTTTCCATACGGCGGCCCGGCAAAGAGACGTCGATGGTTTCTGCGGCCAGACGTTCGTTCAATGCGGCAGATTCCAGCGTGTTTTTACGCGCGTTCAGCGCTTCCTGCACCGCTTGTTTTGCCTGGTTGATCACCGCACCGGCAGCCGGGCGATCTTCCGCCGGCACGTCACGCAGCGATTGCATCTGCAAGGTGAAATGACCTTTTTTGCCTAAATATTCGACGCGTACCAAATCTAACGCGGCAACATCCTGGGCATCTTCTACGGCTGCCTTGGCATTGGCAACCAGCTCTGCGAGATGTGGCATTGCTTTCCTCTTCCTCTGGCCGATATGGCTCTAAGTAATTGTTATCTATTATTCGAACACGCCTTTAGCACATCTTCAAAGCATTTAACGCTTTAACCCGGCTTCGAAGACGGCCAAAAACAAAAAAGCCTCCACAAGGGAGGCTTAGGCGCTACTTTTCGTTTCTTTTCTTACGCGCAAAGCCTCCTGAGTTCAGGCGCTAAAGTAAAAAAAGAAACGAAAAATAGCAGCTTTCATGATTGTATTACCTGGTCAATGATTGTCCACCAGTGATATAGCGGCGGTCAATAAAAGTCAATGTGTGTCGCTGAAAACAAAGATTAAAGAGGGAGCAAGCTCCCTCTTTAATAACTGACTTACGCCAGTGCTGCTTTCGCTTTCTCAACCAGTGCAGAGAATGCCACTTTGTCGAAGACTGCGATGTCAGCCAAGATCTTACGGTCAATTTCAATAGAAGCTTTTTTCAAGCCGTTAATGAATTTGCTGTAAGACATGTCGTTCTGACGAGCAGCAGCGTTAATACGTGCAATCCACAGCTGACGGAACTGACGCTTACGTTGACGACGGTCACGGTAAGCGTACTGACCTGCTTTGATTACTGCCTGGAAGGCAACACGATAAACGCGCGAACGGGCACCGTAGTAACCTTTCGCTTGTTTTAAAATTTTCTTGTGACGTGCGCGTGCAATTACACCACGTTTTACGCGAGCCATATGCTCTCTCCTAAAGTCTTATTCTAGATTCAAAAAAAATGGCTTAAGCGTACGGCAAGCACGCGACAACCAGGACCATATCGTTTTTAGACACCATGCCTTTCGGACGCAGGTGACGTTTACGCTTGGTTGCTTTTTTGGTCAGAATATGACGCAGGTTAGCATGTTTACGCTTAAAACCACCGCTGCCGGTTTTTTTGAAGCGTTTGGCTGCACCACGTACAGTTTTAATCTTTGGCATTTTAATTAAATCCACTTCGCATTGTTAAACAACAAGTCAGTGAGGCGAATAAAACCCACACAACGCATGCGCTGCGTGGGTTCGATTACTTGGAAGCCTTACTGTCTCTTCTTAGGTGCGAGCACCATGATCATCTGACGACCTTCGATCCTTGTAGGGAAGGATTCGACAATGGCCAAATCAGAGTCTTCACACAGATCTTTACGGACGCGGTTAAGCACTTCCATACCGATCTGTTGGTGCGCCATCTCACGCCCACGGAAACGCAGGGTGATTTTGGCTTTATCGCCATCTTCCAGAAAGCGAATCAGGTTGCGTAGTTTGACCTGATAGTCGCCATCATCGGTACCAGGACGGAATTTGATTTCCTTGACCTGAATAACTTTTTGCTTCTTCTTCTGTTCTTTTGTCGACTTGCTCTTCTCGTAGAGGAATTTGCCGTAATCCATGATTCGACAAACTGGCGGTTCGGCATTTGGGCTGATTTCTACTAAATCAACACCCGCTTCCTCAGCTTTTTCAAGAGCTTCATTCAGACTGACAATACCAATCTGCTCGCCATCGACGCCGGTTAGGCGAACTTCTTGCGCGCGAATTTCTCTGTTAATGCGATTAGGACGCGCCGGTTGAACTCGTTTTCCGCCTTTAATACTTTATTCCTCCAGTTGATGAAGACTACGGCTGCGAATCTCTTTCAGCAGCTTGTCTACGACTTCATTTACGTCCAGGCTTCCCAGGTCTTTGCCACGGCGGGTACGAACGGCAACTTTGCCTGATTCGACCTCTTTATCACCGCACACCAACATGTAAGGAACCCGTCGTAAAGTATGTTCGCGAATTTTAAAGCCAATCTTCTCATTTCTCAAGTCCGCTTTCACGCGAATACCTGCGTCCTGCAGTTTTTTGGTCAATTGCTGGACATAATCAGACTGACTGTCGGTGATATTCATCACCACCACCTGCACCGGAGCAATCCAGGTCGGGTAGAACCCTGCGTATTCTTCGGTAAGGATACCGATGAAACGTTCCATGGAGCCCAAAATAGCGCGGTGAATCATTACCGGGACCACGCGATCGTTGTTTTCGCCAACATACGACGCGCCTAAACGACCCGGCAAGAAGAAATCGAGCTGCACGGTACCACATTGCCATGCACGATCCAAACAATCATGCAGAGTAAATTCAATTTTTGGTCCGTAGAAGGCACCCTCACCCGGCTGATATTCAAACGGAATCCCGTTTTCAGTCAGCGCTGCAGCCAAATCGTCTTCTGCACGCGTCCACATATCGTCAGTACCGATACGCTTCTCTGGGCGGGTTGAAAGCTTCACAGCAATCTTGTCGAAGCCAAAAGTGCCGTACACATCATAGACCATTCTGATGCATTCGTTTACTTCGGCACGCACCTGCTCTTCAGTACAGAAGATATGGGCGTCATCCTGAGTAAAACCGCGTACACGCATCAGGCCATGCAGAGAACCTGACGGCTCATTGCGGTGGCAGCTGCCGAACTCGCCCATACGCAGTGGCAAATCACGGTAAGACTTCAAGCCCTGGTTGAAGATCTGCACGTGTCCCGGGCAGTTCATTGGCTTGATGCAATACTCGCGGTTTTCCGACGAGGTAGTGAACATGGCGTCTTTATAGTTTTCCCAGTGCCCGGTTTTTTCCCACAGCACACGGTCCATCATAAATGGCCCTTTCACTTCCTGATACTGGTACTCTTTGAGCTTCATACGCACAAAGGCTTCCAACTCACGGAAAATGGTCCAACCGTCGTTGTGCCAGAACACCATACCCGGTGCTTCTTCCTGCATATGGTACAGATCGAGCTGCTTGCCGATCTTGCGGTGGTCACGCTTAGCCGCTTCTTCCAGACGCTGCAAATAGGCATTCAGCTGTTTCTTGTCTGCCCAGGCAGTACCATAGATACGCTGCAGCATTTTATTTTTGCTGTCGCCACGCCAGTAAGCGCCCGACGTTTTCTGCAGTTTGAAATGATGGCAGAAACGCATGTTCGGCACGTGCGGACCGCGGCACATGTCGACGTATTCTTCGTGGTGATACAGGCCAGGACGGTCGTCATGGCTGATATTCTCATCCAGGATCGCCACTTTGTAGCTTTCGCCACGTGCAGCAAAGGTGTCGCGGGCTTCTTGCCAGCTAACCTTTTTCTTGATGACGTCATAATCTTTGTCAGCCAACTCATGCATCCGCTTTTCAAGCAGATCCAGGTCTTCCTGCGTCAGGGTACGGTCAATATCAACGTCATAGTAGAAACCGTTGTCAATCACTGGACCGATAGCCATTTTGGTGTCTGGCCACAGTTGTTTGATCGCATGGCCTAACAGGTGCGCACAAGAGTGGCGCATGATTTCCAGACCTTCGGCGTCCTTGATGGTGATGATCGCCAGTTGCGCATCTGATTCGATCAGATCGCCGGCATCAACCAGTTCACCGTTTACACGGCCGGCAATACAGGCCTTCGCCAAGCCAGGGCCGATATCAAGGGCAACATCCAGGGGGGAAACGGCACGGTCAAAATGACGCTGACTTCCGTCAGGAAGAGTAATAACAGGCATTAATAATTCCTTATCTACAGTGGTGACCCACACGACAGATCACATGAAGAAATACAAAATCGTTTAAATACATTATGTTATGAACGCTATTCAACTTTACCCTGCCGAATATATGCCCTCATGAACACATAATGTCTATGTGACATGGTGCGACGCCATAACGGAACGAACAGTGTAACACTATGATTAGCGCGCCATCTACCCGGAGTTTCTGGGCAGGCTTTGAATAAGCGATGAATTAGGTTCTCTACACCAGAAAGCCTCACCTGCACGCAAGACCATAGGCGTCATGACACTAAAATAAGCCGGTTCAGGCAGAGACATCTGTTCACCGATAATTTTTTGTGTCCAACCCCAAACGGGTCCTGAGCAGACAGACAATAATATTGCGTCAATCAGCTATGGCGAACATGCTCCGCTCCCGCTATCCTGATGCCATTAACGGCAGAGTTGAGACAGCATCCCGCATCATGAACCGGTTATTGAAGTTACTTGTTGGTGCCTGCATCGTGTTGGTGGCTATTTTTGCGCTGTTGCATTTGGGGGCAGACCGCCACCCAAGAGCCATTGCGGTTAACGAACCGCCAATGGAGTGTGAAGATACACAAGAGATAACCAGCGATTGTGTGAATGACGATGATACCAACACTGACGCTGTTCCTGAGCTGACCCCTTCCAGCACTCAAGGATAATGAGCTGCAAATACCATTCCTCTATATTTACAGGTCTATTCCCCTGCGCTGCCCCTCAACAGGTGGCAAACCAGGGGATGACTCTATGCCGCGTCACAACATTCACTGAAAACAGGAAGTTTGAACCATGACGAGTATTCTGCAGTTATTCCAGGCCATTGGGCTGGGTTTGGTGCTACTGCTGCCGTTGGCCAACCCACTCACTACGGTCGCGCTGTTACTCGGTCTTTCGGGTAACATGACGCGTGAAGAACGCAATCAACAATCACTGATGGCGTCGGTCTATGTGTTCTTCATCATGACGGTGGCGTTCTATGCCGGTCAGTTAGTCATGAACACTTTCGGGATTTCTATTCCCGGCTTGCGTATTGCCGGTGGACTGATCGTGGCATTCATTGGCTTTCGTATGTTGTTCCCGCAACAGCGCGCGGAAGAGGCGCCCGAGGTTGAAACCAAGAACAACGAATTGCGTAAGAAAACCTCCGTCAATATCGCTTTTGTCCCGCTAGCCATGCCCAGCACCGCAGGCCCTGGGACCATTGCCATGATCATCAGTTCGGCCTCAAGCGTTAAAGAAAACACCCTGGGATTTGCGCATTGGGTACTGCTGGTAGCACCTGTAGCCATCTTCCTGACGGTCGCCGTTATCCTGTGGGCCTGCTTGCGCAGCTCCGGCGCTATCATGCGTCTCGTGGGTCAAAGCGGCATTGAGGCAATATCACGCCTGATGGGGTTCCTGCTGGTGTGTATGGGTGTGCAATTTATTATCAACGGCATATTGGAGATCATCTCCACTTACACCCCTGCCGTCGCCTGACCGGTTAAACGGGCGCGATTGCCGCGCCCGCTTCACTTATTTACCTGCCGGCGCCTGCGCGCCTAGAATCCCCTTGCCTTCCGGCACTTCGGTAAATCGACTGAGGATCTCGCTGTAGGTTTTCGCCGGGTCCAAATCCTTGAACTGAGTCGGATAGATAAACTTCGCCAGATACTCGAGTCCAACGATATTGTAAGGATGATTGTAGAAGTTGTGGTAGATGCCATAGAAGCGCCCCTCTTTCACCGCGGAAAGCTGGGCAAAGCCTGGGCGTTGCTTCATTTTGTTGAACGCATCATCAACCTGCTGTTGCGTCACACCATAGCCAAAAGGCACTGCGGCGTTGGTTTTGCTGGCCCACTGGGAGCCGGATACAATATAGGCATCCGGTTTCATGCTGATCACTTTTTCAAGGGATACATCACCCGTCGCGCCCGGTAACAGTGCCGACCCCACGTTGCGTGCACCTACCGCCTCAATCATCCCACCCCAACCAACATGCGCGTGCGTGAAACAGCAAGACTCCAACCCATTCAGGCCGGCTTTCGCCTCAATAAACACCAGCGGCTTTGGTTCTACCGTTTTGGTTTTATCGAGGATGTGCTGATAGTGCTGCTGATAAAAGTCGGTGTACTGCTTCGCCTCACTTTCACGGTTTAGCGTTTCCCCCAATAACGTGATGCTCTTCGGGGTATTCTCCACTGGCTTTAGCATGGTATCGATAAACAACACCGGGATATTCAGTGCTTGCAGCTTGTCCAACACGCCAGTCTGGCTCAGCGACGGTTTAGAACGCAGCTGCGCTACCATCAGGTCAGGGTGCTTGGCGATGACGCTTTCCAGGTTAACCTCGCCCTTGTCGCTAAACCCCATATCAATAATGTTGTTTGCTCCGGGCCACTTACTCTGCAGGATTTTCCAGGTCTCACCATCACTTTTCTTCAGCAGGTTGTTCCATGCCACCACGCGGGTAAAGGGATCGGCGCGGTCAAGCAAGGCCAGCGCCAAAATATCGCGACCGTCCTGCACCACAATGCGTTTCGGCTCTTGCTTAATGGTCAGGGTTTGACCGGCGGCATCAGTCAGGGTGAGTGGATAAGTGGTCGCCATTGCCTGAGCAGACAAACCACAGGCGCAGGCTAAAGCCAGCAGGGTCATTCGACGGTGCACGTAACACTCCTTAGCGTAGGAAATTAATCCAGAAATAATAATGAGAATTGCTCCCATTATCAAAGAGAACGCCAGACGAGTTTTCGGTTAATTGAAAAGAGATGTGAACAAGAACAAGCTGGTGCGCCGGAGCCGGCGCACCATTGAGATTAAATCAGGCCGTAGATCAACGCCGACAACGCAATCAGCCCCATCACCAGTACGAAGACATTACTTAACGCGCGATAGCGGCGCATTGCAGGTACCGCTCGCACTGCATACATCGGCAGAATAAACAGGATCGCCGCGATGAGCGGGCCGCTGATGGTTTCGATAATATGCAACGCACTCGGATTCCAGACCGTCGCCGCCCACGTCAGCAGGAACAGTAACACCGCGGAAATTCGGTGCGTAATACGCGAACTTAAGGGTTTACCTACCGCACGCGTCAGGCCGTCAATCAGGCTGGTCGCCCCTTCTGTCACCCCCAGAGAGGTCCCCAGATAAGACTTGGCCATCGCGAGCATCGCCATCATCGGGCCAAGATAGGCAATCAGTGGATTAGAGAATTTATTCGCCAGCGTAGTCAACACGGTGATGTTTTGCTCTTTAGCCTGTTGCATATCTTCATGAGACAGGCTTAACACGCAGCTGAAGACAAAGAACAATACCGTGACGCAGATCAGGACATAGCTATAGCGCATGATACGTGCGCAGCGGCGTTCAGCCAGATCGCCATACAGACTCTTTTGGGTCGAAGCAAACGACGAAATGATCGGCGCATGGCTAAAAGAAAAGACCATTACCGGCACAGCCAGCCACAATGAATGCCAGAGATCAGGGCTGTTGAATTGCGTATTGGCCAGTCCGTTGACAAAGTTGGCCGTTTGCCAGGTGGGCATCAGGTACAACGAAATCCCCATCAAAAACACCAGCAGCGGGAACACCAACATCCCCATCGCCGAAACAATGGCGTCTTTGCCGCGCAACAGAACCAGGTTCAACACAACCACGACTGCCAGGCTCAACCAGATACGTGGCAATGGCGTGATATGAAACTGATGAATCAGGAAGCTGTCGAGCGCGTTGGTAATCGAAATGCTGTACACCAACACAATCGGAAAGAACGCCATCAGGTACAGCACCATGATGATTTTACCGGCCAGCACGCCGAAGTGCTCAACCACCACATCATGAATATTGCCGTCGCGGCTGGAGCCGGAAAGCACAAAGCGGCTCAGTGCGCGATGCGGTAAATACGTCAACGGGAAGGCAAACAACGCCATCAGCACCAACACTAACGGACCATTTAAACCGGCGTTGATGGGCAGAAACAGTGTACCTGCACCCACCGCCGTAGCGTAGAGACCAAACATCCAGAGGGTGTCGGTTTTATTCCATTTGGCCGGCTGGGCGGAAGCCAGCGTACCTGAATCGGGAGAAATCGTACTCATAGGAAAGCTTACCTTAATCTGCGGCGACAACGATTGCGCCTAACGGGATATCCTTCTCCGCGAATTTTTAATAATAATCAGTGGATTAACTCAGAATTTCATTCACATACCTGATAAAAGGACGGCAAAGGATAATTAAAAATGCTGTCCGGGTCCATCTCTCGCTTGCTGAGTGTCTGCTTAGTGAACAATTATCGCGGTAAAAACCGCCACGGGGAGCACAAAAAGCTGGGGCCTCTTACGAGGCCCCAGTCGGCGTTACTTGTTAGCGTCCGGGTGTTCCGGTACCGCTGCGCTGCCCATCTCCTTCTCATCGCGGATCATCGAGCGGTCTTTACGCACGCTGGCCACGTCAGAAGCGCTGATAGGCTTGGCGCTGTTACCCCAGCTTGAGCGAATGAAGTTAACCACATCCGCCACCTGCTGGTCATTCAGACGCCAACCGAACGGTGGCATGGTGATGTTGGATACAGCCCCTTTCACCGCTGGCGTTGTGTTGCCGGTCAACACAATGTGAATCAGCGACGTCGCGTCTTCAGTTTGCACGACCGGGTTACCTTTAAGCGCCGGGAAGGCGCGCTTGTAGCCTACGCCATCAGTACGGTGGCAGGCTGCACAGTTATCGACGTACAGCGCCGCCCCCGGTTTGCTGTCGTTACCACGCCACAGATCCTTGGCGACACTGTCTTCGACAGGCACTGCCTGCTGCTTGCCATCTTTCGGTGGCAGCGTTTTCAGGTAACGCGAGATCGCCGTCAGGTCTTCATCGCTCAGGTACTGCAAGCTGTGCTCAACCACGTCGCTCATACCGCCGAAGACGATCGACTTGTCATTACGACCGGTTTTCAGGAATTCGGTCAGCTCGGCTTCACTCCAGGTCCCCAACCCGTCCTTATTGTCACCGCGCAGGCTCGATGCAACCCAGCCATCAATCGGTGCATTACTGCCGGACAGATAGTTATCACCGTCGTTATTGCTCAGTGCCTTTTCCTGCATGGTGATGCTACGCGGCGTATGACAAGCACCGCAGTGACCCAAACCTTCCACCAGATAACGACCACGTTCAATGACGGGATCGGCCTTGGCGTTAGCCACAAAGTCCGCAGGCGCCGGCGCAAACATGCCACGCCAGATGCTCAACGGCCAACGCATCGACAGCGGCCAAGGGATGTCTGAATCCTTATTGGCCTGCTCCACCGGTTCAACACCGTGCATGAAATAGGCGTACATGGCGCGCATGTCGTCCTCTTTCACCAGCGCGAATGACGGGTACGGCATTGCCGGGTATAGCGTGCTGCCATTTTTGGCGACACCCTTACGCACCGCATTGTCGAACTCTTCGAAGCTGTAATCACCGATACCGGTTTTCTTGTCCGGCGAGATATTGGTGGAGTAAATGGTACCGATCGGCGTTTCCATTGCCAGACCACCGGCAAAGGCTTTACCGCTTTTACCATTGGTGTGGCAGGCCACGCAGTCACCGGCGCGCGCCAGATACTCGCCGCGCTTGATCAGCTCACTACTGACCGTGGTGTCCTGCGCCCAGACGGAGAAACTCAGTGCACTGAGAACCAGTGCGGGAACAAATGCTTTCATCAGTCGCCGTCCTTATGCCTGCACCAAAGGGCCTGGGTTTTTCAGATACTGCTCGCGGATGGCGCGTGCAGACCAGTAAGCCAACGCGGCTACGGTGCCGGTCGGGTTGTAACCCAGCCCCTGAGGGAACGCCGACGCGCCGATCGAGAACACGTTATGCACGTCCCAGCTTTGCAAATAGCGATTTACCGCGCTGGTTTTCGGATCTTCACCCATTACCGCGCCGCCATTCATATGGGTGGTTTGGTAGCTGGTCGTATCAAAATGGCTGTTGGCGTTTTTCGGACTGCCAGAGATCAGTTTCGGGTTCATGGCCTTGGCGATCGGTGCCATTTTGTCGAACATGAACTGCGCCATCTTGAT
Organism: Serratia sp. NPDC087055; assembly: GCF_044900985.1. Lineage (NCBI taxonomy): Bacteria > Pseudomonadati > Pseudomonadota > Gammaproteobacteria > Enterobacterales > Yersiniaceae > Serratia > Serratia sp. NPDC087055. Next base: position 1,487,093 of record NZ_JBJDOG010000001.1, read on the forward strand.
GTCGTTTTCCTGCCAGTCGAACGTCATACGCAGCAGCGGTTGGCCGAACACGTTCTTGTAGTTAGGATCGAGATCCAAATAGTTGCTGCGATACGACTGGTGCGCGCCGTGGGCATCCATCGAGACATGATGGGTATAGGCATCCGCCACCGCCGCTTTCCATTTGCTGCCCCACGCCGGAGTGCCTGGAGGGGTTGGCAATCCAGAGATGGGTTTAGTGCCCGCCTGGTTGACCCAGAACGGCGAGCCGCCGACGAAGCCTTCTTTAGCATGGTCAAAGTTGTCGGCGTTGAAGTCGTCCACACCTACACCATTACCGCCGGCACCAATGAACGGGTTGGTAAACACGTCCTTGTCAAAGAACGCCTTGATGGTGGTCAGATTCTGGTAAGCGAAGTTACGCCCTACCACACCTTCACCGGTTACCGGATCGTAAGGCTTGCCGATGCCAGACAGCAGCATCAGGTGAACGTTGTGGAACTGGAACGCACCCAGGATCACCAACTCGGCTGGCTGTTCGATTTCACGGCCCTGCGCGTCGATATAATTCACGCCGGTTGCACGAGATTTATCGTCGGTCAGGTTCACCTTCAACACGTTGGCGTTGGTGCGTAACTCGAAACGCTTCTCCATCCGCAACGCCGGCAAGATATTGACGTTCGGCGATGCTTTGGAATACATGTAACAGGCATAGCCGCTGCAGAAACCGCAGAAGTTACATGGCCCCATCTGCGCACCGTAGGGGTTGGTGTAGGAATCTGATGTATTGGCTGACGGCAGATTGTAAGGGTGATAACCCACGTCCCGCGCCGCTTTCTCAAACAGCTGTGCAGAAAACGTATTCTTCTGCGCCGGCAGCGGGAAGTTGTCTGAACGGTCCGCCGCAAAAGGGTTTCCGCCTTTCGTCGCCATCTTCTGGCCTTTGACTGTCCAGGCCGTGCCGGACGTGCCGAACACTTTCTCCGCCTTGTCGAAGAAGGGTTCCAGCTCGTCATAGGTTACGCCGAAGTCTTGAATGGTCATGTCCTTCGGAATAAAGCTTTTGCCATAACGTTCTTCGTAGTGGCTACGCATGCGCAGCTCGATAGGATCGATGCGGAAATGCACCCCAGACCAGTGCAGACCTGCACCACCCACGCCGGTACCCGGCAAGAACGCCGCCAACTGGCGATAAGGTACCGCCGTCTGGCTGGTATTGTGACGAATCGTCACGGTGCTTTTAGACAGGTCCTGGAACAGTTTGCGGCGAATATTATAGGTCAGTTCGTCAATCACCTGCGGGTAGGAACCGTCCGGGTAGGTATCGCGCATCGGGCCGCGCTCCAGCGCAACCACGTTGAGGCCAGCCTCGGTCAGTTCTTTGGCCATAATGGCGCCAACCCAGCCGAAGCCGACGATCACCGCGTCTACTTTTTTCATTACCGTTGCCATTGTTAACCCCTCTCCCCACGAATTGATACCGGGGGTAAGGGATAACGCTCTCCTCGCTCGACCCAGTCCATAAAATCGGCGCGCGCGCCCGGAAAATTAATGAGCTTCCAACCGACCATGTCTTTATTGCCACCATGGATCGGATCGCTGAAGAAACCTTCGCGGGTGTTTTGCAACAGGTAGGAGAAAAACAACTTGGCAGGTAACTGCTGGAATTCCGCATCACCAGACTCAAACTTTTGCAGCATGGCGTCCTGTTGCGCAGCGTCTAATTCGGCAAAAACTTTACCGGCGGTTTTCTTGCTGTAAGCGTCGGCATCGGCAATACCGAGGTTGTAGATTTGCTTCGGCACCAACGGCAGCTGGTAACCCATTTCCTTCGGCACATCCGGGTTAAACGGTCCCTGCATGTACCAAATAGAACCGGTAGCGTAAGGGGTATTCATCTGACGATCGATAAATTCCGGTACGCCGGCTTCCAATGCGCCAGGACCGCGATCGTCAGCAGGGATCAACCGTGCCGTCGCCGCCTTGACGAACGCCCACTCTTCCGGGGTGAAGAACGTAGGCTGGTAGTCATTTTGTTTAGGGGTATCTGTCGCCGCAACCGCCGGCATGGTGGCTGTCAGCGCGCTAACGCCACTGCCGCCAATCACCGCTGCGGGGATTAAAGTCATCGATTTCAACAGGAAATCGCGCCGTGAATTGTTAGTTTTATCGTCCGACATATCACATTCCATCCAAAGATAATCACAACTATTTAACCTCAACCTTGCGGTCGATGCGGGTTTTAAACATAAATTGTTACCTATTTGTCTATTTATTGAAGGCCACAAAGTGAGCAAACGCAAAAATGTTACCGGTAACTTATTGAATGAACGTAAAGATTTGGTTGGTAATGTAAATTTAACTATTTGTGCGGTTTTTTAGGTAACAGGATGGGAAATAACGAAAAATGAGAGTTGTATCGCGATTTTACTGCGCGCCGATAAAAAAACGGCCCCATTAAGGGGCCGTTTAATCAACGAAATCTGAACTAGGGTGACATTGCCTGGTAGGCCGTCGTCACTTTCCATAAATAGCGCGGCGCCTGCGGGGCTGGGTGCTTTTTCTGGATGTGTTGATAAAACTCATCCGGGCTCATTTGATTGATGCGGTTTACCGCCACGCGCTTATCTGATGAGAAGGTGCGTAACATGGCACCGGCCCCATTCACATAAGAAACAATGGTGGCATAACGCAATGTTTGTGGATCATTGATCCCGGCTAGCTGCTGGCTTTGAAGAATATTGATATAGGCTGTTCCCAGATCAATATTGACCGCCGGATCCTTCAACTCACGCGAGCTTGGCTGCCCGCTTCTTCCTTTAAGACGATAGGCATCACGCCCGGCGGTTGAAGGTTTCAGCTGCATTAACCCCACAGCGTTCGAGGTGCTGACTGCGTTCGGGTTAAACCCGGACTCCACCTGAATAATCGCTTTAATCAGCGTTTCGTCAACGCCATAACTGTTGGCGGCCTGACGAATATAATCGTTATAGGCTATCGGTGTCCCTGTGCGGTTAACCGGAGCTTGCGGGGGGGTCTTTAACCAACCACCGCGCGATGTGCCACTGCTTAAATTATTGTTTGCGTTTTGCGGGTCTTTGGCGCACCCCGACAAAAGCAAAATTGCCGTCAGGCAACCTATTTTTGTTTTCACAGAATCCTTCACCCCTTTCAATGAGTTGCGTAGCATATACAACTTGTAAGGACGCCTGTACGCTTTTTTTGGTCTACTCTCAAGCTACTCGTATACCAAGAGGTGATTTATGAGTCAATCTGCAACGACGTGTTTTGTGGTGACTTTTCGCTACCAGGAAGAAGGATTAGCTGATTTAGCCAAGCTAACAGGACAATTAACCCTTCAGGGATTTGTCACGTCAGTGACTGACGAACAAGGCGTTCCACATGAGCTGGGCAGCAACAGTTTTGCGTTAATAACCCCGCTGGATCAAAAGGATGTACTGTTGTTGGCACAGAAGCTGGGTGAGGTCGCGCTGAGGAAAACCCCGGAGGTCGATATTGTCACCTATGACGACTACGTTAAGCGGTTACATACTGATACATAAAATGCTATAACTTACGGGGCGGTATTATTTTTTCGTGTTGAGGAAATAACCGGCAGTCAACCTGCAGGTGACGCTTGACTTTGCTCTAATTGATATTGATAATCATTTTCATTTGAGCCAGGAGATGTCACCATGCTTTTGAAACAATACATTTTTCCACGCCTTTCTATTGTTCGGGCGTGGACATGTTGTCGCCCTTTCGTACTGATGTGCCTATTAGTGAGCGCCAGTCTGACTAGCCATGCTGCCTTGGCGGAAAAAAAATTGCGCGTGGTGACCACCTTCACCATCATCCAAGACATCGCTCAAAACGTGGCCGGTGACGCTGCCGTGGTAGAGTCAATTACCAAACCGGGCGCCGAGATCCACGATTACCAACCGACGCCACGCGATATCGTCAAAGCGCAACATGCAGATCTTATTCTATGGAACGGCATGAATCTGGAGCGCTGGTTCCAACGTTTCTTCGAGAACATTAAACAGGTGCCCGCGGCGGTAGTGACTGAAGGCATCACCCCACTCCCGATCCGTGAAGGCCCCTATAACGGCAACCCGAACCCGCATGCCTGGATGTCCGCCACTAACGCGCTGGTGTATATCGAGAATATTCGCAAAGCATTGGTGCAATACGATCCTGCCAATGCGGAAACCTATAACCGCAATGCCAAAGCCTATGCGGCCAAAATTGCCGCGTTGGACGCCCCCTTGCGCGAACGCCTGGCACGCATTCCTGAAGCCCAGCGCTGGCTGGTAACCAGTGAGGGTGCCTTTAGCTATCTGGCGAAAGACTATCAGTTAAAAGAAGTCTACCTGTGGCCCATCAATGCTGATGAGCAAGGCTCACCGCAACAGGTTCGCCGAGTGATCGACGCCGTTCGCGCTCATCATATTCCTGTGGTATTCAGCGAAAGCACCATTTCTGACAAGCCGGCCAAACAGGTGGCGAAAGAAACCGGGGCAAAATATGGCGGCGTGCTGTACGTCGATTCGCTATCCACTCAGGGCGGCCCGGTCCCTACCTATATCGACCTGCTCAATGTTACCGTACAAACCATTGCCAAAGGATTTGATCAATGACCACTGAGGTTTTTGTCCGCCCAGAGTTAAGCGTGGACGACGTTACCGTGACCTACAACAACGGACATACCGCTATCCACAACGCCAGCTTCAGCTTGAGTGGCGGTGCAATCTGCGCGCTGGTGGGCGTTAACGGCAGTGGCAAATCGACACTATTCAAAAGCATCATGGGGCTGGTGCGCCCCACCACGGGGCGCGTTCAGCTAAACGAACAACCAGTCGCGCAAGCACTGAAGAAAAACGTTATCGCCTACGTCCCGCAAACCGAAGACGTCGACTGGAATTTCCCTGTGTTAGTGGAAGACGTGGTGATGATGGGCCGCTATGGCAAAATGAACTTTCTGCGTATCCCATCCAAAGAAGACCGATTACGGGTCGATAAAGCATTGGAGCGCGTTGGCCTCAGCGAGCTGCGTACCCGCCAGATTGGTGAACTGTCTGGCGGGCAGAAAAAACGTGTCTTTTTGGCACGCGCTTTGGCCCAGCAAGGTACGGTGCTGCTGTTGGACGAACCCTTTACCGGCGTCGACGTCAAAACAGAAAACGCCATTATCGACCTGCTGCGTGCGCTGCGCGATGAGGGGCACCTGATTCTGGTCTCTACCCATAACCTGGGCAGCGTGCCGGAATTTTGCGATCGGGTCATCCTGATTAACCGCACCGTGCTGGCCGCCGGTCCGACAGAAACCACCTTTACCCAGAGCAATCTGGAGCAGGCATTCGGCGGCGTACTGCGCCATATCAACCTCTCAGGCCCGGATCTGCACGACGATAATGACCCGCGTACCGTAACGGTCTTGACCGACGATGAACGTCCAGCGGTGTTCTATGGGCATACCAAGAGCGATCCCCCGGCACAGAGCCAGCCAAAGGAGAAACAACCCTGATGCTGGAATTCCTGTTACAACCCTTCAGCTACAACTATATGGTCAAGGCCATTTGGGTTAGCGCCATCGTCGGTGCCGCCTGTGCGTTCCTTTCGGCCTACCTGATGTTGAAAGGCTGGTCGCTGATGGGCGATGCGCTATCGCACTCCGTCGTGCCCGGCGTCGCAGGTGCCTATGCGCTTGGGCTGCCTTACGCTGCCGGGGCCTTCTTCACCGGTATGCTGGCTGCATTGGCCATGACGCTAGTGCGTCACGTCACTCGCCTGCGCGAAGACGCCATTATCGGCTTTATCTTTTCCACTTTCTTTGCCGTAGGCCTGCTGATCGTTTCGCTCAACCCAACGTCGGTTAACGTGCAATCCATTATCTTCGGCAATATTCTTGGCATTGCTGACGAGGATGTATTGCAGGTCGAAATTATCATCGGCGTTTCACTGCTGATTCTCTGTCTGGTCTGGAAAGACTTGCTGGCGGTGTTCTTTGACGAAAACCACGCGGTGTCTATCGGCCTGTCACCGCTGCGCTTGAAGATCCTGTTCTTCACGCTCCTTAGCGCCTGCACCGTCGCCGCCTTGCAAACCGTTGGCGCCATTTTGGTGATTGCCATGGTGATCACACCGGGTGCTACCGCTTATTTGCTGACGGACCGCTTCAGCCGACTGGTGATCATTGCCATCATTATCGGTGCGCTAACCAGTGGCCTTGGTGCATACCTGAGCTTCTTCCTTGACGGCGCAACCGGTGGCGTGATCGTCACCTTGCAAACGCTGGTGTTCCTGGTTGCATTTTTCTTCGCGCCCAAACATGGCCTGCTGGCGTCCAAGCGGCGTGTGGCGCATGAACAGACCGGAGGCCACTGATGGAAACCCTGTATCAATTGCTCAGCGAACCTTTCGCCTACCCGTTTATGCAACGAGCGATCTTGGCCGCCATTGTTACCGGTGTCGTCTGCGCCGTTTTGTCTTGCTATCTGGTGCTCAAAGGCTGGTCCCTGATGGGTGACGCCATCTCACATGCGGTACTTCCAGGCATTGTGGTGGCATTCGTACTGGGAATTCCCGTGGTTATTGGCGCATTTTTTTCCGGCATTTTCTGCGCAGTGGCTACCGGCTACCTGAAAGAGAACAGCCGGGTGAAAGAAGACACGGTGATGGGTATTGTTTTCTCCGGCATGTTCGCCTTCGGGCTGGTTTTGTTTTCACGCATCGACACCGATCAACACCTGAGCCATATCCTGTTCGGCAACATGCTGGGCATTACCAATGCAGAGCTGAAACAAACCCTGCTGATGGCGGGTATCACCCTGGTTGTGGTGCTGCTAAAACGCAAAGACCTGATGCTCTACTGTTTCGATCCTAACCATGCCCGCGTTATTGGCCTGCCGGTAAAGCTGCTGCATTACGGGCTACTCTGTCTGCTGGCATTGACCATTGTCGCTTCGTTGCAGGCGGTGGGGGTTATTTTGGTGATTGCGATGCTGATTGCGCCGGGCATTATTGCCTTTATGCTGTGCCGCAGTTTCGATCGTATGTTGATCGTCGCTACGGTGGTGTCAGTCTTCTCCTGCGTGCTAGGCACCTTGATCAGCTTCCACATTGATGGCGCCACGGGGCCCTGCATTGTGATCGTTCAGGCCATTCTGTTCGTTTTCGCCCTGCTCTACAGCAAACTCAAACCGTTACAACGTCACGAAGAGAACTTACTCACCGATAAACGCTAAAATGGATGGCGGTGCACCATTGCGCCGCCACTTCGTATTAGTGTTGCTGGTAGATATCCGGTCGAACGATATGCCAGACAAAATCCTCACGATTAACCGCTTCGTAACCCACTTTTTGGTACAACCAGGGGGCAGTGCCAGTCACCAACATAATCCGTCGCAACCGTTGCAGCACAGGGTGTTCCAACGTGCAATCCATCAGCCAACGCGCTAACCCCTGCCCCTGATAATCCGGGGAGACAAAGACATCACACAGATAACCGAAAGTGGCGTAATCCGTCACCAGACGAGCAAAACCAATTTGTTGCTGCTGATAGTACAAACCGAAACACAGGCTGTTGTCGATTGACAGTTGCACCGTCTGCAGCGAGATACCGGTCGCCCACGTTGAAGTGGTCAAAAAAGCATGCGTAAAGACAATATTTAAATCACTTTTATCACTGGTGATCAGATATTCACCGCGTTGCCATTGCTGATTTTGCTCCATTTCCTCTCATCTCATTGATAATGAAGGCCATTAAAGGTTTCTGCTGTCGCGACATGTGCAATAAACCTACTAAACATTACCCCCATGCCACCAAGTTGCAACATGCACAGTGCTTAAATTAATCAATAGCGTATATACTTTGAGCAAACGCGAGTGGCGAGAAAATCGCCGATTGTTGGTGCCAGCTGTGCGCCAGGTCGTGTTTTCACAAGGCTAAAGACGCTAACCTAATGAATTCGCAGGCAGCACAGAGGGGGTGTACCATGTGGCAAGCCGTTAGTCGTCTGTTAAGTGAACATCTTGGCAGCGCAGAAATCCGCGAAAGAATCGAACTGCCCGGGGGCGATATTCACCCTGCATGGCGCGTGAGTTACGGTGACAAGCAGGTGTTTGTCAAATGCGACGCTCGGGAACTGCTCCCCATCTTTACGGCTGAAGCCGATCAATTGGCGTTACTGGCACGCAGTAAAACCGTGCGGGTCCCCGAGGTATACGGCGTTGGCAGCGATCGCGACTACAGTTTCCTCCTGCTGGAATACCACCCCCTTAAACCCCTTGACGCCCACGGCGCTTATTGTCTCGGCCAACAGCTGGCCTATCTGCATAAATGGAGTGAACAGCCGCAGTTTGGCCTCGACTTCGATAACGATCTGTCCACCACGCCACAGCCCAACGCCTGGCAGCGTCGCTGGTCAGAGTTTTTTGCCGAGCAACGCATCGGCTGGCAGTTACAGATGGCCGCGGAAAAAGGCATGACCTTTGGGGATATTGATGAAATTGTCGACATCGTCTATCTGCGTCTCCAACACCATCAGCCGCAACCTTCTCTGCTGCATGGCGATCTGTGGCCAGCCAACTGCGCCATGACCGCTGAGGGCCCACTGCTGTTTGATCCGGCCTGTTATTGGGGAGACAGAGAATGCGATTTAGCGATGCTGCCGTTATATCCGGAATTGCCACCGCAGATTTATGACGGTTACCAGAGCGTATGGCCTTTAGAGAGTGGTTTTATCGAACGTCAGCCGCTGTATCAGCTGTATTATCTGCTTAACCGTAGCAACCTGTTTGGTGGGCAACACCTCGTCAAGGCTCAGCGTGCTGTGGACGCATTGTTACATCCTGAACAACAGTAAAATCAAGGCGCTGAACGCAGCGCCTTGCCTTTATCTGACATCAAGCCGCGCCAGCCAACTGGCCAAGCAACTTGATCACAAACCAGGCGATCACGGCAATCACTACCGGCAAAATGTACAGCGGGAAGTATTGCAGCAAGATGGTGTGATGCGGCAGCGTAATTCGTTCTTCCAACTGCGCACGCGTATGACCTTCACTCCCCTTGGCCTGCTCAAGGATCATTTGATCCTCCAACCCTTCGCGAATAAATTTCACCTGACGTGACATGCGCGCGCCCGAAGCCTGGAGTGCCAGCCCGACAAAAATCAGAATATAAATGATGATGAACATCAGATTAGCACCGCTAAACAGGCTTTTTTCTACGTCAGGCACCGGCGAGTTATACCAAAAGATATTCAGAAACGGCGTATTGAAGCGCACCATATCTACCATTACGTGAACGAAATCCAGCATCACCGCATTAATGCCTGCCGTCTTTTCACTGTGCTGATACACAAACATCAACATAGAGATCAGCGTCGACAGCAATGCAGGGATGAAAACCACCCAACCAAGAATACGTTTTATAATGGCAATCCGCCCAGCCTGTTGATACGTCATGTGTTCCCCTTGTAAGTGACGTAATCGTAATTGCTTAAGTCTACCTGTAGTTACTGAAGCTCGCCCATCGTTTTCTTCAGCGTTACTGTGCTACAAGCGTAGCCGGGATCATCCAAAGTCGACAGATCAATAGCGACCGCTCGTTACCATTAATCGTTATATAGTTAAATAAGTTCGTCTCGACAGGAGTCTGCATGATTCGACTGATAATCTTATTGCTGGGTGCGAAGGCATTGCACAGCCAGCGACGCTTGCTGATGTTGTTTGGCTGGGTATGGGTAGCCATCGGTGCACTTATGCTGTTCGACGTTTTGCAGGACGGCCGCTCCGTTCTGGCATTGGATGCGCTGGCCGTGCTGTTGGCGCTCGAGGGGATGGTGGCCATTTCCGCCGCGCTGGTGATTGGCTCCTCCGCGAGCCGCCCGGTATTGTTAAAGGGGCTCGGCTTTTTGTTTTTGGCCTTATTGGTGCTCGACGTACCCGCCGACGATAACATTGTCGCCACGCTGGTATTCGGTAGCGCGTTATTGCTCGACGGCGCAGTTCGCATCGCCTCATCTACGGTGATCCAACACAGCCGCTGGAAACTGGTTGCACTGGCAGGCAGCGGCGAAATTCTGCTTTCGTTGATGATCTTTGTCGGCTGGCCGGTGCCGCACCGAATGACGGTGCCTTTTTGCCTCGGCGTGATGATTCTGCTTTCCGGTTGGGCGCTATTGCGCATTGCCCGGCAGTTAGGGAGCTTTGCGTTGAATCAGAACCCAACGCCGGATCCCCCCACGTTAACGGGTCCAGATGAAATTGCCTTGCTCACCCTGTATATCTGGACACCGATGGGTTCAGCAAAAGATGCCCGGCGACGTTACATCGTTGATCGTTACATCGCAGCCGTCGACGGCAACGGGAATATCTCCACGGGCCACGCAGCCTTGGCGCTGGCACCGGACGTGTATATCAGCCACTACCCGCTTAACGATATCAGCCAGTCCACACAGGATTTTCGCCAGTTGCTGCATTCCGGTGAGAAAAACAACGTCGACGGCCGATTTCTGCCGGGTTTGCAGCAGGAAGTGGCAGCCTGGTGTCCACCGGACAAGAAAATTCAGTTCCATCGTTTTAATCCCACCGCACTACGCGCTTTTTGGCAGCGCTACCATCAAGACGCCACCTACAATCTGACCCGTCGTAACTGTTCCACCACGGTCATTTTGGCGCTCGACAGCGCACTGGAAGGCGTACTGGGTGATAAACATCTGTGGCGTCGCTTCCTGTTGCTGATACTCGATCCTAACCTGTGGATGTTGGCGGTGCTGCGCAGCCGTGGCGAAAGCATGACCTGGACACCGGGATTGGTGCTGGATTATGCGCGGATGCTGCAGCAGGTTACCGAACGTCAACACCAGCGCTGGTGGCTAAAACTGCAGGATATGTGGCGTATTCTGCGGTATGGCAAGGCTCGGCCGCGCAGGCAAAAGTTTTAGTCTCCCCGCCGGCAATGGTAAAGTGTTGGCCACATTCACCGGCGCCGGCAGGAGTTAACCGCTAATGGCCTATTCGCAACGTATTGAAACCGCTATTTTTGATATGGACGGTTTATTGATCGATTCAGAACCGCTGTGGCTCCAGGCAGAGCTGGATATTTTTGGCGCACTGGGGTTGGATTTGTCTGACCGTCACAAGTTGCCAGATACCCTGGGCCTGCGCATCGATCTGGTGGTGAAAATGTGGTACCAGGCCATGCCGTGGCAAGGTGTTTCACAGGAAGAGGTTTCCGGCCGCATTATCGAGCGCGCTATCGAGCTGGTCCGCGAGAAACGCCCTCTGCTGCCAGGTGTACAACAAGCTCTGGAGCTGTGTCGCAGTCTGGATCTGAATATCGGCCTGGCTTCCGCTTCGCCACTGCATATGCAGCAGCAGGTGCTGAAGATGTTTGATCTCGACGGCTACTTTGACCAACTGGTCTCCGCCGAATATCTGCCTTATAGCAAACCGCATCCGGAAGTGTACCTGATCGCCGCCGAACGCCTCGGCAGCGATCCGCTGCACTGCATTACTCTGGAGGACTCCTTCAACGGCATGATCGCCACCAAAGCGGCGAGAATGCGTTCAATCGTGATCCCTGCGCACGAATACCGACACGATACACGCTGGGCATTAGCGGATCATAAACTCGATAGCCTCGAACAGTTGACACCCGACCACCTGGCCTGATCTGCATGGCATCGGTTTAATCTTAATCCGATGCCATGATGTCTATCTTCTCCCCTAATCCGCAAGCCAATGTCTAAAACCTGCTCTCCGTCATAAAATAAATAAAACGTTATTTCATTTTTATTGAGTTACCGTGCCACCCTCCTTATGCTGGAGCAACAAGAAAGCACCGGGCGGTTGGCGCAGGTTGTCACTGCCACGCAGCCGAACGCTGGCGTCCGGCGCTTTCTCCCTCACCAACCGCCTTAATGTCGCAAAAGTGCACAACGATTGGCCATTTAAGTAACAAGCCGTTGTAAACCCGAGAAAAATAAACAATTGGTTACAGGGTAACTGCTTCCACTACTGGGAATTTTCCCATATACTGGATAAATTAACAGTTTATCAGCCGGAACAGCAGTATGACCGCGGAAGGGCATCTTATTTTCTCTGTCGCTTGCGCGATTTTCGCCAAGAAGGCCGAGGTGACACCATCGCTTGCTACCGGCGACTGGTGGCATATCATCCCTGCCGCGCTGCTGACGTCGTTACTCCCCGATATCGATCACCCCAAATCAGTGCTGGGTCAGCGCCTGCGTTGGATTGCCATTCCAATTTCACGCGCATTTGGCCACCGTGGCTTTACCCACAGCTTACTGGCAATCGCTGGCGGTATGGCGTTGTTCCAGCTCGATGTACCGCGTAGCTGGCCCATCCCTGCCGACGTCCTGCACGCCATGATTATTGGTTACTTCAGTCACCTGCTGGCGGATATGCTCACCCCTGCCGGAGTCCCCTTACTTTGGCCCTGCCGTTGGCGTTTTCGCTTGCCACTGCTTAATTCTCAAAAAGGCAATCAACTTGAGCGCGCCCTGTGTCTGTGCCTGGTGGCTTTCGCCATCTATTGGCAAGGCGGGTGCACCATCCCAGTGCAGTCATATTTTGAGCAGATAAAAAATATCAGACTGTGATCACATAAAAGTGCCCACTTAGCACCCATAAAGCACATTAATTAAACAAATTAGCACATGGAGTTATATCAAATTCCATTTGGATATAAGTGAGCCACCACGCAAACTGTTACGATATTTAGTATTGCTACGCCATGGTGCATAGCCATTTTTATATAAGAAAAATATTGGAGACATTGGGGATGAACCTTCCGCTCGTTATTAACGTGGTGATTTTTGTCGCCCTCCTTTTGCTGTTGGCGCAAACCCGCCACAAGCAATGGAGCCTGGCGAAAAAAGTCCTGATCGGCCTGGTCGTGGGCGTGGTGTTCGGTCTGGCACTGCAACTGGTCTACGGCTCGGACAACCCGGTACTGAAAGAATCCATCAGCTGGTTCAACATTGTCGGCAACGGCTATGTGCAACTGCTGCAAATGATTGTGATGCCGCTGGTATTCGCCTCTATTTTGAGCGCGGTTGCCAAGCTGCATAACGCCTCTTCCCTGGGGAAAATCAGCGTCCTGACTATCGGTACCCTGTTGTTCACCACGCTGATTTCAGCGCTGGTGGGCGTGCTGGTGACCAACCTGTTCGGCCTGACTGCTGAAGGCCTGGTGCAAGGGGCGCAAGAAAGCGCGCGTCTGTCAGCGATCCAAAGCAACTACGTGGGCAAACTGGCCGACCTGACCGTACCGCAGATGGTGTTGTCCTTTATTCCTAAAAACCCGTTTGCCGACCTGACCGGTGCCAGCCCAACGTCGATCATCAGCGTGGTGATCTTCGCTACCTTCCTCGGCGTGGCGTCGCTGCAACTGCTGAAAGACGACAAGCCTAAAGGCGAACGCGTGCTGGTGGCGATCGATACCCTGCAGGCTTGGGTGATGAAACTGGTACGTCTGGTGATGAAACTGACTCCATACGGCGTATTGGCACTGATGACCAAAGTGGTCGCCGGCTCTAACGTCCACGACATCATCAAACTGGGTAGCTTCGTCGTCGCCTCATATCTGGGTCTGGCTATCATGTTTGCGGTGCACGCTGCCCTGTTGGCATTCACCGGTGTTAACCCGCTGAAGTTCTTCCGCAAGGTATGGCCGGTCATCACTTTCGCCTTTACCAGCCGCTCCAGCGCCGCCAGTATTCCACTTAACGTGGAAGCGCAGACCCGTCGTCTGGGCGTGCCGGAATCCATTGCCAGCTTCTCGGCCTCGTTCGGTGCCACCATTGGCCAGAATGGCTGCGCGGGCTTGTACCCGGCGATGCTGGCGGTCATGGTTGCCCCAACCGTCGGTATTAACCCGCTGGACCCGGTGTGGATTGCGACCTTGGTCGGGATCGTCACTATCAGCTCCGCCGGCGTTGCCGGTGTGGGTGGCGGCGCAACCTTCGCCGCGCTGATCGTGCTGCCGGCAATGGGCCTGCCAGTTACGCTGGTTGCCCTGCTGATCTCGGTTGAGCCCTTGATCGACATGGGCCGTACCGCACTGAACGTCAACGGCTCTATGGCTGCCGGTACCATCACCAGCCAGCTGATGAAGCAAACTGACAAGTCCATTATGGACAGCGAAGACGAAGCCGAACTGGCTCACCAGTAAATTTCGTCAGCACTAAAAAAACCGGGGCTTTCACCAGCCCCGGTTTTTTTATGTCTGGGAAACGACTATGGCCGTTCACCCTTCGCCAACCGCTGATTGATTTCGGCAATCACCCCCGGCAGTTGTACCAATGTATCAATCACGTAGTGTGCCCCGGCAGCATACAACTTATCCGCCGCCAACCTGCGCCGCCGTTCAATCTCTGCGTCATTCATTTGCTGGTATTCCTCCCAGGTGGCGCCGAATTCGTTACCCGACAGCGCCAACCCGATGCTCCACATCCCCGCGTTGATCCCCTCGCTGATACCCGGCACCGCGTCGTCCACCTTGACGCAATGCGCCACGGCATCAATACCCAGCATAATCACGTTCTGTAACGCCATCCACGGCCCAGGACGGCCGCCAACGGCCAAATCATCCGTCGCTACCCAATGGTCCGGCGCATAGCCACGCTGCGCTGCCGCAGGTGCTAATACCTCCATCACTGCACGCGGATAGCCTGAACAGGAGCCAATCTTGACGCCTTGTTCACGTAACGCGGCAATCACCTGCGGAACCCCCTCAATAGGGTCGGCAAAGTCGACGACTTTGGCAATTTGCAGCGGCATAAAGGCTTGGTACAACGCATCAATATCTTGATGGCTCATAGAACGACCGAGCTTTTGTTGCCAGCGCGCATCTACCGCCGGCAGCTTGCCCAAAGCTTCAATGTGCTGCCACTTGCCCAACCCCATTGGAACACGTGCTTCAGCCAAGCTAATGTCGATATCAAAGGTCTGCTTAAAGGCTTCGACAAAAATCTGCGTCGGCGCAAAAGAACCAAAGTCCACTGTCGTACCGGCCCAGTCGAGAATCACTGCGTTAATCTGGTTCATGGGTATCCTATCGCTCCCAATACATTGCTTGCCCGACCGCGGCCAGCAAACGTTCAATATCTTGCGGATAGACTTCGCCAATGTTGCCTATACGGAAGCAATCGCTCTGCGATACCTTACCGGGGTAAATAACGAAGCCCTGTTGCTTCAGGCGCTGGTAGAACTCTGTAAAGCGGTAATTTTCTGCCTTAGGCGAATAAAAGGCAGTGATAATCGGCGAGTGAAGATCGTCTTCCAACAACGTTTCAAATCCAAGTGCGCGCATCCCTGCAACCAAACGTTGTTGATTAGTACGGTAGCGGACGTTACGGGCACCAATCCCCCCTTCTTGCGCCAGTTCGCGCAGGGCCTGCGCAAAAGCCAGTAAAGTATGGGTTGGCGACGTGAAACGCCATTTACCGGCGTTATCTTCCATGCAGCGCCACTGAGCATACAAGTCCAGCGACAGCGAACGCGAACGCCCAATGCACTTTTCCAGCTCGCTGCGTCGTGCTATCACAAATGCAAAACCCGGCACGCCCTGTATGCATTTATTGGCAGAGCTGATCAGATAATCAATGCCCAGCGCATCCACATCCAGCGGAATGCCACCGAAACTGCTCATCGCGTCCACGATCAAGGTTTTGCCATTACGCGCCGCCAAACCTGAGACCCGTTGCAGCGGGTTGAGCATTCCCGTCGTGGTTTCACAATGCACCATGGCGATATGACTGATGCGCGTATCGCTTTTCAGCACAGCGTCCATCGCTTCTACATCCGGCTCATTCACTTCACCGCAGTTGAATGCGTGGTGGTTGATATCCATCAACCTGGCCATCTCAACCATGCGCGCGCCATAAGCGCCGTTGTTGACGATCAACAGCTTGTCCTGTGGGCCAATCACCGTTCCCAACACCGCTTCTACGGCAAAACTGCCGCTGCCCTGCAATAACACCGAGGTATAGCCGGTCGACTGAGTCGCCAGCGCCACCAACTGCTGACGGATGTTCTGCACCACACCCAGGTTGTAATCTTCATCCCAGGTACAGCTATCGAACAACATGGCCTCTTTCACCGTTTTTGACGTGGTCAGCGGGCCAGGCGTTAACAACAGGTAATCATGTTCAGACATTTCACTCACCTAATTGGTCTATACCAGATTGCGGTATAGTGGCGGTAAATTTGCTCTCGGGTCAAACGACAACCGCAGCTGAAACAAAAAATTCATCTGCACATGTATAATGGGCAGGTGCCAAAATGCCATAGCGAGTTGAAATGAAAGAACATCAGAGCGAGATCCCCCACTACCTGCAAATCAAGGATCAGTTACAGGCGCGCATCACTCTTGGTGAACTGCAGGCGGGAGATAAACTGCCTTCTGAGCGCGAGCTGTGCGCAATTTTCTCCACGACCCGGGTTACCGTCCGTGAAAGCCTGGCGCAACTGGAAGCGACCGGGGCCATTTACCGTGCCGATCGCCGGGGATGGTTTGTGACGCCAGAACGGCTGTGGTTAGATCCGACGCAAAACACCAACTTTCACCGCTTGTGTCAGGAACAGGGGCGTGTGGCCCGCACTGCGCTATTATCGGCTGAAAAAACCAGGGTACCGCGTGATGTGATGCAACCGCTGGCATTAGCGCCATCGGATAAAATCTATCTGCTACGCCGTGTGCGCTATGCCGATGACCGGGCAATTTGTTATTGTGAAAATCACTGTCTGCCCGAGCGAGTACCGGAACTACTCCGCCGAGATCTCAACGGCAGCCTGACCGAGATTTATCAGCAACACTACAACCTGACCTATCGCAAAATGCACCTGTCGTTTTACCCGACCGCACTGCCACACAATGCCGCTGCCGCCTTGGGTGCGATGGTTGGCCTGCCGGCACTGTTGCTGCGCCGACTTAATTACGATCAGCAAGGCCGCATTCTCGATTTCGACATCGAATATTGGCGCCACGACAGCCTGCGCATTGAGGTTGATACGCTTTAATCCTGCATGCCGGTGCGCCGTCGTAAGCCCACAATATAAAGGCGCAGCCATGACTGGCTGCGCCCTTAATGCCCTATACCGACGGGATCAGAATGGATAGTCGTGGTAACCCATTTGCTCGGAAATGTTACGCGCGGCGGTATGCAAACGTTTGATGTAATCGGCCTTCGCGTCTTCGGAGTAACGAATAGAAGGGAACGAAATGCTCAGACCCGCAGTGACTACGCCAAAGCGGTCAAATACCGGCACGGCTATACAGCGTAACCCTTCTT
Organism: Serratia sp. NPDC087055; assembly: GCF_044900985.1. NCBI lineage: Bacteria > Pseudomonadati > Pseudomonadota > Gammaproteobacteria > Enterobacterales > Yersiniaceae > Serratia > Serratia sp. NPDC087055. The sequence continues at coordinate 1,504,396 of NZ_JBJDOG010000001.1, forward strand.
CCTGCTCTTCAATATCTTCGCCCACGCCCTGTTCACGCACCTGATCCAACACTGACAACAGCGCTGCGGCGTCGGTCAGGGTGTTCGGAGTACTGCGGGAAAATTCAATCTGCGACAGGATGTGGGTTACTTCCGCCCGATCGCGCCAGGCCAGCAGCACTTTGCCAATCGCAGTACTATGCAGGGGGTTACGGCGGCCGATGCGAGAGTACATGCGCAAGTTATACATGGCATCAATTTTGTGGATGTAGACAATGCTATCTTCATCCAATGCCCCAAGGTGAATGGCTTCACGGGTGTGATTCGACAGTTCACGCATTTGGACGTCAGCGATGCGGATCAGATCAACGCTCTGTAACGACTTGGCTCCCAGTTCAAACAGCTTGAGAGTAAGCGCATATTTTTCCGACTCGTCTTCCTGTGACACATAGCCCAAGGACTTCATGGTTTGCAAAAAACGGTAGACAGTACTTTTGGACATCATCACCCGCTGGGAAAGCTCAGTAATGCCGATCTCGCGTTCCTCGCCCAGCGCCTGCAAGATACCAAAAACCTTTAGCACCGACGACACGGCATCCGGTTGCTTATCTGGATCTGCGTTAACCATATATCCTACCCAGCTTCTGTTTTAAGAAATTTGAACACGGGTTTCAGTATACGCGGTACCTCAGAGACCATGCAATCCAGCCAAGAGATAAATGCCTGAGAGGGAAAGGGTTCGGCGTTTCGCTCTCATTGGTTATTACAATTGCGTGCGAAACTGTGGATGCAATCGCAGACGAATATGATTAGCATGATAATACTCCCCCGAATTAATACCGCCGAGATCAACATGCGTCCTTGTACTGACGGCCTCCCCGTCCCGCAGCGCTATGGGGCTATTCTTGCCATTGCCCTGGGCATTACCGTTTCAGTGCTCGACGGTGCGATTGCCAACGTGGCACTGCCAACCATCGCCCGCGATCTGAATGCCAGCCCAGCCAGCTCCATCTGGGTAGTGAACGCCTATCAGTTAGCCATTACCATTTCACTGCTGTCGTTGGCCTCACTCGGCGATTTGATTGGCTATCGCCGCATCTACCAGGCTGGCCTGCTGGTTTTCAGCGTTACGTCACTGTTTTGCGCCCTGTCCGACTCACTGACGACACTGACCATCGCCCGCGTGCTGCAAGGTTTTGGCGCTGCCGCCATCATGAGCGTCAACACCGCATTAATCCGCATTATCTATCCGCAGCGCTTCCTTGGGCGCGGTATGGGCATCAATTCGCTGATTGTCGCCTTCTCCTCGGCGGCAGGCCCCACGGTAGCGGCGGCGATCCTGTCGGTAGCGTCCTGGCAATGGTTGTTCGCCATCAACTTGCCGATCGGCATTGTGGCGCTGTTGCTGGGGATGAAATATCTTCCGGCCAATAGCCAGAAAAGCACTAACCAGCGCTTTGACCCAACCAGCGCCGTGATGAACGCGCTGACCTTCGGGTTGTTGATTACCGCCATCAGCGGCTTTGCTCAAGGCCAGAGCCTGACGTTGATTTTCAGCGAAATCGCAGCACTGCTGGTGATTGGCTTCTTCTTTGTCCGCCGCCAGCTGCGCCAGGAATTCCCGTTGCTGCCGGTAGATCTGCTGCGCATCCCCATTTTTGCACTGTCGATGGGCACATCAATTTGTTCGTTCGCGGCACAGATGTTGGCTATGGTCTCATTGCCGTTCTTTTTGCAAAGCACGTTGGGCCGTGATGAGGTCGCAACCGGGCTGCTGCTAACGCCGTGGCCGTTAGCCATTATCGTCATGGCCCCCCTCGCAGGGCGGCTGGTAGAACGCGTCCACGCCGGGCTGCTCGGGTGTATCGGCCTGGCCGTGTTTGCATCGGGGTTATTCCTGTTGGCGATGCTGCCGCATAACCCGTCGGACATGGATATTATCTGGCGTATGGTCCTGTGCGGCGCTGGTTTCGGGTTGTTCCAATCACCCAATAACCACACGATTATTTCCGCCGCTCCACGTAACCGTAGCGGCGGAGCCAGCGGCATGCTCGGCACCGCGCGGTTGTTGGGGCAAACCTCCGGCGCAGCCTTGGTGGCGCTGATGTTTAACCTGTTCCCTGCCTCAGGTACTCATGCCTCACTGATCCTGGCGGGCACCTTTGCCACATTGGCGGCGGCGGTCAGCAGTTTGCGTATTACTCAACCGCGGGTACAACCGGTAGAAAGCCACCAACAAGCCAAATAGCAGGCATAAAAAAACCCCGGCAAGCCGGGGTTTTTAGCGTTATCAGGGTTACTTCAGGTACTGGCCTGAACGCAGCGCTTCGATACGTTTATCGAGCGGCGGGTGCGACATGAACAGTTCGCTGAACGACTTGGATTTGCCGTTGATGCAGAACGCCATCATGTTGCCCGCTTCCTGCGGTTCGTAACTGGTTTTCAAGCGTTGCAGCGCCGCAATCATTTTCTCGCGACCAACCAGTTTGGCAGAGCCGGCATCGGCGTAAAACTCACGGTGGCGTGAGAACCACATGGTGATAATGCTGGCCAGGATACCGAACACCAGTTCCAATACCATCGACACACCGAAATAGATCATCGGGTTACCGTTGCCTTCCCCTTCGCCGTCACGGTTGCCCAGGAAACCTGCGGCCGCCTGCGCGATCAGACGTGAGATAAAGATCACGAAGGTGTTTACGACACCCTGAATCAGCGTCATGGTGACCATGTCGCCGTTGGCAACGTGGCTGATTTCGTGGGCAATAACCGCTTCCGCTTCGTCACGGCTCATGCTCTGCAACAGACCGGTGCTGACAGCAACCAGCGACGCATTACGGCGTGCGCCTGTAGCAAAGGCGTTAATATCCGGTGCATGGTAAATCGCCACCTGCGGCATGGCGATGCCTGCCTGTTGTGACTGACGGCGTACTGTTTCCAGCAACCAGTTTTCAGTTTCGTTACGCGGTTGTTCAATCACTTCCCCGCCAACGGAGCGCAGCGCCATCCATTTGGACATCAGCAATGAGACAAACGAGCCGCCGAAGCCGAACAGACCAGCCATGATCATCAGGCCCTGAACGCTACTGGATTGGATTCCCGTCAGGCTGAGTACCAGCCCGAAAACCAACATCACCGCCAGGTTGGTGAGCAGGAACAGAGCTATACGCATCATAAAATGTTTACTTCCTCATAAATGTTAACAAAACGCTGTCTCGGATACCCTAGATCGTATGGGCATTCGTCACAGTTTCAAGAGTTCCACGCCATTAACCTACTAAAAATACGAAACTTTACAAAAACGGCGCGCGAGCAATGCTTTTCAAATTGTAAACGATTGTTGCATAAAGAGGTGGGTTTTCTAACGGAAAATCAGCGCTGTTTATTATTCAAACGCCCGAGATGAGTATAACCAAATCCTTCAGCGTATTTCAGCCCATAGCCCAGCGTGCGGTCAAAGCCGATATGCGCACACCAAATCAGTGCAGCCATCAGCCAAAACGGCTGTTGGAGCCAGACAAACACCAGGCCACAGAGTATCGGGCCTATATAGGAATGTGCGATGTTATACCCGAGCGCCCCGGCCTTTTTACCCAGTGCATAGGCGATAAATGAAATATCAGGCAGCAGAAAACAACCGGCAAACAGCCACCCGCTATAGTGTTGGTAATGATATATCGCGACAGACAGGATCAGAACCAGCAGCGCTTCGAGCCGCAGCAGAGTACGCATTGCAGGAGTTAAGTTGCTCACCATCATGTTCCCACCCTGTGTTTAACGTCGAAAAACGCTTCAGGAGCGCCCATTAAAAAGCGCACCCTTGGGTGCGCTTTTCATTTGCTGATGTTCGACTGCGTTACTTCGCCGCCGCTGGCTGCGCCTGGTCAAGGTGCGCCAGATCCAGTGCGATATGCACGGTTTCATCCAGGTATGGGTCTGGTTCCTGATAATCCTTCGGCAAATCATCCAGCGACTTCAGCGGCTTCTTACCGGCACGCTGCAGACGATCATTAATCCGCTGCAAACGGGTAGCATCATCATCGTGGTTCTCTTTCTCACGCTGGGCGAGGTTGAGTGAAACGATGTTACGCTTGTCCTTCAGTGCCTTGTAATGCGCGATATCCTGCGCGATGTACTGGAACTCAGGATCCTTCGCGATGCGCTGCTCATGATCTTTCAGCAGTTCAGGTTCGAACGGCTTCAAGTCGCCGGTTTTGGTGTAGGTCGCAGCATTGATGCTGTCCCACGGCATCGCGTTATCTTCAAACGCTTCACCGGTTTCCGCGGGATCAACACCGGTTGGCATCAGGATATCCGGCGTCACACCCTTACGTTGAGTACTGCCGCCATTGACGCGGTAGAACTTCTGAATGGTGTACTGCACAGAACCCAAGGCCGGCCATTCCGGACGCAGCATCTGATCGTAAATGCGGTTCAGCGAACGGTACTGCTGCACAGTGCCTTTACCGAAGGTGGGTTCACCGACGATCAGGGCACGGCCGTAGTCCTGCATTGCCGCAGCAAAGATCTCGGATGCCGAGGCGCTGAAACGGTCAACAAGTACCACCAATGGCCCTTTGTAATAGGTCACGCCGTCGGTGTCTGCGTCTTCACGCACTTTGCCGTTGTTGTCACGTACCTGCACAACCGGGCCGCTCGGAATGAACAGGCCAGACAGCGATACCGCCTCAGTCAGCGCACCGCCACCGTTGGTGCGCAGATCAATGATCAGGCTCTTGACGTTTTGCTTGGCCATCTTCTGCAACTGCACTTTCACATCATCGGTCAGGCCAACGTAGAAGCCGGGAATATCCATCACCGCGACTTTCTCATTGCCGACGGTCTTGATGGTCATTTTCACCGCACGATCTTCCAGACGGATGCGCTCACGGGTCAGCGTAACCACCCGTGTTTTGGTGCCTTTGCCAGCCGGCAGGATATCCAGGCGCACTTTGCTGCCCTTTGGCCCCTTAATCAAGGAAACCACGTCATCCAGGCGCCAGCCGATCACATCAACCATAGGTTTGCCTGCTTGGCCAACGCCAACAATACGGTCACCTACGGTGATCGCCTTGCTCTTCGCCGCCGGGCCACCTGGCACCATAGAATTGATGAGGGTGTAATCGTCATCCATCTGCAACACAGCACCAATGCCTTCCAATGACAGGCTCATTTCGGTATTGAACTGTTCGGTGTTGCGCGGAGAAAGGTAATTGGTATGTGGGTCGATTTCATGCGCAAAGGCATTCATTACCAGTTGGAATACGTCTTCGCTGTTGCTTTGCGTCAGGCGCTTGATAGCGAACTGATAGCGTTTGGTCAGCGTGTCGCGTATTTCCTTGTCGGTCTTACCGGTCAGCTTGAGGTTCAGCTCGTCATATTTGACTTTGGCATTCCACAGGCTGTCCAGTTCGGCCTTGTCTTTCGGCCACGGCGCTTTGCTGCGGTCGAGATCGATAGTGTCGTTGCCGGTGAAGCTCATTGGCTTTTCCAGCAGCGATAAGGCATAGGTGTAACGCTCAAAACGGCGTTTCTGGGCCAGATTGTACAGCGCGTATGGCGTATCCAGCTTACCGCTTTTCAGTTCTTCGCCAAGCTGATCGCGCTTGTTAGCGAATTGCGCCACGTCAGAGGCCAACAACACATTATGGCTGTAGTCCAACATATTCAGGTAACGATCAAATATCTTGCCTGAAAAGTCCGCGTCGAGGGAGAACTGGCGGTAATGAGAGCGAGTGAAGCGCGACGTTACGCGCTCACTCACAGTAGCATGTTGCGGTTCCTGCTGAAGCTGCGGCAGTTGATCGATGCGGATGTTGGCTGTGTCCGCTCCGTAACTTACACCCGCCCACAACAGACCCGCGACTGCTGTTAATCTGACAAATTTGTTCATGCCTTGGTTGGCCTCCGTATCAGAACTGCAAGTGTTCTGCGCGCACAATCATCGCCAGACCGGAAGAGAGCTGCACACGTACGCCATCTTTAGCGATTTCGAGTACGGTAGCATCCATCGCGCTCTTGCCTGCTCTGACTTTGATTTCTTGGCCAATTTGCAGTTTAGAGATATCCGTGACTGGCACATGACGCGGCTGGCTTTCCTCTTTTACTGGACGAGGTTGGCGAGCTGGCTGTGGGCGAGTTTGTGGGCGCGGTTTGCGGTTCTCCTGTGCGGCTCCACCTTCGCGACGCACGGCAGGTTTTTTACCTGCAGGGCGCGGACGGCGTGGTTCCGCGTCGGCTGATTCACCGGCAGCTTCACGTTTTTTCGCGTTTTGTTCGGCACGCTGTGCCTGAACGCGCGCTTTCGCTTCTTCAAGCTGTTGACGGGCATGATCGACATGCTGCTGTTCCAGCTCACCGCACGGATTGCCGTCCAAATCGACGCGCTGTGCGCCAACTTTGACACCGTACAGATAACGCCAGCTTGAGGTGTACAGGCGCAGAGCAGAACGCAATTGCGTTTTGCTCAGGTTTTCTTCCCCTTGAACACGCTCGACCAGATCCTGAAAAATACCGATTTTCAACGGGCGAGCTTCGCCCTCGGCGCTAAAGCAGAGCGGAAAACGCTCGGCAAGAAAAGCAATGACTTCTTTACTAGAGTTCAACTTAGGTTGATTTTCCATGAAATTTCCTGATTACAACGGGTTTGCCAACCAGCGCAGGCATGAACAGGCGTCATTATAATGACGCCATCGGTAAATGCCACGTTAACCGTAGATCAACTTGCTGTCACAGTGACATATTTCGCACTATCACACTGTTCCAGCTGCGCGCAAAGCCCCGCCACCACTGCTTCCAGGCCCCTTTCGTCCTGTTCGTCGAAACGTTGATAAACTGTGCTGTCAATATCAAGAACGCCGATAATATGACCGCCAACGTTCAGCGGCAGCACAATTTCTGCATTACTGGCCGCATCGCAGGCGATATGGCCTGGGAACGCATGGACATCGCCAACCCGCTTAACGCGGTTTTCCGCCACCGCGGTACCGCACACACCCTTACCCACAGGAATACGCACACAGGCGATTTTTCCCTGGAACGGACCGAGCACCAGTTGGTTGCCGTCGATCAGGTAAAAACCCGCCCAATTGACGTCGTCAAGACGCTCATTGATCAACGCACTGGCGTTGGACAACGCAGCGATAAAGTTGGTTTCCCCGTCGAGCAGCGCACCCAAATCACGTTTTAAATCTGTGTAGAACTCTTCTTTTGTCATCTGTTAACCATGGTTTTCTATTCCTGTGTCTAATATTAAAAGAAACACAGGGGGTCAGTCATAATGCGCATGAGCGACAAGTTATTTGATTTTCTATTGTATATCATGCAGGTAGTTTTGCTGTCTTGCCATTTTTCTGCCAGCTGACCCTCAGCATAATTGCTATTACATCGGGTTGTCCAAAGCAATCATGAGACGTTTTGAAACAACAAGTTAGCCCGGCAGTCACCTTACTGAATGAAATAAGCTTTATTCTTTTTATATCAATGCATTGGATATTCTCTGCCGGTGTTTGTAAAGCCATTGTCCAACCTGCGCCCCATAGGCATTAAATGCCAATCGCCACGGGGTTGTTGAACTGTTGCTTCACAAACCCCTGCCGGGCAAGGTATGTTTGCCTCGCAGAAACCCTGTTTTCCCTGCGTTGCCGCCCTGAGCTTTATCATCAGCAGGTTAGACCAGGTTTATTTTTCAGCTACGCTATGAAATCCGGCGGGCTCTAGGGCAGCTTTTGTCATGATGAAAATACACGCGATCACCACACCACTTTCCAAAGCTCGCCACCAACGTTGTTGCGAATGCGACCTGCTCTTCGTGTTGCCGCCACTCAGCGGTAACCAGGCCGCTTACTGCCCGCGTTGCGATGCAAAAGTAGTGAGTGGACGCGACTGGTCAATGACCCGGCTCACCGCCATGGCAGTCACGATGTTGCTGTTAATGCCCTTCGCCTTCAGTGAACCATTGATCAGCATCCGTTTGCTGGGGGTGCGTATTGACGCCAGCCTACTGGAAGGTATCTGGCAGATGAGCCGTCAGGGCGATCCCATCACCGCCAGTATGGTGGCATTTTGTACCATTGGCGCCCCGTTGACCCTGGCCCTGTCACTGCTTTACCTGCGGTTTGGCCACGCGCTGGGCATGAATCTACGGCCGGTGCTGCTGATGCTGGACCGATTGAAAGAATGGGTCATGCTCGATATTTACCTGATCGGCATGGCCGTTGCGACAATCAAGGTCAAAGAGTACGCCGACATTCAGGCCGGCAGCGCGCTGATTGCGTACCTGTCGCTCACTCTGCTCAGTATCCTGACGCTGATCCATGTCAATTTGGAGCAATTGTGGGAGCGTTATTACCCGCAGGAACAGCCGGAAGGTCCGCCGGCGGCGCTGCATGTCTGTTTGTCTTGCCATTTTACCGGCTATCCTGACGAACGCGGCCGCTGCACACGCTGCCATATTCCGATGTGCCATCGCCAGCCATATAGTCTGCAAAAAACCTGGGCCGCTCTGATTGCAGCAATGATTCTGCTGATCCCGGCCAACCTGATGCCTATATCCATTATTTACGCCAACGGTGCGCGCCTGGAAGATACCATCTTCTCTGGTGTCGTCTCGCTGGCAACCTCGGGCAATGCGCCTATTGCCGCTATCGTTTTCATTGCCAGCGTCCTGGTGCCCTTTACTAAGGTCATTGTGCTGATTACCTTGCTGTTCAGCATTCATTTCAAGACCTCGCACAGCTTGAAAACACGTATCCGCCTACTGCGTCTGGTGACCTGGATCGGACGCTGGTCGATGCTCGATCTGTTTGTTATTGCGTTAATGATGTCGCTGGTGAATCGCGACCAATTGTTATCTTTTACTATGGGACCGGCTGCCTTTTACTTTGGGTCTGCGGTTATTTTAACTATTCTTGCCGTAGAGTGGCTGGATAGCCGATTGATTTGGGATGCACATGCAACAGGAAACGCCGAATACACCGACTGAGGCGCGGGTCAAAAACAAGCGCCGTATTTCGCCATTCTGGTTACTGCCGTTTATTGCCCTGCTGATCGCGGGGTGGTTGGTTTATAACAACGTCCAGGAACGTGGCACCACGGTAACCATAGACTTCCAGTCTGCCGCAGGCATTATCGCCGGGCGTACCCCTGTGCGTTACCAAGGGGTGGAAGTCGGTACCGTACAAAGCATCAGCCTGAGCAAGGATCTGCGCAGTATCGTGGTCGAAGCCAGTATCAAAAGTGACCTCGAAGACTCACTGCGCGACGGCACTCAGTTTTGGCTGGTGACACCGAAAGCCTCGCTGGCGGGGGTATCTGGCTTGGATGCATTGGTCGGCGGCAACTACATCGGCATGATGCCAGGCAGCGGGCAGCCGCAAACCCACTTTACCGCACTCGATACCCAGCCCAAGTACCGGCTGAACACCGGCGAACTGATGATACACCTGCACGCAGACGATCTCGGTTCGTTGAATACCGGTTCGCTGGTGTACTACCGTAAAATCCCCGTCGGCAAGGTATATGACTACACCATCTCCGAGGGCAATAAAGGTGTCACTATCGACGTGCTGATCGATCGCCGCTTTGCCAATCTGGTCAAAGGCAACAGCCGTTTTTGGAACGTCTCGGGCTTCAAAGGCGATTTTAGCCTGGCAGGCGCGTCAGTGCAGATGGAAAGCCTGACAGCCCTGGTCAATGGCGCCATTGCTTTTGATTCACCGCTCGATGCCCCGCAGGCCAAAGCCGATCAAAGCTATACCCTGTATCCCGATTTGGCGCACAGCCAGCGCGGCGTCAACATCACGCTGGATCTGCCGAGCGGTAACAATTTGGCCGAAAACCGTACCCCTCTGATTTACCAAGGGTTACAGGTGGGCACCCTGACCAAGTTAACCTTGCAACAGGACAGCAAGGTCACCGGTGAACTGACTATCGATCCCGCGGTCGTGGATTTGATGCGTAGCGGCACGCGGATCGTCATGCGCAGCCCACGGTTGAGCCTCAACGACGCCAAACTCAGCCAACTGCTGACGGGCAACACGCTGGAGCTGGTGCCAGGTGAAGGCGAACCACAACAACATTTCAACGTTCTCGATAGCAGCGAAACGTTGCTGCAACAGCCTGGCGTCCTGACTGTGACGCTCAACGCACCGCAAAGTTACGGCATCGACGTTGGCCAACCGCTGGTTGTGCATGGCGTCAAGGTTGGCCAGATCATGAGCCGCGCCCTGACCGCCAACGGCGTGGTGTTTACCGCCGCCATTGAAGCGCAATATCGCAGCCTGTTGCATAAAGACAGTAAGTTCGTGGTCAATAGCCGCGTTGACGTCAAGCTGGGGCTGGATGGTATGGAGGTTCTTGGTGCCAGTGCCCAGGAATGGCTGGACGGCGGTGTGCGTATCATTCCCGGCAGCAAAGGCGACGCTGTCAGCCAGTATCCGTTATATGGCAATAGCGAAAAGGCAGAGGCCGGCATCATCGGCAATAGCCCGACCCCTACCCTGACACTGACGGCGGTCAGTCTGCCAGACGTACAGGCAGGATCGGTCGTGTTGTACCGTAAATTCCAGGTAGGCGAAATCGTTAACGTGCGGCCCAAAGCCAACGAATTTGAGGTCGATGTTTATATCAGCCCGGAATACCGTAAACTACTGACTAACGAAAGTATTTTCTGGGCAGAAGGCGGCGCAAAAGTGCAATTGAACGGTAGCGGCCTGACGGTTCAGGCATCGCCACTCAACCGTGCACTGAAAGGGGCCATCAGTTTCGACAACCTGCAAGGCGTGACGCTGGACAAAGGCGCCAAACGCGTGCTGTACGCCACAGAAACTGCCGCCCGTGCAGTGGGCAGCCAGATTATCCTGAAAACCTATGACGCCAGTAAGCTGTCACCCGGTATGCCGCTGCGTTATCTCGGTATTGATATCGGCCAGGTGGACTCATTGAAATTGGCACCTGAACGCAATGAAGTGCTCGCCAAAGCGGTGTTGTACCCGGAATACGTGCAAACCTTCGCACGCCTGGGCAGCCGTTTCTCCATCGTATCACCGGAGATTTCCGCAGCCGGGGTGAGCAATCTCGACACCTTGCTACAGCCCTACATTAACGTTGAACCGGGTCGTGGGCGCGAATTGCGCAGCTTTGAACTGCAGGAAGCCAGTATTACCGACTCACGCTACCTGGACGGCCTGAGCGTTATCCTCGACGCAGCAGAAACCGGGTCGCTGCAAATCGGCACGCCGGTATTGTTCCGCGGCGTGGAGGTCGGCACTGTTACCGGTTTCTATCTGGGCACCATGTCCGATCGCGTTCACGTCGCATTGCGCATCAGCAAGAAATACCAGTATCTGGTGCGTAACAACAGCGTATTCTGGCTGGCCTCCGGCTATAACCTGCAGTTCGGTCTGACCGGTGGCGTCATCAAGAGTGGGACATTCCAACAGTTCATTCGCGGCGGCATTGCATTTGCCACACCGCCAAGCATTCCTCTGGCACCGAAGTCGACGCCGAACAAGCACTTTATGCTGAATGCTGAAGAACCGAAGGATTGGAAAGCTTGGGGCACCGCAATCCCTAAAGAGTAATTTCGTAACATCGTCAGGGGCTCAGCAATGCTGGGCCCCTACTGTTCTCAGGTTTGTGATAAACTCCCGCCCTTATTTTGACTGCTGCCAGAGAGCTCACCCGTGGCCAAACCTGCCTCCGTTTTTTTGCCGCCCGCGTTTCTCGACGCGACGCGCGCCATCATGCCCGCCGACCTGTCGATGGACGATTTCATTGCCGCCTGCCAACGCCCATTACGCCGTAGCCTACGGGTCAATACCCTGAAGATCAGCGTTGCTGACTTTCTGGTATTGGTGCAGGACTATGACTGGCAATTAGAGCCTATCCCTTGGTGTGCTGAAGGCTTTTGGATAGAACGAAAAGATGAAGAATTGCGTTTGGGCAGCGCGGCGGAACATCTGAGTGGCCTGTTTTACATTCAGGAAGCCAGCTCGATGCTACCTGTCAGCGCACTGTTCGCTGACACGGAAACGCCACGACGGGTCCTGGACGTCGCTGCTGCACCGGGATCAAAAACCACCCAAATTGCTGCCTTGATGAATAACCAGGGCGGTATCGTGGCTAACGAATACTCCGCCAGTCGGGTAAAAGTGCTGCACGCCAATATCAGCCGCTGTGGCGTAAAAAACGTGGCGTTAACTCACTTTGACGGTCGGGTCTTCGGTGCTGCGTTACCGGAAAGCTTTGACGCCATTTTGCTGGATGCGCCTTGCTCCGGTGAAGGTGTGGTGCGCAAAGATCCAGACGCCATGAGCAACTGGTCGCTGGAAAGCGTTGCCGCCATAGCGGACACTCAGCGCGAATTGATCGACAGTGCCTTCCATGCCCTGGCCCCCGGCGGGGTGATGGTCTATTCCACCTGCACACTCAACGCGCAAGAGAATCAGCAAATCGTCAACGGGTTGTTGGCAGCCTACGGCGATGCAGTCAGCATTGAACCGCTGGGTGAACTGTTCCCCGGCGCTAAACAGGCGTTAACTGCCGAAGGTTTCCTGCACGTATTCCCGCAAATCTACGACAGCGAAGGCTTCTTCGTGGCACGTTTGCGTAAGCACCACTCCGTTGCCCCACTGGCAAAACCAAACTATAAACTGGGTAAGTTTCCGTTTACCCCGCTGTCCGGCAAGGACTCGGCTGACATTGCCCAGGCCGCCGCTGCCTCCGGCCTGTCCTGGGATGAAAGCAGTCGTCTGTGGGCGCGCGATAAGGAGATTTGGCTGTTCCCCGCCGAACTGGAGGCACTGGTCAATAAAGTGCGATTCTCACGCATCGGGCTGAAACTGGCCGAGCGTTTCACCAAGGGTTACCGCTGGCAACACGAAGCTGTTATCGCCTTGGCGATGGACGATAGCAAACAGCGTTTTGAACTGAATGCCGCGCTGGCACAAGAGTGGTTCCACGGCCGCGATCTGTACCCGGAACTGCCGCCGCAGATCGATGAATGCATTGTCACCTATCAACAACAACCGATAGGCATCGCCAAGCGCATTGGCAGCCGGATCAAAAACAACCTGCCGCGCGAACTGGTCCGTGACGGCGTGCTGGATTTCCACCAACAATAATCCCATGTTTGCCCTAACTGGCCGGTCAATCCCCGGCTGGTTAATCCTCCTAATAATATTCCTATACGTAAGTATTATTATTCTAATCATTTCCATAACTAATCATTATCCCCTTGAGATGCTGGAAGATAGCGACATCTTTCAAAAACAAAGAAAATTTTCGGCCTTTCCCCAAGACAATTTCGAGTTCTTATTCTATTAATTAAGCTGTAAATAAATTAATGCGTTCAACCCGTTTTCGGGTGGCGATTTTGTGGGGTTCTCCCTTACACAGCAAGGAAACTAATATGAAAAAGATTCTGATGGCATTGACCTCGGTAGCCACCCTGCTGTGCGCAAATGGCGCAGCTAACGCAGGCACAATTCAAGGTACGCTCGGCGTATCGTTAACCATAGGTAACGGCTGTGTCGTTACCGGTGGTACCTCAACCGGAACCGTCAACAACTTTGGTTCTATCAGTTTCGGCACCTACTCCTCATTGGCCAACATCATCACCGCCAGCTCAACCGGCACCGCTGGCGCGGGCAGTTCGATCGGGCTGAACTGCACCGACGGTACCGCGTATACCGTTGCGTTGGATAACGGGTTAAACGCCTCCAGTGGTCAACGTCGGATGGCCAGCAGTGTTCCTGCTTACATCAGCTATAACCTTTATCAAGATGCCGCTCATACGCTCACGTGGAACAACACCACTGGCGTTCTTGCCGGTACCGGTACCGGTGCGGTCGTCCCATTAACCGTCTATGGTCTGGTGCCATCTTCAGGTACCACCCCGGCTGCTGGAGCCTATGCCGATACGGTGACCATGACGGTAACCTGGTAAGCATGCTGCGTCTGGCCAGCGCCTGTCTGTTATTGCTGGTGGCTGTAAGCGGCCGTGCTGATGTCAAGACTGCCACTGTCTCGGTCAACGCCACACTGGTTAAATCCTGTGTGGCGGGTACCACCAGCGGCGGCAGCACCACTTTTGGTACGCTTAACTTTGGTACAGTGTATTTTCTCAATACCGCTGTGCCGGTTACCGGACAGCAAAATTCCGGGGCCTTACAGGTAAATTGCAACAATGGAACCAGCTACACCGTGTTGCTGAGCGGCGGGCAGAGTGGGAATACGGCGGCGCGGTATATGCAGAGCACTGCTGGCGCAAAAGTCAGTTATAACCTCTATACCAACGCCGCTCATACCCTGGTCTGGGACAACGTGACCGGCGTGTCGATGACAGCCACCGGACAAACGACCTGGCTACCGGTGTATGGCTTGGTTCCCGCACAAACAACCCCCGCTACCGGTAACTATTCCGATACGGTGCAGGTAACGATAAATTGGTAATGAAAAGCGCGAAGACCTGTTTGCTGTTAGCTGGCCTGATAAGCGCCTGCGGGGCTTCTGCCGATACCGTTAGCCAGGCCTTTACGGTGAATGCTTCCATTATCAAAGGCTGCGTATTGGGGAGCGGTGTCACTGATGTTACGACATTCGGCACCCTCAGCTTCGGACAGGTCTCCTCACTCAGCAGCAATATCAGCATCGTATCCAGCGCTGGCGCTGGCTCGGTACTGATTCGCTGCAATCCAAATGTGAGCGTCACATTGGCGCTTAATGTAGGCAGTAATGTGACCGGATCCATTTCCGGCGGCAGGAAATTACAAAACGCAACCACGTTGGAAACGCTGGTGTACCAACTGTACCAGGACAGTAACTACTCAACCCTTTGGGGAGATGGCACCAACGGTGGCAACGCACAAACCGTGTCCAGCACCGGCAGCACGCAAGAAATCAAAATTTATGCCCGTTTAATGTCGACCAGTATCCTGCCCACCAGTGGCACCTATAGTGATACGGTCTTATTAACAGTGACTTATTAAGCTTTAACAAGGATCACACTATGCGAACCGCCCTCAGACTGTCTTTGATGACAGCCCTCTTGCTCGCAAGCCAGCCACACGCTTTTGCCGCCGCGTCCATCCTTATCTGGCCGATTGATCCAGCCATTGAAGCCAATCAGCCGGCCACCGCACTGTGGTTGGAGAACCGCGACAGCAAAACCGTTTATATGCAAGTTCGCGTTCTCGGGTGGCAACAGGTTAACGGTAAAGATGACTACCACAACCAGAGTAACGTGGTCGCCAGCCCGCCGGTTGCCACTATCGCCCCCGGCAAACGTCAGCTGATCCGTTTAATTAGACAAACGCCGACCCCTGACGGTAAAGAGCAGGCATACCGTATTCTGGTCGATGAAGTGCCGATTAAGGATCAGGACGGTGCTGCCCCAGAAAAAGGGGCGCAAATGGGATTAAAATTCCAAATGCGTTATTCCGTCCCGCTGTTTGTCAGCGGCAAAGGGATCTGGACCAAGCAGGATTACGAGCATCCGCGTGACTACGCAACGGCCAGCCAACCGCAGCTCAGTTACCGGTTATCACAGCAAAACAGCCAACGCTGGCTTGACGTGCGTAATACCGGTGTAGTGCATGCCCGGCTTTCACAAGTCAGCATGCAGGGCAAGCCTCTCGCGGCCGGATTACTGGGCTACGTCCTGCCGGGTTCGCAGGTACGCTTTGCCTTACCGCCGTCAGCCAGTTTTGCCGGCGGTAAGCTACAGGCGACGGTCAACGATAATAAACAGCCAATAACGATTCCGGCTTATTGAGCCTTCGGTGCTGGTGAATCGGATACGCCTCCCTATTGGCAACGGATTGAGACTAAAACCGTTAGCCCTTGCCGTACTCTGTATGGTGGTAGACCTGTGGCTAGCAGACTTGCGGGCGGACGATCTGCCACCGCCGCCCGGTGCGATCACCATGCCCGATACTACCCTCTACCTGGAGCCGGTGGTCAATGGCAGGCCAACCGGCAATGTGGTCCCCATTAGCTACCGCGGCGGTCACTACTACCTCACCCCGCAACAGCTTATCGACGCCGGCCTGCCCGTGGCAGATAAACAGGCGAAAGAAATTGCCGTCGATCAGCTCAATAAAGTGGATGTCACCTACAGTGGCGAAACCCAACAGCTGATGATTAACGTGCCCAATGACTGGCTGCCGAATCAAAACATTAGCGCCACCGATCCGGAACAGCGTCTGAAAGCACAAAGCAGCCTTGGTTTTCTCTTTAATTATGATGCCTATGCCAGCCAGAGCGGCAGTGGTAACCCCGGGTATTTCTCGCTCTGGAGCGAACAGCGCTTATTCGACGGATTTGGTGTGATCGCCAATACCGGTATTTATCGTGGCAGTTTCAACAACGACAGCACAAGCGAACAAAACAGTCGCTACGTCCGTTACGACAGCTCATGGCGCTACAGTGACGAAGACAGCATGCTGAGTTACACCGCAGGCGATGTCACCACCGGCTCGTTACCCTGGACAACAGCAGTCAGAATTGGGGGGCTGCAACTGGCGCGTGACTTCGCCACACGTCCGGACGTAATAACCTACCCATTACCGCAGTTTTCTGGGCAAGCAGCGGTGCCCACCAGCGTCGATCTGTATATCAACAGCTATAAAAATACATCGACGAATGTGAACCCCGGGCCTTTCACGCTCAATACCGTTCCCTACATTAATGGTGCCGGTCAGGCAACGGTAGTGACTACCGATGCACTCGGTCGCCAGGTGAGTACGACTGTGCCCTTTTACGTCGCCAGTAATTTGCTCCAGGCCGGTATGAGTGATTTCAGCCTATCGACCGGTGCCCTGCGGCAAAACTACGGCATCAGCTCGGGTGACTACGGGCAATGGGTTGCCAGCGGCAGTGGACGTTACGGCGTCACCGATTGGTTAACCCTGGAAGGCCGTGCCGAAGGTGCCGCACAACTGGCCGTCGCTGGCACCGGCGCAGACATTCGAATTGGGCAATGGGGGGTAGTAAACGCCTCTTACAGTCATAGCCAGGCGGGCAGTGACGCATTCAACGGCACGCCGCTGCCCGTGCAGATTTACTATGATCCCATCACAGGTCAACCGTTCACACCGGCCGAACCTACCGACGTTTATCAGTACACCAGTACGCGTGGGGATCAAACCAGTCTGGGGTACACCTACAGCAACTCACTGTTCAGCCTTAACGCCCAGCGGGTTCTGCGCAGTGAAGGCTACGGCGATCTTTCTGCTTATAAGAGCAGCTACCGTCTGAGCCGCCGTACCGATCAGCTCACCGGCAGCATTGGGCTCGAACGCTTTGGTAGCATTGGTGTCGGCTATTTTGACGTGCGCGATGCCATCGGCACGCGCACGCGCTTGGTCAACTTATCTTACAGCCTGACTCTGTGGCGTAATATGAGTCTGTATGCCTCGGTAAACCGTGAGATAGGCAGCAGCGGCTACAGCTCGCAACTCCAGCTCAGTATCCCATTCGACAGTTGGGGCACCGCCAGCGTGAGCACCACACGTGACACCAATAATCGCTGGAGTGAACGCGTGGGTTACAGTCGGTCTGCACCTACGGATGGCGGATTGGGATGGAACCTGGCTTATGCCGACAGCCAGGGCAGTGGCAATGATTATCGACAGGCCGACCTCACCTGGCGTACGTCACTGCTTGAAACCCGCGCGGGCCTGTATGGCAACAGCAATAACTACACGCGTTGGGGCGAAGTCAGCGGTTCTCTGGTCGCCATGAACAGCAGTTTCTATGCCACCAATACCATTAATGACGCCTTTGCACTGATTTCAACGGATGGCTACGCCGGTATCCCGGTGAGCTACGAAAACCAACGGATTGGTATAACCAATAACAATGGCTATCTATTAGTGCCTACCGTCACTTCGTATTACCATGCAAAATTCCAAATCGACCCCTTAAATCTGCCTGCGGACGTTACCCTCCCAACGGTAGAGAAAACCGTCGCCGTACGAGACCACAGTGGTTTCCTGGTTAATTTCCCGGTCAAACGTGTTTCAGCTGCCGACGTTGAGCTGGTCGATGCGCAAGGGAAACATCTGGCCAATGGCAGCCAGGTTGCCGTTATCGGCAGCAATCAGCAAAGCTATGTCGGCTGGGACGGCATGAGTTATATCGACCCGGTAGAACAACACAACCGCTTAAGCGTCATTCCGGCTGACGGCGGTGCGCCATGCCAGGCAGAATTCACCCTGGATAAACCGCAAGGTATGCAACGCGTCGGCCCCGTCGTCTGCCGATAACCCATTACGGAGAAAAAGATATGTCTCGGCCACTCATAATAATCCTGGCGGCGTTGTTGCTGATGACCTGTCAAAGAGGGCTGGCAGCCTGTAGCACCACCAGCGGTACGGTAACGCTCCCCACCAGCAGCTCCTTTGCCGTGTACAACGGTCAGATCAATGCTCAGGGTACCGCAGGACTTAACTGCACCGGCCTTGGCCTGTCGCTGTTGTCACAAAATACCGTAACGGTGAAAATCGCCTCAACCACAAACACCATGGCACTACTTAATAACAACGGTTCCGGCGATAAAATTTCCTACCTGATTTACCCCGATGCGAATTACCAATATCCCTACAGCATCGGACAAACCATCGATTACAGTTCACTGAATCTACTGTCGCTGATCCTGATCTCCTCTAACGTTAACTTCCCGGTTTATATCAAGACCACTGCAGGAGCGAACGTCAGTGCCGGCACCTATACCGATACCATTAACCTGATATGGAACTACCATATCTGCGGCCTGGGGGTGCTAGGACTGTGCGTCTGGTGGGATGGTACCGATCAACCCAGTACCGTCACCGTGACGGCAATCATCACCAAGAGTTGCCTGATCAATACCGCCAACAGCGTCAATTTTGGCAGTATGGCCCTGGTGGGCCAATTTAATCCCATTAACCAAAGCATCACCCTTACCTGCACCAAGAGCCAGGGCTACACCACCTACTTCACCAATGGCAACCACCCGGTTACCGGCTGGCGGCAGATGATTAATGGCACCACTAATTTTCTGCAGTACCAAATTTATCTGCCCAATACCTCTACCGTATGGAGCAGCACCAACGCGCAAAGCGGCGCCGGGACCGGCCTGGCGCAGAGCATCCCTTTCAAGGCAGCCATTAACCCGGCACAAACCGAAGCGCCGGTCGGTACCTATCAGGACAACGTCAGTTTTGTGGTGACATATTAACGCCATGCGGTAGCCACCGAACACGAATGTTGCCAGCTTGTATTTTTTATGTGGCATTTTTTGCTCATTTGTCTATGCTGATACTGATGACCCTAACTGGTCACACCTCATACCAGCAGATCAGGCAAGGAGTTCCAATGGGCAAAACCGTGGTGAAAATAGGCAGTTTTGAGGTCGACGATGCACATTTGTCTTCTTCGTCAGAGCAAGCCAGTACGCTGGCAATCCCTTGCAAGTCGGATCCCGACCTGTGTATGCAGCTAGACGGTTGGGATGAACACACCAGCATCCCGGCAATGTTGAATGGCAAGCAATCGCTGCTGTATAAACAACATTACGATCGACAGACCGATGCCTGGGTGATGCGATTAGAATGAACGGCAGTAAACGGAAGAACGCGCAGTGTCCGCTAAGAACACGGCGCGTTTTTTTATGCGATAGCGATACCGCGGCCGGCAAAAAAACGGCCAAAGTGGTTCATCGGTAACCGAACCTGTTTGCGGGTCTCCAGGCTGTCACCGGAAGGATTGTGGAAGGTCACGCAGTCAGCCTCGACCGCCGTCACCAAAACCAGATGCCCCCCTCGTTGAGGAGGTACCTGCTCAGGCTGGCGAATGCCAGGGTGCACCGAGGCCATAAAATAACGGTGTCGCGCTAATAACGGCAGCAACTCCCCAGGTTCAAGCCCAACCCGAACCTCTGCCGCCAGCGCAAACTGCTCACGCACATAGTCGACAAAGGGCGCGTAGATCAGCCCCTTAATACGCTCCCCCTCACGTACGTAAGCGCCATACGGCAAACTGCGGCGTGCCAGCTCCATTAGCGATGGCGCATCACCATCACGGTGGCTCAACACCATTTTCAGACAGGCCATACCGCAGACGTGGTTAGCCCATTCGACGTATTCCGCACGGTCATGCGCACCACTGAGCGCCCAGTTGGTGTCGTCAGCCAACGTCACTCGGCCCGCAATCAAGTCGGCCGCAAGTTCGGGTGTCGCCCACTGGCAGACGTAGGGAACTGGACGTGTCAAATCAGAACGTCTCTGCCACTTTGAAATTCATCAGCACCAGCGTCATATCAGGTGAGAACAGTTCATACTCTTCAAAGAAACTCTGCAGCTCTTTACGCCAGTAGGCCAGTGAACGGTCACCTTCGCCTTCAGCATAAGCATGCGCTTCATCAACCTGATCGTAGGTTTTCATTTCTACTGATGTCAGTTCTACCGCGCAAATCGGGTTACCCTTGCCATCAACCACCACAAACACATCGCCGGCCAGCGGGATACCTTCACCGTCAAGATTGGCGCAGGTTGCCGTCTTGGTCCCGTTGAGGATCAGCTTTACGATGTCATCGGCCTGCTGCTCAGTATTGCCAAACGCCCAACGTTCGGTGTTTTCATATTTTTTCGGAATTTCGCTCGCCATTGCCATACCTTATTGAATGAATCATTGTGCAGACAGAATAGTACAACGTATTCCCCGCTGCCTGCACCTGCCTAATTCACCCCGCTGTCACTCATTCCCACATTTTTTACAAGCCGTTTACGGTAAATGCCTGTGCCTGTGCCAGGACAACAGGCATACTGTGGGCGAGATCCACTCCATGGCGACGGTCAGGCGGTAAAATGAAAGATGCAGATAAAGACTCAGATGACACCTTTAGTGACTTACTCAAAGTCCTGGCGGTGGTGGTGATCGTTATCTTTGTTATCGGCGGCTGGTATTTCAGTTGATTACACCAACAGGAGGTCACATTGGCAACCAAACGCATGCGCACCAAACACTGGAAGATGTTTTTGATTTTGTTGCTGATCTGTCTCGCCCTACTGTTATTGCGCTGGGCGGCAATCGTCTTTGGCTAACGGCAAGGAGCAAGCCCGATGGCAAAAAATAATGGCAAAGGCATCCAAATCGCCTTACTGCTGCTGGCGCTGGTTATTTTGATCTGCGGTGTATTGATGATTACCACCGAATTAGGTCACCAGATGCT
The DNA here is from genome assembly GCF_044900985.1 of Serratia sp. NPDC087055. Classification (NCBI taxonomy): domain Bacteria; kingdom Pseudomonadati; phylum Pseudomonadota; class Gammaproteobacteria; order Enterobacterales; family Yersiniaceae; genus Serratia; species Serratia sp. NPDC087055. Next base: position 1,525,589 of record NZ_JBJDOG010000001.1, read on the forward strand.
CGAAGAGATCGAAGATATTCTCGAATAACGCCAGTCCGGCCGGACACTGGCGAACACTGCACTAGGGGTGATCCCGTTTTGCGGGTTGTTGGGCTTCCGGCTCCAGCAGCTCGCGCAGATAGGCTATTCGAGCCTCCCCTTGGGGTAACCACAGACGACTCAACCAATGCTGCACTTCTGCCCGCTGACTCCGGCGATGGTAGCCAGCCAATTGATCGATCAGTTTCATCATTCATCCTCCAGATATTCAACACTGTCAGTATTGGATAAAAAAACCAGAAGAAATACTGATGGTTTGTTTTTTATACTTCCGGTTTTGGAATTGTGCGATCGGGGTGGTGGCGAACCCCAGGCTCACCTGCTACATTGACCAAAAATCACCCAGCCGAGGTAAACGATGATGTTCTCGGAGCAGGAGATAAAACCCGTGTGGGATGAAGTAGCACGTTTGATCGGCGACAGCGTGATGCAGTTGCGCCATCGCGGTGAGGTTTTAACGGTAGAAACGCTGGCGAAACACCTGACACAACAACTGGACGACTGCAACGATATCGAACGCCGTATCCTGATCGGCGCGGCGATCAACATGCTGAAAGATGGAAAATGAATCGCCAACCGGAATGGTTGGCGATTCGGCAGAAGCCCGAGGTATGCAAGCCCGGCCTTCTGGGCATTACTATGTCAGGCTAACATGACGGATTTAATAGGAATTGTCGGGTTTTTCCTCAAAACACCGAATTATTGTTGCCATCAGGCCTCACGCCAGCACGAAATCACTGATTTCCAAGGGCTGCCCCACCACTTTCACCAGAAAATCACTGCCGTCAAACCCGCCGCCCATATTGATTGCCACATCACTGACATGAGCCTGTTGGTCATAGGTCAACATAGCCTCCCCGGCCTTGCCGCTAAATTGGCTGACAAATTCAAGGCTATTGCTGCCGGTATTAAACAGCGACAGATCAATCTTGTCTTCACCACGAACAAAATCGTGGATCCAGTCCGGTGCAGACGCACGCGATTCCGACGCACCAAAATAAACAAAGGTGTCTTTACCTGCGCCACCGTACAGGTGGTCAGCGCCCTCGCCACCAAACAGTACGTCGTTGCCCGCTCCGCCTTGCAGTAGGTTATTCGCGGCATTACCAATCAAGACGTCATTTCCCGCACCGCCAATCGCATTCTCGATCGTAACACCGGCAGCGATTGAAACGTTCCCCTTCAACCCTCCCACATCGGAGAACGATTTCTCGTTAAGATTAATGCGCTGATTCTGGCTAAAACCGGAGAAATCAAAAGTGTCATTGCCGCCGGCATCCCACGCGGTAAACACGATTTTGTCCTGGGCATGGGTGGCCGTGAGGAAATCACGATCGGTATTGGAATTAAAGCCATAAACCGTATCACCGCTACGGGTCGTCATATTGGCGCCATAAAAATGCTGAATCGCCGTGATGTCATTTAACAATGGAGCAGAGGAGTATGCCCCCTTAAAGTCCTGCCCGGTGCTGCTTTCACTGAAATAACTCATGACGCTGTGGGCGCGGCTGTCTTCAAAGTAGGTGGCATCTTTGCTGTAAGTGATGCTGACGCCAGGCGCAGCGTTGTAATCGCCTGGATGTTGCAGCCCCAGAGCATGACCAATCTCATGGGTAAATGTCTGGCGTCCATATTCATTTTCATGAATCAGATTATTGACGAACACGTTGCTTTTGGCGTTATACCAGGTTTGTCCCGCCACCGATGGAGAAGAGTCCGGGTTATAAGCGAAAGCATATGAACCACGAGAGCTGACATCAAAAAGACCAAATTTGATATTCGCGCTTTGGGTATTGCTGGTTTCTGTAAAGGTGATATTGGCAACGTCTGACCAAGATTGCAGTGAAAGTTTCGCCTGTTCACGCTGCTGTGCATTAAAGCTGCTGAACCCGCTGATCGCCATGCTCGACATATTGCCCGGTGCCTGTTCCCAGAAGCTATAGCTCAGGTTAACCGCCGTTTCTGTTACCCCTTTGTCGTGCCAACTGCGATCGCCACGAATCAATTCCAGCCCGGCATTATCAAAACTTTTTGAGGGATGGATCACATTAAGCTGTGAATCGCTTTCAGGTTTATACGCGCCCTGAAGGGCCAATACCGTTATAGCTTCAGCAGAAGCGCTAGCCTGTTGCTTATTTGATGACATGCCAAAATCTCCATATTCGTCATTTCAGTGAGCTGAGGGCGTCACTGACGGATAGCCTTAATGGCCGGGGTCCGGTGCTGAGTCAATACGGGGATTTCGGTAATGCGGCTGGCACCCTCCATGAGCACTCTTAATGAGAACGATAATCCCTTAACAAAAAGCATAGACACTTTTAATTAAAATACCGCCTCACCTCATTAAAATAATGACGCCCTTTCCCATTACGCTTTGGTGCTTATTATTAGCCCGCGACACAAATAAAAAAACCGGGGCAATCCACCCCGGTATCCATAATGTCATTTGGACTCAGATTAACCAACCCAATAGCAGCGTCGCACCAATGACGGTAGAAGCGCCGCCAATACGCGTGGCAATTTGCGCGAAAGGCATCAATCCCATGCGGTTGGATGCGGAGAGGATCGCTACGTCGCCGGTCCCCCCTAATCCACTGTGGCAACAGGTAACAATCGCCGCCTCAACCGGGTACATTTTTAAATAAGGCGCAATAAGGAAACTCACCAACCCCATAGACAACACCACTGAACCGCAGACCACCACATAACCTACTGAAAAGACGGCTACCACGCTTTCTAACGGCACATACAACATACCCAAGCCAATCATCAGCGGCCACACCAGCGCGGTGGAAACAAATTTATAAAAGCTGTGTGCTCCCGTTTCCATTGAGGTGGGTATCACTCGGCAGTATTTGCACAGTACCGCAAACAAGATCATCAGCACCGGGCCAGGGATATGCACAATGTGTTCGAACAGACCACCGACGATAAAGAAGGCGCAAATCACCAACAGCCCGCCCCCCATCAATTGGAAATCAACGTTACCGCTGGTTTCTTTAATGGCAAACACGGCGTTTTCTTGCGCCGAGCGGATTAGCATGCCATCGCCGCTCAATGCCTTGCGCTTCATACCCAGACGGGCCAACACACCTGCCGCTACGATGGCGAAGATATTGCCCAATACCGCTGCGGGTGCCAGTTGCGCCACATACACGTCTGGTGTTGATCCCAGAATGGCAGAATACGCCAGTGACAGGGGCAAAATGCCTTCACCAATGCCGCCACCGATGATCGGCACAATGATAAAGAAGAAGGTGTGATAGAAAGTGAAGCCAAACAACTTACCCACCAACAGCCCCGTCACCACGGCCGTCACCGTGCCGACGACCAAAGGCACGAACATGCGGATCATGCCCTGAATCAGGATCACCCGGTTCATGCCAAGAATACTGCCGACCACCAAACTGGCGATCACAAAGTACAGCAGATTGGCGTCTTTCATCAGCAGATGAACGGTAGCCATTACGTTCGGCTGGAAGAAATTAAAGTAAACCAATACTGAAGGCACCATCAGGCACAGAATCGCCGGGCCACCAATATCGCGCAGCACGGGAATACTTTTCCCTAACTGTGCCAGCGCAAAACCCAGTGTCATGATCACCGCCAGACCACCGATCATATTCTTTGGCAAGAAGTTGGCGTAGGCCGAAACGGCAACAATGGCACAAATAGTGATAAACAGTGCAACCGGTACTGCACCGATATCCATCTGCCGGATTTGATTAATTAATCTTGACGGATCAGGCTGCGGTGTTTCTTTCTCACACGCAATTTCTGCATTTATCTGTTTCATTATTCACCCTGCTGACAAGTGTTCAGTATGGAGCGGATCGTCTAACGATACGTGGAGTAATTTAAAGCGTTAAAACAAGCCATTATCTGGATAAATTAGATTTCTTATAATAAATAAAATAGTGGACAGCACTGACAATATGATAAAAAATAAAAATACAAAACTAAATTACGCCTTATTAATCCAATATTGTGAACCTTCGCCGATGTTGGTTTTAATTAATTATCGTCAGCGTTTTGTAATTAAAATAATCAGTCGTAAATTCACTGCTATGCTATAGGTGGAAGTAAAAATCCGCGCGTTTATTAATGAGAACCGGAGCGGCAATTAGCTGAATCCGGTCAGCTGTACCCGAGCCTGTCTCTGTACGCGGCACCGTGCAGAAAACAGGCACATAATATATGCCCTGCGGCTTACTGAATGCGGGTAGTTTTGCTGCGGCCCGAAAGTCAGCGGGCATAGAACTAATAAGGAAGTAGGATATGTCTTCAATCGCTATTACCCCACAAACGCTGGCCCGTTACGGCATCCATCAGGCTACCGAAATCGTCCATAACCCAAGCTACGAGCAACTCTTCACTGAGGAAACCCGTGCCGACCTGCCGGCACTGGAGCGCGGAACGCTAACCACATTGGGTGCGGTTAACGTCGATACCGGCGAGTTCACTGGCCGCTCACCGAAAGACAAATACATTGTGCGTGACGACACCACGCGCGATACCGTCTGGTGGTCCGACAACGGCACCGGCAAAAATGACAACCAGCCGCTGTCGCCCGAGGTCTGGCAACATCTGAAAACATTGGTGGGCAACCAACTGTCCGGCAAGCGCCTGTTTGTTGTGGATGCGTTCTGCGGTGCCAATGCCGATACCCGCCTGAAGGTCCGTTTCATCACCGAAGTGGCCTGGCAGGCACACTTCGTCAAAAACATGTTTATCCGCCCGACCGACGAAGAACTGCAACGTTTCGAACCGGACTTCGTGGTGATGAACGGGGCCAAATGCACCAACCCGGACTGGCAACAACAGGGGCTGCATTCAGAGAATTTCGTTGCCTTTAACCTGACTGAACGTATGCAGCTGATCGGCGGAACCTGGTACGGCGGCGAAATGAAAAAAGGGTTGTTCTCGATCATGAACTACCTGCTGCCGCTGCAGGGCATCGCTTCAATGCACTGTTCTGCGAACGTTGGCGAACAAGGTGATGTGGCAGTGTTCTTTGGCCTGTCCGGCACCGGCAAAACCACCCTTTCCACCGATCCCAAACGTCAGTTAATCGGCGATGACGAACACGGCTGGGATGATGACGGCGTGTTTAACTTTGAAGGCGGCTGCTACGCCAAGACCATTAAGCTGTCTCAGCAGGCAGAGCCTGAAATCTACCAGGCGATCCGCCGCAACGCGCTGCTAGAAAACGTGCAGGTATTGGCCGATGGCAGCATTGATTTTGATGACGCCAGCAAAACCGAAAACACCCGTGTTTCTTACCCGATCGACCACATCGAAAACATCGTCAAACCGGTGTCTAAAGCGGGCCATGCGAAGAAAATCATCTTCCTGACTGCGGACGCTTTCGGGGTGCTGCCACCGGTATCACGCCTGACGCCGGAACAAACCCAATATCACTTCCTGTCCGGTTTCACGGCCAAACTGGCGGGGACTGAACGTGGGATCACCACCCCAACCCCAACCTTCTCTGCCTGTTTCGGCGCAGCCTTCCTGACGCTGCACCCGACGCAATATGCCGAAGTGCTGGTTAAACGTATGGAAGCCGCCGGCGCCCAGGCCTATTTGGTTAATACCGGTTGGAACGGCAGCGGCAAGCGTATTTCCATTAAGGACACACGCGGCATCATCGACGCTATCTTGAACGGTGAGATTGAACACGCCGACACCTTTACCCTGCCGATCTTTGGCCTGGCAGTGCCGACAGCGTTGCCGGGCGTTGATCCTTCGATCCTCGATCCGCGCAAAACCTACGCTGACGAATCGCTCTGGCAGGAAAAAGCGCAGGATCTGGCACAGCGTTTTATCGACAACTTCGCTAAATATACCCTGACCCCTGCAGGGGAAAAATTGGTGAATGCGGGACCTAAACTGTAAGGCAACGGGGCGCAGCACGTTGCGCTCAGTCCCATAAGCAAAGAGGTATTCACGATTCAGGGGCCGATTGGCCCCTTTTTTACGCCAGTTGCTTATCCAAATTAATCAATGCCTGTGCCAACACCCTGGCGCCGTCCGCCAACTGTTGCTCGGTAATCGATTCCTCAGGGCAATGACTGCGCCCGTTCAGGCAAGGAATAAACACCATTCCCACCGGCCCGGTCGGTGCCATGTAAACGGCGTCATGTCCAGCGCCGCTAGGCAAACGACGACTGGCCAACCCAAGTGATTGCGCAGCATTATCAATCGCCTGCATCACCGATTCCGCGCAGGCGGTAGGGCGCGCACGGCTAACGTGCTGCAATTCCGCCTGCAAACCCAACGCCTGTAACCGCGAAAGGCACTGCTCCAGCAGGAGCTCAGGAAAGCAGTCCAATACTTGCTGACTGTCGCTTCGGACTTCAAGCATTAACTCCACCCGCCCCGGTACGGCGTTGGGTACATTCGGCGTCATAGCGATACGGCCCACGGTCGCTACCACATAATGCGGGTTGCCGCTTTGTCGTGATGCCGCGGCATGGGCCTGCTCTATCACATGTGCCGCACCGACCAGTGCATCGCGACGAATATCCATAGGCGTGGTGCCCGAGTGATCCGGTTGCCCAACCACAGTCACCAATACACGGCGAATGCCGACAATATGCGTTACAACCCCTATCGGCAGCCGTTGGTGCTCCAACACTGGGCCCTGTTCTATATGCAATTCAAGGTAAGCTGCTGTACCCCCAGGCAGGCGCAGCGGCTGGGCCAGCTTTTCAGGCTGAGCACCGATACGAGCCATTGCCTCCGCCAGTGTTTCACCCTGTGCGTTCTTCGCCGCCAGCATGCCACTGTCCAACTCACCGCTGAGCGCCCGGCTGCCAACGCAAGAAATGCCATAATCACTCGGCTCTTCGGACAGAAAATCGATCACCTCAAACGGATGCTGCAAAGCAATTGTCTGTTGGTGCAGGCTATGGGCTATTTCTATCCCCGCCAATACGCCGATAATGCCGTCATAGCGCCCGCCGCCCACCACGGTATCGCAATGTGACCCCGTGACGAGTGGTGCCAAATCATTGCGTAGCCCTGCACGACGTCCGATCAGATTGCCCGCCTCATCCAACGTCACTGTCAGTCCGGCCAGCTGCATTTGCTCAGCAAGCCAGATACGCGCCTCACTGAACAGCGGTGTAAAGGCACGCCGTGTCCAGGGGACGTCCGGCAGCGTCATCTGTGCCAGATGATTGACCCTTGCCCATAAGCGTCCGCTATCGATTAACGCTGTCATTGGTTTTCTCCTCTGGCAATGTGTGGACGCAGGAACTGGCCTGTCCCCGGAGTGTTAACAATATGCCCATCGACGAAAACCGCCTCACCACGGCAATAGGTTGCTTCTACCCGCACGCTAAACTCCATGCCCTCAAAAGCGCTCCATTTGACGGCTGACAGACTGTTAGCCGGGTCGAATCGATGATGTTCCGGCCGCAGAATGACAAAGTCAGCGTCCATGCCGGGGTTAAACGCCCCTTTGCGATCGTCGAGAAGGAAATGACGCGCAGGGTTGCGGCACAACAGTTGTGCCACGGTCGTCGGTGCGATGCCGTGTTGCTCACATCCCGTCCACAGTGCGGGCAGCAAGGTTTCCAATCCGGGACCACCGGACGCATTTTTGAACACGTTGGCATCCCCTTTCCGCTCCAGCCCCCAACTGACGTGGTCGGACGAAACGAAAGTACAATCGCCCTGTGCAATATGGCTCCACAGTCGTTCCGTTTCCGCTTTTGGGCGGATCGGTGGGTAATGTTTGGTTTTGGCACCAAATTGGCGCGTATGCTGTTCGTGATTGAGCATCAGGTACTGAACGCACGTTTCAATACTGACGGGATACCCGGCCTGTCGATACATCCGGTACAGCTCGAAACCGCGTGAGGTAGAAACATGCACCGCATGGGCGCGAGCACCGCTTTCTGCCCCCATTTCATAAATCAGCGCCGTCGCCAGATTTTCGATCAAGGGCGTATGGGCACGCATAAAAGCATCCCAGCCGGTATCCCCCTTGTCGATCATCCGTTGAATATTCTTACGCGTCAGCTCCTGCATTTGGTTGTGTACCGCACAGGCCAGCCCCGTGGGCGCAATCAGCTCAAAGGCGTGCATCAGGTCATCCTCATCCACTCGAGGGAAGCGTCCCGGTGTGGCCTCAAAGGTAGAGAATTTAAAGGCACACACGCCACCTTCAATCAGACCCGCGGCGGCGTCAAAACCGTAGGTTGCATTAAGGGTACCAAACAAGGCCACGTCAACATGGCAGTCACGCTCGACCTCGGCAATCTTGGCGTCCAGCAGTGCGCGGCAAGCCACAGGTTCGGGGTCGTCATAGGGCATATCAACCATCACCGTGATCCCCCCCGCCGCCGCCGCGCGCGATGCCCACCCCAGCCCTTCCTGATTCGCCTGGCTACCAGAATGCACCTGACCGTCAATCACGCCGGGCAGGATCCACTTGCCGCTGGCCTCAATGACTTTGCATGCCTCGGGGGCTTGTCCACTGCCGCTCCCAATGATTTTACCGCCAGCGATCGCCAGCCAGCCGTCAGGTGTCACCCGTTCGGCATCCACCAGATTGCCCTTTACCACCAGCTCGGGTCGTTGACTCAGATTCATCATGCCTCTCTCCTTATTACCCCCTTCCGATAACTGCATAAAAATGCAGTTATCTCAGGTTATCAATCGACCAGTTGTGCCGATACCAAGGGCAGTGTAGGGTGAGGCTATCTATTCTGTCTTATGCTTGTTTATCACTCATGCATAACAAAATGTTAACTACCCGTGGAGGACGTGTGCGTTTAAACCTCAAACAAATCGAAGTGTTTCGCGCCATTATGCTGACCGGTTCGATCAGCGGTGCCGCAAAACTGCTGCACGTTTCTCAACCGGCAGTTTCACGACTCATCGCCTATACCGAGCAACGGTTAGGCCTGACGTTATTTGAGCGTATCAAGGGGCGGCTGTACCCCACGCCAGAAGCTCGCCACCTGTTTGTCGAAGTCAACTCTGTGTATCAAGGAGTACAGCGGGTCAACGAAGTGGCGGAGGATTTGATCCAAAACCGCATGGGACACCTGCGCATTGCCTGTAGCCCAAGTTTAGGCCAAGGCCTTATCCCCAGTGCTATCGCCAAGTTTCACGCACAACTGCCTGAAGCGCGGGTAATTCTGCACACCATGATCCCGGATGTGCTCTTGCAAGCGGTGCTGACACAACAGGTCGAATTGGGCGTCGCCTTTCTGCATGAGGGCCATCCCAACGTGCATTCGCGTCAATTGTACGAGAACCGATTAGTGGTGGCGCTGCCCGCTTCTCATCCACTGACGGCTAAAAATGTGATTGGCATCGAAGAGTTAATCGACCAACCCTTCATTGGCTACGGTGCCGACATCCCTATCGGCCAGCTGGTACGCAAACTGTTGAACGATGCCGACATTATTCTGAGACCCACCGTTGAGGTGCAGCAGATCCATGTCGCCTGTGCATTGGTGCAAGCCGGGGTAGGTATCGCATTGATCGACGAAATTACCGCCAACGGACCTGTGTGGACCAAGGTGGTTTTCCGGCCGATAGAACCCACTGCAAATACCCCTATCAGTATCGTGCATGGCATGTACGAACCGTTGTCGCGCTTGGCACAAGCGTTTATCCATACCCTGGAGTCAGTACAGATCCACTGGTCGCGCTAGGCCATTTTTTCGCCCTTTCCCTTGCCGCTGTCCCTCATGACGGCGGCGCATTATTTTTTCTAGGCCATGGGTTAACATTTTGTTATACGCAGGTGATAAAAAGTAATGCGACATTTTAGTTAACCGCCCCCTAGTATCGAATTCCGGTAGCGCAACTATTCACAGATTATTCATTCAAGCGCAATCTCACCGATACTTTCAGGAGCACAGACCATGGGGCGTGTTTTAACACTTGATGATGTAGAAGCCGCAGTAAAAGGCGGTTCGGTATTTGCCTGCGGCGGTGGCGGCTGGGTGGCCCACGGCCTTGAACTGGGGCGGTTGGCCGTGACCATTGGGCGGCCAGAGTTAGTGACTCTTGATGAGTTGGCCGATGACGCCTGGATCGCCACCGCTGCGGCAATTGGCGCCCCCGGCGGTCTGACCGATTGGCAGATGCTGGGTGTCGACTACGTCAAGGCGGTCCAACTGGTACAACAGGAACTGGGCGCCCCTATCGCGGGATTGATGGTTGGCCAAAATGGTATGTCCAGTACCCTCAACGGCTGGTTGCCTGCGGCAATCCTCGGCTGCAAGGTCGTTGATGCCGTTGGCGACCTGCGCGCCCATCCCACCGGTGATATGGGTTCTATTGGCCTGGCCTCCAGCCCGCAACCCATGATCCAGGCCGCCGTCGGTGGTAACCGTAACCATAATGCCTATATCGAGTTGGTCGTGAAAGGCGCCACCGCCAAGGTATCGCCAGTGCTGCGCAAAGCGGCCGACATGTCCGGCGGGTTCATCGCCAGTTGCCGCAACCCGATACCGGCCGCCTATGTACGCCAACACGCGGCACTGGGGGGAATCAGTCAGGCGATCTCATTAGGTGAAAGCATTCTGGCGGCACAGGGCCGTGACGTTGTCGACGCGATTTGCCGCCACACCGGCGGTCAAATCATCGGCAGCGGCGTCGTTGCCGACAACAGTTTGCGCTATACCGAAGAGGCGTTTGACGTCGGTATTGTGACGATTGGTCAGGGGAATGGGCTGCGCCGCATCCACGTCATGAATGAGCATATGGCAGTAGAAGATGCCCACGGTGAGCGAATTGCCAGTTATCCGGACGTCATCACCACACTGGATATGGCCGGTAACCCGATCAGCGCAGGGCAACTGAAAGCCGGGATGGACGTCGTGATTTTCCATATGCATCACTCGCAGTTCCCGCTCTCGTCTTCGGTTACCGATCCTGCGGTCTATCCCCCGGTGGAGAAAACGCTGGGTATTGATCTACGCAGTTACCTGCCGACAGGAGATGCCGCATGAAAAGAACCTTTGGGGTCACCTCCGGCACCCAATTACGCTGCCTCGGCTGGCGACAAGAGGCCCTGCTGCGCCTGATGGAGAATGTGTTGGCGGTAGGCGAAAACCCGGATGAACTGGTGGTGTATGCCGCTCTGGGCCGGGCCGCACGTGATTGGCCATCACACGATGCCATTGTTCACGCACTGAAAACCATGCGTGAAGATCAGACCTTGCTGGTGCAGTCCGGCAAACCCATCGGCGTGTTGCAAACCCACGCCAATGCACCGTTAGTGATCATGGCCAATTGCAATATGGTCGGCCAATGGGCGAAAGCGGAAAACTTCTACCGCTGGGAAAAAGAGAATCTGATCTGCTGGGGAGGACTGACCGCCGGTGACTGGCAATATATCGGTTCGCAGGGCGTGATCCAGGGCACCTATGAAATCTTCTCGCGCATTGCCGAACGGCATTTTGACAACGATCTACGCGGGCGTTTTATTCTTACCGCCGGATTGGGTGGCATGGGCGGTGCCCAACCACTGGCAGGCACTCTGGCCAATGCCGCGATTCTGACCATCGAAGTCAATCAAGCCAGCATCGACAAGCGGCTGAAAAATGGTTTTCTTCAGCATCAAGCGGCAGATCTCAACCAGGCACTGGCGATGATCGCTGCCGCCCAACAGCGCAAAGAGGCCCTTTCTGTTGCCCTGCTAGGCAACGCCGCCGAGATCTACCCGGCTATTTTGGCCCGTGGTGTCATCCCTGATATCGTCACCGACCAAACAGCAGCGCATGACCTGGTTTACGGCTATGTCCCTGCGGGCTATAGCCTCGCTCAGGTGGCGACACAGCGCGAAACAGACATCAATGCCCTGATGGATGCCAGCCGCCGTTCAATCGTTCAGCACGTACAGGCCATGATCGGTTTTATGGATCGCGGTGCGGTGGTGTTCGACAACGGCAATCTCATACGCACTCACGCCCATCAGGGCGGCGTTGAGCGTGCATTCGAGATCCCTATTTTCACCGAGGCCTTCCTTCGCCCGCTGTTTTGCCGCGCTATCGGCCCGTTCCGCTGGATAGCCCTGTCCAATAACAGCGACGACATTCGCGTGATTGATGACTATCTGCTGCAGCGTTTTGCCGACAATCGCATCGTCAGTAATTGGATCACCCTGGCACGTAAGCATGTTCCGTTCGAGGGATTACCGGCGCGCATCGCTTGGCTTGGTCACGGTGAACGTACCGAGCTGGCGCTAGAGGTGAACCGTATGGTGGCAGACGGGCGCCTGTCCGGTCCCATCGCCTTCACACGCGATCATCTCGATGCCGGTGCGATGGCACATCCTAATATCATGACTGAAAAGATGAAGGATGGCTCCGATGCGATCGCCGACTGGCCGCTGCTCAATGCCTTGGTCAACTGTGCCTCTATGGCGGATCTGGTGGCCATTCACTCCGGTGGCGGCGGCTACAGCGGTTATATGACCAGCTCTGGCATCACCACCGTTGCTGACGGCAGCATTGCGGCGGCACAGCGCCTGCAACTGTCGATGACTAACGACACCAGCACGGGCGTGATGCGCTACGCCGACGCCGGCTATCAAGAGTCACTGGACGAGATTGCTGAAAAATCCCTGCCGTATATCTCACTGCCTTGTGGAGAACAACGATGAATAAAAGCACGGCTCCCTCAATATCGCCTCTGTTGGCCACTGACGCCAGTGTCACGCCGCGTAAAAAAAACAGTGGGCGCAAAGCGATTGCCGCCGCTTCTGTCGGTAATGCGCTGGAGTGGTATGACTTCTCGGTATACGCTTTTTTTGCGGTGTATATCGCGCAGAACTTCTTTCACCCGAACGATCCCGGCACCCAATTGTTTGAAGCCTTTCTGGCCTTCGGCCTCGGGTTCGTCATTCGCCCCCTCGGTGCATTGGTGATCGGCGCTTACGGCGACCGGGTCGGCCGTAAGGCCGCTCTGACGCTGACGATAATGACCATGGCCGTCGGTACCGCAATCATTGCCTTTGCTCCCCCCTATAGCGCCATTGGTATAGGGGCACCACTGCTGATCCTGTGTGGCCGAGTGCTGCAAGGGTTTTCCGCGGGCGGTGAAGTTGGCGGTGCCGCAGCATTCTTGATCGAACATGCCCCCAAGGATCAAAAAGGCCAGTACGCTTCATGGCTGCAGGCCAGCATGGGGATATCCAATATCCTTGGCGCACTGGTGGCGACAGCCGTCACGCTGATACTTAGCCACGAGCAAGTGGGTGACTGGGGCTGGCGCATTCCCTTCATTATCGGCCTATCAATCGCCCCGATCGGCCTGTGGATGCGTAAAACGCTCGAAGAAACGCCCCTGTTCGCCGAGGAACAGGCGCGACGGCTGCAAGAGAAACGTGCACCAGAGATGCCGTTGCGCTTGTTATTCCGTACCCATCGCCATGCCGTCCTGCTGGGGACCGGGCTGTCAATCCTATGGGCCGTGAGTGTCTATGCGCTGATTATTTATATGCCGATTTACGTCCAGCGCGTACTGCACTTCGAAAGCCACCAGGCGTTTCTGGCAGCGCTGATCGGCAACTGCTTTATGGTGGTGTGTTGTGTCGCTGCCGGTGCCTGGTCAGACCGGATCGGGACACTGAAGATCTTGCAGGCCGGGGCTGCGCTACTGCTGGTCGCCAGCTACCCATTGTTGTTGCTGCTGGATGCCTACCACACCACGGCGATGCTGATACTGGTGCAGACACTGTTTTGCGTGCTGGTGTCATTGTTCGTCGGCGTGGCACCCGCAGCCTTATCAGATCTCTTTCCTACCGAAGTCCGTGCCAGCGGCATGTCCGTCTCTTACAACCTGGCTGTCACCGTGTTCGGTGGTTTTGCCCCGGCAATCCTCACTTGGTTAACCCAAAATACCGGTACCCGTTTTGCCCCGGCCTGGTACGTGATGATCGCCAGTTTATTGGCGTTGATCACCCTGTATTTGATCGCCCGTCGCCCACAGCGGCAGTTCTAAACCAGATCGCGATTACAACATCATAAAAATCAATAATAAGGGTCTATTTATCATGCCAGGAAAATTGACGTTATCGCTGTTGATCCTGCTCACGCTCGGTTACAGCCAGATCGGGGCAGCCACCGTAACCCTCGACGGCCACTCTCTTACCCCGCTGATTGTCGCCAACGTCGCCGATGGCGAAGCAGTGGCAGTGGCTCCGGCAGCAATGGAGCGCGTGACAATGTCACATAAGGTATTAATACAAGCTGCGCAGAACGGGTTGAAAATCTATGGGTTGACGGTCGGCGTAGGCCTGAACAAAGACCGCCCGATGGTCGATGTACACGGCAAGCTAACGCAAGAAGTCGTAGAGGCATCGAAGAAATTTAACGTCGGCCTGTTGCATGCCCACTCTGGCGGCATCGGTAACCCCATGAGCATTCGAGTCGCGCGGGCGACCATGGTAACCCGCCTCAACGCTTTGTTGAGCGGTGGCGGTGGCGTTCAGCCAGCGATTGTCGACGCCTATGTCGCCTTCCTGAATAAAGGTATCACACCGGTCATCCCCGCAGAGGGTTCCGTGGGTGAAGGCGACATTACGGTAATTAGCCACGTCGGACTGGCGATGCTCGGCGAAGGCGACGTCTATTACCAGGGTAAAAAGGTGGCGGCCAAAACGGCATTGCACAGCAGCCAAACGCCGCCCATTGCTCCTTATGCCAAAGACGCGTTATCGATCCTCAGCTCTAATGCTTACGCTGCCGCCAGCGGCGCATTAGCCCTGGATTCATTGTCTCACCTGATACAGGTTAATACCTTGACCTACGCGCTCAGTCTGCAAGCGCTAAATGGCAACGTATCCCCTTTCCTTGCCAATACCCTGGCATTGCGCCCTTATCCCGAAGTGGCAGTCACGGGGAAAAACCTGCGTGAGCTGCTGGCCGGCTCCAGCCTGTGGCAACACGACGACAGCCGCCCCTTGCAAGACCCACTTAGCTTCCGCTCCGGCGTCTATCTTTTGGGAGAACTTCAACGCAGCTATCAGCAAGCTTACGATCAGTTACTGGTGCAGTTGAACAGTTCTGATGACAATCCGGGTGTCGCACTGAACGTGACAGCACCGTCACAGCGACCGCAAGAGGCCGTCGGGTACGTCAGTGAAGGCGACCTGCAGGGTGCCGTGCTCCCCAGCGCCAACTTTGAGCCCCTTCCGTGGGTGTTGGCCTTTGAACAATTGGGGTTAGCCTTGGCGCACAACTCGCTGGCCAGCGCACAACAGGTGGTCAAACTGAACAACCCTGCATTTACTGGCCTGACGCGTTTTCTCGGCACGGATCATACGGTACATGCCTTTGGTGCGATGGAAAAACCGGTCATGATGCTGGCAATGCGCAACAAAGAGCTGGCAATGCCAGTGTCGCTTGATTACTTCCCAGTCGCCGGCGATATCGAAGACATCGCCACCAATGCCCCGTCGGTGGTTGAGCGCGTTCAGCTGCAAGTGGATAACAGTTATCAATTGCTGGGCATTCTGCTGGTTCATGACGCACAGGCCGTGGATTTACGCCAGCAACGCCACAATGGTTTTGTGCTCTCTGCACCTACTGCAGCACTCTACGCTGCTGTACGCAAACAGGTCCCCTTTATCGAGACAGATCGCCCGCTAGCCCCAGATTTTGCAGCCGCCGAGCAAGTATTACGTCAATACGGCAAGTAAGCCAGCAGACCTCCCCCACGCTCAGGGCGCCGGCAACGGCGCGCTGAGCAATCCAGGCAACAACACCGCCACCGCAGCCGCGATGCGATCATCGATTTCACTGCCCGGTGGCAACAGCCCCAGTGCCATTTGGCGCAACGGTTCCGCTATCACCATCGCCAGCAGCAGATCGCTGATCTGGGTGTATTCCAGCTCACGTAGCCAGCCGCGCCGCTGTTGGCGTTGCAGCCAATCAGCCACAATAGCCCGACCGCGTTCAATACCGTTGCGCTGGTAGATGACCAACAGCGCTTCCCTGCCTGGAAACTCGCCTTGTAACAGACGAAACATCCCCAGGGCCTGTGCGCTCAATACCTGCCGTGCTATCGCCCGTAAGCCTTGTTCCAACAACATCGGCAGTTCTGCCACCTGTTGTGGATCTTGTTCGAACACCGGCTGAAAAGCGCCCGGCCAACTTGCTACCGCCTGCATCACCAGTGCCTCTCGGTTTTCAGCAAAGCGGTACAGGGTCTTTTTGGCCATGCCTGCCTGTTTTGCCACCGCGTCCACTGTCGTCGCGGCATAGCCCTGCGTCAGCAGGAGTTGCAGGGTCGCCTCCACCACGGCGGCCCGCAGCTCGCTTTCCGGGACCGCTGGCCTTCCGCGTGAACGCGATTGAGCGTCTGTTTCATTTGCCATGATTAATCCTCTACAGCGTTGACAGAGACAGCATACCGGCATAGTCTTATTTTGGAAACAACATTAGTTTCCAAAATAAAAAGGATGACCGTTATGACACATCAATCGCTGGTGCTCCCTTGGGGCGTTAATGATATCAACGCGTTGCTTAAACCGGAACCATTGCGGCTGGAGATGGGGCTGACACGTAGCATGGACGGTTTGTTGACCGTGGCTATTCGTACCGACCTGCACGGCTGCAAAGGCCGTATGCTGGAGTGGTGGTTTACCTTTTTTGAAACCACGCAACACATCCGCTGGTGGCATCCGCATGATCACGTCGAACACCGTGGCTGGGACGCCCACTGGAAAAAAGGGGAAAGCTATGTCGGGGCCAGCATCGACGCGGTGGAGTGGCTAGCGGAAATGCCACCGACACCGGCTCGGCTGAAGTTCCATGCCGCCGAAGACTTCTTTGCTGCACACGCTTTGCAGCAGGCACGCGAAAGCCAGGCGTTATCTGCTGCGATTTGCGCCCGCATCGGTTTTGGCGAACAGGTAGCGTTGGACGATAACGGCGACCCTCTCGACGGAGAAATGCTGCACCTGGTTCGGGACACCCCTTATGGTTGCGTGTTGCGCAGCCGCTTCTTACTGGGGAAATCCTGCACCAACGCACATGACGAATTACCGGATGATGTCGGTTTTAACCTGATGCGCCATTGTTACAATGAATTCAGCTATCTGGCACAATTTCTGCCCTCCTTGTACTACGCTGAAAACGGTCGTGAGGTCGCCCCTTTGCCATGGTGAATCCCGTCTCACACTTCCTGTTTAAAATAATTGATTGTTTTGTCATAAGAATTTAGAACTGAATGACAATAATTCAAAGACACGGGAATGGGGATGGACACACAAACGGCGGTTATCGACGCACGCCAGTCGCGTCAGGCCTTGCTGGCCGGTTCGGTCGGCAACTTTATCGAATGGTATGAATTCGGCGTTTACGGTTTTCTCGCCACCGTGATCGCCGCCAATTTTTTTACCCTCCAGGGTGAAAGTGAAATCACCAGCCTGATCCTCACCTATGCCGCCTTTGCGCTGGCCTTTTTCTGTCGCCCAATCGGCGCCGTGATTTTCGGTCGTATCGGCGACCGCATTGGTCGCCGGCCGACGTTAATTGCGGTATTGCTGCTGATGACGGTAGCCACTGCATTGATTGGCATAATGCCAACTTACGCTTCCATTGGCGTCGCCGCCCCACTGTTGCTGACGTTATTACGTATGTTTCAGGGGCTGTTTGCCGGCGGTGAGTTTGGTGGCGCGGTGTCGCTCATGACCGAGTTTGCGCCAAAGGGTAAACGTGGCCTGTTCGGGGCTTGGCAATCATTGACCGTGGCGTTCGGGCTATTGGCCGGCGCAGGCCTGGTGGCACTGTTAGCCGCATTATTAACGACAGAGCAATTGCATGACTGGGGCTGGCGAATTCCCTTCCTGCTCGCGTTACCCATGGGGGCGGTAGCACTATGGTTGCGGCTAAAACTGCAAGAAACACCCACCTTTACCAAGGCACAACAGACGCGCCACACAGCCACGCAGGCACCCGCCGTGAAGGTAAGCGGCGTCGTGAAAACCATTGTGATCGGCATTGGCCGCATGATGGGCTGGTCTGCTGCCGGTTACACCTTCCTGGTGGTCATGCCGTCCTACCTGCAAACCTCGCTGCACGCAACCTTTCAACAGGCGCTGGTCGCCACCGTGCTGGCCAACATCGGCTTCGCACTGACTATTCTGCCCGCCGGTATCCTTAGCGATAAACTGGGACGCAAAACGGTCATGTTGACCGCGGTGGTGGCGGTGATCCTGTTTACCTTCCCGCTGTTGCACCTGTTGCAAGATCCGCAGAGCTCGCTGCTGGCCAAGGGTATCGCGGTGATGATCGCCGGTGCTGTCGTCGGCCTGCTCGCCGGACCAGGCCCCGCTATGCTGGCAGAAATGTTCCCAACCCAGGTGCGCTATACCGGCCTGGGGCTGGCCTACTCGCTGTCCAATGCCGTGTTTTCCGGCTCCGCGGGGTTAATCATCACCGGTCTTATTAAACAGACCGGCAACCTCGACATTCCCGCTTACTATGTGGTCGCCACGTCGGTTGTCAGCCTGTTCGCGCTGATGACCCTGCGGCGTGACGACCATCTGCGTTCGCTCAACGAGCGTTAATTCCTTTTGGGCGCTCTGCGCGCCCTATTTTCTCGCTGAGTGATTTCGATCACACCAGCAAAATGTTAACGTTAACTTTTGTGATTAACATCGCAACCTCTCGTTTTGATGACTTTATCTGGCACAAAGTTAACGTTAACAATAGAGCCAATTTCATCCATCAGGGCATTTCACATGAACCGCGAAACAAAAAAATATTATGCACTTCTCAGCGGCCTGTTGTTTTTCTTCTTCTTTACCTGGTCATCCAGCTTTTCACTGATTTCGATCTGGCTGAACCAGAAAATTGGCCTTAAAGGGACAGAAACCGGCCTCATCTTCTCCGCAATGTCGATCATGGCGCTGTGCGCACAGCCGCTGTACGGTTTTATTCAGGACAAACTCGGGCTGCGTAAACATCTGCTGCTGTTTGTCGGGATATTGCTGTTACTCACCGGCCCCTTCTTTATCTACGTATATGCCCCGCTACTGCAAACCAATTTGGTGGCCGGCGCATTGGTCGGCGGCGTATTTGTCAGCCTGGCGTTCAACGCCGGGATTGGCGCATTGGAATCCTATACCGAACGTGTCAGCCGCATCGTCGGTTTCGAATTTGGCCGGGCGCGGATGTGGGGCTCTCTGGGCTGGGCCAGCGCCACCTTCTTTGCCGGTTTTAACTACAATATCAACCCCAACATCAACTTCTGGATCGCCTCGGCCTCGGCGGCACTGTTTCTGCTGTTACTGTGGCAAGTGCGTGAGCTGAAACCCAATGCCATGGCCGGTCTCGAGTACGGCAAGCCGGAAAACCTGAAACTGCAGGACGCCCTGGCATTGCTGCGCTTACCGGGGTTCTGGGCACTCGTGGTATTCGTACTCGGCACCAGCATCTACGGCGTGTTTGATCAGCAGTTCCCGGTTTATTTCGCCTCGCAGTTCGCCACCCACGAAGAAGGCAACCGCATGTACGGTTTCCTCAACTCACTGCAGGTGTTTCTGGAGGCCGGCGGCATGTTCCTGGCACCGCTGCTGGTTAACCGCATCGGCATCAAACAGAGTCTGTTGCTGGCCAGTAGCGTAATGGCACTGCGCATGTTCGGTTCCGGCATGGCCAGCGGTGCACTGATGATTTCCGCCATGAAGTTACTGCACGCCGTAGAATTGCCGATCCTGCTGGTAGCGATGTTCAAGTACATCACTACGCGCTTCGACAGTCGCCTGTCCTCCACCTTGTATCTGGTCGGATTTCAATTTATCAGCCAGATCGTTGCCGGCATTCTGGCCCCCTTGGCGGGTTACGGTTATGACCGCATCGGTTTTGCTGACACCTATTTGCTGATGGGCTGCGCGGTGGCCGGTACCACACTGATTTCCTGCTTTTTGCTGCGCGGCGAGACCGTGATCAGCACGCATCCATTTCAATCCACGATAAAATCAAGTGAGCCAACCCAATGAAAAATGCCTTAGCTCAAGCCGATCATGCGGTCGAAGCCCTGCGCGCACAACGTCAGGAGCAGTACTACCCACGCTTTCATCTGGCTCCGGCCGCAGGCTGGATCAACGATCCCAATGGCCTGATCTGTATTAACGGTGTCTATCACGTGTTCTATCAACACCACCCGTATGATGAGAACTGGGGACCAATGCACTGGGGCCACGCGACCAGCCGAGATCTCACGCACTGGCAGCACCAACCTGTCGCCCTGGCACCTGGCGATGATGATGACAAAGACGGCTGCTTCTCAGGCTGTGCGGTGGATAATGACGGCATACTGACACTGATCTATACCGGCCACGTCTGGCTGGGCAAAGAAGGCGATGATGATCAGGTACGCGAGGTGCAATGCCTGGCCACCAGCGAAGATGGGATCCATTTCGTTAAACACGGGCCGGTGCTAACGCCGCCAGAGGGTATCCAGCACTTTCGCGATCCAAAAGTCTGGCGCGCCGACGACCAATGGTGGATGGTGGTTGGTGCCAAGGAGAACGGGTTGGGACAAGCGCGTCTTTACCGTTCGAACGATCTGCACGACTGGCAGTTTGATCGCGTATTGAGCGCTGCACAGACGTTGCATCAGGGTTATATGTGGGAGTGTCCCGACTTCTTCTCGCTAGGGGAAAAACAGGTGTTGCTATTCTCCCCACAAGGGTTGGCGGCGCAGGGATACCGCAATCGCAATCGATTCCAGAGCGGCTATTTGCTTGGTCACTGGCAACCCGGCAATGATTTCAACGTTACCCAAGCGTTTTGCGAACTGGACAACGGGCACGACTTCTATGCGCCACAAACCTTTACCACCGCCGATGGCCGACGCATGCTGTTCGCCTGGATGGACATGTGGGAATCCCCGATGCCGAGCAAAGCGCACGGCTGGGCCGGCGCCCTTACCCTGCCCCGCGAGTTGACGCTGGCGGCCGATGGAAATGTACTGATGAATCCGGCACGCGAGTTGGCGGCATTGCGTGGGCAGCAACAATCTCTGGCTGCGGTATCGCTGTGCAACCAACGTCAAATGTTAGCGGGAGAAGTGCAGGAATTAGCCCTGACGCTAAATCTGGCTGACAGTAATGCCGAGCGTTACGGTATCGCTATCGGTAATGCTGCACGGCTGTACGTCGATAATCAGGCGCATCGCCTGGTATTGGAGCGGTTCAGTGAGGATCCCGGTCTATGTGGTTGTCGCAGCGTGCCACTACCGGCGGGGGAAGGGCTGTCGTTACAGATCTTTATCGACAGATCATCGTTGGAGGTCTTCGTCAATCAGGGCGTTGCCTGTCTAACCAGCCGTATCTACCCGGCCGACGGTCATCAAGGCGTTAGCCTGTTTGCCGAAAGCGGACAGGCGCAGTTTGCTGCATTACAGGCCTGGGAATTGGACAGCATCTGGGAATAAACGCCTGTTTGGTGTGAGGGGCACAGTTTACATGCTGCGCCCCATTGCATCTGCAAGGGATAAATCGGGTCGAACATGTTCGGGCCGGTTCCCAGCCATTGATTACCAGCGCGCGTTTATTGCACCCTGATGGATTAAAGTGATTCGCGCAGCAACAGTGGGCAAGCGACTTTCCGCGTTTCCTGGTGATCGAGCTGATTGATCAGATGCAGCGCCGCCTGACGGCCCAGTTCGTAATGTGGCAACTGTACCGTCGTCAGCGGTGGCAGGAACAGTTGACCAATCCCCACCATGTTGTCATAGCCCAAAACGCCTACCTGCTGAGGTATTTTCCAGCCCTGCGCCAAGAGCACCTGATACACCATAAATGCTACCCGATCGTTCCCGCACACCACCACATCACAGTCGCGCTGCCCGGGTGAAAAGTGCCTTTCCAGCAGTTCTACGCTGTCGCGGTAATGCTCGTCGCCATCCGTCAAATCGAGATGATACTGACGCAACTGGCTCACATCCCCCCCCGCGTCACACCAGGCACGCTCCAGGCCGCGGCGACGCAGGCCCGCTGCCACGGTGGTTTCAGGTAAGTGAATACACAAGGGGGCACGATAGCCTTTGGCGATCAGCGTACACATTGCGTCGTACTGGCCTTGTTCATCATCAGGAATGTAACTGGCGACCCGATGTTCCGGACTGACGCAATTCGCCAGCACCAGTTTTTTATCCAGCAGCTTGGCCGGGAGGGTCACCTGGCGCAGTCCCATGGTGGTGAAGATCACCCCATCCGGTCTATGTGCCAATAGCAGGTCAATGGTGTGCTCAGCGTTGTCGTCGGCGAACAGGTTAACGACGAAGCTGTTCCAACCGTGCTCGCGCGCCGTTTTTTCAATCGACAGGATCATTTCCACAGAAAACGGTGTGGTTGCAGTATCCAGCGCCAAAACGCCAAGCGTTTGCACCCGGCTGCTGTCGCCGCGAATGCGCCGTGCCGCGAGATCGGGCACATAGTCGAGTTGGTCAATCGCCAATTTGACGCGTTGGTAGGTTTCCGGCCGCAGCTTATCGGGCTCGTTGATGGCACGGGATACCGTCATTAACGATACCCCGGCAAGTTTTGCAACGTCTTTCAGCGAGGCCATGCACCCTTCTCTGTGTGGGATAGAAAACCAAATAATCCCATAGCTTAGCGCTGGACTCTAGCCCGGTCTAGCCGGGCATGATATCGGCCCACAGAATGACGCTGTCTTCCGCCAGCGACGACAAGGTGCCGTGGTGTTCATCCGCCGCCCACCACACGCCTTGACGCGCAGCCAGCATGACGCCATCGGCCAGCGACCAACGGCCCTGCAGCACGTACAACACACCGGCATGATGGCGGGGTAACACCGTCGCCGCAGTTACGCGCTGCACGTTAGCTGCCCAGCGGCCGCGTCGGGTCATGATATTGAAGTCTTGGCTGCTACCGCCGAGCAATGTCGCATTCAGTGCCACATCACCGGAAAAGGCGAACGGCTCACCAACCTGCGAAAGGTGATGATCAATCTGCCCGTCGCTCAGCAGATGCACACCATCGCCTTCCAACAACGTGATCGACCGTTCGATACCGGTGAAAGCCGAGAAAGGGCCGTCCTGCGCGATAGTGGCAATACTGGCGCGCCAATCAAAATCCTGACTGCCAGCGGGCCAACAGGCAATCTCGCGGGTTTCTCCCCCACCATTGCGCCACGGCGTTACCGGCAGAGAGGCAAAATCAAAACGCGTCGGGCCCATTATGCCTCCTGCTGGAACGTTTTCAGCACCTGCAGAAACTCTGCGCTGCTCTGCTGTTGCAGGGCATGACGCCCCTGTTCAATCACCTGCCGGCCACCGACAAACACGTCGCGAATTTGCTCTTTGCCGCCGGCGAACAGCCAGCGATTCAGAATGGCGGCGTCAGGTGCAGCAGCCAGATAAGGGTCATCACCGTCCAGAACCAGCCAATCGGCACGGTAACCACTTTGTAAACGCCCAATAGGCGCGCCACAAGCCTGCGCCCCCCCCTGCAAGGCCTGCGGGTACAGAACATCGGCCACTGCCGGTTGCTCTGGCGTAGTCAACCGGTTACGACGCTGATCGCGCAACCGCTGGCCGTATTCGAACCAGCGCAGTTCCTCAACCACATTGAGCGAGACATGACTGTCGGAGCCGATGCCCCAACGCCCCTGATGCTGCAGGTAGGCGTCGCCGGGGAAAATACCGTCGCCCAGATTCGCTTCCGTGGTCAGGCACAGGCCCGCTACCGCTTTGCTGCGCGCCAACTGCTCCAGCTCGTCACGGTCGAGATGCGTTGCGTGCACCAGACACCAGCGGCTATCGACCGGCAAGTGATCATACAACCAAGCTACCGGACGGCGGCCACTCCAGGCCAGACAGTCATTGACCTCTTTTTGCTGTTCTGCAATATGAATATGCACCGGCAAGGTGCTGTCTGATGCGGCAAGGATCTGCTGCATCTGGCTCAGTTCTACCGCTCGCAGCGAGTGGAAGCACAGTCCCTGATTTTGCAAAGGTTGATCCGCCAACTGACGGGCAATCACCTGCTGCTGCTCCAGATAGCTTTCCGCATTCTGAATAAAACGCTTTTGCCCTGGTTGCGCGGGCTGACCGCCAAACCCCGCATAGCTGTACAACACCGGCAAAAGTGTCATACCAATCCCCGCCTGTGCTGCCGCCTGGCTGAGACGCCCCGTCATTTCACCGCGATCGGCGTAAGGGTTGCCGTCCGCGCCGTGATGCAGATAGTGGAACTCCGCAACCTGGGTATATCCCCCTTTCAGCATTTCGATATACAGTTGACGGGCGATCACTTCCACCTGTTCCGGCGTCAAGCGCTGCACCAGGCGGTACATCAGGTCACGCCAGGTCCAGAAGCTGTCTTGTGGGTTACCCGCTATTTCTGCCAGCCCGGCCATCGCACGCTGAAAAGCATGGGAATGAAGATTCGGCATGCCCGGTACCACGTCGCCGTGCAATCGGGTGCAGCCTTGAGGATCTGAATCGGCAGTCACCTGAGTCAGGTAACCTAGCGCATCAACATCCAGGCGGACGTTATGCGCCCACCCTTCGGGGAGCAGAGCGCGTGAGGCAAAATAAGCTGGCATGGCAGTCTTCCACTGTTAGTGTAACGGCTGATAACGCGCGATAATCGCGCATCCGAAAATGCAGGGCCAACGTGTTGCTGTGGCGAACCGGCCCTTAGTTGTATATACATATACATACGCCGACATCAACAGTAAACTGGTGTTATTATTTTTTTATTTGACGAGGTTAACGTCGTGGTTGATCAACAGACCCTGTTACAACTGGCTGCTGCAATGAGCGATACCCCCGCCCCAATTTATCAACGGGTCAAGCAGGCAATCGTAAACCAGATCCGCGCAGGTCATTGGCTACCGCACCAACGCGTTCCTTCTGAAAGCGAGCTGGTCGCCGAGCTTGGCGTCAGCCGTATGACCATCAACCGCGCACTGCGTGAGCTGACGACTGAAGGCTTTCTCATCCGCATGCAGGGTGTTGGCACCTTTGTCGCCGAAGCCAAGGCACACACCGCCCTGCTGGAAGTGCATAACATTGCCGACGAAATTGCCGCACGTGGGCATCGGCACAGCAGCAAAATTCTGCAGCTCAAAGCACGCCCTGCCAGCGAAGAAGAGGCGGTCGCGTTGGGTATCCAGCCCGGCCAACAGCTTTTCTATTCACAAATCGTGCATTACGAAAACGACATTCCCGTTCAGGTAGAGGACCGCTGCGTGAACCCCCTGATCGCACCTGATTACATGAAGCAGGATTTCGATCGCGTCACGCCCTATATCTACCTGACACAGGCCGCACCGCTGACCGCCGGCGAGCATATCGTGGAAGCGGTGGTGCCAACCTCCCGTGAGCGTGAATTGCTGCAATTGGAGGACCATGAACCCGGCCTGCTGATCCACCGCCGCACCTGGTCGGGTAAAACCGTGGTGACCTCAGCGCGCCTGCTGTATCCGGGCAGCCGCTATCAACTGTTCGGCCGATTCACCACTGACGTGTAATTCCCTGCGGGTGCTGCTTTTGCACCCGCCCTTCCACAACGATCACATCCCGATAACAAATTTTTAGCCTGCCTCTTGTGACAATCCGATGAATGCGCTAGGTTGTTTTTAATTGTATATACAACCATGTGGGAGCCAAGGCTCCAGCGGAGAAAAGCAATGACCACTGAGATTCACTGCGACAGCCTGTGGCACGGAGCCGATATCGTCACCATGCGCGACGGCAAATACCACACGCTCAGCAACGGCGCGATTGCCGTGCGTGATGGAAAAATTGTCTGGCTGGGTGAACATGCGGCAATGCCGGCTGCGCTAATCGCGGATGAAACGGTGAAATTCGACGGCGGCATCATTACCCCAGGCTTTGTCGACTGCCATACGCATCTGGTGTTCGGTGGCAATCGCAGCGGTGAGTTCGAACAGCGTCTGAACGGTGTAAGCTATGCCGACATTGCCGCCCAAGGCGGCGGTATCATTTCCACGGTCAAAGCCACTCGCGACGCCGATGAAGAGCGGTTGTTTGAACAGGCGCTGTTTCGTCTGCGCCCGCTGCTGGCGGAAGGTGTAACCTGCGTGGAGATCAAATCCGGCTACGGTCTGACACCAGAAAGCGAACTAAAAATGTTGCGTGTCGCACGCAGACTGGGCGAACACGTGCCGGTAGAGGTGAAAACCACCTGCCTGGCAGCGCACGCCCTGCCGCCGGAATACGCCAACCGCGCCGACGACTATATCGATCTGGTATGCAACACCATCATTCCTCAAGCGGCTGCCGCCGGGCTGGCCGACGCGGTCGACGCCTTCTGCGAGCACCTGGCATTCTCTCCCGCGCAGGTGGCAAAAGTGTTCGCCGCCGCTGAAGCGGCGGGCTTGCCCGTGAAACTGCACGCCGAACAACTTTCTGCACTGGGCGGCAGCACATTGGCAGCGCAGCACCATGCCCTATCCGCCGATCACCTGGAATACGCCACCGAACAAGATGCCCGCGCCATGGGCGACGCCGGTACCGTAGCGGTACTGCTGCCAGGGGCGTACTACCTGTTACGTGAAACCCAATGTCCACCGGTTGACCTGTTCCGCAAACACGGTGTGGCAATGGCCATTGCCAGTGACGCCAATCCAGGCACCTCACCGGCCCTGTCATTGCGTTTGATGATCAATATGGCCTGCACCCTGTTCCGTCTGACACCGGAAGAAGCCCTTGCCGGTGTCACGACTCACGCGGCTAAAGCGCTGGGCCTTCAAGCCAGCCATGGCACGCTGGAAACGGGCAAAGTGGCAGATTTTGTACACTGGCCGCTGTCGCGACCGGCTGAACTGGCTTACTGGTTGGGCGGACAACTGCCCTGTACGGTGATTTTCCGAGGAGAAGTACGTCAATGACTATTCGCGATCCGTTTGATTTCCATGCCGGCAGCCTGCCGTTGCTGATCAGCATTCCCCATGCCGGTACTCGACTCACGCCGGCGGTCGAAGCCGGTTTGACCGACGACGCGCGACCGCTACCCGACACCGACTGGCATATCCCGCAGTTGTACGATTTTGCCCGTGCGATGGGTGCCAGCATGTTGGTCGGTAATTATTCGCGCTTTGTCATCGACTTGAACCGCCCCGCGGACGATAAGCCGCTGTATACCACCGCGACGACCGGTCTGTATCCTGACGTGCTGTTTGACGGACGTCCGAGCTTTTTGCCGGGCAAGGCACCCTCTGATGAGGAGCGTTCCCGTTATCTGCAAGACATCTGGCAACCCTATCACCAGCAATTGCAGGATGAACTGGCACGGTTAAAGGCAAAACACGGTTACGCATTGCTCTTCGATGCGCACTCTATTGCCTCAGTGATCCCACGGTTGTTCGACGGTAAGCTGCCGGACCTCAATTTGGGCACCAACAGCGGTGAAAGCTGCGCCCCGGCGCTGAGCGATCGTCTGGTCGCCTGTTGTGAACAGCAGCAACAGTTCACGCACGTGCTTAACGGCCGTTTCAAAGGTGGTTACATCACTCGCGCTTATGGCCAGCCGCAAGAACAGCTGCATGCCATTCAGCTTGAGCTGGCGCAGGTGAACTACATGTCAGAACAGTATCCCTTTGCTTTTGATCCGCAGCGTGCAGCGTCCTTGCAACGCCTGCTCAAACAAATGATCGACAGTCTGCTTTCCTGGGGCGGGTTGCCACGCTAAATCTTCTCGACCTGTTGCGAGGCACGGCGCCGGCCTCGCATATCCCTGCGCTTGACGTCTTGCCTTGTGGCACACATTTTGCCTCCTTCCCTTCTGCCGTTTCGATTTGCGTACTGCATCTCAGTTTTGACTGAAAATTACCGTATCTGGTCGGAACAGCGCACAAAACAGCGGCCCGCAGATTGCGTGGTACGCGACAATCTGGCGAAAAGCCCATCGAGGCACAAATTGATAATCTATTCTGGAGGCTAGATATGTCTGAAATCCCGCTAAACTGGCGCGCCGCACAGGCGGTTGCCAACCGGCTGTTGGCTGATTGGCAGCCCGATGGCCAACCCGGTGGAGCGATTACCCTGTTCGACGCGATGCAGATCCAAGCGACCACCAGCGCCGGCCTTGCCGATCTGGCGCAAAATACCCCGTTTACCGCCGACACCGTAGTCCGTTATGCCTCTGTCACCAAACATATTTTCGCCGCGCTGGCGCTAAATGCCACGGACAACGCCATCAGCCTCAGTGACCGGCTTGGCAACTTGCTGCCTGAGCTGCAATCTCCGTTGGCAGACGTCACCGTCGGCCAAGCGCTCGACATGACCAGCGGGCTCCCCGACGTGCGCGAAACCCTGGGGTTGTTGGGCATCTCGGTGCACACTCGCAGCGAGGCACAGCCGGTGATGCAGTTCCTGCAAGGGCTGAGTGGGTTGAACTACCCCGCGGGAAGCGAAATCACCTACACCAATACCGGTTACCGGCTGGTCGAAGCCGCACTCCAAGCCAGGGGCTATGATTTTGACCAACTGGTGCAGCAGCACATCGCCCAGCCGTTGCAGGTGCAGCTACGGGCGCCCGAAAGCTGGTTTGACGTTGTCCCCGGTCTAGCCCCCGGTTACTGGCGTTCAGCACAGGGTTGGCAACTCGCCACTGCGGGTCTGCATCTTTCCGCATCCGGTAGCCTGACGGGCAGCGCCAATGCCCTCACCCGCTGGTTACAAACGCTGCTCGCCGATCGCGATCCCGGCCGTGGCGTACTGGCACAACTCAGTGCGCCGCGTCATCTCAACCAGGGCCAACTCAGCCGTTATGGTCTGGGGCTGGCACAAACTCCGCTCGGCCAACATCAACTGCTGGGGCACGGCGGTTCACATGCCGGCTACAAAACCTATTTCTTGTTGGCACCTGACCGTCAAGCTGGCGTCGTACTGGTCGCCAACCGCGAGGACTGTGACAGTTTTGCTATGGCACTGCAGGTCATGGCCGCTTTGCTTGGCGAAGCGCTCCCGCAACGCAGCACGGCGATTCCTGACGGTATTTATGCCACGGTGGCCGAACCCTACTGGCTGGAGGTGAAAAACGGCAACGTCGCCTATCTGGGTAGCGATGAACCCCTGTATCAAGCTGATGATGGTTACGCCGTGTCGCTTTCCGCTCATATGCCGATACGGCTCAAATGGACGGGGGAAGCCGTTGAAGGGGAAGTGGGCCATGTGACGCGCAGTTTTCTGCCAGTGACACCCAACCGCGACTGCCTGAAACACGTTCAGGGGTTGTGGTATCACCCGCAGTACCGAACAGCTTTCGAAATTTGCGGCGATCAGGTGCATATTGGGGTTGGCCCTGCGGCACAGACCGGGACAATCAGTTCGCTCGGCCAGGGCCGCATGCTGGTTGAAAGCAACGACGGCCCGTGGTTAAAACGCTTTTGCCTGTACTTCCGTGGTTACAGCGTGGATTTAATTGCTAATCGCAGCCGCGTGCTGACCTTTCAACGCAGCGGCGTGGGTTGCGATTAATCGCGCTGTCACCCCGCCTTGCTTACCCTGACGGCCAGCAAGGCGGTAAATAAGCGCTGTTTGTCAGCCTCGCTCAGGTTGGCCTGATCAATCGCGTGAATAAAGGCACTGCGACTGGCCTGCGTCAACGAACCGCTTTTCACCTCCGTCGCCAGCTGCTGTAAAATACGGCTACTGAGTTCAGCAATCTGCGGCCGTACGCTCTCGAGCGGGCGCGGCTGCCAGTCACTTTCCGGCTGCGCCAGCCAGTCTGCGCGATAACGGTATTGGATTGCCTTGGCCGCGTCCATTTGTGCCTTGATAAAGGGCCTGACAGAAAGCGGATCCAATCCTAAACGCCCCGCTTCTGCCTCCGCACTTGCCAATACGTTGGCCTCTTGCGCCAAATCCTCAATAGGCAGATTGCGTTGTGCCTTATAACCCGCAACATCTTTCATGTAAGACAACCGCTGGTTTACCAGCTCACCGAGTGCCATGTTGCTTTCAGCCAACGAGGAAAAACTGACCAGACAACAGGCAATTAATAACATCCTGAACATGACCATGTCCTTATTTATTTGCCTAAAAACAATAAGGATAAGAGTTCACCACGAACCTTGGGTTCAGGCAAATAAAAAGCCCCGCCGAAGCGAGGCTCTACGCAGCAAAATCCCGCGTTAATTAAACACGCCATTGATCACTGATGCTACCAATGCGGTGCTCAGCGCGACCAAGACCAGGTCGTCACCGGCAATACGCCATTCATAGCCTGGATAATAAGGCAAATCATGGCGCATCGATGAGGGCACCATTTTCTTGGCGATGCCTGGGGGTAACGGCTTGCCACGCGCCAAATTTTTGGCAATACCCGGCGGTAAAGAACGGTACCCGGTCAGCCCATAGTTCACTGCCAGAGAGCGTGCACGCTCACGAGAAATACTGACTGAAACCATGCCTTGGTCGCTATCGTTTCCTTTGGCCTTATTACCGTGGTTACCGTTATTGCCATGATTACCGTTGTTGCCATGGCCGTTCCCCCCTTTATCAGCCAATGCCGGTGCAGATGACAGGCCCAACGACGCGATCAGCGCCAGCACGGTGAAGGTAATATGAGGTGTACGCATGGGTGTCACTTCCTGCATGGGTTATTGCCTCCAATATTGGCGCAACTGTCCACATAAAGCATGCGGAAAACTCTGAGATATTTATCCCCTGGAATGAGGACGCACCCTTCAGATGAAAATACGGTCCCCCACTGCAAAATAACTCGATAAAACCGAATGATTTGACTGAGATTTTTCTTGCAGAGAAATAAGCCTTGTCGTAGTTTGTGAGGGTCACAAAAAAGAGTGAATCTGCTCTTTTTCGTCGCACCTCAAATTATTTTTCATCACCCAAAGTGATAATTCGGAATACTTCCCGCCACTCCGTGCGGGATTCTTTTTGCTATAAAACTGACATCATATGCACCACACCAGTGCTTTTTGTTGAGATTTAGTTGCCAATACTTTAAATTCGGCGTCTGAGAAACCTTAACCTCCCGCAATGGCCAGGTGGCAACTGACGGGCGTTCAGGAGCAAAAGACATGCAAATGACCCTCATGGAATACATCACACAGCACTTTAATGGCGATCTTCACCGCTACGCGCAATCTGAAGGCGTGAGCCGTGAACAAATCATCAACTGGATCAATAATGAATGCCATGTAATCAAAGGACGATTATTTATGCCGGTAAGACATTTGCCGGGTGAACCTGCGCAGTGATGACAAAAAAAACCCCGCCAAAGCGGGGTTTTCTGTTTCTGACACCACGGAAAATCAGAAGTTATAACCGGCTACCAGGTAGTAACCCCAACCGGTGGATTTAATTGGGCCCTGCGGAGTGCCGATATCAGCCCCATCCTGCCACTGGCCACCGTTATGGAAATAACGGGCAACAAACGAGTAGTGCCAGTGATCGTAATTCAACGCCAAGATATGGCTGGAAGCAATTGAGTTACTGGTACGCACTTGCTTGCCGGTACCGTCGGTCCAATTGCTGTCTTTGCCCAGATCGGAACCAAAGTCAAAGTTGGTAAAGCCGATGTAGCTCAGATTGCCACCCCACAGTTGGGTCAACGGCACAAAGTATTTCACTTTGAAGCGGTAACCATCCCAGCTGTTTTCGTTGGCAGCCTGGTAGTTTTCCCACTGGTATTTTGCATAGATGTTCATCGACAGGCTCATCGGCAGACCGGTGTCGATGTCGGTACCCAGACCCATGTACCAGGTATTCTGGCGACCATCGGCATTGTGGCCCAGGTCATAGATGTAGTTGTTAGCAAAGTACCATTCTTTGAACGGGCCGAAGCTCAGATCGGTACCGGTCAGTTTGTCGATGGAGAAGCGCGGTTCAATCTCCATAAACATCGGTGAACCTTTGTCCCAGATGCCACGATCCGGCGTGTTACCAACGCCGAAGAACTTAGGTACGTCAACGTAGCCATAGAAGTCGAACCAATCTTTTTTAGCGAAGGCTTCATACTCCAGGTAGACGTCGTTGTTCAACTGAGGTCCGAAACGGGTATGGTAGCTGCCTACCACGTTAACGCTCTGGTGCCACCAATCTGAAACGTATTGGCTGTCTTTGCTATCAGCCATTGAAGATGCACTGTAAGACGCTGCGAGCAGTACACCTGCTGCGAGAGCTATTTTTTTCATTTTATTACCACATGCTTAAAGGGCCATTTCCTGCCCGTTAGAAAAGATGACAATGAGTCTGACGACACCTGGCGTTGCCTCCGCTTACAAACTCTCGGGCGACGCGCGCATTATAGAAATCACTGGGTGTAAGAATCTGTGATCCAGTTATGCATTTTGCGAATAGGTAATCGATTGCGTTCACATTTGTCAAATTATGTTTCATGAAAATTCACGATCGCTGTGATTTTTGTCATGCCCGGTAAATTTTTAAGCAGTTTCTGTGCCAATTATGTTCAACACAAAAACGTAACCAGGTCTGTCGTCAAAATGAAAATGCCAGCGCTTTTAACGCTGGCATTTTGGGGAAATCTACGGTGATAAACGGGGAATACCCTCCCCCGCTGGTCAAACTTCAGTTAACGGCGGGCAGAGCTTTCGCGATATTCTCCTGACGGAAAACCACCTCCTGCCCAGGTGCGATCTCCCACTCTTTGGGTGGAATATCCACTTTGGGTGCGGCAGCGATCACCGACCCCACAATCAACTTGCCTTCGCGACGCAAAATACTGACATCCAGTTGGTATTCGTGGCGCAAATTAGCCGTGGTCAGTCGCACGGTATCACCGCGCATATAGCTTTCATCATCAATAACTGGCTGCTGAATGAATTGGATATCGTCTCTCATTTTCATGTTCCTTCATGCAGAATCGCTAGTTAGATTCTAGTCCAACATCGGACAATCGGTTGATAATTTCCGTTAATTTCCTCGGGTTGCCCGCCAGCACACTAATGAGCCCAACGTGACCATCACCACCCCCTGCCAAAAATTGGCCGTCAGCGCAGTCTCCAGCACGAGGGCGGCAAATACCGCTGACAACACCGGCGTAAAATAGGACACCGTCGCCAATAACGTCATATTGCCATGCAGAATACCGACGTTCCACGCCGCGTAGCCCGCCCCCATCGCGATACCCGCACATAGCAGCGTCAAGGTCACGGGCAGGGTAAATTGCATGCCGCTTTCGGCGCTAAACGCGTACTTCAGCCATAACGCCACGGCGGTCAGCGTAATAAACAGCACGACACCGTTTTGGCCCTGCGCAATTTTCTTGGTCAGATTGCAATACAGTGCCCAAATCACCGCGCCAGCAAACGCCAGCGAATAGCTCAGCGGATTGCTACGCACATTTTCCAGCATTTGCGCCGGTGACCAACCGCCCTCGCCGCTCATGATCCAGCCGATACCGAATAATGACAGTAACAACCCTGGCACCAGCCACCATTTGGCTTTTTGCCCGTTGAATACCAGCGCCATCAGCACGGTAAAACAAGGCCAGAGATAGTTGATCATCCCAACCTCAATGGCTTGCAAGCGGGTATTCGCGTAGCCCAGTGACAGTGACAGACAGATCTCATAGCTGACAAACAACAGGCTACCGAGGATCAGATAGGCTCGCGGGAAATGGCGAAAATTTGGCAGCCGCAGCACCAGCAGCAAAAAAATCGCGCTGACGCTGTAAATCATCGCCGCACCGCCAATAGGCCCCAGCCCCTCGCTAACGCTACGTATCAGGCCGACAACGCTGCTCCACAGCAAGATCGCTAACAGGCCGAGTAATGTGGCTCTATACTGGACGGGGAAAGAGGGCATCGATGAAATCCAATAGGTTATTTTTTATCAGGATTTTCACTCTACTGCCCACAGGAAAAAAAAGAAAGGCGGGCGTCCCCGCCTGGCTTGGGTTATTGCTGCGGTTGTCGCTCAAACTGCGGAGGTGGCTGGCGGAAACGCCGGGTGAGATACACCAGGTAACCAAAGCCCAGAGCGGCCCAAATCAGTCCCATGGTTAGCGAGCTTTTTTCCAGATTCAACCAAAGTACGCCCACCGTCAGAGCCCCCACCAACGGCAGGAACAGATAATTGAAATGGTCTTTCCACGTTTTGTTGCGGCCCTCGCGGATATAAAAATGACTGATCACCGACAAATTGACGAAGGTGAAAGCCACCAGTGCACCAAAGTTGATCAATGCCGTGGCCGTGACCAGATCGAATGACAGCGCAGACAACGCCACCAGCCCAACCAACAGCACGTTCAACGACGGCGTGCGCCACTTCGGATGGATATAGCCAAAATACTTTTCCGGGAACACGTTATCGCGCCCCATTACATATAACAGCCGCGACACGCTGGCGTGTGAGGCCAAACCGGACGCCAAAGTGTTAATAAAGGTAATGCAGAGGAAAATCGATTGGAACAGCTTGCCGCCCACATACAGCGCGATTTCAGGCAATGCCGCATCTGGCTGGTGGAAACGTTGAATAGAAGGGAAAAACAGCTGAATAAAGAACGACACGCTGATGAAAATCACCCCACCATACAGCGCGGTCAAAAAAATAGCGCGTGGAATTACCCTGGCGGCGTCGGGCGTTTCCTCACATAACGTGGTGACCGCATCAAAGCCAAGGAACGAAAAACACAAAATGGTAGCACCGGTAATAATCGGTAGCAGATGCGCGTTCTCACTCACGAACGGTTGCAAACTCCACACGGTGCCCAACCCTTCACCGCTGTGCAAACCGCGCACCACCAGGAAAATAAACACCACAATGATGGCAACCTGAGCCAGAACAAATAACGTATTGAAGTTGGCCACCAGATTGACGCTTTTCAGGTTGATGGCAGTAATAATGATCACAAAACCCACCACCCATACCCACGGCGGCACGTCAGGAAACAAGGCGGTCAGGTAGATTTTTGCCAGCAGCGTATTAATCATCGGCAAGAACAGGTAATCGAGTAACGAGGACCACCCCACCAAAAAGCCGACGTGCGGATTAATGGCCTTCTGCGCATAGGTATAGGCGGAACCCGCCGTCGGAAACTGGCGCACCAGTTTGCCGTAGCTGATGGCCGTAAAGAGTACGCCAGCCAGCGCCAGCAAATAAGAGGCAGGCACGTGACCGTCAGTCAGGCCGGAAACAATACCGAAGGTGTCAAACACGGTCATCGGTGTCAGATAAGCCAGGCCCATCATCACCACTTGCCACAGCTTCAGGGATTTACGCAGCTGCGGTTTGGCTGCTTCATTACCGTTAATGGCATTAATCGTCATGGCTCTTCCCCTCTTTGTCCTCTGCTGGTAACTGGTTAACGTCATTCAGAGAGGCCGCGGGGAAACTGCTGCTCAGGCGGCGGAAAATGCGATGTAAAGACAACGGGGACAAGCCTGTAGATGGCCCGTATTTACTGCGGCTCAGGCACACGCCTGAGCAGACTGATGGTTCAGTTATGGATGTCATGATTATTTCCTCGCTGGCGTCCTGTAC
This sequence comes from Serratia sp. NPDC087055, assembly GCF_044900985.1. NCBI lineage: Bacteria > Pseudomonadati > Pseudomonadota > Gammaproteobacteria > Enterobacterales > Yersiniaceae > Serratia > Serratia sp. NPDC087055. Next base: position 1,561,082 of record NZ_JBJDOG010000001.1, read on the forward strand.
GCCAAAGTGGAAGAAATGCTGTACCGCTGCGCGCAGCTTCGCAGGCCACAGGATAGCCGGCGGAATGCGCCAGACGCGCGCGGTATAATGGATATTGAGTGGGTCAGGCGTTTTTCAGCATCCACTCGATTTCGGTTTCGGTGATCAGGCGCTCAAACTGCACCAACTCATCCGTTTTGCAGGCCAGGTAGACGTGGCTAAACCTTTCCCCCAGCAGCGCAGTCAGTACCGGCTGGTGTTCAAATTCGTACAGCGCATCACTTTGGCGGATTGGGAAAGGTAGCCCCTCTTGCTCCAGGCCGTTGCCGGTTACCGGCTCTTGCAAAGGCAACGTCGTTTCCAGGCCATAAACAATACCCGCCAAAATGGTCGCCATCACCAGATAAGGGTTGGCATCGGCGCCGGCCACGCGATACTCCACACGGTGGCTGTCGCGATCGCCACAGGGAATGCGCAGTGCCACAGTGCGGTTGTTGTGGCCCCAGGATGCCTGAGTAGGGACGTACATGCCCGGTTGGAAACGGCGGTAAGCATTAACGTTAGGTGCCAGTAACGCAATAGAAGAAGGCATCAGGGCGATCATTCCCGCCAATGCCTGTTTCAGTAATGCGGAATCTTCGCCGTCGTCGTCCGCAAGAACGTTATTGCCCTGCCTGTCCAACATGCTGATATGCACGTGCATACCACTGCCGGCGTGTTCTTCGTAAGGTTTTGCCATAAACGTGGCCTGCATGTTGTGGTTTTCCGCCACCATGCGGATCAGGCGTTTTAGCGCCAATGCATGGTCACAGGCCTGCAGGACATTGTCGGTGTGGTGCAGGTTGACCTCAAATTGGCCTGGCGAGGCTTCCGCCACCGCACCATCCGCCGGCAAACCTTGCATACGCGCCAGTTCATCAATCTCACTGAGCACATCGGCAAAGTGGTTAAGGTTATCGACGGAATAAACCTGGCTCTGGGTATTGCGTTCCTGAGTCCCCGGTGCGCATGGCGGCTGAAGATAGCCTTCCGAATCGCGCTGGCGATCGATGAGATAGAACTCCAACTCTACCGCTACTACGGGGGATAGCCCGCGCTGACGCAAACGCTGCCACACTCGGTTCAGCACATTGCGCGGTTCAACGTCAAAGGGAGTACCATCTTCATCCAGCATGGTGAGCAGTACCTGGCCGATGTACTGCGGATCCGCCGCTGACGGCGTCAATGTCCCCAGCACCGGCACGCAGATATGATCCGGCTCGCCCAGTTCTTGCCCTAATCCAGCCTCTTCGACAACGTTACCGAGAATATCCATCGCGAAAACCGATGCGGGGAAGTAACACCCTTTCTCCAGTTTACTCAGCCCGGCGACCGGAATGCGTTTACCGCGGAAACTCCCGTTAAGATCGGTCAGCAGAACGTCAACGTGCTGAGTTAATGGATAACGCTCCAGGTACTTCTTCACTTCACGCTGGAACGCGCTACTTCGCTTTTCTTCATGATGCTGAACAAAGTTTTCCACTTCTACTATGTTGGTCTGCATGATTCACCCGCCATGTATGTTTTTGTCTGTGGTTCTCACACTTATTGCCGTCGATGTTTTTTGACCATCTTGCTCAATATAATGTCCACCAATGAAACATATATGCAACAAAATTGTTTTGCAAGTGTTACTTTGAGTTTGAATATTGCCCATTTGACTGCTAGATTTATAAAATATTGAACGAAAACGGCAGTGGAGAAGCTTATCGTTCATAATTTCGAACATACCAAGGGGATAGCATGGGCAATATATTTAACAGACCAGTGGTCGGCGTAGTGATGTGCAGGTATAGGTTAAACGGGCACCTCACTCAGACCTTGCAAGAAAAGTACCTAAATGCCGTAGTAGCCGCTGGAGGGCTGCCAATCGCCCTGCCGCACGCGCTTGCGGAGCCGGAACTGCTGGACGCACTGCTGCCTCACCTCGATGGCATTTTATTGCCTGGCAGCCCCAGTAATGTGCAGCCGCACCTTTATGGTGAAAACGGCGATGAGCCTGACGCCGATCCTGGGCGAGATGAATTGAGCCTGGCGTTAATCCGCCATACGCTCGACAGGCGCATTCCCCTTTTCGCCATTTGCCGCGGCATGCAGGAAATGGTGGTTGCCACCCAAGGCACCCTCCACCGTCGCTTGTTTGAATTACCTGAATTACTCGAACACCGAGAAGATCACGACCTACCGCTGGAACAACAATACGCCCCTGCCCATGAAGTCATCGTTCAGGAAGGCGGATTACTCTCGCAACTGATACCGGATTGCAACAGATTCTGGGTGAACTCACTGCATGGGCAAGGGGCAAAAACCCTCGGCTCCAGCGTGCGTATCGAGGCCCACGCCGCAGACGGGCTGGTGGAGGCTATCAGCCTGCGCGATCAGCCCTTTGCGCTGGGTGTGCAGTGGCACCCGGAATGGAACAGTGAAGAGTACGCCCTGTCGCGTCTGTTGTTTGAAGGTTTCATTAGCGCTTGCCGACACTATCAAAAGGAAAAACGCCCATGAGCGATGTCAGCTTGGCACCGGGAAAACGCCTGTCACAGATCCGCCAACAATTGGGTCTGTCACAGCGCCGCGCGGCCGAACTGTCTGGATTAACCCACAGCGCCATTAGCACTATCGAACAGGACAAGGTCAGCCCGGCCATCAGTACCTTGCAAAAGCTGCTGACGGTGTACGGGCTGTCACTGTCGGCGTTCTTCGCCGAGCCGGAAAAACCGGATGAACCGCAAATTGTTATCGATCACCAAGATCTGATCGAAATTGGCAGTCAGGGGGTGTCGATGAAATTGATCCACAACGGCGACCCCAATCGCACTTTGGCGATGATGATCGAAACCTATGAGCCGGGTACCACCACCGGCGAACGTATTAAGCATCAGGGGGAAGAGATTGGCACCCTGCTGGAAGGCGAGGTGGTATTGCAGGTCAATGGGCAGGCTTATCATCTGCAGGCTGGCCAGAGCTACGCCATCAACACCGGCATTCCCCACAGTTTCAGCAACACGTCGGCGCGGATTTGCCGAATTATCAGCGCCCATACACCGACGACTTTCTGATCAACGGAGCAAGGCATGGACTTCCACCACTTACAGTATTGGCAACAACGGGCACAAGCCCTGAATATTGAGAACCGACTGTTTATCAATGGCCGTTATCAACCCGCCGCCGAAGGTAAAACCTTTGCCGTGGAGGATCCTGCCGCCCAACGCGAGTTAACGCAGGTGTCCCGCGGTAGCGGTGTCGATATTGATCTGGCGGTCAGTGCGGCGCGGGCGGCGTTTGAACGTGGGGACTGGTCACGGGCAGCGCCTGCGCAGCGCAAAGCCACCTTGTTACGGTTAGCGACGTTAATGGAGCAGCATCAAGAAGAGCTGGCACTGCTGGAGACGCTGGATACCGGTAAACCCATTCGCCATAGTCTGCGTGACGATGTACCTGGTGCCATTCGCTGCCTGCGCTGGTATGCCGAGGCGATCGACAAGGTTTACGGCGAAATTGCCCCCACCGCGGGTGATGCACTGGCGTTAATCGAACGCGAACCCATTGGCGTCGTGGGGGCTATCGTCCCCTGGAACTTCCCGCTGTTGTTAGCCTGCTGGAAGCTCGGCCCGGCCTTGGCCACCGGCAACAGCGTGATTCTCAAACCCTCTGAAAAATCCCCGCTAACGGCTATCTATCTGGGCAAACTGGCGCAACAGGCAGGACTGCCGGACGGCGTGCTGAATATTGTCCCCGGTTACGGTCACGATGCCGGCAAGGCATTGGCGCTGCACAATGACGTTGATGCCCTCACCTTCACCGGCTCCACGCAGGTCGCCAAGCAACTGATGATCTACGCCGGCCAATCCAATATGAAACGGGTATGGCTGGAGGCCGGTGGCAAAAGCGCCAATATTATCTTTGCCGACTGTCCTGACCTGGATAAAGCGGCACAAAGTGCCGCAGCGGGCATCTTCTATAATCAGGGGCAGGTGTGCATCGCTGGGACTCGGCTGTTGGTTGAAGAGAGCATTCAGCAAGAATTCCTGCACGCGCTGCGTCGACATGCTGCAGCATTCACGCCCGGCGATCCGCTCGACCCTGCAACGGTGATGGGCACGCTGATCGACCAAGGCCACTGCGAGAAAGTCGCTGACTATATCGAACAAGGTTTGAGCCAAGGTGCGACGCTGTTCCTTGATGGCCGCGAACACCCACAGCATGGTCACGCCGGGTATCTTGGCCCGACCATTCTCACCCAGGTGGATAATGCCATGAGCGTTGCGCGCGATGAGATCTTTGGTCCGGTACTGGCGGTCACGCTATTCAACGGTGAACAACACGCCATGCAACTGGCCAACGACAGCGACTACGGCCTGGGTGCCGCGCTCTGGACACGCGATCTGTCCCGTGCGCACCGCCTGGCTCGCCAGTTAAAAGCCGGTACCGTGTTCATCAATAACTACAATGACGGGGATATGACCGTGCCCTTCGGGGGTTACAAACAAAGCGGCAATGGACGCGACAAATCGTTGCATGCGCTGGATAAATTCACCGAACTGAAAACCACCTGGATTTCGCTGGAATAAGGGCAGACACCATGACTGAACACGTAAAAAGCTATTATGCGGCCTCGGCCAACAGCCACGCGCCCTATCCGCAGTTGAATGAATCCATTGAATGCGACGTCTGTATCGTCGGTGGCGGTTACACAGGCCTGTCCTCGGCGCTGTTTCTGGTGGAAGCCGGCTACAACGTCGTCCTGCTGGAATCTGCCCGTATTGGTTTTGGGGCGAGCGGCCGTAACGGCGGTCAATTGGTGAATTCTTACAGCCGTGATATCGACGTGATAGAACAACGCTACGGCCCGGAAAGCGCCCGCATACTCGGCAGCATGATGTTTGAGGGCGCAGAAATCATTCGCAGCCGCATCAAGCAATACGCCATCGAATGCGACTATCGCCCAGGCGGGATCTTCGCCGCGCTCAACAACCGGCAATATCATGCGCTGATAGAGCAAAAACAAAACTGGGAACGCTACGGTAACACGCAACTTGAGCTGTTGGATGCTGGGCGGATCCGCCAAGAGGTCAACAGCGATCGCTACGTCGGTGCGCTGCTCGATCACAGCGGTGGCCATATCCATCCGCTGAATCTGGCGCTCGGCGAAGCCGAAGCCGTTCGCCTGCAAGGCGGACGGATCTTCGAACAGTCTGCGGTCACCAACATCTTGCACGGTGAACCGGCGATCGTCAGTACGGCCAATGGGCAGGTGAAGGCACGCTATGTGATCGTGGCTGGTAACGCCTATCTGGGCGATAAACTGGAGCCGCGGCTGGCCAGACGGAGTATGCCGTGCGGCACTCAGGTGGTTGCCACTGAACCATTGGCACCGGAAGTGGCTCAGTCATTGATCCCACAGAATTACTGCGTTGAAGACTGTAACTACCTGTTGGATTATTACCGCATCACGGGCGATAACCGCCTGCTGTATGGCGGTGGCGTGGTTTATGGTGCCCGCGATCCTGACGATATAGACAACCTGATCCGGCCAAAACTGCTGAAAACCTTCCCACAGTTGAAGGGCGTGCGACTCGACTACCGCTGGACAGGTAATTTCCTGCTGACGCTGTCACGTATGCCGCAATTCGGCCGCCTTGAAAATAACGTGTATTACATGCAGGGCTACAGTGGCCACGGCGTGACCTGTACCCATTTAGCGGGCAAGTTGATTGCGGAGTTGATGCGCGGCGATGCGGAACGCTTTGACGCCTTTGCCAAGCTGCCACACTTGCCGTTCTTCGGTGGCCGCAATCTACAGATCCCCTTTACCGCTATTGGTGCAGCCTACTACACACTGCGAGATCGGATTGGCGTGTAAGGTTTACAGGCCCGGCGATGCCGGGCCTGACCGTTACGACTTAAACAATTTTAGGTTGACCGTCTGAGGCGGTCGCCCCACCATCAACCGGGATGTTGGCACCGTTAATAAAGCTGGCGTCGTCACTGGCCAGGAACGCCATCACCGCAGCCACTTCTTCCGGCTCTGCCGCTCGGCCCAACGCAATACGCTCGTTAAACTTGTCGCGGATCTCCTGCGGCCAGCCATTGGTCATATTGGTTTTCACCAGGCTCGGACAGACGGAGTTCACTCGCACGCCATCACCGCCGTGATCCAGCGCCATCGCACGCGTCAGGTTCACCACCGCGCCTTTCGCCGCGCAGTAATACGCGGCGCCCCAGTCCCCCCCCAGGCCAGAAACCGAAGCGGTATTAACGATACAGCCTTTGGTTTTCAGCAAATGCGGCATGGCGAATTTAGAACAGAACACGACACCATCAATGTCCACGCCGGCGATCCGACGCCAGTCAGCTACGCTGGTTTCCAGCACGCTGCCCGCGACGTGCACACCGGCATTATTCAACAATACGTCGATACGGCCCAATTTTTCCGCCACGTCGTTCATCATCTTTTCAACCGCAACGTGGTCGGAAACATCGATATGCACCGCCAATGCCTTGCCTTTTGGCAGTGAGGCGGCCACCTTGTCTACCGCATCCTTCGCCCAATCAGCCAGAACCACGGTTGCCCCTTCGGCAGAGAACCGGCGTGCCGCCGCTTCCCCCATCCCATTGCCGGCCCCGGTGATAACGACCACTTTATTGTCGAAACGCATAAGAACTCCTCCATGTGAATGTATTTTTATAAGTCATACAAATCCTGATTAAGTCCGAGGATAAAACTCATGGGGGGTGAGGGCCAGTCAAAACGTGCGGTTTTATAATCAAAAAGAGGTATTCATTGTAAATTCAAGGCGTCAGGGCAATCACTATCGGAATTAGGCCAAGCCTTTGATGCCATTAATAAAATAATCATGCGTGATTATTTTTAAGCTGTATTATCAGAAATGAATAAGTTCAAGAACTGTTCTATGTTGTCATCTGGTTGATAAGCAACCGTTATAGAAAAACCCGGACTGCATCTTGGGCAGCCCAGGATGGCTTATTTTTTCTCAATGGGCACAACCAGCAGATCGATATTCAACTGATTGATCGCTTGTCGTGTCGACGACATCAATCGGCTCCAGATATCGTGATGGTGGCCAAAGATGATCAGGTCAAAACCTTTGTTCTTTGCCGCCCGATTCAGTTCTTCCGTCAGTTCGCCACGCCCAATAATCACCTCTTCAACCGGATAAGATGACCGTTCCTTGATCGCATTGAGCATATTCTTTACACGTTCAGAAAAGGTACGATCGGTGTAGTTATATTCACCGATCCCCAGTTCGGCGTAATAACCGGCATGATGGATATCGATATAAATCAACGATAGTTTGGCATTCAGCTCGCTGGCCAGCCTGGCCCCCCTTCCGAGCAAGAATTCAGCATCTTCACTGAGATCCGTTGCAACAACGATATGTTGATAAGTCACGATGACTGCCCTCCACATCGAGCCAATAAACAGGACCGCGCTCCTTGCAATAGACGTTTCGCATGTCTCTCATGCAACTTAAGTTTAGTTCAGCGATTAAATCATCGCCCTCCCGCGTTATTGTTCTGTTGATGGGACGATGTATCCTGATTTCACCCTCTACCGAAAATCCTCACCATCCCTAGACTAAAGGCAGGTGCTGAGATTCAGCCCGGCTTTTTTAACGTTAATTGACGTTCCATCTACCGATGAAAGAGGAATACAACTATGAGCACTCCAGCAAACTTCAATGGTCAGCGTCCTGTTATTGATGCTAATGATGCCGTTATGTTGCTGATCGATCATCAAAGCGGCCTGTTCCAGACCGTCGCCGACATGCCAATGACTGAGCTGCGCGCTCGCGCTGGCGCACTGGCCAGTATCGCTACGCTAAGCAAATTGCCGGTAATCACCACGGCTTCAGTACCGCAAGGTCCTAATGGCCCCTTGATCCCTGAGATCCACCAAAATGCCCCGCACGCAAAATATGTTGCCCGTAAAGGCGAAATCAACGCATGGGATAACCCAGACTTTGTCGCTGCGGTTAAGGCTACCGGGCGAAAAACGCTGATCATCGCCGGTACCATTACCAGCGTTTGCATGGCTTTCCCGTCAATAAGCGCAATCGCCGATGGATATAAAGTGTTTGCTGTCATCGATGCGTCGGGCACCTATTCAAAAATGGCGCAGGAAATCACCCTGGCGCGCGTAGTGCAGGCCGGTGTAGTTCCGATTGATACTGCAGGCGTAGCTTCTGAACTTCAGGGGAGTTGGAACCGTGAGGATGCACAGCAATGGGCAGAGGTTTACACCAAAATATTCCCGGCCTATCAGTTGCTCATTGAAAGCTATGTTAAAGCGCAGGACGTCGTGAAAAACAGTGAAGTACTGGATTCTCAGCGAAGCTAACCACCGTCTAATCTGATCATTAGGCATAAAAAAACCCCGGCCGCAGGCCAGGGTTATCAATGTTTGTCGGTTACTTTCCCGACTGTCATGTTATGGCGTAAGCGTCCATCCAACACTCCAACCTTACGCAGCCTAAGCACAACTTTTTCACAACAGAAAAATAGACTGAATCATCGTCGTTATTATTGTTACGACGCCAATCTCTTTTGCTGTTGCCAATAACTTCCGTTATTGAAATACGCTTAATTTATTTTTAGATAAACTCCAGGTAATCCTGGAGTTTATTCAGGCATTGCATTTATTTCTCATCTGCTCAGGTTTACACCGTCTTCGCTATCGCAAGAAATAAATCACTACCTACAAATTATAAAACGACGACGTTGCCGGCAGAAGGACCTTTCTGACCGTTTTCGATAGTGAATTCAACGCGCTGACCTTCATCAAGCGTTTTGAAATCATTGCTCTGGATAGCGGAGAAGTGTACGAACACGTCTTTGCTGCCGTCTGCCGGAGAGATAAAGCCAAAACCTTTACCTGCATCAAACCATTTTACCAAACCAGTCATTTTAGTAGACATAGATATTTCCTTTATATTTTTGAGACGCCATATGGCGATAGAGGTCTGTTTTTGTTGGAAACTTATTGGGCACTAAAGAAGGAAATTCGCGGGAGAAGAGGTATCTATGGATATCACTAATACTGAGAACTGCTTTACTAAAACTGCTTTCATAAGGTCTGTACTACAAACCGATGGCGTTATTTATACACGAGGGAATTATTTAAGCAAGGAATATTTATTATAATATTTATACACACCTCTTATTATTTATCCGCCGCAGCGCCAGCCGTCGCGAACGGGAAGGGCCTCACGGCCCTTCATAAAACATCGCCGGCAGCGACAAGATTGCAGCTTGAAAGGCGCTGGGCATAACCCTAGCCGATAACCGCAATACCCAGCCGCTCCATCATTTGAAACACCTGGTAGCTGTCCAGTTTCACGCCCTGCAGATCAATGCCACGCAGGTCTAACTCACCCAGTTCCGAATTGGTCAGATCGCAATGCGTAAAGTTGGCCGCACGCCAATCAAAAGAGGCAAACTCGCCACCGGACAGGTCAGAACCGCTAAAGGTCGCACCAAGGATCTGTGCACTGTTCCAGCGGTTTTCCCATAGCTCACACTTCTCCAGTACCACTTTTGAAAAGTTGGCGTAGCTCAGGTTGGTTTTGGTGATGTAAGCGCTGCAAAACCAGGTGCGTGCGGTGATCATATTCATAAAGCTTGCGCCGCGGAAATCAGCACCCTGCGCACGACATTCGCGGATTTCGATGCCCAACGCGCTGGCATTTCTGAAGTCCGCCATCGACAGGTCGCAATTTTTGAAACTGGCGTCCTTCAGCAGCGCACGGCTGAAATTACCGCCCTGCTGGCTCTCGCGATCGTAAAACTGACAGTCAATAAACTCGGTACCGGTCAGGTCGGTACCCGAGAAATCGCAGTTAATAAAGCTGCCGTTTTCAATCTTCTCGCCGGTAAACCGGTTACGGCCAATCTTTTCACCATCCAATACCAGCGTCATTGCGAGATACCTGTTTATTTGTACAGTCAATGCCGCATTATAAACAGAAGCCGGGGTCGGATAAAACTGCTTTGCCCCGCTTTATCCGCCCCACCGCACAAAAAATCACAACGCGGGGTGAGCACGATTAAGCCTGCCGCACCTGGAGAAGGTTCATGTTCACGCCGCCGGTCTGCGCCTGCAATATGCCCCGCTCAATCAACGCGTACAGTCGGAAATTCAGAAAAGTGTCGCCGACCCCATAGGGCGAATTCACCCTTGCGTTGCCGACCACCCGGGAACCCTGGGTGTAATCGTTGGGGCATTATTGCAACAGCAACGGGTCGTGGAACTCCAGCGTTTTCCCCTGCACTTCTCCCTGTGCAAAGATCCGCACTGGGGCGTTCTCCTTCAGCAGTCTATACCAGTCGGTAATGAGCGCCACTTGGTCTTCGGGTGGCAATTCACGCCGGCGAACCCACAAAGATTCGAGCGTTTCAATCGGACAGCAACCGGTGGTTTCATGTCCGGCAAGTGCGGTGACGTTAACCACAAACACCGGGTGTTCACGCAGTAATGGCAGCAGGGCACGCAACATTAATTGCTCATCGGCGTTGTCGCCAATCCACAGGGTCACCTGCCCGGTGATCGCAGCCAACTGCTTTTTTAAGCTTTCCATCGCCGTCAGGCGTTGTGCAGAGGTGTCCCAATCGGGGGCGTTAACAGAGTGGTGCAGATCTTGAAACCAGCGGGATCGGGCCTGAAGACCCTGCTCGTCATCCAGCGCGCACAGCGGCCCAAATGACAGGTTATCGGTGAAATCCAGTACGTCCTCTCCCGGGTAAGCCAACCGCACGCAGCCACCCGACAGTGCAATATGCACATCTTTCATCAACGCTCTCCTCGCCTATTCCCTAAAATAATCCTGAGATGAATTCTGCCAATTTTTTTCCGCTATCAGTAGACAAAAAATCCGAATTTTCCCGCCTGAATAGCACAAAAAAACCGCCTCAGTGAACGCCACTTAAGCGGTTGATGATTGCTGCCAGGATTGACGATCGCGCCAGCCATCGGCCCCATGCGCTGCCGCTTTCAGTTGAAAATCCACGCCCCATCAGTGGGCGTTACGGCCCTTCATGGCAACCCGGAGACATTTTGGCCATCGCTAAACGCCACCTTGACGATGCTGAACGCGCGCGTGCGATCGGCATTCGCGGTATCGGCAAAGAGGCGAGGATAACGTGAATTGACAACCCAAACCTCACCATCCTTGACTGCCGCCGCAGTGGGTCCATCCAATCCCGGCGGCGTGACAACAGCGGTAATGCGCGCGCTAGCCCAGCCGTCGGATGAAGAAAGCAGCGTCACATCCCCCGACATGCCCTGCCCGGTGCCAGGGAAAGACTGCACCACCACCAGAGTGTCGGGGTTTTTAAGACGTAACCCGTCGGGCCCTTTCAAACGCTGTGGCAGCTTGATTTCGCTTAGAGCGTGCCTCCCATCCAGCGCCACCTTCCACAACAGACCACGGGAATAGTCCCCGGCAATCAGATAGCCGTCCGGGTGGTAAACAATTCCGTTGAGATAAGGTTTCGCCCCCGACGCCGCCGTGGTCGTGGCGGGCATCAGACGTTCGGAACGCACCAGTATCGAAACCGCCTTGGTTGCCTGGTCGATTTTATAAATCTGCGGCTGGAAACTATCGGTAACGTAGACATTGCCTTGCGCGTCGAAGGCCAGATCGTTGGCGAGCGTCGGTCCTTTGCTCAACGGCGAGAAATCATAGACATGTTGCAGCGCACCTGTATCGGGATCAAACTCGAGCACCTGCGCCACGCGATTGTGCGTACCGGGTGAAGACGTGAGCGCAATGCCTACATCTTCGTTGCATACCAGCATGCGGTTGCGCACGGCGTCAACGACAATGCCGGAAGTCGTGATCTGTGAACGGTCGACGGCGAAAGGCCTGTAGCGCCCATCCTCATAAACCAGGCCGATCTGCCCGCCGCGCAGCGACGAAACCAGAAACGCCCCGGCGCGCTCATTCCAGGCAATGCTCTCGGGGTATCCCCCAGCGGCATCAGGCACAAAGGTGATAACCTGCGCGCCCTGGGTCGGCGCGGCAGTCGCAAAGAACATGACGACGCTGACCAACAGCGTAATACCACCAAAGCGCAGCGGTGAAGTTGATGATAGGGTGTTCTTTAACATGACAGGGAACCTGGTAATGAACCGGATCTGCATAGTAGGTGGGTGCTGAAAACGGCACTAGTCGGGAAAAAGGCAATACGCTAATGAAAAAATCACAGCAATCATGCGATGGCTGTGCGCTCAACGCGGTTCGCCAGCAAAGCTGGCACAAAAAAACCGCCCTTAAGACTTAGGCGGTTTATTCTCGTTTTCGGCGTTTATTTCAACGCTTCCTGAATGGCGTCAGCCATCGGGCCAATGTGCTTTTCGGCCGCTTTAAGCTGGAAATCAACACCGTTTCCGTCGTTGGTGTCGGATAATGTCGCCTTGATCAGCTCCAGTGCGGCTTGCACAGCCACCAGTCTTTTATGTTGTTCGTCCGTGATCGGTTTGGAACTCAGGGTGGCTGGGTAGTATTGCTCTAACATCACTGTCTCCTTGTCATTGCCTTAATCACTAACTTAACAGAATTTAAAGATTTTTCTAATACAGCCGTCCCAAAACCGCTTTCCCACTTCAGGTCCAGTACACCAGGCCAATCAATAGGCTAAATAGGTGAACTATAATTGGACGAACTGAGATTTTCAGCAGGTGAGCCATTATGTCATTTCAAGGAAGCTGTCATTGCGGTGCCGTCACCTTTACGGTGAACGCCGATCTGCCCCATGAAGCCCTGAGTTGCAACTGTTCAATCTGTCGCCGCAAAGGCTTGTTGCTGGCGTTCTTCCCGATCAACACCTTTGTGCTGAACAGCGGTGATACCTTGCTGCGCGGCTATACCTTTAACAAACAGGTTATCCAGCACCAATTTTGCCAAACATGCGGCACCGAGGCGTTTGCCTATGGGAAAGGTCCGGACGGTTCGGAGATGTGCGCTGTTAACCTGCGCTGCGTGCCCGAACTGGCACTCGAGTCGTTGCAAATCCACCCCTATGACGGTGCCAGCGCCTGAGCCGTCGCGAATAGGCAGACAACACAATGGGCTTGCCTGCCTATCCGCGATAACCCCTACGATGAGGTTGCACTACGGCACCTCAGCGAAACGCCACCCAACTGGCGCCAGCATCGGCCGACCGCACGCAGTTTTCTACCCAACGCACGCCCATCGCACCTGCATGCACGTCGGGGTACCATAGATCGGCCAGAAATTCGCCGTCCCCTCGATCGCTAGCGTCCATGGCCAGCGCAAAGCGCCTGTAGAGATTTGACCACGCTTCAAATAATCCTTCCGGATGACCGCCGCCAATACGATCATCCGCCAACGCCATAGGATCGAGATAGGGCATACCACGCTCCAGAATGCGTACCGGTTCCCCCTGCACTTCAAAACGTAGTTGGTTAGGCTGTTCATCCCACCATTCCAGGCTCGCCTTTTCGCCAACAATACGCACCTTCTGCCCGTGCATCGATCCGCTGTTAACCGCCGAACACCACATGGAACCCACAGCACCATTATCATATTCCATCAGCACAAAGGCGTTATCTTCCAGCGGCGCTCGGGTTTTAACAAAACTCTGGCGGCTGCACATCAGGCGTTTGATCTTAAGCTGCGGCACCATGGTTTCCGACAAGAACAATGGATGGGTCGCCAAATCCCCCAATACATAGCTGGGGCCAACAAAACGTGGATCTACCCGCCAGCGGGTACTGGGGTTTTCTTGCTCCACCGGCGCCGCGTGAAATCCATGAGAGAACTGCATGTTAATAATGCGTATTTCGCCCAGCAGCCCATCGGCGATCATCTGTCGCGCCTGATGTATTAGCTGGTGCCCGGCGTAACCATAGGTGACGCCAACAATCTTATGGTGCTTTTGGCTCAGTTCGATCAGTGTTTGCGCCTCTTCCGTGGTGAAACACAAGGGTTTTTCGCACACCACATGTAAACCGGCCGCCAGCGCCGCTTTACAGATAGCAAAGTGGGTATTGTTTGGCGTAGCAATGGAAACCGCTTCAATGCCGTCCGCTCTTGCGGCCTCCTCGCGAAATAACGTGGCGTAATCTGGATAACAGCGCTCCGGTGCCACCCCCAGGCTTTGCCCAAAGCTGCGCCCACGTTGCGCATCGATATCAAACGCACCAGCCAGCAGGGTGAAAGTCCCATCGCGCTGTGCCGCAGAACGATGAATATAACCAATCTGGCTGGTGCCGCCGCCGCCGACCATGCCCCAGCGCAGCGATCTTCCCAAAGGTTTAATGCCGTTGATCATCACGTTTCTCCTGATTAAAAGCCGATGTTTCGCAAATAGTTAAGGCTTTCCGTAACATCGCGCAGGCTACCCTGCGCATGACGCGGATCGCGCTCCTGCTCAATGGTGATCCAGCCCTGATAACCACGTGCCGCCAATAATTCACGCACAGCCGGATAGTCAATGGCTCCCTGGCCAAGAGGACACATCACCCCTTGCGCGCAAGCCGTAAAGAAGTCCAACCCACGCGCCAATACATCGTGAAATACCCGTGGGTTAACGTCCTTGAAATGCAGATAATCAATGCGCGTGAAGTAACGGTCGAGCCAGGTAACGGGATCCATTCCGGCGTAGTAAAGGTGCCCGGTATCCAGGCACAGCCCGGCGGTTTGATGCGGGATTTGGGCGGTCAGTTGTTCGATCTCATCAGCAAATTCGATACAGCCCCCCGCGTGCGGATGTACAACCGGCCGTACGCCATACTTCTGCCAGGCAATCTCGCTGACGGTAATAATATGGCTGATCATTCTTTGCCAATCGTCTGGTGACAATCGCGGTGCCAGAGAAGACTGCCCGGCAAATTTCGCCCGCTGCGGGTCGCCGAAATCAATAATGACCAGATAAGGTGGCGAAAAATGAGGGGCGCGGTTTTGTTGCGCTTTTATCGACTGCGATAAGTTGCGACAAATGTTATGTGTCAATTCAAGGATATGGCCGAAGTTATGCTCACTGACCAGATCGTCAAACAGGGTTCCCGCCACCAGCGATAGTCCATGCCGTTGCAGCTCGGTATTCAACGTCAGGACATCGGTCGGTAAGTATCCCCACGGCCCCAGCTCTATGCTGCGGTAACCAGCCGTACTTGCCTCCTGCAAGACGGTTGCGTAAGGCGGAAGATGCGGATTGTTAGGGTCATCCACTCCCCAACTGCAAGGTGCATTGGCGATAGACAAAGTCATGATTTTTGTTCCGTAGCGAAGTAGGCGTGGCGTCAGTATCAAACAAACGTTTCAAAATCGGCAATGACGAAAATTTCATTTTTTGATAGCGATCGCGTTAATTTTTATCACAAAAATGATAGTTTTTTATCAAATCAAGACGAGACGGCTTATAGAGGGGCTTAGGGAATTGGAACCGGGGAACGGCCCCCGAACAGGGAGCCAGGCAGTCAAATATTTTCTTGGGTGATCAAATCAAAACGATTAATGACATGTATAAAACCGGACGAATCATGGGTTACAGCCGACACAAAAGTGTTGATAACCGTCGCGGCAAACTCAGTAATGCGGTGTCTCAACATCAAATCCAACGTGCCATCAAACAGCGCCATCTCCCCTCCGTCCACCGGGCCATGGCAAACCAAGGTAATCTCATGTTGCCTGCCACTTCCTCGCAGCGCCGCGATAATCCCCTCAACACCGCCACAAGGTGCATAGAGGGCCACCAGCTCAGTATGTTGCGCCAGCAAGGCCTGAGTTACCTGCCTGGCGCTTTCTGCCTGTTCATGGTTGCGCACCGGTTCAAGTACCCGATGGCCGCTCTGGTGCTCACGCAGGTAAGAGCGGAAGCTGATTTCGCAGGTTTCCTGGCACAAAAAACGGTTATCACCGATGATCACACCAACGTCTCCTGGCTGTCGGCATAATCTCTCCACCGCCCAGGCAGCGGTACGACCAGCCTGCTGGTTATCCAAACCAATATAGCCAGTGCGGCTGTGCACTGACAGATCCGACAGGAGCGTAAACACCTTGACGCCCCGCCGGGTCGCCTCTTCAACGGCGTAACCAATCATCGGGTTATCCAACGCCAGTACGCCGATAACGTCAACACGCTGGCTTAGGGACGTAATGGCTGCGGCCGTCTCATTGACGGCACTGATATCATGAAAAATGAACTGCGGGGGAGAGGCAGGATCGTGATATAACGCAGCCTGTTCCATCAGGCTATCAGCCAATTGGGCGTAAAACGAATGCGCCTTCCGCAGCAGGATAAACCCCATTTTTACCCGAACAACCGGTTTCCCGGCCGTTTCAAACAAACGATGCGATTTCTCCAGGGCGAACCCCAATTTTTTCGCTGCCGCAATCACCTTGCGTTCCGTTTCTGGCCGCACCGCTGCTCGTTGATTTATCACCCGGTCAACCGTGGCAATGCCGACATGTGCCTCTCTGGCGATGGCGGCCAGGGTAGTTTTCTTACCTGCCATACTCGTCTCCCATCATTATTCTGATAGAAACTATCATGACAAATGCGCCTGACGAAACTCGGCGGCAGCGTTTGTGTGATCGGGCACGTTAATGAGGTATGGCGGAGACAGGGTTTACCGATAAACGGAGAATTTTTTCGTTAGGGGCTTAAGCTGTTCGGTGTCTCCGTACAGCGCTACGGCAACGAACTCCAACTTTTCGTACTCTGTATTCGCAGTATCCGCGATCTGCTGCTCAGCAGAGTGCGACAACATGGTGGTGGTGAAGAAGTTTGCCAGCACCGCCTCTTCCTTACATTTAAGGATCAGATTGCTGAGCTGGCTGCTGTTTTTCGCCTGCAGGATCACGATCGGGTAATGGCTCATATTGGCGCTGACACCGTCGATAGCGCTAGGGTAATGATGGAATTCACGCTGTTCGATCAAATCGGTAATGCCTGCCGTCAAGTGACAGGACGCGTTGAACAAGGTTGCAGGTTCGTGGTTGCGGTTCAGGATGATATAGAACTTCTTCTCATTGTCGCTGTACATCGTTTTCTCCTTTGGTGTTGACATCAGTGTTACCCAGACTGTCGATAGTTTTCAATGATATCGATCAGAGCCGCCGAAAAAAAATAACATGCTGCATCATTATGACAGTGCCCCACTCTCGAACCAGACAACAAAAAGATAAATAGAACCGTGTTGAAATTATAGAAATAAAGATAATAAACAATTATAAAAATAAAAAATCAAAACCGAGATGGTTATGTCAGTAATAAACAGGGTAATCACCTGATACTACTTAATTTCCCCTCATCTCGACAAACACAAATAACCTTAGTTATATCAGAAAAAAAATAATACCATATGGATTTAATAGAAATAATAAATCAAATAAAACAAAGTGATATAAAATCATTACTAAAAACAAGGAAATATAAATGTGAAAAAAAATTAACTATCTATAATTAATTTTCGACGCCTGACCACAGAGAAAATCAATGAGAAAACCATAAATAAATAGCAAATTAATAAAATTCCTATCTTCAAAAAAATCCTATGTTTACATCACGGAGGTCACCCTATGTCTGCAAATAGAGAACCTATTGCCATTATTGGCATTGGTTGCAAAACCCCTGGAAATGCGAATAATCACAAAGAGTTATGGGATGTATTACTGAAAGGCGTCGACGGTATTACCGACGTCCCCCCTGAGCGCTGGAATAAGGACAAGTTCTACGATCCAGACACCAATAAAACCGGAAAAACCAAGACGGCACGCGGTGGTTTTATCAATGGCATTGATAAGTTTGATAATGAATTCTTTAATATTTTCCCCAAGGAAGCAGAAAATATCGATCCCATGCAGCGCTTGCTGCTGCAGGCAACCTTTGAGGCGTTAGAAGACGCTGGCGATCGACTGGATAGGTTCCGCGGCTCAAAAACCGCCGTATATATCGGTTCGTTTGCCAACGATTATCAGGATATTCTTGCCGATCCTGATAACCGTTATCGCATTAGCCCGCAGTCAGCCATGGGGATCTCACTGACATCTTTAGCAAACCGTATTTCCTATTTGTACGATTTAAAAGGTCCAAGCATTGCCGTCGATACCGCGTGTTCGGCCTCCCTGGTTGCCATCCACCTGGCGTGTCAGAGCATTTGGTTACGGGAGGCGAAGCAGGCCATTGCCGGCGGGGTTAACCTGAATATCAACCCTGCGTTGACGATGATGCTGTCAAAAGGCAATTTCCTCAGTGCAGACGGCACCTGTAAAAGTTTTGACGAAAGTGGCAATGGCTACGTGCGCGGAGAAGGTGTGGGATTGGTCTATCTGAAGCCACTAACTCAGGCGTTGGCGGACAATAATAAGATCTATGCCCTGGTGCGAGGCAGCGCCTGTAACTCTGACGGCTTTACCCCTGCCGGTTTTACCGTACCCAACCCCGAAGCCCAAACGGAAATGCTTCAGACGGCGTACCGGCAAGCAGGCATTGATCCGCAACGAGTGCAATATATTGAGGCCCACGGTACGGGAACTTCTGTCGGTGACCCATTGGAAACTCAAGCCTTCGCCAATGTGTTTAGCCAGCGTCCCGTTGAACAGCCCCTGCTTATTGGATCAATAAAAAGTAACCTTGGTCATCTGGAGGGGGCAGCAGGTGTCACCGGCTTGATTAAACTGGCGCTCTGCCTCCATCATAAACAGATCCCGGCGAACCTGCATTTCAACAGACCAAATCCCAAAATTGACTTTGAGAATTGGCGCCTGAAGGTGGTGGACCGCAATCAACGCTGGCCTGCACCGAGCCACGGTCGCTCACGTATAGGCGGTGTTAACTCATTTGGTGCAGGAGGTACCAACGCTCACGTTGTCTTGGAAGAATACATACCGGATACAGAGGTCATTGTCGGCCTGGATCAGGCAGAAGATATCCGGCCGGAGGTAAATCTGTTCAGTTGCAGTGCCCAAACGCCTGAGGCGCTGAAAGCACAATTACAAACCTATCTGGCCTATCTGTCAGACACCCAAGCTAACCTGAACGATATCTGTTTCAACGCCGGTCAACATCGATCGTTACTTCGCCACCGTCTCGCTATTGCAGCCAGCAGCACGGAGGATCTTGGTGAAAAGATAAGTGCTTACCTACGCGGTGAGTCGCTCGCCGGCGTTGAGTCAGGGCAGGCACAGGATAAGAAGCCGCGTTTGGCTTTCGTCTTTACCGGTCAAGGGCCGCAATGGTACGCCATGGGCCGTCAGCTTATTGATACGGAGCCCGTTTTCCGTCACGTAATCGCCACCATCGACAAGCTGTTTGTCGACATTGCCGGTTGGTCGTTACTGGAAGAAATGAGCCGTCCAGAATCAGAATCACAAATTAGTGATACTCGGATTGCCCAACCCGCCATCATGGCCTTGCAAATCGCCTTGGTCGAATTATGGAAACACAACGGTATTGAGCCTGAAGGTGTCATTGGCCACTCAATCGGTGAAGTTGCGGCAGCCTATACCGCCGGGGCACTCACGTTGGAACAGGCAGTGCAGGTGATATTCCACCGCAGTCGCGGCCAGCACGCGGCATCTGGCAAAGGCGTCATGTTGGCTGTTGGCGTCGATTTACCGACCGCCGAAAAGTTGATTGCCAACGTTGCCGATCGCGTGTCCATAGCCGCCATTAACGGCCCCGAAAGCATTACCCTTTCCGGAGACCGTAAACCACTGGACGCGATTGCCAGTGAGCTGGAAAAAAAAGATGTCTTCCATCGGTTCCTGAAGGTCGATGTGCCATTCCACTCACACCATATGGGCCCACTCAAAGAAGAGCTGATCGCCTCACTCAGCGCTTTAGAGCCCACTGCCGCCCAGATTGCCCTTTATTCCACCGTCAGCGGCAAGCGGGAAGACGGACTCCATTTAGTCAGCGATTATTGGTACCAAAACGTCCGCGACCCGGTCTATTTCTCGCCGGCACTGCAACGCATGGTAGAAGACGGCTTTGATATGTTTATCGAAATCGGCCCACACCCGGCTTTAAGCAGTGGAGCACAAGAACTGTTCACCAAGCTGAACGTCAATGCACAAATATTGCCGTCAATCCGCCGTCAGGAAGATGAAGCCGTGCGCCTTAAGCAAAGCCTGGGTGCGCTGCTGATCGCGGGACACCCAATGAGCTGGCACAAGGTCTGCCCTGGTGCAGGCCGACTGCATGATTTGCCTCGCTATGCCTGGCAAGAGAAACGTTTTTGGAATGAGAGCCGTCGCCATCAGGAACACCGCCTCAAACTCGATTTCCACCCCAATATTACCCAACATCATCGTTCAGGCATCAATCCAACCTGGCACGTGTTCAATGTATTTCTTGATAGCCAGGCAGATCCGTATCTCAGCGAGCATCGGATGGATGATCTGATTTTGTTCCCGGGTGCCGGGATTCTGGAACTTGCAATGGCCTCAGGTCGTCAGGCCTTTGGCGAGTCGTTCAGTTATCTGATGGATATCAGTTTTGAACGCGGACTGTTCCTGCCGGATGAAGGGGAGCCTTTAACCATTAACCTGGAGATTGATTCTGCATCAGGCCGCTATTGGCTGTTAAGCCGGGATGGCAGCAAACCCGATGCGGAGTGGATAAAACACGCGAACGGAATAATAAATTATCTGGACGTTAAACCGGCAGCGCCGCAAATCAGCCTGAGAGAAGTTCAGCGTGATGTCAGCCACCGAATCCCGGTACAACCCACTTACAACAGTTTAAAACGCGGTGGTTTAAGCTATGGCCCTGCGTTTAAAACTATCCAGAACCTCTGGAGCGCGCCGAATAAGTTGTTGGCGAAAATAGTCATACCTGACAGCCTGAAGTTTGGCCTCGACCGCTACTTCATGCATCCTGCACTCATGGACACCGTGGTTCATAGCATTCTCGCTACGCGACAGCAGGACACTGACGAAGAGTTGGGTGTTTACCTGCCGGTGCATATCGAACGCTACCACTTCTTCCAAAAGGCACAGGGCGATATTTTATGGAGCTACCTTTCTGTCCAACAAGCCGACGAAGACTATCTGCAAAGTGATGTGTTGCTGTTTGATGATGCCGGTAATGTAGTCGCTCAAATCATCGGCCTGCGATTAAAATACATCATCGGCTCACGCAGTAACGAAGAGGATATTGCCTACAGCGGTTGTTATGAATATGGCTGGCATCCTGTCGACAACGTAAGTGTACCGGCACAGCCTGGTACAGAAGTATTGTTGATTGCGGACGTGCAGACGCATTATCGCGCACTCGCCAACGCATTGAAGCAGCGCGGGGCGACGGTCATTACCTTGGGAGAAAACCCCGCATTCGATTGGCCGGTAGACCTGCAGGAGCGCCAGGCCGTGCTCAATGCGCTGGGGGAAGTCAAAGCACGCTACCCTGCCCTGACGCGCATTGTGAATCTGCTGCCGCAAGAGCACGTCGGTGAACATGACTTGGCCCCCCGGATAGAATCGCTAATCTGGAAAAGCGTCAATATCAACCACGCAATCATTGAAAATGAACTGCAACCCGTCCTTTGG
Source organism: Serratia sp. NPDC087055 (assembly GCF_044900985.1). Lineage (NCBI taxonomy): Bacteria > Pseudomonadati > Pseudomonadota > Gammaproteobacteria > Enterobacterales > Yersiniaceae > Serratia > Serratia sp. NPDC087055. The sequence goes on from NZ_JBJDOG010000001.1 coordinate 1,582,639, forward strand.
ACCATCAACTGCGGCTCGGAGTGGGTCACGCCAGAAGACTCGCCCATTAATCTGATACAGGCTCCGCTGTATGGCGTCAGCCGCACCATGAACAATGAATATCCGCTTGCCGTCTGCAAGGTTGTTGATTTAGGCAAGGCTAACGAAGGCGAACTGAGCCTTCTTGCTGGACTGATTACGGCCCCCCACAGGGGTAAGAATGAAACCGAATTGGCGATACGCGGGGAGCAACTCTTCGCCCGCAGGTTGAAGAGCGTAGACCCCGACCAAGCTCAGCTCAACGCCGCCAAAGTGCTACCGGGGTGCGGCGGGAATTATCATGCTGTGTTTGGTGTGCCGGGCGTGATCGGTTCACTGCAAATGCGTCAATTTACACCTGCGGAGCTTCAGGAACATGAGATTGAGCTCGCGATAAAAGCCACGGCATTGAACCGCCGTACAACGTCTGAACGTTCACTCAGCCACGAATGCAGTGGTGTGATAACCCGCATCGGCTCGGCAGTCAGCGGCTTCAAGACGGGGGATAGGGTTATCGCTATCACCGCTAACGGCGTGGCCGGAATCACTCGAGTCGACAAACATTACGTGACACATAAACCTGCCGCCCTGTCGTTTGAACAAGCCGCACTGCTGCCTATCGCCTGCCTGACGGCTTGGCAAGCCCTGTTCAAGCTAGCTCGAATCAAACCGGGTGAACGTGTGCTGATCCACTGCGCGCATACGCCAACGGGATTGGCCTGCGTGCATTTGGCTCAACAGCTAAAAGCCGATGTCTTTGCCAGCGCCGATACCGACGCTAGCCGAGAACAGCTTCGCTCATTGGGCATTACGCACGTTTATAACAGCACGACGTTAAGCTTCCATCAGCAAATTATGACCGATACGCAGGGTGCCGGCGTCGACATTGTTCTGAATAACCTCAGCGGTAAAGGCGCTATGCAAAGTCTGAGATGCCTGCAGCCTTTTGGCCGGTTTATAGCGCTGAACCCACATAACCAAGGAGAAAATGAAGCGTTAAGCTTCCACTGCCAACAAGCAAACTTCAGTTATTTTGCCGTAGATGTTCTGTCTCTGGTCGCTAAGAGACCGCATGAAGCCGCAGAGCTCTTTGCTCAGGCCATCGATGCAATTAACAGCGCAACGCCAATGCCATTGCCGGCCTACTCCGCTCTTCCGGTCAATGCACTTCCCTCCGCACTGGGCGACGATCGCCAGTCAGAAAACAGGGTGGTGACCATGGAGGGGGTCTCCGTCAACGCACTTCCCGCGCAGCATTTACAACTGTCAGCGGAGAAAACGTATCTGATCACCGGCGGGGCCAGCGGATTGGGCATAGTGCTGGCTACGTGGTTGGTGGAGCACGGAGCCAGAAAACTGGTGCTCGCCAGCCGCAGCGGCCCTAAGCATGACGAGGATCGCCATGCCATTGCGCTAATGCGCCAACAAGGGGTTGAGGTGCTGTTACCTAAAGTCGACCTCTCTTCGTCCACCGACGTGATGGCCATGATCGAACAGATCAAGCACGTTGCCCCGTTGGGCGGGGTTATTCACGGAGCGGCGGTGATGCAAAATGCCCTGATCGGCAATCTGCAGCGTGACGAACTGATGCCAGCCTTCGAGGCCAAAGCCTTGGGCGCCTGGCATTTACATCAAGCCCTGCAGAATACGCCTCTGGAATTCTTCCTTTCGCTTTCCTCCATCGCGTCCGTGTTCGGTTTTGGCGGCCAGACCTGTTATTCCGCCGCCAATAACTTTATCGACAAGCTAACGCATTATCGCCAAATGCAGGGACTGACTGCGCAGGCGATCAATATCGGCGTACTCGGTCAGTTTGCCGGGCTAACAAAGGATGCCGATTCGTTATTGAACCTGCTGGATAAACAAGGCTGGCTGCCGATGAGCCAGAAACAGGTGACAGCGAAAATCGAGCAAGTTTTGCTGGACGGCAATGTGATAAGAATGGCCGCCAATATTGACTGGGCGCGTTTCCGTGAGCATTACGATCATCTGCGCAACGATCTGCGTTTCGCCCATTTTTTGTCCAATGAAGCACTGCAGATCAAAGGGCAAAACGACGGTAATATCAGCCTGCGTGAAAAAGTACAGGCGTTGTCGGGTTCCGAGGCCGTACAGGAACTGAAACATCAGCTGACCGAAGCATTAGCGCGGATCCTTGGTACCACCGTTGATAAGGTTGCGCCGGAAAAATCGCTTTCTGCGATGGGCTTGGATTCGTTAATGCTCAACCAGTTACGCCATTGGATCCAGCAAAAACTGGAGATCAATTACCCGTTGATGCGCATGGTGAAAGGCCCAAGCTTACTTGAACTCGCCGAGCAACTTTACCAGGAATTGACCAATGGCAGCACTGCGCAAGCACCATCCGGCGACATTTCAGGTATTACTTCAGAAGCCGACATTGAGGTTGTGCATGAATACTTTGTCCGTTTAAAACGGGCACCGAATGAACAGCCGAAGAAAACCAAGCTGTTTATGATGCCTTCGATGGGGGCTGGTGCATCGATGTTTGCTCACTTCCTCTATAACGCCCCGGCAGATTGCGAAGTCTATGCCATTCAATCCCCGGGCCGTGAAAACCGGTTACAGGAAGAAAACCACACCCAGTTGTCGGCGTTGTTGAGCGAATTGGAAACGGCATTCGATCGTTTGATGGAAGATGAAAAACAGCTGGGTTGGGAGGGTGACATCGCCTTCTTTGGTCATAGCTACGGAGGGATAGTGATGTTCGAGCTCTACCGGGCATTGCGTGCCGGCAACAAACTCTTGCCGGTGCATTTCTTCTCATCGGCAACCATGGCACCACAGCTCACCGGCACCTGGAAAAACCGCGAATCGTTACGCGAAAGTGGTGTTGCTTCCAACTCAGAGCAAAAAATCCTCGGTCTGTTGACCTACATTGACGATCTGGAGTTCGTTAAGCAAATCTTACCGGGGCTGCGCAGAGATATGCCATTACTATTAAGTTATGAATACCAACACGACGCGCCGCTGTCCTGCCCGATTACGGTGTTCTCAGCGCTGGAGGATGAGGTCACGCTGGTCGATGAAATGACCGCCTGGGAGGCGCAAACCACCCACGCCTTCCAGCAATTTGTGGTACACGGTGACCACTGGTTTGTCAGCCGCAATAAAGACTTTATTGGCGAAAAAATAGCGGAGGTGCTGGCAGGATTATACGCGCAGTCTCGTCCCTAGCAGCCATTGCACACATGATGAGAAAACCCGTCGTTTTCTGATCTTCACCTAAACAAGAGAGAAGCCATAGGGCTTCTCTCTTTCGTTATAACCCTATTCTGGAGTGACTCTCCGTTTCACTTCACACCCGAAGCTTTAGCGTTCTGGCTTCTCAATAAAGCTCGAAATGAATGGTTTCGCCGGTGAATAGAGCAATAATTGAACTGTTGGTATTATCGACATAACGCATAGTCTGATTTTTATCTCCCTGGAGAAAATCATGACCACAAGCAAATCAGACCCGGTGGATTCGGCCAGCCCTACCGCGACGCAATGGCCAGCAATCGTCAACGTGCTGTTCGCTGGTATTGCCGTTGCCCTCCATGTGGGTAAAGCAACCATTGCCCTGCCGGAACTGCAGCGCGAATTTGGTCGTTCGCTGGAGTCGCTGAGTTGGATCATCTCGGCCTTTCCGTTTATCGGCGTGTTTGGCGGTATCGCTGCAGGCCTGCTGGTTCGCCGCTGGGGCGATCGTCGTTTACTGAGCCTGGGATTAGTGATTGTCAGCCTCGCCAGCTTTGCCGGCGCCATGCAACATGATTTTGCCGGACTGATCGTGACCCGAGTCGTCGAAGGAATTGGCTTCGTCATTGTCGTCGTCGCCGCACCGACCGTGCTCACGCGTGTGGTCGCACCACAAAAACGGAATCTGGTGTTCAGCATCTGGAGCACCTTTATGCCGGCAGGCATAGCCCTCTCCCTGTTTTTCGGCCCGCATTTCGCTGGCTGGCAACAGAGTTGGGTCGCGGGCGGTGCCCTGACGCTGCTGGCAGCACTGCTGCTGCCATTAACGACCCCACGTGGTGCGATAACCCTTTCCTCAGCACCCGCGATCAAACTGCGGCAGGCGCTGCTCAGTATCATGCGTGCGCGACAACCGCTGTTGTTGGCGTTGATATTTACCACCTACAACCTGCAGTTCTTTGCCGTGATGGCCTTTTTGCCGATATTCCTGATGCAACGCATCGGGTTAACGTTGGCAGCGGCAGGTGGCGTCAGCGCTGCCGTGATTGCCGTCAATATTCTCGGCAACCTGGCCGCAGGCGTGCTGTTGTTGCGCGGTCTACGGGCCCGAACCCTGCTCGCTGTTGTCAGTACCTTCATGGGGCTTGCCGGGGCCGGCGTTTTCCTTTCAATAACGCCTAACGGCCTGCTTGTCCCGCTGTGTTTACTGTTTAGTGGCATCGGTGGCATGCTGCCCGCCACTATCTTGGCGGCGACACCAGCAGCAGCGCCAGAGCCCACATTGATCCCCCTGAGCCTGGGCCTGGTGATGCAAGGCATTTATCTCGGCCAGGTGATCGGCCCGGTCGTCTTGAGTGCCCTTGTTGCCTACGCGGGTTGGACAGCCCCCTCCGTACTGGTGCTGTCCGCCGCGGTGCTGGGGAGCGCACTGGCGTTATCGCTCACAACGAAGGCGCGATAAACGAAAGGCCCATTACACAATATATAAAATGAGTCCATTGGGCTGGTAATCAACGAGAGGCCGCTGTGGCCTATGTGAGCAGTAACGTCACCGACGAAGGGGATTCTCGCTGGCGAACTTAACGCCCCGTTTCCTATACCCAATACCCCCACAAAATGAGGCATCATTAATAAGCTTTATTAATTATTGGTGCATAAAATCCACTACCTGTTACGCGTTTGTGATGTTAGGGTTTGTTCTTCAAGAAGTGTCAATGCCGGTGCATATCGAGATTGACAAGAAAAATCTATCATCAGAGGGACGGGTATGATGTCTAAAGGTATTTCAAAAGGATTCTTTATTCTGATCCTTTTTATTGTTACCGCTGCTTTTCTGGACGTATTGGGTCCCTATTACTCGTCAGTGCTGTGGGCCATCATTTTGGCGGTGATTTTCCACCCGGTGAAACAAAAGCTCAAACAATACCTGGGCGATCGAAATGGCCTGGTTTCGCTTTTGACGGTCGCAGTGATCTGTTTGATCGTGTTTACGCCGTTGGCGATCATCGCATCTTCGTTGGCGATTGAACTCAACGTTGTCTACACCAAGTTGCAAGGTAACAACACGCAATTCCCGGTCATTCTGGCCGACACCCTGCGATTACTGCCGGGTTGGGCACGCCATTTTCTGACTGAACATAACCTCGACAATGCCGCAGAAATACAAAAGAAACTCTCCGAGCTGGCGCTGCAAGGCGGGCAATATCTTGCCGGTAGCGTGTTCCTGATCGGCAAGGGTACGTTCAACTTTGCCGTTGGCTTTGGCGTCATGCTATATCTGCTGTTCTTCCTGTTGAAAGACGGCCCTTATCTGGTCAACCTGACGCTCGAAGCATTGCCGTTATCCGAATACGTGAAACATCACCTGTTTGTGAAATTCGCCGCGGTTTCCCGTGCCACGGTGAAAGGCACCGTCGTGGTCGCCGTCGTGCAAGGTGCGCTCGGTGGTCTGGCGTTTTATGTCACCGGGATCGAAGGTAGCCTGTTGTGGGCTGCACTGATGGCATTCCTGTCCATTATCCCTGCCGTGGGTTCTGCCATTATCTGGGTACCTGCAGCCATCTATTTCTTCGCCACCGGTATGCTGTGGAAAGGCCTGTTCCTGGTGGGCTTCTTCGTGGTTATCATCGGGCTGGTCGATAATATCCTTCGTCCACTGTTGGTCGGTAAAGACACCAAGATGCCTGACTATCTGATCCTGATCTCTACCCTGGGTGGGATGGAAATCTACGGTATCAACGGCTTTGTCATCGGCCCACTGATTGCCGCCCTGTTTATCGCTTGCTGGAATATCCTTTCCGGCCGCGACAGCAAGGAAAATACGGATGAAATCGATGAAGAATTCATCGAGGAAGGGAAAAACCACCCTGATGCCACGAAGGCGGAGTAAAACGCCAGTACTCTTCATTCCGGGGCCTTTTCAGGCCCCAACGGTTGTATCTGTGTCTTACCAGGCCAGGCTTTATCGGCTCAATAGGGATAACAACGCGTGCCGCTGAAGCTGACGTGAACTCACCTGTCGGTTAATTCCTCGCACACCTGTTCGGATAGAAAAAAATCATCTCCGGATCGCCCTCATCAAGATTCTCAATATGGCCACTCTCGATAAAGCCCGCCGCCAGCAACAATCCCCTCATGGTTACATTCGAACGGTTGGTTGACGTAAAAAGCTTGGGCTGAGGTGAAAGTGATATCAGCGTGTGTAACAGTTGTGAACCCACTCCCTGTCGCCTGTAGCCTTCAGCCACCATCAGCATTTCGATAAAACCGCAGCCAAAGAAATGGGCGCTCAACACACCATAGGCCACCACCTGCTCTTCATTCTCAGCGAGATAACAGGTTCCTGCCGCACACCATTCCCGAATCTGGGCGCAGCGATGCGGGACATGAGATAGAGAACTATCGATAGCGGCCAGCGCAGAAATATCCGCTGTCGTAGCAAGACGAACAATCATTTTTCTGGTTCCTTGGTTACTGGCATCTTTTCAACACGCTTCACACCTGCCGATTTCAGATTTTCACAAGAGATAATATTTATCAGTGTTTGGTCGTGACCGCCATTGCTGATGTGTCAGATACCGATCCTAACATCTGTAAAACGATGCTAGGATAAACCGCAAAAAGCGCCGGTTAACAAGAAGGTTTCATGATCGTCACCACTACCCCACGACTCATTATTCGTGCATTTAATGGCAAAGATGCGAATGCGCTATTTGACTACCTGTCCTCGCCCCGCACGCCTTGTTTTTATGACGAGAAACTCAACTCCTTGGCCGAAGCAGTCGAATCGGTTAACAAGCGTGCTCTCGATCCCAGTCAGTTCGCCGTATGCCTCAAAGAGAACGACATACTTATTGGCCATCTCTTTGCCGATAATAGTGAAGAGCCGGACCAGAATACCTGGAGCGTGGGCTGGCACTTTAATCAGCGTTATGAAGGCCAAGGCTTTGCCACCGAATCCGTCATGGCGTTGTTTAATTATTTATTTACTGAGAAAAACGCCAGACGCCTCTATGCCTACGTAGAAGATTACAACCTGGCGTCTCAGAAACTTTGCGCCCGTCTTCATATGCGTCAGGAAGGTTGCTTCAAGGAGTTTGTTACGTTTATAGCGGAAAATGGCGAGGAACAATATGACAATACCTTCGTTTACGCTCTGCTTAAGAGAGAGTGGCAAGCTATTGGTTAACTTACGCTTTGGCGTTTGGTTATAAACGGGCAACCACTTACCCGTGTTTCATGGTCAGGCGCCTTTGACTTGCTCTCCGTTGATTAGTACACCCCGATGTTCCTGAGGTTAAGCACCTGAAGTCGCTTGAGCAAGAGAATGCCAGACTCAAGAAGCTGCTTGCCAAAGCCATGCTGGATAAGGAGGCGCTTCAGGCGTCTCTTGGGCGAAAATACTGACGACAGACCAGAAGCTGTGGTGTTGATGTGTGATGCGACCGGTCTGTCGCAACGTCGAGCCTGCAGACTCACTGATTTGTCCCTGTCGACCTGTCGCAATGACGCTCAGCGTCCAGCTGCTGCGCTGCGAAGGGGGTCATGTTAATTTCAAGCGAGTATACCGGCCCTATCATCTCAGATACGCGCCGTGTTAAAGCCACTGTCAAAACGAGTGAGGAAAAAAATCTTCAGCTGATACACGGAGGAGCATCGGACGCGGAATGCTGGTGACGCTATTGAATCCAAAGACGCTACTGTTCTATATTTCTTCGCTCAGTTCATAAATGTTCAGGCAGAGCACTCCTGAATGGCGTTTATCATTCTTACAACCGTGATATTCACAATTACTCTCGTTTACCTCGGCTTTCTCGTTTTCTGTGGTTCTTACTTGCTCAGCCGTTTAAAATACAACCCTATGCTATCTGCCATTGGAAACGCATTGGTAGGGATATTCTTTATTGGATTTGCAGTAATACTCGGAAGCGCAACTTCATAATCAGATAGCTAAACTGCTGAGAGGCCAGTCCAGCATATGTATTCCCTAACGCCAACATCTGTCTGGAAATGTGAATGATATGGGTAGTTTTGATCCTGACTCATCTGAATCATCTATTAACGTATTATTCCTGAGCTCCTCAAATTTAGAGTTAGAGGTCCCTGTTCACTCGCATAAGCGAGGACAATTAGTCATGCCGGTAACGGGGTCAATGACCTGTGAAGTTAACGATGAACTATGGATGGTTCCCAATCAATCCGCCATGTGGATCCCGCCAGGACTCCCGCACCGAAATCTCCCGTCCGCTGCGGCCACTTTTTGTTTTGTGTATTTTGAACCATCACGCACCGTTTTGCCCGAGAAATGCTGCACGCTCTCGGTCAGCCCTTTGGTGCGGGAAATGATCCTGCATTTAGCTAGCATCTCACAAGAAGCAACAATGCAAACAGAGATGCATTTACTGATCAACCTGCTCTTTCATATGATGCCGCAAATGCCGAGAGAGCAACTGAACTTCCCACTCTCAAACGATGCCAGGCTCAGGAAAGTAGCCCGCAAGCTGCTTGACGATCCTGCAGATAGGCGAACGATCAAAGAATGGGCCTCTTTTCTTGCCCTTAGCGAAAGAACTTATTCCCGATTGGTCGTAAAGGAAACCGGCATGACCTTTGGCCAGTGGCGTAAACAGCTACATATTGTTATTTCTCTTCAAAGGCTTATTGAAGGTGAAACCGTGCAAATGGTCTCGGAGCGGCTGGGATATGATTCCGTAAGCGCCTTTATCACCATGTTCAAGAAAGCGTTAGGTAAATCACCAAGGCGCTATATCAGCAAAAACTGAGGTGCATGCCGCTACAATAATTGACCGTTTTTAGCAATCAGTAGTCAATTATTCTAAATTCTTCCAGATAAAGAGGCTGTACCATGGGGCTACAGATCTGGAGAGAGAGGCATCCAATGTACCCAAAATCAACAATCGATGAGTTACGGCAAGGCGAAGTAAAGCACTTATTCTCGGTCAATACCGGCATTGATAAGCACCCGGTCGATAGCGTCACCGTCACCTTTACTGGCTTTACTGACGATGAACAGGCCGAAAGCTTTCATGGAGGAAAAGAACGCGCGATTTTACAGTATGATTCTGAGCATTATGCGTCTTTGGTCGCGCAATATCCCGACTCTCGTCATCTGCTTGTAAAGGGCGGGTTTGGCGAAAATCTGGTTGCTGCTGGAATGAACGAAGGCAACATGTGTGTGGGTGATATTGTCAAAGCAGGAACGGCAATTCTTCAGGTTGCCCAGCCAAGACAGCCCTGTTTTAAGCTCAACCACCGATTTAAAGAGCCTACCCTTTCCCGCTTTGTACAGGATACGGGTAAAACCGGCTGGTTTTACCGCGTACTTAAAGAAGGCAAAATCTGCGCTGGCGACGGGCTCGAAGTGATTGAGCGCCCCTACCCTCAATGGACCATCGCCGGGATACTGCGTTACCTTTATATCGAAACCGATAATCACGCCATCACCGAACAACTTGCCGCGCTTGAACCACTGGGTGGCGAAGTTAAAGGTGTTTTTCAACGCCGTCTTGATAATAATGATATTGAGGATTGGGGCGGACGCTTATCAGGTAACAATGGCGTACTTGAAATGCGTATCATCAATATTGTTGATGAATATAAAGGGATTAAACGCTTCATTTTGAGCCGCGTTGATGCTGGCATTTTGCCTGCATATTCTGCCGGCGCGAATATCACACTCCAGTTGGCTAACGGCTTATCGCGTGCATATTCCCTGTGTGAGCCCTGGAGCGACAGCGAATATCATATTGCGGTAAACCAGGCTACCGATAGCCGTGGTGGCTCACGGTATTTACATGAAGATGCTCAGATTGGTGATATTCTCACCGTCTCTGCCCCCGCCAACTATTTCAGCATGGCGAGAGATGAGCACCATATTTTCATTGCTGCCGGCATTGGTATTACGCCATTTATTCCGATGATTGCAGAAGCACTGGCCTACGGCGAAACCTATGAACTTCACTACTGCGTGAATGACGTGCGCCACTTTGCCTTTGCGCAACAGCTTGAAAAGTATGATGGCAGCGTTTTTGTATACTCCTCGGATAATCCACTCAATATAAATAAGTTGCTGGAAAACCATGCCAGAGGCACTCACGTTTATACTTGTGGTAGCCCTGGTTTCGTTCAGTTGGTACGAGAAAGTGCCAGCCACTGGCACGATAATCATGTCCACTTTGAAAACTTTGCAACTAAAGACAAGAGCAGCGATGATGATTTTGTTGTTACGATTAAGGAAACAGGGCAAAAAATACCGGTAGATAGCCAAACCACGCTGCTTGAGGCTCTGAGGAACCACAATATTCATATTGAGTCAGCCTGTGAAACCGGCGTATGCGGAAAATGTCGAGTCAATTACCAGGGCGAGGTAGATCACCGGGATTCAGTGTTAACCAAAAGCGAAAAGAAACGTTGTATGACGCCCTGTGTTTCTAGAGCCAAGCGCGATGAACTTACTATCTCATTGCCTGCTGCGTCAAAGCAGCCTGATTACAGCTGACACTCATTATATTCTGTGTCTGGATCACTCTCTTGATGGGCCAAGCAACGTTACATCCACAGGTGCTGGATTATTCCGGGAGCTCGAAATAATATTACTGGTTATCGTGAACTTCTTCAGCTGCGCTGAAATTATTGGGATGTTTTGGATAAACGGTGGAACACCTATCTTTACCATGGAGCCATGATTCGCAGTGTTGGAGATGACCAACCTGACGGGGTTATCGAATTCAATGGCAGAACGTATTGAGTATCAATGCTTGGTTATTACACGCTAATGTAAGTCCTACACCCCGGCGATTATGACAAATGCGAACTTCCGCTCCTCGCTCAACACTGCCCTTCAAACTCGACTTGTACAGCTACTGGTTTTGTTTAAAGCAAACAAGTAATTTGCAAACGGGACTACTCCACTCCTATGGTTTGGACTGAACTCACGCTTTAGATTGATACACTCAAAAAAGCCAAAATGGCCGAGTTTTGATAACTTATTTTGATAATGTTTTGATAACCGTTGCGATTTGAATAATAAAAAACGGGAACCATCAGGTTCCCGTTATCATTTAGCGCTTAAACACCATTACATGTGTTTAACGATAGCGTCGCCAAACTCTGAACATTTCAGCAGCTTAGCGCCTTCCATCAGGCGTTCGAAGTCATAGGTCACGGTTTTGGCAGCGATTGCGCCTTCCATGCCCTTAACAATCAGGTCAGCCGCTTCGAACCAGCCCATGTGACGCAGCATCATTTCTGCAGACAGGATGATGGAACCTGGGTTCACCTTATCCTGGCCAGCATACTTAGGTGCAGTACCGTGGGTCGCTTCGAACAGTGCGCAATCAGAACCAATGTTGGCACCCGGTGCAATACCGATACCGCCAACCTGTGCGGCCAGGGCGTCGGAGATGTAGTCACCGTTCAGGTTCATACACGCAATCACGTCGTATTCAGCCGGACGCAGCAGGATTTGCTGCAGGAAGGCATCGGCGATCACGTCTTTAACGACAATTTCTTTACCGGTGTTCGGGTTCTTGATTTTCAGCCATGGGCCGCCGTCGATCAGCTCACCGCCGAACTCTTCGCGTGCCAGTTCGTAGCCCCAATCCTTGAAGGCACCTTCGGTGAACTTCATGATGTTGCCTTTGTGAACCAGGGTCACAGAGTCACGGTCGTTGGTGATAGCGTATTCGATCGCTGCACGAACCAGACGTTTGGTCCCTTCTTCAGAACATGGCTTCACGCCGATACCGCATTGCTCTGGGAAACGGATTTTCTTCACACCCATTTCGTCGCGCAGGAACTTGATCACTTTGTCTGCTTCAGCAGAACCGGCTTTCCATTCGATACCCGCATAGATGTCTTCGGCGTTTTCGCGGAAGATCACCATGTCGGTCAGCTCTGGCTGTTTAACCGGGCTTGGGGTGCCCTGGTAGTAACGCACTGGACGCAGACACACGTACAGGTCCAGTTGCTGGCGCAGGGCCACGTTCAGGGAGCGAATACCGCCACCGACAGGGGTCGTCAGCGGGCCTTTGATGGCAACGCGGTAGTCACGGATCAGATCCAGGGTTTCTTCCGGCAGCCACACGTCTTTCCCGTAAACGTGAGTGGATTTTTCGCCGGTGTAGATTTCCATCCAGGAGATTTTACGTTCGCCGTGGTAGGCCTTTTTCACTGCTGCATCAACCACGTGAATCATAGCAGGGGTAACGTCAACGCCAATACCGTCGCCTTCGATAAACGGAATGATCGGGTTATTCGGAACAACCAGTTTACCCTGGGCATCGACCGTAATCTTTTTACCTTCTGCCGGAACAACTACTTTGCTTTCCATCAACCTCTCCTTCAAGCGCAATTTTTGTTAATGCTTTGTAAGATGCGTGTAGATACTACTGGAATTTTCTGTCCGCGCCAATCCGAAACGGATTCGGTTATAATGCGCCTATCATCCGTAATCTCAACTGTTATGAAAAAATTCTCTGTTAAAAATCACAAAGTTAAACGATTCAGCAAGCCTGAGTCCGCTAAACCCGTTGTAGCACAGGGCCCGCGTCGTGTCGTGTTATTCAATAAGCCATTCGATGTGCTCCCGCAATTTACCGATGAAGCAGGCCGCGCGACGCTGAAAGAATTCATTCCTTTTCCTGATGTTTACGCCGCCGGACGCCTGGATCGCGACAGTGAAGGGTTATTGGTATTAACCAATGACGGCAAGTTGCAGGCACAGCTCACCCAACCGGGTAAACGCACCGGCAAAGTGTATTACGTACAAGTCGAGGGTACGCCGCAGGAAAGCGATTTGGCGCCCTTGCGCAGCAGTGTCACGCTCAAAGATGGCCCTACGCTGCCTGCCTGTGTGGAGTTGGTCGCAGAACCACAATGGTTGTGGCCACGCAACCCGCCAATCCGCGAACGTAAGTCGATCCCTACCGCCTGGCTAAAAATCACCCTGTACGAGGGTCGAAACCGCCAAGTGCGTCGCATGACTGCACATATCGGCTTTCCTACCCTGCGGCTGATTCGCTACAGTATGGGCGATATTTCATTGGGTGAACTGCAACCCGGTGAATGGAAAATCCTGGATTCACTGTAATTGGCCTCTGGAGCAGCAACGATGAAAACATTAACCGCGCTACTGTTCACCACTCTGCTTTCCGTCTCTGCCGCACAGGCTGCCAGTTTCGACTGCGCCAAAGCCGTCAACGCCGATGAAAAGGCGATCTGCGCCAGCCGTACGCTAAGCGACAAAGATGTGGAAATGGCCACCAAATACCAGTTTTTGCACGGCCTGTTCGCCATGGGGGTGAGCGGAGAGATGCTGGACCAACAACAAAGCTGGTTAGAGCAACGTAAACTGTGCGGTAGCGACGTCAATTGCCTGTCCGCCAGTTACAAAACTCGCATTGCCGAGTTGGATGATATCTATCAGCACATTAACAAACCGCTGTAAGAGGCCGCCATGTTTAAACCGCACGTCACCGTTGCCTGCGTGGTTCACGCCGCTGGAAAGTTTTTGATCGTCGAAGAAACCATCAACAACAAGGCACTATGGAACCAGCCGGCCGGTCATCTCGAGGCTGACGAGACCTTGGTGCAGGCCGCCGAACGCGAACTGTGGGAGGAAACCGGCATCCGTGCCACGCCGCAGTCATTCCTCAAGCTGCATCAATGGATCGCACCGGACAATACGCCGTTTCTGCGCTTTTGCTTTGTTATCGAGCTGGAGCAGCAGTTGCCAACAGCGCCGCACGACAGCGATATCGATCGCTGTCTGTGGCTGACTGCCGACGAAATATTGCAGGCCCCTAACCTGCGTTCCGCGCTGGTAGCGGAAAGCGTTCGTTGTTATCAACAGCCGGAACGTTATCCGCTGTCGCTGGTCAGCAGCTATAACTGGCCGTTCTGAGATAAATAAGTGCCGTGCGCCGGCGCGGCCAACGTGGTAAAATCCTGCGCTTGTTTTTTATCAGCACGGTTCGTGTTCAAGTTCGTGAGATCCCCATGTCAGACAACAGCCAGAAAAAAGTAATCGTCGGTATGTCCGGCGGCGTCGACTCTTCCGTTACTGCCTATCTGTTACAGCAACAGGGCTATCAGGTCGCTGGGCTGTTTATGAAGAACTGGGAAGAAGACGATGACGAAGAATATTGCTCCGCAGCGACCGATCTGGCCGATGCGCAGGCAGTATGCGACAAACTCGGTATCGAACTGCATACGGTGAATTTCGCGGCAGAGTACTGGGACAACGTTTTTGAGCTGTTCCTGGAAGAGTACAAAGCCGGCCGTACGCCGAACCCAGACATTCTGTGCAATAAAGAAATCAAATTCAAAGCGTTCCTGGAATTCGCCGCAGAAGATCTGGGTGCCGATTTTATCGCCACCGGTCACTACGTACGTCGCCAGGACGTAGAGGGCAAAAGCCGCTTACTGCGCGGTGTCGACGGTAACAAAGACCAGAGCTATTTCCTCTATACCCTGAGCCACGAGCAGGTTGCACAAAGCCTGTTCCCGGTCGGTGAACTGGAAAAGCCTGAGGTGCGTCGCATCGCCGAACAGCTTGAGCTGGTCACCGCCAAGAAAAAAGACTCCACCGGTATCTGTTTTATCGGCGAGCGCAAATTCCGTGATTTCCTCGGCCGCTACCTGCCTGCACAACCAGGCCCCATTGTCACTGTCGACGGCCAGACCGTCGGTGAACATCAGGGCTTGATGTACCACACCCTGGGTCAACGTAAAGGGCTGGGCATTGGCGGCATGAAGGACAGCAGTGAAGATCCGTGGTACGTCGTCGACAAAGACGTTGCCAACAACATTTTGGTGGTCGCCCAAGGGCATGAGCATCCGCGTCTGATGTCCGTCGGTCTGATCGCACAACAGCTACATTGGGTCGACCGTCTGCCACTGACTGGCCCCTTCCGTTGTACGGTGAAAACGCGTTACCGCCAACAGGATATTCCATGCACAGTCACCCCGCTTGACGAAGAACGTATTGAAGTGCGTTTCGACGAGCCGGTCGCCGCTGTCACCCCAGGCCAGTCTGCCGTGTTCTATCAGGATGAAATCTGTCTCGGCGGCGGCATTATCGAACAGCGTTTACAGGAGTAACCGTGGCGAAGAATTATTATGACATTACGCTGGCGATGGCCGGAATCAGCCAGGCCGCGCGTATGGTCCAACAGTTGGCGCACGAAGGCCAATGCGATCGCGACGCCTTTCATATCTCGCTAAGCAGCCTGCTGCAGATGGACCCTTCTTCCACGCTGGCCGTCTTTGGTGGTGAAGAGCGTAATCTGAAAGTGGGTCTTGAGACGCTGATGAGCGTGCTCAATGCCAATAATAAAGGGTTGGGGGCAGAACTGACTCGCTACACCATCAGCTTGATGGTGCTGGAGCGCAAACTCAACGCCAATAAACAGGCGATGAACCAGCTTGGTGAACGTCTTGGTCAACTTGAACGTCAGTTGGCGCATTTTGATCTGGAATCCGACACTATTATCAGCGCACTGGCCGGCATTTATGTCGACGTGGTCAGTCCGCTCGGGCCACGTATCCAGGTCACCGGCTCGCCGGCTATCTTGCAAAACCCGCAGGTGCAGGCCAAGGTTCGTGCCACATTGCTGGCGGGCATCCGTGCCGCCGTGCTGTGGCAACAGGTTGGCGGCAGCCGCCTGCAGTTAATGTTTTCCCGTAATCGTCTGTTCAAACAGGCGCAAAATATCGTTGCTCATTGTTAATAGATCCCAGGAGTTGCTACCGATGGAATTATCCTCACTGACCGCCGTCTCACCCGTTGATGGACGCTACGGTGATAAAGTCAGCGCACTGCGCGCCATTTTCAGCGAATACGGTCTGCTGAAATTCCGCGTGCAGGTTGAAGTACGTTGGCTGCAAAAACTGGCCGCCTGCGCAGAAATCAAGGAAGTTCCGGCTTTTGACGCCGACGCAAACGCTTTCCTCGACAAAATCGTCGCAGAGTTCAGCGAAGAAGACGCGCAACGCATCAAGACTATCGAACGCACCACCAACCACGACGTGAAAGCGGTTGAGTATTTCCTGAAAGAAAAAGTGGAAGCGATCCCTGCCCTGCAGGCGGTGTCCGAGTTTATCCACTTTGCGTGTACCTCAGAAGACATCAACAACCTGTCGCACGCACTGATGCTACAAACCGCGCGTCAGGACGTGGTGCTGCCGTACTGGCGTAAAATCATCGATTCAATCAAGGGCCTGGCGCTGGAATACCGTGATATTCCGTTGCTGTCCCGTACCCACGGCCAGCCGGCAACGCCGTCTACCGTCGGGAAAGAATTCGCCAACGTAGCCTACCGTATGGAACGTCAGTTCCGTCAGTTTGAGCGCGTGGAAATCATGGGTAAAATTAACGGTGCTGTCGGCAACTATAACGCCCACATTGTCGCTTACCCTGAAGTGGACTGGCATGTCTTCAGCGAAGAGTTCGTTACGTCTCTGGGCATCACCTGGAACCCGTACACCACGCAGATTGAACCGCACGACTACATCGCAGAACTGTTTGACTGCGTGGCGCGTTTCAACACCATCCTGATCGACTTCGATCGTGATATCTGGGGTTATATCGCCCTGAATCACTTCAAGCAGAAAACCATCGCTGGCGAAATCGGTTCTTCTACCATGCCGCACAAGGTCAACCCGATCGACTTCGAAAACTCTGAAGGTAACCTGGGCTTGTCTAACGCGGTATTGGGTCATTTGGCCAGCAAACTGCCGGTTTCCCGCTGGCAGCGCGACCTGACTGACTCCACCGTGCTGCGTAATCTGGGTGTTGGCCTGGGTTATGCGCTGATCGCCTACCAGGCGACCATGAAAGGCATCAGCAAACTGGAAGTGAATCAGGCACACCTGTTGGACGAACTGGATCACAACTGGGAAGTGCTGGCCGAGCCTATCCAAACCGTGATGCGCCGTTATGGCATCGAAAAACCGTACGAAAAGCTGAAAGAGCTCACTCGCGGCAAGCGTGTGGATGCCGCGGGCATGCAGGCATTTATCGATGGGCTGGCCCTGCCGGAAGAAGAGAAAACGCGCCTGAAAGCCATGACTCCAGCGAATTACATCGGTCGCGCCGCGACCATGGTTGATGAACTGAAGTAACGGCTTGGTTTCAAGTCAAAAAAGGCGGCCGTTTGGCCGCCTTTTTTATTCCATAAAATCCTGCAATCGTTTTTTCTGCTGCCCGTTCGCAGTAAAGTTATCGGGGTTTAGCCATTGCTCAAACCCGGCGTTGATAGCCGGCCACCGGTCAACCGTCATCGCGAACCAGTCGGTATCCCGGCTGCGGCCTTTGGTGACCACTGCATACCTGAATGTCCCCTCATGGTTGAAACCAAATCTCGCCGCGGCCTGCCTGGAGGGGGCATTATGGCTGTCACACTTCCACTCGCAGCGACGATAGCCCAAATCCTCAAACACGTGCTTTAACATCAGATAAATCGCTTCGGTGGCGCTTGAACGCTGCTTCATCGCCGGTGACCAGCTGACATGGCCAATTTCCGCTACGCCGTTGCCTTCGTCGATACGCATATAAGCCACCGTCCCAACCGGAAGCTCGCTTTCACGGTCAAACACCGTCAAATTCACCAGTGTGGGGTTCGCCTGCAGCGCAGTCAGGTGTTGCAACATCGCCGCAGGGCTCTCAGGCCGCTCTATCGACAAATACGTCCAGTCCCGGCCATCCGGCGCCTGCTGGAAGGCGTGGAACAACGCAGCATGATCTCGCTGTGGGTCAAGCAGCTTCAGCTGGCAAAAGCGCCCTGCCAGGGTTTCCCCTGCGGGCCGTTTCGCCGCTCGCCACTCGGATAATGACTCACCGACCGGCTGCCCGAATTGATTGATCATCATATATTCTCCGCCGCTAACGGTTATAAACAATAAACGAGCTTCTTTGGCCTACTTTGTCGTACAGTGAGCGCGCTGGGGCGTTATATTCTTGTGTCATCCAATAAACCCTATCGCTGCCTTTTTCATTCGCCAGCAGATAAGCTTGCTCGAATAACTTTTCGGACGCTTTCTTACCCCGCGCCGCCGGTGAAACATAAAGATCTTCAATATAGCAATAACCGGCAGAGCTCCAGGTTGATGGGTGAAAAATCAGATTCATTAATCCCAACAATGTGCCGTCTTTATCTTCCGCCACCAGGCCGTAAACCTGATGCCCTTCGCATAACCGTTCAAAGGTATGATCGGTGACCTGCGCCGGAACCTCCGCACGGTAAAAATGAAGATAGCCTTGCCAAAGATCCAACCACTGTGATTTGTCATCGCTTTGTATTTTTCGTACTACAACTTCATTGTTGATTGGGCGCATAGATCCTCGCGGGTTTTCTGAGAAAAAATAACGTAATACCAGCAGGATACACCCACCACTCAAGGCTGAATACAGACCAATTAATAACAGTAAGCAGACCAATTTGGCGGGACTACCACCTTTAGGCCGGAGCTGGAAGTTCGCTAAAAATAGATGATAACCTTTTGATAAATTTTACAATCTCATCCGGTGTATAGGCAGCAAAGCCGAAGACCAAGGCCCCTTTACTGGGTTTATGAGTATAAAAGTCAATCAGCCCGTAGACTTTCATTCCTTGGGCCGCGGCAGCATGAATCAACCGCCGCTCAGTGGCTGCGTCTGCCAGCGGGCATACCAGCTGCAGGCCGCCCTGCGGCAACAGCGGCTGAGTCCAGGCACCAAGATACTGATAAACTGCAGCATGCAAAATCTCAAGCCGAGCCTGATATATCTTGCGCATGTTCCTTAAGTGTTCGGCATAAAAATCGCCATGTAAGAATTTGAATAACGTCATTTGTGGTAATGCAGACGTATAACCATCCTGAAATTGCTTTGCCGCCACCATAGGTTTAATTAACTGCGGAGGAACGATAAGGAATCCAATACGCAATCCCGGGAATAAGGTTTTACTGAAGGTGCCAATATATAAAGTCCGTTGATATTGATCCAACCCTTGCAATGAGGCGGTCGTCAGGCCGTTATAATTAAATTCAGAATCGTAATCATCTTCAATAATCCAGGCTTTTTCATGCTGTGCCCACGCCAAAAGTTTCAGCCTTCTTTCAATGCTGAGCGAATGGCCTAACGGATAATGGTGAGAGGCCGTGATATACACCCCCCGGCCTCCCGCGTCCGCCTGAATCAGCGCATCAATATCCATACCGGATTGATCCACACCGATTGGATATGTGATTAACCCCGCAGACTGAGCCAATTTTTTAGCCCCCTGGTAACCGGGTTCCTCAACGAAGACGCTGTCACCGGGGTTAAACAGGACCTGGGTACACAGCGATAACGCCTGCTGGGAACTGGTCACCACGATCACCTGCTCCGCACTGGCTTTAACCCCCCTCTCACGGCGCAGATATTCAATAATTTCTGCTCTTAGCTCCACCAGCCCCTGAGGATCGGCATAGCCTAACAGAGACTCGGCTCCCTGACGCACGGCCTGTCTTTCGAGCTGTAGCCAGCTTTCGATGGGGAACAGCCGCAAGTCGGGCAATGAAGGGGTCAGTGCACCATTACGGCAGGTATGGGGAGTATGCGCAGCAACCAGCAGAGAACGGCCATGTGCGCTAAGCTCCCGTTCTACCAAGAGGGTGCTTTCAGTCTTCTCCGAAGCCAACAACTCACGGCCGATCAACGTATTTTGCTGATAACTGACAAAGCTGCCACGCCCTACGGCTCGGGCAATGTAGCCTTCGGCTTCCAGTTGGGCATAG
Organism: Serratia sp. NPDC087055; assembly: GCF_044900985.1. Classification (NCBI taxonomy): domain Bacteria; kingdom Pseudomonadati; phylum Pseudomonadota; class Gammaproteobacteria; order Enterobacterales; family Yersiniaceae; genus Serratia; species Serratia sp. NPDC087055. The sequence continues at coordinate 1,602,637 of NZ_JBJDOG010000001.1, forward strand.
GTTAACTCGACGGTATCGCGCGAAATAGCCAGCTGTACGGCCAACGTGCGGCTGGGCGGAAGTTTAGCCAAATACCCCAGCGTTCCGGCGATCGCGAGTTGCTTAATCGTCAGGTGCAACGCGGCTTTACGCGTCAATCCTTGCCGTAAATGCCGGGTAAAGGTCACGTGTATCGCATCCTGCGTGGCGTGCTGCTTATTGTCGCTGCTGGGCTTCATAGTGTTCCGAGTCAAAGATAGGCCGGTGCGGCCCACACCAAGAGTTACTGTGATACAGGGAATTATGTCACAACCGTACAGCGCGGTACCCGCCCTGACGTAACCTGAACAAAATGCCTGGGTTTTCTGGTTAACGGCCTCTTCTGTTTAAGTTTGGTTTAGCTTTGCCCCGCCATTGTTTATCCTGCGTTTATCGGGCGTTGCCGATAATGGCGGCGTACAAAAAATAGATAGCGCTTATTTTTAACCAAGGTTCTGCGTCCCTTGCGATAAGTGCAGGTTATACCTACCATAACGTCAACACGATCAGATGGGTATGGTTACCGCGCTATCCCGTATACGCCAAAGAGCGTGTTACCTTTTATAGCGCGGGTGACAGGATGTTCACCCGCCACTCTACAGGAGTCTGTCATGCGAGTACTGGTTGTTGAAGATAATGGTTTGTTGCGCCACCACCTCTCTGTACAGATGCGTGAAATGGGCCACCAGGTTGATGCAGCGGAAGATGCCAAGGAGGCCGACTATTTCCTGCAAGAACATGCGCCAGACATCGCCATTGTCGATCTTGGCCTGCCCGGTGAAGACGGTCTGAGCCTGATCCGCCGCTGGCGTGCCCACCAGATGAAGCTGCCGATTCTGGTACTGACTGCGCGTGAGAGCTGGCAAGACAAAGTGGCCGTGCTGGAAGCCGGCGCCGACGACTATGTCACCAAGCCGTTCCATCTGGAAGAAGTCATCGCCCGTATGCAGGCGTTAATGCGTCGCAATAGCGGCCTTGCTTCACAGGTCATCGTTTTACCGCCGTTCCAAATTGACCTCTCGCGTCGCGAGCTCAGCGTCAACGAACAGCAAATTAAACTGACCGCGTTTGAATACACGATTATCGAAACCTTAATTCGCAACGCCGGCAAGGTGGTCAGCAAAGATTCCTTGATGCTGCAACTGTATCCAGATGCTGAACTGCGTGAAAGCCATACCATCGACGTGCTAATGGGCCGGTTGCGTAAAAAGCTGCAGGCGGAATACCCACAGGAAGTGATCACCACAGTACGTGGCCAGGGCTATCGTTTTGATGCGAAGTGAACATCATGTTCAACAAGGATAAAAAACCGTTTTCACTGCGCGCCCGCTTTTTGATGGCAACCGCCGGGGTGATCCTGGCGCTGTCGCTGTCTTATGGTCTGGTGGCCGTGGTGGGCTATATTGTCAGTTTCGACAAAACCGCCTTTCGTTTGCTGCGCGGTGAAAGCAATCTGTTCTTCAGCCTGGCTCAATGGAATAACAACAAGTTAACCATCGCCATTCCACCGGATATTGATCTCAACTTCCCTACTTTGGTTTTCATTTACGATGATAAAGGCAACCTGTTGTGGAGCCAGCGTCAGGTGCCAGAGTTGGAAAAACGCATCAATAAAGAGTGGCTGGAGGAATCCGGTTTCTACGAAATTGATACTGATACTCGCGTCAGTAGCGAAGTGCTGGGCAACAACCCCAAAGCGCAAGATCAGCTCAAAGATTATGACGACAACGATCAAAACGCATTGACCCACTCCGTGGCGGTCAACACCTACGCGGCAACGGCCAGGTTACCGGCGCTGAGCATCGTGGTGGTCGACACCATTCCGCAAGAGCTTCAGCGTTCGGATGTGGTTTGGGAATGGTTCAGCTATGTGCTGCTGGCCAACTTACTGCTGGTGGTCCCCTTGCTTTGGCTGGCGGCTTACTGGAGCCTGCGCCCCATCAAGGCACTGGTGAATCAGGTCGGAGAGCTGGAAAACGGTGAACGTGACCAACTCGACGAGAATCCCCCCAGTGAGTTGCGCGGGCTGGTGCGCAATCTGAATATTCTGGTGCGTAACGAACGTCAACGTTACACCAAATATCGCACCACGCTTTCCGATCTCACGCATAGTCTGAAGACGCCGCTGGCGGTGCTGCAAACCACGTTACGTTCACTGCGTACCGGCAAGCAGACCACGATTGAGGAAGTTGAGCCTATCATGCTCGATCAGATCAGCCGTATCTCCCAGCAAATTGGTTACTACCTGCACCGTGCCAGTATCAACTCGGGGCAGACGGTACTGACGCGTGAAATCCATTCGGTGCCAGCACTGCTGGACAGCCTCACCGTGGCGCTGAACAAGGTCTATCAACGTAAAGGCGTGGTGATCACGCTGGATATCTCACCAGAAGTGACTTTTATGGGGGAGAAAAACGACTTTATGGAAGTCATGGGCAACGTGCTGGAAAACGCCTGTAAATACTGCCTGGAGTTCGTTGAAATCACCTCCCTCCACTCCGATAAATTCCTCACTATCGTCATCGATGACGATGGCCCAGGCATTCCGGAAAGCAAACGCGAACTGATCTTCCAACGCGGCCAGCGGGTAGACACGCTTCGCCCTGGCCAGGGTCTGGGATTGTCAGTCGCAGCGGAGATCATTGAGCAGTACGACGGTTCTATCACCATTAGCGATAGCCCATTGGGAGGGGCCCGCATGCAGGTCACTTTCGCTCGCCAGCACGACTCTCACCACCACGAGTAAATTCTGTTGTTCAGGCCCCGATCCCCGGGGCCAATCTTCCGTTATATACTCTACATAATTCGAATGGCATGGCGACGGCAAGCGAGCAAAGCCCGGTGAGCTGACTAAAGTCAGTGATTTGGGTGACAAATCTGCCGGGAGCAGATTTGAACGCTGGTTGCAGCGGCCCCGCAGGGGCGTGGCCCATGGACGGGCCACGTAACTAAGCGTAGCCAACAAAGATGCAGTTTGAAGTATGACGAGTATAATCGCACTCAGGCTCACTCCTCTATCCTGGAATAGAACATGGATTATCAATTAGATCTGGACTGGAACGATTTTTTGCAACGCTATTGGCAAAAGCGTCCGGTGATTCTGAAGCGTGGCTTCAAAAACTTTATCGATCCGATCTCCCCGGACGAGCTGGCTGGGCTGGCGATGGAAAACGAAGTGGACAGCCGTTTGGTCAGCCACCAGGACGGCCGCTGGCAGGTTGCGCACGGCCCATTCGAGAGTTTTGACCACCTGAGCGAAAACAACTGGTCACTGCTGGTTCAGGCAGTCGACCACTGGCATGAGCCTTCCAGCGCGCTGATGCGCCCATTCCGTCAACTGCCTGACTGGCGAATGGACGACCTGATGATTTCGTTCTCGGTCCCGGGGGGTGGCGTTGGTCCTCACTTCGATCAGTACGACGTCTTTATCATTCAGGGTACGGGCCGTCGCCGCTGGCGTGTGGGCGAAAAAGTGCCGATGAAACAGCACTGCCCTCATCCTGACCTGCTGCAGGTAGAACCGTTCGACGCCATTATTGATGAAGAAATGGAACCGGGTGACATTCTGTATATCCCGCCAGGTTTCCCACATGAAGGCTACGCGCTGGAAAATGCCCTGAATTACTCTGTAGGCTTCCGCGCACCGAATGCTCGTGAGCTGGTCAGCGGCTTTGCTGACTATGTACTTGCACGCGAACTGGGCAGTAAACGCTACAGCGACCCGGAGATCCAACTGCGTGAACAACCGGCAGAGGTGTTACCGCAGGAAGTCGACGCATTACGCCAGATGATGTTGGATTTGGTTCAGCAACCCGAGCACTTCCAGCAGTGGTTCGGCGAGTTTATCTCCCAGACGCGCCACGAACTGGATGCTGCGCCGCCGGAGCCGCCTTATCAAGCCGGGGAAATTTACGAACTGCTGCAACAGGGCGAACCTCTGCAACGCCTGGGTGGACTGCGCGTGCTTCGCGTAGGCGACCAGTGCTTTGCGAACGGTGAACTGATGGATACCGAGCACCTGCAGGCTGTCAATGCCATGTGCCAGAACTTCAGCGTTGATGCTGCCATGCTCGGCGATGCAATTGACGACCCGTCATTCCTGGCGCTGCTGACCGCGCTGGTTAATAACGGTTATTGGTATTTTAAAGACTGAAGCTGAGTACTGTCTCATCAAGCCACCCGCTTTTCGGCGGGTGGCTTTTTTTATCCCCGTAAGACCTTCGTCCGGTAGTTTTCCAGTTCATGGTCCGGCATTCCGGCCTGTTGCGCTGCCGCACAGATTTGCTGCCAGGTATTTGCATCTATCGGGATGCCCTGTTGCAACCGCGCCACGCGGTTCGCCGCCTCCCATTCCCCGGGAACTGCAATCGGCTGTCCGTCGCTTGGGGGAGAAGCCTTCACCCAGTCGATAAACGCCTCTGCTTCATTCTGCATTTCCGGCGCAGCGAAAGCCTCCGGGTTGAGAATGAGGGTGGTCATACAGTTGAATATGGCGTCGCTGTCAGATTTCAACGTCGCGTCATGGGTGGTACGCCCACCGGACAGCGCACCACCGAGAATTTCGCACAGCGTGGCCAGCGCATACCCTTTATGCGCACCGAAGGGCAACAACGAGCCAAACGGCGGCTCGTGCATCACGCAAGGCTCCGTCGTTGGTTGCCCCAGGTGATCGATAAGATAACCAGGCGCGACGCTCTGGCCCTTGTTGTAGGCCACGCGCGTTTTGCCAAAAGCAATGCCACTGGTGGCAAAATCCAACAACAGCGGTTGTTTATCGGGACGGGGAAAAATGACGCAGAATGGGTTAGTGCCAAAACGACGATCGCTGCCACCGAACGGCGCCACCATGGGATCGCCCACCACGTTGACAAAATGAATGGAGATAAAACCGGCACGTGCACACTGTTCAGCCCAGTGACCAATACGGCCAATATGGTGTGAATTATGCAACGCCACCGCCGCCAGCCCCAATTGCCGAGCGCGTTCAATCCCTTTATCCATCGCTTCGCTGGCCACCACCTGGCCAAATCCCTGACCACCATCAATCGTCAGCACGGCCCCCGCATCGCGCACCACCTGAGCATGGACATTCAGTTGTAAATGCCCTTGCGCCAACGATGCCATGTAGCTTGGGATCATGCCGACGCCATGCGAATCGTGCCCAGCCAAATTGGCCTGGACTAAATGATCCGCCACCAGTGCGGCTTCCCGCTCCGTGCTGCCGGCATGGCGCCAAATAGCCTGTACAAACTGTTCAAGGCATTGGCGATCGATACGGTGTTCAGTGCTCATGATAAGGCTCCTTGTGCTGGATATATGTCCCACACTAGGAGCAAACCCTTGTTGCGGCAAGCAATTATAACGATTGTAATCGGTGTTATTTTGCGCGTTCGGCCGTCAGCGCCGCGATGCGCATAATAACCGCCACCGCCTGTTCCATCCCTTCCAAGGAAACAAACTCATGCTTGCAGTGGTAGTTATAACCGCCGGTAAACAGGTTCGGGCACGGCAAACCGCGAAACGACAGCTGTGCTCCGTCGGTGCCGCCACGAATGGGCTTCATGACAGGTTCAATATCACAGTCGCGCATTGCCTGTTGCGCCAGCGCAATCACATGGGGATGCTCAGCCACCTGCTCGCGCATGTTGTAATAACTGTCTTCGATCGCCACCTCAATATAGCAATCACGCGGCAGGCCTTTACCCACCTGCTGAGCGATCTCGATCATCCGGCGTTTGCGCGCTTCAAAACCGTCACGCTCGAAATCTCGCAGGATGTAGTGCATCTCGGCGCGTTCAACGCTCCCCTTAAGGCTGCTGAGATGATAAAACCCTTCATAACCCGTGGTGGTTTCCGGGGTTTCGTCCGCCGGTAGTGCCTGCTGAATACGGGTCGCGAGAGACAGTGCGTTCACCATTACCCCTTTGGCGCTCCCCGGGTGTACGTTATTACCGACAATTTTCACCGTTACTGACGCCGCATTGAAGTTTTCACACTCCAGTTCACCCACGCCGCCACCGTCTACGGTATAGGCCCACTCGGCATTGAACTCTGCAACGTCAAACAACCGAGCGCCTTTACCAACCTCTTCATCCGGCGTGAAGGCCACGCGGATATCACCGTGTGGGATCTTACGCAGTTGTAGCCGCACCATGGCGGTCAATATCTCGGCAATGCCCGCTTTATCATCAGCACCGAGCAGCGTTTTACCGTCGGTGGTGATCAGTGTCTGCCCCAACATGTGGTGCAGGATCGGAAACATCACCGGTGACAACACTTCATCGCCGATGCCGAGCGCAATATCGCCACCGCGGTAATTCTCGACGATCTGCGGGTTAACGTGCTTTCCGCTAAAGTCGGGTGACGTATCCAGATGCGAAATAAACCCAATTGCCGGCACGGGCCAGGCAACGTTCCCCGGCAAGGTGCCCATAACGCAGCCATGCTCGCTGAGCGACACCCGTTCAAACCCCAATTCAATCATTTCCTGCTGCAACGCGCGCGCCAGCTTCAATTGCCCGTCGGTGCTCGGCACATGTTTGACGTTCGCTTTAGATTGCGTGTCGAATGAGACGTAGTTAAAAAAGCGATCTAGTAGTTTATCCATGGTATCCGCCCTCAGAATATCGCGTTTCATTATGCGGAACCGGTTCGGATCAAATATTGAGACAGGTCATTTTTACCCAGATTTAACGGAAATCATTAATTGCAGTGATAATTACAGCGGTGCGGGTTCGTTCATCGATGGTGGAACGTTGAACAACATGGGTAGGCCGGTGGCGCAAAGCGGCTAAGCAGGCGGGCAAACATCAAGGTGTGAAGGAGAAAGTTCAGGACGCCACAGGCTGCGCCCTGAAACCAGCGTTAAGGTTGATCGGCTCTTTCGACTTTCCCAACCAGGAATTTGTGCACGAACCGTGGTACTACCGCACTGGCAGGACCATAGTGTTTTTCATCAAACTGACTTTCTACCTGGCTGGGCTCCAGATTCAGTTCCATGGTGTGCGCGCCGCCCAAGCGTGCCTCGTGTACAAAACCCGCAGCCGGATAAACGTGGCCCGAAGTGCCAATAGCCACAAAGAAATCGGCCTTGGCCAGCGCCTGATAGATTTCATCCATGCCCAGCGGCATTTCGCCGAACCACACCACGTGTGGCCGCAAAGGCGCCGGGAATTGGCAGCAATGGCAGCGATCGTCCACGCTGAGATCCTCCGGCCAGTCGAATACCTGCCCGGAGCTGGTGCAGCGGACTTTCAACAGTTCACCGTGCATATGCAACACGCGCGAACTGCCGGCACGCTCATGCAGATTATCGATATTCTGCGTCACCAGCAGGAAGTTATCCCCCAACCAGGCTTCCAGATCCGCCAATGCGCGGTGTGCCGCATTAGGGGCAATCTCCGGGGACTGTAGCTGCCGGCGGCGTTCATTGTAAAACGCCTGCACAAGTTGCGGATCGCGCTGATAGCCTTCCGGCGTAGCGACATCTTCCACACGGTGCTCTTCCCACAAACCGTCTGCGGCGCGGAAAGTACGGATACCTGACTCGGCCGAGATCCCGGCCCCGGTCAACACCACGACAAACGGCTTCTTCAGCTCGGCCGCCGCCATGGTATCGCGATGAAAAATCCGCGAACGAAAGCGCTGATGCAGCACATGCTTACTCTTGCGAAACTGACACAGCCGATGGCGAGTGTGCATTAACTCTCTCCTTACTTTTCCCTGTGAACCAAATTGAGGAACGCAGCCCCACGTACGCCACCCGCGTCCCCATAGCGCGCTTTTTCAATTCGTGGCAACTTGGCCACACGCAACAGATGCGCGGGTAAACGCTCGGGTAACGCCTGGTAGATGGCTTCAAAATTCGATAACCCGCCACCAATCACCACCAGATGTGGATCAATAATGGTCAGTAAATTGCCCAGGCATATCGCCAGAACATCCATAAAACGTTCGACATGAGCCACCGCCTGCGGCTCACCCGACTGATAATGCGCAATAATCTGCTGTGCAGGCAAGTGCTGCTGATAAAAGTGGGCGTACATCCACTCAAAACCGCGACCAGAAATGTAATTTTCGATGCAACCTTGATGGCCGCAGCCACAAGGAACGCGAGGTATATCATGCCCCAGCACGTCAAGCGCATCCACCGGCAGGCGGAAATGGCCAAATTCGCCAGCGATATAGTTACGCCCGGAGACCACTTTGCCGTCGACGATCAACCCGCCGCCCACCCCGGTGCCAAGGATAATGCCCAACACCGTTGGATAGTGACGGAACTCGTCGTCCCAGGCCTCCGACAGCGCAAAACAGTTGGCGTCGTTATCAATACGCACGTCACGACCAATCAGCTCAGCCAGATCCAGTGGTAAGCGTTGCCCCATCGCCGCCGGGACGTTAGCCGTGAATACCGTACCATCATCGTCGTTGGGCAGCCCCGGAATGCCGATACCCACCATGCCCTGTTGGCCACAGAACGCATCCGCCTCAAAGGTCAGATCGCGCAACGTTGCCAGCAGCTGCTGATAATCGTCACGCGGTGTCGGCACCCTTTTTTGCCAAATGCGTTGCAGGTCTGCATCAAACACGCCCAGCTCAATCTTGGTGCCGCCCATATCGAAACCGTAGTACATAACCCACCCTTAGGCTAAAAAAATGGGGCGGCATCGCTGCCTCCCCTGATTTTGATTATTGACCGCTCAATACGCGTGCCGGATCAATACGGCTGGCACGCCTGGCTGGATACCAACTTGCCAACAGGCTGAGCACCAACGCCGTCACCAGTACAATCAACACGTCCAGCCAGTGCAACTCAGAAGGCAGGAAGTCGATGAAGTAGATATCGCCCGACAGGAATGAATGCCCCATCAGTTTTTCCACTCCTTTAATAATGTTGGTCAGTTGCAACGACGCGATAACCCCCACCACGACCCCGCTGACGCTGCCCACCAGCCCGGCCAGCAGGCCGTACCAGATAAAGATGGCGCGAATAAAGCCGTCTTTGGCACCCAGAGTACGCAGCACCGCAATATCACCGCTCTTGTCTTTCACCGCCATCACCAACGTGGAGACGATATTGAAACAGGCGACGCCGATCACCAGCACCATTGCCAGATACATGATGGCGCGAATCATCTGAATATCACGGTACATGTAGCCATAGGTACCAATCCAGCTCTTGATATAAACATAAGCGTTGGTGACTTCGCCCGCATCGCGCACCAGCTTGTTGGCGGCAAACACATCGTTAACCTTGATGGCAATCCCCGTCACGCTGTCGCCCATATCCAGATATTGCTGAGCGTCGGCCAGGGGCACCATCGCCAGGCTGTGATCAAGCTGGCCACTGAGCTGCAAAATACCCGTTACGTGCAAACGGATACGCTTCGGTTGCAACAGCTTCATTTGCGGATCGCTGTTAGGGATCATCACCGTCACATAGCTGCCCTGCTTGACGCCCAATGCATCAGCAACGCCCTTACCCAGGATCACCTGCTGCTCACCGCTTTTAAAATTAGCCCAGGCATCGCCTTGAACGTATTTCGGCAGCGCACTGAGTTGGTTTTCCTGCTGCGGATCAACCCCTTTAACCCCGACCGCACGCAGTTGCGCGCCATTTTCCATCAGGCCGGTAAAGTTAATATAAGGCGCGGCAGCCGCTATGCCTGGCACTTTTTCTACCCGTTGCAGAATCGACGGCCAATCTTTAAATGGCTGTTTCACCGGTTCGATTTCGCCATGGGGTACCACGGCCAAAATACGGTTTTTCAGTTCGCGCTCAAAACCATTCATCGCGCTCAGGCCAACAATCAGCACGGCAACGCCCAAGGCGATACCGATGGTGGAGATCACCGAGATCAACGACACCATGCCACCGCGCTTGCGCCCACGGCTGAAACGCAGAGCCGTCAGAAAGGAAAGTGACGCACCCGCCATTACTCAGCCCCCAACAGGGTCAACTGGGCCTGCAGATGGCCGTCGGCCATTTCCAATTGGCGGCTAAGACGCTTCGCCAGTTGCAGGTCATGAGTCACCACCAGGAACGCCGTACCCTGGCGCACGTTCAACTCACCGAGCAGATCAAAGATGCTGTCGGCCGTACGTTTATCCAAATTACCGGTCGGCTCATCCGCTAATACCAACGACGGGTTATTCACCAACGCACGCGCAATGGCCACGCGCTGGCGCTCACCGCCGGACAATTCTGAAGGCCGGTGCTTGCTGCGTTTTGCCAACCCGACCGCCGCCAGCATCTCCAGCGCTTTTTCTTGCGCCTGTGCCGGCTTTATACCGCCGATCAACAGCGGCATAGCGGCATTTTCCAGTGCAGTAAAGTCCGGCAACAGATGGTGGAACTGATAGATGAAACCAAGCTGGCGGTTGCGCAGCTCGGCTTTGGCCGCCGAAGACAAGGTATTCATTGACTGACCTTTGTAGATCACCTCGCCGGAGGTTGGGGAGTCCAGCCCCCCCAACAGGTGCAATAAGGTACTTTTGCCGGAGCCTGAACTACCGACAATCGCCATCATCTCGCCCGGCTGCATAGAAAAACTGACATTGCGCAGTACGTCGGTATGCAGGTTGCCTTCCTGATAGGTCTTACACAGGTTGTCGCACTGCAACAAAAGATGGTTACTCATAACGTAAAGCCTCAGCGGGTTGTACGGCGGCAGCGCGCCATGAAGGGTAAAGCGTGGACAACAGGGAAACCGCCATCGCCGCCACGGCAATGATCGTCACCTGCAACGGGTCAACCGCCACCGGCAACGATGCGCCGTCAATCAATGCGCCGAGAATCGGCATCAGATTATTCAGGTTGGTGGCCAGTAGCACGCCTAACAGCGTGCCGAGCAACGAGCCGATAATGCCCGCACTCGCGCCCTGCACCATAAACACCGCCATGATTTGTCGACGGGTCAGGCCCTGTGTTTGCAAAATGGCGACTTCACCCTGCTTTTCCATAACCAGCAGACCGAGTGACGTAATAATGTTGAACGCCGCCACGGCCACGATCAGGCTGAGCAGCAGCCCCATCATGTTTTTCTCCATGCGCACCGCCTGGAACAACTCGCCTTTACGTTCGCGCCAATCTTTCCATTCGGTGCCCTGAGGCAATTTTTGTTGGCTCAGCGTGTCAACCGTCAGCGGCTGTTGCAGGAACAAACGCCACCCCGTGATATTACCTGCCGGATAGCGCAGCAGGCGTGAAGCGTCCTGCTGATTGACCAGCATCTGGGTACCATCAACTTCACTGTTCGCATGGAAAGTGCCGACCACAGTAAACAGACGTTGAATGGGAATGCGGCCCATTGGCGTAAATTGGCTGGCGCTCGGCACCATCACCCGCAGCGGATCGCCGCGTTTGACGCCAAGCTGCCCGGCAAGCTGTTCGCCAAGGATGATATTGTACTGGCCCGGCTGTAACAGCTGCTGTTTGACGTTCACCAGAAACGGCGTCAAGGGATCAGCTTCGTCCGGGTTTACCCCTAACATAACCCCCACCGCCACGCTGCGAGCGCTTTGCAGCACCACGTCACCGGTGGTTAACGGTGCAACGCGGCTAACGCCCTGCAGCCCCTGCGCCACCGAGGCAGGAATTTGTTGCGGATTGATCGACCCCTGAGGGCTAGTGATCAACGCCTGCGGCATCAGGCCGAGAATGTTGTTCTCCAGATCCTTTTCAAAACCGTTCATCACCGACAATACGGTGACCAACGCCATCACCCCCAGCGTAATGCCGATGGTGGAAAGCCAGGAAACAAACCGCCCGAAGCGATCTGAGGCCCGCCCGCGCATATAGCGCAGGCCAATGAATAACGCGACAGGTTGATACATGAAATCCGTTTTGTGGCCGTAGCTTAAGCAAAGTGATCAAGGATAATAAAGGCTATACCTCGTTTAGGGAACCACCCTGACGCCTTTTATTCCGCCGTTCGGGCTAACCGCAGCAGGTCACCCGGCATCTCGCTTTAACAGGTTGTAAACCGAGACCCGCGAAATACCCAATGCTTCCGCGGCCATAGTGGCCGCACCACGCAGTTGCAGATAGCCCTGCTGCTTAAGCAATTGGATCACCTGAAAACGCTGTTCGGAAGAGAGCGCGCGCGGCGCAGTGGCACAAGAAGCCGCAAAAGTGTTGATCACTGAGGCGATGTCCGACAATGAACGCGCGCCCTCGTCCGCAACCTGCGGCGCGCTCTGCACCACCGCAGTCAGCTGTTGCAGAATGGCGTTGACGCTGTTGAAGATTGAAACATCCAGGTTGAGGCAGATGGCTGCTACATAAACCCCCTGGCTGTTACGCAAGCCGATTGACGTGCTCTTGGCCGGCCGGCCGTCGGGGAAAGCATTGGCATAGTTCTGTACCACATCAGGGAAATCCGGCGAGGCAATACGTTCCAACCCCATTTCGCTGGCAGCATCGCCAATACTGCGGTTAGACAGATTATTGGCGATGGCGACAATGGCTCGCCCTGGTTGCGTGAGATCATGCAGCACCACTTCGCAGCTCGGTGCAAACATGGCCCCCAGCGCCTGAACTATTTTTTCCGCTTCACGCAGCAACAGTGCGTTTTCCTGCTTGATATCACTCATCAACTTAACCATTTGACAATAACTTTACAAAGAGTAAATTAAAATCTCCGGGTAATCAATCAACCTTTCACCAGCGCGAGGTCGTCATGAGTTCAACTCCCCACTGCATCACCGCCGCCGATATCTCTACCGCCGCAGAAATTCTGGCTGGACATGCCATCCGTACACCGGTGATGACATCTCGGCAGGCCGATAACCTCACCGGTGCGCAGCTGTTCTTCAAGTGTGAAAATTTCCAACGCGTAGGCGCCTTCAAGTTTCGCGGTGCCTATAACGCCATTGCCCAATTGAGTGCTGCGCAACGCAAAGCGGGCGTGATTGCCTTTTCCTCAGGTAACCATGCCCAGGCAATGGCACTGGCGGCACGCGAACTTGGGGTCAATGTGACCATTGTGATGCCGCACGACGCACCGGCAACCAAGCTGGCGGCAACCCGCGGTTACGGTGCCAACGTGGTGATTTACCAGCGCCACAGCGAAGACCGTGAAGCCATTACCCAACGGCTGGCTGCTGAACACCGCCTGACGATAGTGCCCCCCTACGATTACCCGCAGGTGATTGCAGGCCAGGGCACCGCCACCAAAGAACTGATTGAGGACATCGGGCCACTGGATGTGCTGTTGGTGTGCACCGGTGGTGGTGGTCTACTGGCCGGTAGCGCGGTTGCAGCCAAACACTGGTCACCGCACTGTCGGGTGTTCGGCGTTGAACCGCAGGCAGGCAACGACGTGCAACAGGCGTTTCGCAGTGGCCAACCGGTACACATCCCCGTACCGAAAACGATTGCCGATGGCGCTCAGACCCAGCAGGTGGGTGCGCTGACATTCCCTATCATTCAAGAGTACGTTGACGATATTTTGACGGTCAGTGACCCGCAACTCTGCCGGCAGATGCGTTTCTTTATGGAACGGATGAAAATGGTGGTCGAACCGACCGGTTGCCTGGCCGCAGCGGCAGCCATGAATTCGCTACTGGATCTGCGCGGCAAAAAAGTGGGGGTGATCGTCAGCGGCGGGAACATTGACGTCGATAAAATCCACGACTATCTCGCCCTGGCTACACAAGAGTAATGCCATTGAGTGGTTAAACATTCGCCATTAGACCGCCGCGCCGCGCTTTTATCTATGTCAGTTTATTGCCCAGTGGGCTAGTATTACCGGCTAAAGGCGCGGTGTTATTTCTGCCGGGGCGAAATTTAATACATTGATTAAAGATACCTTAATGAGCATCTCCGATAACCCTAAGCGTGCTGCATCCTCATCCTCCCGTTATTCTTTGCCTGAGCGTGCTGGCGACTTGCGCCAGTTGGGGCAACTGACCGGCTCGGCCTGCGCCGTAGAGTGCGCCGAGATCATCGAACGACATAACGGGCCGGTGATGTTGATCGCCCCGGACATGCAAAATGCCCTGCGGCTGCGCGACGAAATTCAGCAGTTTACCGATCAAATGGTGACCACTCTGTCGGACTGGGAAACCCTCCCCTACGACAGCTTCTCACCGCATCAGGAAATCATCTCCGCACGCCTGTCGAGCCTGTACCACTTGCCGACCATGGTGCGCGGCGTCATTATCCTGCCGGTCAATACGCTGATGCAGCGTGTTTGCCCGCACGAATTCCTGCACGGCCACGCGCTGGTCATGAAAAAAGGCCAGCGCCTGTCACGCGACAAACTGCGTGCCCAACTCGAGCAAGCGGGCTACCGCAGTGTCGATCAGGTGATGGAGCACGGTGAGTTCGCCACACGCGGCGCGTTACTTGATCTGTTCCCGATGGGGAGCGAAGAGCCCTATCGCATCGATTTCTTCGACGATGAAATCGACAGCCTGCGTACCTTTGATGTCGACAACCAACGCACACTGAGCGAAGTCGACGCGATCAACCTGCTACCGGCCCATGAGTTCCCAACCGATAAAAATGCCATCGAGCTGTTCCGCAGCCAGTGGCGCGAGCAGTTTGAAGTGCGTCGCGACGCCGAACATATTTATCAACAGGTGAGTAAAGGCACCTGGCCTGCCGGTATCGAATACTGGCAGCCGCTGTTCTTCAACCAACCGCTGCCGTCGCTGTTCAGCTACCTGCCAGGCAATACGCTGATTGTCAATACCGGCAATCTGGAAAGCGCCGCCGAACGCTTCTGGCAGGACGTTAACCAACGTTTCGAGAGCCGCCGTGTCGATCCGATGCGCCCACTGCTGGCGCCGGACAGCCTGTGGCTGCGGGTTGATGCATTGTTTAGCGAGTTAAAAGCCTGGCCGCGCATGGCGCTAAAAACCGAGGAATTGCCTGCCAAGGCCGGTAACACCAATCTGGATTACCGCGCCCTGCCGGATCTGGCGGTGCAGGCCCAGCAGAAAGCCCCCTTGGACAATCTGCGCCGCTTTATTGAAAGCTTTGACGGCAGCGTTATCTTCTCAGTGGAAAGTGAAGGCCGCCGGGAAACGCTGCAAGACCTGCTAGGTCGCATCAAGCTCGGCACCTCGTTGATCCAGCATCTCGATCAGGCCGAGCCGGCCGGCCGTTACATGATGGTCGGGGCTTCCGAACGCGGCTTCCTCGACGGTATGCGTAACCGGGCCCTGATCTGTGAAAGCGATCTGCTCGGCGAACGCGTCAGCCGCCGTCGGCAGGACAACCGACGGACCATTAATACCGACGTTCTGATCCGCAACCTGGCAGAACTGCACCCGGGTCAACCGGTGGTACATCTGGAGCATGGCGTTGGTCGCTACGTGGGGTTAACCACGCTGGAGGCCGGTGGCATCAAGGCCGAATACCTGATCTTGTCCTATGCCGGTGAAGACAAACTGTACGTACCGGTTTCTTCATTGCATCTGATCAGCCGCTATGCGGGTGGCGCAGACGAAAATGCCCCGCTGCATAAACTGGGCGGTGATGCCTGGTCGCGCGCACGACAGAAAGCGGCCGAGCGGGTACGGGACGTGGCAGCAGAGCTGTTGGATATCTACGCCCAACGCGCGGCTAAAACCGGTTTCGCGTTTAAACATAACCGTGAGCAATATCAGCTGTTCTGTCAGAGCTTCCCGTTTGAAACCACACCCGATCAGGAGCAGGCGATCAACGCCGTACTGAGCGACATGTGCCAACCCCTGGCCATGGACCGCCTGGTATGTGGCGATGTCGGCTTCGGCAAAACCGAAGTGGCAATGCGCGCCGCGTTTCTGGCCGTTGAAAACGGCAAACAAGTTGCGGTATTGGTGCCGACAACGCTGTTGGCGCAGCAGCATTTTGACAACTTCCGCGATCGCTTCGCCACCTGGCCAATCCGTATCGAGATGATGTCACGCTTCCGCAGCGCTAAAGAACAGCAGCAAGTGATGGACGACGCCGTTGATGGCAAAGTTGACATCATCATTGGTACCCACAAATTGCTGCAAAGTGAACTGCGCTGGAAAGATCTGGGGCTGCTTATCGTTGACGAAGAGCACCGTTTCGGTGTTCGCCATAAAGAACGCATCAAGGCGATGCGTGCCGATGTGGATATCCTGACGCTGACCGCCACGCCGATCCCGCGCACGCTGAATATGGCCATGAGCGGCATGCGTGACCTGTCCATTATTGCCACCCCACCTGCCCGCCGCCTGGCAGTAAAAACCTTTGTCCGCGAGTACGACAGTTTGGTCGTCCGCGAAGCCATCCTGCGAGAAGTGCTGCGCGGAGGCCAGGTTTACTACCTGTACAACGATGTAGAAAACATCGAAAAGGCAGCAGAAAAACTGGCAGAGTTGGTGCCAGAGGCGCGCATTGCCATCGGTCACGGCCAGATGCGCGAACGCGACCTGGAACGCGTGATGAACGACTTCCACCACCAGCGTTTCAATGTGTTGGTCTGTACCACCATTATTGAAACCGGCATCGATATCCCCAGCGCCAATACCATTATCATTGAGCGTGCGGATCGCTTTGGGCTTGCGCAGTTACACCAGCTACGCGGCCGCGTCGGGCGTTCGCACCATCAAGCTTACGCGTATTTGCTGACGCCAAATCCAAAAGCCATGAGCACCGACGCCCATAAACGCCTGGAGGCCATCGCGTCACTGGAAGATCTGGGTGCCGGCTTTGCGCTAGCCACTCACGATCTTGAGATCCGTGGCGCAGGTGAACTGTTGGGTGAAGATCAAAGCGGCCAGATGACCACCGTCGGTTTTTCACTGTACATGGAACTGTTGGAAAGTGCGGTTGATGCGCTTAAGCATGGGCGTGAGCCTTCGCTGGAAGATCTCACCAGCAACCAAACCGAAGTGGAGCTGCGTATGCCTGCCCTCCTGCCGGATGATTTCATCCCCGACGTTAACACCCGCCTGTCGTTCTATAAACGTATTGCCAGCGCGAAAAACGACGGTGAACTGGAAGAGCTGAAAGTGGAGCTGATTGACCGCTTCGGTCTGCTCCCCGATCCGGCACGTAACCTGCTGCAATGTGCGGCTCTGCGTCAACACGCCCAAAAACTGGGTATCAAACGCATAGAAGGTAATGAACGCGGCGGCTTTATTGAGTTTGGTGAGAAGAACCTGGTTGACCCGGGTTATTTGATTGGTCTGCTACAGAGTCATCCGCAAATCTATCGTCTGGATGGACCAACCAAGCTGAAGTTTATGTTGGACCTGGCCGACCGTCAGAAACGCCTGAAGTTTACCGAAGAGTTACTGACCGCGTTCCGCGAGCATACCTTGGCAGCCTGAATCACTCCCCTCCTGTGAATATCAGGAGGGGATCATTCGTGGCGGAAACCCGCACCAAGCGGTGAGAGTTGCATCAGCCGGCTGCACACCACCTGATTTTTCCCCCTGCGTTTGGCGTCATACAGCGCTTCATCCGTGACCTCAATCGCTTTATCAACCACCATACCGGGCAGATACAACGACGCACCGATAGACACCGTGATGTGTGCCTCATCACCGTCGTCCAGTACAAACGCGGTGGCCTCAACGCTACGTCGGATACGCTCCGCTACCCCACCAATCGTCGCCGGATCGTAGCTGGCCGTAATAACAATAAACTCCTCACCGCCATAACGACCGACGAAATCGTCGCTGCGTACGCTGTTTTTTAACAACGCCCCCACTCGTGCCAACAGTATGTCCCCAACCAAATGGCCATAGGTATCGTTGATGTGTTTGAAATCATCCAAATCGAGGATCATCAACCCACAGGGACGACGCTCCACGTGTTGTAACATCAATCGGTAGTCCACACTGGCGCGGTTACTAAGATGGGTAAGACTGTCGATGGTGGCTTTATCGCGCATAGAGAAATACGCATGAATGTGCCGTTCCTTGAAGTTGATCGCATGGTAGCAAATGGCCAAACACAGGGCAGAAATAGCCTGGTACAGCAATACGTCTGGCCACCGTTCCCACATATCCACAAAAAACCAGACTACCGCGATGCGATACAGTGCAATGATGCAAATGGTGAGATAGAACACCCGATTCGTCTTTCTCAACCAAACGCGCGACAGCATTAATGGAAGAATGATCGAGCCGATAAACAGGTTATCAACGGTAAACCCCCCACTCAACACCAGCGACATCAGATAGCAGGCCAGCCCACTGACGGCACCACCATAAAACGTCACTAATATCATCGGGATCATGGCGAAGCTGTAATGCACGTCACCGACCAACTCCAGCTTGTCCTGATTGAGAAAAAAAACCGCCAGGCCAGCCAGCACGCCAAAAAGCAGGCGTTTCCACAGCTCGGAATGGTAGGAAAAGGGGGCGTTCTTGCTGAGAGCAAAATAGCTGATGGACAGTGTGGCATAAGTAATGCAGGCGTCACTATACAAGGCGGGAATTGACACAACGTAAGTCATAAATATTCGCTATGCTCCACGAGAATAACAGGGCGATTAAACAATAAATGTTGAGAACCAATCCCTGTCTCATCCAGCTCAGCATCGGAGATATTACACAGATTAATAATAGAGTAGCAGTTCTATGTTATTTCCAAGGTATCTATCCCCTGCGTCCGGTTCAGGATAGTCTGTTAGCGACCAAATGAGGGGGGTGAAAACCATGAATACTGATGATGAATTGCACGCTCTTACTGAACAGGAAACGGCGTTAGCCTTTAACCATTTTGATCATAATACTGCCTGGGAATTGGGCTCCGCACTGAAATCCGCCGCAGAACAACGCAGCCTGTCGATCGCCATAGAAATCCAGTTGGCGGGGCAGACTCTCTTTTACTATGCCATGCCTGGCACTACCCCTGATATTGCAGACTGGGTGCGGCGTAAACGCAACGTGGTAAACCATTTTCACAAGAGCTCTTATGCTATTGGCCTGCGTTTGCAGCAGCGGCAATCAACACTGGAAGAACGATACGGGCTGAGTGTTCGCGACTATTCGGTTCATGGCGGTGCCTTCCCCGTCAATTTAACGGGTCTCGGCTGCATCGGTACCATCAGCATTTCTGGCGCACCACAGCTGGAAGACCATAATCTGCTGGTTGGCACCTTAGCCCGCTTTCTTGGGTTATCCTTGCCCGCCGTGCATTAAGGGGTAAAAATAGCATTATTCAATTTAGACTGGCCGTTTAAGCCACGGCCAGTCTACTATCGGGTGTTAATCGGCATTCTAAAAGAGTATAACTCCGATTTTTAGCACGGCATTGATGTACATCTATGAATCATTGCCATAACAGGCGTATGGTGTCTATCAGCTATTCGAGACGGACCTTTTCCGGCCCGCCATTCCGTTCTCTTTTATAGACTTGGTTTGCACCTTAGATGAAAACGCATGAAATTAACGGCATCCGGCCGTTCAGCGCGCTGGTAGATGCCTGCTGGCGGGAACCTTACTCTCTGCAACGCCTGCTTAAAGACGCCATTGCCGGCGTTACTGTCGGCATTATCGCCATCCCGTTGGCGATGGCGCTGGCCATTGCCAGCGGCGTCCCCCCTCAATACGGGCTTTACACATCGGCCGTCGCCGGGATTGTGATCGCCATCAGTGGCGGTTCACGCTACAGCGTGTCCGGCCCTACCGCCGCTTTTGTGGTGATCCTGTACCCCGTATCCCAGCAGTTCGGGCTCTCTGGGTTGTTAATCGCCACGCTGCTTTCCGGCCTGTTTTTGGTGCTGATGGGATTAGCCCGTTTCGGCCGGTTAATTGAATATATACCGCTGTCCGTGACGCTGGGCTTTACCTCCGGTATCGCCATTACCATTGCGACGATGCAGGTGAAGGATTTCTTCGGTCTGCACTTGGCCGTGGTACCTGAACACTATGTGAGTAAGGTTTACGCCCTGTTGCAGGCGTTGCCTACGTTGGACCTTGGCGATACGCTGATCGGTGCAGTGACCCTGCTTATCCTGATCTTCTGGCCGAAACTCGGTCTGCGGGTACCCGGCCATCTGCCGGCCCTGCTGGCAGGTACGGCAGTCATGGGTGTTTTGGCTATGTTTGACCACCCCGTAGCCACTATCGGCTCACGTTTCAGCTACCTGTTGGCCGACGGTACTCAGGGCCAGGGCATCCCACCTATCCTGCCGCAGTTGATGCTCCCCTGGGATCTGCCTGCGGGCGACGGCAACCCCATGGCCCTAAGCTGGCAAACCATCTCCGCTCTGCTGCCAGCGGCATTTTCTATGGCCATGTTGGGCGCCATTGAGTCCTTATTGTGCGCCGTCGTGCTGGACGGTATGACCGGTAAGAAACACAACTCTAATACCGAATTGATTGGTCAGGGTGCCGGCAATATCATCGCCCCCTTCTTTGGTGGCATTACCGCAACCGCCGCCATCGCGCGGTCTGCGGCCAACGTGCGCGCAGGTGCCACCTCGCCGGTATCTGCCATTATCCATGCGCTGCTGGTGTTGCTGGCACTGCTGGTGCTGGCACCCTGGCTTTCCTGGCTGCCACTGGCCGCCATGGCATCACTGCTGCTGATGGTCGCCTGGAACATGAGCGAGGCGCATAAGGTCGTTTATCTGCTTCGACGGGCACCGAAAGATGACATTCTGGTGATGCTGCTGTGCATGTCACTGACCGTACTGTTTGACATGGTGATTGCCATCACCGTAGGCATAGTGCTGGCTTCCCTGCTGTT
The DNA here is from genome assembly GCF_044900985.1 of Serratia sp. NPDC087055. NCBI lineage: Bacteria > Pseudomonadati > Pseudomonadota > Gammaproteobacteria > Enterobacterales > Yersiniaceae > Serratia > Serratia sp. NPDC087055. The sequence goes on from NZ_JBJDOG010000001.1 coordinate 1,623,323, forward strand.
TATGCGACGTATTGCACGCATGACCCGCCTGAGCGAACTGAGCGCCGAAAAAGGCCGCCTGGTGCTGCGCGTAAATGGCCCGTTGTTCTTCGCCGCCGCCGAGCGCATTTTTAATGAACTCCTGGTGCGCAGCGAAAGCTATGACGTGATTGTGTTGCAGTGGGATGCCGTACCGGTGCTGGACGCCGGTGGCCTGGATGCCCTACAGCGCTTTATCGAGGCCCTGCCGCCAGGCAAGCAGTTGGCGATCACCGACATGCCTTTCCAACCATTGAAAACGCTGGCGCGGGCGCGGGTACAACCCATTGAGGGGAGACTGCATTTCTACGCAACGCTACCTGAAGCATTGGCGTCACACGTAGCCTAACAAAACAAAAAGCCCGACAAGTCGGGCTTTAAACCATAGCGGGCGCAGCAGCTACGCCCCTGCAAAGAGCACGTTTAGTTGCTGGTATCCAGCTCTGGGAAGCTCTTCACCAGCTCGTCGATGGCTTTCATCTGCACCAGGAACGGCTCCAGCTTGTCCAGCGGCAATGCCGACGGGCCATCACACTTGGCACTGTTTGGCTCTGGGTGCGCTTCAATGAACAGCCCCGCCAAGCCAACCGCCATACCCGCACGCGCCAACTCGGCAACCTGCGCACGACGGCCGCCGGAAGCTGCGCCAAACGGATCACGCGTTTGCAGCGCATGGGTCACGTCAAAGATCACCGGATGACCACCGGTCACGTTTTTCATCACGTTGATGCCCAGCATGTCGACAACCAGGTTATCGTAGCCAAAGTTACTGCCGCGATCACACAAGATCACCCGATCGTTACCGCCTTCCTTGAACTTGTCGACGATATTACCCATTTGCCCAGGGCTAACGAACTGTGGCTTCTTGACGTTGATCACTGCGCCGGTCTTGGCCATTGCTTCCACCAGGTCGGTCTGGCGAGCCAGGAAAGCGGGCAACTGGATAACGTCAACGACTTCGGACACGGGCTGCGCTTGTGACGCTTCGTGCACGTCAGTGATGGTTTTCACGCCGAAGGTTTTTTTGATTTCTTCGAAGATTTTCATCCCTTCTTCCAGACCCGGACCGCGGTACGAATGGATAGAAGAACGGTTGGCTTTATCAAAAGAGGCTTTGAAAACGTAAGGGATACCCAGTTTTTGCGTCACGGTGACGTAGTGTTCGCAGATGCGCATCGCCAGATCGCGCGATTCCAACACATTCATACCGCCAAACAGCACAAACGGCAGATCGTTCGCTACGTTGATGTCACCAATGCTAACCACTTTCTGTTTCATGCTTTCGCCTTTGTTGATGTTAAATCAAATGAATTAATGCAGCGTAACCTGTTTCGGTTCAATCGAGTGGATCTGTATTTTGATCACTTCGCTGACCGGATCTTCAGGACACTGTTCGACAAAATAGTTAAGATCGGAAATGGCAATATGGTTGCATTCCAATTGGGCGTAAATCAGCCCGCGATCGCGAATTTCGTAAGGATCATCAGGATCGAAGCACAGCACCGTTTCGCTGGCGCGCAGCGCCATTTCCATCTGTTTTTCTTCCATCAGGGCAGCTTTCAGCGTATCGAGCATCTTACGCACCACCATGACGTTTTCTGACTCATCGAGATCGTCGTCTTCCAACTCGGCGGCCAGACCCAGGTTGCCCTTGATCCACACTTCCAGTTGGTGTTCGTTCAGCGTCTCGCCGTTCAGCGGATTAATCAGCCACATTTCATCATCCAGCCAGTCTGCTCGCAGGATCAACTGAGTGGGGAAAATTACCGGCAACAGCGGTAAACCCAAGTGCGCGGCAATATGCAGGAAAATGGTGCCAAGTGAAACTGGCGTCCCCTGCCGTCCTTCCAGCACTTTATCCAGCCAGATAGCGTCAGACAGACGGTACACGCCGCTGGCACCACCAAAACCCCAGGTTTTGAAGAACAATTCAATGAGCGCGTCCAGTTGCTGTTCCTGGCTGAGATCCTGCGGCACCGCCGCTCGCGCGTCGTCGACCAGCTGTTGCAGCTTACGTTCGACCTCGACGGCGGGGAAATCACGCCGTACGGACTGCGATACCAGGATCACGCCCTCGCTCAGCAGCGAGGTGTTAAATTCAAAATCAGCAATGCTACTCATAAGTATCCCATCAGAAACGGTATTTTCGTCGTGGCAAGTTTAATTATCAGGTACAAACAACCCAACGCCAACACAAACGCCAGCGTGCGCAGGTTCTGGCTTTTGGTCTTTTTGCCCAATGCGACGTAGCCAAGCAGGATATAGATAATAACGCCAAACACCTTTTCGGTCAGCCATGAGTCCATACCCAACAGCGGATAAAACTTGAACATCACAACCAACGCAATGCCACTGACGAACAACACCGTATCATTTATGTGCGGTGTTATCTTCACCCAGCGCTTGTTCATCATAGCCGAATTGCGCCACTTCCAGAAGAAACGCAATACAAACAAGACAATACTGATGGTTACCGTCAACAAATGCAGATGTTTTAACGCCGAGTAGACTGCCATATTGCTTCCTTTTATTTATTCGCTGTGTGCTTATACCCGCCGTCTTTCACGCTGCGGCGTTGTTATCTACATTCACGCATCCCGGTGACTTGCCTGAGCCAACATCAGGAAACGATCGAAACTTGCTGCCGGGTAATACCGTGAAAGCCAGAGGCCAGAGGCCAGCGTTTTGTTGGTTTTCAGTTACTGCTGCGGCCATTGACCAAACGTCACACGATCGTTGTCACCGTAATCACGGCGCGTGGCGATCGAAATAAAACCGGCGGCCTGCAGCAGCGCTCGTACGCTCTCACCTTGCTGCCAGCCATGTTCCAGCAAAAGCCAGCCCTGTGGCTGCAAATGCAGTGGCGCCTGTTGCACAATAGCGGACAAATCTGCCAATCCCTGCTGCTGTGCGACCAGCGCACTGCTAGGCTCAAAACGCACGTCGCCCTGTGCCAGGTGTGGATCGGCTGCGTCAATGTACGGAGGGTTGCTGGCAATCAAAGCGAACGTTTGGCCGACCAGGGGCGCAAACCAACTGCCTTGAAGAAATTGCACATTGCCGATCGCCAGCTTCTGCGCATTATGCTGTGCCAGCGCCACCGCCTCAGGCTGCAAATCAACGCCCGTCACGCTACAGTCCGGGCGTTCGCTGGCCAACGCCAGCGCAATGGCGCCAGTGCCGGTACCGAGATCGAGGATGGTGCAAGGGGACGGTGGTAGACGCTCCAACGCCAGTTCTACCAAGCATTCGGTGTCTGGACGAGGGATCAGGGTCGCGGGGGATACCGACAGCGGCAGAGACCAAAACTCCCGCTCGCCGATCAGATACGCCACCGGCTCGCCGCGTTCACGGCGCACCAGCAGCCTTTCCAACTGTTCCTGCTGTTGCTGCGTCAGCAGCGTTTCACCAAACGCCATCAGGAAGGTTCTGGCCCGGCCCGTCACAAAACCCAATAGAATTTCGGCATCACGCCGGGCGCTTTCACTTTGCGTCAGACGGGCAACCGCCGCCCTCAGCCAAGATTGATAATCCATTACTCGGGCTCTGCGGACAGCGCAGCAAGCTGGTCGGCCTGGTATTCCTGCACAATCGGCTGGATCAACATGTCCAGCTTGCCTTCCATGACCTCATCCAGACGGTACAGCGTCAGGTTGATACGGTGGTCGGTCACTCGCCCCTGAGGGAAGTTGTAGGTCCGGTTGCGATCGGAACGGTCGCCGCTACCCAACAGGTTACGGCGCGTTGATGCTTCCGCCTGCTGACGCTTGGCCATCTCGGCAGCACGGATACGTGCGCCCAACACCGACATCGCCTTGGCTTTGTTTTTGTGCTGTGAACGCTCATCTTGGCATTCCACCACAATGCCGGTCGGCAAGTGAGTAATACGGATTGCCGAGTCGGTGGTGTTAACGTGCTGGCCGCCGGCACCAGAAGAACGGAAGGTGTCGATTTTCAGATCGCCCGCGTTGATCTCTGGCAGTTCCGCTTCCGGCACGGCCGGCATGACAGCCACGGTACAGGCAGAGGTATGAATTCGCCCCTGCGACTCGGTTTCCGGTACACGCTGCACGCGGTGGCCACCTGATTCAAATTTCAATTGGCCGAAAACGCCGTCACCAGAAACCTTGGCAATCACTTCTTTATACCCGCCATGCTCACCTTCGTTGGCGCTCATGATCTCGACGCGCCAGCGACGCGTTTCGGCATAACGGCTGTACATACGGAACAGATCGCCGGCAAAGATCGCCGCTTCGTCACCGCCGGTACCGGCACGGACCTCCAGGAAGCAATCGCGCTCGTCATCGGGATCTTTCGGTAAGAGCAGCAGTTGCAACTGCTGCTCCAGCTCTTCCGTCGCCGCCTTGGCCTGCTTCAGCTCTTCCTGCGCCATTTCGCGCATTTCAGGATCGTCCAGCATCATTTCCGCCGTTGCCAGGTCGTCCTGCACCTGACGCCATTCCAGGAAACAGCGGCTAACGTCGGTCAGCTGTGCATATTCGCGCGATAACGCGCGGAACCGATCTTGGTCGGCAATAACGCCGGCATCGCCGAGCAACGCCTGCACTTCTTCATGGCGCTCTTGTAACGCTTCCAGTTTGGCAACAATAGAAGGCTTCATGCGTGGTATTAAACCCTGTTAAAAGAGAAAACTAATGCTGATCCAGCCCGAGGCTGTCGCGTAATAATTGCAACCGCTCCACGTCGCCATCGCCGGCGGCCTGTTGGAGGGATTTGGTAGGGGCATGAATAAGGCGGTTGGTCAGCCGGTGGGCCAGTTCGTGAATAACCTGTTCCACGTCGGCGCCTTGCGCAATGGCAGCCAAGGCTTTGGTTTCCATTTCTGCACGGATCTGATCGGCCTGCGAACGGTAATCGCGGATGGTTTCCACCGCGCCCTGTGAGCGCAGCCAGGCCATAAAATTGGTGCTTTCCTGCTGAACGATCGACTCCGCCTGCACTGCCGCGGCCTTGCGCTGCGCCAGATTGCTTTGAATGATGGCGTGCAGATCGTCCACGCTGTACAAATAGGCGTTAGCCAGTTTGCCCACTTCGGGTTCTATATCGCGAGGTACGGCAATATCCACCAACAGCATCGGTTGGTTACGGCGCGCTTTTAGCGCCCGCTCCACCATCCCTTTACCGATGATCGGCAGCGGGCTGGCGGTAGAACTGATAATAATGTCGGCGTCCGCCAAACGTTCGTCGATCTCCGGCAGCGTAATGACTTCTGCGCCGACTTCATCCGCCAAGAGTTGGGCACGTTCGCGGGTACGGTTAGCGATAATCATGTGCCGTACTTTGTGCTCGCGCAGATGACGCGCCACCAGCTCTATCGTCTCGCCTGCGCCGACAAGCAGCACATTCAGTTCAGCAAGCGATTCGAAGATTTGTCGTGCCAAAGTACAGGCGGCGAAAGCCACGGATACGGCACTGGCACCAATTTCAGTTTCGGTGCGCACGCGTTTGGCAACAGAGAAGGATTTTTGGAACAGACGTTCAAGCTCACCGGACAGTGACTGACCGCGTTGTGATTCAGCAAAGGCTTTTTTTACCTGCCCGAGGATCTGTGGCTCACCCAGTACCAACGAATCCAGCCCACTGGCCACACGCATCAAATGGCTAACTGCGTCATTACCGTGGTGCCAATACAGGCTTTTACTCACTTCTTCCGGGCGCAGATGGTGGTACTCACACAGCCAGGCAACCAGCTGTTCGTGAATATGTTCCTGTTGTTCCACGCTAAGGTAAAGCTCGGTACGGTTGCAGGTAGACAACACGACACCGCCCTGCACCAACGGTTGTTGGAGCAAGCTGGTCAGCGCCTGTTCGATTGACTCTGGAGAGAAGGTCACCCTTTCACGCAGAGAAACCGGAGCGGTTTTGTGATTTATACCTAACGCCAGCAGGGTCATTGCTTCGAGTAATACTTCTTTTGGTACGGGTTCTCGTTGAACGGCATTCTACTTGATGCGCGGGATCAATAAAAGTCACAACCGCATCTTCCGTTCAATCGCTGAAATAGTCAGCACCAATTGATTAATCTATAATAAATACAGCAGGATAAATAACAATTTGACGACATATCATACTGAATTTTAGTGCAGCATGCGATATTGCGCACAGTATTCGGTAAAACATACACCCTGAGTATACCGGTAGCGATCAAACATCCGGTGATTACCAGCCCAAAGTGCCGCAACGGAAGCTAGGATCTAAAAGGAATGAGACCTGTTGGCAAAAAACATGTTTAGCCTGAAGGTAGAAAAATGCAGAGCCCGCAAAGCATAACAACGAAAAAATAATCCGTACTGAAAGCTTCATACTCGTGTGTCCTCCCGGCGATAAACACTCACATCATACCCTTCACGACATCAACTAAACGCCAACGACAAGCGATCGGCTGCCCAGAGATATTCTTGTGTTCGCAGCGGCAGGGTTGAGTGATTGTGTTAATCTTAATAGCAAACGCTGCGCATAACCCCGAGCCACATCGCCCTGACAAAGCCGGGAAGATTCAACGCGATGCAGCAAAAAATTGACTCGCCTGCGCAGCCCCGCTAGCGTAAACGGTGATACCACGGTTTCGCTGTGCGTGCCCGTAAGGACAAAAGGACAAGAGAAAGTTATGCCAATCCGCAAAGTTAGTTTGCTACGCCTGATCCCGCTGGCCAGCCTGGTGCTGGCTGCCTGTACCACCACCAAACCGTCCGGCCCGGCAACCAGCCCAACGTCGCCGCAGTGGCGAGCTCATGAACAAGCGGTGCAACAGCTTGATCAGTATCAGACCCGTGGTTCTTTTGCCTATCTGTCAGACCAGAAAAAAGTCTACGCTCGTTTCTTCTGGCAACAGTATTCACCTGAACGTTATCGCCTGCTGCTGACCAACCCGCTTGGCAGCACTGAGCTTGATCTCAACGTACAGAAAAACGTGGTGCAGTTGACGGATAACCAAGGCAAACGCTATGTCAGTGACAATGCCGAAGAGATGATCCGCAAACTGACCGGCATGGCCATTCCGCTGGACAACCTGCGCCAATGGATGCTCGGTCTGCCAGGTGAAGCCAACGACTTCAAGCTGGATGACCAATACCGTTTGAACTCGCTGAGTTACCAGCAAGGCAGCCAGACCTGGACCGTGGACTACCAGGATTACAACAACAGCCTCACACCACAGTTACCAAGCCGCCTCGAGCTGAAACAGGGTGACCAACGCATCAAGCTGAAAATGGATAATTGGACACTCAAATGATCCGTCAGTGGCCAGCACCCGCTAAACTCAATTTGTTTTTATACATCACTGGGCAACGCGCCGACGGTTACCACCTGCTGCAGACGCTGTTCCAATTTTTAGATTACGGCGACACGCTGACCATCGACGTGCGGCAGGATGAACATATCCGCCTGCTGACGCCTGTCGAAGGCGTGCCGGACGAACAAAACCTGATCGTCCGTGCTGCACGGTTATTGCAGCAGTATTGCGATCGCCACGAACTGAACACCGCCCCGCGCGGTGCCGACATCAGCATCGAGAAACGCCTGCCGATGGGGGGCGGGCTCGGCGGCGGCTCCTCCAATGCAGCCACGGTATTGGTGGCGTTGAACGCACTGTGGCACTGCGGCTTGAGCGATGACCAATTAGCGGAACTGGGGCTGACCCTCGGTGCCGATGTGCCGGTTTTCGTTCGGGGTCATGCCGCGTTTGCCGAAGGTATTGGTGAACAATTACAACCGGCGAACCCGCAAGAAAAGTGGTATTTGGTTGCCCATCCGGGCGTCAGCATCCCTACCCCCGTCATTTTTGGTGATGCCGATTTAAAAAGAGACACCCCGGTTCGCCCGTTAAATGTGCTGTTACAGGCAACTTACGCAAATGATTGCGAACCAATAGCAAGAAAACGTTTTCGCGAGGTTGAACAGCTTGTTTCTTGGCTGTTAGAATACGCGCCGTCACGCCTGACTGGCACAGGTGCTTGTGTGTTTGCTGAATTCGACACAGAAACCGCCGCCCGTCAGGTGTTAAATCAAGCCCCGGAGTGGATACGTGGTTTTGTAGCGCGTGGCGTTAACGTCTCTCCACTACATCGCATTCGTTCCGGGCAGATTGAGCCGTAGTTCTCGTTTCGCTGCGCAGAGTCGTTCACACCTGGCCCTGTAATCCCTGCGCCGCTGCGGTTCAAATTGTTTTTTTACACACCCGTATGATATTGCGCCGGCGTCGCTAACTGCCCCTTAGCGGAGGCCGAATGACAATATCTTCTCTGGACGCATGCCTGAGGTTCTTCTCGTGCCTGATATGAAGCTTTTTGCTGGTAACGCCACCCCGGAACTAGCACAACGTATTGCCAACCGTTTGTACACCAGCCTTGGTGACGCCGCTGTAGGTCGTTTTAGCGACGGCGAAGTGAGCGTGCAAATCAACGAAAATGTACGCGGCGGTGATATTTTCATCATCCAGTCCACCTGTGCCCCTACCAACGACAACCTGATGGAACTGGTTGTTATGGTAGATGCCCTGCGTCGCGCCTCCGCAGGTCGTATTACTGCTGTTATTCCTTACTTCGGTTATGCCCGCCAGGATCGCCGCGTGCGTTCTGCTCGTGTGCCAATCACGGCCAAAGTTGTCGCCGATTTCCTCTCCAGTGTAGGGGTTGACCGCGTTTTGACGGTGGATCTGCACGCTGAACAGATCCAAGGCTTCTTCGATGTTCCGGTAGATAACGTGTTCGGTAGCCCGATCCTGCTGGAAGACATGCTGCAACAGAATCTGGAAAACCCAATCGTGGTTTCCCCAGACATCGGTGGCGTAGTGCGCGCCCGCGCTATCGCCAAACTGCTTAACGATACCGATATGGCTATCATCGATAAACGCCGCCCACGTGCGAACGTTTCCCAGGTGATGCACATCATTGGTGACGTGGCAGGCCGTGACTGCGTGCTGGTCGACGACATGATCGACACCGGTGGTACCTTGTGTAAAGCAGCTGAAGCGTTGAAAGAACGCGGTGCCAAGCGCGTATTTGCCTACGCGACACACCCGATCTTCTCCGGTAACGCTGTGGAAAACATTCGCAACTCGGTGATCGATGAAGTGATTGTCTGCGACACCATTCCGTTGTCACCAGAAATCAAAGCACTGAAAAACGTACGTACTCTGACGCTGTCTGGCATGCTGGCTGAAGCCATCCGCCGTATCAGCAATGAAGAGTCAATTTCTGCAATGTTCGAGCATTAATCACTTCTCTTTTCGGTGCGGTACCCTGCCGCATCGTCTTGATGAGTTGCCCGACAGCAGAAAAAGAAAAACCCGTTGGTGCATATGCAGCAACGGGTTTTCTACGGGTAGTCGAACATGACCTTAGACCTTAATGCGTGGCAGGTGTCCTTTGCCTAATGCTAGCTCCCTTTTATCTTTTTAATCAATGTGACGGACGATGATTATCGTTACGGCAACGTTTATCAAAGTGTTTTACCCACCAGTAGCGATCAGCCACCTGCTCACGACCGCCAATACGGGCACCGACCAGCCATAGCAACGCCCCCACGAAAATACTCATGATTGCGCCATGGGCGAAAAATTGCGGTAAATTGAACTGAGATACTTCAGCAACAATGGTGTATCCGACGCCGCCGACCATCACGATCAGCCCCAGCCCCATAAAAAAGTTGCCCATTCTGTCCGCGTTTCTGCGTTTCATATGCCACCTCCATAGTGCCATTTGCCAACTGGGATAACTCATTAACTGGTTAACCCACTTTGATAAGTTGAGTATAGCCTCTGCCCCGGCAAGATGATTGAGGAAGTGATCACAAATGGTAAAGAAAACATGACAAATCTTTACCCTATACGAGTCATTAGCTAACAAATTGAATGGTTCCGCTAATGAATTAATCTTTCTTCTCGCGATAACCGTACATCGGTGCTGAGTATGCATCAGGATTTTGTCATTCGGTGTGTGGACAGGTAGACTAATGCCCTTTCCAATAAGTCGATCAAAGCGAATCCCCCAGTGAGCAGTATTAAATTGATAGTCGGCCTGGCGAATCCAGGCGCTGAATATGCCCAGACGCGCCACAATGCCGGTGCCTGGTACGTCGATTTACTGGCCCAGCGCCATAATCAGCAGTTGAAGGAAGAGAGCAAATTCTTCGGCTACACCGCCCGTCTGAATCTGGCGGGCAATGACGTACGACTGCTGGTGCCCACCACCTTTATGAACCTCAGCGGCAAAGCTGTGCTGGCCATGGCCAATTTCTACCGCATTGAGCCAGACGAAATCCTGGTGGCACATGATGAATTGGATATTCCACCCGGTGTCGCAAAAATCAAACTGGGTGGCGGCAACGGCGGCCATAACGGACTGAAGGATATTCAGAACAAGTTTGGCAATAACCCGAATTTCTACCGCCTGCGCATCGGTATTGGTCACCCGGGCGATAAAAACAAAGTGGTGGGTTTCGTGCTTGGCAAGCCACCGGCCAGCGAGCAAAAAATGATTGATGAAGCGATCGATGAAGCGGCGCGTTGCACCGAGCTCTTGCTGACGGACGGATTGGAAAAAACCGTTCGCCGCTTGCACAGCTTCAAGGCGCAGGCCTGATAGTGAACAATTGCAGCGGGCATCGCGCCCGCTGCTGGCTGCGTTAGGTTCTCAATTTGAAGGTTTCTTCGCCAACTTTCGCGTCATCGGTTTGGTAACCTTCCTCAGCCACGTAATATTGGGGATCGTCCAGTTCGTGGCTGCAAAACGGGCCAGCTTGTTTCAACAGGCGTACGCAGTCGCTGCTCAAATGACGTAGCCGAATCGATTTCCCCGCTGCCAAATAGCGTGCCGTCAGCTTATCAATCGCCTCAACCCCGCTGGAATCCATCACTCGGGTACCGGCAAAATCCAACACCACATTTTGCGGGTCGTTTTTGGGTTCGAACAGTTCGGCAAAGGCCGCTGTGGAACCAAAGAACAGCGGACCGTCCAACTGATATACCGCAACCTCGCCTTCCACCTGATGCTGACGCACACGAATACGCGCCTGCTGCCAGGCAAACACTAACGCCGAGATAATCACCCCACTGATCACCGCCATCGCCAGATCGGTAAAGATAGTAATCAGGGTGACCAATAACATCACCAACGCATCCGCTTTCGGCATTCGGCGTAAGCGGCGCAGCGAGCTCCATTCAAAGGTGTTGTAGCACACCACCAGCATCACTCCGGCAAGTGCCGCTACCGGCAACAGGCCGATATAGCCCGACAGGCTAACGACAAAAAGGATTAACAGCACCGCACCGACGGCACCAGAAATACGCCCGCGACCGCCAGAGGTGAAATTGATGATCGATTGACCAATCATCGCGCAACCGGCAAAACAGCCAAACAGGCCACATACCGCGTTGCCTGCGCCTTGGGCGATACTCTCACGGTTGCCATTGCCTTTCTTCCCGCCCATTTCATCAAGCACTGTCATGGTTAGCAGCGATTCTATCAATCCCACCAGTGCGATAACCACCGCGTACGGCAATACCACTTTCAGCATTTCCAGGTTGAACGGTGCCATCGGCAAGCTGAAATGCGGCAACGCCCCGGAGATATCTGCCAGATCGCCCACCCGCAGGGTATGCAGGTTAAACCCAATTGCCAGAGCCGAAACCACAATCAGCGCCGCTAACGAGGCTGGAATAACCCGCGTTAACCGCGGGAATAACATCACCACCAGGATCGCCAGAGCCACCAGTCCGTACATCAGCAGCCCCTGCCCTGCAATCATATGCAATTGTGCCAACATGATGACGATCGCCAGGCCATTCACAAAGCCGTGGATAGCAGGCAGTGGCACCAGCCGTATAAACTTACCAAGACGGAACACGCCGATCAGAATCTGGATAACCCCGGCGAAAATCGTCGCCCACAACACATAGGCCATACCCTGTTGTGCAGCCAGGCTCATCAATACAACCACTATCGAACCCGCTGCGCCCGAAACCATGCCCGGCTTGCCACCAAATAGTGCGGTCACCAGACCGATAATAAACGCGGTGTGCAATCCGACGATGGGGGAAAGCCCGGCGACCAGTGAAAAGCCGACCGCCTCAGGTATCATTGAAACTGCCACGACAAAGCCCGCCAGAACCTCGTTCTTGACGGCTGACAGCCTGAAATTGTTCAGGTTAAACATGGAATAATCACTTCTGACAGATAAAACACATTCCCGCAGCACGGGAAGCAGAACCGCATGGCGCGGCTAACCTCAGGAGGGAGTAACTCAGGGTGGACTGGGCAAGAAGTACATCCGACACGTTTCCTGTAGGTTAATCAGAAGTGTCAGTATGTGTAAATGTGATCTAAATCTCAATAAAAAACCGACTGGGTTGCCGCACTTCACCGCCCGTTCGCGAAAAAAACGCCATGGCATCGTCCGTTTTGCGGCCCATTGAATTGCGTGTGCTGATGAAAACGGCCAACTGAATTCTCAAGCCAAATCGCACTCTTACCTTCATCCTGGGGTTCAGGCGTGCAGAAAGGACCCTCTGAGGCAGCCAATAGATTCACATTCATCACCCACCCTCTAACTTTCAACGGAAATGAATAAGAAAATGACGACAGTAATAATGGCAACAGCGGAAATATAAAAATACAGAACTCATTCGTGATATGAAAATCAAGATAACTGATCAAGAAAAATTAAAAAATTCAATTTAAAATAACACCGCAGGCGATATTTAATAATTAAAAAACAACTTGATTAGATAACGAAAAACGTCCAACGACTCTCATAAATGTTATGTGTAAGCTGTATTCGGTGATTGCAAAACCACGGGCCAACGATAAATGCAACAAAGCACGCTAATAGGCCAATGCTCAGGAAACACCGCATTCCGCAATTCCAATTTTGGCAAATCAAGGCCATCTACAAGGCGGAACCCGCTTGACACCGCCAACACAACCGATGACAGGCCCCTGTTAAGGCTGATTGCCGGTTAAAAAACAGGCCAGGCGTAGTCGAACGTCAATCACTCACCGGCTGCATCACCCCATTTTCCTGTGATACACAGCCAGATCGAGAAAAACGGTCATTACGTGTATAATGGCGCCATTATTTCGTCCTTTATGCAGTGGGTTAAACCTAACCGGCTGATAGTTAAGATATTTAAGGTGAGAACAACATGGGATTCAAATGCGGTATCGTCGGCCTGCCTAACGTAGGCAAATCCACCCTGTTCAACGCGTTGACCAAAGCGGGTATCGAAGCAGCCAACTTCCCGTTCTGTACCATTGAACCTAACACCGGTGTGGTACCGATGCCCGATCCGCGTCTGGACCAGCTGGCCGAGATCGTTAAGCCTCAGCGCATTCTGCCAACCACCATGGAATTCGTTGACATCGCGGGCCTGGTTAAAGGTGCGTCCAAAGGTGAAGGTCTGGGCAACCAGTTCCTGACCAACATCCGTGAAACCGAAGCGATCGGCCATGTGGTTCGTTGCTTTGAAAATGACAACATCATTCACGTAAACAACAAAGTTGACCCGGCTGATGACATCGACGTCATCAACACCGAACTGGCACTGTCGGATCTCGACACGTGCGAACGTGCTATTCACCGTGTGCAGAAAAAGGCGAAAGGCGGCGACAAAGACGCGAAAGCCGAACTGGCCGCACTGGAGAAATGCCTGCCACAGTTGGAAAACGCCGGTATGCTGCGTGCGCTGGATCTGTCCGAAGAAGATAAGGCAGCTATCCGCTACCTGAGCTTCCTGACGCTGAAACCAACCATGTACATCGCCAACGTCAACGAAGACGGCTTCGAGAACAACCCATACCTGGATAAAGTGCGTGAAATCGCGGCGGGCGAAGGCTCGGTAGTGGTTGCCGTATGCGCCGCGGTAGAGTCAGACATCGCCGAACTGGAAGACGAAGACCGCGCAGAATTCATGGCCGAACTGGGCCTGGAAGAGCCGGGCCTGAACCGCGTGATCCGTGCCGGCTACGAGCTACTGAACCTGCAAACCTACTTTACCGCCGGTGTAAAAGAAGTTCGTGCCTGGACCATCCCTGTTGGCGCCACCGCACCGCAGGCAGCCGGCAAGATCCACACCGACTTCGAGAAAGGCTTTATCCGCGCACAGACCATCGCTTTTGAAGACTTCATCACCTACAAGGGTGAGCAAGGTGCCAAAGAAGCCGGCAAAATGCGTTCAGAAGGTAAAGACTACATCGTTAAAGATGGCGACGTGATGAACTTCTTGTTCAACGTCTAAGCCCCAGCATCAAACTCAAAAAACCACGCTCCGGCGTGGTTTTTTCTTTTCATATTGCCTGGCAGGATCTTATGACAGTATCCGCGAACACCGGGTATCAGCTCTTGAACATGTCATGCCTTTCTCAATAAAAGCAGCCACAATGCGAGTACGGAAAACACGGCATATATCGCCATAAAAAGGAAAATAGAGGCTAATAACGCGCTAAAAACACCCATTTTATCCGCCAGCCAACCTGCGGCCAAAGGCGTGGCATTGAACAAATAAACGATAAAGTAAAACTTTGATACCGCATGCCAATCCGGCGCTGCCAAAGACATTTTATTCACCAAAATGGCACCCCCCACAAAAACCGCGCCATACGAAAAGCCGGACAACGCCAGGCTGATTGCGGCACTCAAAACAGAGCCGTCCTCCAAAGCCATCGTCATAATCACCATCGAGAAAACTTGCGCAATCAGCCCCAGTATCAAAGAGAATTCAGGCTTCAAAAAACGCGGGAGCGTCAACTGCACCACGCCGGCAACCAACAAATAACTCGTGGCGATATAGCCAAAGTAAGCGGATGACTGAAGCCCGAACACATCAATTGCCGTCGTCGGCCCCAGAGAAAGGATTAATGCGGCATAGGACCAAGAGATGAATACACACAACGCAAGCAGGTAAAAGCGGGTTTTACTAAAGTCAGCGTCATTATTTTCTGTCGCTTTCGCCCCCTCTGCACTGGCGCTCGGTGGCGTATGCTTCGGCCAAAAAATAACGATGGCGAGAGCGGATAAAGAAACAAGCGTGGCGATGGTCACCGACGGCGATGCAAGGGGATAAAACGCCAGCTGAGAATAAACGCTGCTGATCATCGGCCCCAACGCCAGGCCGGTCACCAACGCCAAACTGCCCAGTTGTGCGGCGCGTTTTGCACTGTCACCCTGGCTGAACTTAATCAACAGCGTGTTAATTATCGCCGTCACCATTCCAGCGCCCAAACCGGAAATAAACCTGAAAGCGCAGAGCGCGTGTAACGAACCGGCAAATGAAAAGCACAGCGTTGGCACCACCACAACCATCAGCGAGGCAACCAGTATCAATTTGGCATTTTTACCGGTTATGTTGAGCTTCCGTGATAGAAACAGTGCCAGCAGCACGCCAAACCCGTATGAAGAAAAAATGAATGTCAGGTCGATATTACGCAGTTCAAAGGTTTCTTTATATAATGGATATAACGGCGTAGGAGAGCCACTGTTCAATAAGATAAAAAACAAAGCGGCCGTTAGCGCCGCCAATATGCCCTTATGGCCTCGGGTTATCTGAGAGTAAGTCATAATACCACCGTCATTGAAAACCCAAAGGGTAGCACCCTGCAAGATCGTGAACTTTCGCCCCCGTACTTTTTTTCTTATCATTCGGACATTAAAGCCAAATAGCCTATTGAAAGACGGCCGCCAACACACACCATGTATTCACCCACGACAGCCGCAGGGCGGTATGTACAGACATGTCCAAAATAGCTATTATTCCAATAATAAATTTTATCAGAGCAGGTAATGATGGATCCGTTATCCGATATTGTTTCCAGGCTAAAAATAAGCAGTCAGAAAATTGTCACTTTTGACATGGCTATCAATACCAAAGCGCTGTTTCCAGAATATTCCGGCATGAAGATCTACATTGCCAAGAGCGGCTCGTTTTTCATCAAAATGGATGGGGATACAGCCACTTATCAAATTGACCAAGGCGATGTGCTGATTTTATCAAGCGGACGAGAATTCAGTATTTTCGATAACGCCAATGCCCCGTCTATTGATATAAGAAAAATCCACGTGATGAAGGACAGATCCTCTTACTTTACCAATGGAGGGAACGCTTTCTCATTTGTGGGTTGTCGATTCGTATTCCAAATCAACGACACCTTCCGCTTTATCACCAGTCTTCCTGAACCCATAGTGATCAAAACGCAAAGAGAAGAAAACGAGGGCATTAAGGATTTCTTGACCCGACTGTCATCGGAGATAGAAAAGCCGGGCCCCGGTGCAGAGTTAATCACAGAACATCTTTTACAAATCATTTTTACGCAGGCGTTGAGAGTGCTGTTGTCCTCAGGCGCGCTTGGCCATGGCGAGGGTTGGTTTTATGCGATGGCTGACAAAAATATCGGACTGGCACTGACCTGCATACACGATCAGCCGGGAAAGAAATGGCGTCTGGATGATCTCGCCAAAGTTGCCGGCATGTCACGCACCGCCTTTACCACAAAGTTCAGAAGGCTGGCCGGCTATAGCGTCAACGAGTATATCCGCGTCTGGCGGTTTAGCCTGGCCATCGAGCGAATGGTGACCAATAAAGAAAAAATATCCCAAATCGCATTTGATCTGGGATACGAATCGGAAAGCGCGTTTAGCACCGCGTTCAAAAAAAGCATGGGGGAATCGCCAAGAAGTTACATCAGTAACCATGCTCCCTGACGAACCAACGGCGGCACATCCCTGTGCATTTCTTATGCTGTTATGCTTTTTCTGCAAACCAGACAGCGGGGAGATCCGTCTGCAACGTTATTGTTTTAATTTGCGTGTAGGCATTGAGCGTTTCTTTGCAAAACTCTCGACCAATCCCGCTGTTCTTGTAGCCGCCGAAGGCGGTGCCATCGGTAATATTTGAATAACGGTTAATCCAAACGGAGCCCGCTTCCAGCCTGTCGGCGGTATCCATGGCGTTTTTCAGACTGGTAGTGTAGATCCCTGATGCCAGGCCATATTCGCTATCGTTAGCCTGCGCGATCATCTCTTCGTAATCAGACCATTTGATCAACGTCAGTACCGGCCCAAAAATTTCCTCTTGGCAAATACGCATCGTATTTTGCGCAGAAAAAATCGTAGGTTCGATGAAGTACCCTTGCTCGCAACCGGCTACGATGCGGCGTTTCCCACCGGTTAGCAACGTTGCGCCCTCATCAAGGCCCGTTTGTATATAAGCGAGCACCCGCTTGCCCTGTTTTTCAGAAACCAGGCAGCTGACGCGAGAGTGCTCCTCTAAAGGCGAACCTATGCGAACGCGTTCAAAAGACGCCACCAGCTTGGCACAGAAACTGTCGTAAATATCTGCATGAACGAACAGCCGTGTTCCCGCCAGGCAAGACTGCCCATTATTGTGGATGGCGGCGAACGTCACGTTATCCACCACCGCATCAATATCGCTGATATCAGGGAACACAATATTGGGGCTCTTGCCGCCCAGTTCCAGCGTGACAGGCACCAGCCGTTCAGCCGCCGCCTTGGCGACCAGCTTGCCTACTTCCGTGCTGCCGGTGAAAGATAGCTTGCGCACCTTTTTATTGCCGGTGAGCGCCGCCCCCGCCACGCTCCCCAACCCGGTAATGATGTTAACGACGCCAGCGGGGAAAATCTTGGCAATCATCTTTCCCAGTTCCAGGGTCGAAAGCGAAGCGTTTTCATCGGCCTTCAGCACCACCGTATTACCGGTCACCAACGCCGGTGCCAATTTGAATGCCGCCATAATGGCCGGTGCATTCCAGGGAATAATCTGTCCACACACGCCAAGCGGCTCGCGCTTCGCCAGGCTGTAACCGTCTGCAATCCCCCTTCCGGTGTCCTCATGCCCCATGATCACCGCAGCAAAATAACGATAGTGCCTGACCGCCGTTTGGTAATCACGGCGGACTTCACTGATACAACGGCCCACATCCTGCGCGTCGATGTGTGCCATTCTTTCCATGTCGCTTTCCAGCATATCCGCCAGTTGCAGCACCAGGCGTGCGCGGGCCTGTTGCCCTAACGCTTTCCATGCCGGGAAAGCGGCTTGTGCCGCCAGGACGGCGCGTTCAACATCCTGTTCGCTGCAGTAGTGCAAATCCGCCAGACGTTCTCCAGTCGAGGGCGAAATGACAGGATGGATGTCTGCGCCACCCAGCTCAAATACGTTGTTAATCAGGGGCCCGTAGGCTTTATTCAATTTCATATTCATTCCAACAAGCATTAATGTAAGCCGCCGCCGACGATCAAGTTCTCACCCGTCACCCAACCCGCCTCATCCGACGCGAGATAAGCCACGGCCGGCGCAATGTCCTCAGGCGTGCCAATCCGGCCCAGCGGCGTAATTGACTCAATGTGCGTTTTAAACCCGGTGTCAAAGAAGCCGCTGTCATGCACACCTTCGGTTATAACCAGCCCCGGATTGACCGCATTGACTCGAATATTTCGCCCACCGAGTTCATTAGCCAATGTCTTGGTGATTGAATCCACCGCAGCTTTTGACGCGGTATACACCAGCGAATTGGCTGGCGTAAACGAAGTTACGCTAGAGCTAATATTGACGATGCTGCCACCAGATTCCGGCATAGCGGCAACCGCCGCCCTACAGCAATAAATCAGCCCTTTCACATTCAGATTAAAATGTCTCTCATATTCGCTATCGCTGAACGCTTCCAGACTGTTCGTCGCATAAACCCCGGCATTATTGACCAATACGTCTAACCGGCCATATTGCTCGACAATTTCTTGAATCAACCCGTTAACTTCGGCTTCGATACCGACGTTAGCCTGCAACGGGAAAGCGACGCCGCCTTGCTCATTGATCGCTTTAACCAATCTATTGGCATCGTCTTGCCCACGGGAATAGTTAATGAAAACAACGGCGCCTTCTGCCGCCAGGCGTTTAGCAATCGCTGCGCCAATTCCCTTTGAACTGCCTGTAACCAGGGCTACTTTATTTTCAAAGCGTTTCATTAGTCATTCTCCTCGGTGTCAGTAAAATTCAGGGAGGAGATTACGTGGATCACGCGCAATGCGGCATAGCTGGACGAACATAAAATCTTATCGAACGAACAGCATTGTCAGCATGTAAATTGAGCGCCCGACAATAAACGCGCAATCAGAATGACAACCACAGGCGGCAACCATCCCCTGCTCTGCTTTACGATTTTTGCTGCATAGTTCTGCGAGTACGGAAATTGAGAGTTCGTCAGTTATCTCAATCCACGCCCCAACGTGGATTTTTTGTTTTAACCGATGATATTGATTTTGAGCCACGTCAGCGCAATAATATACAGCGTATAAATATGGAGCGCTCAATGGTTACCGCACACGTTTTCATCGCATGCAGTCTGGATGGTTTTATCGCACGGCAAAATGGCGACATCGACTGGCTATTGCAACGCGACACCTCGGCCGAAGATCATGGTTTCGACGACTTTATCGCTGACAAAGACATGATCCTGATGGGAAGAGGCACTTATGAAAAAGTGCTCACCTTCGATCGCTGGCCTTATAACCTCCCGGTACTCGTGCTGTCCGAACAGTTGGCCAAAGAACCGGTTCCTCTGGCTCTGGAGGGCAAAGTCCGGTTCTCCACTCTCACGCCAAAGCACGCGCTGGAGTCCTTGGCCGAGCAGGGAGTGCATCGGGTGTATGTTGATGGCGGGCAATTAATACAGTCCTTCCTGCGCGAGAGGCTGATCGCCGATATGGTGATCACCACCGTTCCCGTGCTACTGGGTTCGGGCCGGCCGTTGTTCGGCGATATGGCACAAGACATCGGTTTAGCACTGGTATCAAGCCGAAGCTTCCCTTCGGGCCTGGTGCAGTCCCACTATAGGGTGCTGCCCCAGTGACGCGCCCACGCGGACGGCCGACCAACGGCAAAGGGGTGGCGCGAGATGACATTCTGAATGCCGCTCTTGGCCTGATGGGTGAAAGTGGCGGACAAGGGCTGACGATGCGTGCCCTCGCCGCCCGGCTTGGCGTCACACCAATGAGCCTGTATCACCACATTGGTGACCTTGCCGGGCTGCTACGCGCCTTGTCGGATCGCGTTTATGCGGAAACGCTGGCAGGATTGGACGGGTTGCCAGATCATCAGGCAGAAATTCGCACTTTGCTCACTCGCTACCACCGTGCTGTGGGTCACCATCCCCAATTAACGCTGGCGATTTTTGCTACACCCGAAGCCTTTGCCGGGGTAACCCGTCAGATCACCGATCGCCTCATGGCCTTGCTGGCCAAGATCACGACAGATCCCCTTCTTTGGCGCGATATTTTGATTGATCATGCGCATGGCAGTGGCTTGGCCCTTGTTTCGGTTCGCGGCGAGCCCCTACAAGTCCAGGCACTACAAAAGCAATATCAACAGGCTCTTGATCGTCTGCTGAACACGTTATCCGCGAGCGCGTAGCACCTTATCAATCAACCCCCACTCCGCCGCCTCATCAGCACTCATAAAGCGGTCGCGATCGAGAACACGCTCGACCTCTTCATAGCTACGGCCACAGTGTTCGGCGTACAGCCGGATCACGGTGTGCTTGGTGCGCTTCATCTCTTCAGCGTGGATCAGAATATCTGACGCCTGTCCCTGAAAACCTCCCAGTGGTTGGTGCACATGCAAGCTAGCATTGGGCAGCGCCATGCGATGCCCCGCTTCCCCCGCCATCAGCAACAATGATCCCATCGAACGCGCGGTGCCCATACATAGCGTATGCACTGGCGCATTGATGTATTGCATGGTGTCGTAAATGGCAAAACCACTGGTGATCACGCCGCCCGGCGAATTGATGTAAAGATTGATCGGTTTCTCTGGATTTTCAGCCTCAAGAAACAGCAGCTGAGCACAGAGCATTTCAGCCACCTGATCGTTTACCTCGCCGTTCAGGAAAACGATACGGTCACGCAGTAAGCGCGAATAAATGTCGAACGAACGTTCTCCCTGGCTGGTCTGTTCCACCACCATAGGGACGAGCAGCATCGATTCACGCATGGGTGAACTCCTGTTTTCAGATTGAAAAGATAAATTGAACGTCAGGCAGCGCGCATCAGGTGGCATCCGCTGTCGTTCGCTGCCGTTAACCGGTCGTCGTCCAGCCGGTGAATAACACGCAGCAGGCTGCCACCCGCCGCGGTGGGCTGAATTTGCAACGTCACGGTGCTTTCAAGGAACGGAGGTTGATCATCACGCATCCGGTAACTGATTTCTTTGCCTGGTGTCACCGCGACAGGTTCAGCATCGGCCAATGTAGTATTCGGTAACCATTGTTCGCGCAATGCCGGGATGCCAATCGCCCGCCAGACCTTCTCTGCCGGTGCATCGAGACGGTATTCCAGCACCAGTGGCTGCGGGTTGGCATCGGTCGGGTTCATTGGTCCATCTCCTTTAACAACACGTTAAGCCTGTCGATACGTGCCGGCCAGAAGGCACGGTATTTATCCAGCCACTGGGCTATCAGTGCCAGTCCGAGTGGATCCACCTGATAATTGACGAAACGGCCCTGGCGCGCTTCGCACACCAGACCAGCCTGCCGCAACACCGCCAAGTGCTGTGACATCGCCGATTGGCTGATAGGCATACCTTCACGCAGCGCGCTGGCATTCATGCTGCCAGCGGCCAGTTTCTCGAAGATGGTGCGCCGGGTGGGATCCGCCAGCGCTTTGAAGATGTCATTTTCATTCATGACTAAACATTAGTACTCACTTATCTAATGCGCAAGTTTACAGCGCAAGATAACGGCTGACGGTTAAACCAGGCAGAAATCATCCTGCAAGGGTCAGCGCCCCCAAACCGATAAACAACCCGGCGATAGTGGCGCTCATCAGATTAGATAATGTGGCGGCCAGCAACGCGCGCAGCCCCAGGCTGGCAATATCTGAAGCCCGCTCAGGGGCTACCGCACTGAATGCCCCAACCACCACGGCGATCGAGCCAAAGTTGGCGAACCCGCACAGCGCGAAGGAAATCACAGCGACAGTTTTTGGATCCAGCACGGCAACGGTGTCTTTAAGGTAGGCAGAAAAATTTACGTAAGCGACAAATTCGTTGATGGCCAGCTTTTGCCCAATCAGGCCGCCAACCAAGCCTGCGTTGTCCCAATTAACCCCCATGATGTATGCCAACGGAGAAAACAGATAGCCGAACAGCCTTTCCAGGCTCAGGTGTTCCCAGCCCAACAGGCCGCCCACGCCCCCAATCAGGCCATTAATCAACGCAATTAACGCCACAAATGCCATCACCACGGTAGCGACACCTACCGCAATTTTCAGCCCGAGCATTGCGCCGCCGGCCGCCGCTTCGATAATGCTGGCAGGACGTTTTTCGCTAAATGACATTTGGCTGAACTCGACCTGCGACACCTCGGTTGCCGGGCTCAGCATCCGTGCAAACAGTATCCCTCCGGGGATCGCCATCAGCGAAGCCGCCAGTAAATATTCAATAGGTACGCCAAGGCCGGCGTAGCCCACCAGCATCGATCCGGCGATCGACGCCATTCCGCTACAAATCACGGTAAACAGCTCATTGCGGTTCATCTTGCTAATAAAAGGCTTCAGGACAGCCGGCAGCTCGTTCTGCCCCAAAAAAATGGTGGTTACCGCGGCAAAAGCCTCGACCTTGCTGATCCGCAGCATTTTCTGGAAAACATAACCCAATAGGTTAATCGCCCAGCCCATCACGCCCAGGTAATAAAGAATGGAGATCAGCGCAGTAATAAAAATGATTGCCGGCAGAACATGAAAAGCGAAAACGAAACCCGCGCCGTCAAACAACACATTCATTTTCGGCCCAACCAAGCCACCGAAAATAAATGCACTGCCCGCATCGCTGTACGAAATAACTTTATTGACGCCACCGGCAATCGCATTAATCACCCACTTACCGGCGGGCACATACAACATTATCGCGCCGAGAAGCACTTGCAGTATTAATGCACTGCTTACGGTTCTTAGGCTGATTCTTTTTCGGTTGTTGGAAAAAATAAACGCAATAAGGAGAAGAATACAGATACCAAACAGACTGCGCAGCAAGTCCATAAATCCATCCTTTTGTATCCGGTGTATTTCAAGCCGCAGCGTTGCTAACGGCAATACATGCCGCATCTGTAAGGGGCGAATAAATTCGCCCCGATTCACTCAAGCGGGGTGAAGCGCCCCAATCCTATCCCCGCACAATGTCTTAGGCCGCTTCCTCCTGATAACAGCACGCAATCTGCGCAGCCAATTTGGCGTTGTTGAACACCAATTGAATATTGGCGGTCAGGCTGTCGCCACCGGTCAGTTCAGCCACCCGGGCCAGTAAAAATGGCGTGCTGTCCTTCCCCTGAACGCCCTGTTCAACCGATTCACGCACTGCCCGCTCAATGGCGGCGTTAATTTTATCTTCCGGCACCGCATACTCCGCAGGGATCGGATTGGCAATCACCATGCCGCCCTCCAGGCCCGCCTGCCATTTGGTTGCCATCGCCCGGGCAATTTCCGCCGGAGCATCCAACTGAATGCTCACGCTGAAAGGGCTGGTGCGGCAAAAGAACGCAGGCAGCGTTGGGGTCTGATAACCAATCAGCGGCACACCGTGCGTTTCAAGATATTCTGTGGTCAGCCCTAAATCTAAAATGGACTTGGCGCCGGCGCAGATCACCGCAACGTTAGTGCGCGCCAGTTCCTGTAGATCCGCTGAAATATCAAAAGTGTGCTCAGCACCACGATGTACTCCGCCAATGCCACCGGTAGCAAAAACGTGGATGCCCGCCATCTCGGCGATAATCATGGTGGAGGCCACCGTTGTCGCACCCTGTTTACCGGCAGCAACGATAAATGGCAGGTCACGACGACTGACTTTCGCCACCTTATGGCCTTCTTTGCCAAGCAGTTCGATTTCCTCGCGGGTTAACCCCGCTTTCATGCGGCCCTTGATAATGGCAATCGTGGCGGGCACCGCGCCGTTGTCACGGATCTTTTGCTCAACGTCCAGCGCAGTCTGTACGTTTTGCGGGTATGGCATGCCGTGAGAGATGATGGTGGATTCCAGAGCCACAACCGGGCGCTTATTGGCCAAGGCCTCGGCAACTTCCGGCGAAATATCCAGATAGTCATGGGAAATAAGGGTGTTTTTCATGATTGTAGCTCCAACAGTTTTTGAACGCTGCCATTCGACAGGTTAGGGTTATTGGTGAACTCGCAAGAAAGCGTTAATGCCGAACAGCCTTGGGCAAAACGAATGCTGTCTGCCAGCGTCATATCTTCCAGCCAACAGTGAGCCAGGCCCGCCATCATGGCGTCTCCGGCACCGGTCACGTTGACAATGTTGACGGCCAATGGCCGTGACCAACCGTTTTGCCCGTCGATTTCGCTGTAATAAACGCCCTCGGGCCCCATGCTGAGCGCCAATCGTTGCACCCCTTGTTGGTGGAACCATTGGGCAATCGGGTGCGCGTCCTGTGGCCCGTGAATGGGCATGCCGCTGAGGATTTCGGCTTCGAGGCGGTTCGGTTTGAGCGTATGAATATGGGAGAGCCAACGGCGGATTTTGGGCGCTTTAAATGCCGATACGGTATCAACGAATACCGGTACGCTGCCGGAATGGCCGAATAACCAAGCCAGCGCATCCTCCGTGAGATTACAATCCACTACCAACACTCCCGCATGCTGGATCAGATCTTTAGAGGTGGCCAATAATGCCGGCGTGAGTTTTTCAAGGATCCGCATGTCATTAATGGCTACCAGCATTTCTCCGCTGTTATCGAGCAAAGAAACGTAGGTTGAGGTATTTTCGCCATGCAATTTATGGAAGTTATCGATATGCACTCCCGCCAGCTTTGCCTGCTCCAACAATGTTTCACCATAAAAATCATTACCGACAACGGAAATAAGGTGGCATTCTCGGCCTAGCAACGCGATATTTTGTGCAATGTTTCTGCCTACACCGCCTGGCGTACATTTTATTTTTCCTGGATTAGAATCCTCATAAACCAATTTAGATGCGGCATAACCACAGACGTCCATATTTGTCGAACCGACGGTGACCACATAACTGTGCTCCGACAATATATAGCCCTTGCCTTTTATATATCCTTTATTAATTAAGTTCATTATGTGTCCGGCGACACCAGAGCGGCTAATACCTAAAACATCGGCAATTTCCTGCTGTGGGATCAAAGGATCACGTCTCAGAATATGCAATATCTGTTTTTCTCTGCTGGTCATATTGGACACTTGTTTGTTTTTAAACATGAGTTTGTTTTATAACGACCATGAAATTCAGTAAAGTGAGATTCATATCTTTAACGAGGATTTGGGAAGGCGATCGTAATGCGGATGAATGAAGTTTCAGCAGTAATTCTGTGATAGTCATCAAATTATAAATGCGGTTTTGGGGGGAGGAAGTAGCCTAAAATAATCATTAGCCATAACACAGTATTTTATTCTGACAATAATTCTAGTAAAACAAATGGATAGCGTTTTTGTCTTAAGAGACTAACTTTTGTTTGGTTGGTAGAGTTTAATCGATTTGTGGTGCAGTCTGAAAAAAAGCCATCCCGCAGAAAAGAGATGGCTTTCACAGTTGTCCTGACAACAGGACAGCAGACCAAAATGCGCGGACAACATGAAGAAACGCTGGCTGCTCTGAACAACGATGATCGCGGCGCGTGTCGCAGTGAAGCTGATGAAAAATCCCGGTGCGTTCAACACCTACGCCCCACTCGGCACGGCTCTCAATGCGGCATAACGACTTTTTCACTCAGTAAACCCACCGTTTCCCTGCCAGAACAGGCGACTGGCAGGGTATGAAGACTATGACTTAATCGGGATCACCAGTACGTCAAGGTTCAACTGGTTGATGGCATGCTGGGTGGAGGAAAAGAGCTTGTTCCACAGGTCGTGATGATGGCCGAAGATCACCAGATCGATGTTTTTATCCACGATGGCATTCTTCAATTCTTCAATGAAATCGCCGCGCCCAATAATCACCTCGTTGATGGGGTAGTTCACGTTTTGGGTCAGTGGCTCCATCTCTTTTTTGATCTTGTCTTCAAAAGACACCCCATCGTAATTTCTCTCTGAAAAGCCAATCGCCGCGTGGTAGGTATCATAGTGAACATCGACGTAGATCAGAGAAAGTTTTGCCTGCAACGCGTCGGCCAGCCTCGCGCCTTTTTCCACCAGCCGTTTGCCGTCATCACTCAGGTCGGTGGCAATCACAATATGTTGGTAATACATAGCGCCTCCTGTCATTGATTCATAGAGACCCCAACTTGCGCGGCAACACTTATGTTGCCCCGTTATGGATAATTTTAGTTCAGAACCCTGTGGGATGAGCGAGGATATTGCGGTGGAATGGCCCCTTTACCGGGGCCAGGCAGGCTCAGCGTACGCGTTGTGCCTCAAACCACACATTGCATACCGACAAGATCAACGTGTTGGCGTCTTTCACCAGCACATTGTCCCCCGGGACACCGTCAGTGCCCTGATCGGTGATGCCTTTGATCGCAGTATCCGCATGCTGGATAACGACCCGCTCAACCGCAGGTGTACTGATCCCCAGCATTGGGAAGTCGATATAAGAACTGCTGCCGGAGTTGTCCTCGACAAACTCCTGCGCCTCTACCGTGCTGACGGTAGCACCATCACTTTTCAGCGTGGTGCCATTCCAATTGAAGCCATCGGTCTTATAGCTGATTTTGCCGCCAATCAGGCTTTTCGCCTGTTGTTCGTCCCAACACCCCACCGTTTGCGTCGGCAAGATCTTGCTGACGTGCCAGTTGCCCAACAACGTTTTAGGGATCGGTTCTGCCACGGTTTCCGCCGCCTGAACCTGAATCGCTGATACGCAAGTCAAAACCACCAATGGCAGCAGCGCCTTGCGCCACATGTTAAATTGCATTTTTATTTTCCTTTGGCTATTTGCGCCCCAGGAGGGCTTTCCATCATCATAATGAGCCGGTGGAACCTGCGTCAAAATAAACTGACTACCAAGGGCACAAACAGGATATCGACACAGAACCCAGGCGGGTTGCGCAAGTTTGACACAGCCTGATGCGCTCATAGCAAATCGCTATTAATCATAGTGAATCAGTATTTTATTTTAGCCAGGTGATTATCTAGAGTCACAGCCACTATTGAGCCTGCGATAACCAGCAGGCTATTTTGACAAGGACTCTGGGAAATGACATTGACTCTGAAAAAACTCACCGCGGCGCTGGCAATAGCCAGCACCCTCCTGCTGACTGCTTGTGGGCCGACGGCACAAGACGATCACCATATCAAAGTCGGCATCAGTGCAGGTATCGATCAGTCACTGTGGGCGGTGGTGCAAAAAGTTGCCAAGCAGAAGTACGATCTGGATGTAGAAGTGGTGACATTCAATGATTACGTGCTGCCCAACGAAGCGCTGAATAATGGCGATCTTGATATCAACGCCTTCCAACATAAACCTTATCTGGAAAAGCAGAGCCAGGAGCGCGGCTACAAACTGGTCGCAGTGGGGAATACCTTTGTTTTCCCCATTGCCGGTTACTCGAAAAAAATCACCGCTATCAGCCAACTGCCAGACGGCGCTCAAGTCGCCGTGCCGAATGACCCGACTAACCTTGGGCGATCGCTCCTCCTGTTACAAAAACAGGGGCTGATCGTGCTGAAAGACGGAGTTGGGCTACTGCCAACCGCGCTGGATATCGTCAGCAACCCGAAGAAACTGAACATCGTCGAGATCGAAGCGCCGCAATTGCCGCGGGCATTGGATGACAAACAGATTGCGCTGGCGATTATCAACACCAACTACTCCAGCCAGATCGGCCTGTCACCGGCCAAAGACGGGTTGTTTGTCGAAGATAAGAACTCGCCTTACGTCAATATCTTCGCCAGCCGGGTGGATAATCAGAACAATGAAAACGTGAAAAATCTGGTCAAGGCCTACCAGACCGATGAAGTTGCCGCCAGCGCTGTCGACATCTACAAAGGCGACGCGGTTAAAGGCTGGTAATCTGCACCTCCCCCCATGGTGACCATCATGGGGGATTTTTCCCCCTATTTTTGTTCGCTTTTCACCCACCAAGCCCGCGATGTATAGATACGCCGCCATCGACCAGCATGGCGGTACCGGTGACGAATGACGACGCGTCAGAGGCCAGATAAAGCGCCGACCTGGCGATCTCTTCGGGAGTGGCCAACCGTTTAAGCGCATGTAGGTTAGCCACTTGCCTCAATGCCTCGGGGGTATTGCTCATTTGTCTCCCCATGTCGGTATCTGTGCCGCCGGGCAGCAATGCATTAACCCGGATCCCCAGGCCACCAAACTCCACCGCCAGAGCCTGCGTCAAACCAATCAGGCCCGACTTGCTGGCGGCATAAGCAGCAGTACCAGGGAAGGCCGCAGTATGGCCGACAAAGGTGGAAGTGAAGATCACCGACCCTGCCCCGCGGGCCAGCATGGCGGGGATTTGATATTGGGCGCCATAGTAGGCGCTGGACAAATTGGTTTCGATCACCTCGTGCCACTCATCCGCATTTAACGCCAATGATGGGCGCAATGGCCCCAGCGTACCGGCGTTGTTAAAGGCAATGTCCAAACCACCAAACGTGCCGACCGCTGTATCGACCAAGGCTTTAGCAAAGGCTTCATCCCTGACATCCCCTGCCACCCACTCGGCCAGGCCACCCTCGTACCGAATGTCCATCGCCAGCTGTTCAAGCTGCTGCTCGCGCCGAGCCCCCAATACCACCGAGGCGCCCATCCGGGCAAAAAGCAACGCTGCGGCCCTACCGATGCCCGAACTGGCACCACTGATAATCGCTACCTTACCGCCCAATGTGTTCATTTATCATCCTCATCAAGTCAGGAGACCACATTGTGGGGGAATAGGTTATGTGATGCTCGCTGTAAGCGGACATACAATTGACGCGAAAAAAGCGCTGCATGCAGCGCCCTTTTAGCGTTGTAAAACCGCGGTTACTTCGCCACGTATTTCTGCATATTGGCTGGGGTCACCAGCTCGAACGGGATCCAATAGTAAGGATCGAGCTTTTCACCTTTAATCATGCGCTGTGCCACGTCAACCGAGGCCTTGCCTTGGCCGACAGCATCCTGAAATACCGTTACCTGCATCTTGCCGGAAGACAACGCTTTCAAGCCGTCTGGCGTCGCATCTATGCCGCCAATCAACACCTTACTGTCCTTTTTGCCCGCCTGTTGTAACGCCATGATCGCGCCAATCGCCATCTCGTCGTTATTGGCCGCGATAATATCGATAGGCTCACCGTTGGTGATCCAATTGAGCATCAGATCCATACCCTCACTGCGCGAGTAGTTGGCGCTCTGCTTTTGCACGACTTTCATTTTCGGGTACTTCGCCACCACCTCCTCCACATCCTTGGTACGTTGCAGCGCACCGGCGTCGGTCAGGTTGCCGATCATCACGGCGACGTTACCCTGATAGTTTGCCAACCGCGCCAGCTCCTCCATCTGCAATGTACCGGACTGCTTCTCGTCGGAGCCAACAAACATCACGCCAGACGGCAGTTTATCGTCACCCGGCGTGCGGTTCACATACACCAGCGGTATACCGGCTTTAGTCACCATTTTGGTGATAGCAGGCGTGCCTGCTGAGTTAACGGGATCGACAATAATCGCGTCCACCCCGGCGCTAATAAAGTTCTGCACCTGATCGGTTTGGCGGCCGACGTCGCCACGTGCATCTTCAAATTGCACGTTGATACCGCGTACCTTGGCTTCTTTGTCGATCGAATGGCGAATGATGGTCAGAAAGTTTTGGTCAAAATAGGCCATCGATACACCAATGGTTTCCGCCAACACCGACGTGGAACAACTGAGCGCAGCGACCAACACGATTCTTTTTACGTATTTCATGGCGATTCCCCTGAGGTAAAAAAAAACCGCCGGGCAAATTGCTCCGGCGGGGATTTACGGCAATCAGTGTTTTTTGCGGTTGCGCCGCATGTCGATAGAAACTGCAGCGACGATAATCACGCCTTTGATAATGTCCTGAATATAGGAGTCCACGCCGACAAAGGTGAAACCACTTTTAATCAGCCCAAGAATGACCGCGCCGATCAGTGTGCCGGTAATACGCCCGACGCCCCCCATCAGGCTACTGCCGCCAATCACCGCTGCGGCGATAGCGTCCAGCTCGTAAGACATGCCCATGCTCGACTGGCCGCTGCTGACGCGTGCCGCCAAGACCACGCCCGCCAGGCCCGCTAGCCCCCCGGCAATGGTATAGACCATCACCAGGTATTTATTGACGTTAATACCGGACACTCTGGCGGATGTCATGTTGCCGCCAATGGCGTAAATGTATTTACCGTAACGGGTGTGTTTCAAGGCGATATGGAAGATCACGGCTATCACCAGGAAGATAATCACCGGCATCGCACCTTGGCCGATGGACGTAAACCCGTCTGACAGGAAGCTGACCGGGTTACCCTGGGTGTAGTACTGCGCCAGACCACGTGCCGACACCATCATGCCCAAGGTGGCAATAAACGGCGGGATACCGGTGCGGGTAATCAGGAATCCGTTGATAAAGCCACAAAGAATACCCACGCCGATCCCCGCACCAATCGGGATTGCAGCGGGCAGATCAAGCAGTGCCGGATACATCGGTGAGATACTGTCGGACGTTTGCGCCAGGCTGGCCGCGACCACGGCGGTCAAGGCAATCAACGAACCGGAAGAGAGATCGATACCGGTAGTGATAATGACCTGAGTCACCCCCACGGCGATAATACCGATAATTGCCACCTGTAACACAATCAGCAGCAGGCGGTTAGGGTTCATCAGAAATGATTGGTCACGGATGTACCAACCGAGAATTTCAAACACCAACGCAATACCGATCATCACGATAAAGATACCGGTGTCTTTCGGCATTTTGCCACTCAGGCCAGAGAACAGCGGCGCTTTACCCGCAAGCGGTTTCTCGACTTTTACATTACTCATGGTGGTTCACCTTTGCGTTATTCAGAGGCCAGCGCCAGGATTTTTTCCTGATCCGCGTCGTCTTTATCCAAAATGCCGGTAATACGGCCACCGTGCATTACCATCACCCGATCGCTCATGCCGAGAATTTCCGGTAATTCAGATGACACCAAAATAATGGCGACGCCACGGTTCGCCAGCTCACTGATCAAACGATAGATTTCTGCCTTCGCGCCCACATCAATGCCGCGCGTAGGTTCATCGAGGATCAAGATTTTCGGTTGTGCCAGCAGCCAACGGGCAATTAACACTTTCTGCTGATTGCCGCCGCTCAGGTTATTGATGATTTGGTCCATGGTCGGGGTTTTGATATTGAGCTTTTTGATCTGCTCCATACAGTCTTTGGCCATCTGCACATGGCTGACAAACCCATTTTTGCCAATGTATTCCGACAGGTTGACGATACTCATGTTCTCGACCACCGACAGCACCAGAAACAGCCCTGATTTCTTGCGGTCTTCGGTGAGAAACGCTAACCCGAGCTCAATGGCGCGGGACGGGGAATCCACCTTGGTGGCCTTGCCTTCAATAAAGATGCTGCCGCCGTCCGCCGGGTGCATACCGAACAGGCTTTCCATGACCTCACTACGACCGGCCCCCACCAACCCGGCAACACCGAGGATCTCGCCGCGTTTAACGCTGAACGAAATATCATGGAACCAGTTGGCACGACGCAGCCCTTCGACCCGCAGCACTTCCTCGCCGATATTGTTGTTAAATTTGGGGAACATCTGGGTCAGTTCGCGCCCAACCATCATGGTGATCAGCGACTGTTTAGTCAGGTTTTCGGTTTTATCGCAGGCGATAAACGTACCGTCGCGGAAAATGCTCACCTCATCGGTGATGGCAAAAATCTCGTCCATCTTGTGGCTGATATAAATGATGCCTTTGCCCTGCTCGCGCAGTTCGCGAATGATGGCAAACAGGTGTACAACCTCGCCCTCGGTCAGCGCCGACGTAGGTTCGTCCATGATCAGCACATCCGCGTTGTAGGAAACGGCCTTGGCGATCTCGACCATTTGCTGGTTAGCAATGCTCAATTCACCCACCAGCATTTCCGGCTTGAGCTTGATGTTCAGTCGGGCCAACAACTCGCGGGTTTTCTTGTTCAGTTGGTCATGATTCACAAACCCAAGCTTTGCCGGTTCGCGCCCCAACCAGATGTTTTCTGCCACCGTCATATAAGGCACCAGGTTGAGTTCCTGGTGAATCATGGAAATACCCGAATGCAGTGCCTGCAGCGTATCGCTGAAAGTCACAGGCTGGCCTTTTATTTTTATCGTGCCTTCATCAGGGTGATAAATGCCGATTAAGCATTTCATCAGCGTGGACTTACCCGCGCCGTTTTCGCCCATTAACGCGTGTACGCTGCCTGGTTTGATTTTAATTGAGACTTTATCCAGCGCCTTCACGCCGGGAAACTGCTTACTGATGCCTTCAGCCTCAAGAACATAAGGATACATACAAATAACCTCCGCCGTTCGTCAATGCATCCCTGCCGTATTTACCGCCGTTTGCCGGGTAAATACGGCAAAGGATATATACCCGTCGCCTTCAAGCTGCAGTGTTGTTGCCTGCTTTTCCTTACCCCAGTTGCAGCTTGAAATTCATCAGGTATAACCGCGCTGTCTTAACGCTTACTTTCTGTTCTTGTCGGCAAATTCTTGATAATTGGCCTTGGTAATCAGCTGA
Source organism: Serratia sp. NPDC087055 (assembly GCF_044900985.1). Lineage (NCBI taxonomy): Bacteria > Pseudomonadati > Pseudomonadota > Gammaproteobacteria > Enterobacterales > Yersiniaceae > Serratia > Serratia sp. NPDC087055. The sequence continues at coordinate 1,656,048 of NZ_JBJDOG010000001.1, forward strand.
TACGGGATCAGTACGTTGCTTTCCACTTTCTCGCCTTTCACCAGCTGAATGGCCGTTTGCACCGCACCTTCACCCTGCCCTTTGGCGTCCTGGAATACGCTCAGCGCCAGATCGCCCTTCTTGATGAATTCCAGCGCGTCCGGTGTACCGTCAACGCCGGCCACCAGCACGCCGCTCTTCTTCGCCTGCTTCAGCGCGAGGATCGCACCAATCGCCATTTCGTCATTGTTGGAGGCAATAGCGTCAATTTTCTGACCGGTCAGCGCCCAGTCGGTGGTGATGTCGACGGCTTCTTTACGGCCCCACTTAGCCGTTTGCTTGTCGAGGATTTTGATGCCGGGGTACTTGGCCGCCACTTCTTCCACGCCACGGGTGCGGTCACGGGTCGCCTCATTGGAAAGTTCACCCATCAGGATCATCACATTGCCCTTGCCGTTCATCAGCTTGGCCAACTCTTCCATCTGCAGCTTGCCGGCCAGTTTGGAGTCTGAACCGACGTAGGCCATGCCTGCCGGCAGCGTGACTTCCGGACGGCGGTTAACAAACACCAACGGGATCTTGGCTTTTTCCGCCAGTTTGATCATCGGCTTCACGCCCTGGGTATCGACCGGGTTGAGAATGATGGCGTCGACGCCTTGGCTGACAAAGTTCTCGATCTGTTGGATCTGCTGGGCAATGTCCCCTTTAGCATCTTCAAACTGACCGCTGACATTGCCGTCCTGTTTCATTTTGTTCTGCATTGACTGGCGTAGGATGGTGAGGAAATTGTCATCGAAATAAGCCATTGAAACGCCGATTTTGATGTCTTTAGCCAATACGGTGGCCGGCAACATGCACATCAATACCGAGGTGACGATCAGTTTCTTCAGCTTCATGTTCTGTACCCTTTAATTGTTAGAGTGAAGAGGCCTGTTGATTTGACAGCTAATGAAAAATATTTTTTACATTCAAACAACAATCCGGTCGATGTTATCCCTTTGATACGGCAGATTTATCGCATTTTCGCCGTATCCAAGCGGTGCGTAAAATTTTGATCTACGTCTCAAAATAGATTAGAAACAATACGTTAAAACAAACACTCTTAAGGGGAGTTTATCTTCCCACCTCGCAATCAAATGTTTATTTCATAATTGAGATTATTGAAACTTTTTAACCTAAACAAGCGAAACATGCGTTTTGGAATAACCAAGTAACAAAAACATGACACGGATCTAACAAATGACGTAAAAGCCATCAGTGCGACCGTTCCTTTAGTGCGTTAGGCTACGCAGAAGCCCCACAGCGATGAAAAATGGCGGCGCGATTTCTTCGAAAATATGCGAGCAAGCGCGCAGTTTGTGGATCCGCTGTTTCATCCCCCGCGTTACTCGACAATACTGAATGGACAGTATTTTCAGGAGGATCTGACATGCAGCTCAGCAGTAAGGTACGCATGAACCGGCTGTTTAATAACGGCAAGTGCCTGGACGTGGCGATTGACCATGGCATCGCCAATGAGCCCGATTTTTTAATCGGTCTGGAAGATATCGAACGCGTGATGGACAGCCTGATTGTTGCCCGGCCAGACGCCATTCAGGTCAACTATGGCCAAGCGGATTTGCTGCAACGGTCTGCGCAACGTGATAAACCGGCGCTGGTGATGCGCACCGACGTGGGTAACGCTTATAACGCCGCACGCCACCGTGAAATGTGGGCGGTATTGCATAACCCCGAGGCGCCCATCCTTGCGGCATTGCAAATGGATGCCGCTGCCGTGGTGGTTAACCTGTACCTCATCCCCGATGAACCCGGCATTTTCCGCCAGTGCGTAGACAATATTGGTCGCCTGCGTCATGCCTGTGAACGCTATGCTATGCCATTGATGATCGAACCCCTGGTGATGGCCCCCGCTGGTCAGGGTTCGGCTTATGGCTCGTTGGGCGACGTAGAAAAAATGGTTCCGCTGGTGCGCCTGGCACGCGAACTGGGCGCCGACATCATCAAGGCCGATCCCACTGACCAGGTGGAGGATTTCCATCGTATCGTTGAGGCGGCACGCTGCCCGACATTAGTGCGCGGCGGCGGTAAAGGCGAACTGGGCGCGGTGCTGGAGAAATCCGCCGCGTTAATGGCACAGGGCGCATCCGGTATGGTTTACGGCCGCAATGTGTATCAGCACAGCAACCCGTCCAACGTGGTGAGCGCACTTATGGCAATCATCCATCAGGGTGCCAGCGGCCAACAGGCACTGGAAATCTATCATCAGCCCTGATACCCGGCTTTTGTAATTAAAATAATCCCTCACCCGGCGGCAGCATGTTATAACCTGCTGCCGGTCGCTGCCCTGCACGTCATTCCTCGCTATTATCCTGATATACCCATTCGGAGAACCGCTATGCCAAAACAACGGGTACCGTTGAAGCTCAGTACTACTCTCACGTTGATGGTGTCTGCCATCATCGCTTCGGTATTGCTGGTGGTGTATGCGCTTTTTTTTGTGCAGATGAATCACGAGGGGCAGGATCAGCAACGCCAGAAGGCAATGGCAATCGCCGAAACCCTGGCGCTGTCCAGCAACGTCATTGATGGCCTGTTACACGAGGACCACAGCGGCGCAATCCAGCGTTTTGCCGAGCAAGTGCGCCAGCAAAACGAATTGCTGTTTGTGGTGGTGGTCGATATGAAAGGCATCCGCTATTCGCACCCCAAACCTTGGCTGATCGGTCAACATTTTATCGGGACCGATTTGGAACCTGCATTGCAAGGCAAAACCAACAGCGCTATCAGCCGCGGAGCATTAGCCCCCTCACTGCGCGTGTTCGCCCCCGTCTATGACAGCGAACGGCGGCAGATTGGCGTGGTGGCGCTCGGCATTGCGCTCGACACCGTACACCGAGTGGTGGGCGAAAGCCGCTGGATAATCTACTGGACCATCGCCTTCGCCGCGCTGGTCGGTACGCTCGGCACCTTCTTTTTGGTGAAGGCGCTGAAGCGCATCATGCTCGGTTTTGAACCTTACGAAATCTCTAACCTGTTCGAGCAACGCAACGCCATGCTGCAATCGATTAAAGAAGGCGTCATCGCGGTCGATAACCAGTCACGCATCACCATTGTTAATGACGAAGCCAAGCGCCTTCTGCGCCAAAGCGGGCCATTCGAGAACCTGTTGCTGGAATCCGCCAGCCGGTATTGGCCTGCTCAACTGCATCTGGCGGAAGTTTTGGCCAGTGGCAAACCGCTGCGTGACCAACAGATCAACTTTAACGGCAGTGAACTGTTAACCAACACCGTGCCGGTGATCGTTAAAGGCCAGGTGATTGGCGCCATCGCCACCTTCCGCGATAAAACCGAGATCAGCCAATTGGTGCAACGCCTGAGTGGCATGGCGCACTACGCCGATGCGTTGCGCGTGCAATCTCATGAATTTATGAACAAACTGCATGTGATCCTCGGTATGTTGCATATGAAGGCCTATCAGCAACTGGAAAACTACATCATCAACACCGCCAGTAATTATCAGGAAGAGATCGGCGCGTTGTTGCGGAAAATCCAGTCGCCGGAAGTGGCAGGCTTCTTTATTGGCAAGATCAGCCGTGCCCATGAAGCCGGTATTGAGTTGACCATTGATGAAGCCAGCCTGCTGCCCGAAACCGACGATGCGGAAACGACCCACGTGCTGATCAGCGTACTGGGTAACCTGATTGAAAATGCCATTGACGCTATCGATGGCGTTGAAGGGCATGAGATCAACCTAAGCTTTCATCACAATGATAATCACTTACACTGTATCGTCAGTGACGACGGCCCCGGTATCGATCCTGCACTCGGCGAACGCATTTTTGAACAAGGCGTATCCACCAAAGGACCGGGGCGCGGCATCGGTCTGGCGCTGATTCGCAGCAGCCTGGAGAAACTGGGCGGCAGCATTGATTTCGAATCTGAACCGGGTGAATTGACCCAATTTTTTGTACATATTCCCTATCAAGCCAAGGGCTGAACCATGATTAACGTATTAATTATTGACGACGACCCGATGGTGGCGGAGCTGAACAAATACTACCTGAGCCAGGTCAGCGGCTTTCACTGCCAGGCGACGGTCGCTACGCTAGCGCAAGCGCGTGCGCTATTGGCCTCCCCCGATGTCAGTATCGATCTGGTGCTGTTAGATATTTATATGCAGCAAGAGAATGGACTGGACCTGTTGCCCGGCCTGCGCGAACTGGGTGAGAAAACCGACGTCATCATCATTTCCTCCGCCAGCGACGTGGACACCGTACAACGCGCCTTGCACTACGGCGTGGTGGATTATCTGATTAAGCCCTTCCAGTTTGGTCGTTTCAAAGAGGCGCTGAGCAACTACCAACAGCAGTCGCAGATCCTGGCACAGCGCGAATTCTCACAAGGGGATGTCGACAGTTTGTTGCGCCGTCAGCCTAACAGCGGCGAAAGCAAAAAACTGCCGAAGGGATTAACCAGCATCACGCTGAGTACGGTATGCGAATGGATTGAACAGCAGCACGACGGGGAGTTTTCTACCGATAACCTGGCTAACGCCATCGGCATCTCGCGGGTGTCCTGTCGAAAATACCTGATTTATTTGGCGGAGAGCGGCATTCTGGGCACCCGGATCCTCTATGGCACCACCGGCAGGCCGGTTTATCTTTACCAGTTAAAGCCAGACGCGATTGCCATGTTGAAAGAGTATTGCCGCTAGCAATATCCCCGGCAAAAGCCGGGGAGTAATGGGCCGTTGGCCGCACCAACTGGCACAGCCCCCGCAGCAGGCTTTAGCGATACCCTTTAAAACCGGGGAAACTCATCCCACCGCCCGGCAGGTAGCAACGTTTGCTATGCTGCTGTTTGTTTTTGCCACAACGGTATTCACCATAGTGGGTGTTATGCTGCTGCCGGCTCGCATGTTCCGCAATTGCTCGCGCTTGTTCCTTCGCAATCGCCTCGTCATTGGCCTGCGCCACAGCCTCGGCACTCCATATTTTGTGCTTAAGCACACTGCGCTTTTGCTGATAACTCTCAGAGATTTTATTATCCGACGGTTGTTCGCCGTGATACTGCAAATCAACCAACGCCAGTGCGGAGAAAGAACAGCATTGCACTACGCAGGCAAGAAAAATCCGTTTCATTGATGCATTCCTAAGATTTAATCGGGTTGTGCAGGTGACGACACATCTGCCAGCGCGTGATGCTCTGCGAGCGAGGCCGTTACGCACTCCCGTTGCTGACGGGTAGCCTCCAACGCTTTTCGCTGAGCGCGCAAAATGGCAAGCTGCGCCTGTTCCATGCGTATTTGCTCTACATGCCACACATGTCGCATCACTCGATTTAGCCGCTGCCGATAATCAACGGTAACGCCACTTTCTCCTGAGGGTAAAGCTGGTGGGCGCCTGTCGACAAACGAATAACAACAGGAAGACGCCAGCAGCGTTAATGCCGCCGTCATCACAGAAGGCAATTTCAAAATATTAAACTCCATGTATGCCTATGGGGAGGCGTATTCTCATTTCATCCATGAGAATTCCCTTGATAACTAAATAACCCACTGTCAAAAAACAGATTACGCGATAAACACTAAACCTTAATGAAATAGAAGATACTGAGGAGCATAATCGGTAGATACAATATATTTAGCTGCTTAACGATCCCATAATGCTGACCAGTCTATCGTTCCACCAATACTCGGCTGCCCTTGGTTTAATACCGTGCCGGCTGGCTCACCGGCGCTGATGCGCTGCTTTTGTTCCCGTGTCGCCGGTGAAGGCTGCTCCCAACCGGTATGAGATATACCAGGCTCAATAGCACTGCAACCGCTCAAGGTGATTAATAGCCCAAGGATCCATTGGCGTAATATCATATGTTCTCCTTTAAAATAGACGCAACCGTCAGTGACAGTAAATAGAAAATCACTTTTTTTAGTTTATTAACGCTAATTCAGCCGTGCTGGAACGAGGCCGATCCGCATTGATTATAAATACTGTGGGAAAGCGTTAAAACTGAAAATAAACAGAACAACCGATGAAATCTGCCGCACGAACGCCACAGATCACACTCATCCACCGCCAAATACCCCTCAAGGTTTACAAATAAAAAAGCCGGGAAATCTCCCGGCCTTTTCTCAATGCTCGACAGGCTTAGACTAACTCAACCACATCAAACTTAACTTCACCGCTCAGATCAGCGTCGTAATCAACGCCTTGCAGACCAAAACCGAACAGGCGCAGGAACTCAGCCTTATAACCCAGGTAATCGGTCAGTTCATTGATGTTGCTGTCGTTGATCTGTGCCCAGATTTCACGGCAGGTGTTCTGCACGTCGTCGCGCAGTTCCCAGTCGTCCAGACGTAGACGGTGCTGCTCATCGGTATCCGGTGCCGTGCCACTGTACAGCTTGGTGGCGAACAGGCGCTGGATCTGCTCGATGCAACCTTCGTGGATCCCTTGTGCCTTCATGATTTTGAACACAATAGAGATATACAGCGGCATTACCGGGATAGCGGAAGAAGCCTGAGTCACCACTGACTTCAATACGGCAACATAAGCCGCGCCGCCTTTGGCTTTCAGTTTCTGATCGATAGCCTGAGCTGCGCGATCCAGATCTTCTTTTGCTTTACCCAAGGTACCGTGCCAGTAGATTGGCCAGGTCAGGTCAGTACCAATGTAGGAGTAAGCCACTGCCTGCACGTTGTCTGCCAGCACGCCGGCGTCTTCCAGTGCGTCCATCCACAGCTGCCAGTCCTGACCGCCCATCACTTTGACGGTATCAGCAATTTCTTGCTCGTTGGCCGGTTCAACCACGGCTTCAACCAGCACGTCTTTGTTGGTATCCAGTGCTACAGATTTGTACGGTTCGCCGATAGGTTTCAGCGCAGAGCGCACCACTTCACCGGTTTCTGGCATTTTACGCACCGGCGAAGCCAGCGAGTAAACCACCATATCAATCTGGCCCAGGTCCTGTTTGATCAGATCGATAACCGTTTGGCGGCATTCATTGGAGAACGCATCGCCGTTAACGCTCTTCGCGTACAGGCCTTCTTCTTTAGCTGCCTTGTCAAAACCAGCAGAGTTGTACCAACCGGCAGAACCGGTTTTACCTTCACTGCCTGGCTTTTCAAAAAATACGCCGATGGTGGCCGCACCGCTGCCGAATGCGGCATTGATACGTGACGCCAAGCCGTAACCGGTGGAAGCACCGATCACCAGCACTTTTTTCGGCCCGTTTTTCAGTTCGCCACGTGATTTAACGTAGGCGATTTGCTCACGGACATTGGCTTCACAACCTGCCGGATGAGCGGTAGTGCAGATAAAACCACGAATTTTAGGTTTGATAATCATAGTAATTTTTTCTTGGTAGCTAAAAACCGAAGGACAATATACCTGATTTTCTCAATATACTTAAGCTGGGCGCATGACAGAATCGCAACAAGTACAGTGAACAGACCAGTTGCAGCGGTGAAAATCTTACCCCTGTGACAGAAAAATGGGGATAAGCGCGAGGAATTAAGGGTTGGCCTCAAGGCCAGGCAATTGCGCGCCTGGCCCGTTCAAAACCAATCAGGCTTTGTTCTTTTCCAACTGTTCGAGCAGTGTATAACGCAGTGAAGAGGCATCAGCAGGCGGGTTTTCCACCTCCGTCACCTGCACTTTTAGGCGATAGTTGTAGCCAGGTTCAAAAGTAAAACCGTCAATCCCGGTATAGAACAAGCCCCACGGCTCTTGTGCGGAATGACGCACTTGCATGCACTTCATTGGGGCAACGCCCGTACAATTGACCAGCGCGCTGTTAACCAGCAACACTTCCGTATGGTCTCCGTCTTTCTTCACGGGTTGGTTCACTGTCGCTCCCTCCTGGCTGCAGCCAGCCAAACCGGCCAGGGAAACCAATAACAACGCTTTTATTTTCAATGTACTACACCATTAAGTCTTTAGGTGCGGCGATAATAACAAAACGACTGCTACCAACGCCATCAGCGTGTTCCGAATTGCGAATAGGTTGTGTATGTCCACTGACTGTAGTGGAACAAATTAGCAATAGTGAACCTGCTCTCTTTTTGCCTTGTGCCGAAGCAAAAATGACGTCAGTTCGCCATTTGCCAACCGCAGCTTCTGCGTCTAACGTTATGAAATCAATAATCCCAAAGGGGTTTTCTATGCGTTTACTTTCTTATGTTTTCATCGCGAGCTCGATGGCTTTCTTGTCTGGCTGTGCCAGCCAACCTAAAGTGACCAGTGACTACGACCACAGCGCTAACTTCACCCAATATCATACCTACGGTTTTGCCACCGAAAACGCGGGGCAATACCAAACCTTGACCGGCAAATACATTCAAAGCGCGCTTAAACAACAGATGGAGCTGCGCGGTTATCAACCCAGCGCAACCCCTGATTTATGGGTCTACAGCAGCACAATGAAAGAAAACAAAGTGCAGGTGAACGATACTCCCGTGCCGGTTGGCCGCAGAGGTTATGCAGGCTGGGGGGGTTATAATCAAAGCATCTGGAGTTATACCGAAGGTACGCTGACGGTTGATCTGGTGGACAGCAAGAAAAAACAACTGGTTTGGCGCGGTTCAGCCAGCAATACGCTTAGTTCCGACGGACAACCTGCCACCCAGGCCCAGATTCAGCAGGCGGTGACCGCCTTGTTTGCCGTCTATCCTTTTAAGGCCGGAGCGTCTGCCCGCTGATAGTCCTCAATAATACAGAAAGTTTCTGCCAGAACGGCAAGCCCTATTTCGGTCAGTAGGGCTTAATGCATCCAACGCGCGGCCTCACTCCCCTTGCCTACCTCACGCACTGCTTGCCTCTCGGGTATCAGGGTAACGATGCGCTACGCCCATTTCGCGACGGACCGTTGGTAAGACACCATGGCATTAAACCCGCTAGCCAAATTCGGCCAAGGGAGTGACCACAAAGTGACTACAGAGGAAGAAAAAGGGTGTAATACAGTAGAACAGGAGGCGTGATAAGTGGTTGTTTTACTTGTAAGTTACTGTTTTAAAATGATAAACAAAAAAAGACCGAATACGATTCCTAAAGTCGTAAATTATATAATATTCCCTTTAAAATCAATTAAATATATGATTTTCACCTCAAAAAAACAGCTTAACACGCCCCATGCTGGCCCTTAGAGATCATACGTTTACCTGATGTTTCGTTTATATTCGTGGATAATTCGGAAGCAAAAATGACTTCAACAGCCTTCACTATATGCCTTATCCTTGCCGACGTCATGGTGATGATGCACCCGGCGTTCTGTATCCCCTTCCTCATCGCTGCCTACTTGCTTGCAGGCAAGGGACGCATGGATCTGGACAGTAATACCAGCATCATCCTTGGGATCGTTGGTTTTTTACTGTTCTATTCATCTTCGCAGCTACCCATCAAACGCTAAAATGAGGTTACCTTACGTGTCTATTGGAAATTATGAAGCTTATGTTAACTAGTCAAAATACAGCCCTGGAAATCTTAACATAGTTCATCATCGACATTATTAATCATGCTATTAAATAGCTTATTTAAATATAGCTTTATATATTGTCGTGACTTGAACTATCGGTATGTATAAGCAAAAAACGATTAAATCAGACTTTCTGTAAAGAGCGAGGTACAATCGGCAGGCAGGTCATTTTCATTGACATGATTATAACATTATATGTATCTTTATCAGCCCCCCCCCAACTTTCAAATGGTGTTTTGTGCGTACTGAGTACAAGTTAAAGAGCTTAACCGAGCTAGAATCACAGATCGGAGCTCGCATTAAAGAATTCAACCAAAAACGTGGAAAAAACCAAAGAAGAAATCAATTCTACTCTGTAGCACAGATACTTCTTAGCGCCCTAACTACTCTACTAATAGCAATTAATGCTGAAATGTCTATTTTCTGGATCACTGTAATCACGCTTATAGCGAGCTCTTTGGCAAGTATTGCCGGACAGTTACTTAGCAAGTGTATGTATCGAGAAAGATTGGCTATGAATATTTCAACTGTTTGTGCTCTTTACGAACTACGCCATATAATTACCATGGATCAAAAGAAGGAGGAAGATGATAAGGCAAAAAAAATAACACTGGAGACTGTTGATTTATATCAAGAGAAATATCAACAGATTCTGAACTCAGCAAATGGACAGTGGCAACTATACATACAAAAAACAAAAAGTTCAGAAAAATGAAATTTTTTTCCAAAGTTATTACATTGAATAAATTACATATTGTTGAAAATATCATTGGTGCTGTCAATGGTGGCAGCTCACAAGTTGACTATTTCAATATTGGCTCACCAATTGAGAACCCACCTCTTCTCAGAGGGTCAATAGTTATAGATATTAATATGTTGTTCTTGACTGATAATAGTGATTATTTTAAAATGGGCAGCCCAGTTGATACAGGGAGTATTAAATTTGGTTTTCTAAAGCCAAATACTGATAATGATCTTTTCCTGCAAATGCTAAATTGCGATTACGATAAGTTCCTCGCGCTGACTCTGGACCTTTTTAAGTTACCTTTTACTTCTCTAGAAAAACTAAATTGCCATAAAGCTTGCATCACTTTAAAACCTGTCCTTGAAAAATATTTTTCCACTACAGTAGTAGATTTCATGTATCACGAAAAAAACCCCCATGCCTGGCTTTTTGAATTTTGTCTAAATAATGGTTATTTATTTACAGAAAAACATATAAATAAAATGTTCATACCCAATACATATTTATCAAATCCTGTGTTAAAAGAACTAAATAGCTTACTGAAGGATAGAGTTGTTCAATATAATCCAAAGTATGGAATAGAGGGAAGGGAGTATTAATGTCGAATTTTTTTATAGTTGGAGCCTACGAAGATTTTAAACTCAACATTTTCCCTTCGCACATATCCCCCATTATCGCTGAATTTAATATGGGTCAGTATCGGAGATGGGCATACAGAATTGAAATGCCATATAAAATCACCCCTACTCATGCTGTAGGAATATTTTATAGATCACCCTGGGAAATGTTTCCATACATGACTTACAGCCTTGTATCGCCAATTCCATTAAAGGTTAACTCACAAGTAGTTGCAATATCAAAAGACAAATTATTAGTTGATAGTAGCAAAACCACTTTATGTATAAAAATATCTATAGAAGCAATGAAAAATATCAAAAATATCAATTTCCTGCACCGATCACTCCTATCAATCAAGAACTGCTTGAGTTAGATCTTACTTGTTATAGTGACCTGAACCAGAAAATTAAGACGCCCAAACACAGCTAAACTATTTTTATTTTCATTACCGACTGTCTAAATTTGTCTTGCTCAGCTCAACAATCATGTTAGATAAAGTATGAGTTAATGTAACTAAAAATCACTTATTAAAATACGGATTCACCCTCTCGACCGCCTGCTGCACCAGCTTATTACGCTGGGCCATAAAGCGGTCAATTCTTTCCCTCTTCTGCCCTGCCGTCAAAATGCGATCAATACGTACCAGCTCTATCCGGTTATTCAACTGGCGGAGCTCTGTCTGCGTCGCCGTTAACCCCTTCCGTTGTGACAACTTATCCCTGTTTTCCGCCTGCAGCTCTTGAGCATCTTCAATTCGCCCCTGCTTCCGGTAAGAATTAATGGTGCTGTTGATCTGATTTACCTGCGTCATCATCCGGTAGAAGTCCTCACTGAACTGAGTAGACTTCGCCGGGTCGTCACCATAGCCACGCAACAGTGATTTAATCACCGGCATTTCGTCCAGTCGCATAGACGCGGTTTCATCATTATCCTGCATCCCACGCATCATGATATTGGTCGCCCCCATGACATACGCACCGAGGCTACCGGTATATCCCTGAATGATGTGATCCAACATCTTCGGGGATAGGTTTGTGGCTTCACCGATTTCACGCATCAGCAGGCTGGTTTGGTCGTTATATCTGGCACCCGCGATGAGGTTGCTGTCAGCCATATTCTCAATCGGCCCACCTTTGAAGAAGTCGTAATTCACATACGCCTCGGCGATCGGCATTGCTACCTGCTGGATTGGGTTGAAGGCAATTGTCTCCATGAAGTTGTGGGCCACCAGCTTGCCGAATTTACCAGCTGAATCTTGGCCCCCCATGGTGCGAACAAAACGCTCAGGCAGTGTGCCAAACATTAGGCCAATCTCGAACGGTTTCGGCAGACGGATGTGAATACCGCCGGGCAGCCAGGCATGCCAATAGGTGTCTTTATCCCAGTCTGGCAATTCCTCATAGCGTTTGTCGTCCCAATTAAGCGCCAGCAGTGCCAGAGACGCGGCGGTAATCATGCCACCGCGTTTTAGAACCGATTTCGGATCCTCTTTAATCGCCCTACCCAACTTACTCCACCCCTGCATACGGGCGTTAAAGAACGGCAACATGTCACTGAGGTTAATCATGATCTTGCTGGCACCCATCATGCTGAAGTCCATCAGATCACGGGATTCAAACGCTGCCTGCGCCTTACCCTTACCTGATTTAATTGCCGCCTCATACGTAGCCAGACGGTTGGCGTTCTCCGCCGCCTCACTGAGGTGCCGATACTTCTCAAGCCCGGCCCCCAATTTATCCATGACATCCTTGCCACTTTTCACAATGGACGACTCGAACTCTTTGATCTGGCTGTCGGTATACCCTTTACGACGCAGCACGCTACGGATTGAGCGCGCAGTTGCCCGCAACGTGGCTCACTCATGCTCAATCCGTTTGGTTATGTCGGTAATTTCGAAACCTGCCTCGTGGTATTCGATATCACCAATTTGCGCCTGGCTACGCTGCTTCTCCAAAACCTTAATCTCAGATTGCAGCGCCCCAATATTCTTCCGAGTTTGCGCCGTTCGCGGGCCATATCTGCGGAATAATGATGCGAGGTGCGCCACCTGCGCCGGCAGGTTTCGCTCAAGCACAATACTAAGTGCTAACTGACATGCTGCCACCGCGCGCTCAGGATGCGGGCGCTGATGCACCTATTCATTTATCGCTGAGCGCAGCCGCTGCTCGGCCTTAATGTCGTTACGGTACTTCGACATCAGCAGGTCAAGACCAACTGAATGCTGATGCTGTGCGGCGGCGAATGCCCCGAGGATCTGCTCCCTGGTCAGGGAAGCGCGTCCACGGCCTACATTCATTGACTCTGAGCTTACACAGCGCGGATCGTGCATTTTTATGAGTTGTTCTATTGCGTTGGTCATATTGGTCAGTCCTGATATTATGGTGCATAGTCGATTGTATAGTTCATTGCATCAAACACAACACGTACTGCATGCATTGCCATAAATGAAACAAAAGACTTCCTGCGACCGCTATGACTCAAGGATTGTCAAATGGAATCAATTAGCAGTGAAATATTCAACATCCTAAAATATTTACTTCCGGGGTTTGTTACGGCTTGGATCTTCCATGCTTTTACTTCGTATCCGAAACAAGCCCAATTTGAACGAATTATCCAAGCTCTAATATTCACTGTATTTATTCAAGGTGGAGTGGCTGCATTAAAATTCACTTTAATTTACTTAGGTAAATACTATTCGTTTGGCGCTTGGAGTAATAACGTCCATCTCGTTTGGTCATACGCTGTTGCTGTAATTTTCGGTTTCACATTTAGCACATTTGCAAACAATGATCGACTTCACAGCATACTTAGGACGCTGAAAATCACAAAAGAGACTTCCTATCATTGCGAGTGGTTTGGCACATTCAACTGTAATGAGTCTTTTGTAATTATACACTTGAACGATGAGAGAAGAATCTTTGGCTGGCCGACCGAATGGCCATCTGATCCAACCAAGGGGCACCTCGTTTTAATGAATCCAAGCTGGGTGCTGCCTGATGGCTATCAGGATATGCCAACAGTCAAATTGATGATATTTAATGTTTCTGATATTAAATGGGTTGAGTTCCTACAAGACACTCCAGGAGTAGATTATGTCGAGGAAAGCACCGACACCACCACCGTATCAACAAATTGATAAGGGTAAAAATCCGTTACCTCCACAGCAGCGTCGGCCACCGCCTCCACCTGCACCACCACCACCCAAAAAACCTATTGAGGAGTAGAAATGCCGAATATCACTTCAAAACCAATACTCATTACCCCCTCAAGGGATGGATTACCAAATGGTGGTCGAAACCCGTCACCGCCCCCATCAAAAGTTAGGCCGGCACCACCACCACCCCCTCCGGCTAAAAAATAATAAAGGTGACACAATGACTGATGAAAAACGTACTTTTGTTGTTCCAAATAACGTCAAAAGCGACAATTTTGGAATAAACCCGCCGCCTCCATCTAACCAAGCACGGCCTGCACCACCGCCACCGCCGCCAAAAAAACAAGGTAACTAAACACTGTTTACCGAGGAGATAATATGTCTGATAACAAATCAAGACCAGACTGGCAAACTAACGGTCGAAATCCACCGCCACCATTAAATCAGTCAAAACCGGTCCCACCGCCTCCGTCGCCGAAAGATAAAAAATAAAGAGGTCGTTATGTCCAATAAATCAATATCAAGCCACAACCCAAGTCAGACGGTGCCATTAAACGATGGAGTGAATCCACCTCCTACATCCAACCAAACACGTCCAGCCCCACCACCACCTCCTCCATCTTCACCGAAGAAAATCTGAGTCTGGATATTTTTATAATTTATGAGGTCAATTATGTCTAATAAGACAGATCCGTTTTTAAAACAAATTATTGGTGCTGAAGGCAGAAATCCTCCCCCACCTATTAAGGTAAAGAAACCAACTCCGCCACCGCCGCCCCCATCAAAAGACAAAAAATGATGATACTTTAGCTTGGAGGTAAATATGTCCGACAAAGCAAAACCAATTAATAGTGGATTGGCATATGATGGCAAAAATCCGCCACCACCAACAAACTATTCAAAACCAGTTCCGCCACCGCCACCACCTGCAGGCAATAGAAAATAAACGTAAAGCCCAGTTCGTACTGGGCCTTTTTACTATATATTTTTATAAATACTCTAATCACATGTATTACTAAGTCGCATTAATATTTTTCAAATAAGATAAATATCTTTCCGAACGATTCAAAAATTTCTCTATAAAAACAATCACATCACTTAGCCTCTCTATCCCAACATTTGTAAATATAGAGTTTTGGCTATGCGCTATATCATTTCTGATACCCTCAGCCCAGTGTAAATAACCTTCTAATTGTTTTTATTAACATCAAGTTTGCTAAGAAATTCAGGAGAATCTTTGAGCAGAGATTTTTTATCGCAGAACTGTAAGTAATTAACAAGTGTTAACTCGGTGTTTTCACTTTTCCCCTGGGCATATTGTAGGTTCTGACGTGCAGAATCAATACGTTTTTGTGGTATAGAATTAACCCAACGCTCTTCGGGACAGAAATGCGCAACCCAAAAGTTCAAATGCATCTCAAGCAGAGATATCATCCCAAAAATGAATATCCTAACAGGTGGTTTGTTTAGATCCGCTCTAGTTATAATATATGATATGTTACTTCCGTAATTTACGAACAGTGTTTTTCTTTCCTTAAGTTCGTGAACTATGTCAGCTATTGGAGTTGAGTCAGAAATTAATAAACCAACATTTATTTCTTTGGTTTTTTCAGATATTAACCCATCTTTTAGCTCATCTCTATTTATGTACCCAATGCTCCTTTCATTAACATCTATCACGCCGGCACTATCAAAGTCCAATTCAATAAGAGCTCTTCTGACATCATCTGCATGATCTGTTAACCTGCAAGCATGTAGAGGTTCACAAATCGCCTTTGCTGTAACTGAGTCTATAAAGATACTTTTCAATGACTCGAAATCAGTACCATTTCTTCGCTTCCCTGTCACATCAGACACCCATAATTAACATCCCATCTTATCACTTACTCCTCTTTTATTTTAATGATTCAACTTTGGAAACAAGATTCCGACAAATCACTCCTTTCATTATCCCATCTACCCATCTACCCATCTACCCATCTACCCATCTACCCATCTACCCATTTTTTTATAAAAGGCAATAATATCTCAACACTAAAATTTAAATTAAAACAACATACTAACCAAGATCAGTAATCCAAATGAAAACAGCACCAAGTAAGGACTCCAAATCAACAATCTATTAATAGAAATCAATTTAACCAAATCACTTAATTTAGTTTCCGAAATGTCAATTCTAATTCCATTTTCAGGAGGGACAAAATCGTCCTCTAATAGAATGCAATTAATTGAATTCTCAATTTCATGAGACCTTCTTATCATTTTGTACTCAATCACCCTTATAAGTAATTCTATTATTAAAGTAGGGGCAAGAACAAATATAGCAATTAAAACAATCACTGGTTCGTTTTTTTGGTATGCATAAGATACTAGAGCGGACCAGATTGCAATACCCCACATCCTTACTTTCCAGGCTGACTCTGAGTTATTTTTTGCAATACTTTGTGTTAACTCCCATGCCTTCAATAGTACATCTTTTCTTTCTTTATTTTCATTTGTCATGATCACTCCTTGAGAGCAGATAGTTCTTAAGGACTTTATGTTTTTCTTGATTACACTGCAAAGAAAGAATCGAAATTACAAGACTGGAAACTTCTTTATTATAAAAATGCAATAACTCATCATCATCAACAGTATATCCCAACCTCGAAATAATATGATAACTCCTCAGAACCTTTCTTAATCCTTTAAAAATATCATGATTACCATCAAATGTTTTTACCTCACTCATTCTAATACGTAGTTCATCAAAGTTGGTAAACCGATCATTTAAAAACTCCTTAGCAATACTTTCAATTAATACATCCAGTATACATTTAAACCTTTTTTTCATTTCGTTTGCGTGCTTCAATGGTTCATCACTTTCATCCAGCTCATGATATAACACGGATAAAGCACTGCACATAGAATTATTAATCATAGTCCCTCACAAACTCAAACGCCTCGGTTAATATATCCCCGGCAATACTCGAAGCCGGATCCACTCTGATATTATCTATGGAAAGGCCTCTATAAAAAACGTCATAACACCCTCTCAACACACTTAATCTTTTGTATTCCTTAGCATTCCTACACACCATCTTAAGTGATGTATTTTTATCAAACTCATAAATAGAATCACTGGCCAATTTAAATATACAGAAATTTTTAATTATCGGGTAAAAATTCGCCATTGCCGACATGTAATAATTGGAGAACAAATTGATATCGCTATATACAGAAGCATCAAGCCTAACTCTGCCTATCTCTGAATCAAATTCTCTTTTAACCTTAAACCCTTTACTCACCCTCGCCCATTCATTTTCATCCCCATACATTAGCTTTCCTTCGTTAAATACATGGAATAGGAAAAGACTCCCATTTAAATAATATTTATTGAACGTGATTGTATTATAGCAAACATAATTTACAACCAGATCCGGAAGTGCTGAAAAATCAATATATTGTGAAGCTTGGTTTTCATCTATATTCAAAAGTAATATGTCGATATCACTGTTAGAGTTATGAGTCTCTCTAGAGACAGAACCGAATAAAATTGCAAACTTATCCATTCCCATATAGACCTCAAAATTTATAGTGTGCTCTATGCCAATCTAAATAATCATGCGAACATTTTGAAACCGTTACTTTATCCACACCAGTAAGCCCAAGTATTGACATAGCATTAACCACTTCTCGGTCAGCCTTTACCATTAAAATCCCATCATTTGTGAAGCTTATATATCCCTTATCAAATAAAGCATCAACATGAGGAGCCAACATAATTCCATTATTGGGATCCAACCTTTCTTTGTTATTACATTCTCTCCAGGGTTTTATATGACTTGCTATTAGCAATTGTGGCATTGAAACACCGGTAACAGGGCATGCCGGATAAAGCTTTAAGACTTCCTGCCTAAAAAAACCTTGCCCTATACGCGCTTTCACAAGTGCTTCTTTCATTGTTTCTGGTAATTCTTTTGTACTCAGTATTTCAAGGATATCTTTCTCAATCTCCTCAAACTCAGTAAAGTCGTCAATTGAAATCAAATCTTTCCTGTCACAGAGCCCCAGTAATAATTCACCTAGTTCATTATCTAACTTAGCCAAATAGCAACTTTCGTTACCATTACCATCTTTTTGCAATGGAGAATGCTTATGCGGTAAAAGAGGTTGAATTTGTTCAATAAATTGCTTTGGCCTGATCGGTACTTGCAGTCTTTCAAATTGAATATCAATCCGCCAGCCGTCTCTTAGCCAAACGCCATCTGAATCTCTGAACTCATCAGATTTCTCAAAGTCATATGCAGAAGACAATGCTTTACCCACGGCCCCTAATTTAAGGTTCGCATACGAGAATATAAGATCACCAGGTTTAACCTCAGTGAGGTTTAAGTAAGTTTGGTTTTTATGACCATTAACCTTCGTTTTCGGGGCCCAAATGAATCCTTCACTAATTTCTACCTTTTCAGTTTTTTTGTGATTAACCCAGAAAAACTGCTGCTCACTATCCATACCAACACTCTATCCTTTGCGTGTTTTTAGGATAAATTACCTTTTAGTGACTTCAGTTTCAATTGAGAATCCAGGTACTACTTATCATTCCGTGTATAAACCCCCTCAATTGATTGCATTGATAATAATGAACAACATTAATTATTATATTATAAATAAATTCCGGCCTAGCCATATGCCTATTGTCCGATGCAACCCATAGAATAAAAACTCATTTAGTTCACCTGGACGCCAGTCGTAAGGTATACGTCCGTCGATGGCATCGTGACAACTGGAACACCCGAAAACAGCCCAATAATCATCGCTCTTATATCAGATGACCGCGATGTGCAGTTGCAGATCCTGCAGGACATCGATTGGCACATTGAGGTCAGAACCAACACCGGGATCTGCGTCATCGCCTCAGTAACTGAATGGTGCCGGCCGCGTTACCCAACATTGGACGTTTTCAAGCAGGCTTGGCCGGAAGAACTTGGCTCAGCGATTTGCAACCGTATCAGCGAGCGACTCGAGCGCAGCCACCCTCACCTTGTCCTGCGTACCGACTGGGCTGAAGGTATCCCGCTCAGTTCTCTACCGCAGCTAAAACCCCAATGGCTGGATCTGCTGAATGCCTCCGGCCTCAATTCACTTTATGCCGTCGTCAGCCTCACCCCGGAAGAACTATCGGAAACCGTTAAAGGCTTCGGTATTGCTACCGCGCGCCAGGTGCACGCCGCCTGCATGAAAACGGTGAAAGAGTGGGAATCCGAAGAAAAGCAGAAGGCGGCCTGAGATGGATGAAGAGCTGAACTACGGCAAAATTTACAAGCCCGAAGACGATAAGTGCTGCTATATCGCGGTGATCATCTGGCGAATGCGCGCCCGCTCCGCGATCCGCAGCGGCATGCCATACCAACATGAGCCCAAGCCCATATATCAGGGTAACGGTCTGCCGCCGGCCAAACGCAAACTCGATTCGGTGAACATCGGTGTGCGCCAACGCTACTCATCAACGGTAATGCTGGCCGTTTACCAGTTCCACCGCGCAGGACACAACGTGCACACGATATCCGGCGATACCGGTATCCCTGTACCTGACATCCGCAAAATGCTGGAGCACAAAACGCAGACACAGCGCAAAGCGTGGATGCTTGCCCACCAGATCCGGATCCCGTCGAAGCAAGAGATCCTGAGCCGCCTTTCCCGCGAAGTTTAACTCTTATGGAGGTCAAGCAGGGCTTGCCGGGAAGTTTGGCAGCATGTGGCCGAAGCCAATATGCCGGGCGCAATAAAATCACTGCCATTTTCACTCCTGGCAAACGAACTTATCTCAAGAATAAACCCGTATTTCCTTTACTAACTACCCTCTCGCCGCATATCAGCGCGCCTAAGGATCCCTATGTACGGACTTTTTTTCCTGCTCTGCCTGAACGGGCAGCCTGAGTGCTACCGCTTTGAAGGTGTGGTGTACCCAGACGAGGTGAACTGTCATCTTGATATCGAAGACCAGAAGCTTCCCGCGGCGGATTATACCTGTCAGCCTGTCGATCCTATGGTTCTTATGTTGAAGTCCTAGAGAGCAATCAGATCATTTGTTTCGGCCGGCATTAAATAACAAGCAGCCACATTTTCACTGTTCAAGAATGATGAAGATCTGAATAGTTAGTTTGATTGGCAATTTAATGCTACTTTTGTATGGATTTAATTATGGAAACTGTCGTATATGTTGATATAGTCTATGTGATACATACGTCATCTAAAGGATAACACATGTATAATACAAGCCCTCATCCTAACGACCATGATTATCGCGCTGTAATTATAATCGACTCAAATGCATGGAATTTTTTATTTTCAAGCCAAATAGATTTAAACTCGGAATACCTTTCCGAATTTAAATTTATAGTGACATTAGAAATACATAGGGAAATGCTTGAATTATCTAAAAAAAACGAAAAGGAGTCATTATATTCCTATTACATACATCAAATAGGATTTTTGGAAAAACCAATTGCATATTTTGGCTTCCATGATCCTGATATCCCCGATGATGAACAAAGAGTTGCGGGTTTTGGTGAGGGCGGATTTTCATCCATTCATGAAAGTGAATTCCTAGAGGAAAACAAAAAATTGATAAAAAACAGTAAAAGAGGAGTTTACTATGGCAACGAGGCAGATTTATTCATAGCATCAAGAGCCAATGGGAAGCAGTTCATACTAACGGAAGACAACAAAAAAAACGGACCACTTTCAAAGGTAAGTAATATTATTAACGTATCACAATCAAAACCTATGACAATGAATGAATTCAAAGCCACCCTTGATGATAAAACATAATTCCATACCAATAGTGAATCTCATCATAATATATAACCGGCATAGATATAGCATTAGATATTATCTATCCAATAAAAAGTAACAATTCCAGCATCATTAATAAAACAGATATGTTATATCTATTAGGAAGGGATAAACAACTTAACATGAAAAGATACGAATATATAAACTCAATCGCAAGAGGTGGAGCTCCTCTTAGTGAGGAGTTGTTAGATGCAATTTTTAATTTTACTCTGCTTTTTTCTATGGCAGAACATCGCTTAATGCGTGAAAATGCTAGAACTGGGTTAGCTGGTATTTATGCTAAACGTTTTGTAAGGGGGGCAAATCTTGAGCAAGAAATACGAAAAGTATACAATTATTTTACGAATAGGTATACCGTAGGCGCCTCCCACAAATACAACCTAGATGATCTTTGTCATCACGATAAGAAATCACGTGTTTTCATTGAGCAAACAATACAAAAACAGAATCCTAATGAGCATGAAGTAGCAGAATGTGTCTTCAGAATAATAATTAGGCTCAGGCATAACCTTTTTCACGGGAGAAAATGGACATACAACATTCAGGGTCAGGAGGAAAATTTGTTATCGGCTTGTTACTTGCTCCATAGAATACTCAAAAATATTAATCGATGAAATTATTGGAAGCATCATATCGATGACCTCCTTTGCATACTAAATCTTTTCCGAGAGGATTATCTTGCTCAACAAAGGGATAGCTTTAGATCGTTCTATCCCTCCCTTTCTTTATGGTTGCAACGTCTAAAACGTGATTATACTGTATATAAAAACAGCATAGAGAAATGCACCATAAAACACTTTGTTCCAACACCAACACCCGAGAAACAACTCACTCCGTTCTACTCCGACAAAGTCCCAGCAGGCTTCCCCAGCCCTGCTCAAGACTGCGTGCACGCGCGGATCGACCTCAACGAGTACTGCATAAGTCACCCATCGGCGACCTACTTTTTGATCGCGTCAGGAGAAAGCATGATCGAAGCCGGGATCACTGACGGCTCTATGCTTGTTGTCGTTCGGAGCGTTAGCGCATGTCACGGTGACATCGTGATCGCCAGCATCGCGGGTGAATTCACCGTTAAGCGCTTATGCCTGCATCCGGTCGCTCAGCTTGAGCCCATGAACCCGAAATTCAGCCCTATTCCCCTTCCTGACGGCGGCGAAGATCTGGATATCGTTGGGGTAGTCATTTCAACGTTCACGAGGCTGAAATAATGTATGCCCTGGCCGATGTAAACAGCTTCTATGCGAGTTGTGAAACACTGTTGCCCCCTGGCCTACGAGACCGCCCGTGGTTGCTCTGTCAAATAACGATCTGAGTGATCGGCACTGTAAGTTGGAGATGAGGGGGCGGCAGCAGTAGACTGCGACCGCATTTAAAAAGGTGTGATGACGTGAGTGTTTAATTAACTAGCCTGTACGGGCGGTAGAAATCTTCTGAGTGTTGCACACAAGTCGCGAGCACTTGCCTCATCTCGAAGCATCCGAGTAAGCCATGCCTCAAAGGCAGCCAATCTTGTCTGCTTCAAGTGCTGAGCTGCAAGGGCAAGTAACCCTTTGTTGTCATAAATGGTTAATAAGGTAGGCAAATCCCTATTCTCCAAAGCATCTAGGATCTTTTGATTCGCGACTGCTGCAATACCGTTGATGTCCAAAGCAGAGGTTTGGGTCTCGTACTCTGAAATTATTTCGTTTATGGTTTTGGAATCGGAAAGATCGACCTTTTTCAACACCCTATCTATTCGTCGGCGACAATACCTAGCAACCACATCATCAAGGGCCGTTTGAGAACTCAAACTGTTAAATATTGCGCTCTGTAGATTCGACAATTTATGTTCGAGCTCAGCACCTGCGTAGCCTTCAGTCTGAGCAATAGCACGGCTGACTTCTGGCAGGAGAATAAGATTTTCAATCTCAGATACCGGCAATGGAAAGACACCTAAACTATTCAGATGCTGGATCTCGTTCATCGTGTAGTCATCGGCGTCAACAATTCCCGCACAGGTTACACGAGTGAGTTGTGCGTTCGCACGCATAGTAACTACTGCGTGTAAGACGTGCTCACATGACCCCCTTGGAATTACAGTCCAGTCTGGATAGCAGCACCGATAAATCGCTAAATCTAGACTTGTTCCAGTCCCCTCCACGAATAAAATTGGGCGGCGGCTGCCGAGGATTAGTGTTGTGACTTCTTCGCTGAAGCCTGTGTCCTCTGGCACGCCTTCTATTATCCATGATGGCGTCGGGGCATACGACTTAATTACGTATTTTTGGGCTGACCGGGCTGTGGCGAAGTGCAAGTCATGAGTGATGAATATAAATGCGCAATCCTTTCGCGATGCCTCGATTTCATCCCACAAACTAGAAATTATAGATGGGTGAACGTGCAGTTCCGGCTCATCGATGATAAGAAGAGAATTATCAGCAGCAACTAAGGCTTGTGCGATGAGATAAAAGATTGCACGCTCACCATCACTCATGTCTGAAGCGGGATAGGTTCCAGAACTTTCGATAGCAGATACCTTAATATCATCACCTGTAATAACTAATTGCCTGTGAGGAAGTAAGCGCTGCCAAATGTCCGCAAGAATTTCAAGCTTCGTCGGGATCACTTCCGTGAGTGTGCCTGACCTGCACGTATTGTGCGTATCTAGTGTTTTGACAGACTGATCTGCGAAAAGTACCTGGATCAAACTGTCGAAGTCGTTCAGCATGCCCACCGCTGGTTTTGAGTTAGGCCATCGACTACTCGCTCGGTGTTGAATTGTTGCACCCTCATGATCCCATCCGATTCTGAGTTTTCTGAGTGCCACGGCACCACGGATTTTCGGTACATCCGGATTTAGATTGAGGGCCCGGTGAGCCGAAATACGGTGAGCGTCCAGGCCTGCTGCATCTTCGATAAAGACAGCCAAGCGCGTTTTTCCGGAACCATTCGCCCCTACGAAGACAATAGACGAGCCTGGATCAATTGCTATGGGCATCTGCATATCTGAACCAGGAATTTGAAAACTGAACGTCAAATGAAACTCCTTTTTGATAACGCTAGTCAAATGCAGCAGAGCATTAACTTGCCTCCACTTACTTACCCTACGGATCGCTCTAAGTGCATGCTGTAGGCTCATAGCATGACACCAAGAACCGCCGTACCACAAGCGAACTGCTAATAAATAGTATAATCAACAAGCATGGTCGATGAAGCGTGAATTGCTATCCCCTACATACACAACGCGAGTAATCGATTGACTTCAAGAGATCTGCGCTGTCGTTCCTAATGTTGCCCATAGACTTTGAAACCGGGTGCCGGGTGCTACGTTATAGCGGCCAATAGACACAGTATCCAGAGCATCTGCATACTCGAGCTCTGAAGCCAAATAATCGAGATAGTCAGCCCTCGTTTGTGCTTGGGCAAATCGACCACACATACAAAAACCTCACTGCGATAGTAGGCAAAGTGTAGCCCACACACGTTCGACCATAGCCCCTTCCTAATCACATTAAATAAACCATAATAAGGGCGTAACAGTGTTACGCCCTTCTCTTTTGAGGAGAATATAATGACAACGTTACTCACCCTAGAAGAATGGAGTGAAAAAACCTATGAGAGTAAACAACCATCAATAAAAACATTACGCCGCTGGGCTCGTAGTGGGAACATTTACCCAGCACCGGAAAAGCATGGGCGAGAATACAGGGTGAAACCGAACGCGATTTATATACAACCAAAGTCATTTAATCTTGCCAGAGCATTGCAGAAAACCGGAGCAATAGAAGTTCCACCGCTGATAGAGATAATAATCAATGGCGAAAAGACCAGAAAAGTACGACGCTAACTTACCTAAGAATCTCACTTATCGTAAGAAGTATAAATCGTTCTACTGGCGCCACCCTATCACGCAGCGAGAGCTTCCCTTGGGGCAGATCGCAAGAAAGGACGCCATTGCGCAAGCAATCGAAGCGAACAACTACCTTGAGCAAAACTATCTGCCCAATGCACTCATAGATCGCCTTAAAAGCCGTAAAGACGTTTTAACACTTAATGCGTGGCTAGATAGGTACGAGGTAATACTTATCCGGAGAGAGTTAAAACCAAACACTATAAAAACTCGAACTAACCAGTTAAAAATGATCAGGTCACTAATGGGAAACTTTTTGTTGCCAGAAATAGACACTCGCCAGATAGCTGAGTATTTGGAGTCATTTAACGCACAAGGGAAAAATTCAATGTCAACAGCAATGCGTTCAGTTTTGTCGGATATATTCAGGGAGGCAATCGTGGAGGGTAGAATAAAAACGAACCCAGTGGAAGCAACTCGAGCCCCTCGTATTAAAGTTAAACGAGAACGCCTAAATTATGATGAATACACAAAAATATATTTAGCAGCGAGCGAGCACCCTCAATGGGTGGGATTTGCTATGGATATAGCCCTTATCACCGGCCAAAGGCGAGAGGATGTTGTTCTCATGCGTTTTACTGACATCATCGACGATCGACTGCATGTCGAGCAGGGTAAAACAGGTATGCGCATTGCCATCCCTTTAAGCCTTCGTCTTGAAGCGGCAAATCTTCGCTTGGGGAATGTAATAGAACGCAGCCGAGCCTCGCATTCTTCAAACTACATCATCAATACCACGCGGCGTTCTAAGAACGGTGATACATCGTTACACCCTGACGCTTTAACCAAAGCGTTTGTGAAAGCCAGGAATGCCTCAACGCTGGATCTTGGTGACAATCCACCAACATTTCACGAGATTCGCAGTCTCGCGTCATGGCTATATAGCATGGAAAAAGGAGAAGAGTTTGCGCAGCGCCTATTGGGCCACAAATCAGCTCTCATGACGAAGAAATATCTCGATCCCAGGGGAAAGGAATACGTACTTGTCTAAAAGACCGGATATAGGATTTCGTGGAAATTTCGTGTATTTTCGTGGGTGGGTGTAATTTTACCTTATAAATCAAGCACACAAAAAAAGACCGAATACGATTCCTATATTCGGTCTAGGGAAATGGCTCTTGGGAGAGAGCCGTGCGCTAAAAGTTGGCATTTTGTGCAAAGCTTGTTCAGCCGTGCACTTTAAGAGTAGCTTACCGCGCTATTTTTGCCAGCCAGCACAGGCTCGGTGATAGTTTCATGAAGAAATTAATTCCGCACAATTTTTCACCACAGAGTTGTCTCAAACTAAGCCATTGTGGGATAAGCGATTAGTTAGCGCAGAGCTTCTCGGCACGTTCACGGTACGGCTCAACACTCATTTTCTTACCAGGGTTGGCGGCGTCATCCAGCAGGATGACATCCAGCGGCTGGGCACGCTGCTGCCCTGCTTTCACCTGCGCCTCTGCGGCAGCATTGAGCGGATACTGCATCAGTGTGCTGTTGTTGAGTACGAACAGTGCGCCGCCACTGCGGCATTGAAGCGTCACTTCTTCTTTGGTGAACGCCCACTGCTTACCGTATTCCAGTTTGGTGATGTTAACCAGTTGGTCTGCCGCCAGCGCACCGGTCGCGGTTGCCAGCAGCGTCATGCCAAGTAATACCGATTTCATGTTATGGCCTTAAGGTTGCTATTTGATTCAATTTTCCCGCAGTTGGGGGGCATCCGGCAAGCCGGAATGTTACACCGGCGCATAAGTTGCAAATAAACTCACCAGCAGCAGTACGCCCGCCCCCAAACCCACCTCAGTCCAACAGGCGAGTACCAGCCCACGCTGTGCCAGCCGTGGCATGCTGCTCATCGCTGGGACGATGGCATAGCGGTTAGCCAGTGCGACCATCACCATCAGCGCCACTAATGCGGTTTTGAACAACAGCAGGCGTTGGTATGGGGAGTCCACGTTCAACGGCCAACTGCCGAGAATAATCAAACTGTTAATCACACCGGTTAACACCACTAGCGCTACCGCCAGGTGGCCCCAGCGTGAAAAACGAATTAGCGTGGTGATAGCATCGCTGCGGCTCTGCGGTTGGGCCAGATAACGCAGGCAGACCAACAACGGCAGCAGGCTGCCAAACCAGTAACCGGCGGCCAACAGGTGCAATGCGTGGTTAAAACGGTGCAGGACACCGAGTATTCCCTCATGCATTGCCGCATGGCCGATAAACGCCATGCTAACCAGTAATAATGTAGAAAGCAGTGCCAAGAGTTGTGTACGACGTGGTTCTGCCAGCCACAGGCTCAGCAGTGCCAGTAATGAAATGCCCAGGTGCCAACGCCAGACTTCGCCGAAGGTCGTACCCAGCACCGCCCACCAAACCTCCAGGCGCCAGGTATCGGCCCAACCGTCCCCCATCTGCCCGGCTTGAATAGCCAATAATGCCACGGCGGAAAGCCCGGCAAGCCAGGTGCAAGAGACCAACAAAGGACGCACATCACGGGTGAGATACGGGGAAAGGCGCTGCGGCGACAATAAGGCGGTGAATAGGCTGGTGCCAAACATCAGCATCACCGCCGCAAAGTGCACAAAGCGACACAGGACAAACAGGGTCGCCAGACTCATGGATCAGTTTACGGTGAAGCTGTACTGGCCTTTGGTTTTATGACCGTCGACCGAGACTACGTGCCAATTAACGTTGTATTTACCGGCAGCCAGCTCACCTTCGATAGGCAGGTTAACCTGGGTATTGTTGTTCGCGTCGAGCTGCAATTTACCGGTTTTCACTTCAGTGTTGTTCGGACCGGTGATTTTAATGCCGCTAAAACTAGGCTCAATACCTTCAGAGAAGTTCAGCGTCAGCACTTTCGGTGCCGGACTCACGCTGGCATCTGCTGCCGGTGTTTCAACTTTCAAATGAGCATGTGCTAAAGCCTGCTGTGAAGACAAACCAACAAACAGCACAAAAATGGTGGAAAGCAGGCGATAAGAAGAACGAATTTTACCGATCACAGTGATATCCCTTAAAGCAATAATCGAGGGTAATAAGGGTTAAGGCTAACCGCATGGGCGATGTATCAGCAGCCCCAACCCACCGCAGATGATTGCGCCACGGGTAAACAGAAGAAGAATAGGATTATGATAACCCACTGTTTTAACTCTCTACCATCCCTGTAGCGTATCACGTCAAATGATAACGAGTGCCATTCAGCAAGTCGAGCAGAACACTGGCATTTTGCGATCCAGTAGCACATATCGCTGTAAAGCCACGACAACTACAGGGCATAAAAAAACCGCGCACCGGGCAGACCGGGACGCGGTTTTTAACAACAATAATTAGACCTGGCCGTTACCGTTCTCGCCAGCTGCACCCATTTTCTTCAAATCTTTATCGATGAAGAACAGTGCGTTGCCGCTATTGCCCACCAGCGCCAGTTTATCCAGCACGGATTTGAACAGCTTCTCTTCTTCGTGCTGTTCAGCAACATACCACTGCAGGAAGTTAAAGGTAGAGTAATCATGCGCAGACATTGCCGCGTGCGCCAGCTCGTTGATCTGGCGGGTAATCAGTTGCTCATGCTCGTAAGTTTGCTGGAATACATCAGCCAGGGATGCAAATTCAACGGGCGGGGCAGCAATGGTACCCAGCAGTGGCAAAGCGCCTGTGTCGCTCAGGTATTCGAACAGACGTTGCATGTGCTGCATCTCTTCCTGAGAGTGTTCTTTAAGGAATGCGGCGGCGCCTTCAAAGCCTTTATCGCTGCACCATGCGCTCATTTGCAGGTACAAGTTCGCGGAGTAAAACTCCAGGTTCAGTTGCTCGTTCAGCTTCTTGGTCATTTCAGGCGTCAGCATAATCATTCCTTTATTTTGCAGGTATCAACTTAATTTTTCCGCATTATGCCTTGGTAAAAACAAAATAAAAACACTTGATTTACATCATCAAGGATTTAATTTTAAATTGATTAAAAATCAACGCTTTAATTTATTTCCTGTTATATGTTTAAATTATTATGATAACTATTTACATCCGTACATTTAATCAAAAAACGAATCATTCTTATTTGAAAAAATAAATAGATTGCATTGCCATTGGTGCAATAAATAACCTTCCGTATCCTACGTTATTATCTGCGGATATCCCCCTCTGCGCTTCGGGCTTGCCAAGTGCCTCTCGGTGCATTACCTTCTGCGCTGATCCAATGCGGTAACAAGTAAGGAGAATACGGTGGGTTACAATCTGGCAGAGCTTTCCAAAGAAGAGATGGACAAGGTGAACGTTGATCTCGCGGCGTCTGGCGTGGCGTTCAAAGAACGCTATAACATGCCGGTAATCCCGGAAATGGTCGAACGCGAGCAGCCAGCGCATCTGCGTGACTATTTCCGCGAACGCGTGGCGCACTACCGTGTTGAATCACACAAGTATTCACGTCTGCCGTACGAACCGAAATCCAAATAATAAAGCCCGCCTTTATGGCGGGCTTTTGGTCATTTGCCGGCAAACTTATCGGTCGCCAACATCAGCTGATGCAGGATGCCCGGCTCATCAAAGGAGTGCCCCGCACCCTCGACGATATGCAACTCGGCTTCTGGCCACGCTTTCGCCAGATCCCAGGCGTTTTGCACCTGACAGGCCATATCGTAGCGGCCGTGAATAATCACTGCTGGAATATGGCGGATCAACGGGACGTTACGCAGCAGCTGATCGTCGCTGTCCAGGAAACCCAGATGAGTGAAATAGTGGTTTTCAATGCGGGCAAAGGCCAGCGCAAAGTCATCCTCACCAAAGGAAGCCGACTCACTGCTTGGCAACAAGGTGACGGTCTCCCCTTCCCACACGCTCCACAGCTTGGCCGCCTCAAGTTGGATCTGAGGGTCCGTTGACGTCAGGCGCTGGCGATAAGACGCAATCACGTCCTTGCGCTCTTCCGCTGAAAGAATCGACAGCACGCGTTCCCATTTTTCCGGGAAGAAGCGCGAAGCGCCGTCCTGATAATACCAATGCAGCTCTTGCTTACGCAGGGTGAAGATACCGCGCAGCACCATTTCGCTGACACGCTGTGGATGGCTTTGCGCATAGGCCAAAGCCAGCGTAGAACCCCATGAACCACCAAAGACCAACCATTGATCCACACCGGCCATTTCGCGCAGCCGTTCAATGTCCTGCACCAGATGCCAGGTGGTGTTGTTATCCAGACTGGCATGCGGCTTGGAACGGCCACAGCCGCGCTGATCGAACAGTAACACCTTGTAGCGCTGGGGATCGAACAGCTGGCGGTGATAAGGCGAAATGCCGCCGCCCGGGCCACCATGGATAAAGACCGCTGGCTTGCCGTTCGGGTTTCCGCTCAGCTCCCAGTAGATCCGGTGGCCATCTCCAGTGTCCAGCCAACCGCTGTCATATGCTGCTAACGGCGGGTACAAACCTCGTAATTGTTCCATGGCGCTTCCGTCTCTCAGTGGGTCATCCCCTCATAAAAGCTGAAGCCGCCCATTTGGTCAACGGTAAAACCCGAAAACTCCTACCCTACCCAACAAGTTATGGTTCGTTTGCTTAAAATGAATACGACCTGCCGGCAAAATAACGGCAGGTCGTAGAGAACCAGACGTAAACTTAACCTCTTTTACGCAAATGCGGTTCGCGCATTTCCTGCGCAGTTTTTGCTTCAATGCTTAGTTCCGCTGTTGGCCGCAACAACAAACGTGCCAAACCAATAGGCTCTCCGCTTTCACGGCAATAGCCGTATTCGCCGTTATACAAACGCGTTAGCGCTGCGCTAATTTTCGGCAGCAGACGGCTTTCACGATCCAACTGGCGGAATAACAGCCGCAAATCCTCTTCGCGGGCAGCTTTGTCTGCTTCGTCACCGGACACTTCACCGCTGTCGATATCCCGCTTCAGCGCATCAATGTGCTGCAACAGTTTTTGTTGATCGTCCAGCAAGCGCTGGCGGAAAAATGCCCGCTGCTCCGGATTCATGTAATCAGACTCCGGCATAGCCAAAAGCTGCTGCGGGTTTAACAAGGTCACAACGTTCATTGCGCTCTCCGGTCATTACTTAATTGTTATATTATAACATATCATAATTTTAAAGCAGCCCTTCATCAGAAACAAAATTACGCAGATAAACAACCAATTAGTTAAATCAGCTGCTTTCATGCTTGCATCCATTAGGCATAAGGAGGTTAATGGTTGAGCAACCCACCCAACCATAGGTAACTGAGAGGCCATCATGAGTAAGGGAATGGATAGCAAAAAAAATGCGAAGAAGAAGCCGTTGAAAACCCCCGCAGAGAAACGCGCAGACAAACGCGCTAAGAAAGGCCAGACTTCCGGCGAGTAAGCGAACTTCTAACCGTAGTTAAACCCGCCATGGCGGGTTTTTTATTGCCTGAAACTGCCCCCTTTCAACGGTTGGCATAGCCGCGTCTGGCAGTTAAGCTAAACCTGTGCAGTCACCCTGAGGAAACCATGAATTTACGTGTAATAGACACTGAAACCTGCGGGCTGGAAGGCGGCGTGGTAGAGGTGGCCTCTGTTGATCTGATCGACGGACAAATCGCCAACCCAATGAGTGACCTGGTCAGCCCCGACCGCCCCATTAGCATTGATGCAATGGCCATTCACCATATCACCGAGCAAATGGTTGAAGGGAAACCGCGTATCGCAGTGGCAATCGGGCGCTATTTGGGCAGTTCCTACTATGTTGCGCACAATGCGGCTTTTGATCGCGGCGTACTGCCGGAAATGAACGGTGCCTGGATATGCACCATGAAGCTGGCGCGGACTCTGTACCCAGACATCAAATACGGCAACCAATATCTGCGCTATGCGCTGAACCTGGACGTGCAACTGCCGCAAGACACCACATTGTACCCACATCGGGCACTGTATGATTGTTATGTGACCGCCGCATTGCTGCAATGCATTATCAAGGATTCAGGTTGGACGCCGGAGCAAATGGCGCAAATCACTGAACAGCCGGTGCTGCTAAAGAAATTTAAGTTCGGTAAGTATCGTGGGCAGGAAATAGACAGGATCGCGCAGGAAGATCCAGGCTATTTGCGCTGGATGCTGAAATCCATCGAAGATCTCAGCCCAGACATGAAGCACACGCTGAAATACTATCTGATCGGCTGAAAAAACGGGCAGCACTCGCTGCCCGCCTGAAGGTTACTCCGCCAACGCCAGAATAAAGGCGTATTCCAGCGCAATGTCTTCATAGGCCTTGAAACGCCCAGACTTGCCGCCGTGCCCTGAATCCATATCGGTATACAGCAACAACTGGCGATCGTCGGTCTTTAGATCGCGCAGCTTGGCAACCCACTTGGCCGGCTCCCAATACTGTACCTGGGAATCATGTAGCCCAGTGGTGACCAGCATATGCGGATAATCCTGCGCCTTCACTTGATCGTACGGGCTGTATTGCTTGATATAGTCGTAATACGCGGGTTCATTTGGGTTGCCCCATTCGTCGTATTCCCCGGTCGTCAGCGGAATAGATTCGTCCAGCATCGTGGTAACCACGTCGACAAACGGCACCTGCGCCACAATGCCATTAAACAACTGGGGCGCCTGATTGATCACTGCACCCATCAACAATCCACCCGCACTGCCGCCCATGGCGAACACCCGTTTAGCGTCACCGTAACCTTGGGCGATCAACGTTTCTGTCACGTCGATAAAATCGTTAAAGGTATTCTGCTTTTTGAACAGTTTGCCGTCTTCATACCACAATTGCCCCAGTTCCCCACCACCGCGAATATGTGCCAGAACAAAGACAAAACCGCGGTCCAACAGGCTTAACCGGCTGGCGCTGAAGGCGGGATCCATGCTGCTGCCGTATGAGCCGTAGCCATACACCATCAGTGGGTTGCTACCATGTACAAAGCTATCGTGGCGATAAACCAGTGAAACCGGCACGTCAACACCATCACGCGCCTTCACCCATAGCCGCTCACTGCGGTAATTTTCCGGGGTGAAGTTTTTCACTTCCTGCTGTTTGAGCATCACGCGCTCACCGTTGTCGAGATTGAGCTCATACAACGTGGTCGGTGTGGTCATCGAAGAGTAGCCATAACGCAACAGCTCGGTTTCTGGCTCAGGGTTGTACGCCAACCAGGTTGTGTAGGTCGGGTCGTCGAAGGCAATACGTTTCTCTTCACCGCTCTGCCAGTGAATTTGGCGCAGTTGGGTCAGGCCCTCGCTACGCTCCTCCACCACCAGCCAGTCACGGAACAGGCTAAAGCCTTCCAACATCACTTCAATGCGTGGGGCAATCAGCGTCTGCCACTGCGCTTCGTCTGCCTGTTCGCTTTGATACAGACCGAAGTTTTTGCCGTCCTTGTTAGAACGGATATAGAAATGCTGGTGATAGTGATCGATACCGTATTCATGATCCTTACGGCGCGGCACAAACACCTGCGGTGTGCTGTCGGCGCGATCGGCGTCCAACAACAGGATTTCCGAAGTGGTGGTACTGCTGAGGTGGATTAAAATAAAACGTTCGGAGGTGGTTTTTTCCAGCCCGACGTAGAAGGTGTCATCCAGCTCTTCGTAGATCAGCGTGTCATGCTGTGGATCCGTACCAACCACATGACGATAGACCTGGTAAGGCAACAGCGTTTTGGCATGTTTACGCACGTAATACAGGGTGGACGAGTCGTTGGCCCATTCAAAGCTACCGGACGTGTTTTCCAACACTTCGTCAGCCCAAGTATCGTTGCTGAGGTTTTTGAAACGAATGTCGTACTGTCGACGAGAGAGAAAATCTTCTGCAACCGCCAGCTGTTGGTTGTCAGGGCTGACTTCCAGCCCACCTAAGGTATAAAACTCGCGCTGCTCGGCACGCTGATTACCGTCAATCAGCGTATCCCAATGTGTGTTTTCTGCCTCGGGCTGACGGACGTAAATGGCATATTCATTGCCGGGTTCGAAACGCGTCTGATAGCGGTAGCCGTGTCTGACGTAAGGCACCGAATGTTCCTGCTGAGGAATACGTGCCACCATCTCTTCATACAACGTTTCGCGTAACGCCTGTTGCGGTTTCAATGCCGCATCAGTAAAGGCATTTTCCGCCTGCAGATAATCCAGCACCTGCGGGTCTGCGCGCTCATCGTCGCGCAGCCAATAATAGTCATCAACACGCGTGTCGCCGTGCGTAGTGATAGGATAAGGACGTTTCTCTGCCTTAGGGGGTGTCATCATTGCTAAATCATCCGCTTACCTTGATTACGGCAAGAGTGACACGATTCCCCCCGGCTTGCCAAGCGGCGCTATGCCAGCTCGCGTTTTTTCTCATTCACGTCGTTTTCAATGCCCTGCTTAACATCCGCCGGGATCTTCAACGACTGCGCCAAAGCGTCAAGATAACCGCGCTCCATAAAGTGATCGACGTCGATCACCATGCAGCTCAGGTAATACACTTCTAGTGCTTCGTCTTCATTTTTCACGCTTTGGGCGATCAGGTCCGGGTTCAGCGGTTGATCGATAGCTTCTTGCACCCATTTTTGCGCTTCTTCGCCTACCTGCAATTGTTCCAGGCTGTGATCGATGGCGAGTTTTTCTTCCGCATCAATATGGCCATCACTCTTGGCGGCAAATACTAAGGCTTGCACCAAACGCTTGGCGCGCAAGTCCACCGGCGTGGTCTGCAAACCAAACTGCGGTTCACTCTGATGCGTTTCTTTCACCCGCTGTTTGTATTTATTCCACAGCACCGCCCCCACCGCTGCGCTGCCGCCAATAATCAACGCGTTCTTGCCGAATTTCCCCACCAGCTTGCGTGAAGACTTATTCGCCAATAAGACACCGACAAGGCCCCCCAACGCGGTTGGGGCCAGCAGTTTGCCGATACCTTCTGACCCGCCAATTGAACCGGCCTTTTGCCCAATCATCGATTGGATCTGTTGCATCCAGTTATTTTTCATGATCACCCCTTTGCATAGGAAACGAGGCACAGGCATACGAAGCCCAGACCGCCGGTAAACCGTCAGATTAGGGGATTTTTTGTCAATTTACGTATGGGGGATGAAAACCTGTGTAGCAAGACATTGGCGAGGGAGGAAAAGCCGGCTTCACCCTTAAGTGCAAGCCGGCCAGCGGGTGTTAAGGCTGTTCGTCCTCTTCACCCGGCTGCTCGTCTTCCTGTTCGTATTCTGCCAGTTCGTCACGCATTGCCTGGATAGACTCGCGAGCCAACAGCGACAACGTCCGGTAAAAACCGGTGGTGGCATGAGCTTCTACTTTGCCGAGGAAACGACCGCACCACGGCAACAGGTACTCGTCAAACAACGTGATTTGCGCCTGCACTTCGTCTTCCTGTGACTGATCTTCCAACCAGGAAGCCACCAACAGCAAAGAACCAAAATGATCAGCGGGTGCTTCGCTCAGCGGCATACCGCGTTGCTGCAAGAATGTACGCACTTCTGCTTCAGACGCCCCTTCAACATAGGCAGAGCGGTAAGGCGAGACACTGCATTCACTGCCGACAAACATCGCGTTGAAATCAGTGGACAGTTGATTGACATCGCAACCTTGTTGCAGACGTACCAGCAATTCATCCTGCTCCAACGGCCAGTGTTGTTTCAGTTTGCCTTCTTTGATCAGCGTGAACAGCGGCACCAACAGCGGATCCTGCGGCTGACGGTAAAACAGCGTACCCAGCACGCGGCAAACAACGGAAAACTCATTCATGATAATGCCTTATACAATACGGAAAAATTTGCCGGGACGATGTCACAAATCGGCCAGTTCCGCAATCGCCGGCTTGCCACGCCGCTCGAGAAAGTCCAACAGACGCCGTGGGCTGACGTTAAGGATACGTTCCTGCGGGAATTCCACCTCAGCAATAATGCGCTCGCAGTGTTCAAAACCGCCGAGCGAGAAAGCAATGTGTGAATCCGAGCCTAACGCCAGCCAGCCTCCGGCATCACGCACCGCGGCTGCAATCGCACGGCAGTTGTCTTCGCTGCCCTTGCGCGAATGGGTGAACGACGAGTTATTCAGCTCAAGCGCCACGTCGTACTTCGCCGCCGCCGCCGCCACCGCCGCAATATCAATCGGGTATCTTGGGTTACCGGGGTGGCTGATAATATGCACATCTCCCTGTGCCATCGCAGCAATCATCGCTTCGGTATTGGCCGCTTTATCCTGCGGTGCGAACACCGGCTCGTGAAAACCGGCGATAATCACGTCGATTTTATCCAGCATCGGACCGGTACAGTCGATATCGCCCTGCAGGTTTTTGATGTTGGCCTCGATACCGCGCAGTATGCCCACGCCATCCACCAGACGCGGCCACACGTGCATGTTCATAAAGTGCCAATAATGCGGCGCATCGGCCATATCCGGGCCGTGATCGGTGATGGCGAAAAGTTTGATGCCCTTTTGCTGGGCTTCGACGATGTAATCATGCAGCGTGCTGTAGGCGTGGGTGCTGGCGACGGTGTGCATATGTAAATCAACGGGGTACATTGCTTCTCCTTCTGGGCGGCCTGCCTGGAGTACAACAGCAGGCAGCGGTTTCTTATATTTAGCTTAGCAGGTGCATCACCGAAAGATCAGTAGCCACGTTCCACATCCACCAACCCGGCAGGCACTTGCCCGGCCTCAAGCGCGAGGATGTTTGCCGCTATCTGATCCATTGCCACTTCCGGCAACGTGATGGCAGCAATATGCGGGGTAATGGTGACACGCGGATGACGCCAGAACGGATGCGTCTGTGGCAGTGGCTCGTTGACGAACACATCCAGCGTAGCGGCGGCCAGTTGACCTTGCTCCAGCGCCTGCAACAAATCATCTTCAACCAGATGCGCACCGCGAGCCAGGTTAATCAAATAAGCCCCTGGAGCCAAGTGCGCGAACAGTTGTTGATTGAGGATCCCGGCGGTCTCCGGCGTATTGGGCAAGAGATTGATCAGCAATTGCACACCCTCTAAAAACGCGGCGCGCTGCTCTGCTCCAGCAAAGCTCTGCACGCCGTCGATCTGTTTTGGGCTGCGGCTCCAGCTACGCACGTTAAAACCAAACGCCGTCAGCTTCTGCGCCACGCTTTTCCCCAACACCCCGGCACCGAGGATGCCAATAGTGAAGTGATCCTGTTGATGAGGATCGAGCGGCCGCCACTCCTGCTGCTGCTGCAGCAATTGATACTCGTCAAAACGGCGGAAATAACGCAACACGTAACTCAGTGCATATTCCTGCATCTGTTGTGCCATGCCGGTATCCTCAAGACGCACCAGCGGCACACCTGCCGGCAGAGTACCGGGATGCTGGCGCTCTTGATCCAAGATAGCGTCGACGCCCGCTCCCAGTGCAAAGACCCCTTTTAGGGCTCCACGGTGAGCCAACATCTCGTGCGGCGGTCGCCACACCAATGCGTAATCCGCCGGGCGATCGTCGCCCGGTTGCCAGGCGCGCACCCTCGCCTGCGGCAAACGTTGCGATATACCTGCTATCCATTCCTGGGCATTAAAGAAAGGGTGATAAAAAAGGATGTCCATCTGCACAGCTCCTGTCTGTTTTTATGTATTTGCAACCAGACTTCCGCGATTCGCTGCCAG
This sequence comes from Serratia sp. NPDC087055, assembly GCF_044900985.1. NCBI lineage: Bacteria > Pseudomonadati > Pseudomonadota > Gammaproteobacteria > Enterobacterales > Yersiniaceae > Serratia > Serratia sp. NPDC087055. Next base: position 1,693,283 of record NZ_JBJDOG010000001.1, read on the forward strand.
ATGCAAGTGTTAAAGCCCAAAATGAAAACAGCCCCGACCAGTGGGGCTGTTTTTTTAGACTGCGGGATCTCAGGCTGCAACAGGAGCGTCGTGCCGTATTAACCGCCGTAACAGTGGGATCAAGATTAACATCACCACCCCAACGCCTGAGGCTCCCCAACCCAACGCGCTGAACACCTCGCTGTAACCGGGGTTGGTCAGCGCAGGGGTGCTGCCACTGTTCTCAGGCATTAGTCCGGAGACGTAACCAGCCAATACCGAGGCAACGCCGGTAACCATCATCCAGCATCCCATCATTACGCCCTGATAACGCGGTGGCGCCAGTTTGCCGATCATCGCGTAGCCGATCGGTGAAATCATCAGTTCGCCAATGCTCTGCAACACATAGCTGATGACAATCCATTTAAACGCCACCAACCCATCACCACCGGCCAGGCTGATGCCTAGCGGCAGCACCAGCATGCCCAGCCCGATGCAGAACAGCGAACCGGAGAACTGCATTGGGATATCAATCTTGCAACCACGTGCTCGCAGGCGATTAAACCACCAGGCCATCAAGGGTCCGCCCACCACGATCACCAGCGTATTGATGTTCTGAATCCACTGAGGTGCCACCTGAATACCATAAACGTTCAGGTTGATATTGTGTTCGGAGAACAGCATTAACCCCATCGGGGCCAACTGATACAGCGCCCAAAAGACCAGAGAACCCAGCGCCAAAATGAGATACGCAGTCATCCGACGACGTTCATCACGCGGATGATGACGTAACGTAACCACACACAGCATCAGGAAAATCAACGCACCGAGGCCAATAACAAAATGACCACTGAACTCCGCATGGGTCAGCATTACGCGGATGATCGGCACCAGCAGCACCAACACGGCTAACCCGACCAACATGCGCCAGCGGTACTGTGAACGAGTGGCATCGTGCAGTGGCGTGTTGAGATCGGCCAGGATGCGCCAGCGGCTGACGGCAACGATAATCGCCGCCGCATTACCCAGGGTAGCAAACAGGAACAGCGCGCGATAATTTTCGGTCAGTTGGAAATAGCCGGCTACGGTAAAGCCGACAAAGAACCCCAGGTTCATCCCGGCGTAGTTCCACAAAAAGGCCGCTTCACGTCGATCGTCGTCCGGCTTAAAGCGCTGGGTCAACATCATATTAATGCAAGTGACGTTCAGCCCGCTGCCGGTCAGGAACATCGCCAATCCCCAGTAAAGGCCCCAGACGCCTGCCACTGCGATCAACGCGCAGCCGATCACCTGTAGCACCATACCCAACACGAATAAGTTGCGGTTACTGAGGAAACGCCCGCCCAGGTAGCCCCCAAACATATGCAACCCATAGTTGAACGCACCAAATACGCCCATCATGGCGTTGGCGTTGCCTTCGCTGAAACCCAGACGCTTGGTGGCATAAAGCACCAGCGTGGAGTACAACACGGCAAAACCCAGCGTGGCGAAGATTTGGATAAAAAACAGTGCCCCGGCACCCGGGGGGATGGCATGACGCTGCGGCGCCGCCGTTGTGGAGTCCGATGAAGTCAAAGTGAACCTCTGCTGCATTATTATTTGATAGATCAGTCCCTGTCTGTGTTATCGCCAGTGCAATGCCCGGCAACCTGCGCGGGGTGTGATATTCCTTGCCAAAACCCCACGTCAGCACCCTTCCATTTAGCGACACATATGACTAATAATCCAGTATTAATGCATATATCAGCACCAGAGCCAATGCCATTGCTGGTATATTGAGCTAACCCACAGTGAAATGTACAAATAATAGTCTTAAAGATAATTTAGCCCCGGAATCATCTTGAAAATCTGCGCCATCCGGCTGTCTATCGCTCGGGAAATCAGCAAATTGCTGCAAGTTTAGCTAAACAGTCATGGTTATGTCACAAGAGGGTTGACGCTGGGATCAGATTCTCCTACATTAGCGCCCGTCGACAACGCAATGCGTTAGCGATGAAGTAAAACGGTGAGGTGTCTGAGTGGCTGAAGGAGCACGCCTGGAAAGTGTGTATACGCGAAAGTGTATCGAGGGTTCGAACCCCTCTCTCACCGCCATATTTTAAAGAGAAAGCCTGAACGAAAGTTCAGGCTTTTTTTTGCATGTTATACAGACCGAGAGGGGCGAGAACCCTCGACCGGGTCCGACAAAACACATGCGTTTTGGACCGCCAAAGGCGGCCCGCAGGGTGAGCGTAGCGAATCAAGCCCTCTCTCACCGTGCTAATCTAAAGAGAAAGCCTGAACGAAAGTTCAGGCTTTTTTGTTGTCTGCATTACATGGAATTCTGACGGAGGATCCTCCGCCCATGCGGTTTGCCGCAGTTTTCAGCAAAGCGAACACAGGTTAAGCAGACGCGCCGAATCGCAGAAATTCTTCTTGACCGGATCGCTCGCTCTCCCTATAGTACCGCCCCGTTGCAGCAGTGAGTACGCAACGACAAAATACGGTGAGGTGTCTGAGTGGCTGAAGGAGCACGCCTGGAAAGTGTGTATACGCGTAAGTGTATCGAGGGTTCGAACCCCTCCCTCACCGCCATATTTTAAAGAAAGAGCCTGGATTAACGTCCAGGCTTTTTTTTGCATGTTATACGGGCAGGAGGGGCGAGAACCCTCGACCGGGTTCGACAAAACGCATGCGTTTTGGACCGCCAAAGGCGGCCCGCAGGGTGAGCGCAGCGAATCAAGCCCTCCCTCACCGCCATCTCTTAAAGAAAGAGCCTGGACGCAAGTTCAGGCTCATTTTGTCTGCAATCCGCCTCAGTGCGTGCGGCTAGCCGCCATAGATGGCTGCATCACGGCACGGCGCCAGTCACCCGGTGTTTGCCCGTAGTGGCGTTTAAAACTGCGATTGAAAGATTGTTGCGAGTCGAAGCCGAGTGAAATCGCCACGCTGACGATCGGCTCCCCGCTGTTAGCCAGACGCTCTGCCGAGACCCTCAGCTTCTGCATACGGATATATTCCCCCAGCGCATAGCCGGTTTGGCGTTTGAACATTCGCTGCAAATGCCATTTGGAATACCCGGCGCGGCCCGCCACAGTATTGATATCCAGCTTCTCTTCCAGATTGTTATCAATCCACTCAATCAAATCCGTAATAAAACCCGTGCTGTTCATGCTGACGCTCCCATGACATTGGCAGGTAGATCCGCTGCCCGATATGGATACGTTGCAGCAGTTTCGCACTAAATGCAATTTTTATTATTGCATTTAACGAAGGGGCACTTCTATAATCCAGCCAATTAATGTACCCGATATTAATACATTAATGTGACAACAATGTGTTTCAAAACCTAACCGTTGTACCGAGGACGGGTGCAACTGCTCTGCCGCCGGTCTCAGGCCAGGACGTTACCCGGATAACAGGGCCGGGTGTGTGGCCTGATCGCACTTACTACTGGAAATAAAAATAATGCCAAGCCAGCCTGCTTCATCGCTCCATCCCCGCAGCCCTCAGCGCGGTTTCGGTTTCAGCGCACATCTATCAGCCGTTGCGCTGATGGCTGCACTGCTGGCCGGATGTGATAACAGCGTCGCTCACAATGCGGCTCCCCCACCACCGGCCGTCAGCACTGCCGACGTGGTAATAAAGCCCATCAGCCAGTGGGATGCTTTTAACGGCCGGATCGAGGCGGTGCAAAGTGTACAGCTGCGACCACGTGTCTCTGGCTACATCGACAAGGTTAATTACACCGAAGGCGATGAAGTGAAAAAAGGCCAGGTGCTATTCACCATTGACGATCGCACCTACCGCGCTGCACGTGAACAAGCCCAGGCCGAGCTTGTGCGAGCACGTAACCAAGCCGCGCTGGCACGCAGCGAATCCGGCCGCACCGAAAAACTGATTGGCAGCCAAGCGATTTCGACTGAAGTGTGGGAACAACGCAAAGCCTCCGCCGCTCAAGCACAAAGCAACGTATTAGCGGCACAGGCGCAGTTCGATATGGCACAGCTGAACCTCGACTTTACCCGAGTGATAGCGCCCATCGACGGCCGTGCCAGTCGCGCGATGATCACCGCAGGTAATCTGGTCACCGCAGGCGACAGTGCCAGCGTACTCACGACATTGGTGTCACTCGATAAGGTCTATGTCTATTTCGACGTGGATGAAGCGACGTTTCTGCGTTACCAGAATGATGGCCGACGCGCGGAAAAACTGCCGGTGAAGGTCGGGTTGGTGGGCGAGGACGGCTATCCGCATCAAGGAACCGTTGATTTCACCGACAACCAGCTTAATGCCGGTACCGGCACCATCCGTATGCGCGCCCTGCTGGAAAACGCCGAACGCCGCTTTACCCCTGGGCTGTTTGCACGCGTACAGATGCCCGGCAGTGCCGAGTTCAACGCCATGCTGATTAACGACAAATCGGTGATGACCGACCAAGACCGCAAGTTTGTTTATATCGTCGATAAAGACGGTAAAGCACAGCGTCGCGATATTGAAATCGGTCGGGTCGCTGACGGACTGCGCATTGTACAAAAGGGCCTGTCTGCAGGTGACCGGGTCATTGTCGACGGCATGCAAAAAGTGTTTATGCCGGGTATGCCGGTCGATGCAAAAACTGTGGCGATCAACGCCTCCGCGCTTAACTAAGCCCCCAGCAGAGGATCCTGAGCCATGGACTTTTCCCGTTTTTTCATTGATAGACCGATTTTTGCGGCGGTGCTGTCGATCCTGATTTTTGTCGGCGGCGTTATCGCTATCCCTCTGCTGCCGATCAGTGAATACCCGGATGTCGTGCCCCCAAGCGTGCAGGTACGTGCCCAATACCCCGGCGCCAACCCGAAAGAGATCGCCGAAACCGTCGCCACCCCACTGGAAGAGGCGATCAACGGCGTCGAAAACATGATGTACATGAAGTCAGTGGCAGGGTCAGACGGCGTTCTGGTCACCACAGTGACTTTCCGCCCAGGAACCGATCCGGACCAGGCACAGGTACAGGTACAAAACCGTGTGGCGCAGGCCGAAGCGCGCTTGCCGGAAGACGTGCGTCGCCAAGGGGTAACCACCCAGAAACAGTCACCGGCTCTGACGCTCGTGGTGCATCTGGTCTCCCCTTCCGGCAAATACGATTCGCTCTACCTGCGCAACTACGCCACGTTGAAGGTCAAGGATGAACTGGCCCGTTTACCGGGGATCGGGCAGGTGCAGATTTTCGGCGCGGGTGAATACGCCATGCGCATCTGGTTGGATCCAAACAAAGTCGCTTCGCGCGGGCTGACAGCGTCTGACGTGGTCACCGCCATGCAAGAGCAAAACGTGCAGGTTTCCGCGGGTCAACTGGGTGCAGAACCTATGCCGACTCGCAGCGACTATTTGCTCTCGATTAATGCGCAAGGCCGCCTGCAGACCGAAGAAGAGTTCGGCAATATTATCCTCAAGAACGGCGATAACGGCGAAGTGGTTCGTCTGCGCGACGTGGCGCGCATTGAGATGGGTTCAGGCAGCTACGCGCTACGTGCTCAGTTGAATAATAAAGACGCTGTCGGGATCGGCATCTTCCAGGCTCCGGGAGCTAATGCCATCGAATTGTCCAATGCGGTGCGAGCCAAAATGGCCGAACTGTCGACCCGTTTCCCTGAAGGGATGAGCTGGCAATCACCGTATGACCCCACCGTGTTCGTGCGTGATTCAATAAGCTCAGTGATAGATACCCTGCTCGAAGCGGTGTTGCTGGTGGTGCTGGTGGTGATTCTCTTCCTGCAAACCTGGCGAGCATCCATTATTCCACTGCTGGCGGTACCCATTTCTATCGTCGGTACCTTCGCCGCGCTTTATCTGTTGGGCTTCTCGCTCAACACCCTGAGCCTGTTCGGGCTGGTCCTGGCTATCGGCATCGTGGTCGATGACGCCATCGTGGTCGTGGAAAACGTCGAGCGTAATATCGAAGAAGGCTTATCGCCGCTTGCAGCAGCGCATCAGGCAATGCGTGAAGTATCCGGCCCGATTATTGCGATTGCCGTCGTTCTGTGCGCCGTATTCGTGCCGATGGCATTCCTGTCTGGCGTCACCGGGCAGTTCTATAAACAGTTCGCTGTCACTATCGCCATTTCAACCGTGATCTCGGCGATCAACTCGCTGACCCTGTCGCCAGCTTTGGCAGCGCTGCTGCTGAAGCCGCACGGTGCGCCGAAAGACATGCCGTCGCGCCTGATCGATCGGCTGTTTGGTTGGCTGTTCCGTCCTTTTAACCGCTTCTTTGCCAATAGTTCACAGCGGTATCAACGTGGCGTTTCACGTGCGCTGGGCAAACGTGGCGCGGTATTTGTGGTGTATGTGCTGTTGTTGTGTGCTGCTGGGGTCATGTTTAAAACTGTGCCCGGCGGCTTTATTCCGACTCAGGATAAGCTTTATCTGATTGGCGGGGTGAAAATGCCGGAGGGAGCGTCACTGGAACGTACTGATGCCGTGATTCGCAAAATGAGCGCCATTGGCCTGAGTGTTGACGGAGTAACGGACGCGGTGTCATTCCCAGGGCTCAATGCGTTGCAGTTTACCAATACGCCTAACACCGGCACCGTATTCTTTGCACTGGAGTCATTAAGCACCCGAACGCGGAGTGCTGCGCAGATTAATGCCGAGATTAACGCCAAGATCTCGCAGATCCAGGAAGGGTTTGCGTTCTCCATTATGCCGCCGCCGATCCTCGGTATTGGTCAGGGTTCGGGTTACTCGCTGTATATTCAGGACCGTGCCGGTCTGGGGTATGGGGCTTTGCAAACCGCGGTTAATACGATGTCAGGCGCGATCATGCAAACACCGGGCATGGGGTTCCCGATCTCGTCTTATCAGGCCAACGTTCCACAGCTGGATGCGAAAATTGACCGTGATAAAGCCAAAGCCCAAGGGGTTCCACTCAACGCCTTGTTCAGCACACTGCAAACCTATCTCGGCTCGTCTTATATCAATGACTTCAACCGTTACGGCCGTACCTGGAAAGTTATGGCGCAGGCTGACGGTCAGTTCCGCGACAGCGTGGAAGACATTGCCAACCTCCGCACCCGTAACGACAAGGGCGAAATGGTGCCCATCGGCAGTATGGTCAGCATCAGCACCACTTACGGCCCTGATCCGGTGATCCGTTACAACGGCTTCCCGGCGGCAGATCTGATTGGTGACGCCGATCCGCGCGTGCTGTCTTCTTCACAGGCGATGAGTGAATTAACCGTGATGGCTAACAAACTCCTGCCGAACGGCATGAATATTCAGTGGACCGATCTGAGCTATCAGCAGTCTACTCAGGGTAATTCGGCGATCATTGTCTTCCCGGTGGCCGTGCTGTTGGCTTTCCTGGCGCTGGCGGCGCTGTATGAAAGCTGGACGTTGCCATTGGCGGTGATCCTGATCGTCCCCATGACCATGCTGTCGGCGCTGTTCGGCGTCTGGCTTACCGGTGGCGACAATAACGTTTTCGTCCAGGTGGGGTTAGTCGTATTGATGGGGCTGGCCTGTAAAAACGCCATTTTGATCGTCGAGTTCGCCCGCGAGCTGGAGCTGCAAGGCAAAAGCATTATGGAGGCGGCGCTGGAAGCCTGCCGCCTGCGACTGCGGCCGATCGTCATGACCTCCATCGCCTTTATCGCCGGGACTATCCCGCTGATCATGGGACACGGAGCCGGTGCTGAAGTCCGTGGCGTCACCGGTATCACGGTATTTTCCGGCATGCTGGGCGTCACGTTGTTCGGGCTGTTCCTGACCCCGGTGTTCTACGTTACGTTGCGCCGTATGGTGACGCGTAAGACACGGCAACAAGCGGCAGGCTAATTCTCCAGCCGCTACCATAAAAAAAGCCCGGTTTAAAAAAACGGGCTTTTTTTGTCTTATTTTTTATACCGCGTATACCGCAGACTATTTTTCCGCTGTCTCTGCGTCTTTCAGGTCTTCTATTGCATAGGCCGCGCAGGCTCGCTTATCGCCCCGCTCCAGCTCGGCCAAGGCATCTGCCACCGTGTGGCGCGCCAGTACGTCCAGCGATGCCTCTTCCGCCTCGTTCACCACCGACTTGAAATACCAGCAGGCGTTGGCACTGACCAGGCAACGCGCCGGCCCTTCCGGTCGGGCGGCCCAGATGCGTTTATCATCGATAACTGACAGATAGATATCCCGCAGGGTGATCTGCTCCGCCGGGCGGCCCAAGTGAATCGAGCCGTTACGCCCCAGAGTCGAAACAATGATGCCATTTTTGGTCAAGGGCACCATCAGCTTGCGGATAAAGCTGGGGTTGGCTTCCAGACTGGCGGCAAGCACCGCGCTGGTCGCACGCACGCCCAGCTTCTCAGCCACGGCCACGCTAAGTACCATTTGCATTGCAGTCGGAAAGCGAAAATCTAACATGTTTTTATCTCTGTCTCCGGGAGACTAAATGCTTGGACTGAGTCAGTGTGAGATGACGCCACCACACCCACTCAACTGCACAATAATATAACAAACACTGTTGCACTATTGAAGGTATGCCCGGATAAATCGCACGGATACATTAGTGCTGAGAATAGCGTCGGCATTGGCCTGATGGCAAAACGGCGGGCAATAAATAGCAGAAACCCGCGTCAATATTAATGCCGCTCGCTTAACTGCGTTAAACGATCAGAACTAACACTGCACGCGGGCTTAATTCGTAAACTGTGATCAGGCTTTATTCAGCACCAGCTGGCCGCTTTTATCCAGCGGAATCTGGGTGCCCGGATCGTGATCCATACGGATCTTGCCCTGCTGAGTACCGATCTTGTAGGTCACATCGTAACCCAGCATTTTCTGTGATTTGTCGTAGACCGTTTTGCAACGCTGTTGCGTACTGGTGGTGGTGTCGTTATTTTGCATCGCCCCCTGTACCTGATTACCGGCGTAGCCGCCGCCCAGCGCGCCGACGACCGTCGCAACATCACGTCCACGACCACCACCGAACTGATGACCAATTACGCCACCCGCTACCGCACCCAACACGGAACCGGCAAGGCGGTTTTCATCCTGCACTGGCGCACGGTGAGTCACGGTCACATTACGGCATTCCTGACGCGGAGTTTTGATGGTTTCTTTGATCGGCGTTGCTGCAATGACTTGCGCGTATTGCGGACCGGAAGAGAAAACATCAAGACTGGCTACCGCAGCAATACCCAGAGCCGCAGCGATACCAATACCCACACCAGCTAACATTGACTTGTTCACAGGAAATCCTCCTGAAAGTGTTACCACGCATTTGTACCGGGGACTTTACCGACATTGCACCGCGCTTATTATTTTGCGCATTGGCGGCACGTGGTATTCCGGTTTACGGCGTGCGCGACGCGCCGTCTGTAAACGAGATAAAGTCTGCACAATGTTCCAGACCCTCGCAATAAGACAATATGACCAAAAATGCCGGAAATCACGGTTACCCCCGGTGTTTAGGAGGATTCTTAAGAATTTTACCTATTGATGCAGGACATTGTTCTGAACAATCAGTCCATAACGGCCCTATTTCGCGGAAAGAGACCATAAAAAAGCCCACGCGGGCGAACCGGCGTGGGCGAGAGTCGATAACGAAAGCTGTTAGTGCATTTTCAAACGCGGGCGGATCACCCGGTTAATACCACCGACCAGCATCATCAGACCGGTTTTGATGTAGCCGTGCAAAGCGACCTGGTGCATACGGTACAGTGAGATGTAGACGAAACGCGCGATGCGGCCTTCCACCATCATTGAACCACGCATCAGGTTGCCCATCAGGCTGCCAACGGTACTGAAGCGGGACAGAGACACTAAGGATCCGTGGTCTTTGTACACGTACGGCTTCAGCGTCTGGCCATTCATCAGCGCCAGAATGTTGGTAAAGCAACGTGATGCCATCTGATGTGCCGATTGCGCACGTGGCGGGACGAAACCGCCGCCCTCTTTCGGACAGGAAGCACAGTCACCGATGGCGAAAATGTTCGGATCACGCGTGGTCTGCAGCGTTGGCTCTACCACCAGCTGGTTAATACGGTTGGTTTCCAACCCGGCGATGTCTTTCATAAAGTCTGGCGCCTTGATACCGGCAGCCCACACCATCAGATCGGCGTCGATGAATTCGCCACCTTTGGTGTTCAGACCCTTGGCGTCCGCGCTGGTGACCATGGTGTTGGTCAGTACGCGTACACCCAGCTTGTTCAATTCCTGATGCGCCGCAGCAGAAATACGTGGCGGCAATGCAGGCAGAATACGTTCCCCCGCCTCGACCAAGGTCACGTTAAGCGCGCTGTTGTCCAGGCCTTCAAAACCATAGCTGTGCAATTGCTTCACCGCATTATGCAGTTCGGCTGACAGCTCAACACCGGTGGCACCGCCACCGACGATAGCGATGTTTACCCGCTCTTTTTGCCCCGGCTGCGCCGAGAACTTAAGGAACAGGTTAAGCATCTCGTTGTGGAAGCGTCGCGCCTGGTGAGGGTTATCCAGGAAGATACAGTGATCTTTTACGCCAGCCGTGCCGAAATCGTTCGAGGTACTGCCCAGCGCCATGACCAGGATGTCGTAAGACAACTCGCGTTCCGGCACCAGTTCACCGCCCTGTTCATCGCAGATTTGCGCCAGGTGGATCGTTTTCGTCTCACGGTTAATATTGGTCAGCGAACCCAGTTGGAAGCTGAAAGCATGATTACGTGCGTGCGCCAGGTAGCTCAGCGCATCGACGCCGTCATCAAGGGAACCGGTGGCGACTTCATGCAGTAAAGGCTTCCACAGATGGCTGTGGTTACGATCCACCAGCGTGATTTCTGCTTTGTGCTTACGACCGAGTTTATGGCCCAGGCTGGTCGCCAGTTCCAGACCACCGGCACCACCGCCCACAATGACGATTTTTTTCTTTGGCGTTGTCAAAATAACCCCCTAAATGTGAACCAATTGTTATCCAAGGGTAAATAAATAATATCCTTAGAATACATAGGGTTCGCTTAAAATAAACCTGCTATCTGAAGCCAGAATAGCATGTGAGGTTATTTGGTCATACCAAAATTGATGTACATCAAACTTTTTTGGTTAAAGGCTGGACGAAGGGGAATTTTGAGGATTGTGATTCAAATAGTTAGCGCTGAGTCACAGTTTTAAATTTTGTCGCCTATGGGGCAAAAACCGACATTTTGGCAAAGAGATGCCGCAATTTTTGCCGGTAAAAAGCAATCATTGCGGCATCTTCGGGCGTTATGAAACTGTTACGCCAGCGTCTTGAATGCTTTGATTCGTTGCAAATGTGGCGAGATATTTTTGAACTTGTGGGTCTGCTGTTCATCCCAGACAATTTCATAATACTTGTGCAGCAATTGAGCACTACGCTGGCTGTCGAGCACTTCGTCGTGGCGAGACAGCACTGCCAGGCAGCGATCGCGGTTTTTCTCCCGGAAATCGTCCACGCACTTGGTGGCAATATCGCGATACTCTTCCGGCCGGTCGATTTTGCCTTGCATATGCTCTTCAGGGTACAAATTGGGGTTGAAGATCACCTGGCGGATACCACACAGAAAGCCAATGCGCTCGGCCCAAAATCCGCCCAAACCGACACCGCAGATCAGCGGATGCTTGTCGCCTTCCTGTTGAACTGCCTTGTCCACTTCTTTCAATAGATGCTGCATGTCATGGCGTGGATGCAAGGTGCTGTAGCTAATAAAGCGTACGTCCGGATCGATAAACTGCAGCTGTAACACCTTTTCATGATTGCCGGGACTGGTGGAATCGAAACCATGCAAATAGATAATCATGTGGATCCTCGCAACAAGCTGAGGGCCGCGCCGCAGCCCTCATCATTTACGCCGTATTACGACGCCCTGGGTTCACCCCGCATTACGCTGTTTGTACTCCTCCCAGCGTTCGCTGAGCGCATTCAGCTCTTTATGCGCCAGCTGCCAGCGCGCAGAATCGCGCAGCTCCTGACGGGTGAACTGACCGCGATGATATAACCGCTTCACTCTCTCTGCTTTGACCGGGGACAGGTTATCCAGCACGCTAACCGCCCCTGCGCGGTTATTGCATACCAGGATCATGTCGCAGCCAGCATCTAATGCTGCCTGACCACGTTCGGCATAGCTGCCCATAATCGCCGCGCCTTCCATCGACAAATCATCCGAGAAGATAACACCGTCGAAGCCCAATTCCTGGCGCAAAATCTGTTTTAGCCAGTAAGGCGATCCGCTGGCTGGGCGCGGGTCTGCTTCAGTATAGATGACGTGCGCCGGCATCACGGCGTCCAACAGTTGACGGTTAATCAACTCACGGAAGATCGACATATCATGTTCACGGATCTGTGCCAACGGGCGCGGATCGCGGGGGGTTTCCTTGTGCGAATCCGCACTCACCGCACCATGACCTGGGAAATGCTTACCGGTGGTTTTCATTCCGGCGCTGTGCATGCCCAAAATGAAACGTTCGGCCATCACCAGCGCCTGCTGCGGATCGCTGTGGAACGAACGTTCGCCAATCGCTGCACTGACATGGCCAATATCAAGCACCGGCGCAAAGCTGATGTCGATATCCTGCGCGATCATTTCCGCCGCCATCAGCCAGCCGGCCTCCTGCGCCAACCGACCACCTTCATGGGCTGAGTTCAGTGCCGCGAGCGACTGCGCCGCCGGTAACCGGGTGAAACCTTCGCGGAAACGCTGAACGCGCCCACCTTCCTGATCCACTGCCACCACCAGTCGATCGTGGGAAGCGTCACGGATTTGGCGTACCAATTCACGCAACTGTTCGGCATCATGGAAATTACGGGTGAACAAGATCAGACCGCCCACCAGCGGATGTTTTAGGATCTCACGTTCTTCTGCATCCAGCTCATAGCTGGCGACATCTAACATTACTGGGCCCACGGCCACCTCACTTCATTATTCATTTATACCTATCATACTTGAACCTGCACCTTTGTTGGCTGCGCCTGTGCGCCCCCGTCGCCGAGTTATCTGTGCTCCTGGGGTGTTACAGACCGGCCGCCTCACCGCAACGCCAATTATTCTAGGTATAGAACATGGGATGTTAAACAAAAACGCCGGTGCAGCACGGTACCCCAGCGCAAAAATTCAGGATCGCCGGTCTGTTGCCAGCGCACTTCAAACCATAACAGCATCAGATAATCTACCCACGGCAGCCAGCGTTGCACCTGCGCGCTCAGCACCTGTAAATTGAGATAACCGATTTGCGCATAACGCTGTAAAAAACGCTGTTGGCTGGCTGACGACCAGGCGTTACCGCGGAACAGCGCAGCGATATCCAGCGCGATGTCTCCGTCAGCGGCATATTCCCAGTCAATCAACCGCAGGCCTGCGGCCTGTGTTATCAGATTGCCCGGATGAATATCCATATGCAACGGTGCCAATTTCAAGGGGGTCGGCGGACAGCGATGCAGAAAGCGCTGATGCAGCCGCAACCAAGCGGGCGTTAAGCGTCGGCGATCCAACTGTTGCCAATAACGGGCAAACTGTCGCTGCAGATTCAGCGGGTAGCCACTGAGCGGCTGGCGATGCAAATCTGCCATCAATTCCGCCAGGTTTCCACGCTCATTTAACTGACTGAAAGCGGCACTTGTGACAACGTCACCATCAAGCCATTGCAGGATAATCCACTGATTGTTTTGCACTAAAACCTGCGGACCGATCCCTCTTCCACTACGGCGAAGCATACGTGCCTCACGCCGGCGACTCACGCCAAGCGCACTTTTCTCTGCGCTTTGTTGACGCGCCAGAAGCTGTACGCCTTCACCTTCAATGCGCCAACTTTCGCCCGTCAGCCCCTGCACTGGGCTAAAACGACAACCGGCGGTTTTCACCGCCGGCAGCTCGCTTTCAATCAGTTTCCGCAGTGCGGCTTCAGTGTGTGACTGCGCCATTACCTGACCAGACGATTTCACCGGTTTGTACCAACATCAGTTGCATGTCCAGAGTCGGAGACTTCACATCACCGCTGACGTCGCTATACAGGACATATTGCGCACTGACGATACGCGCCAGGCCAATGGCCTTGCTGCGTGAACCCAGGCTATCATCCGCCGACAAGCCCAGCGTCTGTTTGGCGGTCGCCAACTGCGCTTCTGGCACGATGGAGAACGTTTGATTCGACGCCAACGCTTTATGCAAAGCAGATGTGGCTTTCGCGGTCTGTAATGCACCGTTGGTATTGTTCTTTACGCTGTCCAGCAGCAACACGCTACCTGGGTTGACACCGTCGGCTTTCAGCATCTGATTTACCAGCGGCTGCACACTGCTCAGCCAATCGAGCTGCTGAATTTTCGGCGGTTGAGGCACAGGTTCTGTGACGGGGGGTTGCGGCTCAACAACGGGCGGCGTCACCGGCTCAACCGTTACCGGCGGTTGAGGTTGTTCGGGTTCCGGCGGGCGCGACAGACAGCCGGTTAACATCAACGCGGCCAGTGCCACAAATAGATACTTTTTCATTTATCTCTCCACGTGAACCAAGAGTTTATAAAAATAGGTACAGACGCACGCGTTTAGCATCGAGATTGCCGTTGAGTGAGTAAATGGTGGCGTCTGAATTTGGTGCAATAGTGATGGTGCGCTGCGCTTCAAAAGGCCGGATATCCAGCCCCTGATCGTCATACCAGTAGAAGCGATAATGCACCGTCACTGGCGTAGGTTGGCTGTTGCTGAGCTCCGACGTGGCCATCACGCGCCCGGAGGCATTCGAAATCGACGGGTTGTCGGCCAGAATGCCTGCGGTAAGCACCGGCGAATCCATGACTACCGTCTGCCGATCGTTAACCGCGATGCCGCGTGGGCTGCTACAACCCATCAAAATGACAGCGGGCAACGCCAGCGCCATCAGACGCAGGGATTTGCTATAGCGCATGACTTTCCTCGATTAGCGAGACAACAAAGGCCCTAACGAGCGGCCACCGACCAAATGCATATGAATATGATAGACCTCTTGGCCTGCATGGCGATTGCAGTTAACAATCAGGCGGTAGCCGTCATCGGCAATGCCCTCTTGTTCTGCAATTTTCGCCGCGGCGGTAATCATACGACCCAGCGCAGCCTCATGTTCAACGGTGACATCGTTGATGGTGGGGATCAATACATTGGGTACAATCAGAATATGCGTCGGAGCCTGAGGTGAAATATCGCGGAAAGCGGTGACCAGTTCGTCCTGGTAGACCACATCAGCGGGGATTTCGCGGCGGATAATTTTACTGAAAATCGTTTCTTCGGCCATCTGGCGTTCCTTGTAGAGGAAAATAAGCTGTACGCAGTATGAGTGACAAATTCTACTGCTTTCAACCTGATTGCGCACTTTCCGCGTTGAGTGATGCAGAATCAGACAACCTTTCGGGATAATCCTCCCTCTCTCGCTACCGTCCGGCGGCAATCATTTGATTTTTTTCACTTTCGATATTAACTATTGTTGCTTTACTTGCCTGCCATCGGCGCGAATAGTAACTCTATGATTAAAAAAGGATAGAGGACAACATGCGATTCAAAACCCTGGCACTGAGCGCATTGCTGATATGCGGTCATTCTGCGGCTGAGACCAAAAGCATTATTGATCTACAAGCCAACCAGCAACATTTGCGTGCAGAGAAAAACCCGGCCGCCGTCGCGCTGATCCCTGCCAATTATCATTTTGCCGTACCGGGCAAACTAACCATAGCAGTGGCGTCTGAAAATTCCCCCCCACTGGCGCTGTTTGCTGAAGACAATAAAACGTTGATTGGCAGCGATCCGGACATCGCGCAACTGGTAGCAGACAGCCTGGGGCTAGAGTTGAACCTGGTACCGACCTCCTGGGAAGATTGGCCGCTCGGCATCAGCTCAGGTAAATATGACGCTGCAATTTTTAATATTGCCGTGACCAAGCAACGGAAAACCAAGTTTGATTTCGCCACCTATCGCGTAGATACGCTGGGCTTTTACGTGAAGTCCACCAGCAAAATCAGCGCCATTAACCAACCTGCGGACGTTGCCGGGCTACGGATTATTGTCGGTTCTGGGACCAATCAGGAAAATATCTTACTGGGTTGGGATAAGCAGAATCAGGCTAATGGCCTGGCACCGGTACAGCCCATTTATGTCACCGATGACGCCGCCGCCAATCTGAGCATTCAGTCCGGGCGCGCCGACGCGTTCTTTGGCCCCCACTCCACAGGAGCCTACAAAGCAGCACTGACTGGCAGGACGAAAATGGTGGGCATCGGCCCGAACGTCGCCTATGTGGCAGTGACCACTAAAAAAGATAATGGCCTGGTTACCGCAATCAACGCAGCCATCAATGGTGTGATCGTCAGCGGTGAATATGCCCAGGTTTTGGATCGCTGGGGTGAGCATGATGAGAAAGTTCCACGCTCTGCCATCAATCCGCCGGGGATTGGTGACTAGCCGTCAATCAGCTGTGGTGCGTGGGTGCGCATCCAGTTGGCCAGAGAGTCGAGTGTCGGACGCAACGTTTTACCCAGTGGCGTAATTTGATATTCAACCCGTGGCGGAACCTCCGGGAACACCTGCCGGGTGACCAAACCACGTTGCTCAAACTGCCGCAGTTGACGCGTCAACTCTTTCTGGGCGATAGGTGCGACTGCGCGCTGCAGTTCGCTAAAACGTATTGGGGTATCAATCAGTATCAGCCGGTAGAGGATCGGAATAGCCCATTTCCCCGCGACCAGATTCACGAAGCCGACCATTGGGCAAGGTTCACCCGCTGTAGGCAATGCCGCTATATTTTTTTCCGCCGTCGACAACTCTGCGTTGGCCATTTCATCCCACCTTGTCCTTTAGTATCCAAAAGGTGCCTACTATGCAAAAGATACTATAACGCAAATAATGCCTGTGCCGACAATAAACAGGAGTACGTTATGTCACGACTTAAAGGCAAGTACGCATTGATCACCGGGGGTACCAGCGGCATTGGTTTGGAAACTGCGCGTCAGTTTATCGCTGAAGGCGCCACCGTAGCGATTACCGGACGCAACCAGAACAGCCTAGAGGCAGCAGGAAAAGCGCTGGGCAAGGTACTGCTGTTGCATAGTGATGCAGGAGATATTGAGCAGCAGCGGGTTTTAGCGCAGCAATTGGCCAACCACTGGCCACGCCTCGATGTGCTGTACATCAATGCAGGCGACGTCACCCACCATCCTCTGCAAGAATGGGATGAACAGAGTTATCAACGGGTGATGGACATTAACCTTAAAGGGCCCTTCTTTCTGATCCAGTCGTTGTTGCCGCAGTTGGCTAACCCCGCGTCAATTATTCTGTGCGGCTCGGTCAGTGCGCATATCGGCCTGCCGTTAAGTAACGTCTATGCCGCCAGCAAGGCTGGTCTGCTGTCGCTGGCCAGAACCCTCTCCGGTGAACTGCACCCACGCGGCATTCGGGTCAATGGCCTCAGCCCCGGCCCAACAGAAACGCCGGCACTGGGTAAACTCGGCCTGAAGGATGCCGATGAACAGGCATTACGTGACGAGATCCGCCAATTGGTACCCATCGGTCGTATGGGCACGTCGCTGGAATTGGCAAAGGCGGCAGTGTTCCTCGCATCCGATGAGTCCGCCTTTATGGTCGGCAGTGAATTGTTGATCGACGGTGGCGTGGGAAATTTGTAATTACGTCATGCGAGCATTCGGGGGGGTGATCGCCCATTAACACAAATGCTTTCTTGCTAATTATTTCACTTGAAACAACCAAACATACCCCGAAAGCAATTACGGATCCTGCTTACACTCGCGCTGTCACCCTGGCTGGCGGCGCTGCCTACACTGATTAAACAGGGCGTATTGTGGATCCCTTTCGCCAGCCAAAAACCGACTGACCCTAGCTATCCCTCACCCTCTTACTTTTGTTCCTGATAGTGCCATGCATCCGCCAGTCAGGTGCAGAGCACAAAGTGGAGACTGAGACGATGAGAGTAAAATACCTGATTAATGCCATGCTACTGCTGATGCCCCTGGCGCTGGGCGGCATCGCTCAAGCCAATGATCAGACCATTCCCTGGGGGGAAAACACCGGCGGTGTTGAATCCAATCACATTGCCGCCGTAGGTCAGAACCTGAATGCAGCACATCAGAAGGTCACCAAAACCCAGGAAGGCGTATGGGCCGCAAATAGCGGCAGTATTTCTAACGACGAGAAAGCACTGACCAATGGCCAAAACCCAACGTCCAAATAACGCCACACTGGGAGATAGCATGATAAAGAAAGGCGGCAAGCCGTGACAGCATAAGCTGCACGGCTTATCGATCACCCCAGACCGGGGATGGCGACACCAAACGTCTGCAACAGCAGAACCAGGTTGAGCAGGAGAATAATCACTGTACCTATGACCGACACCAGGCTGGTCAGGCGGCTATTAACAAACTCGCCCATAATGTCGCGGCGACGGGTAAACATCACCAACGCAATCATCGGTGCCGGCAACGCCAGGCTCAGCACCACCTGGCTGTAAACCAGCGCGTCTGTCGCATTCACGCCTAATGCCACCACAATGAAGGCCGGGATCATGGTTACCATACGGCGTACCCAGACAGGGATCCTAAAGCCCACAAAACCCTGCATGATCATTTGACCCGCCATGGTACCCACCACCGAGCTGGAAATGCCGGAGGCTATCAACGACATCAGGAAGATGCCAGCCGCGGCAGCGCCAAACAATGGGGTCAATGTATGGTAAGCCGTTCCTATCTCTGCCACGTCGCTATTACCGGCATGGAAAGCGCTGGAGGCCATAATGACCATAGCGATATTCACCAGCCCCGCGACCGACAGTGCAATCACCACTTCAATATTCGAAAAGCGCAGCAATTTGCGCCGTTCGCCACTGTCGCTGGCCGGCGCACGGTGCTGGGTTAAGCCCGAGTGCAGAAAAATAGCGTGCGGCATCACCGTGGCACCGATAATACCGACGGCAATAGTCAATGCCTGCGCATCCGGCAACTGCGGCGTTACCATACCAATACCGGCAGCCGCCCAGTCCACCGGCACAATAAACATTTCAACCAAGTAACACAGTGCAATCACCGCGACCAGGCCGCCAATCATCAGTTCTACCGGGCGAAAACCTTTTTTCTCGACCATCAGCAATGCATAGGTGATAACCGCTGTCACCGCCATTCCCGGCAACAACGGCATATGAAACAGCAAGGCAAGCGCGATAGCCCCGCCGAGGAACTCCGCCAGATCGGTGGCCATCGCGGCCACTTCACTGAGCAGCCACATACCGATCACCACCGGACGTGAGAATTGATCGCGGCACATCTCTGCCAGATTACGGTTGGTGACAATACCCAGCTTGGCCGAGAGCGCCTGAAACAGCATGGCAATCAGGTTAGCCATCACCACCACCCATAACAGGCTATAGCCGTATTTCGAACCCGCCTGAATATTGGTGGCAAAATTACCGGGATCCATATAGGCAATAGAGGCAATCACAGCAGGCCCAGCGAACAGTAGCGGCGTGAATGCTCCACGCTTGCGCCCGGCAAGTGCGTTACCAATCGCCGTATTGGTTCGTTCGGTTAACGATGTGGTGGTTGCCGCATCACGCATGGTTTACCCTCAATCTTTTTCTGGTTATTTTTCACCCAACACTCCCTGCAATGTAGCATCGGCTACACTTTATGCAAAATGGAAGATTCACTGCCTTTGTGTACAAATATTTCTTATTATCAGCGAATACGCCCGCCGAATTGATAATGCGTCGCCTTTGGACTAACGTATGGCGGAACTGCAGTAACCTGCAACTTACTGGTTTAACGTTTAAAGGACGTCTCAGAATATGGCTACAAGCGCACCAGATGACGCCGAACGCCCCGTGGTGGCTGAAATGCCGGACGAGGCTGAACATGCCCTGCGCTTCACCCGCGCTCGTGAGGCGCAATCCAATGCGCTGATAGAGGATTATGTCGAGCTGATTGCCGACTTGTTGATGACCACCCGCGAAGCCAGAACCACCGACATCGCCAAACGCTTCGGCGTTTCGCACCCGACGGCGATCAAGAACATCGCCCGGCTCAAAAGCGCTGGATTAGTCGAGTCACGCCCTTATCGGGGGGTTTTTCTGACGGAAGAAGGCGAGCAGCTGGCACAGAAGGTACGCCGTCGCCACCGGATTGTCGTCGACCTGCTGGTATGTCTTGGTGTACCGAATGAAACCGCCGAGCTGGACAGCGAAGGGATTGAGCATCACATTTCTAGCGACACCCTGGCGGTGTTTGAACAGTTTTTGCAAAAGCACGCAGCAAAGTAAATCCGCACCCATAAAAAAGGGAGGCTTTCGCCTCCCTTAAAACTCCCCTGCCTGAATTAATGGTTACGGATGTATTCGTCCATATCCGTTTTCAGGTTATCAGATTTGGTACCAAAGATAGCCTGAACGCCAGAGCCTGCGACAACAACGCCGGCAGCCCCCAGTTTTTTCAGGCCAGCCTGGTCAACCTTGCTCACATCCGCCACGCTAACGCGCAGACGAGTGATACAGGCATCCAGGTTGGTGATGTTTTCTTTACCGCCGAAGGCCTGAACCAGCGCCGCAGACATTTCAGAACCGCCCTGAGTAACCTGCTCAGAAGCCGTGTCTTCACGACCTGGGGTTTTCAGATCTAGCTTGGCAATCAACACGCGGAAGATGGTGTAGTACACCAGACCGTAGATGATACCCACAATAGGGAACAGCCAGATTTTGCTGCTGTTGCCGCTCAGTACGATAAAGTCGATCAGACCGTGCGAGAAGCTGGTACCGTCACGCATACCCAACAGGATACAGATCGGGAACGCAAGACCCGCCAGAATGGCGTGGATTACGTACAGAATCGGCGCAACGAACATGAAGGAGAACTCGATCGGTTCGGTGATACCGGTCAGGAACGAGGTCAACGCAGCGGAGATCATGATACCGCCGACTTTAGCGCGGTTTTCCGGCTTGGCTGAGTGCCAGATGGCAATCGCGGCAGCAGGCAGACCGTACATTTTGAACAGGAAGCCACCAGACAGTTTACCCGCCGTCGGGTCACCCGCCATATAACGTGGGATATCGCCGTGGAACACCTGACCTGCTGCGTTGGTGTATTCACCGATCTGCATTTGGAACGGTACGTTCCAGATGTGGTGCAGACCGAATGGCACCAGCGCACGTTCAACCACGCCGTAGATACCAAACGCCACTACCGGGTTCTGATACGCCGCCCATTGGGAGAAGGTCTGGATAGCCGTACCGATTGGAGGCCAGATGAAGGACAATACTACGCCCAGAACGATTGCCGCGAGGCCGGAGATAATCGGCACAAAGCGCTTACCGGCAAAGAAGCCCAGATATTCCGGTAATTGAATGCGGAAGAAGCGGTTAAACATATAGGCCGCGATGGAGCCGGAGATAATCCCCCCGAGTACACCGGTATCTGCCAGGTGTTTGGCCGCGATTTCTTCAGCCGGCAAGTGCAGCACCAAAGGTGCAACCACCGCCATGGTTTTCACCATGATGCCGTAAGCCACCACTGCAGCCAGTGCGGATACACCATCGTTATTGGTGAAGCCAAGGGCAACACCGATGGCGAAAATTAACGGCATGTTGGCGAAAACGGAACCGCCGGCTTCCGCCATCACGTGGGAGACTACCGCAGGTAGCCAGCTAAAGTTGGCGGAACCGACGCCCAGCAGGATACCTGCGATAGGCAATACGGACACCGGCAGCATTAGCGACTTACCTACTTTTTGCAGGTTTGCAAATGCGTTCTTGAACATAGTTGAGTGTGCTCCTGAGTAATAGTGCTTTGCTACTTTCCGCGATTCTTCGCGTTGCAAGGGGGGGAGAAAAAACCCCTGCAATTCAGGGTGTCTGAGCACCCCTTGAATTTTTACGCAGAGTAAAATAAATAGGCTGCGCAATGTTTGATGACAGTCACGTTTCGATGAACAAAACCGGGTGTTTTTCTTAAATTGCCTATTTTTTGGCAAAAAAGAGGAAAAACGCCCGCACCTCGTCCTAAAACGGGTGGGAACATTACCCGTTTCGATGATTAATTACGAGCTTAAAAAAAATTCCGGATTCGATGACTACAGCTATAGCCTAGGCCAAAGATCAGAGGTCGATGTGAAATAAGCGTGAAAAATTGGCGGTGGTAGCTTCGGCCAGCGTCTCCAGGCTCACGCCCTTTAATACCGCCATGTATTCAGCCACATCGCGCACATAGGCAGGTTGGTTCTCTTTGCCACGATGCGGCACAGGAGCCAGATACGGGGAGTCGGTTTCCACCAGAATACGGTCCAGCGGTACGTAACGCGCCACATCACGCAACTGTTCGGCGTTGCGGAAGGTCAGGATGCCAGAAAATGAAATGTAGAACCCCAGATCCAACAAGGCTTCTGCGGTAGCGCAATCTTCGGTGAAACAATGCAGCACCCCACCACAGTTCTGGGCATTCTCTTCCCGCAGGATCGCCAGCGTGTCTTCACGCGCATCACGGGTATGCACAATGACCGGTTTATTCAGATCGCAACCGATACGGATATGTTCGCGGAACGACGCTTGCTGCAGTTCTAGATTGTCCTTCTGATAGAAGTAATCCAGCCCAGTCTCACCCAGTGCTACGACCTGCTCTGCCGCCGCCAGACGACGCAGTTCAGCGTAATCATAACCGCCTTCAAGATTAAGCGGGTGTACACCGCAGGAGAACGCCACGTCGTCGCGTGCGCCGATCAACTGCGTCATCGCTTGATAGCCGGGCAGCGTAGTCGCGACAGCCAGCACATAGCCAACGTCGCGCGCCTTGGCCTTTGCCAGCGCGTCATCTACGTTTTGGTGCAGTGTTTGGTAATCCAGGCCGTCAAGGTGACAATGAGAATCTACTAACAACATAATATTTTTAGCTCTTTACAGCGAATGAGGATGAGAATAGCCGGTCACGTCGAGCATTTGCTCCCAGCTGAGTAACTGTTCGGTCAGCAGCAGCTCGCGGTTAACGCCAACCACGCTGAGCAACTGATGACGGCAATTCAGCCACTGTTGCACCACTTGCTGCAGCGAGGTGCTGCTCAAGCAACTGGCCAGTTGGTGCACCAGCGGTTGTTGATCCTGGTTAAGTGCGAAACTTGCCGCACCTTGCTGCCATTTCATGGCATCCACGAGCAACGCGCATAACCAGTGTAGCCGCTCTGCGACGTCTTCGTGGTTCAACACCGGCAACAACGACAACATGTCACGCTGTGGCAGTGCTGTACGCAGCGCGGCACACAATGCTCCACGTTGCTGCCAACGTTCCGGCTGCAACAATTGTTCAGCAGCCAGCGGCGCACCATCGTGCAAACGTAAGGCAGTCAGGAGATCAACCTGATTACCCGGTGTTTGGCGGTTGAGCCATTGCAGGCTGAGTTGCTCATCTGGGCTAGCCAGGTGCCAGTACAAACAACGGCTGCGCAACGTCGCGAGCAAACGTGATGGCTCACGGCAACTCAACAGGAAATAGGTTTTTTCAGGCGGTTCTTCCAGCGTTTTCAACAAGGCATTAGCGGCAGCTTCCGTCAGTAACTCCGCCTGCGGTAACCAGATAACCTTGGCTCCACCCTGCTGCGCATGGGAATAAAGAATCTCAATCACCTGACGGATGGGTTCCACCCCCAGGCTGCTTTTGCCTTTTTCTGGCGTCAACACGTGATAGTCCGGGTGATTCCCTGCAAGCATTAGCCGGCAGCTATGGCATTCACCGCAGCTTTTCTCACCGTTACGGCGCTGACAGATCAACCAGCGGCTCAGGCCATAGGCCAATGCGTCTTCACCGTTACCTACCGCAGCATGTAACAGCAATGCGTGATGACCGCGCCCGGCAGCATATTGCCCGACCAACTGCCGGTAAGGCGTATTCAGCCACGGGTACCAGTTCATTACGCGCCTTCCTGCTGCTGTAGCCATTGGCTGACACAACCCCGAATCGCCGCGGTTACCTGCTCTAACGATTGAGAAGCATCAACAGTGACAATGGACTCGTCCTGCGCAGCCAACGCCAGGTAACGTGCGCGGGTACGCTCAAAGAACGGCAGTGCTTCTTGCTCGATACGATCCAGCTCACCGCGCGCGCGCGCGCGTTGCAAGCCCACTAATGGCGGTAAATCCAGGTAAAGCGTCAAGTCTGGGCGGAAATCCCCCAACACCGTCTCGCGCAGCGAGGCCATCAATTGTTGGTCAACCCCGCGTCCGCCGCCCTGGTAGGCTTGCGAAGACAAATCGTGTCGATCGCCAACGACCCACGCGCCACGCGCCATCGCCGGTTTGATTACCGTTTCCACCAACTGTACGCGGGCCGCATACAGCATCAGCACTTCGGCCTTGATCGTTGGCAGCTCACCGTCCACACCACGTTTAAACAGGTCGCGGAGCTTCTCTGCCAACGGTGTGCCGCCAGGTTCACGGGTAAAGACAATCTCGTTGACACCATGTTCGCGCAATACGCTAACGACTGTGTCGCGCGCGGTCGTTTTACCCGCGCCCTCAAGGCCTTCGATAACCACGAATTTACTTTTCATTCTTTTCCTTTAACGCCTGGCGATAGGCTTTCACTGCCTGATTATGACTGGCCAGGTTAGTGGTAAATTGATGGCCGCCCTTGCCGTCGGCAACAAAGTACAGATACGGTGTCTTCGCCGGGTTGGCCGCGGCCTCCAGCGAGGCTTGGCCCGGCATGGCAATCGGCGTTGGCGGCAATCCGTTGATCACGTAAGTGTTATAGGGTGTCGCCGTTTCTAAATCTTTGCGAGTAATGTTGCCATTATAACCATCGCCCATGCCGTAGATCACCGTTGGATCTGTCTGCAAACGCATGCCAATGCGCAGGCGGTTGATAAACACCGAGGCCACCTTGGTGCGCTCTTCCGGCACAGCCGTCTCTTTCTCAATGATTGAGGCCATGGTTAGCAGGTCTTCAGGCGTTTTGTACGGCAGAGTGGTATCGCGCCCCTGCCAAGCTTCGTCCAATGCCTTGGTCATTCGCAGGTGGGCACGTTTCAACAAGGCCAAATCACTCATGCCGGCGGTGTACGAGTAGGTATCGGGGTACAGGCGCCCTTCTGGGTTGCTGCCTTCCGGCATCCCCAAAGCCACGGCGATCTCCGCCTCACTTTTCCCTGCCAGCGTATGTTTGAGGTATTTGGACTGTTGCAGCACCGTCAGCCAGTCACGCAGGCGAGAACCTTCAATAAAGCGAGCACTAAACTGGGCTTCTTTACCGCTGGCCAGCAATTTAAGCATCTGGCGCACGGTCATCCCCGGCGTAAAACGGTAGGTTCCGGCTTTAAACTCCGCCAACTGTGGCTCCAGACGTAGCAACCACGGGAACCACGTACCATTGTGGATCAGCTTATCGCGCACCAGCAGCCCTTCCAATGCAACCCGTCCGGTGCCCGCCGGCAATTTAAAAATGGCTTCCTGCTGGATGGCCAACGGGGTATCAGCAAAACGTTCAACCTTCTGATACCCCCAAAACAGCAGGCCTAACACCAGAACAAGCGTAATAGAAACGAACTTCAGCTTTCTTTTCTTCATCAATCAGCCATCGTTAACAATGTGGGCGCAAAAAATCATAGAGTTCGCGTGACGGATAACGCCATGATTGCGCGATATTTACCGGCAACAATGGCATCAATGCATTGCTCACCAGCACTTCATCCGCGTTGGCCAGCGTTTCGAGCGGCTCGCTGACGCAATGCAACCTGTAGCCACTGTCCGCCAACAACTCAATGACCCGGCGACGCATCAGCCCGGCCACGCCGGCCTGACTCAAATCTGGCGTAAACACCGCTTTTCCCTTACGCCAGAACAAATTAGCCGCACAGCATTCCACCAGCATACCCGCAGTGTCAAGCACCAGCGCCTCGTCGGCAGCCGTCTGGTCAAGATGCGTGCGGATCAACACTTGCTCCAAACGATTTAGGTGTTTCAGCCCTGCCAGCAGCGGGTTGCGCGCCAGTGCGACCGGACTCAGCGCCAGGCTGATACCCTGTTCACGCCATTGCAGATAGTGCAAAGGGAAAGTGCTGCGGGAGACGATACGCGTGGGATTTTCACACCCTTGTGGACTGTAACCTCGCCCACCGCTGCCTCGCGTCAGTATCGCTTTGACCACACCCAGAGAAATAGATTCTGCGGCATGCACCATTTCACGTTCTAATGCATCCCAGTCGCAAACAGGCAACATTAGCCGTTGCGCCGCCAGCTGTAGGCGTTCGATATGCCAAGGCAATAAGTCGATTTTGCCGTCCGTCACCCGAGCGGTAGTGAAACAGCCATCACCAAACTGCAAACCGCGATCGCTTGGCGCGAGCGCATCGTGCTGATGTCCATTAATCCAGTACATAGTCTCCCCCTGGCCACTGTAGCTTTCTGTACAGAATAACAGGCACCGATGTCGTTAGCAGCAGCTTGCTATTGAGCAAAGGTACCGGCAAGCAGAGTTTTCCGAGTCGCGTTTCTGCGCCATAAAAAAAGCCCGGTTTAAAAAAACCGGGCTTTTTGTCGACTGCCAGCAAAGGTATTACACCTTGCGGAAGATCAATGAACCGTTGGTGCCGCCGAAGCCAAAGGAGTTACACAGCGTATACTGCATATCGCTCACCTGACGCGCTTCATGTGCAACGAAGTCCAGATCGCAACCCTCATCTGGATTATCCAGGTTGATGGTTGGTGGTACGGCCTGATCACGCAATGCCAGTACGGTGAAGATTGACTCAATCGCACCCGCAGCACCCAACAGGTGGCCGGTCATCGATTTGGTCGAGCTGACCAACACGCGCTGTGCATCACTGCCAAATACCGATTTCACTGCTTGCGTTTCGGCTTTATCGCCAGCCGGCGTTGAAGTACCGTGCGCATTGATATAACCGATTTGTGACGTGGTCACACCGGCATCAAGCAACGCATTTTCCATTGCCAGCGCTGCGCCCGCACCGTTCTCAGGTGGTGACGTCATGTGATAAGCATCGCTGCTCATCCCAAAGCCAACAACTTCAGCATAAATCTTGGCGCCGCGTTTTTTAGCATGCTCGTACTCTTCCAGCACCATCATGCCAGCGCCATCACCCAGAACAAAGCCGTCACGGTCTTTGTCCCAAGGGCGGCTAGCGGCTTGAGGATCTTCGTTACGAGTCGACAGCGCGCGTGCTGCGCCAAAGCCGCCGACACCTAATGGGGTACTGGCTTTCTCTGCCCCACCGGCCAGCATCACGTCGGCATCATTGTAAGCAATGATACGCGCAGCGTGGCCAATGTTGTGCACACCTGAAGTACAGGCGGTGGCGATCGAAATGCTCGGGCCACGCATGCCGTACATGATAGTCAGATGGCCTGCAATCATGTTAACGATGGTTGACGGCACAAAGAACGGACTGATTTTCCGTGGGCCACCGTTAACCAGTGAACTGTGGTTCTCTTCAATCAAACCCAGGCCGCCGATACCGGAGCCGATAGCGGCACCAATGCGGGTGGCGTTAGCCTCGGTGATATCTAGCCCAGCATCCTGCATAGCTTGCATGCCAGCAGCGATACCGTACTGGATGAAGGCGTCCATCTTGCGCGCATCTTTGCGGGAGATGAAATCTTCAACGTTAAAATTCTTTACCAAGCCAGCAAAACGCGTTGCATAGGCAGTAGTATCGAAATGGTCGATCAGGCTGATGCCACTCTGACCGGCAAGAAGAGCGTTCCATGTGGACTCTACCGTATTGCCGACAGGAGACAACATGCCCAGTCCGGTCACAACTACTCGACGCTTAGACACGTTTGTCCTCCAAGGAGGGAAAATATAACACTAGGGATAGAAAAAACTTAGGCGGTCGAGTGACCGCCTAGATATGTTCTCTTACTGCTGGCTAGCGTTGATGAAATCAATAGCTGCCTGAACAGTAGTGATTTTCTCAGCTTCTTCGTCTGGAATCTCAGTGTCGAATTCTTCTTCCAGTGCCATTACCAGCTCAACAGTGTCAAGAGAATCAGCACCCAGATCTTCAACGAAAGAAGCGTTATTTAAAACTTCTTCCTGTTTAACACCCAATTGCTCAACAATGATTTTCTTAACGCGTTCTTCGATAGTGCTCATACTCTTAAATTTCCTATCAAAACTCGCTTTCGCGATGGTTTTCGTAGTGTATAAAATGTTGAAAAAGATGCAACTAAATCCCGGCTGGTCAAACCACGATTTTACGCTATTCTGCGGTTTTTACCCCAAATAACGCAAATAGTTTTCGCATTTTTTAAATCATGTACATGCCGCCATTGACATGTAACGTTTCACCGGTGATGTAGCCAGCCTCGTCAGAGGCTAAAAATGCAACAGCGCTGGCGATTTCTTTAGCATCCCCCAGCCGATTGGCTGGAACTGATGACAAAATGCCTGCACGTTGATCATCTGTCAACGCCCGTGTCATGTCCGTCTCAATAAAGCCAGGTGCCACGACGTTGACTGTAATGCCACGTGAAGCAACTT
This sequence comes from Serratia sp. NPDC087055, assembly GCF_044900985.1. Lineage (NCBI taxonomy): Bacteria > Pseudomonadati > Pseudomonadota > Gammaproteobacteria > Enterobacterales > Yersiniaceae > Serratia > Serratia sp. NPDC087055. The sequence goes on from NZ_JBJDOG010000001.1 coordinate 1,721,694, forward strand.
CACGTGCCAAAGACTTACTAAAGCCAATCAAACCGGCTTTAGCCGCCGCGTAATTAGCCTGCCCTGCGTTCCCCATGGTACCAACTACGGAACCGATGGTGATGATCCGGCCAAACCGCTTTTTCATCATAGCTCGCATTACCGCTTTTGACAGACGGAATACGGAAGTCAAATTGGTGTTCAGGATATCCTGCCACTCATCGTCCTTCATACGCATCAGCAGGTTATCACGCGTAATGCCGGCATTATTCACTAAAATGTCGATTTCGCCAAATTCAGCACGAATAGATGCCAGAACGCTGTCGATAGATTGAGCATCAACCACGTTCAACGCAAACCCTTTGCCGTTTGCACCCAGGTAGCTGCTGATAGCCTCAGCGCCGCTTTCACTGGTGGCGGTGCCGATCACTTTAGCGCCGCGTGCCACAAACGTTTCTGCAATAGCCCGGCCAATACCCCGGCTAGCGCCGGTGACCAGAACAACTTTACCTTCGAAGCTCATTGTTTTCCTCTTTATTGCTCAAGCGCCGCTGACAGGCTGGCGGTGTCATTAACGGCCGCTGCTGTCAGGGTGTCAACAATACGTTTAGTCAGGCCGGTCAGAACCTTACCCGGGCCAACCTCTAGCAGCAACGTAACGCCCTCTGCTGCCATAAACTCTACGCTCTCGGTCCAACGTACCGGGCTGTACAACTGGCGTACCAGCGCACTGCGGATCGCTTCAGGATCGGTTTCGGTGCGCACATCGACGTTATTCACCACTGCAACCTGCGGCGCGCTGAACGTGATTTCTTGCAACGCAACGGCCAGTTTGTCCGCAGCCGGTTTCATCAGTGCACAGTGCGAAGGTACGCTCACCGGCAACGGCAATGCACGTTTGGCGCCAGCGGCTTTACAAGCAGCCCCTGCACGCTCAACCGCCTCTTTATTGCCGGCAATAACGACCTGGCCCGGAGAGTTAAAGTTCACCGGGGACACAACCTGCCCTTGGGCAGACTCTTCACAGGCTTTGGCGATCGCGGCGTTGTCCAGACCGATAATGGCGGACATCGCCCCCGTGCCTTCCGGTACCGCTTCCTGCATCAGTTTGCCGCGCAGCTCAACCAGACGGATTGCCGCCTGGAAATCCAACACGCCCGCACACACCAGCGCCGAGTACTCACCCAGGCTGTGGCCGGCCATGATTGCAGGCATTTTACCGCCCTGTTGCTGCCAGACGCGGAAAATCGCCACGGAGGCGGCCAGCAGTGCCGGCTGCGTCTGCCAGGTTTTGTTCAGCTCTTCCGCTGGCCCTTGCTGCACCAGTTGCCACAGGTCATAACCCAGGACGGAAGAGGCTTCGTTGAAGGTCGCTTCAACAATCGGATATTCAGCGGCCAAATCGGCCAGCATGCCAAGAGTCTGTGACCCCTGACCTGGAAAAACAAAAGCAAATTGCGTCATTTTTTCTTCCTGTTAATCAGAAACGAACCAGCGCCGAGCCCCAGGTAAAGCCGCCGCCAAAGGCTTCCAACAGCACCAGTTGGCCGCGCTGGATCCGCCCATCACGCACCGCTTCGTCGAGCGCTGCAGGGACAGAGGCGGCAGAAGTGTTACCGTGACGATCGAGCGTCACTACCACTTTATCCAGCCCCATACCCAGTTTTTTCGCCGTTGCGCTGATAATGCGCAAATTGGCCTGGTGTGGTACCAACCAATCCAGCGCGCTGCGATCCAGATTATTAGCCTGCAACGTTTCATCAACGATGTGCGCCAACTCGGTAACCGCAACTTTGAATACTTCATTACCGGCCATAGTGACGTAAGCCGGTTTGTCCTGCTCCTGACGATCCTTGAACGGTAACGTCAACAGGCCACCGTAGCTGCCGTCGGCATGCAGGTGGGTCGAAAGAATGCCAGGCTCTTCTGAGGCCCCCAGCAAAACTGCACCTGCACCATCACCAAACAGGATGATAGTGCCGCGATCTTGCGGATCCAGGGTGCGCGACAGCACATCCGCGCCGATCACCAATGCATGTTTAACCGCGCCATTCTTAACGTACTGATCGGCGACACTCAACGCATAGGTAAAACCGGCACAGGCTGCAGCCAGATCGAAGGCGGCACAGTCTTTAATGCCAAGCATCTGCTGCACCTGGCAGGCAGAACTTGGGAATGCGTGGCTCGAGGTAGTGGTAGCCACTACGATCAACCCGATATCTTCTTTAGCCACACCAGCCATTTCCAGCGCTTTTTCAGCCGCATGGAAGCCCATCGTCGCAACGGTTTCGTCAGCAGCGGCGATACGGCGTTCACGGATACCCGTACGTGAGACGATCCACTCGTCAGAGGTATCCACCATTTTTTCTAGGTCAGCGTTGGTGCGCACTTGTACGGGTAAATAACTCCCCGTACCGAGAATCTTTGTATACATGTACGATCAGTCACTCTTAGGTAATACAGCTTCAAGGCGCGCAGCAATCCTGTCAGGGACTTGCCGCTGCACCGCCTGCACAGCCTGTTCGATTGCAACTGCAAACGCGTGTGGGTTCGCAGCGCCGTGGCTCTTGATTACGGTGCTGCGCAATCCTAACAGACATGCGCCATTATACTGGTCGGGGTTCAGGTGGCCGAACCGCTTTACCACCCGCTTTTGCAACCAACGGCCTAACAATTTTAACCACCACGCCTGTTTGCCACCGTCTCCGGATGACTTCAGTAGCGATAAAAAGACTCTTACCACCCCTTCCATGGTTTTCAGGGTGACGTTACCCACAAAGCCGTCGCAAACCATCACATCGGTTTTACCGGTGAGAAGATCGTTGCCTTCCAGGTAACCAATATAGTTGATTGCCGGCGTATTTTTTAGCACGGCGGCCGCTTCGCGGATATTATCCAGGCCTTTGGTTTCTTCTTCACCAATATTCAGCAGCGCCACGCGTGGTTGCGCAATCCCCACGACCTCTTCGGCCATCACCGCGCCCATCACCGCAAACTGGACTAACATGGTGCTGTCGCATTCGACATTGGCACCGAGATCCAACACGACGGTTTTACCGCCTAACTGATTCGGGATCACCGTCATCAGTGCAGGGCGCTCAATACCGTCCAGCGGCTTAATCAGCATTTTCGCCAACCCCATCAACGCGCCTGTATTACCCGCGCTGACACAGCCTTGCGCATCACCATTTTTGGTCAATTCAAGCGCAACGCGCATAGAAGTACCACGGCTGGCGCGTATCGCTTGTGAGGGTTTGGCGTCGCCGGCAATCACTGATTCAGCGGGCACGACTTGCAAACGTTCCAGAAGAACTGGATCGGCTTTGGCAAGTAAAGGAGAGAGGGTGTCGGGATTGCCGACCAGCAGAAGATGAAGCTGTAAATTAGAGGCCAGTGCCTGCAATGAAGCAGGCACTGTGACGCAGGGACCGAAGTCCCCGCCCATTGCATCTAACGCCAGGGTTAGACGAGTCAAGGTACCGCTACTTAGCCGATAACCTTGCGACCGCGGTAGAAACCGTCGGCAGTGATGTGGTGACGACGATGAGTTTCACCGGAAGTCGCATCAACAGACAAAGTGGTGGTGGTCAGGGCATCGTGTGAACGACGCATGCCACGCTTGGAACGGGTTGGTTTATTTTGTTGTACGGCCATGGACCTTACTCCTTAATTACTTACGCTTTAAACTGGCTAATACGGCAAATGGGTTTGGTTTCTCCGCCTCTGCAGGCAGTTTGCCAAAGACCATGTCCGCTTCGGACACTTCACAGTGTTCAGATTCATGTACCGGGACGACAGGCAGTGAAAGAATAATTTCATCTTCAATCATTGCCAACAGATCGACTTCGCCAAACTCATCGACTTCGATCGGCTCGTACGCTCCCGGTAATGCCTCAGCCTGCTCATCATTGACGACCGGGCTAAAACAATATGTTGTGTGTACATGATGCTCGAACGGAACTCCACAGCGTTGGCACATCAGCATTACCTGGACGTCCGCATGCCCTGTTATCACCGCGAGGCGCTGGTTATCGATATTAAAAGATAACGAGACCTCAACATCACTGTCCACACTGACCACAGAGGCGGCGACACGTGTAACCTGCTCAGGCGAATAGGAACCAACATAGTCCAATCGTTTCTGAGCGGTACGTACCGCATCAATGGTCAAGGGTAATTTTACCTTTTGCATAGGGCGCGCATATTAACTTTGTAACGACATAGAGTCAAAGAAAAAGGCCTTAAAACGGCACCTTTCACCAATATTCGCTTCCTCAGCGGCGGACAGTTTAAAATGCCCACTCTATTTACGCTACGGTTTACGAAAAAAATTATGCAGAGACTACTCCTTGCCTCCACCTCGAGCTACCGCAAGATGCTGCTGGAAAAGCTGCATCTTCCTTTTATCTGTGCCGCACCGCACGTCGATGAAGCCCCGCAGGCCGGAGAAACCGCAGAGGCGCTGGTGCTACGATTGGCGGCCGCGAAGGCTCAAGCATTGGCCCTCACCTACCCTGACACTCTGATTATCGGTTCCGATCAGGTCTGCGTGCTCGATGGAAAAATCACCGGAAAACCACACACCGAGGACAACGCCCGCACACAGTTGCGTCAGGCCAGTGGCAAAACGGTCACCTTTTATACCGGCCTGGCGTTATACAACAGCCGCAATAACCACCTGCAAGCAATATGCGAACCTTTCCATGTGCATTTTCGTACATTGAGCGACCTTGAAATCGCCACCTATGTGCGCCTTGAACAACCACTCAACTGTGCAGGCAGTTTTAAAAGCGAAGGTTTGGGGATTGCATTGTTCGACAAACTGGAAGGACGGGATCCGAATGCGTTGATTGGTCTGCCACTGATCTCACTGTTAGAGATGCTGCGGGCTGAAGGTATCAACCCGCTGGCATAAAACACGGTTTACTGGGCTTTTGACTGCTTGCGCAATACCTGCAGGCAGTGGCGTAACTCTTGGTCCATTGGCGCTTCGATACGCATCGTCTCGCCGGTGCCCGGGTGTTCGAAACGTAGCGCAGCCGCGTGCAGGAACAGACGCTTAAGCCCGGTACCTGCCAATTGGCGATCGAACTCACGATCGCCATAGCGATCGTCAAAGGCTATCGGATGCCCGGCATGCAGGGCATGAACACGAATCTGATGGGTACGCCCAGTGATTGGGCTAGCCTTGACCAGCGTTGCATGCTCAAAACGTTCCTCCACCTTGAAGCGCGTTTCCGACGGTTTGCCTTCGCTGTTGACACGCACAATGCGCTCGCCACTTTGCAAAATGTTTTTCAACAGGGGTGCCTGAACAGCTTTGCAATGCGACTGCCATTGACCGCGTACCAAGGCCAGATAATCTTTCTGCATCCCTTTCAGCCGCAACTGTTCGTGCAGTGAACGTAATGCAGAACGTTTTTTCGCCACCAGCAATACACCCGAGGTGTCACGGTCCAATCGGTGCACCAGTTCCAGGAAGCGCGCTTCAGGACGCAACGCGCGCAACGCTTCGATCACGCCAAAACTCAGGCCGCTACCACCGTGTACGGCAGTACCTGAGGGTTTGTTCAGCAACAACAGATGATCATCTTCATACAGGATGCAATCTGCCAATGCGGCGACTTTGTCCAGCTTGGCGGAAACGGGGGTATCTTCACGCTCGGCTACCCGCACTGGCGGTATACGTACGATGTCGCCAGGCGCCAGTTTATATTCAACCTTAATGCGCCCCTTATTGACCCGTACTTCGCCTTTGCGCACGATGCGGTAAATCATGCTCTTCGGCACGCCTTTGAGGCGAGCAAGCAGAAAGTTGTCGATTCGTTGACCAGCTTCGTCATCGGAAATCGTGATTAATTGTACTGCAGGAATGTTCGTTTTCATGGAGCAGGATTCTAAATAGAGCGCGTAAATAGCGCCACTTCTTTTTATGTGCTTAACTGTCTCTCTGACTGTGGGGGAAACCTTGGCGGACAATAAGGCAGCAAGCCGGTTTGAACGTTTGCGATTTCTTCCGCAGTTAAGGAAAAGTCACCTTGCTATAACCGTATCAGCAGTGGAATAATGTGTTTACTTTCCACGTTGATTCTCGTTAAACAGGGAAAACTGTGGAATTATAAAATTTGTCTGATGGCACAAAAACGCAGCAATGGCGTAAGACGTAATGTGAAATCAAACAATTAGCGGGCTGCGGGTTGCAGCTTGGCCGGCAAACGGAATCAGATCTGTCGACGTAAATCAGAGGCTATTCCCCTAGTAAAAGTGCTGTTTTTCACAAAGAAATACAGGCTTACCGAGATAATGCGCCCCTATGCAGGCGACAACCGTGAGGTTGACGACTTTGCGAGAAGACACGGGGTTTTCGGTTTTAATCCGGCCATGAGGTTATTTTGCCCGCAGCTTTGTCGATAATGTAAAAATAACGAGTAAGTTAAGATGAAAAGAATGTTGATTAACGCAACTCAGCAGGAAGAGTTGCGTGTTGCCCTCGTAGATGGACAGCGGCTGTATGATTTGGATATTGAAAGTCCGGGTCATGAACAGAAAAAAGCGAATATTTACAAAGGTAAAATCACTCGTATAGAACCAAGTCTTGAAGCAGCGTTCGTTGATTACGGCGCCGAACGACATGGTTTCCTCCCTCTTAAAGAAATCGCCCGCGAATACTTCCCAAGTAACTACTCTTCTCATGGTCGCCCTAACATCAAAGATGTGCTGCGCGAAGGCCAGGAAGTGATCGTTCAGGTTGATAAAGAAGAACGTGGCAACAAAGGCGCAGCCTTAACCACCTTCATCAGCCTGGCGGGCAGTTATTTGGTACTGATGCCGAACAACCCTCGTGCCGGTGGTATTTCACGCCGCATCGAAGGTGACGACCGTACCGAGTTGAAAGAAGCGCTTTCGTCCCTGCAACTGCCTGATGGCATGGGTCTGATTGTTCGTACCGCAGGCGTTGGTAAATCTGCCGATGCGCTGCAGTGGGATCTGTCTTTCCGCCTGAAGCACTGGGAAGCCATCAAAAAAGCCGCTGAAGGCCGCTCTGCCCCCTTCCTGATCCATCAGGAAAGCAACGTCATCGTACGTGCATTCCGCGACTATCTGCGCCCAGACATCGGCGAAATCCTGATCGACAATCCCAAAATTCTCGATCTGGCCAAAGAGCACATTGCTGCCTTGGGTCGCCCGGATTTCAGCAGTAAAATCAAACTGTACAGCGGTGAGATCCCTCTGTTCAGCCACTACCAAATCGAATCTCAAATCGAATCCGCTTTCCAGCGTGAAGTGCGCCTGCCTTCCGGCGGCTCGATTGTTATCGACTCCACCGAAGCACTGACCGCTATCGATATTAACTCCGCGCGTGCAACTCGTGGCGGCGATATCGAAGAAACGGCGTTCAACACTAACCTGGAAGCCGCGGACGAGATCGCTCGCCAGTTACGCTTGCGTGACCTCGGCGGCCTGATCGTTATCGACTTTATCGATATGACCCCGGTTCGTCATCAACGTGAAGTGGAAAACCGCCTGCGTGATGCCGTTCGTCAAGACCGCGCGCGTATCCAAATCGGTCGCATTTCCCGTTTCGGCCTGCTTGAGATGTCGCGTCAGCGCCTCAGCCCGTCGTTAGGCGAATCCAGCCATCACGTCTGCCCACGCTGTAACGGCACCGGCACCATCCGTGATAACGAATCACTGGCTCTGTCCATTCTTCGTCTGATCGAAGAAGAAGCGCTGAAAGAAAACACCAAAGAAGTTCACGCTATCGTGCCAGTTCAGGTTGCTTCTTACCTGCTGAACGAAAAGCGTGAATCGGTGAGCGCGATCGAGAAACGTCAGGGTGGCGTGAAAGCGATCATCGTGCCGAACGATCAAATGCAAACCCCGCATTACTCTGTGCTGCGCGTGCGTAAGGGTGAAGAGACACCAACCCTGAGCTACCTGTTGCCGAAACTGCACGAAGAAGAAATGGCTCAGCCGCTGGAAGATGCTCCGATGGAGCGTAAACGCCCAGAGCAGCCAGCGCTGGCTTCGTTCTCTCTGGCTGCTGACGCACCACCACCGGCTGAAGAACCGGCAGTGGCGAAGTCTACCGCCACCGTTACTGCAACCAAACAAGCCGCGCCAGTTGCTGCAAAACCGGGCCTGTTAGGCCGTCTGTTCGGTGGCCTGAAAGCGCTGTTTGCTGGTGAAGAACAGCCTGTTGTCGAAGCCAAACCCGTTGTTGAAGCGCCGAAGCAAGAAGGTAACGGTGAAAACCGCCGCCAGGATCGTCGCGGTCAACGCCGTCAAGGTACTGGTCGTAAAGAACGCGGTGAGCGTGGCGATCGTCCAGAACGTGGCGAGCGTAAAGAACGTGGTGACAACCGTGATCGCGATAACCGTGAACCGCGTGAAAATCGCGAACCACGTGACAACCGCGAAGGCCGCGAAACACGTGAAGTACGTGATGAACAGCGCCGCAACCGCCGCAATGCGCCACAAGCCACTGCATCGGTCGATGAGCCACAGTCTGAAGAGGCCGCAAAAGCACAGCGTGAAGAGCAGCAACAACGCCGTGATCAACGTGCCGAGCGTCAGCGTCGTCGTCAGGAAGAAAAACGTCAGGCTCAGCAGGAAGTGGCCGCGCTTGAAAGCGTAGAGACCACCACGGCCAGCACCAGCAATGACGAAGATCTCGAAGAACGTCAGATGCAGAACATGCAGCGCCGTCAGCGTCGTAATCTGCCACAGAAAGTTCGTGTATTGTCTGCGGAAGAAGAACTGCATCGCGCAGCGGAAGAATTATTGGCACCCAAAGCGCCAGTAGCAAAAGCTCAGGACGTGAAGCCTGCCCAGGTTGAAGACAGCGTTAAACTGCTGCCTGAAACCCTCGAGGCGCAGGCCGAAGATGATGCACAAGGTGATAACCGCGCTAACGGCGAAAACGGCATGCCACGCCGCTCACGCCGTTCTCCGCGCCACCTGCGCGTCAGTGGTCAACGTCGTCGCCGTTACCGTGATGAGCGTTACCCTACTCAGTCGCCAATGCCATTGGCTGGGGCTTTCGCCTCTCCGGAAATGGCCTCAGGCAAGGTCTGGGTAAGTTACCCTGTCACACAGACTGCGCAAGTGATTGAAGAAGCTGAAGTTCAGGCGGAAGCTATCGAGATCGCTACTGACAATGTCATGGCACCGGAAGCCGTCAGCGTAACCGCACCAGCGGTCGTTGAAACCGCCGTACAAGCCGTTAGTGCGCCAGACGTTGCAGTTGAAGCACTTGAAGCAGAAACCCAACCGGTTGTTGAAACCGTTAAGCCGATTATCACGGCTCAGGCTGAGGAAATCACCGCAGCACCTGTGGTTGAGGCACCGGCCGTAGAAGAAACGGCTGCAGCTGAAGTCGCGCCAGTGGTTGAGGCCGCTCCAGTGGTTGAAGAAGCGCCAACAGTTGAAACTGCCCCAGAGGTGGAAGAAACGCCCGTTGTGGACACCGCAGTGACTACCGTTACTGAAGACACGTTTGTTGCCGAGCAGGCATCCGTGGTCGCAGAACCGGAAGCCGCTGTCGAGCCTGTGCAGGCCGTTGTTGCTCCAACCGTTGTTGAAGAAAAAGTGTCTGTTGTACAGCAGCAACCCGCACCGCTGTACAAGCATATCGCAACGGCACCAATGACCAAGGCTCCTGCACCGGATTATGTGCCGGAACAGCAGCAACACAGTGATTGGCAGCGCCCTACCTTCAACTTCGAAGGTAAAGGTTCCGCCGGTGGCCATGCGGCGGCGAACCAAGCCACCGCACCGGCAACCAAACCGCAGCCGGTTAACGATTAACGTAATCTGCTCCGATCAAAAAAACCCGCCATAAGGCGGGTTTTTTATTGCAACAACATCGGCTCAGGCAATTTTCTTCAGGCGTTTGATATCCAGCGAATCAAGTTTGCCATCAAGCTGGCTGACAAATTGCTTAAAATGCTCGGTGGCATTGTGCTTTTCCAATGCCTCTTCGCTTGCCCAGCGTTCAAAAAATACGAAGGTGCCTGGCTGTTCCAATTCGCGGTGCAAATCATATTGCAGGTTACCCAACTCCCGACGGCTTGGTTCGATAATCTCATGTACCGTATCGCTCACTGCAGATACAAATTCAGGTTTCGCCTGTAGGGTCGCAATTACTCGCACTTCCATTTTTTCCTCCCATTCCACATGAATAACCTTGATTACCCGGCAGTTTGCACCCGGGAACCATTAAAATCCTTCTCACTATGCGCCTGATAGCCAATTGATTTCAACTTGCTGTGAACAAACAGATGCATCGCAAGCGCTTTCAGCTTATCCTTACACCCCGGCGTGAATAACCCCCATTATTCGCTTTTATGTAGACCCGTTTCTAACCGCCGGAGCCTTGCAACATGACCGCACAACCTCAAGCCCTGAAAATCCGCCGCCCTGACGACTGGCACATCCATCTGCGTGATGATGACATGCTGAAAACGGTTTTGCCCTATACCAGTCAGGTCTTTGGCCGGGCGATTGTGATGCCGAACCTGGCTCCACCAATTACGACCGTCGATGCCGCCCGCGCTTATCGCGACCGCATTCTGGCAGCAGTCCCTCAGGGGCATAGCTTCACCCCGCTGATGACCTGCTACCTGACGAATTCGCTGGCCGCCACCGAACTGGTCACGGGGTTCGAACAAGGTGTTTTCACTGCCGCCAAGCTGTATCCGGCTAATGCCACCACCAACTCCAGCCACGGTGTCAGCGATGTGAAAGCTATCTACCCGCTGTTCGAACAAATGCAGAAAATCGGCATGCCGCTGTTGATTCATGGTGAAGTGACCGATGCCGCCGTTGATATTTTCGATCGCGAGGCTCGTTTTATTGAGCAGGTTATGGAGCCAATTCGTCAACAGTTCCCAGAACTGAAAATCGTCTTCGAGCACATCACCACCAAAGAAGCGGCCCAATATGTGCAGGAAGGCAATCGATTCCTTGGCGCCACTATCACTCCACAGCACCTCATGTTTAACCGTAACCACATGCTGGTTGGTGGCATCCGCCCGCACCTGTTCTGCCTGCCTATCCTTAAGCGCAATATTCATCAGGATGCATTGCGCAAAGCGGTTGCCAGCGGCTCAGATCGCTTCTTCCTCGGCACCGACTCTGCCCCGCATGCCAAACACCGTAAGGAATCAAGCTGTGGCTGTGCAGGTGTATTCAATGCCCCTAACGCCATCCCGGCCTACGCCAGCGTATTTGAACAACTGGGCGCACTAGAGCATCTGGAAGCATTCTGCTCACTGAATGGCCCGCGTTTTTATGGTTTGCCGGTCAATACCGATTTTATCGAGCTGCAACGCGTCCCGACCACCCAGCCGGAAGAGATCCTCATGGGTGACGAAACGGTAGTGCCCTTCCTGGCAGGAGAGAGCCTGAACTGGTCAGTGAAGGCGTAAGCATCTTTTTTTAACGTAGCCTCTTGCCCCCGGCTGCGGTTAACTGTATAAATATCCAGTAAATCGCTTCGGGGGCAATTATGCGTGTTGAAGTCACTATAGATAAAACCAAACCACTACCGTCAGGGGCCATAGAGGCTCTGACCGGCGAACTGAGCAAGCGAGTCAATCGCCAATTTCCAGACACCGTGGTTCAGGTACGTTATGCCGGCTCAAACGGGCTCTCGGTACTTGGCGGTCTCAAAACAGATAAAGACCTGATCGCAGACATCCTCCAGGAAACCTGGGAAAGTGCTGACGATTGGTTTAGCGCAGAATAATACTGCAATGTAGTTTTTGCCGGGGGTCGCTCTCCGGCTTTTTTGTATTTGAAGCCTGGCGAAGGGGGTTTAATTTTTTGCTGGAAGAAACCCTTTATCTGGTCTGTACTGAATGCTTTAACAGGAGGTATTTGACATGTCCCCAGACAAAGTGAGAAACGAAGAAGCGATGACGTTTGGCGAGTTGCTGGCACTGATCGCCGATCAAAAACGACGTTTAAGCGTGTTGGAAGTGGCATTCTCCTATCTGGCCTTTGGTCTTGATGACAAAGCCAACCAATTGTTAATCCACAGCCTAAAGCTGGAATCGCAAAATCAAAATCGCGATGCCGAAACACAGCAGCACTTTGCCCATCTGGCCTCCGAGTTAGAAAAACGGCTACACGGAAACGCCCCCCCACCTGATCTTACATAGCACCCGGTCTTCCCTCTTTCGCGAGCGAACCTGTAGAATAATCACTCAAATAAATATTTATTTTGCAAAAGAAGGTGGGAAAAGCTCCACCACCGAAACCAGATGCGTATACTGTAATTGCTCACATGATGATGGGCCGCATTGATCCTCGTTAGTCACTCACGGTAGTCACTACTCAATAAGGGGTCTTTATGGACAGAAATGATGAAGTAATTCAGACACACCCGCTTGTTGGTTGGGATATCAGTACTGTCGACGTTTATGACGCCATGATGATACGCCTTCATTACCTGTCTTCACTAGACCAGACACCCGAAGACGCCCAAGTAGACAGAACGCTTTGGCTAACTACAGATGTCGCACGTCAATTAATCAATATCTTAGAAGCTGGCATCGCCAAGATTGAAGCAACGGATTACCAGGACCTTGATCGTAAAAAACACTAGTTCACTCTACCCAAAAACCTAAGGCGCCAGTATTTATCCCTGGCGCCTTTTTCTTTGCCTAGAACTCGTGCAACAAGTGCATTGCGACGCCCAACCTTTTATCATGACGGCATAAGAGAGATGTCACAGAGAGGTTATGGCACGTGGAATATGACTTAATTGTTGTGGGCAGCGGTTCGGTAGGTGCAGCGGCGGGTTACTATGCGACACGGGCCGGCCTTAAAGTATTAATGATAGACAGTGCGATGCCCCCACACCGTAACGGCAGCCACCACGGCGATACGCGCATCATCCGTCATGCCTACGGCGAAGGCGAAAAATATGTTCCGTTGATTCTGCGTGCCCAAGCCTTATGGAACGCACTGATTAAACAAACGGGTGAAGAGTTGTTCCAGGATTGCGGTGTGCTGAACATGGGCCCGGAGCAATCAGAATTTATTCGTAATGCCCAGCACAGCGCGCAAAAATTCCGACTCAATACGCAAAATCTGAGTGCGGAAGAGATAAACCAGCGCTGGCCGGAATTCAATGCACCTGAGGGCTACGTCGGCGTATTTGAGCCGGATGCAGGGTTCCTGCGCTCGGAAAAAGCCATCACCAGCCTGATCAAGCTCGCGAAAGACGCCGGTTGCAGTCAGTTGTTCAATTGCCCAGTCAGTGCAGTGCAGCCTATCGACGGTGGGGTTGAAGTCATTACCGCTGAAGGCCACTTTCAGGGGCGCAAGGCCGTAGTCACTGCCGGTACCTGGGTAAACGCGCTACTACCCCGGCTCCCAGTTACCCCGCTGCGTAAAGTGTTTTCCTGGCATCAGGCCGATGGCCGTTACAGCATCAATAACCGGTTCCCAGCCTTTACTGTCGAAGCGCAAGACGGCAACCATTACTATGGTTTCCCTGCCGATAACGACGGGTTGAAGGTGGGTAAACACGATGGTGGCCAACCTATAGATAAGCCTGAAGAGCGTAAACCTTTTGGCAGTTTTGCCAGTGACGGCACCGAAGTTTTCCATTTCCTGCGCCAATTCTTGCCAGGTGTAGGGGTATGTTTACACGGTGAAGCATGCAGTTATGACATGAGCCCAGATGAGGACTTTATTATCGATACGCTGCCAGGCTGCGATCGCTTAATGGTTATCACTGGCCTGAGCGGCCATGGTTTCAAGTTTGCCAGCGTGTTGGGTGAAATTGCTGCACTGTTTGCCGAAGATAAAACGCCCCCGGTGGACATCCTGCCCTTCTCATTAAAACGCTTTGATTAAGCCCTTCGCTTCACTCAATCGCGCCCGCCACCCGCTGCGGGCGGCGGTTGAGTGCCTAAGTTACAACCAAGAATTATCATAACAATCTGAAATTTAATGTAAAAAATATTTCAACGGAAATTTCTGTCGTAAGTATCCGGATTTCCGAATTGATCCGCTGTGGTGTAAGTTCTATTTTACAGCTGATATGCCATAGTAATTCTTCGATCAACAAGGACGTCACCATGAAACTGCTTGTCGTGGACGAATGCTGCTTCACTCGGGTCGGAATAGATAACTATTTTACTGACAATGTTTTCGCCCAGGTAAAATGTTGCCACAGCCTTGAACAGGCGACCCCCCTGCTGGATCACTACCGGCCAAGCCACATTCTGGTGAACCTGACCAAACAGTGCCGCCATAGCGAAGATGACGCCCAACTTCAGGCCTTTATTGATGCTACATCATCGGCACTGTTGTTTATTTATCTGGATACCCCCTACCCCTATAGCGAAACGCCAATGCGTATCGCCGACCACGCATTCCTGTTCAATAAAGCCACTCTGCCGGTGACCTTGCGCATGATGCGCGAAAAGCCGGTGTCACTGATGGACTGCAGCGTTGAACATTCGCTGTTCAGCCCACAGGAGCTGACGGTAATGAAGCATTGGATGGCTGAAATGCCCAATTACCGCATCGCGAAAAAACTGCAAATCAGTTCGCATACGGTCTACGTTCACAAACGTCATATCACAGAGAAAATCAACGCCCGCAACCGGCTGGAATTTTATTCACTGTATAACGTGCTGCGCTACTTCTATCCGCCAAGCGTGCCTTCGAGCGCTATGCCACTGTCTTTGATGGCGGTGTAACCAAAGCCTGCGATAGCAGGCTGCTGTTAATCTTGAGGTATGCCTCTGTCCCACGTTTTGTTCTCTCGACAGTATGAACGCCGGCCACAAAAATACTATAATCTGCCCGTCCTTACCTTGTGGCCTCTAAGAATGTTAAACAAAATACTGTCGGCGATCGTCAACAACGTGCGCGAACATCTGGTGCTGTATCTCTGTCTATGGCTGGTGTTATTGGTGCTGGACGTCTATTTCTTCTTTATCGCTTAAACGCATGCCATCTCCCCTTCCGCGCCTGTGCTTTCGCCGTTTTGGCAACCCTGAGCAAGTCATTGATTTGGAACACACTCGTCTTCCTGCGCACCAGCCCAACCGCCTGCGTTTACGGATGCATTATGCACCGATCAACCCCTCTGATTTGATCCCAATCCACGGCCAGTATGCACACCGTACCGCCTTGCCTCAGGTACCCGGCTACGAAGGCATGGGCGTTGCTATCGATTCTCAAGGTCACTCTACCGATAGGCGGGCGCTGGCGATCATGGGTGATGGCAGTTGGCAAACCTGTGTCACGATTGAACAAGCCAGGGTCGTCTGGGTGCCGGATGATATTGATGATGCCAGTGCAGCACAAATCTATATCAACCCACTCACCTGTTGGGTATTGCTGACACAGTGGCTGTCACTGAATGCTGGCGACATCCTGTTGCTAAACGCTGGGGGATCGGCAATAAGCTTTCTGTTTTGCCAATTGGCCGCGCTGCGCGGTATCAAATTGATTGTGGTCGTACGCAATACGGCACATCAACAGGCGTTACTGAATGCCGGTGCATGGCGAGTCTACGAAAAGAGTTTGTTGCAGCAATATGAGTTACAGCTACTGACCGGCCATACCGCGAAGGCAGCGATCGACTGTGTTGGTGGTGAGGAGGGTTTACAGCTGGCACGTTCGGTGGGCCCTTCCGGTGATTTTGTCGCCTTGGGGTTACTCAGTGGCCAACAGGTTGACTGGCAACGCATTGCTCAGCAATTGCGGCTGCGTACCTCACTGTTTCATCTGCGTAAGTGGAATGCACAAGCCACACTGACTCAGTGGCAAGCTGCATTCCAGCAGCTTTTTCATTTGGTCCGTAGCGGCCAACTGACCCTGCAGCCCCCAGCAGCAGTCTATCCCCTACGGCACTATAAACTGGCGCTGCAGCATGCCGCCGACAGCAAAACGCAGGGGAAAATCTTCTTTACTCCGGAGTAACCTGTTTTACTGGCTGCCCATCACCGAGAATTACAGCCAATTTGTGCCCGCCTTCGGTGGTCTCCAGTGCGATACGCGTAATAATGGTCAGTGGCACCGACAGCAACATCCCCACTGGCCCCATCAGCCACCCCCAGAAAATCAGAGACAAGAAGACCACCAGCGTCGACAGCCCCAACCCCCGCCCCATAACGCGCGGTTCCAACATATTGCCAATCACCAGGTTGATGGCGATAAAACCCGCAGCCACCACCAGCGCATCGCCAAAACCATTAAACAGCAAAGCCTGGACCAAAGGAGGAACAGCGGCAATCACCGAGCCGATATTGGGAATATAATTTAGCAGGAACGCCAGCAGTCCCCAGATAAACGCAAAACGCACGTCGACCGCAGCCAGGAACCCCCAGACAATAACGCCCGTTGCCAAACTGATTACCGTTTTGATCACCAAATAACGGGTAACGCCATCCAGTGCACGCTGAATATTGGCAATACCTTCACTCGGCTTGTCGAGCGCTTGCTGTAATTTGTAAGGCAAGAGTTGTACTTCAAACAGCATAAATACCACTGTCATCAACAGCAGAAATATATTGGTCATTGCCCCTGAAAAACGGCTCAACAGGCGGGTAACCATATTCATGGCCGCACTGGGATCGACATACTGCAACATTGCCTCGGTAGAAATAGTGATATTGGCGCGGTCTGCGTAATGCTGCAGCTCTCCCAGCTTTTCCATCATCATGCCGCGGTACTGCGGTAACGAGCGGGCAAATTCGTTTAGCGAGGCACCCAATATTCCGATGAACAACATCAATATGATGACAACGGCGACCACCAACAAGGTCACGCCCAACACACGCGGTATCCGCCAACGTTCAAGCTGCGTCACGAGCGGATTCAGTACCATAGCGAGGAATACCGCCAGTAAGAATGGCACCACGACATCCGCTGCGGCTTTGACACCCGCGAGAATAATCACCACCATCGCCAGCATAATGGCCAGGCGCAGGCTGCGATCGGTCGACTCTGTTCGGCCCATGACATTTCCTTGCGTTAATAGCGCTGGCCCGACGGACCACCAGATACCCGTTATGTTAGCAAACTCTGCCTCAGCGCAGCACGGGTATTGCAGGTTGGATAGAAAATACCCTTTTTCAAAACATCACCTGGAAATAGTTGGCAATCTTGACTAGGGTTTATTTGTCAAAACCTCTCAGCATATTTACGCAAAATGACAAAAGCTGACAATAATAAATAAATTCGTTATTTTTCAAACCATAACAAAAAATTAATTTACCACAGCATCTATTAACTCCAACTATTTCACTGATTGACTTATCGCTATCTTAACCAAATCCACTGATTGATATTAATAAGAAGTAACATAGTTAAATTTATTATTGATTTTATGTTTCTTAAAGTTTAATTATTGCAGCCAGAAAATGAGGAATGTAAGGAAACGCGATGCTCTGGAAAAATACCGCGAACCGGTTTGGCCATATTTCAGTGCTGATCCACTGGTTGGTTGCGCTGGCGGTGTACGGCATGTTTGCCCTTGGTCTATGGATGGTCACGCTTGGCTATTATGATGTCTGGTATCACCAGGCACCGGAAATCCATAAAAGCATCGGCACGCTGCTGTTTGTCATCATGGTGATCAGAGTGATTTGGCGCTTTGTTTCACCGCCCCCTAAACCGTTGGCCAGTTACAGTCGCTTCACGCGTGTTAGTGCAATCTTGGCGCATTTGGCACTCTACGTGGTGCTGTTCAGCATCCTGATTAGCGGCTACCTGATTTCTACCGCCGATGGCCAGCCTATCAGCGTTTTCGGTTGGTTCGACGTCCCTGCCACCGTCACTGGCATGGCGGAACAGGCCGATACCGCCGGCACTGTTCATCTTTACCTGGCCTGGGCCGTGGTAGTGCTTTCAGTGCTGCACGGTTTGGCTGCGCTTAAACATCACTTCGTTGATCGTGATGTTACTTTGAAACGGATGCTGGGTAGCAGCGCCGATTAACCTTTGGATTTATGGAGATTGCTATGTTAAAGAAAACCGTACTGGGCCTGGCGACAGGCGCACTGCTGCTGAGCGCCGGTTCCGCACTGGCTGCTGACTACAAAATTGACAAACAAGGTCAGCACGCCTTTATCGAATTCCGCATCCAGCACCTGGGTTACAGCTGGTTGTACGGCTCTTTCAAGGATTTTGACGGTGGTTTCACTTTCGACGATAAAGATCCGTCCAAAGACAAGGTGAACGTCACTATCAACACTGCCAGCGTCGATACCAACCACGCTGAGCGTGACAAACACCTGCGCAGTGCAGAATTCCTGAATGTGGAAAAGAACAAACAGGCCAAATTTGAATCCACTGAAGTGAAAAAGAACGGCGAAGGCTATGCGATTGTCGGCAACTTGACACTGAACGGCGTGACCAAACCGGTTACGTTGGACGCCAAGCTGATCGGTCAGGGTAACGACCCATGGGGTGGATACCGCGCAGGCTTCGAAGCCAACGGTAAGATCAAACTGAAAGACTTTGGCATCACTACCGATCTTGGCCCGGCGTCTCAGGACGTAGAGCTGATTATTTCCGTGGAAGGCGTTCGCGCGAAGTAATGCAAAAGCGCGGCAAGACTGCCGCGCTTGTTAGGGCTCAGCTGGCTGAGCCTTTATCTTCTTCCGGTGCAGGAATATGCATCGTGGTCTGCAATAACCCTTTCGACTTATTGAAAATCTTGATGCCGTTCTCACGGCCGGCACGGCGTGCACGCTGCTCTTCACGCGGCAACTTCAGCTCTTCGCGGCAGATCTCGCTGCAACAACCTTCAAATTTAGCGGCACAACTCGGGCACTGAATAAACAGTAAATGGCAGCCATCATTCTTGCAGTTGGTGTGAGTATCACAGGCAGCACCGCACTGGTGGCAGTTGGCAATCACATCATCAGAAATCCGCTCGCCCATACGCTCGTCAAACACAAAGTTCTTGCCGACAAACTTCAGCGGCAGCCCCTGCTCTTTTGCTTTGCGTGCGTACTCGATAATACCGCCTTCTACGTGATAGACGTTTTTAAAGCCGTTATGCAACATATAGGCACTGGCTTTTTCACAACGGATACCGCCGGTGCAGTACATGACAATATTTTTGTCTTTATTGTCCTGCAGCATTTCAACGGCCATTGGCAATTGATCACGGAAAGTGTCTGAAGGCACTTCGATGGCATTCTCAAAGTGGCCGACTTCGTATTCGTAGTGGTTACGCATATCCACAAACAGCGTATCCGGGTCGTCAATCATTTGGTTAACGCGATCGGCCTGCAAATACTCACCGACGTTAGCCGGGTTAAAGCTTTCGTCATCAATACCATCAGCGACAATGCGATCACGCACCTTCAGGCGCAATACCCAGAAGGATTTACCGTCGTCTTCCAGGGCAATATTCAGCCGAACCTGGTCCAGTGCCGGATGCGAAGCAAACAACGCGGCCTTAAACGCCTCAAACTTATTTTGCGGCACGCTGATCTGCGCATTGATGCCTTCTTTAGCCACATAAATGCGGCCGAAGACCTTTAGCTTGTCGAATTGGACATACAGGCTGTCACGAAACGCCTTAGGATCGTCGATGGTGAAATATTTATAAAAAGAAACTGTAGTGCGCGGCTCGGTTTCCGCCAGCATGCGCGCCTTCAGTTCCTCATTAGAAATTCGGTTATGTAACACTGGCATGGTGTACTTTCCTGTCTTTCGGGAGGTGACTGATTTGAACGCGCGCAGGCCGCTGGCCCACGCGCGGCGCACATAATACCCGAAAAATCGGCTCAACACAGCATTAACCCGCTGGCGCTGTTGAGTGCGAAAACTTGACGTTGTTCACGAATCCCGATAAGCCTAAGGAGATCTTACCCACCCTATTTACCACGGACCTGGAGGACATTATGAGTCAGTTATTTACCCCGATTGCGCTGGGGAAACTGAATTTGCCCAACCGTATTATTATCGCGCCAATGTGCCAATATTCAGCCGACAACGGCAAAGCAACACAATGGCATACAATGCATCTGGGTAGCCTGTCATTATCCGGCGCCGGCCTGCTGATTGTGGAAGCCACATCGATAGCTCCCGAAGGCCGTATCACGCCCAGCGATCTCGGTTTATGGGATGACGCCACCGAACTCGCACTGGCTGAGGTGGTGAACGCGGTAAAAAAACACGCCACCATGCCGTTAGGCATTCAACTTGCCCATGCAGGGCGCAAAGCCTCCTGTGCCGTACCTTGGGCTGGCGGTGGACAACTCAGCGCCGCAAACGGAGGCTGGCAAACATTGTCTGCCTCGACCCTGCCCTTTGCCCCGCAGGATGAAAAACCGGTGGCAATGAGTCTGGAAGAGATTGAGCAACTCAAAGCGCAGTTCGTTGCGTCGGCAAAACGTGCGGACCGACTCGGTTTTGAACTGATTGAGCTGCATGGCGCGCACGGCTATCTGCTGCATCAGTTTCTTTCACCGCTGTCCAATCAGCGCAACGATCAGTATGGTGGCTCATTGCAAAATCGCATGCGCCTGTTGCTGGAGATTTTCAACGACGTGCGTGCAGTCTTTCCGGCGCACAAGGCGCTCGGTGTACGTATTTCTGCCAGTGACTGGGTTGACGGGGGGTGGGATGAGCAGCAGTCGGTGCTGCTGGCAAAAGCGCTAAAAGAGCTGGGCTGTGACTACATTCATGTGTCCAGCGGGGGGACGTCACCGCTGCAAAAAATCCCGGTTGGACCTAATTATCAAGTCCCTTTCGCCGAAACCATCAAGCGGGAAACCGGGTTGCCGACGATTGCGGTAGGGCTAATCACCGAGCCAGAACAGGCGGAAGCGATTGTCGCTACCGGGCAGGCAGATATGATCGCACTGGCGCGTGGCATCCTTTACAACCCACGCTGGCCATGGCATGCCGCGGCGAAACTGGGTGAGAAAGTCAGTGCACCACCGCAATACTGGCGTTCAGAACCACATGTGTTGAAAGGTCTGTTTAAAAACGCCTGATAAATCCGGGGTGGATGCTCAGTGGCCACCCCGGCATTCAGTAAACCCGGAAGTCACTATTCCCGCCAACAGGACGATTCCTGCCGTGACCAGCAAAGGGTTAAACTGGAGGTGTGCGCCAAGGCTGCCCAACAGCGTTCCCGTGACCAGCAGCCCTACACTTATCCATGATGCCAACATAATACCCCCTAAATAATTGCGCGGGATGATACGCATCTGTCGCTGACAGGCTTTGTCCTTTCGAGCGGTATCGTCGGATTATTCATCAATTGATATCGATTCATCACCGAAAATGATGTTTTAATGCGGTGCCTTTTCACGTTGCGTGAGAAAAATGTCACAATAGTTGGTTATAAACGGCAGAAAAAGAATGCCTGGCAAAATTGCCTTTGGGTGATGGCCCCTGGTATTACTCTGTTATTATTGTCAAATGACTGCTTCTAAGCTGAGAACACATGACTCAAGTTCCTTCTTTTAATCGCTCTTTATTGCACCCACGCTACTGGCTTACCTGGTTCGGCATCGGTTTGCTCTATTTGCTGGTCCTGCTGCCTTACCCCGTCATCTATCGCCTTGGCACCTCGCTGGGTCGTTTCTCCATGCGCTTTCTTAAGCGCCGAGTAGCGATTGCTCAGCGTAACCTGGTGCTGTGCTTCCCAGACATGCCGCAGGCAGAGCGCGATGCATTGGTTGTGCAGAATTTTGAATCTGTCGGTATGGGGCTATTTGAAACCGGTATGGCGTGGTTTTGGCCAAACTGGCGAATCGAGCGCTGGTTCCAGGTCAGTGGACTGGAACATATTCAGAAGGCGAAAGATAACCATCAGGGGGTTTTGCTGATCGGTCTGCATTTTCTGACGCTGGAACTGGGTGCCCGTATATTTGGTATTCACAATCCGGGCATCGGGGTTTACCGGCCGCATGACAACAAACTGATGGACTGGCTACAGACCTGGGGGCGTATGCGTTCCAACAAGTCCATGTTGGACCGTAAAGACGTCAAAGGTATGATCCGGGCGCTGAAACAAGGTGACATCATCTGGTACGCCCCAGATCACGACTACGGCCCACGCAGCAGCGTGTTTGCTCCCCTGTTCGCCGTGGAAAAAGCCGCCACCACCACGGGTAGCTACGTGTTGGTACGGATGGGTAAACCTGCCATTATTCCCTTTACTCCACGCCGCTTACCCGATGCAAAAGGGTATGAGTTGATTATGCAGCCGGCGGTGGAAAACTTCCCGCTGGATAATGAGCTCGAAGCTGCCGCTTTTATGAATAAAGTGGTAGAGAAGGAAATCCTGATGGCGCCGGATCAATACATGTGGCTACACCGCCGCTTCAAAACCCGGCCGGAAGGCGAGCCTTCTCTCTATTGACCCCTAACCCGCCGTTTGGCGGGTTTTTTATACCGCAGATCTTGAGAAACGTCGGCAACGGTGGGATGGTAAGCCTTTGTCGCTCATCCTGGAGTTGTTATGTACATCGTTAACCTCACCTACCACCGCCCGATAGCAGAAGTGGACAGTCACCTTGAAGGACATGTCGCCTGGCTGAAGAAATATTTCGAGGACGGCACCTTTATCGCCTCCGGCCGCAAGAACCCACGTACCGGCGGTGTAATCCTGGTGAAAGGCATCGAACGTTCGCAATTGGATGCCATTGTGGCGCAAGATCCCTTCAATGCCGTTGCCCACTATGAGATTACCGATGTCGCCCTCTCGACCACGTCCAAGGGTTTCGAACAGCTCGCTGGGCTTTAAATAGGCTTTTTCCGCGCGCACAGCGCGGAATATTGCCAATACGCTATTTTTAAAACTTTATTTCATTTTCCTCGCATCCCCCACCACATCAATTGATGCCGTCTAGAATTAAGCGCATACTTACCAGGCTAACTTTTTTGCTTTGCTCCTTGCCTCCACGCAAAAGCAAAGCGTCCTCCTCAGCAGCAGGCACTTATGGCTTCGGCACCAGACCCCATCAACTGGAAACGCAATCTTTTTGTCACCTGGCTAGGGTGTTTCCTCACCGGCGCCGCATTCAGCCTGATCATGCCTTTCCTTCCGCTTTATGTGGAAACCCTTGGTGTAACCGGTCACGAAGCGCTGAATATGTGGTCTGGATTGGTATTCAGTATTACCTTCCTGTTTTCTGCAATTGCCTCCCCATTCTGGGGGGGATTGGCTGACCGCCGTGGGCGTAAACTCATGCTGCTACGTTCGGCGTTGGGGATGTCGATTGTGATGCTGTTGATGGGAATGGCGCAGAATATATGGCAGTTTTTGGCGCTACGAGCAGTTCTGGGTCTCCTCGGCGGCTTTATTCCCAATGCTAACGCGCTAATTGCCACGCAGGTACCAAGAAATCGCAGCGGGTGGGCCTTGGGCACGCTATCGACAGGCGGCGTCAGCGGTGCATTGATTGGGCCACTGATCGGCGGTCTGTTAGCCGATCAGTACGGATTGCGGCCTGTGTTCTATATCACTGCTGCCGTGCTGTTGGTCTGCTTTATCCTGACGCTGCTGTGCGTAAAAGAACAATTCACCCCAGTGCAGAAAAAGGACATGCTGCACGCCCGGCAGGTGTTCGCTGCGCTGAAAAGCCCCAAGCTGATCCTCAGTCTGTTTGTCACAACCATGATTATTCAAATTGCCACCGGGTCCATTGCACCTATTCTGACGCTGTATGTCCGCGATTTAGCTGGCAATATCCATAACCTGGCCTTTGTCAGCGGTTTGATCGCCTCGGTACCGGGCGTCGCCGCGCTGATGAGTGCCCCCCGGCTGGGCAAACTCGGTGACAGGATCGGCCCAGAACGCATTCTGGTCGTTATGCTGATCGTCTCGGTGTTGTTGCTGATCCCCATGGCCTTTGTGCAAACGCCATGGCAGTTGGGTGTATTACGCTTCCTGCTTGGCGCTGCCGACGGCGCGCTATTACCGGCTGTGCAAACACTGCTGATCTACAACTGTACCAACCAGGTCGCCGGACGGATATTTAGCTATAACCAGTCTTTCCGCGACATCGGCAACGTCAGCGGTCCGCTGTTAGGGGCAGCAGTATCTGCCAGTTATGGCTTCCGTACGGTATTTTGCGTCACTGCTTTGGTGGTGCTATTCAACGCCATTTATTCCTGGTGGTGTTTACAACGGCGTCCGGCACGAATGAGAGAAGATACCCTGCAGGAAGAGCAATAGCTGTATTTATCACCAACTCCCTCACCTAAATGGGTCGATGGCCCGTTTACCCTACTTTTAGTATTGATACCCCATGCAGTCTCTTCTGCAACGACAACAAACACAATCACGTTTTAATTATTTGTTTTTAAACAAATAATAAACTTTTAGCGCAATAAACCGCCTGTCAATAACATTCCTTTCCCAACCAACATAAAAACCAGAAAAGTAGATGTTTGTCGACTTTTCATCTAAAAAATGGGATACAGGGACTAGACAAAACCATCATCCAGTTATCAAATGGTTAAATAATATCACGCCCAATGTAAACCATTGGCCAAGTGAAAAAAGACCAACGCGCTTTCCACGGTTAACGGGCGCTGCGGCCGCGGTTTTGTCGGGTAATCCGCACTGGGTGGGTCACCTTCCTTAAATACACATACATACCACAGTATAAGCTGCATCAATGCAGCGCATTTTATTGGGAAGACGTTATGCAATCCTCTGTTAATAAACAAGAAAGTCGGACATTCTTCGGCCATCCCTATCCGCTGGGATCCCTATTCTTTACAGAAATGTGGGAGCGGTTCTCGTTTTACGGTATTCGCCCATTACTGATCCTGTTTATGGCCGCGACGGTCTATGACGGGGGTATGGGTCTCGCACGTGAAAATGCCTCGGCAATTGTGGGTATTTTCGCCGGCAGTATGTACCTTGCCGCCCTGCCGGGCGGTTGGTTAGCAGATAACTGGCTTGGCCAGCAAAAAGCCGTCTGGTACGGCTCGATTATGATCGCCCTTGGTCATCTGTCGATCGCCCTGTCCGCCATCATGGGCAATAACCTGTTCTTCATTGGTCTGATGTTTATCGTGCTGGGTTCCGGTTTATTTAAAACCTGTATCTCGGTGATGGTGGGCACCCTGTATAAAAAAGGCGACAATCGCCGTGACGGTGGCTTCTCGCTGTTCTATATGGGCATCAACATGGGTTCGTTCATCGCCCCGTTGATCTCTGGCTGGTTGATCCGTTCTCACGGCTGGCATTGGGGCTTCGGCATCGGGGGCATCGGTATGCTGGTGGCACTGGTGATCTTCCGCGTCTTTGCGGTACCGGCGATGAAACGCTATGACAGCGAAGTTGGCCTGGACTCAACCTGGAATAGCCCTGTAACCAAGAAAAATGGCGTTGGTGCCTGGTTGATTGCATTGGCCATCGGCGTCGCCGTGGTTGTTACCCTGATTGCCCAAGGCATCATCGTGATTAACCCTGTCGCCGTAGCCAGCATGCTGGTATACGTCATTGCGGCCTCGGTAACCCTGTACTTTATTTACCTGTTCGTGTTTGCCGGCCTTAGTCGCAAAGAACGCGCGCGCCTGCTGGTGTGCTTTATTCTGCTGGTATCTGCGGCGTTCTTCTGGTCCGCTTTCGAACAGAAACCAACATCGTTCAACTTGTTCGCCAACGACTACACCAACCGTATGATTGGCGACTTCGAGATCCCTGCGGTGTGGTTCCAGTCAATCAACGCGCTGTTCATTATTCTGCTTGCCCCAGTGTTTAGCTGGGCATGGCCTGCTCTGGCACGCAATAAAGTGCGCCTGAGCAGCATCACCAAGTTTGTTATCGGTATTCTGTTTGCCGCTGCAGGTTTTGGTCTGATGATGCTGGCAGCACAGAACGTGCTGGGCAATGCTGGCGCAGGCGTATCCCCGCTGTGGCTGGTTGGCAGTATTTTGATGCTGACGCTGGGTGAGCTGTGCCTTAGCCCAATCGGTCTGGCAACCATGACGCTGTTGGCGCCAGAAAGAATGCGCGGCCAGATGATGGGCCTGTGGTTCTGTGCCAGTGCGTTGGGCAACCTGGCCGCAGGCCTGATTGGTGGCCATGTAAAAGCCGACCAACTGGAGATGCTGCCTGACCTGTTTGCCCGCTGCTCTATTGCGCTGTTGATCTGCGCCGCAGTATTGACGCTGCTGATCGTACCGATCCGCCGCATGCTGGAAAATACCCAGGGTAAAAGCGCACAGAAACCGGCAACCAATGCCTGATAACGGTTTCGCTTAACCCTTCAGCCAGCGCCCGGTGCGCTGGCTTTTTTTATGCTTCCCACGCCCGTTGTTGTAACACTACCCGATAACCGTCCAGATCTTCGAATGTCCGTCCGTTGACATCCCAATAGGGGTTATATGCCGCAACGCGCCTAAAACCGGCGGCCGACATACGTTGGCATCCTGCCAGCCACGCCTTTTCATCCGGTAAATAAAACACCAGCAGATGGTCCTGCGTCGGCGCCTGCCCCACGTTGACACCGCGATGGTGAGTGAATTCCAGGTGGTAACCATGCTCCGGATGCCCAACCATCACGCCGTCAAATCCCTGATGATCCTCGAACTCACCCAGCCTTTCGAAACCCAGCCCTTGGCAGTACAGGGCCGCTATCTCCTGTAACCTGTCGGTCGGACGTGCAATACGCAGCACCGCGTTAGCTGTTGCCATTATTTTCTCCGTAGTATCATCGTTTCATACAGGGCCATTCCCACCAACATCGCCACAACAAACTGCACCCCAGCCAAGGATCCCGCTCCGGCAAGTACCCAGGCCGGCCCTGGGCAAATGCCCGCCATTCCCCAACCAATCCCGAATAACGCACTGCCGATCAGTAAACGACGATCCAGGCGTCTGTTGGTGGGAATCTGCATCTCCTCACCCAGTAAAGCATGCTGCCGACGACGCGCCCAAAGGAATGCGGGTGCCGCCACGGCTATCGCCCCCACCATGACCAAAGCCAATGACGGATCCCACTGACCGGTAATATCGAGAAAAGCCACTACTTTGGCCGGATTAGCCATCCCGGCAATCATCAAACCGAGACCGAAAATAGCGCCACTCAGTAAAGCAAACAGGAGTTTGAACATGCGGTTAAGCCCCCACCCAATGACGGACGGCCCATACCGTAATAAAGCCCAGCAGCATAAATACCGCCGTAGCCGCCAGCGAACGCGGCGCTAATCTTGCCGTGCCGCAAACACCGTGACCGCTGGTGCAGCCACCGCCCAACCGCGTTCCCAAACCAACCAGCAATCCCGCAGAAATCAGCCATAAA
The DNA here is from genome assembly GCF_044900985.1 of Serratia sp. NPDC087055. Lineage (NCBI taxonomy): Bacteria > Pseudomonadati > Pseudomonadota > Gammaproteobacteria > Enterobacterales > Yersiniaceae > Serratia > Serratia sp. NPDC087055. Next base: position 1,748,939 of record NZ_JBJDOG010000001.1, read on the forward strand.
CTGCTGCCACTGATCGGCATTACCGGTAAGGGTACCGCCATACGGTACAGCCAGGGAGAAATCAGTAACCCGATAAGAAATGCGGCCCGCCAACGCTTCTCTTTGCCTTGAGGTGTCAACAGGCCACCGGTAATCCCACTGATACCCGCAATACGGCCGTTAAACAGCAACAGCAGTGCCACCGCAATACCGATAATGCCCCCCCCAATCAGGGATGACGCTGGCGTAAAGTGCTGCCAATCGATGCTCATCGTGACTCTCCCGGTTGCGGACAATAGAGCTGATACAACGTATGGATCACCGCCAAGGCTTTTTCATCACTCACGACGTAGTAGATTTGCTTACCCTCCCGACGCGTTGACACCAGCCCTTCCTGCCGCAATACACCAAGCTGCTGCGAAAGGGTTGGCTGGCGAATATCCAGCGCCAGCGCCAATTCCCCTACCGACATTTCACCCTGGCTAAGCTGGCAAAGAAGTAGCAAACGGTCCTCATTACCCAGCGCCCGCAGCAGCGTTCCTGCCTGTGCCGCCGCCTGTCGCATACTGCCGATATCCATTGCTTCACCCCAAACAATATACTAAATTATATATTATATGTTTATATACTATAATTTATCACTCTGCCATAGGCTGGTACGAAATGTTTCAGCATGGCATGCTGCCATTATCATTTCTCCGCGTATCGGGATGCCCCAATAATGCTGCTTTTCCATGGCGCTGTGCCCGCCAATCGCTCAATTGTGCCGGTCTCCAAAGATTATCAACACGGCGACTTCGAACCGCCTCACTACCATGACTGTGCGCAATTAATTCACAGTCTTAGCGGCGTGGTACAGGTGAATACCCGTCAGGGAAGCTGGGTGGTGCCACCTGGGCGGGGTGTCTGGTTGCCTGCACGGGTTGAACACAGCCTACGCATCACCGGCAGAGTGGCGGCAAGAGCCCTATTGGTCGATCCGCTGGCACGCGCCGATCTCCCTGCACGCTGCGAGGTGGTACAAATCTCACCGCTGCTGCGCGAGCTGATTATCTGCGCGATGGATATTGCGGTGGATTATCCCATAGGCGGTCGTGAGGAGCGGATCATGGAGCTGATTCTGGATGAGTTGCGCGTCCTGCCGATTCTGCCGTTGAATTTGCCAGAACCCCGCAGTGAAGCTTTACTGTCGTTGTGCAGACATATTCAGCAATCCTTGGCACACCCCTGGGAATTAGAGCACGCCGCCGGTTACATCAACGTCAGCGGCCGCACACTGTCGCGCCGATTCCAACGAGAGACAGGGTTGCGCTTTGGCGATTGGGTACGCCGTGCACGTTTACTGGCCGCACTGAACGCCCTGGCTGCCGGGCATTCAGTATTGGAAGTGGCGCTGGATTTAGGCTACGACAGCCCGAGTGCTTTCAGCGCCATGTTTCGCCGCGTATTGGGCGTTGCACCCAGCGCTTACTTCACCAGGTAGCGCGCCGCAACATTGAATAACGCTTGCAGCGAGGCGCTGGCGGAATCGACGTCGATTCCCACACCGTAAGCGGCCTCGCCATGCGCCAGAGTACAGCGAATATAGGCAACCGCACGGCTGTGGCTCTGATGCCCTAACGTGTGCTCATGGTAGTCTTCTATTGCCATACTCAAGCCAAACCGTTGGCGCAACGCATCCACCGCACTGGACAGCAGGCCGTTGCCAACCCCCAGTAACCGTTGTTGATGCCCGTCAAACAACACCCGAGCACTAAAGCTGTAGGCCTCGACGCCGTGGCTTTCCGTCTGATAGCTCAGCAATTGCAAACGCGGTTGCTCCACCAGACCATAGTTGATACGAAACAAGCGCCACAGCTCGGCAGTGGTCATCTCTTTGCCGCTGCCATCCGTCGCTTGCTGCACCACCTTGCTGAAATCAATCTGTAACCCACGCGGCAACGACAGCCCATGGTTTTGTTCCAGTAACCAAGCCGCCCCGCTTTTGCCTGATTGGCTGTTAACCCGAATCACCGCTTCATAACTGCAACCGACGTCCGCCGGATCAAGCGGCAGATAAGGCACTTGCCACAGACCGTCCTGTCGATGCTGTTGGGCAGCAAACCCTTTTTTTATCGCATCTTGATGTGAACCGGAAAAGGCGGTGAAAACCAGCTCGCCAGCATAAGGATGCCGCGGATGTACCGGTAACTGATTACACTGTTCGACTACCTCAACAACGTGCTTCAACTGGCTGAAATCCAGCCCCGGCGCAATGCCCTGGGTATACAGATTGAGTGCCAGCGTAACCAGATCGACATTGCCGGTGCGTTCACCGTTGCCGAACAGGCAACCTTCCACCCGATCGGCACCGGCCAGCATCGCCAGTTCGGCGCAGGCCACCCCCGTCCCCCGATCGTTATGCGGATGCACGCTGATGGTCACGCTGTTACGCTGACTGAAGCGACGACAAAACCACTCAATCTGATCGGCGTAAACATTCGGCGTACTCACTTCGACCGTGGCCGGCAGGTTGATAATCATGGGCCGCCCTGGGCCAGGCTGCCACACATCAGCAACCGCTTCACAAATCTCCAGCGCAAACTCCAGCTCGGTAAAACAAAACGTTTCCGGCGAATACTCAAAAGACCAGGCCGTTTCCGGCTGCAGCTCGCACTGCTGGCGGATGCGCAGTGCACCGTTCACCGCCAGCGCAACCGTCGCCGCCTTGTCCTGCTTGAACACAATGTCGCGGAACATCGGCGCAGTAGCGTTATATAAATGAACGATGGCGCGCGGGATGCCACGCAGTGCCTCAAAAGTTCGATCAATCAGATCATCTCGTGACTGAGTCAGTACCTGAATATTGACGTCATCCGGGATCAGTCGTTCATCAATCAACGAGCGGACAAAATCAAAATCTGTTTGCGACGCAGAAGGAAATGCCACCTCAATCTCTTTGAACCCACACGCCAACAACAACTGGTAGAACTGGCGTTTGCGAACATTATCCATGGGTTCCGCCAGCGCCTGATTGCCGTCACGCAGATCGCTGGAGCACCAGCGGGGAGCCTGCTGCAAGGTACGCCCTGGCCATTGGCGGTCAGGTAACGTCACCGGAGGGAATGGGCGATATTTGATTGATGGATTGGTTAACATGGCGATCTCCTGGGCTGTCATAAGCAATAGCGTATTATTTCCCGCCGGGTGATCCCCTGCTCCAGCTCAGCGGACAACCTTCGTCGCAAAACGGACAATAAAAAATTTGCATCCTGCGCCAGTGCGGCAACAATTAATTCTGATGTTAGCCATGGCGCGTTGCGCCCTTAAAGATCCTTTATTAACCTCATGGGACGGGAGAAGAATATGAGCCTGTATGCAACCCTGGAAGACGCGATTGAAGCAGCACGCGAGGAATTTATTGAATCAGCAGAAGGGGGAGACGATGATGAACCCCCGGTACCGCAGCAGTTCAATCTGCAAAAATACGTGATGTTGGATGGTGAGACCATGTGGCAGGCCGAGTTTTTCGAGCAAGAAGGCGAATCGGTTGAATGTCTGACATTACGCAGTGGTGCCGCTGCCCAAGCCATTTTTGACGGTGATTATGACGAAGTCGAGATTAGCGCCGAATGGATAGACGAAAATACGCTGCACGAGTGGGAAGAAGGTGATTTCCAACTCGACCCACCCTTGGATACCGAAGAGGGCCAGACCGCGGCCGATGAGTGGGACGAACGTTGAATAATAACGGGCGGGAGCAAGCAAAATCCCGCCCATAATCCCCATAATTTCAAAGAGGCATTATGATTATCCGTCAGGCACGCCCCGAAGATTACCCCGCCATTCTGCAGCTGCAAACACAAAATATCCCGGCCAATTTAAGCGACAGCCAAAAGCGTCAGGGTTTTATTGTTTCTAACATGAACGAAGCGCAATTGGCGCGCATTAACCAGGGGCTCGGTATTCTGGTCGCGGTTGAAGATCGGGCGTTGGCCGGTTTTGTCTGTCTGATGACCACGGACGCACAGCCGCGACCGCCGGTAGTGGATGCAATGCTGGAAAAACTTGCCGGCGAGTCCTTCAACGGACGACCGTTGAGTGAACAGCGGGTATTTATGTACGGCCCGGTGTGCCTGAATACCGCCTGGCGTGGCAAAGGTGTACTGAAGCAGTTGTTCGCCGCCGTCAAAACGCACACCCGTGAGAGATTTGATGTGGGCGCCCTGTTTATTGACGACAACAACCCGCACTCGTTGGCGGCTCATCAGCAGGGATTAAAAATGACGGTGCTGGCCCCATTCCAGTGCGGCCGGCAAGGGTATCAACTGTTGGTGTTTGCCACTCAAAGCTAACCTTATTCGTAAGGCCCGTGCTGTGCATCAAACGGCAGCATAAAGGTGTCCACCACCATCGACAGCGGCACATCGATCACCGTGACATAGCGCCAGGGCGTATCGCGCAGATCCCATTGCACACCCGGGTAGTATTGATGGCCGTGCCCGGCGCCCGGTACTGTGCGGCTGATAATACTGCCGCAGCCGCTTAACAGCGTCACACCCGTTGCCAATAATGCCAGCCGAAGAAAAGAAGAGAGATTCACCACATTGACTCTTAGACCTGGTTGTTCCGAAAGTAAACAACGCCCGGAGCAAATTTTAACATAGTTTTTGCCTTTCAGATTGTCAGCATTACGTCAGCGACAAGCCAAAAAAAACGGGGAACACGCTATGCGTATTCCCCGTTGAGACGGCCGATTCAGCGTTTAACGCTGGCCAACCGGATGAGCCTTTTCGTTGTGTGGTAATTGCTGGTAGTGTTCACGCCAGGCGACACCCTCCGGCAACAACCAAACACGTTGATGCAAGCGCGACAGAGCAACAGGGTCGCTTAGCAGCTCCAGGCGTTTGCCCTTCACCAACTTCTCTGGCCCCAGTTGCAGTGCCTCATTCACCCGTTCTTCACGATTGCGCTCGATAGCACCGCGCAAGTGGTGACGCGCGGTCGCCAGCGCAGCCGCCAACGCGTTAAATGACGGGTTAACCACGGCATGCATAAAGCCATTCGCCAGCGCACGTTCACGGTTAAGCTGCAGATACGCTTCCGTCGCCAGCAGTTCGCGCGGCGGCGAGTACTCTTCTGGGATCAGGAACAGCTTGGCACGCTTACTCTTGATACCCAAGGTTGCTCGGCTCGACAAAGCCGAAACGATCGGTGACAAGATCAGGGAGAAGACAATCGGCGACAGCCACCACAGGAAACGCAGATCAAGCCAAGCCATACCGCCAGCCCAGACCAGACCGAGCAGCATCTGTGAACCATGACGTTTAAAGGCTTCGCTCCATGGCGTGTCATCATCGTCACGTTGCGGCGAGTTCCACACCACTTCCCAACCGAGGAAAGCACTGACCACAAACACGGTATGGAACAGCATACGTACGGGCGCCAGCAATACCGAGAACAGCATTTCCAACAGCATTGACAGGAACAGACGTACACCACCGCCGTATTCCTTGGCCCCTTTAGCCCAAATCAGCACGATACTGAGCAACTTAGGCAAGAATAACAGCACCAGCGTGGTAGAGAACAGGGCGATCGCCAGTTCAGGACGCCACTGCGGCCATACCGGGAACAGCTGACGTGGCTGCAGGAAGTACTGCGGCTCCATCAGGGTATGCACCACCTGCAACGCGGTAGATAAGGCCAGGAACATAAACCATAGCGGTGCCGACAAATAGGACATCACGCCAGTCAAGAACACTGCACGGTGTACCGGGTGCATGCCCTTGACCAGGAACAGGCGGAAATTCATCAGGTTGCCGTGGCACCAGCGGCGGTCACGTTTCAGTTCATCCAGCAGGTTTGGCGGCAATTCTTCATAGCTGCCCGGCAGATCATAAGCTATCCACACTCCCCAACCGGCACGGCGCATCAGCGCAGCTTCTACAAAGTCATGCGACAAGATAGAACCGGCGAAAGAGCCTTCACCCGGCAACGGTGCCAACGCACAGTGCTCAATAAACGGCTTCACGCGGATAATCGCGTTATGACCCCAGTAGTGAGATTCACCCAACTGCCAAAAATGCAGGCCTGCCGTAAACAGCGGTCCGTAAACCCGGGTAGCAAACTGTTGCACCCGAGCGTACAGCGTATCCATGCCCGACGCTTTCGGCGCAGACTGGATAATACCGGCGTTCGGGTTAGCTTCCATCAAGCGTACCAGACCGGTCAAACACTCACCGCTCATCACGCTGTCAGCGTCCAGAATCACCATGTAGCTGTACTCACCGCCCCAGCGACGACAGAAATCGTCGATGTTACCGCTTTTGCGTTTCACACGGCGGCGGCGGCGGCGGTAGAAGATACGACCGTGGCCGTCTACGTCACGGCACAGTTCCATCCAGGCTTTCTGTTCCGCCATGCAGATATCCGGGTCGTAGCTGTCGCTCAGCACGTAGATATCAAAATGTTCGAGCTGACCGGTGGCGGCAACGGACTCATAGGTCGCACGCAGGCCGGCGAACACACGTTCGACGTCCTCGTTACAGATCGGCATAATCAAGGCGGTACGGTGCGCCGGGTTGATTGGCTCATCGCCCTTGATGGTGGAGGAGATACTGTATTTGTCTTTGCCGATCAGCAACTGCAAGAAGCCCATCAGCGCAGTCCAGAACCCCGCAGAAACCCAGCAGAACAAAATAGCGAACAGGATCAAAATGCCGGTTTGCAGCACATAAGGCAGCAGTTGCAATACTGACTGCATCAGGTCCTGATCCCACATGGCCATTGGATCGATCAACGCCCAGCCCTGATACGGCAAGATGGTTTTCATGTACCACGTGGCGATACCGGTCTGCACCAGCATCAGTACCAACAGCACATAACGGCGCATAGAACCCACCACACGCCAGCGGTTTTCTGCGTCGGCCTCTTCCTTGGTCGCGTGACGATTGTGCGGAGTACGACCTAACAGAGAATCCCAAAAACGCGCCACTGGATTCGTGCGCCACGCTTCGGGGAACATACTGGTACGTTTAATCGGCGGCGTGGCCTTAAGAATGCTGCGCCCTTCCACATCGGTATCAAAATCGTCGTCGCGGACCGCATCCGGCCAAGCGCTTTCAATACGCGCCTTGACCGAGGCCAACGCCACGTCATCCGCCGACAGCGTATCAACGTTGGCATCGGTAGCGCCCATCTTACGATGGAGCGCCTCCAGTGCCTGAGCGTCATCCGCACCCGGTTGTGGTTTAAGCGCCTCTGACCGCTCAGCGGTCAGAGGCATTGCCGCAAGATAATCCTGGGCACGTTGAGTAGGCTTATTCATTGGCAGGTAGCTGATAGCTCCAGGTTTCAGACAGGGTCTTATCACCATTGACCAGCGCTGCGCGCATTTCTACCGGCTTTTTGTCGTCTTTAACTTTCAGACGCAGCGTCAAACGCCAGCCTTTGGTCACTGGGTTATAGCGGACATTGTTTTCTACCATTTCCCCGTTATCGCCGATACTCACTTGAGCGGCAACCGGTGTAGCGCCGTCCAGGCCTTTCAGCACTGGGCCAACGAAGTCAACCAGGAAGGCCACGCTACCATCGGGTTCACGAATCAGGTTGGACTGTTTCACGTCACCGGTAGAACGCATGGTTTGGCTAACATACGCAATGTCCTGCGAATGCAGTTTGTCTTCATCACGCGTGAAATGCAGACGATAGCTCAGGGTCAACGCTGTTTTAGCGTCCGGTAAGACGTCCGGCGTCCAGAAGGCAACAATGTTGTCATTGGTTTCGTCCGCCGTTGGGATTTCCACCAGCTCAACTTTACCCTTGCCCCAGTCACCGCGCGGCTCAATCCAGGCACTTGGACGCAGATCGTAACGATCGTCCAGATCTTCGTAATCCTTGAAATTGCGACCACGCTGCAGCAGACCGAAACCTTTAGGATTTTCGACCTGATAAGTGCTGACTGACAGGTGCTTCGGATTATTCAGCGGACGCCAGATCCATTCGCCATTACCCGCATGGATCGACAAACCATTGGAGTCATGCAATGCCGGACGGTAGTTCAGGGTTGGCGACGGCTGACTTGGCCCGAACAGGTACATACTGGTTAGCGGTGCCATGCCCAGCTTGCCGACCTTGTCGCGCAGGAACACTTTAGACTCGACGTCCACAGTGGTATCGCGGCCCGGATAGACCACAAAACGGTAAGCCCCGGTGGCACGCGGCGAATCCAACAGCGCGTAAATCACCAGATGCTTGTCGCCTTGCTTAGGACGTTCGACCCAGAATTCGCGGAAACGCGGGAACTCTTCGCCTGAAGGAAGCGCGGTATCAATCGCCAAGCCACGCGCTGACAGCCCGTACACCTGCCCTTTACCCACCACGCGGAAGTAACTCGCGCCCAGCAGGCTCATAATTTCGTCGTTCTTGTCTGCACTGTTGATCGGGTAAATCACCTTGAAACCAGCAAAGCCAAGGTTTTTCACAGAATCCGGATCGTGCTTCACCGAACCAAAGTTGAAGTAGTCAGGGCTGTACTTGATCTCTTTTACACTTGTTGCGGTGACTTCGTTGATTTTCACCGGCGTGTCGAAGTACATCCCCTGATGATAAAACTCAAGCTTGAAAGGGGTTTTCAGTTTGTTCCAATAGGCTTTATCGTGATTGAACTGAATCTGCTGGTAATCCGCGAATTTCATCTCACGGAATTGAGAAGGAAGGTTGCTCTTCGGAGCCTCAAAGCCTTTCCCTGCCAGATCCTGCGCCTGCTTGGCAACATCATCGATAGAAAAAGCCCATGCTTGCGAAGTAAACAGCGTGAACAAAACGGTCGCACCTAACCAACGTACGCTCGCGGCGCGTGGCTTTTTGGATAATATATTAACTAGCACATCCCCCCCTATTCGTGTGCTCAAATCATTTAAATCCATATTAATGGATTATTCAGCTTTCCGACAACATGATAAATGGATGGTTCATGTTTATGGCTCATTGTTTAAGCAGCTGACTAAACACCAGCGTAGCAAGCCACGCAACAAGACGCTATGGAAAAATGTGAAACGGTATAGTAGGGTTTGGGATTGCGATTTAACCATTGCCGACTTATTAAGCGTGTTAATGACCTCTCGATAAAATCACCAGCGGTAACCTATGACAAACGGCAGCAACCAACGCGAGTTTTTCCTCGATTCAATCCGGGCTTATTTGATGTTGCTCGGCATCCCTTTTCATCTCTCCTTGATCTATTCAAGCCATGCCTGGGCAGTAAACAGCGCTACGCCCTCATTCTCGCTGACAGTGCTGAACGACTTCATTCATGCCTTCCGCATGCAGGTGTTCTTCGTGATTTCAGGCTACTTCTCCTACATGCTATATGAACGCTATGAGCGCCATAAGTGGTTGAAGGTCAGACTGGAACGCGTCGCAATCCCATTACTGAGCTCGATCCCGTTAATAACTGTTCCCCAATTTTTCATGCTGAAATATTTCACCGATAAATTAAACGGCTGGGACAACTTTTCGCTCTACCAGAAAATAAATGTAACGGTTTGGGAACTGATTTCTCACCTGTGGTTTTTATTAACGCTGTCATTACTGACCACCGCCTGTTTTTATCTTTTCAAAAAGATCAAGGCGCAAAAAACGCAGGTCATTCCCTATCCCATAAATAAAATGACTGGATTAGGAAACATCTCACTGTTCTTTCTTATTTATGCGTTATGCTATTCGGCCGCGCACCGTATTATTTTAATTGTCGCCCCTCATTTACTGTCCAACGGCATGTTCAATTTCGTGGTGATGGAGACGATGTTCTACCTGCCGTTCTTTATCCTTGGCGCTTACGCATTTAAGTACGTGTGGCTTAAAGAGATTTTCCTCAAACCTTCGGCCTGGTCGCTGCTGGGCTCCCTGCTGTTGTTCATAGCCTACATGCTGAATCAGAAGTATCTGGCCCACAGTAGCTATATGTTCGAGCTGGAAGTGCTGATCAAAACCCTGTTGGGGATCCTGATGGCCAACGTGATTTTCTCATTCGGGCATAACCTGTTGAACTATCATTCGCCACGAATCACTTATCTGGTCAATGCATCGCTGTTTATATATCTGGTGCACCATCCGCTGACTCTGATATATGGCGCTTTTGTGACGCCGCATATCAACAATAACCTACTGGGTTTTCTGGCAGGATTGGTGTTTGTCTTCTCCTGCGCCTTCGCCTTATATGAGTTGCACAAGCGCATTCCGCTGATTCGTTTCCTGTTCTCCGGTAAGCCGCAATAAGCCAACCGCCCGGTAATCGTTTCGGCTTACCGGGCCCTTCACTGTCATATCGCTGTACATCAGAACCGCTATCATTTCTCCCACGCCAGAGCGGCCCTCCATTTCCGATACTGAGCACACATTGCTCACACCCATGGCGAAAGTTAAGGCAAAGTTATGCTGGAGCATATTGTTGCTAGTTGTTATAACTGCAACGCATAAGTGGAAATCCACATCCCTGCCTTACGGTAGCGATTGGGCTCAATGAACCCTGAGGGACGGCATTGCCGTTATCGCGGCAAAGCTTGCAGTATCGCCCTTCCGTCACGACAGAGAGGATTTTTTAATGACTGATGATAAAGACACTTCGGCGCAGGAAGCCGTACCGGAAAATGCCACCCTATTGAAAATCCTTGGTCGGTTACTTTCCGCACTGGATTCGTCAATCAGCGGCAAGGATCGCAGTATTCTGGTCACTGAACTCTCCAGCCTCAACCTTGATGGCATTTCAGAGTCAGAACGAAAACTGGCGGCTGAGCTGATCAAGCGAGCCCTGCAATCACTCGATCATTAACGACACCCTGCCTGCAAACCATTAAGCCTCCTCGCGGGGGTTTAATGGTTTTTCCTGCTCACTACCGCTACAGAAAGCAGGATTATTGAACGCACAGAACTACAGTGTTCTGATAAATATAGGTAAAAGTAAGAAGTTCACCCATTTCTCTGCCCTTCCTCATGCTTCCCCTCTTAAATGACAATAAATGCAAAATCTTTTCCTAATCAGCCTTGGCGTTTTACCCAAAAAACAGGCTATCATCATGGGGTATCTGCGCCCGCGCGCAACGCCTTTTCCCCAGCCTGCAGGAGAACGTTATTTTGGATGCCAGCACCATTAACAGTTTGTTCATCATCGGTGCCGTGTTGGTGGGAGCAAGTATTCTTCTCAGTTCATTTTCTTCGCGTCTGGGTATTCCCATCCTGGTCATCTTCCTGGCCATAGGCATGTTGGCAGGTGTCGATGGGCCGGGCGGCATCGTATTCAGTAATTATCCTGTGGCCTATCTCGTCAGCAACCTGGCACTCGCCGTGATTCTGCTGGACGGGGGGATGCGTACCCGCGTCAGTTCATTCCGTGTTGCACTCTGGCCCGCGCTCTCTCTTGCGACCATCGGGGTGGTGATCACCGCGGGTTTGACCGGCCTCGCTGCCGCCTGGCTGTTCAACCTCGATCTGCTGCAGGGCATGCTGATTGGCGCCATTATCGGCTCTACCGACGCCGCTGCGGTATTTTCATTGCTGGGCGGTAAAGGGCTTAACGAACGTGTCAGTGCCACGCTGGAGATTGAATCTGGCAGCAACGACCCAATGGCGGTGTTTCTTACCATCACCCTGATTGCGATGATCGCCGCTGGCGAAACCACCCTGAGCTGGATGTTCCCTCTCCACCTACTGCAACAGTTTGGTATGGGGATCGTATTTGGTCTTGGCGGCGGTTGGCTGTTACTGACGTTAATCAACCATATCAAACTGGCAGAAGGCTTATATCCATTGCTCGCCGTGAGCGGCGGCATCTTAATCTTTGCGCTGACAACGGCACTGGACGGCAGCGGCATTCTGGCGGTGTATCTGTGCGGCCTGATGTTAGGCAATCGTCCTATCCGCAACCGGCATGGCATTGTCCAAACCTTTGACGGCTTGGCTTGGTTGAGCCAAATCGGCATGTTTCTGGTATTGGGCCTGCTGCTCAACCCGCACGAGTTGTTGCCTATCACCATCCCTGCCCTGCTGCTGTCGCTATGGATGATTTTGTTCGCCAGGCCGCTTTCGGTGTTTATCGGGTTGCTGCCGTTCCGCAGCTTTACCCTGCGCGAGCGCAGCTTTATCTCCTGGGTCGGTCTACGCGGCGCCGTACCGGTTATTCTTGCCGTCTTCCCAATGATGGCTGGGTTGCCCAATGCGCAGCTGTTCTTCAATGTGGCTTTCTTTGTCGTATTGGTTTCATTGCTGCTGCAAGGCACAACGCTGTCGTTCGCTGCGAGAAAAGCCAAGGTGATCGTCCCACCCGCACTGGCACCGATTTCCCGGGTTGGGTTAGACGTACACCCAGAAAACCAGTGGGAGCAGTTTGTTTATCAACTCTCGTCAGAAAATTGGTGCGTCGGCGCAGCGCTGCGTGAACTTAAAATGCCCCCCGGCACGCGTATTGCCGCACTCTTCCGCGGGAAGGAATTGTTGCACCCTAGCGGCAGTACACGGCTGCGTGAGGATGACATTCTGTGCGTTATCGGCCACGAACATGATTTGCCCGTCCTGGGGAAACTGTTCAGCCAGGCGCCAGTAGTGACGCTGGATGAGCGGTTCTTCGGCGACTTTATCTTGCAATCGGACGCACGCCTAAGCGACATTTCGCAAGTGTATGGGCTTAACCTGCATGAAGGTGTGGATGAGCAACAAACGCTTGGCCAATTCGTGATTCAACTGATTGGCGGTGAGCCCGTGGTGGGCGATCAGGTTGAATGGGATGGCCTGACCTGGACCATTGCTGAAATGGATGGCAATGCCATCAGTAAGATTGGCGTAAGAATTGTTACTGACTGATCCTTGAGCAACATAGGCCGTTGCGTCTCACTACCCGCAGCGGCCACCTCAAAACAGACGGAACTTATAGGTTGAGAAAGGTTCTTAAACTCTGTGATTATCAAAACTGGGCGTTCAGCCCGACGTTTTAACCTTTTACTCTGGGAACGCCGCATCGCGGTGATGGGTAATTGATTTGAACAGTAAAACTCAATTTCTATCGGCTATGCTGGGTATTGCACTGACGATCATCGTGCTGGACCTGGGTATCGCCGATTTGATCCATAGACTCTTAATTGGATAACTGTAACGTGGCACAGCAGCAACAAGAAAAAGATATTCTAGGAAAAATACTGGTTACCGTCTCTGCGCTCTGCCTGATCATCGTGGCAGTGCTGCTGGTTTGGGGATTTTTGCTGGATTAAACCATTAGCCTGGCGCAAGTAACAGCGACACATAGCAACAACCATTTTGTTACAATATATCGACATCTCTTGCAGACCATTGCGCGTATGCTCAGTGCAGACAGTAATAACAATAAGCCCTCATACTTCTTAAGTGTTGGCCCGCCTGAAACGGGCTTTTTTTTGTCTGCAACATCTCGATTTAGACATAAAAAAAACCGCCGCAGCGGTTTTTTTATTGGCGATGGCGCTCAGATCTTACAACCTTCGCAGTCCGCTTCATCCTCAAGGATCTCGGGGAGCTCTTTCGCCTTCTGCGCCGCTTTTTCTTCTGCTTGCGCTAATTCTGCATCGATATCAAAATCGAAAATATCATCACTCATCGTAAACTCCACAGGCTAACCAGGCTTCAAAGCGTGAGTATAATCGACAACTACGCAGTCTGAAACCCTTCAGTTAAGCACGGCCACCTGCGGTTGTTCATCCTGCGGCTTCTTTGAGTACGCCAGATCGTAAACGTCATAAAAATCGATCTCGCCTTTATTGGCGATGATTTCCTGCATGCGCGTTTTCATCGCCGCACCGATCATCGGCTCATCCAACAGGGCCTTCACCGACTGCGGAGAGAGCGCACGAGTGAAATACCATTCGCCGTTATAGCATACGCGCAGATCCAACACCCCGATATCTTCAAAACGATAGACCGGTTTGATTTCAATCAGCAGCATCGCGAACATGAACAAAACAAATGCAGTGAATGCTAAAAACGAAATGAAGCCCATATAAGGGACTTGGTACATCACGGCGATCACAGCGAAATAACCGGCAAACATGGCGAGACACAGATAACGGTGATCGCGGGCAAATTCGCTGTTAAACCGCAGCTTACCGTCGCGCCCTTCCTGTCGATTGATCCGCTCGATTTCTTTTACCAAGATGCTTTTAATCGCGTCCATCGTTACAACCTTATGCCTGGGGGGCATTATTGATAGCAATAATCTTCCCACAAACTAACACAAGTACAGTTTGCCCAGGTAGATCAGTTATGCAATTTAAAATCGGCAACTGTTATACCTATGGCAATTAGCGCTGCAGAGAGTTTTTGCCTTGGGCGAACATAAACATCCGCTGGGCGATATCATCTGCTTGTTTGATTTTTTGTTTTTGCGGCTCGTTGCACCGTTGAATCGCACGAGCATAAGCAAGCTCATGGGCCTGATCGATCATCGCAATAATTTTGTCCCGCTCCTGGGGTTCCAGGTTTCCGAGCATGGTGGTGATGATCGCTTGATAAGCGTTGGAAGCTGCCGTTAGCGACTTTTCTCTGGCTTCAAGTGCCGCTACACGTTGCAATAATTCCTGCAGTTGATCGGACTCAGACATAGCGATCTCCTGTTACCGGGCAGCATACCTGCCTGATCTCAGTCTAGCAAAGATCGATCACAAGAGAAGAAGATAAAAGAAAGGAAGAGAAACGGTTACGGGAAAGCGCACCCGAAAATCCCAACAAGGAGCCGATAGTGCAAATCAACCCGGGTGCGCTTTACGATAGCAATTCCTTAGAAGGAAGCTGGCGCGCTATGCAGGACTCGAACCCGCGTCTATCAATTTTGTAGCCAAATAAGCATGATAAAACCAATCACTCTGCCAACTGAGTTAATAGCGCATTCCTTCGCTTCGGAGCGTCATTATCCATATTAATGCTGTGGATTCAAGTTATCCAGGCATGACCGACTGATTTTACAGAGAATTCTTAAAATTTCGCTCACTTTATATTCACACCTGCCTATTGCTTTCATCCCGCGATAGTTAATAAGTGAAACTTTTGCAGTATCGACTGCCGCGTGTTTATTGTTAGTTAAAGCGCTGGATGCGACTATTAGGTTTTCTGGAGCCATCGTTTCCTCTGTTATGGATAACACAATGAAAGTCACACCACGCCATTTGGCGTTTATCCTCGCCGGTATTCTGCTGGTCGTCATTATCCTGGTTGCGCTGTTCTCGCTGCAAAACCCTTCTCAGGCTGCCTATGTCACCGCTCCCGTACGTGAGGGCAATATTGAAAATGCCGTACTGGCCACAGGTAAGCTGGATGCTTTCGAGCGGGTTAACGTGGGTGCGCAGGTGTCCGGTCAGGTCAAATCCCTGAAGGTTAAACTGGGCGAGCGAGTCACCAAAGGCCAACCCATCGCCGACATTGATGACTTGCCGCAACGCAATAATCTGCGCAACGCCGAAGCCGCACTCAACGTTGCCAAGGCTGATTTGCTGGCCAAACAGGCACTGTTAAAACAAGCCGAGTCTCGTTTTAAACGCCAAAAGCGCATGTTGGATGATGAAGCGGGTTCACGTGAAGATTTTGAAACGGCAGAGGCGACCCTCGCCGCCACCCGCGCCGAACTGGTCGCGCTGAATGCTCGCATCGTGCAAGCACAGATTGAGGTGGACAAGAAAAAGGTGGAGTTGAGCTACACCCGGATTCTGGCGCCGATGGACGGTATCGTGATTGCGGTAATTACACAGCAGGGGCAAACGGTGAATGCCAACCAGAGCGCCCCGACCATCGTTAAACTGGCCCAATTGGATGTGATGACCATCAAGGCGCAGATTTCCGAGGCCGACATTACGCGTGTATCTCAGGGACAGAAAGCCTACTTCACGATTTTTTCCGAACCAGACAAGCGTTATGACGCCACGTTGCGAACTGTCGAGTTGGCCCCTGAGTCGGTAATGAAAGACGACTCGCTCTCCGGCAGCAGTTCCGCATCAGGCTCAGGTGCATCCAATGCATCGGTGTATTACAACGCGCTTTTGGACGTGCCCAACGCAGACAACCGTCTACGGATTGCCATGACAGCTCAGGTTTCGTTACTGCTGGGCGAAGCAAAAAACACATTACTGATACCCGCTCAGGCAGTACATAAAACCGCCGACAAAAAACAGCAAGTACAGGTACTGACCCGTGATAACCGGTTAGAAATGCGTGACGTAAAAACCGGTATTACCAATAACGTTGATATTCAGATCTTGTCCGGGCTGACGGCCGGTGAAAACGTCGTGCTGGCACAGGAAAGTGCCAAAGCTGACGAGGATGGTCTATCACTGTGAATACCATCATTGAGTTGAAAGGTATTGGCCGCACCTATACCAATAGCAGTCAGCCACTCACCGTACTGAAAAACATCAACCTGAAGATCGCTGCCGGGGAGTTGGTCGCCATCATTGGTGCCTCGGGTTCAGGCAAGTCAACGCTAATGAATATCATTGGCTGTCTGGATGTGCCGGACCAGGGCGACTATTACATCAATGGCCATAATGCCGCTCACCTGTCACCAGACGAACTGGCCAAACTGCGCCGTGAACATATCGGATTTATTTTCCAGCGTTATCATTTGATGCCGGATATCAGCGCGTTGGGGAATGTTGAAATCCCTGCGATTTACGCCAACAGCAAACGCGACCAACGTCGCCAACGCGCAGCACAACTGCTGGCTCGACTCGGGTTAGAAGGCCGTGAACACCACAAACCTGGCCAGCTTTCCGGCGGCCAGCAACAGCGTGTGAGCATCGCCCGCTCATTAATCAACGGTGCGGAAATCATCCTGGCAGATGAGCCCACGGGCGCATTGGACTCAAAATCCGGGCTGGAAGTGCTGGAAATCCTTAGCGAACTTAATCAGCGCGGCCATACGGTTGTCATTGTAACCCACGATATGAAAGTGGCTCAGCATGCGCAACGTATCATCGAACTGCAGGACGGCGAGATCGTCGCCGACAGCGGCCGTAAATCACCAGGGTCTCTGCCCTCCCTGCAAAAAAGCCAGCCAGTGGCGCAAGGTTACTGGCAGAGCTTGCTCGATCGCACCCGCGAATCCTTGCACATGGCACTCAAAGCAATGAACGCCCATCGCCTGCGCACTGCGCTGACCATGACTGGGATCATTTTCGGGATCGCCGCAGTCGTCACGGTGGTTGCCCTGGGCGAAGGCGCTAAACAACGCACGCTGGAGAATATCAAAGGGTTGGGCACTAACGTCGTCAGCATCTATCCAGGGCGCGATTTTTTTGATGGCGCCATCGACAGCATCCGTACCTTGGTGCCCGCCGACGCCGACGCACTGGCCCACCAGAGCTTTGTCGACAGCGTCAGCCCTGAGGTTACGGCTTCTGACAGCATTCGTTTTCGCAGCAAATCGGCCACGGCCTCGATCAACGGCGTAGGGCTCGATTACTTCCGCGTTAACGGCTTGACGATAATACAAGGCAGCACTTTCCGGGACGATCGCAACGCGTTACAGGAAGTGATCATTGACGATAACGCACGCCTTTCGCTGTTTGGTGAGTTCGGCGTAGAGCCACTGGGGCAAATCGTGTTTCTCGGCTCAGTGCCCGCACGGGTCGTTGGCGTAGTCCAAAGCAACCAGGATTACGCGCCAAACCGCATCAGAGTCTGGATGCCTTACACCACTGTGATGTACCGCATGGTGGGTAAACCGACGCTAAGCAGTATCAGCATTAGGTTGAAAGATGATGTCTCCAATAAAGCCGCCGTCAGTGCCATTGAACAGTTACTTACCCAGCGCCACGGTGCCAAAGACTTTATGCTGTTCAACCTCGATAAATACCGTAAATCGATCGAACACACGTCAATGACCTTGAATCTGCTGATTCTGATGGTTGCTTCCGTCTCATTGATCATCGGCAGCCTCGGCGTGATGAATATCATGCTGGTTTCAGTAACCGAACGGACACATGAGATCGGCGTGCGTATGGCGGTAGGGGCGAGGCGTAGCGACATAATGCAGCAATTTATGATCGAAGCTGTGCTGGTCTGCCTGATCGGCGGCGTATTGGGTATTTTACTGTCGTTCGCCGCCGGCTCGCTGTTTACCCTGCTGGCAGGTGGCATGTTGACCGCCATCTATTCCTGGCAGGCTGCCGCCATTGCCTTTTTCTGCTCCACCTTGATCGGCATGATCTTTGGTTATCTCCCTGCCCGAAAAGCGGCGCGGATGGATCCGGTCATTTCACTGGCCAGCGAGTAACTTATGAAAATTTTATCCCCCCTGGCATTATGTGTCGCAGCACTCGTCAGTGCTGGCTGCGGCAACACGCTTAAAAGTGAATATCAGCCACCAAAGGTGGACTACCCCGCTCACTGGCAGTCAGGAACCGATGCAGCCACACCGGTTCCCTTTGACTGGCAGGATTTTCACGATCCCCAGCTAGACCGCCTGCTACAACAGGTGATGGTAAGCAACAACGATGTGGCTGCGGCTGCGTTACGTGTTTACCGTGCCCAGTTGGCAGCGCAGCGTGTCAATATCAGCACGGCTCCGAGCGTGAACGCGTCACTCAATACCGGCGCAAATACGGCTCTTTCCGATTCATCTGCCTGGAACAAAAGCAGCAGCGCTAACCTTGGTGTCAGCTATGAAGTGGACCTGTGGGGTAAATTGGCACGGCAACGGGATGCCGCAGAATGGGCAAGCCAAGCAACCCAACAGGATTTACAAAGCGCACGCTTGGCATTGCTCGCCAGCGCCAGTAAAAATTATTGGCGTATCGGCTTTATCAATCAACGGATCGGCGTCAGCCAACAAAGCATCGCGTACTCCCGACAAACGCTGCAATTGGCGAACGCACGCTACCATGCGGGCAGCGTCTCTTCGTTGGACGTCGTGGATGCAGAGCAGAGCCTAATCAATCAAGAAAGCACCCATTTGGCCCTGTTGCGTGAACGTCAGCAAGCGTTGAACGAACAGACGCTTCTGTTAGGCGCACCGCCGGGTAGCGCATTGGTTGAACCCACGCGTCTGCCAACCGGCCCGCTGCCCCAAATCAATGCAGGTATTCCAGCCAGCGTCCTGCAGCATCGCCCGGACATCAGCGCCAAAGAACTTCGCTTGCGTGAATCGCTGGCCAACGTCGACATAAAACGCACGCAGTACTATCCGGCGTTTAGCCTGACAGGTTCTTTAGGCGCCAGTAGCAGCGCCCTGCTGGAATTTTTGCGCAATCCGCTTGCCAGCGTGGGGGCTGGTCTGTCGCTGCCTTTCCTTGAATGGCGGCAAATGAACGTCGACATCAACATTGCGCGCAGCGACTATGAACTGCAAGTCCTTGAGTTCAAACAGGCTCTCTATAAAGCCATGGCTGACGTCGATAACGCCCTCTCGTTACGAACGCAATTACTCGCGCAAGAGAAGCATCTTCGCGCTGCGCTGGCATTGGCACGTAAATCTGAACAACTCAATGAAAGCCGTTACCGGCAAGGGGCAGTCCCTATCAATTTCTGGCTAGATGCGCAAAACCGCCGCCGGCTGGCGGAGCTAGCTCTGGATGAAAACCGCTTTGACCAGTACCAAAACCTGGCGCAACTTTATCTGGAATTTGGGGGTTCCCCGCAATAACACATCGGCCTGGCATTCCGCCAGGCCTTTTTCCACGCCCGTCAAATACATAAACATTGCCGGTTTTTGTGGCAATTCTTCCTATACTTTACGCATCCACAATCAGACAAAAAAACGCCAATCAGCACATTAGTTAATCGATTCATGCACTAATTCGGTGCAAAAACATAAGATAAACTGCTAAATTTGATCGCTGCAAGATATAACGTTAAGCTATACATGCAAAATAATTAGTCACCTAAATGACATATTCTCGGTGGAAATTGAGATATTACGTGATTCGCGTCACACAAAAAATGGCAATAGCCGATCTCTGTGCAAAGCACTTAGATTAGCCAAATTGATAACTGGGCAGAAGGATTGCGAATTTACGTACGACTAAAATTGATTAAGGGATGATTATATGAAGTTAAGAAAAAAACGACATAAACCGATGCATATTAATGACATCACCATTATTGACGACAGCAAACTCAAGAAGGCCATTACCGCGGCTGCATTAGGCAACGCAATGGAGTGGTTCGACTTTGGCGTCTATGGCTTTGTGGCCTACGCGCTTGGGCAAGTCTTTTTCCCTGGCGCCACTCCCGGCGTACAGATGATCGCCGCACTGGCCACCTTCTCTGTCCCCTTCCTGGTTCGTCCGCTGGGTGGCATCTTCTTTGGCGCCATGGGTGATAAGTTCGGGCGTCAAAAAGTCCTTTCCATCACCATTATTATTATGGCGGTGAGTACTTTCTGTATCGGTCTGATCCCCTCGTATGCGTCGATCGGCATCTGGGCCCCGATCTTACTGCTGCTGGCCAAGCTGGCGCAGGGCTTTTCAGTGGGCGGCGAATACTCTGGTGCAGCCATCTTCGTTGCCGAATACTCACCGGACAGAAAGCGCGGCTTTATGGGAAGCTGGCTTGATTTCGGCTCCATTGCCGGCTTTGTCATGGGTGCAGGCGTTGTAGTGCTGATTTCCAGCATCGTGGGTGAAACTAATTTCCTCGATTGGGGTTGGCGCATTCCGTTCTTTATCGCTGCGCCTTTGGGCTTAATTGGCCTCTACCTGCGTCATGCGTTGGAAGAAACCCCCGCGTTCCAGCAGCATGTGGATAAGATGGAGAAGGAAGATCGCAACGCCATCGAAAATCCACCGAAGACCTCATTCAAGGAGATTGCCGCCAAGCACTGGAAAAGCTTGCTGGTCTGTGTCGGTATCGTAATTTCAACCAACGTGACTTATTACATGTTGTTGACCTACATGCCGAGCTACCTGTCGCATAATCTGCATTATTCGGAAGACCACGGCGTCCTGATCATCATCGCCGTCATGATCGGTATGCTGTTTGTACAGCCGGTCATCGGCCTGACCAGCGATCGCATCGGCCGTAAGCCGTTTATCATCGGCGGCAGCATCGGCCTGTTGGCGCTGGCGATACCGTGCTTTATTCTGATCAACAGCAGTGTAATTGGCTTGATCTTCGTTGGCCTATTAGTGTTGGCCGTGTTGCTTAACTGCTTCACTGGCGTGATGGCTTCTATCTTGCCTGCGATGTTCCCGACACATATTCGCTACAGCGCCCTGGCGATCTCGTTCAACATCTCGGTACTGGTTGCCGGTGCAACGCCAACGGCTGCCGCATGGTTAGTCGAATCAACCGGCAACCTCTATATGCCGGCCTACTACCTGATGGTCGTTGCGGTGATCGGTCTGATCACCGGGTTATACATGAAGGAAACAGCCAATAAACCGCTTCGCGGCGCCACACCGGCTGCATCGGACCGGTCGGAAGCCAAAGAGCTGCTGCAAGAGAACTACGACAACATCGAACAGAAAGTCGATGACATCAATGAGCAGATCGCTGAACTGGAAAAGAAAAGACAAACGTTGATCGACCAGCACCCTAAACTGGACTAAACAACGTTCTTTGGATAAGCCACCTTCGGGTGGCTTTTTTTGGCTTTCAGCACAGAGGGTTACGCTGTATGCCGTAAGTTAATCAACGAGGTTAACACGTGATCCTGCCAGCGGCCGGCAATCTTCAGATAGGATTTGGCATAGCCTTCCTTTTCGAATCCCAAACGCAGCAACAACTTTTCACTCCGGGTATTTGTCGGAATATAAGCGGCCATAACCCGGTGTAGATCCAATTCCCCGAGCATGTACTCGAGGGTAGCAGCCAATGCCTGAGTCATGATGCCCTTACCTTCATGGCATGCAGCAATCGAATACCCCAAATGGCAGGCCTGAAAAGGGCCTCGAGCAATGTTGGAAAAATTGCAGGCGCCCAGCATTTCTGTGCCAGCACCGTTCACAATCCCGAATTGATAAGCCAGTCCTTTTTCAGCATCTCTTTGCGCCTGATACAACCGCTGGCTAATCATCTCCGAACAATAAAAACCCTGTGGCCGAATCGGCTCCCATTGTGAGAGATGATGCTGATTTTCATGGAAGTAACGATGGACGATATCCGTATCTTCAGCCGTCAAAATCTTCATTCGTAGGTCATTCCCAACCCGTATTAGCTCATTCATCACCATCCTCCTTCATGCACTCAGCCGATAGAATAGCGCAACGTAGCCCAATGCAGGTGCCATTTTAGTCTGACAAACACCGGCAAGCCTAGACTGAGGTTTTATCCCCGAAGCGATTAATGCTAGGCTTGAAAACTTGTTAACCCATTGAAGACGATAGCCAATGAATAAAATGGATCTGCCGGTTGTCATTGGTGTGGCTGTCATGATTGCAGTATGGGTAGGTGCGATATTTAACATCGGCGATATTACCCTCAACCTTGCACGCATTTTCCACTGGCTCGAAAGCCTCCGCTAATACGCTTCATCGCCCGCTCTGCCAAGTAAAAAACCGCCTGGCGGCGGTTTTGGTGTTATGGCACGCCACTTTTGTCACTCTCTACAAAAGCGGCGATGGCCTCCCTGACGGGTATGCATAATTACGGTGTCGAGGTTTGTTCACCCGCCACGGCACTTTGCACCGACGCAGCCGCATGATTTTCTTCACGGTATTTTTGCTTATCCCAGGCACGGAAGAACGGGTAGTAAATCGCCATTGAAATAAGAAGGTTCACGACTTGGATCACCGTTCCCGATATATGGCCGCCGGTTGCTAAATAACCGCTAATGAAAATTGGCGTGGTGAAGGGCAACGCGATACCGACTGGGGGCGTTACCAGCCCGGTTGCCATCGCACTGTAAGTCACGATCACCAAGACTACCGGCGTCAAAATAAAGGGCAGGAAGAAATACGGGTTCATCACCAACGGAATACCGAACACCATGGGTTCGCTGATGTTGAACAGGCAACCTGGCGCAGCAATTTTTCCCAACTGTTTCATCTGCGCACTACGGCTGCGCACCAGCATAAAGATCACCAATCCCAATAAGGCTCCTGTCCCACCGGGGGCAATCCACAGATCGTAAAATTGCTGAGTAATGATGTGTGGGATCGGTTGATTGTTCTGAAATGCGACCAGATTTTCCGACATATTTGCCAGCCACACCGGCTGAATAAAGACCAATACAATGGCGTCGCCATGCAACCCCAATGTCCATAGCAGACCAATCAGGATTACCGAGAAAATCATCCCCGGCAGTGTTCCGCCCACGTGGTGCATCGGGATCCCGATCAGCGTAGCGATCATGGTGTTGATATCGCCAAACGGCGTGGCTTCAACGATAAGGCGCAACAGCAATATCACCGCCAATACGCAAAAACCTGGGATCAGTGCCAAGAAGGATTTGGCCACCGCGGGCGGAACCCCTTCAGGCATGTTGATCACCAGGTTACGGTTATGCACAAAACGGTAGATTTCCGTCGATAGCAACGCGACGACAATCGCGACAAACAACCCCTGACTGCCGATAAAATTCATCGGCAACACGCCTTTGACGATCTGCTCGGCCGCGCCTTTCACTGGCGCAAACAACGTGTGCTGGGGAATGGTCATGATGAACGCCACCAGCGAAACAGCACCGGTACTGAGCGGGTCCATGCCGCGGTATTTTTCCGCCAGCCGGTAGGCGATGCCAAAGCTGGAGATAATCGCCATGATGTCGTAGGTTGCCTTAACCGGGTACAGCAATTTATCGCGCCAGGCCGCGCCGAATATCTCCCCCATCAGATTGGCATAGCTGGGGATCGGCAAATAGGCGAAGATCAGAAAGAATGACCCAATCAACATAAAGGGCATATTGAGAATTATGCCGTCCCGCACCGACAAAATGTGTTTTTGCCCCGCGATTTTTAACGCCGTAGGCAATACGTAACGTTCAAGAATGCTATTTAAACCCGCCATCATCCCCCCTGCCCGGCAAAGCCGGCTCTGTCGTGATTGTTATTATGGAATTTCGACTTAATTAAACTGCGGTAAATAGGCTTGATTCAGGCTCAGCACCTCATCTAACAAGGGTTGTGCAATGCCGACACCACCAATCAACGGATTCACGACCAACGCCAACAGCGCACTTTGACGATCGCCATGCACGGCGGCCTCAATAGTCAGCCGTTCAAAATCTTTTACCTGTTGAGTCAGCCCGTTCATTGCCAGCGGCATCGGGCCAAAACTCAGTGGGTGTGCGCCCTGTGCATCGATCACACAGTTGGTTTCAATCACCGCATCGTCCGGCAAGCCCTGAATAGCGCCGTTATTGCGGGTGTTCACCACCAGCACCTTACCGCTGTTGTTATGAATGGCACGGATCAACTCGACCGCCACTTCAGAATAGAACGCACCGCCACGGAAGCGCAGTTGTTCGGGTTTCTTATCCAATGCGGGGTCGGCATACAAAGCAAATAACTCCGCTTCAACTTTCATCACTTGCTCAGCCCGGGTCCCTTGTGCAGCAGCTGCGGCTATCTCTTCCTCCAGCATTCCAGCCGTTTGATAAAAATAGCGGTGATATGGGCAGGGAATCGCCCCCAGAGCCTGTAAAAACGCAGGCGGCCATGGCAGCTCTTTAATGTTATTCATCGACAGCGTTTCGCCATTGCTTAGCATGTTCAATACGTCGGCGGTGACATCCTTGCCGCTTTGCGTCACCTGGTGCACCCACACCATATGGTTCAACCCGGCGAAACGCAGATCCACCTGATCGTGCGGCGCTTTCAGCATGTCGGCAATCATGTGGTGCATCGTGATCGGCACATTACACACGCCGATGACCTTCGCCTTGCTGTAGCGTGATACCGCTTCGGTGACGATCCCGGCAGGATTGGTGAAGTTGATGATCCAGGCATCCGGTGCAACGGCTTCCACCGTGCGGGCCACCTCCAACATCACCGGAATGGTCCGTAGCGCTTTGGCAAAACCACCGACGCCCGTTGTCTCCTGTCCAAGACGTTGATATTTCAACCCCAGACGTTCGTCAGCTGCGCGGGCAGCCAATTGCCCCACCCGCAGTTGAGTTAACACAAAGCGGGCACCACGAATAGCCGGCTCCAGCGAAAAATGCACCGAAACGACCACCTGTTCCAACCCGTTACGTTTGAACATTCTTTTGGTCAGTTCAGCAATGATGCCCACTTTCTCCCGACCGGATTCAACATCCACCAGCGCCAGTTCGGTCAATGGCACATCCTGATAATGCGCGATCAACCCTTCGACCAACTCTGGCGTATAGCTACTGCCACCACCAATTACGGTTATTTTAGTCATTGCCTGCCCCTTGAGGTAAACGACGATAAAGCTCGATCATGTCAGTGGCCAGATCCTGGATCAGCATCGCGTTCATCAAATGGTCCTGCGCATGCACCAGAATTAAACTGACCGGTATTTTTCCACAGCCTTCGTCCATGCCTATCAGTTCCGTCTGCATGCTATGCGCCCGGCCGATGCCGGACTTCGCCTCTTCCAGCTTGACATCCGCGGCGTCAAACTCACCGTGGCGTGCCAGTTGCAATGCCGACAGCAGAGAACTGCGTGCACTCCCGGCATGAACCAGCAGTTCCATAACACTCGTTTCCAAATCCATCATTACCTCCCCTGGCCTGATTCCAGGCACAGCAAGCCCCGACGGATTAATAAAATAATCCGCTGTAAAATAATCAAAAATAGGGTTTGAGGGGCAATGCCCCACAGGGTGTTATCAGCCCAGCAGGCCCAGTGCCTTGTCCAGCACCTTATCCCCACGCAGGGTGCCGTAATCCAACATATCAATAACCGCAACGGTTTTGCCTAATGGGGCAGCCAGTTCCGAAAGGCGCGCGTGTTCATATTTCACCTGTGGCCCTAACAGTACAATGTCCGCCCTTTCAACGATGCGTTCAAAATCCGCTACGGGTACGGCTTCAATTTCAATATCCAAAGCACGCTTTTGTGCCTCGGTTTTCATTTTTTGTACCAGCATGCTGGTAGACATTCCTGCAGCGCAGCATAAGACGATTGTTTGCATTTTTGGGTGCCTCGATTGTGACTAGCCACCTTGGCTGTGCAAATATAAAACAGTGCTGTAACACGCTTGTAAATACCTTAGATCCATACGATTTGATTATGGTTTTAACTTAATCGTTAAAAAACAAATTGTTAGCTAAAAATTATCATGAAAATTTTTTTCAACACTGTGATCGACGATAGAGTTTTATTCACAGACAGAATCCATAAATCCTATTTAACCTTTAAAAACAGCAAGATAAATTATTAACAACTAAACGATGAGAGGAGCATCTCGTTTTTACACAGGATGAATTGAAAATTATTTTCAGTAATTTATTCTTCTGGTTATGGCTTTATGCCGCGCGAAAAACAGGCTAGTTTGGAACACAGATCGCCGATTGGCATAACAGAAGGGACACTGCAGTCATGGATCTCGTTTACCACATTCAGTTTCGCCAAAGCCCGTTCAATCGCCAGGAGGCGAAAATTGCCCGAACCATCCTGGATAATCCCGGATTCACGTCAACGGCAACCATTGAGCAGCTGGCCGAACGTGCCGGTGTCAGTACCGAGATCGTCGCGCATTTTGCTCAGTCCCTTGGCTGCCAGGATCTTAACGACTTTGTCTCTTTGATGCGCACCCAACCCGTACCAGCAAGCGCCGCTACCGCGGTGGCTCAACCTGTATTGGGCAGCATGGATATCGCTTTCGCATCAGCCGCCGGCATCGGTAAGCTACCTGGCGTCAGTTCCACAACGCTCAGTCGTTTTGCCAAATCCATTGGTTGCGAAGATATTGGTGACATTGTCTATCAGATCCGCGCACGCCAAAATCAATTCAGCCAGCAGGAAGCAAAGGTCGCGCAAACCATTTTGGACGATGTCGCCTTCGCGTCTTCCGCCACCATCGAGCTACTTGCCAGCCAGGCGGGGGTCAGTCCGGCAACGATCACGCGCTTTGCCAAAACCATTGGTTGCGATGATATTCGCGATTTGCGAATGAAATTGGCGCAGGCCAGCGTAAGCGGCTCACGCTATTTAACCGCACAAACGGCGCCTAATGGACCACCACGCCTGTGGTTGCAACGCGTTAATGACATAGAAACCACGCTCCATCAACAGCTGCAGCAGGTAGAGCATGCGGCGTTGATCGAAGCCAGCCAACACTTAAGCCAGTCCAAAAGCGTGCATATTTTTGGTGTAAATAGCATGGCACTCTACGTCAATGAATTGCAGCAACGCTTGGTCGGACTCGGCTATCCCGCCTTTGCCTGCCAGGACGCCGCACTGATGCGTATGACGGCCTCCACGCTCAGTACGCAACAATGCGTTGTACTGCTGTCAATGAGTGGGGAAAACGCTGATTTGCTTAACGCCGCGAAGTTGGCCGGCGCTACTGGTGCTTACCGTATCGCCTTGGCCCCGGTTGGCAGCACGCTGGCTGGATTCGCCGACAAAGTATTGCCACTCAGTGGCGGTAGCGCTGCACGTTATGGACTAATGTTAACGCTCGATCTGCTGCTAGCGCAGCTACTGCCTGAGAGCCTGAGTTCGCAGACGGAAGATTAAATCTGCCTCCCTTTACCATTCAGTTCCTCCTTCAGCACAGCCCGCACTATGCCCATAACCTGAGGATTTTCCTAATTAACCATCTGGATTGCCGTTGCCTATTGATGGGAATATTCTTACTACGTTATCGTAAACCTTCCACATAGATATCAACCTAAGTGGAATTTGCAGGACTTTATTTTTTATATGGCTTCTCTGCCAGCTTCGGCTGGCATTTTAAATTTCACCAGCGGTAAAATTCTATGATCGATTATTCCCTTTACGGTCTCTGCGATAAAGATATCGAGACGTACCGTGAGCACATATATCATCTGGTCGGTAAAAGTGTCATTCATGTGCTTTCCGCTAACACACCCATCACCAAGCAAAGTATTCTCGCCTATCTGATCAAAGAGATCGAGAAACAACCCGATGACTACAGCCAAAAGCTGCACAGAGCAGCAATCGAAGTTATCGGGGTAACAGGCCGCTAAGGAGAAGCATGCGCAAGTCGGATCTATGCACCATCATCTCTATTCTCGTCGTCGTAGTCATGATGTTAGTGGCGAACTGTAGCGCGGGTGATATTTCACTACTGGGTGCCGGGAGTTAAGATCTGACGCTTTGAAAGGCAATATCCGGTTTACATAACCGGATAGGGTCTTCATAACGGAGTGTGGCAGGCGTTATGTCACGTTAACCGCATCCTGGCAGCGCTGTGAGTTGGGCAGATGTACGCGTTGACCAAACCATGCAGGCCAGAAGCGGGTAAACCCTTTTAGATACGGCATCTTAAACCCTGATAACTAACGGCATTCACCCGTAATCGAGTTTCTGCCCTGTGGGCAAATGTCAGAATGCTGGGGAATAACGCCCAAGATTGACCCCAAAGGCCCTGAGCAGCCGGATAGCATTAAAATAGCCAACAAAAATAATCCCCCTCTCATCCCATCCTCCTTCTCATTTGCGCTATTTGGTTATAGATCACTTATCGCCGGCCGTCTTTAAAAAATGGCCTACTTTCATGTAAAAATCTGCGTATCAGGGCAATTAACATGATGACTTTTTGCAGATTGCACAAGCTTATCGATCGGCATTGTAAGCCGACGACAGAAATGCTGATGAAATGGCCGATAGCCACCACGATAGTTTATGCATCAAACTCTATCTGGCGCTTTGTCAGCGGGGAATCATACAGGAGAAAATGAAGAGATATGATGAAGAGGAATTTCAGACACAAAAAAACCGCCTTCCGGCGGTCACGACATTACTACTTATTGCTTGTTATTCTTGAATTTATTTTCCTGGTACCCGGGGCGGGACTTGAACCCGCACAGCCATAAGCCGAGGGATTTTAAATTCATCGCTTACAGATTTAAAAACAACAGGTTACATGAAAAATCAGAACATGGATTAATAATTGTACACTTAAAACTCATATATTTAGCATATGATTGAGAGCTATCTTCTGAGTTTTTTGGTGAATAAAAGGAACCTATGGCTGTCATGGAGCTATGATGCTGTGGCTAGCTGGTCGATTTCGTTGCCAAATTGTTTTAAGCTTTGTTAACTTATGCAAGGTTTTTTCATCTATAATAAACAAGGAGTTATTATATGGAATATGATTTTATTGATGGTCAAAAAGTTCCACCAACAGAAATTACTAGCGATACCCATCTTGTCGGTGTTCACCGAGGAACAGTAAAAGTTCTAGCTGGAGAGCTAATACTTTCAGGGACATTGCAAGGAACTCTGTCCGTATCGCGCGGGGCTTCTGTTTTGATTTCAGGGAAGCAACATGGCACTGTTGCTTTAGGCTCCGGATCAAACATTGTTGTGACCGGTAGCATTCATGGAACCACCGTTCTGGAACCCAACTCAAATCTAATCATAGAAGAAGGCGGTAAATTAGCCGGGACCTTACAAAATGATGGGGTAGTAATCATCCGCGGAGCATTCGGCGGTGCAAGAAGCAGGATGGGGAGATTTCAAGTTGAAGGTAATGGTTACATTAAGGAACCAGTAATAAAAAATGGGGCGCATTACTACGAATGGTAATCCAATAATCACAAACCCAAAAATAAGAAGCCCGAGCAATCGGGCTTTCACTCCATAGATATGCTGACATTCGCCAGGATTTTCATTGATAATTATTTCACCATCAATTATCAACACTGACGGAAATATTACCTCCATTATCTTTGATTTCGTATTTATAACTAAATCTGTTACAAATTAAAGAATATCCATTTGACATCATTAAAGGCCTGAATGCGCTTACCGAGTCGCACTTATATGAGTTATTCCTGGTAAACAAAACAAGTCTATCTATAAATGATAATGCTTCTGGCGTTTCACTAAACAAGATAGCATCATGTTCAATGGGGGCTGCTCTTTCCTGAGAGTCATATAAACGAAAGTCTTTACTTTTTTCATCATTGGATTTATTTTCACTGGCAACCGCATTACCCTTAGAGGGCTTTTCATCAAGTTTTTCATCACCTGCTACGATATCATTCTGGCCATTAGTTTCAGGAATCCCTGTTTTTGCAATGGATGAGTAAATTCCAAAAGCCGTATCATACCATGAGTTAACACACGCATAGTCACTGCATCTTTCTCTAGAGTTCCATAATGTTTTTGTTATTTCAGAAAATGCCCGATGATCCTGAACCGATGCTTTAGCTTTTCCATACGCATATTTTAATTCATCATCATCCTTTGATAATTTTGCATCACTACATATTGTTTTTTCAGCGAAGCTCTTAGCCTTAGTGCAATCAAAAGATGCTGCATTTGTCTGATATGAAATACCAAGAATTATTAACGAAAAAATTGAAGCTCCAGTAATTTTCATTTTTTATACCTAACATTGAGAGTTAAGCACAGTGTACACAATTAGCACTGCGCTTAAAACGCCCTACGTTCGATGCTATGAGTTACTTAAGCCGGTACATCTGGCCACCCAATATCTGGCGCATCCTCAAGGTTTATCCTACTCAACAACGCGCGGTAAGTTTTCCAGACATCTAGTGCCAACGCTCCTCGCCCGTAGCGGTCTCAACGTAGACGTCGTCTTACAAATCATGTAAATAACCCTTCATAAACAGAGGGTACCTATCATATAATCGAACCTTGACACATAGGATAAACAAATAAATTATGATACGGAAATTGATTTCTTACGCGTCCGGTTGGCGCGAAGGCACAGCAGAAGAATATAGAAAATGTTATAGCCTTTATGGCGGTAGTTTTGTGACTCACCCTGACGTTTTATCCTTCATGCAACGTCAACTAAACTTGCGCCATAAATACCACATCAAACGCGGTAACAATGGCTCGTTACTTGGCGGCATGTGCACCAATGGCAAGAAAGAGATCGCTATCGTCGGTCACCAGTCGAAGAGCATCGGGATTGATATGTTCCCGTTCAACAAGGACGAAATGATTTTACCAATTAGCAACCGTGTTAAAACAGTGATCCCTTATCGCTCAAAAATCCTATCGGCCATTAACGGGCGCTCTACGTTAAACTCCACGTTCTCACTGAACAGTCAGCGTGAAATATGCCTGGCTAAAACCTGTGGCAAAGGTGGGTATTCGTCATCGACAAAAAACAGCCGCAACCGTGAATTAAAAAAATTCCTGAACTCAGGCGGTGAAGTAGTAGATCAGACGTTACTAACCCCGATTCAACTCGTCGATATTTACTTTGAATTGTACGCAAAGCGCTGGGGGGAAGAACCCGGCAACAAACACCAAATGATAGAAATGATAACGTCACTGCGTGAGATGATTTTCGGCTATGTTCTGTTCTATAACGGCCAGCCGTGCGCTTTCCAGCTAATTACTCGCGCAGACAGTCCAGAGTGGATTTGCTTTGATTATGTGAATGGAGGATATGACCGCGAACATAACGGATTTTGTCCTGGGACAATCGTCACATGGTTAAACGTTCGGGCTGCATACGAGTTATGCGAACGGGAGGGAAAGGAGATGCGCTACTCCTTCGGTAAGCCGACGGAGGCGTATAAAGATAGGTGGTGTCAACGCGCGCCGCTGGGGCGCACGCTGTCGATTTAAACAGATAAGCCGGCCTTTCCCGGCTTTTATCATTTCGCGTCTGGTGGAGTCGGCCACACGATTTTTTCAGGATCCTCATCGTCGCTGATCTCTTCAACTTCGTTAACGTAGTCCATCCAGACGCGCAATTTAGCTTTTTCCTCATCGGTAGCCATACCCAATAACAACTTGCTGCTAAGGGTTTGCGTCACCTGGTTAACGCGCGTAATTAGGCGCTCTTTCTCGCCCTGAACCATCTTGCGTTTCTCAGTCTGGCTGTATACGCGCTTAACAACCTTTCCATCGCGGTATGCCCATGTCATATCGTTACACGCTTCCGGCGGTACCTCGCTTATCGCCACCTCGGCCACTGAGAACCCCGGAGGGAAAATTGCTGTAACGTCTATAGACATGCAGACGATAACACCCTTGTCGTCATACATAACCTTCAACGTTTCGTCGCTAAAATCGGCCTGGCAATCGTACCAATCGCGCCCGGTTTCATCGCGGGCATAAAGAATGTCCGGCCTGTATTCCGCGTCCTCTTCTTCGCTGGCTTTAAATTCCGGTTTGTATGTCGTGAAGTTTCTGTAATTAACCATAATTAAGAAGTTCCTATATTCCGCCAAGAGCCATTAATTAAAACTTGAACATATGAATATGAGCCCCAAATAGACGGATCATAGTTAGCACCTGACATACCGGTAAACACACAACCATCAGGAGCCCTGACCTGGCCGCCGGTATCAGGCTGGTTGATTCGTCCGGTAAGCCTGACGTTTTGCACAAGGTTCTGATAGGCCCAGTTTTGCGCGTTGTTTTGTGCGTTAGAAATATTTTGATTCAGCCAGTTACTGAGATACCCTCCCCAAATGGAGCCAGAAAGATTCCCATCTTGATAAAGTTTACCTCCACTGCCTCCCCCAGCGCATACAGTAGCCCCGGCACTGAATGAGCCATCATTACTAAATTCATACCAGCCATCCGCACCACCATTTGCGACGTGAATACCTAAGAAGTGGTGCTGGCCAATGCGCTCAGCCTGATATATATCAACAAACAAATTTCCTGCGCCTTGAATCCGCATGCCGTTAGTTTGCCGATAGTTATTCACGGGGTCCTGTAACCCCTGCTTCACAATAAAATCCAGGCCTTTAATGTAGAGCGTTCTACCAACAGTTACATCATTTCCTGTGTCTAACCCATCCGTGACTGTTAGCCAATTTATCGTGTCGCCAGTCTTATAAATAAAACGACCATCTGCCTCTTGTTTTGTATAGGAATTTATATCAGCGGCAGTGGGTTTATGGGCCTCTGAGTAGAACTCTACCCATGTAGACCACCCAGCCGCGTTACCAGAGTATGTGCGGTGAAATGTTCTGTTTTTCAGCGTTCCGGAAGTACCATAACCCTCTGCAATTTGAACAATTCGAAACGGATCGCCCGCCGATTTTGAGTCCCATGTTCGAACTGATAAAAACCAAACACTTGAATCATTTAATGGGGTATTAGTAGAGTCTCGAACAACATAGAAACCGAATGTACTCAGCGTATTTAGGTCAACACCAGACAGCGAAGTCAGGGAGGGAGCCAAGCCAAAGCCGCCCACCCCTATCACATTGCCCGTAGAAGTCCCAATATCGGCATCAGCAGCCGTGCCCAGTTTTACGTTTCCTGCTGCATCTGGGGTATGTGAATTAACAGTCAAAACCGCCCCAACATTTGTTGTTGGGTTTAGCACAACGAATCGCCCCTGATCAGCATTGAACACCACCAGGAAAGGATTTTTTGCAACGATATCCCCCACACGTAATGCCGTGTTGCTGCCCTTCACCAGCGGATAAGTCCCCATTACACGGCCGCCCATAGTCAACTGCAGTGTGCTGGCACCGGTATTGTTCAGGATAGGGTAAATGAGGAGCGGCGTTTTTAATGCCCAGTCCGTCGATCCATTCAGGAAAAATGTCGCCGGCAGCGCCAGCGTTAACCCGTTCGCCGTACCGCCGGCCACCGCCGACGTGTAATGGCCACTTTGCAGTTGCTCTATCTGCACGAACTGATTTTCTGAACCCCTTGTCGCAAAGTTGGCGATCACATCGTTCAGGGACCAGCCTTTAGCCGCGGTACCCTCCTGGCCACGCACAACTGTCAGCATATCGTTGTTGACGGCAGTAAGGTGGCAAACTTCGAACACGGTTTCTTTCGCATCCGTCAATGTGATTTTCGCGTAGGTCTTGAGGAGGTTTGAGTCGTTGGCATAATCGTAAGTGAGCAGACCGGCGAACAACGCGCCTGCGCCAGGCATCACCTGTATCGTGGTCTGGGTCGCCGTAATATCTGCTGCCAACGACGACACGACGTTGTTTCCAAATCCAATAATCATGGTTCAACCACCGTTACAGAGTAGGTATAAACAAAGGGGAGCTTGACCAGAGACTGGCTGATCGCATCTTTCAGGAAATAGCCAACGCCATCGCCATAATCGGGGATCGTGATAGTGAACACGCCGTTATTGACCGTTACGCTGATATCGAAGGTGCTTTGCAACGGCGGATCGATGCCATTCGTGCCATGAATAAATCGCGCCAGGCGGCGCTTGAGCCAGTCGATACAAAAGTGCGAGCCGTCACCTTTATAAAAATTCCAGGTCAGGATCCGTTTAAAATAATCATCGGGCACGTATGACGCCGAGCCCGGTACGTAATTTTTCAGGCCGGCATACGGAATGGCGTTGTACTCGATGGTGTTGTAGGCACCACGAGCGATCGCATCCTCAGATATTTGCAGTAATGGCCGCCCTTCCCCGTAAATGCCGAGCGCTATCCAGTCCAGCAGATCCCCCGTGATGGAGGGAGAAGTCCAGCACGGCAAATTAAGCGCATTGAGATAGTCAAGATACCCCTGCGCCAACGCGTTATAGGCGGTGAAGAACGCGACAATGTTGGGGTCGGCGTTATATTGCGTATACGGATAAGCAGGAATGATTTTCTCAATTAGAGCTTGCATATTGCTTCACCTGTATTTGCGCCGCCGAGGTGGAGAAATAGGCGTAGGTGTCGCCATAAACCAGGCTTGACTCCGGTGCCGGTGGTTTAATTGCGCCGTTGATCCCGATTTGCACCTGGATCATGGACAGCAGCGACGCGGCAACGAGTCCCTCAACCGATTTCAGAAAAATGTCCTGTATCTGGAAAATGTTTATCGGCTGGCCAACGGCGATAGCGTTAACGTAATCGGCGATATTCTGCTGCACCGCTTTCGCAACACCGGCCGGATCGATGTAGGTCGTCGACGCTGAGTTCCAGGTGATCAGCACCACCACATTTTGCGACGATGGCACCACGAAAGGCAGTTGGTAGACGTCGGGGTAGACCGTTACCGGTATGGTTTTCTTTTCCACTTCTGCACCCGATGGATTCGATACATCGTTGGTTAAAATGGAAATATCCGGTACAGCTTTATAAATCGCATAGGCAACTTCGTAAGGATCCCCGCCACCGACGACGGCAACCCATTTTCCGAGCGTCGCCTGGCGGAACGAAATCAGGTTTTCCTGTACGCCAGCTACTTTTTGCAGGGATGATCGGTAGCAATCCGGCGTGCCTTGCACCCCAAACATACCGGAGCGCATCACCTGCCCGCGATACGATGCCAGGCTTTGCTCGTCTGTTCCCGGTAAGCCGGCGGTCAGGTTGGTACATGTCACCTGGTAAGGTTCCGGCACGGAGGTTTTCACCTGGTTAACCGTCCCTGCCGGCACCGCCCATACCCCTCCAGTCGTAGCCAGACAGTATACAGGCTCGGTCTGACCGCTGGCGGGGATCACCGTGTCCCGTCTGACGGTGTACAAATAGGTACCATCCCCTACGGTAAACCCCTTCGGTATGCCAAAACCGGGCGGCCCTGAAAATACGACATACACCGACGTGTTCGTGCCTTCACCTTGCGGCACGCCGTAGATGGCCCCCTGTTGCTTCAGCAGGTGAACGTTCGCACCGTAAGGACTGCATGAGTTAATCAAATCAACCCGCGCCTGGTCGCAAACCAGCAGCGCACCAACGCTGGTGCTGACCATGTCTTCAATCAATGATCCCGGTAAATCGGTCGTGATCCCTGGTGAAAGCCGCGTCGCCGTTTCTATAACCTGCTGCCGCAGCTCTTCCGCCGTTTTTGCGACGGGGCCGGTAATATCATAAATAACGGGTAAATCACTCATACATACACCTTCGCCACTATTTTCGAACCCGAGTTGGTGATAACCGAAATGTCGTAAACCGGAGGATCAACCTCGGTAAGTGCAATCTGGAGAGAGGAAAAATAGCCACTGAACTGCTGCTGTAGCCTGTTCACGTAAAATGTGGGGATAATCTGCTGGATCACCGAGCCGTTAGCCGGAATGCCGTGGTTGGCAAAGAATGGCGATTCTTGCGGTGCAAGCCTGAGATTTTGCACCAGCGTAGTGAGATAAATCGCGTCGTTGAAACCATTGGCATCGGTGGTGATCGTGACCCATTTGCCGGATTCATCCTGCCCGTAAGATCTCATTCGGTGATACTCCCATCGAAACTTGTTGTCGGCCCTCCGGTGTCTTGCCCATCATTGCCGTTACTGTGCTGATGGGAATTCACCCAGGTAAGCAGCTGCAGCCAACCTTCATGCATAATGGCCGGACTGGTACTGGCCTGCCCATCCGCAAGGGTTCCGCTCTGCCCGGTCAGCGACCATGAGCCATTTGTCAGCGTCAGCATGGTACTGCCCACCGTGACCTTGAACTGATCAGGTGTGGCAATCGTGATGCTCTCCGGCGTTAGCAGGAACGTCGTCTTGCTGCCGGCATCGCGTATCGTGACGCCTTCCGGGCCATACAACGTGAGCACTTGCCCGTCGACGTTCTCCCATTCCGTGTGACTGATCGGCAAAAACACCAGCGCGCTGAGATTAGCCGGCGGCGTGAGGTCGGCGGTGCCGCCCCCCTGTCCGCTGGCACCGCCCAGATAGGTATCTGCTGGGATGACGATCCCCCGGTCCCCAGGCTGCATGGGATAGCGGATATACTGCGGCCCAAATAAAGGGAGGGTTACCTGCGGCAACATGAAAGGAATATCGCGCAGCAGGAAGGACACCGTAACCATATTCCCCGCTCTGCTGACCACCGAGGCCGGCAGCACCTTGCCGGCCATCTGCATGGCGTCCGCGATTTTTTGGTCGGCGAACCGATGCATGTTGCCGGCGAAACTCTGTTTTTTTTCAATACTCATGTTGCAGCCATTCCCCCTGTCGGATGGGCCTCAAGCACCGTCACCCAACTGTTAGCGTCCGGCTGTCGACTGTTGCCAAGGAGCCGCACAGAAGAAACCAGAAAGTCACCGGTAAAGGCGGCGTCATCTCGGAATTGGGAATAGGATGAAGCCTGTAGCATCGGCCGAGAATCCTTAGGCATTCGGATATAATCCCCCACCTGAATGTCGCTGCGCATGACGCAAGGAATACTGACCGTGCCGAATTGCACCCACGTTGGTTGACCGATCAAGTCGGTAAACGCTATCTGGACCGGATTTTTGTTGCGGTAACTGGCGCTTTTTTTCGCGTCCTTGTCGATATGGCTTTCAAAATCATTATCGAAAACGCGGATCTCCTTACCATTCACTACCGTTATTTCGACACCTGAATATTTATCGTCCCTGATAATATTTCTGCTCAGCGATTTTAATTTCGTCGCCAGTTCTGAGAGGCTGCCGCAAAACATGCTGCTGTCGTAGTTATTCACCAGGCGGTCACTGATGCTTATCGAGAAACGGTAATCTCCGCCCATGTTCTGAAAGCATTGCGTCAACGCAACAGAAAGCTTTATTCCCTTATTCCACGGAAGCGTTAAATTGATCGGCGCTAAAGGGGCTGGGTTCACCGCCGATACGGCTCCCGCAGTGACAATGAGATCCGTCCGTAATTCGGTACCTTGCCAGTTCCCCAGCACCTGCCACACCGTCCCCTCCAATACCAGTCCTTGCTGAGCAGGTTTCGCCAACGGCAATCCCTTGGACATGCCCACCCACATTTTTATCGTCATGCCAAACATGTTTTGCCTGGCTTGCTGCATGTCCTTCGGTCCGATCCCCCAAATAGTAATCTGACTTTGCCCCTTCGGCGTAGATTCCCCAAAGCGTTGAATATCAAATTCAATCATTAAATTACCGGGATTAAAGACACCATTTTTCAGACTGGAATATTGCTTGAAGAGTTTTCCGGGATTACCGTCTTTATCAGGTGGGGTAAATATCTGAATATCGTAATACCGCATCAGTTGATTACCTCTATTTGCCCCGAGGAGTATCGCCACACCATTGTCGTGGCGGTGAATGCCCCGATAAGCAAGTTAATGTCGTACCCCATCGGCGAATCGATCATCGGCATGGTTAATAGGCGATTCCCTGAGTTGTCCGTAATATTGAGATACCAGCGTTGCGCGGCAATATTCCATTTGGTCTGGCAGTTGTATACCTCACCGTCAAGCATCGGCGTAAAAATCATGCTTTTCTGCTCATTCCCGGAAAACGGATAAAGTGTTGTGCTCATAAATTAAACGCCCCGCTTAATTTACCGATAAGCCCGGTTACCGCATCCGATACGCTGCTGCCCAACGACGTATTCCCGAGCGCGGAAACCGTATTGGTCCAGGCGCTTTCCGTAGTTTTATCGCCATTATCAATCTTGCTCAAATAGCTATTAATCGCCTGCTCCGCGCCGGTTTCGGTAATCAGCGGCTGTTCAAAGTCCCACAACCATTGACGCTGCGGCAGAGGATCATTCGACCCCGTGACGTCTCGAACGGTGCGCAGGATGCAGCCGCTATAAATCAGCGACGGCGTGGCTACAACAAACGTGCCGCCAAGGTTGGCGTGCGCCTGCAGGACGGCCTGCAATGCGCTGAGCGTGACCAGCTTTGTCAACGCGCCGGTGTTTTCATTCACCGGTGCATCCATCAGCATGGGAATACGCAACGGTTGCGCCAGCAGTGCGTTAGCGGCGACAGCCTGATTAGCAAAGGGGTAGCGACCGATATCGTAATCCACCATGCTGGAACCCTGTGCGGCGCGCCAGTGGCAGAAATATTTATCCAGGTCAGTCAGATTTACCGCGCCGCCCATCAGGTTGCTGACAAAACTGGCGCTCTGTGTCAGCGCAACGATCGGCAGCATCCCTCCGGGGATACTCTGCGCGATACCGTCGCAAAGGATCACCGGTGAGATTTCAAACCCCAATTTGTAAAGTTCGCGGGTAAATGCCATTAACCAAATCCTCCGAGTTGCGTGCTCGAGACAATCGCGCTGCCGCCGGTGTTGTTGTACACCACCACACCCGAGCTGCCGCCCCTGCGCTGGTTATCCAAGATTTGCTGTAATATCTGGTCGGTTTTGCTAGAAGACTGCTGAGTGAGTTGCTGCTGCGGATTGCTTTGTGTAGATCCCGGCGCGCCTGATCCGTAGAGCTTTATGAACTGCTCTCGAACCCGTCCTGGGTATTCACGATTCTCCTTGCTGCCGCGATTCTTGCCGCCGTTATACCAGCGCAGCATTTCTTCAACATCACCGCCAGCCTGATTTTTCGCCCACTTCATTACCCTGGCACCGGCCATAATATTGTCGCGGGGGTTGTAAGGATCCTCACCGGGTTTAAAGTTGAAGGGCATCACCTGCATCAAGCCTTGCGCGCCCGCTTTGCTGACAGCATGTGTATTCCATGATGACTCTGCACCCGTTACAGCTTTAAGCAACTTGGGATCTAATCCGTATTTTTTGGCTGCCTCTTCAAAATACCCA
Source organism: Serratia sp. NPDC087055 (assembly GCF_044900985.1). Classification (NCBI taxonomy): domain Bacteria; kingdom Pseudomonadati; phylum Pseudomonadota; class Gammaproteobacteria; order Enterobacterales; family Yersiniaceae; genus Serratia; species Serratia sp. NPDC087055. The sequence goes on from NZ_JBJDOG010000001.1 coordinate 1,788,355, forward strand.
TCGTAATCAGACGGTACCGCGGCTGATGATCGCCTATTACCTGATTGAGCATGTTGCTCAGGTTGATTCCATTTGTTGTTTAAAATGCCATCATTGCCGGCGCGTAATTTCCACCAAGGCTGATTTCCATCACTACCGGAGGAACTGCCATCACTGGAGAAAAATCCCTTTGCCCCTTTCAACCATCCCCACACGCGAGGATCATCATCGCTGCCCGGCGTATAACTCTCCCCTGTCTGCGGATTGATCTGCTTCTCATCACTGAGAATTGTCGAGTTGGACTTAACATCATCCAATGTAATGTCGGTTTTTCCGGTAACCCAATCGATCACCTTGCCAATAACCCGCGCCAACCTTTCAACACCGGTCATAAACGACTCAACGTCACTTTTGAAATCCGGGGATACCAGGTAGTTACCGAACCGTCGGATACCATCTGCCAGTCCATCAAGCCATTTACCCAGCTCAGGTGATTTAAGGACGGTATCCACTGCCTCTGAAAATGCATCTGACAGCTTTCCTAACTCGGGAGCCAATGGCGCAAGCCCACGAATAAAGGTGTTTTCAATACTGACCTTGCTGCGATCCAACTGAATATTAAAATCCTGCCATTGTTTCAGTTGCTGGTCGGTCACCTGCAGGCGTTGTGTGTCTTTCTGGGCCTGCTTCGTCATCGCGTCGATTTCAGCATCGCTCATTTTTTTAAAGCGGTTGAGATCGTCAAGTGTGAAGTAGTTGGTTAGGCCGTAGGCCTCGGCTCCCTGCTGCGAGCTACCATTGCGCACAAAAATATCGCGTGCGCTTTTGATCATCTGCGGCAACAGTTTCGCCGGATCCTGATCGGGGTTATCAATCCCCATCGCCTTAAACTGCCAGCGCTTGCTCAGGTCCAGTTGGCTGTCACGAATGGCACCCAAGGTGCCGACAGGGTTGCCGAGCACCTTCTGGTAGTTCACCGCGCTGGAGTTAAGGCCTCCGGCGGTAGTACCTAACCCCATTGCAGTGAACCGCTGCGCAGAAGCCGAACCAGCCAGGCGATTCATCCCCCACAAGCCACCGGCCCCGGCCAACCCAGAAAACAGCCCCAGCACAGTCCCCCACGAGAGCAAACTCGTTGTGGCGTTTTTAATGTGGCCGGCCAGCTCTTTGGCATCCTTGCTGGCTTTACTCAGGAATTTACTGGCACCACGATTTTTTTTGTTAAATTCAGACTGCGTTTTATTGGCTTTCTCAAGGTTTCCATTCAAACGGTCAAGGCCATCATTGACAGAGGCGATGGCTGCCACCCCTTCATTGAACGACTGGGTGATCGCCTCCGTGCTTCCCAGCACCTTCTCAGTCTGTTTGGCAGAATCCCCGATGCCCTGCGCCGCGCCGCGCCATTGCTCAGGCAGACCTTCAAGCGCTTTCTGGTACTCATTGAATTTTTCGAGGAACGCCTGAAACTTCTCGTCCTGAACATCAATTTCAACAACGGATTTAGCTGCCATTGAAATAGCCCTTCTGTCTTATTTCTTCCAGAATGAACCGCTGCCGGAAATGGAGCGGGCTTTTGTAGTTGCCGCAATCCAATTCCCGACAGAGTTCGCTGAACCCCTCACAGGAGGCCCAGGTCAGGAGGGAATGTACGACAGTTCCTGCGGGGCTGGCGGGGTCGGGGTATCGGTATCCGTTTTCGACGTCGGTAAAGAATCGCGAAACGCCGTAGCACTCAATGAGACGAGTTGCCCACTGTACATATCGAGCGCTTTCCCCACAGTCCCCGCTATCAAGTTGGCTTTCTGAATGGCAGAGGCGACCATAAAAAACACCACTTCGCCCTCAACTTCACGGTATTCGTCCGGAGAAATAACCGCCTGCCTAAATGCCGTTTCAAGCGGCACAGGACGCCATACGCCGTTATCATTGAAAATTACTGTCGTCAGTCGTTGAATGTCGTCAACGAGGGTCGGTTCACCCGCCGGGACGCCCCCAGTATCCTGCCGTGCCTTGAGAATATTACGCAGCATCATCGCGGCCACACGCGGCGCGCCCGTCGCCCCCACAGAGGTGAAGAAGTTATGGAACATATTCCCCAGCATCACGCAGTTCTCCTGCACCACTTCATACGGGAACGGCACAACGTGCAGGTAGACCAGCGATCCGTCGTCGCGCGTGATCGTGCTGACGAAATTCAGTTTTTTATCAATTTTCATACCCATCAATCCCACATCTTGTCGTTGGTGGTGAGGTAGCCGGAAATTGTCGCAACAAAGCCGGCATCCGTACCGTTGAGGGTGATTTCGTTAAAATTCACCAGGTAGCAGTTCAGGATGGTGTAGTTGCCGAAGGTGGTCGCATCCGGTGTAACCACCACCTCCCCCAATGCGGTATCGGAGGCAAATTGCCGCTGATAACTGGCAGCAAGCCCCTGCGTTTTCAGCAAATGTACCGTCAAGGTCACCTGCTGGTAAGGTGCCTGGCTGCCCACGGTACCGGTCATCGTGGGGATAATGTCAGTGGCGACGGTATCCGGCCGCATGCTGATCCCCTCTTTGCCCAGGAATGACGCCGTGACGTTTAGCGCCGGATTGTCGGTAATACTGACCGCGCCCCGAACGCGGTTAAGGAATCCCTGCGGAACTAATGGATTTGGCATTTATTACGCCCCCACAAAATTGGTTACGTTGAGGTTGAAGGTAATGGACTCAAAGCCGCGTTTCGGCGTGACAACCGCACTCAGGCCGCTGTATTTCCCATCGGCGTAATCGGATTGATTCAGGCTGGTGTAGTTGGCAAACGGTACGGCGTTGATCACCGCGCTGCCGGCATAGGCACCTTTTTCGTATTGTTCGTTAAAGGCATCCTGGTTGAGTTTCGTGTCGATCACCTGACCGAGGATCAGCCCGTAGCTGATGCCAGAACGCAGCGTTTTTAATCCGCGGCGCTGCAAGCGGTCGATGCCGTTCTGCTCGTAGTAGAGCGGATTGACGGTGGTGTTAGAGCCGTTAATGATCTCATTGGCCAGATCCATCTCCAGATTGATAGCGCACCAGGCCACTGCATACCAGTAGTTGAACGGCATGCCATCCAGCATATGGCCGGCGACCAGCATCTTGTTGCTTAAACCACCCTCGGCAGCCGTGCCGATGTAGTTGATGTTGCTGTCCTGCAGGGCTTTCAGCAACTTGCCGTTCCCTGAAGGCGGATAATCCGTCACGCCATACATGAAGCGGAACGCCATCGGCGGCACCATATTCGACGAGCTGGGATCGTTGGCCAGCGAAGACTGGAACGGTGCCGCCATAGAGAACTCGGTGGCGCCAATGCCTGGAGCTTCAACGCCAGCGAAAACATTCGGGTATTTCCCCGACGCCCACGCTTCATAGGTGGCAATGGTGGTGGTGACAAAAAACTTCACCAGCGCACCGGGCGAGGTGTAGCTGTTCGCCAGCGTCTTGAACGAGGCCTCTTCGTCCCATTCGCGGGGAACAAGGTAAGAGAAGAATTTTTGATAGGTGTTACCCAGCGAAATATCTTCGTCGATAAACTTGCTTAATGCCGCGATAGCCGCCGATGCACTCAGTTCGCCCAGTTCCAACACATAAACCGCTCGGCTGGTTCCCTGCGCCCAGTAGGTAGTATTCATCTGCTGGATTTCACCGGCCGCCACCGAAAGCACGGTCCCCATCGTTGTTGCGGTACCCGGATCTGTGCTCAGCGCATAGGTAAACGCCTTGTCACCAGTCACCGTGGCGGTATGCGCGCCGTTGTACCCCTCAGGTGCCGCACCGGAAATCACCACAGGCACCTTATCCCCGTTGGCCCAGCCATGCGCTTCGGATAGCGTCACCGTAACGATATTTGCCGCCCAGGCGATTGCCGTCATCGTTTTCGCCGACGCGACAATCGTTTTCAGGTCATCTTTTGACGTCAACAACTCATAACTGCCTGGTGCCAACGTCGTCCCCCCGACAGAGACCAGCGCGCCAGATTTCAGCAGCTGGGTCGGCTTCGGTGGGTTGGTGACCGATACATTAATATTCACAATGGCCATTTAATTATTTCTCCACATAAATGGACGGGATGGCAGACGTGATCAACTGGCGGGCGACATTCCTCATCCGCTGCTGATAGTAATTGACGCGAAATTTAATCTTCTTCCGCATGGCGATGATGTTGAGCTCGTTTTGCGTCACGCGCTCATCCTGCACCACGGGAATATTCATCACGCCCATCTCGGCATCATCGCTGAGCGTGTATTGCTGGACGTAGCGGAGAAAATCCTCTACGGATGCATTGCGCAGGCCGGTTACCGAGATCGTCACATCCTCGGAAACCAGCTGGTACTGGTTGGATTTTTCATCCAGGTAAAAAGCGCCGGCGACCGGTACCGGGTCGCTGCATTTCACCGTGGCATACGGCGGGGCCAGGTTCTGCAATGACAGCATGGCCGGAAACATCGGCATGTACTGGTTCAATGACAGCCAGATCGGCAGCGAACTGGAGACCACCACATCCGCCAGATCGATATCGTCCGGCGAATTGATGATCTGCGACATCATGTGCGGGTAAATGGCGTGCCCGGTGTAGTGGTAAATATTGGCGGGTTCGTTCAATCCGGAACGGCGGGAAAACGCAAACCGGATACCGTAAAACTCACCGATGTAGAGCACCTCAGAGCCAATATCATTGAAGGGATCGATATCGGCCTGCGCGGTAAACGTCACCACGTTTTTGTCGTAGAGCTGCTCCTCATCCTGAATGCTCTCTGTCGTCAGGTGCAGATAACCTTTCACGTCCTTGGTATCCGGTTCACTGTCCGGATCATCGGTAATAATCGACGCCTTTACCCAAAACACGAAGCCATCCAGCGGAAGTACTTTCCTGATGTACTTCGTGAAGGTGACCACCTGAAAGCGGCTCAGGTCGTCAAGCCCCTGCGTCAGTGTGGCGTTAAGCTCGGTTTTCGCATTCTGCTGCAGTTCACTCAGGGAAGGCATTTAACACCCCGCTTACCCAGGCGCGCATGGCTGCCTGATAATTTCCTGTATCGATAAATGATGCTCGCGGATCGCCTTTCTTGTTTTTGAAGCGCTTCGAGATGCCAAGCAGCGCGCGTCGGGTTGGGACGCCCTGCATACCGTTCATCTCGTCGTTATCCAGAAAGGCCACAAACAAGTCGTGGATCCGCGACATGGATTCTGCAAGCGGATCTCTTGATGGCGGTGCGCCAGCCAACATATTTTCAAGATTTGCGGCGAGGTCTTTACTCATCAGCTCGGCAATGTCATTGCCATACCTATCGAAGAAGGTCTGCATAATCTGGTATTTTTCTTCCAGATATTCAGCAACGTCGCCGGTTGTGGTGTTCTCATCCCCGTAAGGAATATCGATAACACCCAGATGAAAGGTGATCATGACAACCCCCACAGGCTGCCAAACTGCTCAGCAATCATCAGATAGCGCCGGCCATACGGGTCTTTAAGCATCTGGAGATCTGCCAGAGACAAGTTTTTGAAGAAGTCGGGTACCAAACGTTGAGAACTTGTTGCGTTATCACTGGCCCCGGTAATAACCCCTGCAGTGAAATCATTGAGGCCATATACCTTCCTGAATTCAGCAAACACGGGTTCATTGCCGTAGTTGACCAGGAACGACGCGCCGAGGTTATACACAGCAACGGTGTACAGGTTCGGCATAACGCACGCGATATCCGAGTTAACCCATTCGACCGCGCCGCCATAAGCCAGGGAAAATGATGGAGAGTCGTCGGGAACCTGCTCAGCAGTTACCTTCATGTCAGTACGAATGAATTCAATAAATCCCGACAGGCTCGTCGTCATTTTTTCTTGCTCCCGGATTTTTCAGTCACGATGGTTTCGTTAACCACATCTGCGTCTTCGTTGTCATCGCGGCCTTTCGCCTGCTCTGCGCTGACTTCCATCTCACCGGAATAGCCGGTGCCGCTATCGCGCAACGAGCTGTCGAGCGCAGCCACGGATGCCTGGCGACGGTTGTGCGCACCACGTGTCAGATGGATATCGTTATCGCGGATGGTCTTTTCGATAACCGACGCTGAAACTGGCTTATTGATGCTGTAGCAAAGCCCGACAAATGCCTGGCTTTGGTCGATTTTCGTCGAGTCGATCAGTCCATACATCTGGTGATGCTGAATAACTGATTCCACCTCGTCAGTGGAACCGTCGAGCACCATCATCTGGTCTCCGTGGTTAATCGGGATCTGGACAAGCCGACCGGTCTCAAGTTTGCGGTAAGCAAAAATCTGGCGTTGTTTGGTGGTGTTAGCGATAAAGAGTTTCATTGGTTACCTCATAAAAAAGCCCCTGCAGAGTTTCCCCGGCAGAGGCTTAATCACTACAAGAGTGGATCAGGCGCTGTACGCCATCGACAAGATGGTGATGGCTTCCGGACGCACTGCCCAGCCTGCGGTAGAACGCATTTCGGACAGAACATCAATCGCGCCACCAGCAATCGGCGTCGGGATTTCACGAGGCGCGGCCATGTCGCAGAACATCAGGGCGTTCGCAGCAAGAGACGGGGTCAACTTGGCGAATTCGTTGGTATTAACAGTCGAGTTAACCATTGGCACCTCGACTTCCGGGATGGTGATAACCACAGCATCAGTACCACCTGCGCCTGCACCGATCAGGGTGTCGTCATACACCCAGTCAACCTGGATGTTTGCGCCCTTCAGAACCTCTTTCACCGTGCCGCCAACGGTATCAGTACCGCCGCCAGGACGCTGGTAAGAAGTCAGCTGAACGATTTGCTGAATCTCCATTGCGCCCAAAATACGCTGAGGACCAAGGATAACGACACGCTGCTGGCGACCTAACTGCATGGTACGGGTCATCGCAGCCTGAACATGGCCCAGCAGATACACAGCCATCTGACCGTGATCATAAGTCAGCACGGTGGCGTTGTTGTTGCTGTCCGGCGGCAGAGACTCGGTGGTCGCACCCGCGGTATTCAGTAGCCCCTCACCACCGGCGGGGTTCATACCGTACAACAAAGCAGAGCGGAGCTGCTGGAAGATACCTTGGCGCATACCGAGGCGCTGGGCCTCCGGCAGAGCAAAGTTCCAGTTACCAGCCGCTGCCATGTCGTGGTGATCGTAAATACCACGGCAGCGGAACAGATAAGTTGGGGTGGAAATCATCTTCGCATCCAGCGCCACACTTGGCAGCTGGTTACCGTTTCCAGACTGGCTGGAGGTGGATTGGGTACGGATATCCAGTCGGCGCATGTAGACGTACTGGTCGCCAACGCCGAGGCGAACTTGCGGGTTACCGCTGGCGATGGTTTCAAACGCACCTGATGCCTGCTGGTAACCGAGGATCATCTCCGGCGCAATATACGACGGATTAACGATGGTGTAGCTGGGGGTAATTGCAGCCATTTAATTCAGCTCCCGATTAAAGTAAGACCAGCGCGCAGCTGTCGGTGTTATTCCAGGTCAGGAAACCCGTCGCGCTGTCATAGCTGACAGTCTTTGAATTTCCTGATTCGATGGCGATCACTTTTACCGGCAGCGTGATGTCGGAAGGTGTTACTGCGCCTATAGTGCCTTGCGTAGTAGCCGGGCCTCCCGGTGCTGTTACTGTGGCATAGGTGAAGGTGGTTGAGTTCGTAACGGAAAGCACAACAACGGTACCGTTGTACGCTGCCGGCACAACGTCGTTGATTTTCACGTACTGACCAGCGCTCAGGCCGTGAGCTGATGCGGTGGTTGCCGTTGCCACACCCGCGGCATAGGTCACAGCGGTAGTCGCAATATCAGCACCAGCAAAACCGGCCGCAGCCGCGGTGGTAATCTGGTTGTTGACGAAGTCCCAGGCCAATGCCGTTTTAACGGATGCGCCACTGGTGCCCAGCGCAACAACCTGCGCAGACGCTTTCAGCGGAACGTGCATGTTTGAGCCGAGGCGATAGTACGAAACGCTCATACCGGATGCGTACAGTGGCACCGGTGACTGCGGAGTGGTCAGGCCGTTGTGCGCCTGGTTGAATACGGTGAAACCTTCCAACTCAGCGACAGACGCTGCACGGCGGATGTATGAACCACGCGGACTAGACTGCGTGCCTGACAGAAGTTCAGCCACCGGCAGGCCGCCCCAGAGCGGTTTAGTTTCAGTTGCCGCCACGGTACCCGCGGCCAGATTAAAGCGGTTAGCCGGGTCATCCAGAGCAATGCCCTGAACATAACCGTCGGACTGCACACCGAAGGAACCCAGCGCATTCGTGGTTGCCATCGGATTAAGAGATAAATTAGCCATGCTTTAGAGCTCCCGTTAAGCCTGGTTGTTGAAACTAGTGACCTGACGTTTACCTGACTGGAACGGAGCCCAGGTAGCAGCAGGATCGCCTTCGAATGTGCTGATCTGGCGGCCTGTTGCATCTGCGCGTTTGATTTCACGCAACATGCCAGGGCCTACAGACAAGCTTGCCGATTTTTGCGCGTCGGCATAAATCTGCTTTTCAGCAAACCCAAGCAGCGCGGAATCAGCGATTGATGACAGGTCGACGGTCTTAAAGTCCGGCGAATGTTCCTGCAATTGGATCATCAGACGGCGACGGTATGCCAGTGGCTTTTCGCCAGACAGCGGGGCCGGGGCGCGTTTGCCGAAACTGGAGAAAACGCTATCGGCTTTTACCTGGGCATCGGCGACTTCGTTACGCTCTTCGTCGCTAAGTTCGGTTGGAATGCGGGAGCGCAGATCAGCAATTTCCTGACGCAGTTGAGAATCTGCCTTTTCTTTTGCCATGCGTTCGGCCTCTTCAGCATCTGCCTTTTCTTTGGCCTCAGCGTCGGCTTTTTCCTTGGCGGCCGCTTCTTCCGCGTCGGCTTTGGCTTTCGCCTCTTCTGCCGTTTTCTCCTCTGCATCAGCCTTTTCTTTCTTGGCTGCCTCTTCGGCATCCGCTTTTTCCTTGGCCTCTTTTGCCTCAGAATCAGCTTTTGCCATGCGGGCATCGATCGCTTTGTTGATAAGCGCTACGATTTTTTCCTCGTCCATCTTTTCAGCCTCATTTGGAATGGAATCAGATTTAACACCAGTAGGGGATAGGAGCTTGTCCCATACCCCCTGTTCACAAATTGCAACGTGGTCGAGCAATACCGGGGAACCTTCCACCAATAGAGGCTGACCGTCGATTTTGATGATTGAGTCCTGCATTTCGCTATACGTGACGGTTGGCGAGGTGCTTAACTGCCTGGTCGCCATAATTCCGGCGGCTTCGACGTCATACACCCGGGCGATAGCCCAGACCTCGCCATTATCAGCAACCCAACTGTTCGTCAGGGTGCCAATAACACGCTTCGCAAATTCATCGCTATCGAGCTTGTTTTTCTCCGGGTGCAGCCAGATGAGCGGTACACCGGCAACGCGTTGGAGAAACTCAGGGGTGAGATAGTCATCCGGGTTACGGAAGGCCATCTGTTGATCTGCAGAACGCCAGGTAACTCCCGTTCCGGTCACCCGGATGGCAAACATCCACATGTTGATAAAGTATTGCGGGCTGCTTAATGTCCCATCAGCGATGAGCGTGGCCACTTCGGTTTCATTGAGCGCCTGCTGCGCCAGCATCTCAGCAAAAGGCTGATGAAGCGGTTTAGGCAGATCGTCAATACGGAACCAACCGGCGGCCAGCGATTCGTCGTTCAGCTTCGCTTCGAACTGCTCCGGCACCTCAGCGCGAAACGTCAGGTAATCACCGTAGACGCTGTGCGGATTCAGTGGGCCATCGTACTGATACCCCACTTCCTCCAGCACTTCGCGGCGCGCAGCATCAATAGCGAGCTCGCCCGGTTCGACCGTGCCGCCAGGTTGACACCACGTTCCATCATCAGAGCGCTGGATCAGAAAGACGAACTTACCCTGACGGAACATTATCCCGCTGCCAAAAATAGCCACGTTTTAATGCCCCTATGCTGCTTTCATTGACTCCATGAACTTGTGACCCTTCTGGGTCAGCATGTATTCAGGAATACTGCGGATGTTGTAGATGTAGGTCACATAGCACTGGCAGAAAACCTCTTCGCCAGGCTGAGTGATTTCATCGAGATACCCGGCAGGACCGGCTTTCACATACCCGTTTTTTTGTGCCCAGTTCCCGCGAATCAGGTAGTACAACTGATCGCGCTCCTTGTGGTCTTCGCGGAAGTCATAACCGGGCCTGCGCCAATGGCTGTGCCAAATCGCCGCAATCGCGTTATTACTCGTTGCGATCACGTTATCAATGTTGGCTATCAGCTTGCGGTTCTGGTCGATCATCACGCGGCGCGCTTCATAGTCCACCTTCTCGGCAGCCTTCTGAATATGATCCGCTGTTGCCCGCATCGTCCCCTGAATGCCAGACAGCGCGATGCTGTCGGCAGAAGGAATGCTGCTGGCCCAACCGCTAAAACGCGACAACGTTGTGTCGATAGCTTTTTTGCGGTTGAGCTGGATAAGGTCGGCGCTGGACAGGATCCGCCTGTCGAGTTCAGTCCTCAGTTTTGGCTCAAGGTAGTTGAGCGTAAAGCGGGATATGCCCTGGTGCCGTTTCAGCGCGCCAGCGCGACCAACCTGCAGATCGTACGATTTAGTCAGGTTCCGCGTGACCATCGCCATGTAGTCGTCCGCCGTTTCACTCTCGGCAGCCTGCCGGATGATACTCTGCCAGCGTTCCAGCTCCTCGCGAGACGTGTAGCCATTGCGAAGAAAGAACCTCACCGCGTCTCTCACAGTTCGCGTGAACGTGTTCATAGCATCATCCCACCGCCCGGCACCTCATGCTTCGGAGGCTCTGGCGGCGGATTTTCTTTTAGCGAGATGTAATCGAGGTTAAGCCGCTGAGGGAACAGATTCTCGTTGGCATTGGCGTTTTCACACGCCCACTCGATCAGCGTCGCGCGGTTCTCTGGGTCCGCCGTGAGTTGCGGCAGTATCGACTCCAGCATGCTGACGATAGCCTTAAAGCGCGTTTCGTCTACCTTCACCTTTTCGCTCTCCGGCTCCTTAAGAGACGACGGCCAGCGGTATTCGAAGTTATTTATCCACATCGAGAAATACAGGCTGTAGGTGTTTTTCAGTTCTGGGAAGTCGGCGCGCAGAGACTGGAAAAATTCAATGCTCCACGCCCGGTACTGGCAAACACGAATGAAGAATGCATAAAGCTGGTCCAGCCATTCACGAATGTTATCGATATAGACCGCTACGGAGCGGGCATCTTCAGTGCCCTCCCCAAAGCCCTGGGCGAACGTCTCAGAGTTGAGAATGATCGCCGGCATGTCAGCGGCGGCGGCCACGTTCTCCAGAATGTGCTTACGGGCAGAGTCGAGAGGATCCTTAAGATTACTCAGATCGATAGACTCAACAGTGTCACCGTCACCGATCTGGAGAACTTCCCCCGTCTTCCCGCGCTTCAACATCATCCGCTTAATGCCGCTGAGCTTCTGCATCATGTTATTGACGACAGAGCTTGGCCCTTTGATTTTCGTCACCAGTAAACCGCCTTTCACCGCAACCATATCGTCGGTACGCATGGTCTGGATGAAGGATTTCAGCGGATATAGCGCGCGCTGGTAGACGCTTCGCCCGGTAAATCCGAACGCCGCCGGGTTGTACGCCAGATAAATCGGGTCTTCGTTCTGCACGACGACGCAGCGCGATTTGTGGTATGGCTTTCCGGCAACTCGAATGCCATCGACTTTCTGGAAGTCCTGGGCATTCGGGTCCTGATTCAGCACGATGCTGCCCGCGGTGTTCAGCGGGTCAAGAATGTTAAAACTGACGTTGTGTTTGTACAGAGTGCGGTAGTCCAGTGACTCACTGGGCACCTGGTTATCCACCAGCATCGCAACCGCAGATACACCGTAAATTCGGGCAATGCGGGCAGCGTTGGCAATCTGCTGGTTAGCTCCCATAGCCTTCCATTCGCGCTCGAACGCATCACGCAGGCGCTGCTCAAGGCCATAAGACTGAGCAACATGCACGGTGCGCGGTTCGTTCATCGCCATCTTAATTGGGCGATCCACCATCTTGCCGCCCAGCGGGTGGTAGAGGTAGACCGTTTTGCAGGTCTGATAGCCCGCCGTCGATCCTGGCTGGATATCATCGCTGTCCAGCAATGCCATCAACTCTGAATGAGAGCAGCTGCCGATTTCGAAATCATCTTCGTTCATTGGTTTTCTCGTCAGAAGCCGTCGCCATTACCAAGCCCAAGCGCGACGCCATAGTTGAAACAGTCAAACAGGTCATCGTCCTGATTCTCTTCGCCAATGATGAACTGGAGCACTTGCGTCAAAAGGTGATTTTTCTTCGACTGCTTGTATTCCACCAGCTTGTCATAGGCGTATTTCGAAATGCGTACTTTCCCCGATGCCACATACCCCGAGATATTGATGGCGCGGGACTCTTTGGGCAGCGATGTGAGCTCGCTGTCGATTGGGTGAACGTTCCAGCCCTCGTTGGCCCCTTGCTGCAATAGCGTGATACCGGTGGCCTTGTCCTCGATAAACAGCCCAGCCGTGCCCATACGTGCCAGACATATTTCGCTGAGGTGTTTAGCTTTTCCAACCCACTGCGGCACTATGTCTTTCAGGAAATACCCGTCAATCTGGATAATGTCCCAGTCAAGAATGACCAGGCAGGGCGTTGGGAAGTTACTAAGTGCGAACCAGATGCAGGCTGAACCATCGTTCTGTAGCTGGCCTTTCTGGGCGCAATCGACAACGCCATAGACGGTATCGCAACTCGCCGGGTAATCGACCGGGACGCCATTCTCCAAAAGCCAGTCCATCTTGAAGAAGTTCTGCCCACGCCAATCGACGAAATCAGCGTTGTATTCCTGCTGAACCACCATCGGCGGACGGCCTGCCATTATGCGCGCCAGCGCCTCGGGGTTAATTGTCGGGTTCGCCGACGTGGGCGCGTGGTGCTCTTCCCAACCCATCGATTTATCGTTGCAGGCCTGATAGAAAAAGTTTTCATCGTCCACGCCCTTGGGTGTGCCAGCCATAACAGCATCGCCGTCATAGTCGAGCAGCGTCGGCTCTATCGCCTGCTCCCAAATATCCCGCATGCCCTTTTTGACCAGGCTGCCTTCATCGATGATGACTTTGTGATATTTACGCGAACGACCGGCATCCGGGTTATCCAGCGTCCAGAATTCCACCTGACCGCCGCCAATCGTTTCGATTATCGAATCCGTCTTGCTGGAACTAGTGGTGATCGGCTTGAGCAGATCCCGAATGGCCTTAAACGAGGGCAGCAGGATTTTATAGGACGGCGCAAACCAGCCCACGCGCATCTGTTTTGCCGCCCAGTTGCCGCCAGCCTGCTCTAACATGGTGGTTTTACCAAAGCGGCGACCAGCACGGACCACTTTCCGCTTCGCCGGCGAGCGATATATTTTCTTCTGCCCGTCATGGAACGGCAGGAACGTGATCGTGTGTTCAGTCGCCATCGGGAGAATTCACCAGGTTAATGATTATTTGAGGCCCGCCCGGCTTGTCATCCCCGTTGGTTTTTTTCTGGCGAGCAAGTTCGAGCTGTAGACGTTCGGCCTCTGTCTGCCGCTTCTGTATCTCAAGCTCAACCAACCGCTGCGCAAGTTCGGTTTCGTTCAGCCCCATTCTTCGCATGATGGCTTCAAACATTTTTTCGCGACTGATGGCGGTGATCTCTATCCCGCCCTTGCCTATCTTCGTGCCGGAATATGCCAACCGGGCAATGCCCGATAATTTTCGAGTGTCAGGGAAATAGGCGCGGCCAATTCCATCCCCATTGCAACGTGGGCACTCTGGATTAGGGTCCCTATTGTGGTCGTATCCATACCCTCCATTGTCTGGCGGGTCCGGATTCTTCCTGGCTTTCGCCTCTGCGCATTTTTCTTCATGCTCAATAGCGTCACGCCATTGATAGTGGTGACCAAAGCCCCAGCAGTGACGGCAGGCGCCGTGGCGATACTGAGAAATCTCGTTGGCGTCAAAGGTGGCTAGTTGCCACATCTTTTCCAACACTTCATCGGCACTGGCCAGAGTCCGTGATACGGATGCAACCAGCTGGCTCTCAATGGCTCGCTTAACGTTAGGATTCGTTAGAAGCTGCCGCCCATAATTCGGATCACTGTAGCCGGCGCGCTCAGCCGCAGCAGTGGCGTTCTGGTCAATGAGATATTCCGCTACGAAAAGGCTTTGCTGTGGTGTTAATCCTGATTCAGATACCAACTCTTCGGCGCTGGCTGTTGGCTTTTCCGTGGTACGCACTTTCGATTTCTGCGTACCGCTTTTGCGTACCTGCGTACCTTTTTGCGTACCAGTTTTTCCACTGCGAACCCAGCCGTATTTCTTGGCGCGCTTTCTAATGGCCCCTTCACTGATGCCGTATATCTCTGCCAAGTCGCGGAGAGAAAGTTGACCGGCACAGTAATCGCGCTCAAGGCCGCTTTCTTCCGGTTTTGACATAGCGTGCTCCATAAAAAAAGCCACCCATATCTACCCCACAGTGAGCCAGGTAGATTCGGTGACTTTGCTTTGCGCATTACGCAGCAGTCTCGAAAGGCTGCTCTGCAATGCAGATTAGTTCATCACACCAATGCATAATCGCATCAATATTCACCCATCAAAACCCGTACAATAACTAAACGTTATTAACGTATCGATTTCCCTGGTGTTGTTGTGTCTTGCCCCTCCTCTGAAGGGGCTTTTTTTCGTCTATTACGCAGCACCTGGATAGATGCTCTACGGTGGACAATTAAAAAACCACCAATAGGTGGACAAGTGCGAGGTTAAGCGTAGTTCTGCCGGAAGTGCTCTCTCGCCTCATCACGAGCGAATTCCGGGTGGTTTGGTGAAGCAATCAAAGCAATAACATCACGTGACTGTACACCTATTGGGTTTATTCGATAAATTGTCAGCTCTGCTGTAAGCGTGCTGCCATCAGTATATGTTTCATATTTCACTCGTGAAGGCTTATTGCTTGTAAAAACATAGGTCTCTAATAATTTAAGAGTTCCAATAGTTGCCATGATTAACGCTCCTTATTGAGTCTTATTTTTATCATGATGCAAACGCTGCCTCCACTGAATTAGTGTGGATACTTGGCTAGCACAGATTGATAGAGCTGTCTGGAGCGCCAGCGCATGGCTGCCAATGTCGCCCCAGGTGTCGCCTTGTAACGTTGGCACCTCGCAGGGCTTGAATACCGATTCAGGGGGCAACAGAACGATTGGTACTGGCGGCGTTGGCATCCGTTCCGCGCAGGAGGTCAAGCACACCGCCAGGAGCATCACGGCGGCTGCACCCATCGTTTTTGATGGCATCCTGGTATTTCCTCTGGTAAATTTCGCCCCGCTGGCGCAGTTGCTGCTCTCTCTGTTGCTGTTCGGCCATCAGCTTGCGGTTACGGGCGTCCTGTTCCTGCATGGTGGCGATCAGTCCGGCCTGCTGCGCCAGCGTTTTTTTCTGTTCTGCTACCTGCTGCCGTACCAGCTCCAGTCGATATGACAACAACGAGCTATATCCACCCAGGCAGATCGATACCACCAGCAGGAGCAACATTCCCCCGCGGGCCAGTTTTGAAAGCCAGCCGCTCATTTGTCTAATCCCCAGCATGCCAGCTCGGCTTCCTGGTCGCGCCGCAGTATCTGCCCGTAGCAGTTGTTGGCGCGGATACGGCAATCACGGCCACCGTCGTATATCCAGCGGCGAATTTCTCGACAAGCGCCGATGCGGTCACCGGCATTCAGTTTTCTGTAGAATGTGGAGGTGAAGCATTTTCCGGGGCCGATGTTCCACGGACAGAACGAGGCGATACCGACTTTTTGCGGTTCGGTCAGCGTTACCTTGACGTTGCGATCCACCCAATCGAGCGCCTTTTTCTGCTCGACTGCGTCAATCTGCTTGCACTGATCTGCGGTCAGGCGCTGGGCCTTAACGACCTTTTGTCCGTTGACCATCGTCACACCGCCGCAAATTGTCCATATGCCGACACCGTCCTGGTATGCAGTCAGGCGTTGGCCTTCTTTTTCATCCTGAAACTGCGACATCATCACCGGGGCTGAGACACCAGCAGCAATCAACGCCAGCATAGCGGCGCTGAGTTTGGTTTTTATCGAAGCCACTATTCGCCCCCTATCAGGTCAACGTCCCGCGCGCTGATGTTCTTGTTTGACCGATCAATCAGATACATTTTTAGCAGTTTTTCTCGGCGGCATCTAAACCAGACGCCGACTACACACCCGATAACTGAGCTGAGGATGCCGACGAAAATACCGATCACCATCCACTCACTGGGCGAGAAATAATTTATTGCCCCGAGCAGCAGGCCAACTAACCAGCCGCCATGCGTGGCGCTATCTGCGATTTTTTCCGGCATGGATTTCATCCTTCCCCCTCGCCGGGGTTTGGCCCGATCATCGGGTGATAAAAACGAAAAAGGCCGCACCGAAGTGCAGCCTTATACGTATGACAGGAGTCATTGGTAACGTATTAAGTATCTGATATCGCGACAACTAACATTTCAGTTACAGCTACCTTGTAAGCATTAATTAAAAATGGGTAAGTCAATTACTTACAACCACCCTAAACAAGGTTTTAACATCCCTTAATGGTCGATTTACCCCAAACAACTCTCGAACAAGTTCAACCGTTAATCCTGTACGTTCAAGAATATCTACCCAAGCGGAATCGTCCAACATATCTATAGCTTTGGATAGAAGAGTTGGCTCTTCTAATGGTATATTTTCATCACCAGGCTCACTCTTTGTATATCCCTTTGAGTTCAAATGAATATATCCCCGTCGCGCTTGTTCTTGTGAAAGCAAACCTAAAGCCGTCGCTCGATAGATTGCCATCCGAAGGCTAATCTTCCAACGAAGCTTAAATGCCAACATGGCATTCCAATCAAACTGTTTACCACGGATACGAGGGAACTCTTTTATGAAAGATACTCTAGGTACAAGTAAAGCACTCGAAAACTGATCAGCTTGTGACTCTGTTTTTTTATCACCCGTGACAATTCCCTCATGCATAGCCAAGTGCCCCAACTCATGGCCGATATCCGAGCGGAAACGACACATGCTTTTTTTTGCATCATTCCGAATAATTACTGGACGCCTATTGTGGACAGTAAATGCATCCACTCTATCATCAACTCCTGTAACATGAGTTACAATGACCCCCAGTTTTTCTGCGAGTTTCACCATTGACGATATCGGCCCAATACCTAGCCCCCAGCATCTGCGGCATTCTTCAGCAACCCTTTCCACATCATTCATACTAAATATTTCAGCACCAGATGCGTCAGGAATATTAAGTTCCGGTAATTGAATTTCATCCTCTAAAGCAGAAATCAGTAAGTTTAAGATTTCAGCCCTAGCGAGCACGCTATTGGTTAAAGTCTGCGTCCGCGATTTTTTGCTTCTAAAGTGACAGACATCGCTTTCCAAAGCATACTTGCGCTCTGTAAACAAAAATTCCGGGCGAATATCCAGAACTTTCGCTAACTCATCAAGTAGCAGTTCTGTCGGTTTCGCACCTTTTTCTAACTTACTAACGAATTGCTTTGTTTTTCCTATTTTCTCTGCTAATTCTTCGCAAGAAAAGCCCCTGGCCATCCTAGCCAGTTTGAGCTTATCCCCACGATAATCATCATCAAAGTTAATCACTTGATGTGCCATTGTCTTTTACATCCTGATCATCTTCGCCTTTCTTACGTTTCCGCAAATCGGGGTCTTCAATATCAGTTTCAGAAGGTAGATCTGAAGAGTCCACGGACATAGGCGGAATAGACGCGACTGGCTCATATCGAACCTCACTAACCGCTGCGCCATAGGAGTTGAAGCCAACCAACGCTACAATCCAGCGAGGCAAAGTTATTTCTTCATCATCGTCGTCAATGTCATCATCAGACAAAACAGAGAGGTAAGGTTCAGCCAGAATTCGCCATGTTATATCCTGTTCAGCTTCTGGCTCACTACCCCCAAAAAGGCTTAACTGCTCAAACTCAGCTTTGTTGCGTACCAAACGATGCTTTTTCTTCGGAGCAGCAATACAGTCCTTGGAAAACTGAAGAGGTACCTTATTCAAGGCAAGAACAAAATCGAGCCCTTTGGTTATCATACTCAGGCCAGAAATATTCTTTTCATTTTTTATCAAATGGCTACGGACCCAGTCATAAGCCCTAACCCCCTTTGACCAGTTACTGTCGAGAGTGTGTCCGTGGTAGTAAAGCTGCTCAAGAACCCCAGCAACCTCTGCCAGCAAGTTCATCACACTCGCCTCATCCAAGTAGGACTGAAACTCCCAACAAGGTGCCAACTGTCTTTCGGTCATATCAAGTTTCGCTTTTTTCAGGATTCGTAAACCTAATATTTTCGCGTTTTCTTGATTTTGTCAACCAAACTTATGTTTTTTTCAATTCACCTATGCAAGCATCGCCGCATGTGTAACCCAATTGAATACAAAAGCCCCGGCGGGTTAGGCCAGGGCTTGAATGGTTGCCGGTCTTTCCCGGCAGTCACTTCACATCGAGGGACGCACTTAGAAACTCCCCACCAAAGGGTTCGATAGTGCGTATCAAAACTAAATGCGCCCTTCTGATGCGCTTTCCAGCCACTTCGGGTCATCCCATCTTCGCAGGCTGAAAAGCTTTTTCTGGAGCGGGCAGTGGGAATCGAACCCACATCATCAGCTTGGAAGGCTGAGGTAATAGCCATTATACGATGCCCGCATTGGTCCGCCATCGAGGCCTCGAACCCCGTACCTACAACTTAATGGTCGTTGCTCTTCCTGCTGAGCTAATGGCGGTTTGGTGGCCCTTGCTGGACTTGAACCAGCGACCGAGCGATTATGAGTCGCGCGCTCTAACCAACTGAGCTAAAGGGCCAGGGTGCTGAATTCTAAAGCAGCCACATTAAACCACACAATAACCAATGCTTATCTTTACAAACGCACATAAAAAAACCCGCACGTGGCGGGCTCTTATCTTGTTACGCATACACAAACGGCAGCGTATGTCGAAATACTGGACCATTGGTCCATAGATGTCAACACGTTCGCATCATTTTTTTTCTTTTTTCGTTCCTGTTCGCGTTCAATAAACGCATCTTGCAAGGGTTGATACAACAAGTATTCAGCTGCAGATAGTATTTCAACGACTTCCCGCCGGCAGGTTCTATGTGACGGTTTACGGTAGGCTGGTGCACCACACCGACGGGCCATCTGCCGGGGTTTTGCTGCTGCATGGTAGTAGTTGGCGATCGCCCGATCCGATGAACCATGAACGTAACGGCTCAGCAGTAAGCCAAACGCTCGGCGATCGATTGCGTGTAGTTTGTCCACAACGCGAGTGATCAGCATACCGTCGTCATCGTTGCAGATTGGGCGCTCTGGGTAATTACTCGGCTCAACCGTTGCCATGTATTCGGCAATGATACTACTCTGCCGGCGCTCCAATCGCCCGGTATAAACCCAAGCACCCCACCGCTCCAGCCAAGGATGCAGCCAAGCCTCTTGCTCTTCAGTCAGTTTCAGGCCGTCAGCGTTCATAGCTTGCCCTCCCTGCGCAAAATAGCCTGAGTGCGAAAAACTCCTTCAGCGTGGAAAAGTCGAAGTTCCTCACGGCTGTATTCTGTTTTTGTTCGACCGTCGCAGGCATCATGGCACCCGCTACATCCCCATGCTGCCTGCGCATCGTCGGGCTTAATCCCTGTGCCGCAGGTTCCCGCCATGCGGTAATGTGTCAATACGGTGGTTTCTGGGTTGAAATTACAGAACCCAGGGATCCGGATTTGACAGTCGCGGCCGCGGGCTTCTTTGGTTAATTTGCTCATGAGCTATACCCCATAAGCTGGGCTGCTGCATTCTCTGCGGACTGTTGATCGGGGAAGGTGCGGAAAAGGATGTAGTTCCAGAGCACATCGAGCACGGCTTTATAAAACTCGCCGAACTCGATATCGTCCATTTTAGCGAATGAGATCGATTTAGGTTCTTTTCGGGCGCTGCCGTCGGGCATAGTATATTCAACGTAAAATCCAGCCTGAATGGTCACCCAGGCACGAAACGCTTCGAAGGATTTGGCTACACTGATATTCCCGGCCCTTTTCTCTGCCACGTCAGCCAAATACTCATCAGCTGCCGCCTGCAGCGCATCTTCACCACCAGCATAATAAGCCAAGAATTTGACGTAGCCATTCACCAACGCTTTATCACTTGGGGATATTGCACCGCCAGTCGGTTGCCAGTAGTCAAAACCAAGGTTCAGGAGTGAAAATAACTTACGGTGAAAAGCTGGATTTCGCGCCTGTTTGAAATCGGCGTAAAGAACCGAACCTATCTTTTTGGTTTGCAAAAAGTCCCTGGTTTCCCGAGTGGTCGGCACCAGTAGATTTCCTGCTGTCTTTGTGTACGAATACTGCGCCATTGGGAGTCTCCAGTAGCGCAGCAGTTGTTCAGAATTGAATGGGCTGGGTGTTCAGTCCAGCTCATTGATTATAGCTTGTTTCCATTAGGGGCGACAATCGAATAGCCCGCCAATTTTGCTACTTCCAACATCGCGTTAAGTGTAGAAATATGCTCATCTTCTTTGACCAGGCGCAAACCTACGGTGTTGCCCTTTTCTCGACGAATAACAACAAGGCCATCAACAGGGAGAAGGTCGTTAAGTTCTTTCAAATCAATCATAAACACCTCAATCTTTGAGATTGCTTGTTATCCCTCCATCTCCCTGCATGCCTTTAGAGCTAAGTCCTTGGTTTTTGTCAGGTCAAATAGGTAACACAGATCGTTGAGTGCTATATCGATCGGTTTTAACGATCGACAATTCAGCCTGTGAATATACTGCCATTAATAATACTGTATATCCAACCAGCACTATTTACCCATTCCCCACACAAACCCCCGCACTAAGGCGGGGTCGACTTTTGCTATGCGGCCATCCTCCATACGCAATACTGCGGCATATTTGCCCGAACCAACGCTTCAGCAAACGGCGGCGGTACCGAGTTACCACAACGCGCCACCTGTTCAGACTTCGGCCAACGAGTGCCGTCGATATCCCTGTCTATGATGTAGCTGCGCGGGAAGCCGTTGGCGTTGTAAAGCTCACGCGGCTCAAGCATCCGCATGCAGATATCGACCACCATGTATTCGCCAACCGGGATAAACTGCGGGCGCGGTGCTGGGAACATGTGGCTATCATCCGGCTCGTCGCTGAATACGTCCATCAACCGCGCGCAGCACCAGGCGTTATAACGCTGGTCGTCTGTGAGTAACGTCGGTTCACACATCACCTCGGTTAACCCGAAGCGGTCATGCGTCGGCACCGTGTGCATCGGTGCGTCTACGTCTATCCCGTCTTTCTCGTTGCCGTAATATTTCTGCAGGTACGCAGTCACGTGGCCGATGTGATTGCCGCCAGCTGTGAGCGTTGGTGCTGGTGAATTCGTCGGCCGCCCGTCTTTGCATGTGCCGCGCAGTTGTACCAGGTGCGAAGTGCAAAGCGAGTGGTGATCGACCTGCGTCACCGTGTGCGCTGGCTCGTCCATTCCCAGCCCTGCACCGGTGTAGTTTCCGCCGTAGTGCTTGATCAGGTTGGCGGCAACAACAGCATGCTGCACACCTGTAGCCGGGCGGCCAGTTGATGCCCCTGTCGTCAGGGTGTTAAACGGGCGTAGCACTCCCTGCCCCTTACTGCCCTGTCGGAACCGGATTAAATGCACTGCGGCTAAAGCGGAGTGCGACTCAGTGGGAATGGTTGCCATCGGCGCGGCGATGCTGCGCGGCTTGCCTGAGTACGTCGGGCCGCCAGCGCCCACCAGCACCGCACTGGCCAGCTGAGTTTTGCCACCACCGCCAGGCATGATTGTGCCTACCGACGCATCAGCGCGGTTTCCTGTGCTATTCCCAAACTGACGCACTACCACCGGCGCCGCCACCGCGAAACCGTGCGTTTGCGTAACCGTCTGCAGCGGCAAGCGGCCAGACTGGCCCCGGAAGCAGTCGTATTTGGTACGGTTTGACGTGTGATTGCATTTCACCGCGAATGGCTCGATCAGCAGGTGCTCGGCTTTACTTGTGACCGTTGTCAACGGCGTGCCGGTGGCATACTGCCGGCCATCGCCGCCGAAACCTGTCTGTCCGATCTGTACGATGTATGGATCCGGGCAGTCAATAACGTAACGCTTCAACCCTTTCACGATACGGCGCAGCGTATTGTCGGCCAGCGACTTCTTTCGGCCCATAATGCTACGTGTCGGGATTGACCAGTCAATGCACTCGGCGGCAGTTCGCCATGGCTGCAGCTGGCCCGCCAACACATCGGCACTGTCCGGCGCGCCGTGGGATGGGTCAGGCCAGACAACAGCCTCGCCATCGCAGCGGCTGACAACAAATAGGCGCTTGCGGATAGTTGGGGCGCCATAGTCACAGGCCCGCATTTCTTTGTGATCGACGTTGTAACCCAAACCGCTAACCAGGCGGCGCGCGTCGTCGCTGTCGATATCGATCTGTAGGAATTCGCAGACCTCTGCCAAAGCAGGACAGTCTGGCGCCACACCATGGCTCAACATGCCAATAAACGCACGGAAAGTTGCCCCGGTGTACGCCGGATCAGGATACAAGTTTCCTTTTTTGTCAGCCTTCAACGGCCCCCATGAGCGGAATTCTTCGACGTTTTCCAGCATCAGATAACGCGGGCGCACCGCTAGCGCCCAGCGCAGCACCACCCACGCTAACCCACGGATCTCTTTCTTGACCGGCGTCCCGCCTTTGGCCTTTGAGAAGTGACGGCAGTCAGGAGAAAACCATCCCAATAACACTGGTAATCCGCCGGTGGAAATTTTCGGATCTACGCTGAAAATATCTTCCGGGTAGTGCAGCGTGCGTGGATGATTTACGGCGTGCATGGCCATGGCCACCGGGTTGTGGTTCATCGCAATATGCGGCTCAAAACCCAGCGCCTGCTTGATGCCCTCGCAGCTTCCACCGCCACCAGCGAACCCAACAACTACCAGGCCGTTATCAACGGCATCAGGGCGGAAATCCACGATCTGTTTCTGGCGCGCCCAAGCATGCGCTGTTTTCTGGATTTCCTGCGGACTGACACGGTTAAGGAACATCTGGTTAATCTGCTGCAGAACTTCCTGCTGCTCTTCTCCGCTCAGCGCGTGAACCGGCAGCACCGACGATGCGCACTGCTGTACTTCTGTTGGCCAAATCATTGCCCCTTCCCCTCTCTGCGTTCACGCCAATAGTTCAGGCGTGCCCTGAAATGTTCCCGATAGTTTTCCGGTACCGCGTTAATCGCGTCAGTCACTGCAGTGCGCTGGATTTTTCGCGCATACAGATTCTTGATAAGGCCGCTGGCGCGCAGGTCGAGGTTTTCCAGATCTCGATATTCCTGCGGCCAGAGCCCGCGGTTGTGCGGTAAGCCGGGCGGGAGATAATCCGATTGCCCGGCCATAGGTCACCCTCTTGCTAAATGCTGCTGTTTCTCTGAGTTGACATAGAACTGCCCGTCAACGTGAGTGAGGGTGAATTCCGGTACCGGTTTTTCATGGCGGGTTATTTCGACGTGAGGGGAGTTGATCATCGTCAAGATGCGGGTCTGCAGGTGCCGATGTGTCAGTCCATGATCGGGGTAATGTTTATTCAGCGCAGTGAGAATGCCATGATAGGACAACGTTTTGCCCATCATCACTGCCGCCAGGTTGCGAGTAGGGAAATCAACTGTGAAAGCTTTTTTCTTACTGGAGGCCCTTTTCGAAGCCTTCGCAGGCGTACGGGCAAATTTCGGAGGGACTACCTGTTCCGGCACTGGTGGCCGGGAAAGCGTCGAGCCAGAGCGTACTCGGGCGTTGGCGTTCATATGCCAGATAATCAGCGCAGTGTGATCACAGCCGTCGTCAATGACTTCGGCGCCGGGGTCTTTCGC
Source organism: Serratia sp. NPDC087055 (assembly GCF_044900985.1). NCBI lineage: Bacteria > Pseudomonadati > Pseudomonadota > Gammaproteobacteria > Enterobacterales > Yersiniaceae > Serratia > Serratia sp. NPDC087055. The sequence continues at coordinate 1,812,273 of NZ_JBJDOG010000001.1, forward strand.
AAAAATTAATTCTGTAGTGCTCATAGGTCTTTCCTTTTGGTTGATTCACACGCTGGTCAGGCGCGAGTTAAAACGCTTCGATCTTGGAGTTTTTGCTGTAACGCTTTTCTGATGTCTGGCCTTTCTGCCCCAGGCGTGCAGCCTCTTCATCGCTGATGTCTTTGATATAACCGTCAACCATCAACGCATGCGCGGTGCCGCTTACCCCTTCCCTGTTCAGCCTCAACAACAGCTCCATCAGGTTAGGGTCCGCATTTTTGTTGTAGACGGCATCACGATACAAACCGATCCACACATCACAGTCCTGTTCTATCTGTCCGGTATCTTTACTGTCCGCTGGCCATGGTCGTTTGTCGGCGCGCTCCTCCAGTTTTCGGTTGAGCTGGGTCAGCAGCAATACGGGGCAATCCAATTCCTTCGCCAAGTTTTTCAGGCCGGTGGTGATGTCCCCATAGGCAATGTCACGGCGTTCGGCAGCCTCGGCTTTCATCAGGGTCAAATAATCGATGGCCACCAGCCCCAGTACGCCGCGCTGACGCTTTACCTTTCGACATTCATTGCGGATGTGCGCCAGCGTCACGCCGGGGGTGCTGTCGATCATCAGATTGGACTCTGCCAGTTCCGCAGCCTTGGCCATCGCCCGAGACATGGCAATGTCATCATCCGGTCCGATGTAAAACATCTCGGAATTAACACACGCCTCCTGAGCCACCATCCTTTCGATGATGCCGTCGTCTGTCATTTCCAGACTGAATACAAGGGTCGGCAGACGGTGATTCAAAGCAAAGTGCGTGGCGATTTTGTTGTACACCGCCGTTTTACCCATTTTTGGGCGAGCCCCGATCACGACAAGCGCGCCGCGAAGCACCTGTTTCGGGTGCATCAGTCGGTCTAGACTCTCGATCCCCAGCGTTAAACCACCCGCGGCATCGGGGTCTTCAAAACGGCGATTCATCTTCTCGATCCAGTCCTCCACCACATCCAGCGCCGGACGCAAACCGCCGCGAGTGCCGGTACGTGCATGATCGGCCACGGCGGTGACCATCTGCTGCACGGTTTCCAGTTTTTCGGGAGTACCCATACCGTTGTTTGCCAGCACCAGCGAGGTACATTCCTGCAGCTTTTCCAACGTGAATCGCAAAATAGCTTTGTCACGAACGGCATGCGCATAACTCACCATCGCTGCAGGGCTGCTGTTTCGGTTGGTTTCCGCCAAATAGGCAAAGCCGCCAACCTGCTCGAGTACCCCTTTGCTTTCCAGCGCATCGTGCAAGCTGATCAGGTCTGTCGGTCGGCAAGCATTTTTCAGTGCACGCAATTCTTTGAAAATCTCTCTGTGCGCCACCAGGTAAAACGCTTCGGGTTTTAGTATGCCGAACACTGCGGAGGACATGTCCTCGTCCGTGTTGAGCATCAGGGAGCCCAGAATCGCCTGTTCCAGATCGATGCTGTAAGGCGGTTGCGGTAGGTTGCCAAAATCCATTACAGACGCCCCCGCTGACTTTCCCAGTCAAACGCCAACACTGCTGCGCTTTCCAAAATGCGATCCATGGCGCGGTACCCCATGAAATCCTCGAGCTGTTTTACCGTGAAATTGCTGATCAAAACCGTCGGTTTCATCTGCTCATATCGGGTGTTGATAATTTCCGACACGATCAGGCGTTCGGAGTCAGTACCGTTCTGCATGCCCACTTCGTCGATAATGAGCAGATCCAGCCCACAGTAAAAACCCAATACTTCGTATTCCGTCCTGGTTGCATCCTGTCGCCAGGTATCGCGCATTGCCCGGATCATTCGCTGCGCCGAAGTCAGATACACATCCGCGTCATAATGCTCGACCAGCTCACGCATAATCCCAACAGCCAAATGCGTCTTCCCTGTCCCCGGGCGGCCAGACATCAAGAGGTTGGATCCAGCAGTCTGCATCTGAGGCCACTCAGTGGTGAATTGCTGGCAAATCGTCAAGCATTCCTGCGCCTGTGGATTCACCGGAGCAAAGCTACCGATCGATGCGTCCTGAAAACGCTTATTCACCCCACAGTGCTCAAGCAGAGTTTCAGTCGTGTTTTTCGCTTGCTCGCCAGTCATTGCCTGTCCTCCTGCGTGTTATTTTTCCAACCGATACGGGTTTCATAGCTGCGCCCTTCAAGGTCTGCTGCGGTATCGCTATGCCGCTTCACGCTGGATTGTGCAGGTTGGCTGCTCACCGTCCACGCGTTGTTAAACTCCAACCCCGGCCCAAAGAACCGCGATGCCTGCATCACATAGCTGGTGCCCACCTGTCCCTTGGCGCCACAAAATGCCACATAGCGCTGTAAGCCTGCCGCCATAGCTTCCGATGTCACCCCAGCCTTGCGGCGAGCATTCCACGCCTGATAAGCCTTGTTCTTGGGGTTGCTGCCCTCCCGTTTCGGATACTCTGCCCACAGCTTTTCGAACTCAGCAGGGTAATCAGCTTTTTTGGCCTGTTCAGGGGTGCCGTCGTCAGATGGCACAAGAGTGTTTTTGTTTGTATTCAGTACTTGTTTATATTCATTACTTACTTGTAGGGGATTTGCCGGGGCCGGTTCACCCGTCGCCGGTTTAGCCGGGGCCGGATAATCCGTCTCCGGTGAAAAACCACTCGATTCGCAGACCACATACGACATTCCGTCGAAACTTCCACCATCTGCGCGCTTCTTCTCAGCCTGTAAATATCCAGCTGATGAAAGCTCTTTTAGCAGCCCCCGCACAGCGTCACGCCCTGCAGGTTTACCTGAGTCAGCGGTCTGATTGATCAGGCTGGCAACGGACACTTCCCAGTTATCCGGCTTGCCAAGAAGATAAATCAGCAGGCCACGTGCGCCCCATGACAGGCGCATGTCTTCGCTGATGTCTTTGTTCAAGGTGTAAAATCGAGTGTCTGGGCGTGGCGCCCTTCTGATAGCCATGATCAAATCCCCAGAGTGTCAGCAATCTGCCGGCAGGCGTCCTGGTACTGCTCGGGGCTCATGTCTAGAACACGCAGCGCAGCCTTGCTCTGCTCGTATTGTTCCCAGATTGCATGTGCGGCAGCCTGGCGATCTTCGAAAATCGGTCTGATATCTGCGGCGTCAGCAGGCATGCCATTCAGGCGCCAGCCGTTCCGATATGTGATGTGGTCAGTTTGCATATTGGTCTTTCCTAGATTCCGGTGGTTACTGCACGCTGGTCAGGCGCTGGGTATCTTGTAGAGCGTTTAGCGCCCCCGCTATTCGTTGAGGCGTATCACAAGCGCCAAGCAAAATGGCGATCACTGCCGCGGCAAACTCACGGATGGCCACTGACAGCAGATACTGCACGGATACACCGCCCAACCTTGCGCGCCGTTCAGCTGGCAATGCTGCGGCCATGGCGTCGGCAAGCTCTCTCACCTTCGCCCGGGCGGCTTTGGACTCGCCACGTAGCCAGCGGAATATCTGCTGCCGGTTGTTGTTGATGGCACGCCAATCCGCCCGGCCGAAATCATCCTCGATCGGGTGGAGACGCACGGTTGCCGATTCTCCGCCGAACAGAAACCACATCCGGCTGATCTCGATCGCCACATGCTCCTGTCCTCGCTCGGCTGCCCAATTTGATATTTCGTCTTTCAGTTTTTCGATGTTTTCCACTTCGCGTCTCCTGTCGCTCAAAACTTGATTACGCATAATCAGATTTTGGTGGGGTTAATGGTTAAGCTATTTCCGGTGGCTGTTTCTCTACGTCGTACAACGTCATGTCGTACTTCAATGCACCATTGGTTATCTCTGATAAACGGGCCGCTCGACGCTCTGGGATGATGTCTCCCCATCGAGAAACAGCAGGTAGCGAAACACCAGCTGCCTTAGCAAGTTTTGTCGGGCTACCAAAGTATTCAACTGCTTCGGTTTTTCGCATATTGGTGACTCCATTTTGTTAACTTGTGGAAACAAAATTAAGAGTTAAGGTAAATTAAGTCAAGTAAATTTATATTAACCGTATGATAAAAACGACACCTGGCGAGCGCATCAAGAGCCGCCGAACAGAACTGAAATATACTCAACGCGAATTGGGTAAACTGGCTCATGTTTCTCACGTAACCATTTCAAAGTGGGAAAGTGATGATAACGAACCGGCAGGACGACATTTATTCCAGCTCAGCAAGGCACTACGATGCTCCCCCACCTGGGTGCTTTATGGTGACGAAACCCTTGAGCCACCAGCTCCGGAAGAATTACCGGAGCAAATGAACCTGAGCGAGCTGGAGACTCAGCTGTTAGATCTATTCCGCTCATTACCTGAATCCGAAAAAGGCCGTCACGTCGCGGATTTGCAGGCAAAAGTGGATGATTTCAACCGCCTTTTCTACGAGTTACTGCAAGCAAGGAAGTCCAGCAAGAAAAAATAATCTCCTTATTTTCATATCTTTAGATTCCCCACACTCATTTTGTTAACTTATATAAACAAAAATCCTTTGACTTGATTGTTAACCTACATTAAATTTACTCCCATCAACAGCGCACTAACCCTGCAGCGGTTGTTCAGAAAAAAGTTCTGGCGGCTCGGGAAGACGGGCATTGGAGGAAGTGATGGAAACAACAGTTTCAGATTGTGTAGTGGTGGGATTTTGCGAGGTTATCGAGGCTCTTCGTAGCAGCCTTAACGAAACCACCGGCGAAGTTAGTGTTTCAAATGCAAAAGCAATTCTTGATTTAGCACTTGATACCGTCAGTAAGCATAACGGCACCAAGATTGAAAGTGACGCTATTTACGCGTACCTCTCAACTGTAAAACTTGGGTGATGGTTGTTGGCGTTTTTTTACTTAAGTCAGCATCGACTAAATCCAAATCACTGACAGCTTTACCGTACTTCAACATGAGTCCAGCAGAATTTTCGGAGGGTGGAAGTTCGCGGAGGATGGTTAGAAACAGCGCCTTGTGAAACTCAAGCTCGCTTCTCACTTTAACCAACTCGGCTTTGAGCGTTTCAATCTCTGGCATACAAAAATCCTTCTTGCTGTTGTGGAATAGCAAGGATAACACGGCCGGGCGTGGTGATGTATCCCGGCACCAATTACGCGGCCACAGCGGGAAAGTGTGGATAGGAAAGACCAATGGCCTAATCAGTCACGATATGACGGCGGGAACAGACCGCGGCACCTGACCAGTGCTTACCGAGGAAAGACCAATGATACGGCCGCTAAACCCCGACCAGGTGATGCGGCGCCGGATAACGTAACCGGCAACCTACAGACGTAAAAAAGCTCGCCGAAGCGAGCTTAATTACCCTGATGGGAACCACCCCACCAAGAGGGTGCCGGCTACCAACCGACCTTTCTAGGAAAGACCAATGGCTTGCACCACTGATCTGCAAGCATTATATCAGGAGTTGCTATGAAAGCACTACAGATACCAGTCACGCTCTATATCCACGCGAATGTATCCCAATTCGCCGAACAGAAAATCACTGTTTTAACAGCTGACATGTCCGAGTTCCCGGAGTATGTGCTGCTGGAAACCCGCCAAATCATCATCGATGTCGACCAGCCTGAACCGATTGATCTGATCGGCAAACAGGTTGAAGCACTGCGCACACAGAAAGAGCGCATCGCCGCAAGCTCGCATCAGCAGCAAATCCTCATCGATGATCAGATTCAGCAGTTGCTGTGCATCGAACATTCAGAAATCGACGTTCACGAACTGCCGTACTAAACGCGCCTGACCAGCGCACAACCATAGGAAAGACCAATAATGGCTATTCATATCGTTTTATTTGAACCAAAGAAAAAGGCCCAGGCCAACGGGGCTGTACCACTTGTTATTGCCCTTGAAGCACCAAACAAGAAAGCGGCCGAAGGTATTGCGATCGGCAAGCTTTACGAAAAATACCCTGAAAGCGTTGATAATTTTTTCAACCCAAAAACTGTGGAAGATCAGCCCGGTTACCCTCGCCCACCGGTCGGAGAATTTGACGAGCAATTCGCGCAGGATAACGTTTTTGACGGTAGTGTCTGGATTCAAAAGGAGCCAGAAACGGAACTACCAACCGGACCCGTTGACCTGCTGGCGCAACCAGCCAACGTCAAGATCGCAGCCGTTGTCATGTATGGCGACACCGAGATCGATAATAGCCAGCTATCGCTTGTGGTTGACTTACTGAATGACGACGAGACACCAGACGACACCGGCATGCGCGCGGTGATCGATGGGTTGGTTGCCGTGGAAGCAGTAGGCGCTATGCATCAAGCCGGTATTTATAACCTTATCACCGCCATTTTTGATAACGCTGGCGATCGCATGCCGTCCAGGGAGGACGTGAACGCCTTTGCTCAAGCATGGGTTGATAATCCTCGGGATCGCGAGAGCATCAAGCTGAACGCCAACGCCAACGCCAAAGTGAGTAACACCGAAGGCATACCTGATTACAACATGCTGGATATGCACGTCGCACTTTCAGTCATGTCAGTTCACCCTGACAACGCGAAAGCCGCCGACGTAAAAAACGCGAAAGAAATTATCGCAGCACGCGATTCCGTATGGCGTGCGTGGGACAAAACTCTACGGGTGATAATCGGTATCCTTAACGTTGATACAGACACCCGCCATGCGATCATTTCCGAAGGGCTGAAAAACCTCAAGTTAGTAAATAACGATGAAGAGCGCCTGCACTTTGTGAAAACTCGCCTTGCTGGACATCCGGCATGCACTGAGCTGGCAAACTATGGCCAGCAGGCCGAGAAAAATGTCGAGGTGGAAAACCTCGGCGGCGGCCGCTTCTCGATTGACGGTCTGACCGGTAGTGCCGAGCAGCATGAAAAACCAGCGGCGGCAGCAGATAACGCCTCAAATCAAGGCGGAAAAACGGAAGTCGTACAGCAACAAACCCAAGTTACCGACGCGACAGCGCAGCAGGCCAAAGAGCAGTTGGATCAAATGGGTTATGGCGTTTATGCCAATGCCCCAGTTGAAAAATCCCCCCAGCTGCAGCAGGCAGAAGAGAACGCCGACCGCGCCGAAACGCTCGTAAAGCAGCTTAAAACCGATGATTTCCAGCAACGCGCCGCACAGGTTGAGCAAGCACTCTCCGAGCAGCCAGTGGAGGATCGCGACAACCTCGACATCTGGAATCGCGTTTATAAAACCGATGCCAAATTCACAAAAGCTTTCAGCAACAACGGCGGAGGCACATCGATCAACGGCACCTACATGGTTATGCAGGCGACCAAAGTGTTTGGGCCACAGGGCATCAACTGGCGTGTGGAGGTCATCGAGGAACGTTTCATTGACGGTGCACCGATTATGCGAACAGCCAAGCAAGACGACGGTAATTTTGCTAAAGAGATCATCCCAAATGGTGCAGGTGGATATCTATGTGAAGTGAACCACGTAGTAACAATTCGTCTGCGATACAAACTCCGCGATAAAACTGGCGAAGTGATTGCCTACGGTTGCACACCATACATCTTTGCAACGCAGAAAGGCGGGATCATGAGCGATGGCGAAGCGCCGAAAAAATCCCTCACGGATGCCACCAAAAAAGCCCTGTCACAGCTCGGCTTCTCCGCTGACGTGTTCCTCGGCCTGTACGACGATCTAGCCTATCGCCAAGAGAACGATGCGGAGTTCGCGCTCAAGAATGCCAGCGATAAAGCCGAAGGTGTTACCCGTCTGCGCGAAGAGCTTGACGATAAGCTTACGAGAGTCGCGGAAACCCTCAAGGGCGCGGTAACTATCAACGAAGCAAACAAGGTCCATGGCTCGATAGCCCGCGAAATTGAGTCCAGCCGCAAGGCTGCGGAATCAGTCGGTGACACTGATTACGCCAAATATCTTGCCGCTCGCCTACGCCGCCTAACCACGCTGAAAGATGAACGCATCACCGCCCTGTCCAACGAGGAGAAAACATCATGAGCATCACCGCAATCGCATTAGCATCTGACTACGCCAAGCTGCAGCAACTGATCGAAACCTCCGACGACCTGACGCCAGAAATGATTGCCGATACTCTTGAAGGTATCGAGGGTGCGCTGGGCGACAAGCTCGACGCCGCCTTTATCCACGTCCGTAATCTTGAAGGGTTGGCCAAGACGGTTGATGAAGAAGTTAAGCGCCTGGCTGACCGTAAAAAGTCGTTCGAGAATCGCGCCAAATCCATCCGTCAGTATGTGCTGGCATGCCTGCTAGCATCCGGCCAGGACAAACTCAAAACCACGACCAATACCTTTACTGCGGCCAAAGGCCGGGCCAGTGTGGTGATCGAGAACGCAGACCTGCTACCTGATGAACTGGTGACTGTGCAAACGCTGGTGACTCCGGACAAAAAAGCCATCAAGGAAGCGATCGAGAACGGTGTCGAGGTCAAAGGCGCGCACATTGAGATCGGCGAACGCTCGCTGCAGGTGAGGTAATCAGATGCTTAATCGTTCTCAACGACGCGGCGTACCCGCTTATATCACTCTGCCCGATGGGCGCATAGGAACCATCATGACGGATCGCCGTTGTGAAGTTACCTACAACCTACCGCTGGATGTGAAGATCAGCAGTTCACCGCCGCCAGCAAAGTTGATTAAGCCTAATCAGAAATAGTCCGCCGCCATCGCTAGCATTGTGGGACACCTCACAACAAGGCAACCACAATGCAGCGATGGCAACCAGGCGCCCGCCTACTTTCTGACTTCGATCTCAAAATCGGCCGGCTGTCGGCCAGCGTACGGAAAACGCAACTCAGCGAGCAAGACGTCATCGAGGCGTGTCGTGTAACCGACGACGCAATCGCCAGGATGATTGAACCGAGGAAAGACCATGCGAAACGATCACGACATAATCACGAAAGAAGAGATGATTGAGTTGACCGGTCACCACTATAAGACGAAACAGTGTGACGCACTCCGACGGGCTGGAATATTTTTTATTGAGCGTCCGGACGGTCACCCAAAAACAACATGGGGGCATTTCCTGAACCCTGTGAAATACCGAAATTCGCCGCCGAAACCGGTGGCGGAAGAACCAGACTTCGAGGCGATGTAAGTGGCTGGTAAACGAAAAGACCCCGCAGATAACTGGATGCCATCGCGCGTATCCCGCGGCCGGTCCGCCTACGAGTTCAAGCATCCTGACGGCAGGACTATAAAGCTCTGCCCTCTCGATGCTGCACAATCTGCGGTCTGGGTGGCGTATGAGAAATTTATCAGCCAGAAAGAAGACAAAGCGACATTTAAGACCTTGGCCGATCGATTCCTCAACTCTGCAGAATTTACTGATTTAGCCTTCGATTCGCAGAAGGATTACCAGAAATATGCCAAAAAGGTGATGCCTGTTTTTGGGAAAATGGATCCGAATAATATTAAGCCTGAACACATCAGGAAATACATGGATAAGCGCGGCCTGAAAAGTAAGACGCAGGCAAACCGAGAAAAAACGTTCATGTCTCGGGTATTTGGCTGGAGCTACGAGCGCGGGTATGTGAAAGGAAATCCCTGCAAAGGTGTGAGGCAGTTCAAGGAGAAGTCTCGCGAACGCTATATCACAGACGCCGAGTATGGCGCTGTTTATGCCGTTGCACCGGATACGGTGAAGGTCGCAATGGAGCTAGCATATCTTTGCTGCGCGCGGCAGGCTGATGTTCTTATGCTAAACCGTGCACAGATTTTAGAGCCGGGGATCTTTATCCGTCAAGGGAAGACTGGCGCCAAGCAAATCAAAGCCTGGTCAGACCGACTTCGTGCGGCCGTGGCATTAGCCGACACGTTGCCAATCAAAGACGGCATTTCCAGCGTATACGTGATCCACCAGCGCAACGGCAACCGATATACCCGCGATGGATTCAACACCCAGTGGCGCAATGCAAAGCTGGCGGCTATCGCTGCAAATCCCGATCTTGATTTCGACTTCACCTATCACGACCTCAAAGCGAAAGGCATTTCCGATCTGGACGGTTCGCTGACAGATAAGCAGGCGATATCTGGCCACAAAAATGCAAGCCAAACGGCAATTTACGATCGCAAAGTGAAAATAGTGCCGGTGGTGGGTAATCAGAAAGGATGAATATTTATGCTGCTTTCAGATTTTATCTTCTGAAAGCATCTTCTGAAGATGTTCTGAAAGGTGATTTAGGGCACAAAAAAACCGCCTTCCGGCGGTCACGACATTACTACTTATTGCTTTGATTATTCTGAAATTTATTTTCCTGGTACCCGGGGCGGGACTTGAACCCGCACAGCCATAAGCCGAGGGATTTTAAATCCCTTGTGTCTACCGATTTCACCACCCGGGCTCGGGAAAATTGGAGGCGCGTTCCGGAGTCGAACCGGACTAGACGGATTTGCAATCCGCTACATAACCGCTTTGTTAACGCGCCTAAATTCTATTTGCCTTGTTCAGGCTAAAGCTCGTGAAACACCAGCTTTATCAAATTTGGAGCGGGAAACGAGACTCGAACTCGCGACCCCGACCTTGGCAAGGTCGTGCTCTACCAACTGAGCTATTCCCGCATCAATCAGAACTTACTGATTTTTTTGCTATCTTTCGGCAAATCACTGCTGCCGTCTGATGCGATGCATTCTACTTACCTGACGTAATGAGTCAATAAAATTGTTGTCTCATTACGTTTGTTTGACGATTTTTGCACCGCTTTGATCAGGGTTCCAGCAAATCTTTCCTGGCAGCGTTCAAATATTGGAACATTGACCAGAAAGTCAGCACCGCTGCGATGTACAACAAACCAAAAGAGACATACTCAACGGAGCGATCTGGACGCCACAACAATCCAACCAGCGACATCATTTGCGCCATGGTTTTTACTTTACCAATCCAGGATACGGCCACGCTGCTACGTTTACCAATCTCCGCCATCCACTCACGCAGTGACGAGATAATAATTTCACGGGCAATCATGGTCGCCGCAGGCAGAGTGATCCACCAGGTGTGGTAATGTTCCGCCACCAGCACCAGTGCCACAGCCACCATCACCTTATCTGCCACCGGGTCAAGGAACGCCCCGAAACGGGTAGTTTGCTTCCAGCGACGGGCGAGGAAACCATCAAACCAGTCGGTTATGGCAGCAAACACAAAGATAACGGCGCATAGCATCGGAGCCCAAGTGAATGGCAGATAAAATGCCAGTACAAAGAATGGGATCAGAACTACGCGGAACAGAGTAAGCCAAGTCGGTATATTCAATTGCATAATGCTAGGGTAACTATCTGGCTGGAGTGGAAATTAAGAGTATGTTGCTACATTGCCCTCAGTGTTTCAATGCATTGTAGATCTTTTCTGCCAATGCTTGTGAAATACCCGGCACTTTTGCAATTTCCTCCACGCTGGCGTTCAATAATGGTTGAAGTCCGCCCATATACTTCAACAACACCTGTCGCCTTTTTGGCCCAACACCGTCGATCAGTTCCAACGCGCTGGTATTTCTTACTTTTGCCCTTTTCTGGCGATGTCCGGTGATCGCGTGGTTATGCGAATCATCGCGGATATGCTGGATCACATGCAGCGCCGGCGAATCCGACGGCAGAGCAATGCCCTCGCCTTCCGGTACAAAGAACAACGTCTCTAACCCGGCTTTACGATCGGCGCCTTTAGCAATGCCAATCAGTAAAGGTTTGTTCTTATCCCAGGTCACATTCAGCGAGTTAAACACATCAATCGCCATGCCCAGTTGCCCTTTACCACCATCAATAAAGATAACGTCAGGGATTTTTTTCTCTTCCAGCGCCTTACCGTAACGGCGTTTCAGCACTTGCGCCATTGCGGCATAGTCATCACCCGGCGTAATACCGGTGATATTATAGCGCCGATATTCAGAACGCAGCGGCCCATTACCATCAAATACCACGCAGGACGCGACCGTTTGTTCTCCCATGGTATGGCTGATGTCGAAGCATTCCATGCGGTTAATCTCGGTCAGGTTCAACACTTTAGCCAATTCTGCAAGCCGCTGGTGAATCGTCGACTGCTGGGAAAGTTTGGTCGTCAGCGCGGTCGCCGCGTTTGTACGCGCCAGTTTAAGGTAACGCGCACGATCCCCTCGCGGTTTACTCTGGATCTGAATCTTACGACCCGCCAGTTCAGAGAGCGACTCAGCCAGCAGGTCTTTTTCCGGCAAGGTGAAATCCAACAGAATCTCCGCCGGCAAGGTGCGCATCTGGCTACCCTGTAAATAGAACTGGCCGACAAATGTTTGTACGACTTCGCTCATTTCGGTGCCGCCCGGTACTTTCGGGAAATAACTGCGGCTGCCCAACACTTTGCCCTGGCGAATAAACAGCACGTGCAGGCAAGCCATACCTGCCTCGAACGCCACGCCGATCACGTCCAGATCGTCACTATTGCCAGAAACAAACTGACGTTCAGTTACCCGCCGAACCGCCTGGATCTGATCGCGTATGCGCGCGGCGTCTTCAAAGTTCAATGCTTTACTGGCGTTTTCCATCCGTTCAATCAACTGATGCAATACCTGCTGATCTTTACCCGACAGGAACAGACGCACATAGTCCACCTGCTGTTGGTATTCATCCTCGCTGACTAGCCCGGCGACACAAGGCCCCAGGCATCGACCGATCTGGTACTGCAGACAAGGCCGTGAGCGATTGCGGTACACGCTGTTCTCACATTGGCGTATCGGGAACAGTTTCTGCAACAGCGCCAGCGTCTCGCGTACGGCATAGGAATTGGGGAATGGGCCAAAGTATTCGCCCTTGGCGTGTTTGGCACCACGATGCACAGCCAGCCGCGGGTGGCTGTCCGCACTGAGGAAGATCAGCGGATAAGATTTATCGTCTCGCAAAAGAACATTATATCGCGGCTGGTATAACTTTATGTAGTTATGTTCCAGCAACAGCGCTTCTGTTTCGGTATGCGTAACAGTTACGTCTATTTGCGCGATATTTTTAACCAACGTCTCCGTTTTGCGGCTACCAACCTGCTGGCGAAAGTAACTGGAGAGGCGTTTTTTCAGGTCTTTGGCTTTGCCGACATAGATAACCGTGCCACTAGCGTCATACATACGGTAGACGCCAGGTTGGCTGGTTACGGTGCTTAGAAATGCTTTGGCATCAAAACGGTCACTCACTGCTTAACAACGTCTCCGCATTGAACAATCCGTGTCGGATAGCCAGGTGTGTCAATTCGACATCGCCGCTGATATTCAGCTTACTGAACATACGGTAACGGTAACTGTTCACTGTTTTAGGGCTGAGGCTCAGTTGCTCTGAGATTTCATTCACCTTTTTGCCTTTGGTGATCATCAGCATAATTTGCAGTTCGCGTTCAGACAGGCAGCTGAACGGCGTCTCAGTCTGCGGTTCCAGCTGGCTCAGAGCCATCTGCTGGGCGATGTCGGACGCGATATATCGCTGCCCGGCCTGCACGGCACGAATAGCATTGACGACATCCTGTGGGGCCGCCCCCTTGCTCAGGTAACCCGCAGCGCCCGCCTGCATTACTTTGGCAGGCAATGGATTTTCCGTATGAATAGTCAGCATGATGACTTTAACGTCGGGCGCATAACGTACAATTTTACGCGTGGCTTCCAACCCGCCAATACCCGGCATATTCATATCCATAAGAACGATATCTACAGCATTGCCACGGCACCATTTAACGGCATCCTCACCGCACTGGGCCTCACCGACAACTTTTATACCTTTGATATCTTCCAGAATGCGTCGTATCCCTGCGCGCACCAGTTCGTGGTCATCAACAAGAAGAACGCTAATCAAGGAAAAATCTCCAAAAAGAAGGGAGTAACGCAATCAGCCTCTGTTATAGCCTGAGATATTACTTGTTTTTCAGACAAGAATGAACACAGATTAATACTTACTCCCGATTAACTTTGCGCAGTGGGCCTGACTTTTGAATTTTAGTCCCTAACGCAGCCCGATAAAAGCCAGCCTGCCGATGAAAATAGGCGATGTAAATATTACGGTGCATACCTTTGCCCCATGATACAGAACCCAAGGTTAACTACAGGTAAAATCAGTGTAAGCAATCGCAACATTGATAATATTACCACGAATACAATACCATTGTAATTCATTGAAAATGAACAAAATAGCAACCATTCATTTATCTGCCCCTTGGGTAACCACGATGGAAGACATTATTTCCTTATCTTACGGGCAACACATGGCAGGTAGATAGCATTGATATTTTAAATTACTTGTGCACGTTAACTGCGAGTTAGCGATCAAATACTTATTAAGCTTGGAAAAATAACTAACCTATTATTCTCCAACAAACCTGATGTCTGGCAGCAAGCTGCCGATTCATTAATCAATAATGAGTACGTGCCCTAATATGGCGACAGTGACACCTTCGCCCGATCCCGCAGCCTCCTCCCCGTGCTGGCACAGCCCCATCAGTGCAGATGCATTTCTGCATGCTATGCTATACTCCGCGCCCAGTTAAAGACGCATCTGCACGCCAGAGTGAATGAAGCCGGTGTGGGTGCGCATCAAAAATGCATATTGTTTCAGGCTTCGGCCTCAAAAATCAGGAGAGAAAATGAGCAACGTTGATTTCACTACGTCTGCAAACCCGGAAACGCTGGCAACAGAAGTCGCCTGTCTTAAAGCCACGCTGACGCTGATCCTGAAGTCGATCGGCCAGGCTGATGCCGGGAAAGTCATTATCAACATGGAACGCTTTATCGCACAAATCGAAGATCCGACCCAGGCCGAAATCTTTAAAAACAGCATTCAGCAGATTAAGCACGCCTACCGTCAATAATCTGTCCCCTTCAGGCCTGCCGTCAGGGCGGGCCCGCTTCCTCTGCGGTTTCCGACGAATTGATTCCCTTGGTTATTTCAGGCAATGTGTTTTTTATTTACGCCAGAGAGACATATGGGCATCGTGGTTAAAGCGCTGATCGGCGCGTTGGTGGTGGTATTCATTGCGCTGCTTGCCAAAAGTCGCAGTTACTATATTGCCGGTCTTGTGCCATTGTTCCCCACTTTTGCACTGATTGCTCATTACATTGTCGGCAGCGAACGTTCGATAGAAGCCCTGAGAACCACGCTGATTTTCGGCATGTGGGCCGTGTTACCCTATCTGGTCTACCTGATCTCACTGTATTGCTTTATCAACAGCATGAAGCTGTCTTGGGCACTGCTGGCTGCCGTATTGTGTTGGATCGCCGCAGCGTGGCTATTGGTTAGCCTATGGGGATGGTGGCAGGGGCGCTGACGGCCCCCGCCAGGTTTATGGCTTGCTGGCCTGCAGGACAAATCCGCGTTGCATATCGCCGGCGATTCGGAAATAACGGCTCTCACCGGCACGTAACGTCATCGGTAAGCGGCCGTTGGTATCACGCCAAATGCACAGGCTATTTTCGATCATATCCTGCCCAATGCTAATTTCATTATTACCTACGGGTATCCGAAACTCGGCCTTCTCTTTGGCCGCCAGTGATGCAGCAAACTCTCCGTTGATATACACCCCGGTACGGCAACTCCCTGCCAGCATTCCGCTGTCACGAACAACGACTACCGTTGCAAATGGCGTTTGCGGCACGTTCTGATAAAGCAACAAACGGCTAGGTGGTGGTAACTCCGCCTGTTGTAATGGAACACTTTGGGTGGCGCAGCCAGACAACAACATGGCCGTAACGAGTAAAGCGGCGTAATGCTTCATCCTGAGCTCCTGAAAAAAAACGATCCTCATAGTAGCAAGAGAATAACCGCCGACCGTAGCACTGAAGCGCTGTTGGTAGAAAAATAAGATAACTTCCAATGCTCTGGGGAGGATAGAAAAGAGGGCCATCTCCGCTTACCCACATTTTTCTATGTATAACAACCGGAGACATAAGAATATTCTGGTGTTATTATATTGAAATAGATAGGATTTTTATGGATAACCTAAAGCTTAACCATGCGTTTCTTAATGTCATCTTGAAAAACGCCACTCACATAGTTAAAGCCTTCATCTGTCACGTAAACTCGCGAATACCCATTTTCCGATAATTCAGTCACCATATAACCGGAACTGATCATCTCCGGAGAGGGTGCATTCATCAGGGTGATAAAGCCCCGTCCTCGACACCACTGATAAAAACGCGTACGGCCATAGCCCAATGAATCACCCACATCTGAAAGATTTCTCAACCCATCATAATTATCTGATAATGAAGGTAAACCAGCACTGTCTTTAGGTACTTCAGGTTTATTCGCCAAAATAAAACTCCCTTTAATGTCTTCATTATCATGACAATCATCTATCGATCCTGAATCTAGAAAATTTACACATGGATTGCAATCGCATTACCTGAAAATTCAATAATAGTTTTAACTGTGAAAACCCATAAAAAGCAATATAAATACCCTGCACCCAATTTTGCATACTTTAAATATCCTTTCTTAACCAAGAATAAAGAAAAATCCTTGGGTAAATATCTTAAAAATGCAGAAATATAAAACCCGAAAAAAACTTAGCGCGTGTATTATCACAATTAATTATTATTTCAATCATCAGTGAATTTCTCAGCCTCTATCCAGGCCGGCAAGGCTACATCAACCTCATCTAAACAATAACTATTATCATTTCCTTTTTTGGCACCAATTTATTACACTCCCCCCTTCCTCTGCTAGGAAAATTCCTAGGGAGTGCGTATAGGACGAAAGGAAGAGTCAGGGACACCATGAAGACGTATAGATTTTTGATTATATTACCATTAATGGCATTGAATGCCTGTACACAGTGGGAAAGAGCGGGTGCTGGCGCTGCCACTCGCGATGCTGAATATGCCGAATGCAAAGGGCGCGGCTTCGAGCGTTTTCCACCCGACGTGGTGAGAGATTTTGAATTTAGCTACGAAAACACCTATCAGACTTGCGAGAAAGATAAGAAGAACTGCCCGGCAGGTTATCGCTACGAAAAACAACCCTCGTTTAAAACGGTGCAAAATGATCGTAATGAGGGGGCCCGTTCGGCAACCATCGAAGCCTGCATGTACGGCAAAGGCTGGCATGAGAAAACGTATTATTGGCCACAGTATTAGGAATGCCAATGACGGGGTTGGCATGGCGCCTTCACCGATAGCGCGTGCCGCCGGAGATTATTCATCATCACCGTGCGGCATGCCGGACCTGGGTTTACGCTTGTCCCCTTCCGGCTTTTTATCTTTTGCCGCTGATAATGCCCGGCCAATCAGCCACAACAACAGCGGCATTAGCAGCAGGCACAGCCCCAGTGTAATCAGTGCATTTGTCATCCGTTCTCCGCCCGATTTTTCCGCTCACTCTGTCTGAGTGTAGCAGGCTTATCCGTCGGTTTTTATCCTTCCCAAGCGCGCCAATGTTGCCCCCCTTACCGGTGTTAATGGAATGCGCGGCGTTGAAAACTGCCAGCCGAACACGTGGCGTGCCGCTGTCGCACAGATCTTGCCCTGGCAGGCCCCCATGCCACAGCGGCTCCTCAACTTGGCCGACGTCCAGTCAGGCAAGCCACTAACCTCCCCCAGCGACACATCTTCACAACGGCACAACAATGTTTCGGGTGTTGCCAGCGCTTTCAATGCTGGATTAAGCATAAAGGCTCGCGCCACCGCATCAGAAAATTGCTGCCACTTGGCACGTTGTGCCGTTAATGCCTGCATATTCTCCAGATTGCCGGTTGCGGCATATCCAGCAATGGCGCCTTCAGCCAGCGCCAGTTCACTGCCGCCAATACCGGTACATTCACCGGCTGCATAAATATTCGCTTGGCTGGTCTGCTGGTCATCGCCCACCGCAATAACGTCATTGTCGATACGGCATCCCAATAGCATCGCCAGCTCGATATTCGCCACCAGCCCAAAACCACAGGCCAAACGTTCGCAGTCCAGTGTCACCACGCGCCCGCCTTTTTTAATCCTAACCGCTTTTAGCCGCTGTTCACCTAACGCCTCCAGCACATGGCAGCCTGGACGATAATGGCTATTGGCGAGAGCAAAAGACTGGCGTAACTTCACAGGCCAACGCCATAACCCGCCGGCAAAAGCCGCTATTTGCGAGACGGGCGCTTGCTCCGCCAGCATTATCACTTCCCCCCCTGCGCTGGCAACACTGTTGGCAACGGCCAGCAGCAATGGGCCGCTACCCGCAATAACCACCCGCTCTCCTTTAATAGGTAGCCCTTGCTTAATTTGCGCCTGCAGGCCGCCCGCGCCGGTCACGCCCGGCAACGTCCAACCGGGAAACGGGAGCAACAGTTCCCGAGCGCCGCAGCACAAAATCAGTTTTTGATACTCCACGGTGCCACTGTCCGCCGCATCTTCGTAGAGAATGCTTTGCGGCCCACACTGGGCTACGATTTTGACACCATTAAGCAATGTTATATTACTCTTTGCCTCAACGGCCCGACGGTATTGCTGCGCTAGCGTAGGTAACGCTACATTCGGCCCATCGCGCCAGATTTGCCCCCCTGGACGGAGGTTGTCGTCAAGCACCAGCACTGACCGGCCACTTTCTGCCGCAGCGCAAGCCGCCGCTAACCCTGCAGGACCAGCACCAACAATCAGTACATCACACGTGAGCTCACTCATTCTCTGTCCTTTCAATATGCATTCCAGGTTGACACAGCGTCTGACATGCCAGCCTCCGCAACCCATCCACCGTGACACGACACTCTTGGCAGATACCCATGCCACAAAACGGCGCACGTAATTGGCCGCTGACAGAAAAACGGCACCCATCCTGTCCACTCAGGCTGAGCGCAGCTGCCACGGTAATGCCCTCCGGCACGCAGAGAGTTTCACCGTTAAGGGTTAACGTAAGTAGAGTCTGTTTCTTGTTCATACCGACAACGCCTCTTTCCGAAACATGCGCGATGCCAGATAAGGTGTGTCATCAATGGCCAGTCGATGATTATGGATCTGCGCCGCGATCAGTGCTGCGCTGCCCAACGCTGTGGTGACACCCAGCCCTTCGTGACCTAACGCTAACCATAACCAGCGATGTTGAGGATGCGGGCCCAACAGCGGCAAGCCGTCGGCAGTCGCGGCGCGTTGACCGGTCCAGCAGCGGATAATGTTCATCTGAGCCAGTTCAGGCAGGAAGGTGTTGGCACGTGCCAACATGGCGGCCAGCAATACCATATCGATAGTGCTGTCAGGGACATCAAACTGGCGCGACGAGCCGATCAACAACTGGCCTGTTGGGCGAGCCTGAACGTTAAATGCTACCGAAGTGCCATCACTGGCATGGGCACTGGCGCCATAACCCAGTTCAACCAATTGATGACGCACCCGTCTGGGGTAACGATCGGTGATCGCAAGATGCCCTTTCTTCGCACGTAATAAGGGGCGTTCCAACAGCCTATCGGCCTGCAGGCCACTGGCCAGTACGACAACCGGCGCCGTTAGCCGTTCACCGCCGGCCAACACGACGGCCTGCGCTTCCAGCGCGATCGCCTCACCCGTGATCACTCTGACCGCAGACCCAGCGTCAGCGACTAACCACCGGGCAACGTTAGGGGCATACACGATGCCGTCACCCGGCACGCGTAATCCCCCCGCCAACCCGGCACGCAGCATAGGTTCCAGCCCCGCAACCTGAGTGGAGCTCAATGTTTCACTGGCAACTTCATATTCCGCCATACGTTGCCGCTTGCTTGCGGCAATGGCCATTTCATCGTCCCGCTCTGCCAGCCACAACGTACCACAACCGCGCCAGGCGCAGCTTTCCGGCATCCGGTCCACCACGCTGCGCCACAGTTGCAGCGAGTAGGCGCTTAAGGCCAGTTCCGCCGGGTTATCATCCATGCAAACCAGATGCCCCATGCCTGCTGCCGTCGCACCCGCACGCTGATTGTCTACCAGCAGGACTTGAACCCCCTGCCTTGCCAGTTGCCAGGCGCAGGCAGCACCAATGATGCCAGCCCCCACCACAATCGCCTCGGCACACCTGCAGGCAACCATTAACGGATCCCCCAAATAAAGGGATCACGCTCATCTAACAACAGTTGGCTGTCAGCACACACATAGGCTTGCCCACGAATAAACGGCGTCACGCGATCGCCGTTATGCTGGTAATAGCCGCTGAATTGGCTACCAATCACACTTGCCTGACGCCAAATTTCTCCTGGCTGTAATTTTCCGTCAGCGGCCAGACAGGCCAGCTTTGCACTGGTGCCAGTACCGCAGGGGGAACGGTCATAAGCCTTGCCCGGGCACAGTACAAAGTTGCGGCTGTCAGCCTGCGTATCGGCGGCAAAGAGTTCGATGTGATCAATATCGCCCCCCTCTTCCCCATAAATCCCCGCCAGCTCCAAAGCCTGACGCACAGCCCAACAAAAGGCCGTTAGGGCCTCCAGGTTTTGCGTATTGATAGCCAGATGATGCTCGCCGATCAGAAAAAACCAGTTCCCGCCCCAGGCAATATCGCCAACCACCGTTCCGTACCCCGCCACCTCAACCGCAACCTGTCGGCGATATCGGTAAGCGGGCACGTTTTCCACTGTTACACTGCCATCCGCGTGCAACGTGGCATTCACCGTACCCACCGGGGTTTCTATCAGGTGCTCCCCTACGCCAATCCGCCCCAGATAGGCCAGCGAGGCCACCAGTCCGATAGTGCCGTGGCCGCACATCCCCAGATAACCGGCGTTATTAAAGAAAATCACCCCTGCCGTTGCCTGTGGTGAACAGGGTTCACACAGCAAAGCCCCCACCAGCACGTCATTGCCGCGAGGCTCCAGAATAATAGCGCTGCGCCAGTCGTCATACTGTTGGGCAAACAGTGCCTTGCGCTCCGCCATACTGCCGGTGCCCAATGTGGGGAATCCATCGACGATCAGCCGTGTTGGCTCACCGCCAGTATGGGAATCGATCGCGCGCAGCCGGGTGAATTGCGAAGTAAGAGCCATCGGAGTCTCCTGGGTTAATGAAATGTTACCGATAGCGTTAGCCTGACCGAATATGCTGATGACGGCTTGATGCATTTCGGCGCGGGGAATGCAGAAATCAGCACAATTTTCGGCTTGGCGTTTTACCGGATGCCCGCTCAGTGGCATGCAAAAGTATGCGGTGTTCCGCATAATTGGCAGCTACGCTTGAAAAGTTATAAGAAAGTTAATATTGATTAAGCGCTTCAAAAATGGCCTGCCCGGCCGCCTCAGATTTGAGTCACTCGACGGGAAAAGGTATTGCTATGCGATTAGCCCAAGACCATCCGGTTATCACTGCTCCCCGGCCCCTTGTTGACGAACAGGAAGAGGACGTCTTTGCCATTGAACAACTGTCTCGCTGGTGCGATGGCCTGGCACAACAGCGCCCGAATACCCTGCATGATCTGCTGAATTCACTGGCGTTGATCGTGCCGCTGCTCAACGCCATTCCCAACGTCGTGTTCTTTATCAAAGACGTGCAGGCACGTTATCTGTTGGCCAACCTGACACTGGCTAAACGTTGTGGATTTAAAACCGTCACTCCGCTTCTGGGTAAAACCTCGGCGGACGTATTCCCAGCGCAGCTCGGTTCGGGGTATACCGAGCAAGATCGGCGTGTACTGCACCATGGCGTTATGATCCAGGATCAGCTGGAAATGCACCTGTACAGTGGCCGTGAAACCGGCTGGTGCCTGACGCAAAAGCTGGCGCTGTATGATACTCAGGGCAAAATCATCGGCATGGCGGGCATATCGCATGACCTGCAAGAGGCCAAAGCGAATCACCCCGCCTATCAACGTTTAGCCGCCATAGACGTCTATATTCGTCAGCATTACGCCCGCCCAATTGCTCTCGAAGAACTGACGACGCTCACTGCGCTTTCCGTGGCGCAGATCGAACGTTACTGCAAACGCATTTTTCATCTCACGCCACGCCAGATGATCCACAAAGTACGCCTGGAAAAAGCCACCGAACTGCTGGCCAGCGATCTGCCCATTACCGACATAGCCTTGCAGTGCGGCTACACTGATCACAGCGCATTCAGCCGCCAGTTTAAGGCGATGACCGGCTCCACACCTCGCGATTTCCGCATCACGCTCGCACCATAACGCATTGACTCATATCAATAACCTCTTCCTTTTAGGCGTGGTAAACGTCAGGGTTTTGGCTATCTGATGTTCTGTCCAATTGTGCCAATTTCGTCATGGCATTCGGCGAAAACCGTCAAGCCCCTGCGAACAATACAGGTCAATCTGTGATTGGATTTTACCAATAATTCACCATTGATTAACAAACTTGGACGACAGGACAAACACTATGAGCCATAAAGCCATTAGCTGGAGCGGCGTATTCCCGGCGGTCAGCACTCAGTTTCGCAGCGACTTTTCTTTGGATCTCGACGCCACCCATACGGTGATCAAAAACCTGGTCAAGGACGGCGTTTCGGGTCTGGTGGTCTGCGGCACCGTGGGTGAAAATACCTCGCTGACAATGCAGGAAAAACTGTCAGTCATTGAAGTCGCACGTGATGCTGCACAGGGCAAAGTGCCCGTCATTGCCGGCATCGCCGAATTCACTACCGCCTTCGCGAAGAATATGGCGCGTGAAGCTCAGAAGGTCGGTGTCGACGGCATTATGGTCATGCCGGCATTGGTTTACTCTGCCAAACCCCATGAAACCGCCACACACTTTCGCAGCGTTGCCACCGCCACCGATCTGCCGATCATGGTCTACAACAATCCTCCCATTTATAAAAACGACGTGACGCCCGACATCCTGACGACCCTGGTCGACTGCGAAAATATCGTGTGCTTCAAAGACTCTTCCGGTGATACCCGTCGCTTTATCGATTTGCGTAATGAGGTCGGTGACCGCTTTGTGCTGTTCGCAGGCTTGGACGACGTCGTACTGGAAAGCATCGCCGTCGGCGCCGAAGGGTGGATCTCAGGAATGTCTAACGCCTTCCCACGCGAAGGCGAAACGCTATTCCGCCTGGCGAAGCAAAAACGCTTTGAGGAAGCGCTGGCGCTCTACAGCTGGTTTATGCCGTTGCTGCACCTGGATGCGCGACCGGATTTGGTGCAGTGCATCAAGCTGTGTGAAGAGTTAGTCGGCCGTGGCAGCGCTATCACCCGTCCGCCACGTTTAGCGCTGCAAGGCGAGACGCTTGCCGACATCACTGCGGTGGTCAAAAAAGCGCTGGCAAACCGCCCAGCATTGCCGAATGTCGGTCTTTAATCGCCGCTCTCACTCGCCCGGTTCACTGCCGGGCCTAGCCACTTGCTAAACAGGGGGAACCCATGCCCAACGCCTATACCCTCAGCGGCAGACAGTTTATCGGCGGCCAACGCTACGCCAGCGGTGAGGCCGACCTTATCAGCCTGCGTGCCGATAACGGTCTGCCGACCGGTCATGTTTTTTTCTCAGCCAGCGCCACAGAAGCCGCTGCGGCTGCCGACGCAGCCGCACAAGCCTTCACGGCTTATTCACAATTCAGCGCCGAACGCCGCGCCGATTTTCTTGAGGCGATTGCCGACCAATTGGATGCACTGAGTGAGGATTTCTTTACCTTCGCCATGCAGGAAACCGCGCTGCCATTAGCTCGCCTCAGTGGCGAACGGGCCAGAACCAGCGGCCAGATGCGGCTATTTGCCACCTTGCTACGCCGTGGGGATATGCATGGCGTGCGCATAGACAGCGCGTTGCCGCAGCGGACTCCGTTGCCACGCCCCGATCTCCGGCAGTATCGAACCGCCATCGGCCCGGTGGCCGTATTTGGTGCCAGCAATTTCCCTCTGGCGTTCTCCACTGCCGGTGGTGATACCGCCGCTGCACTCGCGGCGGGTTGCCCGGTGGTGTTCAAAGCGCACAGCAGCCATATGATCACTGCCGAATTGACCGCGCAGGCAATTGAACGGGCAAGAGAACAGCAAAACATCCCGGCCGGCGTCTTCAACATGATTTACGGCGACCGCATCGGTGCCGATCTGGTCCAGCACCCAGCCATCCAGGCAGTGGGCTTTACCGGCTCGTTACGGGGTGGCAGGGCCCTGTTCGATCTCGCCATGCGCCGCCCGCACCCTATCCCGGTATTTGCCGAGATGTCGAGCATCAACCCGCTGATCGTGATGCCGCAGGCGTTGGCCCGCCGTGGTGAGCAAATTGCGCACGAACTGGTTGCCTCCTTCACCTTGGGGTGTGGGCAGTTCTGCACCAAACCGGGGTTGATCATCGCCCCACGTGGAGAAGCATTTGATCAATTTATTCAGGAACTCGCCTCGAAGGTAAACGTTGCCGCGCCGCAGACCATGCTGAACGCCGGCACGCTGACACATTTCCACAGCGGGTTGGCTGCACTCGAAAAACAACCAGGCATTCGCCACCTTGCCGGTAACCGTGAGGAACGACCTTATCTGGCGGCACCACAGCTGTACCAGGCTGATATCGACTTGCTGCTGAGCGGCAACCCGCTGTTGCAGGAGGAAGTGTTTGGCCCTGTGGCCATTGTGGTAACGGTGGAAAATAACCAACAACTGACTGCCGCGCTCGATAGCCTGCAAGGGCAATTAACCGCCACCTTGCTGGCCGACGAGGGCGATTTACATGATGCCGCACCGCTGGCGCAACAGTTGACGCGCAAAGCGGGACGTGTGCTGTTCAACGGCTATCCGACTGGAGTAGAAGTGTGTGATGCCATGGTGCACGGCGGCCCTTATCCTGCCACCAGCGATGCACGCGGCACCTCTGTGGGCACGCTGGCTATTGAACGCTTCCTGCGCCCGGTTTGCTTACAGAATTATCCTGCGGCACTGCTGCCACCGCCGTTACAAGACAGTAATCCGCTTGGCCTGCTGCGGCTGGTTAACGGTATTTACACCCGTGACCCAGTCCACTCATCCGCCAACCATTAGCCAGACCACATCTGCATGCCATCTAATAACAAAAGGGTAAAACCATGACAACCCAAGGCAAATTCAAGAAGCAGCTTACGCTCACCGACTTAACGTTTATCGGCCTGGGCGCAATATTTGGTTCAGGCTGGCTGTTCGCCGCCAGCCACGTGTCCTCCATCGCCGGCCCAGCCGGTATTTACTCCTGGCTGATAGGTGGCCTGGCCGTCTTACTGCTCGGGATTGTTTATTGTGAACTCGGCGCCGCACTTCCACGCGCCGGCGGCATTATTCGTTACCCGGTGTTCTCCCACGGGGAACTGATGGGCTATTTACTGGGGTTTATTACCCTAATTGCCTTCTCCAGCCTGATATCGATAGAAATTGTTGCTGCCCGCCAGTATGCCGCCGCCTGGTTTCCTTTTCTAAGCCAACCCGGCTCGGGCAACCCGACATTGATCGGCTGGCTGGTCCAGCTGCTGTTGCTGTGTTTTTTCTTCGCCCTGAACTACTACAGTGTCAAAACCTTTGCGAAATCCAACAATTTGATCAGCGTGATTAAATTCGTGGTGCCGCTGTTGGTGATTGTGGTGCTGTTCAGCTTCTTCAAGCCTGAAAACCTGCACAGTCAGGGGTTTGCTCCCTTCGGCTCTGCCGGGGTGGAAGCAGCTATCTCAGCCGGTGGGATTATCTTTGCCTATTTAGGCCTGACGCCCATTATCTCGGTCGCCAGCGAAGTGCAAAACCCGCAGCGCACCATCCCTATCGCGCTGATCCTGTCGGTGGTGTTATCCACGATTATCTACGTACTGCTGCAAGTGGCCTTCCTCGGCAGTATCCCCAGCGAAATGCTGAGCGGTGGCTGGGCCGGCATCAGTCAGCAATTTTCACTGCCCTACCGGGATATCGCTATCACGTTGGGCATGGGTTGGTTGGCATTTCTGGTGGTAAGTGACGCGATTATCTCGCCGAGCGGCACCGGCAACATTTATATGAACGCCACGCCGCGCGTGGTGTACGGCTGGGCGCGCGCCGGGACCTTCTTTAAGATCTTTACCCGCGTCGACGGAGAGTCCGGCATCCCACGTCCCGCACTGTGGTTGACTTTTGCGCTGTCGATCTTCTGGACGCTGCCTTTCCCCTCTTGGGAGAGGCTGATCGGCGTAGTGTCCGCCGCATTGGTGCTGAGTTACGCCATTGCACCGGTTACCGCCGCAGGCCTACGCCGCAACGCGCCTGATCTGCCGCGCCCCTTCTTCGTGCGTGGGTTCTGCGTGCTTGGCCCGGTTTCTTTTATTATCTCGGCGCTGATCGTTTACTGGTCCGGCTGGAATACCGTTTCCTGGCTACTCGGCCTGCAAATCCTGATGTTTGTGGTCTATATCCTGTTCAAAAACAAGGTGCCAACCCACGCCGTCAGCCTGAAGCAGCAAGTTTGGTCCTCACTGTGGCTGATCGCCTTCTATGCGCTGATTATTATCGCGTCCTACCTCGGCAGTTTTGGCGGTATCAACGCGATCGGCCACCCGTGGGACACCCTCACGGTGGCGGTCATTGCGTTAGCCATCTATTACTGGGGAGCCTATACCTGTTTACCTCAGGCGAATTTTACCGGCGATGAAGAAGAGTAACTGCGGAGGGAATATCTGATGACGCAAACCCAACACCTGTCGCTAAACGATGCTTATCATCTTGCACTGCGTGCATTGCACAGCAACGGCTTCAGCGCCGAACATGCCGATGCCGTCGCGCAGAACGTAACTGCCGGTGAACGTGACGGCTGCGCCTCACACGGCCTGTACCGAGTGCTCGGCTGCGTGCGTTCGCTGTTGGCAGGTAAAGTCTCTGCCGACGCCACCCCCACGCTGATCGATCAGGCCCCGGGAATTTTGCGCGTGGATGCCCACGACGCTTTCTCGTTGCTGGCCTATCGTACGGCACTGCCAACCTTTATCGACAAGGTACGCACCAACGGCATCGCCGCCTTGGCGATTAACCACTGTGTGCATTACTCCGCGCTGTGGGCGGATATCGAGCCATTAACCGATCAGGGGCTGGTGGCATTGGCCTGTACCCCTAGCCATGCCTGGGTCACGCCTGCTGGTGGAACCCGGCCGCTGTTTGGCACCAACCCTATTGCCTTCGGTTGGCCTCGGCCACAGCGGCCGCCGTTTATTTTTGATATGGCCACCAGTGCGGCTGCACGCGGGGAAATTGAACTGCATCGGCGTGCGGGTACGCCGCTACCGCCAGGTTGGGGCATAGACCAACAAGGGGAACCTTCTACCGATGCCGCCAGCGTGTTGCAAGGCGCGATGCTGACCTTTGGCGGCCATAAAGGATCGGCGTTGGCGGCGATGGTAGAACTGCTTGCGGGGCCACTGATTGGTGATATGACCAGTAAAGAGTCGCTGGCCTATGATAAGCAGACCGGTTCGTCGCCCTATGGGGGTGAGCTTATTATCGCGATGGATCCCGATCGTTTTTTGGGTGCAGACAAAACAGCCCATTTAGCCCGGGCGGAGGCGTTGTTCGCTGATATGAACGAGCAAGGGGCACGTATTCCAGGAGAACGGCGTTTTCAACAAAGACAATACAGTGAGCAGCATGGCATTACCTTACCGCAGACGCTGTATGACGACATTGTGGCTCTCTGCCGCTGAATGATGCAGGCCCGCAACCGTGAATTGCGGGCCTGAATAAAAAGATTATCTGACCACCATCACGGAGATGTTGGCATGGCGCACAATGGCCGCGGCATTGGAACCCAGCAGATAGGTTTTCACACTTGGGCGACGCGAACCGATGATGATCAGGTCAGCGTCAATTTCCTCCGCCAATTCCAGTACCTGATCGCGTGGAGAACCGAAACTGACGGTATAATCCAGACGCTCCAGCGGAATGTCGACTTCCGACATGATTTTTTTCAGCTTATCGATGGCCTTCACTTCCGCCTGGTTTTCAAACTCTTTAATGCCAAACGAATACGCAGTGACGAACGCCGAAGCATCCGGCAACGTATGAAGGAAATGCACTTTGGCACCAGAAAGCTTCGCCAGATACTCAACATGCTTCAGCGCATGCTCGGTCAGCAGGTCTTCTTCAATATCTATCGGCACTAATATTGTCTTGTACATATCACATCCCTTCTATGTAACCGCAGTGCCTACAGGGTACTGCCGAGAGGGATAAGGGTGAACCGCTTTCTCGCGCTTTTGTGATCGGCAGTATAAACGAAAGGGAATGACTCTCTGTTTAACAGAATATAAACATAACATCCCTAACGGCTAGCCAAATAATTATTTCAGCGTCGGCTAAATCAGCTGTAAATACACCGCTTTCGCCGTGGCGGCGGTTTTATTGGCCACCGACAGTTTTTTAATAGAATTGCCGATATGAAAATTCACCGTCCGCTCGCTCAACCCCATTAACAACGCCGTTTCTTCCGAGGTTTTTCCTTCACTGCACCAGCGTAAAATATCCTTCTCGCGCAGCGTCAGTACGTCTTTTATCGCCTCGTCGTTCACCGATATTAATGCTTCACGCAGCGTTTTATGGGCAATCTGCGCCAGCCACAGAAAAAAGGTTTCGTGGCGTGCGCCGGCCTGCGGTGACTGGTCAGGGATCTTTTTACCGGCAAAGGTGAGAATACCCAGCCGACCATAGCAATCCTTGATCGACTGCGACCAACCTTCGCGAAGACCGAATTGCGCCATACGCCACCACAGCTCCGGCTTATTCTGATAGAACTGCTCGTCCCAATAAAACTGCAGCGTAGAGTGGTGAGCCCGTTCAACCATCGGGTCTTGCAGGTACACCCGCAGTTTGCGGTAGTCCTCCAGGTATGGCTCGGGGTAATTGCTTTCTATCAACATTTTTGGCCGGCTGGCCGGATAGCAGGAAAAGATCGTATAAGAAAAGTACTCAAAACCCAGCGCCTGAGCGCAAGGTGCCAACCGACTTAAAAACACCTCGCGGTCAGACAGGCTGCTGAGCAGATCATCCATCAAAGGCTGAATGTGAGTGTCCATAAAGCGGTTCTCCAGCGCACAGTGCAGGCCAATCAGTAAGTGAGGTTCACTATATCAGGGCGAGAACGGCCGTTTCATATAATATAAACACCCTGGCTATAACTAAAAGTAACGATGCCATACATGGGTGAATATATAACCACGTTAAACCCGCTGCTTGCTGGTTTTACCCAGAGAACAAAAAAATCCGTGTTGTTAACCTGTCATTTCTACCAGTGGACACCAATGTCCTCCCCCATTACTTTTGCCAGTAACACCCGGAAAAATTTAAACCCGAATAAAAGGCTCAGCCTTTGCAAACATAAAAAACTCACAGCGATTTTTATGGCAAAGGATTATTCGCAATGACCCGCACCATAAGCAGAGATATCACTTATTCGTGGGAACTGAATGACGTACAAACACGATTTTTCAATCACAACAGCAATCATCTGAATCGGGCCCGCTACCATGACAGATTATAATGGCCATTTCCTGACGCTGTGCCTGATGGCGACCGGTACCTTTGCCATAGGTACCGATGCGTTTATCGTCGCCGGCATACTTAATGAGGTATCTGACACCTTTGCAATGAGCCCCGCACAGACAGGTCAATTAATCACGGTCTTTTCCCTGGCTTACATGATGTTTGCTCCACTGACTGCCTGGCTGCTGGGCAACGTCAACCGTAAGCCTGTTTTACAGTTGGCTCTGGGGCTATTTATCGCCGGAAATCTGGTCTGCACTGATGCCGACAGCTTTCTTCAAATGTGTGCCGGGCGCGTACTGGCAGCGCTAGGGGCAGCTTGCTATATGCCACAGGCCGCCGCCGCTGCGGCTGGACTCGTCTCGGAAAAGCGCCGTGGGCTGGCGATAGCGATCGTTTATGGCGGCATGACGCTGGCTATCGCCCTGGGCATTCCTTTTGGAACCTTCTTGGCCACGCTGATCGGCTGGCGAGAGATCTTTTTGCTGATCGCACTGCTCGGTGCTTTCTCGCTGCTGGGCCTTTCACTGACACTCAATACCATCACGGCGCCGGGTAAACATACGCTGAAAGAACGGCTTGCCCCACTGCGGCAAAAAGCAGTACTGACAACCTTACTGATCACTTTCTTCGCCGTTTGTTCCGAGCACATTGTTTACAGCTATGTGAGCGTATTGCTAAAAGACACGCAGTTGGGCCAGGAGGCAGTTTTGTCCCTCGCGCTGCTGGTATTCGGGATTGGCGCAGTCATCGGCAACATCGTTTCCGGCCTGTTGACCGATACCTTCGGCAGTAAGTGTGTGCTGCTGCTTTCGGTGTCTGTTCAAACCGGTTCGCTATTCCTGCTGACGTTTTACGCCACGTCCCCTTGGTGGGTACTCACGATTTTCCTGGTGTGGGGCATTTGCGGCTGGATGTATCTGGTCCCCATTCAACATCACTTATTATCACTGTCAAAACCTGTTGGTGCGTTGACCGTTTCACTAAACAGTTCGGTTTTGTATGCCGGTATTGCGGCAGGCAGTATGTTGGGTGGCCTGACGCTGTATACCTTACCGATCTACTGCCTGCCGCTATTGTCGTTGCCGTTGGGGATCTTCGCCCTGTTGTTAATACAGTTTTGCTTCCAGAAAGAAAAAATCGTGACGCCTCTGTCAGAAAAATGAATACCGTCAAACTGGCTGGATAGCTTTTCTTTTGAGAGCATTCCTAGAGTAGGCCCGCCATTGATCGTCTAATTTTTAATCACTACAAGACCGCATTTGAGAAGCCATTAACCCCGCTCTGCGGGGATTTTTTGGTCTTTCAACGCTCCGCTGAAGGGAAAGGCTGCATAAATAGAAAGGTACAAGGTTTGCTTTGGTGCTGATTGATCAACGGCACTAATCGTTTGAAATGTTCAGTTTGGCAATGAGTATCCAGCGCGGCTTGATCGGGCCACTCCTCAACGAAAATAAAATGTCCCGGATCCTGATGATCAATAAACAGTTCATAGGAAAGGCAACGTGGTTCCTGCCGGGTTTTCTCGACCAATTCCTGATACAGCGGCATCACCGTGTCTACACAATCGAGCTTGATAAAATCTTCTGCTATTACCTTTAGCATGTCGCCCTTTCCCTTCAGCATATCTATCATGTGGGGTCACTCTACCTGCGCAGAACAGAGTTTGCCTTTATTAAATGCAAAGTTTGGCATTCAGTGATTGCGCGCACAGATCTTCATCACCAAGCTTGAATCACTCCCGCCCATATGTGAATTTCAGGTTAACCAATTGTCAATTTTTAGTGTCCGAAAGAGTTCTTACCTAGTCGCATGGCCAGGATCGCGTTTATCGCCGATTTTTTTTGCCCACAAAGGCCTGACCATTAGTCCTTTAGGCCTTTGGGCAAAAACTGAATACCGACAGTGAATGCTCCCGCAGTGGCAATAGAGGCAAGAAAGCTGCCGGTCTTGCGTCGCTCTCCGTCGTTCAACCTGTTTGAGAGGTTTAACCCAGTGAACAATACGACCTACACCAGCCCCGCGCTCAACTCAGCCATCAAGAAGACCTGGCGCAGATTGATCCCCCTGATGTTCTCTTTGTATTTTGTCGCCTTTATCGATCGCGTGAACGTGGGCTTTGCCAAAGACGCGATGTCGGTTGATATCGCCTTGTCACAATCCGCCTTCGCACTGGGTGCAGGGATATTCTTCGCGGCTTACGCCATCTTCGGTATTCCAGCCAACCTGCTGATGAATAGGCTGGGAGCGAAAGTTTGGCTCAGCGCCACCACGGCGGTATGGGGGGGCCTGTCAGCCTGCACGGGTTTCGTCAGCAACGAATACCAATTTATCGCCCTACGCTTCCTGCTGGGGCTGGCCGAGGCGGGCTTCTACCCCGGGATCCTTTTGCTCGCTTCCATTTATTTCCCCAACAAGATCCGAGCCTCAGTGATAGGTATCTTTGTGCTCGGGGTTCCCGCCGCCTTGACCCTGGGCTCACCGATTTCTGGCGCGTTGCTTGAAATGCATGGCGTACTCGGGCAGCCAGGCTGGTTCTGGATGTTTGTCTTGGAAGGTTTGCCGGCCGTTGGCCTAGGGATCTTCGCCTATTTCTATCTTGACGATAGCCCAGCCACAGCACGCTATCTGACTCCGGAAGAAAAGCAGGCGTTGGTGACGCAGTTAGCCCTGGAACAAAAAAATACCGAGACCAGCAGTGTGAAGGATGCGTTGAGGAATACCAAGGTTTGGCACCTGGCTTTTATTTACGGCACCATTCAGGTCGGCGTGTACGGCCTGTTGTTTTTCCTGCCCTCGCAAGTGGCCTCGCTGATGGGCACCAATATTGGGTTTAAAGCATCGCTGGTAGCGGCAATCCCCTGGGCCGTGTCAGCATTTGGGGTCTATTACATCCCGCGGTATGCCGATCGCAAAACCGCTCGCCGTTTACCCATCGCCATCGGCTGCATGCTCATTGCCGCGCTGGGATTGGTTGCCTCTTCCTATGCCGGTCCGATTCTTGCCATTATTGCGCTGTGTTTTTGCGCCGTCAGCTTTCTGGCGGTGCAACCGATATTCTGGACCCTACCTGCACAAATACTTTCAGGCCCGGCGTTGGCGGCCGGCATCGGTTTTTGCACCACGTTGGGCGCACTGTTCAGCTTCCTGGCACCGTTAATACGGACTGAGGCGGAACTGCGTTTCAATAGCCCGCATGCAGGCTTGATCGTGTTGGCAATGTTCTCTTTGCTGTGCGCCGCGTTGATCTTCGCCTTAAAAGGATGGGCCGCGAACAACACCAGAAGCCATGCTCAGATCAGTAGATAATCTGGGCGTTGAAGCCATTCGATTTAGCTTATATTGAAGCGGTTAATGGGACACTGACCCTCAGGCACATTTTATGAAGGTCTTCCATGGAGGCATTAAGCGCCACTCTCGCCAAATATGGCCCAGAACCCGGCTTCCTGTTGCTGCTCATTTTCCTGTTTGCCTTGGGTAAGTCGGTCATTTTTATTTCTTCGGTACTGCCGCCCGCCTCAGTGACGCTGATGCTGGGTATTGTCGCCGGTAAACCGGTACTGGCCGACACTCACGTCTGGGCGGCAATTACCCTCGGTGCCCTACTCGGCTCCATTTTATCCTTCCACTGCGGCGCATGGCTTCAACATCGTAGAAGCGGAAACTGGCTGCCGGCCCGTTACCACGGTGCAGTGCACAAAGCGAAATCCGCGCTACAAAAGAATGGGATCCCGCTCTTGTTTGTATCGCGTTTTTTAGCTGTGATGCGCTACACCGTGCCTTTGGTCGCCGGTATGATCTCTTTGCCACGCAAGCAGGTCTATTGCGCCAGTGCGCTGTCTGCCGGGGTTTGGTCCGTCGCCTTGATGTCTGTAGGGCAGCTATTTTAAGTGCCGTAATACCCGGCGGCTCTCATCGCCCAGGACTAATGCCCTATCAGAGAAACCGGCTGCGGCTAAAGGAAACATGGTCGAACGGCAAAGAGATGGAAAGCGCCTTGCTGCCACAATCCTGTCGCCATTCCGGTTATTGGGGACGAAACTCCAACGCGGCATTTTTAACGACACGATAAACAGCGGGTGAAGGGGGTTTGGGAAAGCTGGCATTTGTGATTGCCACTATCGCTGCGCGGCAAAGAGCGGGATCACCGCCTTCGGCTTGAACATCTATGAGCATTCCATCCGGAGCCAGTTTAATTCTTAAAGAACATTTCTTACCGGCGTAAGCATCGGCAAAGTGGAAATGGCTTTGAATAGCCGCGCGTATCTGCGTGAGATACGCATTGATCTCGTCACCAGGTACAGGCGTTGCTTTACCTTCCAAGCCAGCAAAAAGCGCATCGACCTCGTCTCCAGATGGCCCCGGTTTAATCGCGCTGGTCTTAGAGCACCCCGTCAACAGCAGCGAGGCAATCAAGAAAACTAATGCCGGTACGCTAACGTCAAACCCTAAATGTGTTTTCCTCACGATTCCCTTCCTTTTAAAACAGCCTGTGGCAGCCCGATTTATGGGCCAAGGTATAGCAGACGACGCCAATTCACTGGCTATGACGTATGATTGCCTGGCTAAAAAGCAAAAGCCCACTCAGGTGGGCTTATTCTCATTCAGTTCTGGCGGATAGCGCGCTTCATTTCCCGCTCACCCGGCGATTGCGTTTTCACTGAGAGAGGGGCGACAAACTCTTTCCACTCTTTACCGCTCGACGGGTCTGCAGACACCTTGTTAAACGACTCATAATCATCTTTCTGGTTCGCGCATCCTGACAGCACAATCACGCCCAGAGCAACGAGTAGCGATTTACGCATATCTATATCCCTATAGGTAAAATTCGTGCAAATGATAACAAATCTCAACTTCGAGATAAAGCACGGGTCTGAAAGCAAAAATAGGCATCTCAGTGTGATGAGCGCAGCGACAGATACCGTCCCTTTACGCCTGACGGCAAGCTATTGCCTCTTGTGGTCGTCACTACAGAACAGGTCAACGGCATGATTGATGATGGTCACGTAGTTAAGCACATACGCTTCGGGATGATTCTTAGCACAACCTGAGCAGGTGATACGCTTATAATGAGACAATATTAACGTTGGCGTGATACGCCACGTCTGCATAAACGGTGAGTCCCTGATAGCCCATGTATCAATACCCTGAACATCTGACTGAACAAGTCGCCAATCTGCCGCAAACCTGTGGGGTCTATTTCTTTCACGGAGACAACTGCGCGCATCCGCTATACATAGGCAAAAGCGTCAATATTCGCCGCCGTGTTCAGTCTCACCTGCGTAATCCGCGGGAAGCGCGATTACTTGCCACCACCCGTCGCATAACCTGCATCGAGACAGTCGGTGAGATTGGTGCGCTACTGCTTGAATCATCTTTGGTTAAACAACAAAGTCCACTTTACAACAAGCGGCTGCGCAAAATTCGCCGGCTTTGTGCGTTACAAGTGCAAGACTCCCAAACGCGTATCGTTTACAGCGATGCGCTGGACTTTTCCCGAACGCCAAACTTATACGGCCTGTTTCTGCGGCGCACGGCGGCCATCGACTTTCTGCTCGATATTGCCGATCAGGAACGACTTTGCCTGACACATCTGGATATTGAAAAAGGCCGCCCCGGTCAACCCTGTTTTCGCCACCAATTAGGCAAGTGCGCAGGCGTATGCTGCGGGAAGGAAACCCCACAAGCCCATCAGACCAGGCTGATCGGTGCCCTGGAGCAAGCCCAGGTACGACACTGGCCATACCCTGGGAGAATCGCCATCGAGGAACGGCAAGGCCAACTCAAGGCCTTCCATATAATCAGTAACTGGTTCTACCTCGGTACCGCGGCATCGTTGCATGAAGCTGAAAAGCTCAGTTTCCCGGCCGATGAATTCGACCGAGACTGTTACCGTATTCTTTGTCGACGGCTATTCCATGAAAGCCGCGAACACATTCACTTGATTGACAGGGTATAACCCGTACCAAACCAATTCGCGCCCCTCGGAACGCCGAACCGGCAGGTTCATCCCATCAGAAGTTTCATTATCAATTTTGTAGGAAATCGGCGGTAGGAAGTCGATAGAAATGGGCGAAGACAGACCCGGCTTGCGCCAGATCACTTAACTGAATATTCACGCTAGATTTATGCAATTTTTGCGAAGCGTATCCCAATTAGGACACACAAAGAAAAATCAGAAAGGAAGAAAACACGCTAACTGCATGATTTGTTGGTGGGTCGTACAGGGTTCGAACCTGTGACCAATTGATTAAGAGTCAACTGCTCTACCACCTGAGCTAACGACCCAACGGGTTAAATTATTCGCCTCCACACCCCGAATGTCAAACGCTTACACTCATTAGTTTTTTTCATGCGATATTTTTAACCTCTTGTTTTATCAATGAGATAAGCCACATTAGGGCTATTAATCTGCTACTAGCCAGAGTAATCTTCCGCCCCCAAGACGTCCGATTTGCCTCCGCAGTGTAAAGAACAATCGACTTTTATCCCTCGCATAAATGTTGTAAACATGTTGCACAAAGGTGGCGTTATTGCACTACCTTACTAAAGCCGGGAAAACCGGATAATCGTATAAAAAAGAGCCACTTCAGAGCTCGCAATTTCACTCATGACAGGTAAAACAGGACATCATAAGATGGTAGATCAATCTAAAATAGCCGCTGAGGCACCGCCAGAATCAGAAGATCATCTACGGCGAAACCTAACTAACCGACATATTCAACTGATTGCCATTGGTGGCGCTATCGGTACAGGCCTGTTTATGGGGTCCGGCAAAACCATCAGTCTGGCCGGGCCTTCTATCATCTTCGTGTACATGATTATCGGCTTTATGCTGTTCTTCGTGATGCGAGCCATGGGCGAGCTGCTGCTCTCCAATCTGGAATACAAGTCCTTCAGCGATTTCGCCGCCGATTTGCTCGGCCCTTGGGCTGGTTTCTTCACCGGTTGGACCTACTGGTTCTGCTGGGTCGTCACCGGTATTGCAGACGTCGTGGCAATAACCGCCTATGCGCAATTCTGGTTCCCCGAACTGTCACAGTGGATCGCTTCTTTGCTGTGCATCTTGCTGTTGCTGGGCCTGAATCTGGCAACGGTGAAGATGTTTGGTGAGATGGAGTTCTGGTTTGCGATGATCAAAATCGTCGCCATTGTTGGGCTGATCGTTGCCGGACTTGTCATGATCGCCATGCAATTCCAGTCGCCTACCGGTACCGTCGCATCGTTCTCGCACCTGTGGAATGACGGTGGCATGTTCCCGAAAGGCATCAGTGGCTTCTTCGCTGGGTTCCAGATCGCGGTATTCGCCTTTGTCGGCATCGAACTGGTGGGGACGACTGCGGCTGAAACCAAAGATCCTGAAAAAGTGCTGCCACGCGCCATCAACTCAATTCCAATCCGTATCATCATGTTCTACGTGTTCGCGCTGATCGTGATTATGTCGGTCACACCATGGAGCTCAGTGGTTGCCGACAAGAGCCCGTTCGTTGAGCTGTTCGTACTGATTGGCCTGCCTGCGGCCGCCAGCGTAATCAACTTTGTGGTCTTGACCTCCGCGGCCTCTTCCGCCAACAGCGGGGTGTTCTCTACCAGCCGCATGTTGTTCGGTCTGGCGCAGGAAGGCGATGCACCTAAGTCGTTTGCTAATTTGTCCAAAAGAGCGGTACCGGCTAACGGCCTGACCTTCTCGTGTATCTGCCTGCTGGGTGGCGTGGTGCTGATTTACCTGATCCCGAACGTGATGACGGTATTCACGCTGGTTACCACGGTTTCGGCGATCCTGTTTATGTTTGTATGGACCATTATTCTGTGTTCGTATCTGGTTTATCGTAAGCAACGCCCAGCGCTGCACCAGAAATCGATCTACAAGATGCCGGCCGGCAAACTGATGTGCTGGGTGTGTATGGCGTTCTTCGCCTTTGTACTGGTACTGCTGACGCTGCGTGATGACACCCGTCAGGCGCTGATCGTCACGCCACTGTGGTTCGTGGTGCTCGGTCTGTCCTACGTGTTCTTGCGCAAGAAAAAAGTGGCTTAACCCTCTCCAGGGGGACGGTTCACTGTCCCCCTGACACCCCTCCGCTGGCGCTTAGCGCGGCCGGATCCCATCGATAATCACTCTCTGCACGTTTTCCACCGTCTGTAGAAAAAATGCCTCATCCTCTAAGGTCTTGCCGGTCACGGCTTCTACCTGTACCCAAAAATCGGCATAGTGTTGGGTGGTTGCCCACAGCATGAAGATCAGGTGGTGTGGATCTACCGTCGCGATATGACCCTCGGCAATCCAGCGCTCAATCATGGCAGACTTCTCGTCCACCAGCGCCTTCAGCCCCCCTTGCAGTTCCTGTTTTAGCAGCGGCGCCCCTTGGATCATCTCCAGGCAAAAAAGCCGTGACGCCTGCGGATGATGGCGGGACACTTCAAGTTTCAATCGGATATATTCGCCAATAGCCTGCAGCGGTTCCTGATCGGCCCGTAACGCCTTCAACGGCGCCAGCCATACCTCAAGAATGCCTTTCAACACCGCCACATACAGCTCTTCTTTAGAAGGGAAGTAATACAACAAGTTGGTTTTAGATACATCGGCACGCTCCGCCACCTGGTCCAGGCTAGTACCGTGAATGCCGTACAGTGAGAAAAACTCCAGCGCAGCATCCATAATGGTGCTGCGCTTTGCGGCCACCGCACGTGAGCGGCGCGTGGGCGATTTAGCGGCTTGTGGCTTCACTACGGCTCCTTAAAGCAAGCTGATTCAAGCCAGCATAACAAAGCCACCCAATGAAACCTACGCCTTTGCCGACTACCCCTTCCGAGTGATTTTTTGCACCTTTAACGGGCAGCTGCGCCTATTTTTTGTGCACTCCATTTTTACCAAATGGTCTGTTTTAGACCATTTGCTCAACCAGGCAACTTCGTTTTAAAAACAAAACATTGATAAACAAGACATTTTTAAAACTGGCACTGCGTTTGCAATAACCGTCGTATCCCACGCAGCCCGAAGGAACCTATTCAGGCAACGTGCGTACCGCCCTATTCGCAGACCCGAGGTGTTCAAATGAAAATTGGCGTATTTATTCCGATCGGCAACAACGGCTGGCTGATTTCCAGCAATGCACCACAGTACAAACCCACGTTTGAACTCAATAAAACCATCGTGCAGAAGGCCGAGCACTACAACTTCGATTTCGCCTTGTCGATGATAAAACTGCGCGGCTTCGGCGGCAAAACCGAGTTTTGGGATCACAATCTGGAGTCTTTCACACTGATGGCCGGGTTGGCCGCCGTCACCTCTCGCATCAAGATCTACGCGACAGCCGCTACCCTGACCATGCCACCCGCGATCGTCGCCCGTATGGCCTCCACCATTGATTCCATCTCAAACGGGCGCTTTGGAATTAATGTGGTGACCGGGTGGCAAAAACCGGAATACGAGCAAATGGGCATGTGGCCGGGCGACGATTACTTTGGCCGTCGCTACGATTATCTGGCGGAGTACGTCAATGTGCTGCGCGACCTGTGGGGGACCGGTAAATCCGACTTCAAAGGTGAGTTCTTCCAAATGGACGACTGCCGCGTCAGCCCGCAGCCGCAGGCGGACATCAAGGTGATCTGCGCCGGACAAAGCGATGCAGGCATGGCCTTCTCAGCCAAATATGCCGATTACAACTTCTGCTTTGGCAAGGGCGTCAACACGCCCACCTCCTTTGCGCCGACCGCGGCACGCTTGAAAATCGCCGCCGACAGCGAAGGTCGCAACGTGGCCTGCTACGTGC
Organism: Serratia sp. NPDC087055; assembly: GCF_044900985.1. Taxonomy (NCBI): domain Bacteria; kingdom Pseudomonadati; phylum Pseudomonadota; class Gammaproteobacteria; order Enterobacterales; family Yersiniaceae; genus Serratia; species Serratia sp. NPDC087055. The sequence goes on from NZ_JBJDOG010000001.1 coordinate 1,851,274, forward strand.
TGTTTATGATTATTGCCGATGAAACCGACGAGGCCGCCCGAGCCAAATGGGAAAGCTATAAAGCAGGAGCCGATACCGAGGCCCTGGCCTGGCTGACCGAGCAAAGCGGCAAAGACACCACCTCCGGGGCCGACACTAACGTGCGCCAAATGGCGGACCCGACCTCTGCCGTTAACATCAATATGGGTACGCTGGTCGGTTCCTACGCCAACGTAGCACGCATGATGGATGACATCGCTACCGTACCCGGTACCGAAGGCGTGCTGCTGACCTTCGATGACTTCATCAAAGGGGTGGAAGACTTCGGCGAGCGGATCCAGCCGCTGATGAAAAGCCGCGCCGACGTTTGCCCACAAACCGCCACAAACCGTGAGGTGGCATGATGAAAATTGTCGAGAGCCAACCCGTAGTACGCCGTCAGATACCACAGGCTGGGGACACAGTAACCCTGCCCGCCCGCCCGGAGGCCATCGCCTTTGCGCCGCAGGAAACGGCGTTGATCGTGGTTGATATGCAAAATGCCTACGCCTCGCCAGGCGGTTATCTGGACCTCGCCGGTTTTGATGTCTCTGCCACCGCCCCGGTGATCGCCAACATCAAACGTGCGATCAGCAGCGCACGCGCCGCAGGCGTCAAAGTGATCTTCTTCCAAAACGGCTGGGACAACCAGTATGTCGAAGCTGGCGGTCAGGGGTCGCCAAACTGGCATAAATCCAACGCACTGAAGACCATGCGCAAACGCCCAGAACTGATGGGTAAGCTGTTGGCGAAGGGCGACTGGGATTACGATCTGGTGGATGAACTGCAACCCCAGCCAGGCGATATTGTGATCCCGAAACCCCGTTACAGCGGCTTCTTCAATACGCAGCTCGACAGCCTGCTGCGCTCATATGGCATTCATCATTTGGTGTTTACCGGCATCGCTACCAACGTCTGTGTGGAATCTACGCTGCGCGACGGCTTTTTCCTCGAGTACTTCGGCATTGTGCTCGCCGACGCCACTCACCAAGCCGGGCCACTATTTGCTCAGCAAGCCGCGTTGTACAACATCGAGACCTTCTTCGGTTGGGTATCGGACGTCGACAGCTTCTGTGATGCACTTTCCACCCCGCTCAGCCAAACGGCATGAGTTTTGCCTGCCTCAAGGCGAACAACATCATTCACCAGGAGCACGACAATGCCAAAAACAATCATTACACCGCCGGGCACCGGCAAGCCACTCGCGCCGTTTGTCCCCGGTACACTGGCTGACGGCGTGGTTTACGTCTCAGGGACGCTGGCGTTCGATAAAGAAAATAACGTGGTGCATGTCGGTGATGCCGCGGGGCAAACCCGGCACGTGCTGGAGACCATTAAGACCGTGATCGAAACCGCCGGTGGCACTATGGACGATGTGACCTTTAACTCGATATTCCTCACCGACTGGCAAAACTATGCCGCCATCAATCAGGTGTATGCCGAGTACTTCCCCGGTGACAAACCGGCTCGCTACTGCATTCAGTGCGGACTCGTGAAGCCGGACGCACTGATTGAGATCGCCACCGTCGCCCATATCGGCCGTTGAACCATTACCCGCAGAGGAGCGAGCATGTACTTTGAAATTTTAGGCAAAGGCACGCCACTGGCCCCAACGCTGGTCCTTTCCGCCGGGCTGGGCGGTGCAGGCAGCTTCTGGCATCCACAGATTGACATGCTGAGCCAGCATTTCCAGGTGATGGTTTACGACCACTTCGGCACCGCCAGCAGTCGAGGAAAGGTACCGGAAGGTTACAGCATGGCCGACATGGCCGATGAAGTCGCGCAGTTGCTGCGCACCCTCAGCATCGAACGCTGTTGTTTCGTCGGCCATGCGCTTGGCGGCATGATTGGCCTGCAATTAGCACTTACCCACCCGCAGTTGGTCGAAAAACTGGTGGTGGTCAACGGCTGGTCGACGCTGGACAGCCAGACCCGGCGCTGCTTTAACGTCCGTCAGGACCTGTTACTCAACAGCGGTGTAGAGGCCTACGTGCGTGCCCAACCTCTCTTCCTGTTTCCCGCCGACTGGCTGTCACAGCATGAGGCCCTGCTGGATGAAGAACTGCGGCATCAGACCGCACATTTTCAGGGCACGGAGAACCTGTTGCGCCGCCTGAAGGCATTGATGAACACGGATTTACGGCCGTACCTGGCGGACATCACCACGCCGACTCTTGCGTTGTGTTCCCGTGACGACCTGCTGGTGCCCTATCGCTGCTCGCATCAGTTGGCTCAAAGCCTGCCGAATGGCGAACTCGTAGAAATGGGATACGGCGGCCATGCCATGAGCGTGACCGACACCGAGAACTTTAATCGCATCCTGCTGGACTGGTTGCTGAAAGCGCCGAACGCCAAAACCAGCTTCGTACTCTAGACCTGGAGGAACCTCATGCAAAGCCACATGCTGCTTGCCGATGCACCGTTACAACCGCGGTGCGTAGAAAAACAAGACTTCCGCGATGCCATGGCACGCCTGGGATCGGCGGTGAATATTATTACTACTGACGGCCCCGGAGGCCGTGCCGGTTTTACCGCCTCCGCGGTATGCAGTGTCACCGACACACCGCCCACGCTGTTGGTGTGCTTGAACCGATCGGCATCGGTCTATTCGGTGTTCAAACAGAACCAAACGCTGTGCGTCAATACACTGGCAGCAGAACACGAGTCGCTGTCAAATTTGTTCGGCGGTAAAACACCGATGGACCTGCGATTCTCTGCGGCACGCTGGTCTACGCGGGTAACCGGCGCCCCGATTCTGCACGGTGCCATCGTATCTTTCGACTGCCAGATTAGCCAACTGGTCAGTGTCGGCACCCACGACATTCTGTTCTGCCAGGTCGTGGCGCTAACCCGTAATGACGACGGCCACGGCCTGGCCTACTTCGATCGGCGTTATCACGCTTTACTGAAACAGTGACTGGCGAATAACAGCCTGAAGCAGGCTCACCCACACTGCAAATCTGCCCCACACAATTTTGGAGATAACGATGGCGAATACCTGGTTTCCTCTATGGCGCGTGAAACAAGGCAGTCTGGACGGTGCAATCGTCGCACCCGATGAACGGTTACCGCTTGCGCAGACGCTGGTGATGGGTTTACAGCATGCGGTGGCGATGTTTGGTGCCACCGTTCTGATGCCACTCCTGATGGGCTTTGATGCAAATCTGGCGATTTTAATGTCCGGTATCGGCACGCTGCTGTTTTTTCTGGTGGTAGGTGGACGGGTACCGAGCTACCTCGGCTCCAGTGCGGCTTTTGTCGGGTTGGTCATCACCCTGACAGGTTACAGCGGCCAAGGGGCCAACCCCAATATTGCGCTGGCACTCGGCGGTATCATCGCTTGCGGCCTGGTGTATCTGTTCATCGGCTTTGTGGTGATGAGCGTTGGAACACGCTGGATAGAGCGTCTGATGCCGCCGGTGGTGACAGGTGCCGTGGTCATGGCGATTGGGCTTAACCTGGCACCTATCGCCGTACGCAGCGTTTCGGCCTCCCATTTTGACAGTTGGATGGCGGTGGTCACCATTCTCTGTATTGGCTCGGTAGCCGTATTTACCCGCGGGTTGATGCAGAGGCTATTGCTTCTGGTGGGGTTAATCGTCGCCTATCTGATCTACGTGGTGGCAACCAACGGTTTTGGTCTTGGCAAACCGGTGGATTACAGCGCACTGAACCACGCCGCTTGGTTTGGGTTGCCACAGTTCACCACGCCAGTATTTAACCTGCACGCTATGCTGCTGATCGCCCCGGTAGCGATTATTTTAGTGGCAGAAAATCTCGGGCATGTGAAAGCCGTGGCGGGAATGACCGGCCGGGATCTCGATCCTTACATCGGCCGCGCCTTCGTCGGTGACGGGCTGGCCACACTGCTATCTGGCTCGGTGGGCGGTACCGGGGTGACCACCTATGCTGAAAATATCGGCGTAATGGCCGTGACCAAAGTTTACTCTACGCTGATATTCGTTGCGGCGGCTATCGTAGCTATCCTGTTGGGCTTTTCACCGAAGTTCGGGGCGCTGATTCACACGATTCCCGGTCCCGTGCTGGGTGGCGCATCCGTCGTGGTGTTCGGTTTAATTGCCGTCGCCGGCGCACGTATCTGGGTGCAGAACCATGTAGATCTTGGTGATAACGGCAACCTGATTATGGTGGCGGTTACGTTGGTGCTGGGCGCCGGGGATTTTGCCTTGACCATTGGCAACTTCACTATGGGGGGTATCGGCACCGCCACATTCGGTGCCATTATCCTCAACGCGCTGTTGCGCAAGCGGAAAACATTGCCACTGGCGGACAGCCCCCTGCGTTAATGCCTCGCAATGGCCCGGCAACCGGGCCTTATTCAGCAAGCGCCGCCGCTTTTCCTTTGCGGCGTATGCGCAGTTCGCTGACCAACACCCCTAATACGATTAACGCACAACCTAACAACGCGATCCCGGGCAGGCGCTCACCGGCAAGGCGCCCAACCAGCCCGGCCCACACCGGCTCGCCCGCATAGATAACCGTGGCACGTGTCGGTGAAACACTGCGCTGCGCCCAGTTCATCGTTAGCTGAATGATGGCGCTGGCAAGCCCCAGTCCTATCGCGCTGTAGAGCAAATAATGGGAGTACGGCGGCACGGACTCGCCGGTCGGCACCATCATCAAAAACGCCGCCACCGAGGCTGTCGCCAATTGCACCACCGTTACCCGTTTAACATTCACCTTGCCGGCATAGGCACCAATCAAAATGATCTCGGCAGCCATGCCCAACGTACCTATCAAGGTCAGTAGCTCACCCACACTGAGCGTCATGTCGGTACTGCTCGGTGCCGCCAGCAGCATCAAGCCGGTGAATGCCAACAACACGCCGACCCACGCCATCACGCCGGGGAAACGCCCCAGCACGAGCCACTGCAACAGCGGTACCATCGGCACATACATAGCGGTAATAAACGCCGACTGACTGCTGGATATGGTTTGCAACCCCACGGTTTGCAGGCCGTAACCGAACATAATGGCAATACCGATAAACACGCCCGCTTTTAATTCATACCAGGTCAGCCCACGCAACGTGCGAAAGGAGAACAGCATCAGCACCAAGGTGGCAGCGGCAAATCGCAAGCCCACGAAAAAGAACGGGCCGCTGAACTTCATCGCGTAATGTACCGCCAGGAAGGTTCCGCCCCAGATCATGGTGATAAAAATCAACACCGCTTCCTGCCGCTTTATCGTGGGTATAAAGGTGGAAATAAAGGATTTTTTTACTGCAGACACCGGCTTGCCCTTCCTGCTGGGTGCAATATAATGCACAGATCCTGCCAGTATGAGGTAAAGCCCGCGGATGAGCAATGCAGAGAACAGCGGTAAACATGAAGCGCCCAAGGTGCTGCAATATCTGAGCAGCAATCTGCGCAGCTATCGCCAACAGGCGGGACTAAGCCAAGTCGCGTTGGCAGAAAGATCCTGTGTCAGCCGCCGCATGCTGGCGGGTATTGAAGCCGGTGACCGCAACGTTAGTCTGGCGGTACTGGACAAGCTCGCCGACGCACTGAATATCGCCTTCACCGATCTGATCCAAGCGCCCGAAGCACGCGGTAGCCACCTGGTGGGTGAGTTGGCCTGGCAAGGGCAGCAACCAGAAAGCCAGGCGCTGTTCTCCGCCAGCGTGCCTGCGCGCCAACGGGTTGAACTGTGGGAATGGACATTGATGCCGGGCGAACACTATGACTCCGTGCCCGATGCTGAAGGCTGGAGCGAAATTATCTACGTGATCGCCGGCAGCCTGACGTTGGTCTTGGAACAGCAAACATTGATTCTGGATGCCGGACAAACCCAGGTATTCAACAGCGATCAGCACTATGCTTACGCTAACCGGACAAATCACCCGTTACGTTTTATTCGCAACGTCACCTTCTGATCACCACGGCAGCCCGCGTTTTCCCTGCGCTGTCACCTGTCTGTCGTGCATATGTCATGTTGCTGTCGTGGCGATCGGCAATGTCTGCCCCTACACTTTGCCTTAGTGATGACTCACGTTGGAGAACGCAATGCAAACCTACCGCATCAGGCAACTACGGCTGGACAAAGGCTGGTCACAGGAACAATTGGCCACTATCGCCGGCCTCAGTACCCGCACCGTACAACGTATTGAAAATGGCGAGCAAGCCAGCCTGGAAACCCTGACCGCAATTGCCGCCGTATTGGGAGTACAGGTCAGCGACCTCTATCAGCCGATACCCGCACAAGATGAAAACACGGGTGAGGCCGAACAAACGCTTCGTCGACAGGTTGAAGCGGAAGCCAAGTTGCTGAGCATGGCGGTACGTTTTGCCCTTATCGGCCTGATGCTGTTTGCCATCAACTGGTTTACTCATCCGCAATATCTTTGGTCGCTGTGGGCCATCGGCGGTATGAGCTTCGCGATCCTCATGCGGGCTATGCGGACCTTACTGCTACGTGACGTCATCAGCCGCTGGCAGCAGCAACGCCTGGCACAAAAACTCAGACGTATGCCGTAAACTGCAGCCACTCGGCCAGCCGGGCCAGAGCACTGTCCGGCTGGATTTCCTGCGGCGTCAGCAAGCAGTAGCCGCTACCATCCGGCATGAAGCCAAAAGGCGCACTCAACAACCCGGAAGCAACGTCATCCCGCACCTGCTGCCATGGGCCGATAGCAACACCTATCCCCGCCACCGCCGCCTGCAAACTGAAGTAAAAGTGATCAAAGCGCTGGTCGGCTCGCCCATCAAGTGCCATACCCTGGAACTGCGCCCACTGTTGCCAGGCATCGGGACGCGTAGCGGAATGCAGCAATACGGCATCATGACTCAGGGTGGACTGGCCAGCATTAACAGCAATAAAACGTTGCACCATTTCAGGCTTGCACACCGGCCCGACCCGTTCATCGAACAGCGCCACGCTGTGCAGTTTATCGCCCCAGTCAAAATCGTTACGACGGATAGCGGCGCTAATACCGTCTTGAAACGAAAACGGCCCGCCCCCCGCAACCAGCTGCAGGTTGATATCAGGGTGTGCTAACTGAAAAGCAGGCAAACGCGGTATCAGCCAACGCATCAACAGCGTCGGCTCACACGACAAGACCAGCGGGGCATCCTGCGCCTGCTGTCGCAGTGTTTGTGCCGTATGTTCCAGAATGCCGAACGCCTGTTGTGATGCTTGCAACAGCATTCTTCCGCCATCAGTGAGATGTACCCGCCGATGGCGGCGTTCGAACAGCGCAACGCCGAGCTCATCTTCCAGCGCCCTGACCGCACGGCTGACCGCGCCGTGCGTCAGGCTCAGGCTGTTTGCCGCCTGAGTGAAACTTTCCAACCTTGCTGCCGCCTCAAAACAACGCAAGCCCCCCAGCGACAGCGGTCGGTTAATCTTGCGTGAGTTTTTCTCACCGATATCGTCAGTTTTCATCGTTTGTCACCGTCGGCCATTCCTTTTATAAATCAGCCACTCTCTTCTGATTTTCCTACAGGATAACTATGACCGAACTCATCGCTGTCGTCACCATCACTTTACTCGCCGTCATCAGCCCGGGGCCCGATTTCGCTATGGTGTCACGCAATAGCCTGCTGCTTTCCCGCCGTGCCGGCGTGCTGACTGCCTGCGGCATTGGCGCTGGTGTGCTTATCCACGTCAGCTATACCCTGATTGGGGTGGGTGTATTGATCCAACAATCATTGTGGCTGTTCACGCTGTTGAAAGCGGTGGGTGCCGCCTACCTGATCTACCTTGGCGTCAGTATGCTGCGCCACGCCGGCACCAATACGGTAGACTCTTCGGCCACGCCGACCGCCGTTAGCGACTTCGCCGCGCTGAAAACCGGCTTTTTAACTAACGTGCTAAACCCCAAAACCACCATTTTTATCGTCAGCCTGTTTATGCAAGTGGTTAACCCACAGACGCCATTGAGTGTGCAAATAGGTTACGGATTATTCATTGCACTTGCTCATATCCTCTGGTTCGGTGCCGTCGCCCTGCTGTTTTCCGCGCCCGGTATCAATGCGCGCCTCCTGCGGCTGCGTAAAGGCATCGACAGGGTGTTTGGTGGTTTGCTGATCACCTTTGGTGCACTGCTGGCAGTGGCAGGGATAAAATAACGCCGTAAGGATAAGTTCCGCATTCACTCCTATGCTTAGGGGGCATATCTTTCAATCCCCCCGAACGGAGCAAGGAACATGGCGAAAATTTTGGTTCTGTATTACTCAATGTACGGACATATTGAAACCCTGGCAGAGGCGGTTGCAGAAGGCGCCCGCAGAGTCAGTGGTGCTGAAGTCACACTCAAACGCGTTCCGGAAACCATCCCGGCAGACGCCTTTGCCAAAGCGGGCGGTAAGCAAAATCAAAAAGCCCCTATCGCTACGCCACAGGAACTGGCCGATTACGATGGTATTATCTTCGGCACGCCGACGCGCTTTGGCAACATGGCTGGGCAGATGCGCACCTTCCTCGATCAGACGGGCGGGCTGTGGGCTTCTGGCGCGCTATATGGCAAGGTAGGTAGCGTCTTTTCCTCTACCGGAACAGGCGGCGGCCAGGAGCACACGATCACCTCCACCTGGACCACGTTGGCGCACCACGGTTTTATTATTGTACCCATCGGCTACGCCACCCCAGAACTGTTTGACGTTTCCCATACGCGCGGCGGCACGCCTTACGGTGCAACAACCATTGCCGGTGCCGACGGATCACGCCAACCTAGCCAAGAAGAGCTGACTATCGCCCGCTACCAGGGTGAACACGTGACGAAAATCACCACCAAGCTGAAAAGTTAAGCGATAACCTGCCGTTACCTGCCTGACGGGGCCGTTGATTCGTTCGGCCCCATCTTGTTGCCAACCCGCAGCAAGGTTAAAATGCCGCTCAGCCTGCCATTCACTACCTGAACGTCACGGTCGAAATTCGTTCTGCCCGTCAAGCATCGGCATTTGCCCTGATGACGGGCGTTCTGTTTTTGCGCATAGCGAAGGGAAATAAGTCAGTGTCTAAAGATTTTGATGAACTAATAAGAGACATGGATCTTATTATTGAAAATGTAGACAGTTTTAAGGCTATGGCCCCGCGCGCACCCGAACCCCCTGCGGCGCCGCCTGCGATCCATCACTACGATTCGTTCTGCGAGAATGTGGCACTGAAAGTGGTACTTAAAGTCCTGCTCTCGTCGGTGGATAAAATCGTCAAGGTGCAGATTGCCAATAAAGTCGAGCAAGAGATCGCTCAAATAGAACAACAAGTGGTACGTGCCGGCGGCGGCCCGGTGTCACCCGAGGATCTGGCGCAAATGACGCAATACGTGCGTCGCACTGTAAATAACCTGTTGGAATAATCACCAGCACGGTTAAAAAACGTGCCAACCTTCTCAGGCGATATGAATTTTTACGTTTTTTTTATATCGTCTGCCTTATTCTTTGTATTCTTAAAGAATAAATTGACGCATTGCCGACAGGCAACTCGGGCGCAAGTATGGTCAAGAACAAGCAGATTCTGGTCGTTATTCACCTTTGCAGTTTTTTAGTTTTTCTTTACAGCCTGTCGATGATCCCACCTCTACTGGTGGCACTTTTATATAAAGAAAAAAGCGTCTTTTCCTTCTTCTATACGTTGGTCATTGCCGGCTCACTTGGCGGCCTGGGCTGGTTCAGTACCCGACAGTCCAGGGTACAATTGCGCACTCAAGACGGTTTTCTGATCATTGTGATGTTTTGGCTTCTGTTCTCTGTCGTCAGTGCCCTGCCATTGTGGATGGATAACACGTTAAACATCAGCCTGACAGATGCCATGTTTGAAGGCGTCTCCGGTATTACCACCACGGGTGCCTCGGTACTTAATGACGTCTCTGGCTTACCTAAATCCGTCCTCTACTACCGCTCTCAACTCAATTTTATCGGTGGTCTCGGCGTCATTGTCTTGGCCGTCGCAGTGTTGCCGTTGTTGGGCATTGGGGGTGCCAAGCTTTATCAATCGGAAATGCCTGGGCCTTTTAAAGAAGAACGTCTGACCCCGCGCCTGGCCGACACCTCTAAAAATCTGTGGCTTATCTATCTCGGCTTGGGGCTGGCCTGTACGGTCGCATTTCGTCTTGCCGGTATGCCGTGGTTCGATGCCCTTTGCCATGGGATTTCCACCGTTTCACTCGGGGGATTCTCCACCCGTAATGAGAGCCTGGGCTATTACGACAGTTCGGCTGTCGAAATGGTCGGCGGTATTTTTTCTATTTTGGCGGCAGTAAATTTCACGCTGTATTTCGTCGCCGTGGGCCGCCGCAGCCTGAAACCGCTGTATAAAAACCCGGAACTGCGTTTTTTCCTGTTGGTACTGTCGATCATCGTGGCGATTGTCTGTTTCGAGCTTTACCGTTCGGGGATGTACGGTGGCAAGGATGCTTTCGTTCACGGTTTTTTCCTCACCAGTTCGATGATGACCGATAATGGTTTGGCCACCGCCGACTATGCCAAAATGCCCTCCCACACGATCATGCTCCTTCTGGCAGCGAGCTTTTTCGGTGGCTGCGTCGGTTCAACCTGCGGTGGCATCAAAGCGCTGCGTTTTCTGATTATGTACAAACAGAGCCGGCATGAGATTAACCAACTGGTGCACCCTAACGCCGTTTTCACGATCAAGGTCGGCAACGCCCCCATTCAGGATCGCGTGTTGCGTTCTGTCTGGAGCTTCTTTTTTCTCTACGTGTTTTTCAGCTGTTTCTTCGTCTGGTTGCTGAACCTGATGGGTTATGACCTGGTCACCTCTTTTGCGACCGTCGCCGCCTGTATCAATAATATGGGCCTGGGATTCGGGGAAACAGCCGCCGGTTTTGGCACGCTCAGCAACGCTGCAAAATGGTTGATGTGCGCGGCGATGCTGCTTGGGCGTCTTGAGATCTACCCTATGCTGATCCTCTGCTCGCGCGCCTTTTGGCGTTTTTAATACTTTTACGGCGCTGTCAGCCCAGTCTCTTGATTAATTACCCACTGTGCTGTACCAACGATGACACATTCGTAATGTGAATGTGTTTCATTGTTGTATTCGTTTCATTGAGATAAGTTAACTTTACTGTATATGCATACAGTATTATTTTACTTATTGAGGATATGAATATGCGCTTTAACAAGATGTTCGCTATCGCCGCACTGCTATTTACCGCCCAGGCCTCCGCAGACACGCTGGAGTCTATCGACAACTGTGCGGTCGGTTGCCCAACGGGCGGCAGCAGTAACCTGTCAATCGTTCGTCATGCTTATACGTTGAATAACAATAGCACCACCAAATTCGCCAACTGGGTGGCTTATCACATTACCAAGGACACGCCTGCCAGTGGCAAGACACGCAACTGGAAGGCCGATCCGGCGCTGAATCCGGCTGATACGCTGGTGCCGGCAGACTATACCGGCGCCAATGCAGCGCTGAAGGTGGATCGTGGGCATCAGGCACCGCTGGCGTCATTGGCGGGTGTGTCAGACTGGGAATCCTTGAACTACCTTTCCAACATCACGCCACAAATGGCCGATCTGAACCAAGGGTCTTGGGCGCGATTGGAAGATCAGGAACGAAAACTGATTGATCGAGCAGACATCAGCTCGGTGTATACCGTAACTGGCCCACTGTACGAGCGTGATATGGGCAAATTGCCGGGTACTCAAAAAGCACATACGATTCCGAGTGCTTATTGGAAGGTGATCTTCATCAACAACAGCCCGGAAGTGAACCACTATGCCGCGTTTCTGTTTGATCAAAACACCCCGAAGAATGCCGACTTCTGCCAGTACCGCGTGACAGTGAATGAAATCGAAAAGCGCACTGGGTTAATTATCTGGGCGGGTCTGCCGGATGATGTGCAGGCTTCACTCAAGGCCAAACCGGGTGTTCTGCCGGAACTGATGGGCTGCAAAAGTTAACCTATTCACCGGAAACCCGCTGCGGCGGGTTTTTTATTTGTTTGGATTAAAAAATAATAACGGCAGAGAAAATATAAATAAGCTTTATTAGTTTTCTATTTTGCTCTGAGATCGCGCGGCCAATGTCGCTCAATGCGCTGATTGTTTACCCCTCAATAACCGTAGTTATATTGCCCTCTCCCAACCTAACGTGGCGTTGCCCCTGCTTTTTTTGTTCTTTACGTGCTGTTTTGTCATGACACCTGAGCAAGTTTATTGCCGAAAGGTTATCGCCAAGTTAATATTCTCCAAAACTATTAGACGCAAAACTATAAATAATGGAGTTATTCCATTGTTGATTATTTTTTATCACTCTTTACCCGCTTCCCTTTGCCTTATTCGGCACTAACACCTGCTGTGAGAAAAACACATGGAAAACTTGTTATCGGACGATGGTGGATTACCGGCCAAAAATGGAACCGGTTTCAGTCGACGAGAAGTCCTGTTGGGACTGGCCTCAACCCTGCTGGCAACGTCCCTGCTTAGCTATCCTTTCCTCAGTCAAGCGGAACAACATACCGCCGCGGCCAATCCGTTGCAGTTTGCTCGCTTCTTCAAAATTTCTCAGACATTAACTGAACATGAGGATATCGATCAGGGAATGTCGGCGCGTATTTTTACCGCGCTGCATAACCGGGATGCCCAGTTTAGCTCGCAGATTGAGCAGATCAGCGGCTTGCTGCACACAGGCCAAAGTGCAAAACAGTTGCAACAGCAAGCGACACAGGCTGGCCTGCAAGACGTGCTCACGGTAATCATCACCGCATGGTACACCGGTACCGTCGGCCACGGGCAAACGGCAGAACTGATCGCCTATAAAGACGCGTTGATGTATCGCCCCGCCAGCGATGCCCTGATCGTTCCTACCTATTGTGGCAATGGGCCGCTGTGGTGGACCGCTACTCCGCCTGCCGTCAATGTTCCCCTGTGATCTGAGAGCTTTTTAATGAAAAAACCTGTATTTACCGCCGATGGCGATGCATCGGCTGATATCGTGATCGTAGGCTCCGGTATTGTCGGCGGCATGATGGCCGATCAATTGGTCAGCCAAGGCTTTTCCGTGCTGGTACTGGAAGCTGGCCTGCGTATAGAACGTGCCCAGGCTGTTGAGAACTGGCGCAATATGCCTTTTGATAACCGCGCTGGCTCCGATTACCAGGGGTTATACCCGCAATCAGAGTTTGCCACCGCACCGCTTTATTTCCCGGAAAATAACTATGTAGCCCTGAGCGGCCCCAGTGCCGGCAGTTTCAAACAGGGTTATCTGCGTACCGTCGGCGGTACCACCTGGCATTGGGCCGCCTCTTGCTGGCGCCACGTGCCCAGTGATTTTCAAATGAAAACGTTATACGGCGTTGGCCGCGACTGGCCCATCTCTTATGACGAGCTGGAACCCTATTATTGCCGGGCTGAGGAAGAGATCGGCGTCGCCGGTCCCAACGATCCGCAACAACAGTCTCCGGTTGAGCGCAGTAAGCCTTATCCGATGGATATGGTGCCCTGGGCTCACGGCGATATCCGTTTTGCTGAAGTGGTTAACCCGCACGGTTACCGTTCAGTTCCTATTCCACAGGGGCGAAGCATCCACCCGTGGAAAGGCCGCCCGACGTGCTGTGGTAATAACAACTGCCAACCTATTTGCCCGATAGGTGCTATGTACAACGGCATCCATCACGTTGAGCGTGCTGAAATGAAAGGCGCCGTGGTACTGGCAGAAGCCGTGGTATACAAGATCGATACTGATGAACAGAACCAGGTTACCGCCGTCCATTGGCTGGACAACAAAAAACAATCCCACAAGGCCACGGCCAACGCTTTCGCACTCGCCTGCAACGGTATAGAAACACCGCGCCTGCTGCTGATGGCGGCAAACGAACGCAACCCGAACGGCATTGCCAACACGTCCGATCAGGTTGGCCGCAATATGATGGACCACTCTGGTTTCCACTGTACTTTCCTGGCGAAAGAACCGCTCTGGCTGGGGCGTGGCCCCGCCCAAAGCAGCTGCTTGGTTGGCCCACGTGACGGCGAGTTCCGCAAGGATTACTCAGCCAATAAAATGATCCTCAACAATATCAACCGGGTGGTTCCTGCCACACAGCAGGCTTTGGCGAAAGGGTTAGTCGGTAAAGAGTTAGATGCTGAGATCCGCCGACGTGCCGCCTATGGCGTCGATCTCTCCATTAGTCTGGAACCGTTACCAGATCCAAATAATCGCCTGACATTGAGTAAAACCCGTACAGATGCTCATGGTCTGCCTTGCCCAGACATCCATTACGACGTCGGTGATTATGTTCGCAAAGGCGCTGAGGCTGCACATAAACAGCTTGAGCATATAGGCCAGCTGTTTGACGCCGAAGAGTTCAACATCACCACCAGCTTGAATGCCAATAACCATATTATGGGTGGCACCATTATGGGCAATAACCCCAAAGACTCGGTAGTAGACGGCAACTGCCGGGCTCACGACCATGCCAACCTTTGGTTGCCGGGCGGTGGCGCCATTCCGTCGGCCAGCGTGGTGAACAGTACCCTGACCATGGCGGCATTGGGCATCAAGGCCGCAGATGACATTGCGCGTAAGCTGGCGGTGAAAGCATGAAAAAACAGCTGAAACTAACACTGTTATCTCTGCTGCTTATTGGCGGTGGCGTCGCACAAGCCGCGGATGACAACGCGTTGAGCGGCGCTGCGCTAATCAAAAAAGGTGAGCACCTTGCCATCGCCTCGGACTGTCAGGCGTGCCATACTCAACCGGGAGGAGGTACGCCTTATGCCGGCGGCTATGGCATCAGTTCCCCTATGGGGGTGATTTACGCGACCAACATCACCCCTTCAAACGCTGAAGGCATCGGCAGTTATAGCGAAGAGCAGTTTGCGCATGCGGTCAGGGACGGGATTCGTGCCGATGGCACCCATCTCTATCCCGCAATGCCCTACACCTCTTATACAAAACTGAGCGATGCGGACATCAAGGCGCTGTACGCTTACTTTATGCACGGCGTGAAACCTGTCGATCAGAAAAATACGCTGACCGATCTGCCATTCCCATTCAACCTGCGTTTTAGCATGGCGGCTTGGAATCTGTTGTTCCTGAAAGAGGGCCGTTTCGCACCGGATGCCAGCAAGAGTGAACAATGGAATCGAGGGGCTTATCTGGTCAATGGGCCAGGGCATTGCGATACCTGCCATACGCCACGCAACGTGCTGATGGCGGAGGACAGTGGCCAGGCACTGGCAGGCGGCATGGTCGGCAGTTGGTATGCTCCGAACATTACGTCTGATCCCATCAGCGGCATTGGCGGCTGGAACGAGCAGCAATTGGTTCAGTATTTGAAAACGGGTCAGGTCGCCGGCAAGAACCAGGCGGCTGGCGGTATGGCCGAGGCTATCGAAAACAGCCTGCAATATTTCTCCGATGAGGATTTATCGGCCATTGCCGTTTACCTGAAAAGCACGACGCCAATCAGAGACGCCAACGACCATCAGGCTGCTGATAGCTACGGCAAGCCGTTTAATGTAGAAGCGCAACTGCGCGGGTTACATCCAGCCAATGCAAATAACACCCTGACCGACGGCGCGGCATTGTTCAGCGGCAACTGCGCCAGTTGCCATCAGGCGGACGGTAGCGGCAGTAAAAACCAGGCTTATCCTTCACTGTTCAACAATACTGCCACTGGCGCCAGCAACCCAGCCAACCTGATCTCGGCCATACTGTTCGGCGTAGAACGTAAGGTCGGCGACCAGCACGTGCTGATGCCGAACTTTGGCCCGCAGTCATATGTTAATCCGCTAAACGATCGGCAGATCGCCGCTATCAGCAATTATGTCCTGCAACAGTATGGCAACCCGGCGGTTAAAGTCAGCGCTGTAGACGTTGCCGTATTGCGACAGGGCGGACCAATACCCTTGCTGGCCCGGTTACAGCCTTATATGGCTCCGGCTATCGGCATTGCGGTATTGGCGTTATTAATCATGGTGTGGTTGATCGGAAGGAAACGGCGTTAACCCAAAGACGTGCAAGCCGGGAAGTGATTCCTGGCTTGCAGGTGTGGCTGCAAGTCATGTAGAGATAGGCTCTGTCTGATGTGGACAGGACACGGCGAGGAATACTTAGTGGGTTTGATTTTCCACACGCGTAATTCCGTGTTTCTTCATCACTTCTTCCATTGTCAGATTGTCATCATCCGGTGTCTCGTCAATAACAACATCTTGCGGACGGACATAAGGCTTGGTTGCACGCTTGAACATCCACCACCAAACAAACACCAGAAATGCACCCGACTTCAGAAAGATCATCGTCCACAATGCTATTTGATACCCACTCATCTTGATCTCCATGACAGCGCGAAACACAATCGCGTAACCCTATTCTAACCTTTGCATTGCCCTGATCAATAGTTAACGGCACATCCTCCTGGGTTCTGACCACTGTTATAGGCGTTTCTATCACGATCTGCTCTACCACGCGCTAACAACACCGTTGTGTTACCAATATGCCCCCTATTTGCCAACCTGATGCTGTATTTATGTGCATACGGGTATTACTGATACAGCTAACGCATTTTTTCCTTCGAAAAGAGGGAATTACCTGCCCTGATTACTTTATTTTTATATAGCTAAAACGTCTAATAAAGGCGTTCAAAATAGCCGTTTAAACCAAAAAATGTCAATTTCGTCGTTTTTTCGATATACTTATCGCGTTAAATTTCACGGGCACGTTGTTTGCTCATTTTTTATGGCGTTGTTTTAAAGGATTAACCCCATTTCCCTAACGGACTAGCTAGAAGGTATTCTATGAGCCAAAACGACACTGAAATTGTGGCACGTCGTAGCCATATCAATCCTCCGGTATTTTTTATCTCTGCAGCATTAATCATCATCCTGGTGGCATTTGCCGCCCTCTATCCTGAATTAGCCGATCGTAAATTCAAAACGCTACAACAGGGTATATTCACGAACGCCAGTTGGTTTTACATTCTGGCGGTTGCACTGATCCTGTTAAGCGTGACTTATCTGGGTTTATCGCGTTACGGCAATATCAAGCTTGGACCGGATCACGCCCAGCCAGACTTTAGCTATGTTTCATGGTTCGCCATGCTATTTTCTGCCGGGATGGGTATTGGCCTGATGTTCTTTGGCGTCGCCGAGCCGGTGATGCACTACCTTTCGCCCCCAACCGGGACGCCGGAAACAGTGGAAGCGGCTAAACAGGCAATGCGCCTAACCTTCTTCCACTGGGGCCTGCATGCCTGGGCGATTTATGCCATCGTGGCGTTGATTTTGGCGTTCTTTAGCTATCGGCATGGTTTGCCGCTGACGCTACGTTCGGCACTGTATCCGATCATTGGCGACCGCATTTATGGGCCGATTGGCCATGCGGTAGATATTTTTGCGGTGATCGGTACCGTGTTTGGCGTCGCAACCTCATTGGGTTATGGCGTATTACAGGTTAATGCCGGCCTCAACCACCTGTTTGGTTTGCCGATCAACGCCACGGTACAGGTAATTCTGATCGTGGTGATTACCGGGCTGGCAACGCTGTCGGTAGTGTCTGGTCTGGACAAAGGGATCCGCATTCTGTCCGAACTGAACCTCGGTCTGGCCGTATTGCTATTGGTTTTGGTCGCGGCGCTTGGGCCAACCGTACTGCTTTTAAAATCCTTTGTTGAAAATACCGGTGGCTACCTTTCCGATATCGTCAGTAAAACCTTTAACCTCTATGCTTACGAGCCAAAATCCAGCAACTGGTTGGGCGGTTGGACACTGCTGTATTGGGGCTGGTGGTTATCATGGTCGCCATTCGTGGGTATGTTCATAGCCCGCGTTTCTCGTGGACGTACTATTCGTGAGTTTGTCACCGGTGTGCTGTTCGTTCCGGCGGGCTTTACGCTGCTTTGGATGACCGTTTTCGGCAACAGCGCCATCAATCTGATCATGAACGAAGGCGCGCGCGATCTGGCCAACACGGTACAAAACGACGTAGCTCTGGCGCTGTTCAACTTCCTGGAGCACTTCCCGTTCTCTAATATTCTGTCGTTTATCGCGATGGCAATGGTCGTGGTGTTCTTTGTCACTTCTGCGGATTCTGGAGCGATGGTCGTTGATACATTAGCTTCCGGCGGCACAGATAAAACGCCGGTCTGGCAGCGGATCTTCTGGGCCTCAATGATGGGAGTCGTCGCGATTGCATTACTGATTGCCGGCGGGCTGAGCGCATTGCAAACCGTAACCATTGCCAGTGCCCTGCCGTTCTCGATGATCTTGCTGGTGTCGATCTACGGGTTATTAAAAGCCTTGCGTATCGATGCGTACAAACGCGATAGCCAAGTGATGACCACGATTGCACCGACTGCGGCACGTAACCCAATCTCGTGGCAGCGACGCTTACGTAATATTGCCTACTTCCCGAAACGTTCTCAGGTAAAACGTTTTGTCAGTGAAGTGGTTCAGCCAGCCATGATGTTGGTGGAGGCCGAATTAGCTAAACAAAACACCACGTCCTCGATTGATGATTCGCAGGACGACCGTATCCGTTTTGAAGTTGATTTGGGTGAAGATCTGAACTTTGTCTATGAGGTTCGCCTGCGAGCTTACATTCAACCGGCCTTTGCCTTGGCCGGATTGAACGATGAGGAACGCGACGAAGAACATAAATACTATCGCGGTGAGGTGCATCTGAAAGAAGGTGGGCAGGATTACGATGTGATGGGTTGGACACAAGAGCAGATCATTCACGATATTCTTGACCAGTACGAGAAGCATCTGCACTTCCTGCACTTGGTACGCTAATCCCCTCAGCGACGACACGGCCGCCCCATCCAGGGCGGCTTTTTTATGCCCGCGGTACAACGCGCTTTTCTGGACACAACAAAACGCGCTTTTCCCACCGTTTCTTTGGTCCTGTCCGGACACGGCTATTCGGGTAAAGAGTAGCAACGCTCATAGTTCTTAACATTTGTTTATTTTGATGCTTTCAGTTTTATTTCAGCATAACGGACAGTCAGTTGCTTCAGATGCATCTCCAGTTGAGCCATAGCCGCGGCAGGTAAAGGTTCTTGAGCCGGTTTTTCTGACAATGCTCGCAGTTGCTCTTCAGCCGGTATCGATTGATTAAAGGACTGCATGGTGGAAAATACCACTGATTTCAGCTCACTGACGGTCATGTATTTACCTTTCTGTTCATCAAGCCCGTTCAGCCTGTCACTCAGCTTTTGTAGCGTTGCCATTCCCTGATACCAGCCATTCAGGTTTTCTGTCGGTATGCTGGCAGCGTTCAACTGCCGCTGCCACTGTCGTACCAGAGGCTTAGCCTGTTCCGGCCACAACGACTGAGCCTGTTCCAGAAGCTGCCGGCTGTAGGCAATACTCCAGCCAGGGGGAAGGTTGTCCAGCCGGGCAAGCTGCTGCTCTGTTTGTGCGATTACAGTGTGTGGTAACGGAGATTGCTGACGCAACATATCCAATTGTTCAGGCGTGAGTATTGCGGGTAACGGCGCCAGGGATGCAGCAAACTGAGCCTGTAACGGGTCAGCTCGGTGTAAGACATGCCAACCCCACACCGTTACCGCACTTATCACCAGCATGGTGATCATTCCAGCAGTAAAGAATTTCCACTTTTTTTCCGGTGCTTGTGTCGCCCTCAAAACTTCTACGTTCGGCTGTTGTTCCGGCTGCGCAACATATACCCATTTCTCTGCGCTGTCCGCTGCACTATTCTCCTCTGCCGGACTACCGGAAAGAGCCCCGGTGGATGCCACTGCATCATTCATCACCGTAGCAGGCAACGTGATACCTGATTGAATAGTCGGAGCGGTGCGGGTTGCGTCATCGCTGTTTTCCAGTCTGACGGCATTGTTGTGCATAACGGTACGTAGGGTATCGAGCTGACTGAGATGTTTAAGCTCCAGGCGCTGTAATACTGCCCCCAAGCGAGCAAGGTGCTGTTCCGCCCGATAAAGTTGGCTAAGATCGCTGTAATTCAGGGGGAGCATACGCATCAGTTGCTGTAGCCGCTGACTCAGACTGCTTAGAATTTCCATGCGGGCATGTACCGGCTGCGGCCAGAGCACGCCCCATTGATGGCTTATCAGGGTCTCCAGGATGGATAATCCTTCATTCAGACCGAACACTCCGGCCAGCTGCGCGCGGGCCAGCGTGTACCAGGCTGCCGTTTGCAGCTCCACACCATTTTGCTCAAACAGCGAAAGGCAAAGTTTTTCAGCATAACGCCAGTTCACATCCGGGCGCGCAGGATGCATCAGCTTACTCAGTTCATCGCGCAGGGTGACATAATCCGATAGTGTGCGCGGGTCGCTACCGGTTTTGATTTTACTGGAAGGAAAGTCTTTCATGACCAGATATCCATTTAACTCGTTTACCACGCCGGAGGGTTATTGTTTATGCCGGTTTGCAATTTCATTCAGAATGTCCATATAAGAAGGGGATACCAAAGCCCTGGTGCCATCCAGTTTGCTCAGGCTTACAGCGAATTATCAAGATACTGCTGTTGTTTCAGGTGGCGCAGCAACACCCTCCCCTCAGGCATAAACTCGGTGCCGTAACGCACCAGACCTATGCTCTTCAGCTCTGCATCGATGGCGTAACGCAGCTTACCGGGCTGAGTCTGCTCCTGTATCACTACATCAACGTTTTTAAGGCGTGGTTCATATTTCAGCAGTACCTCTGAGAGCATCCCCATCAATTGATGGGCGGTCCCCGGCATTCCCTGCAGGATTTTCGCCATATCAGGCAGGCCATAATCGGGTAAATGAGCCAGCGTGCCGGCGCGGCAGTTGAGAATGCGCTGCATATTGTCCAGCACGGACAATATGACCTGATTTTCTTCGCTGACCTGATTGAGACCAAAGCCCCCGGTAAAATGACCGGTGAGCATTTCATACAGCGAAGGTGATTGGTGAGTATGAGGCATCACTTATCCTTTACGTGGAGCAGCGTCAGATGATTGTTTCCGGCCTCGATCACCCGGGCCTTGTCCGGATCGAGCTCTTCACGGCCCATCGTCAGCCTCCAGGTGTTATTGTCCATATCCGGATGGCGGAATAACCCCACCACCGCCACAAACTGCGCCTCTTCTTCCATCGGCATGTCAAGGTTCACATCCCCGCCCGGTTTCAGCACCACATCACGGTTGGCAAGCAGGTCGTCTTTCAGAATGATGCCGTCATCCTTGAGCAGTTGCTGATAGACCGTTTTATCGAAGGTCTTGCGGTCTTTCAGCTGGTAAACGCGAACCACTACCGGCTCGGACAACGCGTTGCTCTCGCGGGCGTCGGTATTCAACGCCTCACGTGCCGTGAAATCCAGGTGCAGGACCTTAATCTTCTTGTAAAAGAGGGCGCTGAAGGCCGACTTGGTGCCATCGGTGACACTCTGCGTCACCCCGCATCCCGCCAGGCTGAATGCTATCAGCGGCAACAGCCAGCGTGCGGTTCTAGTTAAACGTATACGTAACACGTCGGTTTCCTTGTTGTGGTGTGGCAGGTTTCATACCGCTGTAATAGCCCAGCTCCGTCGTGAAGTTCTGAGGAATATCCTCTGAGAGTTCCCCCTCTTCAGCGCCCAGCACGCCGTTCATGCCGAGCCAGAAAGGCCCCTCGCCCAGCGGCGGAGCCACCAGCAGTCGGGTATGGGTCGTCAGGGTGATTTTTGCCTTAAAGCGCCAGCCGAGATACACCCGCAGCATCACCAGAAAATCCTGATAGAGCAGACCATCCGGCTTCCAGCCCTGCGCTTCCAGTTCGCTATCTGTCGTGAGCGCAATCCGCAGTTGGCTAGCGGCATCCATCGCTTCATCGCCGAGCGGCGTGTTGCCGTCCAAAAGAAAATCATCATCGCCGTAAAAACCCAGCGGCTGACTTAACGCCACCGGACGCAGGCAGTACGGACTCACCTGCACAGTGGTATTCGGGGCCAGCAGGGTCACCAACGCCTGCACTCCTTCCTGGGTTTTGCCCGGTTGCTGCAGCACACCCAGCAGCGCCAGAAAGCGGGACACGGGTGTGGCAATATGGTTTGCGGTGCCGGGAATACCCAGCCCCACCAGACCCAGCAGAGACTGAGAGATGCTGTCTGTGCCTCCGGGCTCGAACGTTGCCGGGTAGGAATATTTACGCCAGATGCGGTAAAACTGGGTCAGGATACGGTGGCTGAAGATATCCAGAAAACCCTGCAGTGCCTCATGCCCTTCCCGGCGCTGGGTAATGTCATCAAGATAGGCTGTCGGCAGTGGCGAATCCACGCCGTACATTCCCATAAATGTGGTGCGGATGACCGGTGGTTTACTGTCATCATCTTCGTCGTACTCAACTGCCTTCAACTCACTGGCAGGAAAGCCCATCCCTGGATGGGGCGCAAAGCGTACCGGGTCGTCACCAGGATGGCTGGTTGAGCCCATCAGCGGTTTGCCCGGATTACGCTTCTCCAGCAGTTGACAGAAACGGTAAAAGTTAATGCGGTGAAGGTCGGCTTCCAGTCGCGGGCTCAGCCGGGAATACGGCGGTTGTGCTTCTCTTCCCATTCCAGGCGCTCTCCGGTCGGTTGCAGGATGATAATCAGGCGGTTAAACAGATAGATATCGGTGTACAAGGCGAAGAAACGGCTCAGCATCTCCCCGAACAGGGAGATATCCCCTCTTCCCGCAAAGCCGTGGCTGTCGAGCGTCACTTCAATCTGCACGCCGCGTACCAGGTAGCCCTGCTCAAAACGCTCCGTTTCACTGTGTTTCACGTCGAGGATGGCCTCAAGGCGACGGCGGTTCATCTCACTGTCTGTCCACTCGTACAGCGCCAGGGTACCGCGCAGCACGTCGGCATTATCCATCATCGACAGAAACCCGCTGCCAAGATGGCTCAGCACCCGCCAGTGGAAACGGTCCTGCGCTGGGGGATAACAGGGCAGCGTCGGCGCACACAGGTTGCGCACGGCGATGCTGGCCGAGGTGGTTTTCATTACCGTATCAAGCACCGTGCTTTGCAGCGCCCGGCGCGGCAATTGACCGTTGGTGCCGGTGAGCGTCAGCGACAGACTTTCATCTTCCGGTATTGTGTGATTATCAAAGGCTTCACCACCGAGGATCAACCAGGTGTTATGCAGCCCGGATGGCCCCCGACGCACTCGGGTGTGGTAGTAATACTCCGGCGCTGCGTGGCGCATCATTCCGCCCTTGTGGCGAAAGCTCGAGAACGGCACGTAGGTATGCCGGCTTGATGACATCACCGAATCGACCGCATATATCTCGGTATGACCATCCTGCACGCGCATCGGGCGCAGCATGTATTCGGTCTGCAGGGAGTTGAGCGTCAGCGGGTCGGACTCCAGCGGGAACAGGTTAATCACCGGCACGCAGTTCAGGCGCAGATGTTTTTCGGTAAAGCTGAAGTCATGCGCCCAGCGTTCCGCCAGCACCACGTCAATTTCAAACCAGGGAAGCTCAGCCGGAAAAGCCACGGTCTCCAGCCCACGCAGGCCGATGAACATGAACTTCTCGCGGAAAGTAAAGTACTCCAACAACAGCTGGTAGCCGCTGAAACTGCTGTTGCTCTTCGGCCAGAGGGTATCGTCATCGGCAAACCCAAGCGCAGTGAAATGCCCCTCCAGCAGTCTTCTTTCCGCATCGCCGGGCATCCGCAGCCATATCCGGGCCACATTCAGAGTGAAGGCTTCGTGCATAGCGCAGGCCAGCGGCGCATCGGCATTAAAGTAGAACGGAATATGGCTGAGATCGACACGGCTCCAGTCCGCCAGTTCGCCGCAGCTAAAGCGAAGCGTGACAACCGAGCGACCATCCACATCGGTTGCCAGACGCGCACTTTCAAGTGACAGCGGCTGAAGGGTAACCTCTTGGGTGGTAGTGTACCGGCAGCGCGTACCCTTCTCACCGATCGGCCGCGAGTTCACCTCGAAGCCTTTGGCGATGCGCATCTGTTCTTTCATTTCGCGCCAGTCGGGGGTGAACTCCACCACCGACATCGACGGAATGGTGCGCAGATAGTGCGGCCACAGCAGACTGACCAGCCCTTCGGTCAGCTCCGGCAGGTCATCGTCGAGCTTCTCACGCAGCCGGCCCATCAGGAAGGCAAAGCCCTCAAACAGGCGCTCCACGTACGGGTCGCGCGCGCCCGCTTTATCAAGATTAAGCATCGCCGCCTGCTCGGGATGAGCGCGGGCAAACTCGTCGCCGGCCTCCAGCAGGTAGCGCATTTCGGCGTCGTAATAACGCAGGGTTAAGTCGTCCATAGTTACCTGATTATAGTAATGGGTGCATTCATCGGCCGTTAACCACACAGCACCGCGCTGCTGGCCGGGTCGAGTGCTATCAGACCGGCCAGAAGCTGATCCATTTCTGGCTGGAACCGGGATTTGTCGGTTTCACTGCGGGTAGCTTTCATGCGCAGCAGCCTAAGGCGCCGTGATTTAACTTCGAACAGAAGTGCCGGTGTCCATTCCGTCAGGGTGATGGACAGCGCGGCAACGTCGAGTTCGCCCAACAGATGCAACGCCAGTTCATTCTTACCCTTCTGCTCTGCCACACGGGCCATCAGAAGGCGCAGCAGCCATTTATCCTTCGCACAATACGTGCCCGGTCGCGTCTGGAGCCAGTGAAGTGCTGCATCCAACCCGTCGTTGTCGGCTTTCTCCAGGGCTTCCGGTTCAAGGGCCAGAATGTCATTGTCAGTCGCACTGATGGCGCTGACTGGTTCATCACACCAGCCCGGCATCTCGTCCAGAACACTCTGGGTAATCCAGTTGAACGTAACCTCATCAGCAAACGGTGTGCCATCATTAAACGCCAGCGTTTCAAGTC
This sequence comes from Serratia sp. NPDC087055, assembly GCF_044900985.1. Lineage (NCBI taxonomy): Bacteria > Pseudomonadati > Pseudomonadota > Gammaproteobacteria > Enterobacterales > Yersiniaceae > Serratia > Serratia sp. NPDC087055. The sequence continues at coordinate 1,876,042 of NZ_JBJDOG010000001.1, forward strand.
CGGTGAGCCGGCACAGCAGGCCTTTCAGGTCAGCCACGATAATCGCCGCAATAACTTCCTGCCCCGATTTCAATAGCGCCTGATGGGTATACCACTGCAGGTCAAGCCAGAGGTGATTGGCACCACGGGAAAAAGCGCTGTCTGCCTGCTCCAGAATTTCGGACCAGCTCTTTTGCAGGTACAGACGTTTGAGCATGGCCCGCTGGTCCGCACGAGGAGGTTCAATACGTGTCTTCCCTTCAGCATCCGGGGCCGGAATGGCACTCAGGGTGTCATGGCGCAGGCTCTTCATCAGCCGGTGTGCCGCCAGCCAGCCATTGGGCTGCTCGCGTAAATAGTCTGTCAGGGTACGGGCCTGCGCCAGCAAATCCTGACCGGAGGTGATACGGGTCAGGACGGGCGCGGTACTACTGCCTGCCGTGTCTGGTGTGTGCGTTTCCTGCACGGTGCTGCTGGCATTCTGCGGCACCACAGCATCCACGCCCCCGGCTTTCATCAGGCGCGATTCGAGCGCGCTGTATAAGGCGTTCAGTTCTGCCCCTGATGCTTCCGGCGCTGTATCCAGGCAGTCCTGGATGAGCAGCAGCGCCCCGGTATTACGCAGTGCATCATCACGTACGACTTCCGGATAAAGCGACAGACTGTCGAGCACCCGGGAGCCTGCAAGCCACTCAAGGGCCGCTTTACGGCTGCGGTCGCGCTGTGGATGGAGCTGAGATCCATAACACGTCAGCATTCCCGCCAGCAGTACAAGCCCCTCGGCAAAGCCGGCCTCCCCGTCCTGATGCAGACGGGCCCAGCAGTAATAGGTGGCAATCCGGATATCTTTGGCTGTGGTGGTAAGCAGTTTTTCGGCAAGCGTGCAAATCAGGCCGGTATCAATGCCGGAGAGCTTGTTGACCTCTTCGCGGATACGCTGAAAATCATCGTCATATCCCGGGTCTTCGCCGGTCGGGCTGGACTCGCTTATCGGGGAAAACCACTGGCGCCAGTTTTCGGTGCGCGCCTGTGCCTGCTGTCGCAAAAGAGTTGCATCCCCCTGACAGGCAGTAACAAGATTGTGCAGTGTGCTCATTATTCCATTCCGTCCATGCCGTCACTGTCCGTTCTGCCTGCCAGCACCTGCGCGGTCGCTGCCGCATCCACGCTAAATATATTGCCCGGCAGCCTAAAGGCACGCAGGTCCAGCAATACCAATGGCCCTTTGCCCAACTGGATGACGTTACTCATCGGGCTTTCCTCCGTGTTCTCAGGTGATTACCGTCAGGGCTTGCTCCAGCCATCTGGCCGGGATCGCGGCTTGCGTCCGTGCCAGTTGCTGTTCAGCCACCGCAGCTTTCTGTAAGGCGACAACCACGCCCGGTTCGGTGGTAAAAGCCCTGAGCTGTTCGCCCCCCGGCAGCTCCGGTAACGGCAGGCCGGTAAGCCTGTCCAGCACCTCGACCTGCAGCGAACGCACTGCGCCGGTGGCGGCCAGACCGGCCAACTTTCCGCTTAGGCTTTTCTGTTTGAAACTCAGCACCACCCCCGTGGCGAGGGTGGCAAAACCTACCAGGTTGCCGGCGATCACCAACGGCGACAGCGACTTATTGCATTGCTCGCTGAAGTACATCATGCGGTAACGGAAGTAGCCGGCCCACATCTCGCGCGTACCCAGCGCGGCGTGCATAAACCAGGCGCGCGAGTCGTGTACCTGGTCGTCGAACAGTGCCCTGACCAGCCCGGCGGGCTGGCCCGCATTGCTGGCCTCACCGACAGCGGGAAACAGGACAGCCACGCGGGCGTCACCGTCAGCCTTGATTCGCCGGTACTCCTGCGGTTCATCATCGGTATTGAGCACGAAAATCATCGGCTGCAACACCGTATCCAGTACCGCCTGCGCCAGGTTATCTGGGATACGGTAGCCGTCGTGGTAATCCTTGCCAAATTCCTTCGCCGCTTCAAACAGCTGGGGTTTATCCATCTTCGGATCAAAATCCTTGACCCCTGGGTGCAGCACCAGATCGTCCATCTTGTCGGCGGGCTGTGTTGCTATCTGGTCCTGGCGCGCTTTGAGAACCTTTTCCTGATTTTCATTCCGTAGTTCTTTTGCCGCTTTACGCGCGGCGGGCAGTGCTTCTTTATCCGAGGCATCTTTATAGAACCGTTGTTCCACCAGCGTCCCTTTGGCATAGCGGTCAATACGCCAGGCGGTGATCCAGGCAATCTGATTCTCGATGATACTTTCCAGACTGCCGCTGGCGCGCGGCGGGTTGTAGCTGGCCACCTCATCAGGGCTGATTTTTTCGGGCGTGGTCAGATTGAGGGTGAGTTCGCGCCAGGCGTTGAAGCGGTTTACTAATTGTGTATCTATATCGAACTCAGAAAGGTTATCAGCATCCATAATTCTCCAACGCTGGGCACTTAGCTCATCAGGTAATATACCCTCTGGGACTTTCATCGGTGCGCCAGCACTAAAAGCAGCAGCATACATATCGTTCAGAGAGATTTGTGATAACAATAAGCTGTCATCCTCATCATTAGCCTTCCCCTGATCGCCCGGCGGGTAACCACCACCAATATCCGAATGCATCCCCGGATACACCACCTCGGTGGCATAAGACGGGTATTTGCCGTTACCCCGGCGCACTGAGTCCAGCGGAAAGCAGAGCCGCTGCTCGTGGCTGGAAACCAAATGCACGCATTTTTTTATCAACCCGCCATAGGTTTCATCACTCGGCAGCTCCATCGTATCGTCTGCCCAGCCCATATGCCCCTCGGCAAGCGGTGCCACATGCGCCACCCCAACCGAGGCCACGGTATCCAACAACCCGAGAAACTCCACGCTGATGGGCAGCCGCAACTCACCAATTTGCAGGCATTGCGGGGGCTTCTCACCTTCCGCAGCCGGTGGGGGTAACAGCTCACTCAGCCAGCGCACAAAGGCGCGCGCCGCCGCACCGCGGGAAAAACCGTAAACATACAACTTGATGCCTAACAGCTTGGGTTTTCCCGGCTCCGGCTGGGTAATCAATGGCCTCAGCTTCGGGGCTAAATCATTCAGTAAGCGGCTGAACTCTTCATAGCGGTTGTGGCTGCCACCAAACCACAGGCGGTTCCAGCTGGTACCCATGTTGCTGATAGACCGGCGACTCTCCGCAGTAGTCAGCCACTTTTCCGTGGCGCTAAACTTCAGTACATCAATAATACGCAGCAGCGCCCAGTTAATTCGCTCCTCGCCCTTAGTGGCGCCCATCAGCCCCATCATCGAATAGTCCAGATCATTCACTTCCGGGAACGGGGTACCCACACCGGGAATATAAAATTTAAAGTATTTTCCGCCACTCTCACTTGCCGTATCCAGCGGCACCTTGCGTTTATCAGAAACACCGCCAGCGGTACCATCACCGATAGTGGCGCGAAACAGACGGGCAATATTGGTCGGGTGTTTTGGGTTTGACAGAAGCAGGTCATTGTTCAGGTTATTGCCGGTGCCATCGAAAAACAGGCTGATATGCAGCGTTTTACAGCACGGCGGCACCACGCGTCGCCCGGCGGCCAGGCACAGCTCCTGGCGGTAGCGCAGCTCGGCGCTGTCCTGCTGATGGAGGCTCTGCCCAATCTGCAATGCATGGGTCGGCAGGCGGCCCTGCGCCGGGAACAGCGGTGGTGCCCAGGCTAAATCGGTTTCCTTTATCTCGGACATACTTTTGGCTCCTTCATCCTGATGGGCTCTTTAATCGGGTAGTTAGCATTTCTCGGTGACCAGCAACTGGTGGTCACCTTCACCTCATCACAGGGCAAAAAGTGCACCGTAATACCGCAGGTATCCTGGCCGTTATAATCGGGGACCGGGACGGTTTTGCTGTGCTGCCGTTTTTGAGCATCAATTTCTTTCTTCCACGCTTTGTATTTAGCCCTGTCAGCAAATCCAGGAAAACCTTTAGAACCACCAACCCCATTCTCCCAGTCAATACGCACCGTCATGCCCGGCTGCCAGCGTGCAGGCACGCTGTAGCAGCAACCGCCACCGCCGCCCTGGAACGGCCCAATAATGTCGATGCCCGACTGGTTATCCACGCTGAAGTGGTTAATCGCCCATTGGGTGTGGTTGATGGCCTTAATGGTGCCACCACCGCCCCCGGCCTGAGCAGCAGGTTGGGCGCAGCCGGTTAACAGCAGCAAACCCGCCAGCAGCGGGCTGAGTAATGCATGTTTCATCTGACTTTCCTTGTAGATGTGGATTCACTAAGAGGGAAACAACAACCGGAGACAGGCTATCTCCGGCAGTCTTTTGGCTCCTTCATCCTGATGGGCTCTTTAATTGGATAGGCCGGGCTATCGTAGGTGTAGCAACTGGTCGTCACCTTCACCTCATCGCAGGGTAAAAAGTGCACCGTAATACCGCAGGTATCCTGGCCGTTATAATCAGGAACCGGGACGGTTTTGCTGTGCTGGCGTTTTTGCGCATCTATCCCTTTTTTCCAGGCAAGATATTTTTTCCTGTCCTGATAACCAGGGAAATCCATTGAATACCCAACACCACTCTCCCAATCAATACGCACCGTCATGCCCGGTTGCCAGCGGGCGGGCACGCTGTAGCAGCAACCGCCGCCGCCGCCCTGAAATGGACCTACAGAATCTATACCCGACTGGTTATCCACGCTGAAGTGGTTAATCGCCCATTGGGTGTGGTTGATGGCGTCAATCGTACCGCTGCCGCCACTGCCCCCGGCCTGCGCAGCAGGCTGGGCGCAGCCGGTTAACAGCAACAACCCCGCCAGCAGCGGGCTGAGTAATGCATGTTTCATCTGACTTTCCTTGTAGATGTGGAATTCACTAAGAGGGAAACAACAACCGGAGACAGGCTATCTCCGGCAGTCTTTTGGCTCCTTCATCCTGATGGGCTCTTTAATCGGGTAGTTAGCATTTCTCGGTGACCAGCAACTGGTGGTCACCTTCACCTCATCACAGGGCAAAAAGTGCACCGTAATACCGCAGGTATCCTGGCCGTTATAATCAGGAACCGGGACTATTTTGCTGTGCTGGCGTTTCAAGGCATTAACTTTTTTGTACCAAGCACTCCTTTGTTGATTGTATTTTGATATTTCTTCAGTCCACGTTTTATTATTTTGACCTTTATAGGCTGGACGAGTTGGCGCAGGTAGCTCCGGGAGATCACTGGCATATGCCACACCGGTTTCCCAATCAATACGCACCGTCATGCCCGGTTGCCAGCGGGCGGGCACGCTGTAGCAGCAACCGCCACCGCCGCCCTGGAACGGCCCAATAATGTCGATGCCCGACTGGTTATCCACGCTGAAGTGGTTAATCGCCCATTGGGTGTGGTTGATGGCCTTAATGGTGCCACCGCCTCCACTGCCCCCTGCCTGCGCAGCAGGCTGTGAGCAGCCGGTTAACAGCAACAAACCCGCCAGCAGCGGGCTGAGTAATGCATGTTTCATCTGACTTTCCTTGTAGATGTGGGACTAAAGAGGAAACGGCGGAGAGGCCTGGCTAAATCGGCTTCCTTATCTCGGGCAGTCTTTCGGCTCCTTCACCCACAGGCTCTCGAACCCGCTGATCCAGATCGCCCAGTCAGCACAACGCGCCTGAGCCTACCTCACCAAGATGTCTTCATCCACGCCACAGGTGTGAAGTAATTCTGCAATGCGATCATCATTCCATCTCATCCCCGGCTGAGTCATTTGTACGGGTCCGCGCTTGCTCTGCCGCTGAAGCATCCACGCTGAATATGTTTTCCGGCAGACTAAAGCCGCGTAAATCCAGCAACGCCAGCGGCCCTTTGCCAAACTGCGAGCGCAGAACCCACTGAAGCGTTCTTCCGTCAGGAGCGGTAAAGCTCATCATCCACTGGCTGCGGTCAAGCTTCTGCCGCTTGCCCTGCTCCAGCCAGCGGATAAAGCCCCAGCTTCCACTGTAATCCCCGAACAGGCGCGCACCTGCGCTCGTTGACGTCCAGGTCAGCATCGTGCCCGGCCTGAAGGTATCCCCTGGCCAGCGGAAGGTCTGCCAATCAGTCATCTGGTTGAAGTAATGCAGCTTTTGCCCGTCAATGGTCAACTGCGTTTCTACCACCTGCGGTGCCGGACGTGCCTGCAGTTCGAAACTGATGCCTTGGCTGCCATTGGTAAACAAAATGTCCGACAGCAGGCTCAGTTGATTAATGGCGCGCAAGAACGCCGGGTTAAATGTCAGCCCCTGGCTGTTCACTTTATCCGGCACCCACTGGCTGCCCTCTTTGTGCAGCACCCCGTTGAGTTCGGTCGTCAGGAATCGCTCGATACGTCCGCTGTCTTTACGCACAAATTCAGCCAGCATCGGCAAAGAAGCGTCGCTTTTGCTGGTCGCAAACGGATAGCGCCCCTCAAAAGCAGTGTGCCAGTTCGCCACCACCGAGCGACGCCAGCGATCGTTCAGACTGGCCGCAGACGGCTGCAACACCGTTTCCCAGGCCTGGGTCAGCGGCTGCACAAACAGGGTGTTGCCAAAGCCGCTCCACTCCTCACCGAGGCTTGCCGCGACCAGGCTGCCATACTGCTGGGTGTCGGTCAGGTCTACACTTTTGCCCTGGAACACGGTCTGCGCCAGGGTCTGCATCATCTCCTGCGGATCGGATGCACTCGCCACCTGTTGCAGGCGCAGACGAACGCGGGTGATACGGGTCAGATAGGTCTGCAGGCTCAGCGTGTTGTCCGCTGACATCACGTTATTGCCTTTGTTTTTCCCCATCAGTGTCAGCAGCGGCCCAAAGGTTTCATCCAGTGGTCCCTGTGGGCCCGCCGCTTTTTGGTCGATAACCGGCCTATCGTTATTGCCGATAAGATCTTTTGCCGACTTGATGATGGAATCCGACAGCCCTTCGCGCAGTTCGCCGGCTTGCCCCTGCCAGGCCAACGTGTTCATTAACGCGATCATCGGTGACTGGCGCACATCACTCATCAGCGTCAGTTGGTCAGTCACGTCGGCGATGTTGCGCGCCGGGTTAAGCCGCAGACTGTTAAGGAAACTCAGCCAACTGCCGGCAAAATCAGTGAAATAACGCTGCGTCAGACGCGCTTTAAGCGCTTCCGGGGAGAGGTCGGCAGAAACGGTCTTGCGGCTGTCGCTCAGTACCCAGTCAATCTCATCCCGGCGCGAGTTGGCCGCTTTCTCGATGGCCTGCTGAATCCCCCCTTCCCAGGCCTGACGGGTGAACATCCCCAGCACTACTTCATCGGTGGTGAACAGACGGCGGGCATCGGTCCCACTGGTCATATCGTCCAGTGACACATCGGCAAAGTTACGCCGCACCGACTTGAGCATATTTTCGTAGAGAGTTCCCTCCGCATTGCGGCGGCCAATCTGCTGCAACAACACCTGACGGCTTTGGCTAACCAGTGCCACATCCGGGGTGATTTTCCATTGAGGCTGTTCCGGCAGCTCATTTATGTAGAATGCCCATAGATCCGGGGAAAGACTCTGCCACAGACCGGTGGAAATTCCCTGCCTGATTGGTTGTACATCCTTCATGGTCTGTGCGTAGAACGCACCGTCAGTTTTATCCGGGCGGGACATCATCAGCCAGGCTTTAAGCTGGTCATAGCCCGGTTTCGCCAGCGTTATGCGCAGTTCGCTGTTTGGCGCTGAATTGGCCAGGGCGCTGAGCTTTTGCGTCAGGGCGACATTCGCCGGGTCGCGTATCAGATGGTTGTTCGCCACGCCGTACCAGGGCAGCATCGCATCGAGCAGTTGCCGGCTATGGTCAAGACCAAAACGCTGGTACCACGGTGTCTCTTCCTGAACATGGTGTAGCAGGCGACCGGCATCGTTGCGCAAATCGTGCAACGCCGTCAGCTGCCGATCCGAAACGGCAGGATGTTCGACCAGGTGACGCGCTTTTGCCGCCACTGAAGAAATTTGTCCGTAGTTCAGCACAAACGAGAGCAACAGCCCCATCCCCCAGACACCGGTAATGCCCATCAGTGTCCAGGCGAGCGTCCGCTCCCACGCCATTCCCACGTGACGGCCACGCACGCGGGTGCAGTCATCGACGATGCCCTGCCAGGTTACCGGCAGGGTCAGGGCATGACACAGTGATTCCGGAACATACTGCTCAGCATAGGCTGTCCCCTCTGACGTTTCGGCAGCTTTACTTACTGGCGGGCTGAACATCAGGCCACGCAGCGGAACGCGTTGCTGAGAAACGGACAGCCATGGCACCAGCTGCTGAGCCCAGCGGATAATACCGCCGTCTTTCAGGTGCTGGCCAAGGCGCAGCAGGAAGTCGTAACTGTTGTTCTCAGCGATCTGACTCATGCCCGGCGTCCGCAGGGCCGGCAACATCCGTTCAAGCTGGCGGGTAACATCCTCTTCATTTGCGCATAGCGGGAAGTGAGCCCCTACCGCCTGCTCAGCGCGCTTAGCCTGCAACCAGCCGCTCTCGCACAGTTGCCACAGCCAGACCGGCGCGGCGTAACGCAGCAGCCTGGCGATGCTCTCCAGCCCGCGCAGATCGCTGTCACTTACCTGCGGCGTCAGGTTCAACGCCGGCGGCATGACGCGGATAATGCCGTCCAGCGGGCGGCCCCGACGCAGCTTGCGCAGCGCGGTATACTTTTCGCTGTCGGGTTCCGTTGCCAGGCTGCCGCCGTAGATCAGCACTGTGCGGTTGCCTTCCAGCCATTGTTGTTGCTTCAGGCCTGGAACCAGCTGTTCAATCGCGGCATCATCACCGGTCACCAGCAGCAAACGGACTTTACGGCGCCAGAAGAAGGTATAACGTTGGCGGAGATGACTGGCAATGTCCGCCTTGAGCGGCAACCGGGAGGGGCTTTTCTTTTTCACGGGGCTGGAAGAAGCATCTCGCGCCACGCTATCCCGAATCACTAAATGAAGCGCGATAAAACCCAGTACCAGCACACAGAGCGACGCTACCCAGACAACAAAACAGGCCGTCATGATCTGACGTAACACATTCCACTCCGTGGAGAGACCTTCCTCCCAGTACCACCACAGCAACCCACCGGCCAACACGAGCAGCGTGACAGTAGCAACAAACAGCACCGCTGTGGAAACCACAGAAAATTCAGCGGGTTTATTTTCCTTCTCCATAAGGTTTAATAATTCCAAGTGCGAGAGTGTGTAGAGGATCTTTGGCTATCCAGCCGCAGGGTTCTTGATACTGTTTGGTGTACAGGGCCGCCAGGACCAGCACGATGAGCATTTCCATCTCACCGGGGCTGCCCCAGTTGAGATCCTGGACGTGATGAGTCACATTCCAGCCACTTTGCGCCAGCGCGGGTAACGTGGGCTGTGAGAACAACATGCAGGCGTCAGGTGCCTTTTCGAGTTCACTTTGCTGCTCAGCTCGCTCGCTGACTGCGGTTAAAACCTCTTTCCCGGTGGTATCGTAGACCTCCCCTCGCGTAAGGCTGACCAGTCCCTTCTGAGCCACCAGAAACAAAGCCGCAGACTCACCGGCAGGTTGTGCTGAGTCAAACGAGGCCGTCATCGAATGACACCCGGCGACCAGAATGGCCTCGTTTTCCGGGAGCGTTTGAGCTGCCGCGGCAAGTACCGACAGCGTCTCTTCGCCTTGCCATTTCTCTGGTTTTTCGGGTAACGCAAAGTTAGCAAACGAAAGCTGCATTTGCGCGCAAAATGCGCGCCAGGCAACCAGGGAGCCCAGCCAGTAGCAGCGCCGTATGTGTGGGAGGGGGGAATTTGCGTTCTGCATCTGCCACTGCAGCACCAGCATTTTTGCTAACAGCGCCTCCCGTTCAGCCACCGGCTCGACCAACGTTCGGCCGATGCGCAGCGCTTTTCCGCTCGACTCATTTTTTATTTCCGGAGCCCGATGCTCCCGCTTTAACAGACGCAGCCAGTGTGGCGTATCGGTTCCGGCCGGGCCCAGCAGCACCATTTCACTGAGCGCGAAACGGCGTTGATGCTGCTCCCACCAGGCCTGCTGTTGCCGCTCAATCAGCTGCGCATAATACCGGGCGTTATGGACCGAAACCCGGTAATACAGCAGACGTACTAACCAGAGCGCGCCCATCAGAACCGCCGCACCCGTCATCCCTTTGACAATCAGCCCAACGCCACTCCCGGCAGAATGCAGCAGCGCACCGCCGCCTCCGCACAGCAGCACCAACAGTGCGCCCACTGACAGCCAGCGTTTAACATCAGGCGGGCGCGCGATTCGGTAGGATAGATACTCCGGTAACGGCCTCACAGCTCAATGCCGCAATCAGGGAAAGAGCTCACCAGCGTGCAACCGCAGGCGCAGCGGTGACCGTGCAGCGCCACCGGCTGCCCGTCTACCTCCGATAACGCACTGCCTTCGCTGATGGCCGTCATGCCATGTTTATTGCATTTCACCGCATCGCCCTTGCAGGCAATCCCTTTGCCGAAGCACAGATAATGCCCGCCCAGCACTTTCCCGCCGTACTCCCGCAGGGTATCGCCCTCACGTATGATCGCTTTCATCCGTCATCCCTCCCTGAATTATGCCGTCACGGTCGACTTAAGCTTTTCCGCCCAGCCGGACTCAATCAGCGATTTTGCCAGCGCCAACCGTTGTTCACCGATCGCCTGAGTTTGCTGCGCGACAACCACGCCGGGCTCCATTGTCGGCGCCTGCAGCTGTGCGGCATTGGGCAGCATAGACAACGGCTTGCCTGAAAGCAGATCGATCGCCTGAGTTTCCAGATAGATAGCCCCTACGGTACCGGCAAGGCCCGCCAGTTTGCCCTTCGCGCTTTTCTGTTTGATGATAACGGCCGCGCCTGCGGCAAGAGTCGCAACCCCCACCACCGCCCCGGCAATCATCAACGGCGTCATCGGTTTACTGCTGCGGCTGCCGAAATAGATCATCCGGTAGAGGAAATAGCTGCCCCAGGGTTCGCGGGAGTCGAAGGCATTGTGCATAAACCAGGCGCGGGAATCGTGGACCTGATCGTCAAACAGCGCCCGTACCAGCCCGGCAGGCTGCGTGGCGTTACTCGCTTCCCCGCTAATCGGGAAAAGCACTTTTACGCGATCGTCTCCGGCAGTTTTTATTCTCAACCACTCGCCGTACTCATCATCATTATTCATCAGGAAAATAGCGTTACTGAGTGAATCAGCAGCAGTAAAAAACCAGTTCCCGGTGCTGGTCCGGGAGAGGCCGTGATAGTCCTCTCTGAACTCCTCCGCCGCCTGACGCAGTTGTGTCTGCCCCAGCGCCGCGTCGAAATCCTTCGGCCCCGGCGGGAGCTTCAGGAAACCCTCCTCCGGATTATGTTGCGCCTTCATGTCCCGGCGAACATCGTCAATTTCCTTCTGTAAAGCCTTTCTGGCCGCCTCAGACTGCTTTCTGACCAGCGGATCGCTGTCTTTATCCAGCCCATTCGCCGCCGAATCGACATAAAAACGCTGGGTCTTGTAGCTTCCCCCGGCATAGCGGTTGATACGCCACGCCGTGATCCAGCCCAGCTGATTTTCAATGGCTTTCTCCAGGCTGACGGGCGCGCGCGGCGGATCGTATTTTGCTGCTTGTTCGGGGGAAAGCGGGTCAGTGGGCGAACTCAGACCGAGGGTAAGCTCGCGCCAGGCGTTGAAACGGTTTATGAGTATTGAGTCTGTGAAAAATTCATCTAAAAGATCTGGAGACATTCTTCTCCAAATATCTTTTTTTAAATCTGGAGGTAAACATTCTTCAGGGAGCTTGAATGGAGCACCACTAGAAAAGGCTGCACTGAATAGATCATTAAGAGCTATCTGAGATAATAAAAGGCCATCATCAGACCCATTTGCTTTCCCCTGATCCCCCGGCGGGTAACCTCCCCCAAGGTCCGAATGCATGCCCGGATAGACTACTTCCTCGCTGTTAGCCGGATATTTACCATCCGGGCGGCGGATAGAATCCAGCGGGAAGCACAGCCGCTGCTCGTGGGAGGAGACCAAGTGGACACATTTTTTGATTAACCCGCCGTAGGTTTTCTCTGCCGGCAGTTCCTGGGTTCCGTCAGCCCAGCCCATGTGCCCTTCCGCCACCGGGGCGATATGCGCCACCCCCACCGAGGCCACCGTATCCAGCAGGCCAAGAAACTCGACGCTGAGCGGGATTTTCAGCCCCCCCACCGCCAGGCATTGCTCGGGCTTGTCCTGCCCCTCTGCAGGCTTTGGCAGCAGCTCGCTGAGCCAGCGGACAAAAGCCCGCGCCGCCGCCGCCCCGCGCGAAAAGCCGTACACGTACAGCTTGATCCCTAACAGCTTCGGCTTTCCGGGCTCGGTGGGCATCAGCGCCTTTTGCAGCTCGGGCAACATATCTTTCAGCAGGTGCTGGAAGGTCTCAAAACGGTTGGCGCTGCCGGTCAGCCCAAACGACGCCATCGAGGTCGCCATTTTGTCCACCGCCTTCCAACTCTCGTCGTCCGACAGACTGTTCCTGGTCATCGTCCGCTTCAACGCATCAATAAGCCGCAACAGGCCCCAGTTGATGCGCTCCTCCCCGTGGGTCGCCGCCGCCAGCCCCATCATGCTGAAATCCAGATCGTTAACTTCGGGGAAAGGCGTACCGACGCCGGGGATATAATATTTGTAATATTTATCCTCGCCGCTGCCGTCCGCATCCAGCAATTCCTCTCCTTTAGATACTCCCCCGGCAGCTCCCTGCCCAATGGTAACGCGGAACAGTCGGGCAATATTCGTAGGGTGCTTCGGGTCAGCAATATATAAGTCGTGGTTGAGGTTATTGCCTGTGCCGTCGAAAAACAGACTGATATGCAGAGTTTTGCAGCAGGTGGGCTCCACGCGCCGCCCGACCGCCAGGCACAACGCCTGCCGGTAGGCCAGCTCATGGCTGTCCTGCTGGGCGCAGTTGGCCCCAACAAGCGCTGCCTGGGCGGGTAAACGTCCCTGAACCGGAAATGCCGGCGGGAACCACGCCAGATCGGTGATTATTTCGGACATACTTTCGGCTCCAGCATCTTAAGGGGTTCTTTGATCGGGTGTTCCGGATGGCCGTAGTTGGCGCAGCTGGTGGTCACTTTCACCTCATCGCAGGGCATAAAATGCACCGTGATCCCGCAGGTTTTTTGCCCCGTATAGTCCGGTACCGGCACCACCGTGCTGTGCTGCTTATTTTGGGCCTTTATTTTATCTCGCCATTCCCTATATTTTTTTGAATCCGCGAACCCTGGAAACCCTTTTGTAGATGCTTCACCACTTTCCCAATCTACCCTCACCGCCATACCCGGCCGCCATTTCGCCGGCACGCCATAGCAACAGCCGCCACCGCCGCCCTGATAGGGCCCGATGATGTCAATACCGGACTGACCGTCGACGCTGAAATGGTTGATCGCCCATTGGGTGTGGTTGATGGCTTCTATGGTTCCCGCCTTCGCCGTCTGCTGGCTACAACCCGCCAGCAGCAGAGCCCCCAGTACCACGAGGTAATGTCGTATTTTCATTTTGCATTCCTTTGATGAATTAACCGGTTACGTGCGTCTTGCTTAGCCATGACTTTTCGGGATGGGATGGCATGCCATGGCTAAGCATTGCAGAAGAGGAACCACGCCAGATCGGTGATTATTTCGGACAGTCTTTCGGCACCGGCATCTGCAGCGGTTCGTTGATTGGGTAGCCCGGCCGGCCGGGGCTTACACAGCTGGTGGTCACTTTCACCTCATCGCAGGGCATAAAATGCACCGTGATCCCGCAGGTTTTTTGCCCCGTATAGTCCGGCATCGATACCACCGCGCTGTGCTGCTTATTCTGGGCCTTCATTTTTTTTTCCCATGCTAGATACTCATCCCATCTGTCAAACCCTGGAAACCCATCCATATCCCCAACACCTGTTTCCCAATCTACCCTCACCGTCATACCCGGCCGCCATTTCGCCGGCACACCATAGCAACAGCCGCCACCTCCGCCCTGATAGGGCCCGATAATATCTATCCCCGACTGACCGTCGACGCTGAAATGGTTGATCGCCCATTTGGTGTGGTTGATGGCGACAATAATCCCACCGCCACCGCTCCGGGTTTTAGCTTTCGCTGTCTGCTGGCTACAACCCGCCAGCAGCAGAGCCCCCAGCACCACGAGGTAATGTCGTGTTTTCATTTTGCATTCCTTTGATGAATTAACCAGTTATGTGCGCCTTGCTTAGCTATCGCTAAGCATCACAAGAGAGGAGCCACGCCAGATCGGTGATTATTTCGGACAGTCTTTCGGCTCCGGCATCTGCAGCGGCTCGTTGACCGGATAGCCCGGTCGGCCGGGGCTTACACAGCTGGTGGTCACTTTCACCTCATCACAGGGCATAAAATGCACCGTGATCCCGCAGGTTTTTTGCCCCGTATAGTCCGGCACCGGCACCGGCACCACCGTGCTGTGCTGCCGGTTATTAGCACTCATTTTCTTTTCCCAAGCCAAATACTTTTCCGTATCTGCAAATCCCGGAAACCCTTTTGTAGATGCTTCACCACTTTCCCAGTCGACTTTTACCGTCATACCCGGTCGCCATTTCGACGACACACCATAGCAGCAGCCACCGCCGCCGCCCTGATAGGGCCCAATAGCATCAATGCCCGACTGACCGTCGACGCTGAAATGGTTGATCGCCCATTGGGTGTGGTTGATAGCGACAATAATCCCACCGCCACCGCTCCGGGTTTTAGCTTTCGCCGTCGGCTGGCTACAACCCGCCAGCAGCAGAACCCCCAGTACCACGAGGTAATGTCGTGTTTTCATTTTGCATTCCTTTGATGAATTAACAGGTTATGTGCGTCTTGCTTGGCCATGACTTTTCGCTAATGGCATGGCTAAGCATTACTGAGGGGGAATAAGGTCAGATCGGTGATTATTTCGGACAGTCTTTCGGCTCCGGCATCTTAAGGGGTTCTTTGATCGGGTGTTCCGGATGGCCGTAGTTGGCACAGCTGGTGGTCACTTTCACCTCGTCACAGGGCATAAAATGCACCGTGATCCCGCAGGTTTTTTGCCCCGAATAGTCCGGCACCGGCACAATTTTGCTGTGATTTCGATTACTTTCGTCAATTTTCTTTTCCCAAGCCAGATACTTAGCTCTGTCTTGGTATCCAGGGAAATCATCTGTAGACGCTTCCCCGCTTTGCCAGTCCACCCTCACCGTCATACCCGGCCGCCATTTCGCCGGCACACCATAGCAACAGCCGCCACCTCCGCCCTGATAGGGCCCGATAATGTCTATCCCCGACTGACCGTCGACGCTGAAATGGTTGATCGCCCATTGGGTGTGGTTGATGGCTTCTATGGTTCCCGCCTTCGCCGTCGGCTGGCTACAACCCGCCAGCAGCAGAGCCCCCAGCACCACGAGGTAATGTCGTGTTTTCATTTTGCATTCCTTTGATGAATTAACCGGTTATGTGCGTCTTGCTTGGCCATGGCTTTTCGCAATGGCATCATGCTGCCCCTCCAGAAGATGAGCAGCATCATAAACCTGCGTTCAGGCCCGTTCAGCAGGCCGCCCGGTCAGGGTATTTATCACCCAATCTTGGCGTTCTTTATCCCATAACATTCCTTTGGCAGTGGCTGAAAGCATGCCGTTGAAACAGGCAGTAAACCGTTCATCCTGAGAGGTAAATCCAGTATCGGGAACGTCTCGATGGCGAAGCATCAACTTTACGTCGCAGATGCACATCAGGGCTTCAAACTGGCTATCGCTTAAAGCGATGTTCTGGCACTTCTCATTGATTGCGGGTTGATCCCCCTGCCCCATCAATAATGCCGGTTTCTCGTCAAGATCCAGCCAACTCCAGAACAGTGCAGGACGCTGCAACTGAGCCTGCTGCCCGGGTGCCAAAATATGAGAAAACAGGTAAGGGAAAATACGGGCATCAAAGTACCTGAACAGCCCTGCACGCCCCTCATGCGTCGCGTCGGCACAGGTCGTTAACCATTCAGCCAGCGTAGTAAAAGGCCAATGAGAACAGATCACCAATAGCGGGGCTGTCTTTTGCACTTTCTGAGCCAGCTCAATAACCCACTGTTTCTGCTGAGGATCGTTCAGCGAGATCCTGATCAACAGCGGCGATTCTTCGGGTAAAGCATCTTCCGGCAGCCCCTGGTAGAGAGACTGCCATGCCAAAGGCGGTGAAAAACCCCGAAGTACGGGAATGACGGAAAAATCGATACCGCACTGGTCGATAATAAAATCAAGGTGGGTCATTTCAATATCCGCGCAGGTTTGCTCAAGCAGACTCACCCAGTCAGCGATGCGTGTCATGTTCACTTATGCCTCCCTTGGCACAAAGCCTTGTGCGAGTTGCTGCGCCTTTTTCAGGCACTCTTTGCACACTGACGAAGGCAATTCAGGCAGCGGATAATTCTCGCTCGCCGGGCCCTGTAATTTGTGCTGCCCTTTGAGGCTTAGCAGACCAGGGCCATGCACATTGATTTCTCCCTGCGGCGTCAGTTGGATGTAAGCACCGCCACAGGCAAGCGTGATCCCATTCTTTGCCGTCAGTTGCAGGTGCCCCTGAGTGGACTGCACCGTGACATCTTTAAGGGACGTCAGCGACAGCGTATCAGCATGGGATTCCACCGCCAGAGGGCCTTTGGCGGATACCAGACGCATGCCCTCCTGGTGAGCCAGTATGGAGATGGCCTGGCTGGCATTGACTGAATAACGCTGCGCTGCGCTGATATTCACCTCACCCAGGCTTTGCAGGTACAACCCTTTCCCGCTGTGTAGCAGCGTGGTTTCTGGTGTCACTGCGGCGATGCCTTGCGGTGCCGACATGAGCAAAGCCGGCCCTTTAAGCTCGCCGGCTTCTGAAACAAACTTTCTCAACGGCTCAGCGTCTGGAGCAACGTTGTGGTGAGTCTGCGTAATGGTTCCCCATCCCGTAACCTGATTCACGGCCCCTTTCAGCAGACTGATAGCCTGCTCCATCGCCAGTACCTGCCCCTGCGCCTTCGCCTGGCCGTCCGCACTGATGAATATTCCCTTCTGCGCCCGAATCGCCCCCCAGCTGTCGGTTCTGAGCTCAAAACCCTCACCGCGCTTCTGCTTTTCACTGTCGACAAGGTGACCAAGATTCAGCTGGCTTTTGCCGCCATACTCGGTGGACACTTTGATATGTTCTTTGCCGCGCTCATCATCGAGGCGAATTTTGTTGTTGCTCGGGGTGCGCAGGACGTTACGTTTGTAGTTGCGGATGGTGACGTGGTCGCCGTGGGCCGAATCGTGCAGCACGCCGGAGATGTACGGCCGGTCCGGGTTACCGTCCTCAAAACCAATCGCCACCTCAGTGCCCGCCAGCAGCGGCAGGTGCAGACCGTAGGTATCCCCGGCATAGGGGCGTGACTGACGGACCCACAGGCTCTCGAAACCGGTCTCCCAGTTATCTCGGTCAAAAAGCATGTTGACGCGATAACGGCCGTCTTTATCGATATGCCCGTAGGTGTCATTTTCGGTGGTACTGGTCACACGCGCCGGTAATGTGCCGGTCATCACCGGGCGTGGGCCAGGTTCTGGGCGGAAACAAAAGTCCGTGCTGTCCGGGATACTGTGGAAGCTGACACCAAAACCTTCATCCCGCCGCGCATGACTACGCATCGCCGTGATGAGCACACCCTGGCTGAACGCCTCCGCCACTTCATAGCCGCCGGTGACGTTCAGTACCTGTCCGGGCGCCAGTGTCGGGCAACTGGTGTTGGCGCGAGTCTGCGTCTGGCTGTTCAGGTAGCGTTCGTGACGCACGCGGGCATAAAACGCGCCGGACTCCGGAGCCGGGTTACGGTCATAAGTGCTGCCCTGCGTCAGGTAGTTGTCGGCATAGTGGTAAGCCTCGCCGTAGGTGGTGCTGTCACCGCGGGTCGCATCCACCTGGATGTTCATATCGTCGGTGGCCTGCCGGTAGTTGTAATCGCGGGTGCTGACCTGCTTTTGCACCACGTTGTGATGGCTCTCCATCCCCCATACCGAATCCATGCCTTGCGAGTGCTGGCCCGAGGGCGGTACTGACGGCAGAGTCAGGCCTTGCTCGTAACCCTGCTGGCTGTCGTAAAACTCCACGACGTCGATGTTCAGGCGCGTGTCGGTGGTAAAACGGAACCAGATACCGACTTCGCCCAGCAGGCGGGTGATAAAGTGCAGGTCGTCCTCACCATACTGCATCACCTGCTCACGGCGCGGGTACTCTTTTGAAAGCGAGAACAGAAAATCCTGGCCGCGCATGTTGTGACGCTCGCGCAGGATTTTTTCCACGATTTGCGGGACCGACATGTCCTGATAAATGGCGCTCTGGTGCGAACGGTCAAGCAGTGCCAGACGTGGCTGTAGCGTCAGGGCGTAATGGGTTTCATCCTTCGAGGTACTGAGGCGTTCAAAGCCACTCACCACCCCCTGGAGAACCCGTACCGGTTGCTGAATTTTAATGCCGTAGCCCTGGTCTACCGGTGCCTGTAACGTCAGGGAACCGGCTTTCATCAGCATCATCTCTTTGCTGATGGCATGATCGCTACTGGTGAACTCAATGCGGTAGCTGAACGGACGGCTCAGGGCCTCGTTGCCTTCAAATGCCAGCACGTCAAGTTCTGACTCACCTCCTCTTATCGCCAGCAGGTGGTGGTTGTGGTTGAAAAAAGAAATCGGGTTTGCGCTCATGATGATGTCCTTATTATTCTGCAGCCGGTACACCGGCGTTTCCACTCCCTGCGGCTGAGTCGGGGCCCATCAGACCGTAGGCTGTTCCTGTAACGCGTCCAATACCTCAGCGTTGTTCAGCATCATTTGTGGTGCACCGTTGCTTCCCTGCTACGCCCGAAAGGGAGTCACTATTGAGGCAGGCGCTTAACGATCTCTGTCTCTGCTGGCATAAAGATCCCAAGGAAGCAGAACCGTATCAACGACGAGATCAACGGGCATGGACACAATGTAAAAAATAGGCATAACCCCCAACGTGGACATCCATAAGAAAGCATGGCTTCCCACCGTCTTATCTCTGTCAAATCCTCGATATGTCGATTGATAACTCATTCCCCTGTCCAGCGTTCCACACCCGCTTAACGTCAACGTTGGGACGGTAATCAACATGGCAAGAAATATAGCTTTGAACATTTTCATTATTTTAATTTTCCTGAGTGGAGATAAACTGCAGTTGCGCTGTAACTGTCTGATGTGAGGTCACACAGCGTCCGGTTGCAGAGCGTCAAACACCAGCCCTATGCCCTCCTCCTCATCCCAGCTCAAGGTAAGGGACTGCGGTTTCTGTTTTGCAGCCATGTGAGTCAGCAACTGCTGGCTGAGTACCGGCAGGATTTGCTGATTTAGCAGACTGTCAACGTTACGCGCACCGATATCCGGAAGCAGGCAAGCGGCGGTGAAGGTGTCGTACAAGTTCTCTTCGATATGCGTAGTCAGGCCGTAGTGACGGTGCAGGCGTTTGCTGACCTGTCCGAGTTTCATTTCAACAATGATGCGCATCGCGGGCTCATTCAGCGGACGGTAAATCACCGTCTGGAAGCGGGCCAGCAGTGCAGGCTGGAAGTGGTCACGCAATATCGGGCGCAGCAGTTCGTGCAAATCCCCTTCACTGGCGTCCGGCCGTTCGTCCAACCGTTGCATGATGTGATCACTGCCGAGGTTGGAGGTCATCAGGATGACCGTGTTACGGAAGTCAATTTCGCGGCCTTCGCCGTCGCGCATAAAGCCGCGATCGAAGACCTGATAGAACAGGTTCATCACGTCGCGGTGGGCTTTTTCCACCTCATCGAGCAGTACCACGCTGTACGGGCGCTTGCGCACCGCTTCGGTCAGAATGCCGCCCTGACCGTAACCGACGTAGCCCGGCGGTGAGCCTTTGAGCTGACTAACGGTATGTGGTTCTTGATATTCCGATAGGTTGATGGTGATAAGCGACTTCTCGCCACCGTACAGTACATCGGACAGCGTGAGTGCGGTTTCGGTTTTACCCGTGCCACTCGGGCCGACCAGCAGGAACACCCCCTGCGGGCCATTCTCCGAAGTAAGGCCGGTTTTGGCGGCGCGCAGGCGCTGCGCAATGGCGTTGAGCGCCACGTCTTGCCCGACCACGCGTTTGCCGATTTCATCTTCCAGAGCCAGCAGTTCGGTCTGCTCGTCCTTCATTAATGAAGAGAGCGGTACGCCAGTCCAGTCGGCAATCACGTTGGCCACGGTACGGGTGTCCACATCCACCTGAACCAGCACATCGCCCTGCTGCGCTTGCTCCAGCTGCTGTTGCAGGTCGGTAATCTCAGCCTGCTGGCTGATGTCCTGCCGGCTGGCCATCAGTTGCTGCGCCAGCGCCTTTTCGTTGGTGAAACGGCCTTCCTGCTCCTGAATTCGCGCATCCAATTCAGTCCGCAGTTGCTCAATGACGCTCAGGCGGTCACCATGGCGGTGACTGCCGGCGGCAATATCCTCCAGCAGTGCCTGCTCTTCCAGCGCCAGTGCAGCCAGCTGTGCTTTCAGGCGCACAATGTGTTCAGGCACCGTATCGAGGCTCATACGCACACGTGCAGCGGCAGTGTCCAGCAGGTCAACGGCTTTATCCGGTAACTGGCGACCGGTGAGATAGCGACGGGACAGCGTGATAGCAGCTTTTACGGCATCATCATTAATGTGTACACCGTGGTGTTCCGCATAGCGGGATTTCAGGCCTCTGAGCATCAGACACGCCGTGTCGTCATCCGGCTCATCCACCTTCACCATCTGGAAGCGACGCTCCAGCGCGGCATCGCGCTCGAAATACTGTTTGTATTCGCTCCAGGTTGTCGCGGCAATAGTGCGCAGTTCACCACGGGCGAGAGCCGGTTTCAGCAGGTTCGCGGCATCCGCGCCACCCGCCTGGTTACCGGCACCGATAATGGTGTGGGCTTCGTCGACAAACAGCAGAATCGGCACTGGCGACTGCTGCACTGCATCGATGACGTTTTTCAGGCGCTGCTCAAATTCACCTTTCACGCCTGCACCTGCCTGCAACAGGCCGAGGTCGAGGGTGCGCAGGCTGACCGGTTTGAGGGATTCCGGTACGTTGCCCTCGGCAATACGCAGCGCCAGGCCTTCGACCAGTGCCGTTTTGCCGACACCCGGCTCACCGACCAGGATCGGATTGTTTTTACGACGGCGGGAGAGAATATCGACCATCTGGCGAATTTCGGTATCACGACCAAAGACCGGGTCGATCTTGCCCTCTTTCGCTTTGGTGGTAACGTCAAGGGTGAATTTATCCAGCGCGTTCTGCAGCGCCGGGCTTAGTTCGCCCTCTATTATCTCAGCGCCAACCGGACGTCCGATAAATTCCACTTCACCACCGTGGTTTTGTGCCAGTTCAGCTTCCTGTTGCACATCCAGGCGTTCATCTGACTGCGCGTCCAGCAGCGGGCGAAGACGCTCAAGCTGGCTCTGCCCGAGCGTCATCAGCGGCCACAGCCCGTCGCATCGCGCCAGTTTAGGCTTATCGACCAGCGCCATCAGCAGATGCACACTGCGGATGTGCTCTTCGTCGTTAAGGGAGGCAATCAGCCAGGCTTCCTGCATCAGCGTCTGAATACTGTCTGAAAGCTGCGGGCGACTGCGAACAGAGCGGGGAAGTGAATCCAGCCAGCCCAGCAAATCCTGCCACAGCGCATCCATATCCCATTCGTAGCGGCGTGCCAGCACCGTCAGGTCACCTTCCCCCTGTTCTAACAGCTTCAGCAGCCAGTGCTCTGGCAAAATTTCCGCATGGGCGCGGGTCTGGCAGAGCGACGCCGCACCTTCCATCGCACGGGCACAGTAAGGGTTCAGACGTCGCAACAGGATGGCTGGATTTTCCATGAATTTCTCTCTTTGTCGGTTCCTGGACACGCTACCGCCCATCGCTGTTTCCCGTGAAGGGGGCCAAAGCGCATACGGTCAGGCTGGCAGTTTGTGGGTTTCTTTGCTCAACGTCCGTCACGCAGCCGTTCAGCAAAGAAAAAGGCGGGCAGAGCGAACTGCCCGTCTGAGTGGTTACTCTAAAAAGTTTGTGCGGTAACAAGGCGGCAAGTTCGCGAATCCCCGGGAGCTTACAGCGGTAAGTGACCGGGGTGAGCGAACGCAGCCAACGCCGTTACCGCGCGCAATATGACGAGTAACTTAGGCAGTAGCGCGTTCGTTCCACGAATCGGAATGAATGATGTTGCCGTCTTTGTAGGTCCAGGTGATTTTTTCGTAACGCAATTCAATGCGCTCTAGGTGGTTGTGCTTCTCTTTAGAAGGATCCTTGATGTCATACATTTCAGGATTCACTTTCACCACTTTCACGTTTTCCAGTTTGGTGTTGAAGTACTCCACTTCCTGGCCCGCGTCGTTGATTTTGTACCACTTGAATTCCGCAGACGTGAGGGTCTGGCCGGTGGTCACCGCCTTGTACAGATACGGGCTGGACGAGTCGATTTCCTTGGTAAACAGGAATGGCGTATGGATACGTGTACCGGTCAGCTTGCCGGTGTTGTTGTCGGTCGGGATGTACAGGTTATGCTCCTGCGCCACCACTTCGATGCTGCCTTCACGATCCTGAACGTCCACCGACCCTTTAATGTCCGCGCCGCCGTCGTCTTTCAGCCAAAGATAAACAGGAATTGCCATGGGGTTACTCTCCATTGTGTTGTAATGCGCCATCATCCTGAGATGGCGCCGGGTGTTTGCCGGGTATCTGGCAGGCATTGGCCTGCGGTACCAGACTGATTTCGACACGGCGGTTGAGCGCACGGCCCTCCGTGGTGTCGTTGGTTGCGATAGGGCGGCTTTCGCCATAACCCTGCACCGCAAAACAGCTTTCCGGTACATCGCCGGTATCGCGCATCCAGTTACGCACCGATACGGCACGCTTCAGGGACAGCGCCTGATTGAGCGCCGGATTACCGGTGTTGTCGGTGTGACCCGCCACCACAATCAGCCAACCCGCTTTGGCCTTAATGCCAACAAGTGAGTTCACCAGCATTTTGGTGGAGCCTGCTTTCAGCACGGATTTGCCTGAGTCGAACAGCGACAGGCTGTCGAGGCGGACAATTTTCGGTACCGGTTCTGGCTTCGGCTGCGGTTTAGGTGGTAGCGGTGGTGGAACATACGAGCGGATGGCATCCAGCACTGGCATGCGCAGACGCTCACCCTGATATAAACCGAGGCTCATCCGGACCGGTATGCCATTGCGTGCCCAGCCATCCAACTGCTCCGCATCGTCACGCAGGATGGCAACGGCGTCGGCTTTGGGTCCGAAATCATGCATCGGGATACGGTCATAGCGGGCAATATCGAAGCTCACACGCTGCAGCAGCTGGTGATTGTTCCAGCCAGTACTGACCAGCGCAGCAATGGCCGCCAGCGTGAAAATCCCGAACGCACAACGCCAGGTACGCCCACACGGCGTCAGGCCCCGTCCTTCGGGCAGCAGCGGCAGGATAAAATCCGGGAAGCGGGATATAACGGTACTGTCCGTTCCCAACGGCTGCCAGCCTGCCACCTGCTGCATCGCAGTGTGGCGGGAAAGCCACGCCGTCCAGGCCGATGTGGCCAGACTTCCGGCAAGGATCGGTCCCATTCCCCACAGAACCGCGGTAGGTGCAATAACAGGAACATCGGGGTTCTCATCCATAAAGACAGCTTTGACGTGCTGATGGAACCAGCTCATCAGGCTATTCATCAGCACCTGTTGCTGCATCGCAGGCGACCCACCGGTAGTGACCCATGCAGCGATTGAGCTCGGCGCTGAAGACTCACGCCAGCCCCTCACCCCTTCTCCCTGTATAGCTGCCTGCCAGAGCATGTCATTCATCATTGCGCAGCCAACCTGACCATTCAGAACCAGCGGCACAGAATGACCGGTTTCTTTACGCAACTGGCTGATTTGCCAGCGCAAGGCCAGCAGGCGACGGGTAAGCGCTTCGCTGTCGGCGTGTTTCTGCGGACAGACGCTGGCCATCACCGACAGCTGGCGCCCCCAGTCAGGTCGCAGCCACAGTACCTGGCGGGCTGCCAGCTCCAGATCCTGATGATCCACCACGCGGATCCAGCATCCCTGTGTGACCGTGAGCACCGGTGACTGCTGCGGCCAGGCCAGCGGCAGATCGCCACAGACCAGCACCACAGGCTGGCGGTAAGTGGCTTCCGGGAGGTCATCCAGACACAGGGTGACGTGATGCTCCGCACGACGACTGGCGACAGTCCAGAGCGCCAGGATAAGCCCCAGTATCGCCAGCAGAACGAGCACAGAATCCAGCCGGGTGACCTGCAGGAAACCCAAGCAGACCACGACACTCAGCAGGCCTGCCCACAGCGCAAGCCCGCGCTGTTGTGCAGGACTCATTTCACGGCTCCTGGCAGCAGGGTCAGCAGCATCTGCGTCAGCCAGTGATCCAGGCCCCACCAGAGTGCGGCAATCACAATCACGCTCAGGCCAATACGTACGGGCCATGACGCTAGCCAGCCGACCATTCCTCGTCCGGTACGGCTTTCCGCCAGTACCGGATGGGTTTGTGGATAGCTGAACGGCGTGACATGTTCACTGAGCGCGTTGACGAGCTTCTGGCGATCCGGATCTTTCAGGGAGCGGAAGTTCCCTAGGAATCCGAGCATCATGACCCGCTGGAAGCAGGTCAGCACGGCATTGTCCAGTGCCGGTTCCCGCAGCACATCACGCATCCGGTCACACAGGGTGTCACCGGCGTCCATGGTGCCGAGGAAATGTCCCTGCAACGGAATGCCATACCACTGTACGCAGGCGTCATCCTCCACGCCGCGGCCTTTAACCGCCTCATCGAGCAGCGCGCACTGTGCGGTGAGGATATGCTGGCAGCCGGCTTCATCGAGTCCGCTCGCTTTCAGCTCACGCTGCACATGTTCGACATCAGCAATGCAGCGCTCCCACAACGCGCGCCCTTCACCCTCCTGGAACTGCGGGCCGTGGCGCAGGCTGATCACCTGCAGCCAGGTGTCCTGCAGCAGGGCATCAATATCAATGGACGCGGCCGCGCCGCGCTTACGCTCACTCATGTTCTCAGTACCGCAAAGAGTTCAAGTTCAGGCTCACCGAGCATACCCGGGACATAAAACATACAGGTGCCGCTCTGGAGCATGTCGGTGGCCAGCGGATGGGACACATCAAGGCTGAAATACTGGTTTTCCAGACGCAGCGGAATGGCGGCTGGTACATGGCGAAGCGGTGTCATCGGAACCCCCACTCTAGATGAGTTAACAATCCCCCTGACATGATCCGGACTGCCCACCTTGCACTGGCGCGGGAACTGTTCCTGTAGCTGTGCCACCGGCATCGCTGAACGCACGGAGAGGTAGTAATCTGCCCCCTCGCGTAGCCGCGGGTCATGCAGACGGGCCTGCCAGAAGTGAAGCCGTGTATCATGCTCAAGCTCAATCGCCACCACCCGCGACGGCAGGCTGGCCTCCAGCAGGTCGCCCAATAAATCAAACAGCGGTGGGAAAGCGGCATTCAACTGTTCATGCTGGTACGCAGGAATGGCGTTCACCTGATGTTCCAATGAGAGCGTCAGCAGGCTGCCGGCAAGGCGCGCTAGTTCCGGATACAGACGCTCTGGCGGAGTTTGTAGATTACGGTGAAACTGCCCAAGCACGGGTTCGGCACTGTTCAGGGCATTGAGCAGCCAAAACAGGGACACGTCGGCTACGGCAAAATCTGCCATGCGCTCGTTACTTTCCCGGCGCATTGCCATCAGGCGACTTAGACGGGCACGCAGTTGCGTCATCAGCTGTTCCAACTGGGTCACTAGCCAGCGGCTGCCCTGGATGGTCAGGAGCGGGGGGAGAAACGTCTCATCGAGTTGCCACGCCCCCTGTGAATCCTGCTGCAAACGGGCGACTGGACAGGTCAGGTAATCGCTGTTGTTCTGATGGGTGAAACGCAGCATCAGCTCTGGCTGCATCACCGCAATCTGGCGGGTATCATCTCCGAACATGTTACGGACATCCCGCCAGCGCTGGCGATAGCGAACAGGACGCCCGGCCACCTCATCGGGTTTAAGGCAGTTGTCGCCATTTGCCCGCAGCAGCGGAAGTACCAGAACCACCACCACATCCTGTGATTCCGCCTCAAGCGCCAGCACCGGTGGCAAGTCGTCAGCATTATCCGTGTCGATAAGCGTGCCATCAGGGAAACGGATGTGCAGATGGCGGGCCTGCAGGCGGCCCAGTTTCAGTGCATCCGGTTCAAAAGTGGCATCAATCACTCCCCAGGGCTGTGATAATCCCAGTCGGACAATGCCTTCCGCAGACCAGGCCGCATACGCAGCCTGTTGCTGGAAGTGCTGGGGAGAGACCATAATGCCCCTGCCCCATAACGGTTGTTCCGTTTTCATCGGCTTCCTGCCTTACGTTACGCTTTTGCCTTCGGCATCTGGGAAACCAGTGACAGGTTGACGTCCATGCCTTCTACCTGGAAGTGCGGCACGGCATAGAGTTTCACGCGGAAGAAGCCCGGGTTGTCCTC
The DNA here is from genome assembly GCF_044900985.1 of Serratia sp. NPDC087055. NCBI lineage: Bacteria > Pseudomonadati > Pseudomonadota > Gammaproteobacteria > Enterobacterales > Yersiniaceae > Serratia > Serratia sp. NPDC087055. The sequence goes on from NZ_JBJDOG010000001.1 coordinate 1,902,495, forward strand.
GATGTCTTCCACCACCACTTTCGCGTCACGCAGCGGGTGAGAGGCTTGCAACTCGTCGCCCGGATCGGTCATTTCGGTGACCAAACCACGCACCCAGGTGTTGAGCTCAAGCTCCAGCAGACGGCGGTCTTTGGTGGTACCGATATTTTCGCGCTGGATAAGCTTCAGGTAGTGCGCGATGCGCGACAGCAGGAAGATATATGGCAGACGCGAATTGATGCGGCTGTTAGCCGTCGCATCCGCGGTGTCATACAGCGCCGGTTTCTGGGTCGAGTTCGCCGAGAAAAAGCAGCTGTAGTCGCGATTCTTGTAATAGGACAGCGGGATAAAGCCCAGATTCGCAAATTCAAACTCGCGGGTTTCCGGGATCATCACCTCTGACGGGATTTTCACCTGATTACCTGTACCCAGGTCATACAGATGGATCGGCAGGTCTTTCACTGCGCCACCGGCCTGCGGGCCACGGATTTGTACACACCAGCCGTTGTTGATGAAGCTTTTCACCATGTTGGCGGCAAACGCAAAGGAGGCGTTGGTCCACAGGTATTTGTCGTGATCCGGGCCTTTCACTTCCTCGACATAATTGAAGCTGCGCACCGGCACGGTGTCCGGGCCATACGGCAGGCGACCCAGCACGCGAGGCATCACCAGACCGATATAACGAGAGTCGTCCGTCTCGCGGAAGGATTTCCACTTAATGTACTCGGCGCGGTCAAAGTAGTTGCCGATATCTTTAATCGCCGCGACTTCTTCCATCGAGTCCTTGAGGAAGAATTTCGGGCCCGCAGAACCAATAAATGGCATATGCGCGGCAGCTGAGACTTTAGAGATATTGCGCAACAGCGCGACGTCCTGCGCAGAGGCATCAAACTCATACGCAGAAATCAGTGCGGCAATCGGTTCCCCACCCGGGCTGTCGTATTCTGCGGTGTAGGTGTGCTGGTATAATCCGCTCTGAATAATCTCCGGCGCATCTTCAAAATCCTGACGCAAATCGTCTTTCGACAGGTCCAGCAGCTCGATTTTGACGTTCTGGCGGAAATCGGTTTTGTCGACCAGGGATTTCAGCCCACGCCAGGTGCTTTCTGTTTGCTGAAATGCCTCATGGTGCATGACTGCGTCCAACTGGCGGCTAATCTGAAAGTCCAATTCCGCGATATGGTGGTCAATCAGCGTTTTGTCCAGCTTCTCAATTTTTGAACCCGCTTTCGTCAGACACTCCAGAAAGACCTGCATCCCGGCAGTCAGACGCTCATCGGCGGTCGCATCCGACATCGCCTGGTTGTCCTGCCAGATATCCAGCGCACTCAGCTCTGACACCGGGTTCAGGTTGATTTTTTCAAACAGGGAGGCATACACACTACCCGCGTCCTGACGCTCCAGCACGGTGCTTTCGCCACCCGTGGCGTTCTCATTTTTTACAGACATCAGCATTTTCTCTTCGTTAATCCGTTAAACATCACGACCGCTAGGCTTGCTTCGGTGCCAGAGCAGACAGTTCGCTGCGCAATTCAGCGCTCAGCGCTGGGTCGAGCAGAATTTTTTCCAGCTCTTTACGGAAGGTTTGGTTGTCTAAAAGATTGGCTTTGAGGTCACGGAGCAAGTTGCGCATAGCGAGCATCGCCTTTAACTGGGGTATCTGGCGGGCAACCTGTTCAGGCTCGAAGTCTTTCATTTCATTGAAGGAAAGGCTGACGTTTTCCTCACTGCCATCGCCGGCCCGCGTGTTTACAACGGAAAGGTTTACAGAAGGGGAAAACTCGGCCATCACGCTGTCGAAGTTGTTTTTATTAACGTTGACCTTTTCACGCTCCGATAACGGACGTTGCTCGGCACCGTTGCTGTAATCCCCTACCACCATTAATTTGAGAGGCAATTCGACTTTTTTCTGCGCCCCACCGACATGCAGGTCGAGTTTGATATTGACGCGCGCTTTGGGGATCTCGGACTGATAGGAGTTAGACATGGCTGTCCCTGTTCTATGAAATATATAGAAATGGTCAATGCCACCGTGAAATTAATAAGAAATATTAATAATACCAGAGCAATTCTTCCCTTACGTCACCCAGCGACGCCAATAAAGCCAGGGTCAAAAGCAGGCACATTCCATTCACCAGCGAGCATGACACAATGTTTTTAAGCATTTTTCTGAAGCCGGAAGATTTCGGATAAATACCTATTGCCGGAGTGTAGAAACGTTAGCTGGGTCATTGGAAATAAATAAATGTAACATGATATTACAGAAAGTTAATTTAACAAAAATAGATCATCAAATTGATTAATAAGAGATTTCTTAGGAGATGCTTTATAAACCGCATGGGGAAAGGGTATTCAGAAAGTGATCGGTTTGACTTAAGTTCAAGATGGGATAACTTACGACAACGTTGTAAGAAAAGTCTCATTTAAGGCTTTGTTTAAAAAAATGAGAGGCCACGCATAACTGGGCAAGCAAAAATGCAACGATCATACTTAGCGGTAAGGCCGCTATCTTTTACTTAAGATAAATTTATTTCGTAACATACGGGGTGAGGAAATCATGGGTTGTGCAACCCGGCTAAGAATATCGATTCTACTCTCCTATTCACACTCTCTGCGCTCCCAGGATAACGGCATGCGGTGCTTTCGACTGAAAAGGTACTATGCGCATCGATGCATCCTCCGCCGCCTCAGTAGTTCGAACCCTGTCAGTCTGTCCCCCTGCCGGGCTTTGCCCTATTCGATTGGTAATCCCTGACGCTAACACCGCCATTTCCCCGAGTAACACTCTTAACAACATCGCATAGCGCCCGCCCTTAAACCGGCGGGTATTTTTATTTATGGAGACAAAACATGCAGACCGAACCGTCAGCGAAGCCAACATCCCCAGTTCTTTTGAACAACTTCATCAGAGCAAGGGAGAGGTGTTTGAGCGGAGCGTTATCAACATGTTCAAAAATCTTAGTGGGGACTACAAATCGAATAGTCCCTGCATATTCGGGAAAAAGATTATTGTGGAAGGTGTCGTAAAACACGACGAATGGGGATTTGGACTCAACTGGGGCTGGCAAGGTGGCAAGTTAGCCGATCTTGAGCGCATGCGATGATACTCGATGGCCAACCTATTCACGGCAACCGCCCCGATGTTACCCATCATCTGGGCGAACATATCCATGAGGAGCGCCACAGCACCCGCTATAAGGATGAGTCGTTTTCTATTAAGAATTTCAGAAGGGAATGGCGCGTATCACATTTAAGTGACTGGAACGGGTTGATAAGTTGAATGACATTATCGCCAGACATTATCCGGGAGCGCTGGCAACAAGATGAAACCGGAGGTGAATGATAACCTGTCCAATGTATTCTCATGGCTACCAGCGCAAGGCAGGCGGAATTGGCATACTGGATGGCATATCGAGGAAAGCATAAAACAAAAAAGCCCATGTTAATAAATAACATGAGCTAAATAATGGCGGAGGAGCAGAGATTCGAACTCTGGAACGGTTTCCCGTCGACGGTTTTCAAGACCGTTGCCTTCAGCCACTCGGCCACCCCTCCGCAACGAGCCGAACTATAAACAGAGCTGATCCGCTTGTAAAGCCCATTACTGTTCAACCGAACGAAAAACCAGCATTTGACACGCAAGCGTTGAAGAAACCATCAACTCCCGCTTAAGGTTGCAACAATGATAACTAAGGGTAAAGATTGGTAAACAAACTTTAATCAAACGCCTGCGCTGCCTATCATCGTCACTAATTTTGTGATGACCTGATAAGAGAGATCATTATGGACCGTATTGTCGTCTCATCCTCCTCACGTGACTCGTTGCTGAGTACACATAAGGTTTTGCGTAACACGTATTTTCTACTTTCTTTGACGCTGGCGTTTTCGGCGCTTACCGCCACTGCCAGCACCATGTTGGGGCTGCCGGCACCGGGTCTGTTGCTGATGTTGGTCGGTTTTTATGGGTTGATGTTCCTGACCCACAAGCTGGCAAACAGCCCTGCGGGCATTCTGGCCGCATTCGCACTGACCGGTTTTATGGGTTATGCCCTGGGGCCAATCCTCAGTTCATTTATTAATACCGGTGCTGGCGACCTGATTATGCTTGCATTGGGTGGCACTGCAGTCGTGTTCTTCTGCTGTTCAGCCTACGTGCTGACCACGCGCAAGGATATGTCATTCCTGTCTGGGATGATGATGGCTGGGTTTGTGGTACTGCTGGTTGCCGTCATCGCTAACCTGTTCCTGCAGATCCCTGCCCTGCATCTGGCTATCAGCGCGCTGTTTATCTTGTTCTCCGCAGGCGCAATCCTGTGGGAGACCAGCAACATTATTCACGGCGGCGAGACTAACTATATCCGCGCCACCGTCAGCCTGTATGTGTCGCTGTACAACATGTTCATCAGCCTGTTGAGCATTTTAGGCTTCGCACGCAGCAACTGATATCGCACGTGATAAAGACCTAAAGCCCCGCTCCGGCGGGGCTTTATTTTTTGCAGCGGCAAAGTTTGCTAAACTGGCGACCGTTCTGAATTACCCGTTACCGAGGCAGTATGTTGGAGTATGAAGGTCAGGTTATTGAAACCGACGCACAGGGTTACCTGAAAAACAGCGCCGACTGGCATGAGGCCCTCGCGCCTTTGCTGGCCGCCCAGGAAGAAATAACGCTTACCGAGGCACATTGGGAAGTCGTGCGTTTCGTACGCGGCTTTTACCTGGAGTTTAATACCTCACCGGCAATCCGCATGTTGGTCAAAGCCATGGCGCAGAAGTACGGTGAAGAGAAAGGCAACAGCCGCTATCTCTACCGTTTATTCCCTAAAGGGCCAGCCAAGCAGGCAACAAAAATAGCGGGTCTGCCAAAACCGGTAAAATGCATCTAATGCATTAATAGCGAATGCTGAAACCTTGATAATCGGCCGTGCCGCGTGGCTCTACCAGTACGCGATCGACACGTGCGCTACGCGGACCGCCATTTTTCAGCCATTCCACCAGCTTGTCTACCTGCGGTTGTGCACCGCAGGCCACCACTTCAACGCTGCCGTCATCAAGATTACGCGCATAACCGCTTAATCCCAACGCAGTCGCCTGATGCTGAGTGTTATAGCGAAACCCTACGCCCTGCACCACGCCATAGACATACGCAGCAATGCAAACTTGTGTCATAATCGACCCCCTTATCACTATCGTTTATGGTATTGCCTGTGTTTCCGTACGGCGATATCACTCTTTTTACCTAGCTGGCAGCATTCTTAATTATGACCGTACGCCTGTTTCTCGCCAAAGGACGTGCAAAAAAATTAATGATAATCATTACGCTATATAACTCCAAATCAACTTCCATGCTAGACTTCTATCAACCTATCATTTTCCTTGATTTAAAATGCTCGAGCACTACCTCTCAACATTAGTCTCTAAGATGAAACCTTATTTCACCGATGGTAAGATCGGATGTCATCTATCACCTAGCATAACGCTTGCGATTTACCATATCGCATACCTAAGTACGTTTAGTCATCACGATGAGTTAAACAAGCAAGAGCTAAGAGCTATGACATAGTAGCTGACAAACATAAGAATTTTTTAAATAGCCGCATTTCATTTAACACCTTTGTGCTATATACTGACGCAGGGGATTTGTAAGTAAAAACACAGGCATAAGAGTTAGTTAACGCTTTTAATAGAATTTAACGCAGGCAGAGAACTTTTAGCAGGGTTATGAATGAAAAAGCTGGATTCTTTACAATATGCGAGAGCGCTAGCGGCCATGTTTGTTGTGGTCGCACATACCGTAAATCAGTTCCACCTATATAGTACAACTGGAAACATTTTCTTTGATGAAGTTATACGCAGAACTACACATCTAGGTGATATCGGAGTTTACATTTTCTTTGTTATTAGTGGATATATAATGTCTTACACTACTAAAAACAAAGATTTTGGACTTAAGTATTCATCGGTCTTCATAAAAAAACGAATAGTTCGAATTTACCCTCTGTATTGGATATTTTTAACCTTATTAGTTTTTTTGTGGGCTATAGGTATAGCGCTAAAATCCCAAGATATAGATGTTGGAAAAATAATATTTTCATATTTATTAATCCCCTATGGAGTCACAGGAAATAAGATAGACACACCTGTGATGTCACAAAGCTGGACATTATCATATGAAATGTTCTTCTATATTACCTTCTGCTTTTTGATATTTTTTAATGTCAAAAAAGAAAAGATATCAATTTACTTGACATTGATATTTTCCACATTATTTATCGCCGCATCCTATAACCTTCTACCCAGCATAGAGGCCAACTTATTCTTCTCTAAATGGCTAATTTTCTTATTTATTGCTGGTGTTGCAATCGAGAGGAATGAAAGTTACTTTCAAAATTTAACAGGAGGGATGAGTGATGCCTCTTGTTGGCTCATGGCAAGTACTTTCGTGTTAATAGCTATATACATAGAAAAACCAGTTTATTTAGATTGTATAATTAGCACCTTTATAATGCTGTTAATCCTACCTGTAAGAAACAAGCATGACTCATTGTTAAAAATCGGCGACGCCTCATATACAATATATCTTACACATAACTTCGTGGTCATGACCTATGGTATTTTTGTCAAAAAAGTACCAAACGCTTTTGTTTGCGCAACTGTTGGGGTGGCTACAATATTGTTATGCGTACCTTTCGGACTGGTATTGTACAGATTGGTTGAAAAGAGAATACATCAGTGATATCTAAGCCACTATTTAATAATTTAAATAGTGGCTCCATTTTTTTAATTTCGATACAATCACATCCCTCAAGTTAAATCTCTCAATAAATATACATATATTCGAACAGCGAACTTTCAAGACCGCTGGTTGCGGTGGTAAACTAAAGCCATACACCCCGCCCAACCAATGAGTTTATATACTAGTCCTACATGTGTTCAACTTTTCCATATCACCCCCAGTTTTTCATATCATCAGACCCATTACCCAGCCAGTGCAACCCCATATTTATATCATAAATACTAGCCCCAGTAGTGAATGGGATGATATTCAGATATGATGGTTAACTTAACTTGACCGACAATAGCCCATGACATTTAACACACTGATTATGAAGAAGCTTAAAAATGCGCCTATTTCTCGCCAAAGGACGTGAAAAGTCCTTACTCCGTCGCCACCCATGGGTATTCTCTGGCGCTGTTCAACGTATTGAAGGTAAAGCCCTTTCCGGTGAAACCATTGATATTCATGACGCCCAGGGAAAATGGTTAGCGCGCGGCGCCTACTCGCCAGAATCGCAAATCCGCGCCCGTGTCTGGACTTTCCAGCATGATGAAGAGATTAACATTGAATTCTTCATCCGCCGCTTACAACAGGCGCAAAGCTGGCGCGACTGGGTTGCAGAACGTGACGGGCTAGATGGCTATCGCCTGATCGCCGGTGAGTCCGACGGCATGCCGGGTATCACTATCGATCGCTTCCAGAACTTCCTGGTACTGCAATTGCTGTCCGCAGGGGCCGAATATCAGCGTGCTCCGCTGATTACCGCTTTGCAACACTGCTACCCGGAGTGTGCCATCTACGATCGTTCAGATGTCGCGGTGCGTAAAAAAGAAGGTTTGCCGTTGGCGCAAGGCTTGGTTGTGGGCGATCTGCCCCCTGATTTGCTGCCAATCACCGAACATGGCATGAAACTGCTGGTCGATATCCAGCAAGGCCATAAAACCGGGTTTTACCTTGACCAACGTGACAGTCGCCTGGCTGCCCGCAATTATTCTGCCGGCCGACGTGTACTTAACTGCTTCTCCTATACCGGCGCCTTCGCCGTATCGGCACTGATGGGCGGTTGTACTCAGGTGATCAGTGTCGACACATCGCAAGCGGCACTGGATATTGCCAAACAGAACGTCGAACTGAACCAGCTTGATCTGAGCAAAGCCGAATTTGTGCGTGATGACGTCTTCCAGCTGTTGCGCGCCTACCGTACCCAGGGTGAGAAATTCGATCTGATCATTATGGATCCGCCGAAGTTCGTCGAAAACAAGAATCAATTGGCCAGTGCATGCCGCGGGTACAAAGATATCAACATGTTGGCACTGCAGTTGCTGAATCCGGGCGGCATTTTGCTCAGCTTCTCGTGTTCCGGTCTGATGCCAACCGAACTATTCCAGAAAATTTTGGCCGATGCCGCTGTAGACGCCGGGCGTGATGTACAATTTATAGAGCAGTATCGTCAGGCTGCCGATCACCCGGTTATCGCGACTTATCCTGAAGGGCTGTATTTGAAAGGGTTTGCGTGTCGGGTGATGTAACTTGAAATACGCTGTTTTGCCCTCATATAGAGAGTAAGGCACTGTTTCTCAGGAGGTCATCATGATTGCCAGCAAATTCGGTATCGGACAACAAGTTCGGCATAAGCTGCTGGGGTATTTGGGGGTCGTGATTGATATCGATCCTGAATACTCTATGGAGCAGCCTAAAGCTGATGAAATAGCAGCGAATACTGACCTGCGTTTTGCCCCTTGGTACCACGTGGTGATGGAAGACGAAGAAGGCCAACCCGTGCATACCTATCTGGCGGAAGCACAGTTAGATGGGGAAGCGCAGGACGCTCATCCTGAACAGCCATCGCTGGATGAATTGGCGGAATCTATCCGTCACCAGTTACAAGCCCCCCGCCTGCGCAATTGATGTGCCAGGCCTGAGAAACACCCATAAGGGCCTGGCACGATGCCAGGCCTTTTATTTTATTTAGCGCTCTAGCCCCAAACGCGGGATCTCGATTTTAGGGCAACGATCCATCACCACTTTCAGCCCCGCCTCGGCCGCCAATGCAGCAGCCTGCTCATTAATGACGCCTATTTGCAACCACAATGCCTTGGCACCGATCGCAATGGCGTCTTGCGCCACCTCATAGGCCGCTTCTGAATTTCGGAATACATCGACCATATCTACCGGCTGTGGGACATCATTTAGCGTGGCATAGACCTGTTGACCGAGCAGTGTTTGCCCCGCCAACTTTGGGCTGACCGGTATAACCTGATATCCCTGCGAAAGTAGATAGGCCATCACACCAAAGCTAGGCCGGTTGGGTTTATCACTGGCGCCAACCAGTGCAATGGTTTTCACCTGCTGTAGCAGGCCGGCAATGTCATGATCTTGCATTCTCCGCTCCCAATTATTCACGGGTATTTTCCTACCTCGAGTGTAACCCATTGATCTGGGATCGGCTAAACGCACACGCATGGAAACTCTCAGCCATTTTTGCGGTCTGATGCTGTCACTGCCAGCATGTGCTGCGCCCAATAAATGTCAAAATAAATATAAATGTGTACATTTGTAAATTAAATGGTAATGCTGAAAAACTTTGACACAGTCTGTAGCCTGTTCAACACTAATAGCGATGCCACTTATAAGGAGATAACGATGAAATTTGGTCTGATGGTTGCGGGGCTGCTCAGCATCAGTATTAGCATGCCTGCCGTAGCTACGACCCTGAAACTCTCCCCCGACATCGACCTGTTGGTGGTCGACGGCAAGAAAATGACAGGATCGTTGTTAAAAGGTGCCGACAGTTTAGAACTGGATGGTGGGCAGCATCAGTTGCTGTTTAAAGTGGCTAAGTCAGTACGTACAGGGCAGAGCGATCGCACGGCTTACACCTCTCTGCCGCTGATTGCGACCTTCAATACGCAGAATGTGAGTTCCGTTGCCATTGAGCTGCCACGTATTGAAAATGTTCGGGATGGCCAGAGATTCGATAAAACACTTAACTATCAGGTTATTGATAAAAATGGCAACGCGCTGGCCATGAGGCACGACGTACTGCACCCTGATGGCGCTACGCTCAGTGCCGACCTGGAAAAAGTGATGGCCGATTACAATAGCCAGAATCGCCCAGCCTCAGTGCCGGCCTTTTCACAGGTTCGCGCCACCGCGCCAACCTCCCCTCTGGCCAGTGCAGCGTTAAACGCCCCGACGGTGACGCTGAAAGGTGAAAACGTTTCTGAGCAGATGCTGCAATACTGGTTCTTACAAGCAGACAAAGAGACGCAGAAGCGTTTTCTCCATTGGGCAAACAAGCAGCCTGTGCATTAAGCTTCTGGCGCCTTTTATCTAAAGGCGCGCTTTCTTCGCATTTTCAGGTGTAAACGCTAGGCAGTGAAAAGCAGTTTCAGTAATCTGTCGCACATCACCTGACTCGCGAAGGACACCAAGATGGAATTTACTACCCGCACTATCGCCGCGCGCAAACATATTGCGCTGGTGGCACACGATCACCGTAAACAAGCCCTGCTTGCATGGGTTGAAGACAATAAGTCCGTGCTGGAACAGCATCAACTGTATGCCACCGGCACCACGGGCAACCTGATCCAACGTGCCAGCGGTATTCCTGTACAAAGCATGCTGAGTGGGCCAATGGGCGGTGATCAACAGGTCGGTGCGCTGATTGCCGAAGGCAAAATTGATATGCTGATTTTCTTCTGGGACCCGTTGAATGCGGTTCCACATGATCCCGATGTGAAAGCGCTGCTGCGCCTGGCCACCGTCTGGAACATCCCCGTCGCGACCAACCGCTCTACAGCCGACTTCCTCATCGACTCATCGCTGTTCAAAAGTGAAGTTGAAGTCGCGATCCCTGACTATCAACGCTATTTGCAGGATCGTCTGAAGTAACGATGAAGGCCTGGCCACCGCCAGGCCTCAGGTTTAAGGTTTCTTCTGCGACGGCACACCGAGATCTTGCAGTTGTTCAACAAACACTGACGGACGCTCAGGATCCTGCAACAGCCACACTTGGTGTTTGGCGCGAGTCAACGCCACATACAGCAACCGCCGCTCTTCCGCATCTGGGAAGTCTTCCGGTTGAGGTAACAACACATCTTCCAGAACGGACTCACGTGCGACAGCAGGGAAGCCATCGTTGCCCTCGTGCAAACCGGCAATAATTACATATTCAGCCTGCTGTCCTTTACTGGCATGGATAGTCATAAACTCAATAGTCAGTTTGGGCCAACGGGTTGCGGCTTTGGACAACACTTGCGGTTTCAAATGATGGTAACGGGCTAATAGCAAAATGCGCTCTTCAGGCTTAGCGTAACCACTCAGCTTATCCAATAAGTTCTCAAGCTGTTCATGCGGTAAAAGGGCCACCGATTTCTTATTGCCTTTACTCAGGCTGTTCAACGGTTTTTTCAGCTGATGAGGGTTCTGCTGCACAAAGCGATTCGCCACCTCACCGATACGTTCATTAAAACGATAAGTGGTATCAAGTGCGCACTGGGCACCTTCGCCAAAGTTCTCGGCAAATGCGGTGGTGAGCGTCAGTTCGGCACCGCTGAAGCGGTAAATCGCCTGCCAGTCATCTCCCACGGCAAACAGACAAGTTTGTTTATTCTGTTTACGCAGTGCAGCCAGTAATTGCGCACGTTGTGGTGAGATATCCTGGAATTCATCCACCAGGATATGCTTCCACGGGCTGACAAAGCGCCCTTTTTCCAAAACATTGACCGCCTGATGGATCAGGCCAGAGAAGTCGACCGCACCTTCCTCTTTTAGCGCCCCCTTCCAGGTTTTCAGCAAGGGTGCCATCAACCGGATGCGTTTTGAAAACAGGTCACGGACCTCTTCACCTGCCTGCTCTATCATCTCTGCCTGGCTACCCCCGTGCATGCGCATCAGCCCCAACCAGCGCTCGAGCCGCCCCGCCAGGCGTTCAGCCAGGCGTTTGTCATGCCAAAAGTCGCCTTCAGGCACCTCCCACTCAAGTTCTTCCGTTAACCATTGACGCCACCCTTTGGCCTGCGCTTTTTTCTCTGCACACTGCTGTTGCCAATGCGTCATCAGCAAAGCGCGCCGAGCCTTGCTGTCGGTTTCCAGCTTACTGATCGCCGGCACTTTGCGATTACCCTGTTGGATGATCTGCAGCGCCAGGGCATGGAACGTTTTGGCCTGAATAGCCACCTTACCCAAACGCGCCTGAATACGTTCGTTCATCTCTTCTGCCGCCTGACGACCAAACGCCAGCAGCAATATCTGCCCGGGCTCAGCCTCCTGACGGCGCAGTAACCAACCTGCGCGAGCCACCAGCACCGAGGTTTTGCCGCTCCCGGCCCCCGCCAGTACCAATACGGAGTCTTCTCCATTGACCACGGCGCGGCTCTGCGAATCATTCAGCGGTGAACTTTCGATGTTTTGGAAGAAATCGTGATGCGTCTCCAACATGCGTTCTGTCCACTGTTGATTGCGATGTGCAACGCTGCGTAAGCCGTGCTGCAACCATTGTTGGCAAAGCTGATAATCATCCCGACAGTTGTCGAACGCCTCAAGACGTGCCACCGGCATTGGCAGGGCGCCAAATGACTGGCGGATTTGTTGCTGTAATTTGCCCAGTTCGGATTTTTTAAACCACTTATCCTGTTGCTCGATACGTTGGATATGCTCAACCTGTTCTTGCAACACCCCCGCGCTGACCTCGCTCATCTCCGCGCTCCACTGCTGCCAGGCCTGTTGCAAGTAATGATAGAAGCGCTGAGTTTCCTGCCATTCAGTACCATGCAAGCGCACGACTTTCTCATCTGGCAGCTCAAATTCCAGCTCGCCCCAGACGATACCGCGTTTGCATCTGACCTGAATTAATTGATTGAAAGGAATAAGGTATTCATGCTTTTCACCGCTCACCTCAACACCGGCGTGCAACAACCGCACACGATTGTAAGGATGCTGAGCCAGGTGTTTCCCCAGCGATGTCGCTTTAAGTTCCATATCGTCGCGCCATAACCATGTTGAGTTTAAATAACGGATACCTGCCAGTTTACCTGTGATAAGCAGTGGCACTCTAGCGCTAAAAAAAGGGTAGAATAGAATTTGCGTTTTGATACCAAGCGCAACCGCATCGCGGTTTGGCCATCATTAGAGCAGAATGACGACTATGCGTACTGTACTGAATATTCTTAATTTTGTGTTGGGCGGTTTTTTCACCACCCTTGGCTGGCTGGTCGCAACGGTATTTAGCGTTGTGCTGATCATCACCCTGCCACTGACCCGTTCCTGCTGGGAAATCACCAAACTGTCTTTCGTGCCTTTCGGCAACGAAGCCATTCACGTAAATGAACTGTATCCGGAAAAAAGCAACGTGCTACTTTCCGCCAGCGGTTCGCTACTTAATATTATCTGGCTGATCCTGTTCGGCTGGTGGTTGTGCCTGTCACATATCGCCGCAGGTATTGTGCAGTGCGTGACAATTATTGGTATTCCGGTGGGAATTGCCAATTTCAAAATTGCCGCTATTGCCCTGTGGCCAGTGGGTCGTCGCGTGGTATCAGTTGAAATGGCACAACAAGCCAGAACTGAAAATGCACGGCGTCAGTATCAACAGCGTTAATTTTTTCTCCGTCTGAGGAGTTTTTCGTGCTTTCTTTTGCACCAGCAATACGCCGTTATGCCTACAACAGCAACCTGCTTTATGACCTGCGCATTTTTATCGCGCTGGCCGGCGCAGCCGCCGTACCTTGGTGGCTCGCCATCCCCAAGCTCACCATTCCGCTGACGCTGGGTGTCGTGGCAGCGGCATTGACCGATCTGGATGACCGTTTGACTGGCAGACTGCGTAATCTGGTGATCACGCTGGTCTGCTTCTTTGTTGCGTCCGCCTCCATTGAACTGCTGTTCCCTTATCCCTGGTTGTTTGCTCTTGGCCTGACCACGTCAACCTGCGGCTTTATATTGCTGGGCGCGTTGGGGCAACGTTACGCCACCATTGCGTTTGGAGCTTTACTGATCGCAGTGTATACCATGCTCGGCGCCTCGATGTATGACGCGTGGTATCAACAACCGACGTTGCTGATCCTTGGCGCTCTTTGGTACAACCTGCTGACATTGATTGGTCACCTGATATTCCCCATCCGCCCTTTGCAGGAGAATTTGGCGCGTTGTTATAATCAGTTGGCGAATTATCTGGATGCCAAGGCCAACCTGTTTGATCCCGACGTCGAGCACGATGCAGACTTGCCGTGGATGGACGTTGCCATGGCCAACAGTGCGCTGATGACGACGCTTAACCAGGCCAAGGTTTCATTACTGACCCGATTAAAAGGCGACCGCGGCCAGCGTGGGACCCGCCGCACATTGCACTACTATTTTGTTGCACAAGACATACATGAGCGTGCCAGTTCCGCCCACGTTCAGTACCGGGAGCTCAGTCGACAATTCCGTCATAGCGATATCCTGTTTCGTTTTCAGCGTTTGCTCAGTATGCAGGCACGCGCATGCCAACAGTTGGCTCAATCGATTTTGCTGCGGCAAAAGTACCAACATAACCCACGTTTTGAACCGGCATTCGGGCGTATCGATGAAGCGTTAGCGCAGATTACCGTTACCCCAGAGAACCGTGAGTTAACGAAAGCATTGACGCACCTGTTGAAAAATTTACGTGCGATTGACGCGCAGTTGGCGAATATCGAGTCTGAACAAGCACTGGCCAACGGCCAGGCGGAAGAAAACAGCTTGTCAGATGATCGTCTCACCGGCTGGAGCGATATCCGCTTACGTATTAGTCGCCATTTGACACCTCAGTCGGCCCTGTTCCGCCACGCCATTCGCATGTCAGTGGTGCTGTGCATCGGTTACGCCTTTATTCAGTTTACCGGTATGCAGCACGGTTATTGGATCCTGCTCACCAGCCTGTTTGTCTGCCAACCCAATTACAATGCCACGCGTCGCAGGCTTGCTCTGCGTATTATCGGCACGCTAGCCGGTATTCTTATCGGCCTGCCAATTCTCTATTTCGTGCCTTCGATTGAAGGACAAATGGTGCTGATTGTTATTAGCGGCGTCCTGTTTTTCGCTTTTCGAACCGTGCAGTATGCGCATGCCACCATGTTTATTACCTTACTGGTGTTGCTGTGCTTTAACCTGCTGGGTGAAGGCTTTGAAGTGGCCGCCCCCCGCGTTTACGACACCATTTTGGGGTGTGCTATCGCTTGGGCAGCGGTCAGTTTCATTTGGCCAGACTGGAAATTCCGCCAATTACCGGCAATCGTCAGTAAAACAATGAACGCAAACTGCCGTTATCTGGACGCAATTTTGGTGCAGTACCATCAGGGTAAAGATAACGGCCTTCCATACCGGATCGCCCGCCGGGATGCGCACAACAGTGACGCAGAGTTGGCCTCGGTGATTTCGAATATGTCTGCCGATCCCAAAGCCAATAAAGAGGTTCAGGATGCAGCCTTCCGGCTGCTGTGTTTGAACCACACATTACTGAGCTATATCTCTGCGCTGGGTGCACACCGTGAACGACTGAATAATTCCGCAACGCTGGATCTGCTGAACGACGCAGTATGTTATGTCGATGGTGCGCTGCATCTGGAAGAACAAGACAATCTGCGCATTACCCAGGCTTTGGAAAGCCTGGCTGAACGTATCCAACACGCGGCACCAGAACCGGAAAGCAAAGATCAATTGGTATTGCAGCAAATTGGGCTGGTAATTGAACTGTTGCCAGAACTCACGATGCTTAATGCACAAATAGGCAAATCGGCATGATTATTCGGGGTCTTTTATGAGGCCCCTAACGTCTGGATGATGCCCATGACGAAGCAACGACACGGTTCGCTCAAACCAACAGGTCAACTCGCTACGCAATTCAGAAGGTAAAGCCGCATGGTGATAACCGGCAATAGCCCCACCCAAGGAAAGCAGCACCCGTAGACCCAGGTTATGTTGCTGCTGCAATAAGCGAAGATAACTACGTTTAGCACCGTTCAACCGCAAGTCATAGACATTACGAATACCCGCTCGCCAGAGTAAACGCTCCATATTGATATCGATGTTTGGCAAGGTTTTAAGCCGACTCTGGTTATCTGTTTTGACTTGGAGCTCTCTGCGAGCTTCGCGAATAGCCTGCCAGGCGAGCCCGACGAGTTCATCGCGATCCCGCCACAAAACCTCATCCACCCAGTAATAACGCATGGTAATTGGCACCCCTCGCTTGGAGTAAACCATATTGACCATCCCGCGTGCACGAAAGGCGGGTTCCAAGGAATCCGTCGCCCGAAGGTACAGTTCTCCTTCAGCGATCAAGGCGAACATGACGCCGTCGGCCAGTAGCCCGTAACCACCGAATTGCGAGCGTGTAGTGATAACCCCTAATGCGTAAAAACAGGCTTTGGCCTGTGCGACCATTCCCGATGATGTCCCTTTCATAATGTTCTCCTGGTGTGAGTTACCGTCCTATCATTCCCCTCATCAATGAAATAAAGGTAACGTGAACAAGTAATTAGAAAAATACGCACTATCCGCAGCGATGCCAATCACTAAAGTTCATCGTCTAAAAAACAATCGCAATTATGAGACCTACTACGAATATTTGGGTTGATCTTATTCACAACAGGATGTACTGTATAAACATACAGTGACACTACGGGCGGGATACTTTATGCGTACTCAATCACTCTACAAACCCCATTTCAGCCACACCTCTTTTGCGGTGAACAATGCTGCAGAAAACACAGATGCCGGCAAAAAGAATGGCCTTATCAGTGAACTTGTTTACAACGAGCATCAGCCCGCTGTGGCACAATTGTTATTGCCCCTGTTACAGCAACTAGGTCTGCAATCTCGCTGGCTGTTATGGCTGACTCCGCAACAAAAGCTGAGCAGATTATGGTTACAGCAGTCTGGGCTGCCGGTCGAAAAAGTGGTGCAGCTTAGCCAAATCAGTTCGCTAGATACGGTTGAAGCAATGGAAAAGGCGTTGCTGACAGGTAACTATAGTGTCGTACTTGGATGGCTACCCGATCTTACAGAAGAAGATCGTCTAAAATTAAGGCGTGCGGCAGAATTAGGTAACGCTTATGGGTTCATTATGCGTCCTCAACGTGACATAAACCCGGTTCACGGACACTGTTCCACCCTAAAAATTCACTCTTCTTTGTATCATTAAGTAAATTTAGGATTTTTCCCATCATTTTCATCACCCTCTAAGGGAACCTTTCAGGGATCAGGGACAAAGCGAGTGCGGCTGCGGTTCCGCACCAAAAAACGAGCGTAGATTTGCTCGTTTTTTGGTCGGTTAATGTTAGCAAATATGTACAATTCTGCGTTTTTTTTTAGAGCTTTATCACATCACACTTGTAACTTTCGCGCCACGTTGTAGACTTTACATCGCCAAGGTTGCTCTATAACGCCAGATAAACTGGCCGAGTAACAAACGAGGGCTCAAACCTTGGCGAAGGAATTTAACCAAGGGCTTAAAACAGCTTTAAAGCTCATTGCCTATTTGGATGATAACGAGGCGCAAAATGAAAAAGACAGCTATCGCATTAGCAGTGGCACTGGCTGGTTTCGCTACCGTAGCGCAAGCCGCCCCAAAAGATAATACCTGGTACACTGGTGCTAAACTGGGCTGGTCCCAGTACCATGACACTGGTTTCTACGGCAACGGTTACCAGAATGGTATCGGCAATGGTCCGACCCATAAAGATCAACTGGGTGCTGGCGCGTTCCTGGGTTACCAGGCGAACCAATACCTGGGCTTCGAGCTGGGCTATGACTGGCTTGGCCGTATGCCTTACAAAGGCAGCGTGAACAACGGTGCTTTCAAAGCGCAGGGCGTTCAACTGGCCGCTAAACTGAGCTACCCAATCATGGACGATCTGGACATCTACACTCGTCTGGGCGGCATGGTATGGCGTGCAGACTCCAAAGCTAACTACGGTGCAACTGGCCAACGTCTGAGCGATCACGACACTGGCGTTTCTCCATTGGCAGCTGTTGGTGTTGAATACGCACTGACCAAAAACTGGGCTACCCGCCTGGACTACCAATTCGTTAGCAACATCGGTGATGCAGGTACTGTCGGCGCTCGTCCAGACAACACCATGCTGAGCCTGGGTGTTTCTTACCGTTTCGGTCAGGATGATGTTGTTGCTCCAGTTGCTCCAGCACCAGCTCCAGCTCCAGTTGTTGAAACCAAGCGTTTCACTCTGAAGTCTGACGTGCTGTTCAACTTCAACAAATCTACTCTGAAAGCACAAGGCCAACAGGCTCTGGACCAGCTGTACACTCAGCTGAGCTCTATGGATCCTAAAGATGGCTCTGTTGTAGTTCTGGGTTACACCGACGCAGTTGGTTCAGAGCAATACAACCAGAAACTGTCTGAAAAACGTGCACAAAGCGTTGTTGATTACCTGGTATCTAAAGGTATTCCTTCAGACAAAATCTCTGCACGTGGTATGGGCAAAGCTGATTCCGTCACTGGTAACACCTGTGGCTACAAAGCTGGCCGTGCTACCAAAGCACAGATCGATTGCCTGGCACCAGATCGTCGCGTAGAGATCGAAGTTAAAGGTATCAAAGACGTTGTAACTCAGCCACAAGGCTAAGCTACCGCTCTTAGTAAAAAACCCCGCATTGCGGGGTTTTTTTTCGTCCAGAACACGTGAGATTAGCAATAACAATGCTCTCGCGGGTTATCAAGTTATTCGTCGTCTTTACCAAGAATAGCTTTTAGATCCTGCTTCAAAAGCGACATCTGGCTCGCATATTTCTCTTTACGTTCCGCATCTTCAATCAGCTGTACCACTGTCTCTGACAATGTTACCCCTCTGCGACGGGCAAGTGCGGCAAGACGTTGCCAAACTAAAAATTCCAGATCGATGGATTTTTTACGCGTGTGTTGATGTTCTGCGTTAAAATGACGTTTACGTCGTGCGCGGATTGTTTGCTTCATCCGGTTATCCAATTCCGGATTCATGTGGCGGCTAATCCACGTAAGCACTTTTACCGGCTCATTTTCCAGTTTAAGCAGCTCGTCAATGGCTTCCTGAGCAACGCTGTTTTCAATGTGACGGGTAATAGCTTCCCCTTCCCGGTGCTTTTTCACCAGGTACTTCCATTTCCAACCGCTCTCCAGATTTTCCAGTTGCTGATATTTCATCGTGAACTCTTCAGTGACCGCGTAACTTTATTAAGCATAACAGCTTTGCGCCGAATTTCCCTGGCAATTGCGCCCTCTTTTAGACTGTTTTTTGCACAGTCGCCTCGTGATGTCAAACTCCCTGACACCAACTTCTACTCTGCATGTATCAAGCTGCCGTTATTCTTGTATAATCGCCCTTTCCCTTTTTGACGATTGCATCTAACACTTTGACCAATAACCGACTTGAATGGCAATCACTGTTGCCGGACGTTACGCCTTATCAAGCGATATTTGATACCGCCGCGCAGTTGGCTCCCGTGTCCTTTGCCTCTATTCAGCCACGTCTGGAAAATGCACTGACGCTGTTTTGCCATCCACAATCGCCACCGCGTTTCATGCTGTTGAAAGCGCAGGAGACGCGTGAGTATTTGGCGCTGATCGCCCATGCGGTTGAGCAACTGCAACCTAACAATATGGCGTTCAAGGGCAGTCACTATGTGATCCAAGGTGGCAAGGTAAGTGTAGAACCTGCCAGCCGCGGTGATGAGCCATTTTCCGCCGGGGGCGCCTGCGTATTTCAGGAGTGGGTTGAACCAGAACAGTTGTTTGGCTGCGTCAGGATCCACAATGGCGAAATCAGCCTGCAACCCGGTCTGGTGCATCAGGCCAATGGCGGTGTGCTGATCCTGTCGGCACGTGCCCTGCTAGCCCAGCCGCTGCTGTGGTTGCGTTTGAAGCAGATGATCACCCAACGTCAGTTCCACTGGGTTTCCCCAGATGAAACGCGTCCTTTACCAATCACTATTCCAGTGATGCCGCTGGAGTTGCGGTTGATCGTGGTCGGAGATCGTCACGGTCTTGCCGATTTCCATGATATTGAGCCGGAACTGAGCGAACAGGCAGTCTACGGTGAATACGAAGAAGATCTGCAACTCACCGAAGTTGATGACATGGTTCAATGGTGTGGCTACGTCAATGCACTGATTGATGAAAAGCAACTACCGCCTTTGGCAGCCGATGCCTGGTACCCTCTGATGATACAGGCGGTACGTTACAGTGGCGATCAGGGTAACTTGCCACTATCCCCGCTGTGGCTCGTCCAGCAGCTTTCTGAAGCGGCACTGTATGCCGAAGAAGAAAGCATCACCGCCAAAGCGTTTGAGGCCGCGTTAAATGCGCGTGAGTGGCGTGAAAGCTACCTTGCCGAACGCATGCAGGATGAAATTGAGCTGGGCCAAATCCTGATTGAGACGGAAGGCGAAGTCATCGGTCAGATCAATGGCCTGTCGGTATTAGAGTATCCAGGTCATCCACGCAGTTTCGGTGAGCCCTCTCGCATCAGCTGTGTCGTCCACCTTGGCGATGGCGAATTCACCGACGTCGAGCGTAAGGCTGAGCTTGGCGGTAATCTTCATGCCAAAGGCATGATGATTATGCAGGCGTTTCTGATTTCAGAACTTGAACTAGACCAACCTCTGCCCTTCTCCGCGTCAATCGTCTTTGAGCAATCTTACGGTGAAGTCGATGGCGACAGCGCATCACTCGCTGAATTGAGTGCACTGATCAGCGCACTGTCACTGCAGCCGATCACACAGCAAATTGCGGTTACCGGTTCTGTAGACCAATTCGGTAATGTACAGCCCATCGGCGGCGTCAACGAGAAGATCGAAGGCTTTTTTGAAGTTTGCCAACGTCGTGGTTTGACGGGTAAACAGGGCATAATCCTGCCCGCAACCAACGTGCGCCATCTGTGTCTACGCCAGGATGTGGTCGATGCGGTACGCGAAGGCCAATTCCATCTGTGGGCTGTCGATAGCGCCGCGGAGGCCTTGCCATTACTCACCGGTTACCCCTACTCTGATGAACAGCAGCCGAATCTATTAGCTGCCATTCAGGAACGGATTGCACAGGTGAATCCGCAGGAGCGTCGGCGCTGGCCATGGCCGCTTCGCTGGCTTAACTGGTTCAACCACGGCTGATCGGACTTGTTCAGCGTACACGTGTAAGCTAATCTGCGCCCTTCAATAAAATAAGGTTTACTGAGAACATGGTAGAAAAACGCGACTCCTATACGAAAGAAGACCTCGAAGCATCCGGCCGTGGCGAGCTGTTTGGCGCTGGTGGCCCACCGTTGCCGGCAGGTAACATGTTGATGATGGACCGCGTGGTCAAAATGACCGAAGACGGTGGTACGCACAACAAGGGTTATGTGGAAGCGGAACTGGATATCAATCCGGACCTATGGTTCTTTGGTTGCCACTTTATCGGCGATCCGGTGATGCCGGGCTGCCTGGGTCTGGATGCCATGTGGCAATTGGTCGGCTTCTACCTCGGCTGGTTGGGTGGTGAAGGTAAAGGCCGTGCACTGGGCGTGGGTGAAGTTAAATTCACCGGCCAGGTGCTGCCAACCGCGAAGAAAGTGACCTACCGCATTAACTTCAAACGCGTGATCATCCGTAAACTGATTATGGGTGTCGCTGATGGTGAAGTTCTGGTCGACGGCCAGGTCATTTACACCGCAAGCGATCTGAAAGTGGGCCTGTTCAAGGACACTGCTGCGTTCTAACCGCAGTCACGGCGGCCCTTCCCGGTCGCCGTTTATTTTCCCGCCGTGATTATGTTGTGCCTTCATATACGCACATTTATAACGGCCAAATAGTGACTACAATTATTGTAGTTACTGAGAGGTGTGCCATGCAAAAGACCCGTTTTGATAACATGCCATGCCCGGTAGCCCGCTCTCTGGATCGTGTCGGCGAATGGTGGAGTATCCTGATACTTCGCGATGCGTTTCATGGCTTATCCCGCTTTGATGAATTCCAACAAAGCCTTGGGCTTTCGCCCACGATATTGACTCGCCGTCTAAAGGGCCTGGTGGAAAGCGGTATTTTGTATAAACAGCGCTATCAAACACGGCCCGTTCGCTATGAGTATCTGCTCACCGAGCGTGGCAACGATTTTTTTCCCGTGCTTGCTGCGCTGTTTCACTGGGGTAACACCCACTTGGCCGAAGACGGTATTAGCGCAGAATTGGTCGATCGCCGTACAGGACAACCGATACGTGTACAACTGATCGACAGCATCACCCAGCAGCCTGTTGCGCTGCATAATATTACTTTGGCACCAGGGCCTGCGGCGACAGAAGGTATGCGCCAACGCGCAGCCCTGATGCAGCAGAACCTTTCTGCATTCCCCCCAGAATCATCCAAGGAGTCACTATGAACACTCGTCGTATAGTCATTACCGGCATGGGTGCCGTTTCGCCATTGGGATGCGGCGTAGAGGCTATCTGGCAGCGTCTGCTGAAGGGTCAGTCTGGCATTCGCCCATTACCGGAAGAAATCGTTGCTGACCTGCAAGTGAAAGTCGGTGGCCAGGTACCTTCGTTAGAACAAGATGCCGAGGCTGGCTTCGATCCCGATCGTTCTGTTGCGCCAAAAGATCAAAAGAAAATGGATCGCTTCATTCTCCTCGCCATGGCAGCCGCAGATGAGGCTATTCAACAAGCAAGCTGGGTAGCAGACACCGAAGATAAGCAGGAACGCACTGCAACGGTGATCGCCTCCGGCATTGGTGGTTTCCCAGCCATCGCCCAGGCGGTACGCACCACCGACAGCCGAGGTGCCAAACGCTTGTCGCCTTTCACCATTCCTTCTTTCCTGGTGAACCTGGCAGCGGGTCACGTTTCAATTAAACACCAGTTCAAAGGCCCGATCGGCGCCCCTGTGACAGCCTGTGCAGCGGGCGTACAAGCCATTGGCGATGCTGTCCGTATGATTCGTAACGATGAAGCCGATATCGCGCTGTGTGGCGGTACAGAAGCCGCAATCGACACGGTAAGTCTGGGTGGCTTTGCGGCAGCGCGTGCCATGTCTACAGCGCCGGCAGATACTGCAGTGACGGCTTCACGACCTTTTGATAGCGAACGTAACGGTTTTGTTATGG
This sequence comes from Serratia sp. NPDC087055, assembly GCF_044900985.1. Classification (NCBI taxonomy): domain Bacteria; kingdom Pseudomonadati; phylum Pseudomonadota; class Gammaproteobacteria; order Enterobacterales; family Yersiniaceae; genus Serratia; species Serratia sp. NPDC087055. The sequence continues at coordinate 1,925,333 of NZ_JBJDOG010000001.1, forward strand.
GGGAAGGTGCCGGCATGCTGGTGATTGAAACACTGGAACATGCGCTGGCTCGGGGAGCGACCCCGTTGGCGGAAATTGTTGGCTACGGCACCAGTGCAGACGCCTATCACATGACCTCTGGAGCCGAAGATGGCGACGGTGCCTACCGCGCAATGAAGATTGCCCTCAAGCAAGCAGGCGTAACGCCAGAACAGGTACAACACCTGAACGCGCACGCAACATCCACGCCAGTGGGGGACTTAGGGGAAATTAACGCCATTAAACATCTGTTCGGTACAGATGGCGGTATAGCCGTCACCTCGACCAAATCTGCAACGGGTCATTTATTGGGTGCTGCTGGTGGATTAGAGACTATTTTTACCGCGCTGGCACTCCGCGATCAGATTGCACCAGCCACGCTGAATTTGGACAACCCAGACCCGGCTGCTGCGGGGTTACATCTGGTAGCGAAGAAAGCGGAACCAATGGCCATGACCTACGCGCTGTCGAACGGCTTTGGTTTTGGCGGTGTGAATGCCAGTATTTTGCTGAAACGTTGGCAAGGGTAATAGTACCTGAAACAAAAACCTCCGCGCTTGGCGGAGGTTGTTCCTTTTTTTGACAGGGAGCCGCTTAAGCGGTCACAGCCCTGTCTTCCATGGCTTCTCGCCAACCTCCCAGCCACTGAGACCGGGCGTCCACCGATGATTGGTAGGGACAATATTCCCTGGAACGCCCTAAAATACCTGCTTGATAACCTCTCGAATGCGCCCTTTCCAGACGATCGCGTTTCTGTCTCTTCATGCCTCGTTTCCCTCATTTTTTGGTCTGGTGGAAAGAAAACAATGGCTGCTTTTTGCGCAGCCACGTTTAACCAATAGCGCTAAATGACGGGAAGATCAATGCGCAAAATTCACGCCAATGTCATATTTGTGAACTACACACGTAGAATTTGCTAAGTGGCTGATATGCCAAAAATAAGTTAATGCATTGAAATAAAACAAAAATCCCTCCCAACTTGTAAATGTAAAATTTCACGTTGGGAGGGATTAGACTCTTTTAGTACAAATTATGACTAAAAACGACCGGCCTGGGCAGCAATGTCCTGTGCTTCTTGCTGCCACCCTTGTGCCAGCGTTCGCACAAGTGCATCGTAGCCGTCTTCACCCTGCTTCAGTTCCAGGTTGAACGGTCGTTTGGTCAGTTGACCTTGATGGTTCAGCACCCACTCGCCGCGAATAATCGCCTTGCCATCAAAACGCCCATGGAAACCGCTAACGTTGACGTTAAGTACGTCCTGATCGCTGCTCATCGGCTGAGAAGATACGACCCAGCCTGGCATCGCGCTGCTCAAGTTAGTCACCAATGTCTGCTGCAACTGTTGGTCAAGCGGACTGGCCCAGAGGTTGTTCTGGGCGATCACGTACTGCACATCATTGGTTTGGTAAACCACACCACTTTGTGCCAAATAGTCCGCTACGCTTACATGCTCCAGCCACAGTTGGCGCGACGTCGCTCCCCCGCTGACCTGCGCCGGCGTACCCAATGCCGGCAGTTGATAGTAGGTTTTCTGTGGCGTACTGCTACAGGCGCTGAGCAACAGCGCCAGGGCTACCGGAATCCATTTCATCATTTATTGGCCTTCTTCGGCTGAGGATCATTACTGCCCGCGGCTTCAAATACCAGCGCGTTGCTCTTTTCGTTCAGGGTACGCAGCACGGGTTGCAGTTCGCGCAACACCTGATCGAGACGCTGCATATCGCCGACCATCTTGTTGTAGGCCGGTGAACCTGGCTGGAAGCCTTTCATGCTGCGATTCAGTTCCTGCAGCGTTTTCTGCATATCCTGCGGCAGCGCCTTCATTTCTTTGCTGGCAATGATGTCGTTCAGCGATTGCATGGTCTGCTGTGTCGACTTCATGGTCTTCTGGCTTTCCGCCAGCGTTTTGGTCGCCTCATTGATCATCGGATTTAACGGCATCGCGTTGATCTTATCCAACGTCTGCATCAGTTTCTGTTGGATCTGCGCCAGACCGCCGCTGGTGGTCGGCATCAGTGGGTAACCGAACAGCTCGCGCGGCCCTTTCCAGGCTTTTTCTTGCGGGTAGAAATCAAGATCGATATACAGTGAACCGGTCAGCAGGTTGGCTGACTTCAACGCGGCGCGCATCCCACGAGCTTCAGCATCTTTCAGATGCCCTTCAATATCGAAATTGCCACCCAGCTGTTTCTGGAAGCGATCCGGTTCGATCCTGATCAGCACCGGAATACGGTAATCGTTATCCAGTCGTTGCATCATGCCTTCTTTATAGAATGGCACCTGCGCCACGGTACCCAAACGGATGCCGCGGAACTCGACCGGCGCACCCGGCTGCAGGCCGCGAATCGAATCGGAGAAGAACATCAGGTAATCTTTGTGTACGGTGTACAGCGAATCCTGGATGCTGCGTTGGTTATCGAACAGCTGATATTCCGTCTTCTCTTTCGCCTGCTCACCGCGATCCCAGCCGTCCGGCACGTCAAAGCTGACGCCGCCGCTGAACAAGGTCGCCAATGAGCCCATTTCTACTCGCATGCCCTGCGCGGACATGTCAAAGGCCACGCCGCTGTCTTTCCAGAAGCGAACATTGCTGGTCACAAGTTGATCATAAGGTGCGGAGACAAACAGCTGATAACGCATGGCACGCATTTTCGGATCAAAATAGCTGGTCTCTACCGAGCCGACACGGTAACCGCGGAACAGCACGGGGTCACCGGCATTCAACTGACCCGATTTTTCACTGTCCAGTATGATGCGCAGCCCTTTGGCATCTGGAGACGCCAATGGCGGTGCATCCAACAGTTGATAGTCACTCTTGCCTGCTTTGCCTTTATTGCCCGGTTGCAGCTCGATATAGGCACCGGAAAGCAACGTGCCCAGACCGGAAACCCCCCCGCGGCCAATCTGTGGCTTCACGACCCAGAAAGCCGAGTCCTGGCGCAACAGTTTTTCCATACCGGAATTAAGGCGCGCCTCGACCACAACCTTGCTCAAGTCTTCGCTCAGCGTGACCGTCTCCACAATACCGACGTCGACACTGCGGCTTTTTATTTTCGTTTTCCCTGCCTCCAGCCCTTCTGCGGTGGTGGTGACCAATGTCACGACCGGGCCTTGGTGGCTAAAATGGTAGAACAGGATCCAGGCGCCGATCAGCGCAGTGACGATGGGGATAATCCACACCGGCGACCAGCGCTTGATCTTTTCAACGTCCGCGACGTTATGATTATTTTCCGTCACCTTGCGGCTCCTTTTTTATCGTTTCATTTACGCGATCCCACGTCAGGCGGGGATCAAACGTCATGGCAGCAAACATAGTGAGGATCACCACCATGGCGAACAACAGCGCGCCAGTAGCCGGGTAAATACTCATCAATTGTCCCATCCGTACCAATGCCGAGAGTACGGCAATCACAAACACGTCGATCATTGACCAGCGGCCAACGAATTCAACCACTTCATAAATCAGGTGCATCCGTTCGCTATCGGCCCGGGGCTTATGCCTGCCGTTGGCATCCCAACACAGCCAGCCAATCGCCAACATTTTCAATGAGGGTACCATGATGCTGGCAATGAAGATCACCATCGCCACCGGATAAGAGCCTTCTCCCCACAGCAGGATCACCCCAGCCATAATGGTTGAGGTAATTTTATTACCCAGCGCCTCAGTGACCATGATAGGCAGCAAATTCGCCGGAAGATACAGCATGATCGAGGTGACAAGCAGTGCCAACGTCCATTGCAGGCTGTGACGACGGCGAACGTAGCCCTTGGTATGGCACCGTGGGCAGCGGGTCAGTTCCGCCGGCAAGATCGCCGTGCAGCATTGGCACGAACGCAAGCCCTGGCGCAATCCGATACGGCCTACCGTCATGGGACGATCGTGTCGCGGCGCCGGTTCAATATCATTCCATAACCAGCGGCGGTCGACGCACTGGAAAGCTCGCACCTGCAACAGGCAAAACAGGCAATAAGGCACAAAGCTGCTGCCTACGCCAATATCACCGTAGGCCATCAGCTTAACGAAGCTGATCAGCACCCCGGCCAGAAAAATCTCCACCATGCACCAGGTTTTAAACTGGAACAGCAGTTTGGCCATCCACTCTTTCAGGCCGATAGGAATAGGTACCCTGGCACACAAAAGAATGATCGCCACCATGCAAAATGCCGGGATTAGTTGAACGAACACCATAAACAGCGTTGCCATGCTGGCGTAGTCTTCCGCCACCATCACCTGCGGGATCTGGATCAGTTTGATTTCGTTACCGAGACCGGCAACACGCATATTAATAAAAGGGAAAATATTCGCCAGCAACAGCATGAACAATGCACTGAGGGCGTAGCCGATCGGCCGCTTACGCGGTTCATCCCAGCGGGAGCTGAGCGTCGTTTTACAACGCGGGCATACCGCTTTTGAACCATAGGCCAGCGGCGGCAATGCCACCAGCATGTCGCACTGCGGACACAGCATCAGGTTGTCCTGTTGCTGTTGTACGTGCGTTGCGTGGCTGTGCTGCTCGTGATTCTCGTGGGAACACACCATAATCCTCCTTAACAACGTAGCTCACCGGTACGGCAATACCGCCCGCAGCAGCGCGCGGGCGGTATTCTCAGCGGTTAGCCGTTTTTCATCGCTTCCAGCTCTTCCCAGCGGGCAAACGCCTCTTCCAGCGCCCCTTCGGCTGCGGCCAGTGCCGTCAGTACCTGCTGTGTTTCACTGTGGGGACGCGTGAAGAAGTCCGCATCGCTCATTTGCGCTTGCAACGCTGTAATTTCCGTTTCCAACTGTTCAAGACGCTGCGGTAACTGTTCCAGCTCACGTAACAAGTTATAGCTCAGTTTAACGGCAGGTTTCTTCGACTGTTCAGCCTTTTTTTCCGCCGCCGGCTTGTTCTGCTCGGCCGCTACCTGACGGATCGGTTTTGCCGTCGCACGTTGGTGGTGTGCGTCGTAGTAACCGCCGACAAAGGTGCTGATCACACCGTTACCTTCAAAGATCCAGCACTCGGTCACGGAGTTATCAACGAATTGACGATCGTGGCTCACCAACAGCACGGTGCCTTGATAACCGTCGATCAGCTCTTCCAGCAACTCCAGCGTTTCGACGTCAAGATCGTTGGTTGGTTCATCGAGAATCAATAAGTTACTTGGTTTCAGGAACAACTTGGCCAGCAACAGGCGATTACGCTCCCCACCTGACAAGGCTTTCACCGGTGTCATCGCGCGTTTCGGGTGGAACAAGAAGTCCTGTAAATAGCCCAGCACGTGACGGGAACGGCCGTTGACCATCACTTCCTGCTTGCCTTCTGCCAGGTTGTCCATCACCGTACGTTCCGGATCCAGTTCGGCACGGTGTTGGTCGAAGTAAGCGACTTCCAGCTTGGTGCCGCAATGCACGCGACCACTGTCGGCTTTCAACTGGCCCAGCATCAGTTTCAGCAGCGTCGTTTTACCGCAGCCATTTGGGCCGACTAACGCAATTTTGTCACCACGCTGTACCTGCGCAGAGAAATCACGCACCAGCACTTTACCGCCGACCTGATAGTTAACGTTTTCCATCTCAAACACGATCTTGCCAGAGCGTACAGCCTCTTCCACCTGCATCTTGGCGGTGCCCATGACTTCACGGCGTTCCGAACGCTCGTTACGCAATGCCTTCAGTGCACGTACACGGCCTTCGTTACGGGTGCGGCGCGCTTTGATGCCTTGACGAATCCACACCTCTTCCTGCGCCAGCTTACGGTCGAATTCTGCGTTTTGCAGCTCTTCCACTCGCAGCGCTTCTTCTTTGCTCAGCAGGTATAAATCGTAGTTACCCGGCCAGGACACCAGCTTGCCGCGATCGAGATCGACAATGCGCGTTGCCATATTACGGATAAAGGAACGGTCGTGGGAAATGAACACGATGCTGCCCTGGAATTCCTTCAAGAACCCTTCCAGCCAGTCAATCGTTGTAATATCCAGGTGGTTGGTCGGTTCATCAAGCAACAGCACGCGCGGGGAGCTCACCAGTGCGCGGCCCAGCGCCGCTTTACGCAACCAACCGCCGGAGAGAGAAGAAAGCTCTGCATCGCCGTTCAGACCCAACTGCAACAGCACTTCGCTGATACGGCTGTCGAGCTGCCACAGACCCTGGTGATCGAGGATCTCCATAATCTGCGCCATGCGCGTCAGGTTCTTTTCGCTTGGATCGGTTTCCACCAAATGCGAGATCGCATGATACGCTTTCAGGTGTTCCGCCTGTTCGGCCACGCCTTCCGCCACAAAGTCGAAGACTGTGCCACCGATATTGCGCGGTGGATCCTGCTGCAGACGCGCCACAATCAGATCTTGCTCATAAATCACCCGGCCGTCATCCAACGGAATTTCTTTACCGAGGATCTTCAGCAGCGTGGACTTACCGGCGCCATTGCGCCCAACCAGACAAACGCGTTCGTTGTCTTCAATATGAATTTCGGTGTTATCTAAAAGCGGTGCATCGCTGAAGGACAACCAGGCACCGGACATGCTAATTAACGACATAGTAATTATTTTCCTTCGCCGGCATGGGTAACCAGCCAGCAGTTATGAATTTGACGGTTACGGGCAAAATCCTGTGACTGAGTCTGGGCGGTAATTTCTTTCGCCTCCAGACCCAATGCGCTCAGGCCGGCCATATCCATCTGGAAACCGCGTTTGTTATTCGAGAACATAATGGTCCCGTTACGACGCAGTAACCGTTTCAAATCTTGCATCAGCACCAGGTGGTCGCGCTGAACGTCAAAGGTATTCTCCATCCGCTTGGAGTTGGAGAAGGTCGGCGGATCGATAAAGATCACGTCGAATTGTTCGTCGGCATTTTGTAGCCATGACAGGCAGTCTGCATGGATCAATCTGTGCTGTTTGCCAGTCAGACCGTTAACCCGCAGGTTTTTCTCGGCCCATTCCAGATAGGTACGCGACATATCCACCGTGGTGGTGCTGCGCGCACCGCCCAGACCGGCATGCACACTGGCAGTGCCGGTATAAGCAAACAGGTTGAGGAAGTCTTTGCCTTTGCTCATTTCACCCAGCATGCGGCGGGCGATACGGTGGTCAAGGAACAACCCGGTATCGAGATAGTCAGTCAAATTAACCCACAGTTTGGCGTTAAACTCTTCCACCAGCAGGAACTCGCCCTTCTGCGCCAGTTTTTCGTACTGATTCTTGCCCTTCTGACGTTCGCGAGTTTTGAGGATCAACTGATTGGAAGGCAGCTCCAGCACTGCCAGCGTGGCGTTGATCACATCGAACAGACGCTGACGAGCTTTCTGCGCATCGATCGTTTTTGGCGGTGCGTACTCCTGCACCACGACCTTGCTGCCGTAGCGATCCACGGCCACGTTATAGTCCGGCAAGTCAGCATCATACAAGCGATAACACTCAATACCCTGCTGTTTGGCCCACTTATCGAGCTTCTTCAAGTTCTTGCGCAGACGGTTAGCAAAATCTTCCGCTACCTGCACACCACCAGTACCCTGTGGATTTTCCGCCAGTTGGTAATTTTTCTGTACGCAGTCCAACGGGCCGTTTTTAGCCTTGAACTGGCGCTCAGCACGCAACTGCAAACAGCTCAGCAGCTCTGGCGAAGCGCTGAACAGGGATAACTGCCAGCCACCGAACGCGCTCTTCATGATCCGACCCAGCATATTATGCAAGGCGATCAGTGCCGGTTCGCTTTCCAGGCGCTCACCGTAAGGCGGGTTGCAAATCACGGTGCCCGTCGGGCCTTCCGGCAACGGGTTGGTCAGTTTGGCAACGTCGTTGACGTTAAAGGTGATCAGTTCAGCAACGCCGGCACGACGGGCATTTCCGCGGGCCATTTCTATCACCCGGCGATCAATGTCAGAACCAAAGAAACGCGAAGTGGTTTCCTGCAAACCGCGACGTGCACGCACCTGCGCTTCGGTGATCACTTCGCGCCACAGATCGGCGTTGTGGCCATTCCAGGCGGTAAAGCCCCAGTGCTGGCGGTGTAGGCCTGGTGCACGATCCGAAGCTATCATGGCCGCTTCGATCAACAACGTGCCTGAACCGCACATGGGATCCAGCATCGGGGTACCTGGCTGCCAGCCGGAACGCTGGACAATCGCCGCCGCCAGGCTTTCTTTTAGCGGTGCCTGGCCGGTAAGGTCGCGGTAACCACGCTGATGCAGGCCCTCACCACTCAGATCGAGCGCTACGCTGGCCATATCGCGCTGCAGGAACACGTTGACGCGAATGTCCGGCTGTTGCTTGGCAACCGTTGGACGCTGATCCATCTTGCGGGTAAAGCTGTCGACAATGGCGTCTTTAACTTTCAACGCGCCGTACTGACTGTTGCGGATCTCTTCGTTAACGCCACTGAAGTGAACGGCAAAGGTTTTATCCACGCCAAAAATGTTCGTCCAGTCAATCGCCTGTACGCCCAGATACAGATCCAGATCGCTGTGCACACGGAATTCATTCAGCGGCAGCAAAATACGTGAGGCCAGACGGCTCCACAGCAAGCTTTGGTACAGAAGACGATCGTCACCCTGAAAATGTACCCCACCCTGCACTACTTTACAGGCGTGAGCGCCCAGCGCTTCCAGTTCGCTTTTTAACAGTTCTTCCAGTCCACGCGCCGTGCTGGCAAACAGAGAGTTCATATCGTACTTATCACCAAAAAGAAAATTGTTGCGCATTATAGCTAATCCAGACCGCTTGTCATAAAGTTGCTCCCTTCTATTTAATAATCGCACGGGGATAAGGGTGATTACGCTTTCGAAACTCTACGTTCATCCGGTGAAATCGCTTCGTGGTTTGCAGCTTTCTCACGCGCAAGTTTCCAGTAGCGGTCTGGCTTTTGATCGCACTTTTATGATCACCGAACCGGATGGCACCTTTATTACGGCGCGCCAATATCCGCAGATGGTGATGTTCACTCCAGCACTGCTCCCCGATGGGCTGTTCCTGACCGCGCCGGACGGCGAAAGCGCCGCCATCCGCTTCAGTGATTTCGCCCCCGAGGCACAGCCGACAGAGGTCTGGGGCAACCATTTCACCGCCTTGATTGCACCGCAGCCCATTAACGATTGGCTAAGCGGTTACTTTCAGCGCGACGTGCAGCTGCGCTGGCTCGGCCCAGAACTCACCCGTCGCGTTAAAAAGCACCCGGAAATCCCCCTTTCCTTCGCCGACGGTTACCCTTATCTGCTGATTAACGAAGCCTCATTCAACGATTTGCAACAGCGCTGCCCAGGTAGTATCAAACTGGAGCAATTCCGCCCCAATCTCGTGGTGACGGGTGCCAGTGCGTGGGCAGAAGATGGTTGGCAGGTGATCCGCGTCGGTGACGTCATGTTTGATCTGGTAAAACCCTGCAGCCGCTGTGTACTGACTACCGTTAGCACCGAACGCGGCCGTAAGCATCCGAGCGGTGAACCACTCAGCACCCTGCAGAAATTCCGCACTGCTGACAACGGCGATGTCGATTTTGGCCAAAATATGGTGGCGCGCAACAGCGGTATTATCCGCGTTGGCGATACGGTGGAAGTCTTGTCCACTAAACCTGCACGCCCTTATGGCGCGGGTAAAGTCGTTGAAAGCCTTCAGGCACCGCAGGACAGTGCGCACAGCGTTACCATTGAATACGAAGGAAAGGTGTTTACCGGCAATAATCAGCAGATTTTGTTGGAGCAGTTGGAACAGCAAGGGCTCCGCGTGCCTTATTCATGCCGTGCGGGCATTTGCGGGAGCTGTCGCATCACCTTGGTAAGTGGCGAAGTGGCACCGCTGAAGAAAAGCGCAGTAGCCAACAATGGCACCATTCTCTGCTGCAGCTGTATTCCAAAAAGCGATCTGACGCTGGCGTAATCGGCCTTATACCGCCCTGTCGTAAGCCGGGGCTGAGGCCTCATCCTGCGCACAGGGTTTAAGTCTATCGTGCATGACTTTGATGGCATCGCCCAGGACCATGGTACGACCTGCAACTGAAAGTTGGTTTTGTGCCAGCAAGCACAGGCTGGCGTTATCGCCGGCTTCTACCACCAGCAGGCGGGCTTCAACGCCGCTTTCCATCACCTTCACCGCCGCAAGCTCACCATTCTTGGGTTGCAACGGATAATGTTGCTGAGAAAAATGCCAGCTTTTCGGCATCAAGGGTTTCAAGAACCGATAAGCCACCAGGGCATTTAATACCAGTTCTGCACGTTGCTCGTGGCTGAGTTTTATCTGTTTACACTGCTCTTCATAATTAAAATAAAGCGCCGCATCATCCACGCAAAAAGAGCATTCATCGAAAGCATCAGGCGTTAACATTTTGGCAGGGAAACGCGAACGAAAGATCATACCATTAGCTAAATCCAGCATTAGCCGATCGTGCTCGGCGTCAAAATACCAACGCCAATTATCGTCAGGTTTTATCTTCATCTCTTATCCTTCTGCTGCCCATGCCACGCTGTATTTACCTAAAAGGTGATTTTATCACCGCTAAAATCGCTTAAACATCGGATAATTCCGCGAACGATATTTATGCTAGTGGACAAAATATAGACGAGCCGGGAGAAGAAATAAACCCCCGGCCGAAAATGAAAGGAAAAATATTAGATGTAGTTAACGATATCTTTAATCAGGCGCGGACCTTTGAAGATAAATCCGGAATAAATTTGCACCAAGGAAGCCCCAGCTGCCATTTTTTCACGTGCCGCCATCAGGGAATCAATTCCGCCAACACCAATGATCGGCAAACGCCCTTGCAATTCGTGTGACAAACGGCGGATCACGTCGGTGCTGCTCGCTTGTAATGGACGACCACTTAGTCCCCCCATTTGCTCGCAATAATTCAGCCCCTGGATCAATTTTCGATCCAAGGTGGTATTGGTCGCGATCACACCATCGATATTATGGCGAACCAAACTGTCGGCTATTTGGATCAATTCTTCTTCAGAAAGATCCGGTGCGATCTTAACAGCGACTGGCACATATTTGTGATGGCGCGCATGCAATTCCTGCTGCTTATTTTTAATCGCGGCCAGAAGATCGTCCAACGCGTCTCCGTACTGTAAAGAACGTAATCCCGGAGTATTGGGTGACGAAATGTTGATCGCGATATAACCGGCATACGGATACACTTTATCCATACAGATCAGATAATCGTCTTTTCCTTGCTCAACCGGGGTATCTTTATTCTTGCCAATATTAATCCCCAGAATACCGCCGAAATGAGATTTCTTAACGTTTTCAACCAGATTATCAACACCCTGGTTATTAAAGCCCATGCGGTTGATCAACCCTTCAGCTTCCACAACGCGGAACAGACGCGGTTTATCATTCCCCGACTGCGGGCGCGGCGTCACAGTCCCGACTTCGACAAAGCCAAAACCCATAGCACCGAAGGCATCGATACATTCACCGTCTTTATCCAGACCGGCGGCCAAACCCAATGGGTTTTTAAAAGAGAGCCCCATGCAGCTTACCGGCTTGGTCGGCACTGCCTGACGAATAAGGAATTCTAACGGGGTGCCGGTAACACGGCGAAGCTGTTGAAAAGTCAATTCATGCGCATGCTCGGGATCGAGCTGGAACAGCGCTTTTCTGATGAGGGGGTAGTACATGTACTCTCCTGATTTCCCGGTTGCAAACCGGGGGCGTATTATCCGGTATCCCCTGCCCAATTGGAATTGATTAAAAGCAAAAAAAGCGTTTTTTACGCAACCGTTTTCCCTCGCCAAGGTTCAAATCACCGCCAATCCGTATTTGCGCATATCAAAATCAAAAAATGAGATTTAAGTAACCCGCCCTTTTGCTGATAGCTTTAAAACACTTCTCGATAATTTACTCATTAAACCTAACTTTTAGTTATAAGGAGTGGCAATGCGCGTTATATCACTGGCCGGCAGTCCTCGTATCCCATCACGATCAGCGGCACTGCTTTCCCTGAGTAAAAGTTGGTTACAACAGCAAGGCGTGGAAGTGATCGCCTACACCCTGCACGACTTTGACGCCGAAGATTTGCTGTATGCCAACTTTAACAGCCCCGCAATCAAAGCCTTCACTGAGCAACTGGCGCAGGCTGATGGCCTGCTGGTCTCTACGCCAGTGTATAAAGCATCATTTTCCGGGGCGCTGAAAACACTGCTGGACCTGCTGCCCGAACGCGCGCTGGACCATAAGGTGGTATTGCCCCTAGCCACCGGCGGTTCCATTGGCCATATGTTGGCAGTGGATTACGCCTTAAAACCCGTGCTGGCGGCATTGAAAGCTCAGGAGGTGTTGCACGGGGTGTTTGCCGATGACAGCCAGATCGTGCTGGACGGTGAAAAGGTCACCCTGTCCGAGAACCTGGCAGCCCGATTGGAGGAGGCCTTGGAAAGCTTTTATCTGGCCCTCGGTCGCCGTAAACCCCCAAGGGTAAAGATCTCCCCGACCCTGCTTGCACGCCAAACCGCCTGACAGCACAGCATATAAGGAAATACGCATGAAACGACTTTCTTCTCTGGGACGTTGGCTGGGTACCAGCGCATTGGCAGGCATTATCTCACTGGCGTGGATCAATACGGCCAACGCTCAGGATCCGGCACAATTCCGCATCGGCTACCAAAAAGGATCGATTAGCCTGGTATTGGCTAAGTCCCACAACCTGTTGGAACAACGGTTTCCCCATACCAAAATCAGTTGGATCGAATTCCCCGCCGGTCCGCAAATGCTCGAAGCGCTGAACGTGGGCAGCATCGATTTAGGCAGTACGGGGGATATTCCACCGATATTCGCCCAGGCCGCCGGTGCAGACCTGCTGTATGTCGGTGTGGAACCACCAAAGCCCAAGGCGGAGGTGATCCTGGTGCCGGAAAACAGCCCAATCAAAACCGTCGCGGATCTGAAGGGCCGCAAAGTCGCTTTTCAGAAGGGTTCCAGCTCCCACAATTTGCTGTTGCGCTCACTACAAAAAGCAGGGCTGAAATTCACCGATATTCAGCCTATCTATCTGACCCCTGCTGATGCCCGCGCCGCCTTCCAACAAGGTAACGTCGATGCCTGGACCATTTGGGATCCGTACTATTCCGCTGCCTTGTTGCAGGGTGGCGTGCGAGTACTGGGTGACGGTACCGACCTTAATCAAACCGGATCGTTCTACCTTGCCGTGCGCCCTTATGCCGAAGCTAACGGGCCGTTCATTCAACACGTGCTCGATGTACTGACACAGGCCGATGCACTGACCCGCAGCGATCGGGCGCAAAGCGTCACACTGTTGGCAAACGCGATGGGCCTGCCGGAGAAAGTGATCTCCGCCTATCTGGATCACCGCCCGCCAACGTCGATTAAGCATTTGGACGCACACACCATTGCCGCTCAGCAGCAAACTGCCGATCTGTTTTATGCCAATCATTTGGTGCCCGTGAAAGTCGACATTTCTCAGCGCATCTGGCACCCAAGCGCACAATAATTTAGGAGAACCTACAATGAGCCTGAACGTATTCTGGTTTTTACCCACTCATGGTGACGGCCACTATCTGGGCAGTACTGAAGGTGCCCGCAGTGTCGATTACGGCTATTTACAGCAAATCGCCCAAGCAGCTGACCGACTGGGTTTCGGTGGTGTATTGATCCCGACCGGCCGTTCATGCGAGGACTCTTGGCTGGTGGCAGCGTCACTGATCCCGGTCACTCAACGGTTGAAGTTCCTGGTGGCGTTACGACCCGGCATCATTTCACCCACGCTGGCAGCGCGTCAGGCTGCGACGCTGGATCGCCTCTCCAATGGCCGTGCACTCTTTAACCTGGTTACCGGCGGCGATCCTGAGGAATTGGCGGCGGAGGGCCTGCATTTAAATCACGAAGAGCGTTATGAGGCCTCCGCAGAGTTCACCCACGTCTGGCGCAAGGTGCTGGAAGGCGAAACCGTCGATTTCAACGGTAAACATATTCAGGTGAAGGGCGCAAAACTGCTGTACCCACCGGTACAACAGCCACGCCCACCGCTCTATTTTGGCGGTTCTTCCGCCGCCGCGCAGGATCTGGCAGCCGAGCAGGTTGAAATGTACCTCACCTGGGGTGAGCCTCCGGCGCAGGTTAAAGAAAAGATCGCCGAGGTGCGTGCCAAAGCGGCAGCCAAAGGCCGCAAGGTCCGTTTTGGTATACGCCTGCACGTGATCGTACGTGAAACCACAGAAGAAGCCTGGCGGGCCGCCGATCGGTTAATCGCCAATCTCGATGAGAAGACGATTGCCGACGCACAGAAGGCTTTTGCCCGATTTGACTCCGTTGGACAACAACGCATGGCGGCATTGCACGGCGGCAAGAAAGACCATCTGGAGATCAGTCCCAATCTGTGGGCCGGCGTTGGCCTGGTGCGCGGCGGAGCCGGTACCGCACTGGTTGGTGATGGTCCGACGGTGGCGGCACGTATGCAGGAATATGCTGACCTGGGTATCGATACCTTTATCTTGTCCGGTTATCCCCATTTGGAAGAAGCCTACCGCGTAGGTGAACTGCTGTTCCCCCATCTTGACCTGGTTGAAAACGAAGCGCCCACTCAACGCCGACCGGTCAAAGCGCAGGGAGAAGTGGTGGCCAATATCTATATTCCGCAAAAAGCGTCGCAAAGCTGAGGAGCCGCACTATGGCAAACGGCACACAACGTATCTTGCATCGTCTCGCCCCTTGGGCATTGCCGATAGCGCTGGTGGTTATCTGGCAAATCTCCGTTGAGGCGGGCTGGCTGTCGAACCGCATTCTGCCGGCACCAAGCGCCGTCGTTACCGCCTTTTGGACGCTGACCAAAAGCGGTGAGCTGTGGCAACACCTGACAATCAGCAGCTGGCGTGCACTGATCGGCTTTAGCATCGGCGGCAGCATTGGGCTTGTGCTGGGTTTTATTACCGGCCTGTCACGCTGGGGCGAACGCCTGCTGGACAGTTCCGTGCAGATGATCCGCAACGTGCCGCATTTGGCGCTGATCCCGCTGGTGATTTTGTGGTTTGGCATCGATGAGTCCGCCAAGATCTTTCTGGTCGCGTTGGGCACCCTCTTCCCTATCTATCTCAACACTTATCACGGCATCAAGAATATCGATCGCGGCCTGCTTGAAATGGCGCGCAGCTATGGCCTGAGCGGTTTCCAGTTATTTACCCAGGTGGTTTTACCGGGTGCTCTGCCTTCGATCATGGTCGGCGTTCGTTTCGCCTTAGGTTTTATGTGGCTCACGCTGATCGTGGCGGAAACCATTTCAGCCAACTCGGGGATCGGCTATCTGGCGATGAATGCCCGTGAATTCTTACAGACAGATGTCGTGGTGGTCGCCATTGTGCTGTATGCCTTACTCGGCAAGTTGGCTGACGTCAGTGCACAACTGCTGGAACGCGTCTGGTTACGCTGGCATCCGGCCTACCAACTGAAACAAGGAGAAGCGCTATGACGGCTCCCGCCCGTATTCCCCAAGGTACCCCGGTCACGCTGGAGTCCATTGCCAAGCGCTACGGCAACCGCACGGTGCTAGAAAATATTCAGTTGCGCATCAGCGCTGGCCAGTTTGTCGCCGTCGTCGGTCGCAGTGGCTGCGGAAAAAGCACGCTGTTACGTCTGATGGCCGGGCTGGAGAAAGCCACCAGCGGCACATTGCTGAGCGGTAATGCACCGCTCGCCAGCGCCAGAGAGGATACACGTCTGATGTTTCAGGATGCGCGCCTGCTGCCTTGGAAAAAGGTGATCGACAACGTCGGACTCGGGTTACGGGGCCAGTGGCGAGAAGACGCGTTACACGCATTGAACGCAGTGGGATTAGCCGATCGCGCCAATGAGTGGCCCGCGGCACTGTCCGGCGGCCAAAAACAGCGGGTGGCTTTAGCACGTGCGCTGATCCACCGTCCACGCCTGTTGCTGTTGGATGAACCTTTGGGGGCCTTGGATGCGTTAACGCGGATTGAAATGCAGGGGCTGATCGAAGGGCTATGGCAACAGCATGGTTTCACCGTGCTATTGGTGACGCATGATGTCAGTGAGGCCATTGCGCTGGCAGATCGGGTGATTTTAATTGAGGAAGGACGCATCGGGTTGGATTTGACCATTGATCTGCCGCGACCACGCCGAAAAGGATCGCGTAAATTGGCAGAACTGGAGGCCGAAGTGTTGGACAGAGTGCTGTCTCCGCCCTCAACGTTGGCTGAAACTTCACGACGTATCGCGAATTAGACAAGAGACGGCATTAGACCATGCCGTCCCTTTGTCCTTTTACCGTTACGCGTCGAGTGCTTTACTGATCTTCTCGAACAGGTCGCCGGACAGGTTCTCAAGCCCTTTCAACTGTTCAAGCGCTTTACGCATCAGCGCCTGACGCGAAGCATCATAGCGCTTCAGACGGATCAGCGGCTCGATCAAACGGGCAGCAATTTGTGGGTTCCGCTGGTTCAAATCACTGAGGATCTCGGCCAGGAACTGATAACCGCTGCCGTCTGCGGCATGGAATGCCGCCGGATTCGCTGAAGCAAATCCGCCGATCAACGAGCGAGTGCGGTTTGGGTTGCTCAGGCTGAATGAGCGGTGTTTCAGCAAGCTGCGCACGTTGGACAGCACGTCTGCCGCAGGGCTGGTTGCCTGCAGAACAAACCATTTGTCCATCACCAGACCATCCTGGTGCCAACGCTCATCAAATGCCGTTAACAACGCGTCACGGCATGGCAACTGCGCGGCCACCGCGGCAGCCAACGCCGCCAGAGAATCGGTCATGTTGTCCGCCTGACGGTATTGCTCCGACACCAAACGATCGGCTAGCACTTCGTCGCCAAAGGCCAGATACCCCAGGCACACATTGCGCAGGGAGCGTTTGGCAATATCCGCGTGTTCCACCCGATAACCGTCGGTTTTGTTGGCGTTATACACCGCCAGCCACTCATCGGCCATTTCCTTCGCCAGGCAACGGACGATCGCTTCATGTACCGCGGCAATGGCTTCAGGATCGATGGTAGCGAACAGTTCGGCCATTTCGCTTTCAGAAGGCAATGTCAGGATCTGCGCGGCCAGCGCAGGATCCAGAGCCTCATCCAGCAACACCGCGCGGAAAGCATCAGCAACGTGCAGCGGCAGCGACAACGGCTGTTTCTGCTGGTGTCTCGCCACATTCAGCTTGATGTAGGTAGCCAGCAAGCTCTGTGCCGCATCCCAACGCGCAAAGTCATTACGGGCGTGCTGCATCAGGAAGGTCAGTTGCTGATCGCTGTACGGGTAATCCAGCTTCACCGGCGCCGAGAACTCACGCAATAAAGACGGCACAGGTTGGTGTGCGACACCGTCAAACACAAAGGTTTGTTCGGCTTCGGTGATGTTCAATACGTTATTGATCGCCGAACCGTCTTTCTGCAGAGCAATGACATTGCCTTCTGCATCGTACAATTCGATATCCAGTGGAATATGCAGCGGCAACTTCTCTGGTTGATCCGCAGTCGGTTCCGTTTTTTGGCTGACATGCAGGCGGTACTGTTGATGTTCGGCATCGTATTCGTCGCGCACGGTCAGCTGCGGCGTACCGGACTGGCTGTACCAACGTCGGAACAACGACAGATCAACGTTGGACGCGTCTTCCATTGCCTGAACAAAATCATCACAGGTAGCCGCACTGCCATCATGACGTTCGAAATACAGCTGGATGCCTTTCTGGAATTGCTCTTCACCCAACAGCGTATGCATCATGCGGATCACTTCAGATCCTTTCTCATACACGGTTAAGGTGTAGAAGTTGTTCATTTCGATAACTTTGTCCGGGCGAATGGCGTGCGCCATCGGACTGGCGTCTTCCGCAAATTGCGCGCCGCGCATAACACGCACGTTATCGATACGGTTTACCGGACGTGACCCCAAATCTGAACTGAACTCCTGATCGCGGAATACCGTCAGCCCTTCTTTCAAGCTGAGCTGGAACCAATCGCGGCAGGTCACGCGGTTGCCAGTCCAGTTATGGAAGTATTCGTGGCCAATCACCGCTTCGATATTCAAGTAATCTTTGTCGGTCGCGGTTTCCGCTTTCGCCAGCACATATTTGGAGTTAAAAATATTTAACCCTTTGTTCTCCATCGCCCCCATGTTGAAGAAGTCGACGGCAACGATCATATAAATGTCGAGATCGTATTCCAGCCCAAAACGGGTTTCATCCCATTTCATCGAGTTCTTCAAAGAGGTCATCGCCCAATCGGCGCGATCCAGGTTGCCACGATCAACAAACAGCTCCAACGCAACTTCACGTCCCGAACGGGTCGTGAAGCTGTCCCGCAGTACGTCAAAATCACCGGCAACCAATGCAAACAGATAACAAGGTTTTGGGAACGGATCTTGCCACTGCACCCAGTGACGGCCATCTTCCAGTTCACCCTGCCCAACGCGGTTACCGTTTGACAACAGGAACGGATAACGCGCCTTGTCGGCCACGATACGCGTGGTAAAGCGGGCAAGCACGTCTGGGCGATCGAGGTAATACGTAATGTGGCGGAAACCTTCTGCCTCGCATTGCGTACACAGCGCGTCACCAGACAGATACAGCCCTTCCAGCGCGGTGTTTTTCGCCGGGTGGATATCGTTGACGATGGTCATGGTAAATTGTGCTGGCAGATTCTCGATAACCAGTTTGTTATCCTGTAACTGATAGGCAGTCCACGGCTGACCGTCGATCTCAATACTCACCAGCGTCAGATCTTCACCGTTGAGTGCCAATGGCGCGTCAGCAGCACCTTGGCGCTTAATCTTGCTGACTGCGGTTACGCGAGTTGTCTCTGCATCCAGCTCAAAATCCAGGTCAATATCAGTGATGGTATAATCTGGCGCGCGATAATCGTGGCGATACTTCGCCTGTGGCTGTTGTGTCATAAAAACCCTTTGACGTCTCAGTGAGTTACAGGTGCCAGGCTTTCATCATGCGTTTATTTCGCCATGGGGAAAAAACAGAAATTTCGATGAGCCTGATTGTAAATAAACTGTATCACAGCTACAAAAAAAACCCAGACATGCCAAGGCACCAGAGCAGAGAAATCGGAGGTGGATCCTGGTATTATCGACGAATCCCCCTGCCAGTCAGGCTCCTGCACCTAATGGAACATCAAAATCAGCATTTAATGCTAAAAACCCGTGTGGTGTTCATCACGTGCTCAGGTTCTGTTCTTTGATTAAAAAGTTCATTTGTCTCAGCGAGTAGGGCAACCAGCCACTCCCCTGTGGCCCCTACTCGACAGCCATTCCTGCCGGGTATAGATAAGACAGCCTGCGAGCCACAATGGTATAATTGCCCCAACTGGCTCAAGGACGCGCGGCGCACATGAAAGTAAAATATCTGATCTATTTTTTTACCTTTGCCCTGATGTCCTCATTCGCCCTGTTTATTTCCGATGAACTGGTTGAGGCTGAGACCGGTTATCACGACAACCAACTGAACCTGTACAAGATTACCCGCACCAAAGAGATTTCAGAGGCTTTTCAGGCCACGCTGTTAGCGCACCGTTTAAAGCGTTTAAGTCTGATAAACCCGCACATTACCCCAGCGCAGTGGATGAACGCCGATCGCGTGGCGCGTGAAAAAATCGCCCGTTTTCAACCACACCTGAACAGCGAGATATCACAGCAGCTTGGTATACGACAGAAAATCGCGGCACTTTCCATGCTCAATCTGATGGAGCAATTGTTGAATAATGACAACCTGCAGCTTTCGCAGGTTACCGATGCCAACGCCAATCTGTTCAACATCAATAGCGCCTACTATATTTCCCAAGCCAGTAAGAGCTATTACCGCTACACCTACGACACCCGCATGGTTGATGCCGACGCCTTCCTCTTTCTGGAAGCCGTACGCCTGAATAATCGGCTAAATATGTCCGTGACTGAATTGATCGACCAGGTTATTGACGTCAATACCAACCAACTCGCACGTAAAGACGCTTATCTGAAAGCCATTCAGCTCACCGGGGTATTGAATGCGTTAAGTACCCGGCTAATTTTTGTCAAGCTGACCTATAACGACCTGCAAACCACATTTTTAGTGAATGCGATCCTTGAACAATTGTCAGTAAAACGAATCAGCCGTATCACCGAAGGGCTGTATACCGCCGTGGATACGAACACGAACTACCCCGCCGATGATATCTACCAGTACGTTAATAACCTGAGCGATCTCTCACAACAGCTTTATCAGCGTAGTTTCGAAATGGAAATCGCCGCATCACAGCATAAGATCTATGACAGCCAGACGGCGATTTACGGCATGATTTCCTTAGGTGGGCTGATCACCCTGTTTATTTTCCTACCGACGCTGGTTTATTGTTCAAATATCAGCCGCTGGCTGACGAAAACACATAACAATATTTTGCGCTTATCACGCGGTAATATGAATATCGATCGCAATGAAGTGTTTTACGGTCAAGAGCTGATGGCCATCAGCGATGCCATTAAACAGCTTAAACAGTATCAGATGGAAAAGGTGACACTGGAAAATGAAAAGCACCTGCTGATCAAGGAGCTGGAAGCTTCCTCATATCTTGATCCGTTAACCAATATTTATAATCGCCGTAAGTTTTTTCTCGAGTGTGAATCTCTGGCGGCCAATAGTTACCCACTGGCCTTCTGTCTGATTGATATTGATAACTTCAAAAACCTCAACGACAATTTTGGTCATCACGTTGGCGACCTTGTACTGGTGGCGTTCGGCAAGTTATTACAAAAGACTTTCCGCTCCAGCGACATTTTCTGCCGTTATGGCGGTGAAGAATTCGCCGTAATCTTGAGTAATTGTACGCTGGAAAATGCGCGTGAAGTCATGTCAACGCTACGCGAGCTGACTCACCAACTCACCCTGACATTAGCCAATGGGCAAGAAGTCCGTTTCACCACCAGTTGCGGCATTGCGCAGGTGTGTGACATTCGGCTGTTGCCGACGGCGATCAAACAGGCAGATGAAGCCCTCTATTTCTGCAAGAATAACGGCAAAGACCGGGTTGGCATTCATACACCAACCGGTTTTATCTGAATTGTTGTTTAAAATAATTAACATTATAATTTTTATGACTAATTAGGCTAAGTCATTCACCTTACAGGTGAATCTGGCTTTTCTGCCTGTGTCCTGACGGCAAGCCAGCATAAAGGCACGTTTAATCCTCGACCCGCTCCAATGAATTGTGGTGTGATGCAGCTTCAATAACAGGATAATCCGGGTATACTCCCCCCACTTTTTTATGATTATCCGGATTTGGACACGCGCCTGACGAGGATGCAGTAACGCGCTATGACTCAATACGCCTCCCCGATTTTGACATCACTGCTTGATACTGATGCCTACAAGCTTCATATGCAGCAAGCAGTGTTTCACCGCTATCCCGCTATCAGCGTGGCGGCGGAATTCCGCTGCCGTGGTGATGAGCTGCTTGGCGAATATGCCGACGAAATCCGTGCGCAGGTCGCACTGATGAGCCAGTTGGCACTGACAGACGCTGAATTCACCTATCTATCAGGGCTCCCATTCTTCCGTGAGGATTACCTGAGCTGGTTGCGCGAGTTCCGTTACGATCCGCAACAGGTTCAGATCGAGAATCGCGCCGGAAAGCTGCATATTCGCATTGCCGGTCCTTGGCGCGAAGTGATCATGTGGGAAGTTCCGTTACTGGCCGTCATCAGCGAAGTGGTGCACCGTCATCGCTCGCCAGATGTCACACCGGACATGGCGGTCGCCCATTTGCGCAGCAAACTGGCGCAGTTTAAAGCCATGAGTGCTGACGTGGATATTTCACGCTTCAAACTGATGGACTTCGGTACCCGCCGCCGCTTCTCGCAGGCCGTGCAGCAATCCATCGTCAGTACACTCAAAGACGAATTCCCGTATCTGGTCGGCACCAGCAATTACGATCTTGCACACCAGCTTGATCTGGCACCTGTGGGTACTCAAGCCCATGAGTGGTTCCAGGCGCACCAGCAGATCAGCCCGGTGTTGGCGAACAGCCAGCGAGCAGCATTGCAAGCCTGGTTGGATGAATATCCGGACCAGCTCGGCATCGCACTGACCGACTGTATTACTATGGATGCCTTCCTGCGTGATTTCGGTCTGCAATTCGCCCAACGCTATCAGGGACTGCGTCACGACTCAGGTGACCCGTTCGAATGGGGTGAGAAAGCCATCGCGCATTACCAGACACTGGGTATTGACCCGATGAGCAAAACGCTGGTGTTCTCTGATAACCTGGATTTGGACAAAGCATTGGCGCTCTACCGGCACTTTTACCAACGCGTCAACCTGGTGTTCGGCATCGGCACGCGCCTGACCTGCGATATTCCCGGCGTAAAACCGCTGAACATCGTGATTAAGCTCGTAGAATGTAAAGGCAAGCCGGTGGCGAAACTTTCCGATAGCCCAGGCAAAACCATCTGCCAGGATCAAGCCTTTGTGAAAGCCTTACGTAAGGCGTTCGACCTGCCGCTGGTGAAAAAAGCGAGCTAAGCGCCCCTCCTGCGAACGCTAAAAAGCCGGCTGAATTTCCTTCGCCGGCTTTTTCTTCTTTATAAGACACTTTTCCTTGCTCCCTTTTCGCGCTTCCCCAAGAAATGTTGCACCAATCCGGCGATTTCTGCTTGTGCTCTGCACCGCGGCAAGTAACATAGCAACATCCCCATATTCTTGGGTTGTAAGCTATTTCTAAACCAAATAATTAAAGAGAGAAATCTATGAGCGTAGTGCCTGTAGTCGACGTACTGCAAGGCCGTGCTGCGGTTGACAGTGAAGTCACCGTGCGCGGTTGGGTGCGTACCCGGAGAGATTCTAAAGCTGGTATCTCCTTCCTGGCCGTCTATGACGGTTCCTGCTTTGATCCGTTACAGGCCGTCGTTAATAATTCTCTGCCGAATTATCAGGATGAAGTGCTGCATCTGACCACGGGCTGTTCGATTGAAGTCACAGGTAAAGTGGTGGCCTCTCCGGGTGAAGGCCAGAGTTTCGAGCTGCAGGCCACCGCGATTAACGTCGTTGGCTGGGTTGACGATCCGGACACCTATCCGATGGCGGCTAAACGCCACAGCATCGAATACCTGCGCGAGGTCGCTCACCTTCGTCCACGTACCAACCTGATTGGTGCCGTTGCCCGCGTGCGCCATACACTGGCACAGGCCATTCACCGTTTCTATCATGAGAATGGCTTTTTCTGGGTTTCCACACCGCTGATCACCGCGTCCGATACCGAAGGCGCCGGCGAAATGTTCCGCGTTTCAACGCTGGATCTGGAAAACCTGCCGCGTACTGACAAAGGGGCTGTCGATTTCAGCCAGGACTTTTTCGGTAAAGAAGCGTTCCTGACCGTGTCCGGCCAGTTGAACGGCGAAACCTACGCCTGTGCGCTGTCCAAGATTTACACGTTCGGCCCAACCTTCCGCGCTGAGAACTCCAACACCAGCCGCCATCTGGCAGAGTTTTGGATGATCGAACCAGAAGTGGCGTTTGCAGACTTGGAAGACATCGCCGAGCTGGCAGAAAAAATGCTGAAGTATGTGTTCCAGGCGGTGTTAAACGAACGCATGGATGACATGCAGTTCTTCGCCGAGCGCGTAGACAAAGATGCAATTGATCGCCTGCAGCGTTTTGTTTCTTCCGATTTCGCTCAGGTAGATTACACCGAAGCCGTGGAAATCCTGATCGCATCAGGCCAGACGTTCGAAAACCCGGTTTCCTGGGGTATCGACCTGTCTTCCGAGCATGAACGTTACCTGGCAGAGAAACACTTCAAAGCACCGGTTGTGGTGAAAAACTACCCGAAAGACATCAAAGCGTTCTACATGCGCATGAACGAAGATGGCAAAACCGTTGCAGCAATGGACGTGCTGGCCCCAGGCATTGGTGAAATCATTGGCGGCGCACAGCGTGAAGAACGTTTGGACGTGCTGGATCAACGTCTGGAAGCTATGGGCCTGAATAAAGAAGATTACTGGTGGTATCGTGACCTGCGTCGTTACGGCACCGTACCGCATGCTGGCTTCGGTTTGGGCTTTGAACGTTTAATCGCCTATGTGACCGGTGTACAAAACGTGCGTGATGTTATTCCATTCCCACGTACGCCACGTAATGCAAGCTTTTAATTAATCAGATAATCCATTTTTTAATTAATTTAGTTACAAAACCAAGGCCAGCTTTGCTGGCCTTTCGCATTTTTTAATATTGACCCACGTCACAAAGTTCCCTGAATATTACATTTAGTTACAAATACTTTCTTTTTGAAACCTCATTGGGACATTGGTAGCATTTTCGTTCTAGATTAACCCGGCTGTGAATGGAACACTGCGTGCAGACACAGGACGACACCAATCTATCAACAATAGTTCAAAAGAATTATTGGCGGCAGTGGCAAAGGTGTCCGAATAACACCAATGAGGGTAATATAATGATGAAGCGCAACATTCTTGCAGTGGTTATCCCGGCTCTGTTGGCTGCTGGTGCAGCAAACGCAGCGGAAATCTACAACAAAGACGGCAACAAGCTGGATCTGTACGGCAAAGTTGACGGTCTGCACTACTTCTCCAAAGACAAAGGTAATGATGGCGATCAGACCTATGTTCGTTTTGGCTTCAAAGGTGAAACCCAGATTACTGACCAACTGACCGGTTACGGCCAGTGGGAATACAACGTTCAAGCTAACCACTCTGAATCTCAAGGCACCGAAGGCACCAAGACTCGTCTGGGCTTCGCAGGTCTGAAATTTGCTGACTACGGTTCATTCGACTACGGCCGTAACTACGGCGTACTGTACGACGTAGAAGGCTGGACAGATATGCTGCCAGAGTTCGGTGGCGATACTTACACCGTTACCGACAACTTCATGACCGGCCGTACCAACGGCGTTGCTACTTACCGTAACAACAACTTCTTCGGTCTGGTTGACGGCCTGAACTTCGCTGTTCAGTACCAAGGTAAAAACCAGAACGACGGTCGTGACGTTAAGAAACAAAACGGCGACGGTTGGGGCCTGTCATCTACTTATGACATCGGCGAAGGCATCAGCGTAGGTGCTGCATATGCTTCTTCTAACCGTACCGATGATCAGAAACTGCGTTCTAACGAACGTGGCGACAAGGCTGATGCATGGACTGTTGGTGCTAAATACGACGCGAACAACGTTTACCTGGCAACCATGTACTCCGAAACCCGCAACATGACTCCGTTCGGTGGCAGCAGCTTCAGCACAACCTGTGCTGCTTCTGAAAGCTGTGGCGGTTTCGCTAGCAAAACTCAGAACTTCGAAGTGACTGCACAGTACCAGTTCGACTTCGGTCTGCGTCCAGAAGTTTCTTACCTGCAATCTAAAGGTAAAAACCTGAACGTCCCAGGCGCAGGTACTGACCAAGATCTGGTTAAATATGTTTCTGTTGGTACCACTTACTACTTCAACAAAAACATGTCCACCTACGTTGATTACAAAATCAACCTGCTGGACGACAACGAGTTCACTAAAGCCACTGGCACTGCTACCGACGATATCGTAGCTGTTGGTCTGGTTTACCAGTTCTAAGTTGTCTCACTTAGCGGCGGTTCACCGTCGAATAAGTTAAAAAAACAGGGCTTCGGCCCTGTTTTTGTTTTGTGTATCGCAGCTAATTTTTTATCCTGCCAACGCCCCTTTCCCCCTCATTTTTTATGCCGAATTTGCCTCCTTCACAAGATCGCGGTGTTTTTCTCGCAAACGGTTGGCAAAGCGTATAACTGGCGTTACCCTGATGCTTCTGTCTGCTTAACTCCGAGCCATGGAAGCACCTGACATGTTTGAAAAAATCACTGCTGCACCTGCCGATCCTATCCTGGGTCTGACCGACATTTTCCGCGCTGATGCCCGCCCTAACAAAATCAACCTGGGGATTGGTGTATACAAAGATGAAACCGGTAAAACCCCGGTGCTGACCAGCGTTAAAAAAGCTGAGCAGTATCTGCTGGAAAATGAAACCACCAAAAACTATCTCGGTATTGAAGGCATCCCTGCGTTCGCCAACTGCACGCAAGAACTGCTGTTCGGCAAGCAAAGCCCAATCATTGCCGACAAGCGTGCACGCACTGCGCAAACGCCAGGTGGCACCGGCGGCCTGCGTGTGGCAGCTGACTTCATCGCCAACCAAACCAGCGCGAAGCGTATCTGGATCAGTAACCCAAGTTGGCCAAACCATAAAAACGTGTTTGGTGCCGTCGGTCTGGAAGTATTGGAATACGCCTACTACGATGCCGCTAATCATGCGCTGGACTTTGATGGCCTGCTCAATAGCCTGAAACAGGCTCAGGCCGGTGATGTCGTCCTGTTCCATGGCTGCTGCCATAACCCGACCGGCATAGATCCAACCCCAGAACAGTGGTCCCAGTTGGCAGAACTGTCCGCCGCTAACGGCTGGCTGCCGCTGTTCGACTTCGCCTATCAGGGCTTTGCCAAAGGTCTGGAAGAAGATGCCCAGGGCCTGCGTATTTTTGCTGCCAAGCATCAGGAACTGATCGTCGCCAGTTCTTATTCCAAGAATTTCGGCCTTTACAACGAACGCGTTGGTGCTTGCACCGTCGTTGCCGCTGACACGGATACCGCCGATCGTGCCTTCAGCCAGGTGAAAGCCGCCATTCGCGCCAACTACTCCAACCCACCGTCACACGGCGCTGCTATTGTTGCGACCATTTTGGGTGATGATGCGCTGCGTGCGCTGTGGGAACAGGAGCTGACCGATATGCGTCAACGCATTCACCGCATGCGTCAGCTGTTCGTCAATACCCTGCAGGAGAAAGGGGCGGAGCAGGACTTCAGCTTTATCATCAATCAGAACGGCATGTTCTCGTTCAGTGGATTGACGAAAGAACAGGTTCTGCGCCTGCGTGACGAGTTTGGCGTTTACGCCGTTAACTCCGGCCGTGTTAACGTTGCCGGCATGACGCCGGACAATATGGCACCGCTGTGCGAAGCCATCGTTGCCGTACTCTAAAGATTGCGAAATCCCATAAGCAAAAGGGGCGCTAAAAGCGCCCCTTTGTTATTTCTGCCGGGAAATAATCTTACCAGATGGCCGGTTCCTCTCGCAGGAACGGATTGGTTTCACGCTCCTGGCCGAAAGTAGACATAGGACCATGCCCTGGAATAAACGCCATGTCATCGCCCTGGGGCAATAGCTTGGTGCGGATGGAGTTGATCAATGCCTGATGATCGCCACGTGGGAAGTCGCTGCGGCCGACACCGCCGTTAAACAGTACATCCCCCACCAGCGCCAACCGCGCCTGCTCGTTAATAAAAACGATATGGCCTGGAGTATGCCCCGGGCAATGCAGCACATTAAGCGTCATTTCGCCCACCTGCACGCTGTCCCCTTCTTCCAGCCATTGGGTTGGCGTCAGCGGCGCACATTCTTCCAGTCCAAACATTTGGCTCTGTGCAGGCAGGCCGTCTAACCAGAATGCGTCTTCCTTATCCGGGCCGTAGATCGGCACCTGATAGTGTTCAGCCAGCTCCGCCGCTGCGCCTACGTGATCAAGATGACCATGCGTCAGCAGAATCTGCGTGATGGTCACGCCCTGTTTGGCAATTTCGGCCTTTAACTTTTCCGGCTCGCCGCCTGGATCGACCAGCGCCGCCTGCTGGGTGCTCTCACACCAGATCAGGCTGCAGTTCTGACTAAAAGCAGTTACCGGGATAATTTGGTATTTCATAAGGCTCCAACCACAACAACGCCATACCCTGACGGGCTGGCGCTATTTATACTTATGGTGCACAGCGATTACCAGGTCCGCACCGGGCCGGTATCGATGTGTACAAAGTTGCTACGTGGGTAATATCCTACACCACCGGCGCTCATTTTTAACGCCGCTTTGCGGATATTACTCAACTGGATGCCTTCGATATGGAAGTCCATCGCCTGTCCCTTGGTGTGGTAGCTGTGTTTGGCCACACCGCGGCTGCGCTCGCGCAGCTCATTGTTGGTGTCCAACGAACGATAACCTGAAACCAACTGTACCGGTTTGTTGGTGCCCAACAGACCTTGCAGACGATAGAGATGATCAAACAAACGGGGATCGATCGATTTAACCTTATTCGCGCGATAGTCACGGAAAAGATGATTAAGACGAACTAATTCATCTTTATTATATCCCTTGCCGTCAAAGAATTCGGCTTTCAGAGATTCGCCCGTATGCATGTTATTTACAACCAGAATACGCGGGCGCGAAGTAGAAAGACTGGCAAAGGCTTGCCCAGGGAGCAGCGCTATGCCCACGGCAGCGCTACCTAGCGCCAGCCATTTACGGCGATGATGATCAATTTTGTCCATGTTTCTGTTAAACCCGGCAAGAATATCAAAATATATGCACAAAACAGCGCACTGCCTGAACCATAACCGCCCACACTGGCTGAGTCAACCCGTGATGTCCCGCGGCTTGCAGGCACTCACGTGATGAGTGCCTGCATCATGGCCCGATATTCTGACCGTTATTTATTTATAATTACTGCATTTATTGCATTAATTTTTCGGCCTGAGCCAAAATTTGTGCACCCGATCTCACCGTATCATCATAATTGTAAATATCTGTGCGGAATTGTGGTTTTCCATCATCAGAAACCCAGGCGGTTAAATAATACAATTTAACCGGGATATGCTGACGGATATTCACGTAGGTGGTATTCCCCTCTTTCAAGGTGGACGACACACGTGTGTTATTCCAACCCGCATCCTGCAACAACATGTTTGCCAAATCCGATGCCTTATTGACCCGCACACAGCCTGAGCTCAAAGCGCGAATGTCTTTCTGGAACAGGTTATGGTTAGGCGTATCGTGCAGGTAGATGGCATCCGAGCTTGGCATGTTGAATTTAAAGCGACCCAACGAGTTGGTGGCACCTGGCGCCTGACGAATCCGGTACGGGAAGTTGCGGGCAGAAACCATGTTCCAGTCGATCATTGCGGGGTTAATCACCTCTGCATCGTTGCTCCAGCCGGAAAGCACGGTATAACCGTGTTTCTGGAAATAGCTGCCGTCACGCATCGCCTTCGGCACGATATCCTCGCGCACCAGCGTAGTCGGCACGTTCCAAGGTGGGTTAACCACCACATTATTCAGCGCACTGTTCATCAACGGCGTCTTGCGGCTTGGTCTGCCGACGATCACTCGCGAAGAAAGCACTTCATTGCCGTTCTGATAATACGTCAATGAGTAGTTTGGAATATTCACCATGATCCCGGTGCCCACATGGCCGGGAAGAATGCGTAAACGTTGGATATTCAGCGCCAACAGTGAGGCACGCATTTGTGGCGTCACATTAAGCCATTCACGCGTACGTGGGCCTATCACGCCATCCGCACTCAACCCTTGCCATTTCTGGAAGCGTTTAACGCCCTCAACCAGATCATTGGTATAGCGATTATCCGTGACCGTCACCGGGCTTTCAGACTGCTGTGAAAACGGCGATTGTGGTGTAGGTACGATATCTTTTACCGGTGCAGCCGCTGGACTTACGACAGCAATCCTGGCCTCGCGATTTTTCTCTTCATCGACAGAGAGACCACCGTCATCGGGTTCATTACGCGAACCCGTTAATACCGCAGGCGGATCCTGTGTTTCATCCGGCGCAGCAGTGGCCGTCGTGGTTAACATGCCGTTGCGCGCCAATATCTCACGCAGGGCGGGAATATCATTGCTCAGTTGATCTGGGCGTAAGCTCGGCCCATTCGCCATTTGCGGCCAGGGACGATTGTCGGCCAGCATATCGCGTAATGCCTGATGCATCTTGGCGTATTGCGGGTGCTGAGGTGCGAGCGAAGTCACATACGCCAGGGTCTTGCCCTGGCGCACCGCCAGTTGCCATTGGTTTATCACCGTATTAGGCGGCAGACCGAGTTTGTAAGGAATATTGCTGTACAACCAGCTATTGCCATTGGCACCGATCGACGAAACAAACTGCAAATAACCCAACATCGCGTCAGACAGTACGACGTCGCGCGCCACATCGGTAATGGCTGGATCGGTCAACTGTTTTACCCATTGGGTAAACTGCGG
The DNA here is from genome assembly GCF_044900985.1 of Serratia sp. NPDC087055. Classification (NCBI taxonomy): domain Bacteria; kingdom Pseudomonadati; phylum Pseudomonadota; class Gammaproteobacteria; order Enterobacterales; family Yersiniaceae; genus Serratia; species Serratia sp. NPDC087055. Next base: position 1,955,331 of record NZ_JBJDOG010000001.1, read on the forward strand.
CTGCACACCGGACATCGCCAATTCGGCAAGCTGTTGCTGGAACTGCTGAACCGCTTCGCGATCCTGCCACATCAATTGCATCCGGTTCGCCGCGTACAGAGGAGCAAGCGTTGAGAGATAATGTGGTGTAATACCTTTTGGCAAAGCAGCAAGCAATTCCGAACGACTTTGCGCGACTGACATGCCAGATGACGCTACCGGAAAGGCAGGAACGGTTGCCCATACGGGTAATGACGACGCCAGACCACATGCAATTGCGCAACTCAACGCCAGACGCCGTACCGTGTTTCCATTTCTAAGCAACATCCATTGCCCCCTGTATGCTCACAAAAAATACAACCAAGACAGCTTATTAGTTTCAGTATACGAACAGAAAAGCCATTTTGCCCTTGGGCGCTTATGAATAACTGTTATTTCATTAAGCTACCCGGTTTTAAACGGATAAAAAAGCAGGACCATCATCCATGCGCACAAAAAAATAGCCACCCCAAGGCGGCTATTTTCAGATTATTAGTGGGCTTTTCTCCGTTTACGGCGTTTCTGCCGCAGTGACGCCTGACGCAGGCGGCTCGTTAGCGAAACCGCGCAACCCCACGACATGTACGTGTTCATGGTTCTGGAACACCTTACGCACCAACTTATACGTCGTGCCTTTTTCCGGGCTGATGTTTTCCGGTGCCGCGATGATCAGCTGCATTTCCAGACGATCGCACAACTCAAACAACGTCGCGATGGATTTGGCATCCAGTCGCGCAGCTTCGTCGAGGAACAGCAGGCGACATGGGGAAATATCTTTACCGCGCAGGCGACGGGACTCTTCTTCCCAGCTCTGCACGACCATCACCAAAATCGACATCCCGGTACCGATCGCTTCCCCGGTTGACAGCGCACCACTCTCAGCACGCAACCAACCATCGGAGCCGCGGAAGACTTCCACTTCCAGTTCCAGGTAGTTACGGTAATCCAGCAACTCTTCGCCAATAGTTTGCGGCGTGCGTTGCCCCATATCAATCTGTGGATTCAGGCGTTGATACAGCTTGGCCAGCGCTTCGGAGAAGGTCAGGCGGTTGCTGTTGAACAGATCCTGATGTTGTTCCTGCTGTTCGGAAAGCACATCCAAAAGAGTCGCATGTGCTTCACGCACGTTGACGTTCAGTCGTACGCTTTTCACCTGCCCGAAGGAAACCGCCTGCAAACCCTGGTTGAGCATGCGGATACGGTTTTGTTCACGCTGGATCGTTTTGCGAATGATGTTCGCCACGCTCTTGGAACTGATCGCCAGCTTCTGCTCACGTGCCGTCAATTCTTCCGTCAGGCGGCCCAGTTCAATCTCCATCTGTTCGATGGCTTCAACCGGGTCGTCGGTACGGATGATGTCCTGACGAATACGCTCACGCAGATGTTGGTATACCGCGATATAGAACTGAATCTTGCGTTCTGGGCGCTTAGGATCTTCAGAAAGACGCAGTACATCACGCAGGTGTTCGTTATCCGACACCGCCAGACGCAATGCACCAAGAGCCTTATCCGACATTGAACGCAGCTCGTCACCGTCCATATAGGCCAGTTCACGACGATGCAGACGACGTTCAACCCCGTTGTCTTTCACCATGCGCATGACCGCGCACCAGCCGGCTTTGGCAGTGACGACCTGCTCACGCAGCTGATAATAATCCCGCTCAAGCTTGCGCAGTTTCTTCTGCAGGCTGTCCATTTCCGCTTCGCAGAAGGTCAGTTGCTTTTCCAACTGATTACGCCGCGCACGGTTGTTGCTCAGACCGGCATGTAATTCATCACGACGCGCACGTGCGCGCGCTTCGGCATTGGCATCCGCCTGCACGCCAATGTCCACCAGCTCCTGGCTCAATTCTTTGAGCATATCGCGCTTAGCGTCATACGAGCTTTTAAGCGACGCCAACACCTGGCTGTACTGGGTAAATTGAGTCTGATACTGACGCAGCTGTTCACGGGCGCGGGTACGTTCCGCTTCCGCGTGTTCCAAACGTTGGCGCAGCTTGTCATTCAAATCGTTGTTGGCATTTTGCATACCGGCAGAATCGGTATAGCTGAAGTGTGCACGACGCTGTACCACTTCAGTCAGGGCAAACGCCTGCTGCTTGGCCTGACGCTGTACGCTCTGTGCCTGAGTGTAATCCTGCTGCAACTGTTCGTGCTGTTGCGGATCGCTCTGCAACACCGACAACAGCGGTTCCAGCTTGGTCAGTGAAACACCGTGCTGCTGGATATGGCGTGCAGCATCCTGCGCCTCTTCCAATTCTTCACGGATTTCCTCAACGCGATCCTGCAAGGTTTCATCGTTTAACAATGAAACCAGCGGCATCAGGCGATTCAGCGCAGAGATGCCCTCTTTCGCCTGATCATATTGCTGACGTTGTTGTTGATTCTGTGCCTCATGGTTATTCAGAGCGCGTTCGATTTCCCCACGGCGTGTCGTGAGGCCACGGATTTCCGCCTCTGGATCGGCGTCAAATGCCACTGCCAGATGGGAACCAATGAAACGGCTGAAGGCCTGATGCGAACGCTGGGTCTTCTGCACGTCGAAAGACAACGTCGCGTAACGCTCTGCCAGTTTTTCCCGTTCACCATGCAGCACTTCCAGGCGGTTCTCACGTGCGGCGCGGCCAAACAACGGCACGTCCGGATAACGCGAGTAGCGCCACTGGCGCTCAGCGGTTTTCACCAACACCGCCCTGTCTTGCTCTTCGACCGCAAAGACGCTGTCATCAAATGACTGTGGATCCCCTTCGATCAAGTAGAGATCTTCCGGGCAGTCTTCCAAACCTTCCAACATCTCACGCACCAGCGACAAGTCCGGCACCACAATCGCATGGCGTGACGGGCCATACAGTGCAGAGAAGTAAGGTGCATCATCGATGGTGACATCGTCATAGATTTCAGAGAGCAATACGCCGCCAAAACGTTCGGCCAACGTAACCAGACGCTGATCTTCGGCGCCGCCTGGCTGGCTGAGACGTTCGATCTGCGCTTCAACGGCACGTTTGCCTGCCGCGACCTCGTCACGCTCGACCGTGGTTTCACGCTCGCGCTCCAGCAATTGCTGCATGTACTCGGTGACTTGCTGGCTGCTTTCAAGCGCTTCGCCACTTTGCTCACTGAGTTGACTCAGTGAATCCTGCGCTGCCAACCAGATTGGGGCACGGGCAGTGAGTTCGCGGATACGCTGTTGGATTTGCTCCAGTTCCTGGCGCATTTCCATCCGGCGTTCGCCAGCATCACTGACGCTTTGCGACAAGGATTCCAGACGCTCTTCCAGTTCTTGCTGCAGTGCCTCAAGATCGTCCGGTTGATACTGCTGGCCATGACGCTTGCAGAATTCTTGCAACAGACGCTCGGCGTCCTGCTGAGAACGCAAACGCTGTTCCAGCTCACTCAAACGCATGCGCAACGGCTGCACGCGCTCGGCAAGGTGTTGCTGTGAAGGCCAGTCGCGCAGTAACTCACGCGCACACTGCCAGGCTTCGCTACGGCTGACCTGACCGGCAATTTTGCCTACCAGCTGATAGGCTTGTTCAAACTGGCCGTGTGCGGCGTCGGCTACGCTCAGTTTCTGCTCCAGCATCAGCAACGCTTCCGTCGCTTCCTGCTCACGAGCCTGGAAAGTATCGAGCCACTCTTCCGCATTCTCGGCACTCAGTTCCGGCAGTTGGCACAGGGCACGAGCACGTTCCAGCGCCTGCAACGCCTGCTGGTATTGAATGGCGCGGGTCTGCTGCACGTCCAACGCCTGCTGGTAGTCAGCGAGCTGGCTTTTCAGCTCATCCACCTCCAGTTCGGCGGCCTCGGCACGCGCTTCGTTTTCGGCCTGCTGTTCACTGGCCTCTGCCACCACTTCGTTCTGTTCTTCCAGTCGGTAGGTCAGCTCTTCCAGATCGCCTTCATAGCGCTCGATCTTTTCCTGCTGACGCATCGCCGTCTGCACCAGATTCAAGTGATCGCTGGCGGCCTGGTAATCGGTTTCCAGATCGGATTCCGCACCGCTCTGCTCCGCCAGTTCACGCGCCATTTCCACATGGCGATATTGCTCGGCTGCCAGCTGTTTGCGGCTGCCCAGCAGATCGCTGCGCAACGCCAACGCGCCGTCCAAATGGATGCGGCGTTCATTGGCATGACGCATATAGTCAGCCGCCACATAGGATGTGGCTTCGGAAATCAGGTGTTTGAACAGATCACGGTCAGTCTGGGTAACGCGGATTGCTTCCAGCGTCATGCGGTTTTCACGCAACGCCGCTTCCATGTCCTGGAATGCCTTGCGCACGCCGCTGTTTTCCGGCAACAAATAGTCACGTAACGAGCGGGTGATGGCGCTGGAAATACCGCCATACAGCGAGGCCTCGATCAGGCGATAAAACTTACTGCGATCTGACGATGAACGCAGACGTTTGGGGATCACGCCCAAATCGAACATTAATGAGTGATAGTCGGTAATGGAGTTGAACTGCTTGAACTGCACGCCTTCCATCTCTTCAACGCGCTCTTTCAGTTCCTGCAGCGTCAACACACGAGCCTGGCGTTCGCCAACCGTTTGGGTCAGCAGCTCCGTAGGCTGTACCGCCGTTGGCAGCCCCTGGATGGTGAACGGCTTGATATCCACCTTGCGATCGCGCCCTGCTACCTGCTGCAGACGCACACCAACCACAACGCGCTGATGACGCGAGTTGATCACATCGAGGGTGGAATAACACACCCCGGCGCGTAGCTTACCGTGCAAGCCTTTATCGCGTGAGCCGCTGGTAGCACCGGCTTCGGTGGTATTACGGAAGTGCAACAGCGTCAAATCAGGAATCAACGCAGTGACGAAAGCCGCCATGGTGGTGGATTTCCCTGCCCCGTTACCGCCAGACAGCGTGGTCACCAACTCATCGAGATCAAAGGTGCGGGCGAAAAAACCGTTCCAGTTGACCAGCGTCAGCGAGCGAAATTTACCGCGTTCAATCATTCCTGTTCATCCTCTGCACTGTCCGGAGAGTTATCAAGCTGCGAGTCTTCAGCATCGCTTTCATCATTCAGCGACAGGCTGTTCTCAACCGGCATAGCTTCGCCGTCACGAATCATACGCAACTGCGCTTCACGCGGATCGTCACCACTACGCACGTCTGCACCAAAGCGGAATACCGCCTCCGTGATGCGGAACTTGTTGCTGTCGCTGCCCATAAAATAGATCATGCCCAGGCGACGCAGGCGGTTCAGTGACGTTCGCACTTTCTCGTGCAGTTTCTGACGATCGAGATCCGACCCCGTGGAACGTTGGTTAACGAATTTCAGCAATTTGGTTTCGTCGGCCAGGCTCAATAACTCGTCGTACAGTTCCTGATGGCTGAATATCCCTTCATGCGCCAAACGTTCCGGGCTGAGGTAGAGATAGCACAGGATTTTACCCACCATCATATCCAGCTCAGACAACACCGAACGCGGGATCAACGTCGTGGAACGTGGGCGTAGGTAGAAGAACCCTTCCGGTGCCCGGATCAACTCCACGCTGTAGCGGGCATAAAACTCTTCCAGTTCATCCTGGAAATCCATTAAGAAAGCGTGGTTGTCCAGTTCATCGATACCGATGTGACGACCCGCACGCAGTTGGCTGTCCAGCGCCGGAAACAGCGAGTTAGACAATGCCTTGGCCAGCTTAACTGGCATTACTTGTTCAATATTTGTCGATGACATGGGCCTGGACCTTGGCTCCGTAATCATTGATTGCCTGCCATTGCGCCGGCAACCCTGAAAAATCTGCTTCAGCCACACCAAGGCGCACTGCCTGGTCGACCACTAAACGAGCCACGTCAAAGTGACGAGCTCGCGGATATTGTGCCAGATAATCGCGCATTACCGCCCCTAAATTGAGCGGCATCTGTTGTTCCTGATAAATTTTCAACGCTTGTTCGATCATCGCCGCCAGCTGTTCGCGGATTTCGCTGAATTCCTCAAATTCCAGATCCGGCGGCAATTCCCCGGTCACTTCCTCACTGCGCAACGCCAGTTCTTCGTCTCGCATATCCAGCAGGCGATCGGCGTTGGCATGGGTCAGCGTCCATGGATTATCGAAATAATTTTGTACCGACTGACGCAGGCGCTGTGCGAACACACGGTTTTTATCCATATCGATAGCGGTACGGATAAATTTATGCACGTGGCGGTCGTAGCCGATCCACAGGTCAATTGCCTGTTGCCCCCAGCTGATAATGCGGTCGAGTTTGCTTTGCAGATCAAACACCAGTTTGTCGACAAAACCTAGCTCAACCCCACCGAGCGTTGCATCCTGAATGCGCAGCAGGTTGGCTTGCAGCTTGTCGCCCGCCGCTTCCAGCGTATCTTGCAGTTCACGTAAGGTGCCCGAGGTCTCGGACAGTAGCATTTCACAGCTGGAGATCGCTGCACGCCAATCCTGATTCAGCAAGGCTGCGATATCCTCTTTCACGCCTTGCTGTTGCTCATCCATCACCCGCTGGGTCATGTCGATGCTGTCGAATATTTCTGCCACTGAATATTTTAACGGTGCAAACACGTTGCGGTGCCAGTGGAAATCATCGCCACCCTCTTCGGCGGCATCGGCAGCACGTTTCAGTTCCTGCGCGACGATCGATAACTGCATCGACAAACGCAGCGTAGAGAATTCGCGCTGACGGATATAGTAATCAGTAATACCTATGCCCAGCGGCGTCAGACGGTAAATCGCATTGCCGTCTGCCAGTTCGCTGGTAAAGCGGTTTAACAGGCGCTGGCGCACCATGTCGTTAATCGCATTGTTGGCACGGACTGCCACCGTTTCATGCGTCTGTTCGAAACCTTTGCTGACATGGCGAAATGCATCAACCAGCTCACCTTCGCTCATCTCGCCGTCCAGCCGCTCGCCATTTAATGTGGCAATAGCGAGCAAAAATGCGAGACGCTCCGTAGGGAGCGAAATAGAGAAATCATTTTTCCGTGCCCAGGCGACCAGTTCGGGTACTGTCTGGGAAAATTCACTCATAGTTCGTCCTTCAGGTTTGGTTTATGCGCCATGACGTGAATATAGCGCCCCAAACTCACGTACGGCTCCTGCCGGCAATAGTGCTGTTCAAGCGCCAATAGCTCTTCAAATTTTTGTGTCTGAAGCTGCCTACTCTGCAGATAATCGTGGAAAACCCGCACCCCGGTTTTGCCGCTGATGCGCATGCCCAACTGTTCCAGCCAGCCATACACCTGTGGCGGGCTATGCGGATACTGTGGTGACAACGAACGCTTTCTGCGCCTTCTGACCTCTGGGTTCACCAGTTGGAAATTACCCAACACCACGTTACGCATCAAGAGGCCATTAGCATTAAAGAACATCAATGACAGCGCACCGCCTGGTAACAAGCAGTCAGACAATGCCTGTAAAGCTGCCTCAGGTTCAGCGATCCATTCAAGCACCGCATGAAACAATATCAGATCAACCGGCTGTTCCAAGTGTTGGCCAATGTCCTGCGCAGAACTTTGTATGAATTGCATGTTCTGGCTCACACCTTTCTGCTCAGCCAGCGACGCGGCGCGTTGGATCATCTCACCAGAAAGATCGCACAACAACACCTGATGTCCTAATTCTGCCAGTTGGCAGGCCATATGGCCTTCGCCACCGCCTGCATCCAGAATGCGCAGCGGCCGCTGCGGCAACTGGGCCAGCAGCGTGGTCAGATCCTGCCAGACCACGGCCTGGCGGATTTTACCTTTAGTGGTGCCGTAAATATTACGCGCAAACTTTTCAGCAATATCGTCAAAATTGCGATCCTGCATGGACTACGGCTCCGCTGATCTTATTCTTCTGGGGGCAAAGTGCCAGCCCATTCAAACCTGCTATTTTGGCACAGACTGGCTTAGAATGAATCTTCTTGCGGCCTGATTGTGCCCAGATGTCGTTTTTTCGCCCAAAAGGACCTGATTTTTGATGCTCTTTAACCTGAAAAAGTTCATTGGCGCCATTTTAATGCCGTTACCTGCGCTGCTGCTGCTCATGGGACTGGCGCTGTTACTGCTCTGGTTCACTCGTTGGCAAAAAAGCGGCAGGGTCATTTTGACGCTGAGCTGGCTGTTTTTATTGCTTTTCAGCCTGCAGCCCGTGGCCGATAGGCTGTTACGGCCCATAGAGTCAGAGTATGTCACCTATCGCGGCACTGACCCGGTAAACTATATCGTGGTACTGGGGGGTGGCTATACCTTTAACCCGGACTGGGCACCAAGCTCCAATCTGATCGGCAATAGCCTGCCGAGGGTAACAGAAGGTGTGCGTTTATACCTCGCGCACCCTGGAGCGAAAATGGTGTTCACCGGGGCCGGTGGCCCGCATACCTTGAGCAACGCGGCGACGGCAGCGCGCGTCGCGGAAAGTCTGGGTGTGCCGAACAGCGACATTGTGTTGTTGGATCGTCCGATGGATACAGAGCAGGAGGCATCACAGGTATCTAAACTGGTGGGTCAGCAGCCGTTTATTTTAGTGACATCGGCTAACCATTTGCCAAGGGCCATGCGTTTCTTTGAAGCCAAGGGGCTTCACCCGATCCCGGCACCGGCCAATCAGTTGGCCATCAGCTCGCGTTTGAACATTTGGGATCGCGTCGTGCCGTCGGCGATGTTCCTCGGCCACAGCGAGCGTGCCTGGTATGAAACGCTGGGCAGCCTGTGGCAGTGGCTGAAAGGAGCCGATGAGGTTTCTGTCGACTAACGGGCCTTAACCGGCAAGCCAGGGCAACAGCTGTTTTGAGGCATAATCGAAGGGTTGTCGCTCAAGCTTGCCGGTATGGACTAACCGCCCAATCGCTTCCCACACGACATACAACCAACGCCGTGCCAGGAAGGACTCCGCAACCGGTGCCCGTTGCAAATAATAGAACAAGAGCTGACTTGGCATCCCCGCCTCACACAGCCGGAATAACTCATATTCACGTGGAGCCCACAGCATCATTCCCGGGTTCAGCATTGCCAACAGCTGGTCACTTTTCGGATCTTTCAGCATGCTGCGCAACGACAGGTTACCGTGCACCAGCACGCAGGGATCGTCGAATCCGACAAAAAAATGGGTCAGTGCTTCGCGCGTACGGTACAACAAACGGCGATCGGCCATGGTCAACTGTGGCGAGTTAAGATTGCAGACTGTCGACCACAACACCTCTATCCGCTGTTGATACCAACAAAACCAATCATTTTCCTGGGTGCTGTCAACCGTACCGACGCAGCCATGGCTGTCGATACGGTGCCAGGCCAACACACCATCGACAATCTGTTCCATTAGCGTATTCCACCGGTTCGGCGTACGCGTTGGTGCTTCTGCAGATACGCCACGTAACCGTTCGATCAACAAGATTTCTTTATAGGGCGCTTGATGGGTATAGACCACGCCATACACCGTCGGCAGGCGAATATCCCCTTCCCGGGACAGCATCGATAACTTGTAAGACTCTTGTTGGGCGATACCCTGACAGACAAAGCTTTTTGCCATTAGCGGGATCGCATGGCCTTGTTGGTCATACAGCGAATACATGTGTGCATAAGGCTGTTCGCTAACGCGTTCCAGTCGGCTGATCGGTTCACCCAGCACAATACTCAGTTCGGCGCGTAACTGCTCCATATGAAAATGGCCTCAAGAGGAAAAGAAGAGACGCTGATATCATCGAACGGTGAGCAGAAAAATTCTTCAACGCAGATCAACAAAATGGGGATATAAGAAGGGAAATTATACCGCCGACGCGCTGTGTGACGCGCCGACGTTCAATGCTCAGCCTTTGATACTGTCGCGCACCCGCTGCAGATCTTCCGGCGTATCAACACCCACTGTCGGCACTGCTTTGGCAACCGCTACGTGGATTTTTTCACCATACCAAAGCACCCGCAACTGTTCCAGCAACTCTATCTGCTCAAGTTGGCTTGGTGCCCAGGTGACATAACGGCGCACAAAACCGGCACGATAAGCGTAAATGCCGATATGGCGTAACAGGCTGTCACCAATGCTTTCTTTGGATTGCGCAAAACGCTCACGATCCCAAGGAATAGTGGCACGTGAAAAATAGAGTGCATAACCCTGCGCATCCATAACCACTTTGACTGCATTGGGGTTAAACGCTTCTTCTGCGCTGTCGATTGGCACCGCAAGGGTCGCCATACCCGCTTGGCTACCCGCCAGGTTTTCAGCGACCTGACGTACAATGACAGGTGGAATCAGCGGCTCGTCACCCTGGACATTAACAATGATTTCGTCATCGCTAAAACCATAGTGCTCAATCACTTCCGCAAGACGCTCGGTACCGGAATTATGGTCGGGCCGGGTCATGCAAACTTCACCACCTGCCGCTTTAACCGCATCAGCTACCGCTGGGTGATCGGTCGCAACAATCACGCGGCTAGCCCCTGACTCACGTGCACGTTCCATTACGTGCACCACCATTGGCTTACCGTGAATGTCGGCCAAAGGTTTCCCCGGCAAACGGGTTGATGCATAACGGGCTGGAATAATAGCGATAAAACTCATGCGTGTTTCTCATCCAATGACAGCGCCCGCGCTTCATTTTCCAGCAGGACGGGAATGCCATCGCGCAGCGGATAGGCCAGGCCATCCACTTTACACACCAATTCCTGGTTTTCTTTATTGAAATAGAGCTTACCGTTGCAGACCGGGCAGGCAACGATTTCGAGTAAACGGTGGTCCATGCTTCCTCCAGGGTGGAGATCTAACGTACGGAAAGTGGGTGAGGATAGCATAACGCTATGCGCCAGGTTAATCATCGGCTGTTTACCAGGGCACTTTTAATCTGCAAAGGGGATTGAATTGCCTTCAACGCAGGCGTAGAATTTTGTGACTTGAATCACAAAAATAAATTTATCATGATCAAACGTATTCATAAGATCATCGCCCTGTTTGCCAACTTCAGCAACTGAGGCAACCCATTGTAACGAGCGGTGCTGGAATTCGTTTTACCCACGCCCAAAGTGCCGTTCGTTATACCACCTCCCAGCCTTCACCCCACTCAACGGCCAGTTGTGCCGGAATATTACCCACCAGAACCTGTTTCGCCCCGTGCCATTTTGCACTGCGCGTTATCGCCTGTCGGATATCCTGCACACGCTGTTTACCAAAACGAACCTTGGCCTGCGGATGGAAACTGATAATTTCAAAGATACCTTGCCGACGATGCATTTTTGCATCAATACGACCTATCAACTCACCCCGCTGCAATACAGGCAGCGTGAAGTAACCATATTGCCGCTTTTCTTTGGGTGTATAACATTCCAGCCGATAGTCAAAATTGAACAGTTCCAGCGCACGGCGACGGTCCCAGACCACCGGATCAAAAGGGGAAAGTAATGTGGTCACGCTGGATTTTAAGGTTCCCTGCTCCGCCTGTTGTAGCTCCTTCGCCAGTGAATGGTGCACGTAAAACTCGCCGTCCAAGCCGTCGATCAACACGGGTAACACATCGCCCTTTTGTAGTAACGACGCCAGCAGTGCTTTCGGGGCAACACGTTTCAAACGGTAGTAATCTGCCAACCATTCGGCCTTGAAGAGCCCCAGGAAGCGACAGGTGCGGCTGAGCATCTCATGCCGCGCATGCTCGGTGGATAACGTGTGTCGGCTATCATCCCAATGCGGCAATAGCCTTTCCGTCAAATCGTAAACACGGTGGAAGTTGCGCCGTTCAGCAACCATCAACTTACCCGCAGTGAATAAAATTTCGAGGTGGCGCTTTTCCGGTTTCCAGTCCCACCAGCCGCTATTTCCTTTTTTCTCTGCACTGAAATCCGCCGAACGAACCGGGCCACCGGTTTCAATATGCCGTAAGAGCGACGCAATTGCCGACTGGTGTTCCTGCATCCATTCTTCGGAATACTTCCACCCCATCTCCTGCGGCTGCAACATGCGGTGGCGCAACAGGCCAAAATCTTCAATGGGTAAGAAACAGGCTTCATGCGCCCAATACTCAAACAAGCGGCGGCCCGCCAGGGCCTGCTCCAACCATTCTGGCTGATAGTCGCCCAGGCGACTGAAGAGTACTAGGTAAGGGCTACGCGCGACCACACTGATGGTATCGATTTGCAGGAGTCCCATACGCTCAATAGCGGCAACCACATCGTCGGGTTTGGCTTTGCGTTTCATTGGGGATAACAGCCCTTGCGCAGCAAGATGGAGTGCACGGGCGGCAGTCAGAGAAATAACCGGGGTAATCATCCTGAAATCCGAAACGATTAAACAATCGTTTGATAATAGTGGATATCGGGAAATTTATCTTCGCCAGTGCTTGGGGTGGCGGCACCGGCACTGGCGAGGAAGGGGATGGGTCAGAACGCGATAACGTCTGCCGCAGACAGCCCATGAGAGCTGCGATAGATCGAGAACTCGACGTTCTGACCTTCGTTTAGTGATTTATTTTTAGTATTGGCGATAGAACGACGGCTTACATAAATTTCGTCGCTGCCATCTACCGGTGAAATAAAGCCATAGCCTGCAGCCTGATCAAACCATTTCACACGGCCCATTTGTAACACAGTATTTTTAAACATAACTTATATCCTTTTACTTGAGCATCCTTAACAACGTCATTTTTATTATTGTTGGACGCTACCAGCCCATCCTAAAGTTTTTCGTAAGAAACCTCTCGTGAGCAAAAATTAAAAAACCCGCACAATGGCGGGCTTGTTGGACTTAATATCTTCCGCAATGAATCAGCTAAACGCCTCATCATGGTTGTATTAAGATCTCTTTACGTTATTCCCTGTTTACTTACAGAGCAACAACGTTAGCGGCAGCCGGCCCGCGCGGGCTGTCCTGGATGGTGTACTCAACACGCTGGCCTTCAGCCAGAGTTTTGAAACCGTCGGTCTCGATTGCGGAGAAGTGTACGAATACATCTTTACCACCGTCGTTCTGTTCAATAAAACCAAAACCTTTGCTTTCGTTGAACCACTTAACCTGACCAGTCTTCTTAGACATTAACATTTACCTTTTAAATATATATACAAAACCTGCCATAAGGCAATTTAGGCCGTTTTTAGAAACATTACTTATGGGAGGTACTTAGAAGGTTCGTCTTTGAAGCGGAATCAGATGATAACGTTTTGGGAGGAACTACTTAACTCTATACTCGAACATAAATAGGTCTGCATCACAGGCCGACTTGCATTTACTCACAAATCCGTCATTTGCACAAGAGGTTTATTGCCCTATTTTAATCATTCCTGCGGTTAATTTTTTATGTCTATGATTGTGCATGGATTAATTTATCTTTTTTTACGTAAAACTCTTGGCCTCATTGCCTTCTGGATGTCTATTTCGCCCGCTATTCTTTGTTCAAATGAGAGCTAACGCATAAAAATCTAATATGCTTGCCCAAGCTATAACAAAAGCTAATTCACATAGCTAAACTTGAGGTGAAAACAAGGCGGATGGCCGTTTAGCCAGTACTTTTACCGTCAAAAATAATATTTTTCAGATTATACTGAATGAAGGAGCTATGCGCATGACCGCCCAGCAGTTCGTCTCACCGAATGAAATCCGCGCCAGATTCTCCCATGCCATGTCAGATATGTACCAGAAAGAGGTGCCTCTGTATGGTGATTTGCTCGAACTGGTGGCGGAAACTAACCGACAGGTTCTGCGCGAAGATGCCGCACTGGCACACCAATTACAAATTACCGGCGAAATCGAACGGTTGGCTATGGAACGCCATGGTGCTATTCGAGTGGGCACCGCAGAGGAATTAGCCACCTTGCGGCGGCTGTTCAACGTTATGGGTATGTCACCGGTCGGTTACTACGATCTGGCCGTGGCCGGTGTCCCGGTTCACTCCACCGCGTTTCGTGCGGTACATGAAGACGCGTTGCAGATAAGCCCCTTTCGTGTTTTCACCTCATTATTACGCCTTGAGCTGATTGAAAACCCAGAGCTGCGCGAACTGGCGCAACAGCTGTTGGCACGTCGCCGCATCTTTACTGAACGGGCACTGGAACTGATCGTATTACAAGAAGCTCAGGGCGGATTGGACAACGGTCAGGCAGATGAATTTGTCGAGCAGGCACTGGAAACCTTCCGCTGGCACAGCCGCGCAACGGTCAGCGCAGCCGAATATCAGCAGTTGCACGACCAGCACCGCCTGATTGCTGATGTAGTGGCGTTCAAAGGCCCGCACATTAACCATTTGACGCCACGCACACTCGATATAGACCTTGTTCAACAGTCTATGCCAAGCCGGGGCATTACCCCTAAAGCCGTCATTGAAGGCCCACCACCGCGCCGTCGCCCCATTCTTCTGCGTCAGACCAGTTTTAAAGCGCTGGAGGAAAACGTCGACTTTGTTGAACATGACGGTCGCGCCGTTTCAGGACACCACACTGCACGGTTCGGTGAAATTGAACAGCGCGGTGTAGCACTGACAACGAAAGGCCGTGCGCTGTACGATCGCCTGTTACAAGCAACCAATGATGCTTTACAGGCACCCCCCAGTGAAAAAAATGCGGACCGCTACAATCAGTTACTGGCGGAACACTTCAAGGCATTTCCCGATGACTATGCAACCTTGCGTGAACAACAGCTGGCTTGGTTCCGCTACTTTCCGACAGAGTGCGGGCTGGCGGCAAAAGACGCGCTGGATCCCCACAGCACGTTAGAACAGCTGATCGCACAGGAATACATTCGTTTCCAACCCTTGGTCTATGAGGATTTTCTGCCTGTCAGTGCGGCGGGTATTTTCCAGTCGAACCTGGGCGACAGTCGGCACGCGCAATACAACGCGAGCTCAAGCCGAACGGCGTTTGAGTCGGCGTTGGGTGCAGCGGTGATCGATGAGTTATCGTTGTATGAACAAACGCAGCAGCGCTCGATAGAAACCTGCGCGCAAGCTCTGGGGCTTCACGCGCTGGCCGTTTGATTTACTTTTTCAGCAGTTTTTCAACGCTGTGCAGCAGTTGCTCAGCCTGCTCGGGGGGAAGTACCGCGTCGACCGGTAAATACCACCAGTTGGGCTGGGCAAAAGCACGGCATTTGACCGCGTCTTTTTCAGTCATCAATAATGTTTGCCCAGAGGAGACCAGTGCCGCCAATGGCGCGTGCTGATATTCCTGATGATCGGCAAACGCCACTTCTTTTTCGACATCTACGCCCAGCTTTTCCAACGTGGCAAAGAAGCGCGGTGGATGACCAATACCTGCCATTGCCACCACATGCGGTAGTTCAACGGCTGGCCTGCGCTCACCGCTGGCGATGTTCACCGCATCACGCGCCTGCAACTGCATAGCAATTTCGCCCTTCTGCGCTACACCGCCGTTGGCAATCAACGCATCCACGCTGTTCAAGCGTGAAGCACGTTCTCGCATCGGGCCCGCAGGCAACCACCAACCGTTGCCAAAACGACGCACACCGTCAATGACAACCAATTCAAAGTCACGCTGCAACGCATAATGCTGTAAACCGTCATCGGTAATGATCACATCAAGCGGTTGCTGCTCAAGGAGTGCCTGCACCGCTTCAGCACGCTTAGGTGAGATAGCGACTGGCGCACCGGTACGTTGATAAATCAACACCGGTTCATCACCTGCCTGTTGAGTGGTGGTATCTGCATTAAGTAACAGCGGATAAGCCTCTGCTTTACCGCCGTAGCCGCGCGAAACCACACCCGCCCGGTATCCACGCTGCTGCAATTGCTCCACCAGCCAGATCACCATCGGCGTTTTGCCATTGCCACCGGCGGTGAGATTCCCCACCACCACGACCGGCACCGGTGCGCGCCAACTTTTACGCAGGCCACACCGGTAACAGAGTCGAATCAGGCTACTGACCAAGCCATACAACCAAGACAGCGGCAACAGCAGCAGATAGATCAGTGAACTTCCTGACCAGATGCGCTCAATCATTATTGACCAAACTGCATGCGATGAAGCTGGGCATAAGCACCCTGCTTTTCGAGCAATGCGGCATGCTCACCACGCTCCACGATACGACCATCCTCTACGACCAGAATTTCATCGGCCTTCTCAATGGTTGACAGGCGGTGGGCAATGACCAACGAAGTGCGGTTCTTCTGTAATTCATCCAACGCAGCCTGAATAGCACGTTCCGATTCGGTATCCAGTGCCGAGGTGGCTTCATCAAGAATCAGGATCGGGCAGTCACGCAGCAAAGCACGGGCGATAGCAATACGCTGGCGTTGGCCGCCAGACAGCATCACGCCATTCTCGCCGATAACCGTATCCAGACCATTTTCCATTTTCTCAATGAAATCCATGGCGTAGGCCATGCGGGCGGCCTTTTCAATCTCTTCGCGGCTATAGCGATCTTCACGCGCGTAAGCGATGTTGTTGGCGATAGTGTCATTGAACAAATGTACGTTTTGCGAAACCAGTGCAACCTGGTCGCGCAGCGATGCCAATGTATACTCACGCAGATCGTGGCCATCCATCAGGATCTCGCCTTCCTGCACGTCATAAAAACGCGTCAACAGATTGGCAATGGTCGATTTACCCGAACCAGAACGGCCGACCAACGCCACTGTTTTACCTTCTGAAATGCTCAGATTGATATCACGCAGGGCCGGTGTTTCTTTACCTGGGTAGAAGAAAGTCACGTTACGGAATTCGATATCGCCTTTCGCCCGCGCAACTTCTCGGGTACCGGTATCTTTTTCCTGCTCCATATCCAGAATAGAGAAGAGCGTTTGGCAGGCTGCCATCCCACGCTGGAACTGGGCATTGACGTTAGTCAGTGATTTCAACGGGCGCATCAGGGCGATCATTGAAGAAAACACCACAGTGATAGTACCGGCCGTCAGGGTTTCCATCACGCTTGGGAAGCTGGCGGCATACAGCACGAACGCCAATGCCAAGGAGGCGATAAGCTGAATAATTGGGTCAGAAATCGAGGAAGCGGAAACTAACTTCATGCCCTGTTGGCGCATGCGGTTACTGACGGAGTTAAAGCGGTCGGTTTCAACCTGCTGGCCGCCAAAGATCAGGACTTCTTTATGCCCCTTAAGCATCTGCTCGGCACTGGTCGTTACCTGCCCCATCGTATTCTGCATGTTTTTGCTGATATTACGGAAGCGTTTGGAAACGATGCGGATTGCAATAGAAACAATCGGCGCCAGTACGATCAGGATCACCGACAGTTGCCAGCTGTAGTAGAACATCATGGTGAACAGCGCGATGATCGACGCCCCTTCACGCACCACGGTCACCAACGCACTGGAAGATGATGATGCCACCTGCTCGGAATCATAGGTGATTCGCGACAACAAGGTCCCCGTAGACTGCTGATCAAAGAAGGAAACCGGCATCCGCATCATGTGACCGAACAACCGGCGACGCATGTGCATCACCACCATGCCGGAAACCCACGAAATACAGTAGCTGGAAACAAAGCCCGTTGCCCCGCGCAAAACCATCAAACCAATAACAGCCAGCGGCATCCACAGCAGGATGCTGCTTTCTGTTTTCCCAAAACCGTCATCCAATAAAGGTTTAAGCAAAGACAACATAAAGGCGTCGCTAGCCGCGTTCAGTACTAACGCAATGGCGGCCACAATCAGCCCGGTCTTAAAAGGTGTGATCATCGGCCAAAGGCGACGGAAAGTCTGCCAGGTGGAGAGATCTTTATCATTCATCATGCAAATACCAGCATCGGAAGAAATAGCGGCCTATTTTACTCATTATCACCCTCTACGCCAAACCGCTGATGGTACCAACGGGGCATTAATTGTTCACGAAAGCCTTTAATTTGCCAATTGTTGTCGAAAAAAAGTACGGATAACTGACCTGAGCGTGAAGTATCGTGCCATGCGATGCCATTTTCCCGGTATCGGGTGACGACCTTAGCAGCAGGTAATCGCCATTTATTGTAGCGAGATGCCGACGCGATTGCCGCCACCGGTGCCACCGCACGTAAAAACGGCGCTGTGGATGACGTTTTGCTGCCATGGTGCGGCACCTGCAGCACCGTAGCGGGCAACGAATGGCGTTGCTCTCGAACCAACTGTGTCTCCGCCCTTTTTTCTGCATCTCCCGTCAACAAAAGGCTGTATTTCCCATCATCGATGCGGATAACACATGAATCGTCATTTCCCGCCATTTTTACCGCCTTCGGCGGCCACAATACGTGAAACTGAAGCGCTTGCCACTCCCAGCGCTCCCCCGCTACGCAAGGTAAATGCCCCACACCAAACCCTGGGCTCCTTACCGTCGCTTGTGGAAATGCACGTTGTATCTCGTCAAGACCACCTGTGTGATCCAGATGATCATGACTAAGAATGATTTGCTCCACAGACAGTCCTCGCCAGTTAAGAAATGGCAAAATATTCCGTCCTGCGGCACTGCCTGCCCCCCAACGGGGTCCGGTATCATACACGATTGCCTGCCCGTTTTTTTCAATCACTGTCGCTAATCCATGTCCAACATCAAGCATATCGACACGCCAGCGGTATGGCGGTTCTCTTTCACGCCACAGCAGGCAACACACCGCCAACGTTGCCAGCCCCGATGCATAACGCAACCACCAGTGAAAACGCCAAAAAACCACCAGTAACCAACCGGCGATACTGACAGCCAAGGATGCCGAACCGAGATCGACCCAACCCCGCTGCAAATAATGCAACGGCATAAATACCGCAAGCAGCGTCAAATCCGCTAACCACCATAACCCACCGCTCAATATCGGCCAGGTACCGCAAAGAACCGCGACCAAAATAACAGGAACCGTCACCAGTGAAACCACGGGTACCGCCCACAGGTTAGCGGGCATAGAAGTTAACGTCAGGCCGAGAAACAAAGCGGCCTGCATAGGCACCAGTAATAAGGTGATACCGAACTGGATATGCAGCCAGCGCACAGGCGCCCAGTACCAGGCGGAACGAAAACGGGCACTTAACGGCACCCATTCGAACCAGAAAATAAGGCAGGCAACCGCCAGCACCGAGAGCCAGAAACTGTCTGACAACACCGATAGCGGATCGCAAATCAGAATAAGGGCCACGCACCACAGCCACACCTGCCAGGAACTACAGTGGACACCGCGTAAACGCAGCAGCATCCATAACGTCAGCGCCAGGGCAGTTCGCACCGCCGGAGGTTGTGCACCAGCCAACCAAACATACATCAAGGTGCCTAGCCAACCTGCTAACAGTGGGAAACGGTAGCCGATGAGATGCGCAGGTAATAGCCGTTGAACCGCTCGTAGCGTCGCCCAGATCAATATCGCCGCCATGGCCACATGAAGACCTGAAATGGCCATGAGGTGTGCAATGCCGGTTTTCAGCATCAGAGTGCGTAATGCCGGGTCCAGCGAGGTTCTTTCGCCAAAAGCCAGAGCCAGCAACACCGATTTATAGCGCAGGTCACCGATGTTGCTCTCGGCATGGCTGATAATACGCTGCCGCCAGTTGCAACTTCCCTCAAGCAGTCTCGCGCGTCTTACCTTCGCTGTCAGCGGTTGACGTTGCGCCATCGCCCAGCGTTGACTGTCGAATCCCCCCTCATTGAGCGTGCCGTGCATAGGCCTCAGACGCAGCTGAAGTTCCCAACGTTGTCCGGCGCACAGTCTTGGCTCTTCAGGCTGCCAGAGGGTAGTAAAGGCAATAGATGGCATTAGCCAGCGTCCATTAACCTGTTCGATGTTCATCACCGTTTGTTTACTTGCTGCAGGCACCAAAGTTACACTGCCGACCTGTACCACCGCCGTCACTTCCGACCCACGACTCAGCCATTCCACTTGCGCCACCAACTGCCCGGCGCAGAAGACCGCCCACAGAAAGCTCAGGGCCCACCAGCCAATAAATTGACATATCGCCCAGCGGAAACGCAGCATCAGGCTGGCAGGTAAAACAGCCCCCAGAGTTGTTAACCCATCGGGCAATTGTGGCAATACCAATAACGGCAGAATGCCACAGACAACAGCGATAGCTGCCAGATCCAGCGAAGTCTTGATAGGCCTTTCTCCCGGAATAAGGCGGCAATCCAGCCGCCGGTATCACGGGATTGTTCACATATAGATCAATGTGTAACAGTTGTAATCAAAGGATTCACGGCTGATGCCGCACAATAACCGTCGCTGTTGCTGCTCCAGCCTGAAACTTGCGGCATCACACGCAAGAAAATACAAAAAGCAGCGAGTTCGCCAACTGATAGTCAAAAAAAAACGGCGCCCAAAGGCACCGTTTTATATTTTTTCACAAGCAACAACTCTATGGTAGTCAGCGACTAACCATAGATATTGGCACGGTCACGCAGCTCTTTACCTGGCTTAAAGTGAGGAACGTACTTGCCGTCCAGCTCAACCTTATCACCAGTTTTCGGGTTGCGACCCACACGCGGAGCACGGTAGTGAAGAGAAAAACTGCCGAATCCGCGGATCTCGATGCGCTCACCATCGGCTAGCGTAGCAGCCATATGTTCTAGCATCTCTTTCACTGCATCCTCAACGGCTTTCGCCGGTACATGAGATTGCTGGCCAGCAAGTCTTTCAATAAGTTCAGACTTGGTCATAGTTCCTCCAAGCTTTGCAGCTAAACTACCGTATCGGGGCGGTTAACAAACCGCCCCCCGTCATTACTCGCCTTTAGCCGCTTTGAAAGCTTCAGCCATAGCGTTAGAGAAGTTGCTTTCTTCCTGTTTGTTGTTAACAGTAGCGATTGCATCTTTCTCGTCAGCTTCGTCCTTAGCACGTACGGACAGGCTTACTACGCGGTTCTTACGGTCAACGCCGGTGAATTTAGCTTCAACGTCGTCACCCACATTCAGAACCAGAGTTGCATCTTCAATGCGGTCGCGAGAGGCTTCAGAAGCACGCAGGTAACCTTCTACGCCGCCTGCTAATTCAACTGTAGCACCTTTGGCGTCAACTGCAGTGACTTTACCAGTAACAATAGTACCTTTCTTGTTCATAGACAGGTAGTTATTGAACGGGTCTTCAGCCAGTTGCTTCACGCCCAGGGAGATACGCTCGCGCTCTGCGTCAACTTGCAGAACAACCGCTGCGATTTCGTCGCCTTTCTTGTATTCACGTACTGCTTCTTCGCCTGCAACGTTCCAGGAGATGTCAGACAGGTGAACCAGGCCGTCGATGCCGCCGTCCAGGCCGATGAAGATACCGAAGTCAGTGATAGACTTGATTTTACCTTCAACGCGGTCGCCCTTGTTGTGGGTTTCTGCAAACTGCTGCCATGGGTTGTTTTTGCACTGCTTCAGACCCAGGGAGATACGACGACGTTCTTCATCGATGTCCAGAACCATAACTTCCACTACATCGCCCACGTTAACAACTTTGGACGGATGGATGTTTTTGTTGGTCCAATCCATTTCAGAAACGTGTACCAGACCTTCAACGCCTTCTTCGATTTCTACGAAGCAGCCGTAATCAGTCAGGTTGGTTACACGACCAGTCAGCTTGGTGCCTTCTGGGTAACGTTTCGCGATAGCAACCCATGGATCTTCGCCCAGTTGCTTCAGGCCCAGGGATACACGAGTACGCTCGCGGTCGAACTTCAGCACTTTAACAGTGATTTCGTCGCCAACATTGACGATTTCGCTCGGATGCTTAACGCGTTTCCAAGCCATATCAGTGATGTGCAGCAGGCCATCAACGCCGCCCAGATCAACGAATGCACCGTAGTCAGTCAGGTTCTTAACGATACCTTTAACTTCCATGCCTTCCTGCAGGTTTTCCAGCAGTTGATCACGTTCTGCGCTGTTCTCTGATTCGATAACCGCACGGCGAGAAACTACAACGTTGTTGCGTTTCTGGTCCAGCTTGATGACTTTGAACTCAAGCTCTTTGCCTTCCAGGTGCAGAGTGTCACGTACTGGACGCACGTCTACCAGGGAGCCTGGCAGGAACGCACGAATACCGTTCAGCTCTACAGTGAAGCCACCCTTAACTTTGCCGTTGATAACACCGACGACAGTTTCAGCTTCTTCGTAAGCTTTTTCCAGCGTGATCCAAGCTTCGTGACGCTTAGCTTTCTCACGGGACAGCAGAGTTTCACCGAAGCCATCTTCAACAGCGTCCAGCGCAACATCAACTTCGTCGCCTACCTGGATTTCCAGCTCGCCCTGTGCGTTTTTGAATTGCTCAGCCGGGATGGCAGACTCAGATTTCAGACCGGCGTCAACCAGTACTACGTCTTTGTCGATAGCAACTACAACGCCACGAACGATGGAACCCGGACGGGTTTCGATTGTTTTCAGGGATTCTTCAAAGAGTTGAGCGAAAGATTCAGTCATGTTTAATCTTCAGGGTTCTATAGTTTAACGTCCATTTAGCATCCCGCCGAATGGGGTTGTTTCACATACCCCGCCATTGGCTCCATGCCGACAGGGTTTAGGTTACAGGGGTAAAATTTTACCCGATATAGTTCGATACTACCATGACAAATATGACAAAAAGCCAATAACGCCGCCGCGCTTACTGCTGCGGCAACGCTAAAACTTCATGTGCATAAGTCAGCGCACGCTGGATGACTTCGTCGATCGACATACTGGTTGAATCCAGCACGAGGGCGTCAGAAGCCGGCACCAGAGGCGCGATAGGCCGATTACGGTCGCGGTCATCCCGTTCCTTTATCTCGGCTAAAAGACGTTCAAAGTTAACATTAAAGCCCTTTTCCTGCAACTGTAGCATGCGGCGGTGCGCACGCTCCTCAGAGCTGGCGTCCAGGAAAATCTTGACTGGCGCATCAGGGAACACCACGGTGCCCATGTCACGACCATCGGCAATCAGGCCCGGGAACTCACGGAAAGCCCGCTGACGACGTAATAACGCTTCACGTACACGCGGGAAAGCAGCGGCCTGCGAAGCGGTATTACCGACAGTTTCAGTGCGAATTTCATTGCTGACATCCTCACCTTCCAAAATAACCTGCAGTTTGCCGTCCTGGGCAATAAAACGAACATCGAGATGTGCGGCCAGTGGAACCAGCGCCTCCTCAGACGTGATATCGACCTGATGATGCAGCGCCGCTAACGCCAGCACGCGATAAATCGCGCCGGAATCAAGCAAACGCCAACCAAGGGACTCGGCCAACGCTTTACACAACGTGCCTTTGCCTGCGCCACTTGGTCCATCAACGGTTATCACCGGAGCTGTAGCCGTCATTTCTCTCTCCTTCAGGTAGAAAACCTCGCAGGGACATAACCTGCCATCAGCACAATGCGAAAGCATAATTAAACGCGTCCCTGCCGTCCGCCCAGTCGGGCAGTCAGTCACGGTGGCGCATTATACGCTGCCAAGCGGCGAACTGTTACCCTGGAACTGTCTGGTTGTTGAAAATAAGCGTATGACCGCGCAAAAGTATAGCGGACGCACCAGGCAACGAGGATTAAAAAACGACAAAGGCCCAATGAAGGGCCTTAAAAGAAAGCATCTGACTGCGGTTAGGCTAATTGACTGATGCGCGCCAGCTGTTCGAAATAATCCGGGAACGTTTTCGCGGTGCATTTCGGATCCAGAATGGTGACTGGCGTATCCGATAGGGCCACCAATGAGAAACACATAGCCATACGGTGATCATTGTAGGTACCGATATCGGCAAACGTCAGCTTAGCTGGCGGTACCACGTGAATGTAATCTTCCCCTTCATCCACTTCGGCACCCACTTTACGCAGCTCTGTCGCCATTGCTGCCAAACGGTCGGTCTCTTTCACTCGCCAGTTATAGATATTACGGATAGTCGTCGGGCCTTTGGCAAATAAAGCCGCAGTTGCGATGGTCATCGCTGCATCCGGGATATGATTCATATCCATGTCGATACCCTGCAGTTCACCGCGGGTACATTCAATATAGTCATCCCCCCAGGTAATACGCGCGCCCATTTTCTCCAGCACGTCGGCAAACTTGGTGTCCCCTTGCACGCTTTTTTTGCCAATGCCCGTTACGCGCACGGTTCCGCCCTTAATTGCCGCCGCCGCCAGGAAGTAGGAAGCAGAAGAGGCATCACCTTCCACCAGATAGTCGCCGGGTGAACGGTAGTTTTGGCGGCCAGTAATGTGGAATACGCGATAGTTGTCGTGGCTGACCTCAACACCGAAAGTACGCATCAGGTGCAGCGTGATATCAATGTAAGGCTTGGAAACCAACTCACCTTTGATATGGATGTGGGTATCTTGTTCAGCCAGTGGCGCTGTCATCAGCAATGCGGTCAAGAACTGGCTGGATACGCTGCCGTCCACGGTCACATCGCCACCGTGGAAACCGCCGCGCAGACGCAATGGGGGATAATCCGTTTGCTCTAAATAATCAATCTGTGCGCCGCCCTGGCGCAGGGCATCAACCAGATGACCGATTGGGCGTTCTTTCATGCGTGGTTCGCCGGTCAGCACCACATCATTGTTGCCCAGGCACAGTGCCGCCGCCAATGGGCGCATTGCCGTACCCGCATTGCCAAGGAAGAGTTCAAGCGGCTGGCTGGCCACCAGCGGGCCGGCAACACCCTCAACTTTACAGGTGGTGCGATTGTCAGACAGCTGATAGCTCACGCCCAGCGCCTGTAGCGCATTCAACATATGGCGCACGTCGTCGCTGTCCAGCAAGTTGGTCAACGTCGTCGTCCCCTCAGCCAGTGCAGCCAGCAGCAGAGCACGATTGGATACGCTCTTGGAGCCGGGTAAGTTGACGGTGCCATTGACCAGGGCGACCGGTTGTAACGTCAGGGAATCCACCATGTGAACAAAAATCTCCAAAATCTGATAAACGAAACGGCCCCGGGAATAATGCCGGAGCCGCTTTAACGCAAAAGGACAACAGCGAAGGCTACCCGCTCATAGCAGGCAACCGAGCTTAACCGTGACGACGTTCGAAGTCAGCCATAAAGTCGGTTAATGTCTGCACGCCGGCCAGCGGCATTGCATTGTAAATGGAAGCACGCATACCGCCAACCACTCGGTGCCCTTTCAGCGCCTGCAGACCAATGGCCTCAGCTTCACTGAGGAACACTTTATCCAACGCAGAGTCAGCCAACTGGAACGGCACGTTCATCCAGGAACGGTTGGCGAGAGCCACGCGACTGCGGTAGAAATCGGAGTTATCAATGGTTGCATACAGCAACTCGGCTTTGGCCTGGTTGCGTTTGTGCATTTCCACCAAACCGCCCTGCTCTTTTAGCCATTTGAACACCAAGCCAGACAGGTACCAGGCAAAGGTCGGCGGAGTATTAAACATGGAGTCGTTCTCGGCCAGCACGGTGTAGTCGAGAATCGATGGTACTTCACGGCGCGCCTTACCCAGTAGATCTTCACGCACGATCACCAGCGTCAGGCCTGCTGGGCCGATATTTTTTTGCGCGCCGGCGTAAATCACGCCAAAACGGCTAACGTCCAGTGGACCAGATAAAATGGTGGATGAGTAATCACCGATCACCACTTTATCAGCACCGAAGTCAGGAACCTCATCGATCGCCACGCCGTCGATGGTTTCATTCGGGCAATAGTGCACGTAGGCCGCATCGTCGCTTAACTGCCACTCTTTCATCGGTTTGATGCCGAGCAGGCCGTCAACAGACGTTTTTACGTCAATGGTGTTTGGTGTGCAGTATTTTTGCGCTTCGGTAATGGCACTGTGAGCCCAGTAGCCACCGTCAATATAATCGGCAGTGGTTTTATCACCCAACAGGTTCATCGGCAGCGCGGCAAATTGCGCACGGGCACCGCCGTGGCAGAACAGCACTTTATAGTTGGAGGGGATTTTCAGCAGATCGCGCAGGTCCTGCTCGGACTGCTGGGCAACTTCGATAAACTCTTTGCTGCGATGGCTGATTTCCATCACGGAGGTGCCAAGACCATGCCAGTTGCACAATTCCTGTTCCGCACGACGCAATACTTCAACCGGCAGCATGGCCGGACCAGAGCTAAAATTATAAACCTGAGTCATTTCCCCTCACCACATTCACTATTCGCCAATGATACTGGCCTACCGAAATACGCCCGAACTATCCCATCGGTTTTATCACTCGCGCCCCCCGCCTGCAATGGTTATTCGCCCGACGCGGGGAAACCCTCCCCCTCGGCAATAACAGGCTCTGCCAAATGACCGGCGTTTTCTGCAATAAAACGCTGCGACAGTGGCTAATTCAGTGGGTTAACGCGGTTTTTTATGCTGTATTCAGCCGACATAGCTAGGGGGCACACAGGCCCCCGAATGAAGAAAATGCATTCAACTCAATATTGATTGAACATCTGCTGGATCTGTTTTGGGTCTTTCGTCTGCGTCAGTGCCAATTGCAGCAGGATCCGCGCCTTCTGCGGGTTCAACGTGCCAGCGGCGACAAAGCCAAGCTTGGTGTCATCCACTTCGGCGTCTTCCGTCGTGGAGCCCGTAGGCACTCTCGAAGAACGTACCACCGCAACACCGTTATGTGCAGCCGTTGCCAACGTGTCGAACACCGTCTTGTACAGGTTACCGTTACCCACCCCCGCGCTGACGATCCCCTGATAGCCTTCAGCAATCAACGCCTTGGCGGGTGCATCAGAAGCATTGGCGTAATTATAGATAATGCCGACTTTAGGCAGAGTGGTCAGGCTGGACACGTCAAACGGGGTTTCTGTCGTGTGCTTACGCTGCGGTGAACGCTGGTAGTCGACCTTGCCGTTATGGATATAGCCAAGCGGACCATAGTTAGGTGACTGGAAAGTCTGTACCGAAGTGGTATTGGTTTTGGTCACATCGCGGGCATCCAGCACGCTGTCGTTCATCGCTACCAGAACCCCACGTTTAGCAGATTGCGGATCTGCCGCTGTGACTACTGCGTTATACAAATTGAACGGGCCGTCGGCACTCATTGCCGTTGCAGGGCGCATTGCGCCAACAATCACGACGGGCTTATCGCATTTGACGGTCAGATCCAGAAAATAGGCGGTTTCTTCCAGCGTGTCTGTGCCATGAGTAATGACAAAACCATCGGTCTTGGCACAGTCGGCGTTGATTTTCTTCGCCAGCGTCAACCACACCTCATCATTCATGTCCTGTGAACCGATGTTCACTACCTGCTCCCCCTGTACATTGGCGAGGTTTTTCAGCTCCGGTACGGCATTCACCAAAGCATCCACACCCAGCTTACCCGCCGTGTAATTCGATTTGGTGGCAGAGTCGCCACCGCCGGCAATGGTACCGCCGGTCGCCAGCAGGGTGATATTTGGCAATGCCAGCGCAGAACCGCTTGCGCCTGCCAACAGTAGCGCCACAACACTGAGTTTCACTGATTTCATTGGGTTTCTCCATGATAGATAACCCGCTGAATTATGGTCTTTATCCACAAAAAAACTGTGACTTTGCCATCGCTTTAGGAATACATGGAGCTTGAGCGCAAAACCCCGTATCATTGCGCGTTTTTAGTACGCTCAAAAAGTGAAGACAATGACGCAAACTTTTATCCCTGGCAAAGACGCTGCGCTGGAAGACTCTATCGCCCGTTTCCAACAAAAATTAAGCGATCTGGGTTTTAACATCGAAGAAGCCTCATGGCTGAACCCGGTTCCACACGTATGGTCCGTTCACATCCGCGATCGTGATTGCCCGTTGTGCTTCACCAACGGTAAAGGCGCCAGCAAAAAAGCGGCGTTGGCTTCGGCTTTGGGCGAATACTTTGAACGCCTCTCTACCAATTACTTCTTCGCCGACTTCTACCTGGGCAAACAGATTGCCGAAGGCGATTTCGTGCATTACCCGAACGAGAAATGGTTCCCGATCCCAGCCGATGACTCGCTGCCAGCCGGCATTCTCGACGAGCGCCTGCATGCGTTCTATAACCCGGATCAAGATGTTAACGCCAGCGATCTGATCGATCTGCAATCTGGCAACGGCGATCGCGGCATCTGTGCGCTGCCTTTCGCACGTCAATCAGATCAGCAAACCGTTTATATCCCGATGAACATCATCGGTAACCTGTACGTGTCCAATGGCATGTCAGCCGGCAACACCGCTAACGAAGCCCGGGTACAGGGCTTGTCTGAAGTGTTCGAACGCTATGTGAAAAACCGCATTATTGCCGAATCCATCAGCCTGCCGGAGATCCCGGCCGAGGTCCTGAACCGCTATCCGGGCGTGGTGGAAGCCATTGCCAAGCTGGAAGAAGAAGGATTCCCGATCCTGTCTTATGATGCCTCTCTGGGCGGTAACTACCCGGTAATTTGCGTCGTGCTGTTCAACCCAGCTAACGGTACCTGTTTTGCGTCATTCGGTGCCCACCCTGATTTTGGCGTGGCACTTGAACGTACCGTCACGGAACTGCTGCAAGGCCGCAGCCTGAAAGATCTGGACGTGTTCACCGCGCCAACCTTCGACGACGAAGAAGTGGCAGAACACACCAATCTGGAAACCCACTTTATCGATTCCAGCGGTTTAATCTCTTGGGACATGTTCAAACAGGATGCAGATTATCCGTTTGTCGACTGGAGCTTCAGCGGCAGCACGCAGGAAGAGTTCTCAACCCTGATGAGTATCTTCGACAAAGAAGGTGCTGAAGTGTACATCGCGGACTACGAGCACCTGGATGTTTACGCCTGCCGTATCATCGTGCCAGGCATGTCCGACATCTATCCTGCGGAAGACCTTCTGCTGGCCAACAACAGCATGGGTGCACACCTGCGCGATACCCTACTGGCACTGCCAGGCAGTGAGTGGGAGCCACAGGAATACCTGGCGCTGATTGAACGCCTGGACGATGAAGGTTTGGACGACTTCACGCGCGTGCGTGAGTTGCTTGGGATTGCCTCTGGTAAAGATAACGCCTGGTATACCCTGCGCGTTGGCGAGCTGAAGTCAATGCTGGCTCTGGCGGGCGGCGACATGGACCAGGCACTGATTTGGGCCGAGTGGACGCAGGATTTCAACGCTTCTGTATTGAGCCCGGAACGCAGCAACTACTACCGTTGCCTGCAAACCTTGCTGCTACTGACGCAAGAACCTGACCGCGATCCTGCACAGTATTACACGGCCTTCGTGAAGATGTATGGTCAGGAGGCGGTAGATGCTGCCTCAGCAGCTATCAGCGGCGAAGAGCGCTTTAACGGTCTGTTCGCTGTCGACAGCGATTTGAAAGCCTTACCTGCTCATCAGGCGCTGTTGGCGGCCTACGAAAAACTGCAGAACGCCAAACGCCGTTATTGGGCTCAGGCATAATCTCAGTTTCTGCGCGCCGGCACTCCCTTGCCGGCGCGACACAAAACCGCGTTCTTTCCCACTCTATCGATGCCCTTTCAAAAAAGAGTAAAACCTTATTTTGACGGTTAAATAGCCGGCTTTTCCTTTTATTTTTTTCAACCCATTACGCACTTATCGGCAAACAAGATAAATAAAACGGCAATTGTTACGCGTCGGTGAAATAATAATTAACCGATAATTAAACCTTCGCCGTCATAAAGTGACAAAACGCATGAAAATTTAACCTCAACGGTGCTGTTCCAGCCTAGAATTCAAAATTTTTTATAAACATTAAAAAAATGTTTTTTGTTTAAAATCAATTATATAACCAAATAAACCCTGCGAATTATCCGGTTTTTGACCGCTTTAGTTTCTCGCCTTATGATCCAAATCAATTTTTACCCTATACTGCTTTGCTAGTATCTCATTGCGTTGTTTTAACCCTTAAAAGCGAGAGTTAGTGTGAAAGCTGACAACCCCTTCGATCTGATATTACCTGCAGCAACAGCGAAAATCGCTGAGGATGCAGGTGTGTATAAAGCCACCAAACATCCGCTGAAAACATTTTATTTGGCGATCACTGCCGGTGTCTTTATTTCTATCGCATTCGTATTTTATATCACTGCGACTACCGGCACTGCCGGTGTGCCTTTCGGCTTGGCAAAACTGGTCGGCGGCATCTGTTTCTCTCTGGGGTTAATGCTGGTGGTGGTTTCAGGCGCAGACCTGTTCACGTCCACCGTGCTGATTGTTATCGCCAAGGCCAGCGGCCGCATCAACTGGTACCAACTGGGTGCAAATTGGCTGAACGTCTATATCGGTAACCTGATTGGCGCACTGTTCTTTGTCGCACTCATCTGGTTCTCTGGCGAACACATGGTCGCCAATGGTCAATGGGGCCTGAACGTCCTGCAAACCGCCGATCACAAGCTGCATCACACCTTTGTTGAAGCCGTTTGCCTGGGCATACTGGCTAACCTGATGGTCTGCCTGGCGGTGTGGATGAGCTACTCCGGCCGCAGCCTGATGGACAAAATGTTCGCCATGATCCTGCCGGTGGGTATGTTTGTCGCCAGCGGCTTCGAACACAGCATCGCAAACATGTTTATGATCCCTATGGGTATCGTGGTTAAAAACTTCGCCACGCCAGAGTTCTGGCAAGCCGTAGGGGCAACACCCGAGCAATTCGCTCATCTGACCGTAAGCAACTTTATCATCGACAATCTGATCCCTGTCACCATAGGCAACATCATTGGCGGCGGCTTACTGGTTGGGTTGACTTACTGGGTAATTTATCTGCGCGGTGGTGAACAACAGCACTAAGCTGTTAGTTACCGCGCGCCGAGTTAGAAATCCACAATTAAAGGTAGGTGTATAATGACCGAACTTAACGAGAAGTTAGCCAAAGCTTGGGAAGGTTTCAGCAAAGGTGACTGGCAGAATGAAGTCAACGTGCGTGACTTCATCCAGAAAAACTACACTCCTTACGAGGGTGATGAATCCTTCCTGGCTGGCGCAACTCAGGCCACCTCCACCTTGTGGGAAAAGGTTATGGAAGGGATCAAACTGGAAAACCGCACCCATGCGCCAGTTGATTTCGACACCAATGTTGCAGCGACAATCACTTCCCACGACGCTGGCTACATCGCGAAAGAACTGGAAACCATCGTAGGTTTGCAGACTGACGCCCCTCTGAAACGCGCGCTGATCCCATTTGGCGGCATCAAAATGGTGGAAGGTTCTTGTAAGGTTTATGGCCGCGAACTGGACCCACAGCTGAAAAAAGTCTTTACCGAATACCGTAAAACCCATAATCAGGGTGTGTTCGACGTTTACACCAAAGACATTCTGAACTGCCGTAAATCTGGCGTTCTGACCGGTCTGCCAGATGCTTACGGCCGTGGCCGTATCATCGGTGACTATCGCCGCGTAGCGCTGTACGGCATCGATTTCCTGATGGCCGACAAGCTGAACCAGTTCAAGTCACTGCAGGCTAAACTGGAAAACGGCGAAGATCTGGAAATGACCATCCAGTTGCGTGAAGAAATTGCTGAACAGCACCGCGCTCTGGGCCAGATTAAAGAAATGGCTGCTAAATATGGCTACGATATCTCAGGCCCTGCGACCAACGCACAAGAAGCCGTACAGTGGACCTACTTCGGCTACCTGGCCGCAGTAAAATCCCAGAACGGTGCCGCAATGTCCTTCGGCCGTGTGTCGACCTTCCTTGACGTGTTCATCCAACGCGACATCGACGCGGGCAAACTGAACGAAGAACAAGCGCAAGAGCTGATTGACCATCTGGTGATGAAACTGCGTATGGTGCGTTTCCTGCGTACCCCTGAATATGATGAACTGTTCTCTGGCGACCCAATCTGGGCGACCGAATCCTTGGCAGGTATGGGCGTTGACGGCCGTACTCTGGTAACCAAGAACAGCTTCCGCTTCCTGAACACCCTGTACACCATGGGGCCGTCTCCGGAACCGAACATGACCATCCTGTGGTCTGAAAAGCTGCCACTGAACTTCAAAAAATACGCGGCGAAAGTGTCTATCGACACCTCTTCCGTACAGTATGAAAATGACGACCTGATGCGTCCTGACTTCAACAACGATGACTATGCCATCGCCTGTTGCGTTAGCCCGATGATCGTCGGCAAACAAATGCAGTTCTTCGGCGCACGTGCCAACCTGGCGAAAACCATGTTGTACGCGATCAACGGCGGCGTTGATGAAAAACTGAAAATGCAGGTAGGCCCGAAAGAAGCACCAATGATGGATACCGTGCTGGACTATGACAAAGTCATGGAACGCATGGACCACTTTATGGATTGGCTGGCCAAGCAGTACGTGACCGCGCTGAACATCATTCACTACATGCACGACAAGTACAGCTATGAAGCTGCACTGATGGCGCTGCATGACCGTGACGTTTATCGCACCATGGCCTGTGGCATCGCCGGTCTGTCGGTTGCAGCTGACTCCCTGTCTGCTATCAAGTACGCTAAAGTCTCTACCATCCGTGACGAAGACGGCCTGGCCGTAGACTTCAAAATTGAAGGTGAATACCCGCAGTTCGGTAACAACGATGCCCGCGTTGATGACATCGCTTGTGACCTGGTGGAACGTTTCATGAAGAAAATTCAGAAACTGCGCACCTACCGTAATGCAGTAGCGACTCAGTCAGTACTGACCATCACGTCTAACGTGGTTTACGGCAAGAAAACCGGTAACACCCCAGATGGTCGCCGCGCTGGCGCTCCATTCGGTCCAGGTGCTAACCCAATGCACGGCCGTGACCAAAAAGGTGCCGTAGCCTCCTTGACCTCCGTAGCCAAACTGCCGTTTGCCTATGCGAAGGACGGGATCTCCTACACCTTCTCCATCGTGCCAAACGCGCTGGGCAAAGACGACGATGTACGTAAAGCTAACCTGGCAGGTCTGATGGACGGTTACTTCCATCACGAAGCGTCTATTGAAGGCGGCCAGCACCTGAACGTTAACGTGATGAACCGTGAAATGCTGCTGGATGCAATGGAAAACCCTGAGAAGTATCCTCAGCTGACCATTCGCGTATCCGGTTATGCCGTTCGCTTCAACTCGCTGACCAAAGAACAACAGCAAGACGTAATTACCCGTACTTTCACACAGTCGATGTAATTGCCCCATCCGGGCGGGGTTTCCCGCTCGGTGGTTAAGCTGAAACCCGGGGCCGGATCTTTCCGGCCTTTTTAGCAAATACCTTTCCCTGACTCAGCATGAGTCTGTTTTGCCAGATAGCTATACTCAATGGATATCCGGCAAAACAGTTATCCGGCATAAGAACCGGCCAACAGGAATCGTTCCACCCCAGTCGTCGGGCCCTGCCCGCTTGCTGCATCGCTGATCCCTGGCTGGCGGTTATGAGCCTATTTTTAGACTGCGTTTGACAGTCAATATTGGAGAAAACCCCGCAATGTCAGTGACAGGTCGCATCCACTCCTTCGAATCCTGTGGCACCGTAGACGGTCCAGGGATCCGCTTTATCGTTTTCTTCCAGGGCTGCCTGATGCGCTGCCTGTATTGCCATAACCGCGACACCTGGGATACCCACGGCGGAAAAGAAGTGACAGTGGAAGAGCTGATGAAAGATGCCGTCTCTTACCGCCACTTTATGAACGCCTCCGGCGGCGGCGTCACGGCTTCCGGCGGTGAGGCCATTCTACAAGCCGAGTTCGTCCGCGACTGGTTCCGTGCCTGCCATAAAGAAGGGATCAATACCTGTCTGGACACCAACGGTTTTGTACGTCGTTATGATCCGGTGATTGACGAACTGCTGGATGCTACCGATCTGGTGATGTTGGATCTCAAACAAATGAACGACGACATTCACCAAAATCTGGTAGGCGTTTCCAACCACCGCACGCTGGAATTCGCCCGCTATCTGGCGAAGCGTAATCAACGCACCTGGATCCGCTATGTGGTCGTGCCGGGCTGGTCAGATGATGATAAGTCTTCACATCTGCTGGGTGAATTCACCAAAGACATGACGAATATTGAGAAAATTGAGCTTCTGCCTTACCACGAACTGGGCAAGCACAAGTGGGTTGCAATGGGTGAAGAGTACAAGCTGGATGGCGTCCATCCGCCAAAAGCGGAAACCATGGAGCGCGTGAAAGGCATTCTTGAAAGCTACGGCCATAAAGTCATTTACTGATCCGCTTTCACTCGAAAAAAACCGGCGTACTCGCCGGTTTTTTTGTCCTCAGGCAGCGGCGAACGGCGTGTGATGACGATCCGGCTTTTGCTTTCTCAACAGCATCACCAGGTACACCAACGCCACGGCGGCAATCATCACGAACAACACCCGATCAGAATAGTTCTGCATTAGCAGTGCCGTCATGGAGGGCCCCAACAGGCTGCCGATGGTGTAGCTCATCAACAAGGCCTGATTCATCGCGACCAACTCATGCGGCATCGCTTTCTCACATGCCCAGGACATGGCCACCGGATACAGAGTGAACCCAGCACAGCCGAGGATGAACAATGCCGGTGCCATGGCATAGTTACCCAACATCGCCATACTCGCGAGGATCACAACAAACACCTGGATACGCAGGACCAGCAGACGGCCATAGCGATCGGCCAACCGACCGACCGGCCATTGACCGACGATGCCGGAACTGACCAGCAATGCCATCCAATAGCCGACATTCGCGTCGCTCATGCCCTGATGAGATAAATACAACGGCATCAAACCGTACAACGAACCAAGTACAATACCGGAAATAATGCACCCATTGATGCCCAGCCGCGCACTACGGCGTTTCAACATCGGCCATACCGCTGCCTGCTGCGGTTCGTCATGTTGGCTGTTCACTCTGGCAAACAACATCGGCAACATGGCGCTGATCACAATCGCAACCACCCACGGTACCACGTTCAGCAATTCCGTCGACACCATACTCAAGAGCAATTGGCCTACCACCGTACCCAGGTAATAAACCATCATATAGGCCGCCAGCAGTTGGCCACGGTTGGACAGATTACCGCTGCGCAACAGTGCACTTTCCACAATCACCCAAATCCAGGCGCAGCCGACACCCGCGAAGAAACGCCAGCCCATCCAGCTCCAGAAATCGAGAGATAATGCCATACCGGCAGTCGCCACAGCGAACACCACACAGGCAAGATGATAACTGCGAGTAAAACCAATGCGCTGGATCAGTTTACCCGCAATCAATGTGCCAACCAGGTTGCCGGTAAAATAAGAGGAACTCACCATTCCCACCTGCCAGGTTGACAATTGAGCATGAGTTAACCAAAGAGGAACTAACGTATTCAAAACGGCAATAGAAACCGTAAGCAACAACAGACCACAGAGCAGCAGGAGCACTGGGCGAGAATATGCGGACATAGTGAGATTGAAACCGAACGCGCAATGAGAGTGCGCGCATCATGACACTGGCGATAAAAAAGTCAATCGGCACTTATGTATCCACCGCACAATTTGTGTTTGTCGGACAGACAGGCGCAACACAGTGCAAAAAACGCTATGCTGGTTACGGATAAAATTCGCTGCAAGGAAGGTTTATGATGGAAGGTAAAACAGAAGCGGCCGTTACCGCATTGCTGAGCGATATTGGCAGCACTCACGGCGAGCTTTTGGCCATTGTTGAACGCGTTCGCCAGGTTGTCACGGCTATGGGCGACAACGTCTGCGAATCCGTCAAATACGGTGGCATTATGTTTTCTAATACGGCGTTTTTCTGCGGCGTATTTACCTATAGTAGCCATGTCTCGGTAGAGTTCGGCAATGGCTATCTGCTCGAGGATCCCCACCGCATGCTCGAAGGCAATGGCAAGTATCGCCGTCATATCAAGCTTTACTCGGTTGCCGATATCGATGAGAAACCGCTGGCAGAGTATGTCAGGCAGGCCTATGAGCTAGCACTATCACACTAAACTGACAGGAACTCACCCTATATCCTGCGATGAACAGCCGACATCGCGCACCTGCCGGCTGCTCATTTTCTATCAGAAATGCAGCTCTAATGGCTCAACTTCGGCTGAACATTCTTTACCCCAGCCACTCAAGGTAATTTGCGCCAACTGCGCCAACCCTAAGTAGAATGGATGTCCTGCATTGGCTTGCAGCAATTCCAGGTAGCGTGGCGCCCAAGGCAGCACATGCTTTGTCAGCAACTGCTCGACCAAACCACCCTGCCGTTCTTCAGCCAACCAGGCCACCATCATCAACAAGGTGCCAATATGATCTTCGGGTTCATTACGATCATGCTGTGCTTCAATACCATTCGACCGCAACCAGCGACGCAGACGCAAAGTTGAATTCCCAAACAGTACGTTTTCTTTGTCCAGATAGACCGAGCCCCATAAAGGTGCGGGTAAGGTGTCTGGGCCAACAAACAGGCGTTGGTAAGCCTCTGCCAAAGACTCGTCCTGCTGATCTTCAATCCCGGTAGCTATCAGAGCAGCCGCGCTCTGTAACTGCTCAGCGTCGCCATACGGCCATTCTTTGACCCACTCAGATTCAGACAGGGTTGCCAACAACTGCTGGCCGTCTTCACTTTCTGGCGGCGCATACAACAACACACCCAGCACCCGACCCGTTAAAGCGATATTTTCTAGCGTCATAAATCAAGGATCCTTTTAAGGGCGCAGCGAACTGCGCCTCACTACACTATTAACCGGCTACCGCCATGCCAACGGTCATATGCAGGCCGTAGAACACGCCCCGCCCAAGAAGCTCACCGGCGATAACCAAAATCAAACCTATAGCCATTCCCATCACGCTCGCGTTGCCACGGCGTAACAGTGGGCAAATCCAGCAGCCTAAACCCAGCACCACCAAGACCAAACGCCCAACCATTAATTGACCGTATTGGGGGATCAGCGCTGATGCTTGCTGCACCGAGCTATTGATGCTGGCCAGCTCATAGCCTTGCATCATCGCCGCACTCAGGCTGACCAGCAGCGCAACCACGCTAAGGATAGCCAATGAATAGCGGGCCGATACCGCTAACCCAGCCGCACGCAGTAACAAGACCCCCAGCAGCGGCCCCCCGATCAGCAACGTCAGGAAAAAGTTCAGCGTAGTGTAACCGTTATGCCAGGTTGGCACAGTATCGATTTGATACACCTTTGTCATAGCGTAAACAAAGACAACCCCCAGCGCCATGGTCACCCACAACCACAGTTTGCCCAATGCCGGCGGCATTTTACCTAATATCGCCAACAGCCAATAGCAACCACCAACAGCGAAGAACACTGCGCCAGCGGCTATTTCGTTACTCAACGCCGATGCACCGACGCGGTTCAATGCGTTAAATGCCCGTAACGGCGAACCAAGATGCAGTGTGGAAGCGGCAAAAGCGATACCCATCAGCAACCACAAGAAAAACAGGGAACGATGAACCGCCCTGCTCTGCTGTTCATTCAGATTGCCGCCAATCACGGTAAGCCCCATAACGATAATCGCCCCCACCACACATTGCCCCAATACGGTAAACAACATCAGCGGCCATTCATGCCATCCCATACCCATATCAAACCTCCTTTGGATTGGCCAAATAGCCCGTGGTGTCACCGCTTGGGCGACTGTTGGCATTAGGTTTTAACACCAGGCAGGGGCGGGTAAAATGCGCCGCCGGCAGTGGTGCCACCTGGGCCAGGGTGCCATGCTGTTGCCTGAGTTGTTCAATCGGGCCAAAATCCAGGGCCCGCAACGGACAAGACTCTACGCAGACAGGTTTATGGCCTTCGGCCACCCGTTCATAACAGCCATCGCACTTGGTCATATGGCCCTTGGTGGCATTGTACTGCGGCGCACCGTACGGACAGGCCATATGGCAATAACGACAACCAATGCATACCTCTTCATTCACTACCACAAAACCGTCCTCCCGCTTGTGCATTGCCCCCGTCGGGCACACTTTGGTACAAGCGGGATCTTCACAATGGTTGCAGGCAATCGACAGATAATAGGCAAACACGTTCTGGTGCCAGCCATCCCCCTCCTGCTGCCATTCCCCTCCGGCGTACTCATAGATGCGGCGGAAACTGACGTCCGGCGTCAGATTTTTAAAGTCCTTGCAGGCCAGTTCGCAGGTTTTGCAGCCAGTACAACGACTTGAATCGATAAAGAATCCATATTGCTGAGTCATTGGCTACCCCTTACACTTTTTCGATGTCAATCAGATTGGTATGCTGCGGATTACCCTTGGCCAAAGGTGAAGGCCGGTGGGTGGTCAACGTGTTCATGCAGGCGCCATGATCGATACGATCGCCCAGCATATCGGCCTGATGCCAAGCTCCCTGCCCCATAGCCACCACACCAGGCATGATCCGTGGCGTGACTTTGGCTTCAACACGCACTTCGCCACGCCCGTTGAATACCCGGACCTTATCGCCGCCGACTATCCCGCGAGATCGGGCATCTAGGGGATTGATCCACACCTCCTGACGACAGGCCGCCTGCAAAACATCGATATTGCCGTAGGAAGAGTGGGTGCGGGCCTTGTAATGGAAGCCAAACATTTGCAAGGGGTAGGTTTTACGCAAAGGGTCATCCCAACCTTCAAAGGTAGAAGCGTAAATTGGCAATGGGCTGATGGTTTCGTCTTCTTCCAACTGCCAGCTACTGGCGATATCAGCTAGCCTGGCGGAGTAGATTTCAATTTTGCCGGACGGCGTTTTTAATGGGTTAGCTTCGGGGTCCTGGCGGAACTCTTTATACGCCACGAAATGGCCGTTAGGATCTTTGCGCTTATAGATCCCCATACCACGCAACGCTTCATAGCCCGGCAGCAGCGGATCCCGGTCCTGCATTTTAGCGTACAAATGTTGGAGCCATTGCGCCTGAGTTCGCCCTTCAGTGAACCTCTGATGTACCTCTGGCCCCAAGCGGCGTGCCACCTCACTCAGCACCTCATAAATACCCTTTCGCTCAAATTTGGCGGTGGTTGCAGGCTGAATAAAGATCAGATACCCCATGTTACCGGCATAGTCGTTGGGAATAATGTCTTCCTGTTCGACGGTCATCAGATCGGGCAGCAGAATGTCGGCATATTTGGCCGACGAGGTCATAAAGTTTTCCAGCACCACAATCATTTCGCATTGGGTGTCGTCCTGCAAAATATCGTGGGTTTTATTAATGTCAGAATGCTGGTTGGTGATGGTATTACCGGCATAGTTCCAGATAAACTTGATCGGCACGTTCAACTTGTCCTGGCCACGCACCCCATCGCGTTTGGCGGTCATCTCAGGGCCACGCACTATGGCATCGGTCCAGCTAAAGCAGGAAATTTTTGCTTTGACCGGGTTTGCCAACACCGGCATACGTTCAATGGTGATGGTATAGGTCGACTCACGTGCACCACTGTTACCGCCATTAATACCGACATTGCCGGTCAATATTGGCAGCATCGCGATAGCCCGCGCACTCAGTTCACCGTTGGCCTGACGTTGCGGCCCCCATCCCTGACAGATATAGGCCGGTTTCGCGGTGCCTATTTCCCGCGCCAGTTTGATAATGCGATCTGCCGGAATACCGGTGATTTTTGCCGCCCACTGCGGCGTTTTTTCAACGCCATCCTCGCCTTGACCAAGAATATAGGCTTTATAGTGCCCATTCACTGGCGCGCCAGCGGGTAAGGTTTTCTCATCGTAACCAATGCAATACCGATCAAGAAAGGGTTGATCGACCAAGTCTTCGCCGATCAAGACATGCGCCAGCCCAGCCACCAATGCCGCATCCGTACCTGGCCGGATGGGGATCCACTCATCCTCACGCCCGGCGGCCGTATCGGTATAACGTGGATCGATAACGATCATTCGCTCATTAGAACGTTCACGCGCCTGCTCCAGATAATAGGTAATGCCGCCGCCGCTCATCCGCGTTTCAGCCGGGTTATTACCGAACATCACCACCAGCTTGCTGTTTTCGATATCAGAAGTGCTGTTACCTTCATTACTGCCGTAGGTATAAGGCATCGCACAGGCGATTTGCGCGGTGCTGTAAGTCCCATACTGCTCAAGGTAACCGCCATAACAATTCATCAGGCGGGCAACCAGCGAAGCATTGGGTGACGAACGGGTAATATTGCCGCCGACAATGCCTGAGGTGTAATTGATGTATACCGCTTCGTTACCGTATTGCTCGACGATCCGCTTCAGGTTGTTAGCGATGGCATCATACGCCTCGTCCCAGCTAATGCGTTTGAACTTGCCTTCACCACGCTTTCCGACGCGTTTCATCGGATAATTCAAACGATCCGGGTGGTTCATGCGACGGCGAATAGATCGTCCGCGCAAGCAGGCTCGAACCTGATGGTCTCCATAGTCATCCAGGCCGGTATTATCCGTCTCGACCCAGTACACCTCATCATCGCGGACATGCAAACGTAAGGCACAGCGGCTGCCACAGTTAACGGAACAAGCCCCCCATACCACTTTGTCGCGCGCGGCTTCTTGCACGCTTTCACTGATTGAGTCGGCGATTGCACGGCGGCTAAAAGGTAATACTATGCCCCCGACTGCCATTGCCAAGCCAAGGATACCGCCAGACTTCACCAAGGTACGACGGCTGACACCTTCGGACATTGGGTCGTTTACTTTGTTTTCCAACATAACTCACTCCACGTTTTACCCAGGTATTGATAAACGTCATGCCTTTGACTCAAGGCAACGGGCAGGGAGACAGATCCGATGTCTGTTAATAGGCTTGTATAAAAACCCTTCTCCAGGAGTGGATATTACTCAGAAGTGGTTAGTGAACTTTGTCTGCTATCAATAAAGCGGGGGAAGTAGATGAAAGAAAAAGGACTTTCGAACAAAGGGATAATAATTTTCTTATAAAAAAAGCGCCCGTAGGCGCTTTTTATGCAGCGGCTAATTAATTAACCGATATATTCCAGGCCACCCATGTATGGGCGTAATACTTCTGGCACCTGAATGCGGCCATCAGCTTGCTGGTAGTTCTCCAGCACCGCCACCAGCGTGCGACCCACAGCCAAACCAGAACCGTTCAGCGTGTGCACCAGACGCGGCTTTTTCTCGGTTTTGCTGCGGCAGCGCGCTTGCATACGGCGCGCCTGATAATCCCACATGTTGGAGCAGGAGGAGATCTCACGGTACGTATTTTGCGCCGGCAGCCATACTTCCAGATCGTAGGTTTTGCATGAACCTGCGCCCATGTCACCGGTACACAGCAACATTTTACGGTAAGGCAGGTTCAACAACTGCAGCACTTTCTCTGCATGGCCGGTCAGTTCTTCCAGCGTAGCCATTGAATCTTCTGGACGTACGATCTGCACCATCTCGACCTTATCGAACTGGTGCATACGGATCAAACCACGCGTGTCACGGCCATAAGAACCGGCTTCAGCACGGAAACATGGCGTATGCGCGGTCATCTTCAGCGGCAGAGATTCCTCTTCCAGGATCTCGTCACGTACCAGGTTGGTCAACGGCACTTCTGCTGTTGGGATCAACGCATAGTTGCTGCTGTCCGATTCTTCTTCCAGGGGTTTGGTGTGGAACAGGTCTTCACCAAACTTCGGCAACTGGCCGGTACCGTACAAGGTTGCGTGGTTCACCAAGTAAGGTACGTAAGTTTCCAGGTAGCCGTGCTGTTCAGTGTGCAGATCCAGCATGAATTGGGATAACGCACGGTGCATGCGGGCGATTTGCCCTTTCATCACCACAAAACGGGAACCCGTCAATTTAACTGCGGCGGCAAAGTCCAGGCCACCGGCCATTTCGCCAAGATCGACATGATCGC
Organism: Serratia sp. NPDC087055; assembly: GCF_044900985.1. Taxonomy (NCBI): domain Bacteria; kingdom Pseudomonadati; phylum Pseudomonadota; class Gammaproteobacteria; order Enterobacterales; family Yersiniaceae; genus Serratia; species Serratia sp. NPDC087055. The sequence goes on from NZ_JBJDOG010000001.1 coordinate 1,996,757, forward strand.
GCACCGGGAAATCGTACTGACGCGGTTCGCCCCAGCGGCTGACTTCCTGGTTATCGCTGTCGTCTTTACCCACTGGCACAGCATCGTCCGGCAAGTTCGGGATCGCCAACGCATAGTCACGGATTTCAGCCTGCAGCTGATCCAGTGCGGCCTTGGCAGAATCCAGCTTGTCACCCAGTTCGTTCACTTCGCGACGCAGCGGCTCAATGTCTTCCCCGCGCGCTTTAGCCGCGCCGATGGATTTCGATCGGGAGTTACGTTCGGCCTGCAGTGTTTCAGTTTCTACCTGCAGAACTTTGCGGCGCTCTTCTTGAGAACGCAGCAGATCCAGATCGAGTTTAAAGCCTCGGCGAGCCAGTTTGACGGCGACTGCGTCTAGCTCATTACGCAGCAGATTGGGATCGAGCATGCTAATCCTGTGCTTATTGTTATTGAAAGAAAATTTGTTGTTTTATTCGGCTGAATTTGAAGCCGTATAAAGGAGAGTGATACCCGCTAACCTTACCGCAACGGCAACGCTAGCGGTAGCGTTTTGTCTGGCTATTTTGATCCTGCTCAGCCAGCCATGCCAGCTTTTCGCCGATTTTACCTTCCAGGCCCCGTGAGGTTGGATGATAGTAACGCGTCTTGGCCATTTCGGGTGGGAAATAGTCTTCACCCGCCGCATAAGCATTGGGCTCATCGTGAGCGTAGCGGTACTCCGCGCCCAACCCCATTTCTTTCATCAATTTGGTTGGTGCATTGCGCAGATGTTCCGGCACGTCGTAGTCGGCCATCTCTTTGGCGTCACGCATGGCCGCTTTAAAAGCGGTATAAACTGCGTTGCTTTTTGGTGCACAAGCCAGATAGACGATAGCCTGAGCAATAGCGCGCTCGCCTTCTGCCGGCCCGACGCGGGTGAAACAGTCCCAGGCGGCGATCGCCACCTGCATACCCCGCGGATCGGCATTGCCGACATCTTCTGAGGCAATCGCCAGAAGCCGGCGCGCCACATACAGCGGATCGCCCCCGGCTGTAATAATACGCGCATACCAATACAGCGCAGCATCTGGTGCCGAGCCGCGTACCGATTTATGCAGCGCCGAGATCAAATCGTAATAACGGTCACCTTTATTATCGAAACGCGCACTGCGTTCGCCGGAGACTTCTTTCAGTAATTCCGGCGTCAGCACGCGTATGCCTTTGGCGTTAATTTCCGCCATATCAGCCATCATTTCCAGGCTGTTCAACGCCCGGCGTGCGTCCCCCCCCACCAGCTCGGACAGCATACGGCGGGTCTCTTCAGGCAGTTCGATATTCTGGCCGCCAAAACCCCGGCCGTTGTCTTGCATCGCCTGATCCAGCACCTGGCTGATATCGTCGGCAGTTAGTGCTTTCAACAGATACACACGAGCACGTGACAACAGCGCCGAGTTCAGCTCAAAGGACGGGTTTTCGGTGGTTGCGCCGATAAAGGTTATGGTGCCGTCTTCAATATGCGGCAGGAAGGCATCCTGCTGGCTTTTATTGAAACGATGCACTTCATCTACAAACAAGATAGTGCGACGACCGGCGTCACGGTTCTGGCGCGCACGCTCGATCGCCTCACGGATCTCTTTAATGCCGGACGTCACGGCCGAAATCCGCTCGACGTCCGCTTGGCCGTAACGACCAATCAATTCCGCCAGCGTCGTTTTCCCGGTGCCCGGCGGCCCCCACAGAATCATCGAATGCAGTTGCCCTGCCTCGATAGCGCGTGGCAAAGGCTTGCCGGCAGCCAACAGGTGCTGTTGGCCGATATACTGTGCCAGCGTGGTCGGCCGCATGCGGGCGGCCAACGGCTGGAACTCGTTCTGGGAAAAATCGAGCGACATATTACTCACGCTGACCTCACTGGCGCTGGTCGTCCAGCGTCACCCCCTTCGGCGGGGTAAATTTAAATTTGCTGGCATCAGCAGCAACATTCTGCTGGCTTTTCAGTGCATAAGAACTACGCTGGCCGTCCTGCTCAACCGCAGCAAAACTGCGAATAGTACCGCTGTTCGTGACGGTAATAGCGAACTGTTTCAGGTTGCCATTGCTGGTTTTTGGCGTAAGTTCAAAATCATCACCTTTCTGCTTAACGTTGTACTGTTTCCAGTCATTGGCGTTGTTGCGGGTGATCAGCATAAACGGCGTATTACCCGTGGCGTTTTTCAACCAGGTTGCCGTCACTTGTTCAACAAAGGGGTTGTAGAACCACAGGGTTTGCCCGTCTGATACCAACACGCTCTCGTCTGGCGAGGTCATGTGCCAATTAAACAGATTTGGGCGCTTCACCCAAAGTTCACCTTCTCCCTGCTGTACGGCAGCGCCATCGCTGCTGGTCACAGTTTGGGAGAAGCTAGCGTGGAAACTGTTCACTTTCGCCAGGCGACTTTGCAGATCCTGCGCGGCGTCGGCCAACACAGAGGTGGAAGCGAATCCCGAAAGCAGACAACAGGCAACTAACAGTTTTTTCATTATTCCAGATACCTTATGAAATGCGTTAACCGCAAGGCGTTGCCGTGCGGGTCAAATTAACCCTTAACCCCTTTACTCTACCCGAAGCTATCGGCAGGCAGATAGGCCAATGTTCCGAGAAGCCAGGGGTTTACGCTTCTTTGCACAAGGGCCGCTAAGCGGCCCTTTATTATTTAATAACAACGATTAAAGCGTCATCAGTCATGCCGTGGCGGTGCCAGCACCTCGCGGTTGCCATTGTGCCCTTGCTCACTGACGATGCCCTGCGCTTCCATCTGTTCGATAATGCGCGCGGCGCGGTTATAGCCGATACGGAACTGGCGCTGTACACCGGAAATAGAAGCGCGGCGTTTATCCACCACAAACTCTACCGCCTGATCAAACAACGGATCCAACTCCTCATCACCGTCCAGACCGCCACCAGCACCGCCCTCACCGTCGTCACTGCTGCTAAGAATACCCTCTTTATATTGAGGTCGCTCACGCGCTTTCCAATCCTTAACCACGGCATGAACTTCCTGATCGCGCACAAATGCACCGTGTACACGGACAGGAATAGACGAGTTAGGCGCCAGATAGAGCATGTCACCCATACCCAGCAATGATTCAGCACCGCCCTGATCGAGGATGGTACGCGAGTCAATCTTGCTGGACACGGTAAAGGCGATACGGGTTGGGATGTTGGCCTTGATCAGACCAGTGATCACATCCACCGACGGACGCTGAGTTGCCAGCACCAAGTGGATCCCCGCAGCTCGCGCTTTTTGCGCCAGACGAGCAATCAACTCCTCAACCTTTTTACCGACCGTCATGATCAAGTCAGCAAACTCGTCCACCATCACTACGATATAAGGCTCTTTTTCCAATACCGGTGGGGTGATGTCCATGCTGTCTGTTGGTTTCCAGAACGGATCTGGGATTGGGCGTCCCATCGCCTCTGCCTGGTCGACACGTTCGTTATAACCGGCCAAATTACGCACGCCGAGCGCAGACATCAGCTTGTAACGGCGTTCCATCTCCGCGACGCACCAACGCAATGCGTTGGCAGCGTCTTTCATGTCGGTTACCACGTCTGTCAGCAGGTGTGGAATACCTTCATAGACTGACAGTTCCAGCATTTTCGGGTCGATCATGATAAAGCGCACTTCTTTCGGCGTGGCTTTATACAAGATGCTCAGGATCATGGCATTGACCCCTACCGATTTACCGGAACCCGTCGTCCCTGCGACCAGTAAGTGTGGCATTTTCGCAAGATCTGCCACCACAGGTTCACCGGAAATGTCTTTACCCAATACGATGGCCAACGGCGATGGATTATCACGGAACGCGGGGCAATCCAGCACTTCACGCAGATAGACGGTTTGGCGTTTGACGTTAGGCAGTTCCAACCCAACGTAAGGTTTACCGGGGATCACCTCAACCACACGCACCGCTGAGGTCGACAATGAACGCGCCAAATCGCGAGACAGATTTGAAATACGTGCAGCCTTGACACCCGGAGCCAGATCCAACTCAAAGCGTGTAATGACCGGCCCTGGCAGGATATCAACCACGTCGGCCTTCACACGGTAATCGGCGAGGCTGGCTTCGACCAAGCGCGCTTTTTGTTCCAACGCAAAGGTATCTACCGGCTCAACCTCTTTCGGGGCTTCCGTCAGCAGATCCAACGTCGGCAACGGCGTGGTTGGTTTTTGCAGCGGCATATCATTACGCATCAGGAACGGGTGGATCAGGCTATCCATCGCTGGCTGCTGCGGTGCGGCTGGTGCCGGTTGCGCGACAGGTTGCTGATAAGCCGGTTGCTGTTGCTGAGTGGCCGATTGCTGCTGCGGTTGTTGGTAAGCCTGTTGGTACGGTTGTACCGGCGGTGTCTGCGGCTGAGCTTGCGGCTGATAAACCGGCGCTGCAGGCTCAAACTGGCCGAACGGCACATCATCTTCACGTTCGCTTTGCTGCTCAATACGGTCTTCAAGCTGTGGCGACAAGGTGAACAAGGGTTCAACGGGGCCATCATCAACCAAATCATCCATCGGCGAGAAACCAAACGCATTGCGCGTGTCTACCGGCGTGGTTGCCTGTGCTGACGGTGTAGCTTCTTGTTGCCCATAGCGCTGGCTTTGCTGTTCAGCAAAGGCCTGACGCAGTGCGGCCTCCTGCAGAGCCGCCTCATCGTCCTGGTTATCTTGCGCGTATTCCTCGCCATAACGCTGATTTTGCTGTTCGGCAAACGCCTGGCGCAACGCGGCTTCCTGCAAGGCTTCATCATCCTGCTCTGGCGCAAGACTCTCGGCGTTCGGCAATGGCTCGTCATCCCCTCGGCTACGCTGTTCCTGTTCGGCAATGCGCTGTGAAGGCAGCTTGATACCGTAAGAGGCCAGTTCACGCCGGGTAGGAATGCGTACAGGGTTCGGGCGTGGCAATTCAGGGCCAAGGCCTTGTTTCACCTGCGAGTTAGCCTCACTGGTAGCGGTAAATGCCGGCATAAACGTATTGGCGGCGACAGCACCCGCTACCGCAGTTGCAGCGACAGGAGCCTGAGGTTTCACGCTACCAAACGGCGTAACGGCAGGTTCAACGGCACTGAAACCAGCCGGAGCACTGATGTCTGCGCTATCACGCTGGGCGGCAGAAAAATCGAACGGGGAACGTTCGTGCGCCGGTGATGCAGCCGGAACATCCCAGTTGCCCAAGCGCGGTTCATTATCCTCGTCCTGGTAAGGATCCGCCGAACGCGTCAACGTCGGCGCCGGTGTCTCTTCAGGGATCTCGAACGAATACAATGGCGGTGGCGCGTTTTCCTCTACCCTGCTCATTGGGTGTTGATTCACCGATGCGGGTGCAGCCGGTGCCACGGTAACCGACGGTGCCTGTGCTACGACAGGAGCCGCAGTAACCGGCGTACTGGCTACCGCTGGTGCAACGGGTACGGCATCAGCAGGATCGTCATCATTAGCCCGCAAGCCGCTGAGTAAGGGATCCTGTGCATCTTCTGCTTCTGCCGCCAACTTGGCGGTTTCCGCTACGGAAGGCGCAGAGAACAACACGTCGTCTTCCGCCGCATTGGCCGCCGCCGCAGTCGCGCCCACAGCAAGCGCGGCTTCTTTCTGTGCAGGTTCGGCATGTTCTTCGACATAACGATCATCGTCGTCGTGATAACGGTCTTCACGGCGTGATCGGTTAGTCATAAAGGTCGCCGTACCCAGCACCGCGCCGCCGATTCTTTCGGCGATCACCAGCCAAGACCAACCGGTAAACAACGTAAGCCCCGCAGCCCAGACGCACAGCAGCCCTAAGGTTGCACCGATGCCGTTGAACCACGGCAGCATGGCATTGCTCAGCAAACTGCCGATAACGCCGCCGGAAGCGAAGTAATAGAGATCGTCGACATTCAATGCCGCCAGGCCACACGAGGTGAGCACCAGCGCCAACGTGCCGATCAGGCGCAATGAAAGCGCAAAATAGTCGATGTATTCGCCGTTGCCGCGCTGACGGTAAGCCGCCCAGCACAACATGAGCATGATCGGTGGTATCGCATAGGCGAGTACCCCGAAGGTGAAGAACAGCGTGTCGGCCATCCAGGCCCCGACGCCACCGCCCAGGTTATGAATCGGCTCATGCCACGCGGTCTGCGACCAGCTTGGGTCAGATGGATTAAAACTGACCAAGGCAGCCATGAGGTAAATGGCAAAAATGGCCACCACGATCAACACAGCTTCGAGCAAACGGCGACCGCTGCTGAGTTTTCTCAAGGTAACTTCTTTATCTTCTGTATATTCCTGGCTCAAGAAAGGCTCTCCAGGTTCCTGTTAGCTGACATAGCAACAGCGCCGAGAAGCTTCCCCGGCGCCGAAACTGTATGAATAAACAGGAGTGTAACCAATTTAATCAGGTTTTGCACCTGCACCCTACCGTGTTTTGATAACCAGACGGTTACTCTGTTTCACTTCTTCCATGACTACGTAGGTACGGGTGTCGTTAACCCCCGGCAAACGCAGCAAGGTTTCACCGAGCAATTTACGGTAAGCAGACATATCCGGTACACGGGTTTTCAACAGATAGTCGAAATCACCAGACACCAGATGACACTCCTGAATTTCTTCAAGCTTCTGCACTGCTGAGTTGAATTGCTCAAACACATCTGGCGCGCCGCGGTTCAACGTGATTTCCACGAAGACCAACAGTGACGCATCCAGATAATGCGGGTTGAGCAAAGCGGTATAGCCATGAATAAAACCCTGGCGCTCGAGGCGGCGCACGCGTTCTAAACATGGTGTTGGAGATAACCCCACGCGCTTCGAAAGCTCAACGTTCGAAATACGCCCATCCTTCTGCAGCTCGTTCAGGATATTGCGGTCGATACGGTCGAGATCTTTACCCGGGCGTTTCTTATTGTCTGCCATTATTATTGTCTCTCTTATTTTCTTCCCTGCACTTGCCACACCCTAGCCAACGTCAATGTGTAAGGGTTCGTTCCAAGCGAAGACCCGATGCCTGTCATATGCTTCACTACCATCATCCACCGTTGTGCAGTCTGTCTGTCAAACCCTGCACAGGGTGTTTAAATGACGTTAATCGCAAGAAGAAATTTGCAATTCGCCTGCGCGATATCCTCTCACCTGCTGTACAAGGTTTCAGCTACGGCGCAAAACTCTGCGCCAACGCCGTAAATACGTACGATTTACTGCAGGTGTGGGGATAATTTCTTCTTCCTATGATGTTTTCGCAAATGCGCAGCGGATTGTCAAAGTAAAAGAAGCAAAATCAGAAGAACGTACCGTCATGAAAAGTTAGCACCCCGTTTTTAGTTATGAATCGCTGGCTTAAAAACCCCACAGAGAAGGCACCTAAACCCGCTTAACGTGCTGTTTCCCGTTATGTGCACCCAATATCGCAGTAAGCCCTTTCCATAAGTTAAATTGCTGCGTTTTACGCTCGATTTAGCAGCAAAACAATAATTAATAGGCAATGACTATCAAACAAATCGTTAACAACATCCCCTGACGCTTTTTTTAATGCGGCATTTTCCCTACAATCGGATCCATTGTCCGCCATTGTGGGAAAAGAGGTTATTCATGGGCACGGCTAAACACAGCAAATTATTGATTCTGGGCTCCGGCCCGGCTGGCTACACCGCCGCAGTTTATGCAGCGCGCGCCAACCTGAGCCCGGTACTGATTACCGGTATGGAACAAGGCGGTCAACTGACCACCACTACTGAAGTGGAAAACTGGCCAGGTGATGCCGAAGGTCTGACTGGCCCTGCGCTCATGGAGCGTATGCGCGAGCATGCAGAAAAATTCCAGACCGAGATTGTGTTTGACCACATCAACAGCGTTGATCTACAAAACCGTCCGTTCCGTCTGTTTGGTGACAGTGCTGAATACACCTGTGATGCACTGATCATCGCCACTGGCGCATCGGCCCGTTACCTTGGCCTGCCGACTGAAGAGGCCTTTAAAGGCAAAGGCGTTTCCGCCTGCGCAACCTGCGACGGTTTCTTCTACCGCAATCAAAAAGTCGCGGTCGTCGGCGGCGGTAACACCGCCGTTGAAGAAGCGCTGTATCTGTCCAACATTGCAGCCGAAGTTCACCTGATTCACCGTCGTGACAGCTTCCGTTCAGAGAAGATCCTGATCAACCGACTGATGGAAAAGGTGAAAAGCGGCAATATCGTACTGCATACCGACCATACTCTGGACGAAGTGCTGGGCGATGAAATGGGCGTTACCGGTGTACGTATCCGCAGCACCAAAGAAGAGAACGAAACACGGGAACTGGCGTTGGCCGGCGTGTTTATCGCCATCGGTCACAGCCCGAACACCAGCATTTTCGGTGGTCAGCTGGAATTGGAGAACGGGTATATCAAAGTGCAGTCCGGTATTCACGGCAATGCTACCCAGACAACCATTCCTGGCGTATTCGCCGCTGGCGACGTGATGGACCACATCTACCGCCAGGCGATCACTTCCGCCGGTACCGGTTGTATGGCGGCATTGGATGCTGAGCGTTATCTGGACGGCATCGCCAACGCAGAAGTGCTGTAACGGCACAGCGTGTCAGCTTGAAAAGCGGCTACCTTAGCCGCTTTTTTTGTATTTAAAACAAAATCAGGCGGGTGTTCGATGCAAAATCTTCTCCACTGGCGTCTGTTGGTCGCCGTGGCCGATAGCGGCAAAATCACCTTGGCGGCAAATCAATGTGGCATGACTCAGTCCGGTGCCAGCCAGGCCATCGCTCAGTTGGAAGAGGCGTTGAATACTCCGTTGTTGGTCCGACTACCGCATAGCGTTACGCTAACGCAAAGCGGTGAGCAAATCGTCAGCCATGCCCGCGCCATGCTGGCCGAACTCACTGCTATCCAGCACTACGCACTGCAGGCGCAAAGTGCGTACGCCGGCAAAATACGCCTGGCCAGTTTCCCTTCAGCATTTGCTCTGTTGTTACCCCCGCTGCTGCGCAAATTTAACCGCCGCTTTCCCGCCATTGAACTGATTCAGTTGGAAGGCACAGATCTGGAAGTCGAAAATTGGCTGGCGTTGGAAGCTGCCGATATTGGCGTCGTGTTGAATCCGAAAACGGAACGGCTAAGCTTTCCGCTGGGAAAAGACCTATGGCTTGCCGTGACGGCCACGGCTCATCCGCTGGCCAGAAGCCGCCAGCCAGTAGATTTCAGCGAACTGGTCAAACAGCCGTTTGTATTAGCCACCGGCGGTTGCCAGCTCAATGCCCAGTTGCTGGCGCAGCAGGCAGGTTTGGCCCTGACGGATGTTCGCGTCACCGTCAGTGACTGGAACACGGCACTGACGCTGGTGCGTGAAGGAATTGGCATATCGCTGGTGCCGGCATCGGTAATACCTGCCGATACGCCAGGCATTTGCGCCCTGCCGCTTAGCGCGCCACTTTATCGCCATTTTGGCCTGGTTTGCTCATTCACCGGCGCAAGCTCTGCGCCAGTGCAAACCTTGTTGCACTATCTACAAGATCATCTGCCACTGCCCGTCAGTAGCTGAGCTGATATCGGGTTTCTGAGATTCTAATTTTTCTGTCGACAGCGCCGACGGCATTCTGACGGACAAACGATGTCGCTTTTTGCCTCAGGAATATCCCCATGAAACTCTATTTTGCGCCCGATGCCTGTTCCCTCTCGCCCCATATCGTTCTGCGGGAATTAGATTTGCCGTTCGAGCTCATCCGCGTTAATAACCGCACCAAACGCAGCGCCGACGGCGGAGATTTTTATCGGGTTAATCCCAAAGGTTACGTCGCTGCATTGATGCTGGACGACGGAAAGGTGATCACCGAAGGCGCTGCCATCGTGCAGTACCTGGCGGATTTGCGCCCTGAGGCCGCGCTGGCCCCGCCAAACGCGACCTTCGAACGGGTACGTTTGCAGGAGTGGCTGAACTTCATTACCAGCGAGATCCACGCAGGATCAAGTCCGCTGTTCAACTCAACCCTGCCGGAAGAGGTTAAAACACGGTTTCGCGACACGCTGCGACGCCGCCTCGATTTTGTTGCTCAGACGCTGGACGAACAGGCTTTTCTACTGGGAGAAGCTTTCAGCGTTGCGGATGCCTATCTGTTCACCGTGCTGCGCTGGATGGATCAGTTTTCCATCGACCTCAAATACTGGCCATCGATAACCCGTTATATGTCGCTGATTAGCCAGCGCAGATCCGTGCAAACCGCCCTGGCGGCGGAGGCGGCCAGTCAAGCGGTGGCATAATCCTGCTGTTGTCGTCTGTTATACCGATATTTGACCGCTTTATTATTTTCAGTCTGCCGGGTGAAGAGGTAACATTGCCCCTCACTTGTTCGCTTCAGGTTGGGGCAAACACTTTTTTTAACAGTACGTTAACCTTGTCTGTAACAACAGGCGCCGGCGACGCAGACTCTTATCTGATGAAAAAAACCAGACAGCAACAGTTAACCCGTTGGCTCAAAACGCAGAGCACCCTGGCGCAGCGTTGGCTGCGCCTTTCCATGGTATTAGGGCTGATAAGCGGCATGCTGATTGTCGCGCAAGCATGGCTCTTAGCCGCCCTGCTCCACGCACTGATTATCGAACACACCCCGCGTGAACAGTTGATCCCTTCGTTTATTTGGCTTGCCGCCACCTTCGCGTTGCGGGCGATATTAAGCTGGCTGCGAGAGCGCGTTGGTTTTATCTGCGGACAAGTGATCCGCCAGCGGATGCGTCTTCAGGTACTGGATAAACTGCAACAACTCGGCCCTGCCTGGGTCCAGGGCAAACCTGCAGGTAGCTGGGCCAGCATCATCGTCGAACAGATTGAGGACATGCAGGATTATTACTCTCGCTATCTGCCGCAGATGTATCTGGCGGTGTTTATCCCATTGCTGATTCTGATTACCGTATTCCCGATTAACTGGGCCGCGGGCCTGATCCTACTGACCACCGCCCCGCTGATCCCCATGTTTATGGCGCTGGTCGGTATGGGCGCCGCTGACGCCAATCGCCGCAATTTTGTCGCGCTGGCACGGCTGAGCGGCAATTTCCTTGATCGCCTGCGGGGTTTGGACACGCTACGTTTATTTAACCGCGCTGAAGCGGAAACTGCACACATCGCCAAATCGTCCGAAGATTTCCGTAGCCGCACCATGGAAGTGCTGCGGTTGGCGTTCCTGTCTTCAGCCGTGCTGGAGTTCTTTGCCTCCATCTCCATCGCGGTGGTCGCAGTGTATTTTGGTTTTTCGTTCCTTGGTGAACTTAACTTCGGCAGTTACGGCACCGGTGTCACCTTGTTTGCAGGCTTCCTGGTGCTGATCCTTGCGCCGGAGTTTTTCCAACCGCTGCGTGACCTCGGCGCCTTTTACCATGCCAAGGCGCAAGCCGTGGGCGCTGCTGAAGCCCTTGAAACCTTCCTCAGTGCAGAAGGCGAACAAATGGGCAAGGGTACGCAAACGCTAAACGCCGATGCGCCACTGGAACTGCACGCCCAGAGTCTGGAGATCCTGTCGCCGAATGGCGTCCTGCTGGCTGGCCCACTGAGCTTTACGCTTGCTCCACACCAGCGCATTGCGTTGGTAGGGTTGAGCGGTGCCGGTAAAAGTTCGTTGTTGAATCTGCTGCTCGGCTTCCTGCCCTATCGCGGCTCGCTGACAGTCAACGGTATTGAATTGCGCGACCTGGCCGCCGAAAGCTGGCGCCAGCAGCTTGGCTGGGTAGGACAGAACCCACACCTTCCGGCACTGACACTGCGGGCCAATATCCTGCTAGGGAATCCGCAGGCTAGCGAGGCGCAATTGCAGCAAGCGGTAGAGCAAGCCTACGTCGGCGAAATTCTGCCGCATCTGCCACAGGGATTAGATACCGAAGTCGGCGATAACGCGGCACGTCTTTCCGTCGGCCAGGCTCAACGCGTCGCGGTGGCCCGGGCGCTCATCAGCCCTCGTCGTTTGCTGCTGCTGGATGAACCGGCTGCCAGCCTTGATGCTCACAGCGAGCGTCGAGTCATGCAGGCTCTGAATGCCGCTTCGCATCAGCAAACCACCCTGCTGGTTACGCACCAGTTGGAAGATACCGAAGATTACGACCAGATTTGGGTCATGGAAGGCGGGCAAATTGTCCAGCAAGGCGATTACGCCACGCTGAGCGCACAGCCGGGCCTGTTTGCCAACCTGATCGCACACCGCCGCGGGGATCTCTAATCATGCGTGTTTTGCTGCCGTTCCTGGCACTGTACCGTCGTCACAGCCTATTGATCTGCCTGGGCATTGTTTTAGCCATCGTCACCCTATTGGCCAGCATCGGTCTATTGGCGCTATCGGGCTGGTTCCTCGCGGCGTCAGCCTTGGCTGGGTTGGCGGGTCTATTCACCTTCAACTACATGCTGCCGGCTGCCGGCGTACGTGGTGCCGCAATTTTCCGCACGGCCGGGCGCTATGCCGAACGTGTTGTCAGCCATGACGCGACCTTCCGCGTGTTGTCCCATCTGCGGGTGTTTACCTTTGAAAAGATCCTGCCGCTGTCACCGGGCGGCATTGCCCGCTTCCGTCAGGCCGATCTGCTTAACCGGTTGGTCGCCGATGTCGATACGCTGGACCATTTATATCTGCGGGTCATCTCGCCGCTGGTCAGTGCCGCCGTGGTGATTGCCGTCGTTACATACGGCCTGAGCTGGTTAGATACGTCCCTGGCGCTGACGCTGGGCGGTATTCTGCTGCTGCTGCTGTTACTGGTGCCCCCGGTATTTTACCGTGCTGGTAAACCCATTGGCGGTCAGTTAACCGCTTTGCGTGGTCAATACCGCACCGATCTGACCGCGTGGCTGCAAGGCCAGGCTGAACTGGTGGTGTTCGGCGCAGTTGATAGCTTCCGTACAGCCCTGGATACCACAGAACAACACTGGCAGCGTCGCCAATGGCAACAGGCTTCGCTCGGCGGTATGGCACAGGCGTTGATGATCCTGGCCAGCGGTTTAACAGTCACGCTGTTGCTGTGGCTTACAGCCGCAGGCGTCGGTGGTGACAGCCAACCCGGAGCCTTGATTGCGCTGTTTGTTTTTGCCGCACTGGCCTCGTTTGAAGCACTGATGCCGGTCGCGGGGGCCTTCCAGCATCTGGGGCAGGTGATCGCTTCCGCCACACGCGTAAAGCAAGTGATCGACCGAAAACCCGAAGTCACATTCCCAGCCCACGGCCCGGCGGCCGAAAGCGGCGCGACCTTGAACTTACAGCAGCTTACGTTTACCTACCCCGACCAACCGTTACCGGTGTTGCAGGACGTCACGCTGGAGATTGCCGCCGGTGAGCACATTGCGCTACTTGGGCGTACCGGATGCGGTAAATCGACCTTGCTGCAATTGCTGACACGCGCCTGGAATGCCAATAGCGGTCAGGTGCTGCTCAATGGACACCCATTGGGCTCTTACGATGAGGCGACGCTACGCCAGATGACAACCGTCGTCAGCCAGCGCGTTCATATCTTCAGCGATACGCTGCGTGAAAACCTGCGCATTGCTGCGCCCGCAGCAGCTGATGAACAGTTGCGCGAAGTGCTACAGCAGGTGGGTCTGGATAAGTTGCTGGAGAACGAGGGGCTGAATGCCTGGCTTGGGGATGGCGGTCGCCAACTTTCTGGCGGTGAACAGCGCCGCCTGGGCATTGCCCGTGCATTGTTACACCAAGCTCCTCTCCTGTTGCTCGATGAACCTACCGAAGGCCTGGACGCAGAGACCGAACAGCAGATCCTGGCGTTGCTGCGCCAACACTGTCAGGGTAAAACGCTGATTCTGGTTACTCACCGTCTCTACGGCTTAGAACACCTTGACCGCATCTGCGTGATGGACGGCGGCAGAATTGTCGAGCAAGGCGATCATGCCATGTTGATGGGCTTGCAGGGGCGTTATGCTCGCTTTCGCCAACGTATCAGTGATATACCTCTGTAAAATGGCCTGTAGAGCACGCTGAGAACTTATATGCGCATTGTTAAGCTGTCACCGCAGTCACTGGCATTTCCCTCTCCTGAGGGCGCTCTGCGCGATCCTAATGGCCTGCTGGCCATTGGCGGCGATCTGACCGCACCGCGTTTGCTGGCCGCCTATGAACGCGGCATCTTCCCCTGGTTTTCGCCGGGGGAAGCCATTTTGTGGTGGTCACCTGACCCGCGAGCCGTGTTGTTCCCTGCCGAACGCCATATCAGCCGGAGTTTGAAACGCTTTCTGCGCAGCAATCCTTTCCTCGTTACGCTGAATCACGACTTCGCGGCGGTCATCGCCGCCTGCGCCGATCGTCCGCAGGAAGGCACCTGGATTGGCCCTGAGGTTCAGCGCGCTTATCTGCACCTGCATCGCCTCGGTTTAGCTCATTCGATCGAAGTGTGGCAGGATGACGCACTGGTAGGCGGCATGTACGGCGTGGCTCAGGGCGCACTGTTTTGCGGTGAATCGATGTTCAGCCGTACAACCAACGCGTCCAAGTGTGCACTGATGGCTTTTTGTCAGCATTTTGCCGCTTATGGCGGAGAATTGATTGACTGTCAGGTGCTTAACGCTCACACTGCCACGCTGGGAGCGAGAGAGATCCCCCGACGACAATTTTTGCAGCAGCTCAGTCAACTTCAGCGCAAGCCGTTAGCGCCAGAGTGCTGGGCACCGCAAGTATTACCCCCACAGCAGGTTGAACCACCCTCCCCAACAAACTAATTTTGCGGAAACGGTGCAATGTTCACCGACACTTCTTTACATAATGTGGGTTTTTCGGCATTATCTTGCCGGTTAAAAACTAAGGTAGTTAGACCTAGAGGATTCGATGGCCAAAGAAGACAATATTGAAATGCAGGGCACCGTTCTTGATACGCTGCCGAACACCATGTTCCGCGTTGAATTAGAAAACGGGCACGTGGTAACCGCACATATCTCCGGTAAAATGCGTAAGAACTACATCCGCATCCTGACGGGCGACAAAGTCACTGTAGAGCTGACCCCGTACGACCTGAGCAAAGGCCGCATTGTCTTCCGTAGCCGTTAATCGGCTCACTCGTCGCCAGCCGATGGCGGCACCGAGGATGTAATGCCTCCGGAGCCCTTTCCGTTTACCCCCGTAGCAACGTTCAACATCGAGTTGCAGGAGCGCAGGTAAACTGAGAGGGCTCAATCATTTCTGTTGTGGTGATGATTGCACCCATAAAAAAAGCGATGCCGAAGCATCGCTTTTTCGTTATTTGACTCAGGCTTAGTGCACTGCACCTTCATCCGCTTTACGCATTGATGCGCTGAGGAAGTGGTAAGTCAGTTTCTGGTTATCCTTGTCCAGCTCAACCTTGACCGAACCACCGTCCACCAGCGAACCGAACAGCAGTTCGTTAGCCAGCGGTTTCTTCAGGTTTTCCTGCATGACACGCGCCATCGGACGCGCGCCCATCGCACGGTCGTAGCCTTTCACTGACAACCAGTCACGCGCTTCGTCGCTCACTTCCAGCGACACACCCTTCGCATCCAGTTGCGCTTGCAGTTCGACGATAAACTTGTCGACAACCTGCTGAATCACCTCGGTCGACAGATGGTTAAACCAAAGAATGTTGTCCAGACGGTTACGGAATTCCGGCGTGAACACTTTTTTGATCTCTTCCATCGCGTCGGTGCTGTTGTCCTGCTGAACCAGACCAATCGATTTACGCTCTGTTTCACGCACCCCGGCATTGGTGGTCATCACCAGGATCACGTTGCGGAAATCCGCCTTACGGCCGTTATTGTCGGTCAGCGTCCCGTTGTCCATCACCTGCAACAGCAGGTTGAAGACATCCGGATGGGCCTTCTCGATTTCATCCAGCAGCACCACTGAGTGAGGATGCTTGAGCACCGCATCAGTCAGCAAACCACCCTGATCGTAACCGACATAGCCCGGAGGCGCACCAATCAGGCGGCTCACCGTATGGCGTTCCATATACTCGGACATATCAAAACGCAACAGCTTGATATCCATCGCCTTCGCCAACTGCACCGTTACCTCGGTTTTCCCGACGCCGGTTGGCCCGGCAAACAGGAATGAACCGACAGGCTTGCGATCGTGGCCCAGCCCTGCACGACTCATTTTGATCGCTTCGGTCAGGGCTTCAATGGCCTGATCCTGCCCGAACACCAGCATTTTCAGACGATCACCCAGGCTTCTCAATACATCACGATCGCTCGCCGATACGGTTTTTTCCGGGATGCGCGCAATACGTGCTACCACCGATTCAATATCAGCAACGTTGACGGTTTTCTTACGCTTGCTGATCGGCAATAAGCGGCTGCGAGCCCCCGCCTCGTCGATCACGTCAATGGCCTTATCCGGCAAATGGCGGTCGTTGATGTATTTTACCGACAGCTCAACCGCAGCACGCACCGCTTTGGCGGTATAACGCACATCGTGGTGCGCTTCGTACTTGGTCTTCAGGCCATTGATGATCTGAATGGTTTCTTCCGGCGTCGGTTCAGTAATGTCGATTTTCTGGAAGCGACGGGCCAAGGCACGATCTTTTTCAAAGATATTGCTGAATTCCTGGTAAGTGGTCGAACCGATAACACGGATCTTGCCGCTGGACAACAGCGGTTTGATCAGGTTGGCGGCATCGACTTGCCCACCGGACGCCGCGCCGGCACCGATGATGGTGTGGATCTCATCGATAAACAGGATGCTGTTCTTGTCCTGCTCCAATTGCTTCAGTAACGCTTTAAAACGTTTCTCAAAGTCGCCGCGGTATTTCGTACCCGCCAGCAGCGAACCGATGTCCAGCGAATACAACGTGCAGTCCGCCATCACTTCCGGGACGTCGCCCTGCACAATGCGCCAAGCCAGCCCTTCAGCGATCGCGGTTTTGCCAACGCCAGACTCCCCTACCAACAGCGGGTTGTTCTTGCGACGACGGCACAGCACCTGAATAGCACGCTCCAGCTCAGGATCACGGCCAATCAATGGATCAATGCCGCCCACCCGGGCCAGTTGATTGAGGTTGGTGGTGAAGTTTTCCATACGGTCTTCCCCTCCGGACTGCTCTTCATTCACCGGGTTTTCCGCATTCGGCGCTTGGCCCGGCTCGTCTTTACGTGTGCCATGTGAAATGAAATTCACTACGTCAAGACGACTGACGTCGTGTTTGCGCAGCAGGTAAGCCGCCTGCGACTCCTGCTCGCTGAAAATTGCCACCAGCACGTTGGCGCCGCTGACTTCGCTGCGGCCGGAAGATTGCACATGGAATACCGCACGCTGTAACACGCGCTGGAAGCTGAGCGTCGGCTGTGTGTCGCGCTCTTCTTCACTGGCAGGTAACGTCGGCGTGGTTTGTTCGATAAAGGCTTCCAGTTCCTGGCGTAGTGCTGCCAGGTCCACTGTGCATGCCTCAAGCGCTTCCCGCGCGGCAGGGTTGCTGAGTAACGCCAGCAACAGGTGCTCCACGGTCATAAACTCGTGTCTGTGCTCACGCGCTCTGGCGAAAGCCATGTTGAGACTGAGTTCCAGTTCTTGATTGAGCATAAGCACCTCCCCAATAGATTGCCTTAATCAGGCTTTTTCCAGCGTACAAAGCAACGGATGCTCGTTCTCCCTTGCATAACGGTTCACATGTACGACTTTGGTTTCCGCCACCTCGGCGGTAAAAACACCACAAATCGCCTTGCCTTGATAGTGGACCGTGAGCATCAGTTGCGTTGCGCGTTCAATATCATAAGAAAAGAACTTTTGCAGAACGTCAATCACAAATTCCATCGGTGTGTAATCGTCGTTGTTAAGTATAACTTTATACATAGACGGCGGTTTTACCGCATCGATTTGTTTTTCTTCGGCCAAGTGTTCAAAATTTAGCCAATCATTGTTATTGCCCATCGCTGCTCATCTTCTCTGCTCTGTCCTTTAATATGGGGACAGGTTCCGGTTATTCAAAGTGGGGTATCGTGACTATTTTACCATCTTCGTTATCATCCCGCCGCACTGGAACGTGCGCAAAAATCTCTGACAAATTGTTACCAAACAATGTCAATATCGTTACCTGCTTCAAACTTTGATGAACTGCCCCTTGCCGACAAAAGCCGATCCCTTGACGTGATGATCATTTGCTCTAGAGTGTAAATTCGTGACCTGGTGGTGTTTTAACCACTTTCAGGCTCATCTGCTACCTGCTGCTGGCGGGTACGAATTCAGTTATTCATCTCACCTAAAAATAGCGTTGCGAGGGATGTAAAAGCATGGAGACGGGTACTGTTAAATGGTTCAACAACGCCAAAGGGTTTGGGTTTATCTGTCCTGAAGGCGGCGGCGAAGACATTTTCGCCCATTATTCTACGATTAAAATGGATGGGTACCGGACGCTGAAGGCTGGCCAGCAGGTCAGCTTTGACGTGCACCAAGGGCCAAAAGGGAACCATGCGAGTCTCATTGTGCCATTGGAAAGCGAGGCGCTGGCCTAAACGCGCCCCCAGAGTCAGACCGAAATACTCCGCTAAAAATGCCAGCCGCCGTATGACTGGCATTTTTTATTATCATGCTATTCGCGGGCCAGCGCGTCAATCGGGTTAAGCCGCGCAGCGCTGCGTGCAGGCAGATAACCGAATACCACGCCAATTGCGGTGGAACACACAAACGCACTGAGCAACGCCGCCGGTGGGAAACTGATTTGCCACCCCGGCAGTACCACCTGAACCAGCAAACCGATGGCGAAGGACAGCGTGATCCCCAGCGCACCGCCAACCAAACACACCAGCACAGCCTCAATCAAGAATTGCTGTAACACATCGCCGGAACGCGCCCCCACGGCCATACGAATCCCGATTTCACGCGTGCGCTCCGTCACTGACACCAGCATGATATTCATCACGCCGATCCCACCGACCACCAGTGAAATTACCGCCACTAACGTCAGGAACAACTGTAACGTACGTGTGGTTTTCTCTGCCGTCTGCACCAAACTGTCCATGTTATAGGTGAAGATGTCTTTCTTGCCGTGGCGCAGCGTTAACAAACGGGTAAGCTGCTGCTCCGCCTCCTGACTGTTGTAGCCTTCGCGGATACGCACCGTGATCGAATCAAAATAGGCATTGCCCATTAACCGGTTTGCCATGGTGCTATAAGGTACCCAGACATTGAGCGTCTTGCTGCTACCAAACATTGACTGCTTTTCTTTCGCCACCCCGACTACCGTCGCCGGCATATTACCGACCAAAATCACCTTCCCTACGACATCCTTCTGGTGCGGGAACAACCGGCGCTGGGTATTGGCATCAATCACTACCGTCTGAGACTGCGATTGCACCTGCAGTTGATCAATACCGGAACCTTGGGTAAAGGTCATGCCATACACGCGGAAAAACTGTTCACTGACCCCGGTGACATTGGCTGCCACGTCGACGTTGCCTAACCGCAGCCGCATACTGCTGGCAATGGTGGGCGATAGCGCACTGATGTAGGGTTGCTCACGCAGTGCAGCAAGGTCATCGTACTTAAGTGCCTGGCGGAAGGTCGGGTCGTCATCCCCAAAATCCTTGCCGGGATAGATATCGATCGTATTGGTGCCGATCGATTTGATATCCGCCAGTACCATCTGTTTGGCGGCGTCGCCGATCACCAAAATCGATACTACAGAAGCAATACCGATAATAATGCCCAGCATGGTCAACGCCGTACGCATTTTACTCGCCGCCATCGCTCGCCAGGCCATCACCAATGCCTCACGGAAACGACCCGCCGTTTGCCGCCAGGACGGCTCAGACGCCACCATTTCCAATGCCTTGGCGTTCGGATTGCCTCGCTGATCCGGACGTGAATCAGCAATGATCTCCCCGTCCCGGATTTCAATGACCCGTTCTGCCTGCTGAGCCACCGCCGGATCGTGGGTGACGATAATCACCGTGTGCCCCTGCTCGCGCAGTTGCTTGAGGATCGTCATCACCTCTTCACCGGAATGGCTATCAAGGGCACCGGTCGGTTCATCCGCCAAGATCACCTGACCACCGTTCATCAACGCTCGAGCGATACTGACACGCTGTTGCTGACCGCCTGAAAGCTGGCTTGGTCGATAACCCACACGTTCACTCAGCCCAAGACGTTGCAGTAATGCCACGGCTCTCTCACGCCGCGCGGCCTTACCCAACCCTGCGTACACCGCCGGCACCTCGACGTTGTGCGCTGCGCTCAAATGGGGTAATAGATGATAACGTTGAAAGATAAAGCCAAAATGCTCACGCCTGAGTCGAGCCAGCGCATCACCATTGAGCGTCGCCACGTCTTGTCCAGCCACGCGATACACGCCAGCACTGGGTTTATCCAGGCAACCGAGAATATTCATCAGGGTTGATTTACCGGAGCCGGAAGCGCCCATGATGGCCACCATTTCACCGGCGTCAATGCTAAGGCTCACGTTCTTCAGTACGGCTACCGTCTGATCGCCCGACTGATAGCTGCGGCAAATGCCGCTCAGCTCCAACAGCGCCGCCATCAGATGGCCTCCACGCCGCCACGGCTGACAATCACTTCATCGCCGATATCCAGCCCACTAAGAATTTGTACGTCAATGTTATTACGCAGGCCAATGGCAACCTCGCGCTTTTCTTCCTTGCCCTGCTTCATGATCGAAACGTGGTAGCGATTATCGGCAATTTGATCGCCCAACGCCGCCAACGGGATCACCAGAGCCTGGCTAACGCCCGCCAGTTGAATATGTACCTGGGCAGTCATTTGCAGCCGCAACAGCCCCTCAGGGTTCGGCACTTCAAAACGCGCATAATAGAAAATGGCGTTATTGACCTTCTCTGGAGTGGGCTGAATGTCTTTCAGCACGCCGTCAAAGCGCCGGTTAGGATCGCCCAGTACGGTAAACCAGGCTTTTTGGCCTGGCTTGAGGCTGATTATATCCGCCTCCGACACCTGCGCCTTTACCAGCATAGTGCTGAGATCCGCCAGGGTCAGAATGTTCGGTGCCTGCTGAGCGGCAATCACCGTCTGGCCCTGTAGCGTGGTGATCTGTACCACATCACCGTCCATCGGTGCTTCAATACGGGTAAATGCCAGATTAATTTTTGCGGTGTCCAGGCTTGCCTGATTCTTGGCGATTTGCGCATGGATAGTACCTACCTGCGCTTTCTTCACCGCCAACTGCGTGGCGGCCTGATCCAAGTCCTGGCGTGAAACCGCTTGCAACTTCGCCAACGCCTGATTGCGCTGCAGCGTGACCGCAGCCAACTTTTGCTCCGCCTGTGCCTGCTGTAACTGGGCATGCAAATCTCGCAGGGTCGCCTCACCCTCGCGGATGCTGTTCTGCGCTTGTTGCGGATCAATCACGCCCAGTAACTGGCCTTTTTTCACCCGGTCGCCAATTTCGACAAAGAGGCTTTCTAATTGCCCGCTAACCTGCGCACCAACGTCAACCTTACGCACCGCATCAAGTTGCCCGGTCGCGAGCACGTTTTGTTGCAGGTCGCCCTTGACGACCTTAACCGTTTTAAACGGCGTTGGCGCCGGATGACCAAAGTGCCAGGCCAGCATTGCGGCGATCGCTACCACCACAATCAGCACCATGACCAACCGTCGCTTATGTCCTTTAAACCACGTCAAAATAGGTTCCTGCCTGTTGAAATTCAGACTGCCAATAGCGGCAGCGAGGCTAAATTATCACGCACAGTAATGAATAACTAAACCTTAGCTCAACACAATGTGGAGACATCCTTTGTTACATTCAGCATTGAACTCCCGTTTAGTGAAGGCTTGGTGAAATAGCGTTATTCAATACAGCCAAGGATTTCATCATGTCTCAGCTCAGCTATCCACTCGCATCTGCACGCCCGCTTAATGGCTTGCAATTGATGACGGCGCTGGCCAATGGCGACAAGGCGCCGAGCAAAGCGTGGAAAAAAACATCATTCCGCCTGAAGTTTATCGCCCGTTCTTTATTTTGCTGGCGAACCACCAGCGGTTTGCTCAGCACGCTGGCATCAAACCCGCTGCTCAATGAGATTCTGAACGCGCAGCCCAATCTACCGTGCAAATTGCATCGACCGTATCTGGCGGCGAACATGAGCAAAATCGAATGCCTGTTCGCCCTGCGCGATCACTACGATCTCAGCCTGCAACGCATGCCACGGAAAATGCTGCTCGGTCATCTGAACAAGCCTTTTGTACTGGCCAGTGCCACCGGCAAGAGCGGTACAGCCGTTTCATTGGAGTTGGCTGCCATCGATAATCTGAATAAGGAAGGGGAAACGACCCTGCTGCTGCGTAATGCCAGCGGCATTATGCTGGCGGAGATCACCTTTGCACTGATGCACTACCAGCAACAGCCCACGCTCTTTATCGGTGGGTTGCAGGGGGCCAATCATCAGGTACCACACGCTGAAATCCAGTTGACCACCAAAGAGTGTCACGGATTGTTCCCAAAACGGCTGGTACTGGAAGGCCTTTGTACTTTGGCACGCCATCTGGGTATTCAGCAAATTGTCGCGGTTGGCAATGCTACGCATATCTACCAAAACTGGCGCTATCGCAGTAAAAAGAAAGATAAGCTCCATGCCGATTACGATCAATTCTGGACATCAATGGGCGGTAAAATGCTTGAAAGCGGCTATTTCCTGCTGCCGGAACACATCGCCCGTAAACCGATCGATGAAGTGGTCAGCAAAAAGCGCGCCGAATACCGCCGACGCTATCAACTTTTAGACGAACTGGAACAGGGAATGGCGGAACACTTCAGCCCCCCATCCCGCTTTGCTGGGGTCTAATCGGCCCGGCCGCGCGCCAGCCAAATCACGCGTGAGAACATTTTCTTGAGCAATGGCGGCACCGAATCGGTGCCGCGCTCACCGGCTTGCATCGCAACCTCGATCGCCAAATCCGGTTTTGATGAATGATGTACTGCCTTCAGAATCACCTTGCGTATTGGCATTTGGGCATTGCTCGGCACCGACGCCACTCGATAATAAACTGCACTGAAGCCCTCGCGGAACATGAAATGTTCCATATCCGGCGCAGGCAACGCGGTGAGCCGATCACGCTCGTTGTCTTCATGGTTATCCAGCATGCCGCGTACGGTGGCGGCGTATTTTCGCCCCGCTTCATCACCGTCCACCAATGCATGCCACTCAATGCCCATACGTCGGGCAAACCTCAACAGTGGCTTCAGACCGCACTGGGCGAACTCAATCACGCGCACCCCTTCCGCCTCGAAATGGTAACCGCACTGACGCGCCAATTCGTTCAGCAACCACACTTCCGTTTCCCCCTCCACCAACAACCAGCAGCGGGCAAACAGTGATGAGGGCCGGTTAAAACGAATATGGAAAGAAATACGTCGCCCGTCCTCCGGGCCCAGCCCGCGCGGCCCAAGGCGGTAAGTGGCAACTCTCCCAGATTCACGCACCAACCGGCAAACGTGCTCTACCGGGACCAACGACACCAATTCGCTGGAATTGGTGGTGGTGATGCGTTGCAGCGGCAGTTGGTTAAGCAAACCCCAGGCGACCGACAACATGATCGGATGCAAGCGGGTTTCCGGATCCTCAACCAACAATAGCGGTCGAGCGTGCGGATCCAGCTTGATGCTGCCTTTGGCCTGCAGCAACGTAGAAAACATCCCCAGAAGAATAAGCCGCATACTGCGGCTGTTTGGCTCAGCGACCATGCGGTTGATGCTGTCCAGCGAGCGCCATGCCTGTTGATCCTGATCTTGCCCTGGTCGCTGTCTGCGCGGTCGCGTCACCTGCGAGCCCTGTTCGGCAAAGTAGTGTTCCAACAGCTGTTGCATTGCAGCCAGCCCTTGACGCAGTTCGGCATTCGTTAATTTTTGTGGGTTACGCACCAGCTCACGCGTCAGTTGATCCAATTGCTGAGCCAGCGCCTGGTTGTCGGCCGGATGCTCATCATTGAGCGTGCTGGGCCGCAGGCGGCGGATAAACCGCGCATCCCGCAGGCGTAACACGGGATGGATACGAATAATGGCATGAGCCAATTGCTCAATATGATGTAACGGCATCGCGTTGCCGTCGGCATCCAGAAAACAACGCCAGGTACACACCGTGTCGTCGTCGGCCAGTTCGCCTTCGCAACGGTAATAAATGCGGTTGAGGTTATCGTCACCCTTGACCCATAGCGGTGACAGATGGCGGTAACGGGGCAAATGCGCATGGCCGATGTCTTTTTCACAGAAGGTAAATACCACCTGTAAATGCCGATCTTTGGCATCTTCTTCTCCAGGCGGAAAGTGAAAATCATGCGCTTCAAAACGGTACAACTTTGGCTCCGGTGCCAGCAGCAGCGTCAGTGCGTCCAGCAGACTGGATTTGCCCCAGGCATTTTCGCCGATCAGCAGCGTGTTGTCGTCCAGCATCAATGACAGCCGGTTAATGCCGCGGAAACCTACAATCTCGATACGCTCTAAGAACATCTGTCGCCTCCCGTGCGCACTGCCACCGTCCTTAATGGGGTGACCTCTTCAGAGCATGGTCAAAAAACCCCTTTCAGGTCAAGCGGACAACGTCAAATCTGCCGCTTTACTCTAGCCGCTGTTTTGGTTAGCGTGTGGTGCCTCGCCGTTCATCCAGGCGCCCCCTCCGAACAAAGGACGCAAGCTTCACCATGTATTCAGGACTGCTGATTATTCTGTTACCGCTGATTGCCGGTTACCTCGTTCCGTTGCGCAGTCGAACGCTACTGCAAACCATCAACCGTCTGCTGAGCTGGATGGTGTACGTGATCCTGTTTTTCATGGGCATCAGCCTGGCCTTCCTGGAGGATCTGAGCAGCAATTTGGTGCTGATATTCCAGTATGCTGCCGTCTTTTTCCTGTGCATTCTCGCCATCAGCTTGCTGATGCTGGCGTTGTTGGAACGCAAAATGCCGTGGCGCAACACCCATAAACAGGAAAAACTGCCCTCACGTCTGCACATGGCGCTGGAATCACTCAAGCTGTGTGGCGTAGTGCTCGGCGGTTTCCTGCTTGGTCTGACGCAGTGGCAGTGGTTGCAGTTCGCCAATAAAGGCAGCGAATACGCATTGATTTTCTTGCTGCTGCTGGTCGGCATCCAACTGCGTAACAGCGGCATGACGTTACGCCAAATCGTGCTTAACCGACGCGGCATGATAGTCGCAGTCGTTGTCGTGGTTAGCGCACTGGCGGGCGGCGCATTGGCCGCACAACTGCTGGGGCTGCCGATCAAAGCGGGGTTAGCCATGGCATCCGGTTTTGGCTGGTATTCGCTCTCCGGTATCTTGATCACTGACGCTTACGGTCCAGTACTGGGCAGCGCGGCCTTCTTTAACGATCTGGCTCGCGAGCTGATAGCCATCATGCTGATCCCAACGCTGGTACGCCGCAGCCGCTCCTCCGCCCTGGGCCTGTGTGGCGCAACCTCGATGGACTTCACCCTACCGGTGCTGCAACGCAGCGGCGGACTGGAGATAGTGCCGCCGGCCATCGTGCATGGCTTCCTGTTGAGCCTGCTGGCACCGGTACTTATCGCCCTGTTCTCTTGAGATCTCTCCGGGGGCACCGCCCCCGGAAATCGGAATAATTCCCATCCTCACAGCAAAATTGCGCTAAATCAAAGTTGTCCGTGGTTGCATAACAAAAGCCTTTTTAAGCCCCGGTTGCCGATCTATGCTTTTAAACAAGCATTAAAAATGCAACTTTAAAAAGGAAGCGATTATGTTCTGTGTGCAATGTGAACAAACCATCCGTACCCCTGCGGGCAACGGCTGCTCCTATGCCCAAGGTATGTGCGGCAAAACGGCAGAAACCTCCGATCTGCAAGACCTGTTGGTCGCGGCATTACAAGGCCTATCCGCCTGGGCGTTGCAGGCCAGAGCACTTGGTATCGTCGATCACGATATCGACAGTTTTGCCCCACGCGCCTTCTTCTCTACCCTGACCAATGTCAACTTCGATTCAGAGCGCATCATCGGTTACGCACGGGAAACCATTGCCCTGCGCGAATCGCTGGCCACTCGTTGCCGGTTACTGGACGCTGACGTCCGTGTCGACCATCCGCTGGCTACGCTGCAATTGGCCGGTGACGACATCGCGACACTGTTGCAACAAGCCGCTCAGTTTGCCTTGAATACCGACAAGGCTGAGGTCGGTGACGACGTGCACGGCCTGCGAATGCTGTGCCTGTATGGCCTGAAAGGTGCTGCAGCCTATATGGAACACGCTCACGTACTGGGTCAGTTCGACGAGCAGATCTACGCCGATTACCACGCTTTTATGGCCTGGCTCGGCACCCAGCCGCGCGACGTCGATACCCTGCTGAACAACGCCATGGGCATTGGCAAAATGAATTTCAATGTGATGGCGATCCTCGATCACGGCGAAACGCAAGCCTACGGCGATCCTCTGCCTAGCGCGGTAAACGTTCGTCCGGTGGCCGGGAAAGCCATTCTGATCTCCGGCCACGATCTGAAAGATCTGCGCATGCTGCTGGAACAAACCGAAGGCCAGGGCGTGAACGTCTATACCCACGGCGAAATGCTGCCGGCACACGGTTACCCGGAACTGAAAAAATTCAAACATCTGGTGGGCAATTACGGCAGCGGTTGGCAAAACCAGCAGATCGAGTTCGCCAAATTCCCGGGTCCGATAGTGATGACCTCTAACTGTATTATCGATCCCAACGTTGGTCACTACGGCGATCGTATTTGGACGCGTAGCATCGTCGGCTGGCCGGGCGTTAATCATTTGGAAGGGGACGACTTCACCCAAGTGATCGCGCAGGCACAGGGGATGAATGGTTTCCCGTATACCGAAATCGAACATATGATCACCGTCGGTTTTGGCCGTCAGACGCTGCTCAACGCCGCTGATACGGTGATTGATTTAGTCGCACAAAAGAAATTGCGCCACGTATTTCTGGTTGGCGGCTGTGACGGTAGCCGCGACGAACGCAGCTACTTCACCGACTTTGCGCGCAGCGTTCCGCAAGACTGCCTGATTATGACGTTAGCCTGTGGCAAATATCGCTTCAACAAGCTGGATTTCGGCACCCTTGAAGGGCTGCCACGTCTGCTGGATGTCGGTCAATGTAACGATGCCTATTCGGCCATTATGCTGGCAGTCAAACTGGCTGATACCCTCGGCTGCTCGGTCAACGCGTTGCCACTCAGCCTGGTACTGTCGTGGTTTGAGCAAAAGGCGATCGTTATCCTGCTGACGCTGCTGTCACTGGGTGTCAAAAACATTGTCACTGGGCCAACCGCACCCGGCTTCTTGACTGACAACCTGATGGCGATCCTCAACGATAAGTTCGGCATGCGCCCGATCACCACCGTTGAGCAGGATCTGAACGCCTTGCTTGGTTAATACCCTTTTTGGGGCCACACATGCTGGCCCCTTTGCTTTTGAGGTGCCCTATGACCCAACCCAGCCCGCTTTGCCCCAACCGTATGCAGGTACATTCGATCCAGCAAGAAACCGCCGACGTCTGGACGTTAAACCTGATCTGCGACGTTTTTTACCCTTATCAACCCGGCCAGTTTGCGCTGGTCAGCATACGCAATAGTGAAGATACGCTGCGTGCCTATACGTTATCTTCTTCGCCCGGTCAGAGCCGTTTTCTCAGCATCAGCGTGCGCTGTCTGCCGGACGGCATCGGTTCCCGCTGGTTAACGCGCGAGGTCAAACCCGGCAATACGCTGTGGCTGTCCGATGCCCAGGGTGAATTCAGTTGTGAACAACACCCGTCCGATCGTTATCTGATGTTGGCGGCTGGCTGCGGCGTCACGCCAATCATCTCCATGTGCCGTTGGCTGGTGGCAAACCGCCCAACCTGTGATATCGCAGTGATCTTTAACGTGCGTACTCCGGCCGACACCCTTTTCGCCAAACAATGGCACGCGTTGTGCGCCAAGCATCCGCAGTTGCGGTTAACGCTGATGGCTGAACAGGATGTTCAACCCGGTTATCTGAGCGGACGAATTAATGCTGAAGTACTGCGCCAAACCGTGCCTGACCTCATCGATCGCACGGTGATGACCTGCGGTCCCGCCCCTTATATGACCCAAGTGGAACAACTGTGTCTGCAACTTGGCGTTTCAGCAGCCCGTTTCCATAAAGAGCAGTTCCATACGCCGACAGAAGCCGATACTGGGCAAGGTGAAGGATTAACGCTGCGCGCCGCCAGACCACTGCGCGAATTCCGCGTCCCGGTCGGCAGTACGCTGCTGGCCGCGATGGAAGCCAACGCATTACCGGTCAATGCCGCCTGCCGGGCTGGCGTGTGCGGTTCGTGCAAAACCCGTATCCTCGAAGGCAACTACACCACCAGCAGTAATATGACGCTGACCCCTGAGGAAATCGCCCAGGGTTACGTGCTGGCCTGCAGTTGCCAACTACAAGGTGACGTTGTCCTGGCATGACGCTTGCTGCCCCGTCGAGCACGATGGGGCATTTATCGGCAAGCATGCTTTACCTTCCCCTTCTACACTTTCTCCGTTCTGCGCTTTTATCAGGTTCATCTGCTCAATATCCAATAAGTCACACTTGGAAATTTCAATACATTGAAATTTTGGTGTTTTTATCATATTTGGGGGAACTATGAAGCAAACCGTAGCCACACTGATCGCCAAAACACTGGAACAGGCAGGTGTGAAACGTATTTGGGGCGTTACCGGCGATTCGCTCAACGGTCTGAGCGACAGCCTGCATCGCATGGGTACCATCGACTGGCTGGGCACGCGCCACGAAGAGGTCGCCGCCTTCGCTGCCGGTGCGGAAGCCCAACTTACCGGTGAATTGGCGGTCTGCGCCGGCTCCTGCGGCCCCGGTAACCTGCATCTGATTAATGGTCTGTTCGATTGCCACCGTAACCACGTTCCCGTATTGGCGATTGCCGCGCACATTCCCTCCAGCGAAATCGGCAGTGGTTATTTTCAAGAAACTCATCCACAAGAACTGTTCCGCGAATGCAGCCATTACTGTGAACTCGTTTCCAACCCGGAACAGCTACCGCGGGTACTGGAAATCGCCATGCGCAAGGCGATCCTCAATCGCGGTGTGTCAGTGATCGTACTCCCGGGCGACGTGGCGCTGCGTATGGCCCCCGAAGATGCCAGCATGGTGTGGCATACCCCGGCACTGCCACTGGTACAACCGCCAATGAGCGAATTGAACAAGCTGGCGGAGACCCTGAACAAGGCGAAAAACATTACGTTAATGTGCGGCAGCGGCTGCGCCGGTTCGCATGACGAAGTGGTTAAACTGGCAGAATTGCTGCAAGCCCCGGTTGTACATGCACTGCGTGGCAAAGAACATATCGAGTGGGATAACCCTTACAGCGTCGGCATGACCGGTTTGATCGGTTTTTCCTCCGGCTACCACGCGATGATGAACGCCGATACGCTGGTGTTGCTTGGCACCCAGTTCCCGTACCGCGCCTTCTACCCAACCAATGCCAATATCATTCAGATCGATATCAACCCCGGCAGTATCGGCGCACACTGCCCGGTCAATATGGCATTGGTGGGTGATATTCATACCACCCTCACTGCCCTGCTGCCGCAGTTGGAGCCCAAGAGTGACCACGCATTTCTCGACAAGGCGCTGGAGCACTATCGCACTGCACGCAAGGATCTCGACGGGCTGGCGACGGCCAACGACGATCAGCCGATTCACCCGCAGTATCTGGCGCAACAGCTCAGCCAATACGCCAGCGACGATGCCATTTTCACCTGTGACGTTGGTACGCCCACAGTGTGGGCTGCACGCTATGTGAAGATGAACGGCAAACGTCGCCTGCTCGGTTCGTTCAACCATGGCTCGATGGCTAACGCCATGCCACAGGCGATTGGCGCACAGGCCACCGAACCGAACAAACAGGTGATCGCCATGTGCGGCGACGGCGGCTTCACCATGCTGATGGGGGATTTCCTTTCATTGGCCCAGTTGAAACTGCCGGTCAAGATTGTGATATTCAACAACAGCGTACTGGGATTTGTGGCGATGGAAATGAAAGCCGGCGGCTATCTGACCGATGGGACCGATCTGCACAACCCCGATTTCGCAGCGATTGCCAACGCCGCGGGTGTGAAAGGCATTCGCGTGGAAAAAGCGTCGGAACTGGACGCCGCACTGCAGGAAATGTTGGCGCATCCCGGCCCGGCGTTGTTGGACGTTGTCACCGCAAAACAAGAGTTGGCGATGCCGCCGCAGATCAAATTCGAACAGGCCAAGGGCTTTAGCCTGTACATGCTGCGCGCCATTATCAACGGCCGCGGTGACGAAGTGGTCGAGCTGGCAAAAACCAACTGGTTACGTTAAGAATACCTCCCGGGTTCAGCGGTTGCTGTTCCCGGTATTTTTCTCTTTTGTCATAAAAGAATCCCGCTATGATGGAGGTCATATTTCCTTTCCCATCAGCCATCCCCAAGGTTAACTATGCTTATTGATTTACGCAGTGACACCGTGACCCGTCCAAGTGCCGCCATGCGCGAGGCCATGGCCCGTGCCGAAGTTGGTGATGACGTTTACGGCGATGACCCCACGGTTAACGCACTTGAGGCGGAAGCGGTCCGCCTGTCCGGTAAAGAAGCGGCGCTATTCTTGCCAAGCGGCACTCAGGCCAATCTGGTGGCGCTACTCAGCCATTGCCAGCGCGGTGACGAGTACATTGTCGGCCAGCAGGCGCATAACTATAAATATGAAGCCGGCGGCGCGGCAGTCCTCGGTAGCATCCAGCCACAGCCTATCGAAGCAAACCCAGACGGTACTTTGCCGCTCGATAAGGTCGCCGCAGCGATCAAACCCGATGACATTCATTTCGCCAAAACGCGTTTGCTGAGCCTGGAAAACACCATCAGCGGCCGTGTATTACCGCTAGCATACCTGCAACAAGCCTGGCAGTTCAGCCGTGAACATCAACTGGCATTGCACATTGACGGCGCACGTATCTTTAACGCCGCCGTCGCACTGAATGTGTCATTGAAAGACATTGTGCAGTACTGCGATACCTTTACCATTTGCCTGTCGAAAGGGCTGGGTGCTCCGGTGGGTTCGCTGCTGTGCGGCAGCAAGGCGTTTATCCAACACGCCTTGCGCTGGCGTAAAATGACCGGCGGTGGCCTGCGCCAGGCCGGTATTTTGGCCGCGGCCGGGTTATATGCACTGGAGCACAATGTTGAACGGCTGCGTGAAGATCATGACAACGCCAAATGGCTGGAACAACAGCTGCAAGAGATTGGCGTGGAGATAGCAGAGCCGGGGGCACAAACCAACGTGCTGTACCTACGTCAATCGCCAGAGCTGGCCGCCAAGCTGGGCCCCTGGATGCGCGAGCATGGCGTATTGATCAGCAGCGGGCCGCTAACGCGTATTCTGACGCACCTCGACGTCAACCGTCAGGATTTGCAGCGCGTAGTCGACTTGTGGCAACAATTCCTCAAACAGCATGCCTAAGCCTTTACCTGGACGGGGCGACAACGCCCCGTCTTCATAATATCCAGCGGCCATAAACCCAATACCAAATCGCCAGGGTCGCTACCACATTCAGAATCACACTGACGATAAACCCGCTCTTGAAAGGCTGCTTCTGGGTTTTGTGGCGAAACCACTGCTGGGCCACGATTGCCCCAATCCAGCCCCCCACCAAACCGAATACCAGCAGCGTGCTTTCCGGCACCCGTTGCCACCCTTTGCGCGCAGCAAGCTTATCCGCACCGTATACCACTAACGTCAGCAGGTTAACCAACAACCACCACATCCAGACAGGATGCAGGAAAAACACACTGGCGATCAGCGCCAGTCCCAACAGGGCATAACAAACGGCATTAAGTTTCATCATTCCGGCTTAGCTCAGACAAACGGTGCGTAGTGTGACGCCGCTCGACGACGGATGCAACGCCCTCATAACCACACAAAAAGTGCATTTAAACGGTGGATTTGGCATCCTGTGACAATGAACTTCACCGCATAAGGCGGCGCTAATGACACCTCAACGCATTCTGGTTCTTGGAGCCAGCGGCTACATCGGCCAAAACCTGATTCCCCACCTGATTGAACAGGGGCATAACATTACCGCCGCCGCGCGCCGTATCGAATGGCTGCAAGAACAAAACTGGCCGCAGGTTAACTGCCAGTATGTCGACGTCTACCAGCCAGAAACGCTGGCCGCCGCACTGTGGGACATCGATGCCGTTTATTACCTGATCCACGGTATGGGTGACGGCGATGACTTTATTGAAAAAGAGCGTCAGGCAGCGGAAAACCTGCGTGATGCGTTGCGCAGCTCCAGCGTTAAACAGGTTATTTTTCTTGGCGCGCTGCAACCGGACGGTGACAGCTCACCGCACTTGGTCGCGCGCAAGCTGACCGGCGAGATCTTGCGCCAAAGTGGCATCCCTATTACCGAACTGCGCGCCAGTATCATCGTCGGCCCCGGCTCCGCCGCCTTCGAAATCATGCGTGACATGGTCTACAACCTGCCAATACTGACGCCACCGCGCTGGGTGCGGTCCAAATCGTCGCCGGTCGCGTTAGAAAACCTGCTGGTATATCTGGCCGATCTGCTGGAGCATCCGGCAGAAGAAAACCGTATTTTTGACGTCGCCGGCCCGGAGTACATCAGCTATCAAACCCTGTTTGAGCGCTTCATCACCATCAGCGGCAAAAAACGCTGGCTGATCCCTATCCCGCTGCCGACGCGCTTTATCTCGGTGTGGTTCATCAGCATGATTACCTCGGTGCCGACCTCTATTGCCCGCGCACTCATTCAGGGATTGAACCACGATCTGCCCGCCGACGGTAAACCCTTGCAGGCGCTGATACCGCAAACGCTGCAAACCTTTGATCAGGCTGTGACCGCGACGCTGAAGCGAGAGGAAGAGGTGGTTGATTCCGCCGATTGGGGCTACGATCCCGAAGCGCGAGCACGTTGGCGACCGGGCTATGGTTTCTACCCGAAGCAAGCGGGTTATTCGCTGAAAACCTCGGCATCTAGCCAGGCACTGTGGCATACGGTGCAACAGCTGGGCGGTAAAGAAGGCTATTTCTATGCCAACATCCTTTGGCAGATCCGCGCCCGCATGGACGATATGATCGGCAACCGCGTGGTTTATGGCCGACCGGAGCGTGACACGCTGGCCGTTGGCGATCTGGTCGACGGCTGGAAAGTCATCACCATCAAGCCACAGCGATTACTGGCGTTATTGTTCGGCATGAAAGCCCCAGGGTTGGGCCGCCTGGCCTTCACGATCAAAGACCACGGTGACCATCGTACTCTGGATGTGCGCGCCTGGTGGCACCCGGCAGGGTTCAGTGGATTGCTGTATTGGTTCGCCATGATGCCTGCTCATCTGTTTATTTTTCGCGGCATGGCGCGCCGAATTGCCAGACTGGCCGAAGAGGATAAGCGTTAATGCTTAATTGTCGATCAACCGCACAGTTTGCTGCTGCGGTTAGGCCCTTTCCGATTGCATAGAGCACGAAATAACGGAAGAATGGCATCTTATTTGCTGTAGCGCCGCTGAAGGCCGTCAGCATTCTGATTTTTGGTGAGAATAGAGTTCGTTATGAAGGTATTGGTCACCGGTGCAACCAGTGGATTAGGCCGTAACGCCGTTGAATATCTCCGTCGTCAGGGCATAAAAGTGCGCGCCACCGGCCGCAACCAGGCCATGGGCAGTTTGCTGGAAAAAATGGGCGCAGAATTCATTCATGCCGATCTCACCAACCTGATCTCATCGCAGGCCAAAGCTATGCTGGCCGACGTGGACGTTCTGTGGCACTGCTCAAGCTTTACGTCCCCTTGGGGCACTGAAGAAGCCTTTGAACTGGCCAATGTGCGTGCGACCCGTCGCTTAGGCGAATGGGCGGCGGCCTACGGGGTGTCGCAGTTTATCCATATCTCCTCGCCGGCGGTTTACTTCGATTACCACCACCACCGCAACATCACTGAAGACTTCCGCCCCGTACGTTATGCTAACGAGTTCGCTCGCAGCAAGGCTGCCGGTGAGCACGTGATCCAGCAGTTGGCGTTGTCCAACCCGCAAACGCACTTTACTATCCTGCGCCCTCAGGGGTTATTTGGGCCACACGATAAAGTGATGCTGCCGCGTCTGCTGCAGATGATCAAACGCTATGGCAATTTGCTGTTGCCGCGCGGCGGCGCGGCGCTGGTGGACATGACTTACCTGGAGAATGCGGTCCATGCCATGTGGCTGGCAACCCAGAAAGAGAATACCCCCTCCGGGCGCGCTTATAACATCACCAACGAACAACCACGCCAGCTACGTAGCGTAGTGCAACAGTTGATCGACGAACTGGGCATGAAATGCCGGATCCGTTCTGTGCCCTATCCGATGCTCGATATGATGGCCCGCGGAATGGAAAAACTCGGCAGCAAAAGCGAAAAAGAGCCAGTGCTAACCCATTATGGCGTCGCCAAACTGAATTTCGATCTGACGCTGGACATCACACGCGCCCAGCAAGAGCTAGACTATCACCCCGTTGTTTCGTTGGATGAAGGCATTTACCGCACCGCCCGCTGGCTAAAAGAGCACGGCAAACTGCACGGTCTGTAATTAACGCGCTGCGCCGTACTTCAACAGCAGCGCGTCGATGATGGCCTCACTCTCGACATCCGGCTCACCGCGATAATCGCTGGGCCGGAAATGCATTTGAAACGCTGCCAACACATTTTTTTGCTGCCTGACGTCCCACTTCGCATCAATGCCATAACCGTAGCGCGCCAGCTTTTCCATTAACGGCGCCAACGGCACAGCGGCATGTTTATCACGCCCCGCCAACAACGCCTGCACCTTCGCCGGATCCGGCCAGGCGCCAATCCCCGCCTGTGCAAGTTGTTGCCAGGGGAATAACGGACCAGGATCCTGCTTGCGCTGCGGCGCGATATCGCTGTGCCCTACCACGTCCATCGGTTGAATACCGTAACGCTGTATAATATCGCGGCTCAGTGAGACTAACAGCGCAATTTGCTGCGGCGTATAGGGCTGCCAATGAGTAAACAGCAGCGTGCGGTTGAACCCGCGATTGACTATTTCGATGCCGATCGAGGTGTCATTCAGGTTGGTTCTGCCACGCCAACTGCTGGCCCCCGCATGCCAGGCACGCAGAGCTTCCGGCACCAGTTGGAAAGCAACCGGCTTGCCCTCCACCAACGGCGGATGCGCGGGCAACAGATAATGCGCACTGACGTGTTCGTCCGTCAGGGTTTTTAACGAGGAATGGAAATCCTCCGCAGTGTAATGCATCACCAAAAAACGAATACGTTGGTCCGCGCCCTGCGCCTGATGCCGAGTTTCAAGCTGGTAATCGCCGCGATCAACAGTCGTACGCTGCTGTTCACTTTGGCAACCTGCGAGCAGGACCGCAACGCATATCCCAGGCCAAATTTTCAAGACTCCCTCCTGCGTTTTCGATGCCCGAATTTGTAACTCAGATTGATTAACCTGTATCCAATAATCACGTAATGATGACAGAGCAGCCAGATGTGCAAGCGAGTGTTACACCTGGCTAACAGAGTGCAGTGCAGCTGTTAAGCTCATACTATTACCTGCGCTGATAAAAGTGAGTCGCTCATGTTCAAGCCAAGCTATTTAACATGGCTGATGTGTATCGCCATGCTGCCGCTCAGTGGATGCGATCAAAAAACAATAGCCAATACCATGGGGGGCGGTTCTCCAACCGCAGCCTCCCCGGCCCCCGCGCCGGCCTATACGCCCTTGAGTGCCGACCAACTGTATCAATTAGTGAGTCCGGTGGCACTTTTCCCTGACAAGCTGCTGGCTCAGGTCCTCGCCGGTGCGGGTTATCCTGATCAAATCAGCGCAGCCGATAACTGGCTGGGGCAAAACCGCGGCCTGCTACCGGCTGCACTCACGACGGCCGCAGACAGCCAGCCTTGGGATCCTAGCGTACGTAGTTTGGTTCAATTTCCTGATGTGTTAGACCAGATGGCGAAAAATATCCCCTGGACTACTGCGTTGGGCAGTGCTTATCTCAACGATCCCACTGATGTGATGAATGCCATTCAGGTGCTCCGTCAACGTGCGTCGGCTAAAGGTACGCTCAAAACATCCCCCCAGCAAAGAGTGATTGTGGCACCGACTACGCAGTATGTTGAGCAACAACCTTATGCACAAAGCATAGTGGCTGCCCCTGCCCAGACCATTGTTATTGAACCCAGCCAGCCGGATGTGGTTTATGTGCCGCGATACGACCCTTGGGTAGCCTATGGCCAGCCCATCCCCGCCTACCCCAATTACAGTTATCAAAACGCCTCCAGCTATAGCAGCGGCGATATGCTGGCAACCGGTGTGATCAGTTTTGGCGTAGGTATCGTGGTCGGGGCATTGATTAATCAGAATCATCATGACGGCTGGCATAGCTGGGATGTTCACTGGAATAATCGGCGGCAACCGGTGGTCTACAACAATGCTCCCTATATTTCGCATTCCACTACGGTGATTAACCGTGTAACCAATATTAACCAATACAATAATGTGAACCGCAGCAGCACTGTAAACAACTTCAACAATACACCGGTGAATCCGGCGCCGCGTTTTGCCGCACCAACGGCTCATCCGGCAATTAACGTTGCTCCTGTGCAACAACCTCACTTTGCCCCACAGGCACCGGTGGCAGCAGCCGGTCGTCAGCCCATGGCAGCCCCGAACTTTACTCATACAGGGACTGTCACTGCACCGCATGTAACGGTACGTTCAGCACAGGGTCAGCAACCGATGACCATGCCGAATTTCAACCATACGGCGCCTGCAGCAGTGAAACAACCGCCAAGAGTACAAGCAGCGCCCGTTCCCGTTCATCAGACTGATAGTCGGCCAATGCGCCAGCCGGAACAGCGTACAGTGGCACCGCCGGCCGTACAGCAGGCCGTCCATATACCGGCGGCTAAACCGGTCGTCCATACGGCACCTGAGGCCAACGTTTTCCGCCCACAGCAGGTTCAACAACGGCCAAATATCCCGACGCCGCATAACGCGCCGCAGCCGTTCCACCCACAGCAAGTTCAACAGGTGCAACATCGCCCTGCCGCGGAAGCCAAACCGCAGGAACACCGTCCAGTCAAAATTGAAGAACGTAAAGCCGGATAATACGAGGACGCCCCGGCGAAGGCCGGGGCGTCAGAGAAAAGGATTAACGACTGATTTTCACTGCTGTGCCGCTGACGGTGACCATCAGCATGCTGCTGTCTTTACCCACAGTCTCGTAATCAATATCGATACCGACAACCGCATTTGCGCCCAACTCTTGCGCTTGTTCTTCCAGCTCCTTGAAGGCAATCAACCGCGCTTTGCGCAGCTCTTTCTCATAGGCACCGGAACGCCCGCCTACGATGTCACGCACGCCAGCGAAGAAATCGCGGAAAATATTGGCCCCCAAAATGGCCTCGCCGGTGACAACACCGCAATATTCGGTAATGGTAAACCCTTCCAGGGTCGGGGTAGTGGAAAGCTGCATCAAAACTCCTAGCTTGATTGATTCATCGCATTTATCTGACCATCAATTTGGAATTATGTTCTGTTATGAAATGGCACGCAGTACGAATGCAAGGCCTGAAATCGCATTTATACTGTAGGCTAATGGTCTTCATGGTAGAGACTTTCACATAAGGTAATGAGATGAAAACAAAAACGATTGCGGCTGTTTTTCCCTTAGCGCTGTTACTGAGTGCCTGTACCACCGTCGA
This sequence comes from Serratia sp. NPDC087055, assembly GCF_044900985.1. Classification (NCBI taxonomy): domain Bacteria; kingdom Pseudomonadati; phylum Pseudomonadota; class Gammaproteobacteria; order Enterobacterales; family Yersiniaceae; genus Serratia; species Serratia sp. NPDC087055. Next base: position 2,034,370 of record NZ_JBJDOG010000001.1, read on the forward strand.
ACCGGCATTCAAGGATATCGGTACCCGTACTGGCGGTTGTGTGGAAGGCGGCCCGGATACGGTCGCACAGAAATTTTACGATCTGCGCCTGCAACAGGGCACCAGCAACACATTGCCGGACAGCAACCGTCTGGCGCAGTTGCAGCCTTACCTGAGTAAGGTGCTGTATCAGGACCTGGTAAGCGCCAACCAGAACCCGGGTAAATATCAGATCACAGGCGATCTGTTTACCGGCAATGCTCAGGGGCCGACCAGTGCAACCGTCGCCAGCGCCTCGACCATTCCAAATACGGATGCCAAGAATATCCCGCTACGCGTTCAGCTCAGCCGCCAAAAAGAGGGCAGCAATACGATCAACTGGCAGGATGAAGTGTTGATGGTGCGTGAAGGCACTTGTTGGGTCGTGGATGACATCCGCTATCTGAATGTGCCACCGCATGCCACCAGCGGTACGCTGCGCCAAGTGCTGGAAAACCAGTAACCTCACTCGCTTACCGGCCCTCTCCGGGCCGGTCGTCAGAAAAATGCCTTGATTGCGCTCAATATTTGCTCAGTTTGAGAAATTTCGCTACCTACCTCACAGCATGCACGACAAATCCCCCCTTCGAACCTGACACGCGGTATCTTGTGCTATTCTTTCACTATCCTGCCGCGCAGTAATAAATTTTAACGCACAAAGATTGCATAAGTATTCTGTGGAAGTTAACATTTGCGGCATCAATATCTATTCAATTCTGGCGCATGAGCATTCAACTTAACGGTATCAACTGCTATTACGGCGCACATCAGGCGCTGTTTGACATCACGCTGGATTGCCCAGCAGGGGAAACCTTAGTGCTGCTTGGTCCAAGCGGCGCAGGGAAAAGCTCGTTATTACGGGTGTTGAACCTGTTGGAAATGCCACGCTCAGGCCAATTGCAGATCGCCGGTAATCAATTCGACTTCAAACAGGCTCCTGGTGAAAAAGCCATTCGCGAGCTACGTCAGAACGTCGGTATGGTTTTCCAGCAATATAATCTCTGGCCTCACCTAACCGTAGTGCAAAACTTGATCGAAGCGCCGTGCCGCGTGCTGGGTCTGACCAAAGCTCAGGCGATGGAACGTGCCGAAAAACTGCTGAAACGCTTGCGCCTGACCGACTTTGCCGATCGTTTCCCACTGCACCTTTCCGGTGGCCAACAGCAGCGTGTAGCGATCGCCCGTGCGCTGATGATGGAACCACAGGTGCTGCTGTTTGATGAACCGACTGCCGCGCTGGATCCTGAAATTACCGCCCAGATCGTCAGCATCATTCGTGAATTGGCCGGCACCGGTATCACCCAGGTGATCGTTACCCATGAAGTCGAAGTGGCGCGTAAAACCGCCAGCCGCGTGGTTTACATGGAAAACGGCCACGTGGTGGAACAAGGCGATGCCAGTCACTTCACGCAGCCACAGACCACCGAGTTTGCTAATTACTTATCACACTAACAATTTTACTTGCTGTAATTTGGGGAGTTTGCGATGAAAAAACTAATAATCGCCGCCGTATTGGCTGGCATCAGCGTTTCCGCCTCTGCAGCCGAAACGATCCGTTTCGCTACCGAAGCGTCTTATCCTCCATTTGAATTTATTGACGCCGGCAACAAAATCCAGGGTTTTGACGTCGACCTGGCCAATGCATTGTGTAAAGAGATCCAGGCTGAGTGTACCTTCACGAATCAAGCCTTTGACAGCCTGATCCCAAGCCTGAAATTCAAGCGTTTTGACGCAGTCATGGCCGGTATGGACATCACGCCAGAACGTGAAAAACAGGTCCTGTTTACCAAACCCTATTACGATAACTCTGCGCTGTTTGTCGCCCAGAAAGGCAAAGTTGCCGACGTGGCTGCACTGAAAGGTAAAAAAGTGGGCGTGCAGAATGGCACCACTCACCAGAAATACCTGACCGACAAACACCCGGAAATCACCACCGTGCCTTATGACAGCTATCAGAACGCCATTCTGGATCTGAAAAACGGCCGCGTTGATGCGGTATTCGGTGATACTGCCGTCGTCAATGAATGGCTGAAGCAAAATGCGGCGCTGGGCGCAGTGGGCGATAAAGTGACCGACAAAGATTACTTCGGCACCGGTCTGGGCATTGCCGTTCGCCAGAAAAACACCGATCTTCAGGGCAAATTCAACGCTGCTCTGGACAAGATCAAACAGGATGGGACTTACGAAACCATCTACAAAAAATGGTTCCAGCAGTAATCAACCCCGATGAATGAAATTCAACCTTTAGCAAGCGCCGCCGGTATGACCGTCGGCCTTGCCGTTTGTGCCCTTATCCTTGGGCTGATCCTGGCGATGCTGTTTGCCGTCTGGGAGTCATCACGCTGGAAAGTGGTTAGCTGGCTCGGCACTGCCTGGGTCACCCTGCTGCGCGGCCTGCCGGAAATTCTGGTGGTGCTGTTCATCTATTTCGGTTCATCGCAGCTGCTCTTGATGCTGTCCGATGGCTTCACCCTGAATTTTGGCCTGTTCCAACTGCCCGTCCAACTGGCGATTGATAACTTCGAAGTCAGCCCGTTCCTGTGTGGTGTGATTGCACTCGCCCTGCTCTATTCCGCCTATGCATCGCAAACGTTGCGTGGAGCGCTGAAAGCCGTACCACAAGGGCAATGGGAATCCGGTCAGGCATTGGGGATGAGCACCACAGCGATTTTCTTTCGCTTGATCATGCCGCAGATGTGGCGCCACGCGTTGCCGGGCTTGGGCAACCAATGGCTGGTGTTGCTGAAAGATACGGCATTGGTATCGTTGATCAGCGTTAACGATCTAATGCTGCAAACTAAAAGCATCGCCACGCGCACACAGGAACCTTTCACCTGGTACGTCATTGCAGCGGCAATCTATTTGGTGGTTACCCTGTTAAGCCAGTACATCATCAAACGCATCGAACTGCGCACCACGCGTTTTGAGCGGGGGCCAGCCTGATGTTTGAGTTCTTACCAGAAATAATCAAAGGGCTGCACACCAGTCTGACATTGACTATCACTGCACTGATCGTGGCGCTTATTTTGTCACTGTTACTGACGGTGATCCTGACGCTGAAAACACCGATCCTGACGCCATTGGTAAAGATCTACATCACGCTGTTTACTGGCACACCATTGCTGGTGCAGATATTTCTGATCTACTACGGCCCAGGGCAGTTCCCGGCTATCCGCGAATATCCCTGGTTGTGGGACTTACTGTCACAACCGTGGCTCTGTGCGATGGTCGCGCTGGCGTTGAACAGCGCGGCTTACACCACGCAGCTGTTTTACGGGGCAGTACGCGCAATCCCTGCCGGTCAATGGCAATCCTGTGAAGCGCTTGGCATGTCGCGTACGCAGTCGCTGCGTATCCTGCTGCCATTTGCCTTTAAACGTGCGTTGTCCTCTTATTCCAACGAAGTCGTGCTGGTATTCAAGAGTACCTCACTGGCCTATACCATCACCCTGATGGAAGTGATGGGCTACAGCCAACTGATGTATGGCCGTACCTACGATGTGATGGTGTTTGGTGCTGCCGGGCTGGTGTATCTGTGCGTTAATGGTCTGTTGACGTTACTGATGCGTTTGGTCGAGCGCCGGGCGCTGGCCTTTGAGCGCCGCAACTGAGCATGCTGAAAGGCCGTCTCAACGCCCTGCCATTGCGCAGGGCTTTTTTATGCCTCTCGATAATTTTTTAATCATTTATATTGCATATTAATTCATAAAATGGCAGGGTAAATGCCAACCAACAGCCGCCAAAACCTTTGGGTTATTGTCAGTAAAATCAAGCGGCGACGACATAAAAAAACGCAGGCTTACAGACAGGAGCTTTACGCATGAAAAAACTATTACTGGCCGCCACAGTACTCGCTGGTATTGCCTTTAACGCCAGTGCCGCAGAGACCATTCGCTTTGCCTCTTCAGCCACCTATCCCCCGTTCGAATCGCTGGATGCCAGCAACAAAATTGTGGGTTTTGATATCGACCTGGCTAACGCATTATGCAAACAAATGAAGGCTGAATGCACCTTCACCAACCAGGCGTTCGATAGCCTGATCGCTGCGCTGAAATTCAAAAAATACGATGCGGTGATCTCCGGTATGGACATCACGCCAGAACGCAGCAAGCAAGTTGCCTTCACTCAACCCTATTATGCCAACTCAGCAATTGTGATTGCCCAAAAAGGCAAATTCAGCTCGCTGGCAGATTTGAAAGGCAAAAAGATCGGCATGGAGAACGGCACTACCCATCAGAAATACATGCAGGATAAGCACCCAGAGATTAACACCGTCTCTTACGACAGCTACCAGAATGCCATTCTCGAACTCAAAAACGGCCGTATCGACGGCGTATTTGGTGATACTGCGGTAGTGAATGAATGGTTGAAGAACAGCCCGCAATTGGCACCGGTCGGTGAGCACGTTACCGATGCACAATACTTCGGTACCGGTCTGGGCATTGCCGTACGCCCGGACAACCAGGCGTTGTTGGCCAAGCTGAATGCCGCACTGGACGCCATCAAGGCCGACGGCACTTACAAAGCCATCAACGACAAGTGGTTCCCGCAGTAAAATCTTTCCAGGGCGTGGCATACCACGCCCTGTCCCCACAACGTTCTTTAATGGCGTACCAGCAGCGTCAGCACTTCGTAATGGGCGGTATGGGGGAACATATCGAACAGTTGCACGCGTTCAATGCGGTAATCCGGCAACATCTCAATGTCTTTCGCCATCGTCTCGGCGTTGCAGCTCGAATACAAAATATAGCCCGGCGCCATCAGGTTTAAATAGTCACACAATGCCTTGCCAATGCCACGTCGCGGCGGATTGACCAACACCAGTTGCGGTACACGGCCTTCAGCGGTGGCGAACTGCGTTGAATCCAGTGCCTGAAAATCAACATGTTGCAAACCCAGGGCGTTCGCCGACTGGCGCGCACAGGCAATCGCTTCTGCGCTGATCTCGATCCCCGTCAAACGTGTTTCCGGCTGCGCGCAGTGCAGACCAAAGCCCCCCACACCGCAGAACAGATCCCACATGCTGTTGATGCCTAATGCGCGCACCCAGTCGCGGGCTGTGGCATACAGGTCGGCAGCCACCTGCGGATTGGTCTGGAAGAAACTTTGCGGGCGAATATACAACGGCACCTGATTAAACTGCTCTTCCAACGCCTGCAACTCTGTCAGCGGGATTTCACGCTCCCCCTCCATAATCGCCATATGCACCGGCTGAATATTGGCAGAGATCACCCTGAGCTGCGGCAGCTGTTGCCTTAACCACGGCAGGGCAGCACGTAACTGCGCCAGTTTCGTCTCTGAACGCAGCACAAAACGCAGCATCACGCCTCCGCTATGGGTGCTTTCAGTTAACAACAGATATTTTAGCTCGCCGCGCTTAAGCGCCACGTTGTAAGGCGTCAGACCGGCCCGAGCGATAAAGCTTTTCAGCACGTCAAACATCGGGGCAAAACTGGCGGGGTAAAGCGGACAAGCGCTGAGATCAACCGGAGTGCCATCACGATGCAACATGCCGAGCAACGGGCGTTCTACGCTGCCACTGACCACCATTTTGGCTTTGTTGCGAAATGCGCTCTGCTTGCCGGCAATCGGCTCCAGCCACTGTGCGACATCACGGCCAGTCAGCAGTGATTGCAGATGGTGCTGTTTGTCTGTCAGTTGCTGCGGGTAAGGCTTTTCCAGCCACTGACAGGAACGGCAAGTGCCCGCCGTATACAAAGCGCAATGCATGAAAAGTACTCTAGGTTCAGGATCAAGAATTAAGGGCGCAGAGTTTAGCACTCTGCGCCGCTATACCCTATAGCTTTCAAGTTGCCGCCAGCAACGTGACGGTTTGGAAAGCGCCGGGTATGAAACCTCAATGACGTGCAGCGAAAAACCGGCGGCTGGCCGCAGGGATAAACAGCAATGCCAGAATGACAACATCAGGGATTTTTTGCAGGATCAGTTCGTGCAGGATCTGCCCACTGCTTTCACCCTCAACGGTAAATACTTCCGGCAGAAAGCTGCCAATGGTGGCGAGCAGCAAATAGCCAACCACAACACACTGACAGATGACATAGATCCAACGTCCCCAATTGCGGCCACGCATCACTGCGAAACCACAACTGATTTGCAGACACAGCAGCAACAAACCCGCCAGAAAGATCAAGGTGGAATCCCAGGCCTGCGCACTGGTGCTGACAAACTCCTGCGCGCCGTCGACGCCGAGCTCACCTAACAGCAACAGCACGCTGACGCATTTGATAGCGACCATCGCGGTACCTGCAACCATCACCGGTACTGGCGCATCTGAAGTCGTTCCCATTCCCTGCCTGCTGTTCAGCATGTCTGACATGTCCATGTTCCGTAACGAAACGCCACTGCCCCTTTCAAACTGCCGCTCATAACGCGGCAATTAACCTTGATTGGGGCTATTCAAACGGCGTATATAAAGTCAGGTAATCAATTGCAATACCAATTATTGCAAAAATAGCAGGTTTGCTCAGACTCAGCTACGGGCAGCCTTTTGTAATTCGCGCGATCGCTGTTTTTCCGAGCGCGCCATAAACCACCATGCAATCAAGCCAATAACCCCAACCACCAGCAGAATCAAACTTGCCAACGCGTTAATTTCTGGGTTAACGCCCATGCGTACGCTGGAGAACACCAACATCGGCAAGGTGGTGGCACCCGGCCCGGCGACAAAGCTGGCGATAACCAGATCGTCCAATGACAGGGTGAAAGCCAACATCCAACCGGCGATCAGTGCAGGGGCAATCATCGGCAAGGTGATCACAAAGAACACTTTCAGCGGCGTCGCGCCCAAATCCATGGCGGCTTCTTCGATAGAGCGATCCAACTCACGCAGGCGCGAACTGATCACCACGGATACATAAGCAGTACAGAAAGTGACATGGGCCAGCCAAATGGTAAACATGCCCCGCTCCGACGGCCAGCCAAACGCATGCCCCATCGCCACAAACAGCAGCAGTAACGACAGGCCGGTGATCACGTCCGGCATAACCAAAGGGGCTGTCAGCATAAAGGCAAAACCGGTTGAACCGCGGAAACGGCCAAAACGCACCATAACCACGGCCGCCAGAGCGCCAAGCACCACGGCGGCGGTCGCCGAGGCAGCAGCAATCGTCAAGCTTAGCCCGACGGCACTGATCATCGCTGAATCATGGAACAGCTCAACATACCACCGCGTCGACCAGCCTGCCCACACCGTCACCAGCTTGGAACTGTTGAACGAGTAAACCACCAGCATCAGCATCGGTGCATACAAAAATGTAAAACCAATGACCAAAATAGCAATGCGCCATGGTGAACGAACTACCGGCAAATTGTTCATCCCTGCCCCCCCATTTCCTTGTTCTGGTGCTTGTGGAACCAGAGAATTGGCACGATCAACAGCAGCAGCATAACGGTAGCAACCGCCGAGGCCACCGGCCAGTCGCGGTTATTAAAGAACTCCTGCCACAGTACCCGGCCAATCATAATACTGTCGGGTCCGCCCAGCAGTTCAGGAATGACAAATTCGCCGACCGCAGGGATAAACACCAGCATCGAACCGGCAATAATGCCGCCACGCGTCAACGGCATAATCACGCTGAAAAAGGTTTTCAACGGTTTGGCCCCCAGATCGAGGGAAGCCTCCACCAACGAGTAATCCAACCTTGTCAGCGCGGTATAAATCGGCAACACCATAAACGGCAGATACGAATACACAACGCCGATATACACCGCCAAATTGGTGTGCAAAATCACCAGTGGATGATCAATGACACCCAACCACAACAGGAAGTTGTTAAGAATACCGTTGTTTTTCAAGATGCCCATCCAGGCATAAACCCGGATTAAAAACGAGGTCCACGACGGCAAGATCACCAGCAGCAGCAATATATTGCGGGTTGACGATTTGCTGTGTGCCACTGCCCACGCCAACGGATAGCCGATGATTAAGCAGCACAGGGTCGACACCGCCGCTACCTGCAACGATTGCAAATAAGCATCCACATACAGCGGGTCGTCGGTCAGTTGCAGGTAATTGGCAAAGTTGAGTGCAATATCCAGCTTACCCTCTGCCCAACTCATCAAGTCAGTATAGGGTGGAACGGCAAGCGCCAGTTCTGCCAGGCTTATCTTGAACACAATCAGGAACGGCAGCAGGAATAATAACGTCAGCCACAGCAGCGGCACCGCAATTACCAGCTTGCGGCCGTGGGCCATCTGCAGGCGCTGGAACAGCGCTTTCAATGGACCGGGCGTTTTCGCCGGCGGTTCCGGCGGCGTGCGTTCAGCAAGCATTGTCATAATGATTATTCCCCACCTTCTACACCGTCAACACGACACAGCTGTCGGCTTCCCAGCACAGACGCACTTCATCACCCCAGGTCGGCATCCCTTTGCGGAAACGATGGCCGTTCTGCAACTGGGCGCTGATCATCTGGCCGCTGAGTAATTTCACGTGATAGATAGACAAATCACCGAGATAGGCGATGTGCACAACCTCACCTACGGCAAAGTTGCAGCCATCTTGCGGTACGTCTTCGCACAGCATAATTTTTTCTGGTCTCAGCGCGACCTGGATCGGTACGCCGTCTACCACCGAGGCATCAGAGTCAACCTTGATCGCGTGACGCAAGCCGGGGCTTTGCAGGATCAAGGCATCGTCATGGCGCTCTTGCAGCACACAGTCAAATACGTTGACCGAGCCGATGAACTCCGCGCTAAAGCGGCTGTTCGGGTGCTCGTAGATCTCTTCCGGCTCGCCAATCTGCACAAATTTACCGCGGTTCATAATGGCTATACGGCCTGCCATGGTCATGGCTTCTTCTTGATCGTGCGTCACCATTACGCAGGTCACTCCGACACGCTCAAGAATGTCCGTCACTTCCAGCTGCATCCGATCGCGCAGCTTTTTATCCAGCGCCCCCATAGGTTCGTCGAGTAGCAGCAGCTTTGGTCGTTTCGCCAGGCTACGTGCCAGGGCCACGCGTTGACGTTGACCACCGGAGAGTTGGTGAGGCTTACGTTTGGCGAACTCCTGCATATGCACCAACGACAACATTTCGGCGACCCGGCCGGCAATTTCCGCACGAGGCATTTTGTCCTGCTTCAGGCCAAAGGCGATGTTTTGCTCTACCGTCATGTGCGGGAACAGCGCGTAGGACTGGAACATCATGTTGATCGGCCGCTGGTAAGGTGGCACGTGCGACATATCCTGCCCATCGAGCACTATTTGCCCTTCCGTCGGCTGTTCAAAGCCGGCCAGCATACGTAGCAGCGTCGACTTGCCGCAGCCCGAAGGGCCCAATAATGCAAATATTTCGCCTTTATAGATGGTCAGGCTGACGTCTTCGACCGCGTTTTGGCCATCAAAGGTTTTGGTGAGGTTACGGATTTCCAGCAGAGGGGTGAAAACCTTCTGCGACTTGGCTTGAGGACGAGGGATGACGTCGTTCAATCGGGGTGCTCTCCGGTGCAAAACAGGACAAAAAACCACGGCGATTGCCATGGCCCAAAATGGCAACGAAGCGGGAAACACCCGCCTGCTGGTCAAAACAACAGGGAAAACCGGGCCCGATATACTGGGCCCTGAGTATTACTTCCCGCTTTTAACTTTAGTCCAGGCACGGGTAATGACGCGGTCCAGTTTCGGCGACTGTACGTTCAACGTGAACAGCTTGGCGCGAATATCCGCTGGCGGATACACGTTCGGGTTATCACGCACCTCGGCGTTCACCAGCGGCGTAGAGTCCTTGACCGCATTGGCGTAGTAAACGTGGTTGCTGATATCCGCCATGATGTCCGGTTTCAGCAAGAAATTCAGGAACTGATAAGCAGCATCTTTACTTTTGGCATCTGCCGGCATGGCAAACATATCAAAGTAAGTCAGCGCGCCTTCTTTCGGAATGGCGTAAGCAATGTTCACGCCGTTCTTCGCCTCTTTGGCACGGTTGGCGGCTTGCATGACGTCACCGGACCAGCCGATCGCGACACAGATATCCCCGTTCGCCAGATCGTTGATGTACTGGGAAGAATGGAAATAGCGGATGTTCGGGCGCAGCTTGAGCAGCAGATCGTTTGCCGCACCGGTGTAATCCGCAGCGTTGGTGCTGTTAGGATCTTTGCCCAGATAATGCAGTACGGTAGCGTAAACTTCGCTTGGCGCATCCAGGAAGGAAACCCCACAACTTTTTAGCTTCTCGAGATTTTCCGGTTTAAGGATCAGATCCCAACTGTTGACCGGTGCATCTTTGCCCAACACCGCTTTGACCTTATCAACGTTATAGCCGATACCGGTGGTCACCATCATGTAAGGGATGCCGTACTTGTTATCCTTGTCGTTATGAGCCACCAGCTTCAGCATCTCTGGATCAAGGTTTTTGTAGTTCGGTATTTTGCTCTTGTCGAGCGGCTCAAAAATGCCTGCTTGCGACTGACGTTCGAGGAAATTGGATGAAGGTACGACCAAATCATAACCGGTGCTGCCTGCCATCAGCTTGCCTTCCAACACTTCGTTGGAGTCAAAGACGTCATACACGACCTTAATACCGGTTTCTTTTTGGAATTTAGCTAAGGTGTCCGGCGCAATATAGTCGGACCAGTTATAGACGTGCAGCGTTTTTTCCTCGGCTGACGCTGTGACGGACGCGGCCATCAGCAGGCCAGCAACAACACCCGATAACCACTTTTTACGTTGGGTGACCATCCGTAACTACCTCCAAAACAGGGGTGAATCATAGAATTGAACTTGTATCGGAATCGATACAAAACCTTTCCTGATCGAGCGCAATAGTTGCAACCGCGGATTGAATGGCTATGCAGTTGATTGCATGTACCTTTTTCAACTGCCCCGCCCGCATGGTCACCTGGAGAATCGCAAGCCCTTAGCAGAATCAGCAGCATAACCCCTGTTGCCAAAACGCACCAGCCTCCGGGGTTAAAACCGGTTTTTATCGATTTTTTATGCAGTTTCTCTCTATGTGATACGCCATTAATGGCATAAACGGCGAGGAATATCTGGCAACAGAGGGTGAAACGCAGAATATATTATTGCAGGAGGGAATAACGGCAGCATGCCGCCAGAGAGGCGGCACACATAATGTACAGTGGAGATCAGTGCAGCATTGGGTGGCGGTCAGCCGCAGCCGGGTTCTCTTCTTCGTCACCCATAAACAGCAGATCGTTCGCCCGCGCTTCGAGGATGACCATTGAGATTTGTTCTTCACCCTGCTGCATAAAGTGGGTGAACTGTTCCAGCGTGACGCCAACGGCGATGCTCAGCGCCTGACAAACGATCAGCTTCGGCAGGTTATCATCCTGGATATCAACAAAAGCTTTGATGGTCAGCGAACTGGCGTTGATTTGGCTCAGATCCGCCACCAACGGGATCAGCGCCGTCGGCTTTACTTCGGCCAGCGCGGAGAACAGGAGCACGTTATCAACCAGATCGAGTTTGGCGTCGAAAACGCCGTCGAAGTTTTGCATGTGCGGCAGGTGCAGCGCCTGGCAAGAATCGCACTCAAAGAATGAAATGCCCGATTGATCCAGCCAGCGTCGCAACAACGCCAAATCAGGGACAATGAGTGAATCCATAATACCAGCCTCACAATATTCAAAACACGAAAAGGCGCATAGCTTACGGAATATTGCCCCGCTATGCCACGATCAATGCGGCTTAATTCGCTATTAGGGCAAATATGGCAGAGAAAAAGGCGTGTTACCGCGTGCAGAGAAGCCTATTCTGTTCGGTGTCCTACCCCCCCGACTTCAGGCGGAAACCCGGTCTGCCACGCTGTTCGATATACTCGATCATCATGCCTGCAATATCCAACCCCGTCGTGCTTTCAACCCCTTCCAGACCCGGTGAAGCGTTGACCTCCATTACCAATGGGCCACGGTCCGCGCGCAAGATATCAACCCCGGCAACATCCAATCCCAGCGTGGTGGCCGCCTTCACCGCCATCGCCCTCTCTTTGGCGGTGATAACCACTTTGCGGGCCGTGCCGCCGCGATGCAGATTAGAACGGAACTCGCCGGGCTTTGCCTGCCGTTCGATGGCGGCTACCACCTTGCCGCCGACGACCAAACAGCGCACGTCGCAGCCCTGCGCTTCGCGGATATATTCTTGCACCAGGATATGAGCGTTAAGGCCGCGGAATGCATCAATAACGCTTTCCGCGGCTTGGCGTGTTTCCGCCAGCACCACACCGATACCCTGCGTACCTTCTACCAGTTTGACCACTAACGGGCCGCCGCCGACCAGTTCAATCAAATCACCGGTATCGTCCGGCGAATGCGCAAAACCGGTGATCGGCAGGTCTATGCCTTGGCGTGCCAGCAATTGCAAAGAACGCAGCTTGTCGCGCGCACGGGTAATGGCCACCGACTCATTCAGCGGGTAGCTGCCCAACAGTTCAAACTGACGTAGTACCGCAGTGCCGTAAAAGGTCATGGCGGATCCGATGCGGGGGATGACGGCGTCATAACGCTCTAACTGACGACCACGATAATGGATAGTGGGCGCAGCCGGATTAATGTTCATGTAACAGGAGAGCGGATCGATAATATCAATGCAGTGGCCGCGCTGTTCAGCCGCCTCCACCAAGCGCTTGCACGAATACAGCGTTCCATCGCGCGAAAGAATGGCAATTTTCACTCGTCACCCCAAAAAGACAATCACCTGTCAGACAGGCATATCACCGACGGCGGTCACTCAGACACGCGGCTCACGATCGTTTTTATCATCTGGCATAGGTTTCACTTCGGGTTTGCGGCGATCGTTTTGCGGTGGTTCGCCACCGCGCATCAATGGGCCAAAGCCTTGCACCACGCGCCAAACCAGAAATGCGGCGGCAGGTACCATCAGCGCTATACCGAGAAAGATCATGCCTACCGCCGCCTGTGGCGACGCCAACCACCCCGGAAGTTGGACATGATTGTGAATGCTCAGATAAGCCAGCACCAACAACAGCATCCCCAGGCCTTCCAACACCAGCACGGGACGCGGTAAGTCACCGAATGAACGCATATTTTTCTTCTCCCAAAGCTCTGCCTCCAGTGTAGTGAATTCCAACCAGCGGCGACAGCCCCGACAGCTTAATCGGTTACATGAATTGGATTAACAGGTAATTCCTGCTTTTTTTTCGCCGTCTCAACGGGCATAGTAACCGTCATTAACGCGGGTAATGCTTGGCTTTGGTCTTTTTGGACTGACAGAATGTCATTGCAGTTGCGATTACATATTTAAATATCAATCTAAGGAGTGTTGCATGTTTGCAGTTATCTTCGGGCGCCCAGGCTGTCCTTATTGTGTCCGTGCGAAAGAGTTGGCGGAAAAACTGACTGAAGAACGTGACGATTTCAACTTCCGTTATGTTGATATCCACGCTGAAGGCATCACCAAGGCCGATCTGGAAAAAACCGTTGGCAAGCCAGTAGAAACCGTACCGCAGATCTTCCTCGATGAGAAACACATCGGCGGCTGCACCGATTTCGAGGCCTACGCTAAAGAAAACCTGAATCTGTTCCAGTAAGCTTCAGACAGAACGATAAAAAGGCGCGGATAGCGCCTTTTTTTATTGCCGTTCACGGGAATGACAGTGCCGATAGGCTTGCAACAAACTGCGTACAAACAAAGCCAGCAGCGCACCGAATACGCACCAGAATACCGCGCTGGTGGCATAAGCCAGTTCCTGCCAGAACGAAGAGGACGGCGTTAGCCAAAGATGACGGATGATGAGACACAGCGGCAACGCATATAGCGCTCCCAGCAGCGGGCAGAGAATACGTTTTTTACTCGACAAATAGCTGGCGATAACGCCGGGTATCACGAACAGCAGCAGGCCCGTTTCGCCCTGGTGTTCATGATCCGTACTGCCGAATGCCCCGCTCTGCTGGCCGAGATACACCAGGCTGAACAGCAGAAAACAGCTTAAAATCCCCCACCAATACCGTTCACTCGCCACATCGCCTCCCGTTTAACCTCGTTACCACGCCGTAAAAATCAACAGTGCCACAAAACCCGTGACGCCTTGCCGTAAACCGGCAACGCTGAACTGAACTTTTTCCTTGGCTTAAAGAGGGTTAAATGCGTACGGCGGCGCAGGAAGTCAGCTTTATGCTGGCTGTCACGCGCCATTGCGACTAGAATAAACGCCGCCGATCGATGGTTCGAATCGCCTTCCGCTGGTTAGTTATTTATGACGTCGCTTTTTGACTGAATTTATATCTTATAGTTATTTATATCAAGCACTTACTGGTAAACAATAAGTTATCCTACGTGAACATAAACGTCGCTAGTTTGTTAAACGGTAACTACATCCTGTTACTGTTCGTGGTACTCGCACTGGGGCTGTGCCTCGGTAAAGTCCGTTTGGGCTCCGTTCAACTCGGTAATTCCATTGGCGTTTTAGTGGTTTCGTTACTGCTTGGGCAACAACACTTCGCCATTAACACAGAAGCACTCAACCTCGGCTTTATGCTGTTTATTTTCTGTGTTGGCGTGGAAGCCGGGCCGAACTTTTTCTCAATTTTTTTCCGTGACGGCAAAAATTACCTGATGTTGGCACTGGTGATGGTCGGTTCGGCAATGGTGATCGCCATTGGTCTTGGCAAACTGTTCCATTGGGATATTGGCCTGACCGCCGGTATGTTAGCCGGTTCTATGACCTCAACCCCGGTACTGGTGGGTGCGGGCGATACGCTACGCAATACCATTACCAACGGCCCGGCACTTCTGGCGGCGCAAGATCATCTGAGCCTCGGTTACGCCCTGACCTACCTGATTGGTCTGGTCAGCCTGATTTTCGGCGCGCGTTACCTGCCCAAGCTACAACATCAAGACCTCTCCACCTCCGCTCAGCAGATTGCCCGTGAACGCGGCCTGGACACGGACAGCCAACGTAAGGTGTACCTGCCGGTCATCCGCGCTTACCGCGTTGGGCCGGAATTAGTCGCCTGGGCCGATGGCAAAAACCTGCGCGAGCTGGGTATCTATCGCCAGACCGGTTGCTATATCGAACGTATTCGCCGTAACGGCATTTTGGCTAACCCCGATGGCGACGCAGTGCTTCAAGTCGGCGATGAGATTTCGCTGGTCGGCTATCCTGACGCACATGCACGGCTGGATCCTAGCTTCCGCAACGGCAAAGAGGTCTTCGACCGGGATTTGCTGGACATGCGTATCGTCACCGAAGAGATCGTGGTCAAGAACAGCAATGCGGTAAATAAGCGCCTGAGCCAGTTGAAACTGACCGATCACGGCTGCTTCCTTAACCGAGTGATCCGCAGCCAGATTGAAATGCCTATTGATGACAGCATCGTGCTCAATAAAGGTGACGTGCTGCAAGTCAGCGGCGACGCACGCCGGGTGAAAAGCGTGGCGGAGAAGATTGGCTTTATCTCCATCCACAGCCAGGTGACCGACCTTTTGGCATTCTGCGCGTTCTTTATCATTGGTCTCTTGATTGGCCAGATTACCATTCAGTTCAGCAACTTCTCATTCGGCATCGGCAATGCTGCCGGCCTGCTGATGTCCGGCATCATGCTCGGGTTCCTGCGAGCCAACCACCCAACCTTTGGCTATATCCCACAGGGTGCGCTGAACATGGTGAAAGAGTTTGGCCTGATGGTGTTTATGGCCGGCGTAGGCCTGAGCGCCGGCGCGGGTATCGGCCATAGCCTGGGCGCGGTAGGTGGCCAGATGCTGATCGCAGGGCTCATCGTCAGTTTGGTGCCCGTGGTGATCTGTTTCCTGTTCGGTGCCTATGTACTGCGCATGAACCGCGCCCTGCTGTTCGGTGCGATTATGGGTGCCCGTACCTGCGCACCGGCAATGGAAATCATCAGCGACACCGCGCGCAGCAATATCCCGGCGCTGGGCTATGCAGGGACCTACGCTATCGCTAACGTATTGTTAACCCTTGCAGGCTCGCTGATCGTGGTGTTGTGGCCGGGGATCTTCGGCTAACTGATAAGCAACGAAGATGAATCAGTGGCAAAAATATTTTGAAATTTTTATCCCCGGTGAGAACTTTCCTTTCCGGGGGTAGTCTGAATTAGTGCCACTGCTTTTCTTTGATGTCCCCATTTTGTGGAGCCCGTTAGTCCCGCCTTTTTAGGTTCAAGACTATCGGGTTTTTTGTTGCCTGTAGAAAATCACCGGCTGAAATAATCGCCCAAACGCTTATGCGATCAATCAGAGACTTTGCGAGTAGCTCACCCATTTACTCATATCTTGATGGGATATATTTCCACCGCATACGACAAGCCCAATCACGGCATTATCGGGCAGCGTGGGGGCAATTGACATAGCGGCAGGTATGAGCGTTCCAGATGCCAGTTCAACCCATAACTTCGCCTCTTCGCCAAACGCAACCATACCTTCCACGGCGGCCTTATCCGATACCACAATGATGTCCTCAACATAAGCGTGAGCATGGGCAAGCATCATTTCGTCAATGACGGGTACACCGAGAGTAGAAATAATCGACGTAATCTCAACGTTAACAGGCTTACCCGCGCGAAGTGCCTGATGCATTGAACTGGCGCCGGACGTTTCAACACCCCAAATTCGGATATCGGGCTTAATCGCTTTCAAAACCGTGGCCGCTCCCGCCAGCATGCCACCACCACCAACGGCAATAAAAACATCGGTCAACTCAGGACAATCGGCAATAAATTCAAGCGCGAGCGTTCCATGCCCTTCAGCTATCAACGAATCGTTACAATCATCGATGACGACATATCCTTCATTGGCCAATGCTTTAGCCCGCTCAAACGCAGCCTGAACATCGGTTTCTATAATGACGACGCTGCCCAGCTCACGAACCCTGTCGATAGCCGTTGCAGGGGCGCTTGGCGGCATAATGATAGTAACGTCAGCGGCAAAAATTTTCGCTGCCTCGGCTATCGCGATACCAAAATTACCGCCACTCACGGCAACAAACCGGTTATTTTCGAAATTGTCTGCCAGCTTCAAAAACTTATTTAGCACCCCCCGCGCCTTAAAAGAGCCACCAAGCTGGGTGTTTTCCAGTTTCAGAAAAACTGGCCTTTGAATTTTTTCGGCCAGTTTCGAACCGGGTATGGCTGGCGTCCGAATAATCTTCCCAGATAAACGTTCTGCTGCTTCAACGATGGCGTTAAATTCAATTAATTTTGTCATGTTTGCCCAGTCAGGTGGATGTTACTGTTGTAAGTAGGCATAAAGCTAACCGTGTTTTTCTGTGCCTTACGGTAGACTCCTGCCTTTTTTATCGACACCAAACTACAGGCTTTTACTGCCGTTTTCTATGGCTTCGCACCAGGGTGCGATAAGCAAAAAAAAGCCCGCCAAGGGGGCCATTGCCAACGGCACAATGCACTCCCAAGACGGGCCTTTTTCTGGAAATTACTTAGCTGAGCTAATGATTAGCTCGTATCGATATTACTTCTGCTCTGCTTTGCTCACGGTGTCTTCCGCTTTCCATACGCGGTATTTCACTTCCACATCTTTCGGTACGTAGACCACGATTGGCAAGCGGCTGTTGTAGCGTTGCATGGCAGCGTCACCAAGGTTGGCGGCGATAAATTTCTGCTGCTTGGTATTATCTGGGCAAGCCATCATGGTTGACGCTGGCTCAGACAGTTTTTCCAATACCAGGTAGTCGTAGCCCCAACCAGAAAGCGTTTTGCTTTCCAGCGTGCCGCCGATCATGTGGTGGTTACAGTCCACTTCCAGCGTTTTGCCGATCAGCAGTTCCACTTTGAAATTTTCTTCATGTTCCTGCTTCGGCAGGTAAATGACCTGACGGTTCATGCCTTTCTCAGCCTTCGGATATGGCGCGACCTTCTCGAGCGGCTGTTTGCTGATATCGGTGTCTTCGGCAGAGGTGGCAGCAATGGCGCTGGCAGAAACGGCCATCAGCAGGCCGGAAAATACGACAGATACCTTGTTCATGTTTTATCCCTACAGTTTATTAAGCTCACCGCTCATAAACTAATACACTACCGACAAGCCCGCCAGTAGTTTAATCTTCTTTACAATGTGTAATGGTCAGTGACAAAAACCCGACAATAACCATTATCTGGGATAAATCATTATTGAGGTGCGTTTTTGGCTATATAAGCCTTAACGACCTGATAGACATAATCCTGGCACGCAAGGCCCGTCTGTGGGTCGTATTTACCCTGATTAGTGATATTGTTCGACAGTACGCGAATACCAATAAACGGAATGTTAAAGGCGGCAGCAATCTGTGCGGCTGAGGCCGTTTCCATCTCTTCAACCGAGGTATGATAATTGGCGTGGAAAAAACTGATGCGGTCCAGCTCGCTGTTCCAGACATCGGCGGACCCAATCACGCCTTCAACCACCTTGCCTTGGGTGTAGCTGTCTTTAACTCCCTCAGCGACAGCCAACAGTTTGCCATCTGCCGGGAATTGACGGATCGTGTGGGCATTTTTATCTTCACCCGCACTGCCTTTTGACGCCAACAGATCCATCGGCTGCCACTGTCGTGAGTCGCTGCCTTCGCCGGCCGCTTTCTTCGGGGTCTTAAACGCACCCAGGCTGACCGAATACTTACCCAACACAATGTCATACACCTTCAGTGCCGGGTCGTGCCCCCCCGCGGTCCCCTGATTGATGATCGCCACCGGATGAAAATGAGTCGCTGCAATCGCTGTAGCCGCCGCGGCATTAGACATGCCTTTCAGGGTTTCCGACACCACCACGGGATAGCCGTCTACCGTACCCTGCCAAAAACGCCAGCCGCCAATCTGCTCTTCACGCGGGTTGTCCAGACGCTGGGCAAAACGCTCCGCCTCCACTGGCATTGCGCCCTGCACGACAATAGGCGCAGCAGCAACGCTCTGCTGCGCCATAGCCAACGGTGAAAAAAACGTGTTACACGCAACCAACAGCGCAAGATTTAATTTTCTAGTCATCACCACATCATCCCAATAAAAAAGCAAACGATTACCTTAGCCGAAAGCGGTGCTCTCGCCTACCGCTTTCTGACGCCAACTCTCTGCTGCATTTAAGGTTTTCTTAAGACAGAATTATTACAGTACGACTATCTATTGATGTCACTGAGTCAGCGTGTGAACCCAAAACCTTCATTAAATCAATCCTCAACAACATCCCAAATTAAGACTAACGCCCTTTACTCACTGCCAGCATCCTTTTACCGTTGGCAGGTTTTGGGATTGATCGTCAGTGGTTTGTTGTTCCTGTGGCTTTCACGCAACGAGCAACTTGACTGGGCAATCAGCAATGACTGGTTCGATCCTGCCAGTGGGCATTTCCCTTGGCAGAACAATCACTGGCTGGATTTGATTAACCACCGCTTGCTGAAAATCAGTGTCATTACCGGTGCAGTATTGGCGCTATTTTGGGGAATCTACCGCCGTAACCCGCGCATGATCGTCACTATGGTGTTGATCGGTATAGGGCCATTGGTCGTTGGGATCCTGAAAGCCACCAGCGCGCATTCCTGCCCGTGGGATTTGATCGAGTACGGTGGCAAAGCAATGTCCTTCCCACTCTTCGGCACGGTACCTGCAGAACCTGGACCGGGACGCTGCTTCCCCGGTGGTCACGCCTCCAGTGGCTTTGCCGTAATGGCACTGTTTTTCCTGTTTTATCCACAACGCCCGCGCCTGGCTTACTGGTGCTGGTTTGGCGGTATTACGCTCGGCATGCTGATGGGTTTTGGTCAGGTGATGCGCGGTGCACATTTTCTTACCCATAACCTATGGGCAGGTTGGTGGGTTTGGTTCAGCCAATTGGCTGTTTATTGGACGGTAAGCGGTTTTATCCGCCGCAAGACGAGGTAAATATTATGGAGCAGTTGAATCATCTACTTTTCGCCTGGATCAATGCGACCCCGGCGTCCCCCGAGTGGTTAATTGATGTTGCCACCTTTTTGGCGCGCGATCTGATCATTATCGTGCCAGCGCTGATCATTGGGTTATGGCTGTGGGGGCCGCAGAGCCAGCTGGTATCACAGCGTGAAGTGGTTGCAAAAACGACGATAGCTCTGTTATTTGCCATGCTTGCCGCCGCCACTATCGGCATGCTGCTGCCACATGAACGACCCTTTGTTGCAGGTGTCGGCTACACCTTCCTGGCGCATGCCCCGGACAGTTCATTCCCCAGCGATCACGGAACCGCTATCTTTACCTTCGCCCTGGCCTTCTTGTTCTGGCATCGGGTCTGGTCAGGTATTTTGTTGCTGATCGTCGCAGGGGGTATTGCATGGTCCCGGGTTTATCTTGGCGTGCACTGGCCGCTGGACATGGTAGGCGGCTTCCTGCTTGGCCTGGTCGGTTGCTTGTTTGCCCAGCTGGTATGGAACCTGTTTGGTGACATCATCGCCACCAAACTGGCACGCCTGTACCGTTTCCTGTTTGCCTTCCCTATCCGTAAGGGCTGGGTGAAAGAATAAGCCCTTGCGCATTCCGGCAGGGGCAACGTAGCCCCTGCTCTCACACCACCCCGGTCGTCACACAAAACTCTCGCGTTTTTCCCACGGCTAACATCATCCCCGGCAATTGACTCTTTCCGTGCGGGCGGCACGTCGCAGGTTGAATAAACCTGAATGCGTGAAGGCCCCCCTGTTGCGTTACAGGGCGTAAACCATAGTTGAACTGCGCTGTGGAAAAGCGCGTGACATAACGCCGGCCTTTTGAAGCCAACATAAAGAACTCGGCCTGATCGACATACAGTGACAGATCGTCTGAACACAAGACCCCTTGTTCAGCAATATGGCCCGGTGGTGCCAGGGCCAGCACAGGCAAATTCTGCCGAAAAATCGCAGTAGGAATACAGCCATAGTTAAGCTGGCATACGTAACGGATCGGCAAGGGTTCATCCGCAAGGTTGGTGATATGCATTTCAAGGGTGAACTGTGCGCTGTCAGCCGCCAACCGCACGGCCGGGCGCAGCCGATATCGCTGATCTGCGGGTTCTCCCGACGCATAAAGCGACAGAGTCTGGCCGTCTATCTGCAGCCACACCTTCTGTTTACTTACTACTGAACCTTCCTGATACGGCCAGGGTGAATGAAAAGCAGAACTGCCCTCCAGTTTTCTCCTGACAAATCTGGTGCTACGGCGACCTGACTTTAATGAGTAGCCATCAAAATCGGCATCCCAAATCGTCAGATCACGGAAAGGAAGCACGCTTAACACACCACGGCTGTTTGCCAGCATCAGCACTTCCCCTGTTTCTTCGGTGCTGAACGCTGTAACAACAAAATCCGTATTGCGGAAAATCTCATCCGGTTGTGCCCTAAACTGCTCTGGCGCCAGATTTATCATTATATTCATTCTTTCCCCCTGGTTTTTCACGTGGGTAACCCTGTACTCAATATTAAATGTTATTTAAGTAACATTAAACACCCCGTATGTTACACACCAAACAGCCTAAAAACGATGATCTGTGCTTCATTTTTAAAACACCACTATGTTTAACGGCATTGCAATGTTATTATTCTAACATTACTCACATCATGCTTTGTTTAAACGTCAATAAGGAATCAAGATGACTACCGAAAACATCGATTACGCCCGTTATGTCGACCATACCTTGCTGGCAATGGATGCCACTGAAGCGCAAATCGCCAAATTGTGTGAAGAAGCACAACAGCACAATTTCTACGCCGTCTGCGTAAACTCAGGCTATGTGCCGTTGGCTGCACATCTGCTGCAAGAAAGCCAAGTGAAAATTTGCTCTGTCATTGGCTTCCCTCTGGGTGCCGGCCTGACCGTAGCCAAAGCCTTCGAAGCCAAAGCGGCTATTGCCGCTGGCGCGCAAGAAATTGACATGGTGATCAACGTGGGTTGGTTGAAAAGCGGCCTGCTGGAAGAAGTCAAAGCTGACATCGCCGCAGTGCGCGAGGTTTGCGCGGCGATCCCGTTGAAGGTAATATTGGAAACCTGCCTGCTCAGCGATGAACAGATCGTTCAGGTTTGTGAAATGTGTCGCGAACTCGATGTGGCTTTCGTTAAAACCTCTACTGGCTTCAGCACCGGTGGTGCTCGTGAAGAGCATGTCAAATTGATGCGTGCCACAGTAGGCAGTGAGATGGGTGTTAAAGCATCCGGCGCCGTGCGCGATCGCGCAACCGCCGAGAAGATGATTAAAGCAGGCGCTACTCGTATCGGCACCAGCTCTGGCGTAGCAATCGTTTCCGGTGATCAGGCTGCCGCAGGCAGCTACTGATAACCTGAGGCGCCCCAATATCGGGCGCGCGCCGTGATAATCTGATGCGGGGTAATATGTCCAGCCAATAGCTGGCCACTTATTACCCCGCATTTGTGTGTTTGGCCCTAGAGAAAACCGAGGCTGTACCCCGTCACTGCATGTGGGCACTGATCGTAGAGTAACGCGTGAAACATAAAGCCGCTCGAAACGTAAACGTGCCTTCAAAGGGTCAACGCCTTCGCGTTGCGGGCAATGATGGGACACGGCCTACTATATTGGCTCTTAACCCTGCGGGAAGACAGACAGATGGAAACACGGCGCGAAGAACGTATCAACCGGTTAGTGCAAGCGTTAAAGCGCTCTGACAAGATCCATTTAAAAGAAGCCGCCGTGCTGCTGGGCGTTTCTGAAATGACCATCCGCCGCGATCTCAGCGCGGAACCCGCTGCCGTGGTATTACTGGGTGGTTATGTTGTGGCAGATCCACGCAGTAACGGCGTGACCAACTACTTTGTATCCGATCAAAAAGCCAAGCAAGTCACCGAAAAACGCCGTATCGGTTTGCTCGCTGCAGCGCTGATCGGCGAAAATGACACGGTATTCTTCGATTGCGGCACCACCACCCCGGCGATCATAGATGCCATCGCTGATGAATTGGTCTTTACCGCAGTGTGCCACTCGCTCAACACCTTCCTAGCCTTGCAGGACAAACCCAACTGTAAAGTGATTTTGTGCGGTGGTGAATTCCGACCGAACAACTACATTTTCACGGCGGTTGGCCGCCACAACGAGCTGGATCATATCTGCCCTAATATCGCCTTCATTTCCGCCGCCGGACTGAGCCTGCAGCATGGCGCAACCTGTTTTAACTTTGATGAGTTAGAAATGAAGCACCGGGCCCTTAAGATGTCGCAACAAAAGATCCTGGTGGCAGATCACAGCAAATTCGGCAAAACCAAACCTGCCTGTATCGGTCCACTGACCCATTTCGACCGCGTGATCACCGATCGCCAGCCTGACCCACAGTTTGCGGAATTTTTCACCGAAAATGCGATAGCCATTCGTTTTTAATCTGCACTTCACCGTCGGTATTTGCCGACGGTAGGCTTCATTCTGCTCTTTATCATCCTTCAAAGACGAACAAATAACGTGCAATTGATTCGCTAATTTCTTTATCCGCACCCAATGTCAGGTTAATAAATTGCAACAGTTTGTCAGACTTATTCCTCTAACAGGAAAGAATCTGAAGTGATAATACTTTCTCTCTACGTCTAACAACCCTTTTATATGATAAATAGCGATAACTTCCACAAGATAAATATCAACAATTTCGTAACCTTGTCGCTTTAAATATAACCAAGTTGTTTTATTTATATGATGAATGGTTAAGCATTTAGTCCCGTTAATCGATCAATTAGTTTACCTGCGTTATTAGCTGGATATTGAAAATTAATCATTATATAACAACGCGTTAATTGAAATTCCACTTAGAATAGCAATGTGATCTACGTCACTAAAACCGCTTAATCCGGGTTTTTAGCTAGATCCAAACCCACGCTTAAAATATATTGCTCGGCTTGCTGACAACGGCAGTGTTTTATCTGGTTACAGATTAGCGATACCCGATAAACCCTGAAAGATTTATGAGAGCGTTCTCAGCATGAAACCTTACACAAGCGCGCAACATATGCATGAAAAACCAATAAAAAAGCAGTTAGCCGCACACATTACGCATTTGAGAGCATGATCACGGTTGTTTCTACTGTAAATCGTTATCTTGCCGCCAACGAAAATCGGCAGGCAATGACCTCCCGGCAGCGGTACCGATATGATGCCTTCAACAGGCTAAATATCCTTTGATTAGTTATCCGGCATACGTGCCCACGGTAATTAGCATAATAAACAACCAGGGGGAGGCCAGCTATCCCCGCAAGCAGCACCTGATTCTTACCGATGCCGCGATCTCATATTGCGTCATTCGGTCTTAACCTTAAGTTTTGCCTTTAATTTTAAATTATCGTGTTCACTTCGGAGATATTTATGGACACTACACAGACCGGCACCATTGCCTCTGCGGCTTCTGGCTCTACCAGTACCTGGCGTAAAACCGACACCATGTGGATGTTGGGCCTGTACGGCACCGCGATCGGCGCGGGCGTATTGTTCCTGCCAATCAACGCCGGTATCGGTGGGCTGATTCCCCTGATCATCATGGCCATCATCGCTTTCCCGATGACCTTCTTCGCCCACCGTGGCCTGTGCCGTTTCGTTCTCTCTGGCAAAAATGCCGGTGAAGACATCACCGAAGTGGTTGAAGAACACTTCGGGATTAGCGCCGGTAAGCTGATCACCCTGCTTTACTTCTTTGCAATTTATCCAATCCTGTTGGTTTATAGCGTCGCCATCACTAACACCGTTGACAGCTTCATTACTCACCAATTGGGTATGGCCTCGCCGCCACGTGCCATCCTGTCTCTGATCCTGATTGTCGGCCTGATGACCATTGTGCGTTTCGGTGAGCAAGCTATCGTGAAGACCATGAGTATCCTGGTATTCCCGTTTGTTGGCGTGCTGATGTTGCTGGCTCTGTACCTGATCCCTAACTGGACTACCGCCATTTTCGACAATGTGTCACTGTCCGGTGCCGGTACTGATATGAGCCACGGTCTGATCATGACCCTGTGGCTGGCCATTCCTGTGATGGTGTTCTCCTTCAACCATTCACCTATTATCTCCGCTTTCGCCGTAGCCAAGCGTGAAGAATACGGTCAGGAAGAAGCAGAGAAGAAATGCTCCCGCATTCTGGGTTATGCCCACATCATGATGGTACTAACCGTGATGTTCTTCGTGTTCAGCTGCGTGCTGAGCCTGACACCGGAAAACCTGGCAGAAGCCAAGGCACAGAACATCTCTATCCTGTCTTACCTGGCTAACCACTTTAACAACCCGATGATCGCTTACATCGCGCCAGTTATCGCCTTTATCGCCATCACCAAGTCGTTCCTGGGGCACTATCTGGGCGCACGTGAAGGCTTTAATGGCCTGATTGCCAAATCGATGAAGAGCCGCGGTAAAACCATCAGCACCAACAAGCTGAACCGTATCACCGCTATCTTTATGCTGGTAACCACCTGGATTGTTGCGACCCTGAACCCAAGCATCCTGGGCATGATCGAAACTCTGGGTGGCCCAATCATCGCCATGCTGCTGTTCCTGATGCCAATGTATGCCATCCGTAAAGTACCGGCCATGCGCAAGTACAGCGGCCACATCAGCAACGTGTTTGTGGTAGTGATGGGCCTGATTGCCATCTCCGCCATCACGTTTAGCCTGATCGGCTAATCACGCCCAGCCGGCGCTCCCTGCGCCGGCTTCTCTGCACGGCCCCCTTTCCTGTACTAACGCCTAACACCTGAAGAAGGAGGCGAAACCATGGTCAGCGTTTTCGATATTTTCAAAATTGGTATTGGTCCATCCAGCTCCCACACCGTCGGCCCGATGAAAGCCGGCAAGCTGTTCACCGATGAGTTGATTGCCAGCCAGCAGTTGATGGATACCACCCGTGTAGTGGTCGACGTCTATGGTTCGTTATCTCTGACCGGTAAAGGTCATCACACCGATATTGCCATCATCATGGGACTGGCGGGCAATTTGCCGCACGACGTGGATATCGACGGTATTGCCGGTTTTATCCACGACGTTGGGCAACGCGGTCGCCTGTTGCTGGCCAATGGCCATCACGAAGTGGATTTCCCGCTGCAAACCAGCATGAACTTCCACGGAGACAATTTGCCGCTGCATGAAAACGGCATGCGTATCCGCGCGTTCGCCAATGAGCAGTTGCTGCACAGCAAAACCTATTACTCGACCGGCGGGGGGTTTATCGTCGATGAAGAGCATTTCGGCCTGGCCGCGGCAAACCCGATACAGGTGCCCTTCCCGTTCGCCTCCGCACGAGACTTGCAACAACACTGCAAAGACGCCGGCCTGTCGCTGTCCGGCCTGGTGATGCAAAACGAATTGGCATTGCACAGCAAGGCCGAGATTGACGCGCATTTCGCCGACGTCTGGCAGGTGATGCGCGACGGTATCGAACGTGGCATGAACACCGAAGGCCTATTGCCTGGCCCGATGAAGGTCCAGCGCCGCGCCGCCGCTTTGCGCCGCATGCTGGTCACCGGCGACAAAAACAATATCGATCCGATGAACGTGGTTGATTGGATCAATATGTTCGCCTTTGCCGTCAACGAAGAAAACGCCGCCGGTGGCCGCGTGGTGACGGCCCCGACCAACGGTGCCTGTGGCATCATCCCGGCGGTGCTGGCCTATTACGACCAATTTATTCGCCCGGTTAATCCAAATTCCTACAGCCGTTACTTCCTGACATCCGGTGTGATCGGCGCGTTGTACAAAATGAACGCGTCTATTTCCGGGGCCGAAGTGGGCTGCCAGGGGGAAGTGGGCGTTGCCTGTTCAATGGCGGCTGCGGGATTGGCAGAATTGATGGGCGGTAGCCCGGCACAGGTTTGCATCGCGGCGGAGATCGCCATGGAGCACCACCTGGGGTTGACGTGTGACCCACTGGCCGGTCAGGTTCAGGTGCCTTGTATCGAACGTAACGCGATTTCCGCGGTGAAAGCGGTCAATGCCGCACGTATGGCGCTACGTCGCACCAGTGAGCCGCGGGTGTGCCTGGATAAGGTCATAGAGACCATGTATGAAACGGGTAAAGACATGAACGCCAAATACCGCGAGACGTCGCAGGGCGGATTGGCGATCAAAGTGGTCGCCTGTAACTGATAAAAAAATAAGGGCGCAATTTATCATTGCGCCCTTTTATGGTTAACCGAATACGCTGCCGAACCACTGGGTCAGCTTCATCATCACCATGTCCCAGATACGGCTGAAGAAGTTACCTTCTTTCACTTCCTGCATCGCCACCAACGGGTATTGCTCAATGGTTTTGCCGTCGAGCTGGAAATCAATGGTGCCGACGACCTGATTTTTCGCCAATGGCGCTTCCAGCGTCGCCTGATTCAGTTTGTAACTGGCCTTCAGGTTTTTCATTTGCCCTTTCGGGATAGTCACGGCTGCATCTTTCGCTACGCCCAACGGTACTTCATTGACGTCACCAAACCACACTTTCTGAGTAACAAAGGGTTTGTCGGTTTTGATCGGTGTGGCAGTTTCGTAGAAGCGGAAACCCCAGGTCAGCAATTTTTCACTTTCGCTAAAGCGGATACGATCGCTCGGCGCGCCCAGCACTACCGAGATCAGACGCATAGGACCGTCAGTGGCCGATGCGACCAGGTTATGACCCGCACCGCCGGTATAACCGGTTTTGATGCCATCCACGTTCAGATTCGAGCTCCACAGCAGGCGGTTGCGGTTAATCTGGCGGATCTTGTTGAAGGTGAATTCTTTTTCTTTATGCAGCGCGTACTCATCAGGCACATCGCGGATCAGCGCCTGGCTCAGCAATGCCATATCGCGTGCTGTGCTGTACTGACCTTCCGCATCCAGGCCATGTACCGTCAGGAAATGGGTATTCTGCAGGCCCAGAGATTTGGCGTAGTTGTTCATTAACCCAACAAACGAATCCTGACTGCCTGCGACATAATCGGCCAACGCAATACTGGCGTCGTTACCCGACTGAATGACAATGCCCTTGTTCAGCTCCATCACCGGTACCTGATCGCCCGGTTTGATAAACATCAGTGAAGACCCACGCAGTGCCGGGTTACCGGTTGCCCATGCGTCTTTGCCTACGGTCACCATATCTTCCGGCTTGATCTTGCCGGCCTTGATCGCCTGCCCGATCACATAGCTGGACATGATCTTGGTCAGACTGGCGGGATCCAAGCGGGTATCGGCGTTGCCCTCCGTCAGGATTTTGCCGCTGTTGTAATCCATCAGCACATAGGCCTTGGCATCAATCTGCGGGGCAGCCGGCGCGTCGGCCGCCTGTACAACAGGAGCCGCCAACAACAGTATGCTGACGCTAAACGTTAATTTCTTCAGGGTGGTGGATAAGTTTCTTTTCATCATGACGTCGCCAGAGTGTCCATTCAAATCATTGAAATAGCGTTAACTTTCAAACATATTCACGTTTTCAGCCAACCAGCGAGAGTAGCCCGGCACGCGTTTGCCAACCGCAGACTCCCTGCGGCCCCATGACGGGTGAACGGCGCACCAAAAATGCCCTTGCTGTGAGTTTATTAGATTCATCTTATTTTTGCAGGGTTTAGCGTGAATTTTCAGCATTTTTACATAACTGTACGCTGTTACGCGTAAATTGGATGAAAAGCCTGCTGTGCGCCGTTTTTTTAAACAACTCACGGCCACACGGCTGAACATCTGCACCGCTGCACATCTATGCCTCCACACGTCCAAATTGAATTAATATATTCCAAAAAAGCATATTGAGTGGTTATTTGTTCTTTTTAATACGCTTATTTGCAGCGCTATCATCCAAATAACGGCCATTAAACCGAATTATTCTGGAGATCCCATGGCAATACCCCACTCCGTCATCGACATGATCGGCAACACCCCAATGTTGGAACTGACCCAGTTCGATACCGGCCCCTGTCGGCTTTTCATCAAGCTGGAGAACCAAAACCCAGGTGGCTCAATCAAAGACCGCGTTGCCTTATCGATGATCGAACAGGCAGAACGTGATGGAAGCCTACAACCCGGCGGCACCATCATTGAAGCCACTGCGGGAAATACAGGTTTGGGGCTGGCCCTGGTGGCAGCACTGAAGGGGTATAAGCTGGTGTTGGTTGTGCCGGACAAAATGAGCCGGGAGAAGATTTTCCATCTGCGTGCACTGGGTGTGGACGTCGTGTTAACCCGCTCCGATGTAGGTAAAGGCCATCCGGCTTACTATCAGGATTACGCAAAACGCCTAGCGAGCGAGATCCCCGGGGCGTTATATATCGATCAGTTTAATAACCCAGCCAATCCGGCGGCTCATACCCATACCACCGCACCGGAGCTTTGGCAGCAGATGGACCACCAGGTCGATGCCATCGTCGTCGGTGTCGGTTCCGGCGGCACGCTGGGTGGGCTGAGCCACTATTTCGCCGAGGTATCACCGCAAACCGAGTTCGTGTTGGCGGACCCGGCAGGTTCAATCCTGGCGGACTATCTCGATAACGGCCAGATCGGTGAGGCGGGCAGTTGGCTGGTTGAAGGCATCGGCGAAGATTTCGTCCCGCCACTCAGCGACTTCAATCAAGTACGTAACGCCTACCGTATCGGAGACGCCGAGGCATTTACTACAGCACGCGACCTGCTACGCAAAGAGGGTGTACTGGCAGGTTCTTCCACCGGCACGCTGCTGGCAGCCGCATTGCGCTATTGCCAGGCGCAGACCGAACCCAAACGCGTGGTCACGTTCGTCTGCGACAGCGGTAATAAATACCTGTCTAAAATGTATAACGACCATTGGATGCTGGAACAAGGTCTGTTAAGCAAACCACAGCATGGCGATCTGCGCGATCTGATCGCCTATCGTCATGACGAAGGGGCTGCGGTATCGGTAGCCCCCGAAGACACTCTGGCGATCGTTCATGCCCGTATGCGTCTGTATGATATCTCACAGTTACCCGTGCTGGAAGGCGATCGCGTTGTGGGTCTCATCGACGAATGGGACCTGCTTAATACCGTACAGGCGGATGCTAACCACTTTAGCCTCCCCGCCACCCGCGCCATGACTCATTCCGTCAAGACGTTGCAAAAAGAAGCCAGTTATCAGGATTTACTCGCCACGTTCAATCACGGGCACGTGGCTGTGGTGCTTGATGGTGAGCGCTTCCTCGGTTTGATTACCCGCACAGACGTACTTAACGCCTGGCGCCAAAAATTACGTTAATAAGGATGATTGTATGGCCAAGTTTGATACGTTGACCGTTCATGCCGGCTACACGCCGGACGCTACCGGTGCAGTAATGCCTGCCATTTATGCCACGTCAACCTATGCCCAGCCAGCACCGGGCGAGCATACAGGTTATGAATATTCACGCAGCGCCAACCCAACGCGTACCGCATTGGAGAACGCCATTGCTGAACTGGAAGGCGGCAGCCGCGGTTATGCCTTTGCTTCTGGCCTGACAGCCTGCTCGACGGTGTTGGAATTGCTCGATCAGGGTAGCCATTTGGTGGCGGTTGACGACTTATATGGCGGTACCTACCGCTTACTGGAGAAAGTGCGTAGCCGGACAGCCGGCCTGCGCGTCACCTATGTTTCCCCGGCGGATCTTTCCGCGTTGGAGCAGGCAATCGAACCGGATACCAAAATGATCTGGGTAGAAACGCCGACTAACCCTCTGCTGAAGCTGGCCGATCTGAGCGCCATCGCCACGATCGCTAAAAAACACGGTTTGATCAGCGTGGCGGACAACACCTTTGCCTCACCTTACATTCAGCGTCCGCTGGATCTTGGCTTTGATGTCGTCGTGCATTCCGCCACCAAATACCTCAACGGCCACTCCGATGTGGTAGCCGGGGTCGCTGCAGTGGGGAACAATCCTGAGCTGGCCGAACAGCTCGGATTCCTGCAAAACGCGGTGGGCGGTATTCTCGATCCGTTCAGCAGTTTCCTGACGTTGCGCGGCATCCGTACGCTGGCACTGCGCATGGAGCGCCACAGCAATAGCGCCTTACGCATCGCCCAGTGGCTGGAAAGCCAGCCCCAGGTAGAAGACGTTTACTATCCGGGTCTGCCGAGCCACCCGCAGCACGCACTGGCGACAAAGCAGATGAACAGCTTTGGCGGCATGATTTCAGTACGGTTGAAAGGCGACGACGCCTATGCGCGCCGGGTGATCAAACGCTCACATCTGTTCACGCTGGCAGAAAGCCTGGGCGGCGTGGAAAGCCTGATCAGTCAACCATTCAGCATGACCCACGCGTCGATTCCGTTGGAACAGCGGCTGAAAACGGGCATCACCCCGCAGTTGTTGCGCCTGTCGGTAGGGATTGAAGATGCGGAAGATCTGATTGTCGACCTGAAACAGGCTCTGGCCGAGTAATCTCCGTTCCATACACGTCATAGGGGGGCGAACACCTGTTCGCCCCCCTTTAATCCGTTGGGCGCAGCATGTGGCCCACCGACTACTAGGTTACAACGTCCTGATAATAGCGCTGCGCTACATCGGGGTGAGAGCGAATTCGTCCCTTCAGGTAGTTAAACCCCACATCGCGCAATAGCGGATTATGCGGATCGCTGACCGGGCCGCGTGCCTCGGCGGCCAGATGCGCAGGCAGTTGATACAGTGGCACCACAGCGTCAAGTCGCGCCCCCAGGAAGAAAGCGATCGACAGACGATCGCTCCCCGCCGGCGGCGTTTCCACGCGATGTACCGTGGCGCGTAGATAACCATTGGTCGCCAGCTCCAACAGTTCGCCGATGTTGACCACAAAGGTGTCTTCACGCGGTTCCGCGTCCACCCAGCGCCCTTCTTCAATTTCAACCTGCAGGCCTTTCTGCCGGTCCTGCAGTAAAAAACTCAAAAAGCCAGAGTCCTTATGGGCACCGACTCCCTGCCCGCTGGTGGTGGCCTCACGCCCCGGATACCGTATCAATTTGATATGTTCGTTGGGTTTGTCGCCGTAAAGCGAATCAAATGCGTGCTCCGGTAACGACAGGGCTAACGCGAAGGCGCGCAATAATCGCAGCGACATTACCGTCATCACCTGCTGCCATTGCAACAGTAACGGCTTCAGTTCAGGCAAGGCTTCAGGCCATTGATTCGGCCCTTGTAAACGCGCCCAACGCGGCGTTTCATACGCCAATTCCAGCGCAGGACGCTCCGCACCGATGTCGAACTGTTCGCGCCAATCCGGTTGCCCCCGCGTCAGTTCGTCCGCAGCGCGGTTATAGCCGCGAAAGTGCGGCGAACGCACCATCTGAACCGCCAATTTGTCGTCGTCCGGCAAGGCAAAAAACTGCCTGGCACGCTGTTGCAGCTGCGCATTTAGCGCGCTATCAATGCCATGCCCACGCAGATAAAAAAAACCTACGTCGCGTGCCGCAACACGCAGATTGTCAAGAAATGCCTGCCGCTGACGCGCATCACCGTCAAGCTGCGAAAGATCCAGCAGCGGCAGCGTCTTCAACGTCAGTGGTGGTCGTATCATTATCTTGTTCCTCATCATCGTTCCCGACAAAGATCGGGCCGGTATAAAGGCGAATTATCAGCATCTTTAACTCCTGGATGGCCAGTGCATTACCCTATAGTTACCACCCGGCCAAAGATGCGAGCCAATATTGTTGCGTTCTAAGTTATGCAAACGTTCAACAAAGTGTCGCAAAACCGTCATCAATGTTTCTTATGCTCTGCGCAATTTCATTGTCGCCACTGGCTGGCGGCCAACGGTATCCGCTATTCTGTATACACCTCTTTCCCTCCCTGCCTGCCGGAGAAATACTGATGGATTTAGCCTTATTCGACCTGGACGAAACCCTGATTGATGATGACAGCGCCAGCCTGTGGATCCGCTGGCTGGTCGCCGAGGGGTTTGCGCCGGCAGAACTGGAACAGCAGGAACAGCAGCTCATGCAGCTCTATTACCAGGGAAAACTGTCCATGGAGGACTACATGCAAGCCACCCTGGCACCACTGACCGGCCTGAGTACCCAAACGGTAGCCGGTTGGGTACAGCGTTATATCCGTCGCGATATTCTGCCTCGCGTCTATCCAGCAGCCCGTGAACGGATGTTGTGGCACCGTGAACGCGGTGACTGCATTCTGGTCATTTCCGCCACCGGTGAACATCTGGTGGCACCGATTGCCGCACAGCTCGGTGCTGATGGCGCACTGGCGATTGGTGTCGAAGTGCAAGACGACCGCTTCACCGGCAACACCTACGGCACCATGACTTACCAACAGGGCAAAGTGACCCGTTTGAAACAGTGGCTGGCAGAACACCCGGAATTGATCTTTGAGCACAGCCACGGTTACAGCGACTCACTTAACGACAAAGCCATGTTGCAATATGTCGACAGTGCTACGGTGATCAACCCGGACAGTGAGCTCAACGCACTGGCGCTGGAGCATGGCTGGGAAGTTTGTCGCTGGGAGCGCTGAATGTGTCGACCACGCCGGCAAAAAATGCCTTCTGGTGTGACAAACGCTGAATTGTGGCGTACGAATAGCTACTTAGGTTGATTAACCCACGTAAAAGAGGCGTTCTATGCTGACCATTTGGGGTCGTGAAAATTCAAATAACGTCAGGAAAGTGCTGTGGTGCGCCGCAGAGCTGGAGCTGAATTACAGCCATATCAATGCCGGCGGCGCATTCGGTAAGGTAAACGATGAACTCTACCGTTCATTGAACCCGAATGGCCTGGTGCCGCTGCTGCAGGACGATGACTTCGTGCTGTGGGAATCCAACACCATCGTTCGCTATCTGGCAGCGAAGTTTGGCAATGAACCTTTTTACCCGCAGGATCTGCAAGCGCGCGCCAGTGCAGAAAAATGGATGGACTGGACCACAGCCACCATTGTCAGCCACTTTAGCGTTGTGTTCTGGGGAATGGTTCGCACCAAGGCGGAACTGCGTGACATGGCGAAGATAGAAGCGGCAATCGCCACATTGGAAAAGCATTTCGACATTGTGGAAGAAACCCTTGGTCGCCAGCCTTACCTTTCCGGTGAGTCCTTCGGCATCGGCGACATCCCGCTGGGTAGCTTTGCTTACGCCTGGTTCTCCATGCCGATTAAGCGACAATCTCGTCCAAACATGGAGCGCTGGTATCAGCAACTCACAGAACGCCCGGCCTATCAGCGCGGTGTCATGAGCGAGTTAACCTGAGTTTCCCCCGCCCTGCAACTGCAGGGCGCCATCATTACGCCTACAGCCCGACCCGCAACAACTTGCCGTCGCTCGAATCGGTTAGCAGGTAAAGGTCGCCGTCAGGCCCAACCCGCACCTCACGAATGCGCTCGCCGCGATCCTCCAGCAACCTTTCTTCAGCGATCACGTTGTCCCCCTGTAGCGTCAGCCTGATCAGGGCATTCTGAGCCAGCGCACCCATGAACAGCGAATGCTGCCAGGCAGGGAAACGAGGTGAGTCGTAGAATGCCATGCCGCTGACGCCCGGCGACACCCGCCAGTAATGCAAGGGCTGTTCAGTACCCGCGATCTTCTGTCCTTTAGCCTCTGGGATAGCCAACCCAGAGTAATTGATGCCATAGGTGGCTATCGGCCAGCCGTAGTTTTTCCCCGCCTGCGGAATATTGATCTCATCGCCACCCCGTGGGCCGTGTTCACTCTCCCACATCACCCCGCTCCATGGATTCAACGCCAGCCCCTGCGGATTACGGTGGCCATAGGACCAGATTTCCGGCCGTTTGCCCACCTGACCAACAAACGGATTATCTGGCGGTACAGCCCCGTCGGCAGTTAACCGCACCACCTTGCCCTGTAGCTTGTCCAAATCCTGTGCCGTCGGCCGCTGATTATTCTCACCCAACGCAATAAACAGATAGCCCTGGCGATCAAATGCCAACTTGCCGCCAAAGTGATTACCGATCGACAATTTAGGTTGCTGGCGGAAAATCACCGTGAAGTTCTCCAATCGTTGGCGATCGATGCTTAACTGCCCATAACCCACCGCGGTCCCTGCCTTACCGTCTTCACCCACTTCGGCAAAGCTGAGGTAGATTCGTCTGCTATCGGCAAAATCAGGCGCTAACAGCACTTCCAGCAGCCCACCCTGGCCTTCGGCATACACCTGAGGCACACCGGTAATTGGCGCGGACAAACCTTTATCCTGTTGCCACAGCCGCAGGCGGCCCGGTCGTTCTGTGATTAACATGCCCTGCTCACCGGGCAAAAATGCCAGCGACCAAGGGTGCTCCAATTTATCCTGTAATGGCGTGACCTTCAGCGCAGCATGCAGCAAACCGCTGAATAACAGCAGTGCCATCATCGTCGTGACTCTCCGCATGGCATCCTCCTGAATAGAAACGGGTCCATTCAGTGTAGTCCAGCAGACCACTTGCAACGTTTGTTTTAATTTTCAATATGTTGTCTTTTAGCCAGACTGTGCTTAAGTTAACGGGTAAACAAGGAGGATGTATGCACATTACCGTAACCGATTCACTCAGCGAAGAAGTCCTCGACGCCATCAGACAGGGGCTACGCGCCCACAATAGCCCGTACATTGATCCCACTCAGCGCAAGCCGCTTGCTGTCTACAGCCAAGATGAGGCCGGCCAGGTTATCGCCGGCGTGACGGCGGAAACGTGGGGTAACTGGTTAAGCGTTGACTGGTTGTGGGTGGCGGATTCGCAACGGGGTAGCGGGTTGGGCCGTAAAGTTCTGTTGGCGGCGGAGCAAGAAGCGCTTGCACGTGGTTGTCGTTATGTCCGTTTAGATACGTTCAGTTTCCAGGCGCGCCCTTTCTACGAGAAGCTCGGCTATCAACTGCGGATGACGCTGCAAAATTACCCGACAGAGCATGAATGCTACTTTCTTACCAAAACATTGACTGAATAACAGGTGACCTGATGGAAACCACAACCATGGTTGTGAACTGCGTGGCATACAAAGCCGGTAAACGGCTAGGTGAAGTGACCATTGACGACATCAGTGAGGTAGTGAAACAACCGGATACCTTTGTCTGGCTCGGCTTATGGCAGCCGGAAGACGCCTTCATGCGCAAGGTGCAGGAAGAGTTTGGGCTGCATGACCTGGCTATTGAGGATGCGTTGTGCGCCCACCAGCGCCCGAAACTTGAAACCTACGGTGATTCATTGTTTATCGTGGTTAAAACCGCACAGTGGGGTAAAGACGAAGTCGAGTACGGTGAAACACACTTTTTCGTGGGCAAGAATTTCCTGATCACGGTACGCCATGGTGCATCCCCCAGCTACGCGCCAATTCGTGCCAAGGCTGAAGAAAACCATAAACAAATGTGCCGCGGGCCGGGTTTTGCATTGTACTCAGTGATGGACTTTGTGGTGGATAACTACCGCAGCGTCGTGGCAAGGTTCGAGGCAAATATCGAAGCCATCGAAGCCAACATGTTCAAGTCAGAGTTTGACGAGGCTGCCATTGAGAACGTTTATACGCTGAGGCGACACCTGCTGGCCCTGCGCAATGCGGCAATGCCAATGGAGGAGATCTGCAACCAGCTTATTCGCCTGCATGAAGAGGTGATCCCGAAAGAACTGCGCGCCTATGTGCGTGACGTACAGGACCACGCGCGCCAGGTTGTCAGTAACATCGACGACATGCGCGAAATGCTGACCAACGCGATGCACGTCAATCTGGCCCTCGTCACCGTGAAACAGAACGAAGTCGTGAAACGGCTCGCCGGCTGGGGGGCAATTCTGGCAATCCCAACGGTAATATTCAGTTTGTATGGGATGAACTTCGCCAATATGCCGGAACTGAAGTTCCCCTGGGCCTATCACACGATTCTCGGGGTGACCGCCGTCGGCTGCTTCTTCCTGTATCAGAAGCTGAAAAAATCCGGCTGGCTCTAATGGCAAAAGCGGCGCTTATGTGCGCCGCTAAAGGTCATGGGCAAACTGAATACCCCGTTGTCAGTAAAGCCCGACACGCCGATCCCGATGCACATGATTGTAAAGCCCAATACTTTTATCATCGGCGACACTGAGATCCATCTCAGCCAGCAGCAGACCTTCACCCGACAGGTTTTCTGCCCCCGCTAGCGGATAGCCGTCAGCATCGACAATCACTGAACCCCCGATCCAGTCAACGCCGCGCTCCTCCCCGCAGCGATCGCTTACCGCAATGAACAGGCGATTAACGGCAGCATTGGCCTGAACCTTCACCATTTCAGCCGGCCGCTCGCCCTTTGGACGCGATGCCAACGGCCAGTTGACCGGCGCACACAGCAGCTGTGCCCCCGACAACGCGGGCAAACGTACCCATTCGGGGAACTCGAGGTCATAACAAATCATCATGGCCAGCCGCCCGAAACGGGTCTCGATAACCGGTGGCGGCTGATCGCCTGCCGTAAAGATGCCGCTTTCCTCATGCCACAGATGAACCTTGCGGTAAACCGCACGCACGCCGCTCGCATCGATCATCGCGCAGCTATTTGCCACCTGCCCTGCCTCCAGGCGTTCGCAGAAACCGGCGACGATAACCACATCGAACTCCCGCGCCAAAGCCACCCACTGACAGATACTGGGCCCGTCGCAAGATTCCGAGAGCGCTGCGGCCTCCGCCCGATCTTGAAAGACATATCCGCTGTTAACCAGCTCCGGCAATACGATGATATTCGCTCCGCGCTTTGCCGCGTTGCGGATTGCCTGGGTGGAGATTTGCAGGTTGTGGGCAGGATCCCCCACTCTTGGCGCCAATTGGCAACATGCTACGATCGCCTTAACCATCATTACCTCCCTCCAGTAAACGTTCATTATGCACAGCAACCTGCCGTTCAGCCTCAAGATCAAGCGCCCGACACAGGAATGCATATGTGCCCCCGGCAACCAGCAAACCAATCAGAAAAGCGATATCCGCACCGCCCAATGCCACAGCGAAAGGGCCGGTGTAAAAACTCAACGACATGAACGGCAGCATCACCAATAAACCTGTCACGTATGCCACCAAACCAGGGCACCCCCAGTGGCCGTAGATCCCCTCAGGATTGAAAATTTCACCAATCGCATACTGACCCTTGCGCACGATGTAAAAATCAACCAGGTTCACCGCAGTCCAGGGTATCAGAAAATACAGCATCAACAGCACGAAGGTATTGAAGCTGACGAGGTAGCTTTGCGGGATCGCCAGAGCCACCACAAACACCACTACGGCGATCGTACCAATGCCGATAACCCGCAACCTGAGCGTCGCCGCAACCTTGCGAAATGCATCGATGGCGCTGAGGCTGGTGAGCATCGCGCCATAACAATTGACGGCCATGATGCCGACCAATGACGGTACCGCAATCAAGACAGCAAGGGTGCCAAAGCCAGGATAGAATGCATTTCCCACCTGGCGGATGCTGCCAATAGCATCCGGGGTAGGCAGGGCCGATGCCAGGAAGGCGCCCAGCGACATCAACCAAAGCGCCGATCCGGCCGCGCCGAGGTAAGTCCAGAAAATCACCCGGGCGGATGAGGTTTCATGCGGCAAGTAGCGCGAATAGTCGGAAACGTATACCGCATAGCTGATTTGGTATCCCGCAGCGGCTGACAGTTGGATCAGAAATGCCGCCCATGAAAAATGACCGCTGCCCACGACCGCGTCCATCTGTAAACTCAGCGCGGCGCTGACGGTGAGTACGCCAAACACCGCCATCATCACGTAGGTCAACCAACGCTGCACGCTGTGCAGCAGATCGTGCCCGACAACCGCCAGCAATACCGCCACTGCGATCAATAACAGGTACCAGGGCACCCGATGACCCGGCCAAACGGTGTTAATCGCATCGGTCGCCAGAATGACGTTGAAAACATTAAAACCGACGTAAACAAACACCACGGCGGTGAAAGGTACGATAGCGCCACGCAACCCGAACTGCGCACGTGACTGAATCATCTGCGGCAGCCCCATTCGCGGGCCCTGGTTAGCATGACAGGCCATAAAAAAAGTGCCGAAGCAAACGCCGATGACGATGGCCAACATCGAATATACGGCCCCCAAACCCAGTGCCGGCCCGGTAAAACCCACCACCATTGTGGTGAGGACAAAGTTGCCGGTAAACCAGAAAGGCGCCTGGTGCCAAACCTTGCCATGTCGCTCACGACGGGGAACGTAGTCGATCGAGCGAACTTCAATTTTGGGGCGTGACGCCTCGGTGCGGTTGTTCATGAAACTTCCTCGTCGTTATTATTATCGTTTCAATGCTCGGTGAATGTCTGTAACTGCGGAGTCACCCTGCTCAGCAGGCTGACCAGCACAAAGACCGCCCCGCCGGCCAACAACCCACCGTAGATTGGGCTGTTGGCCTCGATGCCGTGCCAATACATCAATCCCAGGACGCACAAACTGCCAGCCAGCATGCTGGCAATGGCACCAGCGCTGGTGGCTCGTCGCCAGAAAATTGCACCCATCAGCGGGATCAGCATGCCCCCCACCAGCAGGTTATAGGCCAGGGTCAGCGCCGCCATCACGTCTCGTACCACAAACGCCAACCCCAGCATGACGCAGCCCATGAGCAGCGTCGTGATCCGTCCGGCCGCCAGACCGCCCGAGGGGCGCTTGCGAATGGCCGGCAATACGTCCTCCAGTGCGATGGTCGATGACGCCAACAGGCAGGCGCTGGCAGTAGACATCAGTGCCGCCAGCGCGGCGGCGGCCACCACCCCACTGACCCCGACCGGCAGCACCGCCTGTGCAATGGCGGCAAAGGCACCGTCGGTGTTTACCAGTTGCGGCAGCACCAACTTGCCGGCCATGCCGATCAACGCACCGGCCACGCCATAAAGAACGCAGTACACGCCGGCACCCAGCCCGGCGTAGCGGGCAACAGTGGTACTGCGAGCGGTAAAGACCCGCTGCCAGATATCCTGACCAATCAAAATGCCGAAGAAGTAGATCAGGAAAAACACCGCGATGGTATCGAGCCCGATCGACGACAACCGGTAGTAACTGTCCGGCAGCATGCTGCTGAAAGCCGCCCAGCCACCGGCTTTGACGATGCTCATCGGCATCAGCACCAGCATCATGCCGACGGTCATGATGATGAACTGGATAATGTCGGTCAGCGTCAGTGACCACATGCCCCCCAGCGTTGAATACAGCACAACCAAGCCGCCGCCGAGCAGAATTGAAACGGTGAACGACAGATCAAACATCACCTGCATCACGCTGCCGATGGCAATGATCGACGTCACTGCGACCATCAAGTCGTAAGCCAACATGATAGCGCCACTGGTGACCCTGGCCGCTGGATGGTAACGCCGTGCCAGCACCTGACTGACGGTATAGAGTTTTAGCTTGAGCAAAGGCTTTGCCAGCACCATGCTTAACACCACAATGCCCGCGCCCAACGCGCCGCACAGCCACACACCAGAGATACCATAGGTGTAACCCAGTTTGACGCTGCCGATGGTTGATGCACCGCCTAGCACCACCGCCGACAACGTGCCCAGATACAAACAGGGCCCCAGATTACGCCCGGCCACCAGATAATCCTCTTTGGTTGTCGCCCGGCGAACGCCAAGCCACCCCACCGCCCCTATCACCAAAAAGTAAAGCACCACTACCAGCAGATCGAGATTCATGAGTCACTCCACATGTTTATTATTGTTATGAGCTCCCAGGCGCAACGGCTCCGCCGGTCAGGTTATAGCGACGCCTTATCGCTCAGGCAGCACGCACAGCATTTCAAACAGCAGATTGGCCGCCAGCAGCGCCGTGTTGCCGGAACGATCGTAAGGCGGCGAGACTTCCACCAGATCGGCTCCGATCAGATTCAGTCCCCGGCATCCTCGGACAATCTCCATGCCCTGCCAGACCGATAACCCACCAACCTCCGGCGTGCCGGTGCCTGGAGCGAATGCCGGATCCAGACCGTCAATGTCGAAGCTGAGGTAAACCGGTGCATTGCCCATCTGCTCACGCACTTCCGCCATCAGCGGCGCTAAAGAGCGATACCAACAGGCTTCCGCCTGCACCACGCGAAACCCCTGTTGGCGCGACCAGTCGAAATCGGCGGCGGCATAGCCGCTGCCCCGCAGGCCTATCTGTATCACCCGTTGCGGTGCCAATAGCCCTTCTTCAAAGGCACGACGGAAAGTTGTGCCATGCGCCAGTTGCTCACCAAACATCTCTTCATTGGTATCGGAGTGGGCATCGACGTGGATTAAACCGACCGGACCATGACGGTTGGCTACGGCACGCAGGATCGGCAGCGTCAGCGTGTGATCGCCCCCCAGCGTCAGTGGGATGCAACCGTGGGCCAGAATGCCGTTATAAGCCCGCTCTATGCGGCGGACACTGTCCTCCAGGCTGTAGGGATTGATGGCGACGTCCCCCAGATCGGCCACCTGCAGCCGCTCAAAAGGCGCGGCACCGGTGCCCATGTTGTAAGGCCGGATCATCACCGACTCCTGCCGGATCTGCCGAGGCCCATAGCGTGTACCGCTACGGTTTGAAGTGCCAATATCGAGAGGAATGCCAACGAAGGCCGCGTCCAGGCCCCGCGCATCTTCGGCAGACGGCAGGCGCATCATGGTAGGGATACCGGCAAAACGCGGCATGTCGTTACCACTTTGGGGTTGATTGAGCATGTGTTTTCCTTGTTCTGACATCATTTAGTTTCAACATTTTGATAACAAAAACAGGCTACCCCGACGCCAGACACGGCTACCATTCCATCTTTGAAATGTAAGCATTGAAAACACCAATGTTTTGTAACGCGTTGAACCATTGGTTTTTATTGTGAACTTATGACATAAAAAGACCACCACCGACCCATTGCGGCCAATCTGGTGATGTAAACAATAAGTTAACGAAGGCGATTCTGCGGAGGAAGCGATGCTCACCAACCTAAGCGATATCGATCTGCGGCTGCTGCGGGTATTCGTTGCCGTCGCGGAAGCCCAGGGCGTCAGTGCAGCCCAAGAATCTCTGTTGATGAATCAGTCGACCATCAGCACCCATCTTGCGACGCTGGAAACCCGGCTGGGGTTTCGCCTCTGCCAGCGAGGGCGATCCGGTTTTATGCTGACCCCTAAAGGAGAGCGCATCCTGATCGCCTGTCGCTCCCTGTTTAACGCCGCGCGCGATTTCACCCGCGTCAGCCAGTCATTGAACGGCCTGTTGACCGGCGATCTGCAAATCGGCCTGGTGGACAATCTGGTGTCGCTGCCGGGCAATCCCTTCAGCCACGCGATCAAACAGTTTCAACGCCGTCATCAGGACGTGCAGTTGCAATGCCGAATCTGCGCCCCTGGCGAAATAGAACAGGGGTTGCTGAATCAGCAACTCGATTTGGGCATAGGTTATTTTGGTCAACAGTTGGAAACGTTGCAGTATCAACCCTGGATCAGCGAAACGCAGGCGGTCTATTGCAGCAGCGAACACCCGCTGTTTGCCGTAAAGCGGCCGGGACGCGAACAAATTGAGAATGCCCGTTGGGTCAAACGGGGTTATCTGCTGGCACAGCAACTCTGCCCGCTGGCACCGCCAAACCTCAGTGCCATTGCTCATCATATGGAAGGGGTCGCCCATCTGATACTCAGCGGTGAATATCTCGGTTACCTGCCCACCCATTACGCCGCGCGTTGGGTAGAACAAGGCGTCCTAAAGCAGCTAGGCGGGCAGGCGCTTTCCTATCAGGCAGCGCTGAGCCTGGTAACCCGGCACGAACCGCCGAAAGAAGCGTTGTTGGCATTGATGGAGGATTTGGATCGATTGGCGCCAAGGTCGCAAACAAAAAGCCCCGTTGAAGCGGGGCCATGATAGCGAGATTAATTTAGCGGCATACGCGCAGGGTCGGGATATTGATACTCAAATCCGAGTTCATTGCTGATGCGGCTACCGTCGACCAATCGCCCGTCTTGCTCAGCTTCGGCGGCGAACTGCGGCGGCGTCAGGTGTAACTGTTCAGCCAATGCCGGGTAAAACTCGCGTTTTGTCGGGTGGCCCGGCGCACATAAGTTATACACGTGGCCACCCTTCGGTAATTTCAGTAACAGTTGGATGGCAGCGATCACATCGTCCTGATGCACCAGATTGACCCCTTGCGAGCCCCCCTTGACATCGACTTTGCCAGCGAGAAAACGCCCTGGATGGCGATCAACCCCCACCAACCCCGCCAGACGCAAAATATCCACTGAGGTATTGGGTAATTCATGCAGCCAGCGCTCCAACTCGGCCAACACTTGCC
Source organism: Serratia sp. NPDC087055 (assembly GCF_044900985.1). Lineage (NCBI taxonomy): Bacteria > Pseudomonadati > Pseudomonadota > Gammaproteobacteria > Enterobacterales > Yersiniaceae > Serratia > Serratia sp. NPDC087055. The sequence goes on from NZ_JBJDOG010000001.1 coordinate 2,077,398, forward strand.
CCGACGGTGACACCGGTTTCAGCGGAGAATCCTCACGTACCGTACCCGTGGTTTCACCGTACACCGAGGTTGAACTGGTAAACAGGATGCGTGGCACACCGAATGCCATTGCACTGTCCACCAGCATGCGCACCGCATTAAAGTAGTTCTCGCTGCCTTCAACCGTGCGACGGGCTGGCAACGTTATCACCAGCGCGTCAACGCGCAGCAGCGGTTCCAAATCGTCCGGTTCGCAAATTAGCTCTGGCGTCATTTCCAACTGATAGCATTCAATGCCGCTCATCCGCGCGGCTTCAACGCCGTCTGGCGTCGTTTTACTGCCAACAACGTCAAAACCACGGCTCATCAGCGACAAGGCCAACGGCATCCCCAGCCAGCCCAAACCAATAATGGCGACCTTTTTCATTATCTTCCTCTCTTGAAGATTGCAGCGCTTTGCCCGTTAAGGCTACGCCACTCCGTAGGGTGATACAATCTACTCTGCTTAAGCTTAGGTAAAGTCGCGTCTGGCTAATAACTCAACCTGTTTCAATAAATTAAATTTATGACGATAAAAAAGGGTTGCGCGACAGACAGCGGATAGTTTAGGTTAATTAGCAATTGAGTTTGTAGCGACTTTATACAGAGAAAACACCATGACACGCATTCAGTTCAGCCACCATCATCACCATCACCCTGACTAGTCTTTCAGGCGATGAGTGCTGGAAGACGGTTTTTTAATCTTCCAGTGGCGCGCAGAATGCAAGAGAGAGCCCTCGGAAGATTTCTTCCGAGGGTTTTTTTTTGGCTCCGGACAGACAGAAAAAATAATTTTTAAAATAAATTCATAAATTTACAGATTAAACAGAGGTTACCATGCTGGACAAAACACGTTTACGGATAGCAATGCAGAAATCGGGCCGCCTGAGTGATGAATCCCAGGAGTTGCTGGCGCGCTGTGGCATCAAAATTAACCTGCAGCAACAGCGTCTGATTGCCTTCGCGGAGAATATGCCGATTGATATCCTGCGCGTACGTGACGACGACATCCCGGGCCTGGTGATGGACGGCGTGGTTGATCTGGGCATTATTGGTGAGAACGTGCTGGAAGAAGAACTGCTCACTCGCCGCGCCCAGGGCGAAGACCCGCGCTATTTCACTCTGCGTCGCCTGGACTTCGGGGGTTGCCGCCTGTCGCTGGCTACCTCACTCGACAGTGAATACACCGGCCCACAGAGCCTGCAAGATGCTCGTATCGCCACCTCTTACCCACACTTGTTGAAACAGTACCTCGACAAGCAAGGCGTGCGTTTCAAGTCCTGCCTGTTGAACGGTTCAGTCGAGGTCGCACCGCGTGCTGGCCTGGCCGATGCGATCTGTGACCTGGTTTCCACAGGGGCTACGCTGGAAGCCAACGGCCTGCGTGAAGTTGAAGTCATCTATCGCTCGAAAGCCTGCCTGATTCAACGCGACGGCGAAATGCCCGAAGCCAAACAGCAATTGATCGACCGCCTGATGACCCGTATTCAGGGTGTGATTCAGGCGCGCGAATCCAAGTACATCATGTTGCACGCCCCGAGCGAGCGTCTGGACGAAATCGTCGCGCTGCTGCCGGGTGCCGAACGCCCTACCATCCTGCCACTGGCCGGTGCGCAAAACCGCGTCGCAATGCACATGGTCAGCAGTGAAACTCTGTTCTGGGAAACCATGGAAAAACTGAAAGCGCTCGGTGCCAGTTCGATTCTGGTGTTACCTATTGAGAAGATGATGGAGTAACGCCATGCCGAACTTCAATACTCTGGTCAAATGGGCAGACTGCAGCGCCGAACAGCGCACAGCGCTGTTGATGCGCCCGGCGATGTCCGCCTCGGACAGCATCACCCGCACGGTGAGCGACATACTCGACAACGTGAAGGCCAATGGCGATCAGGCGCTGCGTGAATACAGCGCCAAATTTGATAAAACAGAAGTCGGTACGTTACGCGTCACTGCCGAGCAGATCGCCGCAGCAAGCGCGCGTCTGGGTGACGAGATCAAGCAGGCAATGGCAATAGCCGTTGCCAACGTGGAAACCTTCCACAATGCGCAAAAGCTGCCGCCGGTTGATGTAGAAACCCAGCCAGGTGTGCGTTGCCAGCAGGTAACCCGCCCGATCGATTCGGTTGGTCTGTATATTCCCGGCGGCTCTGCCCCGCTGTTTTCTACCGTCTTGATGCTGGCGACACCGGCACGCATCGCCGGCTGCCGTCGCGTGGTGTTATGTTCTCCACCACCGATTGCCGATGAAATCTTGTATGCCGCACAACTTTGCGGCGTGACGGAGGTGTTTCAGGTCGGTGGCGCACAGGCAATTGCTGCCATGGCATTCGGCACCGATTCGGTGCCGCGTGTGGCGAAAATCTTTGGCCCGGGGAATGCTTTTGTCACCGAGGCCAAGCGCCAAATCAGTCAACGTCTGGACGGGGCGGCCATCGATATGCCAGCCGGCCCTTCTGAAGTGCTGGTGATCGCCGATGCTGGTGCGACCCCGGCATTCGTTGCCTCTGATCTGCTGTCACAAGCGGAACACGGCCCGGACTCACAGGTGATCCTGTTAACACCCGATGCCGCAATGGCGCAGGCCGTGGCTGAAGCGGTAGAACAACAACTGGCGCTATTGCCGCGGGCTGAAACAGCACGGCAAGCGCTGGCCAGCAGCCGATTGATCGTCGCTAAAGATTTGGCCGAATGCGTGACAATCAGCAATCAGTATGGCCCGGAACACCTGATTATTCAGACTCGCAACGCCCGCGCCCTGGTCGACAGCATCACCAGCGCCGGTTCGGTGTTTCTCGGTGACTGGTCACCGGAGTCTGCCGGTGATTATGCGTCCGGCACTAACCACGTATTGCCGACCTATGGTTACACCGCCACCTGTTCGAGCTTGGGCTTGGCGGATTTCCAGAAGCGCATGACGGTGCAGGAGCTTACGCCGCAGGGCTTCATGAATCTGGCAGCCACCATTGAAACGCTGGCCGCCGCCGAACAGTTGATTGCCCACAAAAACGCCGTAACCCTGCGCGTTGCCGCACTGAAGGAGCAAGCATGAGCATTGAAAATCTGGCACGCGCCAACGTTCGCGAGCTGATCCCGTATCAATCAGCCCGCCGCTTGGGGGGGAACGGCGACGTGTGGTTGAACGCCAACGAATACCCGATCGCCCCGGAATTTCAACTGACCGCGCAGACCTTCAACCGCTACCCGGAGTGTCAACCGGCGCGGGTAATCGAGCGCTACGCCGATTACGCCGGGGTTAAAAAGGAACAGGTGCTGGTCAGCCGCGGCGCCGATGAAGGCATAGAGCTGTTGATCCGCGCATTTTGCGAGCCGGGTAAAGACGCCATCCTGTTCTGCCCACCGACCTACGGGATGTACGCCGTCAGCGCTGAAACCTTTGGCGTGGAGCGTCGCACCGTGGCGGCCAAGCAGGATTGGCAACTGGATTTGCCCGCCATCGCCGACAGCCTGGACAACGTTAAACTGATTTACGTCTGCAGCCCTAATAACCCGACCGGCAACCTGATCGACCCGAACGATTTGCGCACTCTGTTGGAAATGGCCAAAGACAAGGCAATCGTCGCGGTTGACGAAGCCTATATCGAATTCTGCCCGCAGGCCAGTGTGGCTGGCTGGCTGAGCGACTACCCGCACCTGGCTATTCTGCGTACCTTATCTAAAGCCTTTGCGTTGGCCGGTTTACGCTGTGGTTTTACCTTGGGTAATGAAGATCTGATCGCCCTGCTGCTTAAGGTGATCGCCCCTTATCCGCTGTCTACCCCGGTCGCCGATATCGCTGCGCAAGCGCTCAGCACCGAAGGCATCCGCGTGATGCGTCAACGGGTTACAGAGATCGCCGCAAATCGCAGTGTGCTACAGCAGGCGCTGCAAAACTGCGCCTGCGTCGAGCAGGTTTTCACCAGCGACAGTAATTACCTGCTGGTACGTTTCACCGCTTCAAGTAATGTGTTTAAAACCTTGTGGGATCAGGGCATTATCTTAAGAGACCAAAATAAACAGCCCGGGTTATCCGGCTGCCTGCGTATTACGATAGGCACCCGTGATGAATGCCAACGCGTGGTTGACGCGCTGTCTGCCCTGCCCGGCGCCAACAAGACTCGCCAGGAGCCAATGTGAGCCAAAAAATCCTCTTTATTGACCGTGACGGTACGTTGATTGCCGAACCACCAGAAGACTTCCAGGTTGATCGTCTGGATAAGCTTGCGCTGGAGCCGGACGTGATCCCTTCACTGCTGGCTTTGCAGCAGGCAGGTTATCAGCTGGTGATGATCACCAATCAGGATGGGCTCGGCACCGCCAGTTTCCCGCAGGAAACCTTCGACCCACCGCACAACCTGATGATGCAGATCCTCAGTTCGCAAGGCATTCACTTTGACGATATTTTGATTTGCCCGCACCTCCCTGCGGATAATTGCGACTGCCGCAAGCCGAAAACCGCGCTAGTGAAGGGCTACCTCGAGCCTGGCGCGATGGAAACGGCCCATTGCTATGTGATCGGCGATCGGCCAACCGACGTGCAGTTGGCCGAAAACATGGGTATTCAGGGATTGCGTTATCAACGTGAAACGCTGGGTTGGAAGGAAATCGTTCGCCAGTTGACCCAGCGTGATCGTCACGCGCGAGTTAACCGTGTAACGAAAGAAACCCAAATAGACGTCAATGTCTGGCTGGATCGTGAAGGTGGCAGCAAGATCAAAACGGGCGTCGGCTTCTTCGACCACATGCTGGATCAGATAGCCACCCACGGCGGTTTCCGCATGGATATCGATGTGAAAGGCGATCTGTATATTGACGACCACCACACGGTAGAGGATACCGGGCTGGCACTCGGCGAAGCATTAAACAAAGCGCTGGGCGACAAACGCGGTATCGCACGCTTCGGCTTTGTATTGCCGATGGATGAATGTCTGGCGCGCTGCGCACTGGATATCTCCGGGCGTCCGCACCTGGAATATAAGGCCGAGTTCAACTACCAACGTGTTGGCGATCTCAGCACCGAAATGGTCGAGCATTTCTTCCGCTCATTGTCCTACACCATGGGTTGCACGCTACACCTGAAAACCAAAGGCAAAAACGACCATCATCGCGTCGAAAGCCTGTTCAAAGTGTTTGGTCGTACGCTGCGCCAGGCAATCCGCGTAGAGGGCAACACCCTCCCGAGCTCGAAAGGAGTGCTGTGATGAACGTGGTGATTTTGGACACCGGCTGCGCCAACCTGTCTTCGGTCACCTACGCGGTGCAGCGGTTGGGTTACCAGCCAGAGGTGAGCCGTGACCCGGAGATCGTATTGCGTGCCGACAAGCTTTTTCTACCCGGCGTCGGCACCGCGCAGGCCGCCATGGATCAGTTGAAACAGCGCGAGTTGATTGAACTGATTAAGGCCTGTACCCAGCCGGTGTTAGGCATTTGCCTCGGTATGCAGTTGCTGGCAAAAAGCAGCGAAGAGAACGGTGGCATCAATACGCTGGGCATTATCGATACCCCGGTGGTACAGATGACCGACTTCGGCCTGCCGCTGCCGCACATGGGCTGGAACCAGGTTTCTGCTCAGGCAGGCCATCATCTGTTCCGCGGCATCGAAGACGGTGCTTACTTCTACTTCGTTCACAGCTATGCGATGCCGATATGCCCAAGCACCATCGCCCAGGCGAACTACGGCGAGCCCTTCACCGCCGCCGTGCAAAAAGACAATTTCTTCGGCGTGCAGTTTCATCCAGAGCGATCTGGCGCGGCCGGTGCGCAACTGTTGAAAAACTTTCTGGAGATGTAGGCAGCATGATTATTCCAGCTTTGGACTTGATCGACGGCAACGTGGTGCGGTTGCATCAGGGCGATTACGGCCAGCAACGCGACTATGGCAACGATCCGCTGCTGCGTTTGCAGGACTACCAACAACAAGGTGCGCAGGTATTGCATTTGGTCGATCTGACCGGTGCCAAAGATCCTACTGCACGCCAGATCCCTCTGCTGCGCAAACTGCTGGCAGGCGTTAATGTGCCGGTGCAAGTTGGCGGCGGCATTCGTAATGAACAAGACGTTTCTGCTTTATTGGAGGCCGGTGCCTCTCGCGTAGTGATCGGCTCTACCGCAGTAAAACAACCGCAATTGGTGCAAGGCTGGTTTGAACGTTACGGCGCTGATGCCATGGTGCTTGCGCTGGATGTACGCATCGATACCGACGGCACCAAACGCGTAGCCATCAGTGGCTGGCAAGAAAACTCTGATGCCACGCTGGAACAGGTGGTTGAACAATTCCTGCCTTATGGCCTGAAGCATGTACTGTGCACCGATATTTCCCGTGACGGTACACTGTCCGGCTCCAACGTCGCACTGTACCAGGAAATCAGCCAGCGCTATCCGCAGATCGCCTTCCAGGCGTCCGGCGGCATCGGCAATCTGGACGACATTGCCCAGCTACGTGGCAGTGGCGTTGAGGGTGTGATTGTAGGGCGTGCCCTACTGGAAGGTAAGTTTAGCGTTGAGGAGGCTATCGCATGCTGGCAAAACGGATAATCCCCTGCCTGGATGTTAAAGACGGGCAAGTCGTAAAAGGCGTGCAGTTCCGCAACCACGAAATCATCGGTGACATCGTACCGCTGGCGCAGCGCTATGCGCAAGAAGGCGCAGATGAACTGGTGTTTTACGACATTACCGCGTCCTCCGACGGCCGGGTTGTGGATAAAAGCTGGGTATCACGGGTAGCAGAAGTGATCGATATCCCGTTCTGCGTCGCAGGTGGCATCAAAAGTCCGGAAGATGCTAGTCAGATCCTCTCTTTCGGCGCCGACAAGATTTCTATCAACTCTCCGGCGTTGGCTGACCCGACATTGATTAGCCGTCTGGCGGATCGTTTTGGCGTGCAATGCATTGTTGTGGGTATTGATACCTGGTTTGACAGCGAAACCGGCAAGTATCACGTCAACCAGTACACTGGCGATGAAAGCCGTACCCGCGTCACCCAGTGGGAAACCCTGGATTGGGTTAAAGAAGTGCAAAAACGCGGTGCCGGCGAAATTGTACTGAATATGATGAATCAGGATGGCGTGCGCAACGGTTACGATTTGGAACAGCTGCGACAGGTACGGGAAGTCTGTAAGGTGCCGTTGATCGCCTCCGGCGGCGCAGGCACCATGGAGCACTTCCTGGAAGCGTTCCGTGATGCGGACGTTGATGGCGCACTGGCTGCGTCAGTATTCCACAAACAAATCATTAATATTGGCGACCTGAAAAGGTTCCTGGTCGAACAAGGCGTGGAGATTCGCGTGTGTTAACAGAACAACAGAGAAACCAGCTGGACTGGGAAAAAACCGACAACCTGATGCCCGCTATCGTGCAGCACGCCGTCTCCGGCGAAGTGTTGATGCTCGGTTATATGAACCAGGAAGCCCTGAGCACGACGGAGCAAAGCGGCAAAGTCACTTTCTTCTCTCGCACCAAACAACGGCTGTGGACTAAAGGGGAAAGTTCCGGGCACTTCCTCAATGTGGTCAGTATCACCCCGGACTGTGACAACGATACGCTGCTGATTTTGGTGAACCCAATCGGCCCCACCTGCCACCTGGGTAACACCAGTTGTTTCTACCCAGCCAACAGCGATTGGGGTTTCCTCTATCAATTGGAACAACTCTTGGCTGAACGCAAGACCGCCAGCCCAGACAGCTCTTACACGGCAAGTCTGTACGCCAGCGGCACCAAACGCATCGCGCAGAAAGTGGGCGAAGAAGGCGTGGAAACCGCGCTGGCCGCCACGGTAAACGATCGTGAAGAGTTGACCAACGAAGCTTCTGATCTGATTTATCACCTGTTGGTGCTGTTGCAGGATCAGGATTTGGACTTGAGCAAGGTGATTGGCCGGCTGCGCGAGCGGCACCAAAAGTAACCCCATTTTGCAGGCAATAAAAAAGCCGCCGGGCGTTAACCTCGGCGGCTTTTTTTATGCTTCAAACGTCGGGATTATTCCATCCACTCGGTATGGAACACGCCTTCTTTATCAATACGTTTGTAAGTGTGAGCACCGAAGTAGTCACGCTGCGCCTGGATCAGGTTAGCCGGCAGTACTGCTGAACGGTAGCTGTCGTAGTAAGCAATAGCCGCAGAGAAGGTCGGCGTAGGAATGCCGTTTTGTACTGCGTAGGACACCACGTCACGCAGTGCCTGCTGGTATTCATCAGCGATCTGCTTGAAGTACGGCGCCAACAACAGGTTAGCAATATCCGCATCCTGTGCGTAAGCGTCGGTAATCTTCTGCAGGAACTGGGCGCGGATGATACAACCGGCACGGAAGATCTTGGCAATGTCGCCGTAGTGCAGATCCCAGTTGTTTTCTTTGGAAGCGGCTTTCAGCTGTGAGAAGCCCTGTGCATAAGAAACGATTTTGCCCAGATACAGTGCGCGGCGTACTTTCTCGATGAATTCAGCTTTGTCACCGCTGACTGGCGTCGCTTTAGGACCGGTCAGTACTTTAGACGCAGCAACGCGCTGGTCTTTCAGTGAGGACAGGTAACGCGCGAATACCGATTCGGTGATCAGTGACAGCGGCTCGCCCAGATCCAGAGAACTCTGGCTGGTCCATTTGCCGGTGCCTTTGTTGGCGGCTTCGTCCAGAATCACATCAACCAGGTATTTACCTTCTTCATCTTTCTTGGTGAAGATATCTTTGGTGATGTCGATCAGGTAGCTGTTCAGTTCACCTTCGTTCCACTCGGCGAAGGTCTCAGCCAACTGCTCATTGCTCAGGTTCAGCGCCTGTTTCAACAGCGAGTATGCTTCAGCAATCAGCTGCATGTCGCCGTATTCGATACCGTTATGTACCATCTTCACATAGTGACCGGCACCATCAGCACCAATATAGGTCACGCAAGGCTCGCCTTCCGCTACCGCGGCGATTTTCTTCAGGATTGGCGCCACCAGCTCGTAAGCTTCTTTCTGGCCGCCAGGCATGATTGAAGGCCCTTTCAGTGCACCCTCTTCACCACCGGACACGCCAGTACCGATGAAGTTGAAGCCCTGATCAGACAGTTCGCGGTTACGACGGATGGTGTCTTGATAATAGGTATTACCACCATCGATCAGAATGTCGCCTTTATCCAGGTGTGGCGTCAGGGAAGCAATGGTCTTGTCTGTCGCTTCACCCGCTTTCACCATCAGCAAAATGCGGCGTGGCTTTTCCAGAGATTCTACAAACTCTTCGACGGTGTAGTGCGGCACCAGGTTTTTACCTGGATTCTCAGCAATAACTTCATCAGTTTTATCGCCTGAACGGTTAAAGATCGAAACGGTGTAACCACGGCTTTCGATGTTCAGTGCCAGATTGCGGCCCATTACCGCCATGCCGACAACGCCGATTTGTTGCTTGGACATTGAAGAACTCCTGTCTGAGGATGACCCTGTTAACAACTTTGGCCAACAGGTTTTGTGATGTGGTCAACATGTTAACTCAGGATTGAGCCGCGTGGGTAGTGATTGGTGCGATAGGTCACATAATGTGTTTTAGGCGATTGAATTTTAATCTGAAATCATTCTGTTAACAGGTCACATAAAAAAACCGGCCAATCTAAAATTGGCCGGTTTTTTTATGTGACCTGACAAAAGGACTATTATGCGCCGACCACTTCGGCCTGGCGTTCTTTAAACGCCTTAACCTTTTCCGCTAGCAATCTTTCACTGTTTCGGATCATGTCGGTGTATTGCGTGTTAACGAACCCCCACAGCGTTGAGTGCTGATCTTCAGCGTAACCGACCATGAATGGCAGTGTCGTGACCACCGTCAACCCTGGTGCTGACTCAAGATATCGATCAATGGTATTGTTCTGGGAGTCGATATTCTTCTCATCCCACTGGCTAATTAGTTCAATACCGCGGCGAGAATAAATGTTCATAACCATGCTAGTCATGCGGTTAATATAAACATATTCAATACCGTCAATTTCTTTCACCGCTAAGATACTGGTGTCATCATGCAAGTGCGCGATAATGCCGGCAAACACATGCCAATCCCACTCCGTCGTTCGCAAATGCCCAACAACCTTTTCAAGCTGAATATCAAAATCTGTTGGGAACAGCACGTCATCTTCACAAATCATCGCCATTTCGGTCTTGCGATCCGCCAACGTCGACAACATATATTTATAGCTCATCCCGCAGCCAATCCAACCAATCCGATGGCGAACACCCTCGATCACTTGAAAACCATGCGTCGGCTTACTAAGAAATGCTTGCTTACGCACCGGCGTTTCAGTCAGTGACAGGCATAGCTTAGGAATATCTACTTCATTATGCGGAATAAAATCGACGCTGCTCTTGTAAGCCTGAAAATCAATTAGATCATTAGCCAACAGATAACGTTTGAAATAATTATCAAACTGCATATCTTTACGCGTGAAATCAGCAATATCTTGGCGACGACGCATATAGAAACTATCGTCAGCCAACAACCGCTCAATTTTATCAGCCATCGCGTCAATGTCACCCACTGCCGCAAAATCAATCACGCTAGTTAGATTGTCATGATGCTGAATATCAGAACTGGTTTCACTAACAATTGGCGTGCCCAGAGACAGCGTCTCATATAACCGCGTAGTCTCCAGTAAAGCATCTTCATAATAATGAATATTGACGATCAATTTCGCTCGTTGTACCAAACGAGTAAGATCCTGGCCAAACACCTCAGAGGCAATGTACACATTGAAGCGCTTGCTTAACTGCTGCAGATAATTTTGTCGGCGCTCGCAGTTAGGATCACCATAGAATAGAACATCTATTGGCTGCTCATCTTTTGCAGGTTGCAAATTATAACCTGTATGACTCAAGTGTTCGGCATAACGATCATAAGAAGATACCGGCATGTAGAACAATTTTTGATAAGGTACGCCATGCCGCAGCAGGAAGTCTATATTGGTCAATGAGTAATCAAAGATAGCAATCGCTCGCTCCAGAATGGCAAAATACTCCGCCGTAAACCAACGTGGGTTGATTGATTGTTCCATCTGGAAAGCCACAAAATTCTGCGGCAATTCCGGGAACATTTGTGGGCAGATTACAATATGCATTTGCCCGCTATCGGCCACTGCAGAGTATGCATGAATTATGGTAACTCCCAACCCAATATCAGTCAGCGACTTTTGCACTCGATGAGCGACATAGAGGGTATGCCTGGAAGCCAGTATCACCACATGCTGGGTATCGATGTAAGTGAGCGGCATCGGCGTGTCCGCAGTATTCTGCGCAATACGGCGCAGGCTGGACCTCAACTCGGAAAATTGTCCCTTTGCGACCAAGCTGAAAGCCGTTTTTGCCTTGCGTCCCAACGCACGATAGGGTTGCGGGTGGCTACGGAACGCGAGCCAAACTTTTGAAGCTAAGGAACGGTTGCCGTCAAATCGCTGTGTAAAGTAGTGGCGAGTAAAATCACGAATAACGCCAAACTCACCGCGCACCACGCGACCAATCATTCTCACTGGCATCGTCAACTTCCACGACAAGCTACTACGCATCTGGGCCATTGCAGAATGTTGCTGATTCAAAATACCATCTTTTTGGCTCAGTGCAGAATGCAGCGTATAAATCTCATGCGTTTTCGCTCCCACCTCTGACTGTAATACATCAAGCTCTTGCTCGAGCTCTTTTGCCCGGGAGTTTTCCTCGATAACTTTCAGCTGCAGCAATGCTTCCTCATGCTGGCTCTGTTTTTGCAATAGCGATGCCTGCAAATGCAGATTTTCCTCCAATTGCAGCTGCAGCTGCGTTTTCCTCTGCTGTAGTTGTTCTTCCAAAGACTCTATCAGCTGATGTTTCTCATCAATGCTGTTTTTCTGCTCATCGATAACACGGAAAATTTCTGCACGAACGTCATTGTCCCGCTTGACACGGTCAGATATTAGCTCGCCAATAGTCATTCCTTTCATGCTTGTCAATTCGTCAGTTCCTGCTGAATAATAATTAACATGGTAACGCACTATGTCGATTTCCGCCGGTTCAGACAGACGGAAGTGCAGATAATCCGCATTGAATATCAGATCAAATGGCACGAGATAAGCAAACAGATAGAACGCCATTCTGTTGGCACGTTCAGCATTATCCGTCACATCGTTGATAAATCTATAAGAACTGTCACCTAATATCTCAACGTCAATGTCAAGTAACAGGCTTTCCAATCCCACACTTGAGTTTATTGTTACTAACCGCTGGCAGCGATGCAGGAACTCAAGACTGTTTGGTGAATTATCGATTTCTGACTGCACATTTTGCAATTGGAAGCGGCTTCCGGGGTGAAGCCTAATCAGCATATTCTCGCTGGGACACAAAGTTTGCGCATAAGACAGCAATGATAAATTATTGAAACCATTACTATAGGCAATAATGTTCGAATCATCTTCGACCTGCATGGCCAGTCCAAGCTCAAACTCTGCATTGCCTTTTTGGGGCAATAAAACTTGCGCAAAAAATCGATGCAACTCAGTCATCGTAAGCTGAACTTGGCAATTTTCTGCCACTTTCAGGTAGCGCGAATGCGCCTCAGTATTGCCATTCACGCCACTGAAATCAATATAGCCCGTCCCCAAGTACATAGGAGCACGTAGAGGACCAACCTCAAAGTGAATCACTGGGATCGACAATTCCCGCGCAATATTCTCCAGCGACGGGCAGTTGCAGATACTAAGTACAGCTTTGATTCCTAAGTCTTTTTTCGCCAGTAATACTTTACGCAGCTCCGACTCCAGTTCAGGAATACTTTGCGTCAGGAATGCTTGGAATACCGCCATTGGATTATGGTGATAATCGTTCAGTAAACGAGTAAATAGACCATCATCAAGCATGCTGAATTCATGCTGCTTGAAGGTATCGAGATCTGGCAGCGAATAGCCTAGGTTACGCATCGTAGGGATGTCAAACTCCCAACGCCCTTGTTCACGCAGCTCGAGCGGATCGCGTAAATAATCACTACCAGTAATAAAGAGGCTTTTTTCATTCAACGTACTCAGTAGGCGATAAAACACCCACAGGTAAGGCGCTTTGGTACCTCGAAAAGAGTAAGGCGGTAAAAAAACGGCCAGCATAGCGTTACTCCTCTTCCAGCGAAATTTGTACCGGAGCATGAATGACACCACCCAACTCACGCGACGACCAGAACTTCAACCTCATCATTGGACGACGCTGATCAAGCTCTTCCCGCTCCCCTTTACCAACCCGCGCCAGCCCACAGTGCACCAAATAGTCACCAGAATTTATCGGTAACTTGACTTTATACACGATGTGTTGCTCACCCGGTTTTAGGGTGATTGGAACTCCAGCACCAATATTACTATCACCCCAAATATCTCCGCCCTGCGCTTTAGAAATTGAAACGCCAAGCGCGATGTCTTCAATGACCTCTGAAGACAATAGCGTGTAGTCAAAAGTCAGCTCTTCACCAGCACGAACCAACGGTTTGTCTGAAAGCGGAGTACCGTCTGACTTATAGATTTGTAAACTTTCGATAATAGCCCGTCCGGTACCAAAGCGCTTTTCCCCTATTTCAACGTTGATCTGTTCTGACTGAATAGCCTGAAGCGTAACCACGTCCTTAACAGCAGAACTGTCGGCATGCTGACGTCTTTCTTTAGGGGGAGCCTGGGTCAGCAACATACCTTTTTCATAAGCAAGAACCGCCGCCAATACATCATTGGTGTCCCCTACTAGTTGCCCATTATTCATGACCAGACAACGATCGGCATACTCTAGAATGCTGCCGGTGGAATGGGTAACCATAATAATAGTCACCCCCTTGGCACGCAGGGCTTCCATACGTTTATAGCACTTATACTGGAACCCGATATCACCTACAGCTAGCGCCTCATCGACAATCAATATTTCCGGTTCAACACAGGCCTGAACGGCAAACGCCAAACGGACATACATCCCGCTGGAATAGGTTTTTACCGGCTGATCAATAAATTCGCCAATATCTGCAAAATCAATGATCTCTTGAAAGCGTGCATCAATCTGTTCACGCGAGAATCCTAAAACGGAACCGTTGAGATAAACGTTGTCACGACCCGTGAACTCCGGATTAAATCCAGCCCCCAACTCAAGCAGAGCAGCGATGCGACCGTTCACCTGAATCTCCCCATCAGTTGGGGTCAACGTGCCACAAATCATCTGCAACAGGGTTGATTTTCCGGCGCCATTTCGGCCGATAATGCCAACAGTTTCGCCTTTTTTTATGCTGAAAGAGACATCTCTCAACGCCCAAAACTCGCGAAAATAACGTCGGGAATCGCGGCGCACAGCTCGCTGAAGTTTAGGAGCAAAGAATTGCTTTAAACGATCTCGTGGACGATCGTAAATTTGATAGCATTTGCTTAATCCTTTGACTTCTATAGCAATTTCGTTAGAGGACATCTGCAAACCCCTTTCTGGTTTTCTGGAAGAATACATAGCCCAGCCATGCCACTACGGCGGCGGCAACCGTATATACCGCCAGCCCTTGCCAATCAGGCAAACGACCCCAAATCAATACGCTACGGGCCTGTTCGATAATGAAAGTCAGCGGATTAAGCATGATCCAGATTCGGTACTTTTCCGGCAAGGCAGTAATCGGGAAGAAAACCGGCGATAAAAACATCATTACTGTGGTAATAATCACTGTAGTCTGACCAACATCACGGATAAAGACACCGAGCGAAGCCAATATCCAGCCTAATCCGAGACAAAAAATAACTAATGGTAAAAATACCAACGGGATAAATACCGCCGTCCAATGCAGAAAACCGTTAAACATGAAAAAGGCACACAGTAAAACCACCAAGCTTATCAACGTATGAAAAAGCGCGGCACAGAGCCCAATCACCGGCAAGGTTTCCAAGGGGAAAACCACTTTTTTAACGTAGTTAGTGTTACCCAGAATGATTTGTGGTGCGCGATTTATCACTTCGGCAAAGAAACCATGGACAATCATGCCAACAAACAGTATGACGGCAAATTGTGTACGGCTCTCATCGCCCCCAACTGACCAACGAGCTTTAAAAACTACTGAAAATACAAATGTATAAACAATCAACATAAATAACGGATTCAAAAAAGACCAAGCCAGCCCCATCGTAGAGCCTTTATAACGGCCAACTACCTCTCTCTTGGTCATTTGTAAAATTAGCGACTTAAAACCCCACAAAGTGCGTACCAATGCGAACGGAGTTAAAGGCGCTTTTTTATGAGGGTTATTCATTTACCAACCTCCGAGGCTTCGCCAACAACGCACGCAATGACGCTATAATCGATATAAATAAACATAATCAATACCTTAGATTCAATCAGACGTAACAACCAAGACTTAGAGGCCATCACGCAAAGAGGTTATCGGAATCGTCTTTAAGTACTTTTGATTGTAGTGACTGCGTTCACGGTCAAAAATCCATCCCCATTTGTTGAAATACAATATTGCTGAACGCATATGATATCCCAACAAAGTCAAACTCTTATAAGAACCTTTCCCGAACACATGTGTGATTGTCGTTCCCGAAAAATAAACAATATCCGTCAACTTCAACGCGCGTCGACAAAGGTCCACATCTTCCATATACATAAAATATCTTTCATCGAATCCACCCAACTGTTCCAAGAGTGTTGATTTCAACAGCATGAAACAACCGGAAACTGAAGGAACAGCAAAGGTTTGCTGATAGTCGGCCTGATGTAATTCGTAAGCAACGTCCATTTTACTGCCCCATTTAGGCAGAAAACGTCTTAGGAAGAGGTTAGCCGGCGTAGGTAATAGCCTGCAGCTATGTTGGAAGCGCCCATCGCTGTAGCGTATACGTGGGGAAACAAACTTATGCCCCTCTTTATGAGCAAAGTTATATAAGCGCGCTAAAGCACCAGCTTCAAAGCTGATATCAGGATTACAGATAAGGAAATAGTCGCAACGATCGAGGTAACTGCGCATGCACAGATTATGAGCATGCCCAAAGCCACCGTTAATCGTAGAATGGATGTAATCTATTCGATCATTGCCCAAAGAAGCTGCCCAATCAGCGCCACCGTTGTTGACGAGGACAATTTTTCCAACGCATTGCTCGTTAAGGAGTGAGGTCAGCGTCTCCTCCACTTGCTCATAGCTGTGGTTAAATAAAACGATCGATGCAACTATCTGAAATCTTTCTTGTTCAACAGCCATGCTGTATCTAATTCCTCAACCCATTATGACCGAAAATTCATGCTATAAGGGTGGTTATAAGACTCAATGTCGATCTATGCGAAAAGCTGGCGTTTTACCTCTCGCAGAAACATCAAAGGGGATAACATTATCCCCTTTAATCTAATCCAATTGAAGGCTCATTACTGTGATAATATCTTCTGTAGCACTGTTTTAAGCTGTTGTTTCCACGGGCTTGGCCTGAGGTTCAAAGCACATATCTTGTCAGTACTGAGAATCGAGTACGCTGGTCGGGACGCTGGTGTTGGATACTCATGACTGGCAATCGGATTAACTTTCACCTGGTGTGGGTACAACTCACAAGCTTGAGCTTCTTCGAAGATAGTTTGTGCGAAATCAAACCAAGAAACTGCGGTATCACCGCAAAAATGATAAACACCATAAGACAATTGCGATTTTGACAGCATTGCAATAATTGCTGCTGCAATGTCGCCGGCATAGGTTGGGCAACCATACTGATCGCTCACCACACCGAGTTCGCCTCGCTGCGCGCCGACCCGCAACATCGTTTTCACAAAGTTGTTGCCGTATTCGCTAAAGACCCAAGCTGTTCTGATCACTATAGTTTTCGGGTTAGCTTTCAACGCTGCAAGTTCACCGTCAAGTTTGGTTTGACCATAGACGCTTTTTGGTGAGCATGGGGTATTTTCACAGTAAGGATCTGATGCAGTACCATCAAAAACATAGTCGGTTGAAATATGTACGAATGGAATGTCCAGCTTTGCTGCTGCTGCTGCCAAAAAACCGGGTCCTTCCGCATTAATCGCTTTAGCTTTCTCGGGTTCCGATTCCGCTTTGTCTACCGCAGTATAGGCAGCAGCATTGACGATAGCATCCGGCTTGAACTGTGTGACGGCAGCAAATACTGCTGTAGCATCGGTGATATCTAATTTCTGGCTATCTGCTGCCATTAGGGTCCAATCAGCAGGAAGCCGGTCAATAAAACAACGTCCCAACTGCCCTGCAGCCCCGGTCAAAAGTACACGCATCAGAAAAGCTCTCTAAACAGTTTTCCCTGCAGATCCTTCGGCGACAGCAATGGATCGCTGACTGGCCAATCTACACCGACTTCTGGATCGTTCCAAAGCAGGCAACCTTCATTACTTGGATCATAGTAATCGGTACATTTATATTCAAAATCAGCAGATTCTGAAATGACAACGAAACCATGTGCAAGTCCTGGCGGAACCCAAAGCTGGTTTTTGTTTTCTTCTGACAGGTAAACCCCAACCCATTTTTTGAAGGTTGGCGAATCAGAGCGGATATCAACAACCACATCAAAGACTTCACCACGAACACAGCGTACTAACTTGCCTTGCGGTTTAGCAGTCTGAAAATGCAATCCGCGCAAGACACCTTGCGAAGATCGGGAATGATTGTCCTGTACAAACTCGGCATCAATACCGAGCAACTCCTGATACCGACTCTTTTGAAATGTTTCCATGAAGAAACCGCGGTGATCGCCGAAAACCTTGGGTTCAATCAGCTTTACACCTGCGACCTGTGTCTCAATTACTCTCATTAGGAACCTGCCCACAAAAACTTTACCCAGAGACCTCGAATTATGCTTATGAACGTACGCTTTCACTGAGTTTACACACCACTGTTAAGGCATTTATGAATGAACCTTAAACAAACTCGCATACGTATGACAGAAATAATATAGGGTCTACGAAGGCCTGTGAGACTAGCACAATTTGCAAAAACATCCGATATCGTAACGTAAAAAAAATGCATAGCGGTTGCACTCCTCTGAACAAAATCAATCTTAACCGCATGTTTTTCATTTACTTTAATTTTTAATCGCCACCAAAACCGAAATTTAGGCAGCGTATATGGTTACATATTATGCTGTAATATTTACCAATTTAGCGATGAGTTACGAACCACTACTTCTAGAGCGCACACCCACCATCCATCTGTATTACTTCCGGTAACCCTGCGGGTTGTTCTTCTGCCAGTTCCAGGTATCTCGCATCATTTCATCAATGCCACGCCGAACTTCCCACCCCAGTTCACGGCGTGCAAGATTCGCATCAGCCCAAAATGCAGGTAGGTCGCCGTCACGGCGCGGTAATATTTGATAAGGTATTTCCTTCCCAGATGCTTTTTCAAAAGCATGCACCATCGCCAATACCGAGTGCCCTATCCCCGCGCCCAGGTTGTAAGCTTTAAAACCCTCGACTTTCTTCAGGTAATCCATGGCCATCAGGTGGCCTTCTGCCAGATCCATCACGTGGATGTAATCACGCTCCCCGGTGCCATCTTCCGTTGGATAATCCCCACCAAAAATGCCCAGCTTCTCAAGCTTGCCAATCGCTACCTGAGAGATATAAGGCAACAAGTTGTTTGGAATACCGTTGGGATCTTCACCAATCAAACCAGATTCGTGTGCACCTACCGGATTGAAGTAACGCAAAGCGATTATGGAAAACTCCGGCTCCGCTTTGGCGAAATCCTGCAGAATTTGCTCAACCATCAACTTTGAAGTGCCGTAAGGGCTCGTGGTACCACCGATTGGCGTGGTTTCTACATAGGGAACTGGGGAGTTCGCACCATATACCGTCGCTGAAGAGCTGAAGATAAATTGATGTACACCGGCCCGTCGCATTTCATCCAGCAATACCAAAGTCCCGGCAACGTTGTTCTGATAATACTCCAACGGCTTGCGGGTTGACTCACCGACGGCCTTCAAGCCAGCAAAATGGATCACCGAAGAAATACCATGGGTATCAAAAATACGACGCAGGCATTCTCCATCCAGGATGTCACCTTGATAGAAAGTGGCTGCTTTGCCCACCAGCTGTTCGACGCGATGCAATGACTCCTCTGACGAGTTCGACAGGTTATCCAGCACAACGACATTTTCGCCACGCTCCAGTAAGGCCAAGACGGTATGAGATCCAATATATCCGGCACCGCCGGTGACTAAAACTGCCATCAACAACTCCTTACGCGCACCTAAAGCGCTAAAGTTAGAAATTTTTAATCTTCTTCAGAAAAAAACCATAAAACATTGGGTCCAAGAAAATTACTTCAAAACAAAAAACAGGGCTGCCAAGCAGCCCTGTTTGAAGCAAATGACCACGACACTGTTAACGAGACAACAACGCCAGGATTTCTTCTGTTTTTTCTTTCATCAAGGCAACGTTAGCACGTGACTCAACATTGAGCCGGACTACCGGTTCAGTGTTGGATGAACGCAGGTTGAAACGCCAGTCGGCAAACTCCATGCTGATACCATCGGTATAATCTGCCTCACCGCCCTGCGCCAAATAATGCTGTTTGACGCTTTCAATAGACGCCGCAGGTTGAGTCAACTTGATGTTGATCTCGCCGGAGGATGGGTAAGCAGCAATACGATCCTGCACCAGTTGCCCCAACGTTTGGCCTTTCACACTGACCAATTCAGCGACCAGCAACCATGGGATCATGCCGCTATCGCAATAGGCAAAATCGCGGAAATAGTGGTGGGCGCTCATCTCACCACCGTAGATGGCATCTTCCGAGCGCATACGCTCTTTAATAAAAGCATGCCCGGTTTTTGACATTACCGGCACACCGCCAGCCCCGCTCACCACATCAATCGTGTTCCAGCTCAGGCGCGGATCGTGAATAATTTTTGCGCCTGGTTGTTTTTGCAGGAAAGCTTCCGCCAGCAGGCCGACGATATAGTATCCCTCGATAAAGTCACCTTTTTCGTCAAACAGGAAACAACGGTCAAAGTCACCATCAAAAGCGATCCCCATATCCGCACCGTGTTCGCGCACCGCATTGGCGGTATCTGCACGGCACTCAGGCAGCAATGGATTGGGAATACCATTGGGGAATCTACCGTCGGGTTGATGATGAACTTTGATAAACTCCAACGGGGCGTTCATAGCCTTAAGGGATGTTTCAATGGCGTCGATCACATGACCGGCTGCACCATTACCTGAGTTGATCACCAGTTTCAACGGTTTGAAGTTTTTTACATCAACGTATGAAAGTATGTGTTCTACATATGCACCAAGCACGTCCTGGCGAATATAGCTGCCACGCACTGCAGAAGGGGCCGGGAATTGGTTGTTTTCCGCTAACTCTTGTATAGCGCGCAGACCAGTATCGCCACTGATAGGGCGCGAACCTTCGCGAACCAATTTCATTCCGTTGTAGTCGATCGGGTTATGGCTGGCAGTGACTTCAACGCCGCCATCGGCCTTCAGATGTGAAGTGGCAAAGTACACCTCTTCAGTCCCAGTCATGCCAATGTCGATAACGTCGGTACCCGCATCTTGTAACCCTTTTGCCAAGGATAACTTCAGGCTTTCACTGGTCAGGCGCACATCGCTACCCAGCACAATGCTCTTTGGCTTTAGGAACTCGCCATAAGCACGACCGATACGGTAGGCAATATCATCATTCAATTCTTCACCTAATTTACCGCGAACATCATAAGCTTTAAAACACGTTAACTTTTCCATCACCGAACCCTTTAATTAGACTCTGCCGTACCGATCGTGCAAACGCTCAATATCATCTTCTTCCAGGTAAAACCCTGATCTGACCTCGATGATCTCGAGATCGATTTTCCCTGGATTTTCCAGTGTATGGACACTGCCTGCAGGTATGAAGGTGGATTGATTTTCTGATAAAAAGAACGCTTTATCATCAACATTCACTTTTGCTGTACCGCTGACGACCACCCAGTGTTCCGCACGATGAAGATGACGTTGGACAGAAAGCCCTTCTCCAGGGCGAACAATGATTTTTTTTACCTGGAAGTGCTCACCGCTGTCGATATCACAAATCTTACCCCAGGGGCGATAGGAGGAGGAATGTTGCCGGAAGTGATGAAGATTGCGTTTTTTTAGCTCATCAACCACTTTCTTAACGTCCTGAACTCTGTCCTTAGTCGAGATCAGCAACGCATCATTGGTGTTGATCACTATCAGGTCGTCTAAACCGATGGTAGCAACTAACGCAGCATCGGATGAAATATAGTTATTGTTTGAATCAATGGAAATAATCTCACCGACGTTCACATTCCCTAATTCATCTTTTTCAGAGACTTCCCACAGAGATGACCATGAACCTACATCGCTCCAGCCGGCATCAATCGGGATCACCACAGCATCTCGCGTTTTTTCCATCACTGCGTAATCGATAGAATCACTTGGGCAATGCTTAAATATCTCCTGATCAACACGGATAAAGTTCATATCACGTTGGCTGTCGACCACAGACTGCTGCGTTGTAGCGAAAATTTCGGGGCTGAACTGCTCCAACTCTTGCAGGAACTTGGCCGTTTTAAACATAAACATGCCACTGTTCCAACTGAATTCACCGCTCGCCAGATATTCAATGGCTTTTTCCAGACAAGGCTTCTCCACAAAAGCGTCGACTTTAAAGCATTCGCCAGAAAGCTCACTGCCACGCTTGATATAGCCATAACCCGTTTCTGGATGCCCAGGAATAATACCAAAGGTCACCAAGCTGTTTTCGGTAGCATGCTGAACAGCCGTTTTTATTGCCGAGTGGAAGTTTTCCACCTTTTTAATCAAATGATCGGCGGCCAATACCAGCAGTATGCTGTCATCGTCTTCTTCTGCGGCCAGATGTGCAGCCAACGCTACAGCAGGAGCAGTATTGCGTCCCACAGGCTCTAGAATAATGTTGGTCGCCAGTTGATCAATTTCACGCAGTTGTTCCGCAACCAAAAACCGATGATTTTCATTGCAGATCACCAAAGGCGCTGCAACCTGTACACCCTCCAGCCCAGACAAACGCTGTAGGGTCTGCTGCAACAAGCTAAATCCGCTGTCGTCGATAGATAAAAATTGTTTGGGGAATGACTCACGTGAAAGTGGCCATAAGCGACTGCCAGTACCACCGGCCATAACCACAGGAATTAGTTTTGACATTGTTAACCCTTTACCCAGTCATCTGTCTTATAAATGAGAGTACTGCTTAGAGACTGCTGACCCACCATTATAAAAGTCATACAATTACACACAAAAAGTTACAATCGCGTTAAAACGCACTCTTCCCTAAGCCGACACATGCCCATACATATATTGGTAACCTATACTGAAAAATCAGTGTTGAAGGCAATGGGAAGAGCACTACTTGTTGCTAACATAACGTATTGGGACAAAAAAGAGCAGCTCAGAGCTGCTCTTTCAGATAAATACTCATGCAAAGCATTCAACCTATTTCAGCCAATCTGTTCAGCGATTTGCAGCAAAATACTGCGCTACGCGCTTAACATCCTTTTCATCCAGCGTTCCAGAATCGCTCAACAATGTGATCCAGGATTTTATGTAGGTGTACTTGGCCGAAGCCAAGTCACGCTGGGCGCTGTAGAGTTGTTGTTCTGCATTGAGCACATCAACGTTAACGCGCTGCCCCGCCAAGACACTCTGACGTGTTGCAGTTACCTGCGTGGTCGCTGATTTAACCGCCAGTTCGTATGCAGCCAACTTTGCTCGACTGCTGATGCACAGATTGAATTGTTTACGCAGATCGTTCAGCGTACTGCCAACTTGCGTATCCATTTCATACATCGCTTGGCCATATCGTGCCGCCGCCTGGCGAGTCGAGGCGGAAACGCCGCCGCCGGCATAGATCGGCATACTTACCTGCACACCGATACTGTCGGTGCGGTACTTCTGGTTGACCGTGTTATCGCTACTGGAGTCGTTTTCCGAGTGTGAAGCATAAAGCTGCACCTGCGGCATAAAGCCCGCGCGGTTACGCTCTACCTCATACTTCGCTGCATCAACGCCGTGACGTGATGCAGCCAGCATCGGGTTATTTTCGAGAGCGATTTTTTGCCACTCTTCAAACTTTGAAGGAATCAATGGCGCTACCTGGAATTTCCCAGGACGCAACACCTGTACCTCATCCAGTTGGTTAAGTGGCACGCCAATAATGACCTCGAGCTCACGCTGAGCCGAATCTAACGCATCGCGCGCTTCAATCTCCTGGGCTTCTGCCAAGCTATAGCGAGCCTGAGTTTCAGAAACGTCAGTAATGGTGCCTTCCCCTGCACTCATTAAACGGTCGTTCAGTGCCAACTGCTCTTTATAAGCCGCCTTTTGCGCTGAAGCCAAAGCGATTTGGTCTTTGGAATAAGCCACTTCAACATAGGCAGAGATCACCCGTACCGCCAAGTCCAGAAACTTGCCGCGGTAGCGTTCGTCAGACATCAAGGTCTGCGCCACACCAGCCTTATAGCGCGCATAAGCCTCATAGTCGAACAGCGGCTGCGTCAGCGTTACCGAACTGGAATAACTGCGGTACTGCTGCCGTTGAGTCACTTCGCTCACATTGCCAAAAAAGTCACTCGACGGATACTTCTGCGTCTGCCAGTTTCTCGGTGAGTTCTGATAATTAAGTGATACCTTCGGCAGCAGCCCCGCCCTGCCGATGTTTTCGTTTTCGTCTCCCGCTTCTTTCTCTTTTATTGCCGCCCGGAAGGTCGGATCTTTCTCAAGTGCCAGCGAATATGCGTCTATAATCCCTATCGAATGAACCGGCGCAGATATCGCAAACAAGAGGGTACTGATAGTAAGGCCAGCAACCTGTCGTTTAAATTGAATCAAAATTATTCCTCGGTTAATGAAGTATGAGCGCGATCCAAAATAGGTTTAAACAGATAACTTAACAGTGAACGCGAACCGGTCTTCACAAAGACCTCAACAGGCATACCGGGTTTAATGTCTTCCCCACTGAGCAATTTCATGCCCTCTGGGGAAACGGTAACCTGCATTTGGTAATAGGGTTCGCCATTGGTTTTGTCCACCAATCGGTCGGCAGAAACCAATGTCACCGTCCCCGGGATTTTCGGGGTCTTGTTCTGGTTGAAAGCGGTAAACATCAAATCCACCGGCAACCCGTTGTACACTTTGTCAATCAGCTCTACCTTAAGGCGAGAATCAACCACCAGAGTAGCCTGGCTGGGTACAACGTCCATCAGGTGGTCACCCGCTCCCACGACGCCCCCCTGAGTAAAGATATTCAATCCGACGACTGTGCCATCCACCGGCGAAGTGATAGCCGTATTACCAAGATCAAAATTCGCCATTTCCAGCTTGTTTCTGAACTCGCTGGTGTCCATCTGAGTCTGTGCCAGTTGGGTTCTGACCTCGCGCTGATAGTCGGCAAACCGCTGATCGATCCGTTGCTGAGACTCCTGCAGCTGTTTTTGAACCTGACCAATTCGTCCGACGGTTTCATCAATGCTGCTGTTCACTTCCGCAAATTGACGCTGCACTTCCAGATAGCGGTTACGCGGTAAATAACCGTCCGCGGCTAATTGCTTCATGCTGTTCATCTGCTCACGGAGGCTGGAAAGCTGGATCTGTTTGTTAACCCGAGAATCCTGCAAGCCTTTCAGTTGAAAGCGCATACCGTCCATAGACTGTTTATAGCCATCAACTTCGCTTTGTAGCCCTTGGCGACGAGACGAAAATAACTGCGTTTGTAATGCGATGATTTCGGCTACGCGTGGCTGAGCCTGGATTTGTTCGAAAACGGGGGAAAAAGTGACCTTACTTAAACCGTCGCGTTCAGCAAGCAGACGGCCTTCAGTGGCCAATGTGGTGTAATACTGATCGCGAAGAGAATCAACCTGTGCCTGAGCCTGTACCTGACTCAATTGCACCAACACCTCGCCCGCTTTAACCTTGTCGCCTTCTTTAACTGCAATGTTTTTGATGATACCGCTGGCCGGTGCCTGTACCGTTTTGCGATTGCCGGAAACGGTGACCGAGCCGGGTGACGCGACCCCTTTATCCAGTGGCGCAAATGCTGCCCATGCGAAAAAACCAAACAGACCAAGACCAACCACTAACCACCCCATGCGGGTAAAGCGCCGCTCATCCTGTGGGATTTGTTCTGAATACGAGTCTTGCGGCTCGCCAATGTGCGTAGACATACCAACTCCTTTGACTGCAGGCAGCGCCTCAGCGCCGCCGGCAAGTTCACAGCTTAATTAATTTGAGTTTTTGGGATATTGCCTTCGTCCGGCTCGGAATTGACTGCACGCACCGCTTGCTGCGGGGTTTGCGCCTTTTGCGCATTGCTCAGCGCTTGCAACACCTGCTGCGTAGGGCCAAATGCATTGACGGTGCCGTTCACTAACAGCAATAGCTTGCTGGTCATCGACAGCAAGTTGGTACGGTGAGTAATCAGAATCACCGTTTTATTACGCTGTTTAAGGAACAGTATTGCCTGATTCAGCGCTTTTTCACCGGCATCATCAAGATTGGAATTAGGCTCGTCCAGTACGACCAGGGACGGATCGCCATACAGTGCGCGCGCCAAACCAATACGTTGTTTTTGCCCGCCGGATAATCCCGCCCCACCGCTGCCGATGATCGTGTCATAACCGTTTGGAAAACGGAGTATCAGCTCATGCACGCCGGCCAGTTTAGCGGCCTCGATGACCTTTTCTGCGTCCAGTTCGTTAAACCGCGCGATATTTTCGGCGATAGTGCCACCGAACAACTCAATATCCTGCGGTAAATAACCGATATAGGGCCCCAGTTCGTCTTTGTTCCATTGGTATATGTCGGCATTATCGAGCCGCACGATACCCTCGCTAACCGGCCAGATACCGACGAGCAAACGCGCCAGCGTTGACTTACCGGAAGCACTTGGGCCGATAATCCCCAACACATCACCCGGTTGAATGGCAAAGCTGACATTATGTAATACCGCATCCGCCTTCGATCCCGGAGGTGTGGCCGTCACCCCTTCTACAGAGACAATCCCTTCCGGCCGTGGCAAGGACATGCCCATACCGCGCGGTGGGTGCTTATCCAGCAATTTTACCAATCGCTGATAAGATAATTTGGCCGAGCTCCAGCTTTTCCAGACGTTAATGACCTGCTCGATAGGAGCAAGCGTACGCCCCATCAGAATCGAGCCGGCAATCATCATGCCCGGAGTGATGTGGCCGTCAATCGCCAACCAGCCGCCCAACCCCAGCACGAGAGACTGTAGAGAAAGGCGAACGAACTTAGTGATTGAGGTTACGGTAGTAGCGCGCTCACTGGCAATACGCTGACTATTCAAGAAACGCTGATGCAGGTTAAACCATCGGCCTTTTAAGTTCGGCAACATGCCTAATGCTTCGATCACTTCGGCATTACGCAGATTGGTGCTAGCCAAGCTTGAGGACATGATCGAGAGCTTGCTAGCTTCAGCCAGGGGCTTTTTCGATACCATCTCGTTGACCACGGCGAGCGCGATCAGCAGCAGTGAACCAACCAGCGCAAACAGCCCCAACCAAGGGTTAAACAGGAAAATCACCAGCAGATAAATCGGGAACCAGGGTGCATCGAAAAATGCAAATAACGCGCTGCCCGTCAGAAACTGCCGTACGGTGGTCAAATCACCGAGCATTTGCCCTGCGTCAGAGGAACCATTTTTGAGATTAGACTCATACGCAGCGGTGTAAACCCGTGTATTTAATCGCATATCCAATTGGCTGCCGATGCGAATCACCACCATGCTGCGCACATACTCCAGCAACGCCATCATGCCGAACATTCCCAGCATAATCAGCGTCAACATCAGCAACGTGATCTCATTGCGTGATGGGAGCACCCGGTCATACACCTGGAGCATATAGATTGAAGGAACAAGCATTAACAAATTAATAAATGCGGTGAATATGCCAACGGTCCAAAAGACTTTGGTACGTGTCCGTATAACATCCGCAATTTCATTACGCGGTATAAATTGATTCACTTTCTGCCCTTACATCATGTGCACTGTCAGCCCAATCCGCATCAATTACCTCTAAGGAAATTCTTAAAAAATAATGAAAATAAAGAAAATCCTAAAGAAGACTCCCCAAACATGCTCGAGACTGCAGATACTTTTTTTAACTATAGGTAGAGAAAGCACATATCAGCAAGGTATAACACGAAAAAAAACCAGCGAAGTGATGCCAACTAAAATCAGAAAAAACAACAAGATAAAAGACATGAGGAACACAAGGGGAATTACGAAGGAAAGGAATAACGTATAGATAATGATGCTGATCACAAATTAAAAAAAACGGGGAGAATATCCTCCCCGTATTATTTAATAAATAACAGTTTCTTTAGAAACTATTACCCTGCAGTGCTTACACTCATGCGTAATGCAGGTTGTCTACCAGTTGCTGATGGTTTTGACCTGTCAAATAGACAACAGTGTCGTTAGCATCCAATGTGTGGTTATTGTTGTTATCAATAATCACATAGGAATCAGCATTATTGCCCGTACCGCTGAACACCACCGACGCCACACCAACTTTAGAGGTCAGTGAATTCGGGTTGCTCAGGCCGAGAATACCGCCCAGCAGCCCTACAACACCGGTAGTCAAACCACCGACTAATGACCCTAACAAGGCATCTAAAGTATCGGCCGAACGAGTACCATAGTCCCCAACAGCAGTCCCGGTATTGGACAGAGTCAAACCAGATGCGGCATCGACAATCTTATCCTTCGCGGTGCTGAAGTCAGTAATGGTAACGCCTGCCTGGGTATTACTGGACTTGAGGTCGTACGTATTTGCACCTGCACCGCCAGTCAACGTAGTATTGCCCAATATGTTGAAACTATCCGCAGTTGTCGAACCTTCAACCGTCAGTTGGTAACCATTCAAGCCCAGAGTATTCAGCAGTGGGGTTAACAGCGCAGTAGTTACTGCACTCAATGGCAGAGCATTCAGCAGTTGCACGATGATACCATCACCGGTACCCGCATGGCTTGAATCAAGATTCAGGCCACCGGTATTGGTGGACGCATTGATATCACGCACATTACTGAAACCGCTACCTACCGCTAAATTCAGAGCATGGTCACCTGTGACATTGATCGTCTGAACCTGTGCATTGGTACCGGCCAGAGACATAATGTTGTTAAATGCTCCCGTACCGCCAGAAGCAATATTTACCGTACCCAACGCAGTACCCAGCAATGCGCTACTGCTGCTGTTCAAGCTAATAGCACCCGCATTCACGTTCGCAGAACTCACCGCATCAAAGTTAATATTGAAATGGTCAGTCGCATTCTGGACAAAAGTGAAGCTCAAGGTACTCGCAGAGGTTGCGTCCCCTTTTACTTCCAATTGTGCAGCAGTGCCGCCAGCAGCGTTAATCACACTGGCATTGGCCAAACCGGAAATAACAAAGCCCTGTGCGCCCAGGTTGGTCGCCGCAGCACCTTGAGTCACGGTCCCTCCAGTTGTCCCTTCAACCGTAGCTGTCCCATTGGTTAAACCAAAATCGAAGACATGTATCGGCGTCGTTACACTGGTCGTAGTCGGTGAACCAATCAATGGCGTGGTAATCAGGGTACCAACAGATTTACCAATGTAACCCGTCAGGTCAATCTGCTCGAAATTCGAGAAGTTATTAGCGTTACTGGTTACAGCACTGGTACGAATACCCAAAGCGTTTTGGTTAGTCACCACAGATTTGGTGATAAAGTTGGCGGAAATGGAGTCAATACCTGAGCCACCATCAGCTTTGATAGCTGCGGCTACTGTGTTGGCACCGTTTGCTACCCCGTTACCAGCCCACTGCAAACTGTCGTTACCAGCGCCAAGATTAAACTTAGCTGTACCCGTTGCGATATTTGCCGTTGAAGTTACGACGACATCGTCTGAACCAGAACTTGCGTTCAATATGATATTGCCGTTATTGACAGTAACATCTACACCCGGGTTAACACCGTTGTCAGACAGGTTAACCGTCGCTGCACTGGTACCGTTAATAGTCAGGTTAGCCAGATGATCGGCAAACTTCAGATTAACGACGCTGGCTGCGTTAGCGTTTAATTGCACGTCAGTCAATACTGCAGTTTCTGCATTACTAATCTGGTGTGAGAGTCCGTTATTAATAGTCCCCGTAGCATTGCCGCCAGAAGCCGTTGCCGTCAATGCCGCAGCAGTTTTATATACCAGACTTGTACCAATTGCGTACTCATAAGCATGCTGCGAGGTGACAGTAGCAGCATCAGTAGCGGTAGAACTGCGTAAGTCATTAATAATAGCTTGTGTAATTACTGTCTTATCTGTACCTAATGCTCGATATACAGCTAAAACAGCAGCGCTCGCATCCGTTCCGTAGATACCGTTATACACATGCTGAATGAAAGCATCACCAGTTAAATTAGCTCCCTTTTGTTGGAACTCAGACGAACTAAGTAAATTTTTAATTAACAGCTGGAATGTTTTTCCTGGCTGTATCAAATAATTTGTCCAATACCCAAGTCCACCAGCATCAATACCTCTGTATGCAGATGCAAGATAAACCGAGGCAACTTCTTCTTGAGAAGATAACGCAACGCTCCATTGGTTCCAAGCTGCAGAACCGTAACCGCTATAGAGCATCGCGTCAGTATGATTCTCTAACGCAGATTGAGACGCAAGTGTGCCGCTATCAAAGCCTTTATAATGTAAAAGTCCGTCAATGGCATTAAAAACAGCATCATTCAATGAGGTAGTATTCAATATATTTTGAAGAACTGCGTCCGCCGGTGAAGAACCATAAGCTTGCGTATATATAGTTTTTAATATCTCCAATGAGCTTTTTGAAGCATACAATGCCTGCCCCGCAGATGACGATATCAATCCCCCAATATAATCTTGTGTAGTAATTTGCCCAGTACGAATTTGTCCAGCGGCGCTATCAAAAGCGTTAGCCCCTGTGTAAGTACTTTGGCCGAGAACTGCATATAATATAGCTGCCACTTCTTTCTGGTAATACAGTACTTGAGAAGCCATAATCATATCCTCAAAATATCAAAATTGAAAAATCAATCCTAAACAAATAATTGCAAACACTAACCACAGCGTACTTGAAACCATGCTACGCATGTTCACAAATCGCACAGTTCATGTCATGGTAAGAAAAGTCCAAAAGGTTCAAGCTGTCAATGTGACAACGGGTAACATCCAAAAAAAAACCAACAGCAGCATAATATGCTGGTAAGAGTTTTTTTTTAACTTTTTATCAGCATGAATGCAGCAACGAAGCACACTTCGCATTATTATGAACCTAAAACAGGTTTGTTTTTTTTGTTATGATAAGTATCAAGGAGTTAAGATTAAAACTGCTATGGCAATATGATGACACTGGCTTTTATTAGTTTTAGATGGAATAGTTTCCATGCTCATCACTTTAACGTTCCTACTAAAGGAAACATACTCGCTATGATTCCTAATCGCTTGACTAAGCTAGCAAGATGACGCAGTATTGTAAGACTAGGGTTTATATATCAAAAAGATAATAGAACTATGCCATGATTTACGTTAATGCCCGTTTTTTGACGCAAAAAATAACTGGGGTTCAGCGATTTGCTGAGATGATATCCTTAGAACTTTGTAAGAAGTACGATGACATTGTATTTGTATGTCCAAAGGGAATTCTGAGGAGATCGGTTGCCGAAAAATTAAGGGTAGAGCAAATAGGATTGTCTCATGGGCATCTATGGGAACAAATTGAACTTCCACTGTACCTATCTCAGAGAGGTTCACCGCTATTGGTAAATCTAGGAAGCACAGGTCCTATTATCTATAGAAATAAAATCATCACACACCACGACATTACTTACTTAAGATACCCTGAAAGTTATTCTAAGCCTTTTATTTTATTTTATAGATTTTTAGTTCCTATGATGATTAGTTCATCCAAGCATCTTTTGACTGTTAGCGAGTTCTCTAAAAGAGAAATAACTAAGACTTATCGCTATCCAGGAGAGAACACATCTGTTATTTACAATGCTGCCGATATAAAATTCACATCAAAACGGCGTAAAGACTCTGTGGTATATTTCTTATTCGTTGCATCTGAGAAATTCCATAAAAATCAGCATGGGATGATTGATGCATTTTTAAAGTTCAATAATTGTAGATCTGAAGGTAAAAAGGTAAAACTAAAAATAATTGGCGATTTATTAAAAAGAGAATTAGATAGTAATTATAACCTTGAAAACGGCATGGAAAACATAGAGTTTTTAGGCCGTGTTGAAGACGATGAATTAATCATACTTTACCAAAATGCTTTCGCTTTTATATTCCCCTCTTTTTACGAGGGTTTTGGAATTCCACCTTTAGAAGCACAAGCTTGCGGCTGTCCAGTGTTAGCCTCAGATAAAGCATCTATCCCTGAAATATTAGGTGATAGCGCTCTGTATTTTGATCCATTTGATGAGAGTGAAATAGTAAAAGCAATGGAGATAATTATTAAGGATGATGATCTGAGAAATGAATTAATTCGAAGGGGTAATGAAAATATCAAACGCTTTTCTTGGCAGGCTTCTGCAGAAAAACTAATTAAAGCGGTGAGAGGTGTAGATAATTTAAAAATTCTAGGTAAGTAATCAACCAAGAAACAAAAAACCATGATCTTGATAAATTCGGAGAAGAATATAAAACATATAAGAAATAACAGTTAATTATTTTTCAGCCTTGATAAAAAAATCTCCCGGAGTTGAAAACCAAAAACGTAGGTGGCGCAGTATTTATCCACATAAAAAATGACAAGTTTAACTATTTAAGTAACCTAGAATTTTAAAATAGTCACTAGATAAAAATCAAATTCACGGATGATTTTATTATTAATTACGGCGTTCTGCCTAAATGATCACCGTAATTAATTTAACATTAACAAATACAATATGAAAACACTCAGATATACTCAATCTTAAATCAATAAAATATTTTTTTCCTCTCTTCGAAACGGCTCCATTTATCTTTAATATAACTGTCTATCTCGTGTTGGAACCTTTCTTGTGAGAAACGGAGTGCATTTTTACGACAATCAGAAGACAAAATAGTGTCTTTTACATTTTCAAACTGATTTACTGCGTTTATAATATCAACTACATTTTGTTGCTCAAAGAAAATCCCTGTCGGTTCCGTGACACCATACGGCCTGATAGTCTCTAAAGCTCCACCTTTACCAAAAGCAATTACAGGGGTTCCACAAGCCTGAGCCTCTACAGGTGTAATACCGAAATCCTCCTCTGCAGCGAACACAAAAGCCTTGGCTTTCTGCATGTGTTCCTGCATTACAACATTCGATTGATAACCAAGGATGTCTACATTACTTGTTGCCTTTGACTTTATTTTTGACATCTCAGAGCCATCACCAATTACAACGAGTTTTTTATTAGGCATCTGACTAAATGCATCAACAATCAAGTCGATCCTCTTATAAGGCACTAGCCGCGATGCCGTTAAATAATAGTCTTCTTTATTTTCATTTAAGGTAAAGCGTTCGACATCTACGGGAGGATAAATCACATCTGCATCCCGACCGTAAACTTTCTTAATACGGCGAGCAATAAATTGCGAGTTAGCAACAAAATGATCAACACCGTTCGCTGTACGACAATCCCACATCCTTATTCTATGCAGCAACCAGCGAGCTAGGTTTCCCTTCAGGCCTCTATCCATACCTGCTTCACGCAAGTATTGGTGTTGCAAGTCCCATGCATAACGTATCGGTGAATGGACATAGCTGATATGTAACTGATCCGGTCCTGTTAGCACACCTTTCGCCACCGCATGGCTGCTGGACAATATGATATCGTGTTTTGAAACATCTAACTGTTCAATGGCCATCGGCATTAATGGCAAGTATGTCTGGTATTTCTTTCTGGCCTTAGGAAGATGTTGAATAAACGTAGTAGTTGCTTTTTTATTTTTGAAAAGCTGCCGATTGTCATCAGATAGGAAATCAACCACTGAATACAAATCTGAATCTGGGAAAATGCTGATAAACTCAGCAATAACCTTCTCGGCCCCCGCATAAGTGACTAACCAATCGGCAACCAATCCAACACTTAAATCCCGAGACATATCTACACCTTTTATCAAAGTTCTTATTTCAAAGGAGCTATTAAAGCAAAGCCGTTAGAATGGGCAATATAGTACCATTGCCCATATAGTAAAGTTATTCGCTGAGCAATAATTGCAATGTTTTTTCTTTTTCTTTCTGAATTAGATCAACCTTGGCATGCGAGTCAATACACAATCGCCACGCTGGTTCAATATTTCAGTTTCGCAAATTGAGTCGACTTTACATTATTCCAAAAATATTACTGAATTTAGAATACGTTAACGTTTTTGACGTGATATTTTCCTTTTTGGCAAAACCTCAAAAATAATCAATTTTATATTCACGTAGGTATAAGCCAGATTGAATATTAAGCACTTCTAGTAAGATCATTCATAGATTCGTCAACATATAGGAGGTATTGGCTGGGATAAACATGGTCTGGTTATCCCTCAAAAAATAGCTATTATCGTTCAAAGTCACTACCCTGGTGGCGTCTATAAAGCGAGTTGATAACCACCAGCAGAAGTCATCAGATTGATATAGCAATCTTTCAATATATCTAGATGGAAAACCGTAAGCTCTTCGAAATAGCGCTTCACTATAACGACATAGAATTGGCAATGGTAAAGCTCTCAAGACAGTAATAATAAACAGCAGCCGTACCACCGACCAAGAAATAATTAGTATCTTCAATTATTAAGTTATACGTTTGTGCCTTGGGCCATATGCATGAATCCCAAGGCATAATTAACATAAGCCGAAGTGCGCTTAAAATTGATGCACAAAAATATTTTTATGGTCAAAATGAAAGCGCACTGCATCAAGCAAAAGATCGACACTTTTCAATAAGTTGCTCAGCATAATCATGATGTAGAGTTTTATTTGATATTTTGCTTTGCATGCCGATCTTCTCACCATTAAATTCAAAGTTAGTTGTCGAATCTGCGTTGGCATCTACATCAATACGATTGAAAAAATCAAACAGCCCGTCAAATCGGCAATTGTCGATCTTGTTTTTAAAACCACCGTTAACAAATATTACCGGAGTACCCATCGCCAGGCAAGGCAACGCAGTATGGATACGCGAGGTCACGACCAGCTTGGCGTTCGCCAAACGGCGTAGGAAATCATCAGCCAGTTTGAAACCTTCTTCGGCCGAGATGTACGGAATGATTTGCGTTTCAAACTTAGCGTTTTTAAGCAATTCCGCATCGAAGTGTTTTTTCAATACTTTACTACGATGAGCAAACTCAAAGGCACGGCCATTTAACAGGCGTTTGCCAAATCTTAACGGCTGACGAACCAGTTCCGATAGCGTCATAGAGTCATACATGACGTCAATAAAGTAAACATCATCGGTGACATTATCGCGCTTATAGGTCTGGCCAAGAGTCAGAGTCATGCAGCCGGAGTAATACGCATCGATACCTTTCGAGATCAGCAAGTCACGCGTATAGAAATCACGACATCCAATAGGTTGAAATTTTTTAAAGTGAGCGATGGATTCAGGTGTAAAGATCTTATCAACTATCGTTGAGTTGATATGAATTGAGACATACAAAGGATTGATAGCATCCGACGGAGGAAAATTCTCCGGCAAGTCCATGTACCAGGCGTTCATGATCATCTTTACCGAATCGCCATGGTAGGCGTTCATATGATCACGGGGAATAAAGGTATCTACAGAGGGAAGGAATTGCTTCGCCGCTGTACTTTGTACATAGTCGCCCAAATTAATCCAGTTTCTTTTAACGTAAATGTCACTTTCATATGTCAAAACACTATACTTAGAACTCATTATTCCCACCTTAAAAATACCTATAAATAATTTAAAAACGATTCTTAATCAATTGCATAATTTGTTTTCTCTCTTCATTTTTCAATACTACAAAAGAGAACATAAACATAACAAAGAGTAAATTTATAACAGTTAATAGAACCAGGCCTACGAACCTGTCAGGTAAATAAGCACTCAAAAACTGCATACTCAAAATAGAGACACACGCAACAAAACCGAGTCTCGGCATAACGTCAAAAAGAAACTGTTTGGCACTTACCCCTGTAGTTTTATTTATGTAAATAACTCTAAAAACCAATAAGACGAAGGCACAAAAAATTCTTGCTGACACCGCCGCGTAAACGGAAAAGCCGAGGAGAAAAATTACAAATGTCAACAACAGCGAAAACATCATAATAGCCGACACGACAAATTGATAGTTCCGCAGTTTTCCGACAGCGTAAATGGCAGTGACATAGGGTCCAGATAATGAGTCAATCAATATATATATGGCAACTATTTTTACCAACCCCTCCAAATAAAGCGGGGTCTGACCGAGCCAGAGACTGACGATATAGTCAGCATCAATGAACACTGGGATTGCAGATATCATCACCACAAATGCAGTGAGTTTGCATGATAGATAGATTAATGTTGTTACATCTTTACTATTTCCGATGGAATACTGCTTGATTATTTGCGGGTTAATAGCTGTTTGTAAAGTACCAATAATGCGGTTGAAGGCAACCATAATTTGCTCTGCAAGCCAAATGGAGCCATTAGCAATAACACCGACAAAATAATAAGTCAGCAAAGCAATACCTTGAGATAACCCAACCACACTTAAAGAACCAATCATAGACCAGCTTGAAAAAGAGAATATCTCTTTAATCAAGCCGATGTTTTCTTTAATCCTTATATTTATTTTGCATATATTGAGTTTTCCAGTGCATATTACAACGTAAACAATAAAAACCAGTATATATCCAACCAGCAAGAATAATGCGTAACTTATAATTTTACTTTGGAAATAAAACAGAGTAAACAGAAAAACCATCAACCAGCGCTGGAATGCGTCAAAAATACCTATCTTAGCAAAAAGATCCATTTTTTCGCTGGCGATCAGCGAGGCCATAAAGGGTGTTTGCATAATCTGAAAAAGTAGCGAGACGAGAGAAATCTGGTACACCCAAAAGATATCGTCCAAACGCTCAGCAGGCACCTTCAATTTATGCAGCAAAAACCACAACCCGACCGTTTCAGCTAGAATTATGAGCACCCCACAAATAATGAGATGGACAATAATGCTGACATTAAATACGCTATTGGTCCATCTATGATCATTTCGGCCAAGGCCGACAGATAAAAAACGCTGAGTTGCTAGTGCCGAAACGTTTTGTATAAACGAAAATAAAACGATGATGCTACCAACAACGCTATATAAACCAAAGTCATAGACCCCAAGCGTATTCAAAACCATTCTTGATGTATAGAATGTTACAAACATAATTAATAACATTCGCCCATACAACATGAAGGTATTTTTCGCCATTACCTTTTTATCGACCACACAAGCTCTCTCATATAATCATTTATAGGATCTTATTCAACTGCTCATCGACCTGTTTAGCCGTCATATTCCATGAGTACTTCTTAGCCCGTTGCAGGCCAGCCTGTCGCATTTGTGCGCGCAACCCTTCATCATGGTTAACCTTCACCATAACGCTGGCGATCTCGCCAATGTTAGATGGATCGACCAATTGCGCCGCATCACCCGCCACTTCCCCCAGAGAAGTACTGTTTGAGGTAATCACCGGTACGCCACTCGCCATTGCCTCAACAACGGGAAGCCCAAACCCTTCGTAGAACGAAACGAAAATTAGTGCTCGCGCTCCGCGATAAAGTTTTGGTAGGTCGTCGCTTTCGATATAGCCAGTAAAAACGACCCGATTGTTGAGTCCCAGCTCAAGGATCTTCCGTTCGATCTCCACGGAAGCCTTACCGGTAAAGAGCAGTTTGACATGTTCCGGCAGATTAGCCTGCTTAAAGGCTTCCAAAGTGCCGAACTCATTCTTGTGAGCCTTGCGATTGCTGACGCAAAGAAAGTAATCAAAAGGAAAATTCATGGTATCGCCTAGCGGAGTGAAATCCTCCGATACACCATTACCGACATTGATGACCTTGCTAGCGTCAACACCGGACCACTCTACTATTCTTTTCTTTGAAAACTCGGAGACGGTGAATATAAACTTAGCTTTCTTACAACCGTTTAATATGACAAATCGATAAAAAACTCTTTTAAAAAAACTGGAGTTTTCAGGCCTGTCAATATGATTGAGATCATGTATGGTAAAGGCATAAGGCTCGCGTGAAAATAGCGGTGGGATATAACCAGGGAAAAATATTACACGTTCCTTTTGTGAAAACAACCTGGCAGTTGTTTTAATACAGTCTAACGGACTATATGGCTCACCCTGAAAGCCAGCATCAGAATAATTATTTATAGCATTTATTTGTTCTGAAAATGTACCGATCCCTCCCGAGCCACTCCACCGATTATCAATAAGAATCTTCTTCATTTTAATCCCATTATGCAATTTCATTTGAGTCATTAACGGCTATACCATCAGTCCACTCTTTCAACGATGAACAGTTTTATTTTTTCTCTTAACTTATCAACTTCTGATTCGCCATCGTCAATAAAATATAAACTGTCCTTGCTGAGATAATCTAACATACCGTCTCTGGCGGGGGCTATGACCGGAACCTTCCTTTTCAGAGCCTCCAGCATGATCAGAGGTACACCTTCATAACTTGATGGAATCACAATAAAGTCTACGTCGTATGCAAAATCCCAGACATTACTTTTCCAGCCTAAAAACTCAACGCGTATATTCGACCCCAGCCTGTTAGCATTGTTCTTCATCTCATCAAGATCGGGTCCATCCCCTATTACTGTCAAATCGACATTGGTATTAATACCTCTAAGCGCCTCAAGTAAAATATCCTGGCCTTTCTGCCGAAAGAACACTCTTCCTGCCATCAGAATTTTTACTCTCGCAGGATCCGTGACAAACTCATAACCGATACCACGAATATCTTTCCGCACCGGTTTCGCAACAAAATTTCTCAGCACTCTTACATCAGCTGTTTTATTCTTTGCTTTCAGCTCATGTCGAAACTGATTGCAAATAGTCACATAGTTACTACAGCTTTTATACGTAAATCGCGCAAGAAAATCCTTAACCTTCGCCAGTCGGCTCCCCATCGTCTCGAAGCTGTGCGCATAGGGAATGTAGCTAACAACTCTGTTGCCCACCCCCAACAAACGGCCGCTATTTAAGAAACCAGCACCAAGCTCAATATCCCCTTGAATGATTACCATATAATCATGGGATAGGCTTATTTTTTTGAGCAGAAGGCTCGACTTTATTAAATGTAGAGGATTAAAAAAAGAATGAATGATCTCCATTCTTTTATGGTGCACATGATGCAGCTCGTAATCAATACCCGTAGCATTTAATAAATCAATCAGCTTTTGATTGTCGCTAGGTAGATAGCATGAAATGGAAAATCCCTTTTTAACAAATTTTTTTATATGAGCAACACTCATTAATTCGTGGCCGCCTAAAATAGATGCGGTGAAAATTATGGCAACATTCTTGTCTTTTAACATACATCCTCATTGAATTATACTATAAAGATAAACTCAAAGAGTTAGATTCTTCAGCATTGACACAAGCACCATAAACAAGCTCATTTCTAATAGCTGGAAAAAAACAGCGTTTTCTTATTGTGATCCCGCGACAGCGAATCATACTTAATCAATACGCCCCGTCTCTTTTCAACACAACGTTGATAGTTTTAAAGAGAATAGCGATATCATTCCACAGTGACCAGTTCTTAACATACCACGCGTCAAAGTAAACGCGCGTGTCGTAGTCGACATCGTTTCTGCCGCTCACCTGCCACAACCCCGTCATTCCTGGTTTAGCCATAAGATAGTAGTCGACATCACCGGCGTAACGCTCCAGTTCTTTCTCAATCACTGGACGAGGACCGACAAGGCTCATCTCTCCGCGCAATACATTGAACAACTGCGGCAGCTCATCTAGGCTCGTTTTCCGGATGAACTGGCCAACCCGAGTAATGCGTGGATCATTTTTCAATTTAAAATCTTTGTCCCATTCCTCACGGGCCTCAGAATCATTTTGCAACAAATTCTGCAATACTTCTTGCGAATTGGTCACCATAGAACGGAATTTCAGGCATTTAAATTTATGACCATCACGTCCAATGCGTTCATGTCCATAGATGGCATTCCCACCATCTCTACCCACCAGATAGCTCAAAATGATCAGTACCGGAGATAACAGGACGATGATGCCAGCCGAACCCACTATATCGAATGCTCGCTTTAAAAAACGAGATGTTCTTTTCGCCAAGTGATTGCTGACCCGAAGGATCATTACTTCATGGCTGAAAATAAACGACATATCTGTTCCATATAAAGGAACACCGCGCAAAGTCGGTATCACAGAAACCGAGCGGCAGTGATGCTTAGCCAACTTTTTGAGCCATTCATCGCGTAATGCATTCTGCTCAAACTCCAATGCGACGATGAATTGCGTTGTTTCAGGATCGCATTGGCTCCAGAGCTCCGCCTCATCCGCAATTACCGGCTTACCGAACAAGGTTTTCTCACCTATCTTGCTACTTGAAAAGAACGAACAGATTGCGAAGCCCAGTACTTCTTCACTTTGCAACGCCGCATACGCATCGCAGGCGTTCTTACCTGAGCCAATAATGATAGTGTGTTTTTTCCACAGATTTAATTTATTTAGAATCCGCTTGGTCATTGCCCGCGCTAGTGGTACTAATAACAATGCAACTCCCCAAGTTAATATCCAAACATAACGAGAGAACTGCCACTTAGAAAAGGCAACTAATGCCAAGTCCAATACAGCAAAAATAAGCAACGTACGGAATATTTCTTTCAGTTCAAACCAGAACGGCTTGCGGTAAGTATAGTGACGCAACCGAACCCAGAACCAGCTAACACATAGCAAGGCCAGCATGATATGCGTCAAGAAACGCGCCGACATCTCTGACTCAGGAATAAATTCGTTGATATCCCAACCGAAGAAACCAATAAGATAAACCGCTATGCTCAACGATAATGTAAAGAAGATGAAGTCAGAAAAAGCGAGCGATAATTTTATTAAATTCGTTTTTTTTGAGTAAGCGAGCGAACTCATATATTTTTCCTTATTAGTAGAATCTTACCTCAACACACCACACAAACATTCTACGTACAGGTATTCTTCATTACATTAAGAACAGTTATGTTGTTCCATTAGTAAAATTTCCAAACCAATAAATTCACATAGAAAAAGGAACATCGAGTCTAGTTGGTTTTATTCCCACAATCTACAAAGAAAAAAACACCAATGATATTAAATAGAAAACAATAAAATCAGCATGATTTTAAAATCATATTAACCGTATTCGAATCAAGCTAAACCAAAGAGGCTATTAACTGCCTCTTTGGAATGACTTTATTTAGCTTTTTGATTTATAGCTATACTCGTAATAATCATATCCATAGTTATAATAATTAGAGGCTTTCTTCATCACTGCGTTCAGAATAACGCCTTTGATGTCAATACCATTTTGCTCGAAGCGCCTGATACTAACCTCAACCTCTTTAGGGCTATTCAACTCAAAACGGGCAACCATCAGAGACGTACCGGCATGTTTACCGATAATCGCGGCATCCGTGACAGCCAAAATTGGCGGGGTATCAACTAGAACCAAGTCGTAATTTTCTGATGCCCATGCCATCAGTTCTGAAAAGCGACTATGCATTAATAATTCAGATGGATTAGGGGGGATTTGCCCTCTGGATATGAACTCAAAACCTTCATGTTGAGTTCTTTTCACCGCAGAGGAAATCGATATTCTTCCAGATAAGATATCAGACAAACCATCCGTAGCCTCTAAACCGAGAACTTCATGCATGTACCCTTTTCGCATGTCACTATCAATGAACAAAACTTTTTGAGCAGTTTGGGCAACCACCGCTGCCAAGTTTGCACTTATAAATGTTTTACCAATGCCAGGACTTGCTCCTGATATCATCAAGACATTATTTTTAGCTTCCATCATCGCAAAATGGAGACTTGTTCTCAAGCTACGAATCGCCTCAATAGCCAAATCGGCTGGATTGCCAATCGCCAATAGAGAGTTTGAATCACTATTCAGCTTTTTCCCTCTATTTTTTAATACAAATTCTTGGTCTTTCTTTTGCTGCCATTCCGAAAGTGGAACACTTGCATACACATTGATTCCCAACACTTCCAGTTGTTCTGGACTTTCAATACCACGGTGTAAGAATGAACGTAATAATACGTAACTGACAGAAAGTAAACCACCAAGGACAATACTCGATAGAATTATAATGATACTTCTTGGTTGTACCGGTTTTAACTCTGTTACCGCCTTGTCAATTATGCGTACATTTCCTACTGTACTGGCTTTTGAAATACCTAACTCTTGCTCTTTATTCATCAATTGCATGTAAACTTCTTGGCCTGACTTCACATCCCGGCTTAAACGCAGTATTTCTTGCTGGGTTTTCGGCATCGAACTTACACGTTTGTTCAGTCTGTCTCGATCATCTTCTAGTGTTTTGCGTTTCTCAAGCAAGGCTCGATACGATGGATGCTGTTTCGTATACAACTTAGAGATCTCTGCCTCTTTAAAAGTTAATTCATTAAGCTGCGAATCAACAGCAACTATTGAGTCTAAAACAGATTTAGCCTCAAGAGATAAATCAACTGAATCTTTCTGCTGTCTATATTGATTAAGCTTGTTTTCCGCAGCATCTAGCGAATTACGAATTTTGGGTAGCTGATCTTTCAGAAAATCCAAGCTTTTTGCATCTTCTTCTGATTTTCTAACAATATTTTGCTCCAAGTAGTTCTTCGAAATGGAGTTCAATATGTCCTTTATAAGGATAGGGTTTTCCCCTGTCAATGCCAGTCCCAATACTCCTGTATCTTTGCCTTTATCTGCAACTTCAAACTTATCTAATAAATCATTGGTTGCTTTAATTTCACTAACTTTGGAAACTTTAAACTTTGTACCTAGTGCAGCTTGGATATCACTCACTAGAATGGTAACACCATCCTTCTGGAGCAAATGTCCGACACTGCCGTTAGCAATCTCTTCATCATCCTTCTTAATTGAAAATTTATTATTATTTTCAACTGTTAATATAATAGATGGATCATCAGCCCATGCATCAGGCAGCTCTAATTTTGAGACCACTACCTTGCCGGGATTTTGTTTTGTTAATCGAGCAAAACCTTTACCAAAAATAGGGAAGTATTCTTGTTCAACAATGGTCCGAAGATTGAGATCCTCTACGGTTTTATTTAGGATCATTCTCGATTTTAATAGTTCTATTTCTGGTGCCGACTCAGGTTGGCCACTAGGTAAGATCTGATTAATATTGTTAAGCAGCGCATTCCCCATGTTCTGCTCAACTTGCACCAT
Organism: Serratia sp. NPDC087055; assembly: GCF_044900985.1. Classification (NCBI taxonomy): domain Bacteria; kingdom Pseudomonadati; phylum Pseudomonadota; class Gammaproteobacteria; order Enterobacterales; family Yersiniaceae; genus Serratia; species Serratia sp. NPDC087055. Next base: position 2,119,789 of record NZ_JBJDOG010000001.1, read on the forward strand.
AGCATCAGTACGATAAATTGGCGTCGCAAATAAGCAGTACAATATACCTAAAGTCAGGGATAATGTAGTTACCCCAATGATAAGCCAACGGTTATCAATCAAATCTCCTAGGATACGTCCCAGATCAATCTCATCTGATTTATCATTTCCTGAATTATTTACTCTGTTCTTTTCTGACATTGGAAGTCCTGGCTAGCTATCGGCTTAAGGCTTTTACCCATTTCTGGGCAGATTCATCAAGAAGGCGGTACACAAACTCAAACGATTCTTGACTCTGGCGGTAGGGGTCAGCAATTTCACGCTGCTCAATCCAATGGCCAAAGAGCATAGTTTTCCCTCTAACCTCTGGAGCTAAACGACAGACTGCATCGATATGCCCTTTTTCCATTACTAGAATCAAATCATATTCACGACACATCGCCGCGGTCAGCTGTGTACCTTGGTGTCCCTCCAGGGAAAGACCATGTTGAGTTGCTACTTTTGTTGCTGTGGCATCTGCTGGCTTTCCTACTAATGCCCCTAATCCCGCCGAGCTTATTCGTTTTGTAGGCAACATCTGCTTTAGTAAACGCTCCCCTGTAGGAGAGCGACAGATATTCCCGACGCATACAATCAAAATAGAATTAAACATTTTGATACCATATCTGTCCAATACTATGGCCAATTGCGAATACGCAATGTCCCTTCAGTAAGATCATTGAAACCACTAATAGTTGGTACCAGTTGGCTGATAACACGGTTCCAGCGGACGATCGGTGCAGTGGTAACATAAACAATATCATAAGGTTGAAGATGGAATTCGGTTCCCATAACCATCGCAGCCGCATCAGATGCATTTAACTGATAAATATTAGCCAATTTGCTGCTTTCTTTTCCATGTAATGGCCGAATAACAAATACCCCTGTAGCATCTGAGAATGTTTGGTCCATTCCTTCAGCATTCCCCAGTGCTTCAGTTAACGTCATACCACTACGATCCATTTTCAGCGTTGTCTGTTTCTTGACTTCCCCCATGACAAACACTTTCAGATCATCATTTCGCGGAATATACAGAATATCGCCAGGATAAAGTAGATGGTTTTGCGTAAGATCACCGCGCTGCATCAAAGCTTGCAGAGAGATACGTTGCTCTTTCCCATTGTGAGTTAGTACCACATTGCGCCAATCAGCATTCTCGGCTAAACCGCCTGCGGCATTGATAGCATCCATAACGGTTAATGGCACGTTCGTGATCGGCTGTTTTCCCGATGCAACAACCTCTCCTGTTACATACACTTTCTGAGAACGAAACGCAGCAATACTGACATCTACTTGTGGGCTTTCGATATACTGTGCTAAACGAGTGGATATTTCGTTTCGAACCTGCACCATCGTTTTACCAGCAACTTTTACTTTACCGATATAGGGATAGAAGATTGTACCATCTGAGTTAACCCAGTTACCTGTATCGCTGGCACTACGGTATTGCCCTGCTGGAGTAGTCAGTTCGGGATGATCCCAAACTGTCACCATCAACACATCACCAACGCCGATGCGGTATTCATAATTCTGTAGTTCTCGATCCAGCGATATGTTCGCCTGCGCGATCACCGGTTTTGGACGCATTTTTTCAACTAAACTTGGCGTCATTGGATAAATGTTCACCAATTTATCAATATCAAAGTCGCTATCCTGTTGCTTGACAACGTCTTTTCCACTGGTTGAAAGATGAGATCCTGGGACGATTGTACAACCGCTAATCACACTAATTGATACCAAAAGTGGTACCAGTTTCCATTGTTTTTTTGCCATCGAGTTATCATCACTATCAAAGTAAAAATGTTTGCGGTGCTAAGTCCCAAGCCGACCAGCGCGCTTATCGGGCACTCAGAAAATTGTGTGTTATCTGCTCAGGTACATATGACAATTCGCATTCATTGAGCAAGCATTGAATTCTGGTCTGCTAGTATGAGCTTTATGATGAAAGCATTATTGCATAATACTCAAACAAAAGAGTATGCCAGTCTATATGCACATCAATCAAACGTAGTTGAAGACCAGCTAAGTATGTACTTAGTCAGCCCTCAAGAAATTCAGTAGTTTTATTTATAAGGAAAGCTGTTCAACCCACTCGCGAAACGCTTTACCCTGCGTAGGGTGGCGCAGACCATAAGTCACAAACGCCCGCAGGTAGCCCATTTTTTCACCACAGTTAAACGACTCCCCCACCAGCTCTGTCGCCTCGACCGGTTTGTGTTTCAGTAATTCAGCAATAGCATCTGTGAGTTGAATACGTCCCCACGCTCCTGGCTCTGTTTTTTCCAAGATCGGCCAAATATCAGCCGAGAGAACATAGCGTCCTACAGCTGAATAATTGGACTTCAACTGAACTTCACGACCCGGTTTTTCGATAATCGCAGTCATGCGAGAACTTTCCCCCGGTTGCAGCTTGCTGGCTTCGCATTCAACTACCGAGTAATCATACAGCACATGCTCATCGGCTGCCTGAACCAATACCTGGCTCAACCCCGTCTGTTCAAAGCGAGAAATCATGTGTGGCAAATTATCTTTCTTCAAGTCTGCTTTTGCGTCGTCAAGCAAGACATCCGGCAACAGGACCACAAAGGGTGAATCCCCTACCAAAGGTTTGGCACAAAGCACCGCATGCCCCAAACCTTTTGGCTGCCCCTGACGAATATGCATCAGCGTTACGCCTTTTGGCGTAATTGACTGTACCTCTTCCAGCAACTGGCGCTTCACGCGCGCTTCAAGCATCGCTTCCAACTCGAATGAGGTATCAAAGTGATTTTCAATCGCGTTTTTCGATGAGTGTGTCACCAGGATGATTTCTTTGATCCCTGCAGCGACGCACTCATTAACAATATATTGAATCAACGGCTTATCGACGATCGGCAACATTTCTTTTGGAATAGCCTTGGTTGCCGGCAGCATGCGCATACCCAAGCCTGCAACAGGAATGACAGCTTTCAACTTACTCATGATAATCCTCTTTCAATATTATGATCGTATATTCAGCCGCAACCGTTACTTGCTATTTAATGTCTGCTTCAACCATTGGGTAAAATCTTCACCCTCGGAGGCATGACGCAAGCCATATTGCACAAACGCTTTCATATAACCCAGCTTATCACCACAGTCATGCGACTTGCCGCTCATGTGAAAAGCCTCTACGGTTTGTGCATTCATCAACATGGCAATCGCATCAGTGAGCTGGATTTCATCACCCGCGCCTGGCAACGTCTTTTCCAACAACGGCCAGATATCGGCAGACAGAACATAACGGCCCACTACAGCCAGATTGGATGGCGCCTCCTCACGGGCAGGTTTTTCGACTACCGCAGTCATCGGAGTACTCTCTCCTGCCGACAGTGCCGCACCACCACAGTCCACCACGCCGTATTTCGAAACATCCTGTTCCGGTACCGGTTCCACCATAACCTGGCTATAGCCAGTTTCAGTGAAACGTTGGATCATTTTGGCCAGGTTCTCTTTACGTAGATCGGCTGTCGAATCATCCAACAAGACATCCGGTAATAACACCACAAAAGGATTATCACCGACCATAGGTTTAGCGCATAGAACGGCGTGCCCCAAGCCTTTTGCCTGACCTTGGCGCACTTGCATCACCGTCACATCGTCCGGGCAGATAGTTTGTACTTCTTCGAGAAGCTGGCGCTTAACACGTGACTCCAGTACAGCCTCAAGCTCAAAAGAGGTATCAAAGTGGTTCTCAATCGCATTCTTAGAGGAATGAGTAACCAGTACAATATCTTTAATCCCAGCGGCCACACACTCATTAACAATGTACTGAATCAATGGTTTATCGACAACCGGTAGCATTTCTTTAGGAATGGCTTTTGTCGCAGGCAACATACGGGTTCCCAAGCCAGCTACGGGGATCACAGCCTTCAGTCTCTTTTGCATGTTTTTCATCCACAATCAATAATTTTAACGTAGCCGAACTAAGCCTTATCCGGGACGCTTATGAAAACGGGAACAGAGTGGTGCAGACACGCTACCGCCCTTGGCTCTCAGCTACCAATGCACTGTCATCATTTTCTAAGAAGCAACTAGGTAGCCCAATCGCTTTTCAATGTAAATTCAAGGCCATGCTCTTTGCTAAGTGACGCAGATGTCACATAAAAGCAAAAAAATACGTGTTTATAACCAAATAGTGATACTTGTAAATGTTTGTATGGCTAAGATTCTTATACTATTAACCGATCGATACAAGCCTAAGATACTTATTGGTTATCCTTTTCAGAATAAGACTACCTACAGGGTTAAAGTGAACAAAGTGTAGCAGCCGATAGCATCTATAACGACTTGATTTTTAAAAATTATATTTACGCTGTTTTTATCAACAGGCATCAGGTCCCCTGTCTGGGCGTATAGGCTCCTTATTAAGAAAACGCCTCTTTCCTTACAGCATCACAACCTGAACACTTTCGAAATGAGTGATTTTTTATGCATTATTTTGCTTAATCTCATCATACTTCAAACAGGTCACCCCTAATCCCTGTTTTAAAGTTGAATTTTCCCGCCTCAGCACCCATCATTCCCCTGCGGCATAAGCCGTCGAACTTACAGGTGAAATTGGGCGTATGGAATGGATCGCAGATCCAACAATTTGGGCCGGCCTGGCCACTTTGGTCGTGCTGGAAATCGTTCTGGGTATAGACAACCTTATCTTTATCGCCATTCTGGCGGAAAAACTACCAAAACATCAGAGGGATAAAGCCCGCGTCGTCGGCCTGTTGCTGGCGCTATTGATGCGCTTGGCACTGTTGGCGTCTATCTCATGGCTGGCCACGCTGACCCAACCGCTGTTCTTTGCCTCTGGGCACCCTTTCAGCGGCCGCGATCTGATTATGTTGGTCGGGGGCATCTTCCTGCTGTTCAAAGCCACCATGGAGTTGAACGAACGGCTGGAGGGTAAAGATGAAGAACAGCACGGCCCGCGCAAAGGCGCCCGTTTCTGGCCGGTTGTGGCACAAATCGTGGTACTGGATGCCGTATTCTCTCTAGATTCGGTGATCACCGCCGTCGGCATGGTCGATCATCTGGCGGTAATGATGATTGCCGTCTGTATCGCTATCGGGCTGATGCTGCTGGCCAGCAAGCCGCTAACGCGCTTTGTCAACGCCCACCCGACGATTGTTATCCTGTGCCTAAGCTTCTTGTTGATGATTGGTTTCAGCCTGGTTGCTGAAGGATTTGGCTACCATATCCCGAAAGGTTATCTGTATGCCGCCATTGGTTTCTCGGTGATGATTGAGGCCTTGAACCAACTGTCCCAGTTCAACCGGCGTCGTTTTCTGTCAACGGTACGGCCGCTGCGAGAACGAACTGCGGAAGCGGTATTGCGTATGTTGAGTGGTAAACACGAGGAAGCGGAAGTGGACAGTCACTCCGCCAACCTGTTGGCCGATAGCACCAGTGAAAACGGTGAGATTTTCAATCGGCAGGAACGGCATATGATAGAACGGGTGTTAGGCATGGCGCAGCGCACGGTAAGCAGCATCATGACTTCACGCCACGATGTGGAATATCTTGAGCTGAATGACCCGCAAGAAAAGCTGACACAGCTACTTGAAAGAAATCAGCATACGCGCATTGTCGTGGTGGAGAACAGTGCCAGCGATGAACCGCTCGGGGTGATCCATACTATTGATGTACTGAAACAGCAACTGGCTCAGGCTCCGCTCGATTTACGTGCGTTAATCCTTCAGCCGCTGATTTTCCCGGAGCAGTTAACCCTGCTGAGCGCGCTGGAGCAATTCCGCCAGGCACAGACGCATTTTGCCTTTGTCGTCGATGAGTTCGGTTCAGTTGAAGGCATTGTGACGCTAACTGACGTGATGGAAACCATTGCCGGTAACCTTCCGGAAGCCGGTGAAGAGGTCGATGCGCGGCATGATATTCAGCAAAATGCTGACGGCAGTTGGACCGCCAATGGTTATATGCCACTGGAGGATTTGGTGTTATATCTGCCACTTTCGCTGGAAGAGAGACGTGAATACCACACGTTGGCCGGCTTGCTGATGGAACACAGCCAACGTATTCCTCAAGAAGGCGAACAGTTACGCATTGGTGACTATCTGTTTGAACCACTGGAAGTCAGTAGCCATCGTATTTTGAAAGTGAAGATCACTCCGCTGTCAGTACCAGAGCCTGACTACGAGGTGTAACCAGGGGCCGGGCATCGCCCGGCCACCTGTTACAAATGCTGAGGTACCAGCAGCTCCGTCGCCACAATCACCACGATCAACCCAACAATCACCGGTACCGACGTACGTTTCACAAGGTCGAACGGGGAGATTTTCGCCATGCCAGATACCGCCACCACCACACCGGAAACCGGTGACAACGTACGACCCAGATTCGACGCCTGCAGCATGGGGATCACCAAATACGCGGGATTTACCCCCATCTGAGCCGCCAGTTTAGGAATCAGTTCAACAAAAGCATAGAACGGCGCATTTCCCGAACCGGTAGTCATTGCCGCCAGCATGGTAATCACCACCAGCACCAGCATCATGATAATCCCGCCAGTACCAAACGACTGTGCCAAACTGATTAACCCGCTGATAAATCCAACGGTACTCAACCCTTGAGCGAATACGCCCGCAGCGACCAACAGCATCACCACACTGGCAAAAGCGTCCGCCATTCCCCGATAGGCCACTTCAAGACCGGTAAATACCTGTTTGGCACTGAAGCTGCGCAAGAACTCAATCACTGCCGCCAATAACATGCACCCCACCAATACAGTGATGATATGCAGTTCCGGCCCCCACTTGCCGTCAAACACCAGCACGCCGAGAATCGGTGTAAAAGGTAAAACAGCGTAAAACCCCGGTGCATGCGTAGTTATTTCACTCACATCCATAATGTGGTGCTGTTCGTTGTTCTTCTTGTCGAGGTAGCGTTGCCAGAAGAAGTGCGCAATGGCCATGCAGACAATCGCCGCAATGGATATCGGTAAGGTAGTTTTAAACGCGAAATCGACCAACGGCATTTCCGCAGCCTTAGCAGCCAGCACCACGTCACCAGAGGTAGGTGCAAGGATAATGGCAGCCGGTGAAGCACAGATAGCCGCCGCTGCGCCGCGGCTAATCCCCACGTTGACCATCAGCGGGAATAGTGTGGCCATCAGCAACACGCCCAAACCGGTTGCAGAGGAGACAGCCAGTGACATCAGGCAAGCGACAAAATACGCTGCTACCATCAGAAGATAGGGGGAGTTGATCATCTGCAAGGGACGTGAGGCCAGCTTTACGACCACATCATTAGCACCAATGTGTGTCATATAAGCCGCAAACCCGCACAGCATCATGATCATCATGCCAAGATCGCCACCGCGGCTCATCAGCAGGATCTTGACATACTCGATGATATCCGTCGTGCGCCACCCCGTAGATACTGCGCTTGCAGGTAACAGGCTCTTGCCCATCAAGGCACTGATGGCCAAGAGGAGCAGGCCGCCCACCATCAGAACTCCCGTCGCAGAGTAGCCTTTGATGATATAGCGCCCAACGCCCGCCGCGACTACGGTACCAACAACAAGTTCCCACATAGGAAAAACCCCAAAAGTTTAGTGAAATGCGTTATTTAAAATAATCCAAGCCAAATGTTACAAATATCACTAAAACAATAAGTGATGCAAATCAAATAATAAAATACCCCCTACCTTTAAATTTTAAAATTTGAGATGCAAAACGTAATCAATTAACATTATTCACATATCTCACGAATCGAAAACCTTCATGCAAACAAAAAACCACAAACTGAAATCTTATTTAACAAATTTTATTTTACAAGTAATAACCTAGTGTTATTCTTGAGAAGATTCCATTAACTTATTGCTTCGAACCTAAGGAATACATATGAACCGAAGAGGTCTAGTTAAAACCATAATAGCAGGAACATCTGGTATTTTAGTGGGGAAAGCTTATGCCGCAGAGGGTGTTCGTAGTATTGTGTCAAATAATGTTGAAAGTGAAATTGTCACAAACAATAGCGCATCATTACTTTCTTCTAAACTTTCCGAATATGATGGCGCGAAATATATAGGTCGTTGCCCTGACATCGATAATTTAAAGAAAATAACCCCACAATTTCCCGGCCAAAAAATTGATGTAGTTAGCTTCTATGCAGAAGACAATGTAAAGTCTACCGGTGGTGGCGAGTTTTATGCGGTACAGTCAGAAGATCTGACAGAAAAAAGCGGAATCGTCATCCGTGTAAATGATACCTGGTGCTGGGTAAGAGTTGATTCAGTTTCGACAAATATATGGCCAATTGAATGGTTAGGGATCAGAATAGGCGCCCCGGAATATGGCGAAAAAAACTCTAATATTCTCCAAGAATCAGTGGTAAACAACTACAGAGTTGAGCTAGTATTTCCAAGTGGTATAACATACCTCAAACCAGGAGTATTGAAGATACCAGGGAATTGGGCTGGCGTCTTCCGAGGAAGCAATACAAGATATTGTATCATTATGCCTAGCGAGGACCCAAAAGATCCCGATGTAATTCTTATTGAGTACAATACTGAAAAACAATTCAGCTGGGGTCTAAGAATAGAAAATCTATCTTTCAATGGAAACCACTTCACACTAAGTGCATTCCGCCTTACCAATGTAAGTTATGTATATACCAACAATGTTCAGATTTACTCATTTCGCGGGTGTGCTCTTTGGCTCGATAAAGTGCAAGATTCTGTGTTCGAAGCCACTAACATTCAGGAAAGTGGCTACTCTACTGGTAACATCTCCGACAATACGCAGACCACTCATCCGGCATTATTTCTGACAAGTACGATAAGAAAAGACATTTGTAATATGATCAGATTTAATAACTGTCAGATTGAAAACAACAACTGCAGCCCTTATGTACGTATAGATAATGGTATTGGGCTCATGTTTAATCAGACACATGCAGAAATAAGGGAACCTAAACAATGGGGACAAAGAGATTTTTTAGAGATAGGTAATGCTGATGTGCAAATAGTAGAGCATGCAGGTTCCCGTTTTAGAAATGCCATCCTTATTAAAGGATACGGAGTAACTACAGTGAGCGGTGGCCGCTCATTGGGTGGGAATATAACTACAATTGCAGAGGGTAAAAAAGGTACACTAGCATTATCAAATTGCCGCACAAATGAAATAAAGATATCGTCCTATAGTGGTAATCATCAATTCTCAAATGTAACAGCAACAAATGTCATCCTAAATAATATATCTGGATCTGTGCGATGGTTTGGTGGTGCAATTACTTCATTGTCTGTCATTGATTCATCCTCCCCCTCTCTTGGGGCTCATTTTGATGGAGTTACTGTTTCAAAAAATGTTACTTTTATGAAGAGTCAGGGCATGAAGGAATCATCACATTCATTTATCAATAGCACTGTCTTAGGTAACATGGTATTTGATTGCACTAACGGAATTTATTATGCCAATAATATAATTGGAAGTGAAAGTATTGCAATGGAGCAAAAAATCTCTGTTCCAAGCAATGTACGAATTATGCACGGAAGTGCAGCTCCTATCTCCGGTAGATTTAACCAAGGTGACCGAATTGTAAATAGCGCCCCAACCGCAGGTGGATGGGACGGTTGGCGATGTGTAGAAGCAGGAACCCCCGGTGTATGGAAAGGATATGGAAAAATATCTGACTAACATCCATTAACGTTAAAAATATGGGGGCATTGCCCCCATATTTTGACTTTAAAGCTTATCAAGCAGTTTTTTCAGATCCTGGCCTTCGCGCGAATCCTTGTTCTTATCAGCCCACTTATTCAGCGCCTCTTTCGCCCTGTCCTGCAGCGTTTTACGCAGTATCTGATCAACCTGTAACTGGTAGTTGAGCTGGCTCCACGGGCCGTAAACACGGAGCGGGATAGGCGTTTTCTGCAGCTGTTCGATCAGATCGCTACGCCCTTGCCAACCACCCGTTACTCGTACATTCAGCGCCATATCACACTGCTTACCTGGCATATCCACCGTACCGCTACCACTCAGATTCAACAATGGCGAATCTGCACCCAACTCGGTGAATTTTACCGTACCGCTATTCAAACTCGCTTTTGCCGACAGTTGCTTCACTTCGGTATAACGTTGGTAATCTTTCTGCCCACTCACGCTGCTGTCGTTGCGTGCCACCGCTTGCTGAATCAACTGCTGAATATTCAGGCCATGCAGTTGCGCATCTTGCATTGTCAATTGAGCGGTTCCTTGCCAACGCCGCTCAAACGACTGTGATGTCAAGCGATCGCCCGTCAAATCCCCTTGCATACTGAGTTTGCCGGTTAATACCTGTGGCATGTCGAACGCTTTCAGTACAGTGCCCAACTCAACCTGCCGCACTACCGGCTTCACGGCGATCACTGGCCGGCTGTGGCGTGCATCCAGCGAGCCAGGCAACGCGAAATCGCCCCCGGCCAGCTGCCCCGAGAGTGAATGTACCGTCAGCAAACCCTGCTGGTTTTCCGCTTGCGTTGATAAATGAACAATATTCATGCCGCGATAGGTGAGTTGATCAACGCTCAAATTAAGCTGTGCGTTAAAGTCACGCAGTACTTCAAGATTTTGCTGTGGATCGTCCATTTGATTGGCAATCACCGGCGCAGATGTCGTGCCTGGTGCTTGCTGTTCTTGTGAACTGGACTTGGACTGCCAACCAGAAAGTGCGTCCAAATCTACTGCCGTGGATGTCAAATTCAACACATAGGCAGGCACATCGCCCATCTGCACGCTGGCCCCGCCCGAGAATTGGCTGTCATTGGCGCTGAGGGTCAGCTGGCTTAACGCGACTTGCTGCGGCATTTGTTGGTACACCATCTGAGCGCTGCCATCACCCTTGATACCACCGGCCAAAATATCCGCACCTTCAAGTTGGTAATTGAATTGGCTGATATTGGCCGCAATGCGTCGCGGATATTGCTGCAGATCGATATCCGCCACCATGTTGAAAGTCAGATCGCGTTGATCACGATTCACCCGGCTGGAAAGTTCCATTTGCGCCTGGCGTTTGGCATTTTGCTTCAAGGTGAGATTAATATCGCGAACGTTGATTTGTTCGTTGTTGGCACGCTGCCAGATCAGCAGACTGTCCACAACCTTCAGATTATCAATGTCAAACTTCCATGGCGTATCTACCGACTCTGCAGAATTGCCCGCAGGCGCGATAGGTGCATTGGGTTGATTTTGTTCTTCGCTGTCGGGCGTAAGGCGGATGACGGCATTTTTCAGCATTACCTGTTTCACAAACAGCTGATGCGACAACAACGGCAGCAATTTAACGTCAAGGCGCATATTATCCGCGCTCACCACTGGCGCGTTGGCCCCAGGTGCGGTCAGCGTCATGCGCCCTGCAAGAATGCTGAGCTGCGGCCAAATATGCCAGCGCAGATCGCCATCCAATGTCAGATGATAACCGCTCTTTTGTTCGACCTTCGTAACCATATAGGCACGAAAATCATTCGGATTAACCAAAAGCACCAGCGCGGATATTCCGGCCACCAGCACCACCAGTAAAATCGCCAAAGTCGTCAGTAATCTTCTCATGCCATCCTCTTGTCAGCGCCACACTAACCCGACCACCAGCGCGGTTAGTCCTTGTCAATTCGACTGGCTACTGCACCCTGTTGATCGCGGTATTTTGCATCCTGGCGGCTATTGTAAGGACGTGCTGCCGGTCCGGACAACGGTTCAAAGCTTAACGCACCGATCAGCATACCCGGACGCAATGCCAGCGGCAGCTTACCCGAATTATAGAACTCCAGAACAATGCGGCCCTGCCAGCCCGGATCGATACGGTGTGCGGTTACGTGAACCATCAACCCCAAACGCGCCAAGGAGGAGCGGCCGTCCAGCCAACCCACCAGATCGTTCGGCAACGTTACCGACTCCAAAGTCACTGCCAGTGCCAGCTCACCCGGGTGCAGGAAGAAGGCCTCTCCTTCTGGCAGAACGATCTCATCACTCATCACGCGGTCCAACGCAGCGCTGACCTCGTCTTTCGGGCCACTCAGATCGATAAATGCCGCAGTATGACCGCGGAACACACGGAACTGATTGCCTAAACGGACATCCACTGTGGCCCCGTTAATACGCTCAATCGGCGGACGCGGTGAAATCACCAGTTTTTCACAATCCAGCCAGGCTTCTATATCACGGTCGCACAGTCTCATCTCTTCATCTCCATCAAGGCGTGTCACTAAAACAAAAATTGCCACACAACGGGCGAAAGGTCTACGCCGCAGCGTAAATAGTTGCCCGCAGGCCGGAAACCAGGGGTTTCCGGCCATTGAGCAGCATTACTCAAAGAATTGGCTAATTTTGGCTTTTAGAATGTCGATCGCAATACGGTTTTTCCCACCGCGTGGAACGATAATGTCGGCGTATTGTTTGGAAGGCTCGATAAACTGCAGGAACATAGGGCGGACGGTTTTCTGGTATTGCGCCATCACCGAATCCATCGAACGGCCACGTTCATTCACGTCACGCTTCATTCGACGCATCAAGCAAATGTCCAGCGGCGTATCGACAAAAATCGAGAAATTCATTTCCTGACGCAGACGGATATCCGTCAACAGCAGGATCCCCTCAAGAATAATCACCTTTTTAGGTTCCAGGTGAATGGTCTCTTTCTTACGTGTATGTTCAGTGTAACTGTACAGCGGTAACTCTATCGCCTTGCCCGATTTCAGCATTTGCAAATGCTGGAACAGCAGGTTGTGATCCATGGCACTCGGGTGGTCATAGTTTGTTTTGACCCGTTCTTCCATGGTTAGATGAGTCTGGTCTTTGTAGTAACTGTCTTCAGGAATCACGCCGATGTGTTCATCGCCAACCTGATCGCGAAGTTCACGATATAACGTACTGGCGATAAGGCTTTTTCCGGAGGCAGATGCGCCAGCTATACCAATAATGACGCACTGATGCGGCTTGTCAGTCATAAAATTAAAGACCTGATTTCGTAGTGTGAAGGAGGGGAACTAAAACGCGACAATTATAGGGAGTTAGCGGGCATTGCGCCAGACTATATTGTTGGCAACGGAGCGCTATCTCTGGTTATTTCGCCATAAGTGGCATTCATCGGTTTTAAGATTATTGCGTCTAGGGCAATCCAGCGTCACAGGGTAAACTCCGTGGCTTGATGATTATCCTTGAAATAGGATTTTGCATTTCACCGGAGACTAACGTGCTGGACTGGCATTTTTTGACATTTTTTGGCGACAGCATGTTGCTGTTGCCCTGCTCGCTGATTCTTTTTGCCGTACTTGTTGCCTCACGTGCGACCCGTACCGCTGGCTGGCAATGGGCGCTGATCTTCGGCTGCGCCGGTGCTGTAGTGTGCGTATCCAAGCTCGCTTTCATGGGGTGGGGCATTGGGATAAAAAGTTATGACTTTACTGGCTTTAGCGGCCACTCCGCGTTGGCGGCCAGTATCTGGCCGGTTCTGCTCTGGACGCTGACCGGGCGTTTTTCACATGCAGTACGCAGCATGGCGCTGGTTGTGGGGCTGGTATTGCCTGTCACCATAGGGCTATCACGGTTAGCTATCCACGTACATTCTCCTTCAGAGGTGGTGAGCGGCCTGATACTTGGCTATCTGGCGAGTACGCTATTTTTGTGGTTGCAGCGCGGCAAGCCTCGCCCTCAGCTCTCTACACCGCAGATTGTCGTGGCATTGGCCTTGCCAATGGCACTGATGGGAGTACGGCAACCTGCACCAACGCAAGGGTTGCTGGAACATATTGCTACTGTCTTGGCGCAGGTAGAGCGCCCGTATACGCGGGCGGATTTGCACAAACAGGCTATAGCCCCATAAACAAAACCCCGGAACTTGTCCGGGGTTTTGTTTTTAAGCCAGCGGTATGATTACAGCGCGCGGAAAGAGATCTCCGTCGGGATCGCCTCACCCTGCCAGTACATTTGCGCGGCAACACGACCGGCAAGTTGACGGTACAGTTCGGCAAACTCACTGTCCGGGCGGCTGATCACCGTCGGCTCGCCGCGATCCAAATCTTCGCGCAGTGAAATATGCAACGGTAATTGCCCCAACAGCCGACTGTTATATTTCTTCACCAGCTTCTCAGCCCCACCGGTCCCAAAGATGGGCTCGTGATGACCGCAATTGCTGCAAATATGCACGCTCATGTTTTCCACGATGCCCAAAACCGGCACGTGAACTTTTTCGAACATGACAATACCTTTAGCAGCGTCAAGCAACGCGATGTCCTGCGGTGTGGTCACCACTAAAGCCCCGGTAACCGGGATATTCTGCGACAACGTCAACTGGATATCGCCGGTGCCTGGTGGCATATCCAGCACTAAATAGTCCAGATCCGGCCAAAGCGTATCCTGCAACAGTTGCATCAGCGCTTTACTGGCCATAGGCCCACGCCAGACCATGGCGTTATCGTCAGTCACCAGATAACCAATCGAATTGGTTGCCAGGCCATGCGCCACTATCGGCGCCATGTGCTGACCGTCTGGTGACGTTGGGCGTTCATTTTCAGTGCCCAGCATATTCGGGATCGACGGGCCATAGATGTCAGCGTCCAAAATACCGACTTTGGCCCCTTCCGCTGCCAGCGCTAATGCCAGGTTAACCGCCGTAGTGGATTTACCCACCCCGCCTTTACCGGAACTGATAGCAATAATATTACGCACGCCTTTGATGCCGGCCTGATCGTTCGCACGTTTCAACGTGGTGATATCGTGCTTCAGTTTCCAGTCGACAGCCTCAGCGCCGGTCACGCGCAGTAACTCTGCACTGACGGTGTCCTTCAGCACCTCGAAACCGCTCTGCCAGGCGAATGGCATGGTCAATTCAATATGCAGTACATTGTCCAGCAGCGCGCAATGGTGAATGGCCTTCAGCGCAGTCAGATTGTTTTTTAACGTCGGGTGTTCAAAGGCGGCCAATACTCCGGTCACCAGGGCACGCAGAACTTCGGGGTTAGTCTGCTCAGGGGATTTTGCGCTCATCCCGGCTCCTTGATTTTGAATGGATAGCTTCCCGTCTAGCATATCAGAACTGCGCGCCCGCCGACGCATCTCTGCATAAAGAAACCGCCCTAGCCGTAGCGGACACGATCGGGTAACATCGAAGACCCTTTTTATTCATTACAGAAACCAAGTTCTCACTATGGCTCAAGTCGCGAAAAAATTATTGGTGACGTGCGCGCTACCGTACGCAAATGGTTCCATCCATCTCGGCCACATGCTCGAGCACATCCAGGCAGATATCTGGGTTCGTTACCAACGAATGCGCGGCCACGAGGTTCATTTCATCTGTGCGGACGACGCGCACGGCACGCCGATCATGCTGAAAGCTCAGCAGTTAGGCATTCAGCCAGAAGAAATGATTGCGGAAATGAGCCAGGAGCACCAACAGGATTTCGCCGGTTTTGGCATCAGCTATGATAACTATCATTCAACCCATAGCGATGAGAACCGTGAGCTGTCGAGCCTGATTTATGGTCGCCTGAAAGAAAACGGCTTTATTAAAAACCGGACAATTTCTCAGCTGTACGATCCGGAGAAAGGCATGTTCCTGCCTGACCGCTTCGTAAAAGGCACCTGCCCAAAATGCAAATCACCGGATCAATACGGTGATAACTGTGAAGTTTGCGGTGCAACCTACAGCCCGACCGAGCTGATCGATCCGAAATCCGTGGTCTCTGGCGCTACGCCGGTATTACGCGATTCCGAGCACTTCTTCTTTGATCTGCCTGAGTTCAGCGCCATGCTGCAAGCCTGGACCCGTTCAGGTGCGCTGCAAGAACAGGTTGCCAACAAGATGCAGGAGTGGTTTGAATTTGGTCTGCAACAGTGGGATATTTCACGCGATGCGCCGTATTTCGGCTTTGAGATCCCAGACGCACCTGGCAAATACTTCTACGTCTGGCTGGATGCGCCAATCGGCTACATGGGCTCATTCAAAAACCTGTGCGACAAGCGTGGCGATCTGGACTTTGACGAATTCTGGCGCAAAGACTCCACCACCGAGCTGTACCACTTTATCGGTAAGGACATCGTTTATTTCCACAGCCTGTTCTGGCCAGCAATGCTGGAAGGCAGTAACTTCCGCAAACCGACCAACCTGTTCGTACACGGTTACGTGACGGTGAACGGCGCCAAGATGTCCAAGTCTCGCGGCACCTTTATCAAGGCCGGTACCTATCTGCAACACCTGGATGCCGATTGCCTGCGTTACTACTATGCCGCCAAGCTGTCTTCACGCATTGACGATATCGACCTGAATCTGGAAGATTTCGTGCAGCGCGTGAACGCCGACATCGTCAATAAAGTGGTGAACCTGGCTTCTCGCAACGCTGGCTTTATCAATAAACGCTTTGGCGGCCAACTGGCCGACAAACTGGCTGACCCTGCGCTGTACCAAACCTTCGTTGACGCGGCGCAAAGTATTGCCGACGCCTATGCCAGCCGTGAGTCTGGCCGGGCAATCCGCGAAATCATGGCGTTGGCCGATCTGGCTAACCGTTATGTGGATGAGCAGGCACCCTGGGTTGTGGCGAAACAAGAAGGCCGCGATGCCGACTTACAAGCCATCTGTTCAATGGGCATCAACCTGTTCCGTGTATTGATGACCTACCTGAAGCCAGTGCTGCCGTCGCTGAGCGAACGTACCGAAGCTTTCCTCAACTGTGAGCTTAGCTGGGATAGCATTCAGCAGCCGTTACTGAGCCATCAGGTCAATCCATTCAAAGCGCTGTTCAACCGTATCGATCTGGACAAAGTCAATGAAATGGTAAGCGCGTCGAAAGAAGACATGGCGGCGGCTAAAGTTGTCACCGGTCCGCTGGCTGACGATCCCATTCAGGATACGATCACTTTTGACGATTTCGCCAAGGTTGATATGCGTATCGCACTGATCAAAAGTGCCGACTTTGTTGAAGGCTCGGATAAGCTGCTTAAGCTGCAGTTGGATCTGGGCGGTGAAATGCGTCAGATTTTCTCAGGCATTCGCTCCGCTTACCCAGAACCCAAAGCGCTTGAAGGCCGCCTGACCATCATGGTTGCCAATCTTGCACCACGCAAAATGCGCTTTGGTATTTCCGAAGGTATGGTGATGGCTGCCGGCCCAGGTGGAGAAGAGATCTTCCTGCTTAGCCCGGACAGCGGCGCACAACCAGGGATGCAGGTGAAATAACACCTTTTCTCCTGCCATAAGGGTCGAGCTTGCTCGGCCCTTTTTATTTGCATTCCCTCACGTTAACGCCTCACCGTCTCGTTCGGCGAAGGGCAACGCCAGATCCATTGCCCGTAAGGCCAGTGCCCGTTACGGGACTCCGATATTACAAGTAGACGTCCAGAAGGAAAGACTGCTATAAATAGCGTCTTACCGGGATAGATCTCACCTGCTTTCGGAGCCAATAATAATGAAAACCTTAAAGACCCCGCTGCTGGCCATTGGCCTGCTGACCGTTTTGCCGCTGTTCGCGGCAGAAACACCCACGCCAGTACCTGCGGCCATCGCGCAACATCAGGGACCGATCCGTATTGCGGTAATCCGTAATTTGGGGTCTGACGACAACACCACCCAGTTTCTCGCCGGTACGCTTCAGGAGGGTCGGAAGCTGGGCTTTAAGGTCGATACCTTTCTCAGCAATGGTGATGATGCACGTTTCCAAGATTTCGTAAACCAAGCCATCAGCCAGAAATATGACGGTATTATCCTCTCGCAGGGGCGTGCGCCTTATTCGACCGAGCTGGTCAAACGCATTGCCGCAGCAGGCATTGCCGTATCCGCATTTGATACCGATATCAGCGGCAGTATTCCTGGCGTCACAGTTTCACAGCAAGATGACGCCTCGCTGGCGAATGAGTCCTTCGGACAGTTGATCAAGGACTTCAACGGCAAAGCCAATATTATCAAGCTCTGGGTCGCTGGCTTCCCGCCGATGGAGCGCCGTCAGGCAGCCTATCAACAGTTGCTGAAACAAAATCCGGGCATTCATGAGCTGGAATCGATTGGTGCTGTCTCATCCGACGTACAAGGGGATACCGCCAATAAAGTGGGTGCTGTACTGGCCAAATACCCGAAAGGCAAGATTGACGCTATCTGGGGCACCTGGGACGCCTTCAGCCAAGGGGCTTATAAAGCGCTGAAAGAAAACGGCCGCACCGAAATCAAACTCTACAGCATCGACATATCCAATCAGGATCTGCAACTGATGCGCGAGGCCAACAGCCCATGGAAAGTCAGCGTGGCAGTGGATACCAAGCTCATTGGTGCAGTCAACTTACGTTTGGTGGCGAACAAAATTGCCGGCGAACCGACGCCGGCAACCTACGAATTTAAAGCCGCATCTATCCCGCAGGCACTCCTGGTCAGTCAGCCTGGTCCTGTCAATGTCGCCAGTTTGGCTAAAATTATTCCGGGCTGGGGCAGCAGCGATGCTTTCATCCAGCCTTGGTTCGCCACGTTGCAGGCCAAAACAGGCCAATGAGCCCATTCCTCTGAGGCTATTCCGGTAGCCTCTTTTTTCACACAATTGCCTATTCCCCCCTTCTTTGTTGGTTAAAATACGCTATGTTATCCCTATTGGGTTAATAACTGTATGCATGAACAGGTCTGACATGAAGGGATTCCCACCACTGATTAACGCACTGCTGGCGAGTTCGCTGGTCTTAACCATCGGCCGCGGCGTGACTCTGCCATTCATTACCATTTATCTTACCGGGCATTTTCACCTACTGCCGAAAAGTGTCGGGATTATTCTGGGCATCAGTCTGGCAATCGGTATTTTCGCCAGTTTGTACGGCGGTTACCTGGTGGATAAATTCAACAAGAACACGCTCATTCTGACGTCCATTCTGCTGTTTGCCCTGAGCTTTTTCGCTATCCCTTGGATCCCGCGTCCGGGTGGCATCATTGTGGTGTTGGCTATCCTGCATACTGCCTATTCCGTACTGGGCATTACTATCAAAGCCTGTTTTGCCGACTGGCTGCCGGTTGCACAGCGTATCAAAGCCTTTTCCATCAACTACACGCTGGTGAACGTGGGTTGGGCGGTAGGTTCATCACTGGGCGTGATGGTGGCAGGGCTGAACCCATTGTTACCTTTCTACCTTTCCGGCGGGTTGGCTTTACTCACGGTGACAACCTTGAATTTTAGCCTGCGCCGACAGCGCGTTCCCTCCCCACCAGCAAGCGATGTGATACCTACCGCACCGCCGAATTTCCGCCAGACGCTGAAAATCCTGCGTAACGATCGTCGGCTGATTTACTTTACCCTTGGCAGTACACTCGGGGCGGTCGTTTTCGGCCAGTTCACCGGCTATTTGTCGCAATACCTGATTACCGTCTCGAATGCAGAGTTCGCCTATCAGGTGATTGGCGCAGTGATGATCGTCAACGCCTGTATCGTTATTGCCCTGCAATATGTGCTGAGCCGAGGAATGCGTCAGGAAAACATGCTGCGCTGGCTGGCGCTGGGCACGCTATTTTTCATTCTGGGGCTGCTGGGGTTTTGGTTGGCAGGGCAATCGCTCTGGCTCTGGATCGCGGCCATGGCGGTATTCACATTGGGGGAAATCATTGTGATCCCTGTGGAGTATATGTTTATCGATTTTATCGCGCCGCCGCATCTCAAAGGCAGCTACTACGGCGTGCAAAACCTCAGTGCATTGGGCGGCGCCATCAATCCGGTGCTGTGCGGGTTTATTCTCAGCTACACGGCACCATACATGATGTTTATGATGTTAATAGCCGCCGCGTTATTTAGCCTGTTATTCTTTTTCCTCGGGCACCGCCTGGCGCAAAAACAGCAGTTGGACACCCATAATGCTGTCAGTGCAGAATGAGCATGCGGCTTAATGACGACTGTCAACCGGCTCAATCGGCATAGTCGTCATAGAGCGAATTCATGGTGTGATTTGTGGCTAAGGTCACAGTTTAATTGTATGATGAATGCATCGGTTAAACAGGATTAAGTTATGACCAAGCTACTCACTCTGTGCTGGAAATACCTGAGGGCAATCGCCCTTATCTACCTTTGTTTGTTTATTGGCAATGCGCTCGCGGCAGTGTTGCCGATCGCCATTCCCGGCAGCATTATCGGTATGTTGCTACTGTTCGCCCTGCTTTCCACACAGATTATGCCCGCCAAGTGGGTCAAACCAGGCTGTCATCTGTTGATCCGCTATATGGTGCTCTTGTTCGTGCCCATCGGTGTTGGCGTGATGAAATACTATGACCAGATTATCGAACACCTCGGCCCACTGGTGATCTCTTGCGCCGTAAGTACTCTGATGGTGTTAGTCGTTGTCGGCTATACCTCACATTATTTCCATCGAGAACGCCGCATCGTCGGCAAGTCTGATGCAGCGGAGGGAGAAAAATGATCCATGAAATCTGGTGGTCATTGCCGCTGACGCTAGCGGTCTACTTCGCAGCACGCAAGCTGGCCCAATGGCTGAATATGCCATTGCTCAACCCATTACTGGTGTCAATGGCGGTGATTATTCCCCTGCTATTGCTGACGGGCATTCCTTATGAGCGTTATTTTCAGGGCAGTAAAATCCTCAATGACTTGCTACAACCGGCCGTAGTGGCACTGGCTTACCCGCTTTATGAGCAATTGCACCAGATTCGCGCTCGCTGGAAGTCCATCATCGCCGTCTGTTTTATCGGCAGCATGACGGCCATGATCAGCGGTGGCGCTATCGCATTATGGATGGGGGCCACACCGGAGATTGCCGCGTCCATCATGCCTAAATCGGTCACGACGCCCATCGCGATGGCGGTCGCAGAATCGCTTGGCGGCATTCCGGCGATCAGCGCCGTCTGCGTTATCTTCGTCGGTATTCTCGGCGCCGTATTCGGGCATACCTTGTTCAAAATATTAGGCATCACGACCCGTTCGGCACGTGGGTTGGCAATGGGGACAGCATCACATGCGCTGGGCACGGCGCGCTGTGCGGAAATGGACTATCAGGAAGGTGCATTCGGCTCACTTGCGTTAGTCATCTGCGGGATCATTACCTCGCTATTGGCGCCGTTTCTGTTCCCGGTGTTGCTGCACCTGTTCGGTTGAAAGGCTTAAAACTTGCGATACGTCCCGCAATTATGCATTTCATTGCATTGATTTCATCAATAAAGAGATTTTCATCACACTTTATTCACGCTGAGCTGCCTAGAATGTTATCCCGTTAACCTGTAGAGAGAGTTTCTATGCACCCGCGTTTTCAAACCGCTTTCGGTGAACTGCCCGCCACATTGCAATCCGCCCTATTACCTTATATTGATGCGCCTGATTTTCCGGCCATGCTTAAGGCAGAACAGGTGGATGCAATCAAGCAGCGCTGCGGGCTGGATGATGATGCTCTGGCATTTGCTCTGCTGCCCCTGGCGGCGGCCTGCTCGTTAGCCCCGATCTCCAAGTTCTATGTCGGTGCCATTGCCCGCGGACAGAGCGGCAATCTCTATTTTGGCGCCAATATGGAGTTCAGTGGCGCGCCGATGCAGCAGACCATTCATGCCGAACAGTGTGCCGTAACCCATGCCTGGCTGCGCGGCGAAACCGCCCTGGTCTCCATCACGGTGAACTACACGCCTTGTGGCCACTGCCGCCAGTTTATGAACGAGCTCAACAGCGGTACCGCTCTGAAAATCCGCCTGCCTGGCCGTGAACCTGCAACTCTTGGCGATTATCTGCCAGATGCCTTCGGCCCCAAAGACCTGGATATCACCACACTGCTGATGGATCGGGTCGATCACGGCTTCCAACTGACGCTAACCCACGAACTGGAAAAAGCCGCACTGGCAGCAGCCAATCAGAGCCATGCGCCCTACAGCAATGCGCACAGCGGGGTTGCGCTAGAAGCCGAAGACGGTACCATTTACACTGGCCGCTATGCTGAAAACGCCGCGTTCAACCCAAGTCTGCCTCCCCTGCAAGCCGCGTTAATTCTGATGAATGTCTCCGGCCGCGATTGCCAAAAAGTGAGCCGAGCAGTGCTGGCTGAACCGGAAAGTGCCATTCTCACGCAATGGGATGCTACGCGCGCAACGCTGGCCGCCCTCGGCTGCCAAGACGTCAGCCGCATCACGTTCTAATCCTGCCTCCTGGCGGTGCTGCCTGGCACCGCTGTTAACAGCCCCGCAAGCCGATTACAATGGCATTCACGTCTTAAAACACTTTCTTTAGTTAAATTAGGGCGTGATCGTCGATAATTGCGCCAATTTACCTCATGATCCGATAACAATTGCTGTACATATTTTCCCGATCTTTTAGGATCTACCCCATAAAGTTATCCGATACGTTGAAGAGCAAAAGCCATGGAACTTGAATACGAAAGCAAACGCCCCCTCTACATCCCTTATGCTGGCCCTATTCTGCTGGAATTCCCGCTGCTGAATAAAGGCAGCGCCTTCACTGAAGAAGAACGTAGCCATTTTAACCTGCAAGGCTTACTGCCTGATGCCGTAGAAACCATTGAAGAACAAGCAGAACGTGCCTATCGCCAGTATCAGGATTTCAAAAACGACAGCGATAAGCACATTTACCTGCGTAACATTCAGGACACCAACGAAACCCTGTTCTACCGTCTGCTTGACTCACACCTGAGTGAGATGATGCCAATCATCTACACACCGACGGTGGGTGAAGCTTGTGAGCATTTCTCCGATATTTATCGCCGTGCGCGTGGGCTGTTTATTTCCTACCCGAACCGCGATCGCATTGATGACATGCTGCAAAACGCCACCAAGCAAAACGTCAAAGTGATCGTCGTCACCGACGGTGAACGCATTCTCGGCCTGGGCGACCAGGGCATCGGCGGCATGGGTATTCCTATTGGTAAGCTGTCTCTGTACACCGCCTGCGGCGGTATCAGCCCCGCCTATACCCTGCCGGTAGTGCTGGATGTCGGGACCAACAACCCACAACGCCTGAATGATCCGCTGTACATGGGTTGGCGCCACCCGCGTATTTCTGGTGATGAATACCACGCTTTCGTAGAAGAATTTATTCAGGCCGTAAAACGTCGCTGGCCGAATGTGTTGTTGCAGTTCGAAGACTTTGCGCAGAATAACGCCACCCCGCTGTTGAACCGCTACCGCAACGAAATCTGCTGCTTTAACGACGATATTCAGGGTACCGCAGCCGTCACGCTTGGCAGCCTTATCGCCGCCAGCCGTGCGGCGGGCAGGCAACTGCGTGATCAAACCGTAACCTTCCTTGGTGCAGGTTCCGCCGGTTGTGGTATTGCCGAGCAAATTATCGCGCAGATGAAATCCGAAGGCCTGAGCGAAGATGAAGCCCGCGCGCGCGTCTTTATGGTCGACCGTTTTGGCCTGCTGACCGACAAGCTGCCTAACCTGCTCGATTTCCAAAGCAAGCTGGTGCAAAAAAGCGAAAATCTGGTCGAATGGCAGACAGAAAGCGATGCCATTTCACTGCTGGATGTCGTACGTAACGCCAAGCCAACCATTCTGATTGGCGTGTCTGGTCAGCCGGGCCTGTTCACCGAAGAGCTGATCCGCGAAATGCACAAGCATTGTTCGCGTCCGATCGTGATGCCATTGTCCAACCCGACTTCCCGCGTGGAAGCGCGCCCGGAAGACATCATCAACTGGACCGATGGCGCAGCGTTAGTGGCAACCGGCAGCCCATTCGCCCCCGTGAGCTATAAAGACCAGCTGTTCCCTATCGCCCAGTGCAACAACTCCTATATCTTCCCGGGGATTGGTTTGGGCGTTCTGGCCTCCGGCGCCACCCGCGTTACCGATGCCATGTTGATGGCCGCGAGCCGAGCATTGGCTGAATGTTCGCCGTTAGCGACCGATGGACATGGTGCCTTATTGCCGGATATCGATGATATTCAGGGCGTGTCGAAATGCATCGCAATGGAAGTCGGTAAAGCAGCTCAACTGCAGGGAATGGCCGTCGTCACCTCTGAAGAGGCGCTGTCAAAAGCCATCGAACACAACTTCTGGCGTCCGCAATATCGCAGCTACAAGCGCACCTCATTCTGATTGATAAAGATGAAGCAGATAAAGCCCGGTTAACCGGGCTTTTTTTATGGGTAACATTGCCTAAAAATGCCGCGTAATGCGCGCTTGAGAGAGGGACAAGCTTGCTTCAACCAGTCAGGTAAAGTAGCCTTGAGCCATCTTTTTTGGCCCCTGTGCGCGTAAGGCAATAACATGTGGAAACGCCTGATCATCAGCCTGTTCATCATTACTGCACTGGTGATGGCTTCAGCTCTCGCGCTTGATCGCTGGATCAGCTGGAAAACCGCGCCTTACATCTATGACGAGCTACAAGGTCTGCCCCATCGGCAAGTGGGTGTGGTACTCGGCACCGCCAAGTATTACCGTACCGGCGTAATCAACCAATATTACCGCTACCGCATTCAGGGGGCGATCAACGCCTACAACAGCGGTAAGGTAAAATACCTGCTGTTGAGCGGTGACAATGCCCAGCAAAGCTACAACGAACCTATGACCATGCGCCGCGATTTGATTGCAGCAGGCGTGGCGCCCAGCGACATCGTGTTGGATTATGCAGGGTTCCGCACGCTGGATTCCATCGTACGTACCCGAAAAGTGTTTGATACCAACGACTTTATTATCATCACGCAACGCTTCCACTGCGAACGTGCGCTGTTTATTGCGTTGCATATGGGGATCCAGGCGCAGTGTTATGCGGTACCTTCACCGAAAGATATGATGACGGTGCGTGCTCGCGAGATCTTCGCCCGCCTTGGCGCGCTGACCGATCTGTACATTCTCAAACGCGAACCCCGCTTCCTTGGCCCGCTGATCCCCATTTCCGCCATGCATACCGTACCTGAAGATGCTCAAGGTTATCCGGCGGTGTCGCCTGAACAGTTGGTTGAGCTGGAACACAAGCTGGCAGCGGAAAAGCAAAAGGCCAAATAGTCTTAATTCCTTCGGTCAAAACAATAACGGCCAGCAGATGCTGGCCGTTTCCATCCCTGAACCGCGACTATTTTTTCTTGGCGTACTTCAGTGAATCCAAGGCCACGGCAAAGATAATAATGCCACCCTTGATGATGTACTGCCAGTAAGGGTTAACACCGATATAGGTGAGTCCATAGTTGATGACGGTGAAGATGATCACCCCGGTCACCACCCCCAGCACCGTCCCCACCCCGCCGGCAAAGGACACGCCCCCCACCACACACGCGGCTATCGCATCCAGCTCATACATAAAGCCAAGGTTGTTGGTGGCACTACCGATACGGCCCGCTTCCAATAGCCCCCCGAAGGCATAGAATACGCCGGACAGCGCATAAATCATGATCAGGTTCAGCGGCACGTTCACGCCTGACACCTTTGCCGCCTCTGGGTTACCGCCAATAGCGAAGATATTTTTACCGAAGCGGGTCTTGTTCCACAGGATCCAGACAAAAATAATCGCAATGATGGCGTAGAAGGTAATGTACGACAGCTTAAAGTCCCCGAAACGCAGGAATCCTTGAGCAAAGGTCGAGAACTTGGGATCAAACCCCGCCACTGGGGACGCGCCGACAGAGTCGTAATACAGCGAGTTAATGCCGTACACGATAATCATGGTACCCAGCGTAGTAATAAAGGGTGTCACATTGAGATAAGCAATAATCAACCCGTTAACCAAGCCGATCACGGCGCCAACGGCACACACCAGCAGGATCACCAGCGGAATCGACCAGGTTTCCATGTGCGGGAACACTTTATTGACGTTATCCATTGACTGCAATAACGTCGCCGCAATCACCGCCGCCAACCCAACCTGACGTCCGGCTGACAGGTCAGTCCCCTGCGTGACAATCAGCCCCGCTACGCCCAGTGCAATAATGATGCGCACCGAAGACTGAGTCAGGATGTTACTCAGGTTCATTAAACTGAGGAATGTCGGATCCTGGATAATAATAATTGCCAGCAGCACCAGCAATACCACGTAAATGCCACCTTCCTTAAAATAGGTGAACAAAGTTTTCTTATTCAGCGCGTTCATAATTCTGATCCTTAAAGGTGCAGGGATGCGAGACGTAAAATTTCATTTTGCGAGGTCTGTTTGGTATTAACGATGCCCGCAACCTGACCATTACTCATCACCAATATTCTGTCGGTAATTCCCAAAAGCTCCGGCATTTCAGACGAGACAATAATGATCCCCTTGCCCTTCTTCGCCAGTTCGGTCATCAATTGATAAATTTCGAATTTGGCACCAACGTCGATGCCGCGCGTCGGTTCATCCAGCATTAATATTTCTGGCTGAGTCAGCAGCCAGCGGCCGATGATCACCTTCTGCTGGTTACCGCCGGACAGCGAACCAATATTGGTATGATGACCGGGTGTTTTAACCCGCATAGCATCGATCACCCACTGGGTATCGCTTTTCATTCGCGCGTTGTCCAGCAGGCCGATTTTATTTTTATAGTTGCGGATATTGGAGATCAGCGAGTTGAAGCCAACGTCCAGATAGGCGTAAATCCCGGTGGAACGACGCTCTTCCGTCACCAAGGCAAAACCGTGGTTTATCGCTTCATTCGCGCTGTGGTTGTTGATGACTTTGCCGTGCAGCTTGATGGTGCCAGCGATTTTCTCACGAATGCCGAACAGGGTTTCCACTATGTCGGTACGTTTGGCCCCCACCAGCCCGGCAATGCCGAGGATTTCCCCCTGATGCAGATCGAAGGAAACATCGCGAATCGAAGGCTGACGCAACGACGTCAGGTTCTTCACCTCCAGGATCACCTCGCCCGGCGTATTCTGCCTGTCTGGGAAGCGCTGGCTGAGCGAACGCCCCACCATCATTGAGATGATCTTGTCCATATCCAGCCCTTCCAGCGGCTGGGTGGCGATCCACTGACCATCGCGCAGAATGGTGATTTCGTCGCACAGTTGGAAGATTTCTTCCATCTTGTGCGAGATATAAACAATGCCGCAGCCGCGCTCTTTCAACTTGCGGATAATGGTGAATAAATGATTCACCTCTTTTTCCGTCAGTGACGATGTCGGCTCATCCATAATGACAATTTTAGCGTCGTAGGAGAAAGCCTTGGCAATTTCGATCATCTGCATTTGCGATACCGATAACGTCCCCACTTTATCCCGTGGATTAATATCAATATCCAACTCGTCAAATATCGCCTGAGTGTCTTTCAGCATCTTGTCCTGATCGACAAACATGCCCTTGGTCGGGTAACGCCCCAACCACATGTTGTCCATCACGGTGCGCTGCAAGACCAGGTTTAACTCTTGATGAACCATTGAAACACCGTGTTCCAATGCCTCTTTAGAGCTTTTGAAATCAACTTCCTGGCCCTGAAAAATAATACTGCCGGCATCTTTTTTATAAATGCCAAACAGGCATTTTAATAATGTCGATTTCCCCGCGCCGTTCTCCCCCATTAACGCATGAATGGAGTGCGGACGAACACGCAGATTCACATTATCCAATGCCTTGACGCCGGGAAATGACTTACTGATATCGGTCATTTCCAGTAAAAATTCGCGTGGGCTGTCGGCCATAAATACACCTGGCTTGTCGGTCTTTTAATAATAAATGCCCCGTTTGCGGCTTTCCTGGTGTTGGCGCGGGTTAGCGCACCGCAAACGGGTTCATTGTGTGTTATCTCAGCACTTATTTGACAAACTGAGACAGGTTGTCTTTATCTACACCAACGTAAGGAATACGAACCACTTTATTTTCGATCTTATATTTGGTGCCATCGGCAGCCGGTTTGCCCGCAGCCAGGTTTTTCGCCAATTCGAAAGTGGCTTTAGCCTGATTGTCGGCATCGTTCAATACTGTCCCCGCCATCGCTCCGGACTTCACCATCGCCAGTGCTTCAGGCAACGCATCCACACCGAAGACCGGAATGCTGGATTTGTTATGTGCCTTCAGCGCTTCTACCGCACCCATCGCCATTGCATCGTTGTTGGCGATAACCACTTCAATTTTGTTGGCGTTAGGGCCAGATAGCCAGGCATCCATCTTGTCTTTCGCCTGTGCGGTGTCCCACATTGCGGTATCCATTTGCAGCTGCTGAGTCTTAATGCCGTCGTCATTCAGTGTTTTCACCACGTAGGTGGTGCGTGCTTCAGCGTCCGGATGGCCTGGTTCGCCTTTCAGCAACACATACTGAATCTGACCATCTTTGTTCAGATCCCAGTTCGGATTCGCTTTCCAGTGCTTCTCAATCAATTGACCCTGGATCACGCCGGATTCTTTAGAGTCGGTTCCCACGTAATACGCTTTGTCATAGCTGTCCAGCGCTTTACGTGAAGGCTCTTTGTTGTAGAACACGATCGGGATATCGTTTGCGCGTGCTTTATCAATAACCACCGGGGCAGCTGCCGGGTCAACCAGGTTGATCGCCAGCGCTTTTACGCCTTTGGCAATCAGCACATCGATCTGGTCGTTCTGTTTGGATTGGTCGTTCTGTGAGTCATTCATCAGCAAAGTGACATCCGGAGAGGCCTTGGCGTCTTTCTCGATTGCCTTGCGAACCACCGACATAAAGTTGTCGTCGTATTTATAAATAGTGACGCCAATACGGGTATCTGCGTGTGCTGCGGCGCCAAACATCATGGCTGCGGCCGTCGCGGCCAGGGTGAAAACCTTCTTATTCATTGTGTGTCTCCGGTTTATGTAGGGTCTTGCTCAGTATTTGGCCAAGGGTCACCGGTGGTGAGTGCACGACCGGGCCTGGGAGTTTCCCTGTCATCCGTGAATCATGTTATTCCTGAAAAATAGGACGCCAGCGTGAGATAAAACAGCAGCGGCAAGTGCCTTTACGCTGGAAAACGCCTAGAGCATAGACGGCGTGATGTTAATAATCTGTGAATTTTCTCACAAATTGAAAACGGTTACACAAGATTAAATGTTCAGAGAGTGACCGTCGCCTCACTTTGCCAAGGGGCAACAGAATGGCGGCGCACCAGGGTAGGCATGAACAAATGACGGGCCTGAGTCTCCAGCTGGCCTGCTGCTCCCTGCAGGGCCAGTTCAGTCGCCAAAGTCGCCATGGTAACAATGGGATAGCGTACCGTGGTGAGTTTCGGGCTGGTATAGCGCGCGATAGGAATGTCATCGAACCCCACCAGCGAGAAATTTTGCGGTACTGTGATACCGTTTTCTTTCAACACCGCCATGGCACCGGCAGCCATGGCGTCATTGTAGGCGAACACGGCGCTCAAGTGCAGGTTACGGCTCAGCAATTCGATCATTGCAGACTCCCCGCCCTGCAAGTCCGGCGAACCATAGGCACGCCAATTGTCTGGCGTCGCGAGGCCGGCAGTGCCCATCGCCTGCGCATAGCCCTGCTGACGTAACGGACCATCTTCAATGGGGTGGTTGGAGCCCAAATAGCCGATACGCTGATGGCCCTGTGATAAAAGCAAACGCATTGCCATCTCTGCGCCGCTGATATTGTCCAGGCCGACGCAGCGATGTTCATAACCCGCGATAATTCTGTTGATCAAGACCATACCCGGCACCTGATCAAGAAAGCCGATCAATTCTGCATCACACAGGGTTTTTGCATGAACAATCAATGCATTACACCGCTGCCGGAGCAGTACCTCGATAGCGTGGCGCTCTTTATCCGCCTGATGGTAACTGTTGCCAATCAACAGATATTTATGATGTTGCTGCGCGACAGTGTCTACCGCTTTCACCAATGCGCCGAAGAAGGGATCGGAGACGTCCATCACCACGACTCCGAGGGTATCGCTGCTCTGCGTCGCCAGTGCTTGCGCATTGGCATTGGGCCGATAACCCAGTTCGGCCACCGCTTTGAGCACCTGTTCACGCGTTTCTTTGCTGGTCAGGGCACTGTGGTTGAGCACGCGGGAGACGGTCGCCACGGACACGCCCGCACGCTTCGCCACGTCGCGAATGGTGGTTGGGTGAACAGAGGTCATGAAAGATCCTGAGGTCGGGGTAGTTGACAGTGGCGCTATCCTACCCCGTTTGTCCTCCTCCTCTGCGTGAATTACGTCACAGGAAAGAAAACGTTTACATACATTTTTTTAACCTACCTGCGCCAGATCTCAGTTCAGTACCTTGGCCTCCGTTTTGCCGGCAGCCAGACGAGTCAACTTGCGCCATAGCCACTCAACCGGGCCCTGAGCAAAATAATGCAACCACAAGTTTGAAAACAACAGGTTAGCCAACCAAACTGCGGGAACAAACGCCAATAATTGCAGACGGTCAAATTGCTGATACAAGCCAAAGCGGTAGAACAACGTGGTGCAAATCAGCGTTTGCAGCAGGTAATTGCTCAACGCCATACGCCCGACCTGCGTCAGCCAATGGCCGATACGTAGGCGCGACAGCGTTGGCCAGAAACCGTAGCACAAGGCCAGATACCCCATGGCCTGCAAGGGGGCGCCCAGTTCACGCGGCACCTGCAATAAAAAACCGCTCCAGCGGTAGTCCCAGTGAAGATGCCATTGCAATGCCACTGCCGGTAATTGAATTAACAATGAAAGCGGTATCAGCCAGGCCGCCTGACGACGATAGTAACCCGGAGAATAAGTCCCACGCAGCCAGCCACTGCGCATCAACCCGGCACCGAACAGCATTAGGCCCGCCAGTTCCCAGCCGTATTGCGCGCCAATCGCCAACAGGCTCGAAGAGAGCAGATCGGTGCGGCTGCGCCAGGCTTCCATTCCCCCCTGCAACTTCCAGAATTTCTCATACTGCAGCTCTGCCACGCCCGGTTGCCAAAAACCGCCCGGTTCACCGTGCGAGATAAAGCCCAGTAGCAGCAGTACCCCTACGCCGATCAGGTACAGCACCACGCCCGTTTTCAGCAGTTGATAGGTTTCTTTGGCATCGCGGATCATCCGCCAGCACACAAGGCCAATCAACCCATAGGCCAACAGAATGTCACCGTCCCAGAAGAAGATGGCATGGGCCAAGCCAAAGAGCACCAGCCAAGACAACCGTGCACGTATCCAGCCTTTGCCGCGGCGAAGCAACATCTGCAAACCGGCACCAAATAACAGTGCGAACATCGCCAGAAATTTGGCCTGAGCGAAAATATCCAACAGCGCCCAGGTCCAGGCATCGCGCGACGACGGCAGCCCCAGGTAGGCAGGGTTAAGATAGGCCGCTTTCGGCAATCCAAAGGCGCTGATGTTCAGCAGCAGAATGCCAAGGATGGCGATACCGCGCACGCAGTCCAGCGTGGCGATGCGCGGCAGCGGTGTTATCGGAGCATTGTTCATTATTTTACCGCTGTATTCCGGTCATTAAAAAAGGCGCCCGCAGGCGCCTGTTCTTGTTCGGTGAACCCACATCACCCCTGATGATGGCGCACCGCGCGCAGGAATTCCTGGCGAGTGTTCTGACTGGACTTGAATAGCCCACCCAGCGAGGTGGTGGTGGTGGCGCTGGTCGCGTCACGGATACCGCGCGCCTTAACACAATAATGGACCGCATCGATCGATACCGCCACGTTATTGGTCCCCAGTAGGGTTTGCAAAGCCACCAGGATCTGCTGAGTCAAACGTTCTTGCACCTGCGGTCGCTGGGAGAAGAACTGCACGATACGGTTGATTTTAGACAAACCGATAACGGCATCTTTCGGGATATAGGCCACAGTCGCCTTACCGTCGATCGTCACGAAGTGGTGTTCGCACGTACTGGTCAGGGTGATATCACGCACCGTCACCATTTCATCCACCTTCATCTTGTTTTCGATGACGGTGATTTTCGGGAAGTTGGCGTAGTCCAGGCCGGAGAAAATCTCATCGACATACATTTTGGCGATGCGGTGTGGGGTTTCCGCCAGGCTGTCGTCGGACAGATCGAGATTAAGCAGCTGCATGATTTCCGTCATGTGCTCTTTAATACGACGTTTACGCGTCTCGCGATCCAGCACTTCGCCGCGTAACGGAGTTTCCAGACCGCGCTCTTCGAGCGCTGCATGAACCAATGCAGCTTCTTTACTTAATGATGTCATTTCTTCTCTCCAACGGACTTGAACTCGCTCATCCGGCTGTTTTACCGAGCAGATGAGTGAATTGCATACTCTCCTGACGACAGAAGTTTCCGCAGTTAATAACGTGAACCCAGTCAAGATTTTGCCCCCACTCTAGATGAGAGTGAGGGGATTATCCAGTGATTGTGTTTCATCCGCAGGTGAAATATTCGCATTTAGCACAATCAGGCCAGCTGCGGCTATTCCACGTTTTTTGTACGGAATTTAATCATTGCGGCATCGGTTTTCGCGCCAGCTCGCGTGCCGGCGTATTGACCACCAGCAGACCGGCCACGATCAACGCCACGACGGCAATGTATAATGCAGGCTCCAACCTATGGGTCAGTGCGGTTGATAAGGCCGACAGCGTAGGGCCGACTAACTGACCAATCGCGTAACCGGTGGTCAATAAACCCGCCATATATCGTGCATGGTTGGGCGCCAACTCGCGGCCGTGCTGGATAGATAACTGCACCACACTGAGGAAACCACCGCCGGTCAGCAGCGCCCCCAACGCCAGCCCGGCAACCCCCGGCACAATTTCCGCACTTAAAACCCCTAACGCCTGTACCCACAGGGTGATAGCCAAACGCGTCTGGGTCGTCAGCCGGTGTCGAGTCAGAATGCCGAGAATAATCCCCAATACTGCCGCCCCACCGAAGATCGGCCAGACAAATTGCGCAAAGACACTGCCAGGAAAACGTGCGGCCGCCATCTGCGACAGGAAGGTGGCCGGCAGAATATAACCAAAGCCTGCCAAACTGTAGCTCCATACCAGGCGCTTAAGCGCCGGGGTGAGCAGCAGCGGCTCTGGGGCAACATTTGGCCGGTGTAACTCGCCGGCCTTCGGCAGGTTAATGCTGATTGCGCCGATCAGCACCAGCGCCAACGTACCGTACACCATCCAGGCTTGTGACGCTGTCAGCGCCATACTGTGAATGCCGACCGCCAACATGCCGCTGATAAAAATCCCGGCCCCTGGGCCAGCAAACACCGCGGCACTGAGTGCCGGCCGGCCATAGTGTGCCAACCGCTCGTTGGTCCAGGCCGCGACCAATACCATCGACCAGCCGCTGGCCCAACCGATGAAAAAGCGCACGGCACCATGCCACCACTCGCCCTGAACCCAGGCGGAAAGCAGCGTCAAGAGCACGGCTCCCCACACGCCCAGCCACAGTCGACGCTCGACATGTCGGCTGGCACGCATAGCGTCGTAAGCACCGCACAGGTACCCCAAATAATTGATGGCTGCCACCAATCCAGCCCCGGTCAGGGTGAACTGGTGTTCGGCAATCATCAGCGGCACCTGCGGGGTGAAGGCAAAACGGCCAATCCCCATGGCGACGATCAACGCAATAAAACCGCTCAGGGCAATTCTTATGGCCATGTAGTGTTATCCAAACTGTTAAAAGAAAGTTGCCAGTATCATGCCGTAGCATTACACTTACAAAAACTGAATAATGCTCATCAAGTTCATCACGAAAAGAGAATGCTATGGATCTGACCCAGCTCCGAATGTTCTGCAGCGTTGCCGAAACGGGCTCTGTCGCCCGTGCCGCCGAGCAATTGCACCGCGTGCCGTCGAACCTGACCACACGCCTGCGCCAGCTCGAAGTGGAACTGGGTACCGATCTATTTATCCGCGAAAAACAGCGCCTGCGGCTTTCACCGATGGGCCATAATTTTCTCTGTTACGCCCATCGCATCCTGGCACTGAGCGAAGAGGCCATGAGCATCACTCATGCCGGTGAGCCCGCAGGTAACTTCGCCATTGGGTCAATGGAAAGCACTGCCGCCACCCGTTTGCCCACATTGCTGGCGGCGTATCACCAGCGCTTCTCGCAGGTTTCGCTGTCGCTGAGCACCGGCACTTCCGGCGAAATCACGGAACGTGTGCGTGCCGGCACACTGGCGGCCGCCTTGGTCGACGGGCCGGTCCAGTACGATGAACTCAACGGTTGCATCGCCTTCCCCGAACATATGGTGGTGATCTCCTGTCTCGACCACCTGCCGATCCATAACGCCAAAGACGCCAAGGGTGAAACCTTGTTCGCCTTCCGCGCCAGTTGCTCTTACCGACTGCGGCTGGAATCCTGGTTCAAGCGTGAAGGTGTGCTTCCAGGCCAAGTGATGGAAATACAGTCCTACCACGCGATGTTGGCCTGCGTTGCCAGCGGTGCGGGGTTGGCGATGATCCCGCATTCTGTCCTCAGCCTGCTACCGGGTCATGAACGAGTAAAAGTGCATACCCTGCCGGATGATATCGCCCAAACCGCCACCTGGCTGTTGTGGCGACGCGACGCCTTTGGGCCAAACGTACGCGCCCTGAAAGAATTAATCATTGAACAGGCAGAAACCGCCACGGTTGAAAATACTGCCTACGACTTACCAAATGCTATCGATATAGCCTGATTTAAAAAATAGACCACTGGAGACTATGATGGAAATGATCAAAACCCGTGCCGCCGTTGCCTGGGGCCCGAACCAGCCACTGAAGATTGAAGAAGTCGATCTGATGCCACCACAAAAAGGCGAAGTGCTGGTGCGGATCGTCGCCACCGGCGTCTGCCACACGGATGCCTACACCCTGTCTGGTGCAGATCCAGAAGGCGTATTCCCGGCGATCCTCGGGCATGAAGGCGGTGGCGTGGTTGAGGCTATCGGTGAAGGCGTCACCAGCGTCGCAGTCGGCGATCATGTGATCCCGCTATACACCCCAGAATGCGGCGAGTGCAAATTCTGTAAATCCGGCAAAACCAACCTGTGCCAGGCGATCCGTGCCACCCAGGGCAAAGGTCTGATGCCGGACGGCACCACCCGCTTCTTCAAAGACGGCAAGCCCATCTTCCACTACATGGGTACTTCAACCTTCTCCGAATACACCGTGGTACCGGAAATTTCACTGGCAAAAATCAGTAAAGAAGCCCCGCTGGAAGAAGTCTGCCTGCTGGGTTGCGGCGTCACCACCGGCATGGGTGCGGTGATCAACACGGCCAAGGTGCAAAAAGGCGATACCGTCGCTATCTTCGGCCTCGGGGGCATTGGTTTGTCGGCCATCATCGGTGCACAGATGGCCGGTGCAGGCCGCATCATCGGCATTGATATCAACACCAGCAAATTCGATTTGGCACGCAAACTGGGCGCGACCGATCTGATCAACCCGAAAGATTACGATAAGCCGATTCAGGATGTGATCGTCGAACTGACCGACGGCGGCGTTGATTTCTCCTTCGAGTGTATCGGTAACGTCAACGTAATGCGCTCGGCGCTGGAATGTTGTCATAAAGGCTGGGGTGAATCCGTCATTATCGGTGTAGCCGGTGCCGGTCAAGAGATCTCTACCCGTCCGTTCCAACTGGTGACCGGCCGTGTGTGGCGTGGCTCCGCCTTTGGTGGCGTGAAGGGCCGTTCGCAACTGCCAGGTATTGTCCAACGCTACATGGACGGCGAGTTCGCTCTGAACGACTTTATTACGCATACCATGGGACTCGAACAGATTAACGAGGCGTTCGATTTGATGCACGAAGGCAAATCTATCCGTTCCGTTATTCACTTCGATAAAAAATAAGCCAGGAGGCAGAGATGACTTTGTCATTAGAACTTCTCGAAGAGCACCGTATGTTCGGCGGCTGGCAACAGCGCTACCGCCATGCGGCGCAGAGCCTGAATTGCAACATGACTTTCAGCATCTATCTGCCACCACCGCGCGACGATAACCCGCCGCCGGTGCTGTACTGGCTGTCGGGGCTGACCTGCAATGATGAAAACTTCACGTTGAAGGCCGGCGCACAGCGCATCGCTGCTGAACTGGGACTGATACTGGTTATGGCTGATACCAGCCCACGCGGCGAGGATGTCCCCAATGATGAAGGGTACGATCTGGGCCAGGGTGCCGGTTTCTATTTGAATGCCACCCAGGCTCCCTGGGACAAACACTTCCGGATGTACGACTACATCAGCGATGAGTTGCCGGCGTTAATTAATCAGCATTTCAGCGTAAGCGACCGTCAGTCGATTTTCGGTCACTCTATGGGCGGTCACGGTGCATTGATGATGGCATTCCGCAATCCTCAGCGTTTCCGTTCTGTCTCGGCGTTCGCGCCGATCGTGAACCCCTGCCAGGTACCCTGGGGGCGTAAAGCCTTCAGCACCTATTTGGGGGATGACGAAAATCAGTGGCTGCAATATGACAGTTGTCATCTGCTGGCCAATGGTGCGGAAAAAATGCCGGTGTTGGTGGATCAGGGGGATGACGATCAATTCCTGGCCGATCAACTGCAACCTGCCAAGCTGGCCGAACTGGCACGCCAACGCGACTGGCCGCTGACCTTGCGCATCCAGCCGGGTTACGATCACAGCTATTTTACCATCGCCAGTTTTATTGAAGACCATCTGCGTTTCCACGCCGAGCATCTGTTCCGATAAATAAAGCCAAATAAAGGGGTTTGGCGGCGTATGACTGCCAAATCCCTTACTCAGAACGCGAAGAAACTGTCTCTATACCTTTGTACCAAGGGTAAAAGGCTTGCGCCAGATTGCACACTTTCCAGATGGCGAAATAAGCCAGCACACCGCATTTCGGCTCCGGTAATAGAATATTCAACGGGGGCTGACGACAGGATTTAATCAGAAACCATCAATCAGAAAATCAATGGCGGCCTTAATTTGATTTCTCTGTTCACTCGCATTACCAGCAACATCCCCAATCTGCGTCCGCCGCACGCTGGCCATTTCATGCGTCATAGCCAAATAACGCGCCCCATTAACCTCAATTTCCGGACACAAACGCGGAGGAATTTTCGTTCTGATTTTGTCCAGAGGGTAGAGAGGAATCACTAATCTTGTCGAAAGGACATCAAGAAGATCGCTTTGAACATCCAGTAGATAGGGTAAGCGGAGGCAGGATGCGTATTATGATAAACCGTGAACTGCATAGTCAGAACACCTTGTATTCATCAGAAAGCAAACCATTCTCTTCAGAAATACGGTTGAGCTCTTCCAATGCATGTCGATTTTCCTCACGCCATTGTTGAATTTCAATATCGCGTACCCGAGCATTTAAAGCATCAGCCAATACTGAGGATACATTGACGCCGAGAGCCTTTGCCTTCTGGAAAAGTTCGCGATCAACAGTCACGTTTACCGTTTTTTTTGTCGAGCTATTATTGACTGCAGACATACTTTCACCCCTGCTTGACGCATGGATTAAATAATCATCAATTATACTCATGAAGCAGGGGTATACCAATCAAACTATGCCGCACTCCGCCCCTGCCTCACAGAAAATCATCCCTTCAATTTCGGATCCAAGGCATCTCGCAGCCCATCCCCCAACAGGTTAAACGCCAATACGGTAATGAATATCGCCAGGCTGGGGAAAATCGCCACGTGTGGTGCAATCACCATATCCGCTCGTGCTTCATTAAGCATCGCCCCCCATTCCGGCGTGGGGGGTTGCGCGCCCAAACCGAGGAATGACAGGCTGGCGGCGGTAATGATGGATGTGCCGATACGCATAGTAAAATAGACCACGATCGACGAAATCGTCCCAGGGAATATATGCCGCATGATAATGGTCCAGTCCGACGCCCCCAGGCTGCGTGCCGACTCGATATAGGTCAGGTGCTTCAACACCAGCGTGTTGCCTCGTACCAGCCGGGCAAATGCCGGGATGCTGAAAATGGCCACCGCAATGATCACATTGGCCATGCCGCTGCCCATTATCGCCACCACACCAATTGCCAGCAAAATGCCGGGGAAGGCAAACAGCACGTCGCAAATACGCATGGTGATGCGATCCCACCAGCCTTCGTAGTAACCCGCCAACAGGCCCAGCAACGTCCCAATCACGCCGCCGACCAGCACCGAAAACACCCCGGCAGCCAGTGAGATACGCGCCCCCATCAGAATGCGGCTAAAAATATCCCGCCCCAGTGAATCCACCCCCAGCCAATGCATTAACGAAGGACCTTCGTTCAGTCGGTCATAATCAAAATAGTTTTCCGCATCAAAGGGCACCAGATAGGGCGCCAGCAATGCGGCTACCGCCAATACCACCACCAGCGCCCCGGCCAACAGCGCCACGCGTTGTTGGCGGAAACGCCGCCAGAACTCATGCCATGGCGTACGCACTGCGTGAGAATCCATCGTCGGTAGCGCTTTCAGTACGGCATTACGTCGCCAATGCTTAATCATCCCGTGTCCTCATTTGTAGCGTATCGCCGGGTTAATTGCCGCATACAGCAGGTCAACCAACAAGTTAATCAAAATAAACTCCAACGAAAACAGCAAGACTTCAGCCTGGATCACCGGATAATCACGCATCTCCACCGAGTCGACCAACAGCCTGCCCAGCCCCGGCCAGTTGAACACTTTCTCCACGACGATCGAACCGCCGAGCAAAAAGCCAAACTGTAACCCCATCATGGTGACCACCGGGATCATCGCATTGCGCATCCCATGTTTCACCACCACCATGGTTTCCCGTACCCCCTTGGCCCGCGCAGTGCGCATATAGTCCTCTTGCAGCACTTCCACGAATGAAGCACGGGTAAAACGCGCCATCACCGCCGCTACCGCCGCCCCCAGCGTGATGGAGGGCAGGATATAGTGCCGCCAGCTGTCGGCGCCCACCGTCGGCAGCCAACCCAGGTTGACGGAAAACACCTGCATCAGCAGCATACCAAGTGCAAACGCGGGGAATGAGATCCCAGAAACGGCCAGCGTCATACCAAGGCGATCGGGCCACTTATTGCGCCATACAGCAGACACCATGCCGATCCCCATACCGAAGATCGTCGCCCACAGCATGCTGGTCAGAGTCAGCCACAACGTCGGCAGGAAACGCGAGCCGATTTCTTCGCTCACTGGGCGTTTGGATACCATCGAGGTGCCAAAATCCCCCTGCAGCGCATTGACAAAAAAGTGCACAAACTGCTGCGGTAGCGGCTTGTCCAACCCCAAATCCTTACGGACCAGTTGCACCACCGCCTCGTCGGCTTCCGGGCCTGCCGCCAGCCGGGCCGGATCACCAGGCAACATATGGACGAACAGAAACACCAGCACCGCGACAATCAATAACGTCGGGATTAGGCCTAACAGTCGTTTCAGAAAATAATTAAGCATCTCGCGCGAGTCCCCTCACCCCGCCCTCGAAGAGAGCGGGGATGGGTGCCTTATTTAAGGTCGGCATTGTCAAAGTTGAACGAGGTATCCGGCATTACATAGAAACCACTCAACTGCTTGTTATTGGCGGACAACAGGCGTTCTGTCGCCAGGAAGATCCAGGGTGCGTCAGCCCAAATACGATCCTGTGCATCCTTGTACAGTTTTTGCTTTTCGGCACGATCGGTCGTCGCCAGAGCACTGGTCAGATCCTGATCCACCTGCGGATTGCTGTAAAACGCCGTGTTGAACTGCTTCGGCGGTGCGGCCTGGGTAGAGAACAACGGCGACAGTGCCCAATCTGCCTCACCGGTTGACGCAGACCAGCCGGTATAGAACATCCGTACCCCGGTGTCCTTCACTCCAACGCTTTCCACCTGCGCCGCACGCTGGCCGGCATCCATGGCAGTGACCGTCACTTTCACCCCAACCTGCGCCAACTGCTGCTGGGCAAATTGCAGTACTTTTTGCGCAGTACTGTGGTTATGAGAGGACCACAGCGTGGTCGTGAAACCGTTAGGATAGCCAGCCTCTTTCAGCAGTTCGCGGGCCTTGGCCGGATCGTACGGCCACGGCTTATAACGGGTAGCAAAATCGATGGCCGGTGGCACCGGCCCTTCTGCCGGTACCGCATAGCCGGAGAACGCCACCTTGATCAACGCATCTTTGTTGATGGCGTAGTTTAGCGCCTGACGGACCTTCAGGTTGTCAAAGGGCTTTTGAGTCACGTTCAGGCTGATATAACGCTGCAGAATCGAGGGAGCGGCCACCAGATCAAGCTTGGCATTGCCTTCCAACACCTTGGCTTGCTCATAAGGGATCGGGAAGGCAAAGGTCGCCTCGCCGGTTTGCAACATCGCCGCTCGGGTATTGTTGTCCACTATCGGTCGCCAGGTGATGCTGTCGAGCTTAGGTAGCCCCGGTTTCCAATACCCATCAAACTTTTTCACCTTGACGAAGTCGGTTTGGTTCCAGGTCACGAATTGATACGGGCCGGTGCCGACAGGATGGAAACCGATCTCTTTACCGTACTGCTTCAGCGCCGCCGGGGATATGATCACCGCTGCCGGGTGTGCCAGGTTGTTGATAAACGCCGAGAACGGCGCCTTCAGCACAATCTTCACCGTGGTGGCGTCCACCACCTCGGTTTTGTCGATCATCTTGAACAGGTTGTAGCGTTTGAGGTGGTTGTCCGGGTTGCTGGCGCGATCCAGGTTAACCTTCACCGCCTCGGCATTAAACTCGGTACCGTCGTGGAATTTCACCCCCGGGTGCAGCTTGACGGTGTAGGTCAAACCGTCTGGGCTCACCTCGTAGCTATCAGCCAATACGTTCACCAGTTTCATATCCTTATCAAAACCAAACAGGCCCTGATAGAAGGATTTGGCCACCGCCTGTGACAACGTGTCATTGGCATCATAGGGATCAAGCGTGGTGAAGTTGGACGCGACGGCGATCACCGCATCCTTTGCTGCCCAAGCTGGGCCAGCGCCCACCGCCGCCAGCAGCACGACGGCCGCTAATGCCTTACGTTTGAATGTGTGCTTCATGGTGCTTGCTTCTCCTGAGGTCACTAAAAGGCACCGGCGATCGGGTGACGGGCAACAAAGTGCCCGGGGCCAACCTGCACCAGCGGTGCGGTAACGGGTTCATCGCCCAATGCGCGGATCGGGCTGGGGATTTCATCTACCAGCAGCGGCTGGCGTTTGTGATCATGGGTCGGATCGGCCACCGGCACGGCCGCCATCAGCTTGCGCGTATAGGCATGCTGGGGGTTATCAAACACCGCACGACGTGGGCCGATCTCAACGATCTGCCCGAGGAACATCACGGCGACGCGGTGGCTAATACGCTCCACCACAGCCATATCATGGGAGATAAATAAAAAGGCGATGCCAAACTCACGCTGTAAATCGAGCAGCAGGTTGACGATCTGCGCTTGAATCGACACATCGAGAGCCGACACCGACTCGTCGGCGATCACGACTTTAGGATTGAGTGCCAACGCACGTGCAATGCAGATGCGCTGCCGCTGCCCGCCGGAGAATTCATGTGGGTAGCGCCGAGCGTGTTCCGGTTTCAATCCGACACGCTCCAGCAGCCAGGCGACCCTCTCTTGCGCCGCCTTGCCGCGCATCACGTTATGTATCAGCAAGGGTTCCATAATCGAGAAACCGACGGTCAAACGTGGGTCGAGTGAGGCGTAGGGGTCCTGGAAAATAAACTGAATGTCTCGCCGCACATGCTGTAATGCCGACCCTTTCAATTGATTAATCTGACGACCATCAAAAGTAATGGTACCGCGCTGGCTGTCCACCAGCTTCAGCAACGAACGGCCGGTGGTCGATTTTCCGCAACCTGACTCCCCCACCAAACCCAGCGTTTCTCCGGGGTAAAGATCAAAGCTGACATTTTCCACCGCATGTACCTGACGGGTGACACGGTTCAGAATGCCGCTGCGCAGATCAAAGCGAGTAACCAGGTTTTCTACCCGTAGGATCGGCGAGGCGCCTGACGGCACGGTGTCCTGAGGCCCGCCATTGTCCGTACCGTCCGGCAAGGGAAACTTGGCCGGAAAGTCTTGCATCGCCATCGAACCGAGCTTCGGTACCGCGGCCAGCAATGCCTGGGTATACGGCTGTTGCGGGGCGGTGAACACGTCTCTCACTGTGCCTTGTTCGACGCTCTCCCCCTGGCGCATCACCAGTACCCGGTCGGCAATCTCCGCCACTACGCCCATGTCGTGAGTAATGAAAATCACCCCCATCTGCATTTCCTGCTGAAGCACACGGATAAGCTGCAGGATCTGCGCCTGAATGGTCACGTCCAGCGCGGTAGTCGGTTCGTCAGCGATCAATAAAGCAGGTTTGCAAGAGAGCGCCATGGCGATCATCACCCGCTGACGCATACCGCCGGAAAGCTGATGCGGATAGCGCTTGAGCACGTCTTTGGCTTCAGGGATCCGTACCAGGTCGAGCATCTGTAAAGCGGCTTGTTTCGCCGTGCGGTGATCCATTGCCTGGTGCAGGCGTAAGGATTCGGCGATCTGCTCACCTACCGGGAAGACCGGATTCAGCGAGGTCATGGGTTCCTGAAAAATCATCGCCATATCGGCACCGCGGACCCTGCGCAGCATGCCCTGAGGCGCCTGGGCCAGATCCAGCACGTCACCGCTACGCCGCCGAAACGGCATGGCACCACTGACGATTTCCCCGCCCCCCTGCTCGACTAAACGCATCAATGCCAGCGAAGTGACGGACTTTCCTGAACCGGACTCGCCCACGATCGCCAGCGTTTCACCGCGATCGACATCAAATGACAGGTTACGCACCGCGTTGACGGTTTCGCTCTGTTGATGAAATTGAATACTCAGATCACGCACCGACAGTACGCGCTGCGGTGGCAGCACTAACCCACTGTCGGCCGCGGGTGGCATTAAGGTCTCAGTCATGCACCCTCCTGGCGATCGATTAGCGATAAATCCCTACCGACGGCGCATCGCCGACATAACCAAAACCGCGGTACATACCTTCACTATTAAAAGGCAGCGCCACGTTACCCTGGCTGTCGATGGCGATCATGCCGCCGCTGCCACCCATCGCCAGCAGCTTTTCCATTACCACCCGGTCGCTGGCCTGCTGCAAGCTGAGACCGGCATACTCCATCAAGGCGGAAACGTCATAGGCCGACACGCCGCGCATGAATATCTCACCCGTGCCGGTACTAGACACCGCCACGGTGGCGTTATTGGCATAGCAACCGGCGCCGATAATGGGCGTATCACCGACCCGACCCGCTTGTTTGTTCGTCATTCCGCCGGTCGAGGTCGCTGCCGCCAGGTTGCCCATGACGTCCAGCGCCACCGCACCCACGGTGCCGAATTTACGATCGGGATCAATCGGCTCACCGGTCTGTGCGGCACCGTCATGATCGAGCAACACGCGCCCCTGCTCCGCCTGAGCACGGTGCAATTGGTCAAAACGCTGTTGGGTAAAGAAGAAGTCGGGGGAGACCATTTCCAGGCCATGGGCGGCGGCGAATTTCTCAGCGCCCTCAGCGGCAAACAAGACGTGTTGGCTGTTTTCCAGTACCGCGCGCGCAGCCAGCACCGGATTGCGTATCCGACTCACGCACGCCACGGCGCCAGCATCACAGGTTCGGCCATCCATCACACAAGCATCCAATTCATGCGTGCCCTGATGGGTAAACACGGAACCTTTGCCTGCGTTAAACAACGGGCACTCTTCCAGTAACCTTACGGCTTCGGTAACCGCATCCAATGCGCTGCCGCCTCTGGCCAGAATCGCCTGACCCGCGCCAACAATGCTGGATAA
Organism: Serratia sp. NPDC087055; assembly: GCF_044900985.1. NCBI lineage: Bacteria > Pseudomonadati > Pseudomonadota > Gammaproteobacteria > Enterobacterales > Yersiniaceae > Serratia > Serratia sp. NPDC087055. The sequence goes on from NZ_JBJDOG010000001.1 coordinate 2,163,278, forward strand.
CGCCAAAATATACTCTTGTTCCTTTTCAACACTCAGCGCCGCACGGGTAATTGCACCCGCACCGCCATGAATAGCAATCACTGGTTTGCTCATTTGCCTGACACCCTGTGTTAATCCCGCACCGTTTCCGGGCTGATAATTATTTATTTTATCTTTTCCCGACTATATTTAGCCCGGCATTCTATGTAAAGCATTAAGTCATGACTCAGCCTTTAGCGTAGCCCGCTTAGATTATTTCGCACATTGAAATAGCTTAATGGAATAAAAACAGTGGGTTATAACGCACTCAAAACGTCATAAATAACGACTGGGATTTTTGGTAAAAACACCTGACGGAGGGAGAACTATTATCTAAAGAAATAACCGATATCTCTGAACATTTCGAAACCACAGGTTCAACCTGCTGCTTTTACGCAGGCTGAACGCAGAAAATCAATATTCAGAACCCCGATCCCGGTAACAACAAAAATGCTTCTTCTTCCGGCGTAGAGACACGGCCTAATATCGCATTCCGGTGCGGGTAACGGCCGAAACGGTCGATAATGGCTTTATGCCGCAATTCAAAATCCAACTGATCGCCATTATCAAGTTCTCTGTAAAGCGCCAGCGCTTGCTGATGAATCAATGCCGACTCCGAATGCATAAAAGGCAAATAGAGAAAACCACGTTGCACCGGGCTGAGCTGTTCACACTGCCCGGTGCGGATCGCCTCTTGCGCTAACACCAATGCCATACAGTCGCTGGCAAATGAACGTGGCGTACCCCGGAACAAATTGCGGCTGAACTGATCAAGGACAATCACCTCCGCCAACCGCCCTTCAATGGTTTCTCGCCAGTGAGCCAACTCTCCGGCAGCGGCGGCATGCCAAATCTCGCTAAAACGCGTATGCAGCAGGCGATCAAAATTATCATCCTTTTTGAACCACAATGCCGGTTCGATCTCGTCGAACCAGAAGTCTAATACCTGTGTGTGCATCACTGCCTCCTGTTGTTTATACCCTTCATACTTGAAGCGGCATCTGTGTTAACTGCGAGCATCCCCCCTGTCACTTACTTGAGTAAGCTCCCGGGGATGAATGCTCTTGTCGCCGTGATGCAACTCCAATTATTTTGGGTATACATCAGCATAGCATCCTTCATAATACCCCTACTTTGCCGAAAATTTCGCGCACCCTGATTACGGAGCTCCCCCGATGGATCATTGCCATACTTCCGATCTTATTTCCCTGGAGCAGGCATTAGAGAAGATGCTCAGCCAGCTTTCTCCCCTGCAACAGACCGAATCCATTGCCCTGACCGCCGCTGCGGGCCGCATTACTGCCGCACCGGTGATATCCCCTATTGATGTCCCGCCGTTCGCCAACTCGGCCATGGACGGTTACGCCGTGCGCCTCGCCGACTTGCAGGCCAACACGCCACTGCCTGTGGCCGGAAAAGCCTTTGCCGGTGCGCCATTCAACGGTGAGTGGCCGGCAAATTCCTGCATCCGCATCATGACCGGCGCGCCTATCCCTGCGGGTACAGAAGCCGTGATCATGCAGGAACAAGCAGAGGTGAGTGAGGCTGGCGTACGCTTCACCGTTGAAGTGCAAACCGGGCAAAATATCCGCTTGGCCGGGGAAGACATCCGCCAGGGCGCAGAGGTGTTGCCCGCAGGTGTGAGATTGGGTGCCGCACAGTTACCCTTGTTGGCTTCGCTCGGCGTCGCCGACGTACAGGTCATGCGTAAACTGAAGGTAGCCGTATTTTCTACCGGTGATGAACTGCAACCGGTCGGCCAGCCCCTGCAGGCCGGTCAAATTTATGATACCAACCGTTTTGCTGTGCGCCTGATGCTGGAACAACTCGGCTGTGAGACGCTGGATCTGGGCATTATCCGTGATGATCAACATGCGTTGCGCGCGGCCTTTGAACAGGCGGACAGTCAGGCAGATGTGGTGATCAGCAGCGGTGGGGTCTCGGTGGGTGAAGCCGACTACACCAAGCAAATGCTCGATGAGTTGGGCGAAGTCAGTTTCTGGAGGCTGGCAATCAAACCGGGTAAACCTTTTGCTTTCGGTAAATTAAAGCATGCTTGGTTCTGTGGCCTGCCGGGCAACCCGGTTTCCGCAGCCCTGACCTTCTACCAACTGGTACAACCGCTCTTGGCGAAACTGGCCGGGCACAGCGACTGGCATCTGCCACCGCGCCTAAAAGCCCGCACATTGACGCCATTGAAGAAGGCACCTGGTCGCCTCGATTTCCAGCGCGGCGTGTTTACCAGCAATGCTCAGGGTGAGTTGGAAGTGAGCACTACCGGGCATCAAGGGTCGCACATATTCAGTTCATTCAGTCAGGGTAACTGCTTTATCGTATTGGAGCGCGAACGCGGCTTTGTTGCCGCAGGCGAAATGGTCGAAGTTGAGCCCTTCAACGCCCTGCTGAGGAACTGAGCATGCTGCCGGAATTAACCGATGCCGAAGCGCTTCGCTATAACCGCCAAATTATCCTGCGCGGCTTCGACTTTGACGGCCAGGAAAAACTGAAAGCCGCACGGGTGTTGATTGTCGGCCTCGGCGGGTTGGGCTGCGCCGCCGCCCCCTATCTGGCCGCGGCGGGCGTGGGTCACCTGACGCTGGTTGATTTCGACACCGTTTCGCTCTCCAACCTGCAGCGCCAGGTTCTGCATCGCGACGCGCGCATCGGCATGGCAAAAGTGGAGTCTGCCCGCATCGAATTAAGCGCGATCAATCCCCATGTTCACATTGATACCCTTGATGGCCAACTGAATGACGAACAGATGGCGGCGCAGATTGCCGCCTGCGATCTGGTGCTCGATTGCACAGACAACGTGGCGACGCGCGACCTGCTGAACCGCCTGTGTCACGCACAACGCAAACCCTTGGTATCCGGTGCGGCGATCCGTATGGAGGGGCAGCTCAGTGTCTTCACCTATCAACCTGACGAGCCTTGTTACCGCTGCCTGAGCCGGTTATTCGGTGACAATGCGCTGACCTGCGTTGAAGCCGGGGTAATGGCACCGCTGGTCGGCACGATTGGCACCTTGCAGGCCATGGAGGCCATCAAGCTGCTGGCGCAGTATGGCCAGCCACTCACCGGTAAACTGCTGATGTTTGATGCAATGACCCTGCAGTTCCGCGAAATGAAACTGCCGAAGAACCCGCAGTGTGAGGTGTGTGGCGGGGAATAACAGCAACAAAAAAGGCGGGATTGCTCCCGCCTTAGCGTGTCACTGGTTAGGGGCGCGCCCCTACCGAAGCGTTATACGATACCCTGGCTACGCAGATAGTCTTCGTAGTTGCCGGTAAAGTCGACAACCTTGGTCGGTGTCATTTCCAGTACGCGGGTTGCCAGCGAGCTAACGAACTCACGGTCATGGGAAACGAAGATCAAGGTGCCTTCGTACATTTCCAACGCCATGTTCAGCGACTCGATGGATTCCATGTCCAGGTGGTTGGTTGGTTCATCCATAATCAGGATGTTAGGGCGCTGCATCATCAGCTTGCCGAACAACATGCGGCCCTTCTCCCCCCCCGACAACACCTTCACTTTCTTCTTGATGTCGTCCTGGCTGAACAGCAAACGACCCAGTACGCTACGCACCGCCTGCTCGTCGTCTTTTTCCTGTTTCCACTGGCTCATCCAGTCGAATACCGTCAGGGTGTCATCGAACTCGTATTCGTGATCCTGCGCGTAGTAACCAATCTTGGCGTTTTCAGACCATTTCACGCTGCCGCTGTCCGGCTGAGAGTCACCCACCAGCGTTTTCAGCAAGGTAGACTTACCGATACCGTTCGGGCCCAGCACCGCGACTTTCTCGCCGACTTCAACCATCAGGTTAAACTTGCTGAACAGTGGGCCGTTATCGAAGCCTTTGGTCAGTGCTTCTACTTCCAGCGCGTTACGGAACAGTTTCTTGTCCTGTTCGAAACGAATGAACGGGTTCTGGCGGCTTGAAGCCTTCACTTCTTCCAGCTGGATCTTGTCGATCTGGCGTGCACGCGAAGTTGCCTGCTTGGATTTGGACGCATTGGCGCTGAAGCGGCTCACGAACGACTGCAGTTCGTTAATCTGTGCCTTCTTCTTCGCATTATCCGCAACCAGACGCTCACGCGCCTGAGTGGCCGCCGTCATGTATTCGTCGTAGTTGCCCGGATAGACACGCAGCTCGCCGTAGTCCAGATCCGCCATGTGAGTACACACCATGTTCAGGAAGTGACGGTCATGCGAGATGATAACCATGGTGCTGTTACGTTCGTTCAGCACCTGCTCCAGCCAACGAATAGTATCGATGTCCAGGTTGTTCGTCGGTTCATCGAGCAGCAGGATTTCTGGATCGGAGAACAACGCCTGTGCCAGCAATACGCGCAGCTTGAAGCCCGGCGCAATTTCGCTCATTGGGCCGTAGTGCTGTTCAACCGGAATACCTACGCCGAGCAGCAGTTCGCCGGCACGCGCTTCAGCGGTGTAACCGTCCATCTCGCCGTAAGCCACTTCCAGATCGGCCACTTTATAGCCGTCTTCTTCGCTCATTTCGGCCATCGCGTAAATGCGGTCGCGCTCTTCCTTCACTGCCCACAGTTCATGGTGGCCCATGATGACAGTGTCCAGCACGCTGTATTGCTCAAAAGCGAACTGATCCTGACGCAGTTTACCCAGGCGTTCGTTCGGGTCGAGGAACACGTTGCCGCCGCTCGGTACCAGATCGCCACCCAGGATTTTCATAAAGGTGGATTTGCCGCAGCCGTTGGCCCCGATCAAACCATAGCGGTTACCGCCACCAAATTTAACAGAGATGTTTTCAAACAGCGGCTTACTGCCAAACTGCATAGTGATGTTGTTAGTGCTTAACACAGCGCTCGCTCTTCATATCATTGGGAATGTGATTTGGCGCGCATTATGCCATAACGGGGATAAGAGATCGCGGGAAGTTTTGGTGACAATTTGAGCAGACAGCAAGCGCAGAAAAACAAAGAGCACCCTGCGGCCAGCCTGGCATCAAAACAGTCAGGTAGGTCTTCGTGCCGGCAAACAAGTATAAAGGCTACCTCAGTACGAACGGTCCACGGAAGAATGGCGCTATAGAATAACGAGATGGCACATCGTGCAATGAAAAAAATCCTACGTGGCGAGAGTAATACGTCCGCCGTTTTCTTGGTGTGAAATACATAGGCAACGGTAAGAAAGCGAAAATAAAAATATTGTCATCCTGCATTCGGCTTCATTCGCTACTTTGGCTTTCTATAGATGAAGACGCTTTAGTTTATTCTGTTTTAACCACCTGATTACCTTATTTCCCTCTCTAAAATTGGTTTTGTGATTGGACTCTTAAAACCTGCGTTGATTTAGGCTGGTTATGCGTAATAGCTCACTAAATCGATTCATAACCTTTCGCCAATAATCTCGAAAAATAAAAATAAGACACTGATAAATAAATAATTATCACATTCAATACAACTGTAATCAGGTTATCTGAACGCGTATTGCACATACTTGTACATACAAGTATATGTAAATGTAAGGTTGCAGTTTTGTGATTACGCGAGTGCCGTCAGCGCCGATCGCAGTACCGATTACAGACATGGCGGAAACATGCGGCGTTACCAATAAAAATAACGAATAACAAACCCAAAACCTATCACGAGAGATAATGATGAACACTGCAGAAAACGCGTTATCCGAGAATCAAACCGCCGAAAAGAAGGCGGTTAATTATAAGGTCATCTTCGGTGCCAGCCTGGGCAACGGGTTGGAGATCTTCGACTTCACCGTCTACAGCTTCTTTGCCGCTATTATCGGTAAGCTGTATTTCCCTAGCGACAGCGCCTACGGGTCTTTATTAATGTCGGTGGCGGTCTTCGGCGTCGGGTTTATTATGCGTCCGCTGGGCAGCATGGTCTTGGGCGCTTATGCTGACCGCGTCGGGCGCAAGGCGGCCATGTTGATGACCATCGTCCTGATGGGCGTCGGTACCGCTTTGATTGCCTTTGCCCCCACCCATGCGCAGATTGGCGTCTTCGCCCCCATGCTGATTGTGGTAGGGCGACTCATTCAGGGCTTTGCTGCCGGTGGTGAAGTCGGTTCGGCCACGACGTTGTTGTTGGAGTCTGCTGGCGCCAATCAGCGCGGTTTCTTTGTCAGTTGGCAGGCGATTAGCCAAGGTATCAGCGCCCTGCTGGGTGCCTCTTTCGGGTTGTTGTTAACCTATTTTCTCTCAGAAGAAGCGCTCTACTCCTGGGGCTGGCGCGTGCCCTTTATTATCGGCCTGCTGATCATTCCTGCCGGCGTGTATATCCGTAAACACCTGGAAGAAACCTACAGTGGGGAAGCACAAGATAAAAAACACCCCTCGACAAACCCGGTGCTGGATTTGCTGCGTAACCACGTCAAAGACCTGCTGCTGGGCGTGCTGATTATCATGTCCGGCACGGTGATGGTTTATATTGTGCTGCTGTATATGCCAACCTATATGATGCAGACCTATCACATCGCAGGTCCTGTCGCCTACCTGTTCAGCTGTGTCGCTTCCATAGTGCAAATCATCGCCGTGTATTACGCTGGCCGCTATGTGGATCGCGTGCAAAACTACAAAAAACCGCTGATTCTCTCGATTTTTGCCTCATTGGTGCTGATTTACCCGACCTTTTGGTTTTTGGGTTCCGCCGAGTATCTATGGTTAGCCATCGTTATCCGCATCCTGCTGATCGGCGCTCTGGGCATCAACATGTTAACGAGTACCATGCTGATCGTCTCAGCGCTACCGCGCCACGTCCGCGCCACCGGCACCTCGATGATATACGCTTTTGGCGTGACGCTGTTTGGCGGCTCGGCACAGTTTATCGTCACTTGGCTGCTGGATGTGAGCGGCAATCCACTGGCTCCAGCGTGGTACGTCACCGGTATGCTGACGATTAGCCTGATTGCAACCACCCTGTTCAGAGAAAGGCACAAAGACTGAGGGGAACGTTCACGACCTGACCCTAGCCATCACACGCTGGCTTTCCGTGGCGCTGGCCTGAATCATCTATTCGGGCTGGTGCAGCGCAGCAACAGTACCGTCGATATCACTAAGGCAAGCTTTGCTGCAGGCTAAGCAGATTCTGCGGTACCACTCTGATTAATCCTCCCCGGGGGGTGTCAATATCGGCGATCATCGCCATCGATAAAGCCACCATCGCCGGTAGCACCAGCGGGAAAATACTTTTCCCTACCTGGCTCCGAGCGCTGTATCCCACCAACATGCAACAAATCAGCGCAATCACGATCAGCAAGATCCAGGCGGAAACCGGTATACGATTCAACCATGCGGCCTGGGTATAACCCTGCGTATTGATCACATCGTTCATGCCTGACACCGCCAGCGCGACAATGGGTGTCGCCTGCTCTTTTGCCGCCTGCTGGATTTCCGCCCACAGCTGCGCCTGTTGCCCATTGGTCTGTTCGGCAAGCGCCGCCAGAGCTTTGACGTCGCGTGTCTGGTAGTAGTCTATTCGCAGCTGGACATAGTGTTTTAGCAAACTGCGGATCTTTTCGCGCCTGTCGCTGGAAACCAAATCGGCCCGCAGAAATTCGGTACCTATGGCGTTGGCTTCCTCTTCTTCATAGTTTTTCCGCTGATCGTATCTGCTGATGGCCATAGAAAAACTAAAACCAATCAGCAACGCCAACAGCGTCAAGGTCGCTCCTTGCACAAGGTTAAAATCATCCAACTCTGCACCATCAAGGCGTTTTTTCCTTCTGAGCAGAAAAATACTTCCCAAAGACCCCAGCGACATCAGGGCAAAAAGCGCTAAAAACAAAAACAGAGGATGCCGGAGAATTTGCTCCATATGCTCGCCTCGTTGCTGAGTTATTGATTCATCAATATTTATTAGTAATAGTTGCACAAAATAAACTCGTCAACCTGATTACAAAAGATAATATTATTATTCTGTATCTAACCCATGATGAGTAAGTTAATAACCTCAAGCTGTCACTTATTTTCTATTTTCCTTTCTGCTATTAAGGTGTCATATCACACCCTAAGATTAATGTTATTTCCATACGCTAAGCGCCTCGGGTTGGGCTGCCGGCCCTTTCGCCTTACGCGGACCGGCAGGATCAACCGTTTTATTATCCTCAGCTCATTAATTTGCCTTGGCGTCGGCTTGGTTCATCTTTTGGGGTTAACGTGACGCTGGAAATCACTGGCGTAGCCCGTTTCTATTCTCAATAGAGCGATGGCTCAATCAGGAAAACAGCCATTGATGTGTGCATAGGGTGCCGCGTCACTAAACAAGGGTTCGGAACCGCCATCCGTAAGAAAATCCGTGGTCAATTTTGCGGTGTGCGACCATAACGTTTGCGGGATCCATGAGCCGACGCTGACCCGTCTTACTCCCAGGGCGGCAAGCTGATCGGCAGGCAAAAGACCGGGCCAGGCGATCACGTTTAGCAGCAGTTCCGTATTGTCGGAAATTTCACGGATGGCCTGCGGATCGGTCACCCCCAAAACAAACAGGCCGTCCGCCCCTGCGTCGCGGTACAATTTGGCACGCGCCAACGTTTCATCCACCTGCATGGCGGCAGGTACCAAATTGCGCGCGTAAACATCCGTACGGGCATTGATGTAAAGTTTGACGCCCATCCGTTCCGCGACTTTGCGCGCCAGGCCAATTTTTTCACATAGCGTTTGCGGCTGGTCCACGCCATCCTGAATATTGATACCGACCGCGCCGACATCAATAAAACGTGCTACTACACGTTCAAGGCTGTGTTCCGCCGTGGCATAGCCACCTTCAATGTCGACACTGAGCGGTACGTTAATCACGCGCGCTATCGAAGCAATACTTGCAAGATGCAGCTCCAACGGCAATTTATCTCCATCGCGATAGCCCAATGACCACGCAACGCCGGCGCTGGTTGTCGCAATCGCCGCGGCGCCAAGGCTTTCAATCAGTAATGCGCTACCGGCATCCCAGGCATTGGGTAGCCGCAATGGATGAGGTTGACGGTGTAAATGGGCAAAAACGCTGGCGTTATTATTGAGGTCCATAAAATTCTCCCGAAAAAACGCATTCTAACCACCGCAAATATGGATGATAATAGCCACGAATTTCAGACATTCATTCCTTAGGAGAACGAATGGAAGAGCCTTCCTTGCACCTGGTGAAAGCCTTTGTCGCCGTGGCGGAACACCAAAGCTTCGCTAAGGCGGCGCAAGCGCTGAGCATGACCCCTTCCGCAGTTAGCCGCTTGGTCAAGAAACTTGAGCAGCAGGTTGATATGTTGCTGATCAATCGCACCACCCGCGCAATGTCACTCACCGACGCCGGACAACGTTATTTCATTGATTGCAGTAACGCCCTTGAGCAATTACGCATCGCTTATGAGCGCATGCGCGATGAAAAAAGCCAGCCAAGGGGAACGCTACGGCTCAGCACTTCGTTGTCTTTTGGACGCCTCCATGTGGCACCGCATCTGTCGTCCTTTATGGTGCAATATCCCCAATTACGCGTAGACCTGCTGATGACCGACCGTTATGTCGATATCGTCGCGGAACGCGTGGCGGTGGCTATCCGCATCGGTCGTTTGCCGGATTCGAGTTTGGTCGCGCGTAAGCTTCTCAATAATCGTCGTATTCTGGTTGCCTCACCGCGCTATCTGCAACAATTTGGCGAACCCACCGATCTGGAAGAACTGCAACAGCACGCTTGTCTGGTATCGACGGCAAGCCACGACGGCGATAACTGGCGCCTGTTTGGTCCTGCGGGTGAAACCGTTTTTCGCCCCAAGGGCCGAATGCGTGCGGACAATGGTGATGCTGTTAAGCAATTTTGCCTCGACGGACAAGGCATCGCCTTTCATTCCGCAGTGACCATGGCCGATGCCATGCATTTGGGGGCGTTGGTGCAGGTATTGCCGAAATGGGCTGGCAGAGAGACCGGTGTATATTCCGTTTATCCGCCGGGGCCCGTGGGGCCAGCAGCGCGAGCGCTGGTTGATTTCTTGACTCTGCGATGGCAGCAGGAACTCTGTCTGCAAACCGCCAGGATCCCGTGATTTGCGACCGCCAGGTTAGCCAGCATACCCGGACATCCCTACATAAAATTTTGCCGATGCAAAACCTCGATAAACGCCTGCGACGCTGCGCTACGGTAGGCACCCTTGCGTTGCAGCATTACCACCTGGCGCACAGGCATGGCGTCAATAAGTGATACCGGGTGCAACTGGGGGTTTTCTAAGGCAATCGCCGCCGGCAACAAGGTCGCCAGTTGGCTACGGCGCACAATGTCAATGATGGCGCCAATCGCATTGGCCTCCATCGCCACTCGGGGACGAATGCCCAGCCGCTGGCAATAATCGTCGATAAACTGACGAGTCGCGAAGTCCTCACTGAGCAACACCAACGGCTGCTGTTCGAACGCTTGCGCAGACAAAGGTTCGCGCTGTTGAGCCAGCGGATGATGAGTCCCAACCATCATATTCAGTGACTCGCTAAACAAATCCTCTGCTTCAATATCCGCCGATTGCGCCTGGCCGAAAGCAATGCCCAAATCCAACCGATCTTCCGCCAACTGCGCCTCAATCCTGTCCTGCGTCATTTCATGAATACTCACCGAAACGCCCGGATAACGCCGATAAAAAGCGTCGATAACCGGCCCAATCAGATAGGCGGTAAACGTGGGTGTCATGGCTAACCGCAGGCTACCGCGTTCCAATGTCGCCACATCATGAATTGCCCGCGTTCCTGCCTCCAGATCTTGCAATGCCAGCCGGGCATAGCGCATCCAGGCCGCGCCGGCGTCGGTCAAACGTACCGCGCGTCCAGTGCGATCAAACAGGGGGGTGCCTAGTTGCTCTTCCAACTGCTTGATTTGCTGCGATAACGTGGGTTGGGAGACATGCAGCACTTCGGCCGCGCGGGTGAAATTACCCTGCTCGGCAACGGCGAGAAAATAACGGATGTGTCGTAACAGCATAGCGCACCTACTATTGGTAATTCCTATGACCATCATTATAAATGGGTCTTAGACCCTATAGCCAGTACGGCGCATGATGCATCCATCGCTTAACAGCAACCCGATGGAGAAAATATGAAAGAAGTGATCGAGGGTTTTCTGAAGTTCCAGCGCGAAGCATTCGTCGAACGTACGGCATTGTTCCAGCAATTGGCTACCCAACAAAGCCCGCGCACCCTGTTTATCTCATGTTCTGACAGCCGTCTGGTGCCGGAACTGATTACCCAGCGTGAACCTGGCGACCTGTTTGTGATCCGCAATGCCGGCAATATTGTGCCTTCGTTCGGCCCCGAGCCGGGTGGCGTCTCCGCATCAGTGGAATATGCCGTCTCTGCGCTCGGCGTGGAAGATATCGTGATCTGCGGGCATTCCGACTGTGGCGCGATGACGGCGATTGCCACTTGCCAGTGCCTGGATCATATGCCGACCGTAGCAAACTGGCTGCGCTACGCCGATTCCGCCAAGGTGGTCAATCAGGCTTATCCGCATGCCTCCGAAGGGGAACGCGTCAGTGCTATGGTCCGTGAGAACGTCATCGCGCAACTGACCAATATTAAAACCCACCCTTCCGTTGCCCTGGCGCTTGAACAGGGGCGACTGAAGCTGCACGGCTGGGTTTACGACATCGCCAGCGGCTGCATCGAAGCGCTGGATGGTGAAACCCGACGCTTTATTCCGTTAGCCACTAATCCTGAAGTCACGGCAACCCCTGCCGTAGCCCGTTTTTAATTTCATTTATTAAAGGAGACAATATGACACAGTCACTGCATCACTCATCTTCACGCGAAGCCTTAACCGACATCATTATGGACGCCAAGATCCGCAAAAACCTGACCTTCGAAGCGATTAATGAAGGTACCGGCCTGAGCCTGGCGTTTGTCACCGCGGCGCTGCTGGGCCAGCATCCACTCCCAGAACAGGCTGCCCGCGCCGTTGCCGCTAAGCTCGATCTGGACGAAGATGCCGTACGTCTGCTACAAACCATCCCGCTACGCGGCAGTATCCCTGGCGGTGTACCGACCGATCCGACCATTTATCGCTTCTACGAAATGGTGCAGATTTATGGTTCCACGCTGAAAGCCCTGGTGCATGAACAGTTTGGCGACGGCATTATCAGCGCGATCAACTTCAAACTGGACATCAAAAAAGTGCCGGACCCGGACGGTGGCGAACGTGCCGTGATCACCCTGGACGGCAAATACCTGCCCACTAAACCTTTCTGATAGCCCATTGCCGGTGGCCCCCACCGGCAAATTGACAACCCGACAATCCTTGGCTAAATTAACTGCGTTCTAACGCCTTTCTGGCGTTTTTCACTACCCGAGGCCTGTATGTTGGAGATTGTAGCGACCCGATAGTCACTTCCTTGCCGTTTTGGCAGGAGGTTCTGACGTATCCGACACGCATTTGCGTGGGGATGCGTGTATCTGGGTTTACTGCAGGATTTCTCAACATGAACATTTCCAAAGCGGAACAACGCGTGCTGCACGTGTTGGCTAAAGGTGGTTATATCGCGTTCACCCGTGATAACGCGGGTCGTGTGACCCACGTTCAATGCTTTACCCGCGAAGGGCTAGGCCTGGCCGATTGCTCTCTACCCATCTTTACCAAACTCAAAACCAAACGCATGATCCTTTCCCGCCAGGGACGCCCTTATCGCGTAACTATCACCGGGCTGAAAGCCGTACGTGCGCAATTGGATAATCGCTAATCATTTTTACCGGTCAGGCCTAGGCTTTGGCCGGTTTCACTCTTATTTGGAGACTGTTATGACTTTTATTATTCGTCATGAAGAATCGGGCGACATCTGCGCCATCGAAGCCCTGACCGCTGCCGCATTTTTGAGTGAGGAGCACAGCAGCCATACGGAGCAGTTTATTGTCAACGCGCTGCGACGTGCCGGTGCCTTATCCTTATCTTTGGTTGCCGAGCGGGGTGGCATACTGATTGGGCACGCCGCCTTATCACCGGTAACGATCAGCAACGGCGAGAAAGGCTGGTACGGACTGGCGCCGGTTTCGGTGCTGCCGGCTTACCAGAATCAGGGGATAGGCAGCCAATTGATCCGCCAACTGTTGACCGAACTGCAAGAAAGCAGCGGAGCGGGTTGTGTGGTGCTGGGCAATCCGACTTACTACGGCCGCTTTGGTTTCATGGCACAGGCAGGTCTGACACTGCCGGGCATTCCAGCTGAGTATTTCCAGGCTCTGTCATTCAGTGGCCCATTCCCGCAGGGCACGGTCACTTTCCATTGTGCATTTGACGCTACGGTATAACGCTACATAAGGCAGTGCCCGAATCAGGGCCTGCCTTAACACAGGGTGTTTACGCTTGATCGCCATAACGGACAATGGTCAATCGTTCTTCTTCCGAAGGCCCCACAAAGTATTGAGTGAGTAAATCAAATGCCTCTTCGGTTAACACGAAGGGATGATCGCCGCGCTCGTTTCTGATTCTTATCCGGCTCTTGCACTGCGCATCGCTCACTTCCAAAAAATGCAGGCAATGGTCAACGCCAGCCCGATCGGCTAATTGCCTGGCCCACAGCCGGCGATCCGGCGTATTCATCGGGAAATCCAGTACCACAGACAGCCCATTAGCCAGCAGTTGCACAATGTGCTCACTCAACGCCTGGCGTAAGCGAGCTGAATAACGGGCGTAGTCTTGCAGGGTCGCCATCTGTTGTTCATACAACGTCGCCAACCAACTGTCTTCAACCAGCAACAATGTATCGGCTTGCTGTGCCAGGCTATTCGCCAATGTTGACTTGCCGGAGCCGGCTTTACCGCACATCAGGTGTAAAACGGCGGGGGGATGGTTCTTCATAAGTGCCTCCTGGGGATATTATATTGCCAGTCGGAGGACCTTTTTGCCCCGCCTGACTGGCGGGGTTTCGCTTAAAACAGACGCGCTATCCCACCACTCTGAGAATGGTGATAATAATCTGCGCGAATGAAAAAAGGCTTCTGTTCATCAGTTATGAATATGACAAAAGGACCAGGCTGTCAACGATCAAAGAAACGCGCTAAGCGCACCAGGTGTCACGGATAAAATCGGCAAACAGCCGAACTTTTTGCTGAACATGGCGACGCGTCGGGTACACCGCGAACAGTTGATGGGTGTGGCTGACACTATCCGGGAATAATCTCACCAACCGACCTGCAGCAATTTCGGGATCGGCGACAAATGATGGCAACGAACCAATGCCTAACCCTGCGCCAATCATGTCACGCAGCATCAGGCTGTTATTTGCAGTGAACCGCGGTTTGACCACCACGCTCATATCTTCTTCACCCAACGTAAAATGCCAATGCCCAGGCTTTTCAGCTAATGAATATGCCAGACAATGATGCTGCTGCAACTGCACCAACGACTGCGGAGTGCCGTATTGCGCCAGATAAGCCGGTGCAGCACAAATCCGTTGCTGTACCTCGGCAAGGGCGCGGGCACTCAGAGAAGAATCCGGTAAATGGCGGCGAATACGCAGAGAAATATCAAAACCCGCCGCCACCACATCCAACACTCGGTCATCCAGCGTCAGTTCAACCTGAAGTTCAGGGTAGCGTTGCATAAACTGCGGCAACAAGGGTGATAACACCATCAGGCCAAATGACAGCGGCGCATTGACACGTAACGTGCCGGCCACCCGTTGAGTCGTATCAGCAACCGACTGCTCCAGCGCATCAAACTCTGCTAATAACCGACACGCCTCCTGATAATACAGCTGTCCCGCCTCGGTCAGGCTCATGGTACGCGTGGTGCGCGCGATCAACACCGTGCCCAACCGAGTTTCCAACTGCTTGATCTGCTTGCTGAGGGCCGCGGGTGTTACCGACAAGTCCTCGGCTGCCTTGTAAAAACTGTTGCGTTCAACCACTCGGCGGAATGCCCGCATCGCCAGTAAAACGTCCATATAATTTCCAAAAAGTTAATTATAAATTAAATAAACCACAGATTATTAACCTAAACAACATCAGTAAACTCCAGATCAGCCACTTCATAACGTGAAGTGAAATCAATAAGTTGATCATCAAGGAGTTCAAAATGAAAAAGACCCTCATCGCCCTGCTGCTCGGCCTGAGCAGCGCAGCAACACCGCTCGCCTCGTTGGCGCAACCGACAGCGAACACCGCAACGCGTCAAGCTGGCTACGTTCAACCCCTTACTGCCGAAAACAGTCTGTTATTGATGGTCGATCTGCAAGACATGTTCGGCATGACCATCTCCTCTATTGATCAGACCAACCTGGTGAACAACGCCACGGGCATCGCCAAAGCAGCCAAGGTATTTAATGTGCCCACCATTTTGGCCTCAGCTAATGCCAAAAGCTTTGCTGGCCCGTTTTTTCAGCAGGTAACCCAAGCCCGCCCTGATTTGAAGGTGTATGACCGCACCGCAATTAACGTCTGGCAAGATCCTCGGGTGGTGGAACAAATCAAGCAGTCTGGTCGCAAGAAGATCATTATTGGCGGCCTGTGGACGGCCAGTTGCGTCATGTTGCCGGCGCTGTCTGCACTGGGAGAAGGTTACGAAGTCTACATTTTGTCGGACGTCACCGGGGATATCACCGCAGATACTCAACACAATGCGATGCAGCGACTGATTCAGGCCGGAGCCACACCGGTAAACTGGGTGGCGCTGATGCTGGAATGGCAGCAGGATTGGAGCCACAAAAACACGGCCGGCGGAGTTTTAAAGATTGCCAGTGAACATGGCGCCAGTTGGGGCATGGGGGCAAACTACGCTGGCGCAATGAACGTCGGCAGCGAAGCCAAATAATCGCGCCCTGATAGCCCGCTCAGGCGGGCTTTTAACCAACGTGATAGCCGCGACTGTCCTGAGGGGCCTGTTCCCGCTGATCCAGGCCATAATCGCGCACCACTTCTGCTACCCGCAGGCGATAGTACGCCAACACGTCATGGCGCCCACGCGCCTGCGCAGCCCGATGCTGTTCGATGTTGCGCCACTGTTGAACTGCCGCCTCATCACGCCAAAAGGAAAGCGACAGCAACCGCTGCGGATCGGCCAGGCTTTGAAAACGTTCAATGGAAATAAACCCGTCAATTTCCGCCAACAGCGGTTTCAGTTCGGCAGCCAAATTAAGGTAGGTTTCACGTTGCCCGTCGGCAGCCTGCAATTCAAAAATAACGGCAATCATAATGTGCTCCTGTCAGAGGTAAATTCAGGGCAAACTGCCATGAGGTTCTCCCTCACGCCAGGCCGGTGTGAAGACACATCCTAGCGCTAGACGGACTGCAATACTTCGCCTAAGCTCGAAATATGAATGACATCCATATTGAAGACCGTTTGGCAGCGCTGACTGCCGCCATTGCCGACCGAACCCGGGCACGTATGCTGTGCCTGCTGATGGATGGGCGTGCCTACACCGCAACGGAGCTCAGTGCGGCGGTTGAAGTGGCGGCCTCTACCGCCAGCGGCCATCTGGCGCGCCTGCTGGAGCAGCGATTGATCCTGTGTATCAAGCAGGGGCGCTATCGCTATTTCCGTCTGGCCGGGCCGGCGGTCGCAGCCGCGCTGGAAACGCTGATGGCGCTGGCCGGTGTCGAAAAACCCATCGTAAAAAGCAGTACCCCAACGTCCCTGCAGTTCGCCCGTACCTGTTATGACCATATGGCCGGTGAAATCGCGGTAAAATTGCACGATCGTTTGCACCAGCTATGCTGGCTGGAAGGCGACGAACATTACCGGTTGAGTGATATGGGCCGGACGGCTTTAACTCAGTTGGGCGTTGACTGTTCTGCGGCACTTTCCCGGCGGCGTTTCGCCTGCGGCTGTCTGGACTGGAGCGAACGTAAAGCCCATCTTGGTGGCGCACTGGGTGCCGCGTTGCTCAATACATTTATCGAACGCAGTTGGATCCGACGCCAACTCGATAGCCGCGAATTGCAACTCACCCCCGCCGGTAAAAAAGTGCTGAAAGCACATTTTGATATCACGCTCTAACCCTGCGCCGCGTTAGCTTTGCTGCAATACTGAGAAAGCACAACGTCAACCCGAGGACTCTTCATGATCGATCAAACCCAATTCCCGATCGTCAAACGCTGGCCCGCCCAGCATCCTGAAAGGCTACAACTTTACTCTCTGCCTACGCCCAACGGCGTCAAGGTTTCCATCATGTTGGAAGAGATAGGTCTACCTTATGAACCGCACCTGATTGATATCGGCAAGAACGAGACATGGACACCGGAATTTCTGTCGCTGAATCCGAACGGCAAAATCCCGTCGATCATCGATCCCGATGGTCCTGATGGCAAACCGCTGGCCCTGTTTGAATCCGGCGCCATCCTGTTATATCTGGCGGAGAAAAGCGGGAAGTTTCTGCCGCAGGATCCTGCCCTGCGTTATGAGACTATTCAGTGGGTATTCTTCCAGATGGCGGCGGTCGGCCCCATGTTCGGTCAACTTGGTTTCTTCCACAAATTCGCCGGCCGCGAATATGAGGATAAGCGCCCATTAGAACGCTATACAAATGAATCCAAGCGCCTGCTCGGCGTGCTGGAAAGCCGACTGGAAGGCCGTGATTGGATCATGGGCCAGGATTACAGCATCGCCGACATTTCACTGCTGGGTTGGGTGCGTAATCTGATCGGCTTCTATGAAGCCCGCGAGCTGGTTGAATTCGACAGTTTCCCACGCGTGGGACAATGGCTGGAGCGTGGCCTGGCACGCCCGGCAGTGCAGCGCGGTTTGAATATCCCCGCCCGTAACGCATAATTTATCGCCTGGGATAGCCGCCCGGCTATCCCATTCTCACTCCCGTCATAAAAGTGTCACGCACCTGCTCTACCCTCCTTACGTAACAAATTGATGCTAATTATGTTGTTATATTACGACAAGGAGCTTTCCCCCATGCAACATTCCGTTTCCCTGATCGCCGGTGCCGTGTTATCCGCCTTACTGTGTGCCACCGCCTTCGCCGATGACACCACCGTCAATACCGCAAGCCTTTCCGAGCGTGCAGCACGCGGCGACATCGTCGAGCCTGGTGGCGCACGCCGACTGAGCGGCGACCAAACCGCGGCACTGAAAGCGTCACTGTCCAACACCACGGCCAAAAACGTGATTTTGCTGATCGGCGATGGCATGGGTGATTCTGAAATTACCTCGGCACGTAACTATGCCGAAGGTGCAGGCGGCTATTTTAAAGGCATCGATGCCCTGCCGCTGACCGGCCAATATACCCATTACTCACTCGATAAAAAAACCCACAAACCCGACTATGTCACCGACTCCGCCGCCTCAGCGACCGCATGGTCGAGTGGTGTTAAAACCTATAACGGGGCTCTCGGCGTCGACGTCAACGGTAAAGATCAGCCGACGCTGTTAGAGATTGCCAAAGCTGCGGGTAAAGCCACGGGCAACGTCTCTACTGCCGAACTGCAAGACGCTACGCCGGCAGCACAAATTTCTCACGTTACCTCGCGTAAATGCTACGGCCCGGAAGAGACCAGCGAAAAATGCGCAACCAACGCGCTGGAAAACGGTGGCCGTGGTTCCATCAGTGAGCAGTTACTCAAAGCCCGCGCCGACGTCACGCTCGGCGGAGGTGCCAAATCCTTTAATCAGCTCGCGAAAAGCGGCGAGTGGAAAGGAAAATCACTGAAAGACCAAGCAACGGCACTTGGTTATCAATGGGTTGAGAACCTCGATGCCCTGAACGCCGTGAGCGTGGCTAATCAGCAAAAACCGCTGTTGGGGCTGTTTGCCGGCGGTAATATGCCCGTTCGCTGGCAAGGGCCGAAAGCCACCTATCACGGCAATATCGACAAACCGGCGGTAACCTGCGAAAACAACCCGGCACGCACTGCGGATATCCCAACGCTGGCAGCCATGACAGAAAAAGCTATCGATCTGCTGAAAACCAATCAAAACGGTTTCTTCTTGCAGGTTGAAGGGGCGTCGATCGACAAGCAAGATCATGCCGCTAACCCATGCGGTCAATTTGGTGAAACTGTCGATTTGGATGAGGCCGTACAAAAAGCGCTGGAATTCGCCCGTGCCGATGGCAATACCCTGGTGATCGTCACCGCTGACCATGCCCACTCCAGCCAGATTATCGCTGCCGATGCCAAGGCCCCCGGCCTGACGCAAATGCTGACCACCAAAGATGGTGCGCCAATGACCATCAGCTACGGGAATTCGGAAGAAGATTCTCAGGGGCACACCGGCACACAATTGCGGGTCGCCGCCTACGGCCCACATGCCGCCAACGTGGTTGGGCTAACCGATCAAACCGATCTGTTCTATACCATGCGTGACGCCATGGCGATTAAGTAAGCCCGTGGCTGGTTAAATCTGACCCCCATTCATCCCTTGTATTTCAGGCGGTGAATGGGGCCTTTACCCTTTAAAACCCCCCTGCAGCTGCTATATTGAAGCGCCATTTTCGCTTATGAGAAGAACTTTTTACGGCGTTACTCCGTTGGGCTGGCTCCTTGTTTGCTTTCATGCCGTCTCTCGGTGAAAATCGGTTTTGATTCTGTCTGTGATATCAGGCAGGCTAAGCCTCATTCTCGAAGGCCCGATCACTCCCGGCAACGTTGAGCTGCAAGTGACTGCTCTGAGTATCATGACCGCTGGTCAAACCCTGCAAAAACTGTTACCCCGCTTGTTGAAAAACCGGTGTCAGCCTGCCCAACAATAAGGAGCTATTTTTGAATGTGATCACCTTGCCCTTCGCCACAGAACGTCTGCAACTGCGCCGCTTTACGCCTGCCGATCTCGATGCCTATGCAACTTACCATCGCTTGCCAGAGGTTTATCGGTACCTGTACGCGCCAACACCCAACGACGTGCAACTGGCCGACCTGCTTGCCGATGCAGTGGCTTCGCGCTTTAGCAAAGACGGAGACGTTTTTTATTGTGCCGTCACGGTGAAAGACAGCGGCGATCTGATCGGTGAAGTCCTGTTAAAGCTGGCCAATCGCGCCGCGTTACAAGGAGAGATTGGCTATATCTTCAACCCGGCCTATGCGGGTAAGGGCTATGCCATTGAGGCAGTACGGGCAGTCCTGGAGCGCGGGTTTAACCAAGTGGGTTTTCACCGTATTTTTGCCCGTCTCGATGCCGCCAATCGCAGCTCGATCGGCGTGGTTGAACGTTTGGGAATGCGTAAAGAAGCGCACCTACGACAAAATGATCGCTTCAACGGTGAGTGGGGTGATGAGCTGATTTACGCTCTGCTGGCTGAAGAGTGGAATCAGGCATTGGTGCAAGACAAGCTTTAGGCATCTGCCAGCATCTTTGCCGCCATCTGTTTATAACTCGCCACCAACTCGCGGCCCTCATCCGGGCCGGTACTCACCGCGAGCCGCATCGTGGCTTCCCCCAAATGCATCAACAAGAAGGCAGCATGCTCAACCGATGCAGGATCCGCTTGCGGCCGCAGTCGACGTATCGCCGCTGCCAGCAATGCCCCGTTCAGCCGGCTTTCCGCCACTTCCTCTTCGCGCAGAGTCTTGTTGGCCTGTGTCGCTGCCCAGATATCCCGCATGACAGGTTCAGCCAGAAACAACGCATAATATTCATCGATCAGGCAGTTAAACGCTTCAATTAGCTGGGGTAACGACTGGACTTGGACGAGCCCCTGTTCAATACATTCACGCGCTTCCTGGTTATAACCTTGTGCCAACACGCGGACGATCGCCGTTTTATCCGGGAAATACTGATACAGCGCCCCGATAGAAATACCGGCATTCTGCGCCACTTCACTCATGCGCATTGCATCGCTGCCCTGCGCGGCGATCAGTGCAGTCGCACAATCCAGAATCAATTTTACCTTTTCCCGGCTGCGCGTTTGGCTGGGTTTACGCCGCAATGCGGGCGATTTTTTTTGCTTATCATTCATCATGCATCGTCCTTTGAACAAAAAACTGCCTTGACAATAATACGAGGGTTTATCATATTTACAAAACATGAGTAACACTCACATTTGGAGCAGCACCATGAACACCAACCAAAACGGGTCACCCATTCTGGTTTTAGGCGCGACCGGTAAAACTGGCAGCCGCGTAGCAGCACGGTTACAACAGCTGGAGATACCCGTACGCGCAGCGCATCGTCGTGCAGCCATTCCTTTCGACTGGCAAAATAGCACCACCTGGCACACGGCCTTACAAGGTGTCAAAAAGCTGTACCTCAGTTTCCAACCCGATCTCGCCGTGCCGGGCGCCATCGATACCCTGGAGCACTTTTGCCAACAGGCAGTAAATCGCGGCGTGCAAAAAATTGTGCTGCTCAGTGGCCGGGGTGAAGACGAGGCTCGCCAAGCGGAGGACGTGGTTAAAAACAGCGGTGCAGATTGGACGGTGTTGCGTGCCAGTTGGTTTATGCAAAATTTCAGCGAGAGTTTTATCCTCGACGATCTGCTAAATGGCCAGGTTTACTTACCGCCGGGTGAGATCCCCGAACCTTTTATTGATGCAGAAGATATTGCCGACGCTGCGGTCGCGGCCCTCACCCAGCCTGGCCACAGCAATACGTTGTATGAACTGAGCGGCCCGCGTTTGATGACCTTTGCGCAAGCGGTTGGCGAAATCGCCCTTGCCAGCGGACGCGAGATCCACTACCAGCAGGTGCCTGTCGCCGATTACGTCGACTACCTGCGGGAAGCGCAACTACCGGCGGAAATGATCGCACTGTTGGAATATCTATTTAGCACCGTACTGGACGGGCGCAACGCTTCAGTGACCGACGGCATTCAGCGCAGTCTGGGGCGTGCACCGCGTGATTTTAGCGCCTACATCGCGGACACGGCTGCCAGCGGCGTTTGGCAACCGCGTTAACATTCATCACCCAGGCAGCCGCAGGGGGCGAATATATTCGCCCCGATTAATTCATGCCCCCCCCCAATCCGGTATAACTGCAAATATATCGCGGGTATTCCATCGATATGCGATGATAACGAAATATCGTTTAAATCAGCGACAATTAAACCCTGCAAATATAGCGGTTATATTTAAATAAAAATACCAAATGAATTATTCCTGCCTTTAATCCGCTTTTTTTAATTACAAAAGTAGTTTTTAACAATATTGCAAACAATAATATCCCCTCAGTAACCAGAGTTGAACAACCTGTCCCCAGACAGCCTGTAATAATCCACTTTTCGTTAAAAAAAACGATTAACAAAAAGACATTATCACTGCGACTCGGCTTTGCCGGGCGGGTTAGTTTTACTTATTTCCAGGGTAGCTCCCGATAAATTCTTTCACCTGCAATGAGTAGAATTTACACACAAGAGATTTAATTTAATGAGAAAATTACTCGTCCTGATTTTCTGTCTGAACCTGTTTGGCGTTACGCAACAGGCCGCAGCAGAAGAGAATAAGACCGTTGATGTGGTACTGATCGGTGGCGGCATCATGAGCGCCACGCTGGGGACTTACCTGCATGAGCTGGAACCAAACTGGTCCATCGACATGTACGAACGCATGAACGGTGTGGCAGAAGAAAGCTCCAACGGTTGGAATAACGCCGGGACAGGCCATTCAGCCTTCGCTGAAATGAACTACACCCCAGAGAAAAAAGACGGCACCATTGATATCAGCAAAGCCGTGGTGGTAAACGAGTCTTTTGAAATCTCTCGTCAATTCTGGTCTTATCAGGTGAAAAATAATGTCCTGAAAGATCCAAAATCTTTTATTAACAGCGTGCCACATATGAGCTTTGTTTGGGGTGACGATAACGTCAACTTCCTGCGCAAACGCTATGCAGCGCTGCAACACAGCACCCTGTTCCGTGGTATGGAGTACTCAGAAGACGCCAACCAAATTAAACAGTGGGCCCCACTGGTGATGGACGGTCGCGATCCGAAGCAAAAAATTGCTGCGACCCGTATGCCGCTGGGCACCGACGTGAACTTTGGCGTGATCACCCATCAACTGGTGGATACGCTGACCAAAAATCCAAACTTCAAGCTGAACCTGAGCCATGAAGTCCGCGACATTAAGCGCAACGCCGACAACACCTGGCGCGTGACCGTGGCCGATCTGAACCGTGACGGTAAAGAAACCACCGTGAATGCCAAGTTCGTGTTTATCGGCGCAGGCGGTGCGTCCCTGACCCTTCTGCAAAAAACCGGCATTCCTGAAGCAGACGGCTATGGTGCTTTCCCGGTCGGCGGTCAGTTCCTGGTGACCACTAACCCGGACATCGCTAACCAACACCTGGCCAAGGTTTATGGCCTGGCCAGCGTAGGTTCACCACCGATGTCGGTTCCACACCTGGATACCCGCATGCTGGATGGCAAGCGTGTCTTGCTGTTTGGCCCGTTCGCCACGTTCTCCGGCAAGTTCCTGAAAAACGGCTCGCTGTTCGATCTGCTGCATTCCCTGAGCACGTCCAACCTGATGCCGATGACCCACGTCGGGCTGGATAACTTCGACCTGGTGAAATACCTGGTTGGTCAGTTGATGATGAACGACGACGACCGTTTCGCAGCGCTGAAAGAGTACTTCCCTGAAGCCAAACAGGCCGACTGGAAACTGTGGACTGCCGGCCAACGTGTGCAGATCATCAAGAAAGATGATGAAAAAGGCGGCTTGCTGCAGTTCGGTACCGAAGTGGTCAGTTCTGAGGACGGCAGCATTGCCGCTCTATTGGGCGCATCACCGGGTGCTTCCACCGCTGCACCAATCATGTTGCACATGATGGAAAAAGTCTTCAAAGACAAAGTGGCGACGCCAGAATGGCAGAGCAAACTGAAAGAAATTATCCCGTCTTACGGCCACAAGCTGAATGGGGATATTGAAATGACGAACAAGATCCGCGGCTACACCAGCAGCGTGTTGCAGTTGGACTATATCGAAGTGAAGCCGGAAACAAACTGATACCCGTTTCCCCCTTCTCTCAAGGCCGCCTCGTGCGGCCTTTTTTATTTCCCGCCACAGCAAGAGCACTTTTCGCTACCTTTTACACCCCAGTTAACACTTGCGTAACCCGGTTACGCAGCCTATTATCAAAGAACTAACTTGGATAATTACCATTACCTACTGTGACCTGAATGTCGTACCCGCGGGAGAACTTAAACAATGGATCGCGTTAATATCATTCATGATTTGCTGGACTGGATTGAAACTCATCTTGATCAGCCACTGCTGTTAGACAACGTGGCGGCCAAGTCAGGCTACTCCAAGTGGCACTTACAAAGGATGTTCCGCACCACCACCGGGCATGCGCTGGGCAGCTATATCCGCGAGCGGCGTTTGTCGCAGGCCGCGCAGGCGCTGCGTTCAAGCCCTCGCCCCATTCTCGACATCGCCCTGCAATATCATTTCGACTCCCAGCCGTCTTTTTCGCGCGCGTTTAAAAAACAGTTTGGCAAAACACCGGCGGTGTATCGCCGCACTACCCGCTGGGATGTCGCAGAGATGTCTCCACAGCCCATAGAACCCCTGAACGGGCATCGCCATGAGTCACCGGGCGTACATCTGTGGTATGCGGGGAAATGTCTGGACAGTGTCTGCACCAACTGGGTTGGCCAGAGCTGAGAGAAAAATGCATTAAAAAAGGGGTTCAGCGCAGGCTGAACCCCTTTTTTACTGAAAGAGATTACTTAAAGGTTACGTCAATATTTGCCGAAGCACTGAATGGCCCAACCTGTGGATTGGTATTCAACCACTTCAGACTGGCCAAAAAGTTCTTTTCAACGATAGTACCGTTGACCAGGCCCAGATCAACCGGGGAGTTCATCATGATCGGCGTGTTTGGCGTTGCGGCCTGCGAAATTAAAATACCGAAGCCGCTGTTGCTGGTTGGCATAATCAGACTGTTATCCTGCAAGGGATAAGTGGTGCTGAAACTGGCCTGCAAGGTTTCCCCTTTGCAATCCTGCCCGGTTGTCGGGTCAGACATGTTAGCCGCAACGGAGAAAGGAACCTGCTTCTCGATTTTGCCGGCCACCGCATTTTGACGCGGAATGGTGCCAAAGTTTACGGTTGAACCGTTGTTAGCCACCACGGTAATTTTCGGGTTACAAGAGATAAACTGAATGTTGCCCAACCCGGAAATATAGGCGTTAAAGTTACTGTTTGGGCGACTATTCAAACCACCTTTACCGTCAACCTGGAATACCGAGTAAGAATTATTGTCGTTGATCTTGCCGCCTGCAGGCGGTGCCTTACCGGTGGCCTTGATATAAATAGCGTAGGAAACCGTCACCGACAACGGTTTTGCTGGCGAAAGACAACGGCTACCGGAACGACGGCACTCAGTACCTGGACCAACATCCTGCTTCGCATTTTTGACCGGTTTGATGTCAACGCCGTTATAGGTCACACCCACTTCAATCGAGTTATGGATCTGACTCATTCGAGCCTGGGGATCCCAATACAGAAATGCGTTCTCGCCATTTGGAAAACCATCGGTATCAGTACACTGGAAAGTTGACGTGAAGGTCTGTGAACGCCACAACAGTGCACCCGCAGCGGTATTGGCAGTAGAGACTTTGATCGCTTTATCCAGCACGATATCCTGTCGGATATTCCCATTCTGCTTACAAGACAGTGCAAAGCTGCTCTGGGAGAACGTCCCCAGCGTGACCAGCAGCCCTGCCGCCAGCCCGAGTTTTTTGTGTTTTAACAACAAAGAAGACATATCCATTCCTTTTACGGTTTTCCGCAGGTCAGCGAAAGCTCCTGGTAACCCATCAGCTGCTCGGTCGCTGATTTCAGTTCCGGCACTATCAACGAACAACTGTCGCCAGCATCGCTGCCCCATTTAACCAACAGGCGATCCCCTGCGGATGCCCCGGAGATATAAATATCCCCATTTGTACCTACGGTACCGTTGTTCTTGCCGTCAGCGCTGAACACGTTGGCGCCGATTGGCGGTACGCTGCCGTCTAACAGTTTACTGTGCACCAGCAGGCTTTGGCCGGTATGCGTTTCAAATTTCACGCGGGAAATAGCGCCATAGGTCGGTACTACGTCGCGGGCCGCCATCGGGATATCCAGGCCATTGCCGATATCCTCGGTGCGTAGCGCAACGCGGTTGTGACGATAAGGCGAGGCCGAGGTCATCACCGCATAACCGAAGCGGTCGATAGCCACACCCGGCTGGTTTTCCAGGCGAACGCCCTTGGCGTCTTTAGCTTCTACCAACACAAAGGTGTTTTGCAGCGGCTGCGTCAGCGTAACACCGCCGGAATGCGCCACAATGCCGCCCGATACGCCCAACGAAGACTGCTGGTAATCATTGCTGTAACTGTAACCGGCATTCACCGTACCCATACTGCCTTGATAACCAACGTTAGCCGATGTGGTTTGACCGGAGTAACGATCGTGACCACTCTGCACCGCGTAGTTCAGACGGTTATCATCCAACGCGGTACCGCTCAGGCCTGCGCTGTAGGTATTACCGCTCTGCTTACTGTGCCCTGCGTTGAAGCTGGCCGTCATATCAGACGAGTCCCGGCTAAAGAAGCTGAACGGGATGGATACCGTCATGTTGATGCTGCGATCTTTATAACCGTAGTTGCTGCGGCTGTCCTGATAGAACACGCCGTAACTGATGTTTTTGTAGCTGCTGTTGAAACCAGTCTGAACAGTACGATCCTGACCGGAGCCGCCCCAGTATGACTGGTTGCTGACGTTGGTGTACAGCGTCGAGTTCCCTGCAATACGCTGGTTGATCGACAACTCTACACGCTGGCGTTTATTACTGAACTTACTGGTGTAATAAGTACGACGACGTGATTCAGCCCAGTCAGGTACGCCCTGAGTGCGGTCATTCTCATCGTAGTAGTCATTACGGTAGTAGCCATTTTCATAGCGATCGCGTTCAGCAACCGCATCGGAGAAATCGTAGTAGCCGGAAGTCGAATAACGGTAACCAGCAATCTGGAACTCCGTGCCCCAGTCGCTGAGCGACTTGGAATACAGGAAGCGGAAGCTCTCACCCTGTTTGCTGTCGCCGCTGACCAGATTGGTATCGGAATAGGACATATCAAAAGACACTGCCCCCCAGGTACCCAGGTTTTTACCCATACCCAACACCGCAGAACGGTAATTTTCCGCCACCAATACGCCGCCGTATGGCGTAATGTCATAAGCCATCCCGTGTGACAAGGTGCCTTGCACAAACTTCGGCTGGTAGTTGGTGGTGCCGTCGTGGTATTTACCGGCCGTCATCTGATAATCCCAGATCCCTTCACGCAACATGTTCGGCACGGAAGAGAATGGCACGACGAAAGTGGTTCTTGAACCGTTGGCCTCAATGACCGTTACGTTCAGGTTACCGCTCAGTGTACTCGGGAAGATGTCGGTCAGCGCAAACGGGCCCGGCGGCACGTTGGTGCTGTATATGGTATAGCCGTTTTGGCGGATCTCGACACGGGCGTTGGTCGAAGCCACGCCGCGCACTACCGGCGCATAACCGCGCTGGCTTTCCGGCAGCATATCGTTGGCGCTGGAAATCTGCACACCGCGGAATTGGATGCTGTCGAATACGTTGTTATTAGTATTGGTCTGGCCAATCACCAAGCGGCTACGCATGGAAACAATGTCAGTTTCTGCCCAGCTTGAAACGGTATTCCAGTGCGTACCGGCACCCGACTGCTGGTTCAGCGTCGAGTTATTGCGCAAACGCCAATTACCGATGTTGAGACCGTTGTTCAGGCTCAGGAAGTAATAGTCGGATGTTTTATCATTGGCGTTATTGCTGTAATTATTGTGGTTGCCGCTGAAGTTATAGTTGATGAAGCCGGCATTAATCCCACGATCGTAAACCTTCGGCGAAATGGCCCCTTGCGGACGCGGCTCCAGAAATACCTGTGGAACTTCCAGATCCATACGCTGTATAGCAGCGTCATAGCTCAGCTTGGCACCCGAAATTTGCTGTGACAGGGCATAACACTGCGCAGCGCCTTCGGTTTTCATATCGCCTGGCAGTTTAACGCCATAGTCCTGGTAATCCTGCGCTGTCAGGCATGGCATCACCGGCGTGTCTTTG
Organism: Serratia sp. NPDC087055; assembly: GCF_044900985.1. Taxonomy (NCBI): domain Bacteria; kingdom Pseudomonadati; phylum Pseudomonadota; class Gammaproteobacteria; order Enterobacterales; family Yersiniaceae; genus Serratia; species Serratia sp. NPDC087055. The sequence goes on from NZ_JBJDOG010000001.1 coordinate 2,191,249, forward strand.
GCGTCTTTTTTGAATTCGATATCACGGTGATCGATACGCTGACCATTCAGGTAAATATCAAAGGGATATTTACCGGGTAGGATATCGTCGCCGCTGGACAACGCTGCCACCTGGGCAATGTTGTCGTCGCCATGGATGAAGGAGGTATTGAACTGCTCCTCCGCCATGGCCATATGATAGAATGAAAATGGCACCGCAGAAAAATAAATTACACCATTAATCAGCCTGACCAAACGTTTTGGCGTGAGGGTTGTTATTCTTTTATGTGCCATTTTTTGTTCATTCCTTGAAGGGCTTAAATCAATTTAATGCAACGTTCTTAATCTCGGTGTGGCCGCCGTAATCGTTGATATAAGTGAACGACATATTGCTGGCCGACTGCGCACCCTGTGGCAAAGCAATTTTCAGGCTATCTTGTGGCTTCACCATATCGGCATTCACTTTCCAGCTTTTGCCACCGCTTTTCAGCGTCAGAACACCCAGCGTCACAAACAGTGGACCGTTATTGGTGACAACCAAATTGCTGCCCTGACGTTGCCATTTCAGTGCCTCTGCCTGCTGTTGCAGATTGGCTTTCAAGGCTTCAGGACGGTAGAACAGTTTGATACGGGTACGGATCGCCACCTGCAGCACATTGTCTTGCTTAGGGGTTGGTGGAATTTCCTGTACGTTTACCCAGAGCAGACTTTCTCTGTCCTGCGGTAACCCGCTGCCAGAATAAATAAAGCGCAGGATTGCGTCTTTTTTGGCAGCCAGTTTTAAAATTGGTGGAGTGACCACGATCGGTAAATTCTTCGGCATCTGGCTTGAATCGCCAGTATCCAGCCAGGTTTGCACCATATAGGTGTCATCGCTGTCATTGCTGATTGAGAGCGACGCGGATTTACTTCCGCTGTTATAAATTACGCGCGTCGAATCAACTTGAATTCCGGCAAAAGCATTTACGGAAAACGCGAATAAAATACAAGAAAGCACTTTTTTCATCGGAATATCTCAACTCTCAGAATTTAGCCGTCCGTGGCCAATAGCTCTATCTATCCTGCCAGCGAATTAAATTATTTGTATTCGATGGTGAAGGTAGCGTTAGAGTTTGCCTGACCCGCAGTTACCAGATCCTGGTAAGATTTATAACGCGCGCGCAGGTTGAAAGTTGCAGAACCTGGGTTGTCGCCATCAGCAGCAACAGAAACGGTAGCTGGAGTAGCAACTTCCTGAGAGATTGGCAGAGTTGCGCCGTTGTTATCCAGGATTTCAACGCCAACGCCGTTAGCGCCACCAGTTACAGCCAACAGCTCTGGGTGGCCAGCAGGAGTGTTACCGTCGAAACGCAGGGTGTAGTTACCGGCTTCACATTTCTCCAGGCTAATATCGAAAGCTTTAGCACCGCTGGTAGAACCAGAAGTTGGGAATGCGGTAGTAGGATATTTACCCAGGTAAACTTCTTTATTCTGGTCTTTATCAACTACTTTACAAGTAGACTGTACGATTTCACCAGTGAATTTAACGTTGCCGCTTGCAGCAGTAGCGTTATAAGCAGTAGCAGACAATACCAGCGCAGCCAAAGGCAATAATACTTTTTTCATTTCCAGCTCCATAGAAAAACAATAAAATAATCGATTCAGTGACAGACGAATATATTAATCCCCGGCACTGAGCATACACTCAGCGATAGCACTCCTTGCTTAAAAGGAGTGTTGCCTCGATGAACCCATTGCCGGACGAAATATAGACCAACGGCATTCTTATTGTTAAATCGTTTAAAACATTCATAACCCCCCTCTTGATAGGAATAAACTATCAACAAATACCTATCGATCGATGTTGACGATTCAATCGAATAGGAATAATCTGTGTTTTGGAAAGCCATGCAGTCGGACATTTTGTCTTAAGACCTAATTATCAGTACATTATTCCGTATATTTACATTTTGTTACCTTTTGAGCACTTTAGAATTCGCGACAAAAAGCCCCTTTGATGGTCTGTAAGCGGCATTGCACATCTTGGCTGCTTTAAATAAGACATTTACCCATAAACAGCCAAATTTCATTAAATTATGTTTTAAAAAACAAACAGTTATACATCAATCAAGGGATTGAGGAATGCGCGGTTCTTTTAGAGAGAAAAATAACGGAATTAATTATGTTTTCCAGCCTATGTTCGCAAAATCGGGACAATTGCTGGCCGTTGAGTGTCTATCAAGATTCACTTTTAATAGTGAATATGCCCATTTCTCTCCTGAACAGTTCTTTCGTACAGCTGATAGCGCCACGCGAATTGAGATTTTGTTGGATCAGGTCAGTCTGATAGAAAAATATAACCACTGGTTTCGCGAAAACCAGGTTATCGCAACACTAAATGTAGACGACCATTCTCTTCGTTCTCTGGCCAATAGCCATTTTGCAGAAAGAATTAGCGCCACCCGATGTATTCATTTCGAAATCAGTGAAAACTCGACTCGGTTAGTAAAAGACCGTGTTCATGGCGATCCTTCACTGAAGAGCTATTCATTTTGGCTCGATGATTTTGGTTCAGGCTATGCGGGGTTTTCCGCGTTGTATAACAGTCAGTTCCGCTTCGTTAAACTCGACCGTTTCTTATTATGGGACTTTATGAAGAAGTCCGGTGGCGAGGGTTTAATGCGCGCTTTATTGCGCTTTTTTTACCTTAATCATTACAAGGTAATTATCGAAGGAGTAGAAACTCCCGAACATAAAAAATGGCTGGACGAAATGCCATATTACGCACTGCAGGGAAAGCTGTGGAAGGAATCCGACATCAAGGATTTGAACTCGCTTCTTACAGCTGAATACTTTTAACTCATTATGGGTGTTCTCCATTATGTCTAAAAACAATGTCCTTGTTATTAGTGAGTGTAAGTACAGCTATGTCGGCCTTTCGGTGTTACTGAAAAAACATTACGGCAAGTACGATATCAGGCTGTTTTCAGATTTTATGCATGGTGGCGCTAAGGCGGAGAAAATAATTAAGCACGATATCGCGCTGATCTTCACCTCACAAAATCTGGAACAAAGCGTCAACGTCATCGAAAGCCTTGTATCTCTCCATCAGCAATACAATTCTAAAACGCGGCTGCTGGTTTTTTATGATGATGAGCGCGTAGTAAAGCTGTTGTCTATCCTGGGGATTTCCGTTGAATTGGTCTCTACGCGTATTCCACTTTATTCGCTGCAGGAAAAAATACAAAACCTGTTGGAAAGCAAAGAACCTGGCGGGATAAAAATGCAGAAAACCCGGGAGCTTAGCCCGGCAGAAAGTGACGTTATCTTCAATTTACTGCGCGGTGACAGCCTACTGCATATTGCCCAAAAGCGCGGTACTCACCCCAAAACGATTTTTTCGCAGAAATACAGCGCGATGAAAAAGCTGCGGTTACGTAGCATGAGCACGATTTTTGTCGCCAACAAGTGATTGCCAGGCCGCCCCCCGGCGGCCTGAGTAACGCCCCTCGTTAAATTTATGTAACAACGAACGACAAAGCAGCAACAGCCACATAACACTCCTGCCTATTGGTTACGATTCACTCACGGGATTATCCCGAGAGTCATGTCGTCTGGATTAAAAAAACATCAGGAGATGTTATGAAGTCATCGTTATTCAGCCGTTATACCTGCTTTGTCTTAAGCCTCTTGCTGACGCTGGCGTCATTGACGCTATTGCCCCACCAGCCCTGGTTTTGGCTGCCGGCAATCATTTTTGGCGCACTGAGTGTACTGGGGGTTTACGACCTCACCCAGCAACGCCATGCCATCTGCCGTAACTACCCCATCATCGGCCGTTTACGCTTTTTCTTCGAATTTATCCGTCCGGAAATACGCCAGTACCTGCTGGAAGAAGATAACGCGCAGATCCCGTTCTCACGCACCCAGCGCACGCTGGTCTACCGTCGTGCCAAAAATGAGATGGGCGACAAACCCTTTGGGACCCAGTTAGACGTTTATCAAACCGGCTACGAATGTATTGGCCACTCCATGCGGCCGGTTGCCGTATCCGATCCAACCAGTTTCCGTGTCGCAATAGGCGGCCCGGATTGCAGCCAGCCTTACTCCGCCTCAATTTTTAATATCTCGGCCATGAGTTTCGGCGCACTGTCGGCCAACGCGATTCGTGCGCTCAATCTGGGGGCGGCAAAAGGAGATTTCTATCATGACACCGGTGAAGGCAGCATCAGCCGCTATCACCGTGAAAACGGTGGCGATCTGGTGTGGGAGCTGGGCAGTGGCTATTTCGGCTGCCGCACCGCAGACGGCCATTTTGATCCGCAGCGCTTTGCCGAGCAGGCTAAAACCCCACAGGTGAAAATGATTGAAATCAAACTGAGCCAAGGGGCGAAACCCGGTCATGGCGGTATTCTGCCGGCTAAAAAAGTGGATGCGGAAATTGCGGCAACGCGTGGGGTACCTGAAGGGGTGGACTGCATTTCGCCAGCCTCACACAGCGCCTTCACCACGCCCGTGGAAATGATGCACTTCATTCAGCAGTTACGTGAATTGTCTGGGGGCAAACCCGTGGGCTTTAAACTGTGCATCGGTCACCCGTGGGAATTTGTCGCCATCGCCAAAGCAATGCTGCAAACCCAAATATTGCCGGACTTTATCGTGGTGGATGGCAAAGAAGGCGGGACCGGCGCTGCGCCGCTCGAGTTATCCAACTACATGGGGATGCCGTTACGTGAGGGGTTATTGTTCGTGCACAATACCCTGGTAGGCTGCGGATTACGTGACCACATCAAGATTGGTGCCAGCGGTAAAATCATCAGCGCCTTTGATATCGCCAGCGTATTGGTATTAGGTGCCGATTGGGTGAATTCAGCACGCGGCTTTATGTTCGCTGTCGGTTGTATTCAATCTCAGAGTTGCCACACCAACCATTGCCCAACCGGCGTTGCTACCCAAGATCCACTGCGGCAGAAAGCCTTGGTGGTGCCCAACAAAGCAGAGCGCGTTTATCATTTCCACCAGAATACCGTGAAAGCACTGGCAGAAATGCTGGCCGCTGCCGGGGTCAGTCGACCGGAACAGCTCACTTCTCATCATATGCTACGCCGCATTACCTCAACTGAAATCAAGGTTTATGCCGACATCTATTATTACCTGGAACCCGGTGCACTGCTGCAGAAAGAAATAGAAAGTGATTTCTATGCGCGCATGTGGCGCATGGCGACACCAAACAGTTTCGATCAGGCGATCGCCCTGCCGGCTTAAGCCGATTTAGACGTCGCAGTTTCAAGGTGCAGCGAGAAGAATGACAGAGATGAAGTGCCCCCCGCCTCGGGGAAGAACTTTGGAGAGGGGGTTGCTTGCTACAGCAGCCCTTCCCTTCAGCGGCGAGAGGACATGTTGGGTTACAGTTTGCGTGCCGGAGCATCGCCAGCCACGTAATACTCGGCAGTACTTCGTGGCAGCGGCGTACGCTGGCGGATACGATCGGCAATTTTCTCAGCAATCATGATGGTGGTGGCATTCAGGTTGCCGGTAATGATCAGCGGCATAATTGACGCATCAACAACCCGCAGGCCTTCCATACCGTGCACCCGTCCTTGCCCATCCACCACCGCCATCTCGTCCTCACCCATTTTACAGGAGCAGGAAGGATGGAAAGCGGTCTCAGCATGCTCGCGTACAAAGGCGTCTAACTGTTCGTCGGTCTGGACTTCCGGGCCTGGGCTGATTTCACGGCCACGGTATTCATCCAGTGCCGGCTGCGCCATGATTTCGCGCGTGATGCGAATAGCGTCTCGGAATTCCTGCCAGTCCTGCTCTGTCGCCATATAGTTAAACAAGATGCTCGGATGCTGGCGCGGATCTTTTGATTTCACCTGCACACGGCCACGGCTTGGAGAACGCATAGAACCCACATGCGCCTGGAAACCGTGCTCTTTCACCGCGTTGCTGCCGTTGTAGTTAATCGCTACCGGCAAGAAATGGTACTGAATGTTTGGCCAGGCAAACTCTTCGCGGCTGCGGATAAAGCCACCCGCTTCAAATTGGTTGCTGGCGCCAATGCCGGTGCCGTTAAACAGCCATTCCGCGCCAATTTTCGGTTGGTTAAACCACTGTAGCGCCGGGTACAACGACACCGGTTTTTTGCAGGCGTATTGCAGGTACATTTCCAGATGATCCTGCAAGTTCTCACCCACGCCGGGCAGATCGTGCACCAGATCAATGTCCAGACGGTTCAGTAATGACGCAGGACCAACGCCGGAACGCTGTAAAATCTGCGGCGAAGCTATTGCACCTGCGCACAGCAGCACTTCTCGACGCGCGCGCGCGCGGGTGAGAGAGTTGCTCTCGCCCTGCAAATAATCAACGCCCACGGCACGCTTGCCTTCGAAACGAATGCGGTCGGTCAACGCGTGGGTCACAATCTTCAGATTAGGACGGGAGCGCGCCTGATCCAGATAGCCCCGGGCGGTACTGGCACGACGCCCTTTCGGCGTGACGGTGCGGTCCATCGGCCCAAAACCTTCTTGCTGAAAACCGTTCAGATCGTCGGTACGTGGATAACCCGCCTGGACACCGGCTTCCACCATCGCGTGGAACAACGCGTTGTTACCGGCTTTCGGTGTCGTGACACTCACCGGGCCATCACCGCCGTGAAAATCATTGGGTCCAATATCGCGGGTTTCCGCCTTGCGGAAATAGGGCAGGCAGTCTAAATAAGTCCAGTCTTCCAGACCCGGTGCCTTCGCCCAATTATCAAAATCCATGGCGTTGCCGCGGATGTAGCACATGCCGTTAATCAGTGACGAACCACCCAACCCCTTGCCACGGCCACACTCCATGCGGCGATTGTTCATGTGTGGCTCAGGGTCAGTTTCATACGCCCAGTTGTAGCGACGGCCCTGCAGCGGGAATGCCAGCGCGGCCGGCATCTGGGTACGAAAATCCATCCGATAATCCGGACCACCGGCTTCCAACAGCAGCACACTGACGTCGGCGTCTTCGGTTAAACGGGTGGCTAATACGTTACCGGCCGAGCCGGCACCGATGATGATGTAATCGAATTCCATCGATATCTCCTTATACCCTTCGTCTTTCAAGCCACAGCGTTGTTGGCTGCATGCGCTCCCCCCAGTCACTTACTTAAGTAAGCTCCTGGGGACTCTCGCACTTGCCGCCTAGCTGTGACTTGAAATCCATTGGGTATATATTTTTATGATTAATAGCTTAGGGATTCCCAGACAAGCATTTAATCGATGATGGGATACTTAAAATATGGAGGTATACTCGCCAAGCTCTACCTGAATGGACTTGATCTGGGTGTAGTGCTCCAGCGTTGTCAGGCCATTTTCACGGCCGACGCCAGATTGCTTATAACCGCCGACGGGCATTTCAGCCGCCGATTCGCCCCAGGTGTTAATCCAACAGATACCGGCTTCCAATTGGTGGATCACCCGGTGGGCGCGGGTGAGATCATTCGTCACAAGACCTGCTGCCAAGCCGAAAGTCGTGTCATTGGCGCGGCGCACCACTTCGTCTTCAGTTCGATAGCTGAGAATGCTCATTACCGGCCCGAAGATCTCTTCACGCACGATGTCCATTTCGTCACTGCAGTCGGTAAATACCGTCGGCGCCACATAAGCCCCTTTGGCGAAATCACCGTCAGTCACACGCTCACCGCCACACAACAGGCGTGCGCCGCTGTTCTTGCCGCTTTCTATATAACGCAGCACGGATTCCATATGCGCGAAACTGACCAATGGGCCAAAGTTGGTTTGTGGATCAGTTGGGTCACCCAGACGAATGCGTTTTACGCGCTCGAGGATTTTGGCTTCAAACTGTACCTGCAGCGCTGCCGGCACAAATACGCGGGTACCGTTGGTGCAGACCTGACCGGAACTGTAGAAGTTGGCCATCATGGCGATATCAGCCGCACGGTCCAGATCGGCATCATCAAAGATGATCAGCGGTGATTTGCCCCCCAGTTCCATAGTGACTTCTTTCAACGTTGAACTTGACGCGTTGGCCATCACTTTTTTACCGGTTTTCACCCCACCGGTGAACGACACCTTTGCGATACCCGGGTGATCGGTCAGGTACTGGCCGACGTCTGCGCCGCTGCCGGTGAGCACGTTGAATACACCGTCAGGTAAACCGGCCTCAGTGTAGATCTCCGCCAGTTTCAACGCCGTCAGCGAGGTCACTTCACTCGGTTTGAAGATCATCGCATTGCCTGCCGCCAGGGCTGGCGCAGACTTCCACAAGGCGATCTGGATCGGGTAGTTCCATGCGCCGATACCGGCAACCACGCCCAGCGGTTCACGACGGGTATACACAAAAGCGCTCTCGCGCAGCGGGATCTGCTGGCCTTCGATCGCCGGGATCAGCCCCGCGTAATATTCCAACACGTCGGCGCCGGTAACGATATCCACCGCCGTGGTTTCTGACATGGCCTTGCCGGTATCCAAGGTTTCCAGCGCGGCCAGCTCGTCGTTGCGTTCGCGCAGAATGTCCACCGCACGGCGCAAGATACGAGAACGAGCCATCGCCGTCATCGCCGCCCATACCTTCTGTCCGCTGGCTGCACTGGCCACCGCACGGTTGACGTCTTCAGCGCTGGCGGACTGGATCTCGGCAAGCACTTCACCATTCGCCGGGTTCACCGCGTTGAAAGTTTTTCCATCGGTACTGTCTACATAGGCACCATTAATATAGAGCTTCTGTAAGCCAAAACGGGACATAGGTTCTCCTTAGGTTGTCCTCAAGGTGGCGTGTGCCCCCTGAGTTGGAACGTAATGTAATCGGTCGTGAGTGCGATCGCCTGTGTCTGATTGAACGCAGCCCCACGCAATGCGCTGCGTAGCCACAGGCCGTCGATCAACGCCGCCAGCCCTTTCGCTGCCAATCGTGCCTCTGCCTTCGGCAATACACGGCTAAATTCAGCACACAGGTTGGAATACAGACGGCGGCCATTTACCTGTTGCAGCCGGTTAAGTTGCGGCTGGTGCAGACTGCTCGCCCAAAAGGCCAACCAGGTTTTCATCGCCGCACTGTTGATTTGGCTGTCGTCAAAATTACCGGCGACGATTGCCTGCAGCCGTGACGCCGGAGCGTGATCGCTCAACGCCTGCAACCGCAGCTTTACCGCCTCACCCAAATGGCGAATCAAATAACGCATGGTGGCCTCCAGCAGGCCATTCTTATCCTTGAAATAATGGCTAATGATGCCGTTGGAAACCCCGGCCCGCCGCGCTATTTGCGCGATGGTAGCGTCATGCATTCCCACTTCGTTTACCGCGGCCAGCGTGGCATCTATCAACTGCTGCCTTCTGATTGGCTGCATTCCTACCTTTGGCATAATTCGACTCTCACAAAACCGACTTCGGCCTCATCTCAGCGGCGAAAATTCACGCTATTCTCACCTGCCGAACGTGGTCTTCATGCCAACCATTAAACTTTTTTTTGATTGAACGTTCAATAAAAATTGAATATATTTTATTACCGCTTGGTTACAAAAATGTACTTTTCGGTTGTGGAACTGGCTGATTTTTGTGAGGTATTTAACGAATCTGACCAAAATCAGTGTCTGTAAGCGGTTCCCAGCACGGAGCGATTTTCTGTTCCGTTAGCAAGCAAAGCGGCAATCTTTGGCAAGCAAAATAGCGATTGCCGCAGCTTTTATCCGCACTGTTTCCCGGACGGCACCTGCGTGTTGTTCAGGCTGGTGTGTGGGCACGATTTTACTCAGTTGTTAAAAAAACAGAGGAAGACGATGACAACACGCGAAACCTCCTCAAAACCACAACAGGATGGGCTTAACCCTGTGGTTTTCTTTACCTCGGCAGGGCTGATACTGGCCTTCTCACTGATGACCATCTTTTTTACCGATTTCTCCGGGCGATGGATCACCCGCACCCTGAATTGGGTGTCAACCACCTTCGGCTGGTACTACTTGCTGGCCGCCACCTTGTACATCGTATTTGTGGTGTTTATTGCGGCATCGCGCTTCGGTTCGATCAAGCTTGGGCCAGAACAGTCGAAACCCGAATTCAGCCTGATGAGCTGGGCGGCGATGCTGTTCGCCGCAGGCATCGGCATCGACCTGATGTTCTTCTCCGTTGCCGAACCTGTGACGCAATATATGATGCCACCGGAGGGCCAGGGCCAGACAATGGAAGCCGCCCGCCAGGCCATGGTGTGGACGCTGTTCCACTACGGACTGACCGGTTGGTCGATGTACGCGCTGATGGGCATCGCACTCGGTTACTTCAGTTACCGCTATAACCTGCCGTTGACCATCCGTTCGGCGCTCTACCCGATTTTCGGCAAACGCATCAACGGACCGATCGGCCACAGTGTAGACATTGCGGCCGTGCTGGGTACCATCTTCGGTATCGCCACAACGCTTGGCATTGGCGTAGTACAGCTGAACTACGGGTTGAAGGTCCTGTTCCACGTGCCGGAAAACCTGACGGTACAGGGTGCATTGATCCTGCTGTCGGTGATCATGGCCACCATCTCGGTAACCTCTGGCGTCAATAAAGGCATCCGTATTTTGTCCGAACTCAATGTGCTGTTGGCGTTGGGGCTGATCCTGTTTGTGTTGTTCTTCGGTGATACCGAGTTCCTGCTCAATGCCCTGGTGCTCAATGTCGGCGACTACATCAACCGCTTTATGGGGATGACGCTCAACAGCTTCGCCTTCGATCGCCCTGTAGAATGGATGAACAACTGGACGCTGTTCTTCTGGGCCTGGTGGGTTGCCTGGGCGCCGTTTGTCGGCTTGTTCCTGGCACGAATCTCTCGCGGACGCACCATCCGCCAGTTTGTGCTCGGTACGTTGATTATTCCTTTCGTGTTTACCCTGCTCTGGCTGTCGATCTTCGGAAACAGCGCGCTTTACCAGATTATTCATGGCAACGCGGCGTTCGCGCAGGAAGTGATGCAGTACCCTGAACGCGGCTTCTACAGCCTGCTGGCACAGTATCCGGGCTTTACCTTCAGCGCTTCCGTCGCAACCATTACCGGTTTGCTGTTCTATGTCACCTCGGCAGACTCCGGTTCGCTGGTTCTGGGCAATTTCACCTCGCGTCTGAGCGACATCAACAGCGATGCGCCCAACTGGCTGCGTATTTTCTGGTCTATAACGATTGGCCTGCTGACCATCGGCATGCTGATGACCGACGGCGTACCTGCACTGCAAAAAACCACGGTGATCATGGGCCTGCCGTTCAGCTTTGTGATCTTCTTCGTGATGGCCGGGCTGTATAAATCGCTGCGGGTAGAGGATTACCGCAAAGCCAGCGCGCTGAACACCTCCGCACCGATGCCGGTATCCAGCAACGACGTGCTGAACTGGAAGCAGCGACTGTCGCGGGTGATGAATTACCCTGGCACTCAATACACGCAGAAAATGCTGGATACCCGCTGCCGACCGGCGATGCAAGAAGTGGCGCGTGAACTGGAACTGCGCGGTGCCAAAGTGGAATTCAGTGAGGTGCCACCAGCCGAAGATGAGCGCTTGAGCCATCTGGAACTGCTGGTGCATCTGGGAGATGAACAAAACTTTATCTATCAGATCTGGCCACAGCGTTACTCCGTGCCGGGCTTTACCTATCGCGCCCGCTCCGGCAAGTCGCATTATTACCGGTTGGAAACCTTCCTGATGGAAGGTACCCAAGGTAACGACCTGATGGATTACAGCAAAGAGCAGGTGATCGGCGATATCCTCGATCAGTACGAGAAACACCTGAACTTCGTGCACATCCACCGCGAGGCTCCGGGCAATACCCTGACCTTCCCGGATATGTGATCCGTTCAAAACGGCCAAAGGGCGCAGTTTTTTAAGCTGCGCCCTTTTTTACGATATCTCGTCAGGCAAATCGGATTTTAGCAACAGTATCGAACCCGCCAACAGCACCAGATCCTTTAGCAGAAAGCCGGTGGCACCGCCCATCGCCGGAAACCCACCGGCCGAGGCTTCCCAAGCGCCCGGCGTAGAGAAGATCAGCGTTAGGGTGGTCAGGTAGGTCAGCGTCGATCCCGCGGCCCCCAACAATCCCAAACGTCGTGACCAGAAACCCGCCAACAGCAAGAGGCCAAAGCTCCACTCGGCGACCCCCAATACATAACTGGCACCGCGAATGCCAAACACATCGTGCATCCAGGCCAACAGTGGGCTGTTGCCAATCAGTGGCACCAGCCCCTGCGCTTCATAGTCAAACCACTTGGCATAGCCGAAGGCGGCGAAGATCACCACCAACGCCAACCGCATAAAGGCCACATCCCAGTTTGAGCGCCTAAAGCGCTGCAGCCATATTGCCTGCATCATCGTTCCTCCCTTATTCTGCCCGCAGCCGAGCTAAAACAACCGGCTGTCCGGCTGCGGGGCACGGCGGTTTACTGCCCCATCGCGTCTTTTTTCATTTCATCTTTTTTCATGCCGTCTTTGGCCATGCTGTCTTTTTTCATACTGTCTTTCTTCATGCCGTCATGTTTCATCGCATCCTTACTCATGGAATCTTTTTTCATGCAGTCCTTGCCCATACAGTCTTTCTTCATACTGTCTTTGGCCATCCCGTCATGGGACATTGCACTCATACTGTCCTTTTTCATTGCGTCTTTGCTCATGCTGTCTGCAGCATTTGCACCTGCAACACCCAACATCAATGCGCTACACATCATCATTGCGAATAACTTTTTCATGGTATTTCCTTCTCTCATTTAAAAAGCACGTGTCGTGCAGGGGGAGTGTTCAGGGCAGCCGTTAGCTGCCGCCAAACCAGTTGTAACCTTGATCTTCCCAGTAACCACCGGGGAAACGATTGGTGACTTCAATCACCTGAATATGTTTCGGATTCTTGTAGCCGAGTTTGGTCGGCATACGCAGCTTCATCGGGTAGCCATATTTACGCGGCAGGATCTGGCCGTCGTAGGTCAGCGCCATAATGGTTTGTGGATGCAGCGCCGTGGCCATATCAATGCTGGTGTAATAGTCGTCGGCACATTTGAAGCTGACATATTTGGCGCTCAAGTCTGCACCGATCGCCTGGAGAAATTGCGAGAACGGCACCCCACCCCACTTGCCGATGGCGCTCCAGCCTTCAACGCAGATATGGCGCGTTACCTGGCTGATTTGCGTCATGCTGTGCAATTGCGGCAGTGTCCAGGGCTGTTTATTCAGCACCAGGCCGCTGACCTCAAGCCGGTAGTCGTCACCCTTGATGTCCGGTGCCTCCTCCTCGGCGTAAAACGCGTTGAACGGAAACGGACGGGTGATCATCGACTCAGCATATACCGGGGCCAAATGTTCGGCGTTGAACAGCCAGCCTTGTACCCGATCGTTAAACCGCGAGATACGATTCAACGCCTGTTCCACATGCGTGTTATCACTGATGTCACAGCCGGTGAGCATCGCAATACCGCCCAGTGTCAATCCGTTGCGCAGGAAGCGGCGGCGTGAGGAAGACGCCAGTTGGCGCGCCAGTAACTGCTGCGCTTCTCTGACAATCTCCCGCCCTTCACTCAGGCTAATGGGGTTTTTATCCGATTTCATCGGGTTCTCCTTAACGTCCACGCAACATGGCCAACAGCGTGCGTGGCACTAACGCCACCATCACCAAATGCACCAGAACAAAACCCACCAGCGCCGACATGGCATAAAAGTGGATATAGCGTGCCGCGTCATAGCCACCGAGCAACTCACGCAGCAGCGGAAATTGCACCGACTTCCACAACACCAGGCCAGAGAGCACCATCACCACACCGGCAACCATCACGAACAGATAAGCCGCGCGTTGCACCATGTTGTAGTGCCGTAAATCGCTGTGCCCGAGCTTGCCCCTCAACGCGGCAAACAGATCGCTCAGCAAGGCTTTGGGGCTCAGCGGCCAAAATTTGCGTTTCAGGCGGCCACTGAACAGATTTATCAGCAGATAACACAAGCCATTAATCCCAAACAGCCACATGCCGGCAAAGTGCCACTGCAACGCGCCCCCCAACCAACCGCCCAGCGTCAGCTCGTTCATAAAGCTGAAGTTAAATAAGGGTGAAGCGTTGTAGATGCGCCAGCCGCTGGTCACCATGATCAGCATCGCCAACGCATTCAGCCAGTGTGTCAAACGCAGCCACAGCGGATGGATCAACTCGGTTTTATCCGGCGTAATGGACATGGCCATGGTGTCTCTCCAGACGGCGTGATTTCGATGGGCTGAGTATCCAACTGATTTGTTCCCCAAGACCTCACGCAAAGTTAAATAAAATGTGATAACTCCGACTACGGGGGTTGTGTAGACTTCAATAAGGTCTGGCAATCAGCGGTGAGAAGAATGGAAAAGCCAAAGAAAATTTTAATCGTCGAGGATGACGGTAATATCGCGGAGCTGCTGCAATTACATCTGCGTGACGAGGGTTATGACATCAGCCATGCCGCCGATGGTAACGTCGGTATGGCGATGCTGGAACAGGGCGGCTGGGATGCGCTAATCCTCGATCTGATGCTGCCAGGAATTGATGGGCTGGAGATCTGCCGCCGTGCACGCAACATGACGCGTTACACCCCGATCATCATCACCAGCGCGCGATCAAGCGAAGTACATCGCGTACTCGGATTGGAACTGGGTGCTGACGACTACCTCGCCAAACCCTTTTCAATGTTGGAGCTGGTGGCCAGAGTCAAAGCGCTGTTTCGCCGCCAGGAAGCGATGAGTCGCAACTTGAAGATGGACGCCGGAACCCTGAGTTTTGACGGGTTAATCATCGATCCGATTGCGCGTGAGGTGCATTTGAATCAACAGGCGATCGATCTGACCCCACGTGAATTTGACCTGTTGTATTTTTTTGCCAAACACCCTGGAAAGGTCTTTTCCCGCCTCAGCCTGCTCAATCAGGTGTGGGGCTATCAGCATGAAGGCTATGAGCACACCGTAAATACGCATATCAACCGGCTGCGTATCAAGATCGAATCTAACCCGGCGGAACCCGAGCGCATCCTCACCGTGTGGGGTATGGGCTATAAATTCGCGGCAGCGCCGCAAGAGTGAACCATGAAAAATCTTACGCTAACGCAACGTCTGACCTTGATTTTCGCGCTGCTGATGGTGGTCAGCTGTGCTATTTCCGGCTGGATGCAGGTACGTAGCAGCACCCAGTACAGCCAGGCCGTGATCCAACGATTGTCCGGTAATCTGGCGCAGCACATTGCCGACAGTAACCCACTGCTTGGGCAAAATGGGCTAAATGCAGATTCGGTGCATAGCTTGTTCAATCAACTGATGGCAGTAAACCCCAGCGTTGAGGTCTACCTGCTCGACAAACAGGGCGACATCATTGGTAACGCAGCGCCGGCGGGCCATCTGAAACGGCAGAAAGTGGATTTACTGCCGATACAGGCGCTACTCAATGGCGCCAACATGCCGGTTTACGGCGATGACCCACGTAACCCTGATGCCAAAAAAGTCTTCAGCGCCGCGCCATTGAAGGTCAATGGTCAGATTGAAGGCTATTTATATGTGGTGCTGCTCGGCGAAGATTACGACGCCCTGGCCAGCAATGCGTCGTTTAACTCGGCGGTGACCATGGCGCTGTGGTCATCAGGCCTGATGGTGCTATTTAGCCTGGTGGCTGGCGGTTGCGCTTTCTATTGGGTGACTCGGCCTATCCGCCGTCTTACCCGCCAGGTCAGTGAACTCGATAGCGGCGGGATTGCCGCGGTACAAGCCTATGCTGCACTGCCCGTTGACAGCGACGGGCGTGATGAGGTCAGCCGATTACAACAGGCATTTAATCGCATGTCGCGGCGTATCGCCGAGCAGTGGCAGTCGCTTTCGCAACAGGATCAACAGCGCCGCGAGTTTATCGCTAATATTTCACACGACCTGCGTACCCCGCTAACCTCATTGCACGGCTATCTGGAGACACTGTCGGTAAAATCCGCCAGCCTGAGTGAAAACGATCGCCAGCGTTATCTGGAGATCGCCTTGGCACAAAGCCGCAAAGTGGGCCGGCTTGCACAGGAACTGTTTGAGCTGGCACGGCTGGAATATGGCGTGGTAAAACCGCAGAAAGAACCCTTCTCTCTGAGTGAGCTAGTACAGGACGTATTCCAGAAGTTCGAGTTGGCGGCCGAGGCTCGCCAACAAAGATTACTGGCGGATATCACCCCCGGTATTCCGTTGGTGTTTGCCGATGTCAGCATGATTGAACGGGTGCTGACCAATCTTTTGGATAACGCCATTCGTCATACCCCCCAAGGCGGCGAGATCGAGGTGCGTTTGTGGCAACAGGCAGGCAAAGTCCTGGTGCAGGTCAATGACAGCGGCCCGGGTATCCCACAAGAGTTACGCGCCGACTTGTTTATGCGCCCTTCCATTCTGAGCAGCGCCCGCCGGCATGCCAGTGGCCTGGGATTGATGATCGTTCGACGTATTTTGCTACTGCACGATAGCGATATCCAACTGGTCGAGCGACCACAAACCGGAGCCTGTTTCCGTTTTTCTATCCCGCTGCGCTAGCCCTTTATTGTCAGTTAAGGCAGCTTTTATCGACGCTGATAAATTTGTCGTTGTAGATAATAAATTTCTGCCCTTTCAGCCGAATACCGGCATGGGTCAGCGTATCACCGGGGCGCAGATATTCGGTGACGCCTTCTTCATCTGTGCTGTCACAGCCGGGTTTAAGCAGAAATTTAAAGTAGGTGTTACCGGTATTCGTCAGCGTCCCGCGCTGCAAATCAAGCCGATAGGCGAAGTTAGTTTGGCGTGGACGCACCACCAGAATGGTGTCCATCACCACTATCGGCTCCAAATTGGCCCCATTGGTCTGGCGCGCCGCCGGGTCGATAAAACGCGTCGGAATTTCGCGGAATGACACCCGGTAATAACGCTCGCGGTTATCCTGTGGGCCACGATAGAAGAACTTGTAATACTCACCCTGCCCCGCCTGCAGTTGGAGCTGGCGGGGCGCAAACAGCAGCTCTCCGTCTGCCGGGCGGCTGCGGGCTTCATTTTCGCCCGGTCGGTCGATAGCACGCAGAGTCACCTGATAAATACGTGCACTGCGATTATTGTTCAACACCCGTTTGGCGGTGAACGATTGGTCTTGATCCATGGTGAACGTCAAAGTACCGACATTCATCGCCGCTACGCTAAGTGGCAGGTACAGCAGCCAAAACAGCCAGAGTCTCACGGTGCCGCCCCTAGTTAATGTTGCGCCAAGTGGCTTCAACATGGATCTCCCCGGCTGCGCTGACGTCACCGTACCAACCATTACCGGCAATCGTCTTAAGCGAAATCGGGTTATTCATCGGGATACTGAATTTCACCCGGGTTTTGTTTAACACCCCGACCTCGCCGGAAATGTCATTCCAGGGTGTGCTGCTCCATAGCGCATTGGTCATGTCATGCCACTGTCCATCGCAACCAGCGTCATAGTGTTGCTGGCTGTTGGTGCTGGTGGTTATGCTGAGCGTCGCAGGGAACGGCACCTGGGTTTGGCTATCCGCCGAGGAAAACACGCAGTAACTTATCCCATTAATGACCTGCGTCGGGCCGGTAGCCATCACGCTGACCCGATCGGCCGCCGTCTTCCCGCTGGTCGTAACGATATACCCGAACTCCAGCGGCGGCTCTGCCGGGCCAACGTAACCTTCTCGATAGGGCCGATTGTCGAAGTCGTCAGCGATGATGCTAATGCTGAAATCACGGGGTTTGATGATGAGCTGATTAGACGTGGAAAACTCATACCAACCGGATTCCGGCGAGGTGGTATTTTGGAAACGGAAATTAATCAATTCGCGGGTGCCGCTGTCGGAAATACCCAGTTTCACCATCTGTTTAAAGAAATTACTGCCGAAAAAGACGTAAATCGCGTTGCTGCTCTTGAGCTCGTTAAAGGTGTAGTAGCTGCCAGTGCCTGAGGTGTTTTTCCAGTTGTTGCCGTTCAGGCTGAACTGCAAGTCAGCCGCGTTAACTGCCGACGTCAGCGCGGCATTGTTGATCGCCGGAAACACATGAATGGAGGTATTACTGACGCTGCCGTCGGTTTGCAGATCGTAACTGACCATTTTGCACATGATGCCGGAACGCGCACCTATCGTCTGGTTTTTGCAGTCGGCATTCCCCTCGCCAATGATCGGCACGCCGTCGCTGTTGACGAACACTTCCGACACCGCGTTGGTGTTGATAAACCGCAGATGGGCGGCCTTGCTGTGGGTCACAGTGCGCTTGTACCAGTTGCCCCTGGCTTGATTCTGGCAACGCTCCCCGTTACTGGCATCGTAAACATCGGGAGACTGGCAGCTATTGATCTGCATACTAAACGCATCACCTGCGGCCAGTTGCTTCAAGTATTGATAGAAGCTCGGCGACATCATGCCGTGCATCCATTTTGCTCCCCCCGCCGTCACCACCGCACCATAAAACCCCTTTTCATCGGTAGTTTGCGGCAAAATCAGGCTGGTATCCATATTGCAGCCGGCATACCAGTTAATGCAGCGTAACCCGAGAAACGGATTCTTGATCGGGGCATCTTCCAGCCACATGTCAAAGCGGTAATTCGTCGACAGCCCCGTGTTGTAGCCGTTATCCACATAACCCAGGCTTTGCTGATAGATGGTGCCGGATCCGCCGTATTTTAGCCCGGTCCATTTATTGGCACCGGTCATGCGCGGATCCAATGCCCCTGCGGGCGTGACAAAGAAGTTATCGTCTGCATTGTTTTCGACGAAGACATATTTCACCGTCGCGGCATTCGGCCAGTTGGTGACGGTAACCGCAGCGCGCAACGGCAAAACAACCCAAAGCATGAGCAGCAGCGCAATATTAGCCTTCATTAATCATGTCTCCTGCCTGTGTGTTGCCGGCATAGGTTTTCAGCCCGGTGCAGACCACATCACCGACCCACACGGCGCCCTGCGCCTTACTCAGATCCAAATCCACTTCACAGCTCTGGTTGCCGCTGTGGGTAAAGTCGATGACCGGGAATTTCTTGTCGACGTCCATGATGAATTCACCTTTCTCGTCCGTACGGGTGCGGCCGATATGGTTTTTGATATAGGCATTGGCCAACAGCGTGCCGTCTTCAGCCTTAATGCGACCGAACACCGTGACCATCTGTTTAATTTCCGGCGAGATCACCGCTACGTTGCCCGGATATAACGTCAGCTTGCTCTTGCGCTTGGTGACGATATCAAAGCTTTCCGCCGAGTTTTTGTTGTTCATCAGTTCGACGTCGTACTGGCCATACGGCGACAAGGGGACATAGTTCTTGTTGCCGGTCAGCTTCACCGTCCGCCCATCTACCCGGGCAGTCAGCATGCCGTCGTTTTCAATACCGGTATTAAAGATGATGCCCGCATTGCCCTCATTCCTGCCGCTGGCCGCAATATCACGCCCCTGCCAACCCACACTGCCGTTGGCGCTCAAGCTTGAGTTAACGTAACCGTCGGCAGAGCTGCTGACATTGACCGTACCGGTAGAATACTTGGTGTCAAAGCGCGCATAGGCACCGCCGTTGACGCTGTTGTCGCCGTGCGTGTCGCCGGAAATTGCACGCGACAGGTTGGCCCCGACGGTACGGATCGGTCCGTTTTGAATATCTTTACGTGCTGCCAAATTGGCCGTGGTATAGCCGTTCTGGTTTGAAACTCCAGCGCTGAGCCAGTTGCCCATCGGCAGCGAGAAATCCAGAGCGACGTATTTGCCCGTATTGGAACGGTTACCGCCGTTGTTATAACGCTGCACCCCGGCACGCACGCCAAGCGTGCCGAAACGGCCGGTGAAGATATTCTGGTAATAATCTGCGTTGTAATAATGGCTATCGTTCTTTTTATCGTCGTTATAACTGAGGCTTAAGCTCCCCAGCGGCGACCACAGCGCGCCAAAGTTCATCGTGCCGCCGATGGCGCGATTGTGCGCATCGTTTTGCAGCAATTTGTCACCAATCACCGTTTTTTCCTGATTGACCCACAGGCTGCTAAAACCACCGGGTAGCGCGGCGCTGACGCTATTGACCATGCTCCAGGAGCTGTCGGACGCCGCCATGTTCTGCACATTGAACTGAATGGATTCGCTCAGCGGCACGCTGAGGCGGCTTTCACCCACGGCATTGCTGTCAAACGAATAACCGGACAGCGCCCAATTCAGCGTATGCAGGTTACCGGTAGCGGAAGCACCGATCAGATAAGAGTCTTTGGCTGGCCGGTGACGCTGGCCATCTCCACGCCAATCATCCATGCGGATCATCCCCCCCCAAAACTGCCATGCCAGGGGCGCATTGGCGCCACGGTTGGGGCTGAATAATTTATTGACCCGCTGTATCCGCTTGTCTATCACCCTGCCATTGACCACCACTTCAACTTCAACGTCATAAATACCGTAAGGCAAATTGCCGGTGTCTACTTCATGGTTACCCATGGCAAAGTTCTGTACGCTCAGCAACCGCCCGTCACGGGATAAATGAACTTCCCCCGCCGAGGGAAAAAACGCCACGATCGGCGTCAGTGACTGGGTATTATCAAAGACGGTAGAGTTGGCTCGGTTGCCGTAGGACATGCCATAGATCTTGCTGGAATTGACGGTAGTGACCGGCCCCAGCGACTGCAAATTCCAGCTGTCGAGCATCCCGGCGGCAAAACGGCGACCGGCAAAATCGCGTTCGTACATCGCTTTATACAACGTCGCGTTCTCGTCGCCGCTACCGATGCCATAAACCGAACCGTTCACTTCCACGTGGTGCTCACGCAAGGCCGTAACGCTATTGAGCGACAGATAGCTGGAGGTATTGCCCTCGCTGGCCCGCGTGCGGTTGTCGTAAATGCCCAGGTTATAGTCCAGCGTGCTACTGACGGCATTGACGCTTGAAGCCCCAATGTCGCTGGAACGCGCACGCAGCATTGTTCCCATCGCAGACTCTTTCACCACCAGTTGCAAATTAAGCTGACGGAAATCCAATGCCAACCAGGCGTCCGGCGTCAGCGCAATACGCTGCTGCCGATCAAAATTGGCTTCCTGCAACGCCTGTAGCTGTGCCAGGGTTTCCGCGGTCAACGGCGTACTTTCGTCACCGTCCTCCAGCGTAATCTGACGAATTTTCAGTTGGCCGTTATCCAGGTACAAGAAAGCATGGCCGATGCGGATGTCGTCTTTTACGCCGCTGTTTTTTTCAAAGTGCAACGACAGGGGAATGCTCATACCTTCGCGCAGCGCCAGACTGAACGTCTGTGGGATCAATACGCCATCAATTTGAGTCAGCCCGGCAGCCATCGTCGACTGACCCGGCAGCAGGACGGCAGGAAGTACGATCGCGCCGGCGGCAAACAACGTTTTCAACAGCACATCATCCAGCGCACCTTTCACATCCCCCTCCTTGAATTCTTGTTATGAGTTCCATTCCGCATAGGCTTTACCCTGGGTTCCGCAGCGTGCTATTTCACCGGAATAAACTGTTCGCCATGCCACAGCGCTACGCGACCTTTCTTGTCGCCGACGTCCACCTTGCTGAAAGCGCGTGCCTTGCCAGGCATGACAAAATAGTTTTCCTTGCAGTCATTGCCGTCTTTCTTGTTGCGGCAGTTTCCGTAGGCCACCACCTTAAAGGTGGCGTTGCCGGTGTTTTTAATCTGGCCGTTGGCAAACTGATAGTTGAATTGGTCCTGTCTTGGGGCCACCACCAAAATGGTGCCGATACGTGCTGATGTCGTCGCAACCGCGTTACGTTTGGCCGAGTTTTGCCCCACGTCGCTCAACGCCTGATCGAACCAGACAATGCGATAATAGCGTTCCTGATTGTCGTTGGGGCCTTTGTAATAGAAGCGGATCACGTCGCTGGCATTGGCCGGCAATATCAGGCTGGCTGGCGACAGCAACATTTCATCTTTGCTGCCCATCGGGATCACCGTCCCGGACTCCAGCGGGTTGGAAATACGCTCAATACTGATGTTCACCAGACGACCACTGTCGGTGGTGTTTTTGATTTCTTTGCTCAGACGTGCGCTATCGCTGTGCATGAACGCGCTGATCTCACCGACGTCGAGCGCCAAAACAGGTTGAGACAGCGATAGCAGCAGGAGAGCTGCAGAAGAGAAGCCTTTCATGCGGGTATTCCCGTAACGTTCTTCAATAAGCATGAATAAACAGGGGGTTTCCCCCCTGCATTAAACCGATAACTCAGGAATTAAGCCGTCCAGGTGGCGTTGAATTCAACGCTCACGTCGCCGCTCCAGATACCTTCCGGCAGGGTGCTGAAGTCGGTCACGGCGGTGGTGCCGTCAGAAGTGGCACCAATGATGGTGAAGGTGAACTGATCTTGGGCGCTGGTGCGAACCGCCTGGTTGTACGCATTGGACAACGCGCTGAGGTTGCCGCCCAGGATGCCGGCAGAGGTGTCGATCATGGTGGTTTCAGCGGTTTTCTCTACGGCTGCACCGTTGTAGTTCACACCGACATCCAGAGTTGAGCCCGAGGTATCAAGCTGAGTCAGGGTGTTGGAAACCAGTTTGGATGTCAGTTTGAAGGCCGTTGCCGTAGCATCCCCTTCCACTGTCACGTCAAACAGACCTTTCTGGCTGTTAAAACCCTTGATGCCTTCCGCGTAGTTAAAAGACAGGCTGCCAATTGGGGTAACAACCAGTTTGCTGGTGGTGTCTTTCTTCGCGGTAGCAGACCAGGTAGCCAGCGCCTGAGCGGTGACATCGGCGGCTTGTGCAGTGCTGACCGCAGCGAAGGCTGAAATGATTGCCAAAGCCAGTGTAATTTTCTTCATGGTAAAACTCCCTTCAACTGTAAATATGATTGTGCGTCCATTAGCGTGACGTGCTTTAGCCTGTCGCTTGCATAAGTGCTTTTAGCCAGTCTGCTTGACGGAGAAAAGAGTAACCGCATCAGATCAAAAAAGAATCATTAACTATCAACGCGCAAATATTTAGATTTTAATTCTTACATTAACCTTTACATCACCATAATTAACATTAATAAACCAAGCAATGGATTCGACAAGGACAAAATGCCTGACGTTTTTCTGGCCAATTAAACCGCCGCAAAAGCACATAAAGTGCCCAATTATGACAAGTCAAAAATAAGGCTGCGCAAGCGGGTTTTGTAGGATGTTTAATTTGATGTAAATCAAATTCATTGGAACGACCGTCAAGCCGTAAATAAGATGTCAGACAGGCGGGGGTTATACCGCCGGTGTACCTTGTCCCCAGGCAGAGCGGCGGTAAATATTCAGGCAGGATGTTGAATTCTGAAAGCCAGGATCAGACGCATAAATCCGGCCTGATTAAGGCTAAGTTTGCGCATAATATTCAGCTTATGGCTACTGACCGTTTTGCAACTACGATGCGTTACGTTGGCGATACGTCGGGGGTTGGCATCGGTAATCATCATCGCCAATATTTGCCATTCACTGCGGGAAAGCGGCGCTATCGACGATGTCAGCACGGCCTGAATACCAGGACTACGGTATATCTCCCCCCTGCCGGTAGCGATGATAGCTTCAAGCAGGCATTCCAACGGCTCGCTTTTTGCCACCAGGGTGACATGTTGTTCCTTAGCCAGGATGGCCAATATGCTGGCATTGGTCACGTCAGTAAATATTATCACGGGCGTTTTCGGCCAAATATCATTTATCGTCAGTATGTAACGTAATACATCATACAAACTCTCATTTTCATTATACAATTCCATAATGAGGATTTGCCTCTCATTTTCCTGTAATGAAGTCTCTATTCCCCTGATGCTGTAGACAAATTGATGGCGTATAGGCTCGCGTTCAATAAGTGACCGTAATCCTTCTCTCGCCCAGGGATTGGGCTCAAAAAAGAGAATAGCCGCCTTGGAAGTGGCATTCTTCATAATCCATTACCATAAATTAGGTATAAAATAGCGATTTAAGCGAAGACGCTGGACATTGTTAGTTAACCAAATATAAAACTTCCGTCGGATAAATGCTGCATTATCCGCCAAGTGACAAAAGTTAAGTATTTAATATCACGGTAATAGCATTGGTGGCATATTCCTTTCCCCCGGGGCGGTGTTCGTCCTGACACCAATGAGTGATCAATTGATAATTTCTGCGTTGTCGCTTTCAAGACCTGAACAAATTTCCACCCTGTGCTCACGCAAAATACGGCAGCGCAGAACAAATAGCCGAGAAATACCGGAAATGTATGAGCGCACCTGATTGCTACGCACTACCAGCAAAAATTCGTCACCGTTGCATTCTGCTGCCTGCATACCCGCATACGCCAGAATATCGCGGCTCAGGCCCGCACCGACGATGCCAGAAGCACCGGGGATAGACATAAACACCTTACAGCTGCTGGCCTTCCCCAGATAAATTTCCTGCCGTGCAATGGAGCCAGAAAGGTAGGTCGTAATACCGGCCACCAGCATGATCACCCCTAACGCAACGACACTGGCTATCGCCCACCAACGCAGAGAAAACCCCGCATACACTGGCCCCCCCCTTTCAATTTCTGTTGCTGCGTGCGTTATTTCCGGCTTATCGGGTATGTCTGGCGTGTCCGGTATTGCTATGTTTGGTGGCCTGTTTTCTGGTCCTTCGCAGGACTCAACCAGAATTTCATAGCGCAACATAAAACCAACTTTGGGGACGGTAGCGATGACCTCATCCTCAATACCCAGGTTTTTAATTACCCGTCGTAACTTACTCACGCATTGGTTAAGATTATTGTTACCTGAAATCATCCCGTAATCATCCCAAACCTTCTTGAATATCACATCACGGCTAACAGCTTCACCGTGATGGGTAAGCAATAGCAACAGCAGTCGCTTTGAAGGGTTGGAAATAGAGATGGGATCCTCAGATAACTCCGTCAGGCTCAGGGTACCCGTATCCGCATCAAAAATTATGTGATCGTTTAATCTATATTTCATTTTTCACAGGTTTCACTTTGGGGATTATTTATCGCCTGGCGCTAAATGTTAATAGAACATTAATCAATATTTAATCAGGTTGATTTTCTAAGCGTGGCTATCAACTATAATGATTATCAATTAACGCCAAAATTAGATGCTTCTCCACCTTATCGCATTCGATATAAGATTTTTCTCATAAGCCTTAAACAAAGATTATACAAACATCACAGTCATTGATATATTTATATGTAAAGTAACTTAAAGTTAGTTTTTTTTTTGTAAATCTTTTCCTTTAAGCTGAAAATCCTAATCATTCATTTAATGCAAGCACTTTTAATAGGAAGGTAATGAAAGGTGAATTTTGACAACTTTGGATTTAGTCAAAAAATCAGCGTTATAACGCGAAATCTATGCGATTAAAGGCGGAATTAATTTTTTGATTCGAGGGTAATTGGGCAAACAACGAGGAAAATGAAAGTAAACAGTTACGAATAAAATGCGATGCCAGCCCCGTCCAACCACGCTACATGAATCGCACCTGAACGTATAAATATGAGGTGTACATTAGGCTGAGGCAGGAAATACCAGACTAAAAACAATGTGGGCAGACATATCATATTCGGTGCAGCGAACGATCGCCTTACCGCCATGCAGCGTCATGATTGCCCTGACGATGGCCAGCCCCAAACCACTGGCATGGTTACCGGCACTGCGCGCAGCATCAGCACGGTAGAAACGATCAAACAGCTTATCCCGGTGTGCCGGTGCAATCGGTGGCCCCTGGTTAGTCACTTCAATCACGCATTCCCCCGTTGTTTGAGCGCTAACCCGCAACCCTATTTGGCTGTTTTCGTCGGCATAACGCACAGCATTAGACACCAGATTGCTCAAGGCACGCTGAAACAGCATGGCGTCTGCCAGCAAGTCCCCTTGTCCCTGACAAACCAACGTAATCCCGCGTTCCTCCGCCAAGCCTTCGAAATAGTCTGCCACCCGCTGCAACTCTTTCGCCACATCGAGACGGCTATAGTTCAGCACCGCCTGCCCCTCACCGGCACGCGCCAGGAACAGAATGTTCTCCACCATACGGGAAATGCGTTCCAGTTCGTCCATGTTATTCGACAGTAGCGTTTCATACTCTTCCACACTGCGTGACTGATACAACGCCACCTGGCAATGCCCCATCAATGCCCCCACCGGGGTCCGAATTTCATGCGCCAAGTCGGCAGAAAACTGTGTCAGGCGCAGATAACCTTCGTTCAGGCGATCGAGCATGGCATTGAACGAACGGGTCAACTGTTGCAATTCCTTTGGTGCCCCTTGCTCACTCAGACGGGTCGACAGCGTATTTGGCGTTATCACTGCCGCCTGAGCCGCCATACGCCAGAGCGGTTGTAATCCGCGACGCATCACCCAATATCCCAGCAGCGCGATCAAGATAAATGCCACAACAACGGCCGCCACTATCCGCCAAAGATAACGGGCCAGCATCTTCTGTTCGTTTATCATCACGTGGGCTGCCGAGATTTGCAGCAAATTACCGTCTTCCAGTTTGATCAGCGCCGATGCGACGCGTAATGGCACACCTTGCGCCGTCTGCCCACTCTGCACCGCACTCACACGCTGGGGTGTATCAAGGGGCGTTGGAGTGATCGGCGGCAGAGTCAGTTTGGCGGGGTTCACATTGATTAACGGCTTCTTTCCCGGCTGTTGAAAAATCAGCACGTCCTGCTCATTGCCCAACATATTTTCGAACAAGCCGGTATTCGCCGTCAGCCGCTCGATAGGGAAACGCTGGCTGAGCAAATTGCGGTAATACTCGACCCGTCCGGTGACCTGTAAATCGCTGCGGGTGATCATCTCCTGACGCATCGCACCGTAAAGGTACCAACCCGCTCCGCTGACAACCAACGCCGCGACCAGCGCAAACAACATGGCACTACGAAGCGTCAGCGACAGCGCACGCCAGCGTTGGATGCGTATTTTCATGAGCGCGGCTCGCAAACGTAACCAATACCGCGCACGCTGTGGATCAATTTGACGTCAAACGGCCGATCAATCTTTGCGCGCAGCCGCTTAATCGCCACGTCCACGACGTTGGTATCACTGTCAAAATTCATGTCCCACACCTGGGACGCGATCATGGTACGTGACAATACCTCGCCTTCCCGCCGTACCAGCAGGTGCAACAGCATAAATTCTTTGTTGGTCAGTGGAATCACCACATCTTGCCGCACGGCCTTACGCCGCAGAACGTCCAGCTGTAAATCGGCAATTGCGTAGTGGTCGGCTTCTCGCACCGTACCGCGGCGCAGCAACGTCCGCAGGCGCAGCACCAGCTCGGTAAAAGAAAAGGGTTTAATCAAATAGTCGTCAGCGCCCAACTCCAGGCCATGGATGCGATCCTGCACCCCATCGCGCGCGGTCAGAAACAGGATTGGCACGTCACTTTTCTTGCGTAGAACCTCAATGATCTGCCAACCGTCCAACCCCGGCAGCATCACGTCGAGCACAATGGCGTCGTAAGCCTGTTCCAACGCCTGAAACAGGCCATCGGTACCGTTACGTGCCAAATCGACGCTGTATCCCGCCTCCGTCAGCCCTTTCTTCAGGTAATCGCCCGTGCTGATGTCGTCTTCAACCACCAGTATTCGCATTGTCATCGCCTCATTACACCAGCGGAAATACTAGCAGTTTCGGCGGACATTCTTGATGACATTAATGTCATCAAACAGACATGGTGCTGTCCCTATTGTTCAACCATGCTTAATCGGCAACCTTAACAGAGGAAAACTTTATGATTACCCGTCATCGTTTTGCCGGTTTGCTGCTGTCCACCCTCATGCTGTGTAGCGGGGCCGCAGGCGCGGCTCAAGCAACAGGCAAGGTCATTGCCCCACTGCGTGGCACTATCGACCAGGTTACCGACAGCAGCCTACAGGTCACCGACCGTAAAGGGGAGAAGGTCAGCGTTAAACTCAACGATCAAACCCGGGTGCTCAGCGTCTCGAAAGGCACCCTGGATGACATTAAACCGGATAGCTTTATCGGCACTGCGGCAGTACCACAACCGGACGGCTCACTGAAGGCGCTGGAAGTCCACGTCTTCGCCGCCAGCCTGCGCGGTACCGGTGAAGGGCACTCCGCCTGGGAGTCTGCCGACGGCAAAGTCGATACCATGACCAACGGCACCGTTGGCAAGCTGGTTAAATCCAATGGCCGCACGCTGACCGTGACCTACGGTAACCAGCAGAAGACCGTTAACGTGCCGGAAGATGTGCCGATCGTCACCCTGGATCCCGGCGACCGCAGCCTGCTAAAACCCGGTGCACACATCGTGCTGTTTTCTGCCACGGACGACAAAGGCGAACGCGTCGCCACCCGTATTTCCGCCGGGAAAGACGGCACCGTTCCGCCGATGTAATTAGGTTGTGCCCCGCCATTGGCAATGTCATGACGGGGCACCGTCTAAGGAGTGCATAATGAAAACCCCCGTACGGCGGCCGGTGCACCGCTGGCCAGTCCGCATCACCCATTGGGTTAACCTGTTCGCCATGGTTTGCATGTTTATGAGCGGCTGGGAGATCTACAACGCCTCACCCCTGTTCGGTTTCCGCTTCCCGCCGCTGGTCACACTTGGCGGTTGGCTGGGCGGCGCGATTGGCTGGCATCTGGCGGTCATGTGGCTTTTGGCCGGCAATGCGCTGTGCTATTTGCTGTGGAGCCTGTTCAGTGGCCATTTCCGTCATGACCTGTTGCCGCTCAGCGCCGGCGCACTGCGACAGGATATCTGGCAGGCGCTGACGCTACGGCTAACGCATCAGCATGGTCGTTATAACGCCATTCAAAAACTGATGTATCTCGGGGTGCTGGTTCTGGGACTGCTACTGGTGCTGTCCGGCCTGGCAATCTGGAAGCCGGTGCAATTACAAGGATTAGTGAGTCTGTTTGGTGGCTTTGACACGGCACGTTACGTTCACTTTTTTGCCATGTCCGGTATTGGCTTATTTGTGATCATTCACCTGTTGATGGTGATTATCGTGCCGCGCACGTTGTGGGCAATGATTACGGGTGGCAAACATGAATGATAAAAAACAACGGCCTTTAGCACCGACGCTGGAACCGGACCAAAAGAAACAGCTGGTCAATCTGCAACGCCGTCTGATGCTACGTTCGGGTCTGACGCTGGGCGGCATCGCCATGCTGACCGGTTGCAACCTCCAAGACGGGGACCAGGTGGATAACGTGTTGTGGGCCATGTCGCGCTGGAACGATCGGGTGCAGGCCTGGCTGTTTAACGGCCAAAAGCTGGCGCAAACCTATAGCCCGGAGCAAATTACCCATCCGTTCCCGTTTAACGCGTTTTACCCCGAGTACAACGTCCCAGAGGTAGATCTTGCCAGTTATCGTCTGGAAGTCTCCGGCAAAGTCGAGAAAACCGCCTCCTGGACACTCGAACAGTTGCAACGCTTGCCGCAGCAGAGCCAAATAACCCGCTTGATTTGCATCGAGGGGTGGAGCGCCATCGGTCAATGGGGCGGCGTGCCGCTGCGCAACTTTCTGCAGCATGTCGGCGCCGATCTGAACGCCCGCTATGTGGGTTTCAAATGCGCGGACCGTTATTACTCCAGTATCGACATGGCCACAGCGCTGCATCCACAAACCATTCTGGCGTTGGATTTCGCGGGTAAAGCACTGCCGGCCGATTACGGCTACCCGCTACGGCTGCGAGTGCCAACCAAGTTGGGATTCAAGAACGCCAAACATATCGCCGCCATTTTTGTCAGTGATACCAACCCCGGTGGCTACTGGGAAGATCAGGGTTATAACTGGTTTAGCGGAATTTAGTGTTCTGCGCGGCGCCGCGCAGAAAGCCGATTAGCCGCATGAATTATACCTTTTCTGAACGTGAGTACCTATTCGTCGACGGGGTAGGTAAAACTATTATCGACTTCGGTATCCAATATCAAGCCAGGCTTGTTTTTAGCGTCCCCTTGAGACCGGCTTTGGCCAAAATCTATGATCAACTATTGAAAAAACACGCTCAAAGAGTACGGTATTTGTACAAAATGGAATTCATAAAGGACGGACTCTATGTCATCGAAATTTAACGCCTTGGAGCACGCGTTGGAGCCGGATTTTACCTCTCCAAGTATTAAAGAACAGCGCCTGAAAGCCATGCAAGCCTTCCATGAAGCCTGGTGGGAACAACGATGTCAGGAATGGCGTGAACGAGGCCAACTCGGTGAGCCGGGACCGGTCATCCATCATTACGATACCGCCAAGATGCCATAACCCCCGCCAGGGGGCTCTGTTTAGCTTCACTCTCCCGTCGTCATCAGCGTGATATCCGCCTGCAGGATTGCCTCCCGCGCCGTGGTGGGGAGATTGTCATCGGTAATAATGGCGTCAAACGCCGCGATCGGCAGCGCCAGGTAGGTGGCTATCTTGCCGTATTTGGAGGTGTCACTGAGCAGGATGCAGCGCCGGCTGGCGTCAACAATGGCTTTTTTCACCATCACCTTGTCTTCATTCGGCGTCGACAGGCCACGCATGCTCCATGACGAAGCGGAAATAAATGCCAGATCGATAAACAACCCGCGTAGTGCCTGCGCCGCAGCTTCACCGACACATGAACGGTTCTCGCGACAGACGGTACCGCCGGTATGAATGATCTTGCACTGGCTGTGCTCGATCAGGTAACCCGCAATCACAAAATCATTGGTGACGACCGTTAGATCGTCGCGATCGCTGATATGTTTCGCCAGCGCCAGCGTCGTGGTGCCTGCATCCAGATAGATACAACTATTGGGGGGGATCTGCCGGGCCGCCAATTGACCGATAGCCGCTTTCTGCTGGCTGTACATCCCTTCTTTGTCCTGATGCGACGGCTCTATCGCTACCCGTTCTGCGGACTGCACGCCGCCTGAAACCGCCAGAACTGCGCCCTGCTCCTCAAGCTTTTGCAGATCGCGGCGAATGGTCATATGCGACACACC
The DNA here is from genome assembly GCF_044900985.1 of Serratia sp. NPDC087055. Lineage (NCBI taxonomy): Bacteria > Pseudomonadati > Pseudomonadota > Gammaproteobacteria > Enterobacterales > Yersiniaceae > Serratia > Serratia sp. NPDC087055. The sequence goes on from NZ_JBJDOG010000001.1 coordinate 2,222,083, forward strand.
CAACCGTTCGGTCAATTCAGCAATGCTGACTACCCCGCGTTCAGATACCAGCGCTAATATTTGCTGGTGGCGTTCTACAGGTATCACGATTCCCTCTCTTTGCCGCAGTGATAATAATTGTGATTTTACGTCAATTTTCGTTCTACGAAAGCGTCCTCTTTTCAGGTCGTGAGGCTGGTCATGCTATCAATAATATATTTTTAATAGTTAAAACAGTTGGATAACCCTCACTTTCATTTTACTTGGTCGGTGAGCCTGATTGATAATCTGTTAATAATTGTGATACCGATCGCTGACGCTGTCCAGATAAGCGCTTATATTTAACACAACAAAACAAATTATCACTAAAATTAACATGAGGTATGGCATGACACAGCCACGTGATTTTGCAGTTTGCATCGTTGGATTGGGTTCTATGGGAATGGGCGCAGCAAAGTCGTGCATTAACGCGGGGCTAACGACGTACGGTGTCGATCTTAACCCACAGGCGCTGACTGCATTACAGCAGGCCGGCGCCAAACAAGCCGCTAACAACGCTGACGGTTTCGCGGCGGATTTGGACGCGGTATTACTGCTGGTGGTAAATGCCGTGCAGGTGAAACAGATCTTGTTTGGTGATAACGGCCTGGCAGCGAAGCTGAAGCCCAATACGCCGGTCATGGTGTCCTCCACCATTTCGGCCACCGACGCCAAAGAGATCGAACAACAGCTACGGGCACAGGGCCTGAACATGCTGGACGCCCCCGTTTCCGGTGGTGCGACGAAGGCCGCTGAGGGTCAAATGACCGTGATGGCATCTGGCGCGGAAACGACGTTCCGCCAGCTACAACCGGTTCTTGATGCGATTGCCGGCAAAGTTTATCGCATTGGCGAAGACATTGGCCTGGGAGCCACGGTGAAAATCATCCACCAGTTGCTGGCCGGTGTGCATATCGCCGCCGGTGCGGAGGCCATGGCGCTTGCGGCCCGCGCAGGCATCCCTCTGGACGTGATGTACGATGTCGTCACTCATGCCGCCGGCAATTCATGGATGTTCGAGAACCGCATGCAGCACGTGGTCGATGGTGACTATGCACCTAAATCAGCGGTGGATATTTTCGTGAAAGATCTGGGGCTGGTGACGGATACCGCCAAAGAACTGCATTTCCCGCTGCCCCTGGCTTCCACCGCCTTTACTATGTTCACCGCTGCCAGCAACGCCGGTTTTGGTAAAGAGGACGACAGCGCCGTGATCAAGATTTTCGCTGGTATAGATCTGCCGCAGAAAAAGGAGAACGCATAATGCTGCTCGGCGTCATCGCAGACGATTTTACCGGGGCCACCGATATTGCCAGTTTTCTGGTTGAAAACGGCCTATCCACCGTCCAGTTGAACGGGGTTCCACAGGATGATTTCCCCGTTGCGTCGCAGGCCGTGGTCATCAGCCTGAAATCTCGCTCCTGTCCTGCAGCACAGGCGATTGAACAGTCATTACAGGCGCTGGCTTGGTTACAACGCCAGGGATGCCAACAGTTTTACTTCAAATATTGTTCGACCTTCGACAGCACCGCTCAGGGCAATATCGGCCCAGTGACGGATGCCCTGCTTGATGCCCTGGGCGAAACCCAAACGGTGATATCCCCGGCGCTGCCGGTCAACGGCCGTACTGTGTATCAAGGGTATCTGTTCGTCTTGGATCAGTTGCTGTCGGAATCCGGTATGCGTCATCACCCAGTGACGCCGATGACCGACAGTAACCTGTTACGACTGATGGAAGAGCAGGCTCAGGGCCGCTGTGGGCTGGTGACAGCCGCAGAAATGGACCGCGGTGTCGGAATCATCACGGAGAAATTGCAGCAGTTAGCGCAGCAGGGTGTGCGATATGCCGTTCTGGATACGCTGAATGAACAACATTTGCTAACTCAGGGTGCGGCGTTAAAAAACATGAAGCTGGTCACCGGGGGGTCTGGTCTGGCGATCGGCCTGGCACGTCAATGGGCGCAACCGGGGCAAGGTAACCCTCAGATTGCAGGTGCTCCGCAAGGGAAAAAAGCGGCGGTATTGTCCGGATCCTGCTCCACCATGACCAATCGGCAGGTCGCACGCTACCGTCAGCAAGCGGCAGCCAGGGCTATCGATGTCGCCCGTTGTCTCACCGAATCTGACCGTATGGCCTACGCAACAGAGCTGGCTGACTGGGCACAGCAGCATGTCGATGATCCACTGGCTCCGTTACTCTACGCCACCGCCGAACCGGAAACACTGCAACAGATACAGCAGCAATACGGCATGGCCGCCGCCAGCCACGCGGTCGAATCGTTGTTCGCCACCCTGGTTAAACAGCTCCAGCAGCACGGCGTCTGTCGATTTATCGTTGCCGGCGGTGAGACTTCCGGCGTTGTGACGCAGGCGCTGGGCATTCGTGGTTTCCATATTGGCCCCTGTATTTCTCCTGGCGTCCCCTGGGTACGCGCCATTGATCAACCTGTCTCACTGGCCTTGAAATCGGGCAATTTTGGCGATGAAAACTTTTTCGCCCGTGCGCAAACGGAGTTCCCATTATGATCCAGACGACTGAACAGCAAGCGCGTGAAGAAATGGTGCGTCTGGGCGCTTCATTTTTCCAGCGAGGCTACGCCACCGGTTCCGCCGGCAACCTTTCACTGTTGTTGGCAGACGGCACGCTACTGGCAACCCCCACCGGTTCCTGCCTGGGTGAATTGCAGGCCGAACGCTTGTCGAAGGTCAGCCTGAGCGGCGAATGGCTGTCTGGTGATAAACCGTCAAAAGAGATCAGTTTCCACCGCGCGCTGTATTTGAATAACCCGGAGTGTAAAGCCGTGGTTCACCTGCATTGCACCTATCTCACCGCTCTGTCCTGCCTGCAGGGGCTGGACACAGAGAACGCCATTAAACCTTTCACACCCTATGTGGTGATGCGGGTCGGTAAGGTGCCGGTGGTACCTTATTATCGCCCAGGCGATCTCCGGCTGGCGGCAGACCTGGCCAAACTGGCACCGACACACCGCGCCTTTTTATTGGCCAATCACGGCCCGGTGGTAACAGGTAAGGATCTGCGGGCCGCGGCAGATAATACTGAAGAAATGGAGGATGCGGCGAAGCTGATTTTTACCCTCGGCAACCGTCCCATTCGTTATTTGACCGATGATGAAATTGCCGAGTTACGGAGCTGAACCATGCCTAAATTTGCTGCCAATTTATCAATGATGTTTAACGAGCTGCCGTTCCTTGAACGGTTCGAGGCCGCTGCAGACGAGGGATTCCATGCCGTGGAGTTTCTGTTCCCTTATGAATATCCGGCGGCGTTGCTGGCGGAAAAACTGCATCAGCACGGCCTGCAACAAGTCCTGTTCAATACCGCCCCTGGCAACGTCGATGCCGGTGAATGGGGGCTAGCCGCGGTACCCGGTCGTGAACAGGCGGCACGCGCGGATATCGATCGGGCACTGGCCTACGCCATCGCGCTGGGTTGCCCCAGCGTACACGTCATGGCCGGCGTGGTTCCCCCGGGAGAAGATTGGCAGCGCTATCGCGATACCTTCATAGAGAATATCCGCTACGCCGCCGATAGCTTCGCGAAACAGGGGATCAAGGTGTTGATCGAAGCGCTTAGCCCACAGGTTAAACCCAACTATCTGTTCTCCAGCCAGCATCAGGCGGCAGAGCTGGTCGACGCCATCGACCGCCCAAACGTTTTCATTCAGTTTGATTTTTTCCATGCTCAGTTAGTGGACGGCAATATCAGCGGCCTCATGCGTTCATTGGCTGGCCGCTACGCCCATATTCAGATTGCATCGGTACCCGATCGCCATGAGCCGGACGACGGAGAGCTGAATTATCCCTGGTTGTTCGCACAGCTGGACCGCATCAGTTATGCCGGCTGGATTGGCTGCGAATACAAGCCGCGCGGCGATACCCGCGCCGGACTGGGTTGGATAAGGCCTTACCTGTAACAGGCCGCTCCTCCATACCTGCACAGCAACAACATAAAAATTAAACGCACCCGTATCGCTACCGGCGATCGCGGTGCCTGACGCTTACCCAATTAAAGGCTATCCCATGTCTACCTCTATGCTTTTGATGATTGCCGTATTCGGTGTCGTCCTGCTCTTGTTAATGGTGATCAAAGCCAAGATCCAGCCGTTTGTCGCCCTGCTGGTCGTAAGCTTGCTGGTGGCACTGGCCAGTGGCATCCCGACCGGTGAAGTGATGAAAGTCATGACCGCTGGAATGGGCGGCGTGCTGGGGTCGGTGACCATCATTATTGGCCTTGGCGCCATGCTCGGCAGAATGATCGAACACTCCGGTGGCGCTGAGTCGCTGGCCCAACGATTCAGTAAAGCGTTGGGACCGAAGCGTACGATTGCCGCACTGACCATTGCTGCGTTTATTCTTGGCATCCCGGTTTTTTTCGACGTCGGCTTTATTATCCTGGCCCCTATCATCTACGGTTTTGCCAAGGTCGCTAAAGTTTCCCCGTTGAAATTCGGCCTGCCCATGGCCGGCGTGATGCTGACAGTACACGTTGCCTTGCCGCCACATCCCGGTCCGGTAGCTGCTGCCGGGTTATTGAATGCAGACATCGGCTGGCTGACTATCCTTGGCCTCGCCATTTGTATTCCGGTGGGCATTATCGGCTACTTCACCGCCAACCGACTGAATCGCAAAAGCTATCCGTTGTCGATTGAGGTACTGGAACAGTTGCAGTTAGCAGCCCCGGAACCCGCACCGGAAGGCAAAGCACCGTTAAGCGATCGCATTAACCCGCCAAGTGCCGGGCTGGTCGCCGCGCTGATCGTCATCCCCATTGCCATTATCATGCTGGGTACCGTTTCCGCCACGCTGCTCGAACCGGGCTTGGCACTGCGCGACACTCTGTCGCTGATCGGCTCTCCCGCGGTCGCGCTGATGATCGCCCTGCTACTGGCATTCTATTTTCTGGCGATACGCCGTGGCTGGAGCCTGCAACACACCAGCGACGTCATGGGAGGAGCACTGCCGACCGCTGCCGTGGTGATTCTGGTGACCGGCGCTGGCGGCGTGTTCGGCAAGGTTTTAGTGGAATCCGGCGTGGGCAAGGCATTGGCGGACGTTTTGACCACGATCGGGCTGCCGCTGATCCCCGCCGCATTCATCATCTCTCTCGCCCTGCGCGCCTCGCAGGGGTCCGCCACTGTCGCTATCCTGACCACCGGCGGTTTGCTGTCAGAAGCAGTGAGCGGCTTGAACCCACTGCAGCTGGTCCTGGTGACGCTGGCAACCTGTTTCGGCGGGTTGGGGTTATCGCATGTGAATGACTCCGGCTTCTGGATTGTCACCAAATACCTTGGTCTCTCCGTCGCCGACGGACTGAAAACCTGGACAGTGTTAACCACGATTCTCGGTCTTAGCGGTTTCCTGTTCACCTGGTTACTGTGGCTGGTCGTGTAATTTCTCTGGCATACTGCACAGACCGCCTTTGGCTCTGTGCAGGAAAAAATAATGACCCTTATTACGACCGCACCCCAGTTACTCACCGAACGCTTATGCCTTGATGCACATACGCTAGCCGACTTTGACTCGCTGGCCGCCATGTGGGCCGATCCTGATGTCGTGCGTTATATCGGTGGTACACCGAGGGACAGGGAAGACTCCTGGGGACGTCTGATGCGCTACGCCGGCCACTGGGCTCTGCTGGGTTATGGCTACTGGGCGGTGCGAGATAAAATCAGCGGTGCCTACCTGGGCGGTATCGGTTTCTCCGACTTCCAACGTGATATCACTCCGGCGCTCGACGCCCCCGAAATGGGCTGGACACTGGTGACGGCAGCCCACGGCAAAGGCTATGCGACCGAAGCACTGCGTGCCGCACTGGCCTGGGGGAAAACGCATTTACCGGGGGATAAGGCGGTGTGCATTATCTCACCGGAAAACCAACCCTCAGTGGCACTGGCAAAGAAGGTTGGCTTTAGCGAAAGTCACCGCAGTGAATACCATCAGAACCCGATACTGGTGATGCACTGCCCGTTATGACACCGGCGGTTATTCCACCGGCGCAGCCGCCAACGCAACCTGGATAAAGTTGTCCCGCAGCGCATCAGGCTGCTGCGGATTCCAGGCAATGCCGACTTGCCATTCGGTTTGTTCGCCGCTTAACGGCAGGATATCGATACCTGCCGGTGCAATATGCGTGACACTGTGCGGCAATAGGGCAACACCGATACCGGCAGCCACCAGGGCCAGCAACGTCTGGATATCACCTGCCTGCTGTACTACGTTCGGGGCCAGTTGATTAGCGGCAATAAAACGGAGCGACTGATCGCTCAAACCCCGCCCACGTTTTGGCGTTAGCTGCAATAATGGCAACGTATTGAACTGCTTCATCAGCGTCTCTGTCTGCAACCCCAGGGCCGTCGGTGCTGCCAACACCAGCCGATCGCGCAGCAATGCGCTTGCCTGCAATGGCGCACTGACAGGCAACCGCACAAACCCGATCTGCAGCTCGCCGTGCAATAACAGCTGATATTGCCGTTCAGAAGGCAAGTCTTCCAACCCTACGGCAACCTCGGGAAAGCGCCCGCGGAAAGACGCGACCAGTTGCGGTGCCAGATGAAAGCTGGACAAGCCAAACCCAATGGCCAGGCGCCCTGCCTCTCCCTTCACCACGCGTAATGCACGCTGTTGAAAGTGCATATGTTGCCCAACCAGCGTCTGCGCTTCAGGATAAAGCCGTTGCCCGCTGGCAGTCAGCTGCGCCCCTTGACGCCCCCGGTTAAACAGGCGGGCACCGAGCAACGCCTCCAATGCCTGAATCTGTTTGCTCAGTGCCGGTTGGGTAATGCAGAGCAACTCCGCCGCCAGGCGATAGTTGCCTTGCTCTGCCAGCACCACAAAGGCACGTAATTGTCGAATATCCATTCCACTAGGTTATCAAATAAAGAATTTAATTGATTATACCGTAATCAATCACTTTGCTGTAATCAACGCAAGACAACAGCGAAAAGGTAACCCTATGACCACCTCTCTGCGCGCCGCCACGGTGCAATTCCACCATCGTGCCAACGATAAAAACTACAACCTGTCAGTGATTGAAGGCTTTATCGCCCAAGCCGCTACCGAACACATTCAGGTACTGGTCTTTCCAGAAATGTGCATTACCGGCTATTGGCATGTACGACACCTCAGTGACGGCGAAATCGCCGCACTGGCGGAACCGATAGCCACCAGCCCTTCCCTGGCGCGAATCCGTCCACTGGCAGAACGCTACAACATGGCAATCGGCGTCGGGCTGATTGAACAGGGCGAAGAGGGTAAGTATTACAACGCTTACGCCGTCTGCTTGCCTGACGGCACACTTCACGTTCACCGCAAACTGCATGCCTTTGAGCATCCAGCCATAGCCAGCGGCGACAGTTTTACCGTTTTTGATACGCCATGGGGTGTGCGGATGGGGGTACTCATCTGCTGGGACAATAACCTGGTGGAAAACGTACGTGCGACGGCACTGTTAGGCGCAGAGGTATTATTGGCGCCGCACCAAACGGGCGGCACCCATTCACGCAGTCCGCACGGTATGAAGCCGATCCCACTGGAACTTTGGCAACAGCGGCTGGAAAACCCAGCGGCGATAGAAGCGGCTTTCCGTGGTGAACATGGCCGTGGTTGGTTGCTACGCTGGTTACCGGCGCGCGCGCATGACAATGGCCTGTTTGTTTTATTTAGCAACGGTGTGGGGCGTGATGATGACGAAGTGCGCACTGGCAACGCGATGATTCTCGACCCGTACGGCCGTATTCTGGCAGAAACCTGGGTAGCCGAAAATAAAATGGTTATAGCCGAACTCGATCTTTCCCTTATCCCGCTCAGCACCGGACGCCGTTGGATCCACGGCCGCCGGCCTGCACTGTATGAAATACTCACGCAACCCCAAGGTTACGAACGTGATGCCCGCAGCGCGCGCTTTTCATCAGAGCCGGGGCAGAAACTGGGTAAGTAACCCCCCCGAACACCAGGTAAAAAAAATCCGCCCGAAGGCGGATTTTTATCTGATGCGGCCAATTGCGCCACATGCTCACGCCCGTAGGCATGGAGAAGTCTTAGAAACGGTAGCCTACGCCAACGCTCCAGATACCAACGTCAACACTGCGGATACGGCTCTGCTCGTAACCTACATCCAGAGCAACGTCCTGGATTGGGTTGAACTGCAGGCCAGCACCGTAGGTGAAGCCGTAGTCGCTGTTGCCGTTACGGTCAGTGCCGTTCTGAGCGTTGTCGATGTTTTTGCCGTAGCCAACACCGATCACACCGTAGATGCTTGCCCAGTCGTTGAAGCGGTAAGCTGGACCGGCAGTGATAGAATCGTACTGTGATTTACCGTAGTAACCGTTCTCAGAACCGTTCTTTTCCACGTGGGTAAAGGAACCGATCACACCCAGTGGGTTGTTATCGAACTCGTAACGATACTTCAGGTTGAAACCGTCGGCTTTGTTAGCAACGCCTTGGAGATCACCCTGCGCATAGCCAGCGGATACGGTGCTCTGACCAGCGAATGCGGTACCTGCGGTTACTGCTAATACACAGGCTGCTACTGCGGAAAGACATGCAATTTTTTTCATAACCACCTCAAACGCGTTATATTTTTAAGTAAATCCATTTGTTCATGCATTGAAAATATAGCAAAAATTAGCGTGAAACTCTGCCTTAAAATGAGTGTCTAATGCTTTATATCGTGTAACATTAGATTTCAAGAACAGTGTATCTTCTTCTTTTCGCTCTATTTTCGGGCCGTATTCTACTCGTTTCTGTGACAACAATCACCTATTTAATATCCAGACGATTCCTAAAAAATGCGCATTTTATGCGCAAAAAAACCAGCACCTAACCCCAGAGCCGGCACTTTTCTCCGTTGCACACGCATTTCTCAGACACATTTACCTCATTTCATTTACACTGCCGTCATCCGAATATCGATAGTCTTCCCACCTGATGGGAAACGCATAAAAGGCTCTAAAGGATGTCCTCGTCTGCAACTGCTAAAGCGTCTTCCACGCTGCTGCCTATCTGCTTGCTCATCATCGCCATGGTGTCTATCCAGACCGGTGCGTCGTTGGCCAAAAGCCTGTTTCCATTGGTCGGTGCAGAAGGCATCACCACGTTGCGCTTGAGTATTGGCACACTGATCCTGTTTATTATCTTCCGCCCATGGCGCATGCGCTTTGCCGCCGGTAGCCGCCTGCCCTTGTTCATCTATGGCCTGACATTGGGGGCGATGAATTATCTGTTTTATCTTTCTTTGCGCACCCTGCCACTGGGTATCGCCGTCGCGTTGGAGTTCACCGGCCCCTTGGCGGTCGCCATGTTCTCCTCACGCCGCGCGATCGATTTTTTATGGGTCATACTGGCGGTGGCCGGGCTCTGGTTCTTGCTGCCACTGGGCCATAACATAGAGAGTATCGATCCCTTAGGTGCCGCCTGCGCATTAGGCGCAGGTGCCTGCTGGGCGGTCTACATTATCTGCGGCCAGAAAGCGGGGGGTGACCACGGCCCTGGGACCGTGGCGGTCGGGTCGCTGATCGCTGCGGCGGTATTCTGCCCAATAGGGGCCTGGCAAGCAGGTAGCGCGCTACTGAACATCGATATTTTGCCCATTGCATTGGCCGTGGCAATCTTATCCACCGCGCTGCCTTATTCGTTGGAGATTATCGCGTTACCCAGGCTCCCGGCTCGCACCTTCGGCACCTTGATGAGTCTTGAGCCCGCGCTGGCAGCACTGTCGGGGATGTTGTTCCTCAACGAACACCTGACTACGGTGCAGTGGTTGGCGTTAGGTGCAATCATTGCGGCCTCAATGGGGGCGACCCTGACCATCAAGCCAAAACCACAGATCGAGAGCTTGTCTTAAAAATCAACAACCGCCTGCATTTTCCAACAGCGGAATGCAGGCGGGTTAACTGTTTTCGCACAGGTAAGCAGGCATACTTTTCCCCGCAGTCCCCCCACGCGTTTATGGAACCAAACCCAGCAGGGTTTACCACATGGAGAATTAAAGTGATTTATAACACGCTGTTTAACCCACGCTACGGGCGTGGGCTGTCACCTGTTTTGATCAAGACCCTCACCGCGCTTCGTCAATATGACCTGCCAGCCCTGACATTGGGACGGCATGACATAGAGGGTGACAAGATCTTTATGGACGTAATGACGTTAACCACAGGATTAGCGGAAACTCAGCATGCAAAGCTTCACCATAACTATGCCGACATTCATTTACTCATCAGCGGTGAAGAGCGCATTGATTATGGTATGCCCGGCGATTGGCAAAGCGAGTTACCCTATGACGATGCTCAGGATACCCATCGTGTGAGCATCTCACACCACCGCCAAACACTCGCCATGTTCCCCGGCGCGTATGCGCTATTCTTTCCCCATGAACCGCATAAGACCGGCTGTCAGTTGAATGCACCAACACCGATCAAAAAAGCGGTGGTGAGGGTGCATTACACGCTGCTGATCTAATCAAGGGCTGGCCGACTGCGTTGGTTCTGGCCATGTTCTATTCGTGAAAACCCGCGCATTCGTTTGCTGCAATGGCGGCATTTAAAGGGGCAAGTTGCGAATAAAGCTTTTGGTCTGCCCCGGTGAACGCAACCGGATAAAGCGGATATGTTGGTACTGGCTATTGTTCATGTCGGCAAGGTAGCCGCGACGGTTTTTACGGTAGGTTTTAATGGTCCACAAAACGATTGACTCTCGACTGAAAAAAGACCGACGAAAGCTTTCGCGGTTTCCCGTACCTGGCCACAGCTCGGTGCCTAGCCATGCGCGGGTGACGGCACGACGAACGGCCTGGTACAGTGTACGGCAGAACCCGTAGTCCACCCACACCACCCAATCAACGCTATCCCATTTTACCGCTTTCGTTCGACTATAATTGCCGTCGAGTACCCACCCGCTTTCCGCCACAGTCAACGCCTGCGTTACTCGCGCGATAAACACGTCATCGGGTGTACCTTGCCAGTCAGAACGCCAAAACAGCGTATCAAGCTCGATGTAAGGCAGCACAAGCTTTTCAGCCAACTGACGTGCTAGCGTGCTTTTGCCACTGCCACTGGTTCCAACGACATTGATTTTCATACGCGTGCAGCTCTGTAATTAAGGCAGAATATTTTAGCCAGATACAATTAGCCTATCAATATGAATTAACGGCCATTTTATTGATAGCAAACTGGCTCATTAACCCGAAAACGTCGGCATTGAGAATGAAAATTATCGCGGAGATACAACCGATTTTAAAATAATTGCGTGGCGTAACTAAAAACAGAAGCACGTAAAAACATTTCACATACATTACAACGCGTTAAAATAAAAAACACATTAACAAATTAAGTCTACCCCGCTTAAGGTTAATATTCAATTCGTTAAAACCTATTTATTCCATCGTTATTTTCCCCCTGCAAAATACGTCATCACTGCTATAATTTCTCTCGTGGAAAAAATAGGACAATAACCCATCAAGAGGATATCTGATATGAGTACCGCTAAACTGGTTAAAACGAAATCTTCTGACCTGCTTTATACACGTAATGATATGGACGAAAAAACCAAGCTGGAGGCCATCAAGGCGTTGAACCGTCAGGTTATCCAGTTTATTGACCTGTCGTTGATCACCAAACAGGCCCACTGGAACATGCGTGGTGCTAACTTTATTGCCGTGCATGAAATGCTCGACGGGTTCCGCACTGCGATCATCGATCACCAGGACACTTTTGCCGAACGTATCGTGCAATTGGGCGGCGTAGCCTTGGGTACAGTCCAGGTGGTAAACGATAAAACCCCACTGGAAAGCTATCCAACCAACATCCATAGCGTACAGGAACACCTGAAAGCGCTGGCCGATCGTTACGGCGACGTCGCAAATGACATTCGCAAAGCCATCACAGAGGTCGAAGACGAAGATACTGCCGATATGTTTACTGCAGCATCCCGAGATCTGGACAAGTTCCTGTGGTTTATCGAATCCAACATAGAATAAGCCACTTAAAAATCGACAATTACGGCCCGCGTAGCGGGCCTGAACAGGCTGCGGGCTTTGCCCCAGCCTGTTTTTCTTTTATTTATGCCGCTTGAATTGTTCAAAAAATCGCCCATAGTAAATACATTGAGGGCGTAGCGGCTCTGTCAATGTGAGGCCATCATGGCAAGCGGATGGGCGTCAGACGGCGCCGTACAGGATCAAATTGATTCCACCCTAGATGATGCAGTGCAGCGTGCAAGGCAGGCACTGGGTCATGGCGAAAGTGCGCATTATTGTCAGGAATGCGGAGAAGAAATTCCATTGGCACGCCAGCAAGCGCTAAAAGGCGTGCGCTATTGCCTTGCCTGCCAAACCGAGATGGATAAAAAACAGGCAGCCAGCAGCCTGTATAACCGCCGCGGCAGTAAAGACAGCCAGCTGCGGTAACGCCAATTGTGTCCACCGATCGCTCTTACTGAACACTCTTGCACCAGATGAAACCACTTTGCGGCATAAAAGTTAGAGTTAGTTATCAATATTGAAGCTAAACCGTTAACTATCGGTTGTTTCACCCCCATTATTTGGTTAATGATAGACCAATGCACCAACAGGCAGCCATCAGCACCATTTTGGTGCCTCCATTTGGTGCATATAAATAATAATTCGACCTTCAGACACAACATCACACCACAACTCTTTGTTTTTATAGTGGTTGTAAACATGGCACGATTTTTTCATGGCACCAACTGCAATATAAAAAATGGGTAATCCGCAACCTGTACAGGAAATTCCTCTCATGAAGTCAATTTTTAAAGTCTCCCTGGCCGCACTTTCGTTGGCCTTTGCCGTAAGCTCCCACGCAGCAGACAAACTGGTCGTCGCCACCGACACCGCATTCGTTCCATTTGAGTTCAAGCAAGGTGATCAATACGTTGGTTTCGATATCGACCTGTGGGCCGCTATCGCCAAAGAGCTGAAACTGGACTATACCCTGAAACCTATGGATTTCAGCGGCATCATCCCTGCTCTGCAAACCAAAAATATCGACCTGGCGCTGGCCGGTATCACCATTACCGACGAGCGTAAAAAAGCCATCGAATTCTCTGACGGCTACTACAAAAGCGGTCTGCTGGTGATGGTGAATGCCAACGACAACAGCATCAAAGGCATCGATGATCTGAACGGTAAAGTGGTAGCGGTGAAGAGCGGCACCGGCTCCGTGGATTACGCCAAACAGCACATCAAAACCAAAGATCTGCGTCAGTTCCCGAACATCGATAACGCCTATATGGAACTGGGCACCAAGCGCGCTGATGCCGTACTGCACGACACACCAAACATCCTGTACTTCATTAAGACTGCCGGTGCCGGTAAGTTCAAAACCGTTGGCGACTCACTGGAAGCTCAACAATACGGCATCGCCTTCCCTAAAGGCAGTGACGAGCTGCGCGTGAAGGTCAATGGCGCACTGAAAACCCTGCGCGAAAACGGCACTTACAACGAAATCTACAAAAAATGGTTCGGTACCGAACCTAAATAATGGATGAAGTCAGTCACTGATTCACTTAAGCACAGGGGTGGTGTCTTAGCCCCTGCGCTTTGTTGTATCTGATTCCCACGTTTGGGATCACCGGGAGAAAAAACCATGCAGTTCGACTGGAGCGCCATCTGGCCCGCCATCCCTATCCTGTTAGAAGGCGCCAAAATGACCCTGTGGATTTCGGTCCTCGGTCTTGTTGGCGGCCTGATCATCGGCCTTGTTGCCGGTTTTGCTCGTACCTATGGCGGTTGGATTGCCAACCACGTCGCCTTGGTATTCATTGAAGTTATCCGCGGCACGCCGATCGTGGTGCAGGTCATGTTCATCTACTTCGCCCTGCCGATGGCGTTCAATGATTTACGTATCGATCCCTTCAGTGCGGCAGTGGTCACCATTATGATCAACTCCGGCGCCTATATTGCGGAAATTACCCGCGGTGCGGTGCTGTCGATCCATAACGGCTTCCGTGAGGCAGGCCTGGCGCTCGGCCTGTCACGGCGTGAAACCATCCGCTATGTCATCATGCCGCTGGCGCTGCGGCGTATGCTGCCGCCGCTGGGTAACCAGTGGATCATCAGCATCAAAGACACCTCGCTGTTCATCGTGATCGGCGTGGCGGAACTGACCCGTCAAGGGCAGGAAATTATTGCCGGTAACTTCCGTGCGCTGGAAATCTGGAGCGCCGTAGCGGTTATTTATCTGATTATTACCCTGGTGCTGAGCTTCGTTCTGCGTCGTCTGGAAAGAAGGATGAAAATCCTGTGATTGAATTTAAAAACGTCTCCAAGCATTTTGGCCAAACCCAAGTGCTGCATAATATCGATTTGAAGATCGAAAAAGGTGAGGTCGTGGTGATTATCGGCCCTTCAGGCTCGGGTAAGTCGACCCTGCTGCGTTGCATCAACAAGCTCGAAGAGATCACCAGTGGCGATCTCTTCGTCGACGGCCTGAAAGCCAACGATCCTAAAGTTGACGATCGCCTGATCCGTCAGGAAGCCGGCATGGTGTTCCAGCAGTTTTACCTGTTCCCGCACCTGACGGCATTGGAAAACGTTGCCTTTGGCCCAATCCGCGTACGCGGTTTGAAAAAATCAGACGCAGAAAAGCTGGCACGTGAACTGCTGGCCAAGGTTGGTCTGGCCGAGCGCGCACATCATTATCCTTCCGAGCTGTCCGGTGGCCAGCAACAGCGCGTAGCGATCGCCCGCGCGCTGGCCGTGAAGCCGAAAATGATGCTGTTTGATGAACCTACCTCGGCGCTCGATCCAGAACTGCGCCATGAAGTGCTGAAAGTCATGCAGGATTTGGCGGAAGAAGGCATGACCATGGTGATCGTCACCCACGAAGTCGGCTTTGCCGAAAAAGTGGCGTCGCGCCTGATCTTTATCGACAAAGGCAGGATTGCAGAAGACGGCAATCCGCACGCGTTGATTAACCATCCGCCAAGCCCTCGCCTACGCGAGTTCCTGCAACACGTTTCCTGATTTACCCTGCTCAGCGGCGGGCGCACTCTGCGCCCGCCGTTTCTATTTAGCACGCGTTCCCACTCTTCATCTCTCTTCATTTCCTACTATGTTGTTTGTTTTTTATAGCATTTGTATTTAATCCGCCGATTTACAGAGCCCCAAGAGAGGATCAATGCCCACAACCGCATACTCCCGATTCGGTTCTCATCTGCGAGAACATTTACGTTTATTCCCGTTGTTATTGCTGCTGACAGTCGCCGTAGCCTCTCCACGAGCGATAGCGCAACCCCCACAAAATGCCGCTCCTGGTGACCAAACTGAACAACAGAAAGCGTCTTACGCCGCGCTGGCGGATATTCTGCAAGATGACAAAGCCCGTGCTGGGCTGATCAGTCACCTGAGACAGCAGGCCGGCGAATCCGCCGCAACCCAGCCGCAAACCGACACGCCGGAAGCCGCCGACACGCTGAGCGATAACCTGAGCAATTTGGCGCAGGCTGGCATCAGTACCCTCAACCAAAGGTTGAATTCGCTACAAAAGCTGATCGACTCCGGCCCCAAACGCACGTTTAATGCCGACAGTTTTTTTCGCGCCCTGGGCTATTTCCTGCTGACAGTGGCGGTCACTTTTGCCCTGTTCCATCTGATCCGTCGTCTGATCGCCCCCCTGTATAAGCACATGGGCAACTGGGGCCACAACGCCAGGGTGCAACACGGCCCTTGGTATAAACGTCCCGTCGCCATCCTCGGTGCCTTTGCCGTCGATCTGCTGGTATTACTGCTGGCGCTTGCAGCGGGCAACCTGTTCGCTCGCCATGTTAATGCCGACAGCGCCACCATCATGCGTCTGCAAACGCTGTTTCTGAGTGCCTTTGCGGTGATTGAATTCTTCAAAGCGGTACTGCGGCTGATCTTTGCCCCCAACTTTGATTACCTGCGCCCTTTCCCGTTCAGCGACACCTCGGCCCACTACTGGAATACGCGCCTCGCCTGGCTCAGCGGTCTGATCGGCTACGGCCTGATGGTTGTGGTGCCCGTCGTGGCGGTACAAATCAGCTACCCGGCCGCGGCCGCGGTCAATCTGGCGGTGATGCTGGCTTTGACGCTGTATGCCGTCGCGTTGATCTTGCACAACCGCAAACCGATACAGCACCAAATTAACCTGCTGGCAGAACGTTCGATGGCGTTCTTTAGCGTAATTCTTCGCGGCCTTGGGCACGTCTGGCACCTGTTGGCGATCGCCTATTTCCTGGTGCTGTTCGTGCTTTCACAATTTGATATCGGCAACAGCCTGCGCTTTATGATGACGGCAACGGTGAAAAGCCTGCTGGTGATCGGCCTGGGGGCCTTACTTTCAGGCATGTTAACTCGCTGGATTTTTCGCCGCATCTCACTGCCGGCCGACGTTAATCTGCGTTACCCCATGCTGGAGAGACGCATTAACGCCTACATCCCAAACGGATTGAAAATCCTGCGGGTCATGGTGGTTTTGGCCGTGACGCTGTTCCTGTTCGACGCCTGGCACCTGATCAACCTGTATCAATGGGCGAGCAGCGACAACGGTGGAAAGGTGATTGGCGGGCTGATGCATATTCTGCTGATTCTGGTCATTGCCGTCTTCAGTTGGACGTTGATGGCCAGCGTCATCGAGCACCGGCTGGCGCTGGAGTTGAGCAATGGCATTCGCCCAAGCGCACGCGAGCGCACCCTGTTGACGCTGTTTCGTAACGTTCTGGCGATCGTGATCAGCACCATTACCATCATGATTGTGCTGTCGCAGGTCGGTATTAACATTGCGCCCCTGCTGGCGGGTGCCGGGGCGCTCGGCCTCGCCATCAGTTTTGGTGCACAAACGCTGGTGAAAGACGTGATTACCGGTGTCTTCATCCAGTTTGAGAACGGCATGAATACCGGTGAATATGTCACCGTCAGCGGCATTACCGGCACGGTGGAGCGCATGACTATCCGCTCAATTGGCCTGCGGGACGATTATGGTGTTTACCACATCGTCCCCTTCTCTTCGATCACCACATTGGCGAACTACGCCCGCGAGTTTGGCGTCTACCGAGCCAATTACACCGTGAGCCGTGATGAAGATATTGATCGTGTCCACGACGTGCTGCATCAGGCCGTCGCCGCGCTGAAACAGGATGAGCAGGTGAAGTACTTTCTGATTGGCGAACCGGTGTTCAACGGCGTGGTGGCGCTGGGCGATCGCTCTTTCACTACCCGGGTCACCCTACGCACTCAGGCGCTGAAACAGTGGGTCGTGCAATACGCCCTCGATCGGTTGGTGAAGATGCATTTCGAACGGGCGGGCATCACCCTGCCACAGCAGGCGATGCAGCTGTCCTATGCGCCGAACGCGGGACCACAACCGGCAGCGCCCTGACAAGCATCACCGCGTCGTGCAGGGATGGGCGGCCAGGAAGGCCGCCACATCCTGCTGATAAGCGTCAAATTGTATCGATCGCGGCGCAAACAGGCCGATGATGTTGATCAACGACGGGTAACGGACAAACAGCGGTTTGACCATGGCATGGTCAGCCTGTTCGATTCGCGTCACCGTCAGCAGGTCGGCGGGGACGACTTGCCGGTAGACGCGTTCAGTCTCGTTCGCATCAACATTGATGTCGCGTCCGCCCACCATCAGGTGTACCGGTGTTTTGTAATTTCTCAGCCCCACCCTGGCGTCACTGGCCATGTTGGCACGAATAAACTGCCAACGATCCGCACTTAACGTCGCCGCCTCACCATATTCACGGAGGTATTGCGTGTAGCCGTCCGGCTGTTTCAGCAGGGATAATACGTGCCTCTCTTGAGCTTCGCGCTCCTGAATGCGTTGCTCATCATCACCCGCAGCCTCCATTTCCGCTCGGGTGTTGTATCGCCCCTGTGTTAGCCAGTTGATCGCCGGAGACATCACCAGCGTAAAAGCGATATCGGGTCGCCGCCGTGCAACGTCCGGCATCACCCACCCCGCCTGGCTTGCCCCCCATAACCCGACGCATTGCGGGTTAAAGCGCCCGTCTTTTCTGGCCCAGTCAATAATGTCCGCCGTTTCTTTTGCCCGGTCGTCCATGGTTTGGTGCAACCAGTTGCCGGAAGAGCCGCCGATGCCCGGTTTATCAAAAGATAAAACGGCATAACCCTGTTCGGCCATGGTCTCCCAAATGCCGTAGTAACCTTCGTCACGGCTGGCATTGGCAGGGCCATCACCATGAACAAAGACAATCACGCCCGGCTTTCCGTGCACGTTTTTCGGCAGCACCAGCGTACCGGCAAGGGCGTTGCCACCGGCGGTCAACCGAACCGGCTCGGTGACATATTGATAGTCGTTGGCGTAGAGGACCCAGCCTGACGCCACGACAAACAACACCAGTAAACAAACGGCTATTTTTTTCACCGCATTTCCCCGATGCGCTTTTCCATTAGCAACCAGTTTGCCTGGCGAAACAGCCACCACAGTGAAGCGTGTCTCTCCCGCCGGCCCATGTTGAAACCACATTGTTGATACAGACGCCGTGCGCCGATATTTTGTTGGCTCACGTGCAAACGCAACCAACGGTTAGGCTGCTGTGCCGCTGCATAGTCCGTTATCCATTCGATCAACATTTTTCCCACGCCTTTGCCCCGCAGCTTTTCATCTACCGCCAGGTAGGAGAGATAGAGTTCACCGGCGGCAGGCGCGTGCTGTAAGAACGCGATTTGCAGGTACATACGCCAAAAGTTCAGCATGCCATAACGACGGCACAACCCCAGTATCGGCAACGGACGCGCCCTCAAGGCACAATTGCCCAACCGCCCCGCAGACTTGAGCCCAAATGCTGCCACCACCTTACCCGCTCGCCGAACGACAAAGCTGTGCTCCTGACTGTTGCTTTGATTCCAGCTCCACAGCCAGTAAAACAACCGCCATTGTTGGCGTGCGCTCAACCCGCACTGGCGTTGGAATTTGTCGTCAAAGGCAGCGTAAATCAGCGCAGCCGTCTGCAAGCGACAGGATTCACGGTAAGGTTGTATATCAAGCATTTTTCGCCCCATTACGCTTGCATGAAAATCAACTGTTCCAGCAAGTGATTCGCCACCGTCGGCGCCTTGCGCGGGAAAATCGCCTGCCGCAGGGCCTGGCTTTCAATCACGTCCAGAATCAGTTGGGCAAGCTCGTGCGGATTTAACGCCGCCGCAATCTCGCCAGCTCGCTGCGCCAGGACGATAACCTGCACCAGCGCCTCCGTCAGTTGCTGCTGGTTGGCATCAAACTTCTTCGCCAAAGTGGCATTGCGGGCAACCTCCGCCACGATTTCCGTCGCCAACTGAACGCTGTCCGGTGATGAGACAAAAACATGATAAGCGGTGAAAAAGTCGGACAGCGCCTGCCGGGGCCGGTGTTTATCCTCAACCAACCGTGCGGCGAACTCCGTGAAGAACGCATTCTCCAGAAGCGCTATTTCACCGATCAAGGCGTCCTTACCGGCAAAATGGTTGTAAAGGTTACCCACGCTGACACCCGCGGCCTGTGCGATATCTCGCATACTGGTCTGGTGAAAACCCTTATGGGTAAAGCTGTGCAATGCGGCATCAACAATTTTTTCTCGGTTTCCCATGAGCCTGTCTCGCGGTTGAAAGGTGGCTAGCGACATTCAATTTATTACGCAAGTGAACGAACGTTCGTTCACTTTTAATGGCAGCATACAGAATGTCAAACCGACGAGTTTGAACCAAAGATAAACAACCCGCAGAAGGGTAAAGCGAGAAAGGCGCTAACCCCGTTGCCCAGGGTTAGCGTAGAGACGATCAGTGCAGTGCACCCTCTTGTTTAACCGAGGTGAAGGCCTGCATCAGTTTCACCACGTCCTGCATGCCAACGTTCACCTGATTGATCACTTCCCCGGCGTCATGCGTCAGAGTCACCCCACCACCAGCCTGATCCACGCAGGTTGCCATGCCGGCAATCGCCGCTGCCACGCCGTGCTGAATGGATTTGGTCATTCGCTCTATCTCCGTCGCCGCCTTACGCGATTGCTCTGCCAGCGTGCGCACTTCATTGGCCACCACGGCGAAACCCCGCCCGTGCTCGCCCGCATGTGCGGCCTCAATCGACGCGTTGATCGCCAACAGGTTTGTTTGGGAAGCGATTTTACGGATAGCCTCAACAATGGTACCAATTTGCTGTGAGCACTGGCCCAATTCACTGATCACATCAGACGTTTGACGCGCTGCCGCCTCAACCTGCCGCATGCCTTCCACCGCCTGCTGAACGATGAGCGCGCCCTGCGATGCCTGCCGGTCAGTATCCAACGACAAATGGTGCACGTTGCGTACCATCTCCTCTTCATGCTGCTGTTGCATCATGAGTCGGGTGATGTCTTGAGCGATTTTTACAACCTTCACCAACCGCCCATTTCCGTCGAGGATCGGATTATAACTGGCTTCCAGCCATACCCTGTCCCCACGGCGGTTGACGCGTTCAAAGCGCCCGGTGATAAACTCACCGCGAGACAGTCGCTGCCAGTGTTGGCGGTAATCATCGGAGGCAGCAAACTCCGGCGTGCAAAGCACCGCGTGTGACTGCCCGCGCGCTTCTTCCAGCCGATAGCCAATGACCTTCAACATATTGTCGTTGGCGTCGAGGATCGTTCCCTGCGCGTTGAACGTGATCATCGCCATGGAACGATTTAACGCCGCCAATAAACTCTGATGTTCCTGCGCCTGAGTAATGCGTTCCGTCACTACGCTGGCGATCTTGACGATCTCCACCACCTGGCCTTTCTTGTTTAAGACCGGTGCATAGGTACCCTGCAACCACACCGTTTCACCGTCTTTGCGAATGCGTTTTATATTATCCGTGATCGGTTTGCCATTATTTAACATATCCCAATGTTTGAGATAGGCAGAACTTACGACATATTGCGGGTCACAAAAAATACGGTGATGCTGGCCAATCACCTCCTGCCGCTGGAATCCCATGGTCTGTAAAAATAAATCATTGGCGCGCAGCACAGTGCCATCAGGTTTAAATACAATCATGGCAACGGCATTTTCTATCGCACTCAACTCAGCGCGGCTGTGGGTATTTAACTGACTGAATCGTAACAGCATAATGTGGGTGTCCTTCTGGCAGATGATTTAGCGAGAAAACGCTTTTCATTTTATTTTCTTGCACGCTGCGCCCACACACAGACGTGCAACACCCCGAGAAACAGGCGAGCCTAATTTCCCCGGATAGACGATATTAACCGAGTTAAAAACATCAATTTAGTTATGTGATTATTATTTTTTGAATAAATAATTAAATTAGGATTTTTGTTACAGATAACTGTATTGAGAATAACGCAAGTTGAAGAAATTGAAAGGGAAACGCGAAGTTTTATTGGCGCCGGCGACAAAACCGGCACCCGGGGAATTAACGCCAGCGTTCTGCCGCCCACGCGGCTTGTTGTTCTGCGTCGTGGAAGGTCCAGGCCACAAAACGGCTGATCTTTTGTCCCTGCGCCATCTCAATGGTACGGACTTCGGCGGCACCCGCCAATTTTAACGCATGGTAAATCGACGGCAGCGTCGTGTTTTTAGAAATCAGCGACGTAAACCACAGGCAATTCTGCGCCTTGCTGACGCTTTCCTCGACCATTTTACGCACAAAGGCTTCTTCGCCCCCTTCACACCACAGCTCATTATTTTTACCGCCAAAGTTCTGCACCGGCTTGTCAGCCACCTCGCCTTTGCCCAGCTTGTGCAGTTTGCGGCGGGTACTCGCATGCGCTTCTTGTTCAGAACCGTGGAACGGTGGGTTACACAGCGTAGCGTCAAACTTCTCTGCCACACCGATAATACCGTTAAAGATGAATTCCGGCTGTTTTTGCAAACGCAGGCGCACGCTGTTTCTCAGCGTTGGGTTCATCTCGACGATCATTTTGGCCGAATTAAGTGACACGGGGTCGATCTCAGATCCGGTAAAGCGCCAGCCGTACTCGCGCAGGCCAACGATCGGATAGATACAGTTGGCACCAATACCTACGTCAAGGATCGCCACACCTTTACCGCGCGGGATTTCGCCACCGTTACTGGTTGCCAGCAAGTCCGCCAAGTGGTGCAGGTAATCTGCGCGACCAGGGATCGGAGGGCAAAGGTAGTCGGCTGGAATATCCCAATGCTCGATACCATAAAAATGTTGCAGCAACGCACGGTTGAGCATTTTAACCGCTGCCGGATCGGCAAAATCCACTGAGACATCCCCCCAGGCGTTCGGCTTGACGAACGGCTCCAATGCCGGGCAACTGGCGATCAGTGCAGGGAAATCATAGCGTGAGCGATGACGGTTACGCGGGTGCAGGCCGCTTTTCTGCTGCGGGAAGGTTTTCTTTTTTTCCACCGTGACGGGATCTCTTAAAGGTATTTCTGGCGCGTAAGATACCATAAAGCGCCGCTAAACTTGCAGCGTGCGGGAAACACGTCAGAATAAAAGCTCTCTTATCTCATGACAGGTCACTTATGAGCAGTGAGTCTCGTTATTATTATGAACCCGCCGCAGGCCACGGGCTGCCACACGATCCACTGAACGCCATCATCGGCCCACGTCCGATCGGCTGGATCTCATCAATCAGCGCTGCCGGACAACGTAATCTGGCGCCCTATAGCTTTTTTAACTGTTTCAACTACCGCCCGCCGATCGTTGGCTTTGCCAGCAGTGGCTGGAAAGACAGCGTCGCAAATATTGTCGAAACAGGCGAATTTGTCTGGAATCTGGCGACACGCCCACTTGCCGATGCCATGAATAACAGTTCTGCCAGCCTGGCACGGGGTGAAGACGAATTTGCCTTTGCCGGCGTAACGCCGTTAGCCAGCCGCCGGGTAAAGGCTGAACGGGTAGCGGAAAGCCCGGTCAACTTTGAATGCCGTCTGTCACAATGTATTCAATTGCAAAGTGCTGCCGGGGAAAAGGTAGACACCTGGTTGGTACTGGGGGAAGTGGTTGCCGTGCATATCGATCGTGGCTTGCTGGACGAGCACGGCATCTATCAGACCGCGGCTGCCGAACCGATCCTGCGTGCGGGAGGCCCCACGGCTTACTATGGTATCTCGGAACAACACCGTTTCGATATGATTCGCCCGGACGCGCAAAAGCGCTGAGCAAGCCACCCTTTCTCCGTTTGGAGAGAGGGTTAATTAACAATCAAAAAATCTGAAAAAGATTATCAATACTCTCCGATTTCATCCTGCCTGTCACTGCGCAATAATTATTCCATCGAAAGGCAACCCCCTTTCACCCTTATAAAATTGACAGGAATGACCATCATGAAAAACATCAAAACTTTTGCTGTTGCTATCGCTCTTACTGCGGTTTCTTTCACATCTTTTGCTGCAGAACACGTTAGCGCACAGGACGCCGTCCAGTTTGAAAAAGCCGGTGTGATCACTGCCAGTGGTGCTACCGATCTGAGCAGCTTGAAAGCACAGCTCTCCGCCAAAGCCGATGCAGCAGGTGCCAAGGCCTTCACCATTACCTCCACCAGCGGCAACAACCTGATGCATGCCACGGCTGTCCTCTATAACTGATCGACCGATTAGAAATAAAAAAGCCCGCCGATACGCGCTATCGGCGGGCTTTTTTCATGGTCGTCAGGCCAGGCGTGCGTTTATCGCCGCGGCGAAATCACGACACATCTTCTCATCGCCTTCCGCGTTGTCCGCCAGTACTTGCTCACCATCCACCACGCGGATATGCGCCGCCAGATCAAAATCCGCTGCGGGTTGAGGCCGCGTAGCAGCATCGGCAATCGTCTGACGCGCATCCTGCCATGCCTGAGCCACCGTCTGGTTACAAGACTGCGCCAGATAATCGGGGTTAAAGCCTTCCCCAGTCAGGCTGCGCAACGTATCGTCATGGCTCACGCTGTTTCCCGGTAGCCAATAGTGACGCGCCAGATCCGGTCCAATGGCCGGGTTGTCAGTAAGATAGCCGTCACGCTGCAGGAAAAATTGGCGCGTCTGTTCAACGGCCATTAGCGCCAGCAGATAACCTTGATAGGAACACGCCGACTCCAGAGACAACAAGTGTGGGATGGCCAACGTTGGGCGCGGGCTACCGCTAATGCCCAGAATCTTACGTTCAACTTCACGTGCCAACGCGGTGATCGCTTCTGGCGTGCGCTGTTCGTCATCCCACTGATACAACGCCCACTCAAAGTAAGGCACCAGCAGAATATGGCGTTCATTGAACGCGCGCATCGGTTGACGTGCGGCGATGCTGGCCTCAATTAATGCATCCGGCACCGGTTCACCGGCGGCATTTTTCGCATAGCGCTTCAACCAGTCGGCGTCGTCCAGCAGGCTGTCGCAAAACATCGACTGGGTTTCAGCATAGGCCATCGAGGTCGGCGGAAACTCTTGTGAGAAACAGGGGGCATTCTGGCAAATATTGGCAAAGTGCGCCGCGTGGCCGCCTTCGTGGAACAACGTATTCAAACCATGAGCACCGCTACCCACCTGGTCCGGCTGCGCCAGGCTGGTGAAGTTAATGCGTGCCGGTAGCCATTTCCCCTCTTGAATGAACGGCGGCACCGGGCCATGCATAAAACCATTTTCATATTTGCCCTGGCGTACCAACAGATCGAGATCCATTTGCGCGCCGCGGAACCCAATATGCAGACGTTTAAAACTGTTGATCCAACGCTCAAGCGACTGCGCAAATGGAAAGTAAGGATCCAGTTGGCGGGTCACGTCACCCGCGCTGGCAAAGCGCACATTCCAGGGTTCTAACGCTTGCTCGCCTTTTTCCGCGGCCAACTGCTGCAAGCTGCGTGAGTTCGCTTCGCGGGTTTGCTGTTCGAAACGATCCAAAATGGCGAACAACTGCTCCGGCGTCATACGCTCGGTTTTATTCACCTTGTAGTCAAAGTAGTTACGAAAACCCATCTGGCGCGCAAAGCGATTGCGCAGGCTAATCAGCTCCGGCAAACCATTATGCAGTAGCCATTGCTCCAGCTCGCGCAACGCGTTTTGTGAACTGCGGCGGTATTCTTCGTTTTCATTGGTGGCCTGGTTGGTCAGCAGTTCACCGAGCGAGGCGTTCACCCGCTGCCCAGCCGCATTCTGATGGCTAACCGGATTGCTCTTGCGTCGGGTATAAAGATCCGCCTCGGCGCTGATAATTTGGTCCAACAGTGTCTGGGCGTCGGCGTCTTCAATCGCGTTGCAATCAAAAAACCGCAGCCAACCGTTCAACCCATGTTGCAGAGCATCACGCTGCGCATCCTGCGGCAAAATCTCCAGCCCGGCCAGCAACTGGCGAATTTCAGCCAACCGACGCGGCTCGGCGATAAAGCGCTTGTAGGCGCTCTCCGCTGCAGAGAAACGCGCGGAAACGTCATCACCGCCCATGCCCATATAATTCTGCCAGAACAGATCTTCTTTGGTGCGGTGAACGTCAAGGTAATCCTGATTCAATTGATTGAAGTAATCGAGAGCCTGTTGCATAACCATCCTTTCAGAGCCGATTTGCGAAATGTTCCAGTATAGCCAATGGATTTACGCGTCGCGTAAACGTTCCAATCCCTGTTCCAGGGTGTCTGCTTCACCGGTTGCTACCAGGCAACAGGCAATTTGGCGCTGGATCGCCAACGGGATCGCAATGTCACCCGCCAGGCAACGTTCTGTCCAACGTGCCGTGGTCTCTGCATCTTTCGCTGCCGGTAAATCAGGCGTTTCATCCTGCACCGGACGCTCTAGCAGCACCTGCTGCTCACCGTCGACAATGTAATGAATCTGCGGGCAACGCTGCGGGTTGGCATAGGCTTCACCTTCGGTGCCGTGCATCAGTAACCCACGCGCCCCAATCTGGCGGAAGAATGACGCCACACGGCCAACGTACTCAGGGTGCGACACACTGGCGATACGCAATACATCCTGCTCGGCAAACGGCGTCGCCAGTTTGGCTAGCGTATGGGCGCTGTTGCGCACCCCCATGCGCCAGCGCATACCCAGTTGACGTTCCAGGGGCGCTGACAAGGCAGATACCGGGATAAATACCGTTTCCCCCTTATCGAGGCGGTGTTGGGCATGGGCAGCCTCTTGCGACCAGGGCAGGCCCAGCAACGTAAAGGTGTCGGCGCTGGTCACGCGGGTGCTGTCATCCAACACGCCATGTACCACCACCGGCAGGCCAACGCGCGTCAGTAGCAGCGCCAATAGTGGCGTCAGGTTCGCCTGTTTGCGCGCACCATTATAGCTGGGCAACACCACTGGCATCGGTCGCCCTTGCGGTGCCTGCAAACGCATCACCTGTTGCTGCATGGCCTGGTAAAAGCCGATCATTTCCTCTTCGGCTTCCCCTTTAATGCGCAGGGCGATCAAGATACCGCCCAGCTCCAGTTCGCCCACTTCACCGGCCAGCATCTTTTGATAGAGCTGAAAGGCAGTTTCCCGGTCGAGATCGCGTGCGTGGTTCTTGCCACGGCCTATTTCTTTGATAATTTTGGTGTAATCCATCGCCTGCATCCCCTAATTCAATCTGGGATTAGCATACCTTATCCACGCCGCCGCTCAACCTCATCCGCCAGTTGCTGCTGGGCAACGTCACCGGCACGCAATGCAGCGACAACCCCGTCAACGTCATCGGCGCTGCGGTTCTGGCTCATCTTCCATTTACCTTCCCGGTGGGTCACTGTGATTTCAATACCGACAATGCCCTTCATCTGCGCAGCGATATAATTGGCAGGTGCATCTTCCCTATGCCAGGGCTCAGGTTGACGGCCTTCCTGCAGCGCCGTTAATCCGTCCAACTGTTGCCGCAGCCAGCCTGCGTCCTCTGTCACTCGCGGCACACCTCGCAGTTGCACCACGCTGTAATTCCAGGTCGGCACGGCTTTACCGGTTTGCCGTTTGGTTTCATACCAACCCGGCGAGATATAGCCCTGTAGCCCCTGAAATACCACCAGACATTCCTGCACGGCCTGCAACAATGGCCAGTGTGGGTTGGCGCGGGACAGGTGCGCCCGCAGATGCACGTGGCCCTGTTCATCCGCATCAATCAAGAACGGCAACGGGTCCACCACCAGGCCCTGGTCTCCATGGCTAATGAGCATCCCCAGCGGGTTGGCACGCACCAGTGCAATGTGGCTCTCCAGACAGTCGTCACGGAATGAGGTGGGTTGATACATGGTGTCAGGCTTCCTTCAGCGCAATGGAATGATGAGATAGCAATAGCACCCGACGACCGTTGATTAAAGAGCCACTTTGCGCTGTTGTTGAATGATCCACCTTAACAGCACAAAGGCGACAAGCATGGCCAACAGGTTGTAGATCATCGCTCCGGCAAACGCCTGCCCATAGCGTTCTGCACCAGCGTCACCCACCAACAAGGGGACAAAAAACGCGCCGCTGGCGGCAATCCCCATTGCACCACCAATCTGCTGCACGGTGGAAATCACCCCCGCAGCCATGCCGGCCTGCTCTTCTTTGGCCAGCCCCAGAACCAGATTAAGTAATGGCGTCATACTCATCGCCTGACCAAAACCCAGGATCACCAGCCCCGGCAGGAGCCACAATGGTTGCGCCAACGCCGCTCCCCACACCACTTGCACCACCAACAGCGCCATTCCGGTTGCATAGATCACCACGCCAAACGCCAGAACACCATTCCCCCAGCGCTGCACAAACGTCGGTGCAAGGAATGAGGCCAGCATAAATGCCACGCTGGCGGGTGCAAACAGGCTTCCCGCCTGAAACGGCGTCAGGCCCATTCCCGATTGCAACAACAGGGCAAAACACAAAAAGAAGGAGGAAGCCGTAGAGTAAATCGCCAGCACCACCACCACACCCGGGGTAAAACTCCCCTGGTGAAGCAGCGCCGGATCCAGTACCGCATCGCCGGAACGCATCGACAGTCGACGTTCCCAGCGTATAAAGGCCCATAGCACCCCCAAACCCAGTGCCAATACCGGCAATATCCACCAGGGCCAACCACGCGATGGTCCCTCCAACAGCGGAACTAACAGCAATAACAACCCTGTCGCGGCCAGCAGTAATCCCATGCCATCCAACCGCTGAGCCTGTTCGAGACGTGATTCTGGGAGACTCCGCGCCGCCAAGATCGCCAATGCACCGATCGGCAAATTAATCAGAAAAATCATGCGCCAGCCGCTACCGAAAATATTGGCTTCAATGATAAATCCACCGAAGATCTGCCCCAAAATGGCCGCCAGCCCCAGCGTCATTCCTAACCAGGCAAAAGCGCGCCGCCGTTGATGTGGGCCGTACAGCACACGCAGCAGCGCATAGATCTGCGGAAACAACAGTGCCGCCATCGCCCCTTGCAAAAAACGCGCTGCGATCAACATGGCCAGAGACGTCGCCAAGCCACACAGTGCCGACGCCAGCGTAAACCCCAGCATGCCCAGACTGAACATCCGGCGTCGCCCGAAACGATCCCCCAAACGTCCGCCTGCAATCAATAACACACCAAATGCCAGCTCATAGCCGGCAATAATCAGCCCGACACCGGCAAAATCAGCGGCGAACTGCTGCTGAATGACGGGCGCAGCCACGTTTACTACGAACAGGTCGAATACGGTGACAAAGCCCCCCAACAGCAACACGGGCAACCCCACCAGGCGACGATCACCCTCCGCTAATGACTGTTCCATAAATGCCTCCAAATATTGAGATGGCAGCAGTATGGAACATGTCCTAAACTGTTACTATATAGCCAGTTATACTATTACTGAGAGCAACAGGACAGTCACTATGCCGCCACGTACCCTCAACCGAACCCGTCAGGATCTGGCGGATTTTCTGCGTCAAAAGCGCGAAAAATTGTCACCGCAGGCTGTCGGTCTGCCAAGCGGCACCCGACGCCGTACGCCGGGACTGCGGCGTGAAGAAGTCGCCGCGCTGGCAGGGGTCGGCCTCACCTGGTACACCTGGCTGGAACAAGGGCGGGAAATCAACGTCTCGGTGGATTTTTTGGAGAACCTGGCACGTGTGCTGAAGCTGGATGCAACCGCCCGTTACCATCTGTTTTTGCTGGCACATCAACGTCCCCCCGTACCGGTTGGCCATCAATGGTGCCAGGTCTCGCCGCTGGTGCGTCGTCTGCTGGACGATCTGCACCTTCGTCCGGCTTACGTCATGAACCTGAGTTGGGACATCATCGCCTGGAACCCTGCTGCGGAACGGCTGTTCGCCATTGGCGACCGCCCGGCAGAACAGCGCAACATGTTGTGGATGCTGTTCGCCGATCCACACCTCAACCAGCGTCTGGTGGAATGGCAGGCGCAAGCGCCGCAAATCCTTGCCAGCTTCCGTCGTGACTACGCCCGCGCCCCGGAAGATGCCACCATGCAGCAACGAGTACAGGCACTGGAACAGGTCTCACCACAGTTTCGCCAGCTGTGGCAACAGCATGACATTCACGGCCGTTGTCAGGGAGAGCGCACGTTCAATGTGCCCGGTGCCGGTCAGGTGACGTTTGAACATGCGTCGTTCATTGTCGATGAGGAAAATCATTTGCGGTTGGTGATGTACAGCGCGCTGGCGCAATGCCCGACCAGCGCGGCGTTTGAGGCGTTATTACAGGCGTAAGGCTATTTACGGCTGTCAAAAATCAACTTGCAGGCCAACCCGGCGAACACGCTGCTCAGCAGGTAGTTCGGCCAACGGGCACTGAACTGGCGGCCGACAAAGCGGCTTTTCATGCTGCTGACAGCCATGATAAGCCCGCCGTTAATCACCAAACCCACCAGATTTAGCACTGTCGCGAGCAGCAGCATTTGCGCCACCAGTGAACCGGCATGCGGATCGATAAACTGCGGGAACAGTGCCAAAACGAACAGCGCCATTTTGGGATTGAGGATATTGGTGAACAACCCTTGCCGGAAAATTCGGACGGTTGGCACTGCCGTTAATCCGGCAGATGCCTGCAAATGGCTGCCAGAACGTAACGTTTTCCATGCCAAATACAGTAAATACGCCGCCCCCAGTAGCCGCACCGTATCGTAGGCCAAGGGTACTGCGACAAACAGTTGTGATAAACCCAGGGCCGCCGCCAGAGCATGGCAGTAGGTGCCCAGTTGGATGCCCGCCAGAGAGGCAAAACCGGCTCGACGCCCCTGGCTAACGCTGCGTGAAGCAATCAGCAACATATCTGGTCCTGGGGTGACCGCGAGCGCCAGACAGGCGCCGGAAAACAGCAAAATGGTGGAAGCGTCAATCATAAGTCACCCGTACGCAGCATGGTGGGAAGCAGGCGTTATCATATGCCAGCGCTAAATCACTGCCAAGGTGCTTTGGGCGTGAAGGCCGACAGCAGCGCCTCAATGGCCACCCGCACCCGTAGCGGCATGGTGATGCCTTTCAGCCACACCACGTTAATCGCCAGCCCCGCGCCACAACTGCCTGGCAAAATCTCTTGCAATGTCCCCGCAGCGAGTGCGTCGTGCGCCAGCCAACGCGGCAACATGGCAATCCCCTGTCCCGCGCAAACTGCGCTGAGTGCCGCCTCCATATTGCTCAGCCGCAAACGGGTCGGCAGGGTCACGCGTTGTACTTTTCCTTGTTCATCCATTAACTGCCAGGGCGGGCTACGCCCATCGCGTAACAGGCCCACCGCCTGATACCGCGATAACTCAGCGACCCTATCTGGCTCGCCTTGCCGCGCCAGATAGGCCGGGGCGGCACAGAGTATTTGCTGTTGTTCACCCAATTGGCGTGCGGTGATTGCCGCCGCATCGCCTGGTGAACCGATACGCACCGCCAGATCGATCCCCTCTTCCGCCAGATCAACCCTACGGTTGGAAAACAACGCGTCGAGCTGCAACAGAGGGTAACGATCCGCCAGCGACAATAGCGGCGGCATCACCCACTTTTGGCCAAACAATACCGGTAGCGATACCCGCAATCGCCCTTCTGGCGTATGGGCGCGGGCCGCGAGCTGGTTTTCCGCCGCTTCCAGCGCTGCCAATGCTTTCAGGCAATCGTCATAAAACAGTTGCCCTTCGTCAGTCAAAGACAGACTGCGGGTGGTGCGTTGAAATAGCCGCACCTGTAACCGCTGTTCCAGTCGCGCCACGGCTTTCCCCACGGTTGAACGGGAAAGCCCCAACTGCTCTGCTGCGCGACTAAATCCCCCCGCCTGCACCGCCTGCACAAAAGCGCGGATCGCATGTAGCCGTTCACTGGAAATCATGCTGGCCTCTTATTGACGATATTAATTCGCCTATTAAACGATGAAACACCGCCACTGGCTATAACAAGCACTGAGTACACTGAAGGCAGGCTTTTTAACCGAGGACATACCCGATGAGTGAACGCAGCGAAATTCTGACCGACGTCAGTACCCCGCGCCTGTGGCGGCTGCTGATTGGCATCAGTATCGCCAGCTTTTTGGGCTGCATCGATTTCACTATCGTCAATACCACCATTCCCGCCATTCAGCGCGAATTGGCCGCGCCCTTGAGTCAGGTGCAATGGGTCATGACGCTGTTCGTCATGGCATTGTGCGCCTTTATGGTCAGCGCCGGGCGACTGGCAGACCTGTACGGCCGCCGCCGGGTATTGTATTGCGGGATGTTGGTGTTCGCCGGCGCGTCACTGGGGGCGGGGCTGGCGGGCAGTATTGAGCTGCTCAATGTTTGGCGCTTTGTGCAGGGCGCAGCTTGCGCAGTGTTGTATACCGCCACCACCGCCATTGTCGCCGATGCCTGGCCCCCCCAGCAGCGCGGTCGCGCAATTGGCATTTTATTGGCAGTTAACGGTCTGGGGTTGGCCATCGGTCCGGTCGCCGGAGGCTTGCTGGTCGGCACGCTTGGCTGGCGCTGGGTATTTTTGTTGAACGTACCGCTGATCGCGCTGAGTTTCGCCTTCTGCCTGGGCACTGTGCAGGAATCCCGCGCACAGCAAGGTGCAACGTTGGATATTACCGGCCTGATCTTGCTGGTGACTGGCGTTGCCGGATTGCTGTTGGCCATTAGCCAAGGTGGCCAGTGGGGGTGGCTGAGCCTGAAAACGTGGCTCACGGCGTCAGTGGCGGTGGCCACACTGATCCTGCTGGTGCCGGTCGAGCGTAGAGCGCACTCTCCCTTGGTACCCTTAGCGCTGTTGCGGCGTCCGGCGTTATTGCGTGTCTGTTTGTTAAGCGCGCTGTTAGCCTTCTTTTACTGTGCCGCCTTCTTCCTGATGCCCATTTATCTGGAAAACACCCGCCATTATGAGGGCGTGATGCTGGGGCTGCTGCTGTTGCCGACCACCGCCGTAATGGCATTGATTTCGCCCTGGGTCGGCAGGTGGGTGGATAAGTCCGGCCCGCAGCCGGCGCTGGTCCTTGGTTTTGCCGCGTTGGCCGCTTCTGCCGCACTGCAAAGCCAGTTTAACGCCGGCAGCCCGTTACCCTTATTACTTGGCGCCTTTGCCCTCATGGGCCTAGGATGGGGATGCATCCTCGGCCCCTTGGTGTTGGCAACGCTGAGTACCGTCAGCGAGGCGCAAAGCGGCAGCGCATTGGGGATTACCTGGACGCTGCACAATCTTGGCGGCGCGGTTGGGTTAGCCCTGGCAGCATTGATTTATCCGACCTACGGCTACCAGGCCGTGATGCTGCTGCTGTTGCTGCTCTCATTGTTCGGAGGCCTGCTTGCTGTCTGGCATCGCCGTTGAGCGGATACGACGTTCGCCTAACAGGTTCATGCCAGCGGCCGCCAGCAAGATGATCGCAGCACCAGCAAATTGGAGGGCGACCAACCGATGACCAAACGCCAACCGATCGACCAGCATGGCAGCAATCGGATAAATAAATGACAGCGAACCGATCAGGTTGGTTGGCAACTTTTGGATCGCGCCATACAGCAGCACGTACATCAGCCCGGTGTGTAATACACCGAGTGTCGCCAGCATTCCCCACTGCCCAACATTGGCTGGCGCGTGAAAATCAACCCACGGCAACAACATCACCACGCCGACCGTAACCTGGATCAGCGCGATCAGGTGCGGCGGCGTGCCCTTCAGCCGCTTGGCGGCCAGCGCCATCAGCGCATAAAAAAAGGCCGCCCCCAACGACAGCAAAATTCCCAGCAGGTAGTTATTCTGACCGCCCGTCTGCTTAGGCTGCGCCAGCACCACCAGCATCATGCCGACAAACGCCAACACCAACCACAATAGCTTGCGGGCAGTCAGTTTCTCTCCGAGGAACAGTGCTCCCAGGGCCACCAACATGAAAGGCTGGGTGTTATACACCGCGGTAGCGATGGAGATGGATGCATAGGAATAAGCGGCAAACAGCAATAACCAGTTGACCACCAACGCGACACCGCCGGCAATCGCCAACAGCAGCGTGGCCCGCGTCAGGACATCACGCCGCAACTGGCCGAGTGCCGCACAGATGGCCAGCAGTACCAGTGCCCCCACTGCACAGCGCCAGAACACCACATTAATCACCGGTTGACCGGACATCAGCACAAACCAGCCAATGGTGCCGGAAATCAGCATTGCGGCAATCATCTCCAGCGAGCCGCGTTTTATCTCTGCATTCATCGTTGTTTCCTCTAATCAGCCAATAGACTTAGCTTGCGACTTTACCCTCCAGCTTTCCATGGCATAAAAAAGGCCAATATGCTTAACTGCCTTTTTATTGAAGGCATAAAACAGAAATAACCTAATGGAGGCTATATGGATGATATTGATCGCCAGATCCTGACGCTGCTTGCTGAGGATGCAAGAGTCTCACTCAAAACCCTCAGCGCCAGCGTTGGGCTTTCGTCGCCCAGCACTTCGGAGCGTCTGCGACGGTTGGAAGAGAACGCCGTCATCCAGGGCTATACGCTGAACGTCAATTTGCAGGCGTTGGGCTACGCTTTTCAGTCACTGGTACGCATCAAGCCGCTGCCGGGCATGCTGAAGAAGGTCGAGCAGATGATTCAGGATATCCCGGAGGTGATTGAGTGTGACAAGGTGACGGGCGAGGACTGCTTTATCGTGCGACTGGTGGCACATTCGATGGAGCAGCTCGACCAGATCCTCGATCAACTGGCCGAGCGGGCGCAGAGCAACACCGCCATCGTCAAAACCACGCCGGTGAAGCGTCGTTTGCCGCCCCTGCTTTGATTAGCGCGTGCGCCGGCGGGCGTACGGGCTCTTGCGTTTTTTGTCTTTTTTCTCCGCCGCTGCGGCGGATTTGAGCGCAGCCTTGTGCGCCTTGTCAGCGTCCGGCACTTCCCGCTGTTCAATGGGAAACACCGGCAGTGACGCCAACAAGCGCGAACCGTAGCTTTTGGTCAACAAGCGGCGATCGTAAATCACGATCTCGCCATGGCACTCATTGCTGCGGATCAGCCGGCCCACCTGTTGGATCAGGTTGAAGGAGGCGCTCGGCAGGCTCTGCACTTCAAACGGATAGCGCTTCAGCGATTTTAGCCATTCGCCTTCGGTCAGGATCACCGGGCTGTCGATCGGCGGGAAAGCAATCTTGTGGATATGCACCTGGGTCAGCAGTTCGCCCTTCAGATCCAACCCTTCGGCAAACGACTGCAGGCCAACCAGCACACTGGCAGTGCCCTTCTCAACCCGTTTGCGGTGTTCTTCCACCAGCCGGTAACGCGGCTGATCACCCTGTACCAGCAACATCAAGCGCAGATCCGTGACATAGCTGAGAAAAGTTTGCATTGCCCGGTGGCTACTGAACAAAATCAACATGCCTTTGTGCTTGCCACCGGCCTGTTCGGCGCGGAAAAAGCGCGCCATCTCTTCCAGATGTTCGGCCTCATTGGCCATCGCCGGTTCAAAACGCATGTTCGGGATAACAATTTTGCCCTGCTCCACGTGATTAAAGGGTGAAGACAGCGCTTCGAAACGATCGCCGGCTTTTTCGCTCAACCCGCTCATTTCTTGCAGGCGCGCAAAACTGTTCAATGAACGCAGCGTTGCCGAGGTGATCACCACGTGCGGCACCTTGCGCCACAGCAGTTTTTCCAGCTGATCGCTGACGCGAATACCCACGCAGTGCAGGTACAGATGCGTCACGTTATCCCGCAGATCACGCGTCACCCATTTTGAGATGGGGGCATTAGAAGACTTGTCTAGCGCAGCGAGTCGCCAGAGCTTACTCATGGCCTCCAGATACCCCAAGGTGCGGCTCATCTGAATAATCGAACGATGCAGACGCACAATATCGTGCTTGCCGGTCTGTTCACTGAGATCGTTGAGTATGAACTCTGCCACCCCGCGTAAGGCATCCGTCAGTTTGAATAACCGTGCACTGGTTTCCACCATCTCTACCGGCAGTTCACCCATTTCAAAGCGGTGTTCGGCGATCACCGTATCTGTCGGCAGAAAGGCGCTGACCTGATGTTCAAAAATCTGGATCAGTTCGCGCATCTCTTCACAGTGGTTCTTCAAGCGTTCGTCGTTCGTCAGGCCCGGCGGGTTCTTTGGCCGATATTGCGTCATGCACTGTTCAACATGGCGCACGATCATGTCCAATTGCAGATTGGTCGACAGCGCGGTAATTTCACCGTCAATCTCCAACGCATCACGCGCAACGTCCGGCAGGTGGTGGCCTTCATCGAGCACCAGCAGCAGCTCCTTGGGATTCGGCAGTACCGATTCGGTTTCCAGCGCCGCCATCACCAGCGCATGGTTAGCCACAACCACATCGGCAGTTTCAATCTCTTTGCGGGCAATATAAAACGGGCATTCACGAATATAGTGGCAATTGCGCCCCAGGCAGTTGGCTTTATCGGTACTCAGCTTGATCCACAGCGGATCGTCAATCGACAGTTGATAATGGTCGCGCAACCCGTCCCACTCATGGCGGCTGAGCGCTTTACTCAGTTTTTGGCATAACGCTTGCTCTTCACCGCTCGAAGGTGCCAGTTCGTCATCCAAAAACAGTGTCAGATCGCCCTGCTCACTGACGTCTGTGCTCAGCGCCGCTAAATTACGCGGGCAAACATAGCGGCCACGACCAAAGGCGCCGGTAAACTTCAGATCGGGAATGATCTTCTTAAGCAGCGGTAAATCTTTACTGTAGATCTGATCCTGCAACGCCACGTTAGCCGTACTGACCACCAAGGGTTTGCTTTCTGCGCGACCCACGGCGATCCCCGGGATCAGGTAGGACAAGGTTTTGCCTACACCGGTGGGCGCTTCAATCGCCAGGTGGCGCGAATAATCCCCCGCCAACGTTTTCGCGACTTCAGCGATCATCTGCCGTTGCGGTGCACGGGAAATAAAATCCGGTATTTGTTGCTGCAGGGCTTTGTACCACTGGCCAATCTGATCTTTAACTGCGGGGGAGAGCGCCATTCAACTCTATATCTCTACGAAATGATGGCGCTATTGTCCCACAGACCGACTGCCGCGTCAGCCTAGCCTTCGATCATTGAAGCGCGCCCCGCACTGAACGACCACTCATCCAATTGCGTCGTGGTGATCACCACCATCACATCTTGCGGACGTAACCCTATGTTTTCCGCCAGCAGTTGCGCCAACCGCTGGTAAAAGCGCTGTTTGGTGGCGGTATCTCGCGGACGTCCGATGGTGATGTAAAACAGTACATAATCTTCCGACCGTGGGCCGCCCAGATAGTCACGATCGTAAATCAGCTCGCCAGGGCGGTATTGGTCGATAGCCTGAAACTTATCGGCTGGCGGCACATGGAAGGTTTCGACCAATGCCTGATGAAGGCTATCGGACAGGGTTTTCAGGTAGCGTTCCGATTTGCCCTGATGCAACGCGATGCGGCTAAATGGCATGGGACGACGCCTGTTTCAGTTCACGCAGGCGCGCCACGGCGGTGGCTGCCGCAGGCCAGCCGGCATAGAAAGCCAGATGGGTGATCAACTCGGCAAGCTGTTCAATACTCACGCCATGGCGTTCGGCCAAGCGCAGGTGAAAAGGCAATTGCTCCACACGGTTAAGTGCCACCAGTGCCGCGACCGTAATCAGGCTGCGTTCACGCGGAGTGAGGTCCGGTCGCTGCCAAACGTCGTCGAATAATACGCTGTCACTGAGCTGTGCCAGTTTGGGGGCAATGTCACCGAATGCTTGCTGGGCCGTCTGTTGGGAAGGTTGCATCACATACTCCTGCTGTTTTAAGGGATAGCGTTACGCTACCCCTTAACCTCAGGGGTGAAAATCGGGATTTTTAGCATTGAAGGTTCATCAAAACAGGATGGTTAATGCCCCCCAACTCAGCCTGAGAGGCAACACCTATTCGAGCGGGGCCACATTATCGAAATGCGCCTGGAACAAGGCGTTAAATTCGGCGCGCTGCTCAACCTTCCTGGCGATGGCACTCAGCGTCGGGCAATGCTGTTGGAACCAACGCTGCCCCGGCCGCCAATGACACATTACCGCCACATAAAGATCCAGTGCGCTGAAGCTCCTGCCGAGAAACCAGGGGCCATCGTCACAGGCACTGGCCAATTGCAACAGTAGCCGCTGGCGATAGCGCAAAATTTCGGCCGCTAATTGTTCTGACTCCGGCGCTTTTGGCAGCCATCTTTCAGGATGGTCAGCGTAGGTAAAAGTAGGATAAATTTCAGCGTTGATGAACAGCAACCACCGCAAAAATTGTGGCAGCAATGCAGACCCCGCATGCGGCACCAGCTCGGCGTGCGGGGCACGATCGTGCAGCAACAGAATAATTGCCGCGCTTTCCGTCATCACTTCCCCATTGGGTAGAATCAGTGTCGGAACCTGCCCTAACGGGTTCAGTTCCAGCAGCCGATCGCGCTCGGGGCTGTCCAACTGATAGTCCACTTCCTCGTAGCCCCAGGGAAACCCCGTTAGCTCCAGAGCAGCGGCAACAATCGTGGAGCCGCAACCGCGGGTACCCAATAACGTATAAGTTTCACGCATGATTTTTCCTAAAATCAGGAACAGTATCGCTAACTGTAGACCAGTCGCTGACACTTGCTCGAGGAAGAAATTCACACTTTCCGCAACTTTTTTAATCGTTCGATATGAAAATGAATATTTTGTCATAAATAGATCACATAACTGCGGTAAAAAACCTGCGCTGCAAACAATCAAGCGGCACAGTGAAACAGCAGTACAACTGATGATAAGCGTCTTTCAATCGAATAAAGCAGGGTAAATCATGAAACGTAATCTTCTGGCCGTTATTATTCCGGCACTTTTAATTGCGCAGACAGCACAGGCAGCAGAAATCTACAATAAAGACGGCAACAAACTTGATTTTTACGGCCGCGTAAAAGCACTGCACTATTTCTCTGACGATACCGGCAATGATGGCGACAAAACCTATGTGCGTATCGGTTTTAAAGGCGCTACTCAAATTAACGATATGCTGACTGGTTATGGCCAGTGGGAATATCAGATTTCAGCGAACCATTCTGAATCCGACAGCGCGAAAGACACCAAAACGCGTTTGGGCTTCGCCGGTTTGAAATACAAAAACCTCGGTTCATTCGACTACGGTCGCAACTACGGCATTATTTATGACGTCGGCGCCTGGACGGATATGCTGCCTGAGTTCGGTGATGATGCTTACGTCAAAACCGACAACTTTATGAATGGCCGTACCAACGGCGTTGCAACCTACCGTAACAACGACTTCTTCGGTCTGGTTGACGGTCTGAAGTTTGCCATTCAGTACCAAGGCAAGAACGAAAATGACGGCCGCGCCGGCAGCAAAGCGAACGGTGACGGTTGGGGCTTGTCTTCCAGCTATGAAATTATCGACGGCCTGAGCGTGGGCGCAGCCTATGCTTCTTCTAACCGTACTGCCGGCCAAAAAGCGGGCACCTTCGGCAAAGGCGACAAAGCCGATATCTGGGCTGGCGGTCTGAAATACGACAATAATGCCGTTTACCTGGCAGCAACCTATTCACAAAGCCGCAATATCGCGCCTATTTCTGGCACGGCGACCATTAATAATACGTCTACCTCCGTCAGCGGCTTTGCCAATAAAGCAGAAGGTCTGGAGCTGGTTGCACAATATCAGTTCGACTTCGGCCTGCGCCCATCACTGGGTTATGTTCAGCAGAAGGGTAAAGATATTGAAGGCATCGGCGACGCCGACCTGGTTAAATATATCGACGTAGGTACTTACTACTATTTCAACAAGAACATGTCGACCTATGTTGATTATAAAATCAACCAACTCGACAGCAACAATAAGTTGGGTCTGAAAGATGACAACGTCATCGCCGTCGCCCTGACTTACCAGTTCTGATGTGATGAATAACCACCACTGCAAACCTTAGCTTCACTTGATATGTTACTTCGCCGGGCGGCTACGCCCGGTTTTTTTCATTGGTGCTTTTCCCCCTTTCCCGCCCGATCGCTGTTCTGCATCCCGTAACCGCACGCCGAAACTTGCCTTGTAAAACAATCAGGTCTAGATGTATACCCTACAGCTTTCACGTTGCAGCCGGGCGGCCGGCTCGCTCATCCCCAGTGACTGTAGGGGCGCCGCATGCTGCGCCCCTACAGTCACTGGGGTGACAGGTCTGCAATTTGAAAGATGATGGGTATATCGCGTCCACTTTAAACCGGAACACATCATGCACACCGAGGAACTCTTTGAGTATCAAAGCGCCCTGCGCTACAGCAGCGACGCGTTGGCGCAGATCCTCTGCCATTGTTTTGAAAACTACATTGTACGTTTTGTGATTGACGGCGACACCTTCGCCCGCCGCTTTGGCGCGGAAGATCTCAGCCTGAACGACAGCATTATCGTCACCCATCAGCAACAACCGGTAGCACTGGCGTTGATTAGCCGACGTGGCTTACACAGCCGGGTGTCGGCGCTGTCTATCCGACCGGAAATGCGTGGCAAAGGGTTGGGGAAAGCGCTGATGCAACGGATTGTCGCCGATGCGCATAAGCGCGGCGATCGTCAGCTGTCGCTGGAGGTGATAGAAGGTAACGATCCCGCCATTGCGCTATACCACCAGGCAGGATTGCGCATCGTCCGGACGCTGACCGGCCACTTGGCCGCAGAACAAAGCCAGGCCGAGGTTGCACCACTGCAGGAGATCGATCCGCTCTTCGTTTCTCACCGCCTGGTCGCCGAGGGTGCCACCAGTTTGCCCTGGCTGATCGCTCCAGAATCGCTGTTTAAACTGCCCGGTAAACCCCACGCATTCAGCCTTGGGCAACACCTTGCCTATGCCGTGGTGCAGGTGGGTGCCGATAAGTGCTTTCTGCGCATGATTTACGTGCCGCCGGAGCACCGCAACCAAGGCCATGCCCGAACGATGCTGGCGGCGCTGCAAGCACGGTTTTCACCCTTACCCTTGGCGGCTAACGTTTACGTTCCCGAGGTGGCAGCCCCCTTCTTTGATCGACTCGGCTGGCAGCAAGATCCGTTACGCCAGTTTGAAATGACCATGACCTTAGAAACACCACAATAACAAACAGAGAGCTATCCCTTTATGGCAGGAATACATAGACAAAAAGTGACCCTTGGCGCAGCAATCGGTATTGCGCTACTGACCCTGGCTGGCTGCGCGCAGCCACCGAAAACGGATCTGCAAGCCCAACAGCGCCTGGCGGATCAATCCGTGCTGGCACTGAACTGGTTCCAGCAGTCCGGGGAATATCAGGCACTGGCGCACCAGGCGTTCAACAGCGCCCGACTGGCGTTTGATCACGCCAAGGTCACGCCAGGCAAGAAGAAAGCCGTGGTTGTGGATCTGGACGAAACCATGCTGGACAATAGCCCCTATTCTGGCTGGCAAGCGCGGCAGGGCCAACCTTTTGCAGCGGCAACCTGGGCAAAATGGTCACAGGCAGAACAAGCCGGTGCCGTGCCGGGTGCCGTGCAATTTGCCCGGTACGTCAATAGCCATCAGGGCACCATGTTCTACGTTTCAAACCGTAAACAGTCTGAATACGCTGCCACCGTCGCCAACATGCAGAAACTGGGCTTTACCGGCATGTCGGAAAAAACCGTACTGCTTAGCGGTGATACCTCCAACAAGCAGCCGCGTTTCGACGCCATCAAAAACGCCGGTTACGACGTCGTGGTGTATGCCGGTGACAACCTGAACGATTTCGGCGCGGCGACCTATCACAAGGATAACGCCCAACGTCGGGCCTTTGTCAGCGAAAACCAAAGCAAATTTGGCACCGAGTTTATCGTGCTGCCGAACCCGCTGTATGGCGACTGGGAAAGCGGCATGGCGAAGGACTATAACAAACTGACACCAGAGCAAAAGCTGCAGATCCGCCAACAGGCCATTAAGGCCTGGAACGGGCAGTAACCCTGATTGAGCGGGGCGAATGTATTCGCCCCACTACGGTGACAACGCTTAAAAGACGACGGGTCTACTCAAAGTAATTTATACATATAACTGGTGGCCTCTAACGCATTCCCCTTGCTGGCACGGGCGTATTGCGGAATGCTGCCCGCCAGTTGAAACCCCAACTGGCGATACATGCCCTCTGCTGTATCGCCGGTCAGGGTATCGAGCACCAATAAGTGCCGCTGAAGCT
Organism: Serratia sp. NPDC087055; assembly: GCF_044900985.1. NCBI lineage: Bacteria > Pseudomonadati > Pseudomonadota > Gammaproteobacteria > Enterobacterales > Yersiniaceae > Serratia > Serratia sp. NPDC087055. The sequence continues at coordinate 2,263,535 of NZ_JBJDOG010000001.1, forward strand.
CAATCGCTTTTTGCTGCACTTGCAGCATCAGATTACGGGCAATGCCCTGACGACGGGCATCCGGATGCACCATCAGTTTCACCACCTCTGCGCGGTGACGGCCATTGTCAGGCATATCCAACAGCAACTGCACCGTGCCGACAACGCGCCCGGCATCACGGGCCACCAATAACACCCTTTCCCCAAGCTCAATCGCCGGCAACAGGCGACACCAGAACGCCTGCGCCTGTTCAAGGCTGAACGGCATGATAAAACCAATGCTCGCCCCCTGAGACACACTGGCTTGCAGCATGGCCGCCAGTTCGGGAATTGCGCTTTGTGCTGCATCGGCATTCAATTGCTGTATCTCAATCATGATTAAGGCCTGCAGATAACGAGGGTGTAATGGGCCGGCTCGGGGCCGGGTGCATGAAATTTTGACGCGCCAAACAGCCGATAACGCAGACAATCGCCCGGCTTAAGCAGGAAAGTGCGCGTTTCTAACGTCAGTTCGAGTTGGCCTTCCAGCAGCCACAAATGGTGCTCGAGTGCATGTATCGATGGCCCGTCATAGGCAATTACCGCGCCGGCCTCAAGCCGGCACTCGACAAATTCAGCCTTGTACAACGCGGCGGGCGGGGATACCGAACGACGATGAAAACCGCTGGCCGGGTCAACCCACACCGTTTGCGCTTCGCGGTGCAGTAACTCCGGCGGCTCGTCCTCAACCTCACTGAGCAACCGTGACATGGTCAATCCATACGCCGAACACAGCTTATTGAGCAACGAGGCCGTCGGGCTGGTTTCAGCACGTTCCACACGCGACAGCGTCGCCCGGCTAATACCGGTTTGTTGTGCCAGTTCTTCCAGTGACCAGCCCTGCTGTTGGCGTAAATCAGACAGCCGTTGTGCCAGCCGGAGATCGGCACTTTCCAATCCGTTATCCATTATTGCGTCTCTGATACAAAAAATCCCATATAAGAGAAATAATCTCAAATACGGGATTAGTCAATCACGTTTTATACTGGCCTAACAAAAACGCGAGAATCAGCAGACTGTCAGCAACACTTACGCACTGTTACGGGGTATCGCCGGGCATTCCGCGGATAACGGGTCTGATTCCACAGACGCTTCTGCAGCGGATGGCGGTGTAATCGCCGCACAGCGCCAGGCGCTAAATACCGCCAGCAACGGTGCCAAGGCGAACAGCAGGAACAGCCAACGCGCTGCGGAAGCTGCCCCCGGCGCGCCACCCGGCACATTCAGCCCCGCCAGGTTGGCAATCATCCCCGCCAAGGCGGCACCGAACGCGGTCGCAAACAGTTGCACCGTGGTGATCGACGCCCCGGCAATATCTTTGTCCGCCTCAGGCGAGACCTGCAGAATTCGCGTCAGCAGGTGCGGCCAACCAAACCCGATGCCAAACCCCACCAACGTCAGGGCAATCACAATTGGCGTCAGCGCTACCCAATGGCCGCCAGAAGGCGTCGGCATCAGCACGGCCAACGCCAGCAAACCGACCAGGACAAACACTGGCCCGCTGATGATTGCCCGGCGGATACCCGCACTACGCCAACCGGAACTGAGGATCTCTGAAAGTGTCCAGCCTGCCGCCATGGTTGCGGCAATATAGCCAGAAATCAGCGGCGACTGGCCATGCAGCGTTTGCAGGAAATAAGGCACGAAGATTTCACTGGTCATGCCCACCACCAGCAAAGAGACGGTGATATACAGCGAGGCCAAGGAGGATCCACGACGTAAAGCGCCCTGTGGCAACAGACGAGCCTGGGAGTGCGCTTCACGCTGTATCAGCCAGGCCATCATCAACACGGCCAACGCAATACCGCCCAGATTGATCCACGCGCTATCTGCCAGGCTACCGGCGGAAACCACCAACACCGCAGTCGCTAGCAACAATAACTGGGCTACCGGCAACGGCGCCGCCTGCTGTTGTGGCTTGCCTTTCGGCAGGATCAGGAAGGTAAACCCGGCGTACAACACCATGATCGGCAACAGAATGCCAAAGGCCCATCGCCAGGCGTTTAGCTCGGCAAAAATGCCCCCTACGGCCGGTCCGACCAGGGTTGCGATACCCCACATCGCAGAAATCAGCGCCATTGCGCGCGGCCACAGCTTTTGCTCAAACACCAGATTGATCATGGCGTACGAAAGCGCGAAAATCAGCCCGCCACCGAAACCCTGCACGGTTCGGCCTATGAGCATTATCGGCATTGAGGGTGCCAGTGCGCATAACATCGCCCCGGCGATAAAGAACAGCGACGCCACCAGATAGGCACTGCGCGCACCATAGCCACTGAGTAATCGTGCCGATAATGCCGACCCCAGAATAGACGCCACCACAAACAACGTGGTGTTCCAGGCATACAGGTTCAGACCACCGATGTCCTGCACCACCGAGGGCAGAATGGTGGTGGCGACCAGAATATTGATTGCATGCAGCGCTACGCCGAGTGAGAGCGCGATCGCACTGGCACCATTTTTGCCGGAAAAGAGATCGGCCCAGCGGCTATCATCATGGGTTATCACGGTTGTCGTCCTGTTTTCAGAGGAATGGCATTGAGTTAATAGTGATATTGCGTTAAATTTAACAAGAGTTAACTTGGAATAATGGTAGGGCGAGGCGGAGAAATATGTCAAGAATAAACTTGGAAAATAGCGGTGGTTCCGCACAATCGGTCAGTGACCGTTTGCTGACACTTCTAAAAACCCGCGGCCCACAGCAAGCGTCTGATGCAGGAAAGGTCCTTGGCACAACCGGCGAGGCAGCACGCCAGCAGTTCGTTAAACTGGCAAAAGAGGGGTTGGTGGAGGCCGTTGCGGAAACCCGTGGCGTCGGCCGTCCGGTGCAACTTTGGCACCTGACTGCCGCAGGCAATGCGCGCTTTCCGGATACCCATTCCGAACTGACCGTCCAACTGCTGCGTACCGTACGCGACAAATTGGGCGAACAGGCGATCGAACTTTTGATCGACACGCGGGAACAAGAAACGCGCATTAACTACAAGCAGGCGATGATCGGCGCGGCCGATTTACAGGAACGCATTGAACGCCTGACCGCAATCCGTTCTCGTGAGGGCTATATGGCCGAATGGCGCGCACAGGAGGACGGTTCCTTTCTGCTGGTGGAAAACCATTGCCCTATTTGCGCTGCCGCCACGGTTTGCCAAGGGTTCTGTCGTGCAGAGCTGAGCATTTTCACCGAAGTGCTGCAGGCACAGGTTGAACGTTCCGAACACATTCTGGCCGGCGCACGCCGTTGTGCTTATCGTATTTCGTTGCTGTAACTGGCACGCGGAATCAAGCCGCGTACTGGCTGGTGTCGTCCGGTGAATCATCCCGGATTCACCAGCCTCTCATTCCATTAAAAAGTACGGAAAAGCGTTGCTTATCCTCTGCCCGATCGGGTTTACTGAGCGTTCTAATAATAACTTTCCCTACAGAATAAAAATCCATGCTGAGCCAAAATAGCCGTAACGTCCTGCCGTTAATCGGGGCGCTGTTCACGTTATATATTGTCTGGGGTTCGACCTACTTCGTGATTCGCCTGGGTGTAGAAAGCTGGCCGCCGTTGATGATGGCGGGCATTCGCTTCCTGGTCGCCGGCATTGTGCTCTTCAGCTTTTTGGCGCTGCGCGGCCACGCGCTGCCCACCCCAAAGCAATGGTTGGCCGCGGGCACCATCGGTATTTTGCTCCTGGCGGTGGGTAATGGCCTGGTGACTGTGGCAGAGCATCAACACGTACCTTCCGGTATCGCCGCCGTGATGGTGGCAACCGTTCCCCTGTTCACGCTGTGCTTTAGTCTGTTTTGGGGCATGCGTAATACCAAACTGGAGTGGGCAGGCATCGGGCTGGGGCTCGTTGGGATCGTGCTGCTCAATACCGGCAATAACCTGGTTGGCAACCCAACAGGTGCACTGTTGATCCTGCTGGCGTCCGCCAGTTGGGCCTTTGGCTCTGTGCTCGGTTCGCGTATTTCGTTACCGGCTGGACCAATGGCCGGAGCCGCAGAAATGCTGGTCGCAGGCGTAGTGCTATTGGTCGTTAGCCAGCTGAGTGGCGAACACCTTACGCAGATGCCCAGCGCCAAAGGCTTCTTCGCACTAGGCTACCTGATTGTCTTTGGTTCAATGCTGGCGATCAGCGCCTATATGTTTTTGCTGAAAAACGTGCGCCCGGCAGTTGCGACCAGTTATGCCTACGTCAATCCGGTAGTGGCCGTGCTGCTTGGTATCGGCTTCGCCGGCGAATCACTGGCACCGCGTGAATGGGTCGCGCTGGTGATTATTGTCGCGGCGGTGGTGCTGGTGACCTTGGGCAAATTCCTGTTTGCGCGCCCGGTCAAAATTCAACCTGTCGGTAGCATCAAAGAGTGACCAAAAGGGCGGTCTGCGGGCCGCCATTTAAAACGATTCTTGTTTCGCCCGTTGAAGAGACTATAATTCCCGCTGTTCCGAGCAACCTGCGAAATCATCCCAATGCTGAAAAAATCGTTCATTATCGTTATCTTTCTGTGCGCCTTTGGCTCACTCGGCGGCGTATTCCTGGCTGGGCTGAATATGTACACCCGCTCTACTACGCCACAAGAAGAAGCCCCCGCGTCCAGTGAAGCCACTGCCACGACGACGACAGAGAATATTCAAGCCAAGTAATGCGACATCCAGCCCTGGCAACGCTGTTGTAAAAAGCGCTGTAGCAGCCTGACGCGCTCCGATACCTGTGAACGGTGTGGGCAAACCAGGCTGATGGGCACCGCGTCGCTTTGCCATTCCGGCAGCACAGGGATTAACCGTCCGGCCTGAATATCGGCCACCACATCGATGGCTGACTTACGGACGATGCCATGTCCTGCCAGTGCCCAACGGCGCGCGATCTCACCGTCATCCGTAAAATAACGCCCACTCAGCGCCACCTCCACCAGCTCATCGCCTCGCCACAAACGCCATTGGGCCTGCCTACGTCCACTGGGTTGATAGATCAGGATGCTGTGCTGAGCGAGTTCGGCAGGTGTTTGTGGTACACCATGCTGTTGCAGATAATCGGGGCTGGCGCAAATCAGGCGACGGTGCTGCGGCAGGATCGGCAACGCCACCAGCGAAGAGTCCGCCAATTGACCGAAGCGCAAAGCAATATCCACCGGTTCACGAAATAAATCTGCATGGCGATCGTTAATCAGCAATTGCAGTTGAATATGCGGATGTTGTTGTTTGAACTCGTCGAGCCAGCCCAGCAACAAGTTGCGACCAAAATCTGAGGGAGCGGAAATTTGCAACACACCAGAAAGTCCCTGATGTTTCTCACGTATCGCCTGTTCACCCTCCGCCAGTGCTCCTAGCGCCAGGCGGGCACTGTCGAGATACCGCAGCCCTTCTTCCGTCAGGCGCAAACTACGTGTAGAGCGCACCAGCAGCCGGGCCCCCAACCGCTGCTCCAGCCTTTTTATCGCGACGCTGGCCGCCGCTGGCGTAATATCCAGCGTACGGGCTGCTGCAGAAAAACTCCCGCCTTCCACCGTACGGACAAACACCTCAAGGTCGATAAAAGATGTCATGGGTTATTCCTGTACCACGCCAATTATTAAAATTAATTTACAAGTATTTGCCATTTAGGCCAATTGTTCGCGGATTTTCAATGGTTAATGATAGATAACACTGAAATTAACCGAAATTGAGGCACTATCATGACTTTCCTTTCTTCTTCTCTGAACCGACAAAAACTGGTGATCTTGGGGGGTAATAGCGGCATCGGCGCAGCGGTAGCCTATGCCGCCCTGGCTCAGGGTGCCAGTGTCGTATTGGCATCACGTCGTACCGGTAGCATGCAACAATACCAGCCGGCAGACGACAACCTGCGCGTCATGCAGGCAGATGTGACCGATGAAAACTCACTGCGCGCACTGTTCGCTGAAGTCGGTGAGTTCGATCATCTGGTCTTCACCGCCGGACCGGTTGTGCAAGCCAGACTATTGGCAGATACCGATTTCAGCGAGGCGCAGGCCAACTTCGATGTCAAACTGTGGGGCGCACTGCGCGCCATTAAAGCCGCGTTACCCACCCTGTCACCACGAGGCTCCATCACCCTAACGTCCGGCCAACTTTCACGGAAATACCTCAGCGGTCAGTTAATAAAAACCGGCATCAACGCGGCATTGGAGGCGATTGGCAAGCAGTTGGCGAAAGAGTTGGCACCGCGGCGGGTCAACGTGGTCAGCCCGGGCGTTACCGCCACAGAAGCCTACGACAGCTTGAATGCCGAGCAGCGCCAGGCGATGTTTGCCAAAGCGGGTTCAGGGTTACCCGTCGGGCGTGTTGGCCAGGCAGCAGATGTGGCCGCCGGCTATTTGCTGGCGATAGAAAACGGCTTTATCACCGGCAGCGTGATCGATATTGACGGCGGAGGGCTGCTGTAAACTTACAGCGCCGTCACCCCAAGCGCTGCGGCCTGTTGTTCCAGTTCCGTGATTTTTTGGTATGCCGAACGCGGTACCACGCTAAAATCACCGATCAACAGGCCGTCGCTGACCGCTTCGCCCACCATCGCCCTCGCACCGGCACGCAGTATTTCCAACTGTGCCGCTGGCGTTCGTGCTGAGGTAATAAGCGGCAACCCCGGCACGGTGGCGGTTCGTCCAATAATTTTCAACCCTGCCAGCGCCTGCGGCTGTGCCCGCTTCAGCAGTTCCAGGCTGACACAATCAACGGCGGCAATATCCGCCTGCCCCGCTTTGATCAACGCTATTGACTGGTAATGTGCACCGGACGCCACGGCGGCGCGGAAGAATTTTCCCTCCTGTGCCAATGGTGCGATCAGTGCCCGCAGGCTGTTATGACCTGATTGAGAGTCAGTGCTGTTATAGGCGGCGATCCGGCCACGAAAGTCCGCCAGCCGGTCGCCGGGCTCATCCTCACGCACCACTAACCAACTGCTGTAATCTGGCCCTTCGCAACCCTCAACACGGTAGTGATAAGTCCCAATCAACTGAACCTGCGGCAGGCTGCTGACCAGCGGATAACCGCAGGTTTGGCTAAGCAATAAGTCATCCCGCTGCCAGTGCTGCGCCAGGTCTTGTGGCCAAATAAGCTGTTCCGGCGCTTGCGGCAACCCCAGTTTCAACAATTTTCCGCGCAGCACGTGCCAGAAAGACTCAGCCATGTGATGAGTGACGCCGTACATGGGTAAGGATACCTGCATCATGTTTCCCCTTATTCCGCAGAAGAGGCCATTAGCGTCTGCTGACGCCAGGCGGTGAGATGGCACACCCAGCGCTCAAACAGCATGTCGGTGATGATCGCCAATAGGGCGACGACCACGGCTCCCTGGATCACATAGGCGGTATTAAAGCCGCTAAGGCCAATGATAATCGGCGAGCCGAGTGTTTTTGTGCCGACCGTGGAGGCGATCGCCGCCGTGCCAATATTAATGATTACCGAGGTGCGGATACCGGCAACAATCACCGGCGCCGCCAGCGGCAGTTCGACGCGCCACAGGATCTGCCGAGCATTCATCCCCACCCCTTGCGCAATCTCACGGGTGGCTCTGGGCACTGATTCAATACCCGCCAGCGTGCCCTGTAGGATGGGCAACAAACCGTAGAGGACCAGCGCGATAATTGCCGGCTGTTCGCTAAACCCCATCACCGGTACCGCAACCGCCAACACCGCAACCGGCGGAAAAGTCTGTCCCACCGCCACGACGGTTTCCACCAGCGAACGGAACTCTTTACCGGCACGCCGCGTCACCCCAATCCCGGCCGCCACGCCAATTACGACCGCAATCAGGCTGGAAACCGCTACCAGCAGCAGATGCGCCCATACCAGCGAGATAAAACTGTCCTGCTGATACACTGGCCGATCCAGATCGGGAAACCAGGCGGCAAACAGGCCATGCAAATGATTCATGCCAAACACCAATGCCAGCAACAGGGCAAAGGTCCAGGGCAGCGGATCGCGCAGCCAGCGCAGGGCTTGAGGCACACTCATGACAGAGCCTTTTGGGTAATCAGATCGCTGAAATGCAGCACGCCAAGCGCCTCACCTTGTTCACCCATCACCGGTAAACATTCCGTGCCACGTGCCACAAACACTGACAGCGCTTCACGCAGGCTCATAGCGGCAGCGATAGGGTCCCCTTCAGCATGACCAGGGCGTACCCGCTCAGCCACGGTGCCCAACGACAGCAGTTTGATACCGCGATCGCTGCGGCCAAAGAAATCGCGGACAAAATCGTTGGCCGGGGCCGTCAATAACGCCAGCGGCGTGCCCTGCTGTACGATGCGGCCCTGATCGAGCAACACAATACGGTCCGCCAGTGCCAGTGCTTCGTCAATGTCGTGCGTCACCAGTACAATGGTACGTCCGGAGAGATGATGAATACGCGCGATCTCCGTTTGCAACGCCGCACGCGTCACCGGATCGAGTGCGCCAAAGGGTTCATCCATCAGCAACACCTCGGGATCGGCAGCCAATGCGCGCGCCACGCCTACCCGTTGCTGCTGCCCGCCGGAAAGCTGGTGCGGGTAACGATGACGGAACACATCCGGTTCCAAATGCAACAGCTCCAGTAATTCCGTCACCCTATCGCGAATACGTGCCCGTGGCCATTTCAGCAGCTGTGGCACAGTGGCGATATTCTCCTCCACCGTCCAGTGCGGAAACAGGCCGATCGACTGGATCGCATACCCCATCCGGCGGCGCAGATCCTGCGGTTTGAATCTCTGGATCTCTTCACCGGCAAAGTAGATTTTCCCCTGGTCGTGTTCGATCAGTCGGTTGATCATTTTCAACGTTGTGGACTTGCCTGAGCCAGAGGTGCCGATCAATACGGTAAATTCACCCTTGGCAATCTGTAGCGTCAGATCGTCCACCGCGGGCTTGCCCTGAAAAATCTTGCTGACCTGATTAAACTGAATCATCGGCGTGACACTTCCAAAATTGAAACCATGAACTTAAACAGTGAATCGACGATAACCGCCATCACAATCACCGGAATGACCCCCAGCAACACCAGATCCAGTGCGCTGCTGAGCAGCCCCTGGAAGACAATGGCACCAAAGCCTCCGGCGCCAATCAGTGCCGCCACGACCGCCATGCCAACGGTTTGTACCGCAAGAATACGCACACCGGTCAGGAACAGCGGCAATGCCAGCGGCAGCTGTACGCGGAAAAACACCTGACTACGCGTCATCCCCATGCCACTGGCAGATTCGATCACGCTGGCCGGCACACTTTGCAACCCCGCCACGACGCTGCGTACCAACGGCAACAGGGCATACAGCACCAACGCAACAATGGCCGGAGCCATACCAATGCCACTGACGCCATGCTCTGCCAACCAGGGCAATGCCTTCGCCAAACCGGCCAAGGGCGCGATCAACAGGCCAAACAAAGCAATCGAGGGTACGGTCTGAATAATATTCAGCGTGGAGAATATCGGTGTCTGCCAACGTGCGGAGCGAAAACACAGCACCCCGAGCGGCAGGCCAATTAACAGCGTCGGCACCAGCGTCGCCAACAGGATCGTCAGGTGCTGCAACAGCGCTGCATCAAACACGTCCTGCCGGTTGTAGTACTCTTTCAACAGTGAAAGCTGATCCAACTGGTGATTAAACAGCAGCAACAGCGTCGGTAACATCACCATCAGATTGCCGAACATGCGCCACACGTGCGAAGCGGTTATGCGGCTCACGGCATCGGCGGCAATCAGTAGACTTAGTGCCAGTATCAGCCAACAACCGCTTCCCCAGGAGGTGCGGGCCAGCCTTGAGCCATCCAATGCCAATTGCTGAGCTGCATGGCCGCTTAGCCAAAAGGTGAGCGCCAGCAATGCCGAAGCCGACAACGCAGTCAGCAGCGCATGACGCCTCCGTGGGGCCAACAGGCTGAGTATGGCCAATACCAACATGGGTGCCAGCAGCCACAACGCGGGACCGTGCAACAGGGAAATCAGGGAAATACTCTTGCCCGATAACAGGCGATTGGGGGCATAACTGAGAAACGGCAGGCCAAATGCAGCCAGCAGTAACAGAATAAGCAGCGTCAGTAATACACGGTTTTTTACGGCAATAATCAAAGAAACTCTCCGGCTCCATGTTGGCCCCCAACTGGGGGCCAGTGGTGTTACCCCTTCACCAACCCTTTCTCTTTCAGGTAAGCCGCAGCCACCTGTTTGGCGTCCTGACCTTCCACCGCGATCTGTGCATTGAGCTTTTGCAGCGTCGGGCCATCCAGTGAAGCAAATACCGGTTTCAGTAATTCAGCGATGTTGGCATGCTGTTTTAGCGTGGCTTCACGAATAATCGGTGCTGGCGCGTAAATCGGCTGCACACCCTTTGGATCATCCAGCGTTTGCAGCCCCAGCGCCGCCACCGGGCCGTCGGTCCCGTAGGCCATGGCCGCGTTCACACCGGATGTCTGTTCCGCCGCAGCCTTGATGGTCACCGCCGTGTCCCCCCCGGCCAGCGACAGCAACTGATCCTGATTCAGCGTAAAGCCATAGGCACTTTGGAATGCCGGCAAAGCATCTGGGCGTTCGATAAATTCCGCCGACGCCGCCAGTTTGAACTTGCCCCCTCCGTTGATCCACTTGCCCAGATCGGCAAGCGTTTTCAGATGGTTGGCATCCGCCACGTCCTGACGGATAGCAATGGTCCAGGTGTTGTTGGCCGGGGCGGCGTCCAACCAGACAATTTTGTTCTTGTCATAATCCAGCTTTTTCACTTTTTCAAACCCGGCCTGAGCATTTTTCCATGCAGGGTCTTTTTCATCAGAAAAGAAAAACGCACCGTTGCCGGTGTATTCCGGGTAAACGTCAATTTCGCCGGAGGTGATCGCCCCGCGCAGCACTTTGGTGGTGCCAAGCTGCAACTTATTGGTGGTTTTGATGCCGTTAGATTCCAGCACCTGTACGATGATGTTCCCGAGCAATGAGCCTTCGGTATCAATTTTAGAGCCGACGCGTACCGTATCGGCCGCTTGCGCCACACCGACGCTCGCCGCGAGCAAACTCAGCGCCAGCGCAAAGACACGACCACGTGATGGAGTGATTGCCATACTTTTTCCTCTTGTTGTGTAGTGTCCGGCTATTTGGCCAGATCGATTGGAAAATCTTGAGAAACGCGCGTCCATCGCACAATAAATGTCTCCGTCGACCAAACAAGGTTTTCGCCCTGGGATTCCCTTAGCGGCTCGCCAACGGAAAACGGATGCACTTCAACGTCGATCGGGGTGAACGCGTAGTCACTCACCCACTGACCATAGCCCTGAACCACAAACCCTTGGCTACGCTGCTGGTATGCACTGCGCTCCGCCAAATACACCTGCCTTAAACCGTACCACGGTAAGCCGGGGAGATCATGGTGAACTAAATGATAGTTCAGATTGAGAAACAGCAGCCGCCACGGCCAAGCCGCCTCATTAATAATAGAACGTGCCTGCGGTGCGTCCACGGCGCGATGTTCAAAAAATGATCTCACCTTGGTCATCGCCAGCGCCGGGTAGCTGATCGCCACCAGGTAAAATACCGTGCCAATGCCATGCTGTTGCAACCACCCCAATACCGCCACCAGCAATAACAGATGCACCAACCACATCACCAATGTGCGCATTTCACCGGCAGCGATCGTTTTTATCGCCGTAATTCCGGTAGCCGCAATGTCCAGCGCAGGGCCAAGCACAATGCGCCCGACCAGCGTATTACGCACCTTGGCCAACAGCGGAAAAATCCGTGGGTAGCGTTGCCATTGCGCTTGGCTAACGTAATAGCTTTCAGGATCTTCATGTGGATCGGTGAGATGTTCATTACGGTGATGCTGAATATGCGAATCACGATACAGACCATAGGGATACCATACCGCCAGTGGCAGCAAGCCGAAAAGCTGATTGAGCCGCGGCCAGCGCGTCGGATGACCGTGAATAAGCTCATGCTGTAGCGACATATACCAGGTTGTCAGCAAAATCAGCAACGGCGTGCCAAGCCAGGGGCCCATTGTCTGCCAGTATTGCACGACGCCAAACCAGCCGCCGTAAACCGCCGCCATAATCCCCCAGGTTGGCAGCTCCAAACGCCAAAACCAGCGCTGATTAAGCTGTTGGATCCAATCGCGTTGGGCAGGATGCAAATAGTGACTATGACGTTTATCTGAGGACATGCATGGGCTCGCTGTATAAGATTTTGCTCAGTATCAGCGAGCTGCCTGGACGCTCAAAATAACGAAAGCGGCAAAGCAAAGTGAAAAATCAGCACGTTATTACGCATTCAATGCAATTTCATGATCCCACAGGCATTGCTGAAAGAATCATGGCTCAATAAAAGCCACTATCTGATAAGTTAATGAAAAATGGTGACATCAGGAGGTGACATGCGTCAGCGGATCATCGTCTGCCCAATTATAGAAAATAAGGGCGAGTATTTACTGTGCAAAATGGCCGACGACCGGGGCGTATTCCCCGGTCAGTGGGCACTGTCCGGTGGCGGTATGGAGCCAGGGGAGACCCTCGAGCAGGCCCTCCGCCGTGAGATAAAAGAAGAACTGGGAGAAGCACTGCATATCACCCAGATTACTCCCTGGACCTTCAGGGATGACGTCCGTACCAAGACCTACTCAGATGGCACAACAGAGGAAATCTACATGCTGTATTTGATTTTCGACTGTGTGAGTGCCAACCGGCAGATCAGCTTTAATGAAGAGTTTCAGGCAATCGCCTGGGTCAGCCCCGACAAGATACCTGAGCTCGATCTCAATGAGGCCACGCGTATCACGTTTGCGCAAAAAGGCATTTTATAACCCGGCTTTTCTGCGCGCACTTTGCTCACCGCATCAGGGCATAAAATCCAGTACCACAAGGTTGAACAGTGCATACTCGGTCTCATTGGCCATTTTCGGCAGTTTAGCGCGTTGCACCGCCTGACTGGCCGCTGCGCAAAGCGCGTCGTCACCCCTCAGCACCTTAAAATCTTTCAGTGAGCCATCTGGCAACAGATGGAGGCTGATCGAACAGGTTTGGGATTTATATTTGCCGGGTAACTGCATTTCCTGGGTGATAGCAACGCGCATCCTTTCCGGATAACTGCTGCGGGGCGAAGATGTCGATAACGTTGCAACAACCGGTGTTTCCAGCATGACACCGGCAGTGCGGGTGCCCTGATCGGCACCACAGCCCGTCAGCAACACCGCCCATAGCCACATCCCTGTTTTCATGTCTCTGCATCCTTGTCCTGTCACCCACAGGTGAATAATCAGTATTCCGGGTATGCGCCCCCAGCATCGGCATATCGCTGTAAGCGCTCACGCCACCATTTTACCGCCAGGCCGGTGGCACTTTCACGCCAGCCAAAATAAGAAACGTCGCTACAGTGTTCAGATTCGACGCGTTTCGCTACCAATTCACCGCTTTTCAGGTAGGGTTCCGCCAGATATCGCGGTAGATAGCCGCAACCCAGGCCGCTAAGCTGTGCCCGCAATTTGGCATCGAAACCGAAGACCGTCAGCTGATCCTGCTCCTCAAGAATGTTCAAATTCTGCGGCGCATTCACGCGCGAGGTATCACGAACCACAACGGCTCTGTGTTGACGAATTTCAGCCTTCGGCAAAGGCTCTGCCATTAACGCTAGCGGGTGCTGTGCCGCCACGGCAAATACGTAATCCAATCGCCCCAGCTGACTAAAAGCATAGCCTACGCGCGACGGGGGTTCACAAATCGCGCCAACAATAATATCTGCGCACCCATAAACCAACGACTCCCAGGACCCCGCCAGCACCTCATGGCTAAAGCGCAGGCGCGTATGGTGGTGCTGCTGATAAAACTCCTCGATCAGCGGCAACATACGTTCAAATGGAAAAGACGCGTCAATACCGAGCGTAATCTCGCTTTCCCAGCCGTTTTCCACATAACGCGCCTGTTGCTCCAAATCCTGCGCCGCACGCAACAACACCCGTCCCTTTTCCAGCATCAGTTTGCCGGTATCGGTAAATTTTGCCCGATGGCCTGAACGATCAAGCAAGGTGACCTCAAGATCGTTCTCCAGTTTTTGCACCATGTAGCTCAATGCTGACGGCGTTTTGAACAGCACTGCTGCCGCTGCCGCAAAGGAACCATGCCGGTCAAGTGCATCCAAAATCAGTAACGCTTCCAGGTTTAATCTCACCGCTTCCCTCCGTGTATAAAAAAACTTAACAAGACGGCAAAAATTCTGCGCTATCTTTGAAATCAGCCCCTGCCTACCATGCGGTTCATCGGCGTTGTATTCATCCTTTGTTGAACCCTAATATCACTGGGAAGGTAAATCATGTCTAAGTTTCAATTACTTGATAAAGATAATTCCGCTCTAATTTTCATCGACCATCAACCACAAATGGCTTTTGGCGTGGCTAATATTGATCGTCAGCAACTGAAAAACAACGTGGTCGGTTTAGCCAAAGCCGGCAAGATTTTTAATGTTCCCACCCTTTTTACCTCTGTCGAAACCGAAAGCTTCAGTGGCTATATCTGGCCCGAGCTTTTAGCGGTACACCCTGAAATCACCCCGATCGAGCGTACCTCCATGAACTCTTGGGAAGATGCCGCTTTCGTGAAAGCCGTAGAGGCTACCGGCCGTAAAAAGCTGGTTATTTCTGCGCTCTGGACCGAGGTGTGCCTGACTTTCCCCGCGCTGATGGCACTCGAAGCCGGTTATGAGGTGTATGTCGTCACCGACACGTCCGGCGGGACATCCGTCGATGCGCATGAGCGTTCTATCGACCGCATGGTGCAGGCCGGTGCCATCCCGGTAACCTGGCAGCAAGTGCTGTTGGAATATCAACGTGACTGGGCGCGCAAAGAGACTTACGACGCCGTCATGGCGCTGGTGCGCGAACACAGCGGCGCTTACGGTATGGGCGTTGATTATGCTTACACCATGGTGCATCACGCCCCGGCGCGCGTGGCGAAATAAATCCTACCCCGGCCCTGCGCCGGGGTTTTCTGGAGTTGGTTGTTATGGCTCACCCGCAGCATGTCACGTTAGTCATCACTCATCGTTTGGCGCCAGGGCAAGAACAGGCCTACGAGGCATGGCTGAAACGCATTATGCCAGAGGCCGCCGCCTTCACCGGCCACCTCGGCGTCAATGTGATCCGCCCCACCGGTAGCGAACAGGCCTATACCGTTTTAGTCCGTTTTGACAACCTCGACAATTTATCGCTATGGGTTAACTCACCGCTGCGCAAACGCTATATCGAGGAAGTGTCGCCGCTGCTGTTGGAAAACGACCACATCGAAATTCGACCAGGTGCAGAGTTTTGGTTTACACCGCCGAGCGCCAACACGCGCCAACCTGCCAAATGGAAGCAATTTTTAATCACCCTGCTGGTGATCTTCCCGTCCACCAATCTGGTGCCTTGGTTTTGGGGCAAGCTGCTCCCCCAATTAAACGGCACGCTGACCGGCCATTTTCTCAATGACGCCACGGTAGTCGCCCTGGTTGTTTTCCTTTGGATGCCGATCGTGACTCGCGTATTTCATCAATGGCTCACCCGTCGTTAGGCGGCTTGCCCGGAGAACGTTATGAATAACAGTGCTTCCCTGATTATCACCAACGGTAAATTTCACACTGTCGATCGTGAGGCGCCCACCGCCCACGCGGTAGCTATCCGCGACGGTAAGTTCCTCGCCGTCGGCAGTGAAAATGAGGTCATGCAGCATGCAGGGCCGGAGACACAAGTGATTGACCTGCACGGCCATACGGCTGTGCCCGGCCTCAACGACTCGCATTTGCACCTGATTCGTGGCGGCCTGAACTATAACCTGGAGCTGCGCTGGGAAGGCGTGCCTTCGCTGGCCGATGCATTGCGCATGCTGAAAGAACAGGCACTGCGTACTCCAAGCCCACAGTGGGTGCGGGTGGTCGGCGGTTGGACTGAATTCCAATTCGCCGAACGCCGCATGCCGACACTGGACGAAATCAATCAGGCGGCGCCGGACACGCCGGTGTTTATCTTGCACCTGTATGACCGTGCCCTGCTTAACCGTGCCGCATTGAAAGTCGTCGGTTATACCAAGGACACACCGAATCCGCCGGGCGGCGAGATTCAGCGTGACAGTAACGGCAACCCAACCGGTATGCTGATTGCCAAACCCAATGCGATGATTTTGTACGCCACCTTGGCGAAAGGGCCGAAACTGCCGCTGGAGCAACAGGTTAACTCGACCCGCCAGTTTATGCGCGAGCTGAATCGGCTCGGCCTGACCAGCGCCATTGACGCCGGCGGCGGTTTCCAGAACTACCCGGATGACTATGAGGTGATCGCCGAACTGCATGAGAAGAAGCAGCTAACCATCCGTATTGCTTACAACCTGTTCACCCAACGGCCTAAACAGGAGCTGGAAGACTTTGAGCTGTGGACCGACATGCTGAAACCGGGCCAGGGCACTGACTTTTACCGCCATAACGGTGCCGGGGAGATGCTGGTGTTTTCCGCTGCCGACTTCGAAGACTTCTTGCAGCCGCGCCCCGATCTGCCGGAAGGCACCGAAGATGAACTGGAGCGCGTAGTCCGGCACCTGGCGGAACACCGCTGGCCGTTCCGCCTGCACGCCACTTATGACGAGTCCATCAGCCGCATGCTGGATGTGTTCGAAAAAGTGAACCGCGATATTCCGTTCAACGGTCTGCACTGGTTCTTCGACCACGCGGAAACCATCTCCGAACGCAACATTGAGCGGGTAAAAGCGCTGGGTGGCGGCATCGCCGTGCAGCATCGCATGGCGTTCCAGGGGGAATATTTTGCCGAACGTTACGGCAAAGAGGCGACCAAACAGACGCCACCCGTAGCGAAAATGCTGGCAGCCGAGCTGCCAGTAGGGCTGGGCACCGACGCCACCCGCGTAGCCAGCTATAACCCGTGGACCGCACTGTACTGGTTGGTATCTGGCCGTACTGTCGGCGGTATGGCGATGTACGACGACAACGCACGACTGGATCGCGAGACGGCACTGATGCTGTGGACTCAAGGCAGCGCCTGGTTCTCGACTGAACAGGGTAAAAAAGGCCAGATTAAGGTGGGTCAATTGGCGGACTTGGCCGTGCTGTCACAAGACTATTTCAGCGTGCCGGAAGAGCTGATCAAAGGGATTGAATCGGTCATGACCGTGGTAGACGGCAAAGTGGTTTATGCCGCCGGGAGCTTCTCGCCGTTAGCGCCACCGGCAATACCGGTATTGCCGGACTGGTCACCGGTAACGCAGGTGCCAGGGCATTATCGTTCTGCGCCACCGTCCGCTGCAAGCCGAGTCGGCGTGTTGAGCCAGGCGCACCAATGCTGTGGCCCATGCGGTGTGCACGCACATCAGCATGACGTGGCTCGCCGTTCCAGCATTCCAATTTCAGACGAGAATGCCTTCTGGGGGGCGCTTGGCTGCTCATGCTTTGCTTTCTAAGCAAACAAGCTATCAACTTAATAGCTTATTAAGTTGATAGCAAATTAACTGAGTAACCTCATAAACTCTGACGCTCTCAACCTGTGAGCGTCAGAGCCTGGCAATCAGTCGCGGTTAATGTCCAGCCAACGGCGCTGTTCCGCAGAAGCGGCTATCGCATCTAAAACGCAGGAGACTTTCCAGCCCTCTTCAAAGTCTGGCCACATAGGATCACCCGCAGCAATGCCATTAACCAAATCGCGGATCTCTACCGTTTTTTGATCGTTAAACCCAATGCCGTGTCCGGCACTAATACAGAAGGCGGCATAATCCGGGTGCTTGGGCCCGACCAGCAATGTTTTAAACCCCTGGCGTTCTGCTGGTTCATCGTGACGATACAGCTTTAATTCCGCCATGCGTTCCTGAGTGTAACTCAGCGTCCCCTGGGTGCCGGTAACCACATAGGTCAGCCCCATCTTACGCCCGCAGGCTATACGTGAGGTTTCGATCGTGCCCATGGCACCACTGGCAAAACGCACCAACGCACTGGCCTGATCCTCATTTTCTACCGCATGCATCAGCGAAGGGTCTTTCGCATCCGGACGCTGCCTGATAATGGTTTGCATATCACCGGAAACCGCCACAATGTCGCCAACCAGATAATGCGCCATATTGACGATATGTGCGGCCAAATCCCCCAGCGCCCCTAACCCGGCAGTGGCCTTGCGGCAATGCCAGTCGATCGGCGTACGCGGATCGGCCAGATAATCTTCGTTGTGGGTGCCATAAAAATGCACCACTTCACCGATTTCACCGCTGGCGATAATTTCCCGGGCCAGTTGGCTGGTCGGGTTCTTCATGTAGTTAAAGCCCACCAACGTTTTTACACCTTTGGCGCGGGCAGCCTGCACCATTTCGGCGGCATCATCGGCATCCAGTGCCAGCGGCTTTTCAGAATAGACGTGCTTGCCATGGCGGATGGCCTCCAGCGCCATCTCTTTGTGCAGGAAGTTAGGGGCGCAAATATCCACCACATCAATCGACGGATCCGCCACCAGTTGCCGCCAGTCGCCGGTCGAACGCGAGAAACCAAACTCCGCAGCGCGCTGCTGCGCCAGCGCCGGCGTGACCTCAGCCAGCATTTCCAGCACCAATTCGCCTTTCAGTGGAAATACCGTCGCAGCCTGCGCATAAGCAATAGCGTGACAGCGGCCAATGTAGCCGGTGCCAATTAACCCAACGCGTACCTGTTTCATCGCCCTCTCCCATCATCCATAGCCATAATATGACGGCGCACATAATGAAATACACCATCTGATAATCGTTTATATGGAATATAAATTTCAATCACAAGCGAGAGGTAAAATAAAAATGATAATCGTGATGTCGTTCATAAAACACTGCAGACTGGGATGAAACAACGAAAAGCCGGGTGAGCATAAACTCACCCGGCCGATTGAAATGAACTTTTCATTCCGAATCAGGGCAGCCCGTTGGCCCCGTGCAGCAGAAAACCAGGCCGCTGCTGCAAACGTTGAAAATAGCGGTTCAACGCCGGGTAGCTCGGCCGTGAAAACGGCGTCATTAACCACCGGTTCAAAGAGAGCCCCAGCACAATGTCCGCCAGGGTGAAAACGTCTCCGGCGGCATAAAGGCGACCACGTGACAGATGCTGATCCAGCAGGCCCATCAGCCGGTTCCATTGCCGTTCGGCGGCGGCAAGGCTACCCGCATCCTGATACCCGGGATCTTGGCGCACCCGTGACATAAACACATAGCGCCATGCATTGTTGAGATCCGTCGCCTGCCAATCCATCCACATTTCGACAGCCGCACGCGCACCAGGAGCCTCTGGCAGCAAATCCTGACGCCCTTCTCGCCCCACCAGATAACGGCAAACCGTGTTGGACTCCCATAACACCTGTTCACCGTCGATCAGCACGGGCACCAGCCCATTAGGGTTTAGTGCGAGAAATTCCGGTTCCTGAGTGGAGCGAAAACCACTTCCCCACTCTTCCCGGGTTAAAGGTAACGCCAGTTCATGGCAGGTCCACAGCACCTTGCGAACGTTAATCGATGAGGCCTTACCGAGCAGTTTCAGCACTTAACGCCGCCAGAAAGGCTTGCTGCCTTCTCGCCATGCCGCAGCACGTGTCAGGCCGATGTCCGCCAGCTGCACGTCGTCCAACAGCAATAGCGCCTGACGTGTGCGATAGCGTTGCAGATACAGACGCCAGCGGGAAAAAGGGGGCTGGGAGTGGGTTGGCATACTGTCAACAGACAAGCTCGTCATCATATTCTCCTTCGTGTTTGCTCTGGAGTCATGATGCTGGGCATGGAAAAAACAATACAGATTCAAGCCCGCGGTATTTTTTCCATACAAAAGCTGTCTCTGTCTGTCTGAATGGTCTAATTTAACGTCATCTGTACCGGTTTTTTCTCATCCATTCTTATTTTAGGCATCTGTATGACACGCTACGCCACACTGGCTGCGATCCTTAGCCAACGCATTGAACAGGGTCTTTATCCGGCGGGTGACCGCTTGCCCTCTGTCCGCACGCTGAGCCAGGAACACGGCGTCAGCATCAGTACAGTGCAACAGGCCTACCGCCTGTTGGAAGAGAGCCAACTGGTGGAGGCGCGGCCCAAGTCGGGCTATTTTGTACGCCGGCGCCGCACATTAGCTGAATTGCCCGCCGTCACTCGCCCGGTGCAACGCCCCGTGGATATTTCGCAATGGGAGCAGGTGCTGGAAATGATCCGTCACAAGCCCCGCGAAGATTTGATACAACTCGGACGCGGCATGCCGGATATCAGTGAGCCGACACTGAAGCCGCTGATGAAAGCCTTGGGGCACATGGGCCGCCACGGCGATTTGCGCAGCCTGCTCTACGACAGCATTCAGGGTGTGCTGGAGCTGCGCGAACAAATTGCCCGCCTGCTACTGGATTCCGGCTGTCAGATCAGCCCCGACCAATTGGTCATCACCACCGGTTGCCATGAGGCCCTTTCCACCGGTTTACGCGCCGTGTGTCAGCCAGGTGAGATTGTGGCGGTGGATTCCCCCTGCTTCCATGGCACCATGCAAACGCTGAAAGGGTTAGGCATGAAGGCGCTGGAAATCCCTACCGACCCCCTCACCGGCATCAGTCTGGAGGCGTTGGAATTGGCGCTGGAACAATGGCCGGTGAAAGCCATTCTATTAACACCGAACTGCAATAACCCGTTGGGCTACATCATGCCTGAGGCACGCAAGCAACGTTTACTGACGTTAGCGCAGCGTTATGACGTGACGATTATTGAAGACGACGTATACGGCGATCTCGCCTATCAGTACCCGCGCCCGCCGTCTCTGAAATCCTTCGATGAAGACGAGCGGGTGCTACTGTGCAGCTCGTTCTCAAAAACCTTGGCTCCGGGTTTGCGCATTGGCTGGATTGCCCCCGGACGCTACCTGGAACGCGTGCTGCACTTGAAATACATCGGCACCGGCTCCACCGCCACTCAGCCCCAGTTGGCGATTGCCGACTTTATCCGTCATGGACACTACTTGCAGCACATGCGGCGTATGCGCGTGCGTTATCAGCAAAACCGCGACGTAATGACCGCGTGGATTATGGCGTATTTCCCCCCCGGTACCCGCGTCAGCCAACCGCGCGGTGGCTTTATGTTGTGGATCGAATTGGATGAAGACTTTGATACCCTGCGCCTGAACCGCTATCTGGAGCAACAGGGCGTGCAGATCGCCGTCGGCAGTATTTTTTCTGCCTCCGGCAAATACCGTAACTGTCTACGTCTCAACTATGCGCCCAAGCTGACGGCAGAAATTGAGCAGGCCGTACAACGGGTAGGGGCCACCATCCAAAAACTGATGCTGGCACCTTCTCCAATGCTTGAAACTGCATTGGCGCGATCGGATTAAACCATGTCGTCATCGGATTATCGCCCGGTGCCACCCTATTCTAAAGTGGCACCATCCAAAACGAAAAGGCATCCGCAACGATGAGTAGCGATCAGATCCCCCTATCCAGCGTGCTATTCGCCCGTCTGGCGGTTCTTGGCGTCGATATCGAAAGGGTGTGCCAACTGGCTCGCCTGCCGGTTGGGCTGCTCAACGCACGACGTGACAAGGTAAAGCTGTCCACCCGACAGTTCTTTGATATTTGGCGCGCCCTCGCTCAGTTGGCCGATGACAACACATTCGGCCTGCGCCTCGGCGGCGACGTAGCGCCAGAGCATTATGATATTGCTTCGGCCGCTGCACTGCACTCCGCCACGCTGGGGGAAGCATTACAAAAAATCGCCCGTTACAAGCGACTCCTGTGCCCGGAGGAACTGACGCTGACGGAAGATGGCGACGGTGTGCGTATGCACATCCGCTGGATCATGGCCGAAGGTCACGCACCGGCGCTGTTGATTGACGCCATCTTTGCCTCCATCATCACCCTATGCCGCCGCGGTACCGGCCTGCTGATACGCCCGCGATCCATCGAGCTGACGCGGCGACACAACGCGGCCTCACCGCTGCCGCGTTACTTTGGCTGTCCCATTCACTTCGACGCGCCGCGGGATGTGTTGGTGTTTGATCGTGCACTCATGCAGCAGCCGTTCATCACCTATAACCAGGACATGCTGGCGACATTGCTGCCCGGACTCGAGGCCGAACTGAGACAGGCACAGCAAGCGCAGGATTTGCCGACACAGGTGATGGCGATACTCGGCCGCAGCATGCGTGGCCAGCGCCCCAGCGTCAACAGTGTGGCGGCGGAGCTCTATGTCAGCGCACGCACGCTACAGCGCCGCTTGCAACAGCAGGGTTACAGCTACCAACAGCTGCTGGACAAAACCCGCCACCGTACCGCCTGCCAACTGCTGGCGGAGACCGATCTGGAGCCGGGTGAAATCGCCTTTGTGCTGGGGTTTGAAGAATTGAATTCGTTCAGCCGCGCTTTTATGCAGTGGGAAGAGCAAACGCCCAACCGCTGGCGCACTCGACGGGTTGCCGACGCCAAAGAGAACAGGCAATGAGCCTGAACATCGTGGGCGCCAGTGGCACGATCGGCCAGCGTCAAAAGCGCAACCGAGAACGTCTTGTTGGCGCTGCCATCGGAGAGAAGATTCTGCTATGTTAAAGCCGCG
Source organism: Serratia sp. NPDC087055 (assembly GCF_044900985.1). Taxonomy (NCBI): domain Bacteria; kingdom Pseudomonadati; phylum Pseudomonadota; class Gammaproteobacteria; order Enterobacterales; family Yersiniaceae; genus Serratia; species Serratia sp. NPDC087055. The sequence goes on from NZ_JBJDOG010000001.1 coordinate 2,286,063, forward strand.
CGCGTGGGCCGCCAGTGCCGCGCTTTCGCCCCTGTGACAGAGACAAATCGCATGCCGTCAAAGATTTTATTCAGCGCCTGCCTGGCCGGTTTTCACGTTCGCTACAACGGTTCCAATAAACCCTTATTCGACTCCACGCTGCAACGCTGGCAGCGCGAAGGGCGCTTGGTAGTTTGCTGCCCAGAGCTGGCCGCGGGGTTTTCGACCCCGCGCCCCTCGGCAGAAATTACGGCGGCTGCCGAAGGTGCCACGGTGCTGGCTCAGCAAGCACGGGTCATGGAAGTCAGCGGCGGGGACGTCACCGACAGCTATCTGCTTGGCGCGCATCTGGCGTTAGAAACGGCACGGCGACACGGCTGTCGTTTTGCCTTACTCACGGACGGCAGCCCATCCTGCGGCAGTCAGTTTATCTACGACGGCTCTTTCAGCGGGCAAACCAAACCCGGTAGCGGCGTCACCGCCGAGTTGCTACGCCAACATGGCATCGAGGTGTTTTCCGAGCATCAGCTCGACGCATTGATCGCCCGCGTTGAGGCGGTGGAACAGGTTTAACGCCGAAGATGCCGCGCTAATCGCTGCTGCAAATGCGAAATGCCCTGCGGGTGATGGATGAAGGTGTCGATACACATCATCTGCCAACGTTGCCCTTCATCGCCAAAACGAATGGCGGCAATGTCTTCTGGGGTCATTTCGCCCAACATAAACCAGGTCGGAGGGTAGCCAGCCAAAATGCCGTCGTAATACTGCTGGCATTTCACCTGCCGCGCATCAATCTGTAGGCCAAATTCCTCCTGAGTTTCCCGCTGCACGCATTGCAATGGCGTTTCATCGCCTTCACGCCCACCCCCGGGCAAATCCCAACAGCCAGGCCAGGGAATATTCGCATTGTTATCACGTTGGTAAGTGAGCAACTTATCACCGCATAGCAGCGCGATTTTGGCGCCGCCAAAGTCGTGGTTGTCGGTAGTCAGTGACATTATTTCTCCCTCTGTCTGGATAAGCCTCAGCGCGGTCTCCCCCGGGGTCAGTGGTGAATCAAGGCAAAACCACGATCCGTGCCATCATCGTCGACGTGACAGATCCGCAGAAAAAAGGGGCCACCACTGTAAATACCGGCGAACTCGCGCGATAGAGGAAAAAGAAACGTAGTTTTACGCCTGTCCTCAGCCGTTTGACCGCTCACGCCGCGGGTTACCATGCCTGTTTGCACGTTTTAGCAGAACAGGACAAGGTTTTTTGCCGTGGTGAAACCCTTTTTACGCAGTGGCAGTTTAGATGATGTGCTTGCATTGGGCGAGAATGGGCAACCGGTTTATGCCTGTGCATTGCAGTTGCGAGAAACATTGCGCATTCGCCAACAGCAGCAAGCAGCCGATTGCCTGGCAATCCCGCAGCCGAACGAAACGGGCACCCGCATTGACTGGTATTCTCCTTTTCCGGGGAAAGTGACGTCTTGGCTGGCCGCGAGTGATGCCCAACGTACGCAGGCCGTGCGTCTACTGGAACAGAGCCTGGAAGCATTCCGTACCTTGATCGCCCAGACACAGGCCACCGAGCACCCAAGCCACCGTTTGTTTGGCGCATTGCTGACCAAAGCAATGCAAATCCCCGACTCACAGCATGTCTATCTGGTAGAGGGTAAACCGGTGCTGACCTTTTGGGGGTTTATCAAGCCGCACGCGCAGTGTCAGGACGATCCTCTGGCGTGCTTACGCCCGGTTGACGTGACAGAAGAAAAACCGACGCCAATCGCCCCCACACCGCGGCCCACAGTGATACCTCTAACCAAACCTACGCCGGTGCCTGCACCAGAAGTCGTGCCATCGGTGGCCGTCACACCCGCACAGCCACGCCGCCAGTGGCGCCGCTATGGGTGGATTTTACCTGTGCTGATGCTGGTTGCCCTGCTGGCCCATAGGATGACTTCACCGAGCGCCCTACCCGGCCCCATTCCCGTGGCGCAGCAACCGGCATCGCCGGTCCGCGCTGCCGTCCCGGCGTTCAAACTGCAACTCCCATTAGCCCATGCAACGCTGATGCCGCCACCGCCTGCCCCGGTAGCCCTGCCGCCGGCAGACAAGAATTCGTTAGTGCTGCCCGCTGACGCCGTCAAAGCCGGATCGACGCGTTTTCTCAATGGCCAGTGGCGCGCCACCGTGGCATTGAAAGATCCCCTCACAGGCAAACGCCCTAGCCTGCAATACCGTCTGAACGGTGGCAAAGGGACAGCGAGAATTACCTACGGTGATGCCATCACCTGCCGAACACCGGTGGAAGCCGGGCTAATGCAGTCTGGCAATCTGGTAATCAATAGCCGCACCAAAGCGCGCTGCAGCGACGGCAGCCGCTACCAAATACCGGAAATCGTCTGCAAGCAAAACGAAACCGGGCCTGCAGAGTGCACCGGCCGCTACGATGCGGACACGGTCTATCCCATGACGTTAAAGCGCGAGAGTAAATGATGTTGGCACCCCTGGTGGATTACAAACAAGCCATTACGCTGATTCAGGACAGTGGCATCCAATTTATGGATTTTGCCCTGACGCCGGTATTGGATGCCGATTTTCCGGGCAAATTCGTCCGTCAGACGGCAAGCGGCCCGCTTCTGCGCCTGCAATGGGATGTCGACACGGGCAAATACCTGTTGCCCGCCCAGCCAGGGCAGGCTCCCGAGGTGGTACGTCCAGAGTTCAGCTTTTCCCTGCAGCAATCGCTGCAACTGCTGAATAACACCTGGCTGCCGCTGCCTTTCTCTCGTTGCACGTCATCCGGTGCATTTCTATCCGGGCCTGATAATTGGGCGCGGATGCAGATCGTCTTGCTGGATGCGCCCGATCAGGACGGCAATCTGCTGCGGGTCGTGTTTGCCTTTGATACCCGACTGGTCCCGGCGGGACAGGAGGCTCTTGGCCCAAGCGAAAGCGATCTCAATACGGGGCTCAGCTTCTCACTGGCCCACCGTAACCATGAGTTAGGCGAGTTTCTCGATCTGACCTGGGTAGACAGTTGGCTGCGCGAGGTCTTTACGCAATGTGCGTCCAGCCTGGAGGCGCGCACCGAAACAGAGATATACGCCGGGCTGAAAACCTTCGAATACCAGGCGCATTATCTCAACGTGTTGAATATGCTGGGCAACCAGCTAACGGTTCCACGGATAAAAATCATCGGGGAAACGCCACAGCAGCCCGCGATTAACGTGGACGTGATTTTAGATGTCGGGAACTCCCACACCTGCGGGGTGCTGGTCGAAGATCATCCGCAGGAAAATAACGGTTTGAAGCAGACCAATGAATTGCAATTGCGCTCATTGTCCATGCCGCATTGCGTTTACAGCGCGTTGTTTGAAAGCCGGGTCGAGTTTGCCCAAGCCTCATTTGGCAAACAGCATCTCTCCTTCCAAAGCGGACGCGATGATGCCTTTATCTGGCCTTCGATTACCCGTGTCGGCCACGAAGCCATGCAACTGGCGCAGCAACGGGAAGGTACCGAAGGCACCACCGGAATATCCAGCCCGCGCCGTTATCTGTGGGACGAAGAACGCTATGCGCCCGGCTGGCGCTTTAACGGCAAACAAGAGCCCATGGCCGCCGCAGCGCCATTGACGTCACTGATCAACGACGAAGGTTTGCCGCTGTCCGGGTTGCCCGTAGAGGCACGGCTGCCGGTATTTGCCGCCCATTATAGCCGCAGTGCAGTCATGACCCTGATGCTGACCGAACTGCTGGCGCAGGTGCTGATGCAAATCAACAGCGTCGCTCAGCGGCTTAAAATGCCGAACACCTCTGCACCGCGTCGGTTGCGTAGCATCATCCTGACATTGCCTTCGGCGATGCCCAAACCAGAGCGTGAAATTTTCCGTCGCCGCATGCAGGAAGCCATTGGTCTGGTATGGAAAGCCATGGGTTGGCACCCGCTGGATGCGCCATTCGACGGTGGCAACACCCGTGTCCCCGTGCCTCAGGTGCACATGGAATGGGATGAGGCGACCTGCGGCCAGATGGTTTATCTGTATAACGAAACCCAGGTGAATTTTGCCGGCCGCACCGACGCCTTTTTTGCCGCAATGGCCAGGCCTGACCGGCCAACAGAACCCGGAACACAACCGGGAAAAATGCTGCGTATCGCCTCCATTGATATCGGTGGCGGCACGACCGATTTGGCCATCACCCAATACGCGCTGGATGATGGCGTTGGCAACAACATTAAAATCAATCCGCGTTTGTTGTTCCGCGAAGGATTTAAAATCGCCGGTGACGATATTTTGCTGGATATCATTCAGCTGTTTATTTTGCCTGCTGTACAGCAGGCCGTCGAAAATGCCGGCGTCGTCGCAACACCGGCAATAATGGACAAGCTGTTTGGCAATGAAGGCCGTATAGATGGGTTTTCCACGCTGCGTCAGCAGGCCACGCTACAAATTTTCATGCCTGCCGGGCGTGCATTGCTTAGTGCGTACGAGGATTACGATCCCCTGGATGCCCATGCGGAAATCGCCACCAGTTTGGGTGAGTTGCTGCCACAGACGCCGACGCCACAGGTGCTGGCCTTTATCAACGGTGAGATTCAGCGCGAGTCCTCGGCCACTGACTTCGATATTCTGCACACCCCACTGGTCATTCGTCTGGGTGCCCTGCACGCGGCCTTCCTGTCTGACAGGATCGGCATAAATCACTGCCTGCGCCTGCTTGCCGAAGTTGTGGCGTTATACACCTGCGATGTGCTGCTGCTGACCGGCCGGCCGGCGCGTTTCCCTGGGGTTCAGACATTATTGCGCCACCTGCAGCCGCTACCTGCCAGCCGAATCTTACCGCTCGAGGGATATCACACACGCAGTTGGTACCCCTTTAATAAGGGTGGGCGTATCGATAACCCAAAATCAACCGCCGCCGTGGGGGCCATGCTGTGCCTGCTTGCGATCGATCTGCGTCTGGAGAGTTTTTATTTTAACGTCGGGGACTTCCAGCCCTATTCCACCATTCGCCATCTGGGCATGCTGGATAGCAATAACATGCTGGCGGACGATAACCTTTACTATCGCGATATCGATCTCGATTGCGCGGACTTTTCGCTGGATCCCGACACGTATTTCCAGCTTCGTGGCCCCCTGCGCCTGGGGTTCCGCCAGTTGGATAACGAACGCTGGCCCGCGTCGCCACTGTATACCCTCACCATCACCGACCCTCAGCTGGCGCGTAAACTGGCGGGCGATGCCGTCATCAGCCTACGCTTGGCGATTACCGGCAGCGATGAACAGGGCGCTGAAGGGGTCAGCATCGCCCAGGCGCATTTAGCCGATGGAACGCCTATTCCCGCTCATCATCTGCAATTAAAACTTAATACCTTGGCTGCCAGCGCCTCTGGCGCAACCCATTATTGGATCGACAGCGGGAGCATTTATCAACGATGAAACCTATCACCTCCGGCGCAGCAGAGCCGATAAACAGCCTGGGTAACAGCATCATTCAGGCGATTGACTGGGTTGCCAGCACGCGGCAGCAATCCACGCGGCTGAGCAGAGAAGCCGATAATCTGACGGTTCGTCTACGCCGCAGTTACAACCGGGCCAGACAACTGGACAGCGCTATGCATCATCGCGTTGCCATCGGCCTTTATGGCCACAACGCCGCAGCCAAAGCCCATTTATTGGCGGCGTTGGCTCCCGGCGCCAGTCCCTTGACCGACGCTGCTACGTTGACGGTGCGTTACAGCGCTTCCGGCACCCAGACGCCCCCTGCTTATCCTGTTGCCATCTCCTTACTTGATGAAGCGCAGTTGATTGCCATGATGATCGGCACCGCCGTGATGGGCGGTTTTCATGCAGACGGGGACACGCGTGCAATGGCCGCGCACCTTGCTGCATTGGAGCGCCACCGCCAGCCTATGGCTATCGACGGTCTGGACAGCAACGCGGTGGTTGCGCTGTGGGACAGCCTGCGTCACCAGGGTGGCAAAGCGCAACAGGCGCTGGAAAGACACTTCTGGCCACAGGCCATCTTGCTGGCGCCCTATCTGAGTGTGGATGAACGTGCCAGGCTGTTTGCGCCGCTTTGGGGTGAGGATCCGGTTCTGACTGCCAACTATCGGCAGTTGGCGCATGCGTTGCACGATCTGGGTCACTGTCAGCGAGTACAGGCATCTCGTCAGGTATTGGATCCAGACAGCGGCATTCTGCATGCCGGTATGATGACAGCCCCCACGGAGGACAAACTTACCGTACTGACGGAGAAGGGTGACACCGTGGGCATTGCACTCAAGAGTCTGGCCTGGTTGGCAGCAGAAGTGACAACAACATTACCGCTGAGGAAAGGCGCCGGGTTGCCAGACGACGTAGAACTGCTTGACCTGCCGACCAGCAGCCGATGCCCTGGTGCTGGGGTGACTGAACGCATGCAGCAGGCAAAGCGTGCCAGCCTGCTGATTCTCGCTGCCGATAGCCTGCACGCCAACCTGCTGCTGGTTACCGATGCCGCCAGCACGCCGCAAGATGCCAGCCGTGCGGGCAACGCGCTGGCCTACTGGGTCAGACAAACCCAGGGTGAAAACACAGAGGTCCGCACCCGCAGAAAGCCGGGCTTAATCTGGGCGATCACAGCCTTCGACTCACGCCAAGAGGGAAAACCACGCCCAGATGATGCCGTTCAACGCTATGTCGGTGAGCCGGGCGAAAGCTGGGCCACATTGCTGGCGGTGGATGAGAGCGACTGCCATCGCATGGTGGCCTATCTGGCCGCACAGGCACGTCCGACATTGAAGCATGACCGCGTCCTGGAACAACGGCAGGAGCTGCAACGCGAACTCACGGAAAGTTTGCTGGGCAACTGGCTGCGCAAGACAGACCCGCAGTTAACGCATCAGCGCGCCCAACACCTACTCCGTGCGCTACAGGCACAAGCCGGGGTTCACGGCGAGTTACTCGAATGGCTGCTGCCGCAGTCCAACACGCTGCGTCAGCTGTACGTGCAACAACAGCATATCTTACCTGCACCCGTGACCTCAGCTTCGCCGTTCGATGAGGAGATCGATCTGTTTGGCGACGGGAATATCCCCCCCGCCGCGCCAACAGAACTTAGCGGTTCCCCCTTTGCCCAACGGGTGTTTGCCGATTGGGTCAACCACCTGCGCACCCTGCCCGATAATCCTCAATTGCGGATATTGCTGGGCGTCGGAAAACAGCATCTGGAGATACTGGTTGATGCATTGATCACCGCCGCTTGTCGGCTGGGAATTGCTGAATCGCTGGAACGCGCGCTGTCTGCCGGGTCCCTACCCGAACAAGGCGAAGATCGGCAGGTGAGCCAGGCGTTAGCAATATTGGGGGATTTCGTCACCTGGTTGGGTTTCCAGCAGCGCGAGGCCGCTTTACGCCCTGTCAGCCGGATTAATCACGGCCAGCCGATCTTTTCCCCACCGCCGCAGCCGGCGGTTAACTGGGGTAGCCAACAGCGGCTAGCCAAGCTGGCGCCCACGCCGGCAAGAAATACGGCATTTTATATTTACGATTGGCTGATCGGCCTCCAGACGCTGCTGGCTGAGAATGGGGTTGCCGAAGCGAAGGGTCCACTCGGCGAGACTTCCCATGCAACGCTGGCCACCATTGTCGCCGCGTTACGCACTGAGGCAGCCTGATAATTTTTACTGATGGATCACATCGTCAAAGCGGCTGGTGTCTATCCCCGCAGCATGCTTGTTGGCTGCGTTTGTGCGCCGCAATGCAACGCCAATGATTTAGGGTATAGTGAAAAACCGTTTTCACCACAGGCGAACAATAACGATGAACTCTCCGTTTCTGGTTACTCCACAATGGCTTGCGCAGCACATCAACGATGAAAATCTGATCGTCGTTGATGTCAGAATGTCTCCTGTCGGTCTGGTGCCGAAAAAAGACATGCTCGCCGAGTTTGAACGCGGCCATATACCGGGCGCGGTGTATTTTGATATTGATAACGTCGCGGACAAACATACCGACTTACCGCATATGCTGCCGACAGCCGATGAATTCGGCGCTGCCGTCGGCAAGTTGGGCATCAACGAACAACAGACCATTGTGTTTTATGACGAGGGCAATCAATTTTCTGCTCCGCGCGGTTGGTGGACTTTCCGCAACTTTGGCGCACAACAGGTTTATGTGCTGGACGAAGGCTTAAACGGTTGGATAGCGCAAGGCCAGCCACTGGAAACCGGCGCTGCACAGCGTTCGCCGCACACGTTCAACGCCCGTTTTAATGCCGATGCGGTCGTCAATATGCAGCAGGTGGAGCAAGCGCTGAACACGGAAGTGCAAATCCTTGATGCACGCGCCGCCCCCCGTTTTTACGCCGAAGCGCCAGAACCCCGCCCAGGCCTGCACCGCGGTCATATTCCCGGCAGCATCAACATTCCTTACGGGGAACTGCTGGAAAATGGCCGTTTCAAATCGCTGGAAGCCCTCAACAAGACCTTCACCGACAAAGGGGTGAATATCAATGGCCCAATCATCACCAGCTGCGGTTCCGGCGTCACTGCGGCGGTGCTGGCTTTCGGCTTGTTATCGCTCAATGCACCGCAGGTGAAGCTGTATGACGGCGCCTGGAGTGAATGGGGCGCACTGAGTGGCAAACAGCCGATCGAACAGGACTAATTCTGGATCCGATCGGCCACGATCTGCGCTAAGCGCTGGATTGCCCCCGAGGGGTGATCTTCCGCACGGTGCAGTACCACACCTAGCGCGTTTAATGACGGTAACGTACCGGCTGGCAAACGGGATAAACCCGACGGCAGCCCGGCATCGGTGCGTACCGTCACCCCCAATCCTGCGCTGACTGCCGCCCAGATACCGTTCAGGCTACGGCTGGTAAAGACAATACGCCACGCAATGCCGGCGCGATCCAAGGCCTGCGTCGCCGCGCTGCGCAGCAGACAAGGGGCATCAAACATCACCAACGGCAATGGCTCGTCTCCCTGACGCCAGGATGCCAGTTCGAAATGGGGCGACGTTATCCAATGCATCTGCCGCTGCCCCAGCATCTGATGGTACGGCGTGCTGATCCCCCCGTCCCAGGCCAGCGACAAATCTAACTGCCCTTTCAGCACCCAGTCGATCAGCTCGGCATTGCGGGCAATGCGCGCTTCGATACGCACTCGTGGATGCGCCCGGGCAAAACTGCCCAAAACCTGGGGCAAAAAGGTTTCGCCGAAGTCCTCCTGCAGCCCCAGGCGTACCGTCCCCTGCAGGTCCAGCCCGCGTACCGCCGCGGCGGCTTCATCGTTAAGCTCCAGCAATCGGCGGGCGTAGCCCAGTAATGTTTCACCGGCTTCCGTCATTACCATACCGCGCCCGGCCTTTGTCAGGATCGGTGTGCCGATCTGCTGCTCCAGCTTTTTCAGATGTGCGCTGACCGCAGAGGTTGAACGCCCCAGCCGCTCCGCCGCCTTAGCGAAACTGCCCAGCTCAATGCCCGTGACGTAACTGCGCAGATCCTCGAGATCGAAGGTGACTCGTCCCATCATGACCATCCCGTTTTTCAGAACCATGAATCAAAGTAATGCCGATTTCACTGATAAAGATGGCGTGGGATACTCGCCCGGTCAACCGCTTTGAGGAGAATCGTGATACTTGCCATGCCCTTTGACCACACTGTGCCACGGGTTGACAGCCAGATTTGATATTGATAATCATTATCAATGATAAGTTTTCAATGAGGGCCTGCCGGATGCCGCCCTTGAGGTCAGCCACTATGTCATCATCACTGATTACACCTTATGTCACCCGCTGCTGTATCGTTGGCGGCGGCCCCGCTGGGCTGATGCTTGGCTATCTGTTGGCACGGGCAGGGATAAACGTGATGGTGCTGGAAAAGCACCCCGACTTCTTGCGTGATTTTCGCGGTGACACCATTCACCCCTCAACGTTAGAAATCATGCACCAGCTCGGCCTGCTGGAAGAACTGCTGGCACTGCCTCACCAACGTGCAGAAACATTGCACGCCGAAATCGCCGGGCGCGATATTCGACTTGCGGACTTCACGCGCCTGCCGACGCGCTGCAAATTTATCGCCTTTATGCCGCAATGGGAGTTTCTCAACTTTCTGGCCGAAAAGGCCGCCGCGTTTCCGACGTTCACGCTGATCACATCGGCTCAGGTACACCAACTGTTGTACGACCGTGGCCAGGTCTGCGGCGTACTGGCAGAGACGCCGGATGGCCCGATCCGTGTGCGTTGCCAGTTAGTGGTAGGTACCGACGGGCGCAATTCAGTGGTGCGCGAACAGGCGGCTCTCAGCAGCCGTTCTTTTGGCTCGCCGCGCGACGTCTTGTGGATGAAGCTTGATAAAAAACCCGGTGACCCCGCCTGGTCGATGGGCCATACCGGGCCAAAACAAAACTTCATCATGATCGACCGAGGCGACTACTGGCAGTGCGGTTATTCAATCGACAAAGGCAGTTTTGAGACGATCCAGCAGGACGGACTGGACAAGTTTTTGCTGCATATCGCCGAAGTTGCCCCTTTCCAGGACCTTCGTTTGCAAGAGATCCTCAGTTGGGATCAGGTGAAACTCTTGAGCATCCGTATTGATCGGCTGGATCGGTGGGCCAAACCGGGCGTACTGTGTATTGGTGACGCCGCACATGCCATGTCCCCCATTGGCGGTGTCGGGGTGAATTTGGCGATTCAGGATGCGGTCGCTACCGCCAACGCCATTATTCCTCCGCTACGCAATCAGAACTTGCAGTTAAAACACCTGCTGCGTGTGCAACGCCGCCGCAATTTCCCCACCAAAGCCACACAGTTCCTGCAAATTAAAATGAGCCAACGCAGGCCCAAAAAACGCCGCGCGCAGGGTGGGAAAAACCTGATGATGCGCGTCGGTAACAGCCGCTGGTTGCCGCGGTTATTTGGGCGGATTATTGGTCTGGGGTTCAGGCGGGAAACACCGAAACATCTTGCTGAGTGATTGTCTTCCCATCGGGCGTGCTGCGGTTGGACATGGCGTCTGACGCTCGCAACGCCCGCTTAACCTTGAATAATTTTTGTTGTGTTTGACCTTTCACGTCATACTCGCTGCGGGATAAAAATATCTCCCGTGTTTTACGTTGGCAAAATATTCATCAGGAGCAGTCCGTTCCCTTCAGGGCAGCAACCGTTACTCATTTCCCCAAAAGAGGTCTACATGTTCAGCATCCGCCAGGCGTTGAGCGGTGATTTAGCACAGGTTCGCGACGTGGGTATCCGCACTTATCAGGCCCACTTTGGCGAACTTTGGCACCACAAAGAGGAGTTAGACGCTTTTCTGGCGCAAGATTTTGCGGTTGAAGCCCTCGAAAAAACGCTACAGGATCCGGATGTGTGCTGGCTGCTGGGGTATGAAGGCGAAAACCTGGTGGGCTATGCGCGGTTGAATTTCGACAGCCTGCTGACCCCTACCCAAGCCCTTGGCGCAGAGCTACAGAAGATCTATTTCTTGCCGGAATATGCCGGGCGGGGTTATGGCCAGCGTTTTTTTGAACAGGTTCAGCAACGGGCGCGAGAACGTAAGCAAGAAACGTTCTGGCTGGAAGTGCTAAAGCGCAATACCAGCGCCCAGCGTTTTTACCAACGCCAGGGGCTGAGCATTTGCGGCGAGACCTGTTACACCAGCGCCCAAGGTTCCATTGGCATCTGGTATATGTCGAAAGCGCTGTAACGACTAGCCAGGAAACGCCAGCGCGCCGGTCAGATCCCCCAAGGGTTTTTGGCTGCGCGCTGCCATCGCCTTATCGCGTTCGGTCAGCCCATCGAGCGACGGCAAATCGAACACCCGGCTGATTAAACGCAGGATAGAACCGGTATCGTACACCTCATGATCGACATATCCCTTGCGGGAAAACGGTGAGACCACCAATGCCGGGATACGTGATCCAGGCCCCCAGCGATCGCCCTGCGGCGGTGCCACATGATCCCACCAGCCACCATTCTCATCAAAGGTAATCACCACCACGCTGTTGTCCCACTGCGGGCCATTACGCAAGCTGTTGATGATATGGGCAATATGGCGATCGCCCGCTTCCACGTCAGAATAACCGGCGTGCATATTCAGGTTGCCCTGGGGCTTGTAGAACGCCACTGGCGGTAACGTACCCGCTTCCACCGCGGCTAAAAATTTATTGCTGGCAACAGAATCGCCAATACCACCGTCACGCAGATGCGCTTCGCGAGCCTGCGGGTTGGCTGGCCCCAGGTTTTCAAAATAGTTGAACGGCTGATGGTGATACTGAAAATCCGGTGCACCGGGGAAATCGCCCTGATCCTTGCGGTTATCTAACGCGTACTGCCAGCCGCCGGCATACCATGCCCAGTCGATCCCTTTTTGGCTCAGCAAGTCGCCAATATGGGGGTGTTTCTGCGGTGGCATGACGTTCGGCATCGTGGCATCCGCCAGCGTCGGGTCTTTCTCGTCTTGAGTCCAGGATGGCCAGTACGGCGGCGCCATGGTATTGACCGCATAACCGTCCGGCGTCAGCAGGCTCTTGCCAAACAGGGGGATACCAAACGAGGCGCTGACCGGTGAATCACTCAGCGGTTTCAGACGCGGGTCCGTCACATCATCACTTTCGAGCTGGGCAATCCCCCCTTTGGCTACCGAGTTTTGCACTTCGGGGTAAAACGGCGGGCGAGCGCAGATCAGATACTGATGATTAAGGAACGAGCCGCCAAACGCGCCCTGGAAAAAGTTATCACACAGGGTAAATTCCTGAGCCAAGGTCCACAGCCGCAGGTTGTATGCACCGTCTCCGTAATAGCCCATGGTTAAGGCGCCAGAATCGGCCCAAGCGACAAACTTGTCGTTTTTGCCCCCGTTGATTTGCATCTGGTTCTGATAAAACACATGCCACAGGTCGCGCGTCACCACACCGTGCGGCAGGTTTTCGCCCTGCGGCCCGATCAGCACAAACGGCTGATTCGGCAATTGCGTTGTAAATACCGCATTTTCGTCGATTTTGTAGTTAACATGCCCAACCTCCTGCGCTTTTGGCACCAATCCTTTCCAAATTGGCGGCAGCGAATCCAACAGGCGACCATCGCGATCACGCTGCTGGTAGTCTTCAGGCTTGAGCGCCGACAACGGTTTTTCTACCCCAGGAAAATTGGCGAACAGATTATTGAAGCTGCGGTTTTCGGCGTAGATCACCACCACATTTTTCACATGTCGTCGCAACAGCGCGTTTTGCGCATTGGTGGGTAGCGTGTTTAACAGCACGTTTTTGTTGCCGTCAGCCGCCGCTCTGGCGAGCGGCGCAATAGAAGCCCCCACCCCTAACGCCGTGGCGCCGGCAAGAAAACGGCGACGCGCCGGGTTGCTCGGTTGCTGCTCCTGCTCTTCTGCCGACGGCGGCAGATCGTTATGCGGTTTATCGCTCATGTGTAACCCCTTAAAAATTAACTTGTTGATTTATTATAAATTTATTTAAGGTTTATTATGCTAGGACAGAATTATGAACGAAATGTGACAACCTGCGGCAGGTTAGCATTTGGCAACACTTTCGCGCATTTCGCCGCAGTTTTAATCACCCCCGCCGGTTAACGCGCATCACGTTGCAGCATCAGCAGCATCAACGCCAACGTATTGGGCACCATATACAGCAAGGCACCCAGTTGCACCGCCAGCGGGCTGTCTTTAGCCTGCCAGGCCATAAACCAGTCGCCGGCGACCACCATAAAGCCGATCCCCCACACCGCAATGGCACACAACGCGCCCAGCATCGCCCAGGCTTTACCCTTGGCGAAAGCGGCATAAGAATGGCCCAGATGTTTCACCATCAACACAATGCCCAAGGTTGCCGTTATCCCGGCCAGGGATTCGAGCAACGTGATAAACACCAACCCGAGCATTCCGGCCCAGGGAGCAGTGACGGCACGCCACATCAGGCCGGGCACCTGGTAGGTATCCTGCATGGTAAGCAACGGCCCCACGGCATGGCGGGCCGTATCGGTGAAACCCGCAGTATTATTCAGCAGGCTGAAGATGCCCCACAGGGCCGGGAACAGTGACAGAAGGATGCAAGACAGGCGTGACACAGTGATTTCGTTCATCATTATCCTTAATTTTCGAGGTTATAAAACCAAGAGTTCCTTGTATTGCCGCAGTTTAGGCTCTCCAGGTTTAACGTGCATAGTGTAAGAACTAATCTTGCAATGATTGAGAGAATAACGGAGGGAAAAACATGGGCAGAACATTAACAGTGGACCTGGGCGAAGAACTGCGTAATTTTGTTGAAGGTCTGGTCGCTAGCGGCGACTACCGTACCCCCAGCGAAGTTATCCGTGAATCGGTACGCACCCTGCGTGAACGTACCGCCGCCTCAACGCTGGAAGAGCTGCGTCGTTTAATCGCCGAAGGTGAAAACAGCGGGAACGCAGTGGAATGGGATCCTGATGTGTTCATGGAAAGAATACGAGGCAAAGCAAAAGGATGCGCAGAAAAATAACGATCAGGCCAAAAGCATTGGCCGATATGGAAGATATTCATGTGTATGGTTTGACCCGGTACGGGTTAGCCGCCGCCGAAGACGACCTAAGTCATATTCACGATGTATTCGATAACCTGAAATTGGCAGGCGCATAGAATCAATAGCGAGTGACCTCTGCGCTCTACCGACAGGAAAACATGTTATCTATTTCCGGGATAATGCTCAGTCGGTAAGGATTATCAGGGTATTGCATCATTCCCGTGACCCAACCCGAATAACCCCGACGTTCAGATCGCCACCAGCCCGCGTACGCCGTCATGTTCCATCGCACTGCCTGCGCCACGTTGTACGATGCTGCCGCGTGACATCACCAAATAGCGGTCCGCCAGCTCGGCGGCAAAATCATAAAACTGTTCTACCAACAGGATCGCCATATCGCCCCGCGCCGCCAACTGTTTTATCACCGCGCCGATCTCTTTGATCACCGAAGGCTGGATCCCCTCCGTCGGTTCATCGAGGATCAATAGCTGTGGCCGACAGGCCAACGCGCGGCCAATCGCCAACTGCTGTTGTTGCCCGCCAGAGAGATCGCCACCGCGCCGATCTTTCATCTGCAACAGCACCGGAAACAGTTCATAGATGTGATCCGGCACCTTGCGCGCCTCAGCGCCAGAAAAACGCGCTAAGCCCATCAACAGATTTTCCTCCACCGTAAGACGGCCAAAGATCTCCCGCCCTTGCGGGACATAGGCGATGCCGGCCTGCACCCGTTGATGCGGCTTCTTGCCGTTGAGGTTCTCGCCCTGCCAGCTTATGCTGCCGTTCTTGGCTGGGATCAAGCCCATCAGGCACTTCAACAGCGTGGTTTTACCCACGCCATTACGCCCGAGTAAGCAGGTGACTTCGCCGACATGAGCGTCAAACGACAGGCCACGCAAAATGTGGCTGCCGCCGTAATATTGATTCAGTTCGTTTACTTGCAACATAGCTGCTCCTAGCGCCCCAAATAGACGTCGATCACTTGCTCGTCGGCCTGTACCTGCGCCAATGAACCTTCCGCCAAGACCCTGCCCTGATGCAGCACCGTCACGTGGTCGGCAATGGTTTCGACAAACCCCATGTCGTGTTCCACCACCATCAGCGAATGCTTGCCCGCCAACGTGCGGAACAGTTCGGCGGTATACTCGGTTTCCGCATCGGTCATGCCCGCCGCCGGCTCGTCGAGCAGCAGCAGATGCGGCTCCTGTACCAACAACATGCCGATCTCGAGAAACTGCTTTTGCCCGTGGGACAAGAGTCCGGCGAGACGGTGCCGCTCGTGGCCCAGCCGCAGGGTTTTCAGCATGTCGTCGATACGATCGCGCTGTTCGCTGCTCAGTCTGGCACACAGACAGGCCCATACCGACTTTTGGGTTTTCTGCGCAATTTCCAGATTTTCAAACACCGTCAGCGCCTCAAACACCGTGGGTTTTTGGAACTTGCGACCGATGCCTGCCTGAGCGATCTGCATCGGATCCAGCGCGGTCAGATCGACGGTTTGATCATAAAATACCTTACCGCTGTCCGGGCGGGTCTTGCCGGTGATCACGTCCATCAGCGTAGTTTTCCCCGCACCGTTAGGCCCGATCACGCAACGCAATTCTCCCACGCCAATCTGCAACGACAGGTCGCTCAGCGCACGAAAACCATCAAAGCTGACGTTGATCTTGTCGAGCAGCAGCACCGGGTCGGTTTGCTGGCGGTATTTATCTGCCGGTAGCGCTTGGGTAAAGAGTTCGTCAGTCATTTGCAGTGAATTCATTGTGACTTACCTCTGCGCAGTAACCCGATAACCCCTTTGGGCAGGAACAATGTGACGACGATAAACATCAGGCCAAGGAAGAACTGCCAATACTCGGGAATCGCCATGGTGAACCAGCTCTTGGCGCCGTTGACAATACCGGCCCCCAGCAAGGGTCCCACCAAGGTACCGCGCCCGCCGAGCGCCACCCAGATGGCGGCTTCGATTGAGTTGGTCGGCGACATTTCGCCCGGATTGATAATCCCCACCTGCGGTACGTACAATGCCCCGGCCAACCCGCACAACACCGCCGACAGCGTCCAGACAAACAGCTTGAAGCCCTTTGGATCGTAACCACAAAACGTCAGGCGGTTTTCCGCATCGCGCACCGCCGTCAATACCCGGCCAAACTTACTGCGCGCCAGGGCAAAGCCGATCGCCAGACTGGCCACCAGCAGCACCACCGTCGTCAGAAACAGCGCCACCCGCGTGCCGGTCGCCGTGATCGGAAAGCCCAATAACGTAGTAAACCCGGTAAAGCCGTTGTTGCCGCCAAAGCCGGTTTCGTTACGGAAAAACAGCAACATACCGGCGTAGGTCAACGCCTGGGTCATGATGGAGAAATACACCCCTTTAATTTTTGAACGAAAAGCGAAATAACCAAAAACGAAGGCGAGTACTCCAGGCACCAGCACGACCAGGCACAATGCCCAGGCGAAATACTGCGTACCGCTCCAAAACCACGGCAGCTCATTCCATGATAAGAACGCCATAAACCCCGGCAGGCCATCGCCCGCAGCCTGACGCATCAGGTACATGCCCATGGCATAACCGCCGAGGGCAAAAAACAGCCCATGCCCTAGCGACAGTAGCCCGGCATAACCCCACACCAGGTCAAGCGCCACGGCCACCACGGCATAGCACAGAATTTTGCCCACCAGGGTCAGGGTATAGGTGGACATTGCCAGCGGATTATCCGCCGGCAGTAGCGCAAGAAACGGCATGATTAACAGCGCCAGTAATACCAGCCCGCCGATGCCCAGCGCCAGCCGGGGTGCCTTTTGCACGCCGGTTACAGTCAATGGTTGGCTCATCAGTCGATCACCCTGCCTTTGAAGGCGAATAGCCCCTGAGGACGTTTTTGAATAAACAGAATAATCAGCACCAGGATCAGGATTTTACCCAGCACGGCGCCAATCTCCGGTTCAAGAATTTTGTTGACGATACCGAGACCAAAGGCCGCCACCACGGTACCCGCCAGTTGGCCGACGCCACCGAGCACCACCACCAGGAACGAGTCGATGATGTAACCCTGCCCCAGCTCGGGCCCGACATTGCCCAGCTGCGACAGTGCGACGCCCCCCAATCCGGCGATACCGGAACCCAAACCGAATGCCAGCATATCGACACGACCGGTGGGCACGCCGCAGCAAGCCGCCATCGCGCGATTTTGCGTCACGGCGCGCACGTTCATGCCAAGGCGAGTTTTATTCAGTAATAGCCAGGTGAGTACCAACACCAGCACCACGAACAGGATCACGGCAATGCGATTCCAGGGCAGCACCAGGTTCGGCAACAGCTGAATGCCCCCCGACAGCCAGGCCGGGTTGGCAACCTCTACGTTCTGTGCACCAAACAACACCCGTACCCCTTGGATCAACACCAGACTGATCCCCCAGGTCGCCAGCAGGGTTTCCAACGGCCGACCATAAAGATGGCGGATCACCGTGCGTTCCAGCACCATACCTATGCCGGCGGTGATAGCGAACGCCACCGGCAAGGCCACCAGCGGATACAGCGCCAGCCACTGCGGTGCGAACTGTTGAAACGCCCCCTGTACCAGATAAGCCGAGTAAGCGCCGAGCATCAGCATTTCACCGTGCGCCA
The DNA here is from genome assembly GCF_044900985.1 of Serratia sp. NPDC087055. NCBI lineage: Bacteria > Pseudomonadati > Pseudomonadota > Gammaproteobacteria > Enterobacterales > Yersiniaceae > Serratia > Serratia sp. NPDC087055. The sequence continues at coordinate 2,304,154 of NZ_JBJDOG010000001.1, forward strand.
TATTGATCACCCCCAGCAAGCCATAGGTGATCGCCAATCCGAGCGCCGCCAGCAACAGGATCGACCCCAGTGACAGCCCGGTAAACGCCTGGCCGATCAGATCGCCTAACATCAGCCGATGTTTCACGCTGCTCAGGCTTTTCAGCGCTTCGGCACGCACGGCGGCATCCGGCTCATGGGTGGCGTCAGTCATTACCTGTAACCGCGTCTGGGTTTCCGGATCGCCCGAACTACCGAGCAACCGAACCGCATTAAGGCGCACCCCGGCATCGCTATCGGCAAGTCGCAGATTAGCCAACGCAATGCTTAACGCCTCGTGCACCCGGCTGTCTTTCTCCTGTGCCAGTCTCTGGCTCAGCAACGGCAGCTGATCGTTTTGCGCTTCACGCTGCAAGGCCTGGGCCGCCTGCAAACGCAGCGCAGGATCCTCGCTGACCAACCGGTGGGCCGACAGCGCGTTGGCGATCAGAATGCGCAGGCGGTTATTCAGCCACACTTTCTTTGGCACACCGGTCGGGGCCGCGGAGCCGTCCAACGGCTGATAACGATCGCCCTGCTGAGCAAAGGCATGTTTAGCCTCGTCGACCACCACGTTTTCCTGCTTCAGCGCCTGCAGTAACGGCAAGCGCGAAGCGTCCGGCGCGATCGCCCAGGCCTGCAATAATTTGGCTTGCTGCGTGCGGCTGGCCGCAACAAAATCATCGGCTGGGCCCGCCTGCGCGAACATGGGCAGGCAGCACAGCAATAACCACAGATGCCTGAGTGGGTTTGAAGATAAAGGTTTCATCAGATGTCTCGTCGCAATGGGGCATAGCTCAGTCAGCCCCCCGCCATCACGGGGGGCCAGGCATTACTTACCGCCTTTTACGGGGTAATCCGGTTTTTTGTCATTGCCGGGAATGTACGGGCTCCACGGCTGGGCACGTACCGGAGCATCGGTCTGCCATACCACGTTGAACTGACCGTTGCCCTCGATCTCACCGATCATCACCGGCTTGTGCAGATGGTGGTTGGTGGCATCCATGGTCAGGGTAAAGCCCGACGGCGCGGCGAAAGTCTGTCCGGCCATGGCGGCTCGCACCTTGTCAACGTCAGTCGTGCCGGCCTTCTCAACCGCCTGTGCCCACATATGGATGCCGACATAGGTGGCTTCCATCGGATCGTTGGTCACCGCGGTCGCGTAGTTCGGCAGATTGTGTGCCTTGGCATAGGCACGCCATTCGCTGACGAATTGCTTGTTGGTCGGGTTATCCACTGATTCAAAGTAGTTCCAGGCTGCCAGGTTGCCGACCAGCGGTTTGGTGTCGATACCGCGCAGCTCTTCCTCCCCGACCGAGAATGCAATCACCGGCACATCGGTGGCCTTAATCCCCTGATTAGCCAATTCTTTGTAGAACGGGACGTTGGAGTCCCCGTTGATGGTGGAGATCACCGCCGTTTTGCCACCGGCAGAGAATTTCTTGATGTTGGCGACAATGGTTTGGTAGTCGCTATAGCCGAACGGCGTATAAACCTCTTCGATATCTTTATCTTGAATGCCTTTCGAATGCAGGAAGGCACGCAGGATCTTATTGGTGGTACGCGGATACACATAGTCGGTACCCAACAAGAAGAAGCGTTTGGCTGAGCCGCCATCTTCGCTCAGCAGGTATTCCACCGCAGGAATCGCCTGCTGGTTAGGCGCCGCACCGGTGTAGAACACGTTGGGCGACATCTCTTCCCCTTCGTACTGCACCGGGTAGAACAGCAGGCCATTGAGCTCTTCGAATACCGGCAGAACGGATTTGCGCGACACCGAGGTCCAACAACCAAACACCGCCGCCACCTTATCCTGGCTCAGCAACTGACGTGCCTTTTCGGCAAACAACGGCCAATTGGAGGCCGGATCAACCACCACCGCTTCCAGTTTTTTACCCAAAACGCCGCCTTTGGCATTGATGTCATCAATGGTCATCAGTGCCACGTCCTTGAGCGGCGTTTCAGAAATGGCCATGGTGCCGGACAGCGAACTGAGGATACCGACCTTAATGGTGTCGGCGGCTTGTGCGCTCCAGGCCATTCCCATTCCGACCATGGTGGCAGACAGCGCAAACGCTTTTATAAAGTGACGACGTTTCATATTCAAACTCCCGGTGAATGTTAGAAAACCAACCTTCTTTAAGAAAAACGCCCCTCTTGATGTCGAGTTGCAGCATGACCCGCCACAGCACGAAAGACTGAGGGGTTATTGCTGAAGCCTTGCCTGATGCAGCATGTGCAGCGTTATTTTTCGTACCTCAGCCTTGCTGACGGCGATATGATTAGTGAGCAGCATTTGCGCCTCCCCGGTATGGTGTTGCAAGATCGCCCGTAAAATGGCGGCATGTTCGTTGTAGGTCGCTTCAACCCGGCTTGTCTGGGTGAAGTCCAGCCGGCGGATAATGCGGATCTTCTCGGTCAGGTCGCGATGAATACGCGCCATTTCGCCATTGCCCGCCGCGTCCACCAGCGCCATATGAAATTGCTCGTCGTGCTGCGAAACCGTCTTGCCGTCTTCCAACTGCGGCTCGTCGATCCAGAAGCGGGTGAGCCCCTCCAGTTGCAGCGGCATTGTCCCCGCAGGTCTCGCGCACAGGCGTTTGACTGCCTCACACTCCAGCACAATGCGCAGGTCATACAGCTCTTCGAAGTAAGCAAAATCGAACGGCCGCACCTGCCAACCACTGCGGAAATGCACCTCGACATACCCCTCACGCTCCAGCCAAAACAGGGCCTGCCGCACCGGCGTACGGCTGACGTCCATCCGTTGTGCAACCTCGTTTTCGCTAAAGCGGTCCCCCGGCAGCAGGTGGAAATCGAAAATATCGTCCTTGAGCTGGAGATAGATGCGCTCCGCCAACCCTTCTGGTCGCGCCTTACTGCGGCTATTAATGATTTGCATCGCATTCCTCTCTGCGGGCGCAGCGTGCCACGCCCCGCGATCAATAAAGATGGCTAGCTGGCATGCTCCAACCACAGCAGTGCATCACCCGGCCCCACCGGCCGTCCCTGCCGGCAACTGATGCGCTTAATGACGCCGGCACGCGGGGCAGTGACCGCCAGCTCCATCTTCATTGCCTCAACCACAATCAGCGGCTGGCCGGCTTCCACGGTTTGGCCCGGCTCCACCAAAATTTTCCACACGTTGCCGTTCAGATCGGCGCTCACCAGATACCCATCGACCTCTTCTTCATCGTCCTGTAGCGGCAGCAGCTGTGCCTCGGCTTCCCCTTCTTCAGCCTGCCACCGCGTCACCTCGTGGTTAAACGCCTGCTGCTGGCGCTGTTGGAAGGCGCTGATATCCGCGGCGTTATCCGCCAGGAAACGGCGATACTCGGCAAAATCAAACACGCTGTCTTCGATGCGGATCTGAGCGCGCCCTTCACGGAAAGCCTCGCGTTGTTCATCCAGTTGCTGTTCGCTGACCGGGTAAAAGCGCACCTGGTCGAAGAAGTGCAGCAGCCAGGGTTCACCAGGGTTGAACTGAGGGTTTTTGAGGAATTTGTTCCAGATCGGCAGCGTGCGGCCAACCAGTTGATAGCCGCCCGGTGAGTCCATGCCATAGATGCACATGTACATGCCGCCGATGCCGACCGTGCCCTCGGCGGTATGGGTACGCGCGGGGTTGTACTTGGAACTGAGCAAGCGGTGGCGCGGGTCGATCGGGACCGCGCACGGCGCACCGAGGTAAACGTCACCCAACCCGAGGATCAGGTAGCTGGCGTCAAAGATGATGTCGCGCACCTGTTCGCGGGTGCCAAGCCCATTAATGCGCTGAATGAAATCGACGTTGTTGGGTAGCCAGGGCGCGGATGAACGCACCGTCTGCTGATAGCGCTCCACCGCCCCCAGCGTGGCAGAATCTTCAAACGCCATCGGCAGATAAACCGTGCGCGTCGGTACTTTCAACTGGCTGATATCACCCAGAGTCTCTTCACGCGCCAACAAGCGCTGGAGTAAATCGGCTTGGCTAAGGGTGCGGCTGTCGTAACGAATTTGCAGCGATCGTACGCCGGGTGACAGTTCCTCGACGCCGGGGATCGCGTCCTGCTTAAGCGACTGCATCAGCAGATGAATGCGCAGCCTCAGTGCCAGATCGAGCACGTTGTCACCGTACTCCAGCAAAATGTAGCCATCCCCGGCTTGACGATAAACCACTGCGGGACGGCTGTCGGTGGACGGTAACGCCGCCAGAATCGTGGCGGACGCGGTGATACCCGGTGTCAGATCCGGCGGTGCCAGAGTAATGGCCTTCACTGCGGCCAACGCTTCGATACTGCCGAGCTGTGCCTGCTCCAGTGATTGCGCCTGTTTGAAACCGATCGGATGAAAACGGATGCGGTCGCCCGGCTTCACCTGACCGACCTTCCACAACTCAGCCTTGGCAATAGTCACCGGACAGACAAATCCCCCGAGGCTGGGCCCGTCACGGGTCAGGATCACCGGAAAATCGCCGGTGAAGTTAATCGCGCCAATAGCGTATTCGCAGTCGTGTACGTTGGACGGGTGTAACCCGGCTTCGCCGCCGTCTTGTCGTGCCCAGTCAGGTTTCGGCCCAGACAGGCGCACGCCCAGTCGGTTGGAGTTGTAATGCACCTGCCATTCGGCAGCAAAGAAGTTGTCGATAGATTCTGGGGTAAAGAAGTCCGGTGCGCCGTGAGGACCATACAGCACGCCAATGTTCCACACGTTGCCGTACTGCGGGATCAGGCTGTCATCCATTGCCTGCGGTGCGGCGATCGGTGCCGGAGTGGTAGAGGCCGCCAGCGCCGGCTGAGATACCGTCAGCATATCTGCCACGCGCAAGGTGCGCCCGGCGTGCCCACCAAACTGCCCCAGTGCGAATGTCGAACGGCTCCCTAAATACACCGGCACGTCAAAGCCGTTGCGTACCGCCAGATAACTGCGGCATCCGTGCTGAGCACGACCAAGCCGTAACACTTGCCCCGCCCTAACGGTTATCGGCTGCCAATAGGGCAAGGCTTCACCGTCCAAATCTGCCGGGCAGTCGGCACCGGTCAAGGCAATGGTGGCGTCACAATGGAAGCGCAGGGTTGGGCCCTGCAGGGTAAACTCCAACCCGGCAGCACTGGGGTGGTTGCCAACGATGCGGTTCGCCAACCGGAAGGCAAAATCGTCCATCGGCCCCGATGGCGGTACGCCGATATCCCAATAACCGAGGCGTCCTGGGTAATCCTGTACGCTGCTGTAGGTGCCCGGTTGCAACACTTCAATACTGCTGGGCTGGAAGCGGAAGCTGTCCAGCATTCGGGTCCACACGCTGCCGGTTTGGAATTCGGCCGTCGCGATCACCTGCCGCAGGTAATCCAAATTGGTGGCAATGCCGTGCAACCGGGTGGCATCCAGCGCTACCCGCATTTTCTCCAGCGCCTGTTGGCGATCGTCCCCATGAACAATCAACTTGGCGATCATCGGGTCGTAAAAGGCTGACACCTCACTGCCGGTAGCCACCCAGCCGTCAACCCGCACAGACGCCGGGAAATACACGTCGGTCAAAACCCCTGGGCTAGGCTGGAAGTTCTTCAGCGGATCTTCCGCATAAATACGGACCTCAATAGACGCGCCCTGCGGTGGTCGTTGCAGCGCCGCCCAATCCAGCGCGTCACCCGCTGCCACCTGCAACATGCACTCAATCAGATCCAGCCCGGTCACCATCTCGGTGACGGGATGCTCCACCTGCAAACGGGTGTTCACCTCAAGGAAATAAAACTCGTCGCGCACACCGTCGTAGATAAACTCTACGGTGCCTGCGCTGCGGTAATTGACCGAGGCCCCCAGTGCCACCGCCGCCTGATGTAACGCCTGACGGGTCGCCGCCGGCAGGTTCGGTGCGGGGGTTTCCTCCACCACCTTCTGGTTGCGTCGCTGCAAAGAACAGTCGCGCTCGCCGAGTGCCACCACCCAGCCCTGGCCGTCGCCAAAGATCTGTACTTCGACATGGCGTGCCTGATCGACAAAGCGTTCGATAAACGCCCCAGAGTCACAGAAGAATTGCTCGCCCAGCCGCTTCACACTGTCGTAGGCTTCACGCAACGCAGTTTCATCATCGCAGCGCGTCAAGCCGATACCGCCCCCTCCCGCGGTGCTTTTCAGCATCACCGGATAGCCAATATCTCTGGCGGCGTTAATCGCCTCTTCAATACTGCCCAACAAACCGGTACCTGGCGTCATCGGCACCTGTGCCACCGCCGCCAATTCACGCGCCCGGTGTTTCAGGCCAAACTCGCGAATTTGCGCCGCAGTTGGGCCAATGAACGCGATGCCCGCCGCTTCGCAAGCCTCGGCAAACTCCGCGCTTTCAGACAGAAAGCCGTAGCCGGGGTAGATCGCCTGCGCGCCAGTTTCTCTCGCCGCCGTCAGGATCTTGTCGATGCACAGGTAACTGTCACTCGCCTTTTCGCCGCCGAGTGGCACCGCCAGATCGGCTTCTGTTACGTGCGGCGCATTGCGATCGGCGTCGGAGTATACCGCTACGCTGATGACCCCCAAACGCTTCAGGGTGCGGATCGCGCGGCAGGCAATTTCACCGCGGTTGGCGATTAATACGGTAGTAAACATGATGTATTCCTCATAGGACCAAAGAGCGATACCCAATAGCTTTCAGGCTGTGGCCAGACGCAAACAGGGACATCCCCAGACGCTCACTCAGGGAAGTGACTGGGGTGTGTCTGCGCAGCCAACAACGCCACGGTTTGAAAGATGAAGGGTATAGTTGCGCCAACCGCCGAATTCAGTGATGTCCATGGCGCCCTGCAGCGCCCAGGGTTCGCAGATAAAGCCTTTTACCCGACGTCCGTCCGCCAGCAGTAGCGTGCCAATGCCCAGCGGTGCGGGGATCTCCGCCACGAACTCGCCAAAGCGTGCCAACGGGATATCCCACAGCTCGACGCGGATGGCCGTCCCCTGCTCAGCCTTAACCAACCCCGGTTTGGGCGGCTGAGTATTGGCCAGCGCGTAGAGGCGGTAGCAAGGTGCGGTGGTGGTGTGCTCTACGAAGGTCGCCGATCGCTGCGTGAGCTGGAAATTCAGGGGCATATCGCTAAGGTGCGCACCGACCACCGCCACACGCACATGCTGGCTCGATGACGCCAAAGGTTGAGAAGGAGGCAACAAGCGATCTGTCGCACCAAGCGGCAGATCCTGTGCCTGCTGCCAGCGCAGGCCGAACGCTGCCAGCGCCCGGTCGTGCCAGGCAGGCGCGACCAGTGTGATTCCCGCAGGCAAACCGTCATCACGCATCGGTGCTGGCAGTGCCAGTGCGCTCAGATCGGCCAGGTTGGTGAAATTGGTGTAGGTCCCGAATTGCGAATTGAACAACACCGGTTCTTGTTCCATTTCCGCTAAGGTGCGGATGGTCGGTGAAGTCGGCACCACTAGCGCGTCGAAGGCGGCAAGCCGTTGCCCGATCTGCCGTGCCAATTCAGCACGGAGATACTCCGCTTTGTAAGCATCACAGGCGCTGTACTCCAGGCCGTTATTGACGATACCGCGAACCACCGGGTTGATGGCCTGCGGGTCAGCGCTCAGCATGGCTTCGACCGCGACGGTACGTTCCGCCACCCAGGGGCCGTAATACAGCTGCTCTGCCAGGACACGAAACGGCGTAAAATCGAGCCTTTCCAGCGTTACACCGCAGCGTTGCAACTGCACCAACGCCCGTTGAAATGCCTGCTCGGCTTGTACATCGCCGAAAAACTCAAGCTGGGCAGGCACCGCAAAACGGGGGGCAGCGGGAAGATCCGCCGGGGCGGTCTGGGGATGAGTGCGAGAGTAAGCATCGGCAGGGTCATAACCCCCCGCCAGTTCAGCCACCAGCGCGGCGTCCGCCACTGTCAGGGCAAATACCGAGACGGTGTCATTCAACCGACACGCGGGGACGACGCCACGGTTCGACAACCATCCCTTGGTGGGTTTTAGGCCAACAATATTGTTGAACCCTGCCGGCACACGCCCGGAACCCGCCGTGTCGGTACCCAGTGAGAACGGCAGCAAACCGCGAGCCACCACCGAGGCCGACCCGGAACTGGAGCCACCGCTGACATAGCGGCTATCGAAACTGTTAACCACCGCGCCATGCGGTGAGCGGGTGCCTACCAGGCCTGTAGCAAACTGATCAAGATTGGTTTTGCCGATAACAATGGCACCCGCGGCGCACAGATTGGCGACGACGGTAGCGTCAGTTGCCGCCTGATAAGCGAACTCCGGGCAGGCTGCGGTCGTCGGCCAGCCGCCAACGTCGATATTGTCTTTGACAGCAAACGGCACGCCAAACAGCGGCAGGCGGCTGATATCGCCGGCAACGGCTTCAAGCTGCTGCGCCAATCGTTGGCATTGCGCCTCGCGTTGTGCCGCATCGGCAAGATACAGCCAGGCGTTATCCTCTGTCGGCAGGCCCGCAACCAATGCGGCCAACGTGGCTCGCACGCAAGCCATCCGCTCGCCAGCCGAGTGGGTGCGATAATGATGCTGCCATTCAGTAAGGGTGAAACCGCGCAGGTTAACAGACTGGGTCATTGGCTGAATTCCATCTAGTACACAAGATGGGATTCACCAGAGCAACTGGCGTGCCAATTTTTAATTGACTGATTCCAATAAGTTATAATTGAAACTTATGGCTAAAGATTAAAAAACCTGCACCAACGACGCACAACGGGCGAGCAAAAAAGGTGCAGTAACGCTTCTATTTTAGTGTTTGTTGTGTCGCACTCTTGAGCGCGTTGTGACTCGGCTACCAGACAAGCTTGATTACATCATTTTCGACCAGATTTACCTCCGCCGCTGAAAGCTTTACACAGCTCCTGCTTATTATCGGTACCGCCATTAGGCTACCCATTCACAGGAGCTACCGATGACTATACGTAACCTCTTTCTCGCCATTCCTCTGCTGGTACTGTTTTCAACCTTTAGCTATAGCGCCGTCAAACTGAATGCGGCAGCGGATAATGGCCAAAAAACAGGCTCGGTTTCATTGTCACATCACGCCGTTTCTCCCGATCATGCCAAAAGCCAACGGGATACCCTTTGCCAAACGGCACCGGGCAAATAGCCCGGCACCTTTCTCATCGGCGTCTGAACCTCATGGGCAGGTTAATCCGCGATCCGCGCCAGCCCCACCGGGGTAATGCAATAGGTCTGTTGCTTGCCCGCAGCCCCCAACCGCACCTGTTGCATCTCGTTGGTGATCACTAACCGGTTGTTCGGTTCTTCATGATGCAAGTGGATCACCTCACCGCCATAACCTGAGATCGGCAGTACGACCGAACTGGCTTGCCGTGCTTCACTGCCAATCACTTCATAGTGAAACAGGGTATTACCGTCTGCGTCGTCATAACGCATGGTGGCATACACCTCTGGGAAGTAGTGGTGCGCAATGCCGCCTTCAATGTTCACCGTTACGGTTTTTTTCACCAGATCAACCGTGGCGGTCAGGAACTGCCAATCGCTAATGCCTTTGCAAGCCAGGGTAAAGAGATTGCCCACATCACTGTCCGGGCGGGTATTGCTGGCAGAAATGCAGTCTTTATAGGTTTCCAATAGCTGTTCACGTTGGGGGCTGCCAAACGTGTTGATCGCCAGATAGATATCGTCTTTAAACACAGAGAACGGGGCATAATAGGCCTGACGGTAACTGCGCAAACGCTGCACCGCGCTCTCAAGACGCACCAATAACGCCTGTTCTGGATCGCCCATCAAGGCGTCATTTTTCAGCCCGCTTTTGGTGATAAGTAAAACGTTAGTTTTGTTTTTGCTATCAATAATGTTTGGATACGCCGGGCTTACCCGCACTCGCCCCGGTTCCTCATGATAAATTTCAATTTTGTCACCTGCGGCGAACGGCAATTCATCATGGCTCAACGTCGCTTTGGTGCCAGGAATATCCTTGCTGAAAACCACCGTATTTTGCTGATTACGCACGATAACTTTGGCGTAGGTCATATCAGGGAAATAGGAATGTGGCGTGGTGCTGGTCACGTCAATCACCACCTTGCCCTTACCGTGATCGGTGACCACGGTGGCGAAAACGGCATCCCCCAATCCCAACAGGTTGATGTCCTGCGAAACAATCGGCGAAGAGACTTTTTTAACAAAGTTAATCTCCACCGCATTGTCCCCCTGTTTCAGCACCAGATAGCCGGGAGTCGGCTGATACTTATGGTCTTTTCCGGTGGGCAAACGCAGGGTATATACGCCAATGGGTAACTCGCTCAACACCATTGTTGGGCTGTTGATCCGCGTTTTATAAGCGTAACGCGCCCCTTCCATCAGGATCAGGTCTTCGCCATAAATCTGTGCAAAATCGTCAATATTGAAATGCAGCGTCGCATTACCTTTCAGACCGGTGGCTTTCAACTGGCTTGAGTCAACCAACTGCAATGTGGAACTCAGCTTCAACTGCAATTTCACGGCCTCAAGATCTTGTGCACCGACCAACTGGCACAGCGGATAAACCGCTTTCGCGTGGCTAAAGGTGTTTCGATTGCACTGCGTCTCGGTCACATAGCCGCCGACCCATTGAATAAATGGCGTAACGTCCACCTTGTCGCCAGCCACGGCGAAACTTTCCGACAGCATATCCAGCAGAGCATGTTCGCCAGGGACAAAGCCCGTCGTATTGCAATCCTTGCGATACTGTTGATTAAAATGCGTGAACGCGTTGCGCCCGGCCTTCTCAACCATCAATACGATAAAATACAGTTTAGAACGCAGATCCCACTGATTGAGCGGTTTAGCCTGAATGACATAGTCGGTAATTTGTTTTTCAACAGAAAGGATATTGCCGTAATTATACAGCCAGCCTTCTTGGTATTTACGGTCACCCAACATCACACTTTGAAAACAGGCGGCATAAATATTGTTCCACACTTCACCGGTGGAAAAAGACTTATCGCCCATAAAGTGCCCCTGGTAGCCGTGGGCAATTTCATGCAGGCTCCCCCAGTTATTATATTTCGCCGTCAACCAGAAGCTGCTGACTGACGGGGTACTTTCTGCCGTCCAACTGCCCCCATAATACGCCGCACCTGCTCCATTTTTATCAGCCTTGATAAAATATCTGTTTTTTATATTACGACTCGAATCTTCCTCAGCCTCAAAAGAAATGCCTGCCAGCGCATTATAAAATGTGAAGATACGTTCGTAATAGGCGATCAGGCCATCAATATTTTTTGCTTCTCCCAACGACTTCAAATCATTTTTACTGACTTTAGGGACCAAGAGCGTGGCATATTCGGAATCAACGAGCGAAAATTCGGCATCCTGCGCATCCCAACGCGCAAAAAATGCCGCTTCATTTTCACCTTTGCGGTAGACCGGTAAGGCTTTGGCCGTCTCTGGGGAGTCAAACTCCACGGCAGGCGCGCCCGCGACATAAGGCGTATCAATAAAAGGCACCGAGACGGCATTGACACGTGCCTCAACCCACTCGCTACCCACGTTGAATTCGGCCTCCGTTTTATTATCATCATTTAACAAACGCAGCTTTAGCTTCGCGGTAAATGCAGTATTAGTCTGGCGTACGCGCAACACCTGCCCCGCAGGGAGAATAATCCCCAGATGCTGACGATCGTGACCAATCCCTTTACTCATTCCCGCTGCATCTAACCATTCCGGTCTTGGCAACGTATAAAGTGATTTTGATTGCGTGATAGTTGGCATTTTTTAATTCCTCACAATGGTTTTTCATATAACTGACCATGAGAAATTAACCGGAAATTATCGTAAGAACGAACGGCGAGGCGTGGCTGAGCCACCACACAACAAAAACAGACGTATTGTTGATAATATATCCCTGCGCTTCAGTATAAATGAATAACATTAGCCTCAATAAAACCAGAGAGAGACAGTGTAAAACTGAACGTCATTTTGCGTCTTTTCTTCTGATAAGCATGACCACATCATTGCCAGACGGCCTCGCGAACGTTAATTGCCCGTGGCAGCAACCCCAGAGCATAAAAACGGTCGGCGATGGCCTGCTGCTGGCGAATAATATTCAAATCCATCCGACGGGTTTGATGGCTACGACGGGCCAAAGCATGGGTGAGCGAAGACGTCGCCAACCCCAATTCAACCGATAACAGTGCCGCCGCCTCATCACGGTGGGCGTCAATATAGTGGCCGGTGTGTTCCAACGCGGCCATCAGCCCATGCAGTAGATCGGCAGAGTGCCTGACAAAGTCACGGTGCGCGAGATAAAACTGATAGTTGCTCACCCGCCCAACGCCATTGGCGATAACCCTAAGCTGGCCACCATGCTCGGCATCACTCAACAAAGGATCCCACATCATCCAGGCATCCACAGCATGATGATCGCTGGGGGTTAGCGGGTATTTAGGCGGTGCGTAGACCACCCGCACGTCTTCCAGCGTCAACCCTGCCTCATCAAGTAGTTGCAGCAAAAGATAATGGACGTTGGAGCCTTTGTTGACCGCAATCCGCTTCCCGCGCAGATCGTCCAGAGTCTGGATCGGGCTATCGTGAGCCACCAGCAATGCCACGCTTTGTGGCGCTGCGGGTTCCCAGGCAACATATAACAACGGGTTGTTGCCGGCCTGCGCAAATAACGGCGGAACCTCACCGGTGGTGCCAAAGTCGATGTCGCGGTTAGCCAGGGCATGCAGCAACTGAGGGCCGGCAGGAAACTCACTCCACAACACACTCACTCCACTGTCAGCAAACTGGGCCTCCAGCGACTGGCGTGCTTTGAGGATCCCCAGGTTTCCAAATTTCTGATAGCCAATACGCAGCTCGCGTTCATTGCTACCGGCACGCGGGGCGGGGCTTGGTCGCCCGCCTTTTGCACTACGCCTGGCCTTAATCAGACCAAGATGCCCTAAATGGGTACGCAACGTATTACGACTTATCCCCAACAGCGTCGCCGCTTGCAACTGATTGCCCTGGCTCAGTTCAAAAGCATTGCGCACCAGCGAATCCAGCACCTTCTGATAGAGAGAGCTGTCATTGCCCTCAAGCTGCTGGCGAAGAAACACATCCAGTGAATCATCACCATAAATCTGTGAACCGACGTTTTCAGCACTCAGCCTTAGCTGCTGTGGCGTAATCAGTGGCTCTTTGCTTAGCAGGACCGCATTGTGCAGGGTGTTTTCCAGCTCGCGGATATTCCCTGGCCATGAATAGTTCATTAAGGTTGCCAGTGCCTCTTCACTGAGCCGCAATTGAAGCCGCCCCAGCCGCCGTGCGTACAGCGTCAGGAAATGCTCAGCCAACAGTGGAATATCCCCGCGCCGCTGGCGTAATGGCGGCAGAGCAACCGCAGCCACATTCAGCCGATAATAGAGATCTTCACGAAAGCGGCGTTCGCGGATGGCGTTAGTCAGATCCACATGCGTGGCGGCCACGACCCGGACATTGACCTTTACCGGCCGGCGAGAGCCGACACGGGTCACCTCCCGTTCTTGCAAAACACGCAGCAGTTTTACCTGCAACGGCAGACTCAATTCACCGATTTCATCCAGCAGCAGCGTGCCGCCTTCCGCCGCCTCAAACCACCCTTGATGGCGGTCAACGGCCCCTGTAAAAGCCCCTTTCTCATGGCCAAACAGTTCCGACTCGGCAAGGCTCTCGGTCAGAGCCCCACAGTTCACCGCCAGAAAGGGGCCATCACGTCTTGAGCTGTGATGATGAAGATAACGCGCCACCCCCTCTTTGCCCGTACCGGTTTCGCCAACGATAAGCACTGTGGCATCTGTCGGAGCCAATCGATCCAAAACATTTTGGAAGGCGATAGAAGCAGGATCGATTAACAGCGGGCCGGAGGCTTGCATGCTGGTGACCTTTAAGGAAGTTGAATGGAAACCATACCCTCAGACGCCAGGGATAACGAGGGGTGAAATACCCGCTTTGCTGCAAATGCAGCAGCAAAGCGCCAGCCACTGCTGCATTTGCAGCATAATTCCGGCCCAATAAAAAAATTAACAATCTGATAAATAAAACAAAAATAGGAATCTGTTTTTGGCATGCTTCCTGCTTATCTGTTTATAACCAAGATTAAATATTCTATGAAATAAATTGAGATATAGTTATATAGGAAATGGATAATGCGCGAAGAGCTGGCGAACAACATCAACGTATTCTGGTTTTTACCCACCCACGGTGACGGCCGCTATCTGGGAACAACAGAAGGCGGAAGAGCAGTAGATTTACCTTATTTACAGCAGGTTGCGCTGGCCGCCGACAGTCTGGGCTATTACGGCGTGCTGATCCCCACCGGCAAAAGCTGCGAGGATGCCTGGCTGGTCGCTGCCGCACTCGCCCCTCTCACCAAACGCCTACGCTATCTGGTCGCCGTGCGCCCTGGGTTGCAACCCCCGAGCCTGGCCGCACGCATGGCCGCCACGCTGGATCGCCTTTCAGAAGGCCGTCTGTTGATCAATGTGGTCACCGGTGGCGATCCCGTGGAGAACAAAGGCGATGGCATCTTCCTAAGCCACGCCGAACGTTATCAGGTTACCCGTGAGTTTTTGTCGGTTTACTCCCGCCTGCTAAAGGGAGAAAAAGTCGATTTCCAGGGGGAGCATCTGCGGGTAGAAGGTGCTGAGGTGTTGTTCCCGCCGGTGCAAGAAAACGGGCCGCCGCTGTTTTTTGGCGGTTCTTCTGAAGACGCACTGGAAGTCGCGGCGAACCAGATTGATACCTATCTGACCTGGGGAGAGCCGGTTGAGCAAGTGGCAGAGAAAATTGCCGTGGTCCGTCAACGGGCACAAGCGCGGGGCCGTACGCTGGAGTATGGCATTCGTCTGCACGTCATTGTACGGGAAACCGAAGAGGAAGCCTGGGCAGCGGCCGACAAACTGATTGCCCATTTGGATGATGACACCATCGCAGCCGCGCAGAAAATCTTCTCACGCATGGATTCTACCGGGCAGGCCAGAATGAGTGCTCTGCACGGCGGTTCGAAAGAGAGTTTACGTATCGCGCCCAATTTGTGGGCTGGTGTAGGACTGGTAAGGGGCGGCGCTGGTACAGCACTGGTCGGTAATCCACAACAGGTTGCAGAGCGCATCCGTGAATATCAGGCATTGGGCATCACCCATTTTATTTTCTCGGGCTACCCGCATCTGGAAGAAGCGCATCGATTTGCCGAACTGGTGATGCCGCTATTACCCCTGGCAGGCAACAGCGCGAAACGTCAGCGCAGGGTCAACACCGGGCCATTTGGCGAGACCATCGGTGGCGATCGTCGTCCGGTGAAACAGTGAAACTGAGGAGCAAACTATGAGTAATGAGCCAATTAAGTTCGCCTACTGGGTACCTAACGTGTCAGGCGGGCTGGTGATCAGCCAGATCCCTCAGCGCACCCACTGGGATGCCGCCTATAACCGTAAGCTTGCACAAATTGCCGAGCACGCCGGGTTTGACTATGCCCTGACGCAGATCCGTTTTACCGCCGGTTATGGCGCCGATAACCAACATGAGTCGGTGACGTTTTCCCAAGATTTGCTGGCCGCGACCGAGAAGCTCAAGGTGATTGCCGCGCTGCTGCCAGGGCCGTGGAATCCGACGCTGGCGGCCAAGCAGATCGCGACCATCAGCCACCTGTCCAACGCGCGTATTGCGATTAATGTTGTGAGTGGATGGTTCCGCGGCGAATTCAAAGCCATTGGTGAACCCTGGCTGGATCATGAAGAACGCTATCTGCGTTCTGAGGAGTTTATCCGTTGCCTGCAGGGCATCTGGCAGGAAGAGAGCTTCACCTTTGCCGGCGACTTTTACCGCTTTCGCGACTATTCATTGAAACCGAAACCGCTTGACCCACAACCGGAAATTTTCCAGGGTGGTAGCTCAAGAGCCGCGCGCGATATGGCGGCACGGGTCTCTGACTGGTATTTTACCAATGGCAATACGCCAGAGGCTATCCGCCTGCAGGTCGAGGATATTCAGCTCAAGGCCGCAGAAAACCACCACAAGGTGAGGATCGGCGTGAATGGGTTTGTTATTGCCCGCCAAACTGAGCAGGAAGCACACAGCGTACTGCGCGACATCCTGGATCATGCCAATCCCGAAGCGGTGAAAGGCTTTCAATCCGAGGTTAAAAATGCCGGTAGCGCCTCGCCAGAGGGAGAAGGTAACTGGGCTAAATCAACGCTGGAGGATCTGGTGCAGTATAACGATGGATTCAAAACCAACCTGATTGGCACACCACAGCAAATAGCAGAACGGATCATCGAACTGAAACAGTCGGGTGTAGATCTGATGCTACTGGGGTTTTTGCACTTCCAGGAAGAGGTGGCGTTCTTTGGCCGTGAAGTGATCCCGCTGGTGCGTGAGTTGGAGCGCCAACAGCATCCGGTGCCCAGTCATGGCTGATCGACACATCGTTATCATCGGTGGCGGTTTTAGCGGTACCGCGCTGGCGATCCATCTGGTGCGCCAGGGGACGGCCGGGCTAAAGGTGGTGATTATTGAGCCTCGCGCCCAGTTGGCACAGGGGGTTGCTTACGGCACCCGCGATCCGGCACACCGCATCAACGTCCCCGCCGCGCGCATGCAGCTTTCCGCCGAGGAAGAAGGCGATTTCGATCGCTGGTTCCGTGCTTCTGAGGCCTTCACGCAGGATGTAAAGGCGCTCAGACCGGACGGCAGCGTCTATCCGCAGCGGGGGCAGTTTGGCCGTTACATCGCCGAAAAACTGGCCAGCGCGCTAACCCGCTCTGCGGTAGAGATCGTCCACGTCCAGGAGTACGCGGTGGCATTGCGTCATGGTGTCGTGCTGACGGCTTCCGGGAATACCTATCCTGCGGATGACGTGGTGCTGGCCATCAGCCACCCACCACCTGCCGTACCGAAACAGCTTCAACAGGCGCTGAAAGATCATCCAGGATTGATCGCCAATCCGTGGTTGACGGAAGCCCTGGCGAAGGTGAAAAACAATGACCGGGTCGCGATCATCGGCACCGGTTTGACCATGTCCGATGTGGTTGCCTCGCTGCATCGGCAGGGGCATCGTGGACCGATTCTGGCTTTCTCACGCCGCGGTCAGCTCCCCCGTCCAAACCTGAGCGGTGACTATGCCGCTCGCCAACTTGATTACCGGCGTCCGCAAGCAGCGACGGCCCGTGGGTGGTTGCGACGAGTCCGGCAGGAAGTCATGCTGGCCAATGCAGACCATCAGCCCTGGCAATTGGTGCTGGATGACATTCGCCTTAACGGTCAGCAGATTTGGCAGCAGTGGTCACTGCAAGAGCAACGGCGTTTTCTGCGCCATCTGCGCCCATGGTGGGACGTGCATCGTTATCGCATCGCGCCACAGGTCAGCGATGTGCTGACAGACATGCAGCAAAAAGGGCAACTCGAGGTGCTGGCCGCCAACCTAAAACACGTCTCCGTGGATAACGCTGCCCTTGCTCTGACCCTAAAAGCGCGTGGCCATGTAACAACACAAACGCGCGTGGTGGATAAGCTGATTGTCACAACCGGCCCGGCGCACGGCGCGCTGTTGCAAAGTGATGCTTTGCTAAAGCAGCTCACCACTGAAGGGGTCATCCAGCCCGATCCGCTGGCATTAGGCATTTGGGTCGATGCCTGCTCCCGGCCGATTAACCGCCAGCATCAGAGCAACGATCGTCTTTACGTCGTCGGCCCCGCCGCCCGTGGCCGTTTCGGTGAGCTGATGGGGTTACCCCAAGTGGCACAACATGCACAAGCGTTGGCGCAGCAGTTACTGGGGGTGTCTACAGCTGCCCCCACCGCCCCTGACTAGCCTGTTATAAGGGGAAAATGTCTGACGCTTTCCCCGAATGACCCGAACAGAAATAGAAACAGGATTAATAACGGTGAAGGATCAAGGGACACGCGCTTTTGCCGTATTTCAGTGCCGTTTTCTGCGTGATATCACTGCCACTTGCACATATTTTTTTGGATAATAGGTCTCACGCCAAGAGGTGTTATATTTATGTTTCAATTAAAAACAGAAAGTTAAAAACATTGCCAGAATCAGAATATGATTAATCGTTAAAGTTTTATCTCATCCTGCCGAAAACAAACAGCACTTTCCGCGGCAAAAGAACGCTATTTGCTGCACTGACATTCAATTGAAATTTTCAGGTTGTGCTATGTTTGAACGATTAAAAATCTCCCACGGATTAATGGGAATTTTAACCCTATTCTGTATTATTCAGATATTTTCCGGCGTGTGGAGCATTCTGGATGCTTCAGGTACAAATAATCGCCTTACGCAAATATCTTCTGGCTTTAATCAAATTATGGCAATGGATAATGTCTACGCATCCGTTACCGAGATCCGCGAAGAGGTGCTTAAAGACGCACTGATGCTCAGTATGCAACCGCAAAACAGCAACGCAAAAAAATCCCTTGGCCAACTGCGTCAACGTCTTACAGACGTTGATAAACTGATGGAGCAGTTTTATCAACTCTCCCTTTCTGACCAGAGCGATCGCGAACGGACCAAAAACGTAAAGACACTGTATGACAAAGCGCGCGACGATCTGCTTCAATTAATTATCAGTCTGGAAGACGGTGATCTCATCCGTTTCCAGTCCGTTATGCACAATAGCTCGGCGACGCACTTTATGTCCGCACTTGACGATACGTCTGCCTACGTGGCCAACGATATTATTACGCCGGCAGCTGCGGCGGCACAGGCCAGCTATCGCCAAATGGTGCCTTTATCGCTTACGTTTATTTTAATTTTTATTCTGTTGACCGGGGCTGTATTGGTCTGGATCAGAAAATATGTACTGAACAAAATTAATCAGATTATCGATTACCAGGCCGAAATTGCACGGGGTAATTTGGCAATTAAAATCAATGCCAGTGGAAATAACGAAATTGGCACTCTGATGCAGGGTCTTGTCAATATGCGTAACGAGCTAGCAAATACGGTCAGCGCCGTCCGTGCAGGAACGCAAAACATTTACACCGGTGTGCAAGAAATTGCCGCCGGTAACAACGATCTTTCAAGCCGTACTGAAGAACAGGCAAGTTCACTGGAAGAAACGGCAGCCAGCATGGAACAACTCTCTGCTACGGTGAAGAACAACGCAGAGAGTGCCGGCGCTGCCACCTCGCTAGTGAAACGCGCTTCGCAAAGTGCGGTCAATGGCGGCGAGATCACCCGTAAAATGGTCGTCACCATGAGCGATATCGCCGACAGCTCACGCAAAATTGGCGATATCACCAGCGTCATCGACGGCATCGCCTTCCAAACCAATATTTTGGCACTCAATGCGGCAGTCGAAGCGGCTCGGGCGGGTGAACAAGGCCGCGGTTTTGCCGTTGTTGCCGGCGAAGTTCGTAACCTTGCACAACGCAGTGCCCAGGCTGCCAAAGAGATTAAAACACTGATTGACACCTCCGTGCTACGCGTCGATCAAGGCAACGATCTGGTGGAGAACGTCAGTGGCGCCATGACGGAAATTGTTACTGCCATTGGTCAGGTGACAGAAACCATGCAGGAAATCTCAAATGCGTCTGAGGAGCAGAGCCGTGGAATCGCGCAAATTGCGCAGGCAGTTAACGAAATGGATAAGGTGACTCAACAGAACGCCGCGCTGGTTGAACAATCGGCATCCGCTGCCAGCGCACTGGAAGATCAAGCCAATCAATTAAACCAAACCGTGTCTCTTTTCAAACTCTCTACGCCGACCCCTTCAGTGACTCGCATTCAGCCACAGGCGATTGTCGCACCTAAGGTAAAAGCGATTGCTGAGGATAATGATGAAAATTGGAGCAGCTTTTAAGGCACTAAAGCGCATTTAAGTGTCTGTTTAAAACCACAACGCCAACAGATTGTTGGCGTTGGAATGCGGGCGCGATAGGCAACGCCCCTGCCTTGCCTGGGGATCGGAAAGCCAGGGCAGGATTATACGCTGCGAAGGCGTTGCGCTAAGCCTTTAAGGAAGTAACGCAGCATCTGATCGCCGCACGGGCGGAAGTTTTTGGTGCCTTCTTTACGGAACAGCGCGCTCAGTTCCGGCTTGGAGATGCGGAAATCAACGGCGGTAAAGATCTCGTGCATGTCGGTATCTTTCAACTCAAACGCCACGCGCAGCTTTTTCAACACCAAATTGTTGGTAATCGGCAGTTCAACCTCCGGCGCAGGGAATTTGTCATCTTTACCGCGCTTGAAGTACACCAGACCGTTCAGGAAATGCGCCATGACGTCGTCCGGGCAGTTTTCAAAACCGGGCTCACCTTCCTTGATGACGTAAGCACCCATCGCCGAGACAGCAACGTCGAAATTATCCAATTTGATAATCTCAACCATTTTCGCGTCGTTAATACTCAGCATGTAGCGCACGCTGCGCAGCACGTCATTGTTGATCATAGAATTGCCTTTAGCTTGTAAACCGGAAGAACTGCGCGCAGTGTGAAATGAAAATACACCTATACCCAAAATAATTGGAGTTGCATCGCGGCGGCAAGTTTGTAAGTCCCCAGGAGCATAGATAACTATGTGACTGGGGCGCAAAAATGCAGCCAACAAAGAGGCAGCTTCAAGTATGACGGGTAGGGCCGCACAGTTGAATATGTGCGGCAGTATAGGGATCAGAGCGGGGTTTCTCAATCGATTTGGCTTTTTTGCTGATACAGCGGAATATCTTCGCCAATGATGTATTTATTACGCAGAATCGAGGACACTTTATCCATAATCATCACCACGACCACCAGGATCAAGGTGATGAACATCACGACATCCCAGTTCCACAAGCGCATGTTCTCCGCATACACCAGACCAATACCCCCTGCCCCAACGAACCCCAGTACCGCTGCGGAGCGGGTATTGGATTCAATCTGATACAGGCTGAGCGCCAGGAAAGTGGGGAACGACTGGGTAAAGATACCGTAACGGTGTTTCTGCAGACCGTTGGCACCGACTGCCGTCAGGCCCCGGCTTGGGGATTTCTCCACAGCTTCATGGCCTTCAGCATACAGCTTGCCGAGTAACCCAACGTCCTGCATCACGATCGCGAGCACCCCGGCCAACGGCCCCATGCCGACGGCGCGTACAAAAATCAGCCCCCAAATTGCCATGTCGATACCGCGCAGAATATCCAGCAGACGACGTACCACCACGGAGAGCGGCCGCAGCAATGGCGTCGACATCACGTTACGCGCAGCAAAGAACGACAGCGGCAAGGCTATCAATGACGCGGTAATCGTCCCGGCGAACACAATGCCGATAGTGATGAAGATTTGCTGGAAATAGTACATAAACGGCCAATTAACAAAATCATGCCAAACGAACATACGCATAAAGTAGCGGCCGAGCTGTTGGCAACCGTTAATAAACTGCGGCCAGGAGATCCCAAAAAACTGGAAGAAAAATAGATAATACAAAACGATAGCTGCAGCGATGATACCAACAGTACGCAGGTAACGGCGTTGCTGTGAGAAAATCTCTGGGTGTTCTTGTTTGAGTGTCTGCAGCTTTTCAGCCGAGATGCTTGGTGCTGACATCATTTTTTCCCCTCCACGACCCGTTTGCGTAGCTCACCGGAGGCGTAATCCAGCAACGAAACCACCACGATAATCAGCAACAGCGTCATACTGACCTGGTCATAGCGATCGAGTTTGATATTGGTCATCAGTTCCTGACCGATGCCGCCCGCCCCCACGAGTCCAAGAATGGTCGACTGACGGAAGTTAACCTCCAGCCGCATAAAACTGTAAGACAGGAATACCGGCTTCACCTGTGGCC
This sequence comes from Serratia sp. NPDC087055, assembly GCF_044900985.1. Taxonomy (NCBI): domain Bacteria; kingdom Pseudomonadati; phylum Pseudomonadota; class Gammaproteobacteria; order Enterobacterales; family Yersiniaceae; genus Serratia; species Serratia sp. NPDC087055. Next base: position 2,325,869 of record NZ_JBJDOG010000001.1, read on the forward strand.
ACATGCCGAAACGCATGCGTTGCAGCGGCGTCGCGCCGCAGGCTGCCAGACCGCGTACGGGTTTGTTGGATGCCGTTTCAATCGACTCATAAAACAGTTTGGTCAGGCTACCGATAGTATGCAGCGCCAAAGCCAAAAAGCCCGGAATGGCACCGATGCCGAAGGCCATGACAAACATAACCGCCCAGGCTAATTCTGGCATGGTGCGCAAAAATGCCACCAGCGTACGGATCGCCATGCGCAACGTTGCTGGGCTATGGGTGTTATTGGCCGCCAGAAATGCCAATACGCCGGCCACCAGTACGGAAAGGATGGTCGCCGCCAGTGCCAATTGCAACGTTTCCCAAATCAGCGGCAATTGGATGTTCAGTCGATAGCCCCAGTAGGCAAATGACCCTTCGGTATGGCTATCGGCAAACAGCGACGACCAATGCAATGTTGGAATAGTTTCTGCCAGGTAATCAAAGAAATGAGGGATAGACACCCAGACGGTGTGCAAATTGAACTCGGCGATATTGCCGGCACCCAGATAGAGCACCACCAGACCGAGCGACCAGATCAACGTCTCGCGTTTTTGTTTACTGCGGACTTGCTGGTAATAGTGCGCAAAATCTTTATTCAAAATATACCCTTCATCTTTCAAATCGCAGGGGTGTTGACTGCCTTCACTCACCCCAGTCACTTGGTGAGGCCAAGCTCCTGAGGCCTCACTCAGTTGCCGCCTACCTGCGATGTGAAATCTATTGGGTATTGGCTTCCGACGTGAGTTATTCAACGGGGTTCAGACAGGCCGAACCCCGGCAGTATTAACGGTCGCCTTTAGTCAGCTCACGCTTCATATCGATGATGTTCTGGTATTCCGCCAGCGTGGTGTCGCCGATGTGCTGTTTGCCGCCCATCGCTTTGATAAAGCACTGGTGGTCGTCTTTATCCAGCTTCTTGATCGCAGTGACAACTTTGGCTTTGAATTCAGCCGGCAGCGCGTTGCTGACCAGGATCGGGCCATTGGGGATCAACGGCGACTGCCAGATAATCCGGATCTGTTTCATCAGGTCTGGATGATCCATACGGATCATGCGAGTGAATGCACCGCTGGTGTAACCGGTGTTGTAGTCGCCGATCATCGACGCCCAGGTCACTGCGCCTTCGAACTGACCATTCAACACACCGAGAACGTCTTGCTCATGGCCGCCAGAGAAGGTGACGCTAGAGAACGTGTTGTTGTATTTGTTGTCGACCGTGCCGCCGAACAGTTTCTTGAATTCCTGGTTTGGGATCAGGAAGCCGGACGTGGAATCCGGGTCGGCGAACCCCACCGCCTTACCTTTCAGGTCTTCCAGTTTTTTATACGGGCTGCCCGCTTTAACGATCACAACCGAGTGGTAACCGCGTGACTGATCAACGTCATCAACCGCGATGCCGACAATGTCCACCGCTTTCGGATCTTTGATATACACCGACGCAAATGACGACGGTGACATGCTCAGCACCAGGTCAATCTTGCCGCCCAGCAGGCCCTGAATCACACCGGAATAGTCAGAAGAGTTGCGCAGCTTGGTATCCACGTTCAGTTCCTTATCCAGGAACTGCTTCACGCATTGGTTATCACCGATCTGCTGAGTGGCGTTTTGCCCGCCGAGAATCCCCAGGTTCAGTACTTTAGGGGCGTCCGCTGCCGTCGCATTAAAGACCATCATCGCGCCGGCCATCAGGGTGGTCAGACTCAATACTTTTTTCATTACGATGCCTTGTGTGTGTAAAGGTAAAAGTGAATAAATACTCAATGGATCTGATTGGCGTCCTCGCCATACAACTGGTGCAGTATCCGTTCGTTCAATTGCGAAGGGTGCCCGTCAAACACGATCTTGCCCTGGGCAATGCCGATCACCCGGGTGCAATATTCTTTCACCAGCTCGACCGAATGCAGGTTCACCATGACCGCAATGTCGTTTTCACTGACTTTTTGCAGCGCATCCATAATGCGACGGGTGTTTTTCGGATCGAGTGACGCCACCGGCTCATCGGCCAGCAGAATTTTGGGGTTTTGCATCAGCGCACGACAGATAGCCACGCGCTGCATCTGGCCACCTGACAGGTTCTCGGCACGCTGTAATGCATGCGGCAGCATATTGAGCCATTGCAACAGTTCGATAGCGCGTGCACGGTCGGCGTCATCAAACACTTTAAAGAAGGATTTCAGGGTAGAGGTGTGGCTCAGACGGCCCAACAACACGTTGGTCATTACATCCAACCGCGGTACCAGGCAGAAGTCCTGGAAGATCATGCCGCAACGGGCACGCCACTGACGCATCTGACGGGCGGAAAGCTGAGCGATATCCTGCGCGATGCCGTCGTCTTCAAAGTGCAGCATCTCACCACAGCTCGAAGGGATCGTCCCGTTCAGGGTATGAAGCAACGTGGATTTACCGGCGCCGGAACGCCCGATCACCGCCACAAACTCACCCGCGTGCAGGTCGAAGTTGATATCGTCCAGCACCTGTTGCTGAGATTTATACGCTTTACCTAAGCCTTTTACCGATAACACCTTGCGAGAGGGGATCGGTTGTTGCCCTGGAAAGTCAGTCGGTGCAAGTTTTAACAGTGCCTGAGCCATATGATTTCTCTGGTTTCAGTGGCTAATCATTATGGGCACCTATTAACGAATAACTTTGTGACAACGGGATGATGGTTTTATGGCTAGGAAATGACGCATAACGCCATTTCCCGGTTGGACGATTAAAAGTGAATGACCCCCTTAATGAGCTGAGGGTTGTTGATCACCTGCGCTTCGTAAGCCTGTGCCATGCCGTCAAAATCAAAGTGATGGGACAACATCATTTCAGCGGTGATCTTCCCTGCCGCCATCAGGCGGCCGACTTTGACGAAATCCTCTTCGGTCGCATTGCGGCTGCCCATCAGGGTGGCTTCTTTTTTATGGAACTCAGGATCTGGGAACTGCAGGTCCCCTTTGAACAACCCGACAAAGATGATGCTGCCACCGTGGCGAATAAGGTTAACGGCATTATTCATTGCCTGTTGGCTCCCGGTCGCATCAATCACTTTAGCCGCCAGCATACCGCCGAACTGCGCGCGCAATGCCGTTTCAAACCGATCATCCAGCGGGTTCAATGTGGGCAGTTGCAATGCTTGTTCGACATGCTGGCGCCGTTCATCGCGGGTATCGGCGACCACCACCCGTGCACCGTCGGCTTTGGCAATCGCCGCCACCCCCAACCCGATAGGCCCGGCCCCCACCACCAGCAGATGATCACCCGGCGCCACAGTGGCACGACGCACCGCGTGCGCACTGATAGCAAACGGCTCGATAAGCGCTGCCGCCTCTGGCGCTACGTCATCCACCGCCAGCAGATTATTTACCGGCACGCTGAGGTATTCGCTGAAACCACCATCCTGATGCACCCCAATCACCGAAATATTCTCACAGCAGTTGGTTTTGCCGCTCAGGCAAGCACCGCAATGATGACACGAAAGATACGGTATTACCGCGACACGCTGCCCCAGTCGCCAACCTGTGGTTTTATTCCCCAAGCTAACAATTTCACCGCATATTTCGTGGCCCAAAACCCGCGGATAGCTAAAGAAGGGCTGATGACCAGACCAAGCATGAATATCCGTTCCACAAATACCGACGGTAATCATTTTTATCACCGCCTCCGTATCCGCAGGTACGGGTGTCTGGCGTTGTTGATAAATTAATTTTTTGGGCTGTTCACACACTAATACCTTCATTGTTTTCATGGCGTCCCCTTAGATCGTTGGGAACGTTATTAAACAAAATGCCTCTGCGATATTAAGCCGGAAATAAAATCTGTGAGGCAGTACAAAATAAACCGCTTTAAATTGGTTTTAAATAGATAAAAAACATCCGAGACTCACCATGAGCAGAACCCAAAACCTGCGCCACAATGTCGTTAACCAGATGATCGACGGTATCAATAATGGTCACCTGCGCTCTCCGCTTCCTTCTCAGGCAGCCCTGGCCGAAATGTACAACATCAGCCGCACCACGGTGCGCCATACGCTAACGCATTTTTTCCAGCGCGGCGTACTGGAAAAGGTGGGCGATGACTACGTCATTTTGCGCCAACCTGCAGCAGAGGACGGTTTCGACTGCCAAAGAGCCTCCCTGGACGAACAAGGCCAAAGGTTCGAAAAAGCGTTTTATCAGATGATCAATCAGAAACAACTCCGTGCCGGAGATACCTTCACCGAACTCCAGCTATCGCGTGCAGTCAACGTGAGTCCTGTGGTGGTGCGGGAATTTTTGCTGCATTTTAGTCGGTATAATCTGATCGATAGCGTCAAGCGCGGGCAATGGAGCATGAAGAAGTTTGACCAGCGCTATGCCGAGCAACTTTTTGAACTACGGCAGATGCTGGAAACGCACGCTCTGTCCCACTTTATCAACCTTCCGGCACAGGATGCTCGCTGGTTGCAGGCGAAAGAGCTACTGAGCCGCCACCGCCAGCTGCGGGAAAACATCAGCGACAACTACCGCCTGTTCTCCCAATTGGATCGCGATTTTCACGGCTTGATTCTCTCAGCCGCTAATAATCCGTTCTTCAATCAATCTTTGGAGATCATTTCGGTGATTTTCCACTTCCATTATCAATGGGATGAAACCGATCTTAAACAACGCAATATCGTGGCAATTGAAGAACATATGACCATTCTCAGTGCACTTATCTGCCGCAATGATCAAGAGGCGATCAACGGCCTGCATCGCCATCTGGATACGGCCAAGCAGTCGATGATCCGTTCAATCAATCAAACGTTACCATGACAAACCGTGATGTTTTTTATTAATAAAAAGCATCACTACGCCATTTAGAACCGATAAAGAACAGCAAAGTAGTAACTGCAGCACGGAACCGTGACAAAACAGCCCACCAAAATATTTCTCCCTCTAGGCTTACTGCCGACCACCTGCTAATGCCTTCATTAAAATACTGTCCAGGGGAACACCCGGAATAATAAATATTATTAATGCGAAATTCTGGAGGACTGAATGGAAAGAAGTAATACGATAACTACCGGAAAGGAACAGCCCGAAACCTATTCCGACCACATAATTCCGATGCCACCTGAAGGAATGCTGGTTCGCTCAGCAAAAATAAAAAAAATTCAAACCACGGCCATGATCCTGTTATTTATGGCCGCAATAATAAACTTTCTTGACCGCAGTTCTCTCTCAGTGGCGAACTCCACCATCCGGGAAGAAATGGGCCTGAGCGGGACCGAAATTGGTTTACTGCTATCGGCATTTTCCTTGGCCTACGGTATCGCCCAGTTGCCCTGCGGCCTCTTACTGGACCGAAAAGGCCCGCGTATCATGCTGGGCATTGGCATGTTTGTCTGGTCGGTGTTCCAAACGCTGTCCGGCATGATCCATAACTTCACGCAGTTTATCTGGGTGCGTATCGGGTTGGGGATAGGTGAAGCGCCGATGAACCCCTGTGGGGTGAAAGTGATCAATGACTGGTTCAACATCAAAGATCGCGGTATGCCCATGGGGATTTTCAATGCCGCCTCAACCATTGGGCTGGCGGTGAGCCCGCCGATCCTGACAGCCATGATGTTGGCCTTCGGCTGGCGCGGCATGTTTATCACTATCGGCGTGCTGGGGATCGCACTGTCGATAGGCTGGTACATGTTGTACCGCAACCGACAGGACGTCAGTCTGAGCGCTCAAGAACAGGCCTATCTGAACGCCGGCAGCGTCAGAACACGGCCAGAGCCGATGAACTTCCGCGAATGGCGGGCGCTATTCAGGAACCGCACCATGTGGGGCATGATGATTGGCTTTAGCGGCATCAACTATACCGCTTGGCTATACCTGGCCTGGCTGCCGGGCTATCTGCAAACCACCTATCATCTGGATCTAAAAAGCACCGGGTTGATGAGTGCCATCCCTTTTCTGTTTGGTGCCGCCGGTATGTTGTCGAATGGTTTCGTCACCGATTTTCTGGTGCGCCGCGGCATGGCTCCGCTTAAAAGCCGTAAAATATGCATCGTCGCAGGCATGCTGCTTTCCGCTTCCTTTACCGCCGTCGTTGCTCAAGCCACCACGACCTACAGTGCGGTGTTATTAATCGGCATGGCGCTGTTCTGTATCCACTTTGCCGGTACCTCCTGCTGGGGCCTGATCCACGTCGCGGTCACTTCACGTATGACCGCCTCAGTGGGTAGCATTCAAAACTTCGCCAGCTTTATCTTTGCCTCGTTCGCGCCGGTCGTCACCGGCTGGATCCTGGATACCACTCACTCTTTCAGTCTGGCGCTCACGCTGTGTTCCTGCTTCACCGTCATCGGTGCACTGTCTTATATCTTCGTGGTTAAACACCCGATTGTTGAGGAGGCAGCCTGACCCATCCCCCCTCTTATTGTCGAGGGGGGAATGTTCAATTCAGCGTAAAGAAATCCAGCCCCAACGCGGCCTTCACCTGTCCCAGCGTTTGTCGGCTGGACTGGTCGGCACGTTGGGTGCCCTGTTGCAGAATGCGCAGCAACTCCCCCTTGTCGGCCATGTATTCTGCGCGTCGGGTGCGGATCGGCTCCAGCAGACTTTGCAGACAATCTTCCAACAGGCGTTTGATTTTCATGTCCCCCAACCCACCACGGCGGTAATGCGCTTTCAGCTCTGCCACCAACGCCGTATCTTCACAGAAAGCATCCAGGTAGGTGAACACCATATTGCCTTCAACCCGGCCAGGATCCTTGACGTTCAGGTGGCCTGGATCGGTAAACATGCTCATTACCGCCTTATGCACCTGGTCGGCATCGGCACCCAGGGTGATGGTATTGCCACGCGATTTTGACATCTTGCCCTGCCCGTCCAAGCCCGGCAGGCGGCTCACATTACTCAGCAAAGGCTGGCATTCCGTCAATACCGCTCGGCCGACAATACGATTGAAACGCCGCACAATTTCGTTGGTCTGCTCCAGCATAGGCAGTTGATCTTCGCCGACGGGAACATGGGTGGCGCCAAAAGCCGTGATATCTGCCGCCTGACTGACCGGATAAACCAGAAAGCCCGCGGGCAGGCTACGGGAAAAGTCTTTTTCGATAATTTCACTTTTTACTGTCGGGTTGCGTTCCAGCCGCGCCACGCTGACCAGATTGAGGTAATACATCGTTAATTCGGCCAGCGCCGGCAGTGCAGATTGCAGGCAAATCGTGGTTTTGTGCGGGTCGATACCGACAGCCAGGTAATCAGCCACCAGATTAAGCACGTTGGTGCTGATTTTTTGCGGATCGCTGCCGTTATCGGTCAGCCCCTGTAAATCGGCTACCAATACCGTTTGCTGATGCTGATGTTGCAGCTCAACGCGTTGGCGCAGCGATCCGACGTAGTGGCCTAAATGTAGAGATCCGGTTGGGCGGTCGCCGGTCAGAATGGTGTAGCTCATTGCATTGCTCCTGAAAGTAAAGACACCACCGGATCAACGCAATAAAAATGCCGCCAGAACCGGCGGCATTAAAAAGAGGTGTGAATACCCGTGCCGCCTTTAGAAGAGGCGCCACCAGGACTGGCTGCAAATAGAGTGCATCGGTATATTCATGTTTTTACGGTACGCCCCGGTATAAATGTTGTCAATAACCGAAGCATGCCAGGGAGCTTAAAAGCAGTCAGAAACGAATTTCTGCCGTCGGCAGTGCATCGATCAGTACGCCGAAACTTTTGATGCAAGACAGGGTGGCATTGTGATGATCGCGAATCTGCTGGCCGGTGGCATGCGCTTTGTCATGGCTGGTATGCGCATCGGCCGCCAGGGTAACGGGATACCCCAATCCTGCCGCGCGGCGGGTGGTGGTATCTACGCAAAACTCGGTGGAATAACCGCAGATAACCAGATGCGACACGCCATTGGCAACCAACAGTGGGCCAAGCCCGGTGCGCAGGAATGAGTCCGGCGTGGTTTTTGCCACCCGATGGTCGGCGTCGTTCACCTGCAAGCGCGGGTCAATCTGCCAGGCTTCACTGCCATGAGCCAATTCATCGCCTGCGGTCTGATGCTGAATGAAAATAACCGGGACGCCAGCCTGGCGGGCACTGGCGCTTAAGGTGTTAATACGATCGATCGTGGCCTCGGCATCTGCCGGCGGCGGCGTAAACAGCCCTTTCTGCACATCAATAATCAACAGCGCTGACTTCATGATAACCCCCGTGAATAGAATCGGAAGTTAGCATACCGGTTGGCGCGGGCGGAAGATATGGTCAACCCCCTGCTCACGCAGCTTATTCACCAACTCATGGCCCCCATTCGGCGTGGCATGCGCCAACAAACGCTCCGCTTCAAAGACCGGGCTGGCCCAGAAAATATTGACCGGGTCGCCATACTGCTTAGGCAAACTCAGATGCTCGCTGTACGGATAAAACGACGAAGACAGCACGTAGCCCTCATAACCCTGCGGCGCAACGTCAGACTCCAAAGTATGCCCTTCACCAAACCAGGTAATTTTCGCCCAAGGCGCATGAGCAAACCCGGCCAATGCGCTGGCCATCTGTACCGCATTCTCTTCGTTCATGTATTGACCATCGATGGCGATGCCCATTTCCATACGGCGATAGCGGGACGCGTCGTCATTAAACAGGATTTCCACCCACGGCATCGGCCGGATGCTGACGCCCATGGTGAGAAAATAGTAGATACCCTCACGTTCATGCTGAGTAATGGCCATCGGCGGCCATTTGCCCTGATCGATGGCATAGTATTTCACCGAAGGGCCAAAATGCTGCTCGTAACGCGCCTGATAATCGCTCTGCATTTTTGGCCACGGGTTGCCTTCTTCACGCTGCCAGCTACGCCAGAACTGACGGGTATTTTCCGCCAGCGCATACTGAGTATTGGTCGACGCGGAGCCAAGTGGATAAGCCAACGGGCTCTCTTTGATACAGCTGGCGGAATAACACACCGAATGGTCGATATACAGACTCCAGCCGGGGATCACCGCCAACAATTGACCGTAATACCACAGCGCCGCACCGTCATCACTCTCTGTCCAGACCACCATCAATCCTTCTGGATTCAATGGCGCTTCGCCTTCCAGATTACGGCAAAACTCGGCCGCCAGCATCGGTGGCTGACCCAGCGCCAGCGCTGCGCTGTCTTCTTGCTGCGGGGCCGCCGCCAGGTTACGTAACCAGCACGCACGCACCTGAAAACGTTCGCTTTCTTGTTCTGAGGGATAAATATAAAAATAGGCAGCCCGATGATCTTGCTGAACCACCGCCACCAGCGTCTGGTTCTCATTACTGACTTCAGCAAGTACGTGTGACTCGTTCATATAACCTCAAATAGGGTCGAGGTGCAGAATAATTGCTGCACGCTAAATAAAATGGAAATTGGCTTATGCCCAGTGTAAAGCGCATTAACGGCCGGATCACCCGTAAAAGTCTCAAAAGTGGTCCTAAACCTGGGATTCTTGATGACAATTATAGGGTGTGATGGCTCAGACAGACCGGCCAATTCGGCGTAAGGCTCGCTGATAGGACCCGTTGCGCATTGAGGAGCGCAGCACTTTACCGACGCCGGCGGTACCGACGCGTACCAGCCGCTGGCGCAATACACCGGGTTCAAAACCAAACTGCCGTTGTGCCCAATCCGGCAATAGATCGATGCCTGCCTGCATCACCAGGGCACCAAAAGGCCGCGCCAGCGTGCTCGGTGCCGGGGCGGCCAGCAGAATGCGCGCCACTTCCCGCGTGCGTTCATCGCACACCAACTGAGGCCGCATCCGTTGCAGGTAGTCCTCCACCGCCACACAGGTGGTTGGAATATCGCGTGCACCCAAGGCAGCGGCTACGCGCGCCGTTTCACCGTAATAACGGTCTTGCTGATTGCAAGGAAGATGAGGGTTGTGGTAGCGCAAATGGCTGGCCAAAAAACAGCTGCTTTCCACCACGTGTACCCACGTGAGCAAGTCAGGATCGCTGGCGGCATAAGGCCTGCCATCGCTGCTAATTCCGTTGACCTTCAGATGAATCGCTTTCACTTTGGCGATCAGCCGTTCGGCCTCTGCGGTAGGGCCAAAGGTGGTGACGGAGACAAACTGGCTGGTGCGGCGCAAACGTCCAAGCATATCGTCACGGAAGTTGGAATGATCCCACACCCCGGCCAGCGCCAAGGGGTGCAGCATCTGCAACAATAAGGCGCTGACGCCGCCGCACAGCATTGAGGTGAAATCACTGTGCACCCGCCAGATGACCGACTGTGGCCCAAACAGGCCCGGATCGCCCGGCGGATTCTCAAAATCGATACCGCCGAGTGCCAGCCCGGTCAGACTGATTACCTGCTTTTCTATTGCTGCGCGTATGACTTCCATTCCGCTGACCCCGCTTACGTTTCGGCGGTCAGTGTAGCACGTCGTGGGGAGGCGCTTTTAACTCTGCGGGTCGCGATCGTTGAGCAAGACAATTTTGCCGGCAAAGCTACGGTCCTCCAGACGGCGATGAGCCGCGGCCCCGTCGCTCAGTGGGAAGGTTTCGATATGCGGCACAGCAAATTCGCCGTTCTGCCAACTGCTGAACAAGCGCTCGGCACGTTCACGCCGCGCTTCGCCACTGTTGAGATATGTCCAAAGATCGCCACCGACCACGCCTTTGGAGTCCATCATCAAGCTGTAAGCCGAAATTGCCGGTGCCTCGCCGCCCGCCATGCCAAAAGTCACCACTCGGCCACCGGGGCGCAGTGCGTCAATGCTCTGTTGCAACGTGATACCCACCGAATCAAAACCGTACTCCACGCCGCCGTCGGTCAATGCGGCAATTTGTGCAACCCAGTCTTGCTGATAGGTGAAGGCCGCCGCTGCGCCGTTATTCATCGCAATCTGTTGCTTATGTGCTGAAGACACCACGGCGTAAACCTGCGCGCCGCGTGCAACCAGCATGCGAGTCAGGATCTGCCCAACGCCCCCCGCCGCTGCATGCACCAGCGCGCGATCGCCTGCCTTAACCTGCACGCTGTCATTTATCAGATACTGCGCCGTGAGTCCCTGCAACAAAATAGACGCGGCTTCTACGTCGCTTAGCGCCTGCGGCAGCCGTAATGCATGTTCTATCGGCACATTGATGCGCGTAGCATGGCAGAAAGGCACATCGGCAAAACCGATTCGCTCGCCGATCTGCCAACCTTCGACACCCTCACCCACGGCAATAATGGTGCCCACACCTTCGTAACCGCCAATATGTGGCGGATTGCCGTGCAGCACGTAATTGCCCTTGCGACGGTAGATGTCAGCAAAATTCAACCCGGCAGCCCCCATTCGCACCTGGACAGCACCCGCCGGTACCGCAGGCGTCGGCAGTTCAAGGTATTCGAGCACGTCTGGCCCGCCAAATTGTTCAAACGCTAATGCATGCATGTTGCTGCTCCGGGAAATTTCCGCCAATAACGCACTGACGGTCGATAGAATGATTATCGCAAAGCGCTATAATCAAGCACAGTGGCCCACAGCGCATTCAGAAAACACCCGAGGTTTATAATGGACCGGTTAACCAGCATGGCGGTGTTTGTTCGCGTCGTGGAAAAAGGCAGTTTTGTCGCCGCCGCCGAGGAGATGGCTATCTCCCCAACCATGGTAGGCAAACATATCCGCCACCTGGAACAACGGCTGAATGCACCGCTGCTCAACCGTACCACCCGCCGGCAAGGGCTGACCGAGGCCGGCCGGGTGTTCTATGAACGCTGCCGTCGCCTGCTGGCCGATGCCGACGCCGCCGAAGCAAGTGCACGAGCCCTGTTGAGTTCCCCGAGTGGCCTGCTGCGCATCAGTGCCCCCGTCACCTTTGGCAACCGCGTTTTAACGCCAATCCTGACCGAATTCCTCCAGCAGCACCCGGAAGTAGAAGCCGAAGTGGTGCTATCAGATCGCAAAGTGGACTTGATTGAGGAAGGTTACGAAGCCGCGTTTCGCATTGGGCCAGTAGCGGATGACGGCCTGGTCGCACGAGCCTTGCCCGATTACCGCATGACATTGGCAGCTTCGCCAGACTATTTGGCACAGCACGGCGTACCAACGCGGCCTGAACAGCTTAGTACGCACAGCTGTTTCGGTTTCAGCCAGTGGGAGGGCAACCACGTTTGGCGATTACAGGGGCCACACGGGGAAGTCAGCGTGCCGGTCAGGCCACGTCTGCGGATGGACTCTGGCGAAGGGGTGCGCCGCGCTGCGTTAGCCGGTTTTGGCGTCGTGTTACATGCCAACATGTTGCTGGATGACGATATCGCCGCCGGCCGATTAATACAGGTGTTACCCGACTATTGGCCACACCCGCGATCGATGCATTTGGTCTATCTGCCGGAACGGCGGCAGTCAGCCAAACTGGAAGCTTTTATCGCCCTGACCGTCGCCAAACTGTGGGGGCGCGTTTAAAATAAGTGGGTTCAATCATGGGGATTTCTATGATCACTATCAGAGCACGCGCAGCGGAAGATAATGCGCAACTGGCGGAGATTTGGCAGCGGTCGGTGCGCGCCACTCACCATTTTCTCACTGAAGAAAACATCGCTCAACTTTACCCGTTGGTACTCAACGACTATCTGCCCTCGGTCAACGTTTGGGTGGCGGAAGATAGGCCAGGCCATCCTTGCGGCTTTATTGGGCTTGATGGCAACAAGGTAGAGATGCTGTTTATCGATGCCGAGCAGCGTGGCAAAGGCGTTGGTAAAGCGCTGCTGACACACGCGGAATCGTTGCATAACGAATTGCAGTTGGACGTCAATGAGCAAAACCCGCAGGCCAGCGGTTTTTACCGCCACTACGGTTTTGAAATTACCGGTCGCTCTGCGCTCGACGGTCAGGGTAATCCTTTCCCGTTACTGCACATGAAACTGACCAAACGTTAAATAACGTCCAAGCGGTCAGCGTGCGTTCTGGCCGCCATTTTCCCATTACTTCTGCTCATCATTTTATATATCAAATCAGAATAACTAATAGAATTTACATTCTTCCTGTCACTATCAACCCCCGGTAGGATTGCCCTGTATTCACCAGCAACAGACGTCCCGCCTGCCCTTATCCCCAGAAACCGAACCCTGTCCGGTGTTACGCGTTCCAGGCGGAATGCTGTGATGTATTAATAAGGATTCGCTTCTCTATGATCGTTCTTTCGAACGTTTGCAAAACTTTTGATAGCACACAGGGCCGCGTTGTCGCGGTGGATGATGTGAGCCTTGCGGTAGAAGCCGGGCAAATCTACGGCATTATTGGCTATAGCGGCGCAGGTAAAAGCACCCTCATCCGTTTGCTTAACGGGTTGGAATCCCCCACCAGTGGCAGTATTCAGGTCGACGGTTTCGATATCGCCGGTGCCAGAGGCAACGCGTTACGCGAGGCGCGGCTGAAAATCAGTATGGTGTTTCAGCACTTCAATCTGTTGTGGTCGCGCACCGTTAGCCAGAACATCGCGTTCTCAATGCAAATTGCCGGCGTGCCCAAGGCACAGATTAAGCCGCGCGTGGCAGAACTGATTGCGCTGGTGGGTCTGCAAGGCCGTGAAGATGCCTACCCGTCACAGCTGAGCGGCGGACAAAAACAGCGGGTCGGCATTGCCCGCGCATTGGCCAATAACCCAGGGGTCTTATTGTGCGATGAGGCCACCTCGGCGCTCGATCCCCAGACTACCGATGCGATTCTTGAGTTGCTGTTGGACATCAACCGCAAACTCAACCTGACTATTGTGCTGATCACCCATGAAATGCACGTGGTACGAAAAATCTGCCACCGCGTAGCCGTCATGGAAAATGGCCGCATCGTCGAAGAAGGCCCAGTGATCGATGTTTTCACCCGTCCACAGCAGTTGATTACCCAACAGTTCGTCAGGCAGGTTTCGCAGTATCAGGAGACCGAGGAAAGCTTCAATCCCCTGCTCGCTAAACATCTGCCAGGCGCAATCTTCAAATTGACGTTTGTCGGCGTACAAACCCATCAGGCCGTGATTTCAGAGGTGATCCTGCGCTACAGGGTGAGCATTAACATCCTGCACGGCAAAATTAGCCAAACCCTGAATGGGTCCTTTGGCGAGCTGTATATCCACGCCGAAGGCAACTGTCTGCAAATCGACAGCATGTTGAACTTACTGAAGACACAAGAAATCGCCGTTGAGGTCATTAAACATGATTGAATCACTGTTCCCTCACCTGCGTATTGACCAACTGCTGAGCGCCACCTGGGAAACGCTGTACATGACGGGCATTGCCGGGTTGGCAACGCTGGTGCTTGGCATTGTATTGGGCGTGCTTTTGTTCCTGACCTCTCGTGGGCAACTGCTGCAAAACCGCGTCGTCTACTCGCTAATCTCAGTACTGGTCAACGTGTTCCGCTCTATCCCATTCATCATTTTAATCGTGTTGCTGATCCCATTTACCAAGACGCTGATCGGCACCATTTTGGGGGCCGATGCTGCGCTGCCGGCGCTGATTGTTGGCGCAGCGCCATTCTACGCGCGGCTGGTTGAGATTGGCCTGCGCGAAGTGGATAAAGGGGTCGTCGAAGCGGCCCGCTCCATGGGCGCTAAAACCAGCACCATTATCTTCCGCGTGCTGCTGCCGGAATCCTCTCCGGCATTGGTTTCCGGCATTACCGTCACACTGATAGCGCTGGTGAGCTATACCGCGATGGCAGGGGTGATTGGTGCAGGCGGTCTGGGTAATTTGGCCTATCTGGAAGGTTTTCAACGCAATCACGGTGACGTAACGCTGATGGCAACGCTGACGATCCTGCTGATCGTTTTCGTTATCCAATTCATCGGCGACACCATTACAACAACGCTCGATAAACGATAAATAACCAGGGAATAATGATGATGAAAAAGCAAATGATGATGCTGGCTTTCGCCTCTCTGACCGCACTGGCGTCTTTTGGTGCAGCGGCGGAAACCAAGCTGGTGGTCGGCGCATCCAATGTGCCCCACGCGGAAATCCTCGAGCAAGCGAAGCCGATTTTGGCGAAGGAAGGCATTGATCTGGTGATCAAACCTTTCCAGGATTACATCCTGCCAAACACCGCGCTGGCCAGCCACGACATTGACGCTAACTATTTCCAGCATGTGCCTTATCTGAATTCGGTGCTGAAGGACCATGCCGGTGATAAAAGCTACGACTTTGTCAGCGCCGGTGCCATCCATATCGAACCAATCGGCATCTACTCCAAGAAGTATAAAAGCCTGAAGGATCTGCCAGACAACGGCAAAATCATCATGCGTGACGCCGTGGCAGAAGAGGGGAGAATTCTGTCAATCTTTGAGAAGGAAGGCGTGATTAAGCTGAAGCCGGGCGTGAGCAAGGTGGATGCGCGTATCTCCGACGTGGTGGAAAACCCAAAACATCTGAAGTTCCTGGCAAACGTGGAAGGGGCGTTACTGCCGCAGATGTACAACAACGATGAAGGGGATGCGGTAGTGATTAACGCCAACTACGCCATCGATGCCGGGCTGAATCCGACCAAAGATCCAATCGCGGTCGAAAGCGGTGAAAACAATCCTTATGCCAACATCATCACCGTACATAAAGCCGACGTTAACAAACCAGAGATTGTGGCACTGGTAAACGTGTTGCATTCCAAAGCGATTCAGGACTTCATCCGCCAAAAATACCAAGGCGCCGTGATCCCCGTTAACCAGTAATACACACAAAGGCCGCAGTAATGCGGCCTTTCGCCTTGTTGAATGACACCCGCCCTGCCCTAGACTTTATTGCCCACCTGACTCAGGCGCGGCCACACCAGCATCAATGCATCCAGCAAACGGAATAAATCCTCACGGCTTGCCCCTTCACGCGCCTGAACGGACATCCCTTCGACAGTACAAACGATATATTTGGCCAACAACGCGGTATCGGTTTTCGCCAACAACTCCCCCTGCTGCACCTTGCGGTCAAAGCACGCGCGCAGGCTGGCTTCATTCGAATGATGTTTTTTACGCAGCATCTCGGCGACGTCATCAGACGACGACGACAGTGCCGCAGACGCACACACCATAAAGCAGCCGGAAGGCGTATCCGGGTCGGTAAATACTTCAGCCGAAGAACGCACATAGGCTTCAACGATTTCAGCGACCGGCAGATCCCGCTCCAACAGCTGATTGGTGCAAGTGGTGTATTTTTGCAGATAACGTTCCACTGCCGCGCGGAACAGCCCTTCTTTGTTGCCGAACTCCGCATAGAGCGTCGGCGCTTTAGCCCCGGTCACTTCAACCAGATCGGACAGCGACGTCGATTCATAACCATGCCGCCAGAACAGATCGAGTGCGCTATCGAGCGCACGGTCACGATCAAACTGTTTCGGTCTGCCACGCGTTTTTTTGGCACAGACGTCTTCATTGATACTCATAGACCCTCTCTTATCCTGCCCCGCAGCAGGGCTTACGAATTAAATTAACGATCATTATAAAAAAATATTGCGCTCCCGTCGAGAAGCGATTAACATTTAATTATCGATCGTTAAGTAATCATAACGACACAGAGTAATCAACCCAGTTTACGCACCTAGAATAGGAAATAACATCATGAAAAACTTAAAAATGACTCTTGCAGCTCTTGCTCTGGCCTCGGTTTCTTTCGGTAGCTTCGCCGCTGATCTGGTCCATAACCAGCCGGCAGATCAGCAAGAATCCGGTGTGATTACCGTCAGCGGCGCTTCCGATCTCAGCTCACTGGAAGCCAGTTTGGCGGCCAAAGCGGATGCAGCTGGCGCAAAATCATTCCGCATCATTGGCGCCGGGGGTAATAACCAACTTCACGGAACCGCAGTAATCTATCAATAACAGCAGGTTAGACGTAATTCACTGCCAAGACGATCGTAACCGACCTCTTGGCGGAAGAAGCCTAAAAACAAATTAATTAACGAACATTAAAAAATAGTTGCAAATCGCCGAACAGGCGTCTAACATTAAATTATCGATCGCTAATTAATTTAACGACCCAACGAAAAAACATCGTACAGAATATTGAGATAGGAAATAAGACCATGAAAAACCTGAAAATCACCATCGCTGCTATCGCACTTGCTTCTGCCTCTTTCGGCAGCTTCGCCGCCGACCTGGTTAATGCTCAACCGACAGATCTGCAAAAAGTCGGGGTGGTTACCGTCAGTGGTGCTTCCGACCTGACCAGCCTGGAAAACAAGCTGGCAGCCAAAGCAGATGAAGCCGGCGCTAAATCATTCCAGATCATCTCAACAACCGGCGACAACAAACTGCACGGTACTGCGATCATCTACAATTAATTGCTGATTCGGCAATTGTGCAAAGAGGCGGCCTTGGCCGCCTTTTGTTTTTTCCCCCTGCTTTCAAGATCTGTTGTAGTCTGTAAACACGCCCCCACAACAACCTCCCAACAACGTCCATGACACCATTGCTATTCCACAAATATCAGGGCCTGGGTAATGACTATTTGGTATGTCATCATTCAGTTGCCGCACGGCTGACTGACCAACAGATACGTATGCTGTGCCATCGCCATTACGGTATAGGCTCGGACGGTTTGCTCATAGACAGCGGAGACCGCATAAATCCTACGCTGCGCATTATTAATCCGGACGGTTCCGAAGCGGAAAAAAGTGGCAATGGCCTGCGTATTTACGCCCGTTATCTTTTCGATATTGGTCGCGTTAGCCACCTGCCGTTTTTGGTACACACTGCAGGCGGCGACGTACGCTGTCAGGTCAGTGAGGATAAACACCAGGTTCGAGTGGAAATGGGCCGAGCCAATTTTGCACCGGCAGCCTTGCCGGCACTGATCGACTTGCCTGAAGTTCTCAACTACCCGCTGCAATTAGCTGACGAAAGCGTCAAGGTTTCTTTGGTGTCGATGGGCAACCCGCACTGCGTGGTTCCCGTCGCCCGGCTTGATCTGGCTCAGGTTAACCGACTGGGGCCACAGATCGAACATCATCCGCTGTTTCCCAAGCGAACCAACGTGCAATTGGTGGAAGTGATAGATCGCAATACGCTGCGCATCGGCATTTGGGAACGTGGCGCCGGGTTTACCATGGCCTCTGGCAGCAGCAGTTGTGCCGCCGCCAGCGTGATGCGCAAACTGAATCAGGTTGGCGATAAAGTTAGCGTACATATGCCCGGCGGCCAGCTACAGATTGGGATCAGCGACGACTTTGACGTCACCATGCTCGGGCCGGTGCATAAAATCGCCAGCGTGACGCTGGACGAAGACTGCTTTGTCGGCGGCGAAAATGCACTGCGCTGAAACACGTTGCGGATAATGCGAACATCAGTCGCTTTGCAGGTTCTTGAGCATATAGATATTGCAGCCGTGATGACCCGTGTTACCGCGTTTCTCCGTCAACAAAGTGAAACCCAGCGCATGATATAATCCCAGTGCTTCCTTCAGTTGTTCCGTGGTTTCCAGATAGCAATAACGGAACCCTGCTGCTCGCGCGGCTTTCAGCGCCTGTACCACCATATAGCGCGCCATACCCAACCCACGCACGCTGGGTTTGAAAAACAGCTTTTGCAACTCACAGTAACCCGCATCTCCCCCCACCAAAGGTGCGATACCAACCCCACCAACCACTTTCCCCTCTTGTTCCAGCACCCAATACTTGCCGCCGTTATCCCGGTAAACGCCCGTCAAACGATCCAGATCGGGATCGTGCAGGCTTACACCGTCCATTTTGTCCATGCCGTATTCACAGAATACAGCGCAAATAATACCCGCCATCGCTGCGTCATCTGCCTCGGTTATCGGGCGAACCCGTAAAGCGGCATCACGCTGTTTGCGAGCACTGCGTAATGCCGCAGCCATCTTTTTCATCGTCGCGGTCGTGTCTGCCAGCTCATCGTCGTCCAGCTGTGCCAAGGCGTCCTGCATAAAACCGTCGGCATTGGCATCAATCGACGCCAGCGTTTTGCGCCCCAGTTTGGTGAGTTGGTTCAGGTTATGCCGTTTATCATGGGGATAATCCACGGCCTCAATCATGCCGGCAGCAACCAGACTGCGCACTGCGCGGCTGGCACTGGCCTTATCAATACACAGCCGGGTTGCCAGGCAGGTAACGCCCAACGGCAACGTGCTGATCTCAATAAGAATGTGGATCTGCAACGGCGAAAAACGCGTCCCATTACTTTGTTTATTCAACATGCCCAGTTCTCTGACCAGACTGCGTGACAATGCCCTGAAATCTCTGATGTCCATAGTCAATCTCCCTGTCTCGGCGGGCAGTGAAACCCACCACTTAGTTGATAGTGTTATCTAATTTTCACTACCATAACGGATATTTGTTCGGGGATAAATATCGATCAGGCACGACGGCAAGGGCCAGAGGATAGCGTCAGCAGAATTACCTTCTTCATTTAGCTAAATTGAAAAAATAAAAAGCCAATTAATTTAGGTTAAATAAAGAATTAATCAGTTAAAAAACAGCCAATAAAGTAAAACGGATAAGATAAGAATAATGACCTTACTCAATTCATTGTATTTAAATGAGTTATTAAAATTACGATGACAACCAATATGTCGATATTAAGTTGTATTTTGTTACACATCCATGGCAGGATCACGGCGTTTAAATAGTCGCAGTGATTCCCCCGCGTGTTTAAACCCTGGGCGTAAGGCGGTTTGTCTTGCGCTGTTTTATCATCATGGAGAGATTGCACCTCAATGAATAAATCACTCGTTATCTGTTCAGTCGCCCTTTCTGTCAGCCTGCTGGCCGGGTGTGCCACAGAATCCTCGCGTTCTCTGGACGTCCCTAAAGTGGCGTCTTACAACACCAGCTACCAAGGTCAACGCAGCCCTATCTCCGTCGGCAAATTCGATAACCGTTCCAGCTATATGAACGGCATTTTCTCTGATGGCGTCGATCGTTTAGGTAACCAGTCCAAAACTATCCTGATCACTCATCTGCAGCAGACCGGTCGTTTCAACGTCCTGGATCGCGCCAATATGGATGAACTGAAAACCGAAGCGGGCATTCAGGGCAAAACCCAGACGCTGAAAGGCGCCAATTATGTGATCACCGGTGATGTTACCGAGTTCGGCCGCAAAGAAGTGGGCGATCACCAGCTGTGGGGCATTCTGGGACGCGGTAAAACACAGGTGGCCTATGCCAAGGTCAACCTGAACGTGGTCAACGTACAGACCTCAGAAGTGGTTTACTCCACTCAGGGTGCCGGTGAGTACCAGCTCTCCAACCGTGAAATCATCGGCTTCGGTGGCACCGCCAGCTACGATTCCACCCTCAACGGCAAAGTTCTGGATCTGGCAGTCCGTGAAGCGGTCAATAACCTGGTTGCCGGTATCGAAAGTGGCGCATGGCGCCCTGCTAACTAACGGAATAGAAGCAGAAAAATGATAACTAAAAGAATGGGTGGGGTGCTGGTTGCAGCAACCCTGCTGGCCGGCTGTGCCGCGCCAAAAACGCTCTATAACTGGGATGGCTACCAAACCTCGATTTATCAATATTACCAGCAGGATGGCCTCAGCCCTGAGCAACAGATTTTGACACTAAAGGAAATCGTGGAAAAATCCCGCGCCAAGGATAAAGCCGTGCCGCCAGGCCTGCATGCGCAACTGGGCCTGCTGTACAGCAAAACCGGTAATACCGGGCAAGCCATGGCCGAATTCAATACGGAAAAAACGCTGTTCCCGGAATCGGCGCCGTTTATGAATTTCCTGATGGCCAAGGATAAGGGGAGCTTTAAATGAACCGTGCATTAGGTTTCTTCAGCATCGCTGTCACTTTGCTGCTGAGCGGTTGCGCCAAACAGGCTCCATATGATTATGCGGCGTTCCACGAGAGTAAGCCAAAATCAATCCTGGTACTGCCGCCGGTCAATCAGTCGCCGGATGTCAAAGCCAGCCACAGCGTGCTTGCCAGTACTACGCTGCCGCTTGCAGAAGCAGGTTACTATGTCTTACCCGTCGCCGTGGTCGAGGAGACGTTCCAGCAAAATGGCCTGACTAACGCCAACGATATACGCGCCGTTAGCATTCAAAAGTTGCATAAGATCTTCGGTGCCGACGCGGTGCTGTATCTGGACGTCGTTCAATATGGCACCAGCTATATCGTGATTAACAGTGAAACGCGCGTTACCGTAAACGCCAGGTTGGTCGATCTGCGTAACGGCAAACAGCTCTGGGCTGGCAGCGCAACTGCCTCCAGCAGCGAAAATAACAACAATGCCGGCGGCGGTCTGCTGGGTATGGTGATCAGCGCGGCCATCGCGCAAATTGCCGACACCATCAGCGACAAAGGCTTCGATATTGGCGCCATTGCCAATACGCGCCTACTGTCGGCAAACGGTAATAATGGTGCCATTTTGTATGGCCCGCGCTCGCCGCATTACGCCAGTCAGCGTTAACCCTCAGGGCGGCGCATCCAGCCGCCCGAATCGAGTTTCCCTTTTGCCAAAAGTAGCCCATGCTGTAACAGGATAGGATGGGTTGCGGCTCATCTTGCACCTCCTTTTGGCCAATTAGGGCGGCTTGCTCATGACGAAAAAAACCACGTTGCTGCAGTTTTTCCATTGGTATTATCCCGACGGCGGAACGTTATGGCAGGAAGCCGCCGAACGCGCCGCACATATTGCCGAATTGGGCATTACCGATCTGTGGCTCCCTCCCGCGTACAAGGGCGCTTCCGGCGGCTATTCGGTCGGTTACGACAGCTACGACCTGTTCGATTTAGGCGAGTTCGATCAAAAAGGCAGCCGCGCGACCAAATACGGTGACAAGGAGGCGCTGGCCCAAGCCGCCACGACGTTACGCGACAACGGCGTGCGGGTAATTTATGACGTGGTATTCAACCATAAACTCGGCGCCGACGAGAAAGAACAGGTGCACGTGTATAAGGCGGACGCCAATAACCGCAATGATATTAACGATCAGGGCTTCGATGCACTGGCCTACACCCGCTTCACCTTCCCCGGCCGACAAGGCACCTACTCTCAGTTCATTTGGAATTACACCTGCTTTGGTGGCGTTGATTACGTCGAACAGCCTGATGAGAAAGGCGTATTTAAAATTGCCAATGACTACGGCGACGACGGCTGGAACGATCAGGTCGGCGACGAGAAAGGCAATTACGATTATCTGATGGGCGCCGACGTTGAATTCCGCAATCCGGCTGTGGTGGAAGAACTGAAATACTGGGCACGCTGGCTGATGGAAACCTTGCCGTGCGATGGCTTCCGTTTGGATGCCGCCAAACACATTCCGGCCTGGTTCTTTAAAGAGTGGGCTGACCACATACGTGACAGCGCACAACGTGATCTGTTTATCGTTGCCGAATACTGGTCGCACGATTTGACCGCCCTTCAGCAGTATATTGACCTGGTCGATGGCAAAGTGATGTTGTTCGACGTAGCCTTGCACCTAAAGTTTCACCAGGCATCGAAACAGGGGGACGGGTTCGACATGGCACAAATTTTCACCGACACCCTGACTGCCGCCGATCCCGCACATTCGGTCACGCTGGTCGCCAACCACGACACTCAACCGCTACAGTCGCTGGAAGCGCCAGTCGAACCCTGGTTCAAGCCACTGGCTTACGCCTTGATCCTGTTGCGCGAACAGGGCGTGCCTTGCGTGTTCTATCCCGACCTGTACGGTGCCAGCTATAAAGACAAAGGCAGCGACGGCCAGGAATACCAAATTGATATGCCGATCATCCCTGAACTCGAAAAGTTGATTCAGGCGCGACAACGCTTTGCCAACGGCGTGCAAACCGATTATTTTGATGATAAAAACTGCGTGGCTTTCAGCCGAAGCGGTACCGCCGACGCTCCTGGTTGCGTCGTGGTGCTGACCAATGGGGCTGAAAGCGGCAAAACGGTTGCGCTGGGTGCTGAACTGGCACACAAAAACTGGCGCGATCTGCTTGATAATCGGCAGGATGAGGTCACCACCGATGAAAACGGGAAGGCGACTTTTCCGGTTAACGGCGGCAGCGTCAGCGTTTGGGTTTTGGCAGAAACCCTGTAGAGAATGCGCCGTTGCGGCAATGTGTCGCAGCGGCGACAAACTAAATTTTGCCTTTCGGGTCTAAATGAGGGTAACACCTTAGCAAACCATTCACACCGGAGCCTAAATAGGGTACAAGGCTGCATGAAAATTCCAAAACGACTCCAGCCATTGGTAGATGATGGTTTAATCGACGACGTCATCCGCCGTTTGAAAAGTGGCAAAGAAGCCGACGTGTTTATCGTGCGCTGCGGCGAAGAGATCCGCTGCGCCAAAGTTTACAAAGAAGCAGACAAGCGTAACTTCAAGCAGGCCGTGAACTACCAGGAAGGCCGTAAAGTACGTAACAGCCGCGATGCACGCGCCATGAGCAAAGGCTCTAAGTTCGGTCGCCAGCAGCAAGAAGAAGCCTGGCAGAATACGGAGGTCGATGCGCTGTATTTGCTCGCCAAAGCGGGCGTGCGCGTGCCGCAACCAGACATCTGTCTGGATGGCGTGTTGTTGATGGAACTCATTACCGATGAAGAAGGCCTGGTGGCCCCGCGTTTGAGCGATGTGACCCTGACGCCGGAACAGGCAAGGGCCGATCACGCACTGATGATGAACTACGCCGTGCGCATGCTGTGCGCCGGGCTGGTACATGGCGACCTGTCGGAATTCAACGTGCTGATGGACAAAAACGGGCCAGTGATTATCGATCTGCCGCAGGTCGTGGACGCCGCCGCCAATAACCACGCCAAAAGTATGTTCGAACGCGATATCAATAACATGTCGCATTATTACGGCCAGTACGCGCCCGAACTGCTTGGCAGCAAGTACGCTAAAGAGATTTGGGCGCTGTATCAAGAAGGCAATCTAACGCCGGCGAGCGTGCTGACAGGCAAGTTTATCGAAAGCAATAAACGCGCGGATGTCGGCTCAGTTCTGGAAGAAATCCAGGCGGCAAGCGAAGAACACCAGCGCCAGCTGATGGCCCGCAACGAAGAAGATTAAACGCTGCCCCGGTCATGTCCCCGTGACCGAGGGCTATTCAATTCTGAAGACGTCAGGATGGCGCTCCGTCGCTGCCTCATGGTAAATGTCCCCCAGATAACCGGCAATGTCATCCTCGGCCAATTCATCTGGCAACACGATGTCGTGGCTACGCGCATATTTTCGCTCCGGCAAGGTCACGCGAAAGAGCTGCCATTCTGCTCCCACCCGTTTGACGCCCAGCAGGCGACCGAACACGTTAAAAATCATCATCGCACTCCCTCCAGCGCATATTTTACGCTATAACAAGCTAGCCCCTCGCGCCAGAAAGGAAAGCCAATGACCGAAAATGTACCGCAGTTCTGGCGTGACCCGCTGCTCCCGTTCGTGGAAGCCCGTGCCATTGAAGATGGCCGCAAGGTCTGCTACGCCTTACACAGCCATGAGATCTTTTCCATCGGTGCCATCACCGATGGCACCAGCATTTATATTAACGGTAGCCAACAGTTGCAGGTCAGTACCGGGGATGTGGTGATAATTAACCCGCAGCAAGCCCATGCCTGCAATCCAATCGGTGACCAGCGATGGTCGTACATCATGTTTTATATCGACGCCGTTTGGCTGGGTAAATTGCAGCAGGAAATCAGCGGGGGCGAAGGGGAGTTTATCCCGTTCAACCCGGTGCTCAGCCGTGATCCTGCCCTGTTCAATGGCCTGAATCGGCTTTATGCGCTCTTGATTGACCCACAGCGCGGCCATCTGGAAAAACACATTGCCCTGATAGAGTATTTCTCTGAACTGCAAATCCATCAGGGCAACGCTCGCACGCCAACAACCGAGCACCCCAGGCTGGAAACCGCGGCGGCGTTTATCAGCACGCATTGCACTCAGCCGCTGACGTTAGAAGCCATTTGTCAGGCCGCCTCACTGTCACCGTCTTACCTGATTCGCGCTTTTAAACAGCGTTACGGTATGACACCACACGCCTATCTGGTTAATCGACGTATTCAATTCGGCCACCGGCTACTCAAACGTGGATACCCCATTGCCGCAGCCGCCAGCGAAAGCGGCTTCGCCGATCAGGCGCACTTTCAGCGCACCTTCAAACTGCTGTTGGCCGCAACCCCCGGACAGTATCAAAACCCACGCTAAACACCGTCGGCCAACAGATAGCAGGCGCTGGCCGCCAACAACAACGCCATCAAACGATTAAAACGCCGCACATTACGGGCCTGTTGCAGCAGGCCCGTGAGCATGGCACCCACATAGGCCCAGCAAGCCACCGACGCATAACAAATCACAAAGTAAATCACCGCGAACTGCCACAACAGCAACCGATCGCCGTCGGCGACAAAGGCCCCCAAGCTTGCCACCGAAGCCAGCCAAGCCTTGGGATTTAGCCACTGCAACAGTGCGCCATACCAAAAAGACGGCGCTTGCGCCTGGCTGCCGTTACCCAGCCGCCCGTCATCAAACGCCAATTGATAGGCCATAAACAGCAAAAATGCGATGCCAGCCCACTGGAGCACCTGCGTCAGCACCGGCCACAACAGCAACAACTTGTGCAGCCCGAGCCCTATCAGGATTAACAACAGAGTAAACCCCAGTGTGGCGCCAGAGACATGGCGCAGGGTGGCGCGAAAACCGAAGTGTGCCCCGGCGCTCAGCGCAACAATATTGACCGGACCGGGGGTAATCGAGGCGGCCAGCGCAAAAGCGGCCATCGAAAGATAGATATTCATTACGGGCACCTGAGAAAGAGTTCACAGATGCCAGCCTGACGATTCGGGCGCGCGCTGTATTGAACAAAATTACCCTAGCGTTACGCCCTAACCCGGCATTAAGCCGATGAAAGTCGTTTTCTTACGCGGGCCTGTCATCAGCGCTTCAAGCTTTTCCACGCATTGCAGATAGTGTGGCGTTTTTTTGTGCGCGGCGACGGCCTGCTCGTCTCGGTAAGCCTCATAGATATAAAAACGCGTTGGGATAGTTTCATCCTGCAGCACGTCAAAACGCAGATTACCCGGCTCCTCGATCGCCCCCAAGTGATTGGCGCGAAAGACCTCAATAAACTCGTCGATTTTGTCCTGTTTAACGTTAATTTCTACCAGAGTGACGTGCATGACTGCTCCTTGATTCACTTTGAAGGTCAATGTGCTTTCCAACCATAGATTTATTCCCGCCGATTTACCCCCCGCAGCGGCAATTTTGCTGCGCAGTTCACAAATCCCGCGCCCCCCTTCACTTCCCCCACAAGCGTGAGGGAAGCGACATCTATAGTTAAGATTCAAACCCCAGAGAGTGTGAGCTATGGATAACTATTTGATGGCGCTGGACGCCGGCACCGGTAGCATTCGCGCGGTAATTTTTGACTTGGCAGGCAACCAGATAGCCCAGGGCCAGGCCGAGTGGCGGCATTTGGCGGTACCTGACGTACCCGGCTCAATGGAGTTTGATCTCACCCACAACTGGCAATTAACCTGTCAGTGCATCCGCCAGGCGCTGCAAAACGCCGGCCTGACTGGCCAGGCGATCCGTTCCGTAGCCTGCTGTTCCATGCGCGAAGGCATTGTGCTCTACGATCGTAACGGCGCACCTATCTGGGCCTGCGCCAACGTTGATGCACGTGCCAGCCAGGAAGTCAGCGAACTGAAAGAACTGCACAACCATAATTTCGAACGTGAGGTTTACCAGTATTCAGGCCAAACGCTGGCGTTGAGCGCCATACCACGCCTGCTGTGGCTCGCGCATCACCGGCCGGATATTTACCGACAAGCGGCGACGCTGACCATGATCAGCGACTGGCTGGCGAATATGCTAAGCGGCGAACTGGCGGTGGATCCCTCTAATGCCGGTACCACCGGCATGCTGGATTTAGTCAGCCGCGACTGGCGTCCTGCATTGCTCGACATGGCAGGGCTGCGTGCCGACATGCTTTCCCCGGTGAAAGAGACGGGCAGCGTGCTGGGGTATATCACTGAACTGGCGGCAGAACAAAGCGGGTTGCTGCGCGGTACCCCGGTCGTGATGGGCGGTGGGGATGTGCAACTGGGTAGCCTGGGGCTGGGGATCGTGCACGCCGGGCAGACCGCGGTGCTGGGCGGTACCTTCTGGCAACAGATCGTCAATCTGCCGGAACCGGCAACCGATCCAGAGATGAACATCCGCATCAATCCACACGTGATCCCCGGTATGGCACAGGCAGAATCGATCAGCTTCTTCACCGGGTTGACCATGCGCTGGTTCCGCGACGCCTTCTGTGCCGAAGAAAAGCTGATGGCGGAAAGGCTCGGCGTAGACGCCTACAGCTTATTGGAAGAGATGGCGGCGCGAGTACCACCCGGAGCCTACGGCGTGATGCCGATATTTTCCGATGCCATGCATTTTAAAACCTGGTACCACGCCGCACCGTCGTTTATCAACCTGTCGCTCGACCCCGAGCGTTGTAATAAGCAGACGCTGTTCCGGGCGCTGGAAGAAAACGCCGCCATTGTGTCGGCGTGTAATCTGGAGCAGATCGCCCGTTTCTCCGGCGTGCAGGCGGGCTCACTGGTATTCGCCGGCGGTGGTTCAAAGGGCAAATTATGGAGCCAGATCCTCAGCGACGTCACTGGCCTGACGGTACGCGTCCCCGTGGTGAAAGAAGCGACGGCGCTAGGCTGCGCAATTGCTGCCGGCGTGGGCGCCGGGCTGTATGAATCACTGGCACAAACCGGCGAAAAACTGGTGCGCTGGGAGCGCGAATATCAGCCGAATATGGCCAATCATGCGCTGTATCAGCGGCAAAAAGAGACCTGGCAACAGGTCTACGCCGATCAGCTCACTCTGGTTGATCACGGGCTGACCACCTCGATGTGGAAAGCGCCGGGGTTATAATCTTCACTCGGGCGCGGCCAGCTGCGCCCTTTGCATAATCTTATGCCGATTACATCGTTGGCCTGACGCCCCAGCGCCAGCCGCCGCCCCACTCGCTTCCCGTGATTATTCCCCCACAGAAACAGTGTAACCACCGAAAGCGGATTTATCCGCCGCAGATGCCTGCGTAAATTGTGATCTCTGTCACTCCGCGCTGGCCGCGCGGTTTACACTTACACTTGGGACGAACGGTACTATGCTGAATAATAATGATAAACCTGCACCATCACCCTGGCTGGCGATTTTTTCGCTCACCGTCGCCTGTTTCGTGATGGTCACCACCGAATTTCTGCCGATCGGCCTGCTGACCAACATTGCCCCTTCCCTGGATGTCAGCACCGGCAAGGCCGGCCTCATGGTGACCGTACCCGGTATCGTCGCAGCCATCGCTGCGCCCGCATTGAGCCTGGCGGCCGGTCGACTTGATCGTCGCCTGCTGATGTTGGCGCTGAGCGTGCTGCTCACGGTCTCCAATCTGGTCTCTGCCCTGGCGGTTAACTTCCCGATGATGCTGCTGGGCCGTGTGCTGCTGGGCATTTGCGTCGGTGGCTTCTGGGCTTTCGCCGCCAACTACGGCCGCCATCTGGTCCCTGAAGCCAGCCAGGGCCGCGCCACTGCCCTGATCCTGAGCGGCATTTCAGTGGGCGCCGTGTGCGGTGTTCCCGCCGGCGCATTGATCGGTGACCTGTTCGGCTGGCGCGCAGCCTTCTTTGGCAGTGCCGTACTGGCGGTCGGGGTATTGTTGGCGCAAATACGCCTGTTGACGTCGGTCCCCCCTACCCGCCCTGTGACCCCACGCGATCTGCTGCTCCCGCTGCGTCTGCCGATGGCACGTACCGGGCTTATCGCCATCGTTCTGTTGTTTATCGGCCACTTTGCCGCCTATACCTACCTGAAACCGCTGCTGCAGCAGGTGTTTGTTCTCAGCCCATCGGCGATTTCACTGCAGCTGCTGGCCTACGGTGCCATTGGTTTGCTCGGTACTTTCCTTGGCGAGCGGCTGGCTGAACGCAGCCTACGAGCCACCTTTATCCTGATTGCCGCGATGCTGGCCGCAATCCTGATCGTCTCACCGTTCCTCAGCGGTATCGCGGGTGCCACATTGATGGTGATGGTATGGGGGCTGGCGTTTGGCGCGGTGCCGGTCTGCGCAACCAACTGGATGTTCGCCGCCGTCCCCCAAGCCCCGGAGGCGGGCCAGGCATTATTGGTCTGCGTGATTCAGATTGCTTTAGCCTCTGGCGCACTGCTGGGTGGAGAAGTGGTCGACTGGCAAGGCGTCAGCAGCGCGATGCTGTTCGGTGGCGCGCTCACCCTGTCCGCCGCGCTGGTTTTCGGTCTGACCTTGCGCTCCGGCATGATTGGCGCTAAACAGTCATAATCATTGTTCATCCGCAGAAATACACCCCGGCATTGGTCGGGGTTTTGCACTGAGAGCGTTATGGATCATCATTTACTCGCTATCCGGGTATTTAACCGCGTAGTCGAAACCGGCGGTTTCACTCGCGCCGCGGATTCGCTGCGGATGCCCAAGGCCACCGTCACCAAGCTGGTTCAAAACCTGGAAGATCATCTGCAAACCAAGCTGTTCCAACGCACCACCCGCAGCGTGTCGGTGACGCCCGAAGGCGAATGCTATTACCAACGCACGGTTAAGTGGTTGGCTGAACTGGAACAAATGGAAGGCAGCATGACCGAGTCGCAAAGCGCGCCGCAGGGGGTGCTGCGCATTGACGCCGGTGGCTCGACCGCACGCCAACTGCTGCTGCCCGCGCTGCCGGACTTTATCGCACGTTACCCGGAAATCCAGATCGATCTGGGCGTAGGCGACCGGCTCATCGATCTGATTAACGACAGCGCCGACTGCGTGATCCGCAGCGGTCCGCTGGCAGATTCCAGCCTGATTGCCCGCCGGTTGTTCGCGCTTGAATGGGTGACCTGCGCAACCCCGGCCTACCTGGCACGCTACGGTACGCCACAGCACCCTTGCGACCTGGAGCAGGGCTATCCGCTGGCACACTACCGCCATGCGCTGAACGATCGCATCCAGCCGCTGCACTTTGTCGATCGGGGCAAGGAGATTGATATTCAACATCGCTATCACGTCAGCGTTAACGAGGGCAATGCCCTGCTGGCAGCGTCGCTGGCCGGCCTGGGTATCATCCAGACCTTCCGCTTTATGGCGCAGCAGCATCTCGACAGCGGCGAGCTGGTCAGCCTGCTGCAGGATTGGCAGCCACCAAACGAACAGATGTATGTGGTCTATCCCTCCAACCGCCATCTCAGCGCCAAGATGCGCGTGTTTATCGATTGGGCCGTCGAGACGTTTAAATAGCCGATAACCGTCGCTGACAATGAAGTACCGCACGCTGTAACCCGGCGCTTTGTGATATTATTAGACGCATTATTGTTATCACCCGACAGGCACCGACCATGGCATATATCCCAAAAAACTACGCGAGGCTGGAGACCGGCTACCGCGAAAAAGCGTTGAAAATCTTCCCTTGGGTTTGCGGGCGTTGCTCGCGCGAGTTTGTTTACTCAAATCTGCGCGAACTAACGGTCCACCATATCGATCACGACCATAGCAACAACCCGGAAGATGGCAGCAACTGGGAAATGCTGTGCCTGTACTGCCACGATCATGAACATTCAAAATATACCGAAGCCGACCAATATGGCTCAACGGTGATCGCCGGTGAAGACGCGCAAAAAGACATCGGCCTCGCGACCCACAACCCGTTTGCCAATCTGAAGTCGATGCTGAAAAAGTAGCGCCCAAGGCTCTTCATTACTGGTAGCTTAATAACTTATTAAGCTACCAAATTAAAATAATCCCCCTACCTCCCACATCTTCCCAGAACATTCCTACTTACCCACTGACTCAATTACCAGCAAAATAGGCTGTAAAGTTAACCGCATACGGCTTGGCAAGCCGCCGCAGTTGGTGCATATTGTTCAGGCGTTATTGTTGTTAACCTGTTTAATTATCAACCTAACAAGCATATTAACTTAATAAGTTATCAGCTTAATAAATTAAGAGATGGCAGCATGATTGTTTTGATTGGCTCGCAAAAAGGTGGCGTAGGAAAATCAACCAAGGCGGTCAATATCGCCGGGTATCTGATTCTTAAACAGGGGAAAACGGCCATCATCGTTGATGCTGACGATCAGAAATCAATCATGACCTGGTATAACGACCGCCAGAATGTTGAAGGCCTGCCGCATATCCCTGTGGTCGCCGCCTCAGGCAAAATCAAAGAAACGCTGCTGGAGCTGGATCGCCATTACGACTATGTGATTGTCGATACCGCGGGCCGCGATAGCGCCGAACTGCGTTCCGGCTTGCTGGCTGCCGATCTGTTCCTCTCCCCGTTGCGCCCATCGCAGATGGATCTCGACACCGTCGGCTATCTGTCGGAAATGTTTGCCACCGCGCAGGAGTATAACGAGAAGGTGAAAGGCTACATTGTGCTGAACATGTGCCCAACCAACATCTTTATTAATGAAGCCAACGAAGCGGCGCAGGTGTTGAGTGAATACCCAGAATTGACGTTAGTGAGCAACCGTCTGTGTGATCGCAAGATCTACCGTGATGCCTGGGGTGAAGCGATTACCGTGCACGAGGCACATAACGCAAAAGCGCAGGCAGAAATCGAAAGCCTGGTAAAAGAGGTGATTCTGTGAAAAAGCGCACCCCAACCCACCGCATGTCAGAAGACGAATTTATCAACAGCGCCACCTCGCACACCTTGTTGGTGCCCGCAGCCGAAGCCAAACCACAGGGCCGCAAACGCACTTATAAAGCCATTTCAGTCAGCCTGACCGATAACCATATCGATGCTATCGATGAAATTATTATGCAGGCCGCACGTAATGGCGTAGTGCGCATTACCCGTTCAGACATTATCAAGCTGGCGATTGACAGGCTGGCGGAAAAAAGCGAAGAACACCTTATGCAACTGCTGAAAAAGCTGTAGTTAACTTCACAACCTGCCAGCTTAATAAGCTATTAGCTCACCACGTTGGCAGGTAAAAACCCCTGTTCCTGCAATATCGCCTGCCCCTGCGCCCCCAGAATAAACGCGGCTAAACGCTGCGCTCGTTCATCCAACAGGCACAGGCCGTAGTCAGCCCTAATCGCCAGCGACGGCGGGAAATACCTTACCGCCAGTTCGGGAAATTCAGCTAACACGCTGCCATAGCTGGCATAACCGAGAAAAATGTCTGCCTGGCCGCTGTTAAGCAGATACTCCGCCGCTAGCCGGCCCGGCGGCAGCGGTGCCGAGTCAGGCCCCCCCACCAATGCCAGCGCCCGTTGCCGCAGTGAATCCCCCGCTCCCGGTGTTATCGTTTCAATGCGGTCAAACAACTGTTGTGCATAGTCACCGGAAGGGTCGGCGCCTGGCGTGGACGTCGCAATCCGCCAGCGTGAATCCAGTAACACCGACAACAATGGCGGTTTAGTTAACTCGGTAATATTGCGCACGGTGGCGCATAGCCGATTCTGTGCAAAACGTTGCACCCGCGGTGATAGCCGCAAATCAACCAAGCGCTGTGGGTGTGCCAGATTGGCCGACGCAAAAATATGCGGATGCTGTCCCGCTTCGATTCGCTGGCGCAACAGACCCGCCGGGCCAAACAGGGTGTCTACCTGTTCACCGGTTTGTGCCTGAAACGCCGCCAGCAAGGGACCCAACGCCCCACGCAGGCTACCGGCAGCAAACAGCAAAATATTACTCACGTTCCCGCTCCCGTTGGCTACGATACAATGGCACCAGCGTTTCAAACTGCCGACCGTCAATCTCTACAGCCACCCGCTCAATGGCCAAATTAAACAGCGGTGACAGGCTCTCGGCGGTGAGTACCCTGGCGCATGCCCCAATTTGATGTTGCCCCGAGGCCCCCAGCAGTAAAGCCCGATCGGCCACCGCATGCGCATGATTAGGTTGATGAGTAGAGAACATTACCGCCATCCGTCTTTCCCGTGCCAAATGCGAGATCAGGCTCAGCACCCGATCCTGATGGTGCAAGTCCAATGCCGAGGTCGGCTCATCGAGCATCAACACCTCACAGCTCATCGCCAGGGCGCGGGCTATCAACACCAGCTGCCGCTGTCCGCCGGACAAACTGCCGAACTCGCGATCGGCGAAGCTCAGCATATCCAGCGACTGCAGGGCTTCTTTAGCCAGCCGATGATCCTGCGCCGACGGCGAACGGAACACCCCCACGTAACGCGCACGCCCCATTAACACAATATCCAATACGCGATAGGCAAAGGGAGCCGCGAAATGCTGCGGCACAAAGCCAATACCGTTTCCCCGTTCAACAGCGCCCTTTTGCAACGGCAAAGTACCCAGCAGCAGCTGCATCAGGGTACTTTTACCACGCCCATTCGGGCCTAGCACCGCCAGTACCTCACCGCGACGCAGTTGCATATTCAGTTGGCTAAATAACGGTGCCTGACCCGGCCAGCCAAAACTCAAATCGTTGACGGCCAATAACGTATCACCCATGCCAACCTCTCAGCTGCGCGCGGCGCAACAGCAACGCAAATAGCGGCGCACCGATCAATGCCGTTAAGATGCCTAACGGAATTTCACTGCTGCTCAACGTACGCGCCAGATCGTCGATCAAAACCATATACAGCGCCCCCAGGCACATAGAGGCCGGCAACAGACGCCGATGATCGGGGCCGACCAACAGCCGCGCAATGTGTGGGATCACTAACCCTACCCAACCGATACTGCCGCTGACCGCCACCTGCGCAGCAACGATCGCTGCGCACAGCGTCAAAATGAGCCAGCGAGTGCGTTCGACGTTAACCCCCAGCGCAGCAGCATCTTCGTCCCCCATCGACAACACATTAATGCGCCAGCGCAATGCCAGCAGCATCCCGCCAGCCAAGAGCAGCGGCAGGAATAACATCAGCAGTTTGCTATCATTCGCGGTGGCAAAACTGCCCAACAGCCAAAATACGATGCTCGGCAGTTTCTCTTCGGTATCGGCGAGATATTGCAGCAGGCTGACGCAGGCAGAGAAAAATCCACTGAGGATCACCCCGGCCAATACCAGAGACAAGATATTGCGCCTGGCAATGACACTGGTCATCGCGAAAATGAACAGTAACGCCGCCATGCCGAACACGAATGCAGACAGCAGCAGCATCACCATCGGCAAACTGAGCAAAATCGCCAATGTGCCGCCAAATGCGGCACCGGAAGAGACACCAATAATATGCGGGTCCACCAGCGGGTTACGAAACACCCCTTGCAGCGCAGCGCCGCATAAGGCCAATGCGGCACCTGCGCCCATCGCCAGCAGCACCCGGGGCACGCGTACCCCGAGGATCACCTGGCGTTGGACCGCATCAATCCCTCCCTGTGGCCCGGTAAGTGGCTCCAGCAGAATCATCAAACTGTGCGTCGCCGATACCGGATAGCGGCCAATGCCCAAGGACACTAACGCACACAGCACTGTCAGTAGTATCAGCCAGCCAAGCTTCATTGCTCGCTCTGGCAGCAACTGCTGCGATAATACTGTCGATAATAGGCGTCCACCCGCTGCTGCAAATTAACGTCGCTGAAGCGCTGTGGGTAAAGCTTTTTCGCCATCCACAGTTCGCCCAACGCCAGCGCTTCCGGCATGGGGTAGCCCCAGGCCTTGGCGTATTCAGGCATCAGGTAGACACGTTTATTTTTCACCGCATCAATACCCTGCCACTGCGGGGAGCTGAGGATTTGTTTCACCACCTCAGGATAGCGTTCTTGCACAAAAATCACCGCCGGGTTCCATTTCAACACGTCCTCAATCGACACCTGCTTAAATCCCTGAATATCTTTTGCCGCCACGTTCAGCGCACCCGCATGCTGCATCATCAGCCCTGTGTATTTGCCTGAGCCATAGGTGGTTAAATCCGGGTTAGCCATATAGACCCGTACGCGTTGATCTTCCGGCACGTCCCGCAGCCGATCGGCCACCAGCGTCCGCTGTTGGAACACGTCCCGAATCAGCGCTTCAGCCTGCGGTTGATGGCCCATTACCGTACCAATAAGACGAATGCCGTCTTGCAGGCCAAGATTGTAAGCCTGGTCTTCATCGTTCAGCACCGGGTTCATTTTCCCGGCCTGATCCGCCGCTTCACGGCGCAGCGAAACCGCGACCACAGGGATACCTGCACCCGCTATCTGAGCAATCATTTCCGGCGGCGCGTAGTTGGCAACAAACACCACCTGCGGATGCAATTTGAGCAGGCTTTCAATGTTCACCGACGTGAGATCGCCCGGCATCGGCATGTTCGCCAGTTCCGGTGCCAGCCGCAGATAGTTTGGCCCAAGTTGCTTTTTCCAACTGCTAAGCACACCCACGACCTGCGGCATAGCATCAAGTTGCACCAACAGATTCAACGTCTGGTGTTGCAGCACTACAGCGCGGGTGATGGTATCGGGCAACGTGACCTGCCTGTTGAGTTGATCGGTAACCTGGCGATCTGCCTGCGCGGCGGAAGAAAACAGGATGATAAATAGCAGCATCCGAGGGAAGCGTTTGAACATGGGAAATTCCGGTGAGTTATCGTTATATACAAAATCATATAGCGATAACCCTGGCGAAACAATCAGCGGGATCAAAAAACAGTCTAAAGGCACCGGATTGCCCAAAAAAACCAATAACCGATTAATGTAATTACGTATTATATTTTCACATTAATTTATTCCACCATTTGAGGTGGCCAAGATAATATAGTTTGCTAATTTATTTAAAAACAACGTTTAATAAAAAGGGTGTAAAAACATCAAATTAATAAAAACGCGCAAATTGACTTTGCCAAAATATAATTAATGACTTAGCATTTATTAATTACACCCGGTGACTCATCAGGACACTGCAATGGATAAAATGCTTAGAAACCCCAATTACTGTGACAAGAGCATTTTCGATATCACGATGAATTTATATGCTTACCCGGCAATTATTATAGCCCATAGATTGGGAATATTTGAATTTATTCATAACCAACAAAGCACCATCAAAGAAATCTGTTCAGCGGCCCATATTGAACAACGCCCTGCTGAAGCCATTATGGCTACATTACGGGCGTTGAATTTGGTAAGAATGGAAGAAGGAATATTTCACCTCGCCCCGGAAGCGGAAGAGTACCTGTTAAAAGACAGGCCTAACTACTTCGGTTATTTCTGGGATCTGATGTATGAAAACAGTGAGAATTTTTCTCTGAAACAGTTAGAGAAAGCCATTAGAAAAAACACGGCGCAGGCCTACGGCGAGCAGGATCTTTTCGATACGCACACCCTTGATACAGATAAGGCACGGAAATTTACTCACGCCATGCACAGCCTGAGCATTGGCTCGGCAAGCATCTGGCCGACCAGACTGTCATTGGCGCAATACCGTACGGCGCTTGATATTGGTGGGGCATCAGGTGCCCATGCGATCAGCATGGTTTCGTATTGGCCTAATCTGACTTGCACTATTTTTGATCTGCCGGAAGTCTGCCCAGTTTCAGATGACTATGCCCGTCAATATGGGTTAAGCGATCGCATTAATACCCATAGCGGCAACATGTGGCAGGATCCTTATCCCAACGCAGATTTACATTTATATTCAAATATCTTTCACGACTGGCCACTGGATAAAAACAGATTTCTGGCTAAAAAAAGCTATACGGCACTCCCCGTAGGAGGAAGGATTATTATCCATGAAGTTCTGTATAACAGTCATCAACCCGGGCCACTGGCCGCAGCAGCCTATAGTCTTATGATGTTAGGTTGGACACACGGCAGACAATACTCAGGTGAGGAAATTGGTGAGCTATTACTGCAGGCTGGATTCAAACAAATAGAAATCATTCCTTCTCTCGGCTATTGCAGTATTGTGACTGCACAAAAAATGTAATTAGCACCTCAGCAAAAATAATGCGGCGTAAACGACGACAACCGCTTTTCGCCAGATTATCACGCTCAAAAATGTGACCGCCCATGCAATCCGGGGCGGTCGCAGGTGATTACTTCAGCGTAAAACTTTGCGCCTGTACGTTGTCGGAATCCAGCCCCACCATCACGTTGAACTTGCCCGGTTCTGCGCCCCATTTCAGGCTGGCGTTATAGAACTTGAGATCGTCTTCAGTGATTGGCAGCTCAACGGTCTGCGCCTGGCCCGCTTTCAGCGTGACTTTTTTAAAGTTGCGCAGCTCTTTCACCGGGCGGCTAACCGACGCGGTCACGTCCTGCAGATACAACTGCACCACGGTCGCACCGTCATATTTACCGGTGTTCTTGAGCGTAACGCTGGCGGTGATCTTGCCGTTGCGCGCCATTGTCGGGCTGGAGAGTTTCAGGTCCGACAGGCTAAAGCTGGTATAACTCAGGCCGTAACCAAACGGATACAACGGGCCATTGGGTGAATCAAAGTAACGGGAGGTGTACTTGCCCGGATTTTCCTTGCCAAATGGACGGCCGGTATTCAGATGGTTGTAGTACATCGGGATCTGCCCGACCGAACGCGGGAAGGTCATCGGCAGTTTGCCTGACGGGTTGTAGTCGCCAAACAGCACGTCGGCCACCGCATTGCCGCCTTCGGTGCCGCTGTACCAGGTTTCCAGCATCGCATCGGCCTGTTGGCTTTCCCAGCTCAGCGCCAGTGGGCGACCGTTCATCAACACCAACACCAGCGGCTTACCCGTGGCTTTCAGCGCGGCGATCAGGTCACGCTGACTTTGTGGAATGGTAATATCGGCGCGGCTGGAGGCCTCGTGCGCCATACCCTGCGACTCACCGACGACGGCCACCACCACATCGGCTTTCTTCGCGGCCTGCACCGCCTCGTCAATCATCTGCTGTGGCGGGCGAGTATCAAACACCACAGCCGGTTCATACTCGTTCAGGTAGTCGATAATGCTCTTGTCCTGAGTGACGTTGGCACCCTTGGCGTAGAGAATCTTCGCCTTGTCACCCACCGCACGCTCCAGCCCTTCGCGAAGGGTCACCGACTGTTTGACCACCCCAGCGGCTGACCAACTGCCCATCACGTCACGTTGACTGTCGGCCATCGGGCCGACCAGCGCAATGGTGCTCTGCTTGCTCAGCGGCAGCGTCTGCTTGTCATTCTTCAGCAGTACCATGGTTTTACGCGCAACCACGCGCGCTTCGGCACGGTGCAAGCGGCTTTCGGCATTCGTGTCTTGTGGATCAGACCCCACCGGGCCAAGGTGGGTATACGGGTCTTTGAACAAACCCATGTCATATTTGGTATTCAACACGTCCCGACAAGCGCGATCGATGTCGCTTTCCGACACCAGCCCGTCCTTCACCAATCCCGGCAGGTATTGGTCGTAATATTCGTCGCTCATGCTCATGTCGACACCAGAGGTGATCGCCAGCCGCACGGCGTCGCGCGGATCTTCAGCCACACCGTGTTTGATCAGTTCTTTAATCGCGCCGTGGTCACTGATGGTGATGCCCTTAAAGCCCCACTGGTCGCGTAGCAGATCTTTCAGCAGCCACGGGTTAGCGGTCGCCGGAATGCCGTTCACCGAATTGAGCGACACCATAACGCCACCGCTGCCTGCATCCACCGCCGCCTTATACGGCGGCAGGTAGTCCTGGTACATTCTCAACGGGCTCATATCGACCGTGTTATAGTCGCGGCCCCCTTCGGTGGCACCGTACAGTGCAAAGTGTTTCACGCTGGCCATGATTGCGCCGGGCTTGGAAGGATCGCCGTTTTGATACGCATCCACCATCACTTTGGCTATTGTAGACACCAACCAGGTATCTTCACCGAAACCTTCCGATACCCGGCCCCAGCGCGGATCGCGGGTGATATCCACCATGGGGGAGAACGTCATGTTCAGGCCGTCGTCGCTGGCTTCCTGGGCCGATACGCGGCCACTGAGCGCAATGGCTTCGAGATCAAAACTGGCGGCCAATCCGAGGCTGATCGGGAATACGGTACGCTGGCCGTGCACCACATCATAGGCGAAGAACAACGGGATTTTCAGGCGGCTGAGCTGCATGGCCTGGTCCTGCATCGCGCGGATATCCGGTCGGGTAACCGTATTGAAGATGGCGCCAATTTGGCCCTTACTGATACCGTCGCGGATCGCCTCTTTCGGGTTATCCGGCCCCACGCTGATTAACCGCAACTGCCCGATTTTTTCTTCCAGCGTCATCTGTTTCATCAGGTTGGAGACAAAGGCGTCGCGCTGCTGCGCATTGACATCTTGCATGACGGTGCTTTCCTGCGCAAAAACCGGGCTGATGGCCAGACCGGACAACATACTCACCACACAAAGCCATTTCATATTTTTTATCTCAGGCATGTTCCCATCGCAGGCCGCGGCGGGGATGATCAATCAATGTGAAAAGCAGTGTGCCATACTCCTTTTCACCGCAGAAATAATTTGTAATGTTAAAGGTTACAAGCTGTTAGCGGAGGCTGGGCGATAGTTTTGCAGCCGGGCACGGCTTTGCGCAGCCTCGTCGCCGAGGAAATCGACCAGCGTGGCTAATGCAAGTGGTTGCACAGCCCGTTCAGGATAGACCAAATAGTATGCCGCGCCGCTGACAACGCTGAGTGCGAAAGGTGTGACGATGCGCTGCGCCTGAATATCCTCTTCCAACAAGCACAAATCGCCGATGGCGATCCCAAAACCCTGTAGCGCGGCGCTCATCGCCAGATCGAGCGTATCGAAATGCTGCGCCTTGCGCGAAGGCAGCGCCTCTTTTCCTGCCGCTTTCAACCACAACAGCCAATCGCGACGATCGCGCGTCGGGTGCAGCAGGGTTTTCTCTGACAGATCGGCCAGGGTTGGTGGCTGGGGTAATTCGGGCAGATAAGACGGCGTGCAGACCGGCGTGAGGATTTCATCGAACAGATGATGCACCGTCAACTTTTTGCCCTGAGGCCGCCCGAACACCACGGCGGCATCGAAATGTTCCGCGCCGAAATCCAGCCCGTGCGATACCGAAGCGGTCAGCTCAATGTGCATTTCCGGTCGTTCGTTTTGCAGCCGAATGATGCGCGGTAACACCCAGCGCATTGCACAAGTCGGGCACTTTATACGCAGGGTTCCTGACTGCGCCCCAACGCGCGATAACGCCTCATCCAACTGCCCCAGAGCCTGCTGCACCGGAACCACTAGCAATGCGCCCTGTGGGGTCAGTGCCAGGCCACGTGCTTGACGGCTAAATAATGGGTAGCCTAGATGCTGCTCCAGCCCGAGGATCTGCCTGCTCACGGCCCCCTGCGTCAGGTGCAAACTCTGAGCGGCATGGGTGAAATTCAGCCGTTGAGCCACCACCACAAAGGTTTTTAACACATCGAGCGACGGTAATGGTGTCTGCATAGCGAGCTCCTCTGGATACTCAAAATTACAAAGATTCCCCCAAATAATTGGAACGACATCCAGGCGGCCAATGAATGCAGCCCGATGAGCTGACATGAGCCAGTAATTCGGCTAAGCGGCAAATCTGCCGGGAGCAGATTTGAACGTTGCTTGCAGCCGCTCCCTTAGGGGTGAGACCCAAGGATGGGCCAAATCACGCAGCCAACGCCGTGATCGTTTCAAGAATGAAGGGGAATTAGGCATGATCTGTATGCATGGCAAGTATGACAAACTTTCCCTTGTTGGCCTACCGTCATTGATGCTTAATCAAACGATACTTCCCCCTTCTCCCTGGAGCCACTCATGCAGAGCGCCTGCTCACACCGTTCAAAGTTGCCGGACGTCGGCACCACTATTTTTACCGTTATTGGCCAGCTCAGTGCTGAACATCAGGCGTTGAACCTGTCGCAGGGCGCACCCAACTTTGCCTGTGAACCGCAATTGGTTGAGGCGGTAGCGCAAGCCATGCGTGCAGGTCATAACCAATATGCCCCAATGAGTGGCGTAGCGGCGTTACGATCGGCACTGGCAGATAAAGTCGAACAACTGTATGGCGCGCGCTACGATGCCAACGAAGAAATCACGGTCATTGCCAGCGCCAGTGAAGGATTGTACTCCGCCATCAGCGCGCTGGTGCACCCGGGCGATGAGGTCATTTATTTCGAACCGGCATTCGACAGCTATGCCCCTATTGTACGCCTGCAGGGCGCCACCCCGGTTGCCATCAAGCTTTCGTTACAGGATCTGCACATTGACTGGGATGAGGTCGCTGCCGCTATCAACAGCAAAACGCGGATGATCATCGTAAACAGCCCGCATAACCCAACGGGTAGCGTGTTTGGCGAGCATGACATTGAGCGACTGACCGCCCTGACGCGTAACACCGACATCGTTATTCTGTCCGATGAAGTGTATGAGCACGTTGTTTTCGACGGTGACATTCATCACAGCATGGCACGCCACCCGCAGTTATCCGAACGCAGTGTGATTGTCTCGTCATTTGGCAAGACTTATCACGTGACAGGCTGGCGTGTCGGTTACTGTATGGCACCCGCAGCCTTGATGGACGAGATCCGTAAAGTGCATCAGTTTATGGTGTTCTCTGCCGATACGCCGATGCAATATGCCTTCGCTGACGCATTGAGCAACCCGCAGAGTTATCTGGGACTGGCGGCCTTTTATCAGCAGAAACGTGATTTACTGGCCAGCGCGCTGCAAGATTCTCGCTTTGAATTGCTGCCCAGCCGTGGCAGTTTCTTTATGTTGGCCCGTTTTAGCGGCTTCAGTCAGGAAAGCGACAACGATTTTGCGGTACGCCTGATCCGCGAAGCCAAAGTGGCGACTATCCCGCTGTCGGCGTTTTACAGCGACGGAACCGACACCGGTATTATTCGACTGAGTTTTTCAAAAGATAACGAAACCCTGCTGGAAGGCGCACGCCGTCTGTGTCAGGTGTAATGTATTCATTTTTGCTTTGACCATGGGAAAAGGGCTCTGAATATGAAATCACTGAAAACGTTGATCGCCGCAGGCTGCCTGCTGGCCGCCGGTTCCACGCTGGCGGCGGAAAATACGCTGCGCTTCGGCCTGGAAGCACTGTATCCCCCGTTCGAATCCAAATCTGCCAGCGGTCAGCTTGAAGGTTTTGATATCGATCTGGGTAAGGCCGTATGCGCCACTGCACAGTTGAAATGCACTTGGGTCGAAACCTCATTCGATAGCCTGATCCCGGCGTTAAAAGCACGCAAATTTGACGCCATTAACTCGGCAATGAACGTCACTGACCAACGTCGTCAGGCCATAGATTTCACCGACGCAATCTATCAGGTGCCGAACCGGCTGATCGCCAAGGCGGACAGCGGCCTGCTGCCAAATGCCGCCTCATTGGCTGGCAAGCATGTCGGCGTGTTGCAAGGCTCAATTCAGGAAACCTACGCCAAGGTACATTGGGCACCGCAAGGCGTGGACGTCGTGTCTTATCAGGATCAGAACCAGGCTTACCTTGATCTGACCGCCGGACGCCTCGACGCCACGCTGGTGATGGCTCCTTCAGGGCAAAGCGGTTTTCTGTCCCACCCTGACGGCAAAGGCTTCGCCTTCGTTGGCGATGCGGTCAGTGACGACAAGATCCTGGGTGAGGGCATTGCCTTCGGCCTGCGTAAAGGGGATGACGCACTGAAGAAAAAGCTGAATGACGCCATCGTCAAAGTGAAACAGCAAGGCACTGTGAGCCAGTTGGCAAAGAAATACTTTGGCGATATTGATGTGACAGTGAAGTAAAAAAACCAGGGGCGGAAATCACTTCGCCCCTGTTTGCTTTAGCGATCGAACACCGAACTGTTCAACGCGCGATCTTGCTGATGGCGCTCCAGCGCCAGTTCAATCAGGCGAGTAATCAGTTGGCTGTAGCTGACGCCACTGGCGGCCCATAATTTGGGATACATACTGATGTTGGTGAAGCCCGGCAGCGTGTTGATCTCGTTGATCACCACGTTGTTGTCCGGCGTCAGGAACACGTCCACACGCGCCAGACCGAAGCATTCCAGCGCACGAAACGCTTTCAGCGCTACGTCACGTATTTTGTCGCTCACCTCCGGCGTAATCGCCGCCGGCACGATCACCTGAGCACCCTGCTCATTGATGTACTTGGTGTCGTAGGAGTAGAAGGCATCGCTCAACACAATTTCGCCACAGAGGCTGGCCTGCGGTTCATCGTTGCCCAATACGGCGCACTCAATCTCACGGCCAACAATCGCCGACTCCACCAACACTTTATGATCGAAGCTGAACGCCAGCGTCACGGCAGCCTCAAAGCCGGCGCGATCCTGGACCTTGCTGACCCCCACCGAAGACCCCTGGTTAGCGGGCTTAACAAACAAGGGCAATCCCAGGCGTTCGCTGAGCTGTTCAAAGTTGAATTTCGCGCGATTAGCGCGTGTCAGTGTCACAAACGGCGCGACTGCCAGCCCGGCATCACGCAATAAACGTTTAGTGACATCTTTGTCCATGCTGACCGCCGACCCTAGCACACCGGCACCGACGAACGGCAGATTGGCCATCCGCAGCAACCCCTGCAGCGAGCCGTCTTCCCCGAGCGTGCCATGAACGATGGGGAAAATAACGTCGAGCTGGCCCAGCGTGCTGGCGCTGCCAGATTCGATCAGCTGTTGTTTTTCCTGGCCGGGGATCAGAGCCACATTTTTATTTGAGCGGTTCAGTGCTATCAGCGCCGGGTTTTCCGCATTCAGCAGATAATTGGACGCATCGTTAATGTGCCATTGCCCCTGCTTGTCGATCCCCAATAGCGTGACGTCAAACTTCTCTTTGTCGATTGCATCCACGATGTTCTTTGCCGATTGTAGCGAAACCTCATGCTCCGCCGATTTACCGCCAAAGATCACCCCAACACGTAATTTAGCCACGCCTTAAATCCTTCTGAAAAATCAGTGCAAAAAAAGTCGTTTATCACAATAAACGCATTGCCCGACGGCGGCAATCATTGTGACCCGGAATCTTCCTATGCCACGGATTGCACAATTCTCACCATCCCAAACGTATACACTTCGTATATAAATCGCTTATGGAGCTGATTATGGGCATTGTGAAAATTTCAGACGCACTGCATGACGATCTTCGCCTCGCAAGTCTCTCGATGACGCGTTCAATCAACGCGCAGGCGGAATACTGGATCAAGATCGGGATGTTGGCGGAATTCCATCCGGAACTGACCTACCCCCAATTGGTAAAAAAAATGATGAAAGATAACGCGCTGACGTTGAAGGAGATTGTCGGGTGAAAGAGATTGTGATCAAAACGTCGGAAGAAATTGCCAAAATGCGTCACTCTGGCGCCCTGCTGGCGCAGGTGTTTGCTATGCTCGATGAGGTGATTGTCGAAGGCATCTCTACTATGGAGATCAACGACCGCGCCGAAGCCTTTATCGTCAATGAGTTGAAGTCGCGCCCGGCCAGCAAAGGCCAGTACGACTTCCCTTATGTGCTTAATACATCGATCGACGATGTGATCTGCCACGGTATTCCTTCTGCCAGTAAAATTTTGCGTTCCGGCATGATCGTTAACGTAGACATTACGCTGGAAAATGACGGCTACATCGCTGACTCCAGTAAAATGTACTGCATCGGGCAGACCACGCCCTTGGCCAAGCGGCTGGTAAACACGGTGTATGAGTCACTGTGGCAAGGCATCCGCGTAGTGAAACCCGGAGCCACATTGGGTGATATCGGCCATGCTATTCAGCAGCACGCCGAAAAAGCCGGCTACAGCATTGTGCGCGAATACTGCGGCCACGGCATTGGTCGCGACATGCATGAAGAACCCGCGGTGTTGCACTTTGGCATGCCGGGCACCGGCATGGTATTACAGGAAGGCATGGTGTTTACCATCGAGCCCATGATCAACCAAGGCGATCATCGGATTAAGCAGAAAAAAGACGGTTGGACGGTAGTGACCCGCGACAAGAAGCTCTCTGCCCAATGGGAGCATACCGTCGCAGTAACCGCCGACGGCGTGGAAATCCTGACGCTGCGAGACGAAGAGCGTCGGGCTGGCTACCTGGAACGTTATTAATTCACGCAAGCTATCAACTTAATAAGCTAACAAGCTAATAGGCCATTACATTATTACCCTATGGCTCTCACTTTACCGCCGACGATACGGCGAACGGGAAAGGCATGGGGTACGACAGGGAGATCGGCATGACGCAGTTTACCAGCGCGACTAACCAGGCGTTTCTCAATCAGCTCAAAA
Source organism: Serratia sp. NPDC087055 (assembly GCF_044900985.1). Taxonomy (NCBI): domain Bacteria; kingdom Pseudomonadati; phylum Pseudomonadota; class Gammaproteobacteria; order Enterobacterales; family Yersiniaceae; genus Serratia; species Serratia sp. NPDC087055. The sequence continues at coordinate 2,370,860 of NZ_JBJDOG010000001.1, forward strand.
GCATCGTCGGTGGCCCACAGCTGCTGACAGGCGAACGCAGCACCGAACGTTATCGCAAAGGCTTCCGTTCTGGCGAAGGCAAAGCGTTGGCGGTGGTGTTCCCCACGCGTCTGCTGCAATTGTGGCAACTGCTGGAGGCCTGCGTCGCCGCCGATAAAATTGTCATTATGCAAGCGGCAAATACCGGCCTGACTGAAGGTTCGACGCCCAGCGGCAATGACTATGACCGCGATATTGTGATTGTCAGTACCCTGCGACTTAACCATGTGCAGGTACTGGATAACGGCAAGCAGGTGGTGGGTTTCCCGGGCAGTACACTGAATCAGCTGGAAAAATTACTCAAGCCGTATGGCCGCGAACCCCATTCGGTGATCGGTTCCTCGTGCATTGGTGCTTCGGTGATCGGCGGCGTGTGCAATAACTCTGGCGGTTCGCTGGTCAAACGCGGCCCAGCCTATACCGAGATGGCTTTGTACGCACAGTTGGGTGAAGACGGCCAACTGCGGCTGGTCAACCATTTGGGCATTAAACTCGGCAATACGCCGGAGGAAATCCTCACCCGCCTGGAAAAAGGCGATTACCGGCCAGAAGATGTTGAATATGGTGAACTGCGTGCGTCCGACAACGAATATGCCAGCCGGGTACGTGACGTCAATGCCGATACCCCTTCCCGATTTAACGCCGACAAACGCCGCCTGTACGAGGCCTCCGGCTGCGCCGGTAAGTTGGCCGTATTTGCAGTGCGCCTGGATACCTTCGAAAAAGAAAGCAAAGAGCAGGTGTTTTACATCGGCACCAACGACACTGCCGTATTGACCGAACTACGCCGCCACATGCTCAGCACCTTCGACAACCTGCCGGTCGCTGGCGAATACATGCACCGAGATATTTTTGATATCGCCGAAGTGTATGGCAAAGACACCTTTATGATGATCGACAAGCTCGGTACCGATCAGATGCCGAGCTTCTTCACCTTAAAAGGCCGCATGGACGCCAGCCTCAACAAACTGCCGTTGCTGCCGCATAACCTGACCGACAGGTTGATGCAGGGCCTGAGTCACCTTGCCCCCAGCCACCTGCCAAAACGGATGAAAACGTACCGCGAGCGTTTTGAACATCACCTGCTGCTGAAAATGGCCGGTCCAGGCGTTGAAGAAGCACAACAGTATCTGAGTCAGTATTTTGCCCATGCCAATGGAGAGTTCTTCGTCTGCACCCCAGATGAAGGCAAGAAAGCCTTCTTGCACCGTTTTGCCGCCGCCGGCGCTGCAGTGCGTTACCATGCGGTACATGCCGACAAGGTAGAGGACATTTTGGCATTGGATATTGCGCTGCGCCGTAACGACACCGACTGGTTTGAAACCCTGCCGCCGGAAATCGACAGCCAACTGGTACACAAACTGTATTACGGCCACTTTATGTGCCACGTGTTCCATCAGGATTATGTGGTGAAAAAAGGCGTCGACAGCCACGCGCTGAAAGAAAAAATGCTCGAAATCCTCGACCAGCGCGGTGCGGAATACCCTGCGGAACATAACGTCGGCCACCTCTATCCGGCCAAACCCGACCTGCAAGCGTTTTACCGATCTGCCGATCCCACCAACAGCTTTAACCCAGGCCTCGGCAAAACCAGCAAGCGAAAGCACTGGGCCGATAACAAGGCGTAATAAGCCATCTCTCAGATTGCGCCCCCGACATTCGGGGGCCACCTCGTCTGGCAAGACGCATGTTAATTTTATGTTGCGCAGTCAACCAAACTTCACTATCTTGGTTTGGTTAATCACGCCCTGCGTTCAGGAATGCCCATGATTCAGTTTGCGCACATGAAAGATTCTGCGAACACGACCCTTCCGGCCGTCGTTCTGCTGTGCGCATCCTCTGCCCCACCCGCCGTTTTCTCTGTCGTCTCTGCGGTTGCCGCTTACCCGCCACGCTCTGTGGTTGTGCGCTAAGCCAAACCGAATTCTCTTCTCCAGCATTGCTTGATGTGCGTCCCGGCATAGAACGCCGTGTCTGCTGGAGCTTATTATTTTCACGACAGGTGAAAACTCAATGCGATTTATGTCTCAATGGGCCAACGCGGGCCTCGCGACCTTATTCGTCCTGCTCTGGAGCAGCGGCGCAATTTTCTCACGCTGGGGGCTGGAACATGCATCCGCCTTTGCTTTTTTGTTCTTCCGCTGTGCTATCGCGCTGGCATTGCTGCTGGCGATAGGCCTGTGGCAACGGCAATACCTGCCCGCCCCTGGCACCCGCCGCCGTGTCGCACTGATCGGACTGTTAATGATTGGCAGTTATCAGATTTGCTATCTGCTGGCGCTGGAACAAGGTATTACCCCTGGTGTACTGGCAACCCTGCTTGGCGTGCAGCCGATACTCACTCAGTTCATTACTGAACGCCGGTGTTCGGGGCTGCGTGGTCTTGGCCTGTTGTTGGCCATGGGCGGCTTAACGCTGGTGGTGTATCAAAGTCTGATGATTGCGCATTTTTCGCTGGTTGGCATGCTGTGCGCTTTTATCGCTCTCGGCTGCATGACCGCCGGTACGCTGCTGCAAAAAGGTCTGGCACAGCCGCCTTTGGCGGTCTTGCCGTTACAGTACGCCGTCGGACTGTTGATGTGCACCTTGGTGCTGCCGTTTGAACCCCTCCGCGTCGACTGGAGCATGGCCTTTATTGTGCCTCTGCTATGGATGGCCGTGGTAATTTCGGTGTTGGCCACCTTTTTGCTGTATCAGCTGATTCAACGCGGCAACCTGGTGCAAGTCACTAGCCTGTTTTACCTGATCCCGGCGGTGACCGCGCTACTGGACTATCTGCTGCTCGGGCACGCGCTGGCAGCCATCAGTATGCTGGGCATGGCGGCGATTCTGGCCGGCGTCATGCTGGTATTTCGCCAGCCCTAAATAGCAAAAGCCCCTCACGCCAAACCGGCATGAGGGGCAATATTAAAATGACATCAGAATAACCAGGAACCATACCCCCACAGCAGTACCGTTACCCCAAGCAGCAGCTCAAGCAACAAGATGCCAATGGCAAAGGTCGAGCTGGAGAAGATAAACCCTTCTTTACTGTCGATATTCAGGAAGTGCGGTATGCCCAGATTCAGCAGATAGCCCGAATAACACAGGCCAATCACGCCGACAAACAGGCACAGCCACACAACGGGATACAACGCCACTATACCGCTGAGGAACATCGGCGTAGCAACATAACCGGCAAACACCATGCAGCGGTGCAAGCTCGGACGGACTTCATAACGCCGTGCCATCCAGTGGATGACTTTCCCCATGATTGCCACGCCCGCCAGCATCAGCAAATAAAAAGCGACAGCCGTATAAGATGCGGTGAACGTATTGAGCCGGATGGCATGTCCTTCGCCGGAGAGCCAGCCCAGTTGGGTGGTACCGATAAACGCGCAAACCACCGGGATCAGCGCCAATAACAGGACATGATGGGTGTAAAGGTGCGAGACGCTTTCGTTCTCGCTTTTAATGTGTTCGAACTCGGTGCTTGGATGCGCCAGAAGTCCCCAAACATGATTAACCATGAGACACCTCCTCATCGCCGTAGGTCGCGATCGGCGAACGAATTTACCCCTCTGACGGATGACTAACCGTACGAGGATTGCGGCCACGGGGCTCTCTCCCCTGTATTAATTATAGTCTTTCGCTGAAAAAACGTTCGGAAAGCACAGACGTAACCACAGTTTGTTTTATAATTCGCCCACTGCGCCACTGCCGTGAGAAACGCCATGTCATCTGTCCTTACCGTTCGCCACGTTGGCATTGTCGATGTCGACGCCGGACAAAATGTCACCGTCGTTCAGCCCTGCAATCTGTATGGCTGCCGGCTCGGCGAGGGCGTATTCGTCGGGCCCTTTGTCGAAATCCAAAAAAACGTCAGCATTGGTGCCCGCAGCAAAATCCAGTCACACAGCTTTATCTGTGAATATGTCACCATCGGCGACGATTGTTTCATCGGCCACAATGTCACCTTCGCCAACGATCTGTTTAAAGAAGGCGCCCCCAATGCCGATGCCGCAAGCTGGGGCCGCACACTGATTGGTGATCATGTTTCTATTGGCTCCGGTGCCACGGTGCTGGCAGTGGAAATTTGCAGCGGCACCGTGATCGGTGCCGGGTCAGTCGTCACCAAAAACATCACCCGCAAAGGGATCTATGCCGGTAATCCGGCGCGTTTGTTGAGGGAGCTTGCCCCATGAGCCCAGCGATCCAAATTACTCCCGTCACCCGTTTACCCGACGGGTACCTGACAAGCTGCGACTTTGGCTTTCAGATTGCACGCTATGCCCAGCCGGCTTTCGACACGCCGATCGACAGTTGGCCGCTGCTGCCGGTCACGCCATTCCGCAAAGACTACCCGTTAGCCCCGTTCGTCAATGAGGAAAGCGAAACCTTTTTGGCCCGTCATCGTGGCGAGGCGGTGGGTCACATCACGCTCAGCAATAACTGGAATGGCTATGCGCTCATCGAAGAGATCGTCGTCAGTGCCCATGTGCGCCGCCTGGGGATTGCGACAGCCCTGCTTGAAACAGCGAAGCTCTGGGCACAACGCCACGAAACTTCCGGCCTGATGCTCGAAACGCAAAATACTAACCTGCCCGCCTGCCGCTGCTATCAACGTTTTGGTTTTATCCTCGGCGGTATCGACCATTTGCTGTATCGCGCTCATCCTGACCTCGCCGATCACGAGATCGCGCTATTCTGGTATTTGCCGTTTAACAGCGAAATGGGGTATTGAGTGATAGCCGACCGTTGAGGCTGTGTTTAAGCATTAAAACGCCGGACCAAGGTGAGAACTGTTAACATTTGTCTGTTAACACGCCAAAACCGTGGGGGGTACAATGTACAAGGTTGTTTCATTGATATTGGCTATTGCGCTTGCCGGTTGTGCAGATAAAATCCCCGTAAGGCAAACGCCTGAACCCATTTCCACCCCACCTGCAAATCTCAAGGCCAGCATGGATAATCACACGTTAAATGAACTCAACGCTCTTCTTTCCTTGCGCGCTGCCGCGCCGGCAGACGTGCAAAAAGATAACGGACGCATGATCGACCTGCTATCCCGGCCATTCCTTGGTACTGCCTACGTCGCGAATATGCTGGTGGGTTCGCAGGATACACCGGAAAAATTGGTGATCGACTTCCGCGGTTTGGATTGCTTTACTTATATCGATTATGTCGATGCTTTGAGTCAGGCAAACAGTCAGGCAGACTTTATCCAGCGGCTGATTCACATTCGCTACGCCAACGGCGACATTAACTTCCTGCAACGCAAACACTTCTTTACCGACTGGTCACACCAGGCTAAAACCAACGTGACGGATATTACCGCTACACTCAGCCCGCACAGTGTCACGCTGACGAAAAACCTGAACCAGAAGTCCGACGGCAGCAGCTATTTGCCGGGCCTGAAAAACGTACAGCGCAGTATCACTTACCTGCCCAGTGATTTTATTGATGATCACGTGTTGGCCCAGTTGCACACCGGTGATTATATCGGTATTTACACCAATCTGGCCGGCCTGGACGTTACCCATACCGGCATCTATATCATGACCCCAAACGGCCCCGTGCTGCGTAATGCCTCTTCACGCAAAGAGAATATGCAGGTGGTGGACTCGCCCTTTATGGATTACGTGCTGGCCACGCCAGGCATCGTGGTTTTACGCGCAAAATAAGGGTGTGCAATAAAACGTCCGGTTATTAGCTATACCTCTTTGTGCTGAGCAAGTGTTTGACTTCCCTGCAGGTTCAGGCTTAGCTAGCAGTACAAAACCAACTGATTTTATTGTTTTTTTCAGGGAAAACTTGATGACCAAAAACTGGCGTTATACCCCTCTGCTGGCAGCGTTCGCCGCCGTACTGGCGCTTCAAGGCTGCGAGAAAAAAACCGATCAGAATCATATCAAGGTCGGGGTAATCAACGGTGCAGAACAGGACGTGGCGGAGGTCGCCAAGCAGGTGGCTAAAGACAAATACGGCCTGGACGTCGAACTGGTCGGGTTCAGCGGTTCACTGCTGCCCAACGACGCTACCGATAAAGGTGAGTTGGATGCTAACGTCTTCCAGCACCGCCCGTTCCTCGAACAGCAGAATAAAGATCACGGATATAAACTGGTCGCGGTCGGCAATACCTTCGTGTTTCCTATGGCCGGTTATTCGAAAAAAATCAAATCACTGAAAGAATTGCAGGATGGCGCGGTCATTGCCATTCCCCTGGATCCCACCAACCTCGGCCGTGCGCTGCTCCTGCTGGAGAAAACCGGCTTGATTACGCTGAAACCGGGCAAAGGGCTGCTGCCAACCTCGCTGGATATCAGCGCCAACCCGCATAACTATAAGATTATGGAGTTGGAAGGGGCGCAATTACCTCAGGTGCTGGACGATCCCAAAGTCACCGTGGCTGTCATCAGCACCACTTACATCAACCAAACGGGCCTGACACCCACCAAGGACGGCATCTTTATCGAAGACAAGAATTCACCGTACACCAACATCATAGTGACGCGTGAAGACAACAAAGATGCACCTAACGTACAAAACTTCATCAAAGCCTACGAGTCGGATGAAGTGGCCAAGGCCGCCGAAAAAATCTTTAACGGTGGTGCGGTAAAAGGCTGGTAATGTCAATTGCGGGTTCTCATCGCAGAACCCGCCCCCCTCCCTCAAAATATCCCCATCCTCCCCCTTGACCCTAACGCGACGTCAGGCTTTAGTATTTCTGCACGCACAAGGGAGGAGCACACTTCATGTTACTGAAAGTTGGCGAACTGGCTCGCCGTTCCGGCATCACGGTCAGGACGTTACATTACTACGACAGCATAGGTTTGCTGGTTCCTTCTGCGCGTTCCGACGCCGGCTATCGCTTATATAACCGGGCCGACATCACTCGCCTGCACCATATTCAGGCATTGCGCCGAATGGGGGTGACGCTGGCGGAGGTCGGGGCAATTCTGGCGCGTTCAGGGATGGCACTCACCACCGTGATCGAACAGCAAATCACCATGCTGAATCGGCAACTGGTGCAGACCGCCACACTGCGCGACCGTTTACAGCAAATGCACGCACAGCTTTCCGTCGGTGACGAACCTGAGTTGAACGACTGGCTGGCTACGTTGGAGTTAATGACCATGTACGATAAATATTTTACCGCAGACGAACTGGCACAACTGCCTTTCTATCAGGCCAACCCAACGCGTAACCGGGAATGGGGCGAACTGGTCAGCGGTATTCGCCAGCTGATCGAAAACGGCGTTGCGCCGCAAGCGCCACAGGCTCAGGATCTGGCCCGACGTTGGATGCTGATGCTGGAACGCGATACCGCAAACAACCCGGCATTTCTTACTCGGTTAAATGCCATGCATGCCGAAGAGCCTTCAATGCGCGAACAAACGGGCATCACCCCGGCAATGACTGATTACGTCACCCGCGCATTTGCTGAAACCAAGCTGTCTATTTACCAAAAATACCTGTCGGAAGAAGAGTACGCCTATGTCCGCCGGCACTATTTCACCCGGCTGCAGGAATGGCCGGCATTGATAGCCCAGTTCCACCAGGCATTGAATGACGGTGTACCGCCAGAATCTGAACGGGCGACACGCCTGGCAGCTCAATGGCTTGAACTGTTCCAATCCTATGCGGGTACCGACCCCGCCACTCAAATGAAAATCCGCCAGGCAATGGAGCGGGAACCTACGTTGGTTGAGGGCACTTGGCTAACACCGCCGCTGTTGCGTTATTTGCAGCAGGCGGTGGCGCAGTTGATGCGTGGTTAGCCTCACTCAGCCGAGGGTGTCCACCAGCCGGGTAATACCGACAACGTCCGCATAGCAGTCCAATAAAAATGCCGTCACGGCGGCAATGCCCGGTGCATGACGAATGTCGTTATGCACCGTTAGCCAAATCTCGCGCTGGAGCGAACGCGTTCCCACAAGACGATCAAGCCCCAGTTCCTGGCCGATAAAATGAGGCAACAGCGCAATGCCCGTGCCGGCTTCCGCAGCTGCGGCCTGAATCATCAAGTCGTTGCTGCGCATGACCAGCGCTCGCTCGCCAGCCTGCTCCAACAGCCATTTCTGCTGGACCGATGCCGCCCGCGGATCGTGATAACCGATAAACCCCCATTCTGTCTCCGGCGTCGCCTGTAAATACCCCGCATTGGCATACAGACCAAATTCAACGGTGCCAATCTTTCGGGTGACCAGATCGCTCTCACTGGCGCGACTGAGGCGAATGGCAATATCCGCTTCCCCGCGCAGCAACGAGACGTTAGCGGTATCCGCCAGTAAGGTCAGCTGTAAATCGGGATAACGCCGCTGTAACTGGACAACGCGCGGCGCGATCAGCTTCAGCCCCATCACGGGCGGTACGCTTAGCGTTACGACCCCTGCAATGCCCTGTCGGCCGCTGAGTGCGGCGCGGCCGACCGCAAAAGCGTTGAGGGTCATGCTGTCGCCCTCTGCGGCGATTCGTTGTCCGTCGGCAGTCAGCAAGTAGCTGCGCGGGCGACGATCCACCAACTTTAACTTGAGCGACGTTTCCAGACTGGCAATACGCCGAGCGACGGTGGCGTGATCGACCTTCAAGCTGCGGGCGGCACCCGACAGCGATTTTTCCTGCGCGAACACCATGAAGTAGTGCAGATCTTCCCAATTAAACATGGGCGTTTTCTCACATCAAAAGTGAACATATGGGGAATATTAACGTAAAGAGTTAGAGCGCAAACTGTTTTCTGTTTATTTTGTCACCACAGGAAACCATGATGAAAACCTCGCTGCCGCTGGCCTATCTGGGCGTCATTGTCGCCACCTTTTTCTGGGGCACCAACTTTAATGCCGGTGCCTACATCATCGCCCATCAGCCACCAATCAGCGCATCTATCGAACGTTTCAGTTTGGCAACGCTGGCGCTGTTGGTGTTTTTCGGCCTGCGTGGGCAGCTGCGCCTGAGTACGCTGAAAAGCAACTGGCTGGCTTATTTAGGGCTGGGTGTACTGGGGTTCACGATATTCAATCTGTGCACCTTTTTCGGTCTGCAGTCCACCACGCCGGTCAATGGCGCGCTGATCCTCGCCACGACACCGCTATGGACACTGGTCTTTGGCGTAATTTGGGAGAATGAAAAACTGAACGGATCACGCATCGCCGGTTTGCTGGCTGGTTTTATCGGCGTGGTGTTGGTGATCACCAAAGGCCATATTCAAACGCTGTTGCGTCTGGAGGTGAGCCCCGGTGATGGCATTATTTTACTCGGTAGCCTCGCTTGGGCATTGAATATGGTTGGCACCCGTCGTCTGGTCCGTCATGCCACTGCCATCGAAAACACCAGTTATTCAATGCTGTTCGGCACCCTGGCCCTGCTGCCCCTGGGATTTATCTTCGAGAACCCACTGCAAAACCTGGCCTCAGCCAGCCTTGGCGTACATGCCGCCGTGGCGTATCTGGCACTGTGTGGGTCACTGCTGGCCTACTTGCTGTGGTTCAACGGGCTGGAAAAAATCGGTTCGGTACGCACCGCAATTTTCTTTAATCTGGCGCCAGTTTTCACCATGTTGGTGGCAACAGTCACAGGTACCGCCCCCAATGCTTGGCAGTTGGCCGGGGCAGCCTGGGTGATCCTTGGCGTGCTTTTGGCTTCGGGCATATTCATGCGTTTTATGCCACGGCGCTCGGCCATAGGTTAACCATAGGTTTTTCTTATCTTCAGCATAAGAAAGCCCAATTTACCTTGTTGTAGAACAGGGTGCATAATGCGTTTATCTTCTTATTTTTCAAGGTAAACAGGTATCTCTATGCCTCCAGCAGCTCCGCTGATGCTTGTCGACGCTACGCCAGACGACATGGCCGCCGTACTACAGATTTACACCCATCATGTGTTGTACGGCGCAGCGTCATTTGAAGAAATGCCCCCGACGTTGGAAGAAATGCAACAGCGCCTCAGCAAAGTGCAGGAAGCGGGCTTACCCTGGTTGCTCGCCAAACAAGCACATCTCGTGGTGGGTTATTGCTATGCCACACCTTATCGACCACGCCCGGCCTACCGGTTCACCGTGGAAGACTCCGTCTATATCGCCGAGGGTCAGCAGGGGAAAGGTATCGGTAAAGCGTTGCTGTCAGAACTGATTGCCCGCTGCGAACGCGGCCCCTGGCGTCAAATGTTGGCGACCGTCGGCAATGCCAAGGATAATCATGGCTCGCTGGCCTTGCATCAGAAACTGGGGTTTACCAGCGTAGGCACATTAAAAGCGGTAGGCTTTAAGTTCGGTGAATGGCGTGACACCCATATCATGCAGCGCATGCTGGGAGAGGGTAATCATAGTTTGCCGCAGAATAATAAATAAACCGGGTGCAGAAGATGCACCCGGCGAAATGATCAGGCTTTTAAACGGCCGCGAATCGTACCCAGAGCCGACACCACCAGCAGCACTGCACCGCCGGCAACCAGGCCGAACGCCACATTGAGTAAGGCGGGAATAACGCCCTGCAGGATATGACCGAAGGTCGGCACCACGGTGGCGTAAGATGCCCAGTCTTCAAACAGATGATGTACAGGCGGTAGGCCGTGGGTCAAAATGCCGCCCCCGACCATAAACATGGCGATGGTACCGACAACGGACAGGGTCTTCATGAGATAAGGCGCGGCACTGACAATCCCATTGCCGATCGAACGCACCAGCTCGCTGCTTTTTCGGCTCAGATACAGCCCCAAGTCATCGAGTTTAACGATGCCGGCCACAATGCCGTAAACCCCCACCGTCATGACAATCGCAATACCGCACAGTACGATCACCTGTTGGCTGAAGGTCGCGCCAGCCACGGTACCCAATGTAATGGCGATAATCTCGGCAGAAAGCACAAAGTCGGTGCGGATCGCGCCCTTTACCTTGCGTTTTTCGTAGGCCACCACGTCTTCCGTGGCGTCCAACGCGTCTTTTTTCTCTTCACCCGCTTGTTTGCTGTGGGTCAGGCTATGAAACACCTTCTCAAAACCTTCGTAACACAGGTAGGCACCGCCCACCATCAGCAGCGGAGTGATCGCCCAAGGCGCGAATGCACTGATCAATAACGCCAGCGGCACCAGAATCGCTTTATTAATAAACGACCCCTTGGCCACGCCCCACACCACCGGCAGCTCGCGGTCGGCCTTTACCCCAGACACCTGCTGCGCATTCAGCGCCAGATCGTCCCCCAAGACCCCGGCAGTTTTTTTCGCCGCCATTTTGGTCATCAACGAGACATCGTCCAACAGTGAGGCAATATCATCAATTAAAGTCAGTAAGCTACTTCCGGCCAAAGTGATCCATCCTTTTCAATGTCATTGGTCATTATCCGTTTAGCATAGTGTTAAACACCCCTGAATGGGTATGGGACGATCGCTGAAAACACCAAGGTTATCGGCCTAAATCACCGGCCGGCACGTTCAACTGCCAGGACAAACCAAAGCGGTCATTCAGCCAGCCGAAACGGGCGCTGAAACCATAATCATCGATCGGCATCAAGACCTCACCGCCCGCAGCCAGACGGGTAAAAATCCGCTCCAGTTCCGCGTCGGTCGCGAGATTAACGTGCAGTGACACCGCGGGGGTAAAGCTGAAATCGTGGCTGACTGGGCTGTCGGTAAAGACCAGGTTATGCCGTTCAAAATCGATAGCCGCGTACTTGATCCGCCGCGGCCCCGTATCCTGCTCATCATAATGCTGCACCTGCTGAACCCGGAAACCGGGGAACAGTTCGCTATAAAGATCAATCGCCTGTTGGGCATTGCCCTGAAACATGACAAAGGTTGAAACGTTACTCATTGGATGTTCCCTCTGCGTACGATAGGGTATTCATTGATGATAGCGGATGGATAAGCCGCCGCGACGGTTGAAAGGAGGAAAGATGACCATCACCCACCGTCTGGCCCAGTTGAGCGATCTTGCCAGCCTGCTGGCACTGTATCAGGAATTGCGCCCGCAAGATCAACCGATGCGCCCAGACACTGCGTTACGTGCATTGCAACGCCTGCTGGACAATCCGGCAATTCGTCTGGTCGTTAGCACCCTGGACGAACGCCCCATAGCAACCTGCATGCTGGCCATGGTACCGGGGCTGGTCCATCAAGCGCAGCCGTTCGGCATTATTGAACACGTGATCACAGCCCCATCGCATCGCGGGCAAGGCATTGCATCAGCGATGCTCGAATACACGCTGCAATTGGCATGGCGAAAAGGGTGCTACAAAGTGATGCTGCTCTCCGGCCAGCAACGTACCGGCGCACATCAGCTGTATCTGCGCGCCGGGTTCGACGGCGATCGAGAGCGAGGCTTTGTGATCAGACGCCCTGAAGGGCGATAACGGCCTGCAGAAAGGCTCCGCAGGCCGCAGAACAGATTATTCGGTGTCGTTTTTCGCCAGACGGGCGTCTTTTTGGCGACGATAGTCACGAGCCGCCGCAGGGATCGGCGTGACCTTACCGGTTTCAATCCAACTGCGCAGGCGGTTGGCATCAGCAAAGTGGGTATATTTGCCGAAAGCGTCCAATACTACCAACGATACTGAACGGCTGCCGATCACAGTACGCATCGCCAGGCAATGCCCCGCTTCGTTAGTGAACCCGGTTTTGGTCAGTTGGATGTTCCATTTCGGGTTGTACACCAGATGGTTGGTGTTACGGAATGGCAGCGTATAGTTTGGATCCTTGAACGTCGCCATGCGTTCAGTGGTAGTACTGAGCTGGCCGATCAGGGGATATTGTTTGGTCGCGATCAACAGTTTGGTCAGGTCACGTGCAGTCGACACGTTATGAATCGACAACCCGGTTGGCTCCACATAGCGTGTATTGGTCATACCCAGAGACTTCGCCTTGGCATTCATCGCTTTAATGAACGCGCCGTAACCGCCCGGATAATGGTGCGCCAGGCTGGCGGCCGCACGGTTCTCTGACGACATCAGCGCCAGCAACAGCATATCTTTACGGCTGATTTCGCTGTTCAGGCGGACGCGCGAATAGACCCCTTTCATCTCCGGTGTCTGGTGAATATCTACCGACAGCATTTCATCCATCGGCAAATGAGCATCCAGCGTCACCATTGCGGTCATCAGCTTCGTGATGGAGGCAATCGGCACCACTTCATCAGGATTGCGCGCATACATCACCTTGTGGGTCTGCATATCCACGACCATCGCACTGCCCGACGCCAATTCAGGCTCGGCGGCGCGGGTGACGGCATTATTTTCGCTGGCCAGCGCGCGCGGCGCGATGCCTGCTCCTGCCTGCAAAGCGAGCAGGGTTAGTACCAAAACACGTATTTTCACATGCATTACTCTGTCACTGAAGAAGATGAAGGTCTTATTTTGCCGAATTATATGTGAGGGATCTTAAGTTGGCACTGGGATTATGCGAGCCGATTTGTGACAAATTCTGTCGGACAGAAAATTGCGCAAACCGCGAGCGCTCTGGGGTGAGCGCCCGCGATAAAAAAGTTACAGTGCCGGTTGCCAGGCCGACTGCGGTAACAGATACAAACCGGGCGTTTGGCGAGCCCCCTCGCCAACGATATGACCAATGCCCGCAGCCATCACCGCCAGTGTTACGTCAAAGGCATTTAGGCTGTCACCGTAGCCCGCCGTCAGGTTAAACATCGACCCGTTAGCCAGTAAATAAACCGTTTTATCACCCAGTTGGTAGGCATTCACAAACGGCATAGGCTCGCTGTGCGGCAGGCTCTGCAAGAAGCCGACGTCAATTTCCGCCGTCACATGGCCGACGTTAAGAATGAATACGCCATCCTTCGCGTGCTGTAAGTGTTGTGCCGACAATACGTTTTTAGCCCCGGTGGCAGTGGCAATGACATCAGCTTGGCTGACTGCGCTCGCCAAATCGACCACGGCCCAGCCATCGTAACGTGCTTGCAGTGCGCGTGCCGGATCGATCTCTGCCACAATCACCTGCCCGCCATAGGCTTTTGCCGCCGCAGCGACGCCTTGCCCAACCAGGCCATAACCAATCACCACTACGCATTTTTCATGCAGCGTCAGATGGGTTGTCTGGAAGAACGTGTGCCACGCGGTCAGGCCGACCATATGGCGATTATGCAGCCCTTCTTTGACCGGCAAGTCATCCCAGTTGAAAATCGGATAACGCGGCGCCATACCGTTCAGCCGACTAATACCAGAACCGGTCGCCTCCAGCCCGGCGATAATCTGCGGCCCCTCGGTTGACTGGTGCAGGCGTGTGGTCAGGTCCGCGCCCATTTCACACAGGTGGGTCGGTTCCCAGGCCAAGGCGCGGTCAAACGATGCAGACCAGTCGGCGTCACTCATATCACGCCAGGCATACGCCTGCGCGCCGCGGCGCTCTAACCAGGCCACCACATCATCCTGCACCGTCGTCGGGTTACAGGTGGTTAAGTATATCGCTGCGCCCTTATCCAGTAAGCCTGCCACCAGCGGTGCCATTTTCAGATCCAAGTGCATATTGCAGGCCAACCGCACACCGCTTAAATCGGGCAACGCGGCAACGGCTGCACGGGTTCGTGGCATGTGACGCATGGCCCAATCCAGTTCACTTTCAAAATCCTGATACATCTGTCACTCCTCTACTGCGCCACGCCACCAGGGCGCGACGGGATAATTTAACCGGTGCGGCTCAGGCGCTTAATCGCCTGCGGCGACAGGCCAAAGACGCGAATAAATGCCCGCCGCATGCGCTCGGGATCGCTAAAACCCACGGCGCGAGCAATTGACTCCAGCGCTTCACTGCCCTCTTCAATCCGCACTCTGGCCGCCTCAACCCGCAGTTGCTCAATCACCTTGGCCGGCGTCTGGCCGGTTTCTGCGCGGAACAGCCGTCCAAATTGACGTTCGCTCAGACAGGCGGCATCAGCCAACCCCGACACCGTCAGGGGGTGATGCAGATGCTCGCGAACATAAGAAAGCGCGCTGCGAATGCGATCTGAGGACGGGTTCAATTCCAACAGCAGCGAATACTGCGACTGGCCTCCGGGGCGACGGTGGTACACCACCAGCTGCCGCGCCACGTTGGCTGCCAGTTCGCTGCCGAGATCTTCCTCAACCATCGCCAACGCCAAGTCGATACCGGCAGTGATCCCGGCGGAAGTCCAGACCGCGCCATCGCGGATATAAATACGATTACTGTCAACGCGGATGCGCGGATAACCCTGCTGCAAACGTGCAGCATGGTACCAGTGGGTGGTCGCTCGCTTACCGTCCAGCAAGCCTGCTTCGGCCAGAATAAATGCCCCAGTGCACACACTGGCCATACGCCGTACCTGATGGCTTTGCCGGTGCAAAAACGCCAGCAACGCCGCAGACTGCGCAGCGACGACATTACCGCTTCCCCCCGCAACCAACAAGGTGTCGAAGTGCCCCTCGTCGAACGGGTGCGTAAGCACTTCCACACCCGATGAACTCATCACGCTGCCCCCCAGTTCTGATAACGGCACACAGCGATAAACCGGGGTCGCCGTGAACTGATTGGCGTTATCGAACGCCGCCAATGGCCCAGCAAAGTCCAGCAGGTTAAAACCGGGGAAAACCACAAAGCCGATATTTTTCATCATGGCGCTTTTTGAGGGTTATATGTCATACAAGACAAAAACAGGGCGACTATTATGAGCCAAGTTAAATGATAAAACTGAGGCGAATATCATGTCTGAACCGTTAGTGATTGTTTTTCCGATCTATCAGGGTGTCACCCAGCTCGATTTTACCGGCCCACTGCAGTTTTTACGGCACATGCCAGGCGCAGAGATTGTCGTCGCCTCAGTCGGTGGCGCAGATATCAGCGCTGAAGGATTGCACTTTACCCAATTACAGAAGCTCGAAGAGGTGACTCGCTGCGACGTACTCTGCGTGCCCGGCGGTGCCGGTTGCACCCAGGCACTACAGAATGACGACTTTATGCGCCAGATCCGTCGCCTGGGGCCCAATGCCCGGTATCTGACCTCGGTCTGCACCGGCTCGTTGATCCTGGCCGCGGCGGGTCTGTTGAAGGGCAAACGCGCAGCCTGTCATTGGACCATGCGCGACAGCCTGTCGCTGTTTGGCGCCATCCCCAGCCACGCACGGGTAGAACGCGACGGCAACGTGATCAGTGGCGGCGGCGTAACCGCCGGTATCGACTTTGCCCTGGCGTTGATCGCCGAATTGCATGATGAGGAAACCGCACAGACGATTCAACTGTATCTGGAATACGCGCCGGCGCCGCCGTTCCTCGGGGGAACACCGGAGCTGGCACCTGCGCATATTCTGGCGCGCGTTCAGGCACAAATGGCTGACAGCCTGCGGCAACGTCAGGCACTGGTGGCGCAGATGGCCTCCCGCGGTTAGTCCACAGGGCGTATACTAAACCTTATGTGTTATAGACATAGGGAATCAGGATGGCGGATTTAGCCCATTATATTACGGACTACGGCTATTGGGCGTTGTTCATCGGCTGCCTGGCCGAAGGCGAGACCATCACGCTACTCGGTGGCATTGCCGCGCATCAGGGACTGTTGCATTTACCTTGGGTGATTGCCGTCGTGGCCTTGGGTGGCACACTGGGGGATCAGGTGCTGTTTTTCCTCGGCCGCCACTTTGGTGGACGGGTGATTTCACGCATGAAAAGCCAGGAAAAACGTATCGAACGGGCCAGAAAATTGATAGCTCGTCACCCGATGCTGTTCGTGATTGGCGTTCGTTTTATGTATGGTTTTCGCATTATCGGGCCCGTGTTGATCGGAGCCAGCAAGTTGCCGCCGTCACGCTTTGTGCCGCTGAACATTCTCGGTGCCATCCTGTGGGCAACGATCTTTGTACTGCTGGGGTATTTCGGTGGTGAAGCGATTACCCGCTTTATTTCCGGCTTCGACAAACGACTCACCAGCGTGCTGTTTTGCGCACTGGTGATCGCCGCTATCTTGCTACTACGGTTTTGGTGGCGCCGCCGCCATGCCGATTAAGGCTATACCCAACATAATTGGCGTTGCATTGAGGCGGCGACGAACCGCCCCCGAGAGCGTACACAGAGTACGTGATCGGGGTAAGTGCAGGCAGCAAGCCAAGATGCCACTTCAAGCGGGCAAGGCACTATCGGTTTAGCATCAGCTTCAGGCCGAGCAGCGCCAGCACACCGCCACCGAGCCGATCGAACCCGGCTTTAAAACGTAGATAAGTGCGCCGCGGGCGCGGTGACGACAGGACAAATGCCACGAAGGCATACCACACGACATCGATCGTCAGTGCGATCACTGGCAGCACGACATACATCACCGGCGAAATTTTATGGCTGAGCAACGCGGCAAACACACTGCCAAATACAATGGCGGTGTTGGGGTTGCCCAGTTGCGTCAGCAAGCCGGTGGTAAATGCCTTGCGGAACCCCAGGTGTTGCTCACCAACCGCCTCTACGCTCAGCGGCTGGTTGGCGCCTCGCAGCATTTTACAGGCCAGATAGATAAGATAAGCACCCCCCAACACTTTAAGTGTGGTGTAGAGCCACGGCAGCGCCAGCAGCAGTGACTGCAACCCCAGCAGGGCGATGAGCGCAAAGATAAAACAGCCGACGCCCATGCCCAATGCAACCGCCATACCGTCGCGGCGCGAAGAGGCAACGGCGGTACGCGCGACAAGAACAAAGCTTTGCCCTGGGCTCATCGCCCCGAGCGTAATCGCCCCACTAATGCTTAATACCGATAATGCCGTTTCGCTCATCATATTTTCTGCGCCCCCTGACATCCCATTGCTCAAAGTAGCGCAGCGATGAAAATAAAAGCAATGAGATAGCGGGAATTATTCTGTTTGCGACATATCACGCATCAACGCCACCAGTTCACCGGCGGCCTTATCCAGCGGTCGACTTTTTAACCAGATCAGATGCATCGGCAAGCGCAGTTCATTTTTGGTATTTTTGAACTTCAACCGGATGAGACGCCCCTGCGCCAACAAAGGTGCAGTCAGCGACAGTGGAAAATTCCCCCAACCCAAACCGGCCTCAACCATACTTAGCGCCATCGGCAGGCTGTCGGTACGCCAGTAAGACTCCGCCACGCGAGGCCGCAGATCGGCAATAGGCAGGTCGCGGCTGGCCACCATAATCTGCCGTACGTTGACCAAATCCTCGAGAAACAGCTCATCCGCCACACCGTTCAGCGATGAGTGCAGTGGCGAAAGTGTGGCTACCAACGATTCCGCACCCACGAAATGAAACTGTTCCTGGCTGTTAATATTCAGGCCACCAAACGCCAGGCAGACACCCACCCTGCCCTGGTGCAGCATATGAAGCACATCATCCTGCGGGGCCGTCAGCACTTCGATATTCAGCAGGGGGTAGCGTTCAGCCAGCGTTTTGATCGCCACCAGCAGACCGCTGCTATTGATGTCCGAGGCGACACCGACTGATAACGTGCTCTCTAACCCTTGCGACAGCTCGATAGCATGGTTCTGTAATTGCTTAAGCTGGTCGGCAATCAGCCGCGCGTGCGGTGCCAACGCCAATGCCAACGGCGTCGGTACGGGTTCACGGTGCGAACGGTCAAACAATGGAAACCCCAATTCTGCTTCCATGTTGGCGATGCCCATGCTGACCGCAGAAGGCACGCGGCGCAGTGAGCGAGCGGCAGCGGAAAACGAACCGCGATCCAATACCGCCAGAAACAGCTCAATATTATCGCTGGAAAAATTCATTGCATTACCTGTCAGTAAAACTGACAGCTCCTGACTTTTTCTATCAATATGATTGACGCTATCTTACTCGCCAGACGGCAAAAGGTCACCCGACCGCAAAGCCAAAAATTCAGTCAGGCTCAGGAGATAAGTAATGCAGGGCGTTAAACGCAAACTGGTGTATGTCACCGCCTATGAAATTATCGGCATGACGATCTCCGCACTCGGATTAGCCTTGCTTTCCGGCAATGCGCCAAGCAGCACCGGGCCGTTGGCCGTGATCATCACGACGATCGCCGTAAGCTGGAACTTTATTTATAACTCGCTGTTTGAACTGTGGGAAAGCCGCCAGGCATCACGCGGCCGTACGCTTAAACGCCGTATTCTGCATGCCATCGGTTTTCAATTAACGCTGGTGGTGTATCTGATCCCGCTGATCGCCTGGTGGATGGGGATTACGCTTTGGCAGGCGCTACTGCTGGATATGGCACTGATCGTGATTATCCCTTGTTATACCTTTGTATTTAACTGGGCCTTCGACAAAATCTTCGGGCTGCCCACCTCGGCACTGCCAGCCGGCGAGTCAGCTTAAGAATTAGCCGTTAATCCCCCCCTTTGCTCCCTGCCTGCCCAGAATATCGCCGCAGGCAGGGAGACGCTTATTCCCCCCTTTTTTCTCATCGCGAATAAATAAGCTAAACACCCTGTAGTTTGCGCGGTAATTATTATTGTGTGATTTTAATCACTTTTTATTCCTCGTTATTTCCGTCTTGATAAAATCAACCATCTTATTGAATAATATATTCTTTTATATATAGCGCAAAAAACAAACACAATTGCTCACGATTTATACGCAGGAATTTTTGCCACCTTTACAGAGAAAAGGTAGCATGCTCCGCCGTTATTTAATGGCGGCTTGTATACACAATAAACAACAGAATGATGCCATGACCTCATTCTTATAACGATTGGCAATAGCAATCGTTTGCTCTGAAACCAGAGCAGGGTAACTCTACAGACAGGTAAACAGGACGGATGATGCAATCAAATAAAAAGTCTGCGCATGACAAACACGCAGCCAGAAGACGATGGTTAGATTCCCATGAATCCGGTTATCACAAAAGCATGGGCAATCGGCAAATACAGATGATCGCCATCGGCGGTTCGATCGGTACCGGCTTGTTCCTCGGCACCGGCGGCCGCCTGGAATTGGCCGGCCCGGCGTTGGCGCTGGTGTATCTGGTTTGCGGTATTTTCTCTTTCTTCATTCTGCGCGCATTGGGCGAATTGGTTCTGCACCGCCCTTCCAGCGGCAGTTTTGTGTCTTACGCCCGTGAGTTTCTCGGCGAAAAAGCCTCTTATGTCGCCGGTTGGATGTACTTCCTCAACTGGGCGATGACCGGTATCGTCGATATCACCGCAGTGGCGCTGTATATGCACTACTGGGGCACCTTCGCCGACGTCCCGCAGTGGTTGTTCGCACTCTGCGCCCTGGGGGTGGTCGCCACCATGAACATGATCGGCGTGAAGTGGTTTGCCGAAATGGAGTTCTGGTTTGCGCTGATCAAAGTCGTCGCCATCGCGTTGTTCCTGGTGGTTGGCGTGGTATTTCTCGGTACAGGCACCCCGGTGGCGGGCAACACCACGGGCCTGCACCTGATTACCGAAAACGGCGGCATGTTCCCACATGGCTTGCTGCCTGCGCTGGTGTTAGTCCAAGGGGTTATCTTCGCCTTCGCCGGGATTGAGCTGATCGGCACCGCTGCCGGTGAGTGCAAGGATCCGGCCAAAATGATGCCAAAGGCTATCAACAGCGTTATCTGGCGCATTGGTCTATTCTATGTCGGCTCGGTCGTTCTGTTGGTGCTGCTGTTGCCATGGAACGCCTACCAGGCGGGACAAAGCCCGTTCGTGACCTTCTTCAGCAAGCTGGGCGTGCCTTATATCGGCACCATCATGAACATCGTGGTACTGACTGCCGCACTCTCCAGCCTCAACTCTGGCCTGTACTCCACTGGCCGCATCCTGCGTTCGCTGTCGATGGGCGGTTCAGCGCCGAAATTCATGGCCAAAATGAGCAGCCAGCAAGTGCCCTACGCCGGTATCCTGGTGACCTGCGGCATCTATGTGATTGGCGTTTTGCTGAACTATTTGGTGCCTTCGCGGGTATTTGAGATCGTACTGAACATCGCGTCACTGGGCATTATAGCTTCCTGGGCATTTATCATCGTGTGCCAGATGCGCCTGCGTAAAGCCGTGCGTGAAGGCCGCGCCCAGCCGGTATCTTTCAGAATGCCTGGCGCGCCCGTCACCTCTTGGTTGACGCTAGCGTTCCTGTTGGCGGTCGTAATCATGATGGCGTTTGACTACCCGAACGGCACCTGGACTATTGCCACCATTCCGGTACTGGCGGTGTTACTGACGCTGGGCTGGTTCGGCCTGCGCAAACGCGCGCAGGAAGTGAAACTGGAACAGCAAGCACACGAAGACGCTCACCACTAAGCCGCTGAACTGCCCCGTTCGGGGCAGTTCTTTTATCTCTACAATCGGCCGTAAAAAGTCATTCTGGCACTCTCCGACAGCGCAATATCCGGCTGGGCATTGTAGGCCAGGACCACCAGCATCCGGGTGGTATCCCCCTCCGTCGGCGTGACGCGATGCATGGCATTGCGCCCACGGAACAGCACCAAATCCCCCTCTTCCATCGTCAGCGGCTTCGCTGCCCGCTCACCGTCCAATACCTCGGAAACACCGGCATAATTCATCTCGCCACGATCGGCATCACGCAAGTTTTCCACATATTCAAAGCGCCCCCCGGCCTGGGGTTTTTGGATCAGCAGCGTGATGGCGAACGACGAATTGTCAAAATGCCAACCCAGCTCTTGCCCTCGGTGGGCATAATGCAGGTTGATAGAAGACAGCCGGTCCGCGTAAGGGTAAAGGCGCTGCTCTTCCAGTACCGCACAGAGAAAGTCACGGAAGGGTTGTGCGTCGTACAGCGTGCGCAACGGTGACTCAGCCGGGATCTCTTCGTCGGTAATGCAGCCTTTGGATGAAACAACCAGCCGGTTGCGTGCATGATTGGCCGGTAACGTTTCGTCCTGTGGTTTGAGGTAGACGTTATGCTTGCTGGCTGCGTAAAACGCAGCATGGCCGTTCTGCGCCCCTTCCAGACGCACCCTTGCCAAGGCCGCTGCCGTCAGGAAGCCCGGCAATACCAGCGCCCCGGACGTATCCAGCGTCGCTTTACAGCGAGCCTGAAAAGCGGCGTCGCCAATCGGGTTGGCGGATAAATCAATGATATGAGCGAGTGGTTGCATCAGAGGCTCCTGTTGGCATTAGGCCGGATAACCCCACTGTAGCGAATGTCACATTGCCGTAATAACAAAAATGCGTTAAGGATATGTTAACCAATTCTTAGCGATAACTGCCATGAACGCACCCACCCGTAGCCGTCTGCCCAAACTGAGCGCTATTCTGGCTTTTGAAACCGCCGCTCGCACCCGCAGCTTAGCCAAAGCGGCAGACAGCCTGGCGTTGACCGCCGCCGCCGTCAGCCAGCAAATCCGCCAGCTTGAGCAGCACCTGGGCATTGTGCTGTTCACCCGAGCCAAAAGCGGCGTAACACTAACCGAACAGGGCGCGGATTACCTGGCGTACGTGCAGCAGGCATTTGAGACACTGCGTATCGCGCAGCAGCATGTCGATCGCCAGCGAGGCAAGGAGACGCTGACGCTATTTGCCCTACCGGCACTGGCATCAAAATGGCTAAACCCGGTGATTGGGGGCTGGCTTACGCAACACCCGCAGGTCGATATCCGGCTGCATGCTACCCACGGCGAAGTGGACTTCGCCAGCTCAACAGCAGACTTTGCCCTGTGTTTTGGCGATCAAGACTACCCGCTATTGGAAAAAGTGCGTTTGTTTCAGGACGCTGTTCAACCGGTGTGCAGCCCGCAGTTGCAGGCGGCTGGCGACTGGACGCACCAGCCGCTGATCCATGTCGATTGGGGTAAGGAAAGCCAGTTCCTGCCGGGGTGGCATGAATGGTTTAACGCAGCCGGCTTGCCTCCACCACAGCGACGTGGCCTGACCTATAACCTGACCTCATTGGCAATAGATGCCGCTGTGGAAGGCCTGGGTATTTTACTTGGCCAGCAACAACTTATTCAGCGGGAACTGGCCAAGGGGACATTGGTGCCGCTGGCAGAACCGGCGCTACCGCTCAGCAAGCCCTATTACGTGGTTTATCCTCAACGTACGCTGGAAAAACCCAAAGCAGCTGAGTTTCTTGCGTGGCTACAGAGCATCTCGCCTGCAGGCGGCGGGCAGTAACCTACCACAAGGATCACCACGCTTTAGACATCATCTCGCCCAGCAGAAGATTGGTGGCACGTGGCAAATAGACTTCGTTGCCAGCACCTGGGGTAAGCGTCAATTCGCCGATGTATATTTGCTCACGTGTGAGATAAAAATCGACGCGGCAATAGTCCAAATCCGCGGAAACCGCTTTAGCGACCTGAATCATCTCATCCCAGAAAGCCGGTTTTTCATACAGCGTATTGACTTGCGGAATGTCTGCCTGGGTAAAAAAGCAATGGCGTGCATGCTCATCTAAAAACTCCAGCGAGCTCGGCTCAGGGCCACCACGCAGCAATTCGACAAACACGTAAGGCCGTTTTCCGTTAAATACATGCACCTTGTAGTCAATCAATTCACCGTCACATTCAATATCCAGCAGCTCTTCGACGATAACCTGCTGCGGAATATTTGCGTAGTGCTTTTCTCGATACCTTTTCCAATAGGTTATTGCAGACCATTGCTTAAGAATATTCGCAATATCTTGATAGGATACCGTGCTTTTATCTTTCACTATCTTGACTTGTTGTGACGCATTATTTGTTTTGATAACAAATGATTGTGGTAAAGAAAGATAGTCTTGTTCAGTGAAATTAGGCGTCGCCATAATAATAGGCGTTAGGTATTTATCCGACACCCGCTGGGCAATATACTCCCTGACCGCCATCTTATCCGCTAACATACTGAAATCATTATGCGGATAGCGCATGCGTCGATAGATTTTTTCTGAAAATGTCTTTGGGGATTTGAAGTTAACAAAAGAGCCGTGGACAAGGTAATGGCTGACTTGATAATAAATAAAATCGGGCGCGGCCCGATAGAGTCGTTTTACGAGTTTTCTCATTCTTCTCTTTCTTCCATGAACATAGCATACGTAGAAATGCTTCTGACACTCCGGTTATAGCATCTCAATTATAAAACCCTGCGAGTCATCCCTACAGAGGTTAAGGAAATAATCGGATAATTCCTATTAAAAGATGCGACAGGGAAAGCGCGAATGAAATTAAATTTCATAGATATCAGGATAGTGAGCAATGCGTTTTGGATGATATCCGAAAAGATGGTGTCCATCTTGGGCGTGATATTCATCACCGCCTATATGGCAAGATATATTGGCCCGGAAAGCTTCGGCAAGATCACCTTTGCTACCGCCATTTTCGCCATTACCCAAACGCTGGCGCTACTGGGTTCCGATACCGTTCTGTTCAAGCGAATTAGCCGCAATCCAGGCTCTGGAACTGCGCTGATGTTCTCCACCAATCGGCTGCGCCAAGGCTGTTTCATCGTGCTCTCTGCAGCAATATTGATTTACACCGGCCTGCGAGAAGACTTCATTACCTTCTACTTTTGTGCCGCCACTTTTGTCGCCAGCTTTTTCTCATTGAGAGACGTCTTCACCATTTACCATGATGCCCGGCTGGAGTCGCGCTTCAATACGTTGGCCAACGTGGCCGGGCTGGGCAGTGCGCTGCTGGTGCGTTATTTGATTGTGTATTTTGATCTTCACCTGTATTACCTGGCGATCCCGATTGTGATGGTTTATTTGATCCCCTATCTGATTCGCCACCACATGTACCACCGCCGCCATCCGCGCTTTATCGCACCCGGGCGCGTTCGGCGTAAATATGTGCGCTATTTGCTCGCCAGTGGCCTGCCGCTGGCAATATCCAATGTTTCCATCGCCATTTATACCCGACTGGCGCAGTTGTTCCTGATGTGGTTTGTTTCCGCCGAAGCGCTGGGTATTTACTCCGTCGCCATTACCCTGGCAACCGCCTGGATGTTTGTCACCGATGCGGTTATCACCTCGTTTTTCGCCAAAATATTTGCTTATCACCGCAATGATGCCATGCGTACCGCAGCCAAACTGAATGGGTTGGTGCTGGCGATCTCCGCCGCGATCGTGGCCGGCATTGTCTTGCTCGGCAAACCGGTGATCGTCTTATTGTACGGGGAACAATACTTAGCCGCTTATCCTGCTATGGGGGTATTGGCGGTTGCCACCCTGCTTTCCGCGCTGGGTACCCTGGCCTACAAATACATTGTGATGTTCTCCGGTTACGGCTTCCTGTCGAAGAAGATGTTCCTGGTGTTTGTCATCAATATCCCGCTGTCGTATTGCCTGATCCGTCAGTACGGCATGATGGGCGCCGCCTACAGCACTTTGCTGACTGAGCTGTTGTCGTTGACCGTTCTCAACTACCTCTTCCGCCGCGGCGTGGTATTGCAACTGCACCTGCGTTCGCTGAATCCGTTGACCTATTTCAGACGCTCCCCTCAGGGAGGTTAATCAGGTCCATAACCGCGGGTGCGTTAATTGTGCTTCCCGTTCGCCCGCTGACAGCGGGCACAACGCTCAGTGCTAAAAATGCCCTCCCCCTCCTGTTAATTTACTCCCACAGACCGAAAGCTTCACAAACGAATCTCTTTCGGTCTGCATATTTTTATATTCAAAACAACTCTGCGTTACTGGAATTATTAATTTTCAAAAGCCTACATAACCGAAAATGTGAGGATAACCCTATGATCGCATTAAATGACTATGTCACTATACGTGCATATACCGGCAGCGAATCAACCGTAATGATTGAAAATAGCTATCACCACGGTGTATTCCTCCGTGACAGTGGAGACACGACTAGTTTGGATAACGGTGCCACTATTCTGCGTGATACTCAGAACCGTTGTTGGAAACGTATTATCAACAACGGGAATTACAGTATCGACTGGTGGTATCAAGCTGGCGATGAACAGGACTATTCTCTGACCATTAACCGCGCCAGCAATTTTTTACAGGTTACAGGTGACGAATGGTGGAAATCAGCCATTCCGACTACGCCCGCAGGTATTAACCTTGTTGGGCCAGGGGGTGTACGTCAATGTAAAACCACTGCCAATTTGAAACTCTGGAAAAATTCCGTCGATTTTAAGGGCACTATTCTGGATTTCCGCGGGGCGACCGATATTGAATGCGTACGAGTGCTTTACAGCTCAGGTGCTCCGGCCATTTATAACCTACGTATTGTCGGTACTTCAGATGCAGCAGCCAACCTGCGTGGCCTGTGCGTTTATAGCGATGCGGTGAATATTCACGGCATGCCAACCAGCCAATTGCTGGTGCAAAACGTATGGCTCACCGACCTGTATAAAGGTATCGTATTTGGCAACAATGCCTATATCCAAAGCTGGCACAGCATTATGGTACGTGGCTGCGGCTGGCCAATTTGGTCAGACAGCACCGCCAATGCCGGCGAAAAGATTGTGTTCTACAAATGCTTGTTTGGCGACGGTAGCAACTTTTATCAAGGTGTCCATTCGCTGGCATTCCGTGATTGCTCATTTGACTACAGTGGTTTTAGCAGTGTGGCCGATCAACAAGCGAATACTGACTATGGTTTATTCGATGTTAAATCCGGCACGCTGGACTTTAAAAACTGCCACTTCGAATGGGGAAATAAAAATCGCCGTAACTCCCGACCTGTATTTACCAGCAATAACGGCGGCACGGTAAAAATCAAAGACAGCCAGTGGCATAGCGTTGAAACCAATGTGACTGACCCAGGCAGCACGGTCCCCTATCAATACGTTGAGTATTTCTATTTCGATAAGTCCAGCGATCTTAGCGGTAAATGCTACATTGACGGTTTCGATCTGATTAACTCAGATATTAAAAAAGGCTGGTCAAACAACCATATCGAAATGAAAAGGATTGGAGCGCCGGGCTACATTAATATGTGGCGCTTATTGTATTTGGGGGATGGTGTTAATCATCTTCCTGAACCGACCTGGAAAGAAAATAGTGCGTTATTGCTGAACAACGTTTATGCCGCCACCGGCAACCGAATTTCACAAACAGAAACCTCAGACCTGGCGATTACCCTGAAAGATGGCGTCATTACCGCAACGACCAAAACAGCGGCAACAACGGACAAAAAAATTGAGATTTATTTCCCAATTGAAAAAAATGATCTGGTCTTGTGGCGCACCACACTGGAGAACCTTAAAGGTCTGAGCACGTTGGATGTCACCGTGGGTACTTACCAAGGGAAGTATGAGCTTAACGGCAACGCCGGGGTCAATATCCTACTTGAGAAAGCCTGTCAGTGGGGCAGGACCGGGACGGTAACCCCGACATCTTCGGCAACCATGACTTCGGATCGTATTACTGCACTGAACTCTGCCGAGTATTTGCCGTTGCCTGAGGGCTATGTGAACTATGCCCGTATCCTCATTATCCTGAAAAACTTCGCTGGCAGTGCCACTAGCCCAGCTTCGGTAGATATCACCAAACTGTTGTGCCAGAAAATCGATATCGTTTCCCGCAATCCGCGTAAAGCCTGGTAACGTACAAGAGTCGCCTCAAACAAGGCGGCTCTTTATCTCTTTATGCAACTCGTCATATTTGGCTCCAAATATGAATAACGCGACTTCATTACCTCTTCCGCCGTGGGGATAGTATTGCAAATGCACTTGCGCTTGCTGAATCCGTTGACCTATATCAGACGCTCCCAGCACGCCGGTTGAAAATGCTTGGCCTTGGGCGCCCCCGGTCCATTGCCGTAGTGCTCTTTGAGGGACGTCACCTGCTCGACAGCACAGCCGCATATTTATCTGCATGACATCGTTAATTTATGGGATAGTTTGCGCCCGGTACATGTGAGGAAGAAAGTCAAAATGGGTCTCCCGGACAAGCATATTATTATTGTGGGCGCAGGCATTATTGGCGCGTCAATCGCTTATCATTTGGCCCAACGCGGGGTGAAAGTTACTGTACTTGACCAAAACCACCCGGCTTCAGGTGCCACCGGAAGCTCTTTTGGCTGGATCCACAGCACGGTGAGCGAGAATTCGCCAGACGTGCTGCTCCGCCGTGCATCTGTGGCCGACTGGCATCGGCTAGAAAAAGAAGTCCCGGAACTTTGGCTGCATTGGGCCGGTGCGCTGAGTTACGATGCTGACTCGTTGGAACGTCAGGCCACCGAAAAAATGCTTGGCCAATCCGATATCGCCCGGCTTGAGCCTGCGCTGAATAACCCGCCTTCGAGAGCATACTTTGCAATGCAGGACGGTGCCGTTGACCCTATCGATGCCACCCGTGCCCTGCTGGACAAAGCCTGCGGCCTCGGAGCCGTGGTAAAAACTCAGACGCCTGTCCTTGGATTCACCCGTGCAGGCACTGCCATTACCGGCGTTGAAACCCCGCAGGGAACATTCAACGCGGACTGTGTCGTGCTGGCCTGCGGCACGGGTATTTCTCCCTTGCTAAACGCCATAGAAGTCCCGCTTCCCGTTTCAGCCTCGCCTGCCATTCTGTTGCGCTACGGCACACAGGATCGGGTCATCAACACGCTCCTATCGGGGGATGACATGGAGGTTCGCCACGCCCGCAACGGCGATATTCTGGCCGCCGAAGATTACCCGGCAACGGGCGGCACTGACAAAATAGCTTGCGACGCCCTGGCGGCAATCAACGACAGACTGAGAGGAACAGGATCTGCACACCTGCTCAGCCAGTCCGTGGGACAGCGGCCCGTACCGCAGGATGGCTGCCCCGTTATGGGGTTTATCGAAAGCCTCACCGGTCTTTACGTGACGGTAATGCACCCAGCTGTAACCTGTGCAGCCACGGTGGGAAGGATGGTCAGTGAAGAGTTGATCACGGGAAAAAACAGCGAAATCCCAGCGCGTTATCGGCCCGCTCGCTTCAGCAATGAATAACAGCTCAAACAGCCAAACCGGGCGACATTCAAAGTGGGATTGAATGTCGCTTGAGCAGAACAACGCCCCAAATAGGAGAGTTGATAGGTGGCAAACTAGCTCGATTTCAAATGCAGTACCACGGCGCCAACTAATACCGTCAATACCCCCAACCACTGTAGGGCAGAAAGCCGCTCCCGTAACAGCAATGTGCCCAGCAGCGCGGCAATACCGCCGGACAGGGTGCTAAGCACGGTAACTACAGCCACCGATCCGCCGCTGGCGCCCACGGAAAATGCACTAAAGCCGCCCAGGTTGAGCAAACTGGCTGCCAGCAGCAACCCGGCCTGCCGCCAATCGGGTCGCGACACCAGCGCTCGCCGCTGCGTTGTTAGCGTCAGCAGAGCCAGCAACCCCAGGGTATAACCGAGCCACAGGCTAACGCTGGGACCCAATACCGGCAGCGTGTATTTTCCTTGCAGCCAGAACCCCGTGCCGTAACAGAACGCGGCGAGCAACGCGAAGACGATTGCCGGTAACGATGATGACCGGTGGCCCGGCTGCCGCCCTGGGCTTATCGCCGTCAGCATTACGCCCAATAGGCAGATCGCCAACCCTGCCAGCGTCAACGCAGTAAGCTGTTCTCCACTGATCCACGACAACAACGTAGTGACAGCGCCATAGCAGGTGACCAGTGGAGCCACCATCGCCGCCTGGCCGATGGCAAAGGCCTGTGACAAGGCTAACGAACCACTCACCATCAAACCGGCAGCCAGTAGCGCCAACCCCCAAACTGCGCCTGAAGCCACAAAGACAGGTGACGTTGAGACCAACAGCAACGCAGTAAAAATCACAAAGCCGATCGCTTGAGAAAAAAATACTGCCCTGCGTACCCCCACCGATCTGGCGTTAATCCCAACCAAAAAATCCGTACCGCCCCAGCACAGCGCGGCAGCCAGCCCCATCAGTATATCCACGTCGTATTCCTCTTGAACCTTTGCCTCAAAAGTATGCAAAAAATCACTTGTGGAACATCGATAGATTGGCAATATGGTTGAATGAAACTCAAGCTGAACGCTCAACCACGTCTGCCATCGCTGAAGGCCTTGCATACATTCGAGGTTGCGGCGCGCTGCGCCAGTTTTACCGAGGCCGCAGAAGAGTTGAACGTGACACTGGGTGCGGTCAGCCGCCAGATACGCCATCTGGAGAACGAGCTGGGGGTCGAGCTATTTCACCGTAAAGGTAACGCCGTTGCGCTCAATGAGACGGGAAAACGGCTAGCGATCGACGTTACCCGTGCACTGACGCTGCTACAAAAAGCCAGCGATCGCGTTCG
The DNA here is from genome assembly GCF_044900985.1 of Serratia sp. NPDC087055. Lineage (NCBI taxonomy): Bacteria > Pseudomonadati > Pseudomonadota > Gammaproteobacteria > Enterobacterales > Yersiniaceae > Serratia > Serratia sp. NPDC087055. The sequence goes on from NZ_JBJDOG010000001.1 coordinate 2,400,926, forward strand.
GCCAGAGCAACAGCAAACACTGAAACTGACCTGTACGCTGGGGATTGCCAGCCACTGGTTGGCAGTGCGCCTGCCGGCATTGCGCCGTGCCGATCCTGATGTTTCGCTGGTGCTGGACGCCAATGAAAGCCTGCGCGATATGGCCAATGGCGAAGCGGATATCGCCATTCGTTACAGTCCAACGCGCACCCCGCCGCCACACTCCCGTGAGCTGCTCGCCGATGCCTTCGCGCCGTTGGCAAGCCCAGCATTTCTCGCTGCACACCCTAAACTCGCCACCCCTGCCGATGTCGCCCAATCGCAGTTGATTCACTCACCGTGGAAAGATGCTCAGGGGCTGGGGATCGCCAATTGGCAAGACTGGTTCATGGCCTTTGGTGAGGGTATTACGGCGCCGCGCGGCATTCTCACGTTCAATAGCGTCGGTCATGCGCTGCAGGAAGCAATAGAAGGCAATGGCATTGTACTCGGAAGCCTGGCCGTCGCGCAGGATGCGCTGGCCACCGGCAAGCTGGTGCGGGTGTTTGACGAGGATCGGCAATTGCCTGCCGCCTACCAGTATCGCCTTTGCTGGGCAGACAGCGCGTTCGTTAGCGCCACCACCCGCCGCTGGGTAAATCTGTTGCTGCAGGCCGCCGGCAAATCCCCGGCGTTCTGACATAGCACTTATTGCCCTCACAACGTTGCCAAATCCAACTATTTTATGTTCAATTTTTCTGCTGTGAGACACGCCGTGGACAGACAACGTTACCTGCAACATATTGGATTCGCAGGCATCCCCCAACCCGACCTTCCGACGCTGCAACAATTACACCGTGGTCATATGCTCAAGGTTCCCTTTGAAAACCTGAGCATTATTTATCATCAGGGCATTCATCTGGAAGAGAAGGCGCTGTTCAGTAAAATTGTTGAACACAACCGCGGCGGCTTTTGTTATGAGCTAAACCGGCTATTTGCTTTGTTGCTGCAGGACATTGGCTTTAGCGTGCATTTTATTTCCGGCGAGATCCGCGCCCGTGACGGCAGTTTTGGCCCGCCGTTCGATCATATGGCACTGCTGGTCGAGCTGGATCAGCCCTATCTGGTGGACGTGGGATTTGGTGATTCCTTCCTGACCCCGCTAAGGATCACGACGGCCGAGCAACAGCCACAAAGCACCGGCACCTTCCATTTGGAACAGGAAGGCGAGGTTTATTTTTTGGAGCGTCGCAACGGCGATCAGCGCTCGCACGCCAAAACGCTCTACCGTTTCAGCCTGCAAAAACGCCAACTCGACGAATTTACCGACATGTGCCATTACCACAGCACCTCGCCGCAGTCGCATTTTACCCAGAAACTGGTGTGCTCCCACGCCACGGAAAACGGCCGAGTGACCATCAGCGAGAACAAACTGATTATCACCGAAGATCACCACCGTCGGGAGTCGACGTTGCATTCGGAAGAAGAACGCCGTGAAGCATTAATGCGCTATTTCTCGATTGATCTGGACGACTGAAACGCTGAGCTAACGCGGGCGCAACCTGCAGCGCCCCTACGCGAGGTATTGGTGTAGGCTTGGTTGGCGGGTGTAGACTATTACGAGCAGCAAATCACCCGGGCGATATCTTTTGAATTGGTCAGTGCGCGCACTTCACCGAACAGCTCAGTCGCTTCATCATATTCTTTACGCAAATACCCCAGCCATTGCTTGATGCGCGCCACGTGGTACAAGCCGGTATCGCCCTGCTTTTCCAAATGAACGTATTTTTGCAGTAGCTGCACCACCTGCGGCCAGGCCATGCGCGGTTCATTGTATTTCACTACCCGGCTCAAATTTGGCACATTCAGCGCGCCGCGTCCGAGCATTACCGCATCGCAACCCGTCGTTTGCAGGCAGTCTTGCGCACCTTGGTAATCCCAGATCTCGCCGTTGGCGATCACCGGAATGGTCAGGCGCTGGCGGATCTCGCCAATCGCCGCCCAGTTGATACGCTCCGCCTTGTAACCGTCCTCTTTAGTGCGGCCATGTACCGCCAGCTCCGTGACGCCGGCCTGCTGCACCGCATCGGCAATTTCAAAGCTGCGGCTGTCGCTGTCCCACCCCAGTCGCACTTTTACCGTCACCGGCAAGTGGGCTGGCACCGCCGCACGCATGGCCTTAGCCCCCTGATAAATCAGCTCAGGATCTTTAAGCAGCGTCGCCCCACCGCCGCTGCCGTTCACCAATTTCGACGGGCAACCACAGTTAAGATCGACGCCGTAAGAGCCCAGTTCGACCGCACGCGCAGCATTTTCCGCTAACCACTGCGGGTATTGCCCCAGCAGTTGAATGCGCACCAGGGTGCCAGACGGTGTGCGGCTGGCGTGATGCAATTCTGGGCACAAGCGGTAAAAAGATTTGGCAGGCAGCAGTTGATCAACCACGCGCAGGAATTCGGTGATGCACAGATCGTAGTCGTTCACCTCGGTGAGCAATTCGCGCACCAAAGAATCGAGAACGCCCTCCATCGGAGCCAATAATACGCGCATGATTACCCCTGCTAAAAAAGACGCGCAATGATACGGGCGAACCCCAGTATCAGACAAGCATCCAGGGAAATAAAAGCGTCTAGCTCAGACGGCGTATCGGTTCATCGGCGAGAAACGCCACAATGTCCTCGAGCGCTTCGCGGAAATAGGTTTGATAGTTGCTGTCAGCCACATAGCCCAAATGCGGCGTCGCCAACACATTGGGCAATTGGCGGAAAATGTCATCGGCCGGCAAAGGTTCAACCTCAAATACGTCCAGCCCGGCACCGGCAATCTGCCCATGCTGTAACGCATCAATCAACGCGGTTCTATCGACAATCGCTGCGCGTGACGTATTGATCAGATACGCGGTTTTTTTCATTGCCTTCAGCTCTTGTTGACCAACCAGCCCACGGCTGCGATCGCTCAGCACCAGGTGAATGGACACAAAGTCGCTCTGTTCAAACAATGCCTGTTTTGATTCCGCCAGCGTAACGCCAACCTCATTGGCCTTGTCCGCCGTCAGGTTTTGGCTCCAGGCCTGCACTTTCATACCAAAAGCGTGCGCCACCACGGCCATTTGACGACCAATCTTGCCCAGCCCCAGCAGACCCAGCGTTTTACCCTGCAGCGTCACACCCAGCGATTGCTGCCAAGGCCCGTTGTGCCGCAGACCGTCATTTTCCGGCACCAGATGTTTAGCCAACCCAAGCAATAATGCCCAGCTCAGCTCCATCGGCGCTGCAGAGCCGCTGTCGGTACCGCAGACGACAACCCCGCGCTGTGCTGCTGCGGCCAGATCAATCGAGGCATTGCGCATACCTGAGGTAATTAATAGCTGCAATTTGGGCAGGCGAGCCAGCAATGTCGCCGTCATCGGCGTACGCTCACGCATGATCACCAGAATGTCGCAGTCCTGCAGATGCACTGCCAGTTCCGCTTCATCGGTAAAATGTTGGTTGATTGCGAACACCTCAACCCGGTCAGCGATGGCGGACCAGTCCGCCATGTTGAGCGCGACCTGCTGATAATCGTCAAGAATGGCACATTTTAGTTTCATTTTAGGCTCCAGGGATCAAACACAGTCAGTCGGCACGCACGTCAACCAATACCGGGCAATCGGCATTTTCAATCACCAAGGCGCTATGCGACCCTTTCAACAGTCGTCTAAAGGGGGAAAGATGGCGGCGACCCATAATTATCATCGTCGCGTTCAGCGCATTAGCCTGGGCAACAATGGTTTCTGCCGGTTCACCGGCGACGACACGCCCACGCGCATTGACGCCCGCGCCTTGCAGCTCGTTCAGCGCCTGGCGTACCACAGTGGCAGCGGCCTGTTGTTCATCCAGTGCGCAACCAAAATCCGCCGGATCTTCACCCGCTTCAATGTCATACGGACCGGCAATGGAATAGCTAAGGTCTACGCAGCACAACACCACGACCGCCGCCTGTTGAGCCAATGCCTGTTCAGCAGCCAGTGAAATGACTTTGCGCGCATTGGCGGAGTTATCAACCGCGACCAACAGTGTTTTCATTACCTTCTCCGGTTAATCTCGCGACGCGACCTTGCCAATCTCGTCGATCAGCGCGTCTTTACACTTAAGGATTTCCTCGCGGAAGCGAGCTTCATTCTTGGCCAAACGCGTGCTGGGTACTAACAAACTGATGGAGAAGCGCCCCAGAATGGTGTCGATAGCCACCGCCATGGTGGAGACACCTTCCAGCGTTTCTTCCCGATCGTAGGACAGGCCGGTGCGGCGTATTTCGGTCAGGCGTTCCAGCAATGCCGGGAAATCACGCACCGTCATATCGGTCACCGCCATATAGGCCTCCCCCAGCAACTCCCGGGCCGCATCATCGCTGTTCAGCGCTAACAGCGCGCGTCCGCCGGAGGTGCTGTACAGCGGCAGATTCATACCGATGCGCGGTACCACCCGCAGCTCGCGATCCGCAACAATGTAGTGCACCACCGCCAGCTGTAGGCCACTGGCGCGTCCCAGCGAAACCGTCTCGCCAGTCGCATCACTCAATGCCTGCAGCCAGGGCGTCGCAATCGCGACCATTTCGGTGTGCACACTGGCAATCAGCCGCAGCAACGACGGCCCCAGACGCACGCCACCAGCACCGCCTCGCACCAGCTGCACAGAATCAAGCGCGTTGACAATACGTTGTACGGTAGAACGCGGCAGATCGACCGCCAGCGCAATTTCGCCCAGGCTCATGCCATTTGGCTTTGCGCCCAGCGCATCGAGAATTTTCGCTGCACGGGTAATGACTTGAATTCCGCCGGTTCTTTCGTCATCGCAGCATGTAGAGGGTTCAGACATAGGGGTTCTTTTCCTTACTTTTGGCCACACTGTAACATTTTTTTCTGGCCGTCGGCACGATGTACCACATTGCAATACAACGCATCACAATGTAGCATGTGTCACAATGTATCGCCATACAATACAGTGCATCGTAAGTTTCGTTTCTGGAGTCATACTATGAACGCTCAGCCTGCGCCCCCCGCCGCTGCGCCGCATCCTTTCACTCTGCGTTTGGCATTAGGGCTGGTGGGCGTGCTGATTGCCGCCTTGACCTCTGGATTGAATGACAGGACAAGCGATCTGGCGCTGGCAGATATCCGTACGGCTATCGGTATAGGTTTCGATCAAGGCAGTTGGATCACCTCGGTTTATCAGGCGGCGGAAGTCTCGGCCATGATGATCGCCCCTTGGTTTGCCGTGACCTTCTCGCTGCGCCGCTTTGCTCTGGTGGTGATCGGCGGTTTTGCCGCCGTCGGCGTAATCCAGCCGTTAATCACAGACCCAGGGCTGTTTATTGCGTTGCGCGTCGTGCAAGGTCTGTTTGGCGGCGCATTGCCCCCCTTGCTGATGACAGTGGCGCTGCGTTTTCTGCCCCCCACCATCAAGCTTTACGGGCTGGCCGCCTATGCGCTCACTGCCACCTTTGGCCCCAATGTCGCCGCGCCGCTGGCGGCGCTATGGACCGACAATCTGGGCTGGCAGTTTGTCTTTTGGCAAGCGATCCCGCTGTGTCTGATCGCCTTCTTATTGATAAGTTGGGGGTTGCCGCAGGATCCTTTACGCCTGGAACGTTTTCGTCAAATCGATCTGTTCGGCATGATCACCGGCTGTAGTGGCATCGCGCTATTGATTCTTTCGCTAACCCAGGGAGAACGACTCGACTGGTTCAATTCGCCATTGATCAGCCTGATGTTGCCGGTTTCTATTGCGCTGTTGGTGGTATTTTTGATCAACGAATGGTTCCATCCGTTGCCACTGCTAAAACTGCAACTACTGCAGCGAATAAATCTTTCTTATAGCCTGCTGACGCTGGCTGGCGTGCTGTTGCTGGCGTTGTCAGGCTCGATGCTGCCATCCTTTTACTTTTCGCAGGTGGAAGGCTTTCGCACCGTGCAATTCGCCCCCTTGGCGTTGGCCGTTGGCTTGCCACAATTGGTCATCGCGCCTTTAATCGCCACCCTGTTGAACCTGCGCTGGATAGATGCCCGCTGGGTACTGACCCTCGGTGCTGCGCTAATAGCCTGCTCTTGTCTGCTCGGAATGCAGTTGACAGACGACTGGGCGCGACAAAATTTCTGGCTGATCCAAAGCCTCCAGGCGTTTGGCCAACCGATGATGATTTTACCGGTGTTAATGACGTCTACCAGCGTGATCATGGCCCCAGAAGGCCCCTTTGCCTCGGCAATGTTTAACACCGTGCGCGGTTTTTCCGCCGTGGCGGCAAGCTGCCTGGTAGAAAACGTTATTACCCACCGGGAGAAATTTCACTCTCAGGTGCTGGTTGATCGGTTGGGCAATCACCCGTGGTTGATGACGGCAGAGAACGCCGATCGCGCCAGCGGTGCTATGCCCCTGTTGCCGGATGGATCAGTCAGTTCAGCGGAAAATCTTGGGCATTTTTCGACGCTGCTAAAACATCAGGCGGTGATCCTCAGCATCAGTGACGCCTATCTGCTGATTATTGGTTTCGCCCTGCTGCTGGTGCTGTTGACCGCCTGGTTGCCGAAGCGGGTCTATCCACCGCAAACGCTTTTACCTTTAGTTCCAAAAACATCAGGATCATAACCATGAGCTTCACCCCTGCAAAACGAACCTTAACTTTGGCGTTGCTGCTGTTAGTCCTGCTGGCTATCGCTTTCTTTATTCGTGCCTCTCTCAATCGTCATCATTTTCGTACCGATGACGCGGTAGTCAGTGCTGATTACACGCTGGTGGCCCCCAAAATTTCCGGTTATATCCGCAGCGTGAATGTCGGTGATAATCAGCAGGTGAAAGCCGGTGAAGTGCTGGCAACCATCGACGACCAGGATTACCGCGTTGCGCTGGAAACGGCACAGGCCAATCTGCAAATTAGCCAGGCCAAACTCACCAGCATTCAAGCACAGCTGGATCAACAACAGGCCAATATTGCTCAGCAAGAAGCCAGCGTCAGCGCGAGCCAGGCTACGCTTAACTATGCCGGACAAAATGCCGATCGCTATCGCCGGTTGTTAAAAACCGGTACTGCCACCGCGGATGAACAGCAAAAATCCGCTTCCGTGATGCAAACCGCCGCAGCGCAGTTGAAACAGAACCAGGCCGCCGTGGTGTCTGCACGCAAGGAGGTTGGCGTGTTGCAGGCCAGCCGGAAACAGGCAGAAGCGAACATTGCCGCTTCACAGGCCAGCGTTGATCAGGCACGTCTGAACCTTTCCTATACGCGGATTGTTGCCCCAATTGGCGGCACTGTCGGCCAGCGCGCGGTACGTCAGGGTGCCTGGGTCTCCGCAGGAACACGCTTGCTGGCGGTGGTACCGCTGCAACAAAGCTATGTGGTCGCCAACTTTCTGGAAACCCAGCTGGCCAACGTCTCTGCCGGCCAGCCGGTGTCGATCAGCGTAGATGCGCTGCCTGGGGTGACATTACGGGGCCACGTAGACAGCATTGCGCCCGCAACAGGCTCCACGTTTGCCGCCATCAGCGCCGATAACGCCACCGGCAACTACACCAAAGTGGTGCAACGCCTGCCGGTGAAAATTCTGCTGGAGCCCAATCAGCCGGCGTTGGCGCGGCTGCGCGTCGGTATGTCGGTCGTACCGGAACTTGAGATGCGCTGATATTGGGCATCATCCTGATTTTTTGATAAAAAAAAGCCACCGTAAACGGTGGCTTTTTATTCGCTGACAGCAGCGCAATTTACTCCGCTGGGCGGCTGCGCGGACGGCGCGAAGGCGCACCTGAACGCGGCTTGCCATCACCCTGCGGGCGGGCGCTGCCACCACCGCGATTTTCACGCTGGCCGCCATTGCCGCTGCGCTGGCCACCGCCGTTACCGGAACGCTGACCACCGCCGTTGCCGCGTGGAGCACCACGTCCGCCACCCTGACGGCCATTGATGATAGGCTCCGCCTTGATGCTTGGATCCGGCTCGTAGCCTGGCAGGGCAATACGCGGAATTTCACGCTTCAGCAGACGTTCGATATCACGCAGCAGTTTGTGCTCATCCACACACACCAGCGAGATAGCCTCACCGGTACGTTCTGCACGGCCGGTACGGCCAATGCGGTGTACATAGTCTTCCGGTACGTTCGGCAGCTCGTAGTTCACCACGTGTGGCAGTTGGTCGATGTCCAACCCGCGCGCCGCGATGTCTGTCGCCACCAACACACGAATTTTGCCATCTTTAAAATCGGCCAATGCACGGGTACGGGCGCCCTGGCTTTTGTTGCCGTGGATGGCTGCAGCAGTGATGCCGTCTTTGTTCAGCTGTTCGGCCAGGTGGTTAGCGCCGTGCTTGGTGCGGTTGAACACCAACACTTGCTTCCAGTCACCTTCACCGATCATCTGGGACAGCAGTTCCCGCTTACGCTTCTTATCAACGAAGTGCACGCTCTGTTCGATTTGCTCGGACGCGGTATTACGACGCGCCACTTCAACCGATGCCGGGTTATGCAGCAGCTTGTTAGCCAATGCTTTAATGTCGTCGGAGAAGGTCGCAGAGAACAGCAGGTTCTGACGCTTGGCAGGCAGCTTGGCCAACACGCGACGGATATCATGGATAAAGCCCATATCCAGCATGCGGTCCGCTTCGTCCAGCACCAGAATTTCAACTTTGGACAGGTCAACCGCACGTTGGTGTTCCAGATCCAGCAGACGGCCTGGTGTTGCCACCAAAACATCAACACCGCCACGCAGTTTCATCATCTGCGGGTTGATGCTCACGCCGCCAAATACCACCAGCGAACGCAGACGCAGATATTTGCTGTAGGATTCGACGTTTTCGCCGATCTGCGCCGCCAATTCACGGGTTGGCGTCAGGATCAGTGCACGTACAGGACGGCGACCTTTGACCGCATGATCATGCTTACTCAGCAGCTGTAGCAGCGGCAGGGTAAAGCCAGCGGTTTTACCGGTACCGGTCTGGGCGCTGGCCATCAGGTCACGACCTTCCAATACGACAGGAATCGCCTGGCGTTGAATTGGCGTAGGTTCGCGATAGCCCTGTTCTTCAACAGCGCGCAGAATTTCAGCACTTAAGCCGAGGGTTTCAAATGACATAAAGAGAAAAACTCCAGATCCCCCCTAACCTAACAGTGTTCGGTGCAGTTTCCTGGGAGGATTATCAGACGGGACATTAAGCATGACCACGAGGGATTGGCACAAACTGCAGTGCACCAAGCGGGCGATTGTAGCAGAAGTCGAACAAGAAAACGTAATTTAAGTGACTCAGAGCACAATATGCCGAGAATTCAGCCTAGTCCGAAAAAAAGCCCTTAAATAAATCACGGTTACTGATTGCATTTCGTGCAATCTGGCATAAAGTTAATCATATGATTGATTAACTTTAGCGAGCGTCATCAATGCCAAACAATCAAACGGCCAGCCGGGCTCGCGGTGAACAGGCACGCCAGCAGCTGATCGCCGCCGCCATCGAGATGTTCGGTGAATACGGCATTCAGGGTGCCACCACCCGCGATATTGCGCAGCGCGCCGGGCACAATATCGCGGCCATCACCTACTACTTCAATTCCAAAGAGGGCCTTTACCTGGCCGTCGCACAGTGGATTGCCGACTTTATCCAGCAGGCATTTCGCCCCCTGGCCGACGAGATTGATCGCTTCTGGCAGTTGCCAGAGGCCGAACGCCCGCGGGAATACTACCTCGAGCACCTTAAACGCGGCCTGCTGGCATTCAGCGACCTGATGACGCAACCGCAGACGCTCAACCTCAGCAAGATTATGTCGCGTGAGCAGCTTTCCCCCACTGACGCCTATCCTCTGATTCACCAACAAGTGGTCGCCCCCTTGCATGACAAGCTTTGCCGACTGCTGGCGGCCTACACAGGCATCGACCCGCATTCGACCAAAATCGTGCTGCATACCCACGCACTGATCGGCGAAGTGTTGTCGTTCCGCGTGGCGAGGGAAACCGTACGCCGGCAGGCTGGCTGGCAGCAAATTGGCACCGCCGAGGCGGATCAAATCAGCGAAGTGTTGGCTGAACACATTGAAATTCTGGTTAATGGGCTGCGCCAACGCTATGGCGCGTAAATTCAGGCAGGGAGTGTTATGAATAAGAAACGCAGTGCCCTCATTGTTGCAGTTATTGTACTTATCGCCGCGGCCATTTACGGGGTTTGGTATTACCAACAGCAGCAAGAAAAACCACTGACGCTGTACGGCAACGTAGATATCCGCACAGTGAATTTGGGGTTCCGTGTTGATGGGCGGCTGGCGTCGCTGACGGTCGATGAAGGCGATACCCTCCAGCCTGGGCAATTGCTTGGCAAACTGGACGATGCCCCATACCTCAATGCATTGCAGCAGGCGCAGGCTAACGTGGGTAGCGCCAAAGCCAAACTGGCACTGCTGCTGGCCGGTTATCGCGCCGAGGAAATTGCGCAGGTACGCTCAGAAGTGGCTCAACGTCTGTCGGCCTTTAACTACGCCGATAGTTTCCTGAAGCGGCAACAAGGGTTGTGGGCAAAAAACGCCACCTCAGCCGACGCGCTGGAAGATGCCCGTACCTCACGCAATCAAGCCCTGGCCAACCTGCAAGCGTCGAAAGACAAGCTATCGCAATACCTGAGCGGTAACCGCCCACAGGAGATTGAAGAAGCCAAAGCTAACCTTGCGCAAAGCGAAGCCGCGCTGGCTCAGGCGCAGCTGAATTTACAAGATACCCGTCTGGTTTCCCCGTCAGCGGGCACGGTGCTGACCCGTGCGGTCGAACCGGGCAGCATGCTCGCCGCCGGTGGCACGGTATTTACCCTGTCGCTGACGCGCCCTGTGTGGGTGCGCGCCTATGTCAACGAAGTCAGTCTGGGCAAAGCAGCACCCGGCACCGAACTGGAAATTTATACTGACAGCCGGCCAAACAAGCCGTATCACGGCAAAATCGGCTTTGTGTCACCCACCGCTGAATTCACGCCGAAAAGCGTGGAAACGCCGGACCTGCGCACCGATTTGGTATACCGGCTACGCGTTATTGTCACTGACGCCGATGACGCATTGCGCCAGGGAATGCCAGTCACCGTTCGCTTTGCCAAACCTTAAGGGGGGGTGATGGAACAGGTGATTGAACTTGAAGCGCTGGAAAAACGTTTCCCGACATTGGAAAAGCCGGCGGTCGCCAGCCTCACCACCCGACTGACCAGCGGTGCCGTCACCGGGCTGGTTGGCCCAGACGGCGCGGGTAAAACCACCCTGCTGCGTATGCTGGCAGGGCTACTGAAACCCAGTAGCGGCACACTGCGTGTCGCCGGGCTGGATCCGATCGCCCAGGATCGCCAGCTGCACGCCATCCTCGGTTACATGCCACAGAAATTTGGCCTGTATGAGGATCTGACCGTTATGGAAAACCTGACGCTTTACGCCGATCTGCGCGGTGTGACCGGTGATCTGCGTAAACAGACGTTTGATCGGCTGCTGACATTCACCGATCTCACCCGCTTCACTACCCGGTTGGCGGGCAAACTGTCCGGCGGCATGAAGCAGAAGCTCGGGCTGGCCTGTACGCTGGTCGGGCAGCCGCAGGTGCTGCTGCTGGATGAGCCTGGCGTCGGGGTCGATCCGATCTCACGGCGCGAACTGTGGCGCATGGTGCACGAACTGGCCAACGACGGCATGTTGATCCTGTGGAGCACCTCTTATTTGGACGAAGCTGAACAGTGCCGCGAAGTTTTGCTGCTCAATGAGGGCGAGCTGCTCTTTAGTGGCGCTCCCCAGGATCTTACCCAGCGCATGGCTGGGCGCACCGTGCTGATCGCGCCGCCCGCCGGTAATCACCGGGCCGTGCTGCAACGGGCGATCTGTCTGCCTGCAGTCACTGACGGTGTGATCCAGGGTAAATACCTGCGATTGATCCTCAAAGAAGGTGAAGATCATCGGCAATTGCTACAGGCGCTGGATCTGCCGGACGCCGAATTGAGCGAGGCGGATCCTCGGTTTGAAGATGCGTTTATCGATTTGCTCGGCGGTGGACCGAACAGTAAATCAGCGCTGGCGGAGATCATGCCTACCGTCGAAGGCGAAAAAACTGAAACCGTGATCGAAGCGCAGGGGCTGACAAAGAAATTTGGCGACTTCGCTGCCACCGATCACGTGGACTTCACAGTGCAACGCGGTGAGATTTTTGGCCTGCTGGGCCCGAACGGTGCCGGTAAATCCACCACGTTTAAAATGATGTGCGGGTTATTGGTGCCAACCGAAGGCAAAGCACTGGTGCTGGGTATGGATCTCAAAACCAGTTCCGGCAAGGCTCGCCAGCATTTGGGGTATATGGCGCAGAAATTCTCGCTGTACGGTAACCTGACCGTGGCGCAAAACCTGAAGTTTTTCTCCGGGGTTTACGGCCTGAGCGGCAAGGCACAGCGCGAAAAAATCGGCGAGATGTCCAACGCCTTCAATTTTGGCCCCATCCTCGACCAAACACCGGATTCGCTGCCGCTTGGCTTCAAACAGCGGTTAGCGCTGGCCTGCGCACTTATGCACGAGCCGGATATTCTGTTTCTCGATGAACCGACCTCCGGCGTCGATCCGCTGACCCGCCGTGAATTTTGGCTGCACATTAATGGCATGGTGGACAAAGGCGTGACCGTGATGGTCACCACCCACTTTATGGACGAAGCGGAATACTGCGACCGCATTGGGCTGGTGTACCGCGGCAAGATCATTGCCGCAGGCACTCCGGACGATCTCAAACACCAGATCGCCAGCGCCGAGAATCCCAATCCGTCGATGGAGCAGGCGTTTATCGAACTGGTGCAAGGTTATGATCAGGAGGAGCAGCCATGAGTCGCAAAATGGCCACCCGTGACGACAGCGGTTTTTCCTGGCGACGCCTGCGCGCACTGTGCCTGAAAGAGACGCGGCAAATCCTGCGCGATCCGAGCAGCGGGCTGATCGCCTTTGTCATTCCACTGATGCTGCTGTTTATCTTCGGTTACGGCATCAATCTGGACTCCAGCAAGCTGCGGCTGGGGATCCTGATGGAACAACAAAGCGAAGATGCACGCGATCTGGCGAATGCCTTTGCCGGCTCACCCTATATCGAACCGACCATTAGCGATAATCGCCAACAGTTAATCCAACTGATGCAGGCGGGCCGTATCCGCGGGCTGGTCGTGATCCCCAATGATTTTGCTCAACGCATGGCACGGCCACAGGATAGCGCACCGATTCAAATTATTACCGACGGTAGCGAGCCAAACACCGCCAACTTTGTTCAAGGTTATACCCAGGGAGTGTGGCAAATCTGGCAGCAACAACGCGCCACCGATCGCGGGCGTGAGGAAAAGCCGTTAATTGATGTTCAGATGCGTTATTGGTTCAACCCGGCGGCGATCAGCCGGCATTACATTATCCCCGGCGCCATCACCATTATCATGACGGTGATCGGCGCTATCCTTACCTCACTGGTGATCGCCCGTGAATGGGAACGTGGCACCATGGAGGCTCTGCTCTCCACTCAGGTCACGCGTGCCGAACTGCTGTTGTCCAAACTGGTGCCTTATTACTTCCTCGGCATGATCGCCATGGTGTTGTGCATGGGGGTGTCGGTATGGGTACTTGGCGTCCCCTACCGCGGCTCGCTGCTGATTTTATTCGTCATCAGTAGCCTGTTCCTTGCCAGTACGCTCGGTATGGGGCTGCTGATTTCGACCATCACCCGTAACCAGTTCAACGCAGCAATGGTGGCGCTGAATGCTGCCTTTCTGCCGTCGATCATGCTGTCTGGATTTATCTTCCAGATAGACAGCATGCCGGCCATCGTACGGGCCGTAACCTACATCATTCCGGCGCGTTACTTCGTCAGCACGCTACAAACGCTGTTTCTGGCGGGCAACGTCGGCACAGTGCTGATGGTTAACCTGTTGTTCCTGATCGCTTCGGCGGTGGTATTTATTGGCCTGACCGCCTGGAAAACCCAGCGACGGCTGGATTAAGGAGCTAGATGATGTTTCACCGTCTTTGGACGTTAATCATCAAGGAAATGCAGACGTTACTGCGCGATCCGCAAACGCGTACCATTTTGATTATGCCAGTGATCTTGCAGGTCCTGCTGTTCCCGTTCGCCGCTACGCTGGAGGTGACCAATGCCACCATCGCGGTTTATAGCGAAGACAGCGGCCATGCCTCCGTCGAACTGACCCAGCGTTTTGCCAAAGCAAAAGCTTTCTCCCATGTGCTGCTGTTGCGTAGCCCACAGGAGATCCAAGCCACCATCGACAATCAAAAAGCCCTGCTGCTGATCCGCTTCCCAGCGCAATTCTCGCGTGATATCGCCACTGGCAATACCGCCCCGCTGCAGCTGTTGTTGGATGGGCGCAACTCCAACAGTGCGCAGATCGCTGCCAACTATGTGCAGCAAATTGTGCAGGACTATCAAAATGAGCTGATCGGTGGGCGCGCCAAGCCTAACAACAGCGAGTTGGTAATACGCAATTGGTATAACCCGAACCTGGACTATAAATGGTTTGTGGTGCCGTCATTGATTGCCATGATCACCACCATCGGCGTGCTGATTGTCACCTCACTGTCAGTAGCACGTGAGCGCGAACAGGGTACGCTGGAACAGCTGTTGGTGTCGCCGTTAACCACCTGGCAGATATTTATCGGCAAAGCGGTCCCCGCGCTGATCGTCGCGACCTTTCAGGCCAGCATCGTGTTGTTGATTGGTATCTTTATCTATCAGATTCCGTTCGCCGGTTCCCTGCTGCTGTTCTACGGCACGATGCTGGTTTACGGGCTGTCGTTGGTGGGGTTCGGCTTGCTGATTTCGTCGCTGTGCGCCACTCAGCAACAGGCGTTTATCGGTGTATTCGTGTTTATGATGCCGGCTATCCTGCTTTCCGGTTATGTCTCGCCAGTGGAAAACATGCCGGTATGGCTGCAAAACCTCACCTGGCTCAACCCGATCCGCCACTTTACCGACATCACCAAACAGATTTACCTGAAGGACGCCAGTTTCAGCATCATCTGGCACAGCCTGTGGCCGCTGTTGGTGATCACTGCCACTACCGGCAGCGCCGCCTACGCCATGTTCCGCCGCAAAATTGCATAAAAAAAGACTCTGCGATAGGGATCGCAGAGTCTTACTATTCACTATAAATTCTATGGATTTCAAGCTGCAGTTTGAAAGAAGACGGATTTAGCGGCGGTTGCCGAAAATACGTAGCAACATCAAGAACAGGTTGATGAAATCAAGGTACAGCGTCAGTGCGCCGACAATGGCGTATTTACGGAAGCTGTCTTTGTCATCCGAGTTCAGCTGCTCGCCCATGGCTTTCAGCTTCTGGGTGTCGTACGCCGTCAGGCCAACAAACACCACCACACCAATGTAGGTAATCGCCCACATCAGCGCCGAGCTTTTCAGCCAGATATTGACCAGTGAAGCCAGCACAATCCCGATCAGCGCCATAAACAGCATGCTGCCGAAACCACTCAAATCACGCTTGGTGGTGTAGCCGTACAGGCTCATTGCACCGAACATACCGGCAGTCACCACAAACGTGCTGGCGATTGAACTGTAGGTATAAGCGATGAAAATGCTGGAAAGCGTCAACCCGGTCAGTGCCGAATAGAGCATAAACAGCGCGGTGGCTACCGTACCGTTCAGGCGGTTGACCATACCGGAAATGACAAACACCAGCCCCAACTGCACGATAATCAGGCCGAAGAAGGTGATCTGGCTGGAGAAGATAAAGTTAAGGATCGCAGGCGTGTTAGCCGCGTACCAGGAAACAAACGCCGTCAACAGCATGCCGCAGGTCATCCAGCCATAAACCTGCGCCATGTAAGCCTGAATGCCGCTGTTGGCACGTTCGACGATTGAACCATTAGAGCGTGGATATCGGTCCATGACGGTTACCTTTTATGTGTGAAACAAGATTTAAATCCCCCGATACCCATCACCTTTCAAGCCCCAGTTTGCCTGGCGGTAACTTGAAATTCATAGGGTATCCCAAGGATCTACCTGCTATAAGCGTACCACAGAAAACCTAACGCGAAAGCAGCAAAGGTATTGATTTGTTTCCGCTGTTTATCGGCTATTTAACCGCTTTATGCCAGCGTTCCACCGCCTGTCGATCGCTGTCACGCGCATCGACCCAGCGGTCACCCTGCCCAACCGCTTCACGCTTCCAGAAGGGGGCGCGAGTTTTCAGGTAATCCATGATGAACTCGGTGGCTTCAAAGGCCATGCTGCGGTGCGCACTGGTCACGCCAACAAACACGATTTCATCGCCAGGAAACAGCTCGCCCACGCGGTGGATGACCGTTGCACGCTGCAACGGCCAGCGGCTACGGGCTTCGTCCAGGATCTCCGCCAACGCTTTTTCGGTCATACCCGGATAATGTTCCAGCGTTAGCGCACTGACGTTATCGCCCAGGTTGTGATTACGCACCTTGCCGGTAAACGTCACGACAGCGCCATCGTCATCGCACTGCGCCAACCATTGGTATTCATCACCCACATTAAATGGCGCTTCACCTACGCGGATACGGGTATTTTCCACCATTAACCTCCGGTTACCGGTGGAAAGAAAGCGACTTCATCACCTGCGCGCAGCGGGTGTTCGGCCGCCACCAGCGACTGATTCACCGCAGTCAGTAGCTTTCCGGACTCCAGTGCCAGCGCCCAGCGATCACCCCGGGAACACAGCGCCTTACGCAGTGCCTCTACCGTAGGGTAGTCCGCCGGCATAGACAAATCGCCGGTGCCGACCAGTTCGCGCACCTGCGCAAAAAACAGAATATTAATCATAGTTCCACCTTAAAATCACCGGACTTACCGCCGCTTTTCGCCAGTAGCCGCACCGGGCCGATCACCATATCTTTCTGTACCGCTTTACACATGTCATAAATGGTCAATGCAGCCACCGAGGCTGCGGTCAGGGCTTCCATTTCAACCCCCGTCTTACCGGTCAGCCGGCAGCAGGTTTCAATCCGTACCCGGCTGTGTTCCGGCTGTGCTTCCAGCTGCACTTCAACTTTGCTCAGCATCAGTGGGTGGCACAGTGGGATCAGTTCCCAGGTGCGTTTTGCCGCCTGAATACCGGCTATGCGCGCCGTGGCGAATACGTCGCCCTTGTGGTGACTGCCGTCGATAATCATCGCCAGAGTTGCGGGTAGCATCTCCACGAAAGCCTCGGCACGCGCCTCGCGCACCGTCTCAGCTTTAGCGGAAACATCGACCATATGGGCTTCGCCCGCGGCGTTAATGTGAGTTAGCTGGGTCATATTTTTATTTCTTCAGATGTGGCAGGAAGTTGCATGGACGGTGGCGTGCGTCCAGTTGCTCTCCAATAATACGTTCCCAGGCCGTACGGCAGGCCCGGGTCGATCCAGGCATGGCGAAAATCACCGTCTGGTTAGCAATCCCAGCCAAGGCACGCGATTGGATGGTGGCGGTGCCAATCTCTTCATAAGACACCATGCGGAACAGCTCGCCGAACCCTTCCACTTCACGATCAAACAGCGGCAGCAGGGCTTCCGGCGTGTTATCGCGGGCCGTAAAACCGGTGCCGCCGGTAATCAGCACTGCCTGTACTTTTTCGTCGGCGATCCACGCGGAAACTTGTGCACGGATTTGATAAATGTCGTCTTTGCTGATGGCGCGATCCACAACCTGGTGCCCCGCTTCAAGCGCGGCTTCCTGCAGGTATTGGCCGGAGGTATCTTCTGCTTCACCACGACTGTCTGAAACGGTCAAAATAGCGATATGTGCCGGAATGAATTCACTGCTGGCATGACTCATTGTTCAATATGCTCCTGTTTAGGATGCCCAATAGATTTCAAGTTGCAGCTCGGCGGCCAGTGCGTCAATCCCCAGGCGCTGACTCAAGTCAGTGACTGGGGTGCACGCTCGCAGCCAACAAGGCTGCGGCTTGAAATATGCCGGGTATCAGCCGCCGATAAACGACAGGTTTTGCGTGATGCCACTGTTGCCCTGGTGCAGGAAGTGGGTTTGCTTTTTGGTTAGCAGCCCGCCCTGAATGCGATCCTTCAATTCCTCAAGCTGGCTGTCATCCGCCAGCAGATCGCGCAAGGTAATGCCCTGTTCACCAAACAGACACAGGTGCAGGTTACCGATGGCGGACACCCGCAGTCGGTTGCAACTGGCACAGAAATCTTTCTCGTACGGCATGATTAAGCCCACCTCGCCCTGATAGTCCGGGTGACTGAACACCTGGGCCGGACCGTCGCTACGGCCGCGTGGCTGGCGCTGCCAACCTTGCTGCTCCAGCTGTAAGCGAATCACATCGCCAGACACGTGGTGTTTGCGGAACAGTTCCCCGCCCTCGCCGGTTTCCATCAGCTCGATAAAACGCAGTTGGATTGGGCGGTCTTTTATCCAGTGCAGGAAGGTACCCAGTTGCTGATGGTTAACATCACGCATCAGCACGGCATTAACCTTGACCTTGTTGAAACCGGCAGTGAAAGCGGCATCGATACCTTCCATCACCTGACGGAATTTATCCTGGCCGGTGATGGCATGAAATTGTCGGGGATCCAGGCTGTCGACGCTGACGTTGATTGCCGTCAGGCCGGCATCACGCCAGCCGGCGACGTCGCGCGCCAGACGGTAGCCATTCGTGGTCACGGCAAGCTGGCGTATAGCCGGGTTTTCACGCACGGCGGCAATGATCTCGGTAAAATCGCGACGCAGCGAGGGCTCGCCGCCGGTCAAGCGCACTTTTTCTGTGCCCAGCTCGGCGAATGCGCGGCTAACACGTCTGATCTCATCCAGTGACAAGAAGGTTTTTGGGCTACCATTAGGACGATAGCCATCCGGCAGGCAGTAGGTGCAACGAAAGTTACACACGTCGGTAATCGACAGGCGCAAGTAATAGAACTTACGCTCATAAGCATCAATGAGTTGCGGCACCATAACACCTTCCAAAGTCGGGAGGTGCGAGCGTTTCCACTCTGCACCCTGGTGGCTAACTTCGCCACGGCCAAAGCGCCATATCATCCGCGAGAACAACGTAGGCCCAGAGGCTAGGAGTTTTGGTTTCAGTTCCTACTGATTGAGTAGCCGGAACGAAACCGTGGTTTTCATCAGAATTCTAGCGCTAAACAAACTGGATAGCCAACGCGCAATTTCGCTATATAATTGTGTATACAGCGATTTTAGGCGGCTCCAAATCTGATAAACCATGATAAACGTCCTTTACGCAGACGAATTGACCGGAATCACGTGAATCACACTCTTTTTCGCGTTTTTGCGCCAAATCCGCTACTTTATGCGGGCAGTTAAGCCCCTTTGTAAGGAAATTTATGCGTAATCGTACCCTGGCCGATCTCGATCGGGTGGTGGCATTAGGCGGTGGCCATGGCCTGGGCCGCGTAATGTCTTCCCTGTCGTCTTTAGGATCCCGTTTAACCGGTATTGTCACCACCACCGATAACGGCGGCTCAACCGGCCGTATCCGACGTTCAGAAGGCGGCATCGCCTGGGGCGACACCCGTAACTGCCTCAATCAGTTGATCACGGAACCGAGCGTGGCTTCCGCCATGTTTGAATATCGTTTCAGCGGCAATGGTGAGCTCTCGGGACACAACCTCGGTAACCTGATGCTGAAGGCATTGGATCACCTCAGCGTTCGCCCACTGGAAGCGATCAATCTGGTGCGAAGCTTACTGAAGGTAGATGCAGCCCTGATCCCGATGTCCGAGCAGCCCGTGGATCTGATGGCGCACGACCACGAAGGCAACCATGTCTACGGTGAAGTGAATGTCGATCAGCTGACCGACATGCCGCAAGAGTTGATGCTGTCACCGCGCGTCAACGCGACGCGCGAAGCGTTGGATGCCATTGCACAGGCCGATGTGATTCTGATCGGGCCAGGTAGCTTCCTGACCAGCCTGATGCCCCTGCTGCTGCTTGATGACCTCACGCAGGCCTTGCGTCGCAGCAGCGCCAATATGATTTATATCGGTAACCTGGGACGGGAACTGAGCGTCGCGGCTGCAGCCTTGACGCTGAAAAATAAGCTGGAGCTGATGGAAGAGAAGATTGGTCGCCAGATGATCGACGCGCTGATTGTCGGCCCCTCGGTGGATGCCAGTGAAGTGCAAGATCGCGTGGTGATCAAACAACCGCTGGAAGCGACCGATATCCCCTACCGCCACGATCGTCAATTGCTGCGCCAGGCGCTGGATCAGGCGTTGATCGAATTAGGCACCCGCGCCTAAGCACTTACTTGCCGCCACGCAACCACGGGTTATCGCTGGCGGCTTTTTCGATCATGTCGATGTAAAGATCTTCCACCTGCTTGCGCGCCCAAGGGGTACGACGCAAAAACTTGAGGCTGGACTTAATGCTGGGATCACTGCTGAAGCAGTTGATGCGAATGCGTTCAGCCAGCCCCGACCAACCGTAGCTCTCCACCAGTTTATTCAGAAGTTGTTCCAGAGTGACGCCGTGCAGCGGGTCTTTGGACTGGTGTTCGGTCATGATCGGTAGCTCGTTGTAGTGAATTGGCCGCACACCATAATCAGCTTTGGCGGGAGCGACAAGGACTTTATGTTTGGCAGCGCCGCGCTCTGCGGCGCCCCAACCGGTCACGAAATAGCGATAAACTGCTCGCGCAGCTGGTGAATCTCGTCGCGCAAGCCCGCCGCCTGTTCGAACTCAAGGTTCTGTGCGTGGGTGTACATCTGCGCTTCCAGCTCGCGGATTTTTTGATCCAGCGCTTTCGGCGTGAGGTTCTGGTATTGCTCGGTATTTTCCGCCACCTTGCCCTTTCCTCGGCCTTTACCGCGATTACCCGGTTTGCCCAGCTGCAGAATATCGGAAATTTTCTTGTTCAGGCCCTGTGGCACAATGCCGTTTTCTTCGTTGAACGCCTGCTGTTTGGCGCGGCGGCGTTCAGTCTCGCCGATCGCCCTGGCCATTGAGTCGGTAATTCTGTCGCCGTAAAGAATCGCCTTGCCGTTCAGGTTACGCGCAGCACGGCCAATGGTCTGGATTAACGAACGTTCAGAACGCAGGAAGCCTTCTTTATCGGCGTCCAAAATCGCCACCAGTGACACCTCAGGCATATCCAACCCCTCACGCAGTAAGTTGATACCCACCAGCACATCAAACTCGCCCAGGCGCAGGTCACGAATGATTTCGACACGTTCTACGGTATCAATGTCCGAATGCAGGTAACGTACGCGTTCACCGTGTTCTTCCAGGTATTCCGTCAGGTCTTCCGCCATGCGTTTGGTCAAGGTGGTGACCAACACGCGTTCGTTGATCGCCACCCGCTTACGGATCTCGGAAAGCAGGTCATCCACCTGCGTCGTCACAGGCCGCACTTCTATCTGAGGATCCAGTAGCCCAGTCGGCCGCACAACCTGATCGATGATGTCATCACCGGATTTCTCCAGCTCATACTTGCCTGGCGTAGCTGACACATAAATCGTCTGCGGAGCCAGTGCTTCAAATTCTTCAAAACGCAGCGGGCGGTTGTCCAGTGCCGAAGGCAGACGGAAACCGTATTCGACCAAGGTTTCCTTACGCGAACGGTCGCCCTTGAACATGGCCCCGATTTGCGGAATGGTGACGTGGGATTCGTCGACCACCAGCAGGCCATCCGCCGGTAAATAATCAAACAGCGTTGGGGGCGGCTCGCCTTCTCCACGCCCTGACAGATAGCGCGAGTAGTTTTCAATGCCGGAGCAATAGCCCAGTTCGTTCATCATCTCCAGATCAAACTGGGTGCGTTGCGTCAAACGTTGTTCTTCCAGCAGTTTATTGTTGGCCAGCAACACCTTTCGCCGCTCGGCCAGATCCACTTTGATCTCTTCCATCGCCTGCAGGATCCGCTCACGCGGCGTCACGTAGTGCGACTTTGGATAAATGGTAAAGCGCTGCACTATCTGCTCGATCTGCCCGGTCAAGGGATCAAACAGCGAAAGCCGTTCAACTTCTTCGTCAAACAGCTCAATGCGCAGCGCCAACTCGTCTGATTCAGCCGGGAAAATATCGATCACCTCGCCACGTACGCGGAAAGTTGCACGCTGGAAGGCCTGATCGTTACGGGTATATTGCAGCTCTGCCAAGCGGCGCAGAATCGAACGCTGATCGATAATCATGCCTTTGGTCAAATGCAGCATCATCTTCAGGTACAGATCCGGATCGCCCAAGCCGTAGATCGCGGACACCGACGCCACCACGATAACGTCACGACGCTCCAGCAACGCTTTAGTCGCAGAAAGGCGCATTTGTTCGATGTGTTCATTCACCGCGGCGTCTTTCTCAATAAACGTGTCGGAACTCGGGACGTAGGCTTCGGGTTGGTAGTAGTCGTAGTAAGAAACAAAATACTCGACCGCATTCTCGGGAAAGAACTCTTTCATCTCGCCGTAAAGCTGTGCCGCCAGCGTTTTGTTGGGTGCCAGCACCATGGTTGGCCGGTTCAGATCGGCGATCACATTGGCGATAGTGAAGGTCTTACCCGAACCGGTAACGCCCAACAGCGTCTGGTGAGCCAGGCCGTCTTCCAGGCCCTCTTCCAGCTTACTGATGGCTTGCGGCTGATCGCCGGCCGGTTTGAAATCAGAATGCAGTTTGAAAATTTTACTCATTGACTCGGCTACCCTGTGGAGATGTGCGCGCTCAGGCGGCCATAGAGCTGATGCTCGATGAATGGCCTCTAATTATGGAAAGCCCCGGCGATTTTCGCCAGTGCCTATGATACTGGATATAAAACCAGCTTCAAGCGATTCGTCTGTTTTGCGTGCGTCAAACCAGGCGGAATGCACCGGCAGGGTTACAGCGGCGTGACATTTTTATTGTCAATAACAGATTTATCCCCAAAATCCGCCACGAATTAACTTATTGATAGCACTGCGGTGAAAAATCATACATAGAGACTTCATCAATACATTGGCCGCTTGATTTTAGTTAATTTATTGATAAATAACTAATTTATAAAAAAGACGAGATTGCGGACAAAGCGAACAGAACCCGCGTCAGCTCTCGCTTCAAACCGCTTTTCTAAATCTAATGCACAAGGTTATCCACAGGAATAGTGGATAACTCTCACCGTCCCGCCAGCGACGGGAGTTGCAGAAAGAACGCTTTTTGCCATTTCTCATTGCCTGAACGGCTTTTTTAGTTATTTTTTCACAGAAATATCGCTTTGTTTATGCCGATTAATGCTAAAAAGCCCCATTGCCAAAAACAGATTTATCTCATTGTTGCCGTCACCTGTTGCATCTTTCCACAACCGCCGAAACAGCTTGCACCATAACCATTCTGCAGAGCACTGGAAGAGTGCAAAAATCGTCCGCGTTAACTTTCCCCCGCTTTTCTCACTTGTTCAACACCCTTGCCTTAGCCCGGCCAGCCGTTAACAAGGCAATAACAATCCCTCATTTTTAACTGATTTTAAAAGTTGGCTCATAGCTTGCATTACCTTTGCATACCCAATGACTACCGGGATAAATATCCACTAATGAACGGGGAAATGATCGGCTATCCGTTCACTCAAAAGGCAGCACGAAATAGCCATCATTTGCATGTAAAAAACAAAAGAACGCTGATAAACGGCTATTAGTCACCATTTTTGGCTCCCTATTGCTGATTTAAGCCTGAACCTAACTACCTCATTAAAGGTAGCCTAACAGCATTTTATTCTGGACATTAAGACACTCGGGAAAGAAACCGCAAACGCGGAAACGGCAACAAGGATTGGAAAAAACAAGGAAGTAGAGAGTTCGATTAACGTTCCTGCGCCGGTCGTCCTGTCGCACTACCCGGTGCGATCGGCACGGCCCGTTAAGGGGACGTTCCGCCAGCGCCCCAAGGGGGCGTACATCCACGAGTGGAATACAGGTCTTTGAGGAGAAATGCCAAATGTTGAGTTTAAGGGCAGTAAATCAGTTCTACGGCCAAAATCACACCCTTTGGGACATCAATCTTGAGCTGCAACGCGGCCAATGTACGGTGCTGATTGGCCGTAACGGCGTGGGAAAAACCACATTGGTCAACTGTATTATGGGTCACTTGCCTGTCGTCAGTGGCAGCATGACCTGGCAATTGGCCGGCGAACCTCCGCAGAATCTATTACAGCAACCGGTTGAAACCCGAGCCGCTCTGGGAATCAGCTATGTACCCCAGGGCCGGCAGATCTTTTCTCAGCTCAGCGTAGAAGAAAATCTGCAGGTAGCACTCATGGCCGGCCGCGATAAGACCCGCCGTATTCCGCCATTGATTTACGCCCTATTCCCCAACCTGCGGGAAATGCGCAGTCGCCGCGCCGGCGACTTAGGCGACGGTGAACAACAACAGCTGGCGATTGGCCGAGCCCTGGTACTGGAACCTGAGTTACTGATACTCGATGAACCCACTCACGGCGTTCAGCCGACGATCGCTGGCGACATCGCTAACGTGATTCGTAAACTTAACCGCGAACTGGGTATGACTATCCTGTTAGTCGAGCACAAACTGCCGTTTGTTCGTCGCGTAGCGGATCGTTTTTGCCTCATGGATCAGGGACGCAGTGTGGCAGATGGCACACTGGAACAGTTGGATGAGGAATTGATCAATGCCTATTTGGCAGTGTGACAGGCGGGGCGTGAAATATTTCGCCCCACTTCTTATTGAAGATCGAGAACGGGTGCTTTGCTAAGGACACCCGCTGTTGTACCAACACTGGCAGAACCATGCAGTCTGGCGACTGCCAAGCCTTCCCTTCATATTCAACGGGTTTTCACACCATTTAAACTTGAATTGAGGGTTAGACCATGGCTGATAATGACGCACAATTTATTCAATATAGCGATCTGGACAATAAGCACTGGACGTTAAAAGAACGCCTCGATGTAGAAGGCATTTACGTCAAGTCACGTGACGAACTGATCAAAGCGCAAACCTTCATTAAAGACACATTAAAAAGACCGGCAATCGTCAAATTCACTGCGCCCTTTGAGGAATGGGTCGCGCCCAAGACCGATATCGACGTAGGCTTCGTTTATATCGACGGTAATGGCGTAAAAATTACCACTAATATTCCAGGTGGTACTGAAAGCGATCACAACTACTTTATGCGTTGCTACGCAACGTCTCTCGCATTGGATAATGGGATCCCCATTCGTCCAGCACCTATCCTGAAAAACTTTACTGTCAAAGGAATAGGAGCAAAACAACCCGAAGTGGAGGGTCAGCCTCCAGTGTATAATTTTATTGATGGGATCATTTTTCAATCACCGGAAAGTTTGCTGGGAAACTTCGCCGTAAGCAGCGTTTATATTTCCGGTTTTTATTACGGCATGTATTTTGGTACCAACGCCTATATTGGACATCACTATGCCTGTGAGATCGTCCGCTGCTTTGAATGCGTACATATGCCACACGCTGACTCTGGGGCTAAAAACTTTGGGGAAGGTATCAATTTCTTTGGCGGTACCCTTGGTAATTCGCAAGGGCTTGCTATCGGCAACCAGAATCCTAACGGTGCATTTCGTTTCTTTGGCACATCAATAGATTACGCCAGTGCCATTGTGAATGTGAAAGCCGGCAGCGTCGAATTGCACGGCTGTCATATCGAGTTCAACAATGAAAACAGCCTAATCACAGATATCCCATTCCGCTGTAGTGCTAACCAGAATGCTTCATTACTCATTCAAGGTGGAGAGATCATCACGCTGAAAGGCTCTTTGCCTCAAGACTATTGTTTCTACGCCGAAACGGGTAGCAGCGGAATCATTGTCGAAAACGTTAAATTCTATGGGGTAAGAACCCTGACCGGTCGTTATTTCGGCGGCACCGGCGACTTCGTGATTAGCAATAGCCGTCTCGACGGCGGCGGCGCGGGTGCCGGTATTCAAACCTTGACCACGGAGAACAATAACAAAATAAAGGACGGCAATTTTTCATTTACCACCAAACCCTTTGGCTGGGAAGTCTCCGGCGGTAATATCAACGATCCTTTCACTTCAGATGCCATTACTCTCGCCATCGAATCAGGGGCAGGCATTAACGGCAGCAATGCACTAAAAGTGACCAAACTGGGCAATACCAATTCCAGGGCGGGCGTGCAGTTGGTTGTTCCCGTTTCGCAATATGAACAACTCGGTGCCTGTTTTACGATGAAAATACTGAATGGCGGCACCAGCAATATCTATAGCTCACTCCAGTATGCCTGCATTCAGGAAACGGAAGGCAACGGCGTATCAATCATCGCCAAATCGGATACCGCCGCCTGGGACGGCACGCTCAGGGTCACTGACTATGCCGAGTTCAAAGAGTATCGTTTTAACAGCAACAGACGAAAAGTGCCGGTTTGGGCAACCCATGTCATCTTGTCTTTCAATTTGTATGCGTTAGCGAAAAACGGGGTGCTTTACCTCGATAATGCTTGCATCACCGCCATGTAAAACAGTAAATCAGGTTATCTCCGTCCATGGCGAGTCCATGGACGGAGGATTTAACACTCAAAGGGATAAAACGCTCAAATCCAGGTAATGCCCCAACGCTTGTCGTTCAGGTTCAGGCAGATGTGGGATCTCGCCCAATAACGGTGCAGGCAACCTGCGGCGCAGCGTAGTCAGATATTCTTGATGCCGGCGGCCCGGCGCACTGACGTCATTGGCAATCCAGCCGACCAGCGACAGCCCCGCCTGCTGAATCGCCTGCGCGGTCAGCATTGCATGGTTAATGCAGCCCAGCTTAATACCCACCACCAAAATCACCGGCAGCTGTTCCTGCTGTACCCAGTCCGCAAAGGTATATTGCTCGCAAAGTGGCGTAAACCAGCCCCCTGCCCCTTCCGTTAGCAGCCAGTCTGCTTTCTGTTCCAAATGGCGTAACCCAGCAGAAAGCTGCGCCAGTTCGATCGGTCGGCCTTCATCGGCACTGACAATATGCGGTGACGTCGGTTCGGCAAAAACGTAAGGGTTCACTTCGTGGTAGCTCAGCGCCACCGCACTGTTAGCCTGCAATGCCAACGCATCACTGTTGCGCAATCCCTCGTCAGTCATTTCACTGCCGGAAGCCACCGGCTTGTAACCCGCAGTGCGGTAACCCGCCAGATTGGCAGCCTGCAGCAAGGCACTGCTCGCCACCGTTTTGCCGACTTCGGTATCGGTCCCGGTGACAAACCAACGCTTAATCACGATAAATGACTCCATAAACCAGATGATAACTCAGCGGAAATAGCCCATGTTGACAGGGGTAGGCCGCCTGTAAGGCTGCAAGCCGCCGGCGAGACAGCAGCCCGGCCTCGCGGCCTTGATGCAAATGGGTCGCCCCGATCCCTTTGAGCGATCGCATCAGCTCCATGACATCCGGATAGTTCAGGGTTTGCCATTCCACGTCCAGACGGTGACGATAGTCTGCACAGGCCGACGCGATCTGCGCCAACGGCAGGAAATCATTCACATGGCGTTCGCCGTCCACCTGCTGCCAGGCGTCGCCTAACTCACGTAACGAGCCAGCCGCCAGGGTTGAAAAAAGAATCATGCCGCCTGGGCGCGTGACGCGGTATAACTCCGCTAACGCACGCGGCAGATCGTTGCACCATTGGACGACCAGGCTGCTAAAGCACATATCCACTGCCTCCGCGGGAAGCGGTACGTTTTCGATATCCCCCAGCAGGTAATGATCCGCCGCCTGTTGCTGGCGAGCAAACGCCAACATGCCCGGAGCCAGATCGAGCGCAGTGACCTGTTTGCCCAATGCGCGCCAACGACGGCTGAAGTGACCGGTGCCACAGCCCGCATCGAGCAATTGCTCACCGCGGTGCTCCTGCCCCATCCCCAGCAAGCGCTCACCAACATCACGTTGCAACACCGCTGCCGCGTCATAACTGCCCGCCGCACGGCTGAAAGCCGAGGCTACGGCGTGCTTATTAACCGGCTCAAACGCTGACGTCATGCAATACCTCCAACAACCGGTCAATATCCTGCGCTTGATGTGCCGCCGTCAGGGTAATGCGCAGACGCGCGCTACCTGGCGGCACCGTTGGCGGACGGATAGCACTCACCCACAGGCCTTGCGCACGCAAGTGCTGTGCCAGATCGAGTGCACGCTGGTTATCGCCAACCAGCAGCGGCTGAATGGCAGTAACCGACGCCGTCAGGGTAAGCGATAACTGAGCTGCCCCCTGGCGGAAACGTTGAATGTTGTCCTGCAATCTGGCGCGTAGTTCGTCGCCCTGCTGGATGCAGTGCAAAGCCGCTTGCAGTGCGCAGGCCTGTGCCGGTGGCATTGCCGTGCTGTAAATCAAATGGCGGGCAAACTGCAGCAGGTATTCGGCCGTGGCTTCATCGCACAGCACGGCTGCCCCACTGAGGCCAAAAGCTTTGCCAAAGGTGACCACCAGCAATTCCGGTCGCACCCCTTGCTGCCAGCAACTGCCTCGCCCTTGTTCACCCTGAACGCCAATACCGTGCGCATCGTCGACCATCAGCCAGGCGCCCGCTTGGCGGGTCAAACGTTGCAGCTCTACCAATGGCGCACTGTCACCGTCCATGCTGAAAACGCCTTCAGTGACCGCCAACGTTTGGCCACCGCAGGATTTCGTCAGCAAATCGGCTAATGCTTGCGGATGATTGTGGCGGAAACGCCGCAACTGGGCGGGAGAATGCGCCGCGGCTTCCAACAGCGAGGCATGGCTAAGGCGGTCCGCTAAAATGCGGTCCTCCGCTTGCATCAACGCCGCAAGCAGTGCCTGATTTGCGGCATAGCCAGAAATAAACAGCAGCGCACGGGGATAGCTGAGCCATTCCGCCAATTGTTGTTCCAGCACCTGATGCGCCGCAGAGAACCCCGTTACGTGGCCAGAGCCGCCAGAGCCGACACCATACTGCTGCGCGCCCTGCTGCCAGGCGGCGATCACTCGCGCATCCTGGCTCAGGCCAAGGTAGTCATTGCCGGAAAAATTTAGGTAACGCTCACCGTTAAGCTGAATATGGCGGCTATTGCCGCCCTGATTAACCTGCCGGCGCCGATAAGCAGCACTCTGTTGCCGCTCATCCAGCGCCTGTTCAATTCGTTGTTGCCAGCTCATTACAGCGCCGCGTTATAGAACTCAGCGGTATCGGCCTGCATCAGTCGTGCAGCCAGCACTTCTTGTTGCTGGTTGTCGCCATGCTCGGTTTCGGTCTGCTGCGGGTTCAAGCCCAGCTTACGGAACAATTGCAGATCTTTATCCTCTTCCGGATTAGGTGTCGTCAGCAATTTACAGCCATAGAAGATGGAGTTGGCACCAGCCATAAAGCACATCGCCTGGGTTTGCTCGTTCATTTGCTCACGCCCGGCAGAAAGGCGTACGTATGAACCCGGCATCATGATGCGTGCAACCGCGATAGTGCGGATAAAATCAAAAGGATCGACGTCTTCGTTGTCCGCCAGTGGCGTACCTTTTACCTTCACCAACATGTTGATCGGCACACTTTCAGGCGGGGTTGGCAAATTGGCCAACTGCACCAACAACCCGGCGCGGTCGCGAACCGTCTCGCCCAACCCAACAATGCCGCCAGAACACACTTTAATGCCCGCTCCGCGTACCTTGCCCAGCGTATCCAGACGTTCCTGGTAGCTGCGGGTGGTGATAATGCTGCCGTAGAATTCCGGCGAGGTGTCCAGGTTGTGGTTGTAATAGTCCAACCCCGCCTCTGCCAACCGTTCCGCCTGGGTGTCGTCCAGCGTGCCCAGCGTCATGCAGGTTTCCATGCCCATCGCCTTCACCCCTTGCACCATCTGTTGCAAGTAAGGCATATCGCGCTCATGCGGGTTTTTCCACGCCGCCCCCATGCAGAAACGCGTCGACCCATTCGCCTTGGCCTTACGTGCAGACTCCAGCACCTGCTCCACCTGCATCAACCGTTCAGACTCCAGGCCCGTTTTGTAACGTGAACTTTGCGGGCAATATTTGCAGTCTTCCGGGCAGGCACCTGTTTTGATTGATAACAGCGTGCTCACCTGCACCTGACGCGGGTCAAAATGCTGGCGGTGGACAGTCTGTGCTTCAAACAACAGCTCAAGCAGGGGTTTATCAAACAGGGTCTGGGCAAGACCCACTGTCCAGTGAATGCGATCGGCCATCACGGCGTCTCCAAAAATGAAAAAAGTGTCGTCAGTTTAGATATTGTGGATATACTGTCAACCATTACGAAAACGATTTGGTTTACAAGTATGTCTATCACTGCTGCCGACCTCGAATTTGACCAGCGCCACATTTGGCACCCGTACACGTCAATGAGCCATCCGCTCCCCTGTTACCCCGTAGAGTCCGCCAGCGGCGTTGAGCTACAACTGGCAGATGGCCGTTGTTTGGTTGACGGCATGTCTTCCTGGTGGGCGGCAATTCACGGCTATAACCACCCACAACTGAATCAGGCAGCCACGCAGCAGCTGGAAAAAATGTCACATGTGATGTTCGGTGGCATTACCCATCCCTCTGCGATTGCTCTGTGTCGCAAGCTGGTGGATATGACGCCGGAAGCGTTGCAGTGTGTGTTTCTGGCCGATTCCGGTTCGGTGGCGGTGGAAGTCTCGCTGAAGATGGCGCTGCAATATTGGCAGGCGCGTGGGGAAAAGCGGCAGCGTATTCTGACCCTGCGGCATGGCTATCACGGCGATACTTTCGGTGCGATGTCGGTGTGCGATCCTGACAATTCAATGCACAGCCTGTACCAAGGCTACCTCGCGCCACACCTGTTTGCTACTGCGCCGCAATGCGGTTTCGACCAAGCCTGGGATGAAAATGATATCGCGCCGTTCGCCGCGCTGTTGGAACAGCACGCCGGAGAAGTGGCCGCGGTGATCCTGGAGCCCGTGGTTCAGGGAGCCGGTGGCATGCGTATTTACCATCCGACCTACCTCAAGCGAGTCCGTGAACTCTGCGATCGCCATCAAGTGCTGCTTATTGCCGACGAAATCGCCACCGGCTTCGGGCGCACGGGCAAACTGTTCGCCTGTGAGCATGCCGACGTGGTGCCGGATATTCTGTGCCTGGGCAAAGCGCTGACGGGCGGCTATATGACGCTGTCCGCCACCCTGACCACCCGCCATGTGGCGGAAACCATCAGTAACGGCGCGGCAGGCTGCTTTATGCACGGCCCCACCTTTATGGGTAACCCGCTGGCCTGTGCGGTGGCCAACGCCAGCCTGTCACTGCTGGCGGAAAATCGCTGGCAACAGCAGGTCGCCGCTATCGAAACCCAGTTGAAACAGCAGCTATTACCGCTGAAGTCACTGCCAAAAGTGGCGGATGTGCGAGTGTTGGGGGCTATCGGCGTGGTGGAAATGCGTGAATCCGTAGATGTGGCACAGCTACAGCGTGGGTTCGTTGAACGTGGCGTGTGGATCCGGCCATTCGGTAAACTGATTTATTTGATGCCGCCATACATCATTGAACCCGATCAGCTCAGCCAGTTGACCTCCGCCATCACGGCAGCGGTGCAGTAATCGATTCCCAATGCTGGTCCAAATAGCGGGCCAGCATCACCAGACATAACACCCACAGCGCAATAATCATGGCTGCCGCCATGCGGCCGGTAGGATTATCGATACGCCGCTGTGCTTTCTCACGAAATTCCGCCATCAGTGGCCGGGGGATCAGGCGTACCGCCAGCATGATGCCCAGCGGCACGATGATCACGTCGTCCAGATAGCCCAACACCGGGATAAAATCCGGGATCAGATCGATAGGCGACACGGCATAACCCGCAACCAACAGGGCAATCAATTTTGCATACCATGGCGTGCGCCGGTCACGGGCCGCCAACCACAGTGCATAAATGTCGCGCTTAATGCCCTTGGCCCAGCGGCGCAGCCAGCCAAACCACGGCGTGCGTTTTTTTAATGAAATCATGGTTACTTTATATCGTTCTGTGAATTGTAGATGTCGAGTTTGTAGCCTCGGCGTTAATTATGGTAACCCATTGGTGACACAGCTGGCGAGATACAATGATGCTTGTGTTGTTGCGGCAAAACGATCTAGCTTAGGCGTTCTGCTTTTACCGACAACTGGGAGTCACCATGGCTTTTCGTTTGTACAGCAACGATCTGCAGGACGGCGCAAAAATGCCGGAGCCTCAGGTCTTTAACGGCATGGGTTATCACGGCGATAACCTGTCTCCGCATCTGGCCTGGGATGGCGTGCCGGAAGGCACCAAGAGTTTTGTGATTTCGGTTTACGATCCCGATGCGCCGACCGGCTCTGGCTGGTGGCACTGGGTGGTCGCCAATATCCCCGCGACGGCGCGCGAACTGCCGCAGGGAGCAGGCTCAGGCAAAGGGGGGTTACCGGCCGGGGCTATCCAGACCCGTACCGATTTTGGTTCCGCCGGTTATGGCGGCGCGGCTCCCCCACAGGGCGAAAGCCACCGCTACCACTTCACTGTACATGCGCTGGATGTAGAAAACATTGAGGTGGATGAGGGCTCCAGCGGTGCACTGGTCGGCTTTAACGTGCACTTCCACAGCCTCGGCAGCGCCACGCTGACGGTGACGTACAGCTGATTTGATTCGGGGCGGATATACCCGCCCCGATGGGAATGTTGGCTCGACATAGATATGATGAAGATGAGACTGCAAAAGCCAATCTACATCACCACCTGTCATACCTTGCGTAATATTCCTTTTCTATACCCCAAATAATTGGAGTTGCATCACAACAAAGCCACGGCTTAGTTGAACAGCGCTTGCGCTGGCCCCAACGGGGCGAGGCTTTGCCGAGTAACGCGGCAAGTTTGTAAATCCCCAGGAGCTTACTCAAGTAAGTGACTGGGGTGAGCAAACGCAGCCAACACAGAGGCAACTTCAAGTATGACGGGTATCTACTATGCTGACCCACATCGGGCCCTTACCTACCGGGTACCGCGCCAGGGTAGTCAGCTTGCCGTTGGCCTGATCGATTTCATACACCCCAATATGATCGGACTTCTGACCGGACGAAATCACAAAGCGCCCACTGTGATCGATATTGAAACCGCGCGGCTGCTCTTCGGTCGGGTGGTAGCCCACGACCGACAGGGTGCTACCGTCTTCGGACACACTGAAAATCGTCAAAATGCTGGCAGTGCGGTCACTGGTGTACAGGAAACGGCCGTTCGGCGTGATATGAATATCTGCCGCCCAGCGGGTGCCATTGAAATCAGCCGGCATCATGTCCAGAGTTTGCACCAGAGTATATTTGCCGCCGTTTTCGCTGATGGCGAACACATCCACTGTGCCATCCAACTCATTGACACAATAGGCATATTTGTCATTGTGGTGGAATGCCATATGACGCGGACCAGCGCCAACGGCAGTCGCTACGGCTTCCTGAGCATGCGGCGTCAAGGTGCCTTGCTGATCCAGATTGAACAGACGGATGCGATCTTCTTTCAGGCAGGGAACCAACAGCAGCTGATTGGTCGGGTCGATATTCGCCGAATGCGGCGCGGTTAAACCATCAATCTGCTGGATAGGGGCCACCACTACGCCGTCATGGCCGATCGGGCTGATGCTGGTGCAGTTGCCGCTATAGGATGCGGAGAACAGATAACGTCCCTGCAAATCGGTAGAAATATGGGTCGGGCTGCCTGGCAGCGGTGCCATACCGGCCTGTTGCAACGTGCCATCCGCCTCAATGCGGTAGCTGACAATACCGAAAGCCGGACGCACGCCCACATACAGGTGTGTTCTGTCCGGGTGGATCGCCATCGGTTGAACCTGACCGGGGACGTCAACGGTTTGCAACAGTGCTAACGCACCTGTATCGCTGAGCTGCCACACGTGAATTTGTTGGCTCTCCGGGCTGGCGACATAAACGATTTGCTTCATGTGTTCTCCTTGCATAGGGTAAAAGAGAAACCGGTTTCAGGTTTTTCGGTTTCCCCTAGCTTACCTCACATCCGTGACATAACAACCCTGTGTTATAGGTGAAATATGTGCGGTTTTATCCATCGCTTATCCGGTGTACCATCGGTTTAATTTTGTTGCTAACGATAATGAGATCCCTATGAGCTACCGCGTCATTGCCCTCGATCTGGATGGCACCTTGCTGGACACCCAAAAACGCATCTTACCGCAGTCACTGGCGGCCCTGGCTGAAGCACGTGCCGCCGGCGTCAAAGTGGTGGTGGTCACCGGTCGTCATCATGTGGCGATCCATCCGTTCTATCAGGCACTGGAGATAGACACCCCAGCAATCTGTTGCAACGGCACCTATTTGTATGACTTCCAGCAGAAAAAAGTGCTGGCTGCCGATCCACTGGAAAAAGATCAGGCTCGGTTGGTACTGCAGATGCTAAAACAAAGCGATATTCATGGTCTGATGTACGTTGACGATGCCATGCTATATCAGGATACGAGTGGCCACGTCACCCGTTCATTAGCCTGGGCGGAAACCCTGCCACCGGCGCAACGCCCAACACTGCTGCAGGTCAACAGCCTGGCTCAAGCAGCCGATGAAGCGCAGTCCATCTGGAAGTTCGCCACCTCGCATGCCGATATTCCTGCGCTGCGCAACTTCGCTGAAACAGTGGAAAAAGAACTGGGGTTGGCGTGCGAATGGTCGTGGCACGATCAGGTTGATATCGCTAAAGGCGGTAACAGCAAGGGGAAACGCCTGCAGCAGTGGGTCGAGTCACAGGGCCTGAGCATGGATCAGGTGGTGGCCTTTGGGGATAACTACAACGATCTCAGTATGCTGGAAGCGGTCGGATTGGGTGTGGCAATGGGCAATGCCGATGATGCCATCAAACAACGTGCCGATTTGGTGATCGCCGATCACCTGCAACCCGGCATCGCCGAGGTGATCCGCACGCGTGTGCTGGGCCAGTAATGATGCCATGCCCTCTCCAAAATAGATGAGAGGGCATTTTCAACGAGCTTCCCGGCTGATAGACACGCTTTTAACCTGTGCATACAGCCACTGTCCCGGCCGGATCGCCAATTCGTCTCGCGCCCATGGCGTAATCCGCGCCCACAGTACGCTTTCCCCTACCGCCAGTTTCACCTCTACCTGCCCATCGACCTCCAGGCACTCGGTCACCTTGGCGGGCAGAACGTTGCGAATACTGCTGTTGACCGGCGGTTGTAACACCAAAGAGACATCGGCGGCATTGATTCGTATACGCAGTTGAGCCCCCAATGCGGTATCAACACCGCTGACCCACAGGCGTTGGTCACCCAGTGCCAGCGCAGTCATCGCATAGCGCGCATGGTGTTCGATCACACTGACACGCAACACGCTGCTCTGATCTTCACGCTGTAACCACGGACGCAATGCACTGCTGGCCCACACCTCTTCCAGCCCACCGAATGCCCGTACCTGGCCGTTATCCAGCACCATCACCTGCTCCGCTAACTGCAGAATTTCATCCATGCTGTGGCTAACGTAGAGGATTGGGATATTGACGTCCTGCGCCAGTCGCTCCAGGTAGGGTAGCAACTCACGTTTACGCGGCAGATCCAGTGATGCCAAGGGTTCATCCATCAACAGCAGCTCGGGGGCAGTCAGCAAAGCGCGACCAATCGCCACTCGCTGTTTCTCTCCCCCTGACAACGTCAACGGAAGACGATTGAGCAGCGAGCCGATCCCCAAAAGCTCAACAATGCTGTCGAACTGCTTGCGCATGCCAGCTGCCATGCCGTATTGCAGGTTGCCGCGCACCCGGTAATGCGGGAACAGCCGCGCATCCTGAAACACATAGCCAATACGGCGTTTTTCCGGCGGCAGACAAAGCCCCTGATCGGTATCCACCAGCGTACGGCCATTGAGCACAATGCGCCCCTGTTGCAGAGGTGTCAGACCGCCGACGGCGTTGATTAAGGAGGTTTTACCTGCGCCAGACAGACCAAAGATGGCGGTGATGCCCTGGGCGGGCAGATCGGCGCGGACGTTAAGATTCAGATCGCCAAGCCGTTGGGAAAAATCCAGTTCCAGCATTTACACGCCCATCCGTTTGCGACCCCAGCGGGCCAGCCACTCGGAAACCATCAGTGAAACCAGTGACAACACAATGGCAATCACACACAAGCGCGCAGCGGCGGCTTCTGCCCCCGGTGTTTCTATCAGGGTATACATCGCCAGCGGGATGGTGCGCGTTTCACCGGGAATATTGGAAACAAAGGTAATGGTGGCGCCGAACTCGCCCAATGAGCGGGCAAAAGCCAGCACCACGCCAACAATGACGCCGGGTAACGATAATGGCAACGTTATGGTGAAAAACACCCGCCATGGGTTAGCGCCAAGCGTACGGGCAGCCTGCTCTAAACGGGTATCCACCGCTTCCAGCGCCAACCGAATGGCACGCACCATCAGAGGGAATGCCACCACCGCAGAAGCCAAGGCAGCGCCACGCCAACTGAAGCTGAAACTGAAACCGAACCAATCATACAGCCATTCGCCAATCACGCCGCGCCGCCCCATGGCGATCAGCAATAAATAGCCGACCACCACGGGCGGCAGCACCAACGGCAGGTGAATAATACTATCCAACAGTGACTTGCCGGGGAAGCGGCAGCGAACCAACACCCAGGCCATCAAAATGCCAAAGGGCAAGCTGCACACCACCGCCAGGGCGGACACTTTCAGGCTCAGCTCTACCGCCTGCCATTCGTACTCACTCAACATCATTTACGCGGGGAGAATCCATAATGTTTGAAAATAGCAGCCGCTTCTGGGCCCTTCAGGTAGCTGTAGAACGCACTAACGGCCGGTGTTTGATGACCTTTAACGATCGCCATCGGGTATTCAACCGGTTTATGGCTGTCTTCTGGGAAGATGGCCACAACGCTGACTTTATCACTGGCTACCGCGTCTGAACCATAAACAATGCCCAACGGCGCTTCGCCGCGCTCCACTAACGCCATAGCGCTACGTACGTTGTTGGCCCGTGCCAGCTTTGGTTCTAATGCGGTCCAGGCACCGAGGTTTTGCAGTGCTTCCTTGGCATAGATACCGGCCGGTACGTGGTCCGGATCGCCCACCGACAGACGGCCCCCATTGAGCAGTTTTGTCCAATCGGTTTGTTTATCGAGCGTAATTTTAGCCTGTTTGGCATCTTTAGCGGCGATCAGCACCAGTTCGTTACCCAACAGGGTATAACGCGTGTCTTTAACCATCTGCTGTTTGTCGATGGCATAGTCCATCCACTGCTGGTCGGCGGAGATAAATAAATCAGCGGGAGCGCCCTGCTCAATCTGACGTGCCAGCGTGGAGGACGAGGCGAATGAAGACACCACCTGGACATCCTTGCCTTTCTGATACTGGGTTGCGATGTCCTGCAGCGCGTTAGTCAGCGATGCTGCTGCAAAAACGGTAATTTTATCTGCCGCAGACGCCTGCATGACCATACCGGATGCCAATACGATACCGCCGACCCACTTAGTCCATTGCTGTTTCATTGTTTTCTCCGCAAGTTAACGTGCATTATCACTCTTCGCTATATAAAAAATAATATAACGTCGCGCAGAAGCTTGTCATGCGGTTTATCGGCAGAGTGGGACATAACTTGAGAAACACCCGCCGAACGGCGCCGACGGGTATAAGGAAGGGGTGGTGCTAGGTACGATTCTCTTTAGAATGGCCCACTTTGGAGAAAATGTTGAACACCTCACCCAAACCGTAGATCAACCCGAGAATGATAGCCATCACAATAGGTACCATCACGACGGCGAACAGCAAACTTTCCAATAATTCCAACATGGTAGCCTCACTTAACTGCCCATTGAGCGGTAATGAACACCGCCACGTAATCTCTACTTTAAACCAAAATACAGACTAAAACGTGCTTATTTTAAAGGCTGCACGACATTTGTAACCGGCCAAACGTGCCATTTGTGCAGCGATGCGTCATACCGACTGCCGATAGACGTTATTGAGCAGGATAATAGATCAACGGTGCGGCATAATCGCTAACCGATGCCACGCGGGCATTAACAGCATACACGTCACGAATCGTCTCAGGCGTTAGCACCTGCTGCGGTGGGCCAAAGGCATGCAAACGCCCCTCTTTCAACAGCATCAGTCGGTCGCAGTAATTGGCCGCCAAATTCAGATCGTGCAGCGATACCACCACGCTGATGCCCAAACGTCGCAGTAAAGCCATAAACTGTTGCTGGTGGGCAATATCAAGGTGATTAGCGGGTTCATCCAGCAGCAGCCATGGCGTTTGCTGTGCCAATGCGCGCGCCAGATGGACGCGCTGCTGCTCGCCGCCCGACAACTGATGCCATTCTCGCTCAGCAAGCGATGACATTCCCACCTGCTCCATTGCCTGTCCGGCAATGCGGTAATCTTCTGCGCTAAATCCCGCCCAACGGCTGGCGTACACCAAGCGCCCAAGCAACACCACGTCCTTTACCGGTATGGCAAAGGCGCTGGGGCCAGACTGCTCGAGGAACGTCATCCGTTTTGCCCGCTCGTGCCCCTTCAACGTGGCAATATCCGTCTCGTGCAGATAAATCCGCCCACGACTGGGCGGGATCAACCCTGCCAACAGTTTGAGTAGCGTGGATTTTCCGCTACCGTTAACGCCCAACACGCCGGTAACCTCGCCGGGACGCGCCTGAAAACTGAGGTCGTCCAGCACCACATTTTCCGGCGTTGACCACCCCACATGTTCAACACGCAACCCGGATACAGCGTTTTCATCCCTCATGCGTTTATTTTCCGATAGAGCAATGCCAGAAACACCGGGACGCCCAACAACGCGGTCAGTACTCCCACCGGTAATTCACGGGGTGCGAACAGGGTTCTGGCAAGCGTATCTGCTGCAACGGCAAACAGCGCACCGCACAATGCGCTGGCGGGTAGCAACAGCCGGTGGCGCGGTCCAACCAGGAGCCTGGCGACATGGGGCACCGTCAGGCCGATGAACCCCACCGCACCGCTGAACGCGACAATCACGGCGGTCAGTGCCATGGTAATGACATACAGCAGCAGCTTCAGTGGCACCACCGCCACCCCCAAAGAGGCCGCGGTCAGGCCTCCGAAAGCCAGTGCGTCCAGCTCCCCTGCCTTCATCCAGCAAATCAATAATGCCACGACCAGCAGCAACGCAATCAGAGCCACCTGCGGCCAACGAGCGTCACTAAAAGATCCCAGCAGCCAAAACATCACGCCGCGAGTGGTATTGGCGTCCGCTTGCCACAGGGTAATCAGCGAGGTCAGGGCAGACAGCAGTTGCGTAACCGCGACGCCGGCCAGAATAAATAATGATGACTCCGCATTCAGAGCGCGCCCGCCGAGCAGTAAAACCAGCGCAAACGCGCCGGCAGCACCGATAAATGCCCCGCCAGATACCGACAGCAAGCCACCACCCACGCCCAAAACCAGCACCAGAACTGCGCCAACACCTGCACCGGAAGAGATCCCCAATACCCAGGGATCGGCCAGTGGGTTGCGCGTCAGCGACTGCAGGAGCGTACCGGCCAGCGCCAATCCGGCCCCCGCTACCGCAGCCAGCAAGGCTCTTGGCATTCTCAGCGACCAGATTATCCGTTGGTAGACATCCGTGTTTCCGTAGGCATCAGCAGCACCGGGGGCAAATAAAATATGCCACGCATCCTGCAACGATATCGGGGCCGGTCCATACAAAGACGCACCCAGTAAAAACAGCGGTAACGCCAGGGTGAGCATTAACAGCCAGCAGCCCCCAGAGCTTCCCGGCAAGCGAGTGAAACGACGACGTACGGACCCATCCATGTTATTTCCAGCCTGCAATCACGTAGTCATCCAGCCATTGCCAGACCGACCCTGCCTCTTTAAAACCCGCCTGTATCAAACTGGCGACGTGAAAGTCCAATGCTACCGCAGGGGGCACTGGACGCACGTCGAACAGGCTCTCCCTCTGTTGCTGGTATTGTGCCAACTCAGGCAGTTGCTGCACCTTGGCAAACCACTGGTCCCAGTCCTCAACCCCCTCTTGCCACGCCCGCTGTTGTGTCTGGTCATCGTGCTGTTCGGCGAGCGTTTTAATGCGTGGGTGCCGGTGATCAAAACGCTGGTGATCCGCATTCAAAAACACGCCACCGTCGGGCAATAGTTCGACAATGTTACGATACAAAACCCCCAATTGTTCCGGCATTAGCCAGTGCAGTGCGGTACTGGAAACCGCCGCTTGCGGTGCGGAGCCGCCTAGAGATGCAAAACAGTCAGGATCGGCGAGATCGGCCTGAAGGATACGGACCCGATCGCCGTATTCCGCTAAGGCGCCACGGGCAATTGCCAGCAATAATGGATCCAAATCCATTGCCGTCACCTTGGCTCTCGGGAAGCGTTGAAGGATGCGCAAGCTGAGTGAACCTGGCCCACAGGCCAGATCCAGCACATGAAAATCCTGGCCTACCGAGAGTTCCAGTACATCCAACTGTGCACTGAAACGCGCTTCCCGCTCGGCGATGTAGGCACCTTGTTGTTGATCCCATGAGGCCAGCAGTGAAGAGAATGAAAGGGAGGACATATCAGGGTTCCTTGTTGGGAATGGGCAATGGTGAGACCTGTTGCTGCAGGCCCTTGATTAAACGGTGCAAAGCCGGAACCGTACGGACCGAAGGATCCAGGTCATAACCGGGCAAAATGACGTAGCGTTTTTGTCGCACGGCACGCAAAGTTGCCGTTAACGGGTGATGTTCTAAAAAATAGATTTTGTCTTTGGCGCTGTCGCCAAGGCCACCGCGGGGCAAATCGCCAAGTACAATCACATCAGGATCGCGGGCAGCGATGGTCTCCCATGAGACGGTAGGCCAAAGTGCAGCCAGATCGGCAAACAGATTTTCGCTGCCGACTTCCCGGGTAAGCAGCGCCGGAGCTCCGCAGCACCCTGCCACATATGGTGTTTGAGTACCGGCATACCACCAAAGCAGCCGCTGACGAGGAAGTGATGCCGCCTGTTGCCTGAGTTCCCGCAACCGATCTTGCTGATGCTGGATTAAGGTTTCGGCGTCGCGAGTGACGTTAAAAATGCGGGCAATCTCTCTCAATTCGGCGAAAATACCGTCAAAGCTCGCTGTTGAAGTTGTCGCGCTTTGTTGCCCCCCGCAGACATTGGGCGAGAGATACGTCGCTATCCCCCACTCTGTCAGCCGTTCGCGATTCGGGGTTTCCGGGCTGTTAAGCCAGTAGTAGCTGGCCGAGTAGACAAAATCCGGGTTCAATAACAACAAGGACTCCGCCGCAGGTGGCGCGGTGGCCGACAGCTTACTCAGTGCCTTATTCCATCCTGCGGGCGCCGGAGAGGGCACAGTATCCTGCGCGTAGTCATAGCCAATAATGCCAACAACGTGCGCCACGACTCCCAGAGCCAGCATATTTTCCAGCGCAGGGTTCGCGTACACCAATACGCGTTCAGGCACCGAAGGGTAACGGTATTGTTGGCCACAGTTGCTTAGCGTCACAGGCGTAGCCTGTGCCAGTGTGCTCATCACCAGCCCAAGTGCGCACAGCAGGCGGATTATCGATGGCATGGCGCTATCAGAACCTCACCGAAATAAAGCTTTCATACGTACGCGACGGCGCAATCAGCACCTGATCCGGGTAGGTGCGCTGGTAGGCGTACAGTTGGTTGGTCGCATTTCTGATACGAACGCCCAGGTTAACGATTGGGGTTAATTGATAGTCTGCTGCCAGATCGAGCGTGGTGTAGGCCGGCATTTTGCGCTGGTTGGCATCGTCGTTATAGCTGCTGCCTACGTAGCGCAGCGATGACGTAAGCCCTAATGACTCCGTCGGTTTGTAACGCGCAGTGAGGTTGGCGGTCCAGTCAGGAATGTAAGCCGGACGATTGCCGTTATAGCTGCGCAACGGGCTACCGCCACGGTATTCATCGTAACGAGCGTGGGTATAGGCCGCATTGGCAGCCAGTTCCCATTGCCAACTTGGCCGCAGCATCACGCTTAACTCAACGCCGCGCGAGGTCTGCCGCCCGACAGCATTCAACGTATCCGGTTGTTGTGCGTTAGGCACAAACAAGTTGTCCTTGCGCAGCTCGTATAACGCCAGCGTGGCTTCCCCCTTGTTCGCCCAAAACTGGCCCTTGGCACCCATTTCCCACTGGCGCGCTCGAGTTAACGGCAAACCGGTTTGTGCCGGGCTTAAAAAGAACAGATCGTTGCCAGGTTCCTGACCCGTGGTGTAGTTAGCGTAGACATTAAGGTTGTCGGTTAGCGCATAGCTGGGCCCCAGACTCCAGACGCTAAACGCGTAGGTGTGCTCATGGCTTTCTTCTTGTGGGCTTTGGAAATGCCAATCCATCAGCATGTGGTTGTAACGCAGCTGCCCCAGCAAGGTTAAGCGCTCAGTCAGGCTGAAATGATCTTCCAGGAATCCCGCGTACTGGTTTTGCGTGACGTGACGAACAGGAGAACGCTGAAGATCCGTTCCCTGCGAGAAGTCCTCTCTGACCGGCGTTAGCAGCGAAACGTCCTCAGAACCGGGAAACCCGTTGGAGTAGTACTGGAAGCGCCTTTTGCTTACATCAACACCGATCACCAACCGGTTGTCAAAACCGCCCAGCGGCCGATCGAATACCAGTGAACTGCGGTTGCCTATCAGATCATCATCGTGGGCCAACGCCCCGAAAGAATCGCGATTTACATAGCCGGGTTGGGTCGCGGCAGATGTACGATAACGTTCTACATTGCGCCACTCACGAAAACCGCTGTAGTAATAGAACTGATTATGCAGCTCGATTTCCGGGGTGGTGAACCAGTCCAAACTGGCCTGGAAAGACGTCGCATTGCTCTGAATCCGGCTGTCAGTCAGGTTGTTGTAGTTGATATCGCGCAGCTCGCGTGCAATGCGCCCGTCCACCAGCGGTGTGCCGTAGTAAGGATTGGTCGTGCGGTTAAGCATGCGATCCAAACTCAGCGTCAGCAGGGCATTTTCTGTCAGTTTAAACAGCAATGAGCCGGATACGCGTTTCTGCTTATCGCGTTCATATTGCACGTTGGTACCGTTGTCGTTACCGCTGACATCCAGACGATAAGCTGCCACATCATCCAAAAGCGTGCCGCCAGAACCAAAATGTAAACGCTGGCTGTTGTAACTGGCTAAGCCGTAGTCGAACTCAACAGGCTGGCGGCTAAACGTTGGCTGGCGTGACACCAGATTGACGCTACCGCCGGCTGCGCTCAG
This sequence comes from Serratia sp. NPDC087055, assembly GCF_044900985.1. Classification (NCBI taxonomy): domain Bacteria; kingdom Pseudomonadati; phylum Pseudomonadota; class Gammaproteobacteria; order Enterobacterales; family Yersiniaceae; genus Serratia; species Serratia sp. NPDC087055. The sequence continues at coordinate 2,443,994 of NZ_JBJDOG010000001.1, forward strand.
GCCATTGAGCACCGAGCCGGGGCCGCGCAGCACCTCAACACTGTCGTAGTGCGACGGATCCGCCAGTTGGATCGTGCTGCCGGGTGTTTCGACACCGTTATACAGCCAAGACACCGGCCTAAAACCACGTAGCGAAAAGTTATTACTCAGCGTAGGTGATGCCACGCCAGACATACCGGTTGCGTGTTCGACCACGTCAGCCAGCGTTTTGTCCCCACGTTGCGCAATAGCCTGGTGGCCGATCACATCCACACTGCGCGGCGTTTCCTTGTTGGTCAGTCCCAAACGTGAGGCCGCGTGTGTGACAGACGCCAAGGCGCTGTAGGTTCCTGGAGACGCAGTTGAAGCTTCTACGGTAACGCTGTCTTCACAGCCTGGTGACGCGTCTGCTTTGTCGCAACCGTTGACGGCGCCCAGAGCGACACCCGAGAAGAGAAAAAACCCCGTGGCAATCAGACGATAAAGTGATTTTATTGGCGTGACGAAACGCCGGCGTGCAGCACTCATTTACAGCATCCCTGTGGTGAAATAAAAACGTGGCGAGGCCTAAGGCCATCATTATATTTTTTGTTATGTTATAACATATCGAAACTTGGGCGCCAGTTTTATTGTCCTTGTGCACTCCCCACGACAACTAACGCGCCATCCTTTGGCGCTTTGCCGCTAAATCAGCGACAATAAGACTTTTGCAGCCGACAGGACGCGTTATGCAGGCCGAAATTCTTCTCACGTTAAAACTCCAGCAAAAACTGTTCGCCGATCCACGCCGCATAGCGCTGCTTAAACAGGTCCGGCACACAGGCTCCATTAGCCAGGGCGCAAAACTGGCGGGTATCAGCTATAAAAGCGCCTGGGATGCGATTAACGACATGAACCAGTTGGCGGAGCAGACTGTGGTTGAGCGTGCGACCGGGGGAAAAGGCGGTGGCGGTGCGCAGGTGACCCATTACGGTGAACGTCTGATCCAGCTTTACGACCTGTTGGGGCAGATCCAGCAAAAAGCCTTCGATGTGTTGCAACAAGACAACCTGCCGCTCGACAGCCTATTGGCGGCCATCTCGCGTTTCTCGTTGCAAACCAGTGCGCGTAACCAATTCTTTGGCACCGTGATAGGACGCGATCACCAGAAAGTACAACAACATCTCGATATCTTGCTTAACGACGGCAAAACGCGTCTTAGTGCGGCGATAACCCAGCAAAGTGCCGATAGACTGCAACTCTCCCCCGGTAAAGACGTGCTGGCGTTGATTAAAGCCCCTTGGGTAAAGCTGAATACCGATCCCGCGTTGGCGGGGGCCGCGGACAACGCGCTGGAGGGCGTGGTAGCCAGTATCCAGCCAGGCACCGATCATAGCGAAGTGCTGGTCACGCTGACGGGCGGTGAAACCCTGTGCGCCACAGTAGCCAATCCAGAGTTGCAACAACTTAAATTACGCCCCGGCAGCACAGTACAGGCCTTGTTTAATGCCGATCGCGTGATCGTCGCGACGTTGTGCTAAACGCAACGTTACGTTGCATTTTTGCCGATTGACATCGCCTTGCAATGCGCCTATTTCTAAACAAAATAATTGCATAAAAAGGAATAGGTGATGTCGTCGTTGCACATTTCGCAAGGTTCGTTTCGCTTAAGCGATACCCGTACCCTGACGCTGGAGACGCTGGATATTCAGGCCGGCGACAGTTGGGCCTTTGTTGGTGCCAACGGCAGCGGAAAATCCGCGCTGGCACGTGCACTTGCCGATGAACTGGTGCTGCTCAACGGCGAACGCAGCAGCGATTTCAAGCATGCGGTGCGCATCTCTTTCGAACAGTTGCAAAAGCTGGTCAGCGACGAATGGCAACGCAACAATACCGACCTGCTCAGTCCCGGTGAAGAAGACACCGGGCGCACCGTGGCTGAAATCATTCAGGAAGACGTCAAAGACCCCGCGCGCTGTGCGCAACTCGCCGAGCTGTTTGGCATTACTCCGCTGCTGTCACGCCGTTTCAAATACCTTTCAACCGGCGAAACACGCAAAACGCTGCTGTGCCGCGCGCTGATGCCACAACCCGATTTACTGATCCTGGACGAGCCGTTCGACGGGCTGGACGTGAATTCGCGTGCCCAGTTGGCTGCACTGCTGAGCGACCTTTCTGGGCATGGCTATACCCTGGTCCTGGTGCTCAATCGCTTTGACGAAGTGCCGGACTTTATCCGCCAGGTTGGCGTATTGGCAGATTGCACGCTGGCAAGCCAGGGGACACGCGAACAGGTCATGGCCGACGCGTTGGTCGCACAATTGGCGCACAGTGAAAATCTTGATGGCCTGGCACTGCCAGAAACGGAAGATCCAACCCAAACAACCACGTTACCGGCGGATCAACCGTTAATTGTCCTGCGCGACGGCATTGTCAGTTACGACGACAGACCGATCCTTAACCACCTCGACTGGCAGGTTAACCCCAAGGAGCACTGGCAGATCGTTGGTCCGAACGGTGCGGGAAAATCCACCCTGCTCAGCCTGATCACTGGCGATCATCCTCAAGGCTACAGCAACGATCTCACGTTGTTTGGTCGCCGTCGCGGTAGCGGAGAAACCATCTGGGATATCAAACGCCACATCGGTTACGTCAGCAGTAGCCTGCACCTCGACTACCGTGTCAGCACCAACGTCCGCAACGTGATCCTGTCCGGTTTCTTCGATTCGATTGGTATTTACCAGGCGGTATCCGATCGCCAACGGCAGTTGGCCGATCAATGGTTGGCGCTGTTGGGATTACAGGGAGAAGCGCCGTTTCATAGCCTGTCCTGGGGACAACAGCGATTGGCCCTGATCGCCCGCGCACTGGTCAAGCACCCGACGCTGCTGATCCTCGATGAACCACTACAAGGGTTGGATCCGCTCAATCGCCAGCTGGTACGCCGGTTTATCGACGTATTGATCGCCCAAGGTAACACCCAGTTACTGTTTGTCTCTCACCATGCAGAAGACGCGCCGCAGAGCATTACTCACCGCCTGAGCTTTGTCCCTGACGATGCAGGATATCGCTATCAGCACGATGCATTAGCCTAATCCCCGAGAATGATGCGGATGGGTGGCAAGGCCACTCATCCGATGACATATCCGGCAACACTTCCTCCGTAACACATCACATTTGGCCTTTTATCATAAGGGGTAAAGGATTCGTTTCTGGAGACACTATGTCCGCCGCACTGATTATTATCGATCTTATTGACGATCTGATTGGCCCCAAAGGCCGTGCGAATCATTGTCGTGAACAGGCAGTGGCGCAAAATCTGATTGCCAACACCAATGCCGCTGCGGCTTACGCCCGTGTGCGTAAAATCCCGGTGATTTGGGTGCGCGTCGGTTTTGCCGACGACTATCACGATATTCCCGCCCACTCCCCTCTGTTCAACCACCTAAAACAGATAGGCGCGCTGCGTTTGAGTAGCCCCGGTTGCCAATGGGATAAGGATTTGCAGGTGTTGCCGGCAGATATTAAGTTTGAAAAGCATGGCGTCTCCGCCTTTGCCGGTAACAATTTGTTAGCCTGGTTGCAGGAACATCATTGCCACCATCTATTGCTGGGCGGCGTCAGCACGCCACTGGCAATAGAAAGTACCGCCAGACAGGCGCACGATGCCGGTTTTCAGATCACGGTCTTACAGGATTTGTGTGCAGCCCCCACCCTGGAAATCCACCAGCAGAGTCTGGACATTTTGCAGAATTTGGCGGAAATTTCCCGGTCGTCAACCTGGATGAAAGGTTAATAGCAACATTTGCGCTACTGCCCCGACCTTTACTGTAACTTCACTGTGTTACTATCCGACTTAGCGCTCAATTCCGCCATAATCACACGCCGCAAAGGCACTGAGCGCCGTGTACATATTTTAAAGGGACATAGTTATGTGGGGCGTACTGGCTGCTTCGTTATTCTTTTTGCCATTTAACCGGCTGATTGCCTGGTCAATTTTGGCCGCTTCAGCAGGGATGGGGATGTACCATGGGGTGCTTACTCCGCTCAGCCTGGCATGCTTATTGGGCATCGTTGCTCTCGCGGGGCTAAGGCACCATTTCCGCGCGCAGCGTAATCTCAGTGTCCTGTTCGAAGTGCTGGTCGTTGCAAGTTGTGTGGCGCTGTTCCTGCATCTGGTGCCGGGCATCAATAACCAATTGATGATCGACGGTGAAAAAGCGGGCCCGTTAAGCGCGCCTTTTACGATGTACTACAACTTCGACAAAGCGCTGGTGCCATTCCTTCTATTTGCTTGTTTACCAACGTTATTTAAACGCGACGAACCGGAGAAAAGCAGAGGGTCATTGTCCTGGATAGCGTTGATTATCAGCGTTCCGGTTCTACTGCTGATAGCCGTGGCACTTGGCGGCCTGAAGATCGAGCTGCATACCCCGGCCTGGATCCTGCCGTTCGTCATGGCTAACCTGTTCTTTGTCTGCATGGCTGAAGAGGCATTATTCCGCGGTTATTTGCAGCAACGTCTTAGCCAATGGTTGGGTGCCTGGCCGGCATTGATTATCGCAGCCGTGATTTTTGGTGCCGCACATCTGGCTGGTGGCATGTTGATGGTGGCTTTCGCCACGCTGGCCGGATTGATATACGGTCTGGCATGGATGTGGAGTGGTCGCTTGTGGGTACCTATTTTGTTCCACTTTGGGCTTAATCTGACACATTTGTTGCTGTTCACTTACCCGCTCTATCAACATTCCTGACACCTTTTAGCCGGTAGGTACCTGCCTGCCGGCCGTCCTGGTGAAAACGTTATCACCCATGCACGAATTCTTGTTTCCTTCCTGATATTCCTCGGACTACATCACCGGCACTCCTTACCGGCACACCTTGTGTAAGCGATTCCATTTTTCGCGCTAGATCACCTTTTCCCTCCGAAAGACGTGCTATCTTTTTGCCCATAGCTATCCATTTATATGCATTACTGGGCCGTTAGCGGCAGATGAAAGCGATTACACCCAGCCGCATCGACCAAGAAAAGGAACCGTCATGACGGAATTTAACCCAATCGATCACCCCCATCGCCGCTATAACCCGCTGACTGGGCAATGGGTATTAGTTTCACCGCACCGCGCCAAACGGCCTTGGCAGGGCCAGCAGGAATCCGCGCAGCAAGAAACACTGCCGCAGCACGATCCGAACTGCTTCCTGTGCCCAGGAAATACCCGCGTGACCGGCGATAAAAACCCGGATTATAAAAATACCTTTGTGTTCACCAATGACTTTGCCGCATTGATGACTGACACCCCACTGGCACCGGAAAGTGCAGACCCTTTGATGCGCTGCCAGAGCGCACGTGGTACCAGCCGGGTGATTTGCTTCTCCCCCGACCACAGCAAAACGCTGCCGGAGTTGACGCTTCCGGCGCTGGAATGCGTGATCGCAACCTGGCAAGAACAGACCGCCGATCTGGGGCGCAGCTATCCGTGGGTCCAGGTATTTGAGAATAAAGGTGCAGCGATGGGGTGCTCCAATCCCCATCCGCATGGGCAAGTTTGGGCCAACAGTTTCCTGCCAAACGAAGTCGAGCATGAAGATCGCCTTCAGCGCGCCTATTTCCAACAACACCAATCCCCCATGCTGCTGGATTACGTTCAACGCGAACTGGCCGACGGCAGCCGCACCGTAGTGGAAACCGAACACTGGTTGGCTGTGGTGCCCTACTGGGCCGCTTGGCCGTTTGAAACGCTGCTGTTGCCGAAGCAGAGCGTGCAGCGTATTACCGATCTCAGTACCGCACAAAGTGGCGATCTGGCCGTGGCACTGAAAAAGCTCACCAGCCGCTACGACAACCTGTTCCAGTGCTCCTTCCCATATTCCATGGGCTGGCACGGTGCGCCGTTCAATGATGCGGATAACCGCCACTGGCAATTGCATGCTCACTTCTATCCACCGCTGCTGCGTTCCGCCACGGTGCGTAAATTTATGGTGGGTTACGAAATGCTGGCGGAAACCCAACGTGATCTGACAGCAGAACAGGCCGCAGAGCGTCTGCGCGCCGTTAGTGATATTCATTACCGTGAAGCCGGAGTCCAATAATGAGTTTGAAAAATCTTACCCACTCCCTGTTCAGCGAACGTTTTGGTTACGCGCCAGAGCTGACTATTCAGGCCCCTGGCCGGGTGAACCTGATCGGCGAACACACTGACTATAACGACGGTTTTGTGCTGCCGTGCGCCATTGATTACCAGACAGTGATCGCCTGTGCCAAACGCAATGATCGTCAGATCCGGGTCATTGCCGCCGATTACGACAACCAACAGGATCAATTCTCGCTCGACGCGCCGATCGTGAGCCACCCGAGCCAGCGCTGGTCCGACTATGTGCGGGGAGTGATCAAACACCTGCAGCAGCGCAACGCCGATTTTGGCGGTGCCGATCTGGTGATCTCCGGCAACGTGCCGCAGGGTGCCGGCCTAAGTTCCTCTGCCTCGCTGGAAGTTGCTGTAGGCCAGGCGATACAGGCTCTGTATCAATTACCGATGGATGGCGTGGCACTGGCACTGAATGGACAAGAGGCAGAAAACCAGTTTGTCGGCTGCAACTGCGGGATTATGGATCAATTGATTTCCGCACTCGGTGAGAAAGATCATGCTCTGTTGATCGATTGCCGTTCACTGGAGACACGGGCGGTATCCGTACCGGAAGATATTGCCGTGGTCATCATCAACTCCAATGTAAAACGCGGTTTGGTGGACAGCGAATACAACACCCGACGCCAGCAGTGTGAAGCCGCAGCGCGCTTCTTTGGCGTCAAGGCGCTACGCGATGTCAGCCCAGATCTGTTTTTCCCGATCCAACATGAACTGGATCCGATCGTCGCCAAACGAGCGCGCCACGTGATCAGTGAAAACGATCGTACGCTGGCCGCGGCTGATGCATTGGCCGCGGGCGATATGACATTGATGGGCCGACTCATGGCGGAATCTCACGCCTCTATGCGCGATGACTTTGAAATTACCGTGCCGCCAATCGACCGGTTGGTAGACATTGTCAAAGCCGTTATCGGCGACCAAGGCGGGGTGCGTATGACGGGTGGCGGCTTTGGCGGTTGTATTGTTGCCTTGATGCCACAGGCGTTAGTTGCCCCCGTGCGCGAAGCAGTAGCCCGTGAATATCCATTACAGACCAATGGGCTGAAAGAAACCTTCTACGTTTGCAAAGCATCCGAGGGGGCTGGTACATGTTGAGCGACAACCAGGCGCTGGCGCCTGACGGCCAGCCCTACCAATTAACCCAGTTGAAAAACGCAGCCGGGATGACGGTAACCCTGATGGACTGGGGCGCTACCTGGCTTTCTGCCGTCCTTCCGCTGAAATCAGGCAAAACCCGCGAACTGCTGCTGGGCTGCCAAACGCCGGCTGACTATCTGCTGCAAGCGGCCTATTTGGGAGCCACCGTCGGGCGCTACGCTAACCGTATCGCGACCGCGAGCCTGCAGATTGATGGCAAGCGGCATCCTCTGGATGCCAATCAAGGGGAACACCAGTTACACGGCGGGCCAGAGGGTTTCAACGCCCGGAGATGGCGGATTATTGAGCAGAGTGAACGTCAGGTCAGTTACACCCTCCATTCGCCAGACGGTGACCAAGGCTTCCCCGGTAATCTCGATGTCCAGGTGTGCTATCAGCTCACTGCCGATAACCGGCTGGAAATCAGTTACCAGGCGCAAACCGATAGCGCCTGTCCCGTCAACTTGACCAATCACGCCTACTTCAACCTGGACGGTGAGGGCACCGATGCACGCCACCAGCGGTTGCAACTGTTTGCCGACCGTTATCTGCCGGTCGACAGTGATGGGATCCCCTGTGCTGCGCTTACACCGGTAGAAGGCAGTGGCATGGATTTCCGTCAACCAAAAACATTGCTGCAGGATTTTCTGCGCGACCGCGACCAACAACGTGTAAAGGGCTACGATCACGCCTTCCTGCTGCACCGCACATGCGTTGCGTTAGACAGCCCGGCGGCGCACCTGTGGTCGGCAGATGGCCAGGTGAAAATGAGTGTCTTCACCACTGCACCGGCATTGCAGCTCTACAGTGGCAACTATCTGGGCGGTACCCCAGCGCGTGACGGGGGCAGTTACGCAAATTACGCTGGCGTAGCTCTTGAAAGCGAGTTCTTACCGGACAGCCCGCACCACCCAGAATGGCCGCAGCCCAATTGCTGGCTGCAACCCGGCCAACGTTATCAAAGCGCCACCCATTATCAGTTTTATCCTATCTGACCCGCTACGCCCCTTGCCATGCGGCAAGGGGCCGTTTGTTATAAATACTTACCTTTTTACATCTCCACCCTGCCGGCCGTTACCTTTCCTTATTCCAAACCTCGCACTAGAATCAGGCTACGGTGATAAGCACAACACCTTGTGCAACGTCACAATTTTCGGCCAGCCCGGCCGGTCAATAGCTGAAGGAACACCTATGCGTCTGATTACTGCACTTCCATTACTGGCAGGTTTACTGCTTAGCACCAACCTGATGGCGGCTGAAACGGCAACAAAAACACCTTCACCCGCCCAGGCCGCGCAGCAGAAACGCATGACCGATTGTAATCAACAGGCCTCTAGCAAAACGCTGAAAGGCGCGGACCGCTCCACCTTTATGAGCACCTGCCTGAAATCTGAAGGTACCGCTGCGACGAAAACGCTGACACCGCAGCAGCAGAAAATGAAAACCTGTAACGCCGATGCCAAGACCAAAAGTCTGAAAGGCGACGAACGTAAAACCTTTATGAGTAATTGCCTGAAAAAATCGGCCTGATTCCCCTGCTCTTGCCGCACGGCTGAATTCCCTTTAGCCGTGCGACTTTCCCTTTCGGCGCCCGCCTGAACGATTCAGCTTTTCCTCAGCACAGCACTTACTTTGCGGCAAGAAATTGGCTATGGTTAAACACTATCGATTGCCGAGCCACTGGCCGCGGCAATATAATGATTTTCGTTATCATTGAAATGTCAGATTATTAAGGAGTTAAGCTATGGCTGTAACTAAGCTGGTTCTGGTGCGTCACGGCGAAAGCCAGTGGAACAACGAAAACCGCTTCACCGGTTGGTATGATGTTGATTTGTCAGACAAAGGCCGTACCGAAGCAAAAGCAGCAGGCAAGCTGTTGAAAGATGAAGGTTTCTCCTTTGACTTTGCTTACACCTCCGTACTGAAGCGTGCAATCCACACCCTGTGGAACATTCTGGACGAACTGGATCAGGCTTGGCTGCCGACGGAGAAATCCTGGAAGCTGAACGAGCGTCACTACGGTGCGCTGCAGGGTCTGAACAAGGCTGAAACCGCAGAAAAATACGGTGATGAGCAGGTTAAGCAATGGCGTCGCGGTTTTGCCGTCACCCCACCAGAGCTGACCAAAGATGACGAGCGTTACCCGGGCCACGACCCACGTTACTCTGCGCTGACCGAAAAAGAGCTGCCACTGACTGAAAGCCTGGCCCTGACTATCGATCGCGTGATCCCATACTGGGACGAAGAAATTCTGCCACGTATCAAAAGCGGTGAGCGCGTTATCGTTGCGGCACACGGTAACTCCCTGCGTGCACTGGTGAAATACCTGGATAACCTGAGCGAAGACGAGATCCTCGAACTGAACATCCCAACCGGCGTGCCGTTGGTGTATGAGTTTGACGAGAACTTCAAGCCGATCAAACGTTACTATCTGGGCAATGCCGACGAGATCGCTGCTAAAGCGGCCGCCGTGGCAAACCAGGGTAAAGCGAAGTAATTTTCGCCCGTTGATCTAAAAAGCCCCCGGTTTTGGCCGGGGGCTTTTTTTATGGCGCAAAGCGAGCTTTATTTGGCGCGTCGTGCTTTCACGGCTTGCGCGAGTTCGCGCAGTACCGTCTCGGTATCCGCCCAGCCGATGCAAGCATCGGTGACGCTTTTGCCGTAAACCAGCGGCTCGCCGCTTTCCAGGTTCTGATTACCTTCCACCAGATGGCTTTCGATCATCACACCCATGATCGCCTTTTCACCCCCGGCGATCTGCCCACAAACGTCGGCATTCACGTCCAACTGCTTCTTGAACTGCTTGCTGCTATTCGCATGGCTGAAATCGATCATCACCTGTGCAGGCAGACCCGCTTTGACCAGGCCTTCTTTGACTTCTTTCACATGTGAAGCACTGTAGTTCGGTTCTTTACCGCCACGCAAAATGATGTGGCAATCGCCGTTACCGCTGGTATTCACAATCGCCGAATGGCCCCACTTGGTGACTGACAGGAAACAGTGCGGTGCGCTGGCAGCATTGATGGCGTCAATCGCGACCTTGATGGTGCCGTCAGTACCGTTCTTGAAGCCAACCGGGCAAGACAGGCCGGAAGACAGCTCGCGGTGTACCTGGGATTCTGTAGTGCGTGCGCCGATCGCGCCCCAGCTCATCAGATCCGCCAGATACTGCGGGGTGATCATGTCGAGGAATTCGCCAGCTGCCGGCAGACCGCTGTCGTTGATATCCAGCAACAGTTTGCGTGCCAGACGCAGACCGTCGTTGATCTGGAAGCTGTTATCCATTTGTGGATCGTTGATCAGGCCTTTCCAGCCCACGGTGGTGCGCGGTTTTTCAAAATAAACACGCATCACGACTTCCAGCTCGCCACTCAGCTCCTGACGCAGTGACAGCAAACGGCCCGCATATTCTTTGGCCGCTTTGGTATCGTGAATAGAGCAAGGACCGATGACAACCAGCAAGCGATCGTCACTACCACGAAGGATCTGATGAATAGCATTGCGTGCCTTGGACACCGTCTCTGCTGCGCGCTCAGTCGCCGGAAACTTTTCTAACAGGGCCACCGGTGGCAGGAGTTCCTTAATTTCTTTAATGCGTAAATCGTCGTTTTGGTAATTCATAACTTTTCCATTCGGTATCGAGAGGCGGTATTTCACAAAACGCATACCCTATGAATTTCAAGTTGCAGCTAGGCACCCAGTTCACTCATCCCCAGGCGCTTACTTAAGTAAGTCACTGAGGTGAGTGAGTGCAGGTAACAACGCTGCAACTTGAAAGGCGACGGGTATAGATCCCATCAATTTAGCCTGTGAGGGTAGCGCTGTAAATCACCTTTGCCGCCCGCAGAATGAACGGCCAAATTAACAGTAGATTGTGCTGTTTCATCAGGGGAGCGTAGTGGCTCCTTTTTCGTTATGCTAACAACCAGGATACAGTTACTCGAGCCAAACCATGCCCTCTCTGTTATTAGTTGATGACCACCCGGTGGTTCATGTCGCACTGGAAGCGGCGCTAATCAAATCGTCCCGCCCGTATCACCTGCAGGCGGTACAAGACGATGTCCAGGCGCTGAGCCAACTGGCCATTCGCGATTTTTCGTTGGTGATCCTCGATATTGGCCTGCCGCAGGTAGATGGCCTGCAGCTGTTGAAAAAAATCCGTCGTCGCTATCCACAGCAACCGGTCTTGATCTATACCGCACAGGAAGAAGACATTTATGCCCGTATGGCCTATGCAGCAGGTGCCAATGGGTTTGTCCATAAGGGCAGCCGACTCGAACAGCTGGTGCAAGCGATTGAAACTGTACTCGATGGTGCCCTGAGCTTTCCCGACACGGCAATGGCAGAAGAAACTCAGTCAGTGGAAGGGGCGCTGCTGACCCCAAAAGAGCTGCAGGTTCTCGGATTACTCAGCAAGGGACTGTCTAATCTGCAAATTGCCGACATGCTGAGCATCAGTAACAAAACCGTCAGCACCCACAAGAAGAATATTTTGCGCAAAACCGGTGCCAGCAACCTGCTGGAACTGGTAGCGGTATTTAAAGAGCTAACGCCATGATGCGTGGCGTTCTATTGTTGTTAGCCCTGCTGTTGTGTTTAGGTAAAACCGCGCAAGCGGGGCAACCGGTGCGCTACCAACTGGTCAGCAACCTGAGTATCCCTCCCGATATGCTGATCGCCAGTGAGAAAAACCCCTGGCGCGACGCCAGCCTGCGCATCGGGATCATCAGTGAAAACACCAGCCCCTATAACATCATTGTGGATGACGATTTGTACGGCCTGAACGCCGACTACCTCGGTTACATTCAGCAGGTCACAGGCATCCACTTTCAAATCTACGGCTTTACCGATCTGGCACGCCTTGAGCAGGCATTACATAACGGCACTATCGATCTGGTGTACGGCATTCCGCAAAACGAAGCGCTGCATAATCTGAAAGTCTCTCAGCCTTATTACGTCAGTAACTTACGTGTACTGCGAGATCGCAGTAATGACCGTCAGGTGATGCTCAATTCCGCCAATGCACGGGTGGCGATCAGTACCTTAACCGATATGCAGGCCGGTAACGCGTTGAAAGCGATCTCCCCTCACGTACAGCGTTATGACAATAACTTGCAGGCGGTATATGCCTTACTGAACGGCAGCAGCGACTACTTTATTGCTGACGAAGCCAGCGCCAGCTTTATTATTGACCAATTGCAGCTCGGGCAGCTTTATCAGATCGAAAGTACCGTTAATCTCGGGAATTTGTCGTTCGTCTTTGCCGCCGGCAACCCGCAACTGATAGACACTCTCAATATTGCCATCGCCGATACCCCGATGGAGTTTATGAATGCCATTCAAAGCCGCTGGAGCAAAAAAATCCCCAGCTATCTCGACACTGGCAACGCCGATCTGACCCAAATGGAAAAAAGTTGGGTGGGAACCCACCCTACCGTTTATTACGCCGCCATTGAGAATAACTTTCCGTTCGCCTACCGCGGTGCCGGTGGGCAGCCGCGCGGCTACGCAATCGACATTTTGAATATCATTGCGCAGAACACCGGGCTGCGCTTTATGCCGCTTTGGGCACGTAATGCCGAGGAGGCGGACCAACTGGTGCAATCCGGTCAGGCCAGTTTCCGAACGGCACTGCCATTAGCCCGTGGCGTTAAAGCGCGCTACAGCGCCAGCATGCCAATCCACCGCTCGCTGTGGGGGGTTTACATTGGCCAACACACCAACGGCATTTCCACCTGGAGCGATCTGGCCGGCAAGCGTATCGGGGTGTTGCAGGGGGACCTGGCTCAAGGGCTTGTTCCCCCCGATGAAGAGCTGATCCGTTTTACCGACAGCAAAACCCTGTATGACGCGTTGGCCAACGGCCAAATAGATGCGCTGGTAGATAATGTGATCTCAGCAAACTTTGTCGCCCTGTCACGCTATTCTGGTGCGATAAAACTGGCGTTTGCCGCCAATAACATTGCCTACCCAGTGGCCTTCGGTGTACGTCAGGATCAGCCGTTGCTGTTAGCTATCCTCGATAAAAATCTGATGCAGATCCCGTCAGAAACGCTGCAATCATTACGCGATGAATGGATTGTCGATCGCAGCAACTTGATTGATGCCGTGAACGAAAACCGTATGCAGCCACAAACTACCTGGCTTTTAGCGCTGCTGGCAGCAGCAATCTTGCTGTTGCTGGGGCTGACACTTCGCCGCTTTGTGCTTCAACGACGAGAAAAGCGCGAGCGTGAAGTGCTCGAGCAGGCACGCCGACATGCTGAAGCGGAAAATCGCATGAAAAGCAAATTTCTGGCTACCGTCAGCCATGAACTGCGCACGCCAATGCACGCTATTCTCGGCTTGCTGGAGCTGGAGCTAAAGCGCCAGCCAGCCCCTGAGGGATTACCGGTCATTTACAGCTCAGCGTCATCGTTACTCAACTTACTCAATGACTTGCAGGATCACGCAAGGTTGGAAACCGGCTCGCTGACATTAGTGCCCAAAGCTGTGACGCTGCGCCCCTGGATTGACCACATCAGCGCCCTGTATCAACCACTGATTGGCGAACGCCCGGTGAGATTCAGTGTGAATGCGGCCGACAACCTACCCACCGCCGTTCTTGTTGATGGTGAGCGTTTACTTCAGGTAGCTAACAATCTGATAAATAATGCGATTAAATTCACCCCCCGCGGCACTATTCAGGTGAATATCGATTGGCACGCGTCCGCCGCGCCTCAGGGGGACCTGTGCCTGACGGTGGCCGACAGCGGCTGTGGTATCGCCGCCGACGAGATAGACAAGCTGTTCCAACCCTTTTACCGCGCGCGCAGTGCACAGCGCGTATCCGTGCAGGGTACCGGGCTGGGTCTGTCTATCTGCAAGGAAATCGTCGAGCAAATGGGTGGCCATATTGCGCTACATTCACAACCCAGCGTGGGCACCCAGGTTTATGTTAGGGTGCCAGTGACTCCGATCGCGGCTGATCGGGCAACCCACCCGGCTGACAAACCGTTCAATTTACCGTCGCCAACCCTACGCGTGGCACTGATCGACGATCATCCCACCAATCTGTTGCTGATGGAGCGGCAATTACGCCACTTCGGGCTACGACCAACCCTGTTCGAACAGGGCTATACACTGCTGAAAGCCCACCGCCAGCATCCGTTTGACCTGCTGTTTATTGATTACAATATGCCGCGCCCGGACGGCCTGACACTGGCACGATTGATACGCCGGGACGAACAACGCCACCACCTTCCCGCCTGCCAAATTATTCTGTGCTCGGCAGATGTGCAGGAATTTACTCGCATCCCATCAGGACGGGTGGCGATCGATCGGTTTTTAACCAAACCTATTTCGCTGTCGGCTATCGCTCAAGTATTACCGCAGCAGCCGCAGGTGACAGAGCAACAGTTAGTCCTCACTGACCTACAACAGACTCTGATCGAGATGGCGGGTAATGATCACGCGATGCTCCAACGTCTGGCGACAACACTGCTGGCAACGTTACAGCAAGACCGACAACGGCTTGAAAAGGCGCTGCAGAGCCAAGATTTATCAGCATTGGGGCAAAGCGCACATCGTATTAAGGGCAGCCTGTTGATGCTGCAACTGCCGGCAGCAGCAAACCTGTGCCAGCACCTGGTAGAAAGTGGCCGTGAAGGAACATTAAATCAGGCCGCCTATACTGAATTAAGTGTGTTAGTGGAACAGATACTGATAGAACTGGCGGGTCTGGTCAGCACTGACAAGTCGTATTTCGCTATGCATAAGGATGAATAATGTCGGACGCCCCACATGTACACCAGCCAAAAGACAGTAATAGTAAACGCCTACTGACCGCTTTTTTAGTCACTGCGGTATTTATGGTCGCCGAAGTCGCCGGTGGGTTAATTTCCGGTTCACTGGCACTGCTGGCAGATGCCGGCCACATGCTCACCGACGCCGCAGCGCTGTTGGTCGCGCTAATGGCGGTGCACTTCTCGCAACGTAAACCCAATGCACGCCACACTTTTGGTTATCTGCGCCTGACCACTCTGGCGGCTTTCCTCAACGCAGCCGCGTTGCTGGTGATTGTTGTATTCATCCTGTGGGAGGCCATACGACGTTTCTTCGAACCACAGCCAGTGATGGGTACGCCAATGCTGATTATCGCCATAGCGGGGCTGCTGGCTAACCTGTTCGCCTTCTGGCTGCTACACCGTGGCAGTGAAGAGAAGAATATCAATGTACGCGCCGCTGCATTGCACGTGCTGGGGGATTTACTGGGATCCGTGGGTGCCATTGCGGCCGCCATTGTGATATTGACCACCGGCTGGACGCCAATCGACCCAATACTCTCGGTGTTGGTCTCCTGCCTGGTCATACGCAGCGCTTGGCGGCTGTTGAAAGAAAGCTTCCACGAGCTGTTGGAAGGTACACCGCAGGAGGTGGATATCAACAAGTTGCAAAAAGACCTGTGCCTGAATATTCCGGAAGTACGTAACATCCATCATGTGCACGTCTGGCAAATTGGTGAGCAGAAGCTCATGACACTGCATGCGCAGGTGATACCGCCAAACGATCACGATGGCCTGCTGTATCGCATCCAGGCTTACCTACTGGAGCACTACCGGATTGGCCATGTCACCATTCAGATGGAATACCGGCATTGTGATACGCCCGACTGCGGAATTAACCGCGCGCCCGAGCCAAGTGACCACTCACATTCCGGCTCACATTCTCACCTGGGGCATCATCACTAAAACACGTAGGGCACCTAATAAGGTGCCCTAACAATTTATATGTGGAAGATTATGAGGCGGAAGATAAAGGCCGCGATTGGTTACTGCTCGCGCTCTTGATCCATAGCCAAGAGCCGTTCAGCGCAATCAGCGTCAGAATCACGTATTCCAGCGCCATGGCATAAACTCCCTGGTAGGCGAAAATCGCTACGCTGATCACGTCGATCACCACCCACAACAGCCAGTTCTCCACGTATTTGCGGGTCATCAAAATCATCGCCACGATTGACAACACCATCATGGTTGAGTCCCAGAACGGGAAGGCATCCGGTTGCAACTGCGGCATTTGCACGCTCAGGCCCAAGCCCTGCATCACCGCGACCGCAATCTGCGTCAGCCCGGCAAACACAGGGTCAATATTGAACGTCATCAAGGCAATGCCGATAACACACACCGCAGCCCAGGCCAGCGCTTTCGGCAATGACAACCAACGGATTTTCAATTCAGCCTGGTTATCCTGAGTCTGACGGCTCCAGGCGTACCAACCGTAGATATTGGCAACAAAGAAGAAGAGCTGCAGCAGCAGGCTGGCGTAGAGCTGAATTTGGAAGAAGATCACCGCAAACAACGTCACGTTAATCAAACCAAACAGGTAGTTGATAATCTTCTCTTTGCTGGCATACCAAATGCACAGCAAACCGAACAGGGTGCCAATGGCCTCAATCCAAGAAAGATCGTAGCCTCCGGCCCCCAACGGAATATGCACCAAAATATTGCTGGTACTGAAAAAGCTCATTTTATCATCCTTATTAAGCGGTTAATCTGCCCTCAGGCGTTCCCTTTTACCTGCATTTTTAATTGCGCAGCGAAATCCAGCATCCGGTTCAGTGGGATCAGGGCCTTCTGGCGTAGCGAAGCGTCGACGTGTATCTCATGCGGTGCGCCACCTTGCTCCAACCCATCAGCGATGGCCTTCAGGCCATTCATCGCCATCCACGGACAGTGTGCGCAGCTTCGGCAAGTGGCGCCTTCACCGGCAGTAGGCGCTTCGAATAATTCTTTGTCCGGACAGGCTTGTTGCATCTTATAGAAAATACCGCGGTCGGTGGCGACAATCAGCTGCGGATTAGGCAGCGTTTGTGCCGCCTGAATCAATTGGCTGGTTGAACCCACCGCATCTGCCAGATCAACCACTGCCTGAGGCGACTCTGGATGCACCAGTATCGCTGCGTCTGGGTACAAGGCCTTCATACGCATCAAGGCCTGGGTTTTAAACTCGTCATGGACGATACAAGCGCCCTGCCAGCAAAGAACATCGGCACCCGTCTGCTTTTGCACATAGTTACCCAGATGGCGATCCGGTGCCCAGATGATTTTTTCACCCAGGCTGTCGAGATGCTCAATTAATTCAACAGCAATACTGGACGTCACGACCCAGTCGGCACGTGCTTTTACCGCCGCGGAGGTATTAGCGTAGACCACCACGGTACGATCCGGATGGCTATCACAAAAGGCATTGAACTCTTCTTCCGGGCAGCCAAGATCCAATGAGCATTCCGCATGTAACGTCGGCATCAGCACCTGCTTTTCCGGGCTGAGGATCTTGGCGGTTTCCCCCATAAAACGGACGCCGGCAACCAGCAGAGTCGACGCCGGGTGATTGCTGCCGAATCGTGCCATCTCCAGCGAATCCGCCACGCAGCCGCCCGTTTCTTCAGCCAACGCCTGGATTTCCGGATCGGTATAATAATGGGCTACCATCACCGCATTACGTTGCTTGAGCAGCGTTTTAATTTTCTCGCGATAAAATGCCTTCTGCGCAACATCCAGCGGCACGGGTTTAGGCGGGAACGGATACACCGCCGCGTTCACATCAAACATTTCACTCATCGCTACAATCTCTGTGCTAGGCTGGGTGTCTGCTGCAAGGGTACTCCCCCTACCACAACCTATTCGTTTTATATACTAAACAAAATACCTAAAATCGCGCGAAAAGTCCGCTGATATTTTTGCGTTTACGCTAATTGTGTTTAATACATTAAAAATGTTGGGATAATGAAGTTCAAAAGAGGGCCGTGCGGGGGTCTAAAAGGGATTAATCAGCTCAAAGGGGCGGGATTGATTCAGCCTTTGGCCTCACCCTTCGGGCAACGCTGCGCGTTGTCGTATCGCTGCGCGATGCTCGAACCTGAACGCAGGTTACTCGTCTCTTTCAGAGACTCGCCCTTCGGGCCAGCGCAAGCGCTGTTCAAAAGCGTATATGCTTTTGTCTCACCACAGGATTCGTGCGTTATGCGATATTCGAGTTTGGGAAAAGTGCTGAAGTACTTTGAGAAATGGTGGGTCGAGCGGGATTGATTCGGCCGTTGGCCTCACCCTTCGGGCAACGCTACGCGTTGTCGTATCGCTGCGCGATGCTCGAACCTGAACGCAGGGTCTCACCCACACGATTCGTGCGTTATGCGATATTCGAGTTTGGGAAAAGTGCTGAAGTACTTTGAGAAATGGTGGGTCGTGCGGGATTCGAACCTGCGACCAATTGATTAAAAGTCAACTGCTCTACCAACTGAGCTAACGACCCACTGATGTGGTTTACTGCTGAACCGCGCAAGCAGGAGAAGGACTCGCTGCAATAATGGTGGGCCGTGCGGGATTCGAACCTGCGACCAATTGATTAAAAGTCAACTGCTCTACCAACTGAGCTAACGGCCCACTGACGTGGTTTACTGCTGAACAACCAATACAGACGCTAAGACTGTATTGCGGAAAAACGATGCGGGGTGGGGGACAATTCGAAAAACTCGATTTGGACCTTCTGTTTCACATCTCTACCAATCTGAAAATGGTGGGCCGTGCGGGATTCGAACCTGCGACCAATTGATTAAAAGTCAACTGCTCTACCAACTGAGCTAACGGCCCACAGCAGTGGTGGGTGATGACGGGCTCGAACCGCCGACCCCCTCCGTGTAAAGGAGATGCTCTACCAACTGAGCTAATCACCCACTAGTGTGGTTACTGCTACTACTTCAGAAATTGGTGGGTCGTGCGGGATTCGAACCTGCGACCAATTGATTAAAAGTCAACTGCTCTACCAACTGAGCTAACGACCCAATTTCCTTGCTGCTTTAACATCTTGCAAGATGTCTTGGCAACGGCGGCATATATTACTAATTTATCTTGGCAGCGCAACTTAAATTTTCGAACAAGTGGTTCAACTGCTTGTTCTTCACACGAATGAGCCCAGAAATCGGTCAAATCGACTAACTTCTGGGCTCATTTTTTTTGCTTGCTAACCGGCGACGCGACTTTTCGCCTGTTTGGCCGCAGCACTGGTTGGGTATTGTTTAATCACCTGCTGGAACACGGCTTTGGCTTTATCAGCCTGCCCTTTTTCCTGCATGATGATACCCACCTTGTACATTGCGTCCGGTGCCTTTGGTGATTTTCCGTAATTCTTCACCACGACCGCGTAATAGTAGGCCGCATCATCTTTCTTACCCTTGTTGTAAAACAACTGGCCCAGCCAATAGTTGGCATTAGGCTGGTAAGTCGATTTTGGGTACTGTTTTACGAAGGTCTGAAAAGCGGAAATTGCCTGGTCATACTGCTTTTTTTCCAGCGCCAATGAAACAGCGGCATTGTAGTCACTGTTTTCATCGCCCGAGCTGGCGGATGCTGCAGCTGTAGCGCCCGCAGACGCGCTCTCAGCGCCATCGGAAGATGCAGCCGCTGCTGCCCCACCCGCGGCACCTGCTGCGGCAGCAGAGCCCTGAGCGCCGCCCTGGCTGATGCTATCCATTTGTTGATAGATCTGCTTTTGGCGTTCAACAACCTGATTCAGTTGATATTGGTTTTCCTGGATTTGCCCGCGGAGAGAGTCAATATCACGCTGGTTGTCAGAGAGTTGTTGCTGGAGTTGGTTTAAAAGCTGGCCCTGAGCATTGCTGATGCGCTCAAGTGAGGTGACACGGTCTTCGACCGAGCCGGAGCCGACATTACTGATTGGCGCTTGGGCAGTAGCGGCCCATGGGACCGCTACGCCAACCAGTAACGACAGACTCAACAAGTGACGTCTGAAGTTACTGTTCATGCGATTCTCTTAGTAAACCAGAACTGCACGACGGTTTTTAGCATAAGCCGCTTCGTCGTGGCCCAGTACTGCTGGTTTTTCTTTACCGTAAGAAACGATAGAGATCTGGTCAGCAGAAACGCCTTTACCTTGCAGGTACATTTTCACTGAGTTAGCACGACGCTCACCCAGGGCAATGTTGTATTCCGGCGTGCCGCGCTCATCCGCATGACCTTCTACGGTCACTTTGTAAGACGGGTTGTTACGCAGGAATGCAGCGTGCGCGTCCAGCATCTGAGCGAACTCAGAGCTCACGTCATACTTGTCCAGGCCGAAGTAAACAATGTTGTTCTTCTGCAGTTCTTGCATCTGCAGACGAGCTTGTTCTTCAGAAGACAGGTTGCTGCTGCCATTTTCTGTACCAGTGCCAGCGCCCATACCAGATTGGTCGTTGTTTGCGCTTTTGTTAGAACTACAAGCCGCTACAGCCAGAACTGGCAGTGCCAGCAGAAGCCCTTTCAGCACTTTGTTCAGTTGCATTTCTTTAATCCTTTTATAGTTTGCCATACATATTTACACATGCATCACAGATACGGCGACCAGGCAGGGAATTTGACCTGTCCATCAGTTGCCGGAAGACGCGCTTTGAAACGCCCATCAGTCGATACCAGTTGCAACACGGAGCCCATACCTTGCGTGGAGCTATAGATCACCATGGTGCCATTTGGCGCAATACTAGGCGTTTCGTCCAGGAAGGTGCCGGTTAAAACTTGAACGGCGCCCGATCCGAGATCTTGTTTGGCGATATGCTGAGCACCATTGTTGGAGCTCACCATCACCAGGAATTTACCATCAGAGCTGACTTCAGAATCCTGGTTCTGAGAGCCTTCCCATGTCAGACGCTGTGACGCACCGCCACTGGCACTGACTTTATAAATCTGTGGCCGGCCGCCCTGATCGGAGGTATAAGCCAGAGACTGGCCATCCGGGAACCAGGTCGGTTCGGTATTGTTGCTGCGCCCGTCGGTGATTTGGGTGATTTGGCCAGAGCCAAGGTTCATCACGTACAGGTTCAGGCTGCCGCTTTTAGACAGCGCAAAAGCCAGTCGGCTGCCGTCCGGTGAGAACGCAGGTGCACCGTTGTGACGCGGGAACGAAGCGATCTGACGGATAGCACCGTTAGCCAGCGTCTGCACAACCAACGCTGAACGGCCGCTCTCAAAGGTCACGTACGCCAGCTTGCTGCCGTCCGGCGACCAGGCTGGGGACATCAGTGGTTCCGGTGAACGGTGTACCACAAACTGGTTGTAGCCGTCGTAATCCGCGACGCGCAGCTCGTACGGGAATTTCCCGCCGTTGGTCTGCACCACGTAAGCGATACGGGTACGGAATGCACCTTTAATACCGGTCAACTTCTCAAACACTTCGTCACTGGCGGTGTGAGCAGAATAACGCAACCATTGCTTGGTCACTTTATACTGGTTCTGCGCCAGAACGGTGCCAGGTGAACCCGAGGTGTCCACCAGTTGATAAGAGATCAGGTAGCCGCCGTCTGCACCAGGTTGCACCTGGCCGACCACGACCGCGTCAATGCCCAATGCAGTCCATGCCGCCGGCGTCACTTCAGACGCGGTGGTAGGTTGCTGCGGCATACGCGCCACGTCAATTGGGTTGAATTTGCCGCTGTTGCGCAGGTCTGCGCCGACAATCTTGCCAATATCTTCTGGAGGCGTGCCTGGGCCCGCCCATTTAAACGGCACCACACCAATAGGACGAGCAGAGTCGACCCCTTGGGTGATTTCAATGCGAACTTCCGCGTGAAGAACGGACGCCCACAGAATCAAAAAACCTAACGCTACTCGAAATGCCTGCTTCATCTCATCTCCCTTATCCAGGCGGGATGCCTGCGATAAATTAGCAGAATTTTAACAAACCAACGCAAACAAAACTACATAATCCCTGTTGGTTACCTTAGTACATCCCTGCGATATGACTTAGCTAAAACAACCATTATTGTGGCTTAAACGTAAGGGGAGCATTCTTAAACACCTCATAAACTGCCTGACTTGGCGGTTTCGGGATCTTCGCCTGTTTCGCAGCAGCTATTGCCGCCTGACACAGTGCTGGATCACCCCCTTCAGATTTAACATCAATCAACAGGCCGTCCGGTGCCAATTTGATCCGCAGGTCACACTTACGTCCTTTATACAAGTCTGCGTCGTAAAACTTGCTTTGAATGGCCGAAGTAATCTGCCCCAAATAGCCGTTGATTTCAGCACCACTGGCACCCGCAGTCTTGGCATTGCCTTGACCCGCCGGTTTGCCGTCACCCTTCTGCTTGCCGCCGCCTTTCGGCGCGTTTTTGCCGTCCGCCAGACCACCGAACAAATCGTCAACTTCTGATGACTGTGCAGCGGCTGCAGCAGCTTTCTTCTTGGCATCTGCGGCTTTCTTGGCTGCGGCTTTCTCAGCAGCAGCCTTTTCGGCAGCAGCGGCTTTTTTCTCAGCTTCTGCGGCCGCTTTTTTCTCAGCCTTCTCGGCTTCTGCCGCCGCTTTCTTCTCGGCGTCAGCAGCAGCCTTTTTCTCCGCGGCTTCGGCAGCTTTTTGTTCTGCAACCTCAGCAGCAGCTTTCTTCGCCTCTTCCGCCTGTTTCTTGGCGGCTGCGGCAGCAGCGGCTTCTTTCTTGGCTTCAGACTCGGCTTTCTTCTGTGCGTCCGCCTGCGCTTTAGCGACTTTATCCGCTTCAGCCTTGGCCTTCGCAGCGGCCGCTTCCGCTACTTTCTGTTGTTCTTTGGCTTTCGCCGCAGCGTTCTCGGCCACTTTTTGCTGTTCAGCCGCCTGCTTTTGTTGCTCTGCGGCCTGCTTTTGCTGTTCAGCCTGCGCTTTGGCGTCCTGGGCCGCTTTTTCCTGCGCGCTCAAACGCTCTTTTTCCAGCTCTTTCAGGCGCTGCTGTTCCGCCGCCTGCTTCTGCTGAAGTTCTTCGGCCTGCTGTTCCGCTTTTTTCTGGCGCTGCTTTTCAGCACGCTGCGCGTCGTTACTCTGCTGTTGTTGGCGGTTGTACTGCTCCACCACTGCCCCGGGATCGACCATCACTGCACCGACGACCGAACCGTCGCCGCCACCGCCGGCACTCATTTCGACGTTTTCTTGCAGCGATCCCCAAATCAGCAGGGCAATCAATACAAAGTGCAGAACGACCGAAACAATAACGGCGCGGTTCAGCTTATCGTTTTGCTCAGTTGCCTTTACCAAAATAGATTCCCAAAAACTGGCGTTGCTTATACGGGGTTCCTGCGCCGCAGCACAGGAACCGGGTTGCCACTGACCTCAGGGTCAGATCGGCTGGGTCATCAGCCCTACAGAAGTGACGCCCGCCTGATGGAGAATATTCAATGCCTTGATAATCTCATCATACGGAACTTCCTTTGCCCCACCGATCAAAAAGACCGTTTTAGGGTTAGCCGCTAAACGCGACTTGGCTTCGGCAGCAACCTGCTCCGGCGGCAATAGCTCCATGCGATCGTGATCTACCACTAACGTGTATTGACCCACACCGGAAACCTCAAGGATTACCGGCGGGTTATCGCTACTGGACACCGCTTTAGAATCGGTGGCGTCTGGCAGATCAACCTCAACACTCTGCGTGATAATCGGCGCCGTTGCCATAAAGATCAGCAACAGCACCAGCAACACGTCGAGCAACGGAACTATGTTAATTTCGGACTTCAGCTCGCGCCGATTACGTCCACGAACTCTCGCCATGCTACCTCCTACTTATTTGCTGTCGCTGGAGAAGGCCTGACGATGCAGAATAGCGGTGAACTCTTCCATAAAGTTGTCGTAATTCTGCTCAAGCTTGTTGACGCGCTGGTTGAGGCGGTTATAGGCCATAACAGCCGGAATAGCGGCGAACAAACCGATAGCCGTTGCGATCAGTGCTTCAGCGATACCCGGCGCTACCATTTGCAGCGTGGCCTGTTTAACCGCACCCAGTGCGATAAAGGCATGCATAATCCCCCACACGGTGCCGAACAGGCCGATATACGGACTGATCGAACCTACGGTGCCAAGGAAAGGAATGTGGGTTTCCAGCGTTTCCAGTTCGCGGTTCATCGAGATACGCATCGCACGCGACGCCCCTTCGATCACCGATTCCGGCGCATGGTTATTAGCACGATGTAAACGCGCGAACTCTTTGAAACCAGAGTGGAAAATTTGTTCGGAACCCGTCAGGCTATCGCGACGTGCCTGGCTTTCCTGATACAAACGGGAAAGCTCAATACCGGACCAGAATTTGTCTTCAAAGGCTTCGGCGTCACGCGTAGCCGCATTCAAAATGCGGGTGCGCTGAATGATGATCGCCCAGGAGGCCACTGAGAAGCATATCAAAATCAACATGATAAGCTTAACCAGCAGGCTTGCCTTCAAGAATAAATCTAGGATGTTCATCTCATTCACTGCTTAAACTCCGCGACAATAGACTTAGGAAGCGCTATCGGCTTCATTTGGTGTGGATCAATGCATGCAATCAACACATCGGCCTGACTCAAAAGAGTTCCGTCAGAATTGACAATACGTTGAGCAAACGTAAGAGAAGCCCCGCGCATCGAGGTGATTTCACTCTGAACTTCCAGCTGGTCATCAAGACGTGCGGGAAGCAGATAATCTACCGTCATGCGCCGGACAGCGAAGGCGACATTTTCACTGAGCAGCTGCTGTTGATGAAAGTTATGATGACGCAGCATCTCAGTGCGCGCTCTTTCAAAAAAAGCCACATAGCGGGCGTGATAGACCACACCACTGGCATCGGTATCTTCGTAGTAAACGCGAACCGGCCATCGAAACAACGTATTACTCACTCTACTTCCCAGCAATGCAATTTAACGGTGCTACTATACGCAAGACAGATCGGGTTGGGAATGGGTTACAAGATGGGAACGAAAATAATTATGGGCCGCGATGGCCCATAACTTGGGGGTATAGCGGAGATTATAAAGAAACGTAAAGTAATCCTGCGGCCAGGATCACAATTGCCGGAAGTGGCGCAAAAAAAGCACGCCACAAAGTGCGTTGCGGTCGGAACCCGACGCCATGAACCACCCCGGCGCACACTGCCCAAATAAGCAGCAGGCCTTCCCAAATCTCCAGCGAGCTGGTCTTCGCCGCAAAGCGGGTCGGATCCCAGAAAATACAGCCCGCCAAAATCAACGCCAGCACCAGTGAAAGGGCCCTGATAGGGCCCTTATCAGTGATAGCGTACAGCTTGTCAGTCAATGACGAACTCATTACTTACCGTCTTGCTGTGCTTTTGAATCTTCGTGATGCTCAAGCGCCAGCGCCGTGATGATGCCGAAGGCACAGGCAAGAAGCGTTCCGAGAATCCAGGCAAAATACCACATGGTTTAGCTCCCTATCCTTAATACAGCGAATGCTTGTTGTTCTCGACGAAGTTTTTGTCGAGACGGCCGAACATTTTGTAGTACGACCAGCTGGTGTACCCCAGAACGATAGGCACGAAGATCGCCGCGACAACGGTCATCACTTCCAGCGTCAACAGGCTGGAGGTGGCATCCCACATCGTCAGGCTGATGTTAGGCACCGTGCTTGATGGCATCACGAACGGGAACATAGTCACCCCGGCGGTCAGGATCACACAGGCAATGGTCAATGACGACGTCACGAACGCCAGCGCGTCTTTCGACAAGCGAGAGAACAGAACCGTGAACAACGGCAGCACCACACCCAAGGCAGGCAGTGCCCACAGCAGCGGGTACTTGTTGAAGTTGATCAACCAGGCACCGGCCTGATGAGCCACTTCTTTGCGCATCGGGTTAGACTCTGCCATGGTGTCCAGCGCCGAGGTAATCACATAACCATCGATGCCTTTTACCAGCCAAATGCCGCCTAACAGGAAGAATACCGCCATCACCAGCGTGGAGATCTGCGCCGCAGCGCGAGCACGCAGGTGAATCTCACCGGTTGTACGCATCTGCAGGTAAGTTGCCCCCTGCGTCACCAGCATGGTCAGACTGATCACACCCGCCAACAGGCCAAACGGATTCAGCAGTTGGAAGAAGTTGCCGGTGTAGAACAGACGCATGTATTCGTCCATGTGGAAAGGTACGCCCTGTAGCAGGTTACCGAATGCCACGCCGAACACCACCGCCGGCACGAAGCTGCCGATGAAGATGCCCCAGTCCCACATGTTACGCCAGCGGCTGCTTTCCAGCTTCGAACGGTAGTCAAAACCGACCGGGCGGAAGAACAAGGCAGACAGCACCAGGATCATAGCAACATAGAAACCGGAGAACGCCGCTGCATAGACCATTGGCCAGGCAGCAAACAACGCACCACCAGCAGTGATCAGCCACACCTGGTTACCGTCCCAGTGCGGTGCGATGGAGTTGATCATCACACGGCGCTCAGTATCGGTTTTACCGATAATGCGCACCAGGATGCCGACACCCATGTCGAAACCGTCGGTGACGGCGAAACCGATCAGCAATACGCCAATCAGGACCCACCAGATAAATCGCAGTACTTCATAATCAAACATACGTGGACTCCTGTTTAGCGCGCTTCCTGCACGGCGGCAGTCGGTTGTTCAAAGTGGTAGCGGCCAGTTTTCAGGCTGCTTGGACCCAGACGTGCAAATTTGAACATCAGGTACATTTCAGCCACCAGGAACAGGGTGTACAAGCCGCAAATCAGCCCCATCGAGAACAGAATGTCGCCCGCAGTCAGTGAAGAGTTCGCAACCGCAGTCGGTAGCACCTCACCAATTGCCCAAGGCTGACGACCGTATTCAGCCACGAACCAGCCGGCTTCGATCGCAATCCAAGGTAATGGCAAGCCATACAGCGCCGCACGGTGCAGCCACTTCTTCTGGCCAATGCGGCCGCGAAGGACGCTCCAGAACGACAGACCGATGATCAACAGCATCAGCACGCCACAGGCCACCATGATACGGAAGGCGAAGTACAGTGGTGCTACGCGTGGAATGGAGTCTTTGGTTGCCTGTTGGATCTGCGTTTCCGTCGCGTCGGTGACGTTCTGGGTATAACGCTTCAGCAGTAAACCGTAACCCAAATCCTGTTTGGCCTTATTGAACTCAGCACGTACTGCCGGGTCGGTATTGCCGCTGCGCAGCTCTTCCAGCAGCTGGTAGGCTTTCATACCGTTGCGGATACGGACTTCATGCTGCGCCATCAGATCTTTCAGGCCGGTGACCTGGGTATCTGTTGAGCGGGTGGCAATCAGGCCAAGCGCATAAGGAATTTGGATAGAGTAGGAGTTTTCCATTTTATCCTGATTCGGAATACCGAACAGGGTAAAGGAAGCCGGAGCCGGTTGAGTGTCCCACTCGGCTTCAATGGCAGCCAGTTTGGTTTTCTGCACGTCGCCCATTTCGTAACCGGATTCATCACCCAGTACGATAACAGACAGCACGGCAGCCATGCCGAAGCTGGCAGCAATAGCGAAAGAGCGCTTGGCAAAGGCAGTATCACGGCCTTTCAGCAGGTAGTAAGAACTGATACCCAGAACGAACATCGCGCCACAGGTATAGCCGGCAGCCACGGTGTGTACAAACTTCACTTGCGCAACGGGGTTGAGTACCAGTTCGGAGAAGCTGAGCATCTCCATACGCATGGTTTCGAAGTTGAAATC
The DNA here is from genome assembly GCF_044900985.1 of Serratia sp. NPDC087055. Taxonomy (NCBI): domain Bacteria; kingdom Pseudomonadati; phylum Pseudomonadota; class Gammaproteobacteria; order Enterobacterales; family Yersiniaceae; genus Serratia; species Serratia sp. NPDC087055. The sequence continues at coordinate 2,471,680 of NZ_JBJDOG010000001.1, forward strand.
CGAGGCAATTGGGTTCTGCATCCAACCGTTGGCAACCAGGATCCACAGCGCAGAGAAGTTTGAGCCTAATGCAACGAGCCAGGTAACGGCCATGTGCTGCACCTTGCCCAGACGATCCCAGCCGAAGAAGAACAGGCCAACCAGCGTCGATTCAAGGAAGAACGCCATCAGACCTTCGATGGCCAGAGGGGCACCGAAAATATCACCGACGTAATGTGAGAAATATGACCAGTTAGTCCCGAACTGGAACTCCATGGTCAAACCGGTGGCCACACCCAGAGCAAAGTTAATTGCAAATAACTTGCCCCAGAATTTGGTCATATCTTTATAGATTTGCTTGCCTGACAGTACATATACCGTTTCCATAATTGCCAGCAAAAACGCCATACCTAGCGTTAATGGGACAAATAAGAAATGGTACATCGCCGTTAAAGCAAACTGTAAGCGCGACAGTTCGACAATATCAAACATCTTGACTCCTTGCTCCTCGCAGGAAGACTCCGACATGCGGTTATCGATATGACTTCGGGTGAAGCTACCGGTAACGCCCCGCAGTGAATGCCCTTAAACACAACAAAAATTTGATCCAGCTTCTCCGCTTTCAACCATGCATTCGACGCAGGCCACACCGGCCAATGTACTAAACACACCACTGAAAACCGACAACGGGTAACAAATGCAACAAGATCAACCATCCATTTTCATCATGGATGATACTCGCCCAATCCCACACAATAAATAGGTTTTTACGTGATATGGGTTAGACTTTTGGTTACAGGTCAAATTCTGGCCTAAAGAGGTATTCAGACGTAATTTGATCTGAAACAATTTAAGCCTATCTGCATTTTATTTCCAGATTCAGCTCACAATTTCTCATAATTATCTTGTGGTTATGTTACACAATGGTTTCGTAGTCTATCTACGTGCCTTTTGTGTTAAATAGATGTGATATTTAATGGTTATTTGTATTTAAATCGAAGTTGGCCTGTGACTAATGTTAGCTTTTATTAACCTACTCTCAGGACAAGCTTAGCTTATTTTTTTGCTCTGATAATTTCTGGCAATAAAAAAGAAAACTTATTGATTGAAACAGTCAGCATATACACCCGCCGCCTATCCTCTTTTCGCCACGAAATGGCTCTCCAAAGGTGCCTGACGCCCGATACACGGGATATAGGTTAACGCTCCCGCCTAGGGCAGGCAAAAAAAAACAGGGCCAGACAAAAAGTCTGGCCCTGCTTAAATATGGGCTACTGTAGCCGGTTAATTAGCGATTCAGAACCGCTTTTACTGCCTCACCGATATCAGCCAGGCTGCGTACGGTTTTAACCCCTGCCGCTTCCAGCGCCGCAAATTTCTCGTCTGCAGTGCCTTTACCGCCGGCAATGATGGCACCAGCATGGCCCATACGCTTGCCTTTAGGCGCGGTAACACCCGCGATATAGCCAACCACTGGCTTGGTCACGTGGTCTTTGATGTAAGCGGCGGCTTCTTCTTCCGCGCTGCCACCGATCTCACCGATCATCACGATCGCTTCGGTCTGCGGATCTTCCTGGAACAGCTTGAGGATATCGATGAAGTTGGAGCCCGGGATCGGGTCACCACCGATGCCCACACAGGTAGACTGACCCAGACCGGTATCCGTGGTTTGTTTCACCGCTTCATAGGTCAGGGTACCAGAGCGGGAAACGATACCCACTTTACCCGGCAGGTGGATGTGGCCAGGCATGATGCCGATTTTGCACTCGCCTGGGGTGATAACACCTGGGCAGTTAGGGCCGATCATGCGCACGCCGGCTTCGTCCAGCTTCACTTTCACGGTCAGCATATCCAGCGTTGGGATACCTTCGGTGATGGTGATGATCAGTTTGATACCTGCATCTATAGCTTCCAGAATGGAATCTTTGCAGAATGGCGCCGGTACGTAGATCACGGACGCTGTTGCGCCAGTCGCTTCTACGGCTTCACGCACAGTGTTAAATACAGGCAGGCCCAGGTGCTGAGTGCCACCTTTGCCCGGCGTAACGCCGCCGACCATTTTGGTGCCGTAAGCGATAGCTTGCTCAGAGTGGAAAGTCCCCTGGCTACCGGTGAAGCCCTGGCAAATTACTTTGGTGTTCTTATCGATTAAAATGGACATTATTTGCTCCCCACTGCCGCAACAACTTGCTGAGCCGCATCAGTCAGGCTGGTCGCAGCAATGATATTCAGACCGCTGTCCGCCAGTTTCTTGGCGCCCAGCTCGGCGTTATTCCCTTCCAGACGCACAACCACCGGGACGTTAACGCCCACTTCGGCTACAGCGCCAATGATACCGTCGGCGATCAGGTCGCAACGCACGATACCACCGAAAATGTTAACCAGAACGGCTTTCACCTTGTCGTCAGACAGGATGATTTTGAATGCTTCGGTCACGCGCTCTTTGGTTGCACCGCCGCCCACATCGAGGAAGTTAGCAGGTTCGCCGCCGTGCAGTTTAACGATGTCCATGGTACCCATCGCCAGGCCTGCGCCGTTAACCATGCAACCGATGTTGCCGTCGAGAGCAACGTAGTTCAGCTCCCACTGAGCCGCACGGGATTCACGCTCATCTTCCTGAGAAAGGTCACGCATTTCACGCAGCTCTGGCTGACGGAACAATGCGTTGCCGTCGGCGCCCAGTTTACCGTCCAGGCAGATCAGATCGCCCTGCTTGGTGACGACCAACGGGTTGATCTCAACCATGGCCAGGTCACGCTCCAGGAACAAGGTCGCCAGACCCATGAAGATCTTGGCGAACTGGCCAACTTGCTTGCCAGTCAGGCCCAGTTTGAAGGCCAACTCACGACCCTGGTAAGGCTGCGGGCCTGCCAATGGATCGATGGTCATTTTGTGGATCAGTTCCGGCGTTTCTTCCGCAACTTTCTCGATCTCAACGCCACCTTCGGTGGAGGCCATAAACACCACGCGACGGCTTGCACGGTCTACTACCGCACCCAGGTACAGCTCTTTATCGATATCGGTCGCGGCTTCTACCAGGATCTGGTGAACCGGCTGACCCAGCGCGTCAGTCTGGTAAGTCACCAGACGTTTGCCCAGCCAGGCTTCAGCAAAAGCACGGATATCTTCTTTGCTGTTTACGACTTTAACGCCGCCAGCTTTACCGCGGCCGCCAGCATGAACCTGACATTTAACCACCCACGGGCCGGAGCCGATTTTGGATGCGGCTTCTTCCGCTTCACGCGGTGTGGTACAGGCATAACCGGTTGGTGCCGGCATACCATACCGAGCAAACAGCTGTTTTGCCTGATATTCGTGTAAATTCATGATGTTCTATCCATTCAGTTCTGAAGGTTTTAGCCGAGCCATTTTGGCGGAAAACCGCATGACTTTAATCGGCCACATAGCACAGAGTGTGGACGCGGCGTCCCCGTCATACTTGAAGCTGCATCTTTGTTGGCTGCCTTCTCTCACCCCAGTCACATAGTTCGCTATGTTCCTGGGGATTCGTTCCGTTGCCGCCGAGATACAACTTCAATTATTTAAGGTCGCGCGCCCATCAGGGTTACTAAACGTCCAGCAGCAGACGAGCCGGATCTTCCAGCATCTCTTTGACCGTCACCAGGTAACCCACGGATTCTTTACCGTCGATCAGGCGGTGGTCATAGGACAGTGCCAGATACATCATTGGCTGAATCACAACCTGGCCTTTAACCGCCATTGGGCGATCTTTAATGGCGTGCATGCCCAAGATGGCGCTTTGCGGTGGGTTGATGATCGGGGTAGACATCAGTGAACCGAATACGCCGCCGTTGGTAATGGTGAAGTTACCGCCCGTCAGCTCTTCCACGGTCAATTTGCCATCACGGCCTTTGACTGCCAGTTCTTTGATTTTCTTCTCGATGTCCGCCATGCTCATGCTGTCTACATCGCGCAGAACTGGGGTCACCAGGCCACGTGGGGTAGATACTGCAATGCTGATATCGAAATAGTTGTGGTACACCACGTCGGTGCCGTCGATAGACGCATTCACTTCAGGGAAGCGTTTCAACGCTTCAACCACGGCCTTGATGTAGAAGGACATGAAGCCCAGACGTACACCGTGACGTTTTTCGAAGGCTTCGCCGTACTGCTTGCGCATGTCCATGATCGGCTGCATGTTGATTTCGTTGAAGGTCGTCAGCATCGCAGTGCTGTTCTTCGCTTCCAACAGGCGCTCGGCTACGCGCTTGCGCAGACGGGTCATAGGTACACGCTTCTCGCTGCGACCGCTCAGAGCAGGCTGCGGAGCGGCCTCAACGGCAGCTGGCTTATCGCCTTTCTTGCCGTTAGCCAGGTGTGCTTCCACATCTTCGCGGGTGATACGGCCACCCACACCGCTACCTTTGATGGCAGCAGCATCAAGATCGTGCTCGGCAATCAGACGGCGGATCGCCGGGCTGAGTGCGTCGTTGCTTTCTTCTTCCAGGCTGGCGGTTGCGCGCTGAGCTGGAGTGGCTTCTTTAGCCTGGCTCTTCTCTTCGGTCGGCTTGCCTGAACTGTTGCCCGGGCGAATACGGCCGAGGATCTGGCGAGAAAGCACGGTTGCACCCTCTTCTTCCACGATCGCATCGAGGATCCCTGCTTCGCTGGCCGGTACTTCCAGCACAACTTTATCAGTTTCGATTTCAACCAGAACTTCGTCACGCTGGACGCTGTCACCTGGTTTCTTGTGCCAGGTGGCTACGGTCGCATCTGCAACCGATTCAGGAAGGTCAGGAACCAGAATATCTACGCTACTCATTTGCTTTCCCTTAATCTTTAATCAATATTCAGCGCGTCATTAACCAGAGCCTGCTGCTGCTTCTGGTGTACGGACATATAACCGACTGCCGGAGAGGCAGAGGCTGGACGTCCGGCGTAACGTAAAGAAGCCCCGAACGGCACGACTTCACGGAAATTATGTTGGCTACAGTACCAGGCACCCTGGTTCAGCGGCTCTTCTTGACACCAGACGAAATCATGCACGTGAGCATATTTCTCCAGCACCGCCTGAAGGGCCTGATGCGGGAACGGGTACAGTTGCTCAATACGTACGATGGCCACGTCTTTCTGGTCGTTTTTGCGACGCTGTTCCAGCAGATCGTAATAGACCTTACCGGAGCAGAGCACCACGCGTTTGACCGCTTTCGGATCCAGATCGTCGATCTCACCAATCGCCGGCATGAAGGTGCCGTTAGCCAGTTCATCCAGAGAAGAAGTCGCCAGCGGGTGACGCAGCAGAGATTTCGGTGACATCACCACCAGCGGACGGCGCATACCGCGCAGCGCCTGACGACGCAGCATGTGGTAAACCTGGGCCGGGGTGGATGGGATACACACCTGCATATTCTGCTCAGCACACAGCTGCAGGTAACGTTCCAGACGCGCAGATGAGTGCTCTGGGCCCTGGCCTTCGTAACCGTGCGGCAGCAGCATCACCAGACCACACATACGGCCCCATTTCTGCTCGCCGGAACTGATGAACTGGTCGATGACCACCTGAGCGCCGTTAGCGAAGTCACCGAACTGCGCTTCCCAAATCGTCAAGGTGCGTGGTTCTGCGGTAGCATAGCCATATTCGAACGCCAGTACGGCTTCTTCAGACAGTACGGAGTCCCAAACTTTGAACTCGCCCTGCCCGCTGTGGACATTGGCCAGCGGCACGTAGACCGAACCGTTTTTCTGGTTATGCACCACCGCATGACGGTGGAAGAAGGTACCGCGACCGGCATCTTCACCGGAAAGGCGGATTGGAATGCCTTCGTCAACCAAAGTAGCGTAAGCCAGCGTTTCCGCTGCGCCCCAGTCGAACGCTTTACTACCTGCTGCCATCTCTGCGCGGTCACCGTAGATTTTCGCTACGCGTGATTGCATTTCGATCGCTTCCGGCGCGGTACTGATGCGACGGGCCAGTTCCTGCAGGCGCTTCATTTCAACTTTGCTTGGGTACTCTTCGTCCCATTCGTGGTTGAGGTACGGCGACCAGGTAAAGGAGTGCAGGTTCATCGGACGCCATTCTTCAACCACGCAGTCACCGCGGTCGAGCGCATCACGATACAGGTTGACCATTTCCGTGGCATCTTCCAGCGTGGCGACTTTTTGTTCAGTCAGCACGTCAGCATAAAGCTTGCGCGGCGTAGGGTGTTTTTTGATCTTCTGGTACATCACCGGCTGGGTTGCACTTGGCTCATCGGCCTCGTTATGCCCGTGGCGACGGTAGCAAACCAGATCGATCATCACGTCACGTTTGAAGGTGTTACGGAAATCCAACGCCAGACGGGTAACAAAGGCCACCGCTTCAGGATCGTCAGCATTCACGTGGAAGATCGGCGCCTGCACCATCTTGGCAATATCGGTACAATATTCGGTTGAACGCGCATCCAACGGGTTGGAGGTGGTGAAACCAACCTGGTTGTTAATCACGATACGAACCGTACCACCCACTTCATAGCCGCGAGCCTGAGACATGTTCAGCGTTTCCTGAACTACGCCCTGGCCAGTAATGGCCGCATCACCGTGGATAGTGATTGGCAGTACCATATTGCTGCGCGCTTCATCCAGACGGTCACGACGAGCACGTACAGAACCCATAACCACTGGGCTGACGATCTCCAGGTGCGACGGGTTAAACGCCAGCGCCAGGTGAACCATGCCGCCTTCGGTTTCTACGTCGGAGGAGAAGCCTTGGTGATATTTCACGTCACCGGTACCGAGGTGTTCTTTATGCTTGCCGGCAAACTCGTCGAACAGGTCGGCAGGTTTTTTACCCAGTACGTTGATCAGCACGTTCAGACGGCCGCGGTGGGCCATGCCCAATACCACTTCGCGCGTGCCATTCTTACCGGCGTGACGCACCATCTCTTTCAGCATCGGCACCAGCGCATCGCCGCCTTCCAGCGAGAAGCGCTTCGCACCCGGGAACTTGGCACCCAGGTAGCGTTCCAGGCCTTCCGCAGCGGTCAGCTCGTTCAGGAAACGGCGTTTCTCGTCGTTGGTAAAGCTGGCGTGACCCACGACCGATTCGATACGCTGCTGGATCCAGCGTTTCTCTTCGGTATTGGTGATGTGCATGTATTCAGCACCGATCGAACCGCAGTAGGTCTGCTTCAGCGCAGCATACAGGTCGCCCAATTTCATGGTTTCTTTGCCGATGGCGAAAGAACCCACGTTGAAGGTTTCCTGGAAGTCGGCTTCGGTCAGGTTATGGTAGCCAGGCTCAAGGTCAGGAACTTGCTCCCGCTGCCATAGACCGAGCGGATCGAGGTTGGCATGCTGATGTCCGCGGAAACGGAAGGCGTTAATCAGCTGCAGTACCTTGACCTGTTTGGCGTCGGTGTCTGGATCGTTGATGGTGGTGTTATAACGCGCAGAGTCTTTCGCCAGGCGGCGGAAGTAGTCACGCGTTTGAGAGTGAAGCTGATCGGGTTTTACACCCGCGGTTGGTAGCTGTTGAAAAATGGAACGCCAGCTATCTTCAACGGAGCCCGGATCGGTTAAGAAGTCTTCATAGAGCTGTTCTATGTAAGACTGGTTCGCGCCCGCCAGATAGGAGGAATCCAGCCAGGCCTTCATTGCGCCGTTCTGCATCATGATCCCTTAAGCTTTGAAGCTTTAGTTTTCGCCGTGGTTAACATAATTACCGTGATGGATACGGTTTGCCGTAGAAACGGTTCACTCGACGTACTTTTACGGTACGTTCTGCTATGGACCTCGCGGTCCCTTACAAGGAACCTCTAAAAACCGGCGGGCGAACCAGGCTGCATGCTGCCACAGCCACTGGTCAGTTTTTAGAGGCTCCCTCCTTTGCGATGTGCGCCGGAAACTGCCCGGCGCAGCATCTCATTCCACTTATGCGCCGCGTTGCAGCAACATAGACTTGATATGACCGATAGCACGCGTCGGATTCAAGCCTTTAGGGCATACACTGACACAATTCATAATGCTATGGCAGCGGAAAACACTGAAAGCGTCGTCCAGATCGTCTAAACGTTCTTCCGTTTCCGTATCACGGCTGTCGATCAGGAAGCGGTACGCCGCCAACAGGCCAGCCGGGCCAACGAATTTGTCAGGGTTCCACCAGAACGATGGGCAAGACGTCGAGCAACATGCACACAGAATGCACTCGTACAGACCATCCAGCTTGGCGCGTTGCTCCGGCGATTGCAGGTGCTCACGCGCCGGTGGGTTCTTGCCGTCGTTCTGCAGGTAAGGCTTGATCTTCTCATACTGGGTATAGAACTGACCCATATCAACGACCAGATCGCGCACGACCGGCAAACCTGGCAGCGGACGAATCACAATCTTGTTATTGCCTTTACGCAACGACGAGACCGGTGTGATACATGCCAGACCGTTTTTACCGTTCATGTTGAGGCCATCGGAACCACAGACCCCTTCACGACAAGAGCGGCGGAACGACAGGGTCGGATCTTTCTCTTTCAGCTGGATCAAGGCATCCAGCAACATCATGTCGCGACCTTCTTCCGCTTCCAGGCTGTAGTCCTGCATATGCGGAGCGTCGTCAACATCCGGATTGTAGCGATAAATTGAAAATTCGAGTTTCATCAATCGATCTCCGCAATTAGTAAGAACGCACTTTCGGCGGGAATGCCGGGCGCAGCTTCGGTTGCATGTTCACTTCACGACGCGTCATGCTTTCCGATTGCGGCTGATACAGCGAATGACACAGCCAGTTGGCATCGTCACGTTCTGGGAAGTCGAAGCGGCTATGTGCACCACGGCTCTCAGTACGGAAGTTGGCCGACACGGCGGTGGAATACGCGGTCTCCATCAGGTTATCCAACTCCAGGCATTCAATGCGTTGGGTGTTGAACTCGCTGGAGGTATCATCCAGACGTGCATTCTTCAGACGTTCACGGATCTCTTTCAGCTCTTCCAGGCCTTTCGCCATCGCATCACCTTCACGGAATACCGAGAAGTTATGCTGCATACAGGCTTGCAGTGCCTTACGGATTTCAACCGGATCTTCACCTGAACGGGTATTGTTCCAGCGGTTCAGACGATCGAGTGACGCTTCCACATCAGATTCACTGGCATCACGGCTTGCGCCCTGCTCTGCCATTGACTCCTGCAGATGCATACCGGCAGCACGACCGAACACCACCAGGTCCAGCAACGAGTTGCCACCCAGACGGTTAGCGCCATGCACGGATACGCAGGCAATTTCGCCAACGGCGAACAGGCCCGGGATCACAACATCTTCGCCTTTTTCGTTCACAGTCAGTGCCTGGCCAGTCACTTTGGTCGGAATACCGCCCATCATGTAGTGACAGGTTGGAATAACGGGAATAGGTTCTTTCACTGGATCGACGTGAGCGAAAGTACGCGACAGTTCCAGAATACCCGGCAGGCGGGATTCCAGGACTTCTTTGCCCAGGTGATCCAACTTCAGTTTGACGTGCGGGCCCCACGGACCGTCACAACCACGGCCTTCGCGGATTTCAATCATGATTGAACGAGCAACCACGTCGCGACCAGCCAGGTCTTTAGCGTTCGGCGCATAGCGCTCCATGAAACGCTCGCCGTGTTTATTCAGCAGATAACCGCCTTCGCCACGGCAACCTTCGGTCACCAAGACACCCGCGCCAGCGATGCCGGTCGGGTGGAACTGCCACATTTCCATGTCCTGCACGGGCACGCCGGCACGAATTGCCATGCCAACACCGTCACCGGTATTGATATGTGCGTTAGTGGTGGACTGGTAAATACGGCCTGCGCCGCCGGTTGCCAACACGGTAGCTTTGGCTTTGAAGTACACCACTTCACCGGTTTCAATGCAGATAGCCGTGGTACCGACGACCGCACCATCCTGGTTTTTCACCAGATCCAGCGCGTACCACTCGGAGAAGATAGTGGTGTGGTTTTTCAGGTTCTGTTGATACAGGGTATGCAACAACGCGTGACCGGTACGGTCAGCTGCCGCCGCAGTGCGGGCCGCCTGCTCGCCACCGAAGTTCAGTGACTGGCCGCCGAATGGACGCTGATAGATGCGGCCATCATCCGTACGAGAAAACGGCAGCCCCATATGTTCCAGTTCCAGAACGGCTTCAGGGCCGGTTTTACACATATATTCAATGGCGTCTTGGTCACCGATATAATCGGAGCCTTTCACCGTGTCATACATATGCCATTCCCAGTTATCTTCGTGGTTGTTACCCAGGGCTACGGTAATCCCCCCCTGTGCAGACACGGTATGGGAACGGGTCGGGAAGACTTTTGACAGCAAGGCGCAAGTAGAGCCCGCTTGAGAAATTTGCAGTGCCGCGCGCATACCTGCACCGCCTGCACCGATAACGACAGCATCAAACTCTCTGACCGGCAGTTTCATTTTACGCACCCCACACTACGATTGTTCCGTACAGTAAATAGACCAGCAACACGACAATAACCGCCAGTTGCAACACCAGACGCACCGCGACGGGTTTGACATAGTCTGTCAGTACCTGCCACAAACCGACCCAGGCGTGAACCAGAATCGACAGCAGCGTCAGTACAGTGAACACTTTCGTAATAGAGGTGGCGAAGAAACCGCGCCAGATTTCGTAGGTGAGATCCGGAGCCGTGACGAAGAAGCCCAGGATATACAGTACATACAGGATGATGACGATAGCGGAAGCACGCAGTAACAACCAGTCGTGTACGCCGTTGCGTCCTAATGCAGAAACATTGTTTACCATACGAGGACTCCAGCCAGAACTGACAGCACGACGGTCAGACCGATCGCCACCTGGGCAGAACGGGTACCGGCGGCTAAACTCTCTTCGATATAGCCAAAATCCATTAACAAATGGCGAATGCCACCGCAAATGTGATAGGCCAGTGCAGTGAGGATGCCCCAGAATATGAATTTGACAACGAAGCTATTCATGATGGCAGCAGCCTGCATGAAACCCTCTTGGGAAGAGAGAGACAGGCCCAGCAGCCAGAGGAGGATACCCACGGCAACGAAGGTAATTACGCCAGAGACTCGATGTAAGATGGACGCTATCGCAGTTACGGGAAACCGGATCGTTTGCAGATCCAGGTTGACAGGTCTTTGTTTTTTCACGTTTTTGCCCACACAGCTCTTATTATTTTCCTTCCTCCGGCCTGGGCGGGGATCAGACAGCGTTAAGAGCCAAAACCCTCACACGTCACGCGCTCAAACAACAACATCCTGTGTGCTTAAACGGCGCGTAGTTATAACGCTGGGTGCTCCTACTTCAGGGTATCCCGGAGACCTGGCGGCAGTATAGGAGGATCACATTCTGATTACAATTCCCATACAATCCCTTTGGTAACATTTCCCCCGAACAGTGATTTAGATCACGGATTTCACAATTGGCACAAAATTAATTATCTGATTTGACAAGAGATCAACAATTCCATTACATATAGGGGCACAAACGGCCCTATGACGCGCTATAGGTCAGCAGATACACTTCCCCCAGTGTTCAAGATATGCAACAGTGTATTTGGCGGAACCTATCCCAATGGCGGTTTTTGCCGTTCATATTTGCAGCACATTGCCGCAGACATAATTAAATAAGGCGTAGAAAACAGTTTATTGGGATAGGTTCAACAACCCCCGAACACGTCGTAGGTAAGATTAACAGAACATAACGAATTCCGATGAATCGTTAACAACTGGTCACCCGCCTCGTTCGCCTGGTTAGCACTCTGTACCCTACCCGCGCAATTGCGCAGTCGCTCACAGAGTTAGCGTCCGCACCATTTTTTGCGGGCAACCTGAGGAGAATTAAGGTATTTCAGTTGTTAGAGGTTTTTAAAATAAGGCGCAAAGGAGACTGTAAATGACTGATAAGAAAGCGACGCTAACCATTAACGATGGTGAAGCTCCAATCGAACTGGGCGTATTATCCCCGACACTGGGCCCCGATGTCCTTGATGTCCGCGCCCTGGGCTCCAAAGGTTATTTCACGTTTGATCCCGGCTTTACCTCTACCGCTTCCTGCGAATCCAAAATCACCTTTATCGACGGTGACAAAGGCATACTGCTGCATCGTGGCTTCCCAATCGAACAGTTGGCGAAAGAATCTTCCTATCTGGAAGTATGCTACATCCTGCTGTACGGCGAGACCCCGACTGCCGAAGAGTTTGAGACCTTCAAAACGACCGTCACCCGCCACACCATGATCCACGACCAGATCACCCATCTGTTCCGTGGTTTCCGTCGTGACTCACACCCAATGGCCGTGCTGTGCGGTGTAACAGGTGCCCTGGCGGCGTTCTACCACGATGCACTGGACGTTAACAACGAGCGCCACCGCGAAATCACCGCGTTCCGCCTGCTGTCCAAAATGCCTACCGTGGCAGCCATGTGTTACAAATATTCTCTGGGCCAGCCGTTCGTTTACCCTCGCAACGATCTGTCCTACGCCGGCAACTTCCTGCATATGATGTTCGCGACTCCGTGTGAAGAATACGTGGTGAATCCGGTGCTGGAACGCGCTATGGATCGCATCCTGATCCTGCACGCAGACCACGAGCAAAATGCGTCCACCTCAACCGTACGTACCGCAGGCTCTTCAGGCGCTAACCCGTTTGCCTGTATTGCTGCCGGTATTGCTTCACTGTGGGGACCAGCACATGGCGGTGCCAACGAAGCCGCACTGAAAATGCTGGAAGAGATCAAAACCGTTGAGCACATCCCTGAGTTCATCAAGCGTGCCAAAGACAAAAACGACTCATTCCGTCTGATGGGCTTTGGCCACCGCGTGTACAAGAACTACGACCCACGTGCCACCGTGATGCGTGAAACCTGTCACGAAGTGCTGAAAGAGCTGAACAAGAAGGACGATAACCTGTTGGAAGTGGCGATGGAGCTGGAACACATCGCGCTGAACGACCCGTACTTCATCGAGAAGAAACTGTACCCGAACGTCGACTTCTATTCAGGTATCATCCTGAAGGCGATGGGTATTCCTTCTTCCATGTTTACCGTTATCTTCGCTATCGCACGTACTATCGGCTGGATCGCACACTGGAACGAAATGCACGACGAAGGCATCAAGATTGCCCGTCCACGTCAGTTGTACACCGGTTATGCCGAACGCGACTTCACGTCCCAGCTGAAAAACAAGTAACGCCGCTTTACCCTACGTATTGCCGCTAAAATGCCGCCCCAATGGGCGGCATTTTTTTGCTATTTCTGACATCCCGGACACCAATAGAAAGGTCGGGACGACAATGAAGTACGCACGATCATCGCACCGCAACGCTCACAAGGTTCGCCACTGCGGTGAAATACTTTAAAACTGAACAGCGCACCATGGTGGCGGTTTTCATCCACCTGCCCGCGCGTTTGGTAAGACAATCGCGGCACCGCCAGTAAAGCTTCCGCCAGCCGCTGTAAAACGTCAGGCGGCAGATCTTGCGGCTTATGGTGAGGTGCCAATTCTGCCTGCCAAAGAATTTCAGCGCGCAGATAGTTGCCCAACCCCGCGAGAAAAGCTTGATCGAGCAACATGCCGCCCAGTTGTCTGCGGCGAAATTCAGACGACAAGAGTCGCAGCGCCACTGCCGCCACTGTCAGCGTCATGTCCAACACGTCAGGGCCAATGCGCTTTAAAAACGGGTGCTGTTCTATCTCTTCACGCGGTCTGACGGTAATATCCGAAGCGCTGTACAACAGAATCGCCCGCTCCGCCGTTTCAAGCCTTACACGCAGATCCCGCTTGGTTTCAGGCATCTCCCCCGCGTTTACCACCTTCCATACGCCATACAATTGGTTATGGCTATACAGCGTCAATCCGTTTGAAAAATGGGTTAACAGCGCCTTGCCACGCGGTTCAATAGCGACAATGCGTTCGCCAATTAGCTGGTTGCGATAATGTTTAAGTTGAGGGAAAGCAAAACCGACCTCGGTCAGCGGTTGGTCTAGTACCGCCGCCGCCAGCGCATCTGCCGCCCGGCGAATTTCCGGTCCTTCCGGCATATGAAAACTCCTGAATAAGCCCCGGCGCAGCAAGCCGCACCGGGGAATGACGGGTGTTAGTGTGTCGCACCGCCAACCACTTTCAAATCATGTTCCACCTGCAATGCAATGGAAATCGCCAGCTCGAGGGCAAACAACACCGTGTTCGCGGCCATGCTCGGCGCACCAGGGTGCGCCGCCGCCTGTTCCGGCAGATAAGGGATATGAATAAACCCACCCTTGATTGCCTGTTGGTCACTCAAGCGGTGCAACAAGCCGTACATCACGTGGTTGCAGACATAGGTCCCGGCCGTTTGTGACACTGAGGCCGGAATACCGGCTTCACGCATCGAGTTCACCATTGCCTTGATCGGCAACGTGCTGAAATAGGCTGCCGGCCCACTTGCAACGATCGCTTCGTCTATTGGCTGTTGCCCCTGATTATCGGGGATACGCGCATCATCGATGTTGATCGCCACCCGTTCGAGGGTTATATCGGTGCGCCCACCCGCCTGCCCGATGGCCAGCACCATCACGGGTTGTACCTCATCAATCGCGGCATTCAGCGTGTCCAACGCCGCGCCGAACACGCAGGGCAGTTGGCGCGCAATAATGCGCGCACCAGCCAACTCCATATCATTGAGTTGTTTGACCACTTCCCACGAAGGATTAACGCGTTCGCCGCCAAAGGGTTCAAAACCCGTGATCAATACCTTTTGCATGCGTTCTCCTTACAGGAACATCAGGAAATAAAGCAGGAATACGTTAACCAGCAGCAGCAGCACCCCAGTCGGTACCTGCGCTTTGATCACCGCATTCTTGTCCGGCAATTCCAATAACGCCGCCGGTACAATATTAAAGTTAGCAGCCATTGGCGTCATCAGCGTGCCGCAATAGCCGGAAAACATACCGATAGCCGCCATGACTGCCGGGTTACCCCCATGCTGTAACACCAGAATCGGAATACCGATACCTGCGGTAACAATGGGGAAAGCCGCAAAGGCATTGCCCATCACCATCGTCAGCAACGCCATACCGATAGCGTAAACCGCAACGGCAATAAAGCGATTGTCGACCGCCAGATACTCCTGGGTCAGATGAGAAATGGCCGTGCCGACACCGGCTGCGGTAAACAACAGGCCCAGCGTGGCGAGGATTTGCGGCAAAATAAACGCCCAACCGATGGAGTCCAACAGGCGACGCGCTTCCTGGATCGGTTGCAGCACTTTTTCATGCGTCATTTTCACGGCGATAACCAGGCCAAGCAAACAACCGGCGGTCATCGAGAACAGCGTAATCAAGGTTGCGTGATTGCCGCTGCCGAATACCGCGGTTTGCAGCGCAGGAATATTGTTAAACAGCAGCACACCCACGACCGTCACTACCGGGATGGCCAATGCGGGAATAAACAGCCGGTTCCCCAGGCGCTTGGCACTTTCTTCGCGCTGTTGTGGCGTACGCTGATGATAGCTACCCAGGCGTACACCGCCAAAACCGGCGATCAACGCCATGATCATGACCACCACACCGACAATGATGTGCAGCATGCGTTTCTCGTTGCTGCCTTCACCCAGCACGTCACCTAACAGACGATAAGTCCAGTCGCCAACCAGGAACACCAGGCCATACAGCGCCCAGAACAAACCTGTGGTAATGCGGCGTGGATTGGCACGATCGCGGAAAGACATCACCGCCACGATCAACAGCACGACACCGGCCAGCCAATAGAGATATTGTTGTTGGAAAGTCATTGAGCATCCCCTTTAGCCTGCAGCGCCGCCTGATTGAGTTGCGCCAATTCGGCGCTGAGCTGTTTATCCATCCGATAAAGCCGGAATGAATGGATCAGGAAAGCAAAGATGGCCGTCGGGATACCCCAAAGTGCGATATGCAATGGCTCGGTCTGAATACCACCGGACTCCAGCATAAAGTTGTGCATGAAGATAATGGCACCGAAAGCCACAAAAATATCCTCACCAAAGAACAACCCGACGTTATCCGTAGCAGCAGACATGGCACGCAGACGGTGGCGCGTACGTTCCGGCAATTCGCCGTAGCGGTTTTCTGCTGCCCCTTCAGCCATCGGCGCCAACAATGGACGCACCATTTGCGGATGCCCGCCCAGGCTGGTCAGCCCCATGGCTGCGGTGATTTCACGGACAAACAGATAGACGATCAACAACCGTCCTGCGGTGGCACTCTTGATCTTGGCGATCCACGCCTGCGCGCGTTCTTTCAACCCGTGGCGCTCCAGCAAACCAATTACCGCCAATGGCAGTAACAAGATCAGCGGCAGGTTACGGGTATTGAGGAAGCCTTCACCCAGTTTTTCCAGGATCACGTCTAGCGGCATCAGTGCCGCCAGCCCGGTGATGATGCCGGCGACAATCACCACCAGCACGGGGTTAAAGCGTAAAACAAATCCAACCACGATGGCGGCAATGCCAATCAATGGCCAGAGGTTAACGGCCTGTTCCATAGTATTCCCTCGATAATTTCTAATAGTTTTTTTGTTTGTGATGTTGTGTGTACTGCTTAACTACTCGGCGCTAACGTTGATACCTTCAACGGCAAAACGCTCGCGCAGCGTGCGCGCGTATTCCAGCGCATGTTCACCGTCGCCATGCAGGCAGACAGTTTCGGCCTGAACGGCGGCCCAGGTGCCGTCCAGCGTACGAACCCGATGATGACGAACCATTTCCAGCGTTTGTGCCAACGCCAGTTCGTCGCTGGTAATCAGCGCCCCAGCCTGGCCACGCGGCACCAGCGTGCCATCGGCCTGATAACCACGATCCGCAAAAACTTCCTGCCGTGTCTTCAGCCCCTGTTTTTGACCGGCGCGGATAAGCTCACTGCCCGCCAATCCCACTAACCGCAGCGTCGGATCTACCGCTTTAACCGCCCGGGCGATAGCCTCTGCCAGCTCCGGTTCTACCGCGGCCTGGTTGTACAACATGCCATGGGGTTTCACATGCACCATCACTCCGCCTTCAGCACGGGCAATTGCGGCAAGCGCACCAAGCTGATACACCACTTGCGCATACACCGTTTCTGGCGGCAATTGCATGCGAGTACGGCCAAAATTCTCACGATCGGGGAAGCTTGGATGCGCGCCAATGGCAACGCCGTATTGCAGTGCCCAACGCACCGACTGCCGCATGGTCTGTGCATCCCCAGCATGAAAACCGCAGGCGATATTGGCCGAGCTCACCCGTTGCAACAGCGCCTCATCGTTGGCGCAGCCTTCTCCAAGATCGGCATTCAAATCAACGATCATTTAACCCCCAGGCAATCTGTTGGATGAAGTGTTCCTGTTCCGCCTTGGCGCGTTGCGCCTCTGCTAGAGTACAGGGTACAAAGTGGATGGCTTCGCCCAGGCGAATTTGCGCCAAATGGTAAAGATCGGCTTCGATCACGCAGGCAATACGCGGATATCCCCCGGTAGTCTGCGCATCGGCCATCAGTACGATTGGCTGGCCGTTATGCGGTACCTGTACAACACCCGGTAACAGGCCATGCGACAACATTTCGCGATCGGTGGTGCGGCTCAGCACACTGCTACCATGCAGGCGATAGCCCATACGATTACTCTGCGGGCTCAGCTGCCAGGCCGTACGCCAAAATGCTTCCCGCGCCTCTTCACTGAATTCGTCATATTCCGGCCCCGGCAACGCACGGACGCGGTTGTTAAACAGCAATTGCTTTACGCCAGTGCTCTGCGGCGGCAACGAACGCCCTTGCCCCAATGGCAGGCTGTCACCATCCCGCAGGTTGCGCCCTTCCAGCCCGCCGAAAGCCGCTTTGCTATCTGTACTATGGGAGCCGAGCATTTCAGGAACCGCGATACCCCCGGCTATCGCCAGATAAGTGCGCATTCCGCGTTTCGGCATTTTCAGAACAAGCTGCTGACCCGCACTGACCGCATAGCGCCAGCCGGTCCATAAAGGCTTTCCATCCAATTGCGCATCGCAACCAGCACCGGTCAGAGCGATCCAACCTGGCTGGGTAAATTCGGCGCTAAATTGCCCAAGGGTGATTTCCAGTCCGGCGGCCTTGATGTCATTGCCCACCAGCAAGTTAGCGATCCTCAACGCGGGTTCATCGAGTGCACCGCCCTGGCTGATCCCCAGACGGCGGAAACCGTTACGGCCCAGATCCTGCACCGTGGTGTAAATACCCGCACGCAGAATCTTCAGCATACGCCCTCCTTCTGTGGCACAAACCTTACGCTATCGCCAGGACGCAGTAGGGTTGGTGGCATTTCATACGGATTAAACAACGCCAGGGGGGTTCGCCCAATCAACTGCCATCCGCCCGGAGTCACCAACGGATAAATCCCGGTCTGGCTACCGCCAATGCCTACGGAACCGGCCGCCACTGACAGCCGTGGTTCAGCACGTCGCGGCGTCGCCAATTTTTCAGGCATACCGCCCATGTAGGAAAAACCGGGTTGGAAACCGAGGAAATAGACCACGTAGGCCGCTGATGAATGACATTCCACCACCTGCTGTGCCGTCATACCGGTATGGCGCGCGACGTCATCCAGATCGGGCCCATCCTGGCCACCATAAATGACCGGAATATCCACCTGACGCGATTCAGGAACCAGGCTTTCCTTGCTGTCCCAGCCCTCTTGCAACAACCCCAGCATCGCTTCGGCGTCAGCCTTGGGCGTATTCAGCAACAGCGTAAGATTATTCATGCCCGGCACCACTTCACGTACATCGGGATGATGATTCAGTTTTTCGGCCAACGCCCAGATCCGCTGCTGGCTCGACAGCGTCACCGGCGGCGACAGTTCAAGCACTACCGCTCTTTCACCTAACAGGTAACATCGTGCTCGTTGCACCCTTTTCTCCTTATTATTATCGCGATGAAAACCCATCAGTTATGCGTGACAGCGCCCCGGCTGTCAATAGAACAACCTTTGCGAAAATAAGGGATTAGGCTATTAAAAGGATTCAGCCAGTGTATAAACCGGCTGAATCCTGAAGAGAAAAATCAGGCAGGATTCGGGATATCAATAAAGGTCACATCAAAACCATGTTGTTGAGCCAGCCATTCCCCCAGCGCCTTGATACCACCGCGCTCAGTGGCATGGTGACCAGCCGCAAAGAAATGAATGCCCATTTCCCGCGCGCTGTGAATAGTTTGCTCAGAAACTTCGCCGGTAATGAAGGCATCCACGCCAAATCGTGCCGCGCTGTCGATAAAGCCCTGACCGCCGCCGGTACACCAGGCAACGCGGCGGATATGTGCTGGCGCGTTATCGCCACAGTGCAGCACGGAACGGCCCAGACGGCTCTCGATACGTGCTTGCAGTTCAGCCCCGGTCAGCGGTTGTTCGAATTCGCCGTGTGGTACCAGGGGTTCCACTTCACCAATCACGCGAATACCCAGCAAATGTGCCAACTGCGCGTTATTGCCCAATACCGGGTGTGCGTCCAGCGGCAGGTGATAGCCATACAGGTTGATATCATTGCTCAGCAGCGTTTTCAGCCGGTTGCGCTTCATGCCGCGTATTGATGGCGCTTCGTTTTTCCAGAAATAGCCATGATGCACCACAATAGCGTCCGCCTGGTGTACCACCGCGGCATCCAGCAAGGCCTGGCACGCCGTAACGCCAGTGACAATGCGCTGCACATGCGGCCGCCCTTCCACCTGCAGGCCATTTGGCCCGTAATCCTGAAACGCGGCGGTGTTCAGTTCGCTATTGATCAACTGTTCCAGATCGAGGTTACGCATAAAGTTCTCTCTTCAATTCAAAATGTCTGCCGGTCGCCCTGTTCCATCAGGATAAATTTTACGCCCAGAGCGTTGCCCTGATCCAACTGTTGCTTAATGGTCGCGCGCACGTTTTCACCTTGCTTCAGACTGGGTTTGATATGGCTGATCACCACCGGTAAATCTTTCAGTGAACCTTCGCCGCCGCTGTACTGCGCCAGATTTTTCAGCTCTTTAAGCAACCACGCAGGCGTCAAATGCCCATACAGATTTTTATCCTCCACCTCATTGGGGTAGGACGCTTCGATGATCATCCCTTTCAGTTTTTTCTGTTCGATGAGCGGCCCCAGCACGCGCCAGGCGCTATCCAGATTGCGGGATTGCTCAAGTGCATCCGGCCCGGTATCGCCGAAAAAGGCAAAGGATCCGCTACGGTCGGACACCAGCAACATCGATGAAGGGTAACGATCATGGCTGAGCGGATACATCACGCCCGTCAATCCGGTGACCCCCAGCGTCACGCGCTGCTGCGGCCTTACCGTTTGCAAGCGGTAGGTACCCAACCGCGATCCATTGCCGGAGTCGGTAAAGTTGGGCCAGGCCTTCCAGTTAAAGTAATGGTTGCGCAGGGTCAGAATGGTATCTGCCTGGGCATAGATATTTTTCTTGCTGTCTTCCGGCGAGCCGATAATCAGCCCCGCCACATGGTCCAAATGGCCGTGACTGATAAAATAAGCGCCAATCAGCTGGCGGAATACATAGCCTTGCGGGGTATAGGGCGCAGCCAATTCAGGGGTGACTTGAGGGAAACTGCCCTTTTCCAGCCCTTTGGCAATGCCTGGCAGCAGCGAGCCGGCATCCAGCGCCAGATACTGCGACTGATTGTCGCTGCGGATCAGGTAGGAGGTCAGATTGCCGTCGCTAACCCCCCCGTCCACGCCTAATGCCACTACATCAAAGCCCGCCATCGCCAGGGCTGAATAACCGCTCAGGCACAGGGCCAGCACCTTTTTCATCATTATGTCGCTCCTTGCTGTTGCCTTAATATTCCCCGCGCTTCGCCGCTTCAAAGGCTGCCAGCGTATCCAACCGCGCCTGCTTGTGGTCGACAATCGGCAGCGGGTAATCCAGCACACGCTGCTGCTGTTCCGCCCAGCGATGGGGTTGATGGATAGCATTGTCCGGTACATCCGCCAGCTCGGGCAACCATTTACGGATAAAAGTGCCTTGCGGATCAAAACGTTCGCCCTGAGTGGTCGGGTTAAAAATGCGGAAATAGGGCGCAGCATCGGTACCGGTTGACGCCGCCCACTGCCAACCACCGTTATTGGCCGCCAGGTCGCCGTCCACCAGTTTTGACATGAAGTAACGTTCGCCAGCGCGCCAATCAACCAACAAGTCTTTCACCAGAAAGCTGGCGCTGATCATACGTAAGCGATTGTGCATCCAACCGGTTTCATTCAACTGGCGCATGGCGGCATCGACAATCGGATAGCCCGTTGCCCCCTGCTGCCACGCCTGCAAAAACTCAGGATTATTCTGCCAGCGTACCTTATCCGTCCAATCGATAAAGGGACGGTGCCTGCATAACGCAGGATAGGCCACCATCAGATGCCGATAAAACTCGCGCCAGATCAGCTCATTTAGCCAACCAAAGGCGCCGCTATCGCTGTTTTCCAATACCTGCGGGCATTCAGCACGCAGACGATTAAAGCACTGGCGCGGTGATAAGGCGCCGATGGCCAGATAAGGCGACAAACTGCTAGTGCCGGCAATGGCGGGCAGATCTCGCTGTTCAAGGTAATCTTGCACCTGTTCACGGCAAAAGGTTCGTAACCGCTGCAGCGCCGCCTCTTCCCCTGCAGGGAAATCCCCCATTGCCTCTGCCGGCGGATAATTGAATGCTTCAGGTACGGCGGTTATTGGCAGCGCGCCACCACACCGTGTTTTGGGGGCAGGCAGGGAACGAACGTCCGATTCTGTCAGGCGTTGAATAAAGGCTTTACGAAATGGCGTATAGATTTTGTACATTTCACCGCCACCGGTTTTTATGCTACCTGGCGGCAATAACAGGCTGTCATCAAAACTCTGGCAAATCACCTTCCCGGATAAACACTGCTCTAACCCTTGGTCACGGACGCGTTCGTTGATTTCGTACTGGCGATTGTAAAACAGTCTATCCACCTGTTCCTGCTCGCAGTAAGCAACCAACCAATCAACCGAGGTGGCGAAATCATCACATTGATGGTAGCCGAGCGGAATACCACGTTCGGCAAGCGCCTGCTGCACCAGCAGCAAATTGGCATGGATAAATGCCGCCTGGCGCGGTGCCATTTCGTGCTGTAACCATTGTTGCGGGGTGGCGATAAACACGGCCAACACGCGGGCGTCAGGATCGCTACAGGCGGCGTGCAGCGCTTTGTTGTCGGTAATACGCAGATCGTTACGCAACCAGACCAGATGCGTGGTCATAAAACTCCTTGTCGGTTAGTGGCCATAACGCAGGCGCAGCGCTTCGGGATAGGGTTCGAAATAACGTTGATCCGCCAGATAGCGATCGGGGTACTCAGCCATGTAATGCTTGAGCAAGGTGATCGGTGCCAGCAGCGGTTGTACACCCTGTCGATAACGATCAATCAGCTGTGCCAACTCCTGGCGCTGCGCAGAACTCAGATGGCTGCGGAAATAACCCTGCACATGCATCAGCACGTTGGTGTGGTTACGGCGCGTCGCCTTGTGCGCCAGCAGTTTCATCAAGCGACTACGGTATTCAATGGCAAACGCCTCCAGCGATTCCCATTTGTCCACGCCTGCCACAAAACGGCCCAACTCACGGTATTCTGGCTGCGAGTGCGCCAACAACGACAGCTTGTAACGGCTATGAAAGGCAATCAACCCGCCACGGGTTAGCCCTTTGCGCCACAGCATGTTCAATTCATACAGCGCATAAACGCGTTCTACAAAATTTTCCCGCAGCGTTGCATCGTTCAACCGCCCGTCTTCTTCCACCGGTAACCAGGGCATTTGCCGCAGCAGTTCGGCAGTGTACAACCCGACACCGCTTTTACGCGCGCCTTCGCCGCTATCGTCATACAGTCGAACCCGCTCCATCCCACAGCTTGGCGAGTTGGCGCAAACAATGTATCCGCACAGGTGCTGCAAAGCGGCAATGCGCTGTGAGGAAAATTGCTGCATCTGGTCGGTCACGTCGATGCTGTCGTCATTGCTGTAGCGTAATGCCACATGATGTTGTTTTTTGATCAACCGCAGTGCCGGGCGCGGGGTCGACAAACCGATCGCCATTTCCGGGCAAATCGCCTCAAAACGCACGAAGGGGGCCAGTTGTTCCACCGCAAAGGCCAGCCGTTTATGGCCACCGTCAAAGCGCACCTTCTCACCCAGCAGGCAGGCGCTGATCCCAATAGGAATTTTGTCACTCATCAATAGGCTCTCCCAGCGTTGGATGATGTTAAAAGTGTAGAGGAATTTCCCTCAGGGGACGAACCTTACCGACACAATGACTGAACGGCGCCCATAAAAAAACCCCCGCTGTGAAGCGAGGGTTTTAGGGGACGACGGCAACGATCAGTAAAAATCGCAGGACGCCAGTTCCGCCTGTTGCAGCCAGACCGGTTTATCGCTGGTTTTTGACCAAACGCGGTGCAAATAGCTGTAAAAACGTGCACGGTCGCTGCGGAACAGCATTACCGGTAAAGCCAATAAACCTGCCAGGATCACTGCGCTGCGGCGCAGGAGAATCCGATGCAATGAATAAGCGTGATAGATAGACATGCGAACCTCCTCAAAAAACGCCTGGCCGTTGATCTGTCTTGGAAACAGCACTGGCGTAAACAATTAAAACAGGACCATTTGGTAACTGGACAAAATTTTAGCGCAATTGATGAAAGTTTACTACTCATCCGACCACCTTATCGCACAAAAAATCGCAAATAATTCGTACAATCCGTAATTTTGTTACACCAAGGTTAATAATTAACTAACCATTGGTTACATTGTGGTTATTTACAGCCTGTTTACACAAACCTTCATCTTCACGCCCCCAAACAGGAGTCCAATCGCACTACGCCCCCAAAAATCGAGGCTAAAAAGCCATTTTCTGCTGTAATTTCAGCCATTTTTATACTTTTTTTACACCGGCCAACGCTATTTTTTCATCTTCTTTCTACCGCCCTCCCTACACTCGCTGTATCAAAAACTACACCTCTGGAGGTGTCCCGTGAGTATCAGCGTTATTGGTGGTGCGCTGTTGGTTCTGCTGCTGTTGGGCTATCTGGTCTATGCCCTGTTTAATGCGGAGGATTTCTGATGGCGGCTTCAGCCTTTTTATTGATTGCCAGCTTCCTGCTGGTGCTTCTGCTGCTAGCCCGTCCATTGGGCGGCTTTCTGGCGCGGTTGATCGAAGGTGAGCCACTGCCGGCACTGCGTCAGTTGGAAACGGCCGTTTGGCGCTGCTGTGGCAATACTACCGCTGAGATGAAATGGTGGCAGTACGCGCTGGCAATCATGTGGTTTAACCTGCTCGGTCTGGCTTTACTGTTCGTGCTGCTGATGACACAAGGTTCGCTGCCACTCAACCCACAGGGCTTCCCCGGCCTGTCTTGGGATCTGGCGTTCAATACCGCCGTTAGCTTTGTCACCAACACCAACTGGCAGGCCTACAGTGGTGAAAGCACACTCAGCTATTTCAGCCAGATGGCGGGATTGGCAGTGCAGAACTTCCTGTCAGCGGCGACCGGTATCGCGGTGGCGTTCGCCTTGATCCGTGCCTTCACCCGCCGTTCCAGTGCCACCATCGGTAACGCCTGGATCGACATATTCCGCGTGACACTCTATGTCTTGCTGCCAATTTCACTGCTGATTGCGCTGTTTTTCGTCAGCCAGGGCACGCTGCAAAACTTCCTGCCTTACGTGCATATCAGCACGCTGGAAGGCGCGCAGCAAACGCTGCCTATGGGGCCGGTAGCCTCACAGGAAGCGATCAAGATGCTCGGTACTAACGGCGGCGGCTTCTTTGGCGTTAACTCCGCGCACCCGTTTGAGAACCCAACGGTTCTGACCAACTTTGTGCAGATGCTGGCGATCTTCTTGATCCCCTGCGCGTTGTGTTTCGCTTTCGGCCGCGTGGCCGGAGAGAACCGCCAGGGCCACGCGTTGATCTGGGCTATGGCGCTGATCTTTGTCGTCGCTGTGGTCGTGGTGATGTTTGCCGAATTGGCGGGTAACCCGCATTTGAGCGCATTGGGCAGCGATAGCAACATCAACATGGAAGGCAAAGAATCACGCTTTGGCATTCTCGCCACCAGCCTGTTCTCGGTGGTGACGACTGCGGCCTCCTGCGGTGCAGTCAACGCCATGCATGACTCCTTCACTGCGCTGGGTGGCATGGTGCCCATGTGGCTGATGCAAATTGGTGAAGTGGTGTTTGGCGGCGTCGGCTCTGGCCTGTACGGCATGCTGCTGTTCGTCCTGCTGACCGTCTTTATTGCCGGCTTGATGATTGGCCGTACCCCCGAATACCTGGGCAAAAAGATTGATGTCTATGACATGAAAATGACCGCGCTGGCGATTTTGGTGACACCGACGCTGGTGCTGTTGGGCACGGCGTTGGCTATCGCCACCGACGCAGGACGCGCCGGTATCCTGAATCCAGGTGCACACGGTTTTAGCGAAGTGCTGTACGCCGTGTCGTCCGCAGCCAACAACAACGGCAGCGCCTTTGCCGGGCTGAGCGTCAACACCCCGTTCTACAACCTGCTGCTGGCCTTTGCCATGTTCGTCGGCCGTTTTGGGGTGATCCTCCCTGTCCTGGCGATTGCCGGTTCGCTGTGCGCGAAGAAACGTCAGCCGGCGGGTAACGGTACTCTGCCAACCTACGGGCCACTGTTTATTGGCCTGCTGATCGGCACCGTATTGCTGGTGGGCGCTTTAACCTTCGTACCGGCGTTGGCGCTGGGACCGGTGGCAGAGCATTTGCAGCTTTGGCTGGCTAAATAACAGAGCTCATAGAGAGAGAAGAAGAGATGACTCGCAAACAACGCGCGCTGTTTGAACCGGCATTGGTCCGTACCGCGCTGATCGATGCGCTGAAAAAACTGGATCCGCGCACTCAATGGCGTAATCCGGTGATGTTCGTGGTGTATATAGGCAGCATCCTGACCACGGTTATCTGGTTAGCGATCCTCACCAAACAGACCGAGGGTAGCGCGGCCTTTACCGGCAGCATTGCCCTGTGGCTGTGGTTCACCGTGCTGTTCGCCAACTTTGCCGAAGCGCTGGCCGAAGGGCGCAGCAAGGCCCAGGCAGAGAGCCTGAGAGGCACCAAGAAAACCAGCTGGGCGAAGAAACTGGCCGCGCCGCGCCGTGATGGCGTGACCGAGAAAGTTTCCGCCGAGAGTCTGCGAAAAGGCGACATCGTCCTGGTTGAGGCCGGTGACACCATTCCGTGTGACGGTGAAGTGCTGGAAGGCGGTGCCTCGGTCGATGAAAGCGCCATTACCGGTGAGTCTGCCCCGGTGATCCGTGAATCCGGCGGTGACTTCTCCTCGGTGACCGGCGGTACCCGCGTGCTGTCCGACTGGCTGGTGATACAGTGCAGCGTCAACCCAGGCGAAACCTTCCTCGACAGGATGATCGCCATGGTGGAGGGCGCCAAACGCCGCAAAACCCCGAACGAAGTGGCACTGACTATTTTGTTGGTCGCGCTGACCATTGTGTTCGTACTGGCGACGGCCACGCTGTTCCCGTTTTCGCAATACAGCGTGGAAGCCGCCAACGGAGGATCTGTCGTCACCATCACCGTACTGGTGGCACTGCTGGTCTGTCTGATCCCTACAACCATTGGCGGCCTGCTGTCTGCCATCGGCGTGGCGGGGATGAGTCGGATGCTGGGTGCTAACGTCATCGCTACCAGCGGCCGTGCGGTAGAAGCCGCCGGTGACGTGGACGTGTTGCTGCTGGATAAAACCGGCACCATTACGTTGGGTAACCGCCAGGCTTCCGAGTTCCTGCCGGCTCCCGGGGTTAAAGAACAGGAACTGGCCGATGCCGCACAGCTGTCTTCACTGGCCGATGAAACGCCGGAAGGCCGCAGCATTGTAGTGCTGGCCAAACAGCGCTTTAACCTGCGTGAACGCGACCTGCAGGCGCTGAATGCTTCCTTTGTGCCTTTCTCCGCCCAGACGCGTATGAGCGGCGTGAACGTGCAGGACCGCATGATCCGTAAAGGGGCTGTGGATGCCATCCGTCGCCACGTGGAATCCAATCAGGGCCACTTCCCACAGGCGGTGGACGATTTGGTCGCCAGCGTGGCACGTACCGGCGGTACACCGCTGGTCGTAGCCGAAGGCCCACGCGTGCTGGGGGTGGTCGCACTGAAAGATATCGTCAAGGGCGGTATCAAAGAACGCTTCGCCGAACTGCGCAAAATGGGCATCAAAACGGTAATGATCACCGGTGATAACCCGCTCACCGCAGCAGCCATCGCCGCCGAGGCCGGGGTGGATGACTTTCTGTCAGAAGCAACACCGGAAGCCAAGCTGGCGTTGATTCGCCAATATCAGGCAGAAGGACGCCTGGTCGCGATGACCGGCGACGGTACCAACGACGCTCCTGCGCTGGCACAGGCCGATGTCGCGGTGGCGATGAACTCCGGTACCCAAGCCGCCAAGGAAGCGGGCAACATGGTGGATCTGGACTCCAATCCGACCAAGCTGATTGAAGTCGTGCACATCGGTAAACAAATGCTGATGACGCGTGGCTCACTGACGACGTTCAGCATCGCCAACGACGTAGCGAAGTATTTTGCCATTATTCCGGCGGCGTTCGCGGCAACCTATCCGCAGTTGAACGCGCTAAACGTGATGCACCTGCACTCCCCTGCCTCCGCCATTATGTCGGCGGTTATTTTCAACGCCTTGGTGATTGTGTTCCTGATCCCACTGGCGTTGAAAGGGGTGAGCTACAAGCCGATGAGTGCAGCCGCACTGCTGCGTCGCAACTTGTGGATCTACGGTGTCGGTGGTCTGTTAGTGCCCTTTGTCGGCATCAAGTTGATAGACCTGATCCTGGTTGCTTTGCACATTGCCGGTTAATCATTGAGAGGAAATAACCATGTCTTACTTACGTCCATCGCTGGTGATGTTAGTCCTGCTGACGTTGATTACCGGTATCGCTTATCCGCTGTTGACGACCGGGCTGTCACAGTTACTGTTTTCTCATGCAGCCAACGGCTCTTTGCTGCATCAGGGCGATAAAGTGATAGGTTCGGCGCTGATCGGCCAAAACTTCACTAAACCGGCGTATTTCTGGGGGCGCCCTTCTGCTACCGGTGATTCGGCCTATAATGCCATGGCGTCTGCCGGCAGCAACCTGGCTGCCACCAACCCGGCACTGGATAAAGCCATCGCCGAACGCGCGGCCCAATTGCGCCAGGCCAACCCAGCGATGAAAGGCCCGATCCCTGTCGACCTGCTGACCGCGTCGGGCAGCGGGTTGGATCCGCAGATTTCACTTGCGGCGGCACAATACCAACTGGCCCGTGTTGCTGCGGCACGCCAATTGGCACCGGAGCAAATCGCGAAACTGATTGATGAAAGCACCGATCAGGCGACCCCCAATTTTATGGGCGAGTCGGTGGTAAACGTGCTGAAATTGAACCTGGCACTCGACGCATTGAAATAATGCTTCACGTGCGAGTGACAGGATAAGTATCGGGTTCGGCGTGCCGAACCCGCTTTACGTTGCTGCAAAAGGAACTCCGATGGTGGATGAGGAACAACAGCGTCCAGACCCAGACAGCCTGCTGGCACTGGCCAATGAAAAACCACGCGGTCGGCTGAAGGTATTTTTCGGTGCCTGTGCCGGCGTAGGCAAAACTTACGCCATGCTGCAAGAGGCGCAGCGGCTGCGTGGCCAAGGGTTAAACGTGCTGGTGGGCGTGGTCGAAACTCACGGTCGCAGCGAAACCGCTGCGCTACTGAATGGGTTAGATGTGTTAGCGCAAAAGCGCATCCAATATCGCGGCAGGTTAGTGCAGGAGTTTGATCTCGACGCCGCGCTCGCACGTCACCCTGCTCTGATCCTGATGGATGAACTGGCGCACAGCAACGCCCAGGGGTCACGCCACCCGAAACGCTGGCAGGACGTGGAAGAGCTGCTGGACGCGGGCATCGACGTGCTCACCACCGTCAACGTACAACACCTGGAAAGCCTAAACGACGTGGTTGGCGGCGTGACCGGGGTGCGAGTACGCGAAACGGTGCCCGATCATGTCTTCGACGAAGCCACCGAAGTGGTATTGGTTGACTTGCCCCCCGACGATCTGCGCCAGCGCCTGAACGAAGGCAAAGTGTATATCCCCGGTCAGGCCGAACGTGCCATCGAGCACTTTTTCCGTAAGGGCAATTTGATTGCCCTGCGTGAACTGGCGCTGCGCCGCACTGCCGATCGGGTCGATGACCAAATGCGCGCCTTCCGCGATACTCAAGGCCGTGAACGTGTGTGGCATACCCGTGACAGCATATTGCTGTGCGTCGGTCATAACAGCGGTAACGAAAAACTGGTGCGCATCGCCGCTCGCCTGGCAGCCAGACTGGGTTGTCACTGGCACGCAGTTTACGTGGAAACGCCAAAGTTGCACCGTCTGCCGGAGAATCAACGCCGGGCAATACTGCGGGCGCTGCGGCTGGCACAGGAACTGGGTGCCGAGACCGCCACGCTGTCCGAACCCTATGAAGAACGTGCGGTGCTGCGCTATGCCCGTGAGCACAATCTGGGCAAAATCATTATTGGCCGTCGCAGCGAGCAACGCTGGAAACTGCGCGGCAGCTTTGCCGACCGTCTCGGCCGGCTGGGGCCGGATCTGGATCTGGTGATCGTCGCGTTGGAAAACGATCCCCCCGTAGCGCCGGGGAAAGAGCATGATAACCGTAACTTTACCGAAAAGTGGCGCATGCAATTGCGCGGCTGCGCCGTGGCGGTCGCACTCTGTGCCCTGATTACCCTGCTCTCTCAATGGTTGCTGCCTGGCTTTGACCAAGCCAACCTGGTGATGGTGTATCTGCTCGGGGTCGCAATCGTCGCGTTGTTCTTCGGCCGCTGGCCCTCGGTTCTGGCCGCTGTGATTAACGTCGCCAGCTTCGATCTGTTCTTCGTCCAGCCGGAATGGTCGTTTGCCGTCAGTGACATGCAGTATCTGCTGACCTTCGGCGTGATGCTGATCGTTGGCATCACCATCGGTAACCTGACCGCGGGCGTGCGCTATCAGGCGCGTGTCGCGCGTTATCGCGAACAGCGTGCTCGACACCTGTATGAGATTTCTCGAGGGCTGAGCCAGGCGCTGACCGCCGAAGACATCGCCAAAACCAGTCGCCATTTCCTCTCCAGTAGCTTCCAGGCCAAAACCGTGTTGTTGCTCCCGCAGGAGGACGGCAAGTTACAGCAAATGGTCGGGGAAACCGGCGGATTATTATCAGTGGATGAAGCTATCGCACGCTGGAGTTTTGATAAGGGCATGCCTGCCGGCGCCGGTACCGACACTCTGCCCGGCGTCCCCTATCAGCTGCTGCCGTTAGCCACGTCGAAACAAACCTTTGGCTTATTGGCCATCGAACCCAGCAACCTGCGCCAACTGATGGTGCCGGAACAACAGCGGCTGCTGCAGACCTTTGCCGTACTAATCGCCAGTGCGCTGGAACGTTTGCATTTGGCACGCAGTGCCGAGGAAGCCAAACTGGATGCCGAGCGCGAGCAACTGCGTAACTCGCTCTTGGCGGCCCTGTCCCATGATTTACGCACCCCGCTGACGGTACTGTTTGGCCAGGCGGAAATTCTGACGCTCGATTTAGCGGCAGAAGGTTCCAATCATGCCCCCCAGGCCAGTCAAATCCGCCAACAGGTGCTGAGCACGACACGGCTGGTGAACAACCTATTGGACATGGCTCGCATTCAATCGGGTGGCTTCAACCTGCGTAAAGAGTGGCAGTCACTGGAAGAGATCGTCGGCGCATCGCTGCATATGCTGGAACCCTTGATGACCCAGCATCAAATCAAGGTTGAGCTGCCGCCAGAGCAGATATTGGTCAACTGCGATGGCAGCCTGTTGGAACGGGTGTTCACTAACCTGTTGGAAAATGCCAATAAATATGCCGGCTACGATGCTACTATCGGAATTCGTGCCCATACTCTGCCTGAATGGCTGGAAGTCGAAGTCTGGGACAATGGCCCGGGAATTCCCGAAGGGAAAAAACAGCTTATTTTCGATAAGTTTTCCCGCGGCAATAAAGAGTCTGCAATCCCCGGTGTGGGTTTGGGGTTAGCGATTTGCCGTGCCATTATTGAAGTACACGGTGGCCGCATCTGGGCAGAAAACGGGGCCAACGGCGGGGCCAGTTTCCGCTTTGTGCTACCGCTGGAAAAGCCACCGGAAATAGACAATGAAGCCTTTGATCTTTAATCAAGCCCCGGGAGTCTTGTGAGCAGCACGCCAACCAATATTCTGATTGTCGAAGATGAGAAAGAGATCCGGCGTTTCGTCCGCACCGCGCTCGAAAGTGAAGGTCTGCGGGTGTTTGAAAGCGAAACGTTGCAACGTGGGTTAATAGAAGCCGGCACGCGCAAACCGGATCTGATTATTCTTGATTTAGGGTTGCCAGACGGCGACGGGCTTAACTATATCCGTGATTTACGGCAATGGAGCGCTATTCCGGTGATTGTGCTGTCGGCGCGCAACGCCGAAGAAGACAAGATTGCCGCGCTGGACGCTGGAGCGGACGACTATCTCAGCAAACCTTTTGGTATCGGTGAACTGCTTGCTCGGGTGCGGGTCGCTTTACGGCGTCATTCCGGCAGCCTGCAGGAAAGCCCATTGGTTAACTTCTCGGAAATTACCGTCGATCTGATTAATCGCCGGGTGCTGCGTAAGGGTGAAGATCTGCATCTGACGCCGATTGAGTTTCGTCTGCTGGCCGAACTGCTGGCAAATTCCGGCAAAGTCATCACCCAGCGTCAGCTACTGAGCCACGTCTGGGGACCGAATTACGTCGAGCATAGCCATTATCTGCGGATTTATATGGGTCATCTACGGCAAAAGCTGGAGGCCGATCCGGCCCGGCCAAAACATTTACTGACCGAAACCGGCGTCGGTTACCGCTTTATGCCTTAAGAGTCAGGGGCGCGACAAACCGCGCCCCTACGCGTTTGGCCCTTTCTTCAACCCCATCATAAATTCTTTGAACGCCTCACGTAACGGTGCAAACACCGGGTGCTTGCGGTTTTCGATCATCACTTCAGAAAACAACTTGAGGCCAACGGCAAAAGCCGCGCTGTTATTGTCACCGAAATTCAGATCTTCACGCGCTTTGATACGCTCAACGATGCCCAGAATGTCATCGTGGTTCTCCACCTCAAAGCTCAGTGGTGCTTTGTCGACGGGCTCCCCCTTACGGTCATTCAACGCTTCGACGGTAATACGGAAACGGTGTCCTGGCATCAGTCATTCTCCGTCGCTGTTGGGGTAATGTTCATTTCGCTTTCAATCGCCGCTACTGCGGTGAGCAATGCGGCATTAATGCGTTCAACTTGCTGCGGTGAAAGATCGGCACGCATCACATTACCGCGTAGCAAACTGCGTAGACGGTTCATGGCGTCAGAGATGCCTTCGGCAAGATTGCCGTGATGATGATGACCCCGATCGGCTCCTGCCAGGCGGGCCAGGATCACGTCGACAGCGGCCTGGTGCTTTTGCAGCTCACTCTGGCCTAGTGCGGTAATCTGGTAGCTTTTACGGCCGTTGCCGCTGGTGATTGGCTCAAGAAAATCTTGCTCTTCCAGCAGTGTCAGCGTGGGGTAAATCACACCTGGGCTTGGCACATACAGGCCGGAGGACGCCTCATCAATCGCCTTGATGAGTTCGTAACCATGGCTTGGCTTACGCGCCACCAGCGCCAACAGCACCAATCGTAGATCGCCATGTTCAAACATGCGGTGACGCCCGCCACGTCCACCTCGCCCACCACGGCCAAGTTCTTCGCCGTGATCGCCACCAAAGTGATGACGTCCGCCGCGACGGCGATGATGGTCGTGCCCTTCTTCGCTGTCATGGTGACAACCATGACGACGGTGTAAATCTAAACGGTGAAACATAGGTATACCTCTCAATGAATAGTACGTTGACGAGGTTATTTAGATATATCTAAATAACTTCGATATATCTAATCTAGATCGATATATCGAAATGCGCAAGCGGTGTTCATGAAAAAGATATATCTAAACTCCGGGCATAAAAAAAGCGCTGTAAAAACAGCGCTTTTTATCAGACGAAGAAAGATTACTTGGCGGACGCCAGTACCGCACTCACGATATCGACGGCTTCATGCTCGATCTTTTCGCGGTGTTCGGCACCCAGGAAGCTCTCACAGTAAATCTTGTAGGCATCTTCAGTACCAGAAGGACGTGCTGCGAACCAGCCGTTGTCTGTCATCACTTTCAAACCACCAATCGGTGCACCATTACCCGGCGCTGCCGTCAGGCGTGCAGTGATAGGGTCACCCGCCAGAGTATCGGCCTTGACCATGTCTGGCGACAGCTTGGACAACGCGGTTTTTTGCGCTGAGGTTGCCGGTGCCTGGATGCGGTTGTAGCTCGGTGCACCAAAGCGCTTGGCCAAATCATCGTAATGATGCTGAGGGTTTTCGCCAGTCACCGCAGTGATTTCGGCGGCCAACAGGCACATGATGATGCCGTCTTTGTCGGTCGACCAAGGTGTGCCGTTGAAACGCAGGAACGATGCCCCTGCGCTCTCTTCACCACCAAAGCCCAGGCTACCGTCGAAAAGACCGTCGACAAACCATTTGAAGCCCACCGGCACTTCGACCAATTTACGGCCCAAATCTGCCACTACGCGGTCAATCATCGCGCTGGAAACCAGCGTCTTACCCACTGCCACATCAGCGCCCCACTGTGGACGATGCTGGAACAGATAGTTGATAGCCACCGCCAGATAATGGTTCGGGTTCATCAGGCCCGCCGGTGTAACAATGCCGTGGCGGTCATAGTCCGGGTCATTGGCAAACGCCAGATCGAACTTGTCACGCAGCGCCAGCAGGCCCCCCATCGCCGGAACCGACGAACAGTCCATGCGGATCACGCCGTCGTGATCCAAGTGCATAAAGCGGAAGGTCTGATCGATAGAATCATTCACCAGCGTCAGATCCAGCTTGTAGTGCTCTGCAATGCGCTGCCAGTAGGCAATGCCAGAACCCCCGAGCGGATCAACACCCAGCTTCAGACCGGCACGCTGAATGGCGGGCATATCGACCACGTCCACCAAACCTTCAACATAGGGCTGCACCAGATCCTGAGCCTGTACATGACCGCTGTTCCAGGCTTTATCCAGCGACTGACGCTGTACGCCTTTCAACTGCACAGACAGCAGTTCATTGGCACGTTTTTCAATCACAGAAGTCAGGTTGGTATCGGCCGGGCCACCGTTGGTCGGGTTATACTTGATGCCGCCGTCTTCAGGTGGATTATGGGATGGGGTAATCACAATACCGTCAGCCAATGCTCCGCCGTTGCGGTTGTGGCATAAGATGGCGTGAGATACCGCAGGCGTCGGTGTGAAACCGTTATGTTCCTGCACGATCACATCCACGCCGTTGGCTGTCAGCACTTCCAACACAGAAATGAAGGCTGGCTCTGACAATGCATGGGTGTCTTTGCCCACGTAGCATGGGCCGGTGACCCCTTGCTGGTGGCGTACTTCGGCAATCGCCTGCGCGATAGCGAGAATATGGGCTTCATTGAAGCTGTGGCGCTGAGCGCTGCCACGATGGCCTGAGGTTCCGAACTTCACCGCATGTGCGGCGTTGCCCGCTTCCGGTTGCAGTACATAGTACTGCGACGTCAGCTGGGCTACGTTGATCAAATCGCTTTGCTGAGCCGGCTGCCCGGCACGTGGGTTATTCGCCATCGACATATCTCCCTAATCCCTGTCCAGCGGCCTGGCAATATGTCGCTCACGGCCACCATGACGGGCTGTTCGCTAAATTAGATAGTGCCGCAAACTTTATCTGTCAGTTCCGCTGGGAACTGCATAGCCTGCATGATGTGCTCCACCATGCTGCGTTTGCGACCGGTATTGGTATTGGTGATCACCCAATAAGGCGTGCCCGGAACGTGCTTCGGCTTGGTGTGCGTTCCATTCGCCAACAGGGTTTGCTGATCGCCTGCAAAATAGGTGCGGGTACGGCCGTGCAACGCTTCAGTTGCGGTGGCAAAACCGGCCGCATCGAGGGTATACAGGGTGGATAGTACCAGCATAAAACGATTCACCGCTTTGCTCTGCTCGGCATACTCATCCGACAACAGCAGTTCGCGCACGGCACGCACGCGATCGCGCGGTCGCGGAGCAGCAACAATTTTGTCCTGCTCGGCGCTCTGTGCGCTGGCAACTGGCGCAGCGCGCAAGGGCTGACCGGCGGTAAATTTCAACATACGGCGCAAAATATCGGACGCGCTCTCACCAATATGTTGCGTGTGGCTGGCAATATAACGGTAAAGCTCTTCGTCGACTTCAATAGTTTTCATCTTTATCCAGTACTGTTTTTTTCTACTTAGAACCTGAAGCCAGATCCTGCATTCAAGCCATGGGATTATAAGGTTAAAAGCGCGGGAGCGAACATAACAATGTGTCCCGACAGGGCAAAAGCAGACTATTACCTAGAGTCCGCCCAGCATCCACGTTGCCAAACCCGCACCTTACCATGAAAAATCCGCGTTATACCCCATGGATTTCAAGCGGCAGCACGGCAACGGGTATGTTCATCCGGTGTTTTAATCATGATAACCTAATCTGAATCTCTCTCAGTATGAACTTCACCATGAAATTACATTATCAATTGCTGGCAACCGAGTCCGCAGCGTTGCCGGTCATGCTGATCCACGGGCTATTCGGCAATCTGGACAATCTGGGCGTCCTGGCGCGCGACCTGAACCAACAGCACAGCGTGATTAAAGTCGATTTGCGTAACCACGGCCTGTCGCCACGCTCAGCGGTAATGACCTACCCGGAAATGGCCCAGGATCTGCTGGCGTTGCTGGATGATTTGCATCTGGAGAAGGTCATTGTTATCGGCCATTCAATGGGCGGTAAAGCGGCGATGGCACTGACGGCCATCGCGCCAGAGCGAGTGGAGAAACTGATCATTATTGACGTTGCACCGGTGGACTATCACGTTCGCCGCCACGACGAAATTTTTGCCGCGTTACAAGCCGTCAGCGCAGCCGGCATCACGCAGCGCCAACAGGCTGCGGAGTTGATGCGCAGCTATCTGGATGAAGAAGGTGTGATCCAGTTCTTGTTGAAGTCATTCCATCAGGGCCAATGGCGTTTCAACCTGCCGGCGCTGATCGATCAATATGAAAATATCACCGGCTGGCAGGAAGTCCCCGCCTGGCCGCACCCGACGCTGTTCATTCGTGGTGGGCTGTCGCCCTATGTACAAGATAGCTACCGCGCCGATATCGCCCGTCAATTCCCACAGGCGCGTGCACACGTGGTTGCAGGCACTGGGCACTGGGTTCATGCAGAAAAACCAGAAGCCGTGTTACGTGCCATTCATCGTTTTCTCGGCGAAGCCTGAGCCAATTGCCCCCTTGTCAGAGAAGGAATCCTCCCTAAAACGGCCATCTGGTGAAAAAACGCGCTAAAGATAACGGCTTAGCGCGTTTTCGGCTCAGTTAAACATTGTCGTCGCTCCATCTGCTGGGGTAATATGGCGCGCTATAATTTTGCCGCCGTGCTAAGCGTGTTCAATAGCGCCGGGCTGGGGGTGAATTTGGGTTAGGGTTTATTGGCCCGAAGTGTGTTAACCGAACCATCCAGAAGCGTTTACGCGCTTTTTGATGCAAACTCCCTTGCAGTACCGCTACCTATGGCAAAAGAACAAACGGATCGCACGACGCTGGATCTGTTCGCAGATGAACGCCGTCCGGGGCGCCCGAAAACCAACCCGCTATCCAGAGATGAACAGCTTAGAATCAATAAGCGTAATCAGCTTCGACGCGATAAAGTCCGTGGCTTACGGCGTGTGGAACTGAAGATCAACGCGGATGCGGTGGACGCCCTGAACAAATTGGCGGAACAGCGTAATATCAGTCGCAGCGAGCTTATTGAGCAAATGCTGTTGGCGCAACTGGCAGACGACCAGCCAGAACATTGATCATTGCAGCCGCACGTGCGGCGCGGCGTTAAGGATGACGCCCGATCAACATCGTTTTATTCCACCCGGTATCGCATAAACGTGATAAAACCCCGGGGTAAATTTCTGGCATGATACGCAATTACCGGTAAGGGTTTCCCTTGCTATGGCATCATTTTAATCGGTGTTATCGTGGTCAGCGCTAACATCGTGTAATGCAATTTATTGAATTTAAAGGTTATACGCGATATGGCTAATGTAGGCATTTTCTTTGGCAGCGACACTGGCAATACCGAAAACATTGCCAAGATGATCCAGAAAATTCTTAAGCAACAGTTTGGCGACGATGTTTGCGAAATTCACGACATCGCCAAAAGCAGTAAAGAAGACCTGGAAGGTTTCGATATTCTGTTGCTCGGTATCCCGACATGGTACTACGGCGAAGCCCAGTGTGACTGGGATGACTTCTTCCCAACGCTGGAAGAGATCGACTTCAACGGCAAACTGGTTGCGCTGTTTGGCTGTGGCGACCAAGAAGACTATGCAGAATATTTCTGTGATGCGATGGGGACTATCCGCGACATCATTGAACCACGTGGCGCCGCCATTGTAGGCCACTGGCCAACCAAAGGTTACCACTTCGAAGCGTCGAAAGGCCTGGCAAGTGACAGCCACTTCATCGGTCTCGCCATTGACGAAGATCGCCAGCCAGAACTGACCAATGAACGTGTCGAAGGTTGGGTAAAACAAATCGTCGAAGAGTTGAGCCTGGCCGAGATCGTCGGGTAACGCCAAAGGTTGAACAAAAGCCCTGCAAAGTGCATAGTGTTGCCGGCAGGGCCGTCATCGGCAGTACGGATTACTGCAATAGAAGATACATATTTGTAACTTCTCACATCGTCAAGGTAGACTGAGATATCGGTTTATCCCATCCATCAAGACGTTGCGTGTGCAACATGCAATAGTGCAATTATATCTTTGTTAACAACCGGCGGTTTCTATTTAGGCCAACCGGTTCTATAATGAGACGCAATTAACACTTTGTGCCGACCGATGCCACAGGCGAGAACGCCTCAACTTGATTAGCATAGTAACAGGACTGAATCCGCATGACTGACAACAACACCGCATTGAAGAAGGCCGGCTTAAAAGTCACGCTTCCGCGACTCAAAATCCTGGAAGTACTGCAAAATCCGGAATGCCATCACGTCAGTGCGGAAGATCTGTACAAAAAACTGATAGATATGGGCGAAGAAATTGGCCTGGCTACGGTTTACCGCGTACTGAACCAATTTGATGATGCAGGCATTGTGACTCGTCACAACTTCGAAGGCGGCAAGTCCGTGTTCGAACTGACTCAGCAACATCATCACGACCACCTGATTTGCCTGGATTGTGGCAAAGTGATCGAATTCAGCGATGAATCTATCGAAGTGCGTCAGCGTGATATCGCCAAACAACACGGCATCAAGCTCACCAACCACAGCCTGTACCTGTACGGCCACTGTGAAACGGGTGACTGCCGCGAAGACGACACTCTGCACGACAAAAAATAATGCCCTTAACCGGCATTGAGAACCGCCTTAACGGCGGTTTTTTTATGCCTGAAGCAAATAGATAAAAAAATCCCCGGACAGGCCCGGGGAAAGATCATAGCTAAATGACAACAATTGCAGCGGCACTTCTCCACGGTACTTCTCACTTCCCACTTACACCCACTTCAACGTCAACTCCCCCGCCGACACGCGGATGAGTAAACTCGTTACAATGCATATTCAAGAAAGAGCAGCCGATCAAAAAACATTGCCTTGGCTTGGTCGAACACACCACGAATACGGAACCCCTTGTTCAAATACATTTTGCAGGCATCACTACTTTGCCAGACGCACAGCGCAATGTTTTTCGCCTGGCGTTGATCCGCCTGTAGCTGAATCAAGGCAAACATTTGGTTAAAATACCCCAGCCCCCGAAATTGGCTCTCAATCGCCAAGCTACAGACAAAATAATCGTCAGCGACACAGTGGCTTTGCACAAAGCTGTCGTAAGCCTCATCAAGAGGTTTCATTTCATCGCGATAAAGGTAGTCCGCGTCTATGGCATACAGTTCACTGACGGTCGCCGCATTGAAAAAACCGATAAACTCTCCGCGCCGATCGTAAGCCACGGTGATCAGATCCAGGTAAGGCTCGATATTTTGCGCCTGCTGCAAAGACACCAGATCCAGCCCAGCACGATTGCCAACAGAACAGTATTCCAGGTAGCTCGTGCTAAAAATCAGCTTTGCCATGCGGGTCTTATCCGCTTCACCCACCTGCCGTCCCGCCATGAAATGCAACGATCCCCGCGGTTCAGGCGGCACAGCCTCCCCCTCGCCCTGGGCAGAACGCCAGTAATTCCCTGCCGCTATCTGCCGCCGGTTGTCGGCAATCAGGTACTCCCCAAAAAGCTGGTTTACCCGATCAAGCCGCTGATCATGAGAAAGCACCGAATAGTAGTGGTAATGATCGATGTCGGACCGAATCTGCGCCGGATAGGCCATGCGAGGTACTTCATCAACGGTAAATATTTCCGCATAGCGTGCCAAATCCAGCGGCTGCTCAAGCTGCCAATCCAGATTTTCCAACCGGCTAACACATTGCCGGTAGCTCTGCTCTTCTTCTTGCGACAACGGTAGCCGCACATTGGTGATCACATCTTCCAGCAGCCGCATACCGCGAATACCGCAGGTTACCGCCTGTGGGGTTGCGTCATACAAAACACCATGCATCTGGCAAAAACGATCGTGGCTGAGGAAAGTACGTTCAATATGACGACTCCACAATTGGTAAAAAGGATCGAACAGCTTCCGTTCATAAATCGGATTTCTTTCCGGTACCTCACTGCTTTCCCCCGCATAAATTTGATCGAGCCCAGCTAACATCCTGCACAGCGCCATATCTCCCTTACGGCTGATGATCATTCCCGTTTCGTCGAGGAACAAATTCAACCAACTGACGTGGCTAACTTCACCTCCGGGCAGGAACTGAAGATAGTCCGGAACCTCAGGCTTGATCAGAAACAGTGTCGCCGCTCGGTGGGGAAGTGTGTCGATATCCATATACACGCCCCCCATCTCAATCAAAATCAAAAAGCGGAAGTAGTCGGACAGTGTGGCGTAATAGCGTTTATCATGGAGCTGATGGATAAACCCCAAACTATTACCGACTCTTCTTTGCGCCAGTTCACTCAACGAATGCACCTGCAGGCGATGGTTACCGGCATCGTACTCACCCAACTGGCCGCCATGCGTTTGGGGTGAGGCAATGAAACAGGCATCCTTTGCCAGCTGCTTTGCATCCCAAACCCATAACATGCCGACCCAGTCACGAGCCTCGCCACGACTCACCGCTTGTTGTGCATCCCCCCACTGAGAGATAACTTCTCGCGCGTCGTCAGGAATGGCTCCGCCCAACCAAATGCGGTGCAGCAATTGTTCCCCTGCGGCAAGTGGCCGCGTGGGCACGCAAAATAGTGAAGAACAGCGTGCGGCATCAAATAAATGCCCCTGCGCAGACAGCCATTCCCGTAGTTGATTCACCCCACGTTGATAACGCGCCTTTGCCGCTGGCGTAGCCTGACGTTGGCACTTCACGAATTCAAACTTCAAATCGCTTAGCCGCGCCTCATATTCAGCCCGAAACAGATCATCCTGCAGGGCGCCAAAATGCCCGTTGTTAAGCGCCATCGGCAGCCATCCTTATTAATGGACCATAACCCTGCGGATTTTTGCTCTGCCAAGACCACGCATCACATACCATTTTTTCCAGGCTGCGCTTAGCTTGCCAACCCAGCTTTTCCGCAGCCAACGACGGATCGGACCAACACTCGGCGATGTCACCCGCACGTCGGGGATTAAATTGGTAGGCGATCTTGAATCCACAGGCACGTTCGAACGCCTGAATAATTTCCAGTACCGAGTAACCCTTGCCCGTGCCCAGGTTATAGACGTTAAAACCTGGCTGCAGGTTATCCAGCGCTTTCAAATGCCCTTCAGCCAGATCCATAACGTGGATATAATCACGTACCCCAGTTCCATCGCTGGTCGGGTAGTCGTTGCCATACACGGGCAACACCGCGAGTTTGCCAATAGCCACCTGTGCCAGATACGCCAGAAGATTATTGGGAATGCCGGCGGGATCTTCACCAATCAAGCCAGACTCATGCGCACCGGCGGGATTAAAATAACGCAATGCGGTGATCGCCATCTGTGGCGCAGTGGTGGCAAACTCTGCCAGGATCTGCTCAACGATCAGCTTGGAAGTGCCATAAGGATTCGTGGTCTGCCCAACACGGCAATTTTCCGTCAGCGGGGTATATTCCGCAGGTCCGTAAACGGTGGCCGAAGAGCTGAAAATAAACTGATTAATGCCCGCATGGCGCATTCTGTCCAGTACGATCAATGATCCCGAAATATTATTTTGATAATATTTCAGTGGCTGCTCGGTTGATTCTCTGACAGATTTCAAACCGGCAAGATGAATAACAGCATGAATATCATGCTGACGGAAGATGTGATCCAATAGGTGATATTGTTGAATATCACCCTGATAGAAAATAACTTTTTTCCCCGTCAGCCTTTCTACGCGAAACAGAGACTCTGACGAACTGTTGGACAGGTTGTCTAATACAACGACGTTCTCCCCCCTTTCCAACAGCGCCAACACCGTATGCGAGCCGATATAACCGGCGCCGCCCGTCACCAATATAGCCATCATATATCCTTGTTTGTGTTTAAAAATAAACGACTCACTCAGAAACCACCTACACTTCCCGGGTTTTAAAACCGACAGGTAAAGCAATAAAAAGCAGTAATATGGCTAACAGATAAACGGAGGAATGTGGCCCGTACTCGGTCAGGATCCCTTGTAATATTCCGGCCAGGATCACGCCGGTTGAAATACTGTTGGTGAACAACGTGGTGGCCATCCCCGCCCGTTCCGGCATCAAATCCTGGAAGTAGAGCATGCCGATGGTGGCCCCAATACCGATAAATATCGCATTAAAGACCTGCAAGACCAGCAAGCCAACGGGAGAGGTAAACCACAGCATGCCGGCATAAAACAGCATGCCAGCCACCATCGCAGTCAACATCATCAGGCGTTTGCCCACCCGGTTCACGTAACGCCCTGCCAGGATCATGATCGGGATTTCTATCGCAGCGGCAACGCCCATCATCCAGCCGGTCAAACGCTGCGGCAAACCCAGTTCGGCACTGATATACAGCGGAACATCAATCAGATACATGGCGCTGCAGGTCCACATCAATACCGAGGCAAAAAACAGCAGGCTAACGTCTTTATCAAAGACCGTTTTTTGCTGCGTTGCGACATGGCTATTGATGATGACACGCGCCACCTCGGGCAATATCCGCC
This sequence comes from Serratia sp. NPDC087055, assembly GCF_044900985.1. Taxonomy (NCBI): domain Bacteria; kingdom Pseudomonadati; phylum Pseudomonadota; class Gammaproteobacteria; order Enterobacterales; family Yersiniaceae; genus Serratia; species Serratia sp. NPDC087055. The sequence continues at coordinate 2,513,970 of NZ_JBJDOG010000001.1, forward strand.
AAGCCAACAGCGTAACTAACAGAAATATCCCCGCGGCAAAAATAAACATGGCAGTGAAGCCATAATTCACCACCAGCATAAACGCCAATGGGGGGCCAAAGACCCAGGCAAGAGAAAGTTGGGCGCGCATGACCGCGCTGAACATCGCAACGTTTTGCGTTGAGCGCTCGCCATACTCACGCGCAAGAGCAAATAATTGCGGTATCGCCGTATTGGCGATGGCCGTTAACAGCACGCCCACCGTTATTAGCGTTAAATAATTACGATTAAATGCAAATAACAGACAGTTCCCCGCCGCCAATAAATAACAGATTAAAATCAGGTTGCGCCGATCCCGTTGGCGGTCTGATTTTTTCGCCAGTAAAAAACTGACAATAATGCCAACGCCAGCGTTAACCGCATAAAAAAAACCGACCCATAAAGACGTGACCTGCACCTCGGTCGTGAGGAACAGACTCAGGGTCGGTATTTGCAGTGCCCCGGCAATCCCGGAAAAAAAAGCAACGACCATAAAGGTCAGCCGTATCGAATTCATCTCTGATTACCGTCGGTCGCTGCTATTGAGGATCAATAACGGCCCGCCTGCGAACAGACGGGCCGTGGCTCAAAAATTACACTTTCTCGGCACGGCTATAGCGCTTCCCGTCCGGGCTTATCGCGCGGATAAGCACCTCACCGCCAACTCGCGGCTTGGCGTTGGCATCGTACCGCTGCCATTGCTTGCCACCATCCGTGGAATACTCAATGCCCAGACCCGGCAGAGAAATATTGGCCTCCAGCATGCCCCCCACTACGCGAGCGCCCGGCACCGGCAGCCGATAACTCACGCCACCTTTGTCCAGTTTTGCCAGTTCTCGCTGACCAAGGAGGTTGGCAAAGCGCAGCCAATCACGATCCAGTTTCTTCGTGTCGACAAAGTGGGTTTCACCGCCTTTATACTCCCGGCCCGCCCGGTAATCTTGCTCCCAACTTGCGCGGTGCCATGCGCGCTCTGCCACCGACAGCGAACGAGGGAATATCATGTATTCCATTTCATCGTCGGTGCGCTGGGTTTCACTCCACATCTGGGCTGAAATACCGTAAGCGCCCGGCCAAGGTTTGTCGCTCTTGGCGGTGAAATGATTGCCATCACGGTCAACCGAGGTTTCCGCATTTTGCGGCAAGTTATTCGGCGCAAAGCTGAACATTTTCTGTTCGTCGCTGAAACGGGTACCCCAGTAATAGCCACGCTCGTCCGGATTCACCTCATACGGGAAATCCATGTAAACGTAATCCGGGTTAGACAGGATCACTTCGTAGCCTTTATTGGCCCAGTCATTGGCACTATCAAAACCGCCCCAATACAAGGTATCCCAGAAATTCACCCCGACGCGTTCAGTAGCGAATGCCTTGGCATTCTTCGCATCTTTCAGACCATCCTGCCAAGCCTGCATTCTGTCGATGCCATGTGCCTTCACCAGTTGGCTAACTTCGACGCCAAAGTAGCTTGGCAGGTGTTCCATATCCGCGACTTTACCGTCTTTGATCATCATTTGGCACACCTGGGACTTCGCCCAAGGTTTGTCTTCTTTACGCTGATCAATGATGCCTTTACCCGCCTCCGGCTTGGCAACATCGGTATACCCAGCACCTAAACGAATGTTTTTCGCCTCGTCACCGCCAAAGTGCCAAGTGCTCAGCGGCTGCCCCGCCTCTTTGTGCATTTGGGCAATCTCGCCAATCACCTTATCGACAAAGCGCTTGGACGAGTCCAGGCAAGGGTTGAGGTAGCTTTGACGGTTGAAGTACTGCACCGAGGTGGTATTGGAGATATCGGTCGGATCCACCAGGCGGAATTCGTTGGCCTCTTGCTCTTTACCTGCGGCTTGCAGTTTTTTATAACGTGCTTCCATTGAGACCACGGCTGCACGAGCATGCGCCGGCATATCGATCTCTGGGATCACTTCAATCTTGCGCGCCTGAGCGTATTTGATAATGTCGATATAATCCTGACGGGAGAAGAACCCACCGTAGACGTCAGGGCCTTGGCCGTATTGTGGTAACAAGCAGGTGGTTTCACTCAAGTCATGGCAGCGCTGCCCCCCGACTTCCGTCAATTCCGGCAACCCTGGGATGGCAATACGCCAACCTTCGTCATCACTCAGGTGGAAATGGAATTTATTGAGTTTGTAAGCCGCCATCTGGTCAAGCAGACGCAAAACGGCCTCTTTTTGATGGAAGTTACGTGCGACGTCCAGGAAGATACCGCGATACTGGAAGCGTGGAGCATCTTTAACCTCCAGCGTGGCAATTTTGGCGCTACCGTCGGCAGGAATCAGCGACAGTATAGATTGCAGACCATAGAAAACCCCGGCCTGATCGAAACCGATAACCTGTGCTCCCTTGTTGCCAATGCTCAACGCATAGGCACCCGACACCGCCAACTCACCGTTGAATTTTCCAGGCTGGATATCGGTCTTGATCGGATAGCCACTCGCGTTATCGGTTATTCCCAATAAAGCAAAACGTTGGGTTGCCGCGTCTGCGGCCGGTTTGGACAATGCGCTTAATTCCAGCGCTACGCCGTTACTCAGATCGGCATCCTGTGAATGTACTTTCACATGCAGCGGCGTGGGCACGATCTGACCGCGTAGTGACGCTGCCGGCAAGGTTTTCAGCTCGGCATTTTTTGTGAAACGGGAGGCTGGCGTCATCAAGATGTTATTGTCATCTTTGGTGCGCTTCCACTGGTCGCCGGTAAAGGGCGCCACAAACTGACTCAGATCTTCGGTGTCGGTATTGATCAGGATTTTTGGCTTGGCATCGCCTGAAGTGGCATACCAGCGCGGCACAAAGTCTGTTTTAAACAACTGCCAGTATTCTGCAATAATCGGGATATCAACCGTTTTACCCGCAGGGAAGCCGGTAAATTTATCGGTGGGCTCCAGCTTATACAGATCGCCCGTCAGGTGAGATATTTTGAATTGATCGTTGTCCACCCGCATTGTCTGGCGGGCACTGTGGAAGTAAATCGCCCAGTCGTGGCCTGTAATTTCCTGATTATCGTTGGTCAGACTGATTAGGACCTTATTGCATGCTGCCCAATCGGCGCCCAGTTTGCCGCAATCCAGGCCACTGTCTGCGGCGCGGTTATCGACCATTTTCAAATTCAGTTTCAACTGGCTAAGTTGATCCACCAATTGCTGATTGGCCATCGCGTTCCCCACGCTGCCAAATAACCCTACGGTTGCCGTCAATGCAGCAACCGCACTCAATTTGAATTTGTTCATCTTTAGCATCATCCTTAATTATTGTTATCGTGGATCTCTTTCCAAATTTTCCCGCACTGTGCGTCATAAGCCTGGCCGTTGCCGCTATGAACCGCCTGAATGCAGTTCTGATAATCCATCACCCGCACCGTTTCCTGCTCGGCAAACTGCTGATGCTGCTTCTCTTGTTTCAATACGTTCAGCACGGCCTTACAGGGCTGTAGCCTTTCTGGCGACCCTTCGGCAGTGTTAATACAGGCACTGTAGGCCTGTTTCAATTTGGCGTCTTCCGGCGGTGCAGCTGGCTGTACACACGCACTCAGCGCGACAGTTGCGGCCAACATCAACATGATTTTTTTCATCGTGTTATTCCCGTTAAGTGTCCCCGGCGCTGCCGCCGGGAATATACCCGTCATCTTTCAAGCCGCAGCGTTGTTATCGGCACTCGCTTACCCGTTACCCTAGGGGACGAATATATTCGTCCCGATGAATACGGGCGCTGCATGCAGCGCCCCTACCTTGCCAGGGGAGGAGCCAGCTGGCCGCCTAGCCGTAACTTGAAGGCCATAGGCTATGTTTTAGAAAATGGTGAATGGTGCGATAACCATGAACTTGACGTCTTTCTCGTCCTGGAAGATGTTGCCGTAGCCGCCACCCCAGCTTGGGATGTTGGTGTGGTTGTCATATTGGGTGTAGTGCAGTTTCAGCAGGGTGCCTTTGGCACGACCGTCCTGAATGGTGTACATCGCGTCCAGGCTCCAGGCGCTTTCTTTCAAACGCTGGCTCTGATCGTACATTGGGTTGGTACTCGGCTTCGCATCCCAGGCATAAACATAAGAACCGCCAACCGCCATCCCCGGCAGGTTCCAGTTGCTCAGGTCATACATCACGCCGGCGTAAACCGCTTTTTCGCCGTTGGCGTTGAAGTCAGAACGGTTATCCCACCACACGTCGAGACGCCCGTTGGACGAAGCGTAAGTTGGAGTCATACGCTGCAGGAAGTAACCCTGATTGCCTTCGGCCTTGACCATGGTGCCTTCCAGGCGCCAATTAAACTGCCCTGTGGTGTAGCCAAAAGTCAGCGCCTGCAACCAGGCTAACCCGTCATAGATGCTGTTAGGATCATTCTTGTCGCTAATGCGGTCTTCCGTACCGTAGAACTGATAGCTGGTCGTCAACGGGTTGCCTACCAGATCGAATTTATAAGAGGCTTTGGTGAAGTACTGGTTTACATAGCCCTGGGCCTGACCGAATGCCGCTTCCAGTACAAAGTCGTTTTTAAAGTCATACTTCGCACCAAGCGAATGAAGGTAGGAGACGCCCGTTTTTTTATCGTTCTGGCGGAAGTCGTCCATTTCGATATGCCATGGCGCTTTGTATTTATTGGTCCACATGTAGGAGAAACTCAATGCCCCTGCATCACCGTAGTCAAATTTGGCACCGGCCTCAGCCCCTTGATAGGTGCCCGGCATAAAGCTCCAGTGTGGCGCCAGCAAAGTTTGGCCGGTTGGCTGGATATAACCGGCACGTGCCCAGACGGGGCCATACTTGAATTTACCTGCAGCTTTATACAGGCTGATACCGCCTTTATCGCCGCTGTAATCTTCATCATAGGTACGGTTTTTGGAAGAGAACGCAATTTCGTTCGGGTGGCCGCTGGCACTGGACTCAGCGAGCTCAATGGCGGTAAAGGCGCCTACGTCCAGACCAAACATGTCCCAGGCATAGCCCGAAGCGAAATCCAGGCTCAGGTTGGCCGTCGAATGTGACAGGTTAGTGGTGTATTTATTGTAATCGTCACTGGTCGGATTGAGATCTTTACGGTCGCGTTCACGTTGCCAGTAATACACACCGCCGGTCATCGTGGAATCATCGACAAACCCTGCGGCTTTCGCCTCAGGGGCCATGGCAAACCCTGTTCCCAACAGCGCACCCGCTACTGCGAGCGCCAGCGTTTTACGCTGAGCACCGTGCGTACCCATAATGAAATTCCTCTTTGACTTAACTTTAAAAGTTGCAGCCGCCCGTGTTCACCACTGCCCTGCACGACTGCTAATAAAAAACCCAACCGGGTAAAAAATAATGCTGGCAGAGCTCAAACCCCACAGCACTTATTGCTACAGCTAGACTATTTTTCGCGACGCGAATTATCAAATGAATTATGAGAGAGATTTGTCAAAGTATGACAAAGAGCACATATCGATGAGATTTTGTTACGTAGCTATGCAAAGAGGCTGTCGAATAAAAAATTCAATTAAATCAGAATAAAAAAGGATATCAGGTCAACCAGAGACGATTAATGGTTTCAGCTTAATCAAAAAAGTCAGTCAGGAGAAAAAATGTGAGAGCGCTCTCTAAATGACATTAATTCGCATCGCGAATATATAAGACAATGTTATATTACTAATGATTTTTATCAAGAAATTACTGATATGCCGGGCAGATAAATAAGATTGAGAAAATAAAATGCCCTGCTGGGGCTAAGCGGCAGCGACAGGCATAAAAAAAGCGCAACTCAAGTTGCGCTTTTCGCGTTAATACCGCTTCAGAACTCAGGCGTCAATTTTAGCCCAGGTATCACGCAGGCCAACAGTGCGGTTGAACACCAGGTGCTCGGCCGAAGAGTCGCGGCTGTCAGCACAGAAATAACCTTCACGCTCGAACTGATAGGCTTTTTCAGGCTGTGCTGCTGCCAGGCTTGGCTCTACGAAGCCACGCTTGATAACCAACGACTCAGGGTTGATCGTGGTCAGGAAGTCCTCTGCTGCAGCTGGATTCGGCACATTGAACAAACGATCATACAGGCGGATTTCAGCTGGCAATGCGTGCTCAACGGAAACCCAGTGGATCACACCTTTCACCTTGCGGCCATCGGCAGGATCCTTGCTCAACGTATCGGGGTCATAGCTGCAGAAGATGGTGGTAATCTCACCCTCAGCGTCTTTCTCAACGCGTTCCGCCTTGATCACGTATGCATTACGCAGACGCACTTCTTTACCCAGTACCAGACGCTTGTACTGTTTGTTGGCTTCTTCACGGAAGTCAGCGCGATCAATATAAATCTCACGGCTGAACGGCACTTCACGGCTGCCCATTTCCGGCTTATTCGGGTGGTTAGGCATCGTCACCATTTCCACACCGGTCGTCAAATTCTCGATAACGACCTTCACCGGATCCAGCACGGCCATCGCACGCGGCGCGTTCTCGTTCAGATCTTCACGAATACAGGCCTCAAGCGCCATCATTTCGACGTTGTTATCCTGCTTGGTCACGCCGATACGCTGGCAGAACTCGCGAATTGATGCGGCAGTATAGCCACGGCGACGCAGGCCAGAAACGGTCGGCATACGCGGGTCATCCCAGCCTTCAACGATATTCTCGGTCACCAACTGATTCAGCTTGCGCTTCGACATGATGGCGTACTCAAGATTCAGACGCGAGAACTCGTATTGACGCGGATGACAAGGGATGGTGATGTTATCCAGCACCCAGTCATACAGACGGCGGTTGTCCTGGAACTCCAGCGTACACAGTGAATGGGTGATCCCTTCCAGCGCATCGGAAATGCAGTGGGTGAAATCGTACATCGGATAGATGCACCATTTGTTGCCAGTCTGGTGATGCTCAGCAAATTTGATACGGTACAGCACGGGATCGCGCATCACGATAAACGAGGATGCCATATCAATTTTAGCGCGCAGGCAAGCGGCACCTTCGGCGAACTCGCCGTTGCGCATTTTCTCAAACAGCGCCAGGTTCTCTTCTATGCTGCGGTCACGGTATGGGCTGTCTTTACCCGGCGCGGTCAGGCTACCGCGATATTCACGGATCTGTTCAGGCGACAGTTCATCGACATAAGCCAAGCCTTTACCGATCAGTTCCACCGCATAATGGTGCAGTTGATCGAAGTAATCTGAGGAATAACGGACGTTACCGCTCCACTCAAAGCCCAACCACTCTACATCGTGTTTGATCGACTCAACGAACTCGATGTCTTCTTTTACCGGGTTAGTATCATCGAAACGCAGGTTGCACTGGCCTTGATAATCTTGGGCGATGCCAAAGTTCAGGCAGATGGATTTAGCATGGCCAATATGCAGATAGCCATTTGGCTCTGGTGGGAAACGGGTATGAACAGACGCGTGTTTCCCTGACGCCAGATCTTCATCAATGATCTGACGGATAAAATTGGTTGGGCGGGCTTCAGCCTCACTCATTTCACTATTCCTCAATGCAAAGCGCTACACATAACCGCCTATGTTCCAACAAGCCACGCCCGGAAACAACCGTTTGTTTCACGAAAAATGCGGAGCATTGCACCACAATGGATCGCTGCCCCCCTTTCTGTGGCCTCTTCTTTCTTCGCCACCCATAAAAAAGCGGGAAGAGATTGCTCTCTTCCCGCCAAAGGTAGGGTGCCTTCCGTCATGACTCGTTAAACACCCCGGGCACTACTCAGGTAAAACAGTTTATTTTTGGATCTCAAACAGCTTGGTCTGGCCAGCCACGACAGAGCCGGTTGCCAGCGCCGTCAGACCTGCGTAATCGTCAGAGTTACTGACCACGACAGGACTGATCATCGAACGGGCATTGGCGTTCAGGAATTCCAGATCCAATTCAAGGATTGGCTGACCGGCTTTCACCTCAGCACCCTCTTCAACCAGACGTTTGAAGCCTTGACCGTTCAGTGCAACGGTGTCGATACCCATGTGCACCACAATCTCCGCACCTTTGTCTGTTTCCAGACAGAATGCATGATTGGTGTTGAAGATTTTCACGATGGTGCCGTCAGCCGGTGCCACTACGGTTTTGTCGGTCGGGCGAATCGCTACGCCGTCGCCTACGGCTTTGCTGGCAAAGGCTTCATCAGGAACCTGATCCAACGCCATCACATCACCTGTTACCGGCGCCACCAGCGACTCAAAGGCCACTTTAGGTGCATTAGGCACAGCCTGTGATTTTGCGACATTCACACCGGCAGCCGGTGCGACTTCTGCCGCAGGAACCGGGCCGGTAGCGATGACTGCACGCATACCATCAGCAATGGCTTCAGCTTTAGAGCCCACGATAACCTGAACGGTTTGCTTGTTCAGTTTCACGACGCCTGAAGCCCCCAGGCGCTTACAGCTTGCATCGAGTACTTTTGAAGAATCTTTAACGGTCAGACGTAAACGGGTGATACAGGCATCAATGCCGGTCAGGTTGTCAGACCCCCCGATGGCACCAATGTAGCTGCGAGACAGTGCGCGCAGGCCTTCATCCGTGTTGCTGTTGGCTTCAGGAGCGACGACATCGTCAGACGCATCTTCACGCCCAGGGGTTTTCAAGTTGAACGCACGGATAATGATAGAGAACAGGACGAAGTACACCGCGAAGGCAACCAGACCCATCACAATCAGCATCCAGACGTTCTTACTGGCTGCTGGCAGGTTGTACATCAACACGTAGTCGATCGCGCCGGCAGAGAAGGAGAACCCGGCATGGATGCCCAGCAAGGTAGCAACAAACAGGCTGATGCCGGTCAAAATAGCGTGGACTAAATACAGCAGCGGAGCCAGGAACATGAACAGGAATTCAAGTGGCTCGGTCACACCGGTCAGGAATGCGGTCAGAGCAACGGACAGCAGCATACCGCCGACCATTGGGCGACGCTCTTTAGGTGCCGCGAAATACATGGCCAATGCCGCACCCGGCAGACCAAACATCATGATTGGGAAGAAGCCGGACATGAACATCCCGGCGGTGCCGTCACCCGCGTAGAAGCGGTTGATGTCGCCGTGGAAGATAGTGCCTGCGGCATTGGTGAATTCACCAATCTGGAACCAGGCGATGGTGTTCAATACCTGATGCAAACCGGTTGGGATCAGCAGACGGTTAACGAAACCGAAGATACCGGAACCGATCGCGCCCATGGAAACAATCCATTCACCGCCTGCGTGGATAGCATTTTGAACCGGTGGCCAAATATAACCAAAGATGGCTGCAAGGATTAAACAGAAAAAGCCGGTAGCGATTGGGACGAAACGCTTACCGCCGAAGAAGGAAAGGAACTCTGGCAGTTTGATGCCGGACCAGCGGTTATAGACAGCACCACCCACCAGGCCGGTAATGATACCTGCCAACACACCCATGTTGATTGCTGGGTTAATGGTGACCATCGCCTTGGTCAGGATGAAGTAACCCACCGCGCCCGCCAGTGCAGCTGAGCCGGCATTGTCTTTCGACCAGGTTGCCGCCACACCGATAGCAAAGATCAACGCCAGGTTATCGAAGATTGATCCACCGGCCTGTGCGATGAACGAAATATTGAGTAAATCAGGCTGGCCGAAGCGTAGCAAAAGCGCCGCAACGGGCAGTACTGCGATTGGCAGTTGCAACGACCTGCCCAATCTTTGGAAAAAGCCGAGTATGTTCACCTTAATATTCCCCCTAATGCCCTTTTATGGGCTTTATCATATTTTACGCAAGCGCCATCACACACTGCGATTAACTCTGGACGAGCGACAACAAGTGGAGTGTAAAAAAATTATTTCGTATCGCAAATTAAAACCTCCTTTTTTGTGATTTATATCACCAAAAAGCAGTCTTTACCTGCCACATTGCTAGCCATCACACAAAACTTATTTTATCATTAAAAAAATCATCAAGCCTGACGCTTCACGCGAGAATCATAAAGCTGGGTTACGCTTAGGACTCTTGCACAGGCTCGAACCAGTATAGCTTTAGTTTACTTACCCCAAGAGGTGTTAGATGAGACTTATCCCACTGAAAGATACTGCACAAGTCGGCAAATGGGCCGCCCGCCATATCGTCCAGCGCATCAACGCATTCAAGCCTACTGCGGAGCGTCCGTTTGTGCTCGGCCTGCCAACCGGCGGTACTCCGCTGGAAGCGTACAAACATCTGATTGCGATGCACAAAGCAGGTGAAGTAAGCTTTAAGCATGTGGTGACTTTCAACATGGATGAATACGTTGGCCTGCCGCAGGAACACCCGGAGAGCTATCATACCTTCATGTACCGTAATTTCTTTGATCACGTTGATATCCCAAGTGAAAATATCAACTTGCTGAATGGTAATGCACCGGATGTTGACGCCGAGTGCCGCCAGTACGAAGCAAAAATCAAATCCTACGGCAAAATCAATCTGTTCATGGGCGGCGTCGGCATTGACGGTCATATCGCGTTTAACGAGCCGGCTTCATCCCTGGCATCACGTACTCGCATCAAAACGCTGACTGAAGATACCCGTATCGCCAACTCCCGCTTCTTCGGCGGCGATGTCAGCCTGGTACCGAAGTTTGCACTGACCGTGGGTGTCGGTACGCTGCTCGACGCAGAAGAAGTGATGATTCTGGTGACCGGCCATGCCAAGGCACAAGCTCTGGAAGCCGCTGTGGAAGGCAATATCAACCATATGTGGACCATCAGTTGCCTGCAATTGCATGCCAAAGCGGTTGTGGTGTGCGATGAGCCATCTACCATGGAACTGAAAGTCAAAACCGTTAAATATTTCCGCGAATTAGAAGCGGAAAGCGTTAAGAGTCTTTAATTCTTGCAGGGGGCTACGATGTTCGCTTTAACCCACGGCCGTATTTTCACCGGCCACGACGTACTTGACGACCACGCAGTTATTATCGCTGATGGGCTGATTGAACGAGTCTGCCCGCTGGCTGAGCTGCCGGCCGGCATCGAAACGCGCGATCTGGGTGGCGCTATCCTGGCCCCCGGTTTGATTGACGTGCAGCTTAACGGCTGCGGCGGTGTGCAATTTAACGACTCGCTGGACGCCATTTCGGAAGAGACGCTGGAAATCATGCAGCGTGCCAACGAAAAATCCGGCTGCACCAGCTATCTGCCAACGCTGATCACCAGCAGCGACGAATTTATGAAGCACAGCATCGATGTGATGCGCGCTTATCTGAAAAAACACCCGAATCAGGCACTTGGCCTGCATCTGGAAGGGCCGTACCTTAGCCCGCTGAAAAAAGGCACCCACAACCCCGCGTTCATCCGCAAGCCGACCAGCGAGATGATCGACTATCTGTGTGCTAACGCCGATGTGATCACCAAGGTCACGCTGGCGCCGGAAATGGTAGAGCCGCACTTTATCAAGCAGCTGACCGCCGCCGGCATTGTCGTGTCCGCCGGTCACTCGAATGCGACGTACGAACAGGCCCGCACCGGATTTGCTGCCGGTATCACTTTCGCCACTCACCTGTATAACGCCATGCCGTATATTACCGGGCGTGAACCGGGGCTGATGGGGGCGATCTTCGACACGCCAGAAGTCTATACCGGCATTATCGCCGACGGTCATCATGTCGCTTGGGCGAGTATCCGTAACGCCAAACGCATGAAAGGTGATAAATTGGTGTTGGTCACCGACGCCACCGCCCCGGCGGGGGCCGATATTGACCAATTTATTTTCGCCGGTAAAACAATATACTATCGCGATGGGTTGTGCGTGGACGAAAACGGCACCCTGAGCGGCTCCGCGCTGACCATGATCGACGCCTTGAAGAACAGCGTTGAACACGTCGGTATCGCGTTGGACGAAGCGCTGCGTATGGCAACGCTGTATCCAGCGCGTGCCATCGGCGTGGATCACCGTTTAGGCACGATCGAAGCCGGTAAGGTGGCGAACCTGACCGCATTTACCCGTGATTTTAAGATCACCAAAACGCTCGTTAACGGTAACGAGGTTTAACTAACATATGTACCCAAAATAATTCGAGTCGCAGGTAGGCGGCAACTGAACGAACCTCAATGAGCATACTCGGGTATGTGATTTGAGTGAGTAAAGGCAGCCCCCTGTAACTTGAAGTATGAAGGGTAGACAGAGAGTAAAATTATTGATGAGTACTGGCGGACAAGCACAGATAGGGAATGTTGACTTAGTCAAGCAACTCAACGGCGCGGCGGTTTACCGTCTGATCGACCAACAAGGTCCGATCTCGCGCATTCAAATAGCCGAACTGAGCCAGCTAGCGCCCGCCAGCGTCACTAAAATTACTCGCCAGCTGTTGGAGCGCGGGCTGATCAAAGAAGTCGATCAGCAAGCCTCTACCGGCGGCCGCCGCGCCATTTCCATTGTCTCCGAAACCCGGCATTTCCATACCGTGGCGGTGCGCCTGGGTCGTCACGATGCCACCATCACGCTGTACGACATGAGCGGTAAATCGCTCGGTGAAGAGCACTACCCACTGCCGGAGCGTACCCAGGAGACACTGGAAAATGCGCTGTTCACTGCCATTTCACAGTTTATCGAAAGCTATCAACGCAAGCTGCGCGAGTTAATCGCCATTGCCGTCATCCTGCCCGGCCTGGTTGACCCCGCGCTAGGCGTGGTGCGCTATATGCCGCACATCAGCGTCAATAACTGGGCGCTGGTCGACAACCTACAACAACGTTTTAATGTCACCAGCTTTGTCGGCCATGACATTCGTAGTCTGGCATTAGCTGAGCATTATTTTGGTGCCACCCGCGACTGCGAAGACTCTATTTTGGTGCGTCTGCACCGGGGTACCGGTGCTGGCATTATCGTTAATGGCCAGATCTTCCTGGGTAACAACGGCAACGTCGGTGAAATTGGTCACATTCAAATCGATCCGCTGGGCGAGCGCTGCCACTGTGGTAACTTCGGTTGCCTGGAAACCGTTGCCGCCAACGCCGCGATTGAACACCGCGTTCGTCAATTGCTGACTCAGGGCTACCCAAGCAAACTGACGCTCGACGACTGTAGCATCGCCGCCATTTGCAAAGCCGCTAACCGCGGCGATCTGCTGGCCAGCGAAGTGATTGAGCACGTGGGTCGTTATCTCGGGAAAGCCGTGGCTATTGCCATCAATCTGTTTAATCCGCAGAAAGTGGTGATCGCCGGTGAAATCACCGAAGCGGAAAAAGTGCTGTTGCCGGCAATCCAAAGCTGCATCAATACTCAGGTGCTGAAGGACTTCCGCAAGAACCTGCCGGTAGTCACCTCCGAACTTAATCATCGCTCGGCAATCGGCGCTTTCGCCCTGGCCAAACGGGCGATGCTCAACGGCGTGCTATTGCAGCGATTGCTGGAAAGCTGATCCGCCGCCTCGGGCAGGTGTGCTATCTTCGCGTTTTGCCTGCCGCAAATCATGAGAAACAGCAACAATGACAATCAAAAACGTTATATGTGATATCGACGGCGTGCTGCTACATGACAACACGCCGGTTCCCGGTGCCGATCTTTTCCTGGCGCGTATTCAGGAACAGGGCATGCCGCTGGTCGTTCTGACTAACTATCCGTCACAAACCGCGCAGGATCTGGCGAACCGCTTCTCTGCCGCCGGGCTTGAAGTGCCGGAAAGCGCGTTTTATACCTCAGCCATGGCCACCGCCGATTTTCTGCGCCGCCAAGAAGGCAAAAAGGCCTACGTGGTCGGTGAAGGTGCCCTGATCCACGAACTGTATAAAGCTGGCTTCACCATTACCGATATCAATCCGGACTTTGTGATCGTCGGTGAAACTCGCTCTTATAACTGGGACATGATGCACAAAGCCGCCTACTTCGTGAACAATGGCGCCCGCTTCATTGCCACCAACCCGGACAGCCATGGCCATGGTTTTACACCGGCTTGCGGCGCACTCTGTGCCCCAATTGAAAAGATCACCGGGCGCAAACCCTTTTACGTGGGTAAGCCAAGCCCGTGGATTATCCGCGCCGCGCTGAATAAAATGCAGGGGCATTCGGAAGAAACGGTGATTGTTGGCGACAACCTACGCACCGATATCCTGGCGGGCTTCCAGGCCGGTCTGGAAACCGTCTTGGTCCTGTCTGGCGTTTCGACGCTGAACGATGTCGAAACCATGCCATTCCGCCCGAGCTACATCTTCCCTTCCGTTGCGGATATCAATATTTTCTAATGCCTAAGGTGGCCATTGCGGCCACCTTTATCTCCCCGTCAATTTGAATTAAATTTATTATTGGCAGGAAAAGGTTTCACCCCGCCCTCGTTAAAAACCCGCATTATATATTTACGCCCCGCCAATAAACCCTATTGACGGCAAGTGGAAATACTCTTACCTAAAATAACGAGGTTACTATGAGCTCCGATAATATTATCAATGCACAGGTTGCAGATGCTGCAGCCGCCATGCCGGATATGTCCAATAAAAAAATCATGATGGGCTTTTGGCATAACTGGGCAGCGGGTGCCAGCGACGGTTACCAACAGGGCCAGTTCGCTAATATGAACCTGACCGATATTCCTGCTGAATATAATGTGGTTGCCGTGGCGTTTATGAAGGGCGACGGTATCCCAACCTTCAAGCCCTACAACCTGTCCGATACCGAGTTCCGCCGCCAGGTTGGCGTTCTGAACAGCCAGGGCCGTGCGGTACTGATTTCTCTGGGCGGTGCTGACGCGCATATCGAATTGAAAACCGGCGACGAAGACCGGTTGGCTAATGAAATTATTCGTTTGGTGGAAACCTACGGTTTTGATGGCTTGGACATCGATCTGGAACAAGCCGCCATCGGCGCAGCTAATAATAAGACGGTCTTACCGGCCGCATTGAAAAAAGTAAAAACACATTATGCCGCTGAAGGTAAAAACTTTATTGTCAGCATGGCGCCAGAGTTCCCTTATTTACGTACCAACGGCACTTACCTGGATTATATTACCGCACTCGAAGGTTATTATGATTTCATTGCACCGCAATATTATAACCAGGGTGGTGACGGTATCTGGGTCGATGAAGCCAATGGCGGTAAAGGCGCCTGGATCACTCAAAATAATGACGCCATGAAAGAAGACTTTCTGTATTACCTGACGGAAAGTCTGGTTACTGGCACCCGCGGTTATACCAAAATCCCAGCGTCCAAGTTTGTTATCGGCCTGCCAACCAACAATGACGCCGCTGCTACCGGGTATGTGGTCGACAAGCAAGCTGTCTATAACGCCTTCGCGCGCCTTGATGCCAAAGGTTTGTCGATCAAAGGCCTGATGACCTGGTCGGTTAACTGGGACAACGGCAAGAGCAAGGCCGGCGTGGCCTACAACTGGGAATTCAAAACACGTTACGCCGCGCTCATTCAAGGAGGTGTAACACCACCGCCGGGAAAGCCTGAGGCACCCACGGCGTTGAACGCCAGCGCGATCACCTCAACCTCGCTTACGTTAAACTGGGCTGCGGCTAACAGCGCCAATCCGATAAGCCAATATACGGTTTACCGTAACGGTAACGCGATCGGCCAGACCGGTGGTCTGTCGCTGCAAGACAGCGGCCTGACGGCGGCGACGCAATACAGTTATTTTGTCACCGCCACCGACAACAAAGGCAACACCTCCCTGCCGAGCAGTGCACTGGCAGTGAAAACGGCAGACGGCGGCACACCGCCGGACCCTGGCGTCAATGAGTGGCAAAACAGCCACAGCTACAAGGTCGGTGATGTAGTGACCTACAAAGGAAAGAAATACACCTGCCTGCAAGCACACACCTCTAACGCCGGATGGACACCGGACGCAGCCTTCACACTCTGGCAGCTGACTGCCTGATAGTCCGCAATGAGTTGCCGGTAAAACTTTCCGGCAACTCATCTATTTGTCAAAAAAAATGCATTATCATTAATTATTGACGTCAAAAACTGAACATCCGCTAATAATCACCCTACCCCAAACAACTATTTTCTGGCACTGCGCTAAAACGCTTGCATCCCCTGTTGGTTTTGACGCATTTTCATAAACACAACGCAGCAACACCGCGCCATCATTGATGAGCCGGGACGCTGCCTATAACAGCAAAAACAACATCACAGTCTATAAAAGTCGTTAGGAGAGTCGTTATATGTGTTCTATTTTCGGTGTGCTCGATCTGAAGTCCGATCCCGTTGAACTGCGTAAAAAAGCGCTGGAGCTGTCCCGTCTGATGCGCCACCGCGGGCCGGACTGGTCCGGTGTTTACGCCAGCGATAAAGCCATTCTGGTGCATGAGCGTCTATCGATTGTCGACGTTAACAATGGCGCACAACCGTTGTACAACGCAGCACACACCCACGTTTTGGCCGTTAACGGTGAGATTTACAACCACCAGGCGCTGCGCCAACAACTGAGCGATCGCTATGCGTTCCAGACCGGCTCTGACTGTGAAGTGATCCTGGCGCTGTACCAGGAAAAAGGCACTGACTTCCTCGACGACCTGCAAGGCATGTTCGCCTTTGCACTATACGATTCAGAGAAAGACGCTTACCTGATTGGCCGTGACCATCTGGGTATTATCCCGCTGTATATGGGTCATGATGAATTCGGCAACCTGTATGTCGCCTCTGAAATGAAAGCGCTGGTGCCGGTTTGCCGCACCATTAAAGAATTCCCGGCAGGCAGCTATCTGTGGAGCCAGGACGGTGAGATCCGCGAATACTACCAGCGTGACTGGTTCGATTACGACAATGTCAAAGACAAC
The DNA here is from genome assembly GCF_044900985.1 of Serratia sp. NPDC087055. Taxonomy (NCBI): domain Bacteria; kingdom Pseudomonadati; phylum Pseudomonadota; class Gammaproteobacteria; order Enterobacterales; family Yersiniaceae; genus Serratia; species Serratia sp. NPDC087055. Next base: position 2,530,654 of record NZ_JBJDOG010000001.1, read on the forward strand.
GTGACAGACGCCAATGCCCTGCGCAACGCGCTGGAGGACTCGGTGAAAAGTCACCTGATGTCTGACGTGCCTTATGGCGTGCTGTTGTCTGGCGGCCTGGACTCTTCCGTCATTTCCGCTATCACCAAAAAATACGCCGCTCGCCGAGTGGAAGATCAAGAGCGCAGCGAAGCCTGGTGGCCGCAGCTGCATTCATTTGCTGTCGGTTTGGAAGGCTCCCCAGACCTGCGCGCCGCGCAGGAAGTGGCGAACCACCTGGGCACCGTGCACCATGAGATTCATTTCACCGTGCAAGAAGGCCTGGATGCCATTCGCGACGTGATTTACCACATCGAAACCTATGACGTGACCACCATTCGTGCCTCGACCCCGATGTACCTGATGTCACGCAAGATTAAAGCGATGGGTATCAAGATGGTGCTGTCTGGCGAGGGAGCAGACGAAGTGTTCGGCGGCTACCTGTACTTCCATAAGGCGCCGGATGCCCGCGAATTCCATGACGAGACCGTACGCAAGCTGCTGGCATTACATATGTTTGACTGTGCTCGCGCGAATAAAGCAATGTCTGCCTGGGGTGTAGAAGCACGCGTGCCCTTCCTGGATAAAAAATTCCTCGACGTGGCGATGCGTATCAACCCGAAAGACAAAATGTGCGGCAATGGCAAAATGGAAAAACATATCCTGCGTGAATGTTTTGAGTCCTATCTGCCCGCCAGCGTGGCCTGGCGCCAGAAAGAGCAGTTCTCCGACGGCGTGGGCTATAGTTGGATCGACACGCTGAAAGAAGTCGCTGCCAAGCAAATTAGCGATCAACAGCTCGAAACCGCACGTTTCCGTTTCCCGTACAACACGCCAGGGTCTAAAGAAGGTTACCTGTACCGCGAAATCTTCGAGGAGCTGTTCCCTCTGCCAAGCGCAGCCGAGTGCGTGCCAGGCGGCCCGTCAGTGGCTTGCTCTTCAGCGAAAGCCATCGAATGGGATGAGTCATTCAAAAAGATGGACGATCCTTCTGGTCGTGCAGTCGGCGTTCACCAGGCTGCCTACAAATAATCGTCCGGCATTTTATTCTTTGGGCGGGCCTTCGGGCCCGCCTTTTTGTTGATGTTTTCAACCATTAATCGGCCGAATTGATGATTTTATCGCCATACTGTTCACAACCCAGACAAACAACACATCAGGTCGCTTTTTTGGGAAAAAACTTGTTGACGCAAAACGGCCATATACGCATAATGCGCCCCGCAACGCCGATGAAGGTTGCGCGAAAAAAGATGGCTACGTAGCTCAGCTGGTTAGAGCACATCACTCATAATGATGGGGTCACAGGTTCAAATCCCGTCGTAGCCACCATCTTTTTTGCGGGAGTGGCGAAATTGGTAGACGCACTAGATTTAGGTTCTAGCGCCGCAAGGTGTGCGAGTTCAAGTCTCGCCTCCCGCACCATTTCATTCATCGAGTTGCAGGCATCTAATGGGGTATCGCCAAGCGGTAAGGCACTGGTTTTTGATACCAGCATTCCCTGGTTCGAATCCAGGTACCCCAGCCATTTTTAAATGGTCGATGCAAAAAAAAGTTAGACATGTTGATGGGGTATCGCCAAGCGGTAAGGCACTGGTTTTTGATACCAGCATTCCCTGGTTCGAATCCAGGTACCCCAGCCATCATCTACTTTGACTTTAAAGTAAAATATCGACAAATGGCTACGTAGCTCAGCTGGTTAGAGCACATCACTCATAATGATGGGGTCACAGGTTCAAATCCCGTCGTAGCCACCATATTTTACTGTTACACCATTGGGGTGTCGCCAAGCGGTAAGGCTCTGGTTTCTGATACCAGCATACCCAGGTTCGAATCCTGGCACCCCAGCCACATTTAGAAAAGCCCGCTTCGGCGGGCTTTTTGCTGTCTGACGTTTGGGCGATATGAAGGTTGTTTATCAGGGCGCAACATGCAGCGCCCCTACGAACAAGGGGCAATTACAACCCCAGTGCGTATTTCAGCGCATGTTCCTTCAACTTACCCGCCCGCTGAGCTGCCATCAATGCAATATTGCGTGCCACGCTGAGCGGCGCCAAATTATTACTGAAGGCGGTATAAAAGAGATCCATACCACTTTGCATCAGCAAATTGTCGGTACGGCGGCGGCGCTGATAACGCATGAGCACCGCTTCGCTGCTCCAGTCCTCGCCCTGCTCCCGCGCATCACCCACCACGGCCAACAACGCTTCCACATCGCGATAGCCCAGGTTCACGCCCTGTCCAGCCAGCGGATTAATCGTATGAGCCGCGTCTCCGATCAATGCCAACCCTGGCAATACATAACGCTGCGCATGTCGACGGGCCAGTGGGAACGAGCCGGCAGCATGCACTTTTACCGCCCCCAAACGTGCAGGAAACGCTTCGGCGATTTCTCGCTCCAGCTGCGCTGACGGCATTGCCTGCAACTGACGGATGCGTTGTGGGCTATCGTACCATACCAATGAAGCCCATTGATCATACAGCGGCAGGAAAGCACGTGGCCCAGAAGGGAAAAACTGCTGCCAGGTCACATCCTGCTGCGGTGCACCGGTATCGACGGTGATCAGCATGCAAGACTGGCGATACTGCCAACCGTTAGTACCAATAGCCACCAGGTTCCGTACCTGCGAGTTCGCACCGTCGGCCCCCACCACCAAACGCGCCTCTAGCGTCTCAGAAGAGTCCAACGTCACCTGCCAATGGTCATCAACGCGTTGCAGAGAACGCAGCTTGGCAGGGCAACAGAGCGTCAGATTTTCGCACTGTTCCAATTGCTGCCACAGCGCCAGTTGCAGAATGCGGTTCTCCACCATAAAACCCAGTTCCGGCAGTCCGAGCGAGACAGCATCAAACGCCACCCGTGAAGACGCCCATTCCCAGGTTTCCAAACGACGGTAGGGTGCGGTACGCATGGCTTGCACCGCTGGCCAGGCACCCAGTTGTTTGAGTAACCCCACCGATGTGCACCCAATCGCAGAAATGCGCAGATCCGGTGTGCTGTGGGCATCGAACGCCTGCGGAGCCTGGTGCTCCAGCAATGCCACGGACCAACCCGCCTGTGCCAGCCCCAGAGCGGCGGCTGCGCCGACCATTCCGCCCCCGACCACCACGGCGTCATACCGTTTTTGAGAAGTGTTCATATTGGCTATATTTTCTTAGTGGATTATCGCCATCCCCACCGGCATGGCGTTTGGCATCAGTGTAACGGATTTTTAATTTGGCTTCAGGTTGCATACCGTTTTCCCCGCGCTGGTCACAACGGCGTCAAATGTTTACAATATACCTGTCGTCTTTCAAGCCGCAGCGTTGTTGGCTGCCTTCGCTCACCCCAGTTACTTACCTGAGTAAGCGCCTGGGGACTCCCGAACTTGCCGCCTAACTGCAACTTGAAAGCCATAAGGTATAAGCGCTCTGCACGTCGTGTATCGCAACTTTCGCTCCGCACTGAGTAATGGCAAGTCAATGACGAAGAAACTACATATCAAAACCTGGGGCTGCCAGATGAATGAATACGATTCATCAAAAATGGCAGACCTGTTGAACAGCACGCACGGCTTCGAGTGGACCGAAAACGCCGAAGAAGCGGACGTGCTGCTGCTGAACACCTGCTCGATCCGCGAAAAAGCGCAAGAAAAAGTTTTCGCCATGCTGGGCCGCTGGAGATTGTTGAAAGAGAAAAACCCTGCGCTGATCATCGGTGTGGGCGGCTGTGTCGCCTCCCAGGAAGGGGAGTTGATCCGTACTCGCGCCCCCTGCGTAGACGTGGTATTCGGTCCTCAGACTCTTCACCGCCTACCGGAAATGATCAACCATGTGCAGGGCACTCGCAGCCCGGTGGTCGACATCAGCTTCCCGGAAATCGAGAAATTCGATCGCCTGCCGGAGCCGCGCGCTGAGGGCCCAACGGCCTTTGTCTCTATCATGGAAGGGTGCAACAAGTACTGCACCTTCTGCGTGGTGCCTTATACGCGCGGTGAAGAAGTCAGCCGCCCGAGTGACGACGTGCTGTTCGAAATCGCGCAATTGGCAGCGCAGGGCGTGCGGGAAGTGAACCTGCTCGGTCAGAACGTTAACGCCTACCGCGGAGCCACTTACGACGGCAACATCTGTTCGTTCGCCGAACTGCTGCGTCTGGTCGCGGCCATCGACGGTATCGATCGCATCCGCTTCACCACCAGCCATCCGATCGAGTTCAGCGATGACATCGTCGCCGTGTATGAAGATACGCCGGAGCTGGTCAGTTTCTTGCATCTGCCGGTGCAGAGTGGCTCAGACCGCATCCTGACCATGATGAAGCGCGCGCACACCGCGCTGGAATACAAAGCGATCATTCGCAAATTGCGCAAGGCGCGTCCCAACATTCAGCTTAGCTCAGACTTCATCATCGGCTTCCCAGGCGAGACCCAGGCTGACTTCGAGCAGACCATGAACCTGATTGCCGAAATTAACTTCGACGCCAGCTTCAGCTTTATTTATTCGTCACGCCCGGGAACCCCGGCAGCCGATATGGTCGATGACGTCAGTGAAGAAGAGAAAAAGCAGCGACTGTACATTCTGCAAGATCGCATCAACCAGCATGTGATGCAGTTCAGCCGTAAGATGCTCGGCACCGTACAACGCATTTTAGTGGAAGGTACCTCTCGCAAAAGCGTGATGGAATTAGCCGGCCGTACCGAATGCAACCGCATGGTGAACTTTGAAGGCACGCCGGACATGATCGGCCAGTTCGTTGATGTGGAAATCACCGACGTTTTGACCAACACCCTGCGTGGCGCAGTGGTACGTACCGAACAGCAGATGGACCTGCGCGTACATGAATCCCCGCAGTCAGTCATCGCCCGGACGCGCAAAGAAAATGCGTTAGGTGTCAGTATTTACCAGCCCTCCCTTCATACTTGAAGCTGCATCTGTGTTGGCCACGCACGCTCCCCCCAGTCACTTAGTTTACTCAGTGACTGGGGGCTCACTGCCGCGTTACTCGGCAAAGCCTCGCCCCGTTAGGGGCCAGCGGAAGCGCTGTTCAACAAAGCCGTGGCTTTGTTGTGATGTAACTCCAATTATTTTGGAATGACATCCAGTACAAAAACATTTATTTCTCCGCCGGGCGCGTGCGTCCGTTGCGGTTCTTTTTTCTATTTTAAGAGGCGACATAACATGCAACTCCCACACTGCCCGAAGTGCAACTCCGAATACACTTATCAGGACAACGCGATGTTCATCTGCCCTGAATGTGCCCACGAGTGGAGCGACAGCGCCCCGGCAGAAGACAGCGATGCGCTGATTGTCAAAGACGCCAACGGCAACCTGCTGGCCGACGGCGACGCGGTGACCGTGGTAAAAGATCTGAAGGTCAAAGGCAGCTCTTCAATGCTGAAAATTGGCACCAAGGTGAAGAACATCCGTCTGGTGGAAGGCGACCACAACATTGATTGTAAAATCGATGGGTTTGGTCAAATGAAGCTGAAATCCGAGTTCGTGAAAAAGAACTGATCCCGCAGACTTTGCTCTCACGTTCTTACGCGGCTGTTTAGGCCGCGTTTTTCCTCTATCAGCCCTTGAATTTCGCCGTCGGCGCACAGATAGATCATGGGTAAACTTGCGCCAGTGCGTCGCACCATGAATAATTCAAGGTAGAGAACCTCAGATTTTGCCCTGAATGCGCGTACCGAAAATCAACCAGGCCCGATATGAGCCTTGAGGAATAGTTTGAACGTCGCAACACAAGAAATTTTGTTAGAGCCGGCAGACAATAAGCGATTACTCAGCCTGTGCGGCCCGTTTGATGAGAACATCAAACAACTCGAACGCCGGTTGGGCATTGAGATCAACCGCCGTGACAACCGTTTTAAACTGGTTGGCAAAAACCCGAGTGTGGTTGCCGCCGCGGATATCCTGCGCCACCTGTACGTGGACACCTCCCCCATCCGCGGCGTGATCCCAGATATCGATCCGGAACAGATCCATCTGGCCATCAAAGAAAGCCGGGTGCTGGAACAGATTGCCGACAGCGTGCCGGATTACGGCAAGGCCGTCACCATCAAAACCAAGCGTGGCATGGTGAAACCGCGTACGCCGAACCAGGCGCAGTACATCGCCAATATTCTCGACCATGACATTACCTTTGGCATTGGCCCGGCAGGTACCGGCAAGACCTATCTGGCGGTTGCTGCCGCGGTAGATGCGCTGGAACGTCAGGACATTCGTCGCATACTGCTGACCCGCCCCGCGGTCGAAGCCGGTGAAAAACTAGGCTTCCTGCCAGGGGATCTGAGCCAAAAGGTCGATCCTTATCTGCGCCCATTGTACGACGCCCTGTTCGAAATGCTGGGCTTCGAGCGTGTAGAAAAGCTGATTGAACGCAATGTGATTGAAGTTGCGCCGCTGGCCTATATGCGCGGCCGTACCCTCAACGATGCGTTTATCATCCTTGATGAGAGCCAGAACACCACTATCGAACAGATGAAGATGTTCCTGACACGTATCGGGTTCAACTCAAAAGCGGTGATTACCGGTGACGTGACGCAGGTAGACCTGCCACGCAACCAAAAATCCGGCCTGCGCCACGCGATGGAAGTGCTGGCGGACGTCGAAGAGCTGAGCTTCAACTTCTTCCACAGCGAAGATGTGGTTCGTCATCCGGTCGTTGCCCGTGTGGTAATCGCCTATGAAGCCTGGGAAGCCGCCGAACAGAAACGCAAAGACGCCATTAACGAACAACGTAAGCGCGAGGCGACTATCGCCTCCGAGCAGGAGATACCATGAGTCAGGTGATTTTGGATCTGCAGATTGCCTGTGCAGACAGTAATGGTCTGCCGGACGAGGCCACTTTCCAGCGCTGGCTGGAAGGCGTGCTACCGCAGTTTCAAGAAGAAGCCGAAGTGACCATTCGCTTGGTCGACGAGGCCGAAAGTAACGAATTGAACCTGACTTATCGCGGCAAGGACAAACCCACCAATGTGCTGTCATTCCCGTTCGAAGCCCCCCCGGGTATTGAACTGCCGCTGCTCGGCGATTTGATCATCTGCCGACAGGTCGTTGAACAAGAAGCGGTTGAGCAAGAGAAGGCGCTGGAGGCCCACTGGGCGCATATGGTTGTTCACGGTAGCCTTCATCTGCTAGGGTATGACCACATCGAAGACGATGAAGCCGAAGAAATGGAGTCTTTGGAAACCGAAATCATGCACGGCCTGGGCTATCCGGACCCGTACCTGGCGGAAAAAGACCCTCTCTGACGTCAGCTGATTTCCCCACAGCCCCTCTATGGGGCTGTCGCTGACTCCCCTAACTCTGACATGAGTGATGTTAACTAAAACGCCATGAGCGACGACCATTCACAAAGCAATGACAGCCCCAGTCCCAAGAAGGGGTTCTTTACTCTTATCCTTAACCAGCTGTTCCACGGCGAACCTAAAAACCGTGGTGATCTGGTAGAGCTGATCCGTGATTCCGAGCAAAACGACCTGATCGATCCCGATACCCGAGACATGCTGGAAGGCGTGATGGATATCGCCGAGCAGCGCGTGCGCGACATCATGATCCCGCGCTCCCAGATGGTAACGCTCAAGCGTAACCAAACGCTGGAAGAGTGCCTGGACGTGATCATTGAATCCGCCCACTCGCGCTTCCCGGTGATCAGCGAAGATAAAGATCACATCGAAGGCATTTTGATGGCCAAGGATCTGCTGCCGTTTATGCGCGCAGAATCCGAGGAGTTCAGCATCGACAAGGTGCTGCGTACCGCCGTGGTGGTGCCTGAAAGCAAGCGAGTAGACCGGATGCTGAAGGAGTTCCGCTCCCAGCGTTATCATATGGCGATTGTCATTGACGAATTCGGCGGCGTATCCGGTCTGGTCACTATCGAAGACATTCTGGAGCTGATAGTCGGCGAGATTGAAGATGAATATGATGACGAAGACGATCTGGATATCCGCCAGCTCAGCCGTCATATGTATACCGTGCGCGCATTGGCACCGATTGAAGACTTCAATGAAGCCTTCGGCACCCATTTCAGTGATGACGAGGTCGACACTATCGGTGGTCTGGTGATGCAAGCCTTCGGTCATTTGCCTGCGCGCGGGGAAACCATTGAAATCGAAGGTTACCTATTTAAAGTTGCGATGGCCGACAGTCGACGTATCATCCAGGTTCATGTAAAAATTCCGGACGATTCTCCGCAACCGAAACTGGAAGACTAAATTAAACATGGCTAAAGCCTCTTTCCTTGAACGCCAGTGGGTTCGCGCCCTACTGGCGCTGTTGACCGGTGCCAGCGGTACGTTGGCATTTTCTCCGTACGATATCTGGCCTGCGGCCATTGTCTCCTTGTTTGGCCTGTTGGCCGTTACCCTCAATCGCACGACTAAACAGTCCGCCTTGCTCGGTTTCTGCTGGGGCTTCGGTCTGTTCGGTACCGGCATTAACTGGGTTTACGTCAGCATTGCCGATTTCGGTGGCATGCCCTTCGCCGTTAATATTTTCCTGGTCGCGTTACTGGCCGCCTATTTGTCACTGTATACCGGGCTGTTTGCCGGATTGCTGGCACGGCTGTGGCCTGCTACCAGCTGGTACCGCTTGGCGATTGCCGCGCCCGCGTTGTGGCAAGTGACCGAGTTTCTGCGTGGTTGGGTACTGACCGGTTTCCCTTGGCTGCAGTTCGGTTACAGCCAGCTCAACGGGCCGTTAAAAGGCATTGCCCCGCTGATGGGGGTAGATACCATCACCTTTATGCTGATGGCGATCGCCGGGCTACTTGTGTACGCGGTGAATCAACGCCGTATCACGCCGGCCGTGGTTGCCGTCGCGCTGCTGCTGTTGCCGTGGCCTTTGCGCCAACTGCACTGGTTCACCCCACAACCGGACAAAGCGGTCAACGTCGCCATGGTTCAGGGCAACATCGCTCAGTCGATGAAGTGGGACCCGAAAGCCCTGGTCAGCACGCTGCAAACCTACCTGGATGAAACGCGCCCCTATGTGGGCAAAGCGCCGATCATCATCTGGCCGGAATCCGCCATCCCGGACTATGAAGCCAGCCAGAATGGTTTCCTGACTATGATGGATGATCTGATGCGTGCCAAAAACAGCAGCCTGATCACCGGCATTGTTGACGTACGTGCGACACCGCAGGGCCAGCAAATTTACAACAGCGCCATTGTATTGGGCGAGCCCGCCCCCTACAGCTACCCAGCCAAAGACCGCTACAACAAGCACCATTTAGTGCCCTTCGGCGAGTTTGTCCCGCTGGAGACGTTGTTACGCCCACTGGCACCGTTCTTTGATCTGCCAATGTCTTCCTTCAGCCGCGGCGATTATGTCCAGCCACAGCTCAGTGTGAAGGGGTACAACCTGACTGCGGCGATCTGTTATGAGATTGTCTTGGGCCAACAGGTTCGCGACAACTTCCGCCCAGATACCAACTTCCTGTTGACCATTTCCAATGACGCCTGGTTCGGCCATTCCATCGGTCCGTGGCAGCACTTCCAGATGGCGCGTATGCGGGCACTGGAGTTGGGCCGGCCACTGTTGCGCAGCACCAACAACGGCGTCACCGCCGCGGTAGATGCCAACGGTGAGGTCATCGCAGAGATTCCGCAGTTCACTCGTAAGGTGCTTGAGGTGAAAATGACGCCAACCACCGGCATCACGCCTTATGCCCGCTTTGGCGCTACGCCATTGTGGATCGTCACTTTACTGCTCGGCGGTCTGGCGCTGATCCTCAGTCTGCGTCGTAAATAATCCTTTGGGGCGTTGCCGCTGGCACGCCCCGCTTCAATTCATCCCCCCTATAAACTTAACATTGCCTCCCGCATCGCCAGCGTTTGCCATTCAGCCAGCATAAACCATTGCTAAATCAGCGTTTCTGGCACACTCCTTGCTTTAATTATTCTGTGATTGATGACCGATTTACTTTTACTGACGCTTTGTCGCACTTATGCACAACTCAGGGGCATGACCGGCACCATATAGGTGCATTGAGATTTTGTTGCATTAATTTGGTGCGCGTGGCGTCTCAAAAAATGAAACATTTTAGTTTCAAGCCGTTCACAATCGGCTATTTTCTAACGGTTATCGGTACTAAGACTATCTTTATAACTTAAGCAATAAACCTCCATTTTGAATCTGATGCTCTTTGAATTTGAGCCACCACAACAGCAAAGGAGTTGGACCATGCAAATGCGTAAATTGGCGTTATCGTTACTGCTGATCGGTATGGCAGGTAGCGTAGCCCATGCGGAAGAACTGACCGGTACGCTGAAGAAAATCAAAGATAACGGCGTGATCGTTGTCGGCCATCGCGAATCGTCAGTGCCGTTCTCCTACTACGACAACCAGCAGAAAGTTGTGGGTTACTCCCAGGACTACTCCAACCAAATCGTTGATGCTGTTAAGAAAAAGCTGAACCTGCCTAACCTGCAGGTAAAAATGTTGCCAATCACCTCACAGAACCGTATCCCACTGCTGCAAAACGGTACCTTTGACTTCGAATGTGGCTCAACCACCAACAACCTTGAGCGTCAAAAACAGGCCGCCTTCTCCAACACCATCTTCGTGGTCGGTACCCGCCTGTTGGTAAAAAAAGGCTCTGATATTAAAGATTTCAAAGATCTGGCCGGGAAACCTGTCGTCGTAACGTCCGGTACCACCTCTGAAGTGCTGCTCAATAAGCTGAACGACAGTAACAAAATGAACATGCGCATCATCAGCGCCAAAGACCACGGTGACTCATTCCGTACCCTGGAAAGCGGTCGTGCCGTGGCCTTTATGATGGACGACGCCCTGCTGGCCGGCGAACGCGCAAAAGCGAAGAAGCCGGATCAATGGGAAATCCTTGGAACGCCGCAATCTCAAGAAGCCTACGGCTGTATGCTGCGTAAAGACGATCCTGAGTTCAAAAAACTGGTCGATGACACCATCGCTCAGGCACAGACTTCAGGTGAGGCAACGAAATGGTTTGATAAGTGGTTCAAACAACCTATCCCACCTAAGAATCTCAACATGAACTTCGAACTGTCGGACGACATGAAGAAATTGTTCAAAGAACCTAACGATAAAGCACTGAACTAATAGAACAAGGGCTGGGGCGGCCATCAGGCCAAGCCAGCTCTGTTGATGACTGGGACAGACAGGAATACGGGAGGCCGTTCCCCTCCCGTATTTTTCCCCATTGCACATTACCGATGCCCGCACACATAAGTCAGCCCGACTGGCCGCGGTGCCATCGGCGTTGAATAGTCATCAATCTTTAGGCGCTCTGCGCCCGCTTAACGGAGTTTGTTATGTCAATAGATTGGAACTGGGGTATCTTTCTGCAGCAGGCCCCGTTTGGGAATACCACCTACCTTGGCTGGATTTGGTCTGGCTTCCAGGTAACGGTAGCCCTCTCCGTCTGTGCATGGATTATCGCTTTCTTTGTCGGTTCGCTATTCGGTATCTTGCGTACCGTACCCAACCGCTTTCTTTCCACCCTTGGCACCTGTTACGTTGAATTGTTCCGTAATGTGCCGCTCATTGTGCAATTCTTCACCTGGTATCTGGTGATCCCGGAACTGCTGCCCACCAACATCGGCATGTGGTTCAAAACCGAACTCGATCCTAACGTGCAGTTCTTTGTTTCTTCGATGCTGTGCCTTGGTCTCTTTACTGCTGCACGTGTGTGCGAGCAGGTTCGTGCCGCCATCCAGTCGCTGCCACGTGGCCAGAGAGCTGCCGGGCTGGCCATGGGCCTGACGTTGCCGCAGACCTATCGCTACGTGCTGTTGCCGAATGCTTACCGGGTTATTGTGCCGCCGATGACCTCGGAAATGCTCAACCTGGTCAAAAACTCCGCCATCGCCTCCACTATCGGGTTAGTCGACATGGCAGCCCAGGCAGGCAAACTGCTGGATTACTCCGCGCATGCCTATGAGTCCTTTACCGCGATTACACTGGCCTATATCGGCATCAATGCCGTCATCATGCTGCTAATGCGTTTGGTCGAAAGAAAAGTGCAGTTACCCGGCAATATGGGGAGTAAATAATGTACGAATTTGACTGGGCATCCATTGTCCCAAGCTTCCCTTATCTCCTTCAGGGTCTGCTCATTACGCTGAAGATCACCGTGACCGCCATCGTTGTCGGTATCCTTTGGGGCACCATTCTGGCCGTCATGCGGTTGTCATCGTTCAAGCCAATCAGTTGGTTCGCCGCCGTGTACGTCAACCTGTTCCGCTCGGTGCCGTTGGTTATGGTGCTGTTGTGGTTCTATCTTGTCGTTCCAAGCTTATTACAACAGGTTCTAGGCTTATCACCGAAAACCGATATTCGCCTGATCTCGGCTATGGTAGCCTTTTCCCTGTTTGAAGCGGCCTATTACTCGGAAATTATCCGTGCCGGCATTATCAGTATTTCGCGCGGTCAGTCTTCCGCTGCGTTGGCATTAGGCATGACTCACTGGCAATCCATGAAGCTGGTAATCTTGCCGCAGGCATTCCGCGCCATGGTGCCGCTGCTGCTAACCCAAGGCATCGTACTTTTCCAGGATACTTCTCTGGTATACGTACTGAGCCTGGCTGACTTCTTCCGTACTGCTTCCACCATCGGTGAGCGCGACGGTACGCAGGTCGAAATGATCCTGTTTGCCGGTTTTGTCTACTTTGTTATCAGTCTCGCCGCCTCGGCGCTGGTAAGCTATTTGAAGAAAAGGACTGTTTGATGATATCCCTGAAAAATGTTTCTAAGTGGTACGGTCACTTTCAGGTTCTGACCGATTGCACCACTGAAGTAAAAAAAGGCGAAGTGGTGGTAGTCTGTGGTCCTTCAGGTTCAGGCAAGTCCACCCTGATCAAAACCGTCAACGGCCTGGAGCCGATCCAGCAAGGCGATATCCTGGTGAACGGCACCCCGGTCAACAACAAAAAAACCAATCTGGCGCAGTTGCGTTCAAAAGTCGGCATGGTGTTTCAGCACTTTGAGTTGTTCCCGCACTTGTCGATCATCGACAATTTGACGCTGGCACAGGTAAAAGTACTCAAACGGGATAAGGCCGCCTCACGCGATAAAGGCCTGAAGTTGCTGGAGCGTGTCGGTTTGACCGCCCATGCCAACAAATTCCCTGGGCAACTTTCCGGTGGCCAACAGCAACGTGTGGCTATCGCCCGTGCGCTGTGTATGGATCCTATCGCCATGCTGTTCGATGAACCCACGTCTGCGCTCGATCCGGAAATGATCAACGAAGTACTGGACGTTATGGTGGAACTCGCGAACGAAGGCATGACCATGATGGTGGTAACCCACGAAATGGGCTTTGCCCGCAAAGTGGCAAACCGGGTGATCTTTATGGATGAGGGCAAAATTGTCGAAGATCGTAACAAAGACGACTTCTTCAACAACCCAGAATCCGAGCGTGCTAAAGATTTCTTGGCGAAAATCCTGCACTGATGACGACTCTGCGCCCCGCCTGGGGCGCAATTTTATTTCCCCCCCCCGGCACTAAAAGCACTTGTTTCTCCCCTGTTTTGATCCGATGCTCACTGGATAACAACAAAAGGAGATAAACATGCCCCGCCCTATCATTATCGATTGCGATCCCGGCCTGGACGATGCCATTGCCCTTGCTATGGCACTCAGCTCACCGGAACTGGACGTTAAAGCGATCACCACCTCCGCCGGCAACCAAACGCCAGAGAAAACCCTGCATAACGCACTCGGCCTGCTAACGCTGATGAAGCGTGAAGACATTCCTGTCGCTGCAGGTGCCGCCGCTCCACTGATGCGTGAACTGGTGATTGCCGACTACGTCCATGGCAAAACCGGCATGGGTAATACCCATCTGCCGACCCCGACGATCGCACCGGTCAAACAAACCGCCGTGGAGCTTATCGCTGACCTGTTACGGAACAGCCCAGAACCAATCACGTTGGTAGTCACCGGGCCAATGACCAATATTGCGCTGCTATTGGCTCAACACGCTGAGTTGAAAGGTAACATTGAGCGTATCGTATTTATGGGGGGCGGGATGAACGCCGGTAATACGACTCCCGTGGCGGAATTTAATATTTTTGTCGACCCGGAAGCCGCCGACATGGTTCTGAAATCCGGTGTGCCAATGACCATGGCGGGATTGAATGTGACTCACCAGGCATTGGTGCTGCCGCAGGATATCGAACGTATCCGCAACATCAAAAATCCGGTAGCGCAGGCCGTGGCAGAAATGCTCGACTTCTACCTGCCGCTGTATCTCAGCCACCCGCGAGGATTGCCCGGTGCCGCGATGCACGATCCCTGCACCATCGCTTGGCTACTGGCACCACAGCTGTTTAGCAGTATAGAACGTTGGGTCGGTGTAGAAACCAAAGGGGAATACACCCAAGGGATGACGGTGGTGGATGTCTTCCAGCAAAACGGCAACGCGGCCAACGTGGAAGTGCTGACCGGCATTGACCGCGAAGGGTTTATCAATCTGTTAGCCGAACGCGTGGCAGGTTACCAATAGCGCCTCTCAACGTTCAATTTTTTTGATTTAACCCAGCGAATTTTTACGCTATCACTGCTCCAGGCTTGCCTCTAAGATGCTATCAAATGCACAACACCGCTGACACCTTAGACCTAGCCTGGAGAATACCCAATGAGTCGTATACTGGTCCTGAAATCAAGTATCCTGGGTGATTACTCCCAGTCTGGAAAATTGGTCGATTTTTTTGTTCAACAGTGGCGTGAAACCCACCCAAGCGACAGTTTTACCTTTCGCGATTTAGCCAACCCGACCCTACCTGAGCTGGATGGCGAAGTGATTGGCGGTTTTAACGCCGGTGACAAGCCTTTAACGCCACACCAGCAAGAGACGCTGGCACTTTCAGATGCGTTGATTGCCGAGCTGAAATCGCACGACACCATTATCATCAGTGCGCCGATGTACAACTTCAACATCCCCACTCAGTTGAAAATCTATTTCGACCTGGTGGCGCGTGCCGGTCAAACCTTCCGTTACACCTCCGAAGGCGCAGAAGGCCTGGTCACCGGCAAAAAAGCGATAGTGATCTCCAGCCGCGGCGGTATCCATGCAGATACACCAAGCGACCTGATCACACCTTACCTGAAGCTGTTCTTAGGGTTTATCGGCATTACTGATGTGGAGTTCGTGTTGGCAGAAGGCTTTGCCTATGGCCCAGAAGCGGCAGAAAAAACCGCACAGGACAGCCGTATTGCCGTGGCGCAGAAAGTGCCTGCTGCGCAGTACGCTGCGGTTGCCAACCAGGTTGAAACAGCGACAGCCCCAGCCAGCGGTGGTTTTCTCAGTAACTTGATGAAGAAACTCTTTGGTTGATAGCAATGCCCCGGCTCTATCTCGACAAGAGAGGACCGGGGCGTGAAATTTTAAGGCTCGAAAGGCCGACGTTGGAACTGGTCGTGACCGCATTTCGGGCATAGCGGCAGCACTTCCGGTGTGTAAAATGCCAAATGATGGTGGCACTGTTCACACACCAGGTTGCCCAGACCAACAACTTCACCGCTGTGGTAAACACCGTGATGGCTGACATCTTTGAAGACTTCTCGCCATTCCAACTGGGTTTTATCCGTAATATCTGCCAGTTCCTGCCACAGGCTCTCTTTAATCACCCGCATAAAAACGCTGTCGGTAAACTCGTCCCGGCTTTCCTGGTAGCTACGCGCAAACTCTTCCAAGTCGCGCCTGACCGCCAGAGTGACCTGCTCCACTTCATCGCGCGTCAACTCACCGGCTTCATTCAGCCGTTTTTCAGCGCTCGCGACCAGTGCGTCAATATCACGTTCGCCATTTTTCAAACGTTCGGTCAGAGATGCCACCAATTCGCGGTAGTACTGAGCAACCTTGTTCATAATCTCTCCTCGATGAACTTACGTGACAGGGCTTACCTCTTAAACTATCCCTTATCATTTTAGCCGTAAATTGCTGATGTCACTTGGCAAGGGGTGAGATCCTCAGGTTGTGAGTCATATCATGGCGAAGATTTTTTAAATACGCCGAGTCGGGCGCTGGGTGTTGTTGCCAAGAGGTCTTATCAGCTATGCTATGCGGATCTATAAGTACTCAACAGAATGCTACAGAAATACCCCGATAGGTTTCGAGTCACGGCCAGGTGGCCAGTGCGGGAAACCCAGAAGCTTACAAAGGTAAGTGACTGGGTTGAGTGTACGCAGCCAACAACGCCGCGGCTTGAAAGATGAAGGGGGTAGCTGTTTGACACCTACAGGACCACCAGCCGCTATGCAAGAGCAATACCGTCCAGAAGACATAGAATCGAACGTACAGCTTCACTGGGAAGAGAAGCAAACTTTCAAGGTTACCGAAGATGCGAGCAAGGAAAAGTATTACTGCCTATCCATGCTGCCGTACCCATCAGGCCGTCTGCACATGGGGCACGTTCGTAACTACACTATCGGTGACGTGATCTCGCGCTATCAGCGCATGCTAGGTAAAAACGTCCTACAGCCGATCGGCTGGGATGCGTTCGGCCTGCCGGCTGAAGGCGCTGCGGTGAAAAACAACACTGCACCGGCTCCGTGGACCTACGACAACATCGAATACATGAAGAACCAGCTGAAACTGCTGGGCTTCGGCTATGACTGGGATCGCGAGATCGCCACCTGCGATCCGGATTACTACCGCTGGGAACAGTGGTTCTTCACCAAGCTGTACGAAAAAGGCCTGGTCTACAAGAAGACCTCCGCGGTGAACTGGTGTCCGCACGATCTGACCGTGTTGGCTAACGAACAGGTTATCGACGGCTGCTGCTGGCGCTGTGACACCAAGGTTGAGCGTAAAGAGATCCCTCAGTGGTTTATCAAAATCACCGATTACGCCGATCAACTGCTGAACGATTTGGACACGCTTGAAAGCTGGCCAGAGCAGGTGAAAACCATGCAGCGTAACTGGATTGGCCGCTCTGAAGGGGTGGACATCACCTTTGACGTGTCGGGCAGCGATGAAAAACTGACGGTTTATACCACGCGTCCTGACACCTTTATGGGTGCCACCTACGTTGCCGTTGCCGCGGGCCACCCGCTGGCGCAGCAAGGCGCCGTGAACAACCCTGCGCTGGCTGAATTTATCGAAGAGTGCCGTAACACCAAAGTGGCCGAAGCCGAAATGGCGACGATGGAGAAGAAAGGCATGCCGACCGGCCTGTTCGCCATCCACCCGCTGTCCGGCGAGCAAGTGCCAATTTGGGTTGCCAACTTTGTGCTGATGGAATACGGCACAGGCGCCGTGATGGCAGTACCCGCTCACGATCAACGTGACTGGGAGTTCGCGACCAAATACGGTTTGCCGATCAAACCGGTTGTGCTGGCACTCGACGGCAGCCAACCCGACGTGCAAGCCGAAGCCATGACTGAAAAAGGCACACTGTTCAACTCGGGTGAATTTGACGGTCTGGATCACCAAGACGGTTTCAACGCCATTGCCGACAAACTGGTCGCCAAAGGCGTCGGTCAGCGCAAGGTTAATTACCGTCTGCGTGACTGGGGCGTTTCCCGCCAGCGTTACTGGGGTGCGCCAATCCCAATGGTGACGTTGGAAGACGGTACCGTGATGCCAACACCTGAAGACCAACTGCCGGTGATCTTGCCGGAAGATGTGGTAATGGACGGTATCACCAGCCCAATTAAAGCCGATCCTGAGTGGGCGAAAACCACCGTAAACGGTCAGCCAGCGTTCCGTGAAACAGACACCTTCGACACCTTTATGGAGTCATCCTGGTACTACGCGCGTTATACCTGCCCGCAGTACGACAAAGGGATGCTGGATCCAGCCGCCGCCAACTACTGGCTGCCGGTCGATCAGTATGTTGGCGGCATCGAACATGCCATCATGCACCTGATGTATTTCCGCTTCTTCCACAAACTGCTGCGTGACGCAGGCCTGGTCGATTCCGATGAGCCGGCAAAACGCCTGCTGTGTCAGGGTATGGTGTTGGCAGATGCCTTCTATTACACCGGTAACAGCGGTGAGCGCGTGTGGGTTTCTCCCGTCGACGCCAATGTTGAACGCGACGACAAAGGCCGCATTATTAAAGCCACCGATCCACAAGGTCGTGAACTGGTCTATGCTGGCATGAGCAAAATGTCGAAGTCGAAAAACAACGGCATCGACCCACAGGTGATGGTTGAGAAATACGGCGCCGATACCGTACGCCTGTTCATGATGTTCGCTTCACCGGCAGAAATGACGCTGGAGTGGCAGGAGTCCGGTGTGGAAGGGGCAAACCGCTTCCTGAAACGCGTCTGGAAACTGGCCTACGAACATCTGGAAAAAGGTGCAGTTCAGCCGCTGAACGTTGCGACACTGAACGAAGAACAAAAATCACTGCGCCGCGATCTGCACAAAACCATCGCCAAAGTGACCGACGATATCGGCCGCCGTCAGACGTTCAACACCGCGATTGCCGCGGTGATGGAACTGATGAACAAGTTGGCCCGTGCACCGCAAGAAAGCGAGCAAGATCGTGCGCTGTTGCAAGAAGCACTGCTGTCCGTGGTTCGGATGCTGTATCCGTTCACTCCACACGTGTGCTTCTCTCTGTGGCAGGCTCTGGGTGGCGAAGGTGATGTGGATACCGCAGTCTGGCCGCAAGCCGACGAGCAAGCGATGGTCGAAGATTCCAAGCTGGTGGTTGTGCAGGTAAACGGCAAGGTTCGCGCTAAAATCACTGTGGCAGCGGATGCAACCGAAGAGCAAGTGCGCGCGCGCGCTGCCGAGGAACATCTGGTCGCTAAATATCTGGACGGGGTTACGATTCGCAAAGTGATCTATGTTCCTGGCAAATTGCTTAACCTGGTTGTGGGTTAACACAAGGAGGCGTTGTGCGACATCGTATTCTGACGTTGTTGCTGGGGTTGGCGGTGCTGGTCACCGCTGGCTGCGGTTTTCACCTGCGTGGCACCACGCAGGTACCCTCAGAAATGAAAACGCTACTGCTGGATAGTGGAGACCCTTATGGCCCGCTGACCCGTGCAGTGCGTGAACAGTTGCGTCTAAGCGGCGTGACCATTGTCAAAGATGCGAAACGTAAGGATCTCCCTTCCCTACGCATCATTGGCGCAACCGAAAGCCAGGATACCGCGTCTATCTTCCAGGACGGTAAAACCGCTGAGTACCAGATGGTGCTGACCGTTCAGGCACAGGTGCTGCTCCCGGGTCACGATTTGTATCCGCTGAGCGTGAAAGTGTTCCGTTCGTTCTTCGATAACCCACTGACCGCACTGGCTAAAGACTCCGAACAGGAGATCATTCGTCAGGAAATGCGTGAGCAGGCCGCGCAGCAACTGGTGCGCAAACTGCTGACCGTGCACGCGGCGGAAGAAGAAACGCAACAGAAAGCCGCTGCCGCCGGTGAAAAAGCGGCCAGCCGTGTAGATCAATGATTCGTATTTATCCTGAACAACTTGCCGCGCAGCTCCGAGAAGGGCTGCGCGCTTGTTATTTATTGAGTGGCAATGAACCGTTACTGTTGCAGGAAAGCCAGGATCTGATCCGTCAGGCGGCGCAACAACAGCAGTTCACCGAGCATTACAGCATTTCACTTGATGCCCATACCGACTGGGACGCCATTTTCAGCATCTGTCAGGCCATGAGCCTGTTTGCCAGTCGCCAGACGCTGATGCTGATCTTCCCGGAGAACGGACCCACCGCGCCTATCGGTGAACAGCTAATCAAGCTGGCCGCCCTGCTGCATGACGATATTTTGCTGATACTGCGTGGGCCGCGCCTGACCAAGGCGCAAGAAAACAGCGCCTGGTTCAAGGCTCTCACTCCGCATGGTGCTTATGTCAGTTGCCAAACACCTGAGCAAGCCCAATTGCCACGCTGGGTAGCGCAGCGCGCCAAAACCATGAAATTGGAATTGGACGACGCGGCCAATCAGTTGCTGTGCTATTGCTACGAGGGCAACCTGCTTGCGTTGTCGCAGGCACTCGAAAGGCTGTCACTGCTGCATCCAGACGGTAAACTCACGCTACCGCGCGTTGAACTGGCGGTAAACGACGCCGCACACTTCACGCCATTCCACTGGCTAGATGCTCTGTTGGCAGGTAAAAGCAAACGTGCCTGGCATATCCTGCAACAGATGCAGCAGGAAGATGTCGAACCGGTCATTTTGCTACGTACCCTGCAGCGCGAATTACTGCAATTGCTGAATTTGCAACGACGCATGGCATCAGTGCCGCTGCGCACGTTGTTTGATCAGTACAAAGTGTGGCAAAACCGCCGCAATCTGGTCACTCAGGCATTACAGCGGCTATCCGGTACCCAACTGCGGCAAGCTGTGCATCTGCTGGCGCAGATTGAAATCACCCTTAAACAGGATTACGGCCAATCGGTTTGGTCGGAACTGGAAACCCTGTCAATGCTGCTGTGCGGCAAACCTCTGGCCACGAGTTTTTCAGATGCCCACTAAAACGCAAGACACCACCGTTCTGCACGCCCTGTTTGGCGGTACCTTTGACCCAATCCACTACGGCCATTTACGGCCGGTGGAGGCCCTCGCTGCAGAAGTTGGCCTGAGCCGAGTCACGCTACTGCCAAACCATGTTCCCCCGCATCGCCCTCAGCCCGAGGCTAATGCACAGCAACGGTTGAAAATGGTAGAGCTGGCAATCGCCGGCAATCCGTTATTTGCCGTAGACGACCGTGAGCTGCACCGCACAACGCCGTCCTATACCATAGAGACGCTGGAAGCCATTCGTAAAGAACGTGGCGCTGAATTGCCTCTGGCGTTTATTATTGGCCAGGACTCGCTCTTGTCGTTGCACAAATGGCATCGCTGGCAATCGCTGCTGGATACCTGTCATCTGCTGGTGCTGGCCCGTCCCGGTTACAATGACCGGATGGATACGCAAGAACTGCAGCAGTGGCTGGAACAGCATCGGGTGACCGATGCAACACAGCTTAGCCTGAAACCTCAGGGCTATATCTATCTGGCAGACACACCGCAGTTGGAAATTTCTGCCACGGAAATCCGCCAGCGCCGCCATCAGGGCCTCAACTGTGATGACCTGTTGCCACGTTCAGTACAACGCTATATCGAGTTACAGGGTTTATATCGCTAGCGAGAGCTGCATGATATACTGCGCCGCTATTTTTCAGGTATTCGCTGAAAACCCCGGAAACCTTAGCTGGCCGGGCAGTCACCAGCTGGCTTTCAGCGGCATCCTGCCGACTTATCATTGATTCAGGCCGCAATACGGGCAGTTGCCCGCCGCAGTCGAATAAACCGAACACACCCGAGGGGGAACCTTTGCAAGGTAAAGCGCTCCAAGATTTCGTCATCGATAAAATTGATGACCTGAAAGGCCAAGACATTATCGCTCTGGATGTACAGGGTAAATCCAGCATCACCGATTGCATGATCATCTGCAGCGGCACCTCTACCCGTCACGTGATGTCGATCGCCAACCACGTTGTGCAGGAAGCGCGCAACGCCGGTATGGAACTGTTCGGCATGAAAGGTCAGGAAGCTTCTGACTGGGTGGTTGTCGATTTAGGCGAAGTGATTGTTCACGTGATGCAGGAAGAAAGCCGTCAGTTGTACGAGCTGGAAAAACTCTGGAGCTAAGCGGTGAAACTGCAACTGGTAGCGGTCGGCACTAAAATGCCAGACTGGGTGCAGACCGGCTTTATGGATTATCTGCACCGCTTTCCAAAAGACATGCCGTTTGAGCTGACCGAAATCCCGGCGGGCAAGCGCGGCAAGAATGCCGATATCAAACGCATTCTGGAAAAGGAAGGCGAGCAGATGCTGGCGGCGGTGGGCAAAGGCAATCGTATTGTCACGCTGGATATCCCCGGAACGCCGTGGGAAACACCGCAGTTGGCGCAACAGCTCGAACGCTGGAAGCAGGATGGCCGCAACGTCAGCCTGTTAATTGGCGGCCCAGAAGGGCTAGCCCCCGCGTGCAAGGCCGCAGCCGAACAAAGTTGGTCACTCTCGCCGTTGACATTGCCGCATCCTTTAGTGCGCGTTCTGGTGGCTGAAAGCCTCTACCGCGCCTGGAGTATTACAACAAATCATCCTTACCACCGGGAATAATCGGTGGTAACCGTGACAGAGTGAAATAAAGCAGCGGGATGAAAATAGAACGTAACCCTTTTCGCGACTATACGGCTGAATCGGCCCTGTTTGTACGCCGCGCCCTGGTGGCGTTCTTGGTCATCCTGGTGCTGACCGGCATCCTCATCGCCAATCTGTATAATCTGCAAATCGTCCGCTTTGAGGATTACCGCACCCGCTCCAACGAAAACCGCATCAAACTGGTGCCCATCGCGCCCAGCCGCGGCATCATTTACGATCGCAACGGCACCCCGCTGGCGCTCAACCGCACGATTTACCAACTGGAACTGATGCCGGAAAAGATCGACGATCTTAAGGCTACGCTACAGGCATTGCGGCCCGTGGTCGATCTGACCGATGACGACATCACCAATTTCGAGAAAGAGCGCAAACGCTCGCGCCGTTTTGTCTCTATCCCGGTCAAAACCGCCCTGAACGAAGTGCAGGTGGCGCGTTTTGCCGTTAACCAATTCCGCTTCCCCGGTGTCGAAGTTAAAGGCTATCAGCGCCGCTACTATCCTTATGGATCTGCCCTGACCCATGTGATCGGCTACGTGTCGAAGATCAACGACCGTGACGTTGAACGGCTGGATAAAGATGGCAAGTTGGCCAACTACGCTGCCACACACGATATTGGCAAGCTGGGCATCGAACGCTATTACGAAGATACCCTGCACGGCAAAACCGGCTACGAAGAGGTTGAAGTCAACAACCGCGGGCGTGTCATTCGCCAGCTGCACGAACAGCCGCCTTCCGCCGGGCAGGACGTTTACCTGACACTGGATCTCAACCTGCAACGCTATATCGAACAGTTGCTGGTGGGCAGCCGGGCTGCGGTAGTCGTGAGCGATCCGCGCACCGGCGGCATTCTGGCGATGGTGTCCAACCCCAGCTATGATCCGAACCTGTTCGTCGACGGTATCTCCAGCAAAGACTACCAGGGGCTGCTGAACGATCCGAACCGGCCGCTGATCAACCGTGCAACGCAAGGGCTTTATCCCCCAGCCTCCACGGTGAAGCCGTACATTTCCGTCTCGGCACTCAGCGCCGGGGTGATCACCAAAAATACGACGCTGTTCGATCCCGGTTGGTGGCAATTACCCGGTTCGGAAAAACGCTTCCGCGACTGGAAAAAATGGGGCCACGGCCGCCTGAATGTGACCAAAGCGCTGGAAGAATCGGCGGATACCTTCTTCTATCAAGTCGCCTACGATATGGGCATCGATCGCCTGTCGACCTGGCTGACCAGGTTCGGTTACGGCGAATATACCGGTATCGATCTGTCCGAAGAGCGTTCTGGCTTGATGCCGACCCGCGAGTGGAAATTCAAGCGTTATAAAAAACCCTGGTACCAGGGCGATACCATTCCTGTAGGCATAGGCCAAGGCTACTGGACGGCTACGCCTATCCAGATGTCCAAGGCACTGACCACGCTGATAAACGACGGCAACGTCAAAACGCCACATCTGTTGCAGAGCACCAGAATCAATGGGGCACTGGTGCCATTTAGCCAAGAAGAAAGCAAGCAGATCGGCGATATTCATTCCGGCTTCTGGGAAATTGCCAAAGACGGCATGTATGGTGTAGCCAACCGTCCGAACGGGACGGCGCGTAAGTACTTCGCGGATGCACCTTACAAAGCCGCGGCGAAATCGGGTACCGCACAGGTATTCGGCTACGAAACCTACAACGCCCACAAACTGGCGGAGCACCTGCGTGACCACAAATTGATGACGGCGTTTGCACCGTACAACAACCCTACGGTGTCGGTCGCCATCATTCTGGAAAACGGCGGCTCCGGTCCGGCGGTCGGGACAATAACCCGTCAGATCCTCGACCATATCCTGTTGGGCGATAACAATACGCAATTACCATCTGAAGCCCCACTGCCACCAGGCGTAGAGGGTGATTAAGGTAGAACATGACTGAAAGCCAACAAAAAGGGTCGATCTGGACCAAAATCCACATCGATCCTACATTCCTGCTACTCATTCTGGCCCTGCTGGTCTACAGCGCGTTCGTCATGTGGAGCGCCAGCGGGCAGGACATTGGCATGATGGAGCGCAAGATCGGCCAGATCGTCATGGGGCTGATCGTGATGGCCGTCATGGCACAAATCCCACCGCGGGTGTATGAAAGCTGGGCGCCGTATTTGTATATCTTCTGCGTAATCCTGCTGATTTTGGTGGATGCCTTCGGCCAAATCAGTAAAGGGGCTCAGCGCTGGCTTGATCTCGGCTTTGTGCGCTTCCAGCCGTCCGAGATTGCCAAGATTGCCGTGCCGCTGATGGTGGCGCGCTTTATGAACCGCGACGTCTGTCCGCCTTCGCTGAAGAATACCGCCATCGCACTGGTGCTCATTTTCCTGCCAACGCTTTTGGTTGCCGCACAACCGGATCTGGGGACCTCAATTCTGATCGCCGCCTCCGGCCTGTTCGTGCTGTTTCTGTCCGGCATGAGCTGGAAACTGATCGCCGTGGCTGCGGTATTGCTGGCTGCCTTTATCCCCGTACTGTGGTTCTTCCTGATGCACGGCTATCAGCGCGACCGCGTCATGATGCTGCTCGATCCGGAAACCGACCCGCTTGGTGCCGGCTATCATATTATTCAGTCAAAAATCGCTATTGGCTCCGGTGGTCTGTCAGGCAAGGGTTGGCTGCACGGTACACAGTCGCAGTTGGAATTCCTGCCGGAACGCCACACCGACTTTATCTTCGCGGTGTTGGCCGAAGAGTTAGGGCTGATCGGGGTGCTGGTGCTGCTGGCACTGTACCTGCTGGTGATTATCCGCGGTCTGATGATTGCCGCCAAGGCACAAACGACCTTCGGCCGAGTGATGGTCGGCGGCCTGATGCTGATTTTGTTTGTTTATGTGTTTGTTAACATTGGCATGGTCAGTGGCATTTTACCGGTAGTTGGCGTACCTTTGCCTCTGGTCAGCTACGGGGGTTCGGCGCTGATTGTGCTTATGGCCGGGTTCGGCATCATCATGTCGATCCACACGCATCGGAAAATGATGTCTAAAAGTTTATAAGAGGTGAGTAATGCGTAAGGAATGGCTTTGGGTCGGCGTAGTCGCGGTGTTACTTTCCGCCTGTACCGCCCCGACCTCGGAACAGCAAGCACCGCCGCAGCAGCCGTATAACGGGCCGGTGGTGGAAATCGGTGGCGTTGAGCCTCAATATGAACCCTATAACCCTAATAACTTGCAGGATTATAAGGTTAATGGCGACACTTACCGCATTGTTAAAGATCCGCAGAACTTCTCGCAAACCGGTCTGGCGAGCTCCTATGGTGAAGAAGCCCGAGGCAACACCACGGCGCTGGGTGAACAGTTCGATCCTAACGGTCTGACCGCCGCACACCCGACGCTGCCGATCCCAAGCTACGTACGCGTGACCAACCTGGCCAATGGCCGCCAACTGGTGGTTCGGGTTAACGATCGCGGCCCTTACACCAAAGGTCGCATTATCGATCTGTCGAGAGCCGTGGCCGATCGCCTGAACCTGTCCAACAACACCAAGGTCAAGGTTGATTTCATCAATGTTGCACCGGACGGCACCCTGAGCGGTCCTGGCACCATCGGTACTACCGTCGCCAAACAAAGCTACGCCCTGCCTTCACGCCCGGATCTTGGCTCCAGCAGCATGGGCACCCCGGTACAGCAGGACGTTCCTGTCGCCAGCGGCGCAGCAGTTCGCCCCATTGACAACAGCAGCCTGAATAACGGCGATGACGCCCCAGCAGCGGCCACCAGCAACAGCGGCCGCAGCGGTTTCCTTGGTGCGCCGAGTGCCGTACCGGCTGGCGTGTTGGAAGGCTCAGAGCCTGAACCTGCAGTCAGCGCTGCCGCCATTGCGGCCCCTGTAGCTGCCACAGCAGCCGTTGGTGCAGGCAGCATGGCTTCTGGCGGAAGCTATGTCGTCCAGGTTGGTGCACTGAGCAGTGCCGAACGTGCACAGACCTGGCAACAAAGCCTGAGCCAAAAGTTTGGCGTGCCCGGTAAAGTGGCTGCCAGCGGCAACGTTTATCGCGTACAGTTAGGCCCGTTCAGCAGCCGCCAACAAGCGACTCAGCTGCAGCAGCGCCTCGCTAGCGAAGCGCAGCAACAATCTTTTGTCACTGCTGCACCTTAAACAGAGTTCCGGCAGATATCGCGACTGATACTCCTTCCTTTAGCTGAAACATTTTCTTTCAGCTAAAGCCAGTAAAGCGCGATGAGTCAGAGGATTGGCTAATGCCTGCCGGGATCTCATCTGTTATAGTGTGGCTCGTTTTTAACTTTACCCTCATGGATGTTGTAGTCTCGATCATGAAACAAGTAACTTCTTTCCGCTTAATCAAGAGCATAGCGCTCGGCACCGTTATCGCGATGAGTGCAACTACTGTTGCGCATGCCGATGACGTTAATATCAAGACCATGATCCCAGGGGTACCGCAGATCGACGCGGAAGCCTACGTCCTGATTGATTACAACTCCGGTAAAGTTTTGGCCGAAATGAACGCCGATGCGCGCCGCGACCCAGCCAGCCTGACCAAAATGATGACCAGCTACGTCATCGGCCAGGCACTGAAAGCAGGTAAAATCGGCCAGGAAGACCTGGTTACCGTCGGACAAGATGCCTGGGCAACCGGCAACCCGGTATTCAAAGGCTCTTCGCTGATGTTCCTGAAGCCAGGCGACCGCGTACCGGTTTCCAAGCTGACCCGCGGCATTAACCTGCAGTCCGGCAACGATGCCTGTGTGGCCATGGCCGACTACGTGGCAGGCAGCCAGGACGCGTTTGTTAATCTGATGAATACTTACGTCAGCAAGCTGGGCCTGCAGAACACCCACTTCCAAACCGTACACGGCTTGGATGCACAGGGTCAGTACAGTTCAGCACGCGATATGGCGTTGATCGGCCAGGCGCTGATCCGCGACGTACCAGATGAATACGCGATTTATAAAGAAAAAGAGTTCACCTTCAACAATATCCGTCAGATGA
Source organism: Serratia sp. NPDC087055 (assembly GCF_044900985.1). Lineage (NCBI taxonomy): Bacteria > Pseudomonadati > Pseudomonadota > Gammaproteobacteria > Enterobacterales > Yersiniaceae > Serratia > Serratia sp. NPDC087055. The sequence continues at coordinate 2,557,718 of NZ_JBJDOG010000001.1, forward strand.
ACCGTAACGGTTTGCTGTGGGACACCAGCCTGAACGTGGACGGCATCAAAACCGGTCATACCGATGCAGCAGGTTATAACCTGGTTGCCTCTGCAACAGAAGGCCAGATGCGCCTGATCTCTGCGGTGCTGGGTGGTCGTACTTATAAAGGCCGTGAAACCGAAAGCAAAAAACTGCTGACGTGGGGCTTCCGCTTCTTCGAAACCGTTGCGCCACTGAAAGTGGGTAAAGAGTTTGCCTCTGAGCCAGTGTGGTTCGGCGATACAGACCGCGTTGAATTGGGCGTAGACAAAGACGTCTATCTGACCATTCCACGCGGCCGCATGAAAGACCTCAAAGCCAGCTACGTGTTGAACACACCAGAAATTCATGCCCCTCTGGCTAAAAACCAGGTTGTCGGCAGCATCAACTTCCAGCTCGATGGCAAAACCATCGATCAGCGCCCACTGGTGGTGATGAACGAAGTGAAAGAAGGTGGTTTCTTCAGCCGTATCGTGGATTACATCAAACTGATGTTCCACCACTGGTTCGGTTAACAGTTGAAACGGGCGAAATCGCCCCCATATACTGATTAACTTTAACTCCCGCTCCGGCGGGAGTTATAATTTATAGATTAGCGATACCCTAAATAATTGGAGTTGCGTCGAGGCGGCAACCGTATGAATCCCGATGAACTTACTCAAGTAAGTGATTCGGCTAAGTAAGGGCAGCCAACAAAGGGGCAGTTTCAAGTATGACGGGACTATATTGATAGCCGCACTCTGGAGCGCACATGAAAACTAAACTGAACGAACTGCTCGAATTCCCTTGCTCATTTACCTACAAAGTAATGGGCTTGGCACAACCCGAGCTGGTAGACCAGGTGGTTGAAGTGGTGCAGCGCCATGCTCCTGGGGACTATAACCCACAGGTTAAACCGAGCAGCAAAGGCAATTACCACTCCGTTTCCATCACCATTAACGCGACTCATATAGACCAGGTGGAAACCTTATATGATGAGCTGGGCAACCTTGAAATTGTCCGCATGGTGCTGTAATTCCAGCACAAAAACCTGCTTTTCAGCCCGGGCCAGAGCATTCTCTGCCCGGGTTGCGCATTTTTGGTCAGCGAAATGCTGGTCGCGGGCCAGAGCGCCCGGTATAATGGCATTACCACTTCTGTAACCTGGCGATGACTCTTTTGCAACCAGACAAGATCATTTTGCGTCAGCTGGGGTTGCAGCCCTACGAGCCTGTATCCCAAGCCATGCACAACTTCACCGATCGCCGAATCGAGACCACGCCAGATGAGCTGTGGCTGGTTCAGCATCAGCCGGTGTTTACCCAAGGCCAAGCCGGTAAAGCCGAGCATCTGTTAATGCCGGGTGACATTCCGGTGATTCAGAGCGATCGCGGCGGCCAGGTGACCTATCACGGCCCGGGGCAGCAGGTGATGTATGTGATGGTTGATCTGAAACGCAACAAGGTTGGCGTTCGGCAGCTGGTCACGGCTATTGAAGATACCGTTATTAATACCCTTGCCCATTTCAACATCGCGTCACGCGCCCGTCCGGATGCGCCCGGTGTTTACGTGGGGGAGCAAAAAATTTGTTCGTTGGGTTTGAGGATCCGCAAAGGCAGTTCATTCCACGGCTTAGCCCTGAATGTCGCCATGGATCTTACCCCCTTCCAGCGTATCAACCCTTGTGGTTACGCCGGCATGCAGATGACACAGGTCAGCGCGGTTGTGCCTGGCGTTGGTATTGAAGACGTACACCCAGTCCTGGTACAGGAATTTGTTCATTTACTCGGCTACCCGAAGGTCGAGCTTCGTAACTGGAACCTGCACGATTATGAGTAAACCAATTCAGATGGAACGCGGCGTCAAATACCGCGATGCAGACAAAATGGCGTTGATCCCGATTAAAACGGTGGTCACCGAACGGCAGGAGCTGTTGCGTAAACCCGAGTGGATGAAAATCAAACTCCCTGCCGACTCTACCCGCATTCAAGGCATTAAAGCCGCAATGCGTAAAAACGGTCTGCATTCGGTGTGCGAAGAAGCTTCTTGCCCAAACCTGTCTGAGTGCTTCAACCACGGTACGGCCACCTTTATGATCCTGGGCGCTATCTGTACCCGCCGCTGCCCATTCTGTGACGTGGCACACGGTCGCCCTGTTGCCCCGGATGCTAACGAGCCGGAGAAACTGGCTCAGACCATCGCCGATATGGGCCTGCGTTATGTGGTCATTACCTCGGTTGACCGCGACGATCTACGTGACGGCGGTGCTCAGCACTTTGCCGATTGTATCGCTGCCATCCGCGCCAAGAACCCGACCATCAAGATTGAAACCCTGGTACCGGACTTCCGTGGCCGTATGGATCGCGCACTGGAAATCCTGACCGAAACGCCACCAGACGTGTTCAACCACAACCTGGAAAACGTACCGCGCGTCTATCGTCAGGTTCGTCCGGGCGCTAACTACGAGTGGTCACTGAAGCTGCTGGAACGCTTTAAAGAAGCACATCCTCACATCCCAACCAAATCAGGCCTGATGGTCGGTCTGGGTGAAACCAATGCGGAAATCGTTGAAGTGATGCGCGATCTGCGTCGCCATGGTGTGACCATGCTGACTCTGGGCCAGTATCTGCAGCCAAGCCGTCATCACCTGCCAGTACAGCGTTACGTCAGCCCGGCAGAGTTCGACGAAATGAAAGAAGAAGCGATGGCTATGGGCTTCACCCATGCCGCATGCGGTCCGTTTGTTCGTTCATCCTACCATGCCGATTTGCAGGCAAAAGGGATGGAAGTGAAGTAATCGCAGCAATGAATTGTTACGTTTCTCATCACGGAAACGCCAAAAAACGGATGTCCTTGCGGCATCCGTTTTTTATTGCCCAACCAAAAGCGTCATTACTGGTCTTTCTTTTCCACGCTCTGCGGGTTGGACTGGCTTTCAGCGGTGTTCGCTGCTGGCGGTGTCGTATCATCACCGACCGCCTTTTTAAAGCCTTTCAGCGCAGCGCCTAAATCTGCGCCCAAAGAACGCAGCTTGCTGGTACCGAACAGCAAGATGATCAACACCGCAATCACCAGAAGTTTGGTAATACTGAGACCTTCCATACTCACCTTCTTATTCATATAGCGCTGCGGACGCAGCGAAACAACAAAGCTTGCCTGATAATATTTACCTACTTTCCCTGAGCCAAAACAACATCAACATGTAACAGAGTGAGATCTTGAGCCAAGATGCTATTTTAAATGCATTGAACATTAATCAGACTATTCTGAGTTTCTTAGCTGCATGCTACGCTGTCATTCTACTTACTGTGGAGTTGCCGGATGTACACGCCTTCAGTCATTGATACCAGACGTTCCGGCCTCAGCTTCGCCAGACGCACCTATCTGCCTCGCATTGTCGGCCTTGGGGTCGGTTTTATCTGTGTATTCTCGGTGCTTTATTCACAGCAGACGTCTTCTTGGATATGGGGCCTGCTGGTTCTCCACGGTTTTATCTGGCCACACCTTGCCTATCAATGGGCACGTCGTTCCGCTATGCCTTTCAAGGCTGAGATCCGCAACCTGCTGATCGATTCATTTTTTGGTGGGCTGTGGGTGGCGATGATGGCATTCAATGCCTTACCGTCAGTCGTTATCCTGTCGATGATGGGCATGAACAACATTGCCTCCGCCGGAAAATCACTGTTCCTCAAAGGATTGGCCGTGCAAGTGTTCAGTGCCCTGGCGATCGGTGCCGTGCTGGGTTTTCCCTTTCAACCACAAAGCACAGCGCTGCAGATCTATCTGTGCCTGCCGATGATCTATCTCTACCCCACACTCTTGGGGTTGGTGACGTACCGCACCGCCAAACGGCTGGCGGAGAAAAAACAGGAACTGCTGCGTATCAGCATGCGTGACGGCCTGACAGGGCTGTATAACCGCCGTCATTGGGAACATTTGCTCCATCACCAATTTGACAGTTGCCGGCGCTATCAGCACAGCGCAACACTGATTTTGATGGATATCGATCGTTTCAAAACCATCAACGACACCTTCGGGCATGCGCTGGGGGACGAGGCCCTGGCGGTGTTGGCCGAAGAGCTGTTAATTGGATTACGTGCAGTGGATATTGTTGGGCGCTACGGCGGGGATGAGTTTGGAGCCGTATTGCCAAACACCAGTGCTGAACAAGCCAGTATTGCGCTGGTACGCATTCAGGAGCGGCTGAACGACATTATTTTCCGTGAGGCGCCACAGCTAAGATTGAATATCAGCGCCGGCATCGCCGATTATCACGGTGAAATGACCGGCTATCTGGACTGGTTAAAAGCCGCTGACAACGCGTTGTATCGTGCGAAGAACAACGGCCGCAATCGTCTGGAACTCGCGGTGCCCAATCATTAATACCAAGAGTGACAATTTCTGCTTTCCACGTCACTTTTGATACTACAAAACCGTCGGCGCTGGGTGTAAGATCCCACCTGCGCGGCAAAAACAGCGGCGTCGAATCACGGAGATGACATTCCTCCATAACCGCCTTCACAGGCTGATGATGTCTACGTAACCTCTCAGAGGGGTACGTAGCATTGTGCCTGGACCTTTCTGAGTTTGACTTCCCATTTAATGAAAGGCAGTTTTGACCATGTTGAGTTCTTTACTGGCAGTTTTTATTGGCGGCGGTGTGGGCAGCGTACTGCGCTGGGCCATCAGTATGAAGATGAACCCGCTGAATGCCCATATCCCCCTGGGTACTCTGGCGGTGAATTTGCTGGGGGGTTTTATCATCGGCGCCGCTATCGCCATTTTCTCTCGAATGACGCATCTGGATCCTACCTGGAAGCTGCTGATTACCACCGGTTTCTGCGGCGGTTTGACCACCTTCTCCACCTTTTCGCTGGAAGTGGTCTATTTGCTGCAAGATGGGCGTTTCGCCTGGGCTCTGGCCAATATGTTACTCAACCTGGCGGGCTCGCTGGCGATGACCCTGCTGGCGTTTATGCTGGTCATTTGGATTAATGGGCAATGAGCTAATTTCGTTGCCTTAATGTTTCCTTAATCTGCCCAGCCCATAATCTCATCCAGTATCCCCCACTGGATGAGAACTCAGATGTTTAGTCTGCCAAGAACCGCCACTGAAGTTACCGCAACTCTGCTGTGCCTGCTGATTGTTGGCACCTTCATCAAGGTTTATCTGTTCGCCTGACGTTCAGCGCCCCGACACCGACCTTTACAGTTGTGATATTGCCTATTGCCGTTGTTGCATTACAATTGAGAATGAACGTTCACACCCAGAAAGTGAAACGCATTTCTCTTGGCAAAGGATCGGGACATGATATCCACCAGCGACAGCAGGCAGGCTAAAGTACAGGCTCGCCGCGACCAGATTGTCGACGCAGCAAAACTCTGTTTTCGCCAGCACGGTTTTCACGCCGCCAGCATGGCGGAAATCGCACAAAACTCCCAACTGAGCGTCGGCCAGATCTATCGCTACTTCGACAACAAAGATGCGATCATCGAAGAGATCGTTAATCGTATCATCACCAGTAAAATGCGGCGGCTCGAGGATCTCGGCGATCATATCAACCTGATCGCCGGCACTTTGGCAGCACGCACCCTGTTTCAACAACCCGGTGAAAGCGAAACCGACCACATGTTGATGTTGGAGGTTACTGCCGAGGCCACACGTAACCCGAGCGTGGCGAAAATGCTCAGCGATGCGGAAACACGGTTATTCCACCATGTTTGCCAGAACCTACAGCGGATCTACCCACACTTCAGCGAGCAGGAAATCGCCGCCAGGGTAGAGTTTATTGCCGTATTAAGCGAAGGTACCGGCTATCGCATTCTTACCACCCAAAAAGCCGATATCAGCCTGCTCAGCGGCCTATACCAGCAAGCTATCTCTCACCTGTTCAGGAAACCATAATCCTCATGACCAGACACATAGCCAGACAACGTCTGGTGTACGCACTCGTACTTGGCCTGCTTGCCTCACTGGGGCCGCTGTGCATCGATCTTTACTTACCTGCCCTGCCGGAAATGGCCGGAGAGTTGAATACGTCAACATCCACGGCACAGCTCAGCCTCACTGCCGGTCTGCTCGGGCTGGGGGTCGGTCAGCTGATTTTTGGCCCCTACAGCGACAAACTTGGCCGCATGCGTCCGCTGCTGCTTTCTCTGGTACTGCTGTTGGTTGCTTCCCTGTGGTGTGCTCTGGCACCCAACATCGACCAGTTACTGATAGCCCGGCTGTTACAAGGGTTAGCAGGGGCAGGTGGTGCCGTTATCTCCCGCGCCATCGCCCGCGATCTCTATTCCGGGCACGAACTCACGCGCTTCTTCGCCCTGCTGATGCTGGTCAACGGCCTGGCACCGATCATTGCACCTGTATTGGGTGGCGCGATGCTGCAGTTTATGGACTGGCGTGGCATTTTCGGCGCGTTGGCGGCCATCGCGGTACTGCTGTTTACTCTCGCCAGCCTGAAACTGCACGAATCACTGCCCGCGGAGCGTCGTAGCCAGGGTGGGATCTTGGCAATGTTGCAATCTTTGGGGGGGTTGCTCACTCAGCGCCAATTCATGGGCCTGTGCCTGACGCAAGGCTTTGTCATGGCCGGCATGTTCGCCTACATCGGCGCCTCTCCCTTCGTATTACAGCAGATTTATGGCCTCAGCCCACAAATGTTCAGCCTGTGCTTTGCCGTCAATGGCGTTGGGTTGATCATTTCTGCGCAAGTCGCCAGCCGTCTAAGCATGCATTTTGGTGAAAGAAAGGTACTGAAAGGCGGCTTAACATTAGCGGCTATCTCATCGCTGCTGTTGCTGCTGGCTGCCGGTTTGCATGCACCGCTAGGACTGCTAATGGTGCCACTGTTCTTCTCGGTAGCGGTGATCGGGATTGTCGGCCCGACAGCATCATCTTTAGCGATGCAAAGCCAGGGGGACAAGGCGGGGAGCGCATCTGCGTTGATCGGCGTGAGCATGTTTGCGCTCGGGGCATGCAGTGTGCCACTCACCGGGTTGGGCGGTACTTCCAGCGTGTCGATGGCACTGACTATTGTTGGCTGTTACGCCATTGCCATCCTGCTGTTTAGCTTACTGGTACGTAAACAACCGGCCTGAGTTACCGAAAAATAATAATAAAAAACCCGCTCAAGGAGCGGGTTTTAAGAATTTCGGCTACTGTAGCTTAGATAGCGATAACGTTAGCAGCAGATGGCCCTTTGGCACCGTTCGTGATTTCAAATTCTACACGCTGGCCTTCAGCAAGAGTTTTGAAACCATTGCTAGCGATAGCAGAGAAGTGAACGAAAACGTCCTTGCTGCCATCTTCCGGAGTAATGAAGCCGAAGCCCTTGGATTCATTAAACCACTTAACGCTACCTTTAATCTTAGACATCAAACTTACCTTTAACGTGAATGTAAGACACAAAACGTGTGTCCAGTACAGTACAGCAATTAGACGGGATTTTGTCCACAACCTGGATCACATAAAATCGATAAAAAGTGAAAAAATCCATCTCGAACGGTGTAAAGCCTGTGTCCTCTTGGCCATTACCGTATTGAGCAGTCCGATCCTCTTTAAACCCTGGCGAACAACGACCGAACGCCTGTTTCACGAACAGTCAACGCACGTTGCCACCGTGATGCAGACACAATCGCTATGAAATATAACCAGATAGTCTTTTTGCTTCCGGCTGCCCTGCACTAGGGTTAAAGCTTACTAACCACTGTGAGCCAAGACTATGACCCGCCAACTGGCCGAAAAAATCGTCGCCTACCGCCGTGAACTGCATCAGAACCCTGAGCTGTCCAATCACGAGTTTGCTACTACCGCCCGCCTCACCCGCTGGCTGGAAGAGGCCGGTATCCGTATTTTACCGCTGGGGCTGAAGACCGGCGTAGTGGCCGAAATCGGCAGTGGAAAGGGGCCAATCATTGCGCTGCGCGGTGACATTGACGCCCTGCCGATCGAGGAAATTTCCGGCGTGCCGTTCAGTTCGCAAAACAGCGGGGTGATGCACGCCTGTGGGCATGATTTTCATACCTCGGTCATGCTTGGTGCCGCACACTTGTTGAAAGCACGTGAGGCCACCCTGCCCGGTACGGTTCGTATTTTCTTTCAGCCGGCAGAAGAAACCTTCAACGGTGCTCAACATCTGATCGACGCTGGCGCGCTGGATAACGTAGCCGCCGTGTTCGGCTTGCACAATGCACCGGAACTGCCGACCGGCACCTTTGCTACCCGCGCAGGTGCGTTTTACGCAAACGTTGATCGCTTCCAGATCCTGATCACCGGCAAGGGTGCTCACGCCGCCAAACCGGAGCAAGGCGTCGACACCATTGTGACCGCCAGCCAGATTGTCAACGCACTGCAAACCCTGCCCAGCCGTAGCTTTAGCTCACTGGAATCGCTGGTCGTCAGCGTTACGCGCATTGAAGGCGGCAATACCTGGAACGTCCTGCCACAAACCGTGGAGCTGGAAGGTACAGTGCGTACCCATAGCGATAAAGTACGCCGACAGGTACCGGATAAAATCCGCCAGGTGATTAACGGCGTAGCCGCTTCGCTTGGCGCAGAAGCGGAACTGCGCTGGCAGGCCGGTCCACCTGCCGTCGTGAATGACGCGCGCTGGGCAACGTTCAGTAAAACGGTCGCTGCTGAAGCAGGTTACCGGGTAGAAGAAGCCGAATTGCAGATGGGCGGTGAAGACTTCGCCCTTTACCTGCACCACGTACCGGGCGTCTTCGTCAGTATCGGCTCAGCCAGTGAGTTCGGTCTGCATCATCCACGCTTTAACCCGGATGAACAGGCCATTTTCCCTGCGTCACAATATTTCGACCTGTTGGCAGAACGCACTCTGCAACAATTAGCTACCGCACCAGAAAAAGCCACCAGCAAGGTGTAAAAACTCACCCAGGAATAAGCCGCAGCGCAGTGTATTCTGCGCTGCGGCTTATTATTTTTGCGCTGTTATATTTGCTATTTTCAACATTTGAATATGCTGTTTTGTTGTTTTACATCCTGATGTTGCTCATCAATAGTGGTGCTCTAGAGATAGCGCCACAGGGGCACTTAACAGGGTGATAGCAATGAGCAACAGTGCGAAGAATCAACGACAATTGCGCCTTGGCGCCATTTTGCATGGCGCATCAGGAAATATGTCTGCCTGGCGGCATCCCGATGCCACCGCCGATGCCAGCATTAATCTCGATTTTAATATTGCCACGGCAAAGAAAGCCGAACAGGGTAAATTAGATTTCGTGTTTGTGGCTGACGGTTTATATATCAATGAGAAATCCATTCCGCATTTTCTCAATCGTTTTGAACCGCTAACCCTGCTTGCCGCCCTCTCTGCCGCCACGCGTAAAATTGGGTTAGTGGGCACCCTATCAACTTCGTACAGCGATCCCTTTACCGTTGCACGCCAATTCGCCAGCCTCGATCACCTGAGCAAAGGGCGTGCAGGCTGGAACGTGGTGACTTCGCCGCTGGAAGGATCGGCAAAGAACTTCTCACGTGCAGAGCACCCCGAGCACAGCCTGCGCTACCGCATTGCCAGCGAATACCTCGACGTCACCAAAGGATTATGGGACTCGTGGGAAGCCGACGCCTTTGTGCGCAACAAACACAGCGGCGAATTCTTCCGTGCCGATAAACTCCATACCCTGAATCACCAGGGTGAGTTTTTCTCGGTACAGGGGCCACTGAATATTGGTCGTACACCACAAGGCCGCCCGATCCTGTTTCAGGCGGGCGCCTCGGAAGACGGCAAGCAATTAGCAGCCAAACACGCCGACGCGATCTTCACCCACCATGATACCCAACAACAAGCTCAGACGTTTTATCGTGACGTCAAAAAACAGCTGGTAGAGCAAGGGCGCGAACCGGATGACCTGCGGATCTTCCAGGGTGTCAGCGTGATCGTCGGAGACGACCATGAAGACGTGGAGCGTCAGTATTGGGAAACCGCACGTCTGGTCAGCATCGAAAACGCACTCAACTACCTTGGGCGCTACTTTGAACACTATGACTTCTCCCGCCACCCTCTGGATGCGCCGTTCCCGGATATTGGTGAACTCGGACAAAACAGTTTCCGCAGCACCACCGACACCATCAAGCGCAATGCTCGCGAACGTAACCTGACGCTGCGTGAAGTCGCGCTGGAGGCGGCTTCACCGCGCCCAGTATTTGGCGGTACGCCAGAAGCGGTGGCGGACGGCCTGCAAAACTGGTTCGACACCCATGCTGCCGACGGCTTCATCATCAGCGGCGGCACGCCAAATTCATTCAGCCACTTTGTGGATCGCGTGGTGCCGATCCTGCAGCAACGCGGCCTGTTCCGCAGCGATTACAGCGGCGATACGCTGCGCGAGCACCTTGGTCTGAAACAGCCACTCAACCAATTTACGCAATGACCTGGCTGATGAGGAGCCTACCGATGGCAAATGACGTTTTTATCCAAACGCTGCCGGACGACCCGCTGATCGAGCCGGTAATCGCAGGGTTGTTCGGTGAGTACCGCCAACGCTATGGCGACTATTTTGGTGACCAAGAACAGGAACCATTGAGCCTGTACGCCCCCCCACAGGGCGCCTTTATCGTGCTGCTTCGCGCAGAGGAACCGATCGCCATGGGGGCGTTCAAACGCTACGATCAACAAACCGCTGAACTCAAACGCATTTGGACGCGGGCCGATCTGCGCCGCCAGGGCTTGGCACAACGGGTTTTGCAGCAGTTGGAAACGCTGGCGGGGGAACAAGGCTATCGCCAACTCTATCTGACCACCGGTTTTCGTCAGCCTGAGGCCGTGGGCTTGTATTTAAGCAATGGCTATCAACCACAGTTCGACACCACGATCGACAGCGAAGTCTACAGCCGCCCGCCTTATGACGGCCGGCTACCGTTTCGTAAAAGCCTGATAACAGCGGATGCGCTCTGTTGTGCACCCGAAAGGAAGATTGCCTAAAGCTCCCCCTTTTTCTGTTTCAGGAGACCCGTAATGTCCAAACAAGAAGTCTTAAAAGTGGTGCCCGCACGCTACCCGTTCCGGCTGGTAGGCGCGCTGTTTTCGGTCTTTATTCTGGCGGCTATTGTGCAGTCAGTCGCGGTTAACGAGCGCTGGGAATGGGGTGTATTTGCCGAATGGTTCTTTGCACCTGCAGTGTTGTCGGGCTTGGGGCAGACTCTGCTACTGACGTTGCTCGGCACCCTGTTCAGCATCATCCTTGGCACCCTGCTGGCGTTGGCGCGACTGTCGCGATCTTACCTGTTGGCGTCCCTGGCATGGGGATACATCTGGCTGTTCCGTTCGCTCCCCCTGATTCTGGTGTTGATCATCCTGTATAACTTCTCTTACCTGTATGATGCCATCTCACTGGGGATCCCCTTTACTTCCGTGGTGTTCGCCAGCTACCCGACCATTGATATCCTCAGCCAATTTTCCGTCGCCGTACTCGGGCTCACGCTGGTGCAATCTGCCTATACCGCAGAAATCATCCGCGGCGGCATTATTGGCGTGGAGTACGGCCAGCATGAAGCTGCTGCCGCACTCGGCCTGCCAGGCTACCGCCGTACTTTCCGTATTATTTTGCCACAGGCGCTGCGCTCCATCATCCCGACGGGCTTCAACGAAATCATCAGCCTGGCGAAGGGAACGTCCATTGTCTACGTACTGGCACTGCCAGAGCTGTTTTACACCATCCAGGTTATCTATAACCGCACCCAGCAGGTCATTCCGCTGCTGATGGTCGCCACCATCTGGTACCTGTTCATTACCACGGCGCTGTCAGTCATCCAGTATTACATTGAGCGCTATTTCGCCCGTGGCGCGGTGCGCGAACTGCCGCCAACGCCATGGCAGAAACTGGCTGGCTGGTTCAAACGTTAGGAGAATCCCATGTCCGAAGCCATTGATTATTATGCCCTGCGCGAAGAAGCGTCGGTCCGCAGCATCGCGCCAGTGCCTGCTCGTGGCCTGATTGAAATCAGTAACGTGAGCAAGTTTTTCGGTAAGCACAAGGCTCTGGACGACGTCAGCCTAACGTTGCAACCGGGTACCGTCACGGTGATTCTCGGGCCATCAGGTTCAGGAAAATCTACGCTGCTTCGCGCTATTAACCACCTGGAGCGCGTCGACGAAGGGTTTATCCGTATCGACGGTGATTACGTTGGCTATCGCCGCAAGGGGGACAAGCTGTATGAGCTAAAAGAGAAGGCCATTCTCAAACAGCGCATCAATGTCGGCTATGTATTCCAGAACTTCAATCTGTTCCCTCACCTAACGGTACTGGAAAACATCACTGAGGCGCCGGTAGTCCATAAAATTTACTCGCGAGCACAGGCCAGAGACGTCGCCTATCAGCTGCTGGACACTGTTGGTCTGCGCCACAAAGCCGACGCTTATCCACGCCATTTGTCCGGCGGTCAACAACAGCGCATCGCCATTGCCCGCGCACTGGCATTAAACCCCAAAGTCATTCTATTTGATGAACCCACTTCCGCACTCGATCCAGAGCTGGTTGGGGAAGTCTTGGATGTGATCAAAGGACTGGCGGATCTGGGCGTAACGCTGGTGGTGGTAACCCATGAGATTGGCTTTGCGCGCGAGGCAGCGGATCAGATTGTGTTTATGGTCGATGGAAAGGTTGTCGAACAGGGCGATGCGCGTCGAGTACTGAACCATCCACAGCATCATCGCACCATCAATTTTCTCAACAAGGTGCTGTAACCGGTGGGGCGCAAAACGCGCCCCACTTATTCATGCCACTGCGAAACGGCGTTTTTCGGCATCGAAATCCAGCGGTTTGATACCCCGCTGGTTACGATCTTGTTCCGTCAGCAACGCAGCCGGAATAAACCAGGTCACTTCAAACAGCAACCCGTCCGGATCGTGGCCATAAATACTCTTATGCACGCCATGGTCTTCCTCAAGCCCAAGAATACCGCGTTGTGCCAACTGATCGCGAATGCGCTCCAGTTCTTCCAGGCTATCGACTTCCCACGCCAAATGGTACAGCCCGGCAGGTGGCTCATTTTCCGCCGGCGGTTCACCGTTCGCACGAAATACCCCCGCTCGCTGCTGCCCCAGATTCTTGCTGAACAACGCCAGGTCGTGATCGTTTTCTGAATCAGCGGCTTGGGTAAACACTGCTTTGTCAGGGTTATCGGTGGCTTTAAGCTTAAAACCCAGAACCTGATGATAAAAATCCGCGCTCTGCTGCACGTCGCTGACATACAGAACCGCATGATTTAGCCGTTTAATTCCCATCTATTTTCCTTGTCAGAAATGAATAACGTCAGGCTGAAAATAGCATGCGGGCAGAAACCCGCTAAATGCCGTTATTGCATTATCAAATGCTGGGCACACAATCTGTCACTGCAAGGCATTCCGCGCTATCATAAGCACTGTATTGAACGACTTTATGAGAATGATGATGAACGGCAAGATAACGACTTTTTTTGAAGACAAAGGCTTCGGCTTTATTACCGATGAGAACGGGGAAAATCGTTATTTTCACGTGATTAAAGTGCAGAATCCGGAGCTGATCAAGAAAAACGCGGCGGTGACTTTCGAGCCGACCAACAATACCAAGGGCCCTTCGGCGTTTGCGGTCAAGGTACTGGCATCGAGCAAGTACATCATCATCGCCAACGAAAGAATCAAAATCACCAGCATTAAATCCTTCAACACCTTCACCAAAGAAGTGCCGGTGAAAGCGGACGTGGATAAAGAAAACACGGTGCTGTCTGTAGGCCTGTTGATGAATCGCATTCGTCCACAGTCCGAAGATGCGGCGCAAACCATGCAGACGCTGCGTATGCTGACAATCACCACGTTCCAGAACGACACCTACACTTTCTCGGAGCACGAGATCGACATGGATGAAACGCTGAAAGTGCTGAAAAGCCTGTAATCACACCCCCCGCCAGCCGCATATACCCTATGAATTTCGAGTTGCAGCTAGGCGCCCAGCTAGCTCATCCCCAGGCGCTTACTTCAGTAAGTAACTGGGGGGAAATAGTGCAGGTAACAACGCTGCAGCTTGAAAGGCGACGGGTATAAAACATTCAAAGCAATTTGATATCACCTGTGTTAGCGTGGGTTTTCACCTGACACAGGCCATTCATTATGTCTGATACCAGTAGTGTTAAAAGCTTCATTAACCGCTCGACTAAAATCGCCTGCCCTAAATGCGCTTACGTCACCACCCAAAAATGCGCCACGCTACGAAAAAATGTCATGCTGATCTGCCCAAACTGCGGCACGGAATTTGAACCCAAACAGAACTAAAAAACCTACTTGAACATAATGTGGCCAACACTGTTGCCACTGACCACATTAAACGACTCAACACGGTTACGCCCTTGCGATTTGGCGCGATAAAGCGCGATGTCAGCCATATTCATGAGCTGTTCCAGCGACTTCACTTCGTTCATCGCCAAACTGGCAACGCCGACGCTGATGGTAATGTTTAACGGCGTTTTCCCTCTGGGATACACATCAGCCTTTTCTACCAATTGCCGCAAATGCTCCCCCAAAGCCAACCCTTGCGCCGCCAGCGCACGCGGCAGCATGATGGCAAACTCTTCCCCACCCAAGCGGCCAAAGAGCTGATCGTGACGCAGCTCGCGCCGAACGACATGCGCAAAGGAAGCCAATACCTGATCGCCAACCAAATGGCCGTAAGTGTCGTTAATTTGCTTGAAATGGTCGATATCGATCAGCAGCAGCGACACCGCCTCTTTCGACTTATGTTTATGCTCCAACAACTCGCCCGCCTTGCGCGTCAGTGCGTTACGCGCCAGTACCCCGGTAAGGAAGTCGTGATTAGCACTGTGCTCCAGCCGCCGGAGTAGCTTGCGATTAACGGCGATCGAACTCGCCAGGATCAGCGGCCCCATAACCAACATGGCGATCCCCAGGCGGGCCGACATCAGCGTATCGAGAAACGCATTGTGGTTGTTCGGCGTTTCATACAGCATCAGGTTGGCGGAGATGCTGCTGATCTCGGTCATGCCCGTCAGCAGTGTCAGCAAGGTCACAGTGAACAGCTGGTAACGCACCGCGCACCACAACAACGCCGGGATAGGGAAGGCAATGGCGCCCGGCCCACCGATATACACACTGAACGCCAACGAAAACAACAGGGCAAACAGCGGCATACTGCCACGCAGTCGGTAGTTGATCTGCATTCGCAGCAGTTGCTTGAGCCGCGGTGCCGCCAGCAGCACCGGCAATAACAGTAAATTGGTTGAGAATTGTTCGCTGAACCACGCCAGCCAGGCGATCACCGCCGTGTTGTTGTACAGGCTTTCGTTACGCAATATCGACAAAGTCGAAGCCACGGCCGCCCCGCTCAGGCTAGCGGTAAACATATACAGTATTGCCTGAGGTTTACCCATCCGGCGCTGCGACTTCGGCAGCATCAGCATTACGGCATAACCAGTACCAATCAGCGACATGTTGCAAGCATTAAGCCACATAGCCAGTGACAGGCTTTCACCATTAGCCAAATCAGCCGCAATCATCCCAAGATAGGTGATGACCCACCCCGCCGGGGTGGCATAAGCAGGCTTGCGTAATAACAGGCCGAGCAAAATCGCATTCACCGGCCAAAACAGGGAAAGTGAGCCTATTGGGCGAGTAAAAATACCCAGCAGTGAAAGTAAAAATGCCAGCAGAAAAAGTGTGATCAACTGGACGGCGGCAGGCAGGCTATGTTTGGTGTTTATTCTGGCGTTCATCGCCTTACCCATATATTGATAATAACCAGAGAAATTCTACGCATATTCCCCCGACAAACATAATGAGGAAGACATGACAACCGGACCTTAACGTAAAAAATAGAGACAATTCAAAACGAAATAAATGGCAGCTCGCCCGACAATAATACCCAGAGATATCTATCAGCATAGCGCAAACCCATGTCAGACAGCATTAACACAAAAACCATAAAATAAAGGAGGGTATTATTTGCCACCTTGCTGTTCTGCTGGCCAATATTTTCCTGTAACTCGCCCAGAAGCGCAATTCATAAAAAAAGCCCGCACAGTGCGGGCTCGCTTGAAGAGCAGCTAATCGACAGTTACGACACAGCCATTGCATGCCTGTGTTGCTGCTCATTGTATCGCCAGAAGCTTAAGCACACCTTAGCAACAAAAAACCCGGTCTAGGAACCGGGAATATTTGTACGAAATGCAGTGTTAGCCCAAGCAGGCTAATAACACGCAGCATTTTACGCGTCAATTGTGTAGAGAAAATGAGCAAGGCCATGCCTATAAAAGCACAATGCGAGGGCAATACCCCCCCTTCGTTGACGAAAAGGGGATTAACCGTTACGCCAGTTTGGCAGCAAAGCCCGCAACACGTTGGCCGTATAAGCTGGCAGTTTCCAAATCGCCCGACAGCATCTCATCCACACTGGCGTCGGCGGGTGTTTGCACCAATAGCCCGACTGACCCACCCAGATTGTTTACGTCGGTGCGCTGTGCCGATTTGGTATTAGCAGGCATCAATCCCAGGCTGACCCACAGACCACCATGCTGCGAAGCCAGCGTTTGCAACGCGATCAGCGTCACTTGCTTGTCGCCATTCAGGCTGGCACTGTTAGTAAACCCACCGAAAACCTTGTCCTGCCATTTGCGGCTAAACCAGGCTTTTGAACTGGCATCAGCAAACTTCTTGAATTGCCAGGATGGGCCACCCATATAGGTCGGTGAACCAAAGATGATTGCATCCGCCTCATCCAGTTTCTGCCAGGCTTCATCGCTGATATTGCCTTCCTGATCGATAGCGATCAGTTCTGCCTCTGCCCCTTGCGCGACAACTTTTGCCAAACGCTCGGTGTGGCCGTAGCCGGAATGAAAGATAACCACTGTCTTCGCCATAATGGACTCCAGGTCATTGCATTAGAATGCCGACGGCACTCGAAGTTACTCTGATCCAATCTAATCAACTGGCCCTGGAGTGAATACCAAATTTATCTGACAGAGTTATTCAAAAAAACCGGACGCTGCTCATCCCCCCACAACCGTCACACTTTGCTGCCGTGCGAAATCGATAAACGCGCGAAGTGGGCGTGGCATTTGCTGATTGGCAGGATAATAAAGGTAAAAACCAGGAAACGGCGGCGTCCAGGCCGTCAACAACGATAATAGCCGCCCCGCTCGCAAGGCTTCGCTAGCCTGGCTCTCAAATAAATAGGCAATGCCCAGCCCATCAGTTGCCGCACGAATCAGAACCTGCGGATCGTCCACAATTAGCGGGCCTTCCACTGCGATCTCCGATACTTCCCCATCACGCTCGAATTCCCAGCGGTAAAGATTGCCGTTGGTCGGCCAGCGAGTATTCAGGCAGCGGTGCTGGCGCAACGCATCGGGTGTTTGCGGTGTTCCGAAGCGTGCCAAATAAGTGGGAGAAGCCACCACGCACATCCGCTGTTTGTCACCCAGTGCTACGGCCACCATATCTTTCGGCAGCCGCTCATGCAGGCGCACACCCGCGTCAAAACCGGCTGCCACAATGTCTACCAGCCGATCCTCCACGCTCAGGTCCACAATGATGTCAGGATAGTGTGCATTAAACGGGGCCAACAACGGGGCCAAATAATGGATAGCCGCCAGACTGGACGCATTGAGCCGCAGGGTGCCTGCAGGCTGCAACCGTAATGCCGCAGTCTGTGTAACAGCAGACTCAATCTCAGCCATCGCCGGCCTTAGTCGGGCCAACAGCTGCTCCCCTGCCTGAGTCAGAGCCACACTGCGGGTCGTGCGATTCAACAGGCGCACACCCAGCCGAGCTTCCAGATTACGCTGCGTTTGGCTAAGCGCTGAAGCGGACATACCCAATTGCGCGGCCGCACGGGCAAAGCTGCCATATTCAACAATGGCAGCAAAGGCGCGCAGTTCTGCAAAGTCACTCCCTCTCATTATGCTCTCCATCCTTAATAATTCATGAAGATTATAGCGTATTCAATACACGCTCGACGGGGCCTATCCTTGAGAAAAACCACAGAGGAAACACCTGATGCAAACATCACTGGCCCTAAACCACTACCGCCTACTCGGCCGTTCCGGCCTGCGAGTCTCCCCATTAGCTCTTGGAACCATGACCTTCGGCACCGACTGGGGCTGGGGGGCGGAACAGGCAGAGGCTCGCCGTCTGTTTGACGTTTATGTCGAACGCGGCGGCAATTTCATCGATACCGCCAACCGCTACACCGAAGGCAGCGCCGAGCGCTTTTTGGGAAAATTCGCAGCCGGACGCCGCGATCGCTTGGTGATTGCCACCAAATACACGCTCCCCATGCAGATAGACAACCCTAATTCGGGCGGTAACCACCGCAAAAGTATGATCCACTCGGTGGAGGAAAGTCTGCGGCGCCTGAACACCGATTATATCGATCTGTTGTATCTGCATGCCTGGGACTTCACCACTCCGGTAGAAGAGATTATGCGCGCCATGGATGATCTGGTGCATGCCGGTAAGGTGCTGTACCTGGCGGTTTCGGATCTTCCTGCCTGGCAAGCTGCCAGAATGCAAACACTGGCCGATTTACGCGGTTGGTCACCGTTGATTGGCCTACAGATCGAATACAGCCTGCTGGAACGCACCGTAGAGCGCGAGCTGATCCCGATGGCACGTGAATTAGGTTTGGGTGTTATCCCTTGGTCGCCGCTGTCTGGGGGTATATTAAGCGGTAAATACAGCCGACAAGACCTGCAGCCATTGGAGGAAGAAAGCGGTACCCGACGCGCTATGATACGCAATAAAGGTATGCTCACCGAACGCAATATTTCTATTGCCGAAACAGTGCAATCATTGGCCGACGCGTCCGGCTTCAGTCCTTCGCAAGTGGCCCTGGCCTGGACGTTACGAAATCCGGCGGTAACCGCCCCCATTATTGGCGCACGCACACAGGCGCAGCTGGAAGATAATCTGGGGGCGTTGGATGTCAGACTAACGGAAGATCAATGGCAACGGCTGGAAATCGCCAGCGCCGTTGAGCTAGGTTTCCCTCATGATTTTTTGGCGTTGCAGGCCTCACGCGACATTATGTTTGGAGAACTCGTGATTTCATGCAGATAAAAAAAATCCCGCTCAAGGCGGGATAAACTTAACAGGGATGGGTACTACACTACAGGGAATGGATAACACACAACATCATCGGGTAGCTGTTAAACTACCAGCCTCAATGTATAGAACTGTCATCCCTGCGTAAGGTTGATCCGGCAGATGTAACGCCGGATGGAAATGTGACATTTTTACTGCAGCGCCCTGTGTTCATGGCAGCAAAAATTCCCCCATCGCGCTCACAGAAATGATGAATAAATCATCAGTAAAGGGCTATTGATGACGCTGAATGGTAGAGTGAGTTTCCCTACATCGACCCGGTGAAAGATATGTCTATCTTTGAAGCCCTTAAGATGTTCAGCGACACATCAGTAAAAATGACCTGTCCAAAGTGCGCTCACGTTTCTGAACAAAATCGCCGGAAAGTGCGTAAAAACATCACCATGATTTGCCCTAAATGCGGCCACTATTTCCTTCCTGACGAAAAATAGTGTCTTCAACACCTCACCGCCTTTAGTGCGAAAGCTGAGTGGTATAGTTGGCGGCAACCCAGCGGTAGCCGTTGCCCTCGGCCTTCACATGGCCCAGTCCGGGGAATGAGATATGGGCTGCGGCCACCCAATCGCCCTCACGCGCCACCTGTGCCAAAATACGCTCTCGGGTTTGCACTGCCTGCTGCTGGTTCACATCAAAGTGGATCGCCACCTCAGGGTCCGGCATTTGCACCGCCTTGGCGTGAATGATATCGCCCCACAATACCAGCGTTTGCCCTTCGCTTTCGACCCGATAGACCACGCTACCCGGCGTGTGGCCCGGTGCCGGTAGCGCCTGGATACCGTCCAGTACTTTTAGTGGCGCAGTGAAGGTTTTCAGCTTACCGGCGGCGATCACCGGGTTAAGCGAATCTGCCGACTCCTTGAAGGTATGCCTCTGGCTCGCCTCCACCTTGCTGAGATTGGCCGTGTTCAACCAAAAATCCACGTCTTTTTTATCGACATAAACCAGCGCATTAGGAAATGCCGGTTTGCCGTTTAACGACACTCCGCCAGAGTGATCGCCATGTATGTGGGTCAACAGCACCGCGTCCAGGGTTTCCGCTGGGTACCCCGCCGCACGGAGATTTTCCAACAAGTGCCCACCGGCTTTGCCGAATAACGGTCCGGCCCCCGTATCAACCAATACTCGCTGCTTGCCGGTATCAATAACAAAGGTGTTGATTGAAGTTTCCGCCTGCGGCGTCATCGCCTCCTGGGCCATCCTTTGCTTCAGCGCCTGCGGCGAGATATGGGTCAACAATTTATCGAGCGGAATGGTCACCGTGCCGTCGGACACGGCGGTAATGACAAATTTACCCAGTGGCATGCGGTAATAACCCGGTGCCTGGACCTGCGGCTCCGCCACGGCGGCCCCCGTCAACAGTAAGCCGGCAAATGCCAGCGCAGAAAGCAGCTTCATAACATCCCCTTCAGTTAGAAAAATGCGTCGCCTTTAACGCTGACGGAGATTATGGTAGCGGCAGTTAACATCATTCAAATTGATTGGAATGATTATGAACATCAGAGAAAATGATTTTAGTCGTATCGACCTGAACCTACTGACGGTACTGATGGTACTGTTTCGTGAACGCAGCGTGTCGCGGGCAGCAGAAAAGCTGTATCTGGGGCAACCGGCCGTCAGCGGTGCACTGGCACGTCTGCGTGACATGTTCAATGACCCACTGTTTATCCGTACCGCTCAGGGTATGGAACCCACCCCAAGGGCGCAAACGCTGGTGCTGGCATTGACACCCCTGCTGGAAGAGATGCAGCAGGTGCTATTCCAGCCACCCAATTTCGTTGCCGCCACGGCGCAATACAGCTTCCGGATAGGCATGGCCGATTGGGTCGAAATGTGGCTGATGCCCGCGCTAATGGCTGACCTGAAACAGCAGGCACCCGGTATCACTCTAAACGTGGTGGCCACCGATCCATTCCAGGACAGTGATGCACTGGAACAGGATCGTATTGACCTGGCCATTTCCGTCGCACCATCCGGGCCTAAATGGCTGCAGCGAGAAGTGTTGACCAAGATGCGCTTCTGCACTCTGTGGCATCCGGGACAGCTAAACCTGCCTACCCCGCTGCCGCTGGCGAATTACATTGCTAACGACCACTTGTTGGTTTCCTACCGTGGCGCAAACACCAGCGCTATCGATGAACAACTGACCCTTCATGGGCTGCAGCGTATGGTGCGTTACACCAGCCCGCACTTCGCCACACTGCCGCTGATCCTGCAGCGCAGCCCGGCACTGGCCACCGTACCTGAAGGGCTGGGCAAAATCTGGAGTCAGGATTACGGCCTGAAGCACAGCGAGCTACCGCTAGATCTCCCACCTTTCGAAGTGGCCATGCTGTGGCATCACAAGCGCAGTCAGGACCCCGCGTTACTGTGGCTGATGGAGCGGATACGTGCGCTGGTGGCATCCACTTATTATCTGGCGGAGTGAACCACAAACAGCCGTGACTCGAATCCGCCGCTTTTAAAGGTGCTTGTATTGACCCACCCCGGCTGCGTGCGACCAAAATCCTGATTGAAATCACCGCCGCTGACCAACCAAACCCGACGATGGGTCGCAGACAAGGACTTCAGATTATCGACGTAAGTTTGCGCCGCCCGATCGTGGAAAAAGGTACCGAACCCGTAGGCATTGGGTTTACCGGAAAGCCCATTGGGCTTGGCCGGCGTATACAACAATGCACGATAATCTTTTTTGTTGTAATACACGTAGCTCAGGTAATTAAACATATTACTGACAACAACGGCATCCCCAGGCTGGTAGCCGTTGTTGATATAGTGCACCATCCCCTTAAACTGATCTTTGTCTGACGAATAATCATTCTGTAGCCCACTACCGAACAACAAACCGACCAGCAACAGTAATGAGATCCTATAGGCTTTATTTTCGCTTTCCGTAATTAAAATGGCCAGGATGATCGGAATACCTAATGAGGCGAAAAACAAATAACGGTCGACGAACAAGGGTGTACGCAATGAAATGATAAACAGCAGGGTCACCGGAAGAAATACGCTGCACAGCAACAGCAAAGGATATTTCCTGTCGCTTTGCCGCCCCCGCAGCCACAAATACGACAACCCGGCGAAGCACAGCGGCAATAGCCAAAAAATTATCCCAGGATAGCCTCGGCCATCATTACCGGCGAAAAAGCGCCAATACATAGCGGGTAAGTCGCTCCACTCAACCTGAGGTATCCACCCCACATCCCCGCCAACTCTCAATTCTGCAATATGAGTCAACAAATCGAACAGCACTAACAGCCATGGGATATAGGCCAACCCTATCGCCAGGTTGGCCAACCACCAGGCCGGTTGTTTGAGATAATTCACTGGCTCATCACGCTGGAACGATAAAGCCAGCAATACTATCCAATGACTGAATAAAGCAAAAATGGTGAAGTAATGGGTATAAAAACTCAGCGTCACCAGCAACGCATAGGCGAACAAATAGCGGCGGTTGTCCGGTTTTTTCAGCCACATCATCAACGCCATGGTGGCTGCAATCGTCAACATGCCCATCAGCGCATACATTCGCGCTTCCTGGCTGTAGCGCACTGCCATCGGCATGATCGCGACTAACCAACCCGCCAGTAGCGCTGCCCGTTTGCCGGCAATCCAGCGGGTCAGTTTGATCGTCAATGCGACCGTAATGACGCCAAATACCAAACTGAGCGAACGGACCGCCAGGATACTGTCACCGAACAGGGACATCCAACCATGCAGTAACAGATAATAAAGCGGGGGATGAACGTCAAAAGAAGCGTGGTACAACAATGCCCCCACGTCATAACGACTGGTCAGAACGCTGGATGCCTCGTCACACCAAAAATATTTGTCGGTTAAAGAAATAAACCGAATAACCGCCGCGAATATCACGATCAGATACGCATAATGCCTATAGCCGATGCCCTTCACCCTGTTGTTCATCAAGGGAGTATTTGATATTTGTTGCAGTGACATAGCCACATTCCACCGAGTTGTTCCACACAATGTGGAGACGCGGTGTCATCATTGCCGAGAAGAGGTAAATGGCGACTCAATCATCGCGAAAAAGTCCGTGAATCTTTTCCGGAAAAATTACATTCTGCGTACTCCGCCCGTGAACCACGGGTTCCCCCTTCAGATACCTGAACCCAGACAGAGAATACTCACGCATTGTCCTGCCGGCAGCCGCCCGAAAAGCCACGCTAAACTAAAGAGGCCGAACACAACCCGCTGACAGGCAGCGCCGTAAAAAGGGAACGCCATCATGCACAGAGAACGACACAGCATAGAGAAGATAGGTTGGCTCAGAGCCGCAGTCCTTGGCGCTAATGATGGGATCGTATCTACTGCGAGCTTGCTGCTCGGGGTAGCATCGGCCAACGTCACCCACCAAAGTATTCTGCTAACCGGCATTGCCGGTTTGGTTGCCGGGGCGATGTCGATGGCAACTGGCGAATATGTCTCCGTATCCTCTCAGTCAGACACCGAGAAAGCCGCCCTGGCGGAAGAACAGGCCGAGTTGGATGCCGATTTTCAGGGTGAATTTCGCGAGTTAACCTCAATTTATGTCCATCGTGGTCTGGACGTTACGCTGGCAAAACAAGTGGCTGAAAAACTGATGAGCCATGACGCTTTAGCCGCACATGCGCGTGAGGAGTTAGGCATATCGGAAATCACTACAGCCCGCCCCTTGCAGGCGGCTTTGGCCTCTGCTGCGAGTTTCTCGGCTGGGGCAATCTTACCCTTATTGGTCGCCGTGATTGTCACGGGCCCGTGGGCGATCCCAGCAATTGCCCTTTCAGCATTGCTATCTCTGGCCATTCTGGGTGGCGTTGCCGCTAAAGCAGGCGGTGCACCCATACGCCCCGGCATTATTCGCATTACTTTCTGGAGTGCTCTGGCGATGGGTGTTTCATCAGGCGTCGGTGCACTTTTTGGTTCGATGGCCGGCTAAATACTGCTCCTCAGCCTCGGCTAATATCCTTATGAAGCCGGTGAGAAATGCATCCATCAAGACTGTGCGGATCTTACCGCCGTAGAAGTAGAAAAGGACCGACCGAATACCAAGGCTGACGTAATCACCATGCCTCCCCCTTGCAGGGTTCATTACCCGGTAGCGGATAATGAACGTAAAAAATCCCGACATAAGCCGGGATTGATTTACTTTGGTTATGCCGGTTGCGAAACCGGAATGTGTTGGGTAGTTACCTGCTCTGCGTAGCTTTCGAGCAGGATAAATGGATACTTGAATTCCCAGGTGTCTCCTGCGGCTGATACTGTCGGAGCACCTACGCCAGAAAAACAACGCCCATCGACAGAGATAGCCAGCGAGTATGCAGGAACTGTGTTCAGAACCTCATCGAATTCAGTACCTGGTTCCATTGGCACTGACATGCGGCCAAGGTATTTGTTCAGCAATACAGCATTTTCAAACTGGCCTGCGACTTCAACCTTAGTAAGAGTCTTAGCTTGCTCTGGGGTCAAAGTAATGTCGTTGTTTTCGCTAATAATCAGATTTGCCATGTGAGGCTCCTTGTCATTGACACTGTATCCATATACAGCCCATGAACGTTATCTATTAAGAAGCTGAGCATCACTTGGTGATCGTTGTCTCAAAGGTCACACAACGATGAATAGATGAGTGTCCTGAGCCACTAAAATCCACTGTTTAATCTGCACTAACAAACGGCTGCGTCGCTCTAGCAATATCGAGTCTGTCTGGCCGTGCGATAGGGGTCGCTCTCAACGACACCTGACCCCGTGACGTACTGCGATTTCGTCTGAACACTGGTGACCATAGCCTGATACTGGTAGATCTGCCAGGTGTAGGTGAGAGTGAGCAACGGGATAAAGAATATGAATATCTATATCGCAATATTCTCTCTGAGCTGGATCTCATCCTGTCGGTTATCAAAGCCGATGATTTAGTGAGGGGGTTTTGCGTAACTGATTGAATCGAAATGGTACGCCCTACAGGGCTCGAACCTGTGACCTACGGCTTAGAAGGCCGTTGCTCTATCCAACTGAGCTAAGGGCGCATGGGGATGCGGCAACCGGAAGTTGCGGAGTGGGATTATACGGTCAGGGGTTACTGAGTCAATGCCTTTTCATAACGTTACGGCGGCAGCCGTGCTTTATGGCGTTTTTTCAACCATTACTGCCCCCGCCCACGGCGTTAACATCATCATTTGTTTTGTATTAAATCCAGCGGCGAGTCAGCGCTGCGTTGAGCCAGGCCGGAATTGGCCGGTTCGATAAGACGTTCTGATTGTTGCTCCGTAGGGCGCTGCAGGCAAATGCGTGCTGAATGCACCATTGCATTGATATTGCCCCAATCAGCATGTTCAGTCGCCAGTAGATTGCAGGCAACCGACAGCGGCTGGCTTAACGCAGCACTCACCGGTGCGGCATTGAGTGAAGCCTGACCCATCGGGGCCCATGCCAGTAGCATAAGCCCCACCCCTCTGATGCTTATCATGCGTGCAACCTCCGGCACAGTGCGTTCAGACGCGTTATCCATGAGGACGGTGCTTTGTGTGCAGCACGTTGATGCAGCGCAATCAACTGCGCAACGTCTGCCGGGTGTAATGACGAATCGAACACGGTTTCCCCCACGTGTCTTGGTGGATACGCCAGACTATCGATGGGCTGGTGCAAAGAGTGTAACCGAGTGATGACCATCATGATTTCTCCTCCCGTACCGCAATCTCACTGATTGCAGCTTACGTGGCACAAGGTAAAAAAGGCGTAGAGGATCATTCTGTTGGTATAAAAAAAGCGTAAATCACGCCCAGCAAACGCCATCGATCGCGATTCAACGCCTGACAGCGCGCTCCGCTTCTGACAAAATAGCGTCATTCCCCGCTTTTCTTAATTGATGGATTTCCTCACTGATGTCAGCAAAGATTATTGATGGTAAAACGATTGCGCAGCAGGTTAGAAACGAAGTGGCTGAGCAAGTTAAACAACGTCTGGCTGCCGGTAAACGTGCTCCAGGTCTGGCGGTAGTGCTGGTTGGCGAAAATCCAGCCTCACAAATCTACGTCGCCAGCAAGCGTCGCGCCTGTGATGAAGTGGGCTTTATCTCCCGCTCCTACGATCTACCTGCCACCACCAGTGAGGCCGAATTGCTGGCGCTGATCGATCGGCTGAATGCCGACGGCGAGATCGACGGCATTTTAGTGCAGTTGCCGCTGCCCGCTGGCATCGATAACGTCAAAGTGCTGGAACGCATACATCCGGATAAAGACGTCGACGGTTTCCATCCGTACAATGTCGGCCGCCTGTGCCAACGCGCGCCTAAGCTGCGTCCATGTACGCCACGCGGTATCGTGACGTTGCTAGAGCGCTATAACATCGATACCTACGGTCTGAATGCCGTGGTGGTTGGCGCGTCCAACATCGTCGGTCGCCCAATGAGCATGGAGCTGCTGCTGGCGGGTTGCACGACGACGGTGACGCACCGCTTTACCAAAAATCTGCGCCACCACGTTGAAAACGCCGATCTGCTGGTCGTTGCGGTCGGTAAACCGGGCTTTATTCCAGGCGACTGGATTAAACCGGGTGCCATCGTCGTTGATGTCGGCATTAACCGTCTGGAAAGTGGTAAAGTGGTCGGGGACGTAGATTTTGATGCCGCCAGTGAGCGAGCTGCCTATATTACGCCGGTTCCGGGTGGCGTTGGCCCAATGACCGTTGCTACACTGATCCAAAATACCTTGCAGGCCTGCGAGGTTTATCACGACGTTCAACCTAAATAAGTAAGGCAGTATGGAAACTTTTAATCTGGAAAATCACCCGCACGTCGAACTGTGCGATCTGCTCAAGTTCCAGGGCTGGTGCGAAAGCGGCGGTGCCGCCAAAGAAGTCATCGCCGATGGGCAGGTGAAAGTGAACGGTAAAGTTGAAACGCGTAAGCGCTGCAAAATCGTTGCCGATCAGGTCGTGGAGTTTAACGGCGGCAAGGTGGTTGTTAAGCCGTAAACCCCGCTCCATAGAAAAAGGCGCTGAGTAAACCCCAGCGCCTTTTTTGTTTGTTAACCTAACGCGAATTACTTACGGCGCCAGGTCGTCCCCTGCGGGCCATCTTCCAGCACGATGTTCATCTCGTTCAAGCGATCGCGCGCAGCATCCGCCAGCGCCCAATCTTTAGCTTTACGGGCATCGTTACGTTGCTTGATTAAGGCTTCAATCTCTGTCACTTCAGCATCGTCAGCTTGTGCACCGCTTTGCAGGAACAATTCTGGTTCTTGCTGCAACAGGCCCAGCACCTTCGCCAGCTTGCGTAATTCCGCTGCCAACCCATTAGCTGCATTCAGGTCTTCAGCCTTCAGGCGGTTAACTTCACGCGCCAAATCAAACAGGGCTGAATACGCTTCCGGCGTATTGAAATCGTCGTCCATCGCCTCGCGGAAACGGCTTTCAAATACTTCACCGCCCGCCGGTTGAGCGTTGGCATCGGTACCGCGCAGCGCGGTGTACAGACGTTCCAATGCCGTGCGTGCCTGTTTCAGGTTCTCTTCGCTGTAGTTCAGTTGGCTACGATAGTGGCCAGACATCAGGAAGTAACGGACGGTTTCGGCGTCGTAGTAACCCAACACGTCGCGGATGGTGAAGAAATTATCCAATGACTTGGACATTTTCTCTTTGTCGATCATCACCATACCGGAGTGCATCCAGTAGTTCACGTACGGGCCGTCATGCGCACAGCTTGACTGAGCAATCTCGTTCTCGTGGTGCGGGAACATCAGATCGGAACCGCCGCCGTGGATATCAAAGTGGGTACCCAACTGCTTACCATTCATGGCAGAACATTCAATGTGCCAACCCGGACGGCCTGCGCCCCACGGGGATTCCCAGCTTGGCTCACCCGGCTTGGACATCTTCCACAGCACGAAATCCATTGGGTTGCGCTTCACGTCGTCGATTTCTACGCGTGCACCGGCTTGCAGTTGATCCAGATCCTGGCGTGACAACAAACCGTATTGCGGATCGCTGTCAATGGAGAACATCACGTCGCCGTTGCTGGCCACATACGCATGATCACGGTCGATCAGACGCTGGGTGATCTCAATGATTTCAGCGATATGCTGGGTCGCACGTGGCTCGATGTCCGGGCGTTCGATCAACAGGGAATCAAAGTCGGCATGCATTTCTGCCAGCATACGCGTGGTCAGTTGATCGCAGCTTTCGCCGTTTTCTGTCGCGCGACGGATAATTTTGTCATCAACGTCGGTAACATTACGCACGTAGTTCAGCGAATAGCCGAGATAACGCAAATAACGCGCCACCACGTCGAAAGCAACAAAGGTACGCCCGTGGCCGATATGACACAGGTCATAGATGGTTACCCCGCACACGTACATGCCAACTTTACCGGCATGAATGGGTTTGAATTCCTCTTTTTGACGACTCAGGGTATTAAAAATCTTTAGCATCGGGACATTCCGTGGTGTGCGTGATAACAAAAAGGTCATTAGGGGTTAACCCAGTAGCATATTGAAACCCGAAGCCTGATCTAATGCAAGGTTAAGGCCACGCTTTGCTGAGCTGAACCGTGGAAAACGGCGATAAATCAGGGAATACAACCAGTGTTATAATATAACAAAAACACTTTTACCACAGACTGTGCGCGGTTTAGCCGCTGCTGACTCATTAAAGGAGATATGTTATAACGACGGTCTGATTGTTCACTCGCTCTACGTGACATCTCACTTCATCTTGTTAGGACTAAAACTATGGTTACTTTCCACACTAATCACGGCGACATCGTTATCAACACCTTTGCTGACAAAGCGCCGGTTACCGTTGAAAACTTCCTGAACTACTGCCGTGACGGCTTCTACAACAACACCATT
Organism: Serratia sp. NPDC087055; assembly: GCF_044900985.1. Taxonomy (NCBI): domain Bacteria; kingdom Pseudomonadati; phylum Pseudomonadota; class Gammaproteobacteria; order Enterobacterales; family Yersiniaceae; genus Serratia; species Serratia sp. NPDC087055. The sequence continues at coordinate 2,586,669 of NZ_JBJDOG010000001.1, forward strand.
TTCCACCGTGTTATCAATGGCTTTATGGTTCAGGGCGGCGGTTTTGAGCCTGGCATGACTCAGAAAGACACCAAGGCTACCATCAAGAACGAAGCCAACAACGGTCTGAAAAACACCATCGGTACCCTGGCAATGGCGCGTACCAACGATCCACACTCCGCGACTGCACAGTTCTTCATCAACGTAGCTGACAACGACTTCCTGAACTTCCGCGGCGAAAACGCGCAAGGCTGGGGTTACTGCGTGTTTGCTGAAGTTGTTGAAGGCATGGACGTGGTTAACAAGATCAAAGGCGTGAAAACTGGCCGCAGCGGCATGCACCAGGACGTGCCGGTAGAAGACGTGATCATCACCAGCGTTACCGTCAGCGAGTAATCGCGGCTGCATGCACCAGCTGTTTATCGCAGATCTGCATTTAAGCGCACAGGAACCGGCAATCACTGCCGGTTTTCTGCGCTTTTTGCGGCAAGATGCCATTCACGCCGACGCCCTGTACATTCTTGGCGACCTGTTCGAAGCCTGGATCGGCGATGACGATCCCGAGCCGCTGCACGGTGAAATCGCCGCGGCGTTGAAGGCGCTGCAACAGGCTGGTGTGCCCTGCTATTTTATCCACGGTAATCGTGACTTTCTGGTTGGCAAACGCTTTGCCCGCGCCAGCGGTATGCAGCTGCTGCCGGAAGAAAAGGTGCTGGACCTGTACGGCCGCAAAATACTGATCCTGCACGGTGACACACTCTGTACCGACGATCATGCATACCAAGAATTCCGCAGCAAAGTGCATAACACCTGGATCCAACGGCTGTTTCTGGCAATGCCGTTGCGTTGGCGTCTTAAGATCGCCGCCAAAATGCGCGCACGTAGCCAACAGAGCAACCAATACAAGTCTGAATCTATTATGGACGTCAACCCGCAAGCGGTTGAACAGGCAATGTTACGACACAACGTTCACTGGATGATCCACGGTCACACACACCGTCCAGCCGTGCATGATCTGACGCTGAGCAACGGTAAAGCCCACCGCGCAGTACTGGGTGCCTGGCACGTTGAAGGCTCAATGATCAAAGTCAGCGCTGACGCCGTCGAATTGATCCAATTCCCCTTCTAAGTTCCTGACATATTGCGCGAGTAAAAAATTCGCGCTTTTGACGGTGAAAACTGGCGACGCAACCGTTTTCCTTGCCGTGCGCTCATGGTATGCTCTACGCCCTCATTCGGCCTCCCGCCGCAGGCAACCGGCCGTCGTTTGTACAATTACAGGAGCCTTACACCCATGGGAGCCAACGCCGCTTCAGCCACCCACGCTGGGGTTAAAATCGCAATTGTAATGGGATCGAAAAGTGACTGGGCCACCATGCAGTTTGCGGCCGACGTCCTGACCTCGCTCAATGTCCCGTTCCATGTCGAAGTCGTTTCCGCTCATCGTACGCCAGATAAGCTGTTCAGCTTCGCCGAACAGGCAAGTGCCAATGGCTTTGACGTGATCATCGCCGGTGCGGGCGGTGCTGCGCATCTGCCAGGCATGCTGGCCGCGAAAACTCTGGTACCGGTGCTGGGTGTGCCGGTGCAAAGCGCCGCATTGAGTGGCGTAGATAGCCTGTACTCCATCGTACAAATGCCACGTGGTATCCCCGTCGGTACGCTGGCGATCGGCAAAGCCGGCGCCGCTAATGCCGCACTCTTGGCAGCGCAAATTCTGGCACTGCACGACCCGCTGCTGGCACAACGCCTGGCAGACTGGCGTCAAGCGCAGACCGACGACGTACTGAACAACCCGGATCCGCGGGAGGAAGCATGAAGCCGGTTTGCGTACTGGGCAATGGTCAGTTGGGGCGCATGCTGCGCCAGGCCGGTGAACCGCTGGGTATCGCCGTCTATCCGGTTGGCATCGACGCCGAACCGGAAGCTGTGCCTTATCAAAACAGTGTGATCACCGCCGAGATCGAACGCTGGCCGGAAACGGCACTGACGCGCGAATTAGCGACCCATAATAGTTTCGTCAACCGCGATATTTTCCCGCGTTTGGCAGATCGTCTGACGCAAAAACAGTTGCTCGATCAACTGGGTCTGGATACCGCACCTTGGCAGCTGCTGGCCAACGCCGCCGAATGGCCGCAGGTATTTGCCACCCTCGGTGAGCTGGCCATTGTCAAACGCCGTGTGGGCGGATACGACGGTCGCGGCCAATGGCGTTTACGCCCAGGCCAGGAAGCCGAGTTGCCGGCAGATGCCTACGGTGAATGCATCGTCGAACAAGGTATTAACTTCTCTGGCGAGGTGTCTTTGGTTGGTGCGCGTGGGCACGATGGCAAGTCCGTGTTCTATCCGCTGACCCATAACCTGCATGAAGAAGGTATTCTGCGCACCAGCGTCGCATTGCCGCAGCCTAACCCAGCCTTGCAGCATCAGGCCGAGCAGATGCTAACCGCCATCCTTGATGAGCTGAACTACGTCGGTGTGATGGCGATGGAGTGCTTTATCGTTGGCGATCGTCTGTTGATTAATGAACTGGCACCCCGCGTACACAACAGCGGCCACTGGACGCAGAACGGCGCGTCCATCAGCCAGTTCGAACTGCATTTACGTGCCATTCTGGCCCTGCCGTTGCCAAAGCCGGTGGTGAGTACGCCGTCAGTGATGGTTAACCTGATTGGCACCGCAGTGAATCAGCAATGGCTGGCATTACCGCTGGTACATCTGCACTGGTACGAAAAAGAAGTACGTGAAGGTCGCAAGGTCGGGCACCTGAACCTGAACGATCCTGATGCCGTCGCTCTGCAACAGTCATTACTGGCTCTGGCACCGCTGTTGCCAGCCGAATACCAAAGCGGCCTGGCCTGGGCGCAACAAAAGCTGGCTTAAGCGTTACGCCGCACCAAAAAAAAGGGTTCAACTCAATGGGTTGAACCCTTTTTTACTGCCGATGAAAAGCTAATCACGCTGTACCCTAAATAATTGGAGTTGCATCGCGGCGGCAAGCTTGTAAGCCCCTGGAGCATAGATAACTATGTGACTGGGGCACGCAAGCGCAGCCAACAAAGAGGCAGCTTCAAGTATGACGGGTATAGCCCTGCGGATTTTTGCTCTGCCAATTCCAGGTATCACGCATCATCACGTCAAGCCCGCGTTGCACTTGCCAACCTAGCTCCTGTTTTGCCAACCCGGCATCAGCCCAGAAGGCAGGTAAGTCGCCCGCCCGGCGCGGTAAAATCTGATAAGAAATGGTGACACCCGAAGCTTTTTCAAACGCTTTCACCATCTCCAGCACCGAGTAACCGACCCCGGAGCCCAGGTTATACGCTTTGAAACCAGCGATCTGCGGTAAGTGATCCATCGCCGCCAGGTGCCCCTGAGCAACATCCATCACGTGAATGTAGTCACGCACGCCCGTCCCATCTTTAGTGGGATAGTCGCCGCCAAATACGCTCAGCGTTTTCCGCTGACCAATCGCCACCTGGGCAATGTAAGGCAGCAAATTATTAGGGATGCCGCTCGGATCTTCACCAATCAAGCCGGACTCGTGAGCGCCCACCGGATTGAAGTAGCGCAGAGCGATAATCGAAAATGCCGGCTCCGCCTTGGCAAAGTCCTGCAGGATCTGCTCTACCATCCACTTGGACGTACCGTAGGGGCTGGTGGTGCCGCCGATCGGCATATCTTCCCGATAAGGTACCGGTGCATGCTCGCCGTACACCGTGGCGGAGGAGCTAAAGATAAACCGATGAGCGCCCGCCTGACGCATAGCTTCCAGTAACACCAGCGTGCCCGCCACGTTGTTTTGATAGTACTCCAGTGGCTTTTGGGTGGACTCCCCCACCGCCTTCAGACCGGCAAAATGGATCACGCAGGCGATCGGCTGCTCCTTAAAGATCCGCTGCAAGCAGTCGGCATCCTGTACATCGCCCTGGTAGAACTTCACGGCTTTGCCCGTCAGCTGTTCCACACGGCGTAAAGACTCTTCAGATGCGTTAATCAAATTGTCCAGCACCACCACATCTTCACCACGTTCCAACAATGTCAGTACGGTGTGCGAACCTATATATCCGGCACCGCCGGTAACCAGAATCGTCATAATTTTCCCTTAATCTGTGCCTGACGCAAAACTCGTCCTATGGCGAGCCACACGTGAGCGCTTAACGTGAGCCAATGTTACGTAACGGCTTACCGGCCATCAGATTGCGCTCAATATGTTCCAGAGAGATATTCTTCGTTTCTGGAATCAATGCCAGCGTGATGAAAATAAACACGACATTGAGTGCCGCATACACCCAGAAGGTGTGTGCACTGCCCAGCGAATTCAGCATGGTCAGGAATGTCGCACCGACGATCATGTTGGCGATCCAGTTGGTTGCTGTGGAACAGGTGATACCAAAATCGCGGCCTTTCAGTGGCTGAATCTCTGAGCACAGTACCCAGATCAGTGGGCCGGCACTCATGGCAAACCCGACAATAAACATCAGCAACATGATAATGGCGAAGTATTGTTCCGTCGGTGAACTCATCCCCACATTCATCATCGTCCCCAGCGCCCCCATGCCCACGGCCATGACGATAAAGCCCAGCGTCAGCGTCGGTTTGCGTCCCCAGCGATCAACCAAACCAATGGCAATAAAGGTGGCCAACACGTTAACCAAGCCAACAATAACCGTGCCCCACATCTGCTGCGCAGTACTGGCAAAACCCGCCAGGCCAAAAATCTTCGGCGCGTAATACATGATGACGTTCATCCCGGTGAACTGCTGCATTACCTGTAGCAGAACGCCGAGGAAAACGGCACGTCGGAAATTTTTATTGTCCTTAAACAACGTCCAGCCACTTTGTTTCAGCTTAAGGCTCTCACGGATTTCGTTCAGTTCGTGCTGTGCCTGGGCACTGCTGTCGCGCAGTTTTTCCAATACCTGGCGCGCCTGCTCATGACGATTACGTGAAGCCAGCCAGCGTGGGCTATCCGGCAAGAAAAATACCCCAATCAGCAGCAATACGGCAGGAATCGTGATCACCCCCAGCATCCAGCGCCAGGCACCGGTATAGCTGAATGCAGTATCCGACAGGTAAGCGGCCAGGATACCGATGGTAATCATCAGCTGGTACATGGAAATCATACTGCCACGGATTTTTTCTGGTGCGATTTCAGACAGATAAATAGGGGCGGTGTAGGATGCAACACCCACCGCCAGCCCAAGCAGCACGCGAGAAATCAACAAGATCTCCACGTTGGGTGCCGCAGCTGAGCACAGCGAACCCACGACAAACAAGACTGCGCCAATCATCAGGCTGTATTTACGCCCGATGCGGAAGTTCATCCAACCACTGCCCACGGCACCGACAGCAGCCCCAAACATCATTGAGCTAACCACCCACTCCTGCTGGGAGCTCGTGATATGGAACGAATCCGTAATAAATGGCAGGGCACCCGCAATGACGCCGATATCCAGACCAAACAGCAACCCGGCCAGCGCAGCCAAAAAACAGACGAAAAAAGTCATACCTGCATTGTTTTGGCTTTTATCCGCCGCTGCAACGTTGACGGTAGTACTCATACTGCCTCCGATGAATAACGTTCTTAAGTTGTCGTTATGATAGGAGGCAATCCATCCAAGAGAAGTGAGTGCGATCACATTAGTGGAAACGATTACATTATTTTATTTTCGATACACAAAAACAAGCCAGCCTGTAAAACCACTAAATAGCATTGATTTTAATGAATAATAACAACATTTACTCTTTTACCATGACGAGACAGGTAACATCTCCTTACCCTAATGCGCGGTGTGCATTTTAATAATCCGAACCATAAATGTAATCGATTTCACAATAAATCTATCAAGCGCCAGAACCCATTGGCAAGGAACGGAAATGACATACGGGAGGTTTTTGACACACGAGGGGCATGGTGGCAGGAGCAATATTTTGTTCAGGCGGCCCCGGAATCAGGGCCGCCTGATAATGAGGGCGAGTTACCCGTCGTAACTGCGGAACAGTGCCTGACCGCGCAACAACCTCACGCCCAGCCAACCACCACATAGCGATAGCAGCAGCGCACTGAGTAACGGCAGCGCCCACCACAGCACAGGCGTTGGCGCCCAGGGGAAGTCAAACACCTGGCTTTGCAACAGCCACAAGGCAGCTTCCGCGCCCACCGCAGCAGCAATGCCCGCGACCAGCCCCAGTAAGGCAAACTCACACCATAACGTGCTGCGTAACAGGCGTTTGCCGGCTCCTAACGTGCGATACACCACCAGTTCCTGACGCCGTTGGCGCATGCCTACCTGCACCTGGGCCATCAATAGCAAACCACCACAAAGCACCACCAGCACCACCATCACTTCCAGTGCGCGGCTCACCTGCTGCAGCACACCGCCAACCTGTTTGAGGATCGAACCTATATCCAACAGGCTGAGCGTCGGGAACTGGCGATTAAGCTGGGTCAACATCTGGCCGTCCCCGTCGTAGCGGAAACTGGTGAGCCAGGTTTGTGGCTGACCGTCCAGCGCACCCGGCGGGAAGATGAAGTAAAAGTTCGGTTTCAGGCTTTCCCAATCCACCTGCCGCAGGCTGGTGACTTTCGCGCTGAAAGACTGGGTATCACCGCTAAAGGTCAGGGTATCGCCCAGCTTGACGTTGAGCCGCCCGGCAATGCCTTGATCCATCGAGACCTCCCCAGTCTTCGGCGGCCAGTTGCCTGCCAGCAAAGGATTGTGCGCGGGCAGATCAGCCAGCCAGGTCAGGTTCAGCTCACGATTCACTGCCTCACCGCCCGGATCGTCCTCATGCACCCGTTCGGTCGCCACCTGCTTGTTAATCTCGGTCAAACGTACGCGGACAATCGGGTAGTAAGTCTCCGGGTTAATTTGATGTTGCTGCAGGAAGGTTTTCACCTGCGGCACCTGGGCTTCTGTCAGATTCAGCAGGAAGTAGTTCGGGCTATCCGGCGGCAATTGCTGCTGCCAGCGGTCGAGCAAATCACCGCGTAGAACCAGTAGTAATGCCAACAACATGAACGACAAAGAGAAGGCTGCCAGCTGGCTGACCGTGACCCAGGGTTGGTGCAGCAGCCGATTAACCGCCAACCGCAGTGCAAGATTTTTCAGCGTAATCCGGCGTAGCAATAACAAACTGCCCCAACCAATACCGCCCAACAATAAGGCCAGCACCAAAATACCGGCGAGGATAGACCACAACAGCGTGCTGGCCCCCATCAGCGCGGTCAATAACACCACGACAATCAACGCCGTCGCTGGCAGGAAATAGCGCAGTGGCCAGACAGTGGCCACTACATCGCGCCGCAATACCCGGAGCGGTTGAGTCGCCAGTAACTGACGGTACGGGCGTAACCCCACCAGCAACGAAATCATCAGCAACGCGCCGATTGCCCACAGCCACGGCCAGGTACCCGCCGCGGGCAGTTCAGCTGGCAGAACGGGGGCCAGCAACCGAATTAACACGGCCTCAAACCCCAGCCCGATAAGCCCTCCACAGGCGGCGGCCAGCAGGATCACGGCCAGCCACTGGCCAACAATCAACTTACGCAACGCGCTACGGCCCGCGCCCAGCGTTTTTAACACAGCGATCAGATCGTAACGGCTACGGCAATAGTGGCTCATCGCCACCGCCACGGCGGCAATCGACAGCAGCAGCGTCAGCAACGCCGACAGCAACAGGAACTGCTGCGAACGCTGTAGTGATTTGCCCAACGCACTGCCAGACTCCTGCGGCCCAAACCAGCGCTGATCGGGTGTAAGTTGTGACGTCAGGCGATCCTCGTAACGCTGGACATCTTGCGGGGCGCCGGCAAACATATACCTATAGGTCAGCCGACTGCCGGGCTGCACCGCCCCGGTTTTATCCACGTCCGCCAGATTGATCATGATGCGTGGCGCGGTCTGGAACGGGTTGAAGCCAGAATCGGGTTCCTGAAGGATTTCACCGACGATACGCAAGCGGGTATCGCCAACATCCAGCGTATCCCCCACCTTCACGTTCAACAGCGCCAGCAAGCGCGGGGCGACCAATACACTCCCCGGCGTCAACTTGACGTTGGCAGGACGCGTTTCCAGTTTGCCGTACAGCGGATAGGCCAGATCGGTGGCCTTCACGTCTGCCAACTGCGGCCTGTCCCCGGCATAGGTCATGGTGGTAAACGACAGCTGCCGGCTGACTTTCAGCCCTTGTTGCTGCGCATCCAGCAACCAGCCATCCGGTACCGGTCGGGCGCTGCGCAATACCCGGTCGCCCGCGATAAAGTCACGACTCTGCTGGCTCAGGCCCTTATCCATACGATCACTGATGCTACCCAGAGCCAGCACACAGGCCATCGACAGCGTGAGCGCTAACCAGACGATCAGCAGTGACGGCGATCGCCACTCTCGCCAAAACCAACGCCAGATCATACTTCCTCCCACAGCTTGCCTTCGCGCAGGCGCAACCGACGTTGGCAGCGCGCCGCCAACGTTTCATCATGGGTCACCAGGATTAGCGTGGTGGAAAAATCGCGGTTGAGGGAAAACAGTAAATCGGCAATGCGTTCACCCGTCTGGCGATCAAGGTTGCCGGTCGGTTCATCAGCAAACAGCACCCGCGGCCTACCGCTGAACGCCCGCGCCAGCGCGACACGCTGCTGCTCGCCACCGGAAAGCTGCGCCGGCAGGTGAGTAAGGCGTTTGCCCAGCCCAAGCTGTTCCAACAACTGCACCGCCTGGTCTCTGCTTTGGCGATCGCTTTCACCACGCAATAACGCCGGTAACTGCACGTTTTCCAGCGCATTGAGCGTGGGTACCAACATAAATGACTGAAACACAAAGCCGACATTCTTAGCACGCAGCGCGGCCCGGCCCTCTTCATCCAACGCGGTCAGCGACTCGCCCAACAAATGCACGTCCCCCTCACTGCCGTCATCCAACCCGGCGAGGATCCCCAGCAACGTTGATTTCCCCGAGCCGGACTCGCCAATCAAGGCAATTGTCTGTGCGGGTTTGACAACCAGCTCGACTCCGGTAAGGATGGAGAGCTGATGCTCACCCTGACCAACGTGTTTACTAAGATGATGAACTTCAAGAACGTTTTCCGCTGGCATCTTCCCTTCCTTTTGCTGTTGGGATTATTCAGTTTACGCGCTATCGCCGCCGATACATTATTGATTTTAGGCGACAGTTTAAGCGCCGGTTACCGCTTGCCGGTGGCGCAGGCCTGGCCGACGTTGCTGGCCGAGCAGTGGCAGAAAAAACCGGGTGATCCGCAACTGGTCAATGCCAGTATCAGCGGCGACACCGCCGCACAGGGGTTGGCACGTCTGCCCGAGTTATTGAAACAACACCAGCCACGCTGGGTGCTGATCGAACTGGGTGCCAACGACGGTCTGCGTGGTTTCCCAGCGCAGGACCTGCAGCGCGATCTCAGCCAGATTATCACTTTGGTGCAGAAAGCCGGCGCACAGCCATTGCTGATGCAGATCCGTATTCCCCCTAACTATGGCCGCCGTTATACCGAAGCCTTTAGCGCCATTTACCCAGCGCTGGCTAAACAGTTCAACATCCCGCTTCTGCCGTTCTACATGGAACAGGTGGTGATTAAAGCGGAATGGATGCAGGATGACGGATTGCATCCCAATAAGGATGCCCAACCGTTTATCGCCACCTGGATGGCGGAACGCCTGGAACCTCTAGTAAAACACGAGTCTAATTAAATAGGGCTGCACACTAGGTAAAGTTATGCAAAAAGCAGTGTTGATAACCGGCTGTTCCAGCGGGATTGGATTAATTGCAGCGCAGGATCTGCGTAATCGTGGTTACCGGGTGCTGGCCGCCTGTCGTAAACCACAAGACGTGGAGAATATGCGTCAGCTTGGGCTCGAAGGCGTTGAGTTGGATCTGGACGATAGCGATAGCGTCGAACGCGCCGCTGCGCAGGTGATCGAACTGACCGGTGGTCGGTTGTATGGCTTGTTCAATAACGGTGGATTTGGCGTTTACGGCCCGTTGAGCAGTATTTCCCGCCAGCAGTTGGAACGGCAGTTCGCCACCAACCTGTTTGGTACCCATCAGTTGACCCAGCTGCTGTTGCCGGCGATGCTGCCGCACGGCGAAGGCCGCATTATTCAGACCAGTTCGGTGATGGGTCTGGTTTCCAGCGCCGGGCGAGGAGCATATGCCGCCAGCAAGTTTGCGCTGGAAGCCTGGTCTGACGCACTGCGAATGGAATTGCATGGCACGGGCATTCAGGTCAGCCTGATTGAACCCGGCCCAATTTCCACCCACTTTACCCAAAACGTCAATCAGGCGCAGAGTGATAAGCCGGTGCATAACCCCGGCATTGCCAAGCGTCTGACGCTGCCGCCAGAGGCCATTTTACCCAAATTGCGCCATGCGTTGGAAAGCCCAAGGGCCAAACTGCGTTATCCGGTCACCCTGCTGGCGCACGCACTCAGCGTATTACGTCGGATCCTGCCAGGCCGTTGTCTGGACTGGGTGTTACGCAGCAACGGTTAATTTGGCTGGCGGGGTTGAAGAATGCCGCTCCGCCCCCATTTAAAAGCCAATGGCTCCGAAAGATCAGAGAGAAAATTACATGCTAGCTCAAGCTGTTGTTGATATTAACGAAACTAACTTGCACCAGACGCTGGAACAGTCAATGTCCATGCCGGTGGTGTTCTACTTCTGGTCGGATCGCAGCCAACACTGCCTGCAACTCACCCCGATATTGGATAAGCTGGCGGCGGAATATGCCGGTCAGTTTTTACTGGCAAAGGTAGATTGTGACACCGAACAAGCCATCGCCGCCCAGTTCGGGTTGCGCTCGCTCCCAACCGTGTATTTGTTTAAAGAGGGCCAGCCGGTCGATGGTTTCCAGGGGCCACAGCCGGAAGAGATGATCCGTGAGTTCCTGCAGCGTTTCCTGCCAAAGGAAGAGGACTTGAAGCTGGCGCAAGCGACAGAATTGCTGGCTGAAGGCAATGCGGCAGAAGCACTGCCGCTGTTGAAAGACGCCTGGCAAGCGAGCCAACAACGCAGTGATATTGGCCTGACGCTGGCGGAAACCCAGATCGCACTCAACCGCTCTGAAGATGCCGAAGCGGTGCTGGCAACCATTCCGCTGCAAGATCGAGATACCCGTTATCAGGGTCTGATCGCACAGATTGAGCTGCTGAAGCAAGCCGCCGACACGCCGGAAATTCAACTGTTGCAACAGCAGGTCGAGCAGCAACCAGAGAACGTCGATTTAGCCGTGCAATTAGCATTGCAACTGCATCAGGTTGGGCGCAATGAAGAGGCGCTGGAACTGTTGATGGGGCATCTGAAGAAAGATCTCGCGGCCGCCAACGGTAATGCGCGTAAAACGCTGATGGATATTTTGGCTGCATTGGGTACCGGCGACGCATTGGCGGCCAAGTACCGTCGTCAGCTCTACTCACTACTCTACTAAATACCCGTCATACTTGAAGCTGCATCTGTGTTGGCTGCGTTTGCTCACCCCAGTCACTTACTTAAGTAAGTGACTGGGGACTCACAAACTTGCCGCCTTGATGCAACGCCAATTATTTAGGGTATACCCTTCGTTATTTGGGGCAAATCCCCTATGGATTTCCCGTCACATCTAGGCGGCAAACGCGAGAATCCCTGGGAGCTTAGATAACTAAGTGACCAGGGTTCGAACGTGCAGCCAACAACGATGTGGCTGGAAAGACGAAGGGGATTTAGCGGTAAACCCGCACGCCGCCGTCGATCCCTTTCGGACTGAACAACACCTGCCATAACTGAATATCACGCGAACGGAAAGCGCCCGCGCAGGCATTCAGATAATAGGTGAACATCCGTTCGAAACGTTCGGAATAGCCCTCGGACAGCATCGGCCAGGCCTGTTTAAAATTCTCATACCACGCCATCAGCGTGCGATCGTAGTCAGCACCGATGTTGTGCCAATCTTCCATCACAAAACGCCCTTCGCTGGCTTCGGCAATATGGCGCACCGAAGGCAGGCAGCCATTGGGGAAGATATACTTGTCTATCCAGGCGTCGACGTGGAGATTAGTTTGGTTGGCGCCAATGGTGTGGAGCAGGAACAAGCCGTCGGGTTTGAGATTACGCGCCGCAACGCGGAAATAAGTGTCGTAGTTTTTCGGGCCCACGTGTTCAAACATGCCGACAGAAACAATGCGATCAAACTGACGGTTCAAGTCCCGGTAATCCTGCAACAGTATTTCGACCTCCAGGCCCGCGCAGCGGTCTTGCGCCAATTTTTGCTGTTCGGCCGAAATGGTCACGCCGTGCACGGATACGCCGTAATTTTCCGCCGCATACTGCGCCAACCCACCCCAACCGCAGCCGATGTCCAGCAGTGACATCCCCGGCTTCAATTGCAGCTTTTCGCAGATCATTTTCAGCTTGGCCAACTGCGCCTGTTCCAGCGTATCGGCGTCTTTCCAGTAACCGCAGGAATATTGCATATAGGGGTCGAGCATCGCACGGAACAAGTCATTGCCGATGTCATAATGTTCTTTACCCACTTGCCAGGCCCGTTTACGAGACTGGCGGTTGAATAATCGGGCATAGGCGATGCGCGCAATATCACTCAGGTTTTTCGGCAACCGCTCATCAACACCGGCTTGCAGAATGCGGGTAAACAGCGCATCCAACCGCTCGCAATCCCACCAGCCGTCCATATAACTTTCGCCAAACCCGAGCGACCCTTCCTGCAAAATACGTTTAAACAAGGCGGGGTTGTGCACCTTGATGTCGCAGGCACGGCTGCCGTTGATAGTAATGCCAGCTGCGGACAGTAATTCTTCCACAATGCGATACCAACGATCTTTTTTCGGGGCAAGTTCATCAACACTGATTGAGTCCATAACAATCCTTGGCAAGATGTCATTTCAAAAAGCATAGTCGCAAATAAAAATGACAAATATTCGAAGTGAAAAGCGACAATGCTTTTTACTGTAGCCAAGGCAGACAACATCATGAAATGAATTAAAATTATTACAAACATGCCTATTTGGAATGTTAATTGTTCAGTACCACTGATTTATTAGTCTTTACACTGCAGCTGGCGTAATATCTGTTTACATATGTCTGACAGGAGGTTTGCCATGTTTACCCTTATCCCCATCGTGATTGTCGTCGCGCTAATCATCGTATTCGCCGGCGTCAAAATTGTTCCGCAAGGGTTCCAATGGACGGTGGAACGTTTCGGTCGATACACTAAAACGCTGATGCCCGGTTTGAACCTTGTGGTGCCGTTTATGGATCGCATCGGCAGAAAAATTAATATGATGGAACAGGTGCTGGACATTCCTTCACAGGAAATCATTTCGCGCGATAACGCCAACGTCGCCATCGATGCAGTGTGTTTTATTCAGGTCGTCGATCCAGCGCGTGCCGCCTATGAAGTCAGCAATTTGGAACTGGCGATCGTCAACCTGACCATGACCAACTTCCGTACCGTACTCGGCTCCATGGAGCTGGACGAAATCCTCTCGCAACGTGACAGCATCAACAGCCGTTTACTGCACATCGTCGACGAAGCCACCAATCCGTGGGGCATTAAAATCACCCGTATCGAGATCCGCGATGTCCGCCCACCGGCGGAACTGATTGCGTCAATGAACGCCCAGATGAAAGCCGAGCGCACCAAGCGTGCAGACATTCTGGAAGCCGAAGGCGTGCGTCAGGCCGCGATCCTGCGCGCAGAAGGTGACAAACAGTCCCAAATTCTGAAAGCGGAAGGCGAACGTCAATCGGCATTCTTGCAGGCGGAAGCGCGTGAACGTGCCGCAGAAGCCGAGGCTCGCGCTACGCAACTGGTTTCCGACGCGATCGCCAGCGGTAATATCCAGGCGGTAAACTACTTTGTGGCGCAGAAATACACCGATGCGTTGCAGAAAATCGGCTCCGCTAACAACAGTAAGGTCGTCATGATGCCGCTGGATGCCAGCAGCCTGCTTGGTTCAATAGGTGGCATTGCCGAACTGTTGAAAGAGACCAAAGGCAAGTAATCATGCTTGAGCAAATTGCAGCAAACCCGCATTGGTTCTGGCTTTCCCTCGGTGGGCTGCTGCTGGCGGCAGAAATGCTTGGTGCCAGTGGTTACCTGTTATGGAGCGGTGTGTCTGCGGTAGTGGTCGGTGCAATCGTCTGGCTGTTACCGCAGTTGGCCTGGGAGTGGCAGGGGGTTATTTTTTCGGTGCTGACGGTGGTCGTGGCCTACCTGTGGTGGTACTGGCTGCGTCAACGCCCATCGGCGCCCTCTAGCGGTTCACAGGTGCTAAATCAGCGTAACCGTCAGTTGATTGGCACCCGCGCCACGCTGACAGAACCGATGCACAATGGCATGGGTCGCATTAACATCGGCGACAGCAGTTGGCGCGCACAAGCCAGTGAAGACCTGGCCGTAGGCACCGAGGTAGAAGTGATCGCCGTCGAAGGCATCACTCTGGCGATCCGTGCACTGCCCCAACAATCTCGTTAACGAACAAGCCGGGTAACCCCGGCTTGCTTTATTTATACTATTAATTCCGAACTGAGAATGATGACTTTTGAGGTGGCAGGATAAGTTACCCTCCACGGTAGACTGTCAGATGGATAGTGTTCAATAGTTAATTTTGTATCTGCACCTCGAATACTCGGAAGAACTGTGGGATTCCCTTTAATCTGCCAAGTTTTAACAAGCGAATCCCCGTCTCCAAATAATTTAACCGCTGAGTCAATGGCGTCTGTCGTTTGATGAATGGTCAAATTCTGCGGCAATTGGGTGACGCTTGCTGTAGTTTGCAAACAAACGGACTTGTTATTAGTCACAATAAGATTATCAATGTTAGCATTCGCTTCCATCAACACTAACGGCAGCATGTTATTTGCCGACTTGCTGTTAAATATCAAGCTACCAATTGACACTGGTTTCTTAATACTGCAAAGACTTCCGCCACTGCCGAAGGGGCTTGCATATTCATTAACCGTCAACAAATCTATAACCAGATCACTCATATTAAGATCTAAAGCCTTATTGCCAACAAGACGCTCAAAAGTTAACTTTCCGATGCGACTACCCGACTGCGTACCAGATGCACTTAATCCTGGGTGTACTCGGCATGATGCGATAGAAATATTATCAATGAGATTATTTTTTGAGCCGTCATGTATTTCCACCCCTCGAATACAGTGCCCCACAGTAACATTATTAATACGGTGTTTGCTACCGCCGGTATACACCGCCGGCGCGCCATTTAAAATCGCAGAAGCATTTGTTTGTTCAAGATAGTAACAGTCCCCGGCCTCAACATTTTCACAAAAATTATTTTCACCATCTACAATGACACCACCCCCACCCCAGGTCCCGCATTTAACATCAATGACATAACAATCTGAAGTGGTTCCATCGAATTTACTATCCTGCCCAAAGGCAATAATAGCACCAGATAAATAACCCGGTTCAAAAGTACTGGCCGGGATCCCGGCCCCAACAATAGTGACTTTAGCTACAATATTTTTACTACCTTTCACTAAAATACCATCACCAAGACAATAACCACCGGTGATATTACTGACCACATTGTCATTGTTTTTAACGACAACTAAATTATCTCGACACTCATCAATATTCACATCAAAAGCGACGGAGTTGCCCATCAATACCATACCGTCACAGAATCCCCGCACAGTCATATGGTAAAAATAACTTTTATCCCCAGCAACAAAGCCGTTATGTGCAGACACCTGATGATAAACACTTTCACGCTTTACCCAGCCATATAACATACCGCCAAACATTTCCACGCCATGTAAATAATCATAGGCTTCAGGTGTAGAGGTTTGGTTGGCAAAAAATGGTTTCAGATGACCGGGTTTAGCCTTAATGGTTGCCCCATTAAGATTAATAACTTTCTTATTAGGCGTCCCATTTTTAATCCGCACGGTGTCGGACGTCATGTAGGTCGCACCCTGTTGGCAAACGGTGTCATACGCCGTCAAAAAAGCCGCGGTTAGCGCACGGGTATCATCTGCAATACCATTCCCTCGCGCACCAAACATATTTGGTGATACCAGAGAGTGGCTGTTCAATACACGAATCCATGTCCACTGTGAATTAGGCTTTATATAAATACCTGCATCATCAATAAGGCCGGGATCATTAGATGCGATGAAAACCCCGCCGCCAGATTGTAACTTATCTTCTCCGTGCCAATCAGGATAGTAAGAGACAACCTCGATGGACTCCCCAGCAGTGGCTGGGATAAGGGTTCGTAATGTTGCGATATCAGGGCAAGTATTCATAACAGAAAACCTCTTAGTGAGTGAAGTCCTCATGGACATAGCAACAATAAGAGGTGTTTCAGCAGGGAAGAATGTAGATAGGTTGTATGACTGTTCAGCGGACAAAATCTCAGTAATCTAGCTGATAGTCACTGCCTCTTTTACCTTTTCTCTGTATGGCAGCACCCCGCTAAATTATTAATGATTGGGCAGTCTGCTCCGTCATCGCCTGGGCATTGATCCGCCAGCGCCAATAAACGCTGGCGCATCTCACCCAATTCGGCAATGTGCTTTTCAATATCCGCCACCTTTTGCAACGTGCGCGCTTTCACATCGGCGCTGTGACGGCCCGGATCGTTGAACAACCCGACCAGTTCGCCGCACTCGTCCAGGTTAAACCCCACCTGCCGCGCCTGGCGTAGCAACGTCAGCTCTTCGATGTGCTTCGGGCTGTAGCTGCGATACCCGTTATCGGTTCGGATTGGTGCAGTCACCAGGCCTTTTTCTTCATAAAAGCGAATTGCCTTGCTGGTTAAGCCGGTTTTTTTTGCCACGTCGCTGATATTCATTCTTCCCCCTTGACCTTCCCCTTGCTGGAAGGTTTAAGCTTCATTCTTAGTGAAAACAGGTCAAGCGGTCAACCTTTAAACACCGCACTTGAGCGAGGGAATCGAATCATGTCACAAACTACCGTGCTGGCATTGCAGGGGCTAACCTGCATGAATTGCGCACAACGGGTGAAAAAAGCCCTGGAAAGCCGCAACGATGTTGAACAGGCAGAGGTTAATGTCCATTACGCCAAGGTCACTGGCGATGCGCCAAGTCAGGCACTGATTGATAGCGTGATTGCCGCCGGCTATCAGGCCGCTGTGGCGCAACAGGCAGATACCGAACTGCAGTTGAATGGCCTGAGCTGCATGCACTGCGCCGCCAGCACGCGCAAAGCGCTGGAAGCCGTGCCGGGTGTGATCGCCGCCGACGTCAGCATTGATAGCGCTAAGGTTTATGGCGATGCCGCTCCCGAGGCGCTGATCGCCGCGGTTGAGGACGCCGGATATCATGCCAGCGTTACCGGAGCCATCATCCCCCCAAAATCTGAGCCGTTGACTGAAACAGCGCCAACTTTGCCGGAAACCCAGGCAGCGGCCCCGCATTCCCTTCCGGTAACCCACAATGATGATGATGACAGCGTGCAGCTGCTGCTCAGCGGCATGAGCTGCGCCAGTTGCGTCAGTAAAGTTCAAAATGCGCTGCAGAACGTACCGGGCGTAGCGCAAGCACGCGTTAACTTGGCAGAGCGCAGTGCGTTAATCACTGGCAGTGCCGATCCGCAAACACTGGTCGCCGCAGTCGAAAAAGCCGGCTACGGCGCAGAAATGATCCAGGACGAAACCGAACGCCGCGAACGCCAACAGCAGACTGTGCAGGCTAACATGAAGCGCTTCCGTTGGCAGGCCGCGCTGGGGCTGGCGCTGGGTATTCCGTTGATGGCATGGGGGGTGTTCGGTGGCAGCATGTCGCTGACGCCGGAAACGCAGCGCCCATGGTTGCTGGTCGGCCTCATAACCCTGGCCGTCATGGTGTTTGCCGGCGGGCACTTCTACCGTAATGCCTGGCGCGCGTTGATGAACGGCAGCGCGACCATGGACACGCTGGTGGCGCTGGGTACCGGTGCGGCCTGGTTATATTCGATCAGCGTAAACCTGTGGCCAGATTTCTTCCCAATGGCGGCGCGGCATCTGTATTACGAAGCCAGCGCCATGATCATCGGTTTGATTAATCTGGGTCATGCGCTGGAACAGCGCGCTCGCCAGCGTTCATCACAGGCGTTGGAACGGCTGTTGGATCTGACACCGCCGACGGCACGACAGGTAACCGAAGAGGGTGAGAAGAGTATTCCGTTAGCGCAAGTGCAGCTTGGTATGACATTGCGGCTGACTACCGGTGATCGTGTCCCGGTTGACGGTGAGATCATTCAAGGTGAAGTCTGGCTGGACGAAGCGATGCTGACCGGCGAGGCAGTCCCCCAGCAGAAAAGCATTGGCGACACCGTTCATGCCGGTACGGTAGTCGATGATGGCACCGTCTTGTTTCGAGCAGGCGCTATCGGCAGCAAAACCACACTGGCGCGCATCATTAAGTTGGTACGTCAGGCGCAAAGCAGCAAGCCAGAGATTGGCCAACTGGCGGACCGTATTTCTGCGGTATTCGTCCCCGCAGTCGTCGCCATCGCGCTGTTAAGCGCCGCAGTTTGGTACATCTTTGGCCCGCAGCCGCAATTGGTTTACACGCTGGTGATCGCCACCACGGTGCTGATTATTGCCTGCCCTTGTGCGCTAGGGCTGGCAACGCCGATGTCGATTATCTCTGGCGTAGGACGCGCTGCGGAATTTGGCGTGCTGGTACGCGATGCCGATGCATTGCAGCAAGCCAGCCAGCTGGACACATTGGTCTTCGATAAGACCGGTACTCTGACAGAAGGCCAGCCACGCGTAGTGGAGATCCGCACCTTTGCCCCGATAAGCGAGCAACAGGCGGTGTCTTGGGCTGCCGCGTTGGAACAAGGTGCCAGCCACCCTTTGGCACGGGCCATCGTGGATCATGCCGGTGAACAAGCGTTGCCGCAGGTTGAGAAGTTCCGCACCCTGCGCGGCGCCGGCGTCAGTGGCGAAGTGGACGGCGTGAAGCTCCTGCTAGGCAATGCGGCACTGCTGCAACAGCATCAGGTTGCGATCACCGCTGAGCTGGATACTCAGATGCAGCAACAAGCGGAACGCGGTATTACGCCAGTATTGCTGGCTGTCGACGGTAAACCCGCTGCGCTGATTGCCATCCGTGATCCCCTGCGTAACGACAGCGTTGAGGCGCTGCAGCGCTTGCATCGTCAGGGCTATCAACTGGTGATGCTGACCGGTGATAACCCGGTGACGGCTAACGCCATTGCCAAAGAGGCCGGTATCGACCAGGTCATTGCCGGTGTGCTTCCTGACGGTAAAGCCGAGGCCATTAAACGGTTGCAGGCACAGGGCCACCGGGTAGCCATGATCGGCGACGGCATCAACGATGCCCCGGCGCTGGCGCAGGCCGATGTCGGCATCGCAATGGGCAGTGGCAGCGATATCGCGATTGAAACCGCCGCCATCACCCTGATGCGTCACAGCCTGAACGGCGTTGCCGATGCGCTGGAACTGTCTAAAGCCACGCTGCGGAATATGAAGCAAAACCTGCTCGGGGCCTTTATTTACAACACGCTCGGCATTCCTATTGCCGCCGGCGTCCTGTATCCGCTGACAGGTACCCTGCTCAGCCCGGTGGTCGCGGGTGCCGCGATGGCGTTGTCTTCTATCACCGTCGTCAGTAACGCCAACCGGTTGCTGCGTTTTAAACCCAAACGCTGAATGCCGGCGGGGCGCAAATCACTGCGCCCCGTTTCCTTTGAGATAATTCCTTCACTCTTCAGGCTTTCTTGTATGCCGGTTAGCGTTTAGCATGGGGAAAATTCCCTTTCAAGCTGAAAGGCGAACAAGTTCTCCAGGAGTCACGTTGTATGGGTCAACTGTTACGTCGTATCGCTGCCTTTTTCGGTCTGATTTCCCCCATGACCTACGCTTACCCGGCACTCGACATCCGCTTGCCTGGCGATCGCCAGTTCCATTTGGTCGGCAGTATTCATATGGGCACGGTGGATATGGCCCCGCTGCCCGCTAAACTGGCCGCGCGCCTCAAGCAAGCAGATGCCTTGATTGTTGAAGCCGATATCACCGACTCCGCCTCTCCTTTTGACCACGTTGAACGGCAACCGGAACTTGAACAAAGACTCTCCGAACCCGAGTTCCAGCAGTTATTAACGCTATGCCAGGAATTGGGCACGGATGCAGAAGCATTCTCTACTCTGCCCGGCTGGCAAGTGGCGCTGATGATGCAGGCACGACAGGCTCAGCGGCTTGGCCTGCGTGCCGAGTACGGGGTGGATTATCAGTTATTGCAGGCCGCCAGGGCGCAGCATAAAAAGGTGATCGAGTTAGAAGGTGCACAGCAACAGTTGGCGATGCTGGAACAGTTACCGGAAGGCGGCATGGCGTTGTTGCGCGATACGTTGGAACACTGGCACACCAACGCCCGCCTGCTGCAAACCATGGTGAGTTGGTGGTTGGATGCAAAACCCAGAGGCGCACTGGAAACCCTGCCCGCTACGTTCAGCGCGGGTTTGTATGATGTGTTGATGCATCAGCGCAATCGCGACTGGCGACAAAAACTGGAGAGATTGCCGGCGGGTAATTACGTGGTAGCGGTAGGTGCGCTGCATTTGTACGGCGAAGATAACCTGCCAGCGATGCTGCAAGCAGAGTAAAAAAGTGGCCAATATCGCTACTGGCCAGTCAAAGAGGAATTTCTTGTATTTTAGTTATACGCATAGCAACCGTGTTAACGGTTACAATAGACAGGGTAGCAACCTAGTGAACATATTGGCAACCCGCTTTACGTAACAGTCTCTCAGGTTGCTGTTACCGTTATATTTTTGTAATTTTGTTGCCTCGCCTTACAACTTCCCCTCAGGGGGAAAGAGGAAAATACCATGACGCCCGCAGTGATCCTGCTTGAGAAACAAAAGGTCGCATTTACCCTTCATCCGTACCATCACGACAGTGCAGAAACCCATTTCGGCGATGAAGCAGTACAGAAGCTTGGGCTGGATGCCGACCGCGTCTATAAAACGCTGCTGGTAGCACTGAATGGCGATGCCAAGCACCTGGCCGTCGCGGTTACCCCGGTCGCCACTCAATTAGATCTGAAAAAGGTCGCCCGCGCGCTGGGTGCGAAGAAAGCTGAAATGGCCGATCCGCTGTTGGCTCAGCGTGTTACAGGTTATCTGGTGGGGGGCATCAGCCCACTGGGGCAGAAAAAACGGCTGCCGACGGTAATCGACAGCCCTGCGCAACAGTTCGCCACCATTTACGTCTCTGGCGGCAAACGCGGGTTGGATATCGAGCTAGCCGCAGAAGACCTGTGTCGATTACTTTCAGGTAGCTTCGCCGATATCGCCAAACGCGACTGAACAGCCGGGAACATCTGCCCCAGCCCCCCGTGTAAGTCCCCCGTCTCATAGATATAACGATGAGACGGGGCGAGCGGGCACAGCCACCGCAGAGACAACGTTGACGATGAAGGGTAAAACTTACTGATAGACGATCTCACCCTTCGGCTCATACGCCGCCGCATCCAGCGGTGAGTGCTTCTCGATATATTGCTTCAGCACTTCAGCATCGATAAAACCGGTATTAACATAGCTCGGCAGGGTATCCAGCTTCGGATAGCCATCACCGCCCAACGCATTGAAGTTCAGGGTCGCCATGCGGTACGTTTTATCAGCCTGTAGCGGCTCACCGTTGATTTTGACATTGCTGACACCCTGTTGGCCGTCCGCCGTCAAGCTGACATTGGCAAACTGCGCGTAGGCCCCGGAATCCACTTTCATATTGGCCACTACCGCCAGGTATTTCTCTACGTCGCTGCCTTTCATCTCGACGTAGACCAACGTATTGCCAAATGGCTGTACCTTCAGCACGTTCTTGTAGGTAATGTCGCCCCCCTCAATCGAGTCACGTACACCACCCCCACTCATCACCGCAAAGTCAGCTTCAGCACGTTCCATTTGCGCAGCCAGCAGCACGCGCGCCAGATTGGTCTGTACGAAACGCACCTTGCTGCGATCGCCCTCCAACTTGCCGTTCACGCTGCCAATTTTCACGTCCAGTTGCGCCTTGCCCTTCTCCTGGAACGGCGTCAGCAGCTTCATCATCGACGGATCTTCTGCGATCTGCTGGGTGTAATACACGCGTTCACTGGTACCGTCGGCTTTCTCTACCTTTTTCTTCAGGTTGACCGGGATCAGTTGATAATGCATCAGCTTCAGCTCGCCGTTACGGAACTGGAAATCGGCGCGGCCCACATACTTACCCCACTCATGCGCCTGCACGATCCAGGTGCCGTTCTGACGATCCGGCGAGCACGGCGTGCCCGGCACATAATCCACCTGCTTGTGGTTCTCACTGGCCATGCACACAGGATCCTGCGAGTGGCCACCGACAATCATGTCCAGATAGCCGGCAGGCAGGCTGCGCGCCATTTCGACGTCGCCAGGCGCGTTGGAACCGTGCTGACCGTCATCATAATGACCCATATGGGTCGCAGCGATAATCACGTCCGGCTTTTCGTCCTTACGCAATTGCTCGACCACCTGTTTGGCTTCCTGCGCTGGCACGCGGAACTCGATGTCGGTGAAATATTCCGGGTTACCAATCTTGGCTGTATCATCGGTCGTCAGGCCGATAACTGCGATCTTGATGCCCTGCTTATCAAATAAGGCATAGGGTTTAAATAAGCGTTGTTGGGTGCTTTTCTGATAAATGTTGGCCGACAACAGCGGGAAGGTCGCCCACTTTTCTTGTTGGCGCAATACGCTGAGTGGATTGTCGAATTCATGGTTGCCAATCGCCATCGCATCGTAGCCCACCAGATTCATGCCGCGAAAGTCCGGCTCGGCATCTTGCAGGTCTGACTCAGGTACACCGGTATTGATATCACCGCCCGACAGCAGTAGTAGACTCCCGCCTTTGGCTGCAACATCCTGGCGAATGCTGTCGACCAACGTCTTCTGAGCGCCCAAGCCATACTCACCGTGATCGTTCTGCCAAAAATGACCGTGGTGATCGTTGGTGTGCAAAATGGTGATGTCGTAGGTCTTATCCTTTTCCCAGGCGCTGGCGGCTCCCGACAGGAAAGTCAGGGACACAGCCAAGGCGCATGCGGTGGTCTTGAACGAAAAGCGCATGGCGGAACTCCATATGATTATTAACTGTTTTTTTGAGATGGACGAAAGTGTAGCGCGAAACGAAGGCAACTAATTTCAATTTTTTGCGATGTGCGTCAAATTATGTCGGATATGGCAAATATTGACCAACTTGCTAAGATATCTGCTCTGTCCTCTAAAACTTACCAGGCTAATAATAAAATGACCGACCGTAGCGATACTGCCATGCCACCGGCCAAAGGCAGCGCGGTTAAAGGGACTGCATTCTCGATTCTTGGTGCCATCAGCGTCTCTCACCTGCTTAACGATATGATTCAATCGCTGATCCTGGCGATTTACCCGATTCTACAAGCCGACTTCAGCCTCAGTTTCGTACAGATAGGTATGATTACGCTGACCTATCAGCTAACGGCGTCTTTATTGCAACCCCTGATTGGCTACTACACGGATAAGCATCCGCAGCCGTATTCGCTGCCGATCGGCATGGGCTTTACCCTGTGCGGGTTACTGTTGCTGTCTGTCGCCAATACCTTCCCGCTGGTTCTGCTGGCAGCGGCACTGGTTGGCACCGGCTCTTCGGTGTTCCACCCGGAGTCCTCTCGCGTAGCACGCATGGCTTCCGGTGGTCGACATGGCCTGGCGCAGTCGCTGTTCCAGGTTGGCGGTAACTTTGGCAGTTCCCTTGGGCCACTGCTGGCAGCGTTGATTATCGCGCCTTATGGCAAGGGTAACGTCGCCTGGTTTTCATTAGCGGCACTGTTAGCTATCGTCGTGTTATTGCAGGTCAGCAAATGGTACCAGCTGCAGCATCGGGCAACAAAAGGTCAGCCTAAAACGGCCTCTTCAGTGAAACAGCTGCCAAAACGTACCGTTACCTATGCCATTGGCATTCTGCTGATACTGATTTTCTCCAAATACTTCTACCTGGCGAGCATAAGCAGCTATTACACCTTTTATTTGATGCATAAGTTCGGTGTTTCAGTGCAAAATGCCCAGTTCCATTTATTTGCATTCCTCTTCGCCGTGGCGGCAGGAACCATTATTGGTGGCCCGATAGGTGACAAGATAGGAAGAAAACGTGTCATTTGGGGCTCAATCCTCGGCGCAGCCCCCTTCACACTTGTTTTACCCTACGCATCACTCTATTGGACCGGCATTTTGACGGTGTTTATAGGAGTAATCCTCGCGTCAGCGTTCTCCGCCATTCTGGTTTATGCCCAAGAGCTTATTCCGGGTAAAGTCGGCATGGTTTCCGGTTTATTCTTCGGCTTTGCCTTTGGTATGGGCGGGTTAGGCGCGGCAGTTCTTGGTTATGTCGCAGATTTGACCAGCATCGAGTTAGTCTATCAAATATGCGCTTTCCTGCCGTTAATCGGCATTATCACTGCATTACTGCCCAATATCGACCATAACTCGCAATAACCCTGCTTTAACACCGGTTGAATGCTGCCATTCAACCGGGTCTTCCTCAACACAAATCCATGTTATTTGACTTATTAAGTGTTAAATCCCCTCATTGGCTAGTAAAAGACGGAATCCTCTGCTTTTTCACAAAATAGCTCAATTTAGCTAAGCGCAACGCGAACAAATGCAATAAACTAAATGTATCTTTTCGTAACTTTGTTGCGTTTCCCCTCTGCTGCCATGCATAGCTAGAAGGAGTCTGGATGCATAATTCAACACCGTTAATCACCACCATTGTCGGAGGGTTAGTACTCGCCTTCCTCCTCGGTATGCTGGCGAATCGCCTGCGCATCTCCCCGCTGGTGGGGTACCTTGCCGCAGGTGTGCTCGCTGGCCCTTTTACCCCCGGTTTTGTTGCCGACACCTCGCTGGCACCGGAACTCGCGGAAATCGGCGTGATTCTGTTGATGTTCGGTGTTGGCCTCCATTTCTCTCTTAAAGACCTCCTCGCAGTAAAACATATTGCCATTCCCGGTGCCGTGGCACAGATTGCCGTCGCCACCTTGCTGGGTATGGGATTGTCGAAGCTGTTGGGCTGGGATTTGATTTCCGGTCTGGTGTTTGGTCTCTGTCTGTCCACAGCCAGTACCGTGGTGCTACTGCGGGCACTGGAGGAACGCCAGTTGATCGATAGCCAACGCGGGCAAATCGCCATCGGCTGGCTGATCGTCGAAGATCTGGCGATGGTGCTGACGCTGGTGTTACTGCCCGCGTTCGGCAATATGCTGGGCAATAACAACGCCAGCAGCGGCCAGTTGCTGATTGAATTGGCAATGACCATTGGTAAAGTTATCGCCTTTATCGCGCTGATGATTGTGGTTGGCCGTCGCCTGGTGCCGTGGATCCTGGCGAAAACCGCCAGTACCGGCTCCCGCGAGCTGTTTACTCTGGCCGTATTGGCGCTGGCACTCGGCATTGCCTATGGCGCAGTGAAACTGTTCGACGTTTCATTTGCACTGGGGGCATTCTTTGCCGGTATGGTGCTAAATGAGTCGGAGCTGAGCCATCGAGCGGCCCACGACACCTTACCGCTTCGCGATGCCTTTGCCGTCCTGTTCTTTGTATCGGTCGGCATGCTGTTTGATCCAATGATTTTGATCAACGAGCCTCTGGCGGTATTGGCAACGCTGGCAATTATCGTGTTCGGTAAATCGCTAGCAGCCTTCCTGCTGGTGAAAATGTTCGGTCACTCCAAACGCACCGCGCTGACCATTTCTGCCAGCCTCGCACAAATCGGTGAGTTCGCCTTCATTCTGGCTGGCCTTGGGATCACGCTGGGCATGATGTCAGAACACGGTCGTAATTTGGTGCTGGCCGGGGCCATCTTGTCGATTATGTTGAATCCGTTACTGTTCACGCTACTCGAGCGTTATCTGGCCAAAACCGAAACCATTGAAGATCAGATACTGGAAGAAGCGGTAGAAGAAGAGAAGCAGATCCCGGTGGATATGTGCAACCACGCGCTAGTGGTGGGCTATGGCCGTGTTGGCAGCCTGCTGGGGGCCAAATTAGCCGAAGCGGGCATTCCGCTGGTGGTAATCGAGAATTCGCGCCCACGGGTTGAGGCACTCCGTGAACAAGGCATCAAAACGGTGCTGGGTAATGCCGCCAATCCAGAAATTATGGATCTGGCACGGCTCGACTGCGCACGTTGGTTATTGCTGACCATACCTAATGGTTATGAGGCCGGTGAAATCGTGGCCTCTGCGCGGACCAAACGGCCAAACATCGAAATTATCGCCCGTGCGCACTACGATGATGAAGTCGCGTATATCTCCGATCGCGGCGCAAATCAGGTGGTGATGGGTGAGCGGGAAATTGCCAACAGCATGCTGAATATCCTCAAGTTGGATACACTGACCGAAGAAGAGAAAATGGGCGGCTGTCCGATCTGATGTGACGGGTCATCGAGATAAAAAAGGTCCGGCATGCCGGACCTTTTGCTTTTTACCGTTCCCAGTAAGACTCTTCCAGGCTATCTTCCCGCTCTGGCAAGCCACGCGTCAAACGTGGTGAGTGCTGGTTCAGCACCTGATAACTGACACGGTTAGCGTATTTACACACCTGCGCCAACGAAGAGTAGGTCAGATAACTGCGAACGTGCTTGCTGGAGTTAGGCACGTTATTACGGTGGTAACCGTTGGCCGCGATATCATGCAGCAGTGCCGACAAGGCCCCATCACCGGCACCGTTGGTGTTCATGATTTTCTCAGGCCCGCCCATGTATGGCGCGATATGCGAATAGATGCGGAACGGATTTTCACAGCTTTCCCGGCGCATGGCACGGCTGAACTCATAGCGGTTGAATTCGGCAATATGCCCCGGCAACAACGGATGCTGGGTCTCCCGCTTATTGGACTCTTCGGTGTAACCCGCCATATACAAGCCATTTGGCCCTGCGGTGCACAGCACCAGATCCACCCATTCAAGCGCCATGTCAGAAGCGGTGAGTGGATCGCTCAACCCGGTCAACTCCAACGCTTCATCTTCGTTCATCGCCAGAATTGAGACGTGTTCTTTTAGGAAATCACGCCACCACTGTGGATTGTCGGCAATGACATACTTGGTTCCCAGCGTCAGTACGACAGGTACATCGTGCTTTTTGGCAAATTCGATCGCCTGCATGGTGGCAGCAGGCATCGGCTCACCTTCCTTGCAACGCACCAGGTAAGATGTCAGCACTAGCGCCGAAGCGCCGGCAATCACCTCTTCCTTCACGCTTTCCGGTCGCAGTTGGTTCATCTGCCCAGGGCTGATAGCAAAGGTACGCTCACCGCTTTCGCTAATCAGCGTAAAACAGCGGCCAATGGCACCGTCAACCGCCTGCAGGTGGTTAAGATCGGTACGGCTGGAGGTGTTGCACAGATAGCGATAGGCATAGCTGCCGATCTTGATGTTGCTGCACATCACACCGAGCAGGACCGAACGGTCATCTGCCAGTACCGAATAGTTGTGCAGCGTATTGCCGATGGTGCCGCCGGCAAATTGATGGGTGATCAGATTGTTGTCGAGCAATTCCTGATACAGCGCTTCGGCGACGTCATCCTCAATCACCAGAGAGTGCCCCAGGCTCAGGCCATAGCGCTGGACGAAAGTGTCATCCACTTTTGCCTCAATATCCACCAGCGTCTGGTCGATACCGACGACATAAGAGGTGCTGATTTCATTTTCAGGTTGAACCTGCTGTAAAAGCGGATCGCGTGCGTTCACCGGAAAATAGTGTTTGGACTTACGTTTACCAGGAAATTTCATTTAATTGGCGGCAGTGGCAGTTAACAGGCAGAGAATGTTAGCACATTCCTGCCCGATTGATGATGGCTGTCACCATTTTGCGCATTGAGGATCAGAAGCGCTGTGCCACCAGTTGCTGCATCATATCAATATGCGCCGGATCGTCGTTCAGCGCAGAGATATACTCGAACTTCTCACCGCCGGCATGAAGGAAGATCTCGCGGTTTTGTTCCTTGATCTCCTCCAGCGTTTCCAGACAGTCCGCCGAGAAACCGGGGCAGATAAGCTGAATATGCTTAACGCCCTGCGCGGGTAAGCTCTTGAGCGTTTCATCGGTATAAGGCGTCAACCAGGGCTCGCGACCAAAGCGCGACTGGTAGGTCATCATTACCCGATCCGGCGCCAGCGGTAAGGTGGCCGTCAGCGCGCGCAAAGTGTCTTCGCAACGCTGCGGGTAATCGTCGCCCAGGCGCGCATAGCGCTTGGGAATACCGTGAAACGACAACACTAAACGATCCGGTTGACCATGCTCGGCGAACGAGCGTTCGACGCTTTCACGCAAAGCAGAAATGTAGGCCGGGTGTTCGGCATAGTCGCGGATGAAGCTGATCGACGGCAGGCGACGGTACCCCTTCAATATGCGGGCCACGCCGTCCCATACCGCTGCACTGGTGGAACAGGAGTATTGCGGGTATAACGGCAGCACCACCAGATTGGTTACCCCCTGCGCCAACAGCTTGTCTATCGACTCCCCAAGGCTCGGTGAGCCGTAGCTCATGCCCAATTCAACCGGCGTATTTGGCATACGAGCGGCCAGCGCACGCTGCTGACGACGGCTGTAGACCAGCAATGGTGAGCCTTCGTCCATCCAGACCGACTTATACAGCTTTGCCACCCGCGGCGAACGGATTGGCAGGATCGCACCGTTGAGGATCGGCCACCAGATCAGTGGGGCGGTATCCACAACGCGGTCGTCACTGAGGAATTCCTTCAGATAGCGTTTTACCGCCGACGAGGTCGGAGCATCCGGCGTGCCCAGGTTCACCAGCAATACCCCGTGTTTCTCTTGCTTCATCTCAGTTCCCCTTGATTCCTTGCAAGCTAACCCCCCGTTCTGGGTCAGGGGGTTAACGTCGATTAATGGCGCCTATTGTAACGGAAAAGCGCCTCGTCGGAACCGATATCAGCAACAGGCGTTGCCCATGATAAAGGGAATAGCAGTTAGCCCTGTGCCAAGCGCCAGACGGCGGCTACATTACGCGCAGTGACTTCCAGGTTATTGGCCGCCTCCGCCAATGCGTCCTCTAACGAGACGACACGATCGAGCACCGAAAAGGCCGCGTCAATGCCATGTTGGTGCACCACCTGATAATCTTTCGACAGGCTGCCGGCAATGCCGATCACCGGCAAACCATAACGCTTGGCTACCCTCGCAACGCCAATCGGCGTTTTACCGTGGATTGATTGGCTATCGAGCCGCCCTTCGCCGGTGATCACCAGATCGGCATCGCGCAATGCCTCGTCCAGCCCCAAGGTTTCAATCACGATCTCGATGCCCGGTCGCAGCCTGGCGTTGAGCATACCAAGCAATGCGGCCCCCATGCCGCCCGCCGCACCGGCCCCCGGCATATTGATCACCTCACGGCCGGTTGCTTGCTCCAGCAAGGTGCCGTAATGACGCAGCGCCGCGTCCAACTGCGCAACCATTTCTGGTGTTGCCCCCTTTTGCGGGCCAAACACTGCAGAGGCCCCATGCGCACCACACAGCGGATTATCTACATCACAGGCCGCGGTCACACTGACCTGCTGCAAACGTGGATCCATGGCTGAAAGATCGATATGCGCCAGCTGCGCCAGTGCCGCGCCGCCCGGTAGCAATAGATTTTGTTGATCATCCAGCAGCTTGGCACCCAGCGCCTGCATCATACCGGCGCCACCGTCGTTAGTGGCACTGCCGCCGATGCCAAGAATAATCGACTTCACACCGCGTTCTAGCGCTGCCAGTATCAGTTCACCGGTACCGTAGCTGGTGGTGATCCGTGGATCACGCTGCGCTTTGGGTGCCAGGTGCAGGCCAGAGGCCGCAGCCATCTCAATAACGGCGGTTTCCTCATCCCCCAGCAACCCGTAAAAAGCCTGTACCGGTTGGCCCAACGGACCCGTAACCTCAACCCTGACGATTTCCCCACCGGTAGCGGCGACCATTGAATCCACCGTACCTTCACCGCCGTCTGCCATCGGCAGCTTTACATACTGCACGTGAGGGTAGACTTGGCGGAACCCGCGCTCAATCGCCTCGGCCACCTCCAGCGCGCTCAGGCTCTCTTTAAACGAGTCCGGGGCAATAACCACTTTTTTCAGCGTTTTCATCAGTATTCCTTATCCCGCCAGATTAAATACGCCAAACATCAACGCCGAGACGGTTGCAATAGTGAAGCCGATCAAGGTTTCATACGGCAACAATTTCAACCGCTGATGCACCGCCATATTGACGCTGCCACCTGTGGCGTGGAAGAAACTGCCGTGTGGCAGATGGTCCAGCACTGTCGCACCGGCATGGATCATCGCCGCCCCAGCCAGACCACTGACGCCCAGTTCCAGTAATGTGCTGCTGAATACGCCAGATGCCACCGCGGTACCCGCCGTCGTCGACGCAGTCGCCATCGACATCAGTGCCCCCGACAGCGGCGCAAGCAGCCAGGCCGGCATACCGGTGTGGGTCAGCCCGTTAATCAATGCATCCTTCAGCGCCGAGTTGGCGATAATACCGGCCAGCGTGCCGGTACCGAGCAGCATAATTGCCACTGGAGCCATACGGGACAGCCCAGAAACCATAAACTGATTGCACTGGCGGATTCGCCCCATCAGCAATGCCCCCACCAGCCCCCCGGCCGGCAGCGCAATCAGCGGATCAATGGCGATGCCCGCAATGGGACGTAACGACAGCAATACAATGGCAACCAACGGCGCACTGATCGCCGCCGCAAAGCCCGGGCGAGACCCTTCGGCATGTTGAGTCAACTCCTCCGCCATCACCTTGTCACCCTTGTTACTCAAACGCCGGGCAAGCAGATAAGCCACCACCAACCCGCACAGGCCAGGCACGATACCGGCCATCATCACAGAGGTCAGCGGTACGTGGAAGTTGTCGGCAGCCGCAATGGTGTTTGGGTTTGGCGACATCACGTTACCGGCCTTACCCCCCCCGATCATCGCCAGCAAAATGGCGGCGCGTGATATCCCGGCCTTTTGAGCGATTGAAAGTGCGATGGGTGCCACAGTGATCACCGCTACGTCGATAAATACGCCGACCGCAGTCAGGATCAGTGTAGCCACCGCCAGGGCCAGCAGCGCACGGGTTTCTCCGACTTTACGAACGATAGTTTCAGCAATCGTGTGTGCAGCACCGGACTCAATCAGCACCCCGGCCAGCACACCGGCCGCCAGAATGCGCATCACGGCATTGGTGATGCCCTGAGCACCGGTAATCATCAGTGTCACGGTCTGCACCAGATCGGCGCCGCCGCATAACCCACCGGCCAATGCACCGGCAATCATGCCGTAGGCAGGTGGGACCTTGCGTAGAATCAGGACAATAGCGACGATCAATGCGACCAGTGCCCCAAGCGTGGATACCGTTGTCATTATTATTTTCCCCGTTGTTGGTGTGGGGAAAACATATCCTGAGCCTCAGGCATTAGCGTGAGAGAAAGCCACAAAAACGTGCGCGGCTGTCCGCCACAAAGTTGTGGCTTTACACAATTCAGTCGTGCATCAACATGCCGATATACAACTGCAACGCATCAGTTAACTGATTGATTTTTAGCCCCGTAATAGCCTCAATGCGCTGCAAGCGGTAGCGGAGTGTATTGACGTGAATATGAAGTTCGGCGGCGGTTTGCGTCTGATCACAATTCCGCGAAAAATAGTGCCGCAGGGTGCTACGCAATACCCCTTTTTCATCGCTGGCACCTAATACCTGCCAAGGCCGAGAAAGCTCTTGGGCACGCCAATCCTCACCTAAGTCACACAGTAATGAGGGCAACGGAAAATCTTGATAGAACAGCGTTTTATGGCGCAACTTCAGTCGCTGCGCCATCGCCTGCGTAGCGCGTGCCGTCAGATTTGAACGATGCAGCCCCGATTCACCGTTAAAAAAACCGCCGATGATCAGGCGCAGGTTAAAGCGCGATTGAAGCTGTGCCTGCAACTGCTGAGCCTGCTTGCGCTCCTGTTTCAAACTCCATTTGCCTTGCACCAGGCAGGCAGGCCGCAGCAGGATCATTTCATTGAAGCCCGTCATTGCGATCAGTGCTTCACGTTGGGTGTGTTCCAACTCTGTCAGCAGTTCACGCAGAAAATGCGGCTGGGGATCCTGCAATTCAACTATCCAGACAATACGCGGTTGTTGCAGATCCAACCCCAAATAGGCAGCCATCGCCTCCAGTGAGGCCGATGCCGGTTGCGGTTGCAGTAACTGATTCGCCAGTTCCTCGCGGTAGCGTTTTTCCCACTGGTTTTGATCCAGCAAAGCCGCCTGCTCCACCATCAGCTCCGCCGCCATTTTCACCAACTCGGCATAGGCACGCACCTGTGCCGGCTCACCGGAAATGCCGATCACTCCCACCTGCTGGCGACGAAAACTGAATGGCAGGTTGATGCCGGGCCGAACACCTTTCAAATGCGTAGCGGTCACCGCATCGATTTCCACCACGCGATCCTCTGTCAGTGCCAACACTGCGCCTTCATGGCGTTGAAACAGTCGTGAGGGATTGCCGGAAGCAATGATGACACCATTGCTGTCCATCACGTTGACGGAATGATTGATGATGCCCATCGCCCGCTGCACGATCTGGCGTGCGGTGGATTCTGCCAGCAAATTAGTGGGTCTGTGCATACCGGCTCCTGCTATGCATGGAAATGCTGGCAGTTATACGCCATTTTCCCGGCGTTATTAAAGATCGGTGCCGCAACAAGCCGTAGCGATCACACTTCGGCGGCAAAAGACAAAAAAAACGCCAGGCCTAAGGCCTGGCGTTACGCACAGCAATAAAAACCGATCAGCCGAGGATGGTCGCCAGTTCTGCGCTCACTTCGGTCACTTTACGGGTGCCGTCGATTTTACGGTATTGGGTGTTACCTGCTGCAGCTTCTTTGCTGTAATAGGAAATCAGCGGTGCAGTCATCTGATGATATTCCACCAGACGTTTACGTACGGTTTCTTCCTGATCGTCTTTACGTGTCGTCAGTTCTTCACCGGTCACGTCATCTTTACCTTCCACCTGCGGCGGATTGAATTTAACGTGATACACGCGGCCAGAAGGCGCATGTACGCGACGACCCACGATACGATCAACGATCAGCTCGTCTGGCACGTCAAATTCCAGCACGTAATCCACGTTGATACCGGCTTCTTTCATCGCGTCAGCCTGTGGAATAGTGCGTGGGAAACCGTCAAGCAGGAAGCCATTACGGCAATCTTCCTGGGTGATGCGTTCTTTAACCAGTGCAATTACCAGTTCATCGGTCACCAGCTTGCCGGCGTCCATGATCTCTTTCGCCTGCTTGCCCAGTTCACTGCCGGCCTTCACGGCTGCGCGCAACATATCACCAGTAGAGATTTGCGGAATACCGTATTTCTCCATGATGAATTGAGCCTGAGTACCTTTACCAGCGCCCGGAGCGCCCAGCAGAATGATACGCATTGCGTAAATCCCCTTGCTATTATTCCCTTCGTCTTTCAAACCGCAGCGTTGTTGGCTGCGCACACTCATCCCAGCCACTTACCAAAGTAAGCTCCCGGGTCTCACGCGCTTGCCGTCTGGCCGCAAATTGAAATCTTTTGGGTATTAAGTTTTTATAAAATTGCGAAAACGCTCAACCATACCATTTCAGGGGGGGCTGGCTCAAGATACGCGAGGAAATCGATTGCGGAACACAGGGCGTAAAACAGAGGATAAAACGCGGAAAATCAGTGATAAAACAAAAAAATACGCCCCTAACACGCAGGCCAGGGGCGTATACAATCGGAATTATGCGGACAACAGCTTATTCATGCGGCGAATAAACTGGTTTGGATCTTCCAGTGTGCCACGTTCAGCCAGCAGCGCCTGATCCAGTAACAGGTCAATCCATTCAGCGAATTGTTCGTTATCACCCACGTCGGATGCGCGTTTGACCAGTGCATGCTCCGGATTCAGTTCGAAAATGTATTTTACGGCCGGTGCTTCCTGGCCGGCAGCGGCAAACAGTTTCGCCATCTGGGTACTCATTTCGTCGGCATCGGTGATCACGATAGCCGGCGTATCCGTCAGGCGGTGCGTCAGGCGCACATCCTTCACACGATCCCCCAGCAGCGTTTTCACGCGATCAACAAACGGCTCCAACTGCTTCTCAGCGGCCTTCTGCTCTTCGGTTTCATCCGCCAGCTTGTCCAACGCCTCGTCCGCCTTGCTGACCGACTGGAACGGCTTACCGTCAAACTCAGTCAGGTAGCTCATCATCCATTCGTCAATGCGATCGGACAGCAGCAGTACTTCAATGCCTTTCTTACGGAACAGCTCCAGGTGCGGGCTGCTCTTGGCGGCAGCATAGCTGTCAGCAGTGATGTAATAGATCTTCTCCTGCCCTTCCGCCATCCGGCCAACGTATTCCTCCAGCGAAACGGTTTGCGCCGAGCTGTCGCCGTGAGTGGAAGCAAAACGCAGCAGTTTGGCAATGGCTTCTTTGTTGCCGCCATCTTCCGCTGGACCCTCTTTCAACACCAGACCGAACTGCTGCCAGAACTTTTGGTAGCCTTCGGCATCGTCTTTAGCCAGCTTTTCCAACATCTGCAATACGCGCTTGGTCAACGCACCGCGCAGGTTTTGCGTCACGCGGCTGTCTTGCAGAATTTCACGCGAAACGTTCAGCGGCAGATCGTTGGAATCTATCAAACCACGCACAAAACGCAGGTAATTCGGCATGAACTGCTCGGCGTCATCCATGATGAATACGCGCTGCACATACAGCTTCAAACCGTGCTTGTGATCGCGGTTCCACATATCCCAAGGTGCCTGTGCCGGGATATACAGCAGGCTGGTGTATTCCTGCTTACCTTCAACCCGGTTATGGCTCCAGCTCAGCGGATCGGTAAAGTCGTGCGCGATATGCTTGTAGAATTCTTTGTATTCTTCGTCGGTAACGTCAGCCTTGCTGCGGGTCCACAAAGCCTGCGCTTTGTTGATTTTTTCCCAGGTAACGGTGCCGTCTTCTTCGTTTTTGGTTTCAATCTCAACAGGCAGTGCGATGTGATCAGAGTATTTGCCGATCACCGAACGCAGACGCCAGGCATCGAGATATTCATCTTCGCCTTCGCGCAGATGCAGGGTGATCTCAGTTCCGCGATCTTCTTTGCTAATGTCAGCGATGGTGTAATCACCTTCACCAACGGACTCCCAGAACACGCCCTGATCGGCCGCGGCGCCGGCAGCGCGGGTGCGCACGGTCACTTTATCCGCCACGATGAACGCGGAGTAGAAGCCCACGCCGAACTGACCGATCAGTTGGCTGTCTTTAGCCTGATCAGAGCCGATAGACTCCAGGAAGGCCTTGGTACCTGATTTGGCAATAGTGCCGAGGTTCTCAATCACTTCTTCACGGCTCATACCAATGCCGTTATCAGCAATGGTCAGCGTACGCTTGTCTTTATCGAAGGACAGACGTACGCGCAGCTCGCCGTCACCTTCATACAGCTCAGGCGTAGACAACGCGCGGAAACGCAGTTTGTCGGCGGCGTCTGAGGCATTGGAGATCAGCTCGCGCAGGAAAATTTCTTTATTGGAGTACAGCGAATGAATCATCAAATGAAGCAGTTGTTTTACTTCAGACTGGAAACCACGGGTTTCTTGACCTTTCATACTCATTGATTACCTCAAAGACAATTTACCCGTCGCCTTTCAAGCCACAGCGTTGCTACCTGCACTCGCTGCAATTTGAAATTCATAGGGTATAACTAATAAAAGCGGACAATGAGGATCAAGTGGGGATAAGGGTGTTGTTTTTCAAGCGACTGGCGGGAAATTTTTGCAGAATAACTGGCGGGGCCGGATAGCCCCGTCAGAGGAAAACATCAATACTTAATGACGTGGCGACCTGCCAATGAATGTGACAGCGTGGTGCCGTCAACCATCTCAAGCTCGCCACCCACCGGCACGCCGTGGGCTATGCGGCTGGCAACCACACCATACTGACCACACATTTCGGCAATATAGTTGGCGGTCGCCTCGCCCTCCACCGTCGGGTTGGTGGCCAGGATCACTTCGGTAATGCTTTCTTTTTCCAGCCGTTGCTCCAGCCTGTCCAAACCGATATCGCCAGGCCCAATGCCGTCCATCGGCGACAAATGGCCCATCAGCACAAAATAGCGGCCGGCGAACTGGCCGGTCTGCTCAATGGCGTGAATATCAGCCGGGCTTTCCACCACACAGATCTGGCCGTTTTGTTGACGGCGCGGATTGGCGCAGATGGTGCAAATATCTTGCTCGGTGAACGTGCGGCAATCGGCACAATGGCCAATTTCCGACATGGCACGGGTCAGCGCCTGCGCCAGGCGCATTCCGCCGCTGCGATCGCGCTGCAACAGCTGGAATGCCATACGCTGCGCCGATTTAGGGCCTACGCCCGGCAGGCAACGCAACGCCTCCATCAGTGTTTCAAGGAGCGGGCTGGTTTGCATCAGAACGGCATCTTAAAGCCAGGCGGCAGTTGCATGCCATTGGACACAGATGCCATCTTCTCTTTCTGGGTTTCGTCGATACGGCGTGCCGCATCGTTGATTGCCGCCGCGATCAGATCTTCCAGCATATCTTTGTCGTCTTCCATCAGGCTCGGATCGATCTCCACACGACGGCAGTTGTGCGCGCCATTGATGGTGACTTTCACCAGGCCAGCACCAGATTCACCCGTCACTTCCAATTTGGCGACTTCTTCCTGCATCTGCTGCATTTTTTCTTGCATTTGCTGGGCTTGCTTCATCAGGTTGCCCAGACCGCCTTTACCAAACATAGTCGTCTCTCGTCGCTAGGGCCGCGCACTTTACGCGGCGTTTAAATGGGGCGAATACTCTCTTCATCCAGATCCGCGTCAAAAAAACGACGCAGCGTCTGGATATTGGTATCCGCAACGATCGACTGACGCGCCTGCGCCAGTTTTTCTTCATAAATGGCTTGTCGCCACTCCAGCGGAGTCCGCTCCGCCGGATTATCGTCTTCCACCACGGTCAACTCAACCGGGCTGCCATACAGCTCGCTGAGCGCATCCGCCAGCACCTTCTGCGCCGAAGGCGAGTTCAGATGACGCTGTGACGACCGCAGATGGAGACAAATCTTACCCGGTTCCAGCCGTTGTTTAACCGCGTTTAATGCCAGTTGCTGTACCAGTTTCGGAATTTTTAGCTTATCGATTTCCGCTGCCCAGGCATCGCGCTCCAGCGACTCAACCACCAGCTTAGCTGACAGTTCGGGCGTTTTCTCATGCTCAAGCGCGGTGCGCAGCGCTTTTGGCGTCGCCAGCGGCTCAGGTTCGGCCTCTGGCTCGGTCAGTGCACGCCAGCGATAAGCTTCCGGCTTGGCCGGTTTTTCATTTACGAGCTTTTCCGCCTGGCGCTGCTGGCTGCGCTCAGTCACGGAAGCTAACCGCTCCAGTGCTGAGTTTGCCGGCCGCGCTTTTCCTGGCGCTGCCGGCTCACTCTTTTTTGGTGTGGATGCTCCCCGCTGCCGTAACAGTTGGGTTCGCGCCTTTAATAATTGCGCGGTGGCATCCGGTAGATTTGCCGATTGATTGGTCTGTGGTGCAGCCTGCCCTAACGGCGGCGGCGCATCCTGAAACTGTGGTGCCTGAGCCAGTTGAGACTGCGGTTGTGCCAGTTGCACAGGCGCCGTCTGCACCATTGCCACCGGCTCTGGGATCACCGCTTTCGGGTGAAACGCCAGCGCACGCAGTAAGGTCATTTCAACCCCCATACGGCGATCCGGTGCAAAAGCCAGCTCTTTACGCCCGACCAGCAGCGTTTGGTAATAAAGTTGCACGTCAGTCGGCGGCAAAGTACGCGCTAACTCACGCAGCCGCTGTTCGATAGCGGCGTAATGGTTGTCCAGCACTGATGGCAGCAGTTGCACCATCGCGATACGGTGCAGCAACGCCAGGGTTTCGACGAGCAAATTCTCCCAATCGACCCCGCGCGAAGCGGCCTGCGCGACTTGTGCCATCACCTTTTCACCATCGGCGCTCACCAACGCTTCGAGAATAGCCAGTGGCTGTTCGTCGTCGAGTGTGCCAAGCATCTGGCTGACCGTAGCGGTGGTTACCTGCCCCTGCCCCATAGCAATCGCCTGGTCAGTGAGGCTCAATGCATCGCGCATGCTGCCGTCAGCGGCGCGCGCTAAAAGCTGCAATGCACGCTGATCGCTGGTGATATGTTCTGCCTGCAGTACCGTTTCCAACTGGCTGCGGATCTGATCGACATCCAACGCCTTGAGATGGAATTGCAGGCAACGTGACAGAATGGTCACCGGCAATTTTTGCGGATCTGTGGTTGCCAGCAGGAATTTGACATGCGCAGGCGGCTCTTCCAGCGTTTTCAACAGCGCATTAAAGCTGTGGCGCGAGAGCATGTGCACTTCGTCAATCAGGTAGACCTTGAAGCGACCACGAGCGGGCGCATACTGGACGTTATCGAGCAGATCGCGGGTATCTTCCACCTTGGTTCTGGACGCGGCATCAATCTCGATCAGATCGACAAAACGCCCCTGCTCAATCTCGCGGCAGTTATCGCATTGGCCGCACGGTGTGGCGGTGATGCCGGTTTCACAGTTCAGGCCTTTGGCCAGCAGGCGCGCAATGGTGGTTTTACCCACGCCACGCGTTCCCGAGAACAGATAGGCGTGATGAATCCGCCCCAGCGAGAGGCCGTTAGCCAGCGCAGTCAGGACGTGTTCCTGTCCGACAACATCTGCAAACGTTTGAGGGCGCCACTTACGGGCAAGAACCTGATAGCTCATTAATACCGGAAAAGTCGAGTAATCTGGAGGGTCATGCTAACACAGGCCCGCGCCGATCCGCGAGACCGTTTATCCCCTTCATCTTTCGTGCCATCGCGTTGTTAGCTTCAGGCCTCACTCCAGTCGCTTACTTGAGTAAGCGCTTGGAACTCACGCGCTTGCCGCCTGACGGTGACACGAAATCTTTCGGGGATATCAATTTTAGATCAGTGGCCGGCGAAATTGACCAGGCTGTAGCATTCAATACCCAAGCCATTCAAACGCGCTTCACCGCCAAGATCCGGCAGGTTGATAATGAATGCTGCGTCTTTAACTTCACCACCCAGGCGGCGGATCAGTTTTGCCGTTGCCTCAATGGTGCCACCTGTCGCCAGCAGATCGTCAACCACCAGCACTTTATCACCTGCGTTGATAGCATCGGTGTGGATTTCCAGCTTGTCAGTACCGTATTCCAGCTCATAGCTTTCGCTGAGGGTCGCACGCGGTAGCTTGCCTGGTTTGCGTACGGGCACAAACCCCACGCCCAGCGCCAACGCAACAGGAGCGCCAAACAGGAAGCCACGCGCTTCGGTGCCCACCACTTTGGTGACGCCCGCTTCGCGGAAGCGCTCAACCAGTAATTCAATACTGGCAGCATAGGCCAGCGGGTTTTCCAGCAGGCTGGTGACGTCACGGAACAGTATGCCCGGCTTAGGGTAATCCGGGATGGTTTTGATACTGTCTTTAATAAACTGAAGCTGCTGCGCAGTAGCGGTCATAATTATTGCCTGATAAAACTGCCTAATGACTTGCGCGCAGGTCGTCTTAAACCCAATCCCGCGATAAACAGGAAAAGGGGAGCACCCCGCGCACGAAAACGCCCAAATCTATGCAAACTGGCGGACAAATGCAACTGTCGCCTGCATCTTTCAAGCTGCAGCCGAAAAGCTACTGGCCATCATAAGCCATAATCAGCGCTGTTTTTGTTGCGACAGGTCAACAACAGGTAGACGCAGCATAAAGGCCAGCAGAATGGCCAACATCAATAACAATAATCCACGAACCCACCAGATTTTAACCAACCACAGCGAAACCGAAAAAGTCAGCACAATCACCAACACGGCCTTCCATTTCGCCCCCGGCGGCAATGCGCGATGCTGCTGCCAATGACGCAGGTAAGGCCCGAACCATGAACGGTACAGCAACCAAGAATGGAATCGCGGCGACGAACGTGCAAAACACCAAGCGGCCAGCAACAGGAACGGCGTCGTCGGTAACAACGGCAATACCACGCCCAGCGTTGCCAACACCACCGCCAGCCAACCGAGGACAATCAATAACCAACGCGTCATGCCACCCCTTAGTGCTTCATCCTGTTGCCGCCTACTTTACCACCGGCATCTGCCGCATCGCCAGCCACTGCAGCCGGAATATGCGCGTGACGCTTGTTTCACGGCGTGATCGCGGGCAAGCTGAACCCAATCTCATTGTCATGGAGCCAACGTGAGCACTCAGCGTCTTTTACAGGTGTTAGAACAACAGATCACCGTACTCGCCGGTGAAATCACACCGCGCGGTGATGCCCCCATTCCGCAGGCACGCTTTGACACAGCGTTGTTTGCCAATCGCGGCACGCGTCTGCGCGATTACCTGACGGAAGTGCAAAAGAATTTTACGCAATTGCAGACCGCAGCCAACGACAATCGCACGACGCAGGTTGCCTTCTTAGCCGAGCGGCTGGTGGCGCAGATCACCGCTCTACAGCGTGAGCTGGCGACTCAGGCACTGCGCCGCAAGAATCAACCCAAGGAAGTGGCGGCAGTCGATTTGTACCACAAGCTGGCTGAGCATCAGGATTATGAGCGCCGAATCATTGCAATGATTCAAGATCGGGAAAGTCTTTTAGGAAGACAAACGACGTTGGCCGCACAGCAAAAATTACAGCATGAACTCGCGGCGCTGGAAGGTCGCTTGATGCGTTGTCGCCAAGCGTTGGCACGCATTGAACGCAGTATTGAGCGCAAAGAAAACGGTTTTTGAAGATTTATCACAATATTTTAATGATTATTCCCCTCTGAGGATCTTGTTCACTATACTCAGCCGAAGCGAAGCATCACTCATTCATCTCAATTAAACGTGGGTTTTATGTCTCTAGAAAATGCCTCTCCAGAACTGCAACTGGCGGTAGACCTGATTTACCTGTTGGAATGCAATGAAATCGATCCAGCCACCGCACTGGCGGCGTTGGATATCGTCAAACGGGATTACCAGGAAAAGCTGCAACGCAATGGCGTGACCTCTCCCTACCTGCCCGTCGGGCAGTAAAAAGGGTTCAGCCTGCGCTGAACCCTTGATTCTCATCCCACTACCCTGCCGATACTCCACCTTCCCCCGGTGATAGCGTCCGTTTGACCTCCTGCACTTCATTGCCCTGCTGATTGTGCAAGTACACCTCAAGCTGGTTGAAGGCAATATTGATGTCGTTCTCACGACATAGGCGTTCGATCGAACGGTTCAGTTCATCAACGGTATAGCTGCGGTCACGCAATTCCCGCACATAAAGGCGCAGTTCATGATCCAGCGTGCTGGCGCCAAAATTAAGGAAGAACACCTGCGGTTCTGGATCGGTCATTACCCGTGGATTGTCATGCGCCGCTTTTAACAGCACAGCTTTCACCTTATCCAGATCTGAACCATAGGCCACACCCACTTTGATCAATACGCGGGTGATGGTGTCTGACAGTGACCAGTTGATTAACCGCTCGGTCACAAAGGCTTTGTTCGGGATGATCACCTCCTTGCGGTCAAAGTCGGTGATGGTTGTGGCGCGAATGCGAATTTTGCTGACCGAGCCTGAGAAACTCCCGATAGTAATGGTATCGCCGATGCGGATCGGCCGTTCGAACAGGATGATCAAACCAGAAACAAAGTTGGCGAAAATCTCCTGCAGACCGAACCCTAACCCCACCGTTAAGCCCGCAGCCAACCATTGCAACTTATCCCAAGAGACACCCAGCGATCCGAGTGCGGTCACGGCACCCACGGTGGTAATCAGATAAGTCAGTATGGTGGTAACAGCGTAAGACGTCCCCTGCCGCAACTGCAACCGCGACAACACCACTACCTCCAGTAAGCCAGGTAAGTTGCGGGTCATGACGTAGGCGACGATCACCGCAGCTATCGCGACCATCATGTTGCCCAGCGTCACCGCCTGCGCCACGCTGCTGCCGGCAACAGTCGCGGTATAATGCCAGAGCGTGATGCTGTCCAGATACGATATTACCGTCACCAGATCCGACCAAATACCGTACAAGGCGCTGGCGAAGATAATAAATAGCGCCATTGTGGTCAGACGCAACGACTGTTCGTTGATCTGATCCAGCGCCAAAGGCGGCTCTTCGACCGGCTCGACCCCTTCGGCCCCCTCTTTCTCCTTCGCCAAACTCTGGCGTCGAGCCAACGCACGCCGGTATGCCAACCGTCGCGCCGCAACGCTCAAACCGCGAATAGCGGTCAGATAAACAATGTTCCACAGGAAGAATAAGTAGAGGCTGTCGATCCAGCGGCCAGCCAGACGCAGTGTGGTGTAGAAGTAACCGGCGAACATCAACCCGAGCAAGATTAGCGGCGTCGCTGCAATAGCGGTGACGATCACCAACCGCACCGCATGTGAGCCTTTCTCACGCCAACTGTCGCGACACATTGGGAACACCAGCACGGCTAACAGCGCCAATGTCAGCATCACCACGACCTGGCCAATAACATCTTCCACCAGCCGTAACGGGGCTTTCTCACCCAGCACTGACCAGAAGATCAGCGGCAGCAGTGCCAAGCCCAAACGCACCGTCTGACGCCGGTAGTGTGCACAGAGTTCAACAGAAAAGTTGAAATGCCGCTCGCTAATGCCGCCACGTGCCAATAAGCGGTAGGTAAAACCGAACACCAGCCAGAACATTGCTAGCTGCTGCGACAACGCCCAAATAAAGTCGCTGAGGCCAATATCCGCGCGGTAACACCAAAAACCAGCGCCGAGCAGTAACGCCGACCCCGGCAATACCTTCAGCAGGGTCAAAATAATGGCTTTTGGCGTATGCAATTGGCTGTCGCGCTTTAACTGTCCGACATCATTCGCCAGCTTCTGCAAATGGTTGTCGATCAGCTTATAGCGCCAGCGTAACAGACCCAGTAACAGCAACAGCGGAATAAGGATGACTAATGAATTCAACCCACCCTGCAGCATTTTGCGGAGGTCTATTTTGAAATCGAGCGCGGCGATTTGATCTTTGACCGCTCCCGGCAATGCTTTCAACCACGCCAAATCGACCGGCTTGTTGCTGTTAACCCAGAAAATCTGCTGGGTTAGCGTATCTCGCAGCGAAGTGTTTACGCTGGTCAACTGTTGCTGATTGATCTGCAAGCTGATCGACTGCGCCAACTGATTACTGAGCTGTTTATTCAACTGATCCAACAGCTCACGCCGCATATCGACGATTTCATTCAAGGCATCAAGCACGTCCGCACTGGCTTTTTCTTTGCTGTCGGCCACCAACTTATTGATGTAGTCATCACCCTTGAACAGATCGTCGCGCTGCTGGTTGATATCAAATTGCTCCAGGCGAAGATCGGCAATGCGTGTCCCCATATCAGCCACCAGCGTTCCTTGAGGCAAACTCTGTTGCTGCTGATACAAAATACGCGACAGCACCAAACTGCCTTTGAGCACCTGGATTTGCTCCTTCAGATTGCGCTCTGCCTGCAAGCCGCGATCGAGCCAGTTCTTTACCCGAATATTCTGTTGGAACAGTACGTTGCTCTCTTCAGTCGCCGCGATCAGCCGCTGACTGAGCTGACGGTTAACGTCCAGTTCTTTGCTGACCAACTGATTGTGCTGAATGTCTGTGGCATCTTCCGGGTTCTGTGCTTCTTTTGCGGTTTTTTCCGATAACGTCAACCGCTTACTGTTGACCACTTCTTGCAGGAGTTGCACGTTGTGGTCCAGAGCATCAATGTGGGCGGTGGTGTAGTCACGCTGCTTCTGCAACAGATCCTGCAAGGTGGTGTTGGCTTCCAGACTTTTCCGTTGCAGATCAATTTGCGCATTGAGCAAGGTCTGTTCAGTGGCCAGCATCACCAACTGGCTGTCGCGCAATGAGCTCTGACCCGGCGTCTGATCGTTGATTTGATTGCGGATTTCCTGCAGGCGTTGCGAAGCGGTATACATACTGCTTTGTACCCGCTCTGGCTGGGTCTGCAATGAAACGAGTTGGCTGTTATATGTCGACAGGTTTTCCTGCGCTGCCTGCAAGTCGTCGAGCGTCTGATAGAGGCGGGTTTCTAACTGTCGCAGGGAAAGCGGCAACAGTTCAGCTCTGGCAGCCGCACTGTCTACCGGCGCTTTCAGCGCCTCCAGATCGGCAGTGACCTGCCGCAATTTACCCGGTGCCAATTGCAGCTGCTGTTTAAGCTGAGCCCCATCTTGTTTGCTGCGTTCAATAGCCTCCAGCAGTTCAAGCGTGCGGGTCAAATCCTGCTGGGTCAGTTTATTCACCGGCGTCAGCGTTTTTTGCTTATTCAACGCATCCAGTTGGCTTTGAATTTCGCTGCGTGACGGCAGATCGCCATTCAGTGTGGCATAGGCCGTGGGCTGGCAGACCGCGCAAACCGCGATCAGCAAAAATAGGGCAAGAGTGCGGTAGAGATCCACACCCAGGAACGGGGGTAACGCTGAAAAAAGGCGTTTAACTAACCTGCGATGCATGAT
Organism: Serratia sp. NPDC087055; assembly: GCF_044900985.1. Lineage (NCBI taxonomy): Bacteria > Pseudomonadati > Pseudomonadota > Gammaproteobacteria > Enterobacterales > Yersiniaceae > Serratia > Serratia sp. NPDC087055. The sequence continues at coordinate 2,631,195 of NZ_JBJDOG010000001.1, forward strand.
TTAGCTTCGAATCAATAAAGAAGCAGAAAGATTATCACGATCGCAGATAGCCAAAGAATAAGAAAAGCATTGCTGGTGATGTACAGATGTGCCGGGATCAGAACGTCAGCACTTTCTCGGCCGCCAGCGTCCATTGCGCCAACTCAACCAACGTGCCAATCTCTACGCCATCTGCCAACGGCAGCCGGCTGACACCGCGCGCATCCGCGCAGGTTTTACACAGCTTCACCGGCACCTGCTGCGCTGTGAGAATTTCCAGCATCTGCTGCAAATGGTAGCCTTCATGCGGCTGTTGCCCGGCGAGGCCCGCCACTACCGCATCGGACATCAGGAACAGTTTCAGATTGAGGTCGGTTTGCTGTTCTTTCAGCGCAATCGCCAGGCGTAATGCATTAAATAACGATTCGTGGCCATAGGCGGCGCCATTGGCGATCAACACAACAGATGACATAGTGCTTCTCCTTATAAAGGATGACTTTCGACGCTGCACGGCAGTGCCGCCAGCTCTTCCGGCTTGATACGCAAGGTGGGGCTAAACTGAGCCATTTCGAGGAAAGAATCGATCAGCATCGTGGCTTCTGCTTTCAAGTCAAAGCTCTCCGGCATAAACAGCCAATTTTCCATCAGGCCGGTAATATAGGCGTGCAGGATGATCGCCGCACGGCGGGTATGTAAATCAGCAGGCAGTTGGCCATGGCTCATGCAGTCACGCAGTACCGACTCGATGCGTTCGTAACCGGCCAGGTACAGCACTTTACGCGCTTCCTGCAACGGCATCATTTCACCCACGAATTCGCACTTGTGGAAAACGATTTCCATCAGGGCTCTGCGGCGGCTGTCATCGACTGTAGCCGTCAGAATGTAAATCAGAATTTCTCGTAAAATACGCAGTGGATTCTCGGGGAACTTTGCCTGATACTCTAGTTCGAGATCGCCTATTTTCGACTCTGATAATTCCCAAACTTCGTTAAACAGGTCTACCTTGTTCTTGAAGTGCCAATAAATTGCACCACGCGTAACCCCAGCAGCGGTGGCAATATCTGTCAGTGACGTTGCAGAAACGCCACGTTCAGAGAATTCTTGCACTGCAGCATCAAGTATGTGCTGCCGAGTTTCTAGCGCCTGCTGTTTGGTTTTTCGTGCCATGACGTTGTTTTTTAGGGGGAGTGTGATTTACATACATTCGCGTATGTATGTACCATAGCACGCACATATAATTAACGCAGCAATGGGTTTTAAAGCTTGTGATCCATTGATCATTTTGAAATCGGACACTTGAGGTTTTTCTATGAACAAAAACAGAGGGTTAACGCCTCTGGCGGCAGTTCTGATGCTTTCAGGCAGCTTAATGCTTACAGGATGTAACGATAAAGAAACCCAACAGCAAGGCGCCCAACCACCGGCTCCCGAAGTGGGTGTAGTGACGTTGAAGGCAGAGCCTCTCAACATTACTACCGATCTTCCTGGCCGTACCGCTGCGTATCGTATCGCCGAAGTTCGCCCTCAGGTTAGCGGTATTATCCTGAAACGCAACTTCGTTGAAGGCAGTGATATCAAAGCAGGGTCTTCCCTGTATCAGATCGATCCTGCTACCTATCAGGCAAGCTATGACAGTGCCAAAGGCGATTTGGCCAAAGCACAGGCCAGCGCATCGATCGCGCGCGTCACGGTAAACCGCTATAAACCATTGCTGGGTACCAGTTACATCAGTAAGCAGGATTACGATACCGCTGTCTCCACACTGCAGCAGGCAGAGGCCGCAGTGGTCGCTGCAAAAGCCGCAGTGGAAACCGCACGCATCAATCTTGCTTACACCAAAGTGACTTCACCGATCTCCGGGCGTATCGGCAAATCTGCCGTAACTGAAGGTGCGCTGGTGACTAACGGCCAGACCACTGCCCTGTCCACCGTGCAGCAACTTGATCCGATGTACGTTGACGTCACGCAGTCGAGCAACGACTTCCTGCGCCTGAAGCAAGAACTGGCCAGCGGTGCGCTGAAACAGGAAAACGGTAAAGCCAAGGTGAAACTGCTGCTGGAAAACGGCGTGCAGTACGAGCAGGAAGGCACGCTGGAATTCTCTGACGTCACCGTTGATGAAACCACGGGCTCCATCACTATTCGTGCCATGTTCCCGAACCCGAACGATATCCTGTTGCCGGGCATGTTCGTTCGCGCCCGTCTGGATGAAGGCGTGCGTAGCGATGCGTTGCTGGTTCCACAACAGGGTGTGACACGTAATCCACGTGGCGAAGCGACGGCTCTGGTCGTGGGCGCTGACGACAAAGTCGAAATGCGCACGCTGAAAGCGGATCAGGCGATTGGCGACAAATGGCTGGTTACCGACGGTTTGAAAGCCGGCGACCGCGTGATCGTCACTGGCCAAATGAAAGCCCGCCCAGGCGCTCAGGTAAAAGTGCAGGAAGTTGACACTCAGGCGCAAAAGCAGCCGCAGTCTGAAGCGCAGAAGTCATAAAAAGGAGCCGGTAAGACATGGCTAAGTTCTTTATAGATCGCCCGATTTTCGCCTGGGTAATCGCCATCATCGTCATGTTGGCGGGGGTGCTTGCAATAATGAAACTGCCTATAGCGCAGTATCCAACTATTGCACCACCTGCGGTCAGTATTTCCGCAAACTATCCGGGCGCGGATGCAAAAACGGTTCAGGATACCGTCACTCAGATTATCGAACAGAATATGAACGGTATCGATAATCTGATGTACATGTCCTCCACCAGTGACTCCTCTGGTAGCGTCACCATTACATTGACATTTAACTCTGGCACCGACCCTGATATCGCACAGGTTCAGGTTCAGAACAAACTGTCACTGGCTACACCGCTGCTGCCACAAGAAGTACAGCAGCAGGGCCTGAAAGTTGAAAAATCGAGCAGCAGCTTCCTGATGGTTGCCGGCTTCATTTCCGACGATCCGAGCATGACTCAGGACGATATCGCGGACTATGTGGCCTCTAACATCAAAGACCCTATCAGCCGTTCATCCGGCGTAGGTGAAGTGCAACTGTTTGGTGCCCAGTATGCCATGCGTATCTGGTTGGATCCGAACAAGCTGAACAATTTCCAACTGACCACGACGGATGTGACGTCCGCCATCACCGAGCAGAACAACCAGATCGCCGCAGGGCAGCTGGGTGGGATGCCACCGGTGCCAGGTCAACAACTTAACGCCTCCATCATTGCGCAGACCCGTCTGACCTCTCCAGAAGAGTTCGGTAAAATTCTGCTGAAGGTGAATGCTGACGGTTCTCAGGTTCGCTTGAGCGATGTAGCGCACATTGAACGCGGTGCGGAAAGCTATGCCGTTACGGCGCGTTACAACGGTAAACCTGCTGCTGGCTTGGGTATCAAACTGGCCACGGGTGCCAACGCCCTGAACACCGCGAAAGCGGTTAAAGACGCGTTGACCAAGATGCAACCTTTCTTCCCTCAAGGGATGAAAGTGGTTTACCCGTACGACACGACCCCGTTCGTTAAAATCTCCATTAACGAAGTGGTAAAAACGCTGATCGAAGCCATCATCCTGGTGTTCCTGGTGATGTATTTGTTCCTGCAGAACTTCCGCGCAACGTTGATCCCAACGATTGCGGTACCGGTGGTATTGCTGGGGACCTTCGCTATTCTCGCGGCGTTTGGCTTCTCGATAAACACCCTGACGATGTTCGGCATGGTGCTAGCGATAGGCTTGTTGGTGGATGACGCCATCGTGGTGGTAGAGAACGTCGAGCGTGTGATGTCCGAAGAGGGACTCCCGCCGAAAGAAGCCACCAAGAAATCGATGGAACAGATCCAGGGCGCGTTGGTCGGTATTGCTATGGTGCTGTCAGCGGTATTCGTACCAATGGCATTCTTTGGCGGCTCAACGGGTGCCATTTACCGTCAGTTCTCCATCACTATCGTTTCTGCGATGGCACTGTCAGTCCTGGTTGCGTTGATCCTGACACCCGCGCTGTGCGCCACCATGCTCAAACCGGTGCCGAAGGGCGATCACGGGGTTAAAACCGGCTTCTTCGGTTGGTTTAACCGCATGTTCGAAAAGAGCACCCACCACTACACCGACAGCATCGCGGGCATTCTGCGCAGCACAGGTCGTTATCTGGTGATCTACCTGCTGATCGTCGTCGGTATGGGGCTGTTGTTCCTGCGTCTGCCGTCTTCGTTCCTGCCGGAAGAAGACCAGGGTATTTTGTTAACCATGGTGCAGTTGCCAGCGGGTGCGACCGAAGCACGTACCTCTAAGGTACTGGAAGAAGTCACAGACTACTTCCTGACCAAAGAAAAAGATAACGTGGTTTCTGTGTTTACCGTAGCGGGCTTCGGCTTTAACGGTAATGGTCAGAACAACGGTCTGTCGTTCGTCAGTTTGAAAGACTGGTCCGAGCGTAAAGGTGAGCAAAATAAAGTGCCCGCGATTGCAGGCCGCGCCATGGGTGCGTTCTCGCAAATCAAAGACGGCTTGGTATTCCCGTTCAACTTGCCAGCGATTATCGAACTGGGTACCGCGACCGGTTTCGACTTCCAGCTGATTGATCAGGGTGGCCTGGGCCACGAAAAACTGACTGAAGCACGTAACCAGCTATTGGGCATGGCAGCCAAGCATCCCGACTTGCTGGTGGGCATGCGTCCAAACGGCCTGGAAGATACGCCGCAGTTCAAGCTGATTATCGACCAAGAGAAAGCCAAGGCGCTGGGTGTCAGCATCACCACCATTAACAGCACGCTGACAACGGCACTGGGTGGTTCGTACGTTAACGACTTCATCGACCGCGGTCGTGTGAAGAAAGTATACGTACAGGCTGACGCACCGTTCCGTATGTTGCCAGAAGACATCAATAAATGGTTTGTTCGTGGCACCAGCGGCCAGATGGTTCCGTTCTCCGCCTTTGCTTCAGCGAAGTGGGAATACGGCTCCCCGCGTCTGGAACGTTATAACGGCCTGCCTTCCATGGAGATTCTGGGTCAGGCTGCACCGGGTAAGAGTACCGGTGAAGCAATGAACATGATGGAAGAGTTGTCTTCGAAACTGCCGAGCGGCATTGGTTACGACTGGACCGGTATGTCTTATCAGGAACGTCTGTCCGGTAATCAGGCCCCAGCGCTGTACGCCATCTCGATTCTGGTGGTGTTCCTGTGTCTGGCAGCGTTGTATGAGAGCTGGTCAATTCCGTTCTCAGTTATGCTGGTTCTGCCACTGGGGGTTATCGGTGCGCTGTTGGCAGCGACGATGCGCGGTCTGAACAACGACGTGTACTTCCAGGTGGGGCTGTTGACCACTATAGGTCTGTCAGCGAAGAACGCCATATTGATTGTGGAATTCGCCAAGGATCTGATGGATAAAGAAGGTAAAGGTCTGATAGAAGCCACGTTGGAAGCGGTGCGTATGCGTCTTCGTCCAATTCTGATGACTTCATTGGCCTTCATCCTCGGGGTACTGCCGCTGGTTATCAGTAGCGGTGCAGGCTCCGGTGCACAGAACGCAGTAGGTACCGGCGTGATGGGCGGGATGATTACCGCAACCGTCTTGGCCATCTTCTTTGTTCCGGTCTTCTTCGTGGTGGTTCGTCGCCGCTTCAGCAAGAAGTCTGAGGATGTGGAACACAGCCATCCGGTCGAGCATCACTGATAACACGGTGAGTGCTTACCTCTGAATACAAAGGCCGCTTATGCGGCCTTTTCCTTTTGGTTCATCCGCTTAATGCAAATCACTCTCATTAATTTATCTACAAATGCATTTTGTACTTGATCCGTGATGCCGTGCAGCGCATAATTATTGTTATAGTATAACATTACATTGGAGCGCATCATGAAAGCAGGCATCCACCCAAACTACCGCACCGTCGTGTTCCACGACCTCAGTGCCGATACCTACTTTAAGGTGGGTTCGACGATTAAGACCGACCGCACCATTGAGCTTGAAGGTGAGAGCTGGCCGTACGTCACTCTCGACATCTCTTCCGCTTCTCATCCGTATTACACGGGCAAGCAGAAAGAGTTCTCGAAAGAAGGCAGCACCGCACGCTTCCAGCAGCGTTTTGGCCGCTTCTTTACTGGCAGCAAGTAAAAGGGAATCGATATGCAGGTTTTGAGCTCGTTGCGTTCTGCGAAAAATCGCCATCCAGATTGCAAAGTCGTGCGTCGTAAAGGTCGTATCTATGTGATTTGTAAAAGTAACCCACGCTTTAAAGCGGTACAGGGACGTAAGAAAAAACGTAAGTAATGCAGTACCCGCTGTCTGTCGCAAAGCCCCGTTGCTGCTCAACGGGGCTTTTTTTATGGAGAAAGCTGAAACAGCAAAAATGCCCTGCCTGACAGACAGGGCAAATCCGTTATTTCATACTGCCGAGCAGAGTATCGACATTGTGCTTGAACGCCTGCACGTAAGTGGCTGCTGGCCCGTTGGCGTTGGATAAGGCCTCTGGATACAGTTCGCCCCCTGCTTTGGCACCCGTGGCAGCGGCAATTTGCTTCACCAGGCGTGGATCGGTCTGGTTTTCAATAAAGTAAGCATTAACCTTTTCTTGTTTGATTTGCTTGATCAAACCGGCCACGTCGCTGGCGCTGGCTTCTGCCTCGGTAGAGAAACCGACCGGGGCAAGGAAGGTGACGCCATATTCTTGCCCAAAATAGCCAAAAGCATCATGACTGGTCAGCACCTTACGCTTTTGCTGAGGCACCGCGGCAAATTCTGTTTTTGCCCACAGATCCATCTTTTGCAACTGCTGGATATACTCCGCGCCTCGCTGGCGGAAATAGTTGGCATCTTCAGGGTCTGCCGCAATCAGCGCATTCATCACGTTAGTCGCATACAGCACGCCATTCTTCATACTGTTCCAGGCGTGGGGATCGGTGATTTCCTTACCATCTTCATTCATCTTCCGCGAATTAACCCCCTGCGATGCCGTAACCACCTGCCCTTTGTACCCTGATGCGCTGACCAGGCGATCGATCCACCCTTCCAACCCCAGGCCACTGACAAACACCACATCCGCTTGTGAAAGCAGCTTGCTGTCTTTCGGTGACGGCTCAAAACTGTGTGGGTCGCCGTCCGGGCCTACCAATGTAGAGACACTGACATGCTCTCCCCCCACCTGCTTGACGATATCACCGAGGATAGAAAAACTGGTAACAGCGTCGACAGTCTTCGCCATAGCCAATGGGCTGGACAGCAGAGCAGCCACTGCCAGCGATATAGGTAAACGTTTCATACTTTCTCCTTGCACATAGCACTTCTCAACGGCGCGCGAGAGAGTAGATTCCCCCACGCGTCCCAAACAGAATCGAAGCAAAAAAGATTACGCTGGCACTCAGCACGATTGCAGGACCGGCGGGCAATGACGCGTAGTACGACCATTCAAGCCCAATAAAGCTCGAAAGCATGCCGATCCCCATAGCAACCGCCAACATGTGCGGCAGATTGCGCGCCCAAAAACGGGCGCTGGCAGCGGGCAACATCATCAACCCAACCGACATCAGGGTACCGAGGATCTGGAAACCGGCGACCAGGTTGATGACCACCAAAGCCAGAAACATCCCGTGTATCAGCGCCAACCAACGGGGTGCGCTGACGCGTAAAAAGGTGGCGTCAAAAGATTCAATCACCAGCGCACGGTACAATGCGGCTAACACCAGCAGAGAGAAGCTGGTTATCGCCCCCACCATTAAAATGGCATGCGTGTCCACCGCCAGGATCGAACCGAACAACACGTGCAGTAAATCAACGCTGGACCCCCGTAGCGAAACTAAAGTCACCCCCAGCGCCAGAGATCCCAGATAGAAACCTGCAAAACTGGCATCTTCTTTCAGCAATGTCCGGCGACTGACCAATCCGGACAGCATCGCTACCGCCAACCCGGCAATAAACCCACCGACGCCCATTGCGACCAGCGACATGCCGGAAATCAGATAGCCGATCGCGGCCCCTGGCAGCACCGCGTGAGATAACGCATCACCAACCAGACTCATGCGCCGCAGCAACAGGAAAACCCCTAGCGGTGCGGCGCTCAGCGACAACGCAAAGCAGGCAACCAACGCACGACGCATAAAGCCGAATGAAGCAAAGGGATCAATAAGTGAATCAAGTAACATCATTGCGCCACCGCCATACGACATACCGGTGGGCTGGCGACATTCAACGCGGGAATATGCTCCAACACTCGACCGGCGGCTCCCCAATGGCAGCATTCTGGTGTCAGTAACAACGCTTGAGGGAAATGGTTAGCCACCATCGACATGTCATGCAGTACCGCAATGACGGTTCGCCCTTGTTGATGCAACTGCGCGATCACCTGCAACAACAATTGCGTCGTTGCGCTGTCGATGCCGGTAAAAGGTTCATCCAGTAAAATCAGCGGCGCCTGCTGGACCAGCAGACGTGCGAACAATACCCGCTGTAGTTGGCCCCCAGAAAGCTCGCCAACCGGGCTATGTGCCATCGCCGTCATACCCACGGTCTCTAACGCTTCAGCAATTTGCAGTACAACGCGTTTGCGCAATCCACCAAACATGCCGCTCTGCGGCCAGCTTCCCATCGCCACCAGATCGCTCACCACGATCGGAAACTGGCGGTCCAATTCAGCCTGTTGCGGCAAATACGCCATCCGCGGTAATGAATGACCGCTGAAGGACAGACTGCCGTTCTGTAGCGGCAAAAGCCCAGCCAACGTTTTCAGCAACGTGGACTTTCCGGCCCCGTTTACCCCGACAACGGCGGTCAGAGACCCCGTAGCAAAGTGACCACTGAGCGGTGGGAACAGAGGTGCACCACCGTAACCGATCACGGCCTCTTGTAACGTTATCATGGCAATGCCACCGCCCAGAGTATGCCTAGCCAGAGTAAAACCAACAGCAATGCGGCAATGCCACAGCGCAACCCTGCAGAGGCCGTGAACAGTGAATGTAATGACGGCGTAGCGTCATCGTGTGATGTGGATGTCAGTTTCATGGTCAGACGACAGGAAATTAAATTGTTATAGTATAACATCACAAACACTTCAACAGCTCAAGCGCCGACCCGGTGATTAATGCAACCGAACGTAACAATAAAGTGAGTAACCTACCGACATGTGACACTTTTTCGAAAACGAGAGCGACTCTTTAGAGGTATGCTGGGTAGCGTCAGGGTTATTAACTGATAAGCAACGTTGGGTTAGTGTAAAAAAGCCTTTAGTTAACGAAAAGTTTACCGACGAAGTGTCCAAAAAGGAGTAAGATAATTAGACGGGAACGCCATAAGGTCAGGCATTAAATGGATCTAATTCTCCACTGTCGAACAATGACGGAAGCACTTTCTGTTAAAAAACTAAAGAAAGCGATCCTCGATAAAATGTCAGAGTTGGAACCGGCATTGACCAGCGGCTTGAGTTTTTATTCAGAAAGTGCGCATTATGCTGAGGGTTCATTAGAGATACTTGATATTCAAGCACTGAGCAACGATAAGTATTCAATGAGTTACCGCTATAAATGGACAATTTTCAATGCCTGTCTGGATATCAACGCCGAGGAATACATCAGCGATAGTGTCACTTTTCGCGTTGCCGAACAGGGACTCATCTTTGACATCATTGATAACTCTCGGCCATCTACAGCAGATGAATTGTAAGTTTACGTAATAACAGCAGGCCAGATGCGAAGAAATGATTTATATTCATTATACGGAAAGTTTATTCTGTCACCTTCATTAAGCTGTCTCCGTCTATGATGTAAATCAGCTTACTCACAGAGTGTTATCAACACCGAAATTAAGACTTACGGAGGGGATGATATGGATGAGTATTCGCCTAAAAGGCACGATATTGCTCAGCTAAAATTCTTGTGCGAAAACCTGTATGATGAAGGCATTGCCACGCTGGGCGACAGCCATCACGGCTGGGTGAACGATCCGACATCTTCCGTCAACCTTCAGCTTAATGAGTTGATAGAACATATTGCTTCGTTTGTGATGAGTTATAAAATTAAATACATGGACGAAAGTGATTTATCGGAGTTAGTCGAAGAGTATCTCGATGATACCTACACGCTGTTCAGCAGTTACGGTATAAATGATTCCGATTTGCGTCGTTGGCAAAAAACCAAGGCGCGATTATTCAGAATGTTCTCAGGAGAGGACATCTGTACGACAATGAAAACTTAGGGGATAATTATCCCCAAATTATTCTTCTCTACGGTTTATAACACCAAAGGTTATCATGACTAAAATTGATTATCTGATGCGTTTACGTAAATGCACCACAATTGACACACTGGAACGCGTCATTGAAAAAAACAAATATGAGCTTTCAGATGATGAGCTTGAGTTGTTTTACTCTGCAGCCGACCATCGCCTGGCTGAGCTCACCATGAATAAACTGTACGATAAAATCCCAACGGCCGTTTGGAAGTTCGTACGATAGTCCCAGCGTAAAATGCGTTGAGCCGATACATTCATCGGCTTCAATGTTCCCCTGCTAGCGTATTTATCTCATTGACTTCCTAGACTTTCATTCGCTTTTGGAATTCTTGCAATAACAATTGGAAACAATCATCAATTAATACCGGATGGTTTCGGTGTGCGCTGCGCATTAACGCTACGGTGCGGCTGAGCATTGGCTGCTGTAGCTGAACCACGGTTAATTCTTCATCATTCAAATGCGTGGTGTAAAGTTGCGGTAAAATTGCCACGGCTAATTTTGAACGCACTAAACCATATAACGTCTCTAAAAAATCCACCTGGTAACGTGCGGTTAAATTCAAACGGTGGCTTTCCGCCAATGCCAACACCAATCTGCTGATATTCCCTTTAGAAAAAACGGCGATATCCCGCCGGGTTAATTGCCGCCACGGTAGGTGATGTGATTCCGCCAGAGGATCGTCACATCGCATGACGACCACAAAGGGGTCTTCCTGCAACGGATATATCTCCAGCGATTCTGGCACCGAGCTATCCAGTGCACCAATACCAAAATCGATTAACCCGTTATCTAACTGTAATAACAGCGAGTCATTTGTTTGATCATGAAACTCGATACGCAGACGGGGAAAGTGCGTCGCCAGCAATTGCGGCACCGCCGGAAATAATAACCCGCTGACTGAAGGCACCAGCCCGATACGCACAGTCCCGTCGCCACCTGCCAACATAATACGCTGCATATCGTCAAACGCGGCCTGCGCCACATTCAGCAGCCGTTCAGCATGTGGCAAGATAGCCGCGCCCTGTTCAGTTAAGGTCACCGCCGAGGCGGTGCGATTCACCAACTTGCCCCCTAACACCAACTCTATCTGCCGCAGCGCACTGCTCAATGCCGGCTGACTGATAGCCAGTCGGTTTGCCGTATCGGTAAAATGCCGCAACCTCGCCAAAGTAACGAAATATTGGATCTGTTTCAGAGAAAGCGCGGGCAACCGGCGCCAGGGTTCAGACATGTCAGGTTTCCGTCAGCCAACAAAGTAAACGTTTGCGACAGCATAAACGTTTCTTATCAGGCGATAAATTAAATCATCTGTGCAAAGCCCGTACGCCCGCCTAGAGTAACAACCCTGTCATTATGCCGGGTAATCACCATGACCACTCATTGCACCAGCACGGGCGAACGCCAGCGTGCGGTGAAAGCCGCACTAGGCCAACATCCTTTTGATTTACTGCTGACAAACGCTGCACTCATTGACATGGCAACCGGTGAGGTTCGCCACGTTGATGTCGGCATCGTTGGCTCGCTGATTGCCAGCGTTCACCCTTGCACCACAATGACTGACGCCTTGCTGACACAGGATTTGGCTGGTGCGTATCTGAGCCCTGGGTTGATCGATACCCATGTGCATGTTGAGAGCTCGCACTTGCCACCAGAACGCTATGCTGAGATCGTCGTCGCCCAGGGGACCACAACGATCTTCTGGGATCCGCACGAACTGGCCAACGTGCTCGGCGTTGCTGGCGTGCGTTATGCCGTTGATGCCAGCCGAGGCTTACCGCTCCGGGTGATTTGCGCTGCGCCCTCAAGCGTACCTTCCACACCAGGATTAGAAATGTCCGGGGCCGACTTTGGCGGCCAGGAGATGGAAACCATGCTGGCATGGCCGGAGGTCGGCGGCGTTGCCGAAGTCATGGATATGCATGGCGTACTCAACGGCAGCGACCGTATGCTCGAGATCCTTAATGCCGGGTTAAACAGCGGCAAGTTGATTGAAGGACATGCACGTGGATTGAGCGGTGCTCAACTACAAGCTTACCTGGCCGCAGGTGTTACTTCTGACCACGAACTGACCTCAGGGGCAGATGCGCTGGAAAAATTACGCGCAGGTCTGACGTTAGAAATAAGAGGCTCTCACCCTTACCTGCTGCCGGAGATCGTCGCAGCACTGAAAACGCTCCCGCATCTGTCCTCACAAGTCACAGTGTGCACCGACGATGTACCACCCGATATGCTGTTGGAAAAAGGCGGCATCGTGGCATTGCTTAATATGTTGATCGAACAAGGGTTACCGGCGACTGATGTGTTACGCATGGCTACGCTCAATGCCGCCATCCGCTTGCAGCGTAACGATCTCGGGCTGATTGCCGCAGGCCGTATCGCAGATCTGGTGGTATTCGATTCTCTGAAACACCTTAATGCCCGGCAGGTTTACGTCGCAGGAAAGCTGATGGCACAAGACAGCAAAATGCTGGCTCCCCTCAACGCTAACCCGGATGTCACGGCTCCGCGTAACACCTTGCAGCTGCAACCGCGAGTTGCAGACGATTTCATCCTGAAGGTTCCTTCGATCCGCCATGGCCAAGCGACTCTGCGCCACATCAAGGGTGCCCGTTTTACCCAGTGGGGAGAAAAAACGGTCGAAGTACGTGACGGTAACGTACAGATTCCAGAGGGTTTTAGCCTGATTTGGGTTCAGCATCGTCATGGACGTCACCAAGCCACGCCACAACTGGCGCTACTGGAAGGTTGGGGTGAACTGCGTGGCGCTATCGCCACCAGCTATTCGCATGATTCACACAATCTCGTGGTGCTGGGCCGCGATCCTGCCGACATGGCACTGGCCGCCAATACCCTCATCACCACGGGCGGCGGCATGGCCTTAAGTCAAAACGGTAAGATCCTGGCACAGGTGGCAATGCCGATTGCCGGCATGCTTTCGGATCTACCTGCCAGCGAATTGGCACAACAGTTTAAAAACCTGCGCGCCATGAGCGCACTGATCGCTGACTGGGAGCCGCCTTACCGGGTTTTCAAAGCAATAGAAGGCACCTGTCTGGCATGCAACGCCGGACCACACCTGACCGATCTCGGCCTGACTGACGGCACAACGCGCCAGATTGTCGATCCACTGATCGCCTGCTGGGAAACACCAGCATAAACACAAACATAATAACAACAGATAACCTATAGATTTCGAGCTACGGCCAGCCGTTCAACATGAAATACGATAGGTATAGCGACGGGAGATTGCCATTATGGCAGAAAATTCAGTACCTGCTCCAACACCAGGGAGCTGGCTGCAGCGGCGTTTTCAACTGCACGCGCGGCAAAGTAATGTCAAAACCGAATGCCTGGCCGGGATCACCGGTTTTCTGGCTGCGGCCTATCTGCTGGTCGTGATCCCCGGGTTACTGGCTGTCGGAGGCATGGATAAAGGCGCCGTCACCACAGGCACCATTCTGGTGTTCGTGCTGGGTACCTTGCTGATGGCATTTTACGGCAATCTGCCGTTTATTGTTGGGCCGGGTATCGGTGGTTCGGTGCTGGTCGGTGTGACATTGGCAGGCAGTGAAGGCATTAGTTGGCAAATTGGTCTGGGTATCGCTTGTTGGTCCGGCATTTTATTTTTTGTCCTGACCCGGCTAGGGCTACGTGAAGTGGTCACCCGTTCGGTACCACAGTCGATCAAGCTTGGGCTAACGGCCTCGATCGGGCTGTTTGTTGCAATACTGGGGTTCCGCAACGCCGGGCTGGTACTGGCCAACGCAAAATCCAACGCGCTAATGCTGGGGGACTTCACTGCGCCCGGTGCATTGATTGCGCTGTGTGGCCTGTTTTTGGCGATTGCTCTGCAGGCCCGCCGCATCCCCGGCGCTATTCTCTGGGCGATCCTGGTCGCTACTCTGGTCGGCATCCCATTCGGCGTCACGCATTTGCCAACCAGCCTGATGGCCATGCCGCATTCATTGGCCCCGGTACTCGGCCATGTCGATCTGGTCGGCGCATTGAATATTGCCTTCTTACCCTATCTGTTCGTGTTTTTCGCTTCGGAGTTTTTCTCAACCATGGGCACGACGCTGGCTGTGGGGGGTGAAGCCGGATTGTTGGACGAGCACGGCAATATGCCGCACATCAACCGACCATTCATGGTGGACTCTATTGCCGCAGCCCTCGGTCCCTGTGTCGGTATTCCTGCTGCCACAGCGCTGATCGAGTCCTCTGCAGCGGCTGAAGCCGGCGGAAAAACCGGGCTAACCGCACTGGCGGCGGCGGTGATGTTTTTACTGATGCTGCTGTTCACACCGGTTGCCCTGATGATCCCGAAAGAAGCCACTGCACCAGCGCTGATTTTGATCGGCCTGAATATGTTCAGCGGGCTGCGCAAAGTCGACTTAACCAACTTTACCGACGGCCTGCCGGTACTGATGATGGTAATGATCACATTGATCGCCAACAGCTTTGGCACAGGCATCGCAGGTGGGTTGTTGTTTTATATTATTATCAAGGTGATTGCCGGTAAGTGGCGTGAAGTACCTGTAGGTCTTTATCTGCTGGCGATCCCACTGGCGTACTACTTCGCCACGCTGGTTAGGCACTGAGGTGGAAAAGCTGGCGAGCCGTCGGCGCCGGCAGTATTTCTGCTGCGACATTATTAGCCTGGCAATGGCAAACGAGCGGGATGAAGGTTAAAGAGGCTGGCGTGACGCTGAAATTGGTGGAGGCCCTGCCAGCTACATCCCGGCACACACGTCACCTGCTACGGCTGCTTCCTTCCGGATCTGACCGAGTTCACAAGTTAGTGTTGCGGGAGAACCAACAGGGCCCCCATTGACGGCTTCTGTACTCTGAAGCGGTGGGCATTATCGGCTATGCCCCGCCAAATAGCAAGCCAACCCCGGCCAACCGCTGTTTTCTTACCCACCTCGCCTGTGGCACACTCTTCGCTTGGGATTTTACTCGCGCAGGAAGACACTATGGAACCAGAAGACGCCTCCTTCAGCCAACGCGTATTCCACGTGGTGGCCGCCATCCCCTATGGCAAGGTCACGACCTATGGAGAAGTCGCACAGCTGGCCGGCTCACCGCGCGCAGCTCGGCAAGTCGGCGGCGTACTCAGACGTTTGCCTGAAGGCAGCAGCCTCCCTTGGCACCGGGTTATTAACCGGCACGGGCAAATATCGCAGCAGGGAGAGGATTTCCAACGCCAGCGGCAGGCATTGCTTGAGGAGGGGATTATCTTCGGCAAACACAGCACGATTGATCTGCAGGTCTACGGCTGGCGCTGGTAGTAACAAAACAGCCTTTGGCCAGAGCGCAAAGGCTGTTCATCGTTTACTGCTTCAGACTTGCCGGATTATGGCATCGTTGTCGGGGCAGCCTGTGCGGCCATACCCTGCACCGGAACCATCACCAAGTCAGCACGGGTGCCGTTACGATTCACCACTTCCTGAATGGTGTCGGTAATGAACATCATCCGACCATTTAACGTAATTGCCGCACTCAGGATAATGCGCGCATTAGGCTGTATATCGGACGGATTGTACGGCAGTACAAAATTAAACGGTGCCTGCTTGCCCTCGGTGCGAACGGCGCGCTGGGCGATCACTTTAGATGGCGCATCCGCCAGTGAGGCATCAGAGAGCGTAACGGTCAGTACCGCATCCGGCGGCAGCGCTATGCGCTGGCGAATGTTAACCGAACCTGTCACCGCCGGGCCCTGAATCTGCGTTTGCGCAATCGCTGCGTTTCCCGCGGTCGGTGTAGGCACTTTCGCGCTCTTTTGGGCACAGCCCGCCAGGGCGATCGTTAATGCTGTTGCTCCACCTACGATTTGCCAGAGTTTCATGGATCGGTCTCCTTTTTTATTATCAACATGTTGGTGGCTTTCACCACCGCACTCATTAAACTTAGCACAAAATACTGAAAAATCCATTTAGTCCTGCCTATTAATCATTTAGCCCTCTAATAACGCTCAGTATTCAGTCCATTTTCCCTGTGCTTTAACGCAATATATTGACGTCTTGCCGTGATATTCCGCACACTGCTCAAAATGATTATAAAAGGGTAGTAATTTTATGAGCCAGGCACTGCAAAACCTCCTTGATCTGCTGGATCTGGAGAAAATTGAAGAAGGGTTGTTCCGTGGTCAAAGCGAAGACCTGGGACTACGTCAGGTATTCGGTGGCCAAGTCGTTGGCCAGGCGCTGTATGCTGCCAAGCAAACCGTGCCGGCTGAACGCAGTGTGCATTCATTCCACAGCTACTTCCTGCGCCCCGGCGACAGCAGTAAGCCGATTATTTATGACGTGGAAATCCTGCGTGACGGCAACAGCTTTAGCGCCCGCCGCGTCAGCGCTATCCAGCACGGCAAACCGATCTTCTATATGACGGCCTCTTTCCAAAGCCCAGAAGAAGGGTTTGAGCACCAGAACACCATGCCAGATGTGCCGCCTCCGGAAGGATTGATGTCTGAATCGGAGATTGCCCAGAAGCTGTCGCACATGTTACCGGATAAAGTGCGCGAGAAGTTTATCGGCCAGAAACCGATTGAAATGCGCCCGGTCAAATTCCATAACCCATTGAAAGGCAGCGTGGAAGAACCGCACCGCTACGTGTGGTTCCGCGCCAATGGCACCATGCCGGACGATCTGCGTATCCATCAGTATTTGCTCGGCTATGCGTCTGACTTCAACTTCCTGCCAACCGCGCTACAGCCGCACGGCGTCGGGTTCCTGGAACCGGGCATGCAGGTCGCGACGATCGACCACTCAATGTGGTTCCACCGTCCATTCCGCATGGATGACTGGTTGCTGTACGTAGTGGAAAGCCCTTCTGCTTCCGGCGCCCGTGGCTTTGTACGCGGCCAATTCTATACCCGTGATGGCCAGCTGGTTGCGACGACGGTTCAGGAAGGCGTGATCCGCCAACGCGAAGCCTAATCGCCCACCAAAGAAAAAGGGCGATGTCACCATCGCCCTTTTTGCATCATCATTATTTTTCGAGTTATTTAGCGCACTGCCCTTCTTCAAGGCTTATTGGTTGTAGGCGCTCTCGCCATGGCTGTTGACGTCCAGACCTTCGCGCTCCTGCTCTTCCGGCACGCGCAGACCGACAATAGCCCCTGCCACTTTGAAAGCGATAAAGGCAGCCACTCCAGACCAGACCAGGGTTATCACGACACTCAACAACTGGATCCACACCTGATGGCCCATAGTAACGCCTTCTGCGTAGCCCGTACCGCCCAGCGAAGCAGAGGTGAACACACCTGTCAGCAGACAGCCGACGATGCCACACACGCCATGCACGCCGAACACGTCACAGGTATCATCAACTTTCAGCCATTTCTTCAGCGTGACCACACCCCACAGACCGGCAATGCCGCCGACCAGGCCGATAATCAACGCCCCGCCAACACCCACGGTGCCCGCAGCCGGTGTTATCGCAACCAGCCCGGCGATCATGCCGGAACAAGCACCCAACAGTGAAGGTTTGCCACGCACAATCCACTCAGCGAAGGTCCATGAGAGAATCGCGCCCGCAGTAGCCACCACGGTATTCAGGAACGCCAGGGCCGCAACACCGTTAGCCGCGCTGGCAGAACCGGCGTTAAAGCCAAACCAACCGATGTACAGGATGGACGCACCGGTAAACACCATTGGCAAGTTGTGCGGCTTGAAGGCTTCTTTACCGAAACCCGCGCGCTTGCCCAGCAGGTAAGCGCCAATCAGGCCGGCACTGGCCGCGTTGATGTGCACGACGGTACCACCGGCAAAGTCCAGTGCACCATCTGTAGCGAGCAAACCACCGCCCCACACCATATGGGCAATTGGCAGGTAAGAAATGGTGAACCAAATTGCCGCGAAGATCACTACCGCAGAGAAACGGATTCGTTCGGCAAAGCCCCCCACAACCAGCGCAACGGTAATACAGGCAAATGAGCACTGGAATGCCACGTGGATCATTTGGTTAAAGGTGCCGGTAACGCTGTCGATGCCAATGCCCTTCAGCATCGCCGTCTGGAAGCCACCGAAGAACGCATTGCCTTCGCTGAAAGCCAGACTGTAGCCATAAAGCACCCATAA
The DNA here is from genome assembly GCF_044900985.1 of Serratia sp. NPDC087055. NCBI lineage: Bacteria > Pseudomonadati > Pseudomonadota > Gammaproteobacteria > Enterobacterales > Yersiniaceae > Serratia > Serratia sp. NPDC087055. Next base: position 2,649,459 of record NZ_JBJDOG010000001.1, read on the forward strand.
CACGCACACCAATGCGAAGGTGACTGTCACTTGGGTCAACATGGAAAGCACGTTCTTGGAACGCAGCAAACCGCCGTAAAACAACGCGACGCCCGGCAAGGTCATGAACAGCACCAAAGCGGTGCAAATCATCATGAAGGCGTTGTCAGCCTTGTCTGCGACCGCCGGAGCGGCCAGGGCCAAAGAAGGAACCATGGTTACCGTACTCAGGCCCAACATGGATAAAAGTTTTTTCATTATCAATCCATCCCCATTACTTTACTGAGCCTGTGATTACAGTGCTGCTTCATCTGTTTCGCCGGTGCGAATGCGAATGACACGTTGCAATTCGGCAACGAAAATTTTGCCGTCACCTATTTTGCCGGTGTAGGCCGCTTTACTAATGACATCAACCACTTCATCTAACTGGTCGTCAGCGATAGCAATGTCGATTTTTACTTTGGGTAAGAAGTTGACGCTGTACTCGGCTCCGCGATACAGCTCAGCATGCCCTTTCTGACGACCAAAGCCTTTCACTTCGCTTACGGTCAGCCCCTGAATACCTACAGAGGATAGGGCTTCACGCACGTCCTCCAGCTTGAATGGTTTAATCACCACGGTCACCAGCTTCATATTGCCTCTCCACGAATTAAGCCCAAACTCACCCCGGGTACGAGTCTTATAAAGCAAAGGCTATGCCACAAATGATTTTGTACGCTAATTCAGCAAATTAACCGGCAGGACGGCGATCCGTTGCACTGCAGGTCGCCGCCAATGCGCCAGCGCACAGAAGATTGATTAAATATTGCGCACTATTTTGGTGCGTGACGCGTCGAAAAAGTGCAGAGAAAGGGATTTAAAAAGCCGTGATGCCTGTTTGTGGTGCGTAGGCGTGGGAAAAGTAAGAGGCCGCCAAAGCGGCCCCAGGCATTACGCCGTTTGTGTTTCTTCGCGGTTAGCGGCGGCCAGTTCTTCCCCCACCAATTGCAGCTGATACATCTGGTAGTAACGTCCCTGCTGCGCCAGCAGTTGCTGATGATTGCCCTGCTCGACGGCCTGACCACGGTGCAGCACCAGAATAGTATCCGCATCCACAATGGTCGACAGACGATGAGCGATCACCACCAGCGTGGTATGTTCGCGAATCAAGCGCAGTGCGCGCTGAATCGCCTGTTCCGTTCCCGAATCAATGTTGGCTGTCGCCTCATCCAGGATCAAGATTTGCGGTGCCTGCACCAACACCCTGGCCATCGCCAGCAGCTGTTTCTGGCCCACAGAAAGATTGTTACCTTGCTCACCCAGGCGCGTATGAATACCCTGCGGGAAGCCGCGCACCAGCTCAGCCAGTTGAACCCTTTCCAGCGCTTGCCAGACGGCTTCCTCACTGATATTGCGCCCCAGGGTAACGTTAGCCAGCACTGACTCGGCAATCACTACCGGATCCTGCTGCACCATCGCCACGCCCTGACGCAACGTACGGTGTGACAGACTGGCCAGCGGACGCCCATCGAGACGCACCTCTCCCTGGTTAACGGGGTAGTAGCCCATTAACAGATTGGCCAACGTACTCTTACCGCTGCCGGTATGCCCGACCAGCGCCACAAAACCACGCGACGGCACCGACAGCGAAATATGCTGCAGCACCTTTTTGTCATCACGGTAGGCAAAGCTCAGATCGTCTATATCTATGCGCCCGCTTTCCAGCGGGCGTTCATCCGTGCCGTAACTCTGCTGCTGACGATCCATCAATTCGAAAATACGCTCGCCGGCGACAACTGCCTGCTGCAAGATAGATTGCTGCGCCGTCAGCTCTATCAGCGGCTCATTCAGACGCCCCAGATAGTTGATAAAGGCATACAACACCCCAACGCCGATCGCTCCCTCACCACTGAAGCCGAACAGCATCAACAGGCCGCACAGCACGAGCGCCGAAAACAGGCTGAGCAGTGGACGCAAAAGAAAACCATCCAACCGCAAGGTTTGCATGCGGGCGGTATAATGAGAACGACTGGCGGCGCTCATGCGTTCGCCAAAGCGAAGCTGCTGACGGAACTGCTGAATGACCCCCATACCGTTGATCACTTCGTTAAAGCCATCGTTAATGTCTGCCAGATAGCTACGTACCCGCCGCACAATCGGTATGCTGTAATATTGATAAATCCCCATCACCACAAACACCGCAGGAAAGATGCAGATCGCCACCAGTGCCATACGCCAGTCGAGGCTAAACATCGCCACCAGCATGGCGCCAATCAGCGCAGCACTTTTCAATACGGTGGACACGACCATCACGTACAGATCTTTGATCACTTCCGTGTCGTTGGTTACCCGCGAGATTAACTGCCCGACCGGCTGCGTATCAAAAGCACTCAGCGGCTGGCGTAACGCGGCATCCATCACGTCCGTACGCAGGCGTTGAACCACCCCGACTGCCGCCTGGTTGAACAGCAACGCCTGAAAATAGTGTAGCGCTGCTGCGAGCAGTTCCAACAGAATATAGGCGGCTGCCAGCCCACAGACGATCATCAACGGCAGCTGGCCCTTGGCAACATAGTTATCGATAAAGTAGCTGACCAGAATGGGTCCGGCGACTTCCGCCGCTGCTGCGACCCACAGCATTAACACCGCCAACCCCAGCGGTTTCCGGTACGGCGATCCATAAGCCAGCAACCGTTTCAGCGTCGGCCACAGCTTTTGCACCTTATTCATTGGGTAACATCTCCTCACCGCTTTCAGGAGCCTCATCGAGTGCCGCTTCCAGTTGCTGATAACGATACATATCGCGATACCAACCGGGTTGAGCCGCCAGCGACGCATGCTGGCCACGTTGCGCCACGCTACCGTGCTGTATCACCAGAATTTCACTGGCTTCGGTCAACGCCGAGAGCCGGTGTGCGCTGATAATCACCGTCCGGTTTTGTCCCCAGCTACGCAGGTTATGCAGAATTTGATGTTCAGTACGGCCATCCACTGCCGACAGCGCATCATCAAGGATCAGGATTTCCGCATCCAGCAACAGGGCTCGGGCAATAGAAATACGCTGTTTCTGCCCGCCGGACAGCATCACGCCACGCTCGCCCACTTCGGTTTCATACCCCTGCGGCAGACGCAAAATATCCTCATGTACGCTGGCAAGCCGAGCTGCTCGCTCAATTTGTTCCTGCGTCGCACCCGGATTCCCCAGCGCAATGTTGTTTGCCACGCTGTCAGAAAACAAGAACGGCGTCTGGCTAACCACAGACAAGCGTGAACGCCAATCGTCGAGCTTCACCTGCGTCAACGGCAACCCCTGATAGCTGATTTGGCCATCATCAATATCAAACTGACGCTGGATCAACGACAGCAACGTCGATTTACCGGCACCGGTCGGCCCACACAGCCCAAGCATTTGTCCTGGCTCCAGTTTCAATACCACATTGTGCAGTGCCGAATGCGTATTGCCCGGGTAGTGGAAAGCCCGGATATCGACAGCCAGACTGCCTCGCCCTGCTGGCAACCTATGCTCGCCATCGGTTACCGCGGGTGCTTCGTCCAGCAGACTGCGAATACGGCTATAGGCCGCGCTGCCGCGCTCGACAATGTTAAACATCCAGGCCAGCGCCAACATGGGCCAAATCATCAGGCCAAGATACATGACGAAACTGGTCAGTTGCCCCAGCGTCATAGAACCGTTTACCACCATCCAACTGCCGCCGCCGATCGCCAACAGATTGGCGGTACCGATGGCGATATAAATCGTCGGGTCAAAACGGGCATCCACCCGCGCCACATGCATATTTTTGGCGCCAGTTTGGGCTGCCACTTCAGCAAACTGATTGGACTGATGATCTTCCAGGCCAAACGCCTTGATCATCCGAATACTGGTCATGCTTTCCTGCGCCTGATCGTTCAGGCTGGAGAACGCGGCCTGCGCTGATTTAAAGCGTTGGTGCAACTGATCGCCATAATACTTGATAACGATCGCCATGATCGGCATGGGAATGAGCGATATCAGGGTGAGCTGCCAGCTAATTTGGGTGCTCATTACCACCAATACAGCCAACCCCATCACCAGCGAATCCACCAGTGTTAATACACCTTCACCGGCAGCGAACACCACCCGATCGACGTCGTTGGTGGCACGCGCCATCAGATCGCCCGTGCGGTGACGCAGATAGAAGGCCGGGTTCTGACGGCTAAGTTGGCGATAAAAGTTTTCACGCAGTTCAACGGCGAGCTGATAGGACGCGCCAAACAGCAATACCCGCCACACATAGCGCAACAGGTAAACAACCACCGCGGTGCCGAGCATTAGCCCCAGCCATGCCATCAGCACCCCACCGGACATCTGTTTTTCGGTGATGCCATCCACAATGATCCCCACCAGCTTGGGCGGCAACAATTGCAGTATGGCAATGATGATCAGCAGCACCACCGCCCCTAAGTAGCGGCGCCACTCGCGGCGGAAATACCAGCCGATTTGAGCAAATAGTCTCACGCAGTTTTATTCCAAGATGTAGATGTAATCGTTTTTTCTCTCGATCTGCCTCAGCAGAGTAGGATACCACCGTTACTTCGCCGATTTGGTGAACTTTTCACTCAGGAACCGGCAGTGCAGTGGTGTATTTGATCTTTTCCATCGCGAAGCTGGAAGTCACGTCGATCAGCCCCGGCACACCGTTCACCAGGCGCTTGTAAAAGCTGTCGTAGCTCTTCATATCTGCCACTTCTACCTGCATCAGGTAATCGTATTCTCCCGCCATGCGGTAAAACGCCAGCACCTCCGGCATCTGCTTGGTCAGTTGCACAAACTGTTGATACCACTCGCTGCTGTGCTGCTGCGTTTTGATCAGTACAAATGCCGTCAGACCCAAACCGAGCTTTTCGTTATCGAGTAGCGCAACCCGTCCACGGATATAGCCCTCCTCTTCCAACCGCTTGAGCCTTTTCCAGCAGGGTGTCGACGTCAGATTGACCGCATCCGCCAGTGCCTGTAACGGCTGCGTGCAATCCTGCTGCAGCATGCAAAGTAATTTACGGTCTGTTTTATCTAACATATCGACAACCAGGAGAATAATTTTCTCCCATTAGGCGATTAAACAGGAAAAATGGCAATCCTTTTTTCTCAGCGGCGGGCTATATTATGCGGTAAATAAGCTCCCCTATTCTGAGGCCAGATGATGACAAATTCTTGGGTAAAATATGCTATCGGTGAAATAGAAGCGGATTTTCAACGCTCCGCCGACACGCACCTGATCCGCCTGAACCTGCCTGAATTTCCTGGTATCTGCCTGTACCTGAAAGACGAAAGTACGCACCCGACCGGCAGCCTGAAGCACCGCCTGGCGCGCTCGCTGTTCCTGTACGGCCTGTGCAACGGCTGGATCACCGAAAACACCACCATAATCGAGGCATCATCCGGCAGTACAGCGGTGTCAGAAGCCTACTTCGCCAGATTAATTGGCTTGCCTTTTATTGCTGTGATGCCTTCCTGTACCGCGCGCCGCAAAGTTGAGCAGATTGCCTTCTATGGTGGCCGATGTCACTTCGTCGATCATGCAGCGCAGATTTACGCCGTCTCCGAGCAACTGGCGAAAGAGCTTAACGGCCACTACATGGATCAGTTCACTTACGCAGAACGTGCTACCGACTGGCGTGGCAACAACAACATCGCCGACAGTATTTTCCGCCAAATGGCTCGCGAACCTTTCCCGGTCCCTAAACACATCGTCATGAGCGCCGGCACCGGCGGTACCTCAGCAACGCTGGGCCGCTACATCCGCTATCAGGGGCACGACACAAGCCTGATGGTGGTCGATCCGGAAAACTCGGTCTTCTATGATTGTTTCCACCAGCGTGACCGTACCCTGATTGGCAGTTGCGGCAGCCGAATTGAAGGCATTGGCCGCCCTCGCGCCGAGCCATCATTTATCCCCTCCGTGGTCGATAGCATGTTGCGCGTGCCTGATGCCGCCAGTGTTGCGACTATCCATTGGCTGGAGACGGTCCTGGGACGCAAAGTGGGCGCATCCACCGGCACTAACGTCTGGGGCGCATTACAGCTGGCAAAACAGATGCGGGAAAACGGCGAGCAGGGTTCCATCGTCACCTTACTGTGCGACAGTGGCGAACGTTATTTGGATACCTACTACAACGAAGAATGGGTCAGCAACAATATCGGCGATCTGACCCCCTATCTGGCGCAGTTGGCAGATTTGTAATCAGCAATAATCCCCAATGGCTTTCGAGTTGCAGCCAACAACGCTGCGGCTTGAAAGATGCCGGGTATAAAAAAAGCCGGGTAAGTCTTACCCGGCGGCCGCCAATAAAACCTCATAATTCGGGGGAATAGGTGAGGCAAGGTGAACGCAGCCAATGTTGCAAATAGTGAGCCACCGCCTGCTGTTCGCAGTGGCCGATAACCTGTAGCTGTGGCAATAACGACTTCAGCTGTGGCAACGCGTTGCCCATCACCACACCGTGCCCTACTGCCGCCAGCATCTCCTTGTCGTTCATCGCATCACCAAACGCCATGCAGTCCGCCATTTTCAGCCCCAGATGACGGCTTAAGGTGTCCAGCGCTGAGCCCTTATTGCAGCCCAACGGCAAAACCTCCAGGCATTCATACGCGGAGAAGCAAAGATCAACGCGGGCGGCAAAATGTTGCCGCAGTTGTACCTGAAGCTTCAGCAGTTCTTCATGCGGCCCAACAAAGCAGACCTTGCTGTTGCCAAACGCCGGCAAGCGCCGCACTTCGGTAAGTTGGTAATGGAAACCACTCAAGTGGTGCGCCCGTAGCATCGCCTCCGGCACCGCGAACTCCGTCATCCAGCCTTCGTCACGAAATACGTGCATACTGGCTTCGGTGCACCAATGGGTATGCAAGACCTCTTCAGCAATATCGGCAGGCAAATCGGTGGCGTGCAGCTGCTGCCCCTGATTATCATAGACCCGTGTACCGTTGCCCGTAATCAGATACCCTTGCAGACCCAGCTGCGCCATGATCGGCTGTGCATCCAGGTAGTGACGCCCTGTCGCGAAAGTGACAAACATCTCTCGCTCAACAAGCTGCTTTAGCACCGCCAGAGTTTCCGGCCCAACCCGGTGATCCGGTGTCAACAAAGTGCCATCCATATCAAAAGCCGCCAGGCGATACATAAAGACCTCGTGAATGTGAACGCGATTACAGTCCCTGCAGTATGAGATGGTATTTGCGGAAGTAATAGTGAACAATTCTGGAAAACTGTTCCGGATTTCCCCTCATGCGCCTGACCCACCGCCTCAGCCAATATCAACGCCTGTACCAGCAACTTGGCGGTACGCCAGTCGCCATCACCATCAGCGAACTGGCGGCCATGTTCTATTGCAGTGAGCGCCATGCCCGCACGCTGGTGCAACAGTTGCAGGATCAAGGCTGGCTAAGTTGGCAGTCGCAGCCTGGGCGGGGAAAGCGTGCACGGCTGCATTGCCTGAAAACACCTGATGAACTCCGCGCCGCCCACCTGCAAAGGCTATTACAGGACGGCGATCATCAGGGTGCATTGGAAATGGCGCAGCTGGACCCACAACATTTGCAGGAATTACTCAATCCACACCTCGGCGGCCAATGGCAGGCAGGTAGCCCAACGTTGCGTATCCCCTACTACCGTACGCTGGAGTCTCTGGATCCGCTGACGCTCACTGGCCGTGCCGAACAGCATTTGGTTGCCACTCTGCATGCCGGCCTGACGCGCTTTATTACCGGTAATACCGAACCGCAATCAGATCTGGCTCATCACTGGCAAACCAGCCATGACGGTTTACGTTGGCAGTTCTTTCTGCGCAGCCAATTGCGCTGGCACAACGGCGAACCCTTGACCGGGCAACAACTGTTACAAACACTGGAAAAACTGCTGAAGCATCCGCGTAGCCAACCCAGTCTGGCCAACGTCGCCACGCTCAGTCTGCCGCATGCGCTGTGTCTGCAGTTTGATTTACACTCCCCAGATTACTGGTTGGCGCACCGACTGGCAGAGCTGCCTTGCCTGCTCACCCACCCCGATACGCCGAGCATGGGCGCAGGCCCATTTAAGCTAACGCTCAACGAACCCCATCTGGTGAGATTGGAACAACACGCGTTTTACCATTTGCAGCATCCTTATCTGGAAAGCATTGAATATTGGATCACACCGGAACTGCAAAACGGCGATGCATATACCAGTTGCCAACACCCCGTACGTATTACCATTGGCCAGCAGGAAGACTTGGCGCTGGCGCGGCCGGTACAGCGCAGTATGAGCCTGGGTTGGTGCTATCTGGCGGTGAATTTAAAACATGGCGAGCTCAGTGAGGCGCAAGGAAAAAAGCTGCTGATGTTGATCCAACAATCCGGCTTACTGGCCAATCTGCCGGTTCCAAACAGTGTCATCACCCCCAGCCACGAAATGCTTCCCGGTTGGGCGATCCCACAACATCACGTTGAGGAGGGTATTACCCTGCCGGCCAAACTGAAGCTGCTGTACCGGCCCCCTGTGGAGCTGGAAACGGTCACCGTTGCGTTACAACAGCTGTTGGCACGACACGGTTGCGAACTGGAGGTGTGTTACTACGCGGGCAAACGCTGGCAAAGCGCCGAGCAAATCGAGCAGGCCGACCTGCTGCTTGCGGACAACTTAATTGGGGAGTCGCCGGAGGCAACGTTAGAAAGCTGGCTACGGCAAGATACGCTGTGGCGCGGTATCCTGCCCGACTCTCGCTGGCAACATCAGCAACAGACGCTGCAACAGATCCAACAACGACCAGCACAACAACAACGTCATGAGCAGTTAAAAGATTATTATCGGCAACTGATGACAGCGGCGATCATCACTCCCCTGTTCCACTACCAATATCAGATCAGCGCGCCACCGCGTATCCATGGCGTCACATTGACCGCCCACGGTTGGTTCGACTTCTGCCAAGCCTGGTTACCACCACCGGTGGAGGATACAGAGCCGCTCTCAGCAGACTGAACATGGGTGCGGCCCTGCGGTATCCAGCTATTTCTGCTACCATTGCTGCCGCAACGCATTTTTATCCTGCCGCCCGATTGTGTGTCGGGAAAGGCCAAATCCAATAAGGTGATTTTATGAAGCGCGCGGTTGTCGTTTTTAGCGGTGGACAAGATTCCACGACCTGCTTGATCCAGGCATTACAACAGTATGACGAAGTTCACTGCGTTACCTTCGATTACGGCCAGCGCCATCGCGCTGAGATTGAGGTGGCTCAGGCGTTGTCGGTAGCTCTGGGAGCCAAAGCGCACAAACTGCTGGATGTCGGCCTTCTCAACGAATTGGCGATCAGTAGCCTGACCCGTGACAATATCCCGGTACCCGCCTACAACCCAGATGAAAAGAATGCGCTACCGAGTACCTTTGTGCCGGGCCGCAACATTTTGTTCCTGACGCTAGCGGCTATCTATGCTTATCAGGTTGAAGCCGAAGCCGTGATCACTGGCGTGTGTGAAACCGATTTTTCCGGCTACCCGGACTGCCGCGACGAATTTGTCAAAGCATTGAATCACGCGATAGTGCTGGGTATCGCGCGTGATATCCGTTTTGAAACACCGCTGATGTGGTTGAACAAGGCAGAAACCTGGGCGCTGGCGGATTACTATCATCAATTGGCGTTGGTGCAGCAAGAAACGCTGACCTGCTACAACGGCATTAAAGGCAACGGCTGTGGCGAATGTGCAGCCTGCCATCTGCGCGCTAACGGCCTGCAGCAGTACCAAATCAACAAAGCCGAAGTCATGGCAAGTCTGAAACAGAAGACCGGCCTGGTCTGAAGGAAGATAACCTGAATAGGTGAGTTGCATCGAGGCGGCTAGCAAGCGCCGCTACTATGGATGCAACTTGCCGCATGATGGGTAGAACGGCGGCAGCATTGCCGCCCGTTATTTTACTGATCCTCTTCCGGCTGCGTGAATACCTGCAAGTGTTCGCGCAGTTGCCCTTCAATAGGCAGCGCCCGCTGAGTTTTAAGATCCACACAAACAAAGGTCAGCATTGCGTCTGCAACCGGCGAGCCTGTAGCATCTTGTATCACCTTCTGGCTCAGCACTCCGCTTTTGCTGTTTAGCTGCACCATCTGGCTGTCGATACGCAGTTTGTCTCCTAACAACGCCGGCGTGCGGTAGTTTATATTGATGTTCACCACGATAAAAGCAATGTTGTTTTGCGTCATCCAACGGAAGCCTTCCTGATCCTCCAGCCAATCCCAGCGCGCCTCTTCCAAAAACTCCAGATAGCGGGCGTTATTAACATGCTGATAAAAATCAAGATGATAACCACGGACTTTGATAAAGGTATGGTGCATAGTGTACGGCCGCTCCTGCCTGGTGATTACAGTAAAGAAGGAGCCGCTGGCGGCTCCTTTACGCGTTTGGTCAACTCGCCAAACTGGTAAGACCTGTAAAATGTAGCAGAGGAAAAAGAGCTGTATGGGCACTTTGCCACTCAGCTGTGAGTAACATCACATTTTGAGCCGTGCACGATTCATTTCAAATAAGGCAGGCCCAATGCCCGGCACTTCCTGGAGCTGTTCAATCTGTGTAAAGGGGCCATGCTGTTCACGATAGCGCACTATGCTCTCCGCTTTCTTCAGCCCCACGCCCTTCAGCACGCTCGCCAGTTGTTCGGCATCCCCCTGATTAATACTGACCGACGCCTCTTTATTGGCAGTCACACCGGGCTCGGTGCTTTGCCCTGCTTTAACCGGCTGTGTTGATAACACCGGTTGCCCGATCGCCGCTTTCTCTTCCGCCGCCAGTGTCGGCCCTGCAAGGCAGATCAGGGCTGCCATCAACAACGCTTTAATGCTCAAGCCACGGCCATTAGCCGCTTTTATTTCTGTAAGTTGCATGCTGTATCCTCCTTGTGTTTAACAGCAAGCTCACCTTGCCGCAACGGGCGATCTTCAGCAATTCACGGATTCCAGATGTGGAAAAGGCCGCGAAAGCGGCCTTTGAGGATTACATTGCGTTGCAGAAAATTGCGGTACTTTACTGAGGTTGCTGCTGCTCAGAGGCACCCATGGTGATTTTGGCTTCTTTACGCAAGCTAGCCAGCAGAGAGTCAAAGGACACGCCGGTCGCACCTTCTTCCATTTTGCTGACGAAGGTTTTCATTTCTTCCGCTGGCAAGGTGCCAGGATTCACAGCATCGAGTGCAATAAGCACCACGTTGCCCTGATTATCCTGCGACATGCCGTAAACGGGTTTACCTTCCTGCGGATGCGCCAGCGCGAATACACTCTGCACCAGTTGGCTATCTTCCGGCGCACGTGCCATCTTCTGCACGCTACCAAAGCTCAGACCCGCCGCTTTCATTGCTTCGTCGCCTTTGCCTTGTTTCAGCTCCACCAGCAGTTTCTCGCCCTGCAGTTTCGCTTCCTGTTCCGCTTTGTTGCGTTTAACCAATTCAGCTACGCGATCTTTCACCTGGTCGAAGGGTTCAATGCCTTCTGGTTTATGGCCAGAAACACGGATCACGAAGGCGCGGTCACCATCAACGGTGATCACATCAGAGTTGCTGCCCGGAGCACCCGCTTCACCAATCAGTGAACCGTCAAAAATCGACTGAATCACAGGTTTGAAGTTCAGTGCTGCCGGGATGTTATCGCGAGTAAACCAGTCAGTGTGTGCCGCTTTCACGCCCGCGGCCTCTTCTGCTGATGCCAGGGACTCGTTATCGCTGGTGGCAGCTTCGCTGACCTTCTGCTGCAGCGCGTAATACGCATCTACGGCTTTTTCCTGCTTAACCTGCTTGGCGATAGCGTCATGCACTTCGCTCAAAGGTTTCACTTTCTCAGGTTCGATGTCGTTCAGACGCACGACCAGATAACCTACGGAAGACTTCACCGCGCCAGACAGCTGGCCTTTTTCGGTCAGGTTAGCTTGTTTCAATTCGTCTGCTGTGGTTTCCGGTTCCAACCAACCCAACTCACCACCGGTACGGCGTGAAATGATGTCGGTGGATTTTTCTTTCGCCAGAGTGGCGAAATCGCCGCCTTTTTTCAGTTCATCCAGCACTGCATTGGCTTCCGCCTCAGTTTTCAGCTGGATAACGCTGTAGTTCTTGCGTTCAGGTTGGCCGTAGCTGCTTTTGTGCTGGTCGTAATAGGCGCTGATATCCGCGTCGGTTACCGTCACCTTGTCCTGCATAGAGGCCGCATCCATCGGGATATAGCTTACTTTGACCTGCTCCGGCGCAATGAAGCTGTTCTTGTTCTGGTTGTAGAACTCTTTCAGCTCGTCGTCAGTCACGGTTTGCTTGGTCTGCAACGCTTTCAGATCCAGCGTAGCCAGGCGCACATCGCGTTCTTGCAATACCAGTGCTGTCATGCCTTGCGCTTCAGCGGGCAAAATGAAGCCGGAGCTACCAAAGGCTTGGATCACTTGCTGATTAACCAATTGCTGGCGCATTGATTGCGCAAAGTTATCGGCGGTGTAACCCATACGGCTAATCAGATCGAGATATTTAGCGTTATCGAACTGGCCGTTAGTTTGGAAATAAGGCGCCTTGCGGATGGCGTCCTTCACCTGATCGTCGCTGACGCTCAGTCCTAATTTCTTGGCGTATTGATCCAACAGCATGTTGTCGATCAACTGTGACAACGCCTGATGGCGCATCTGCTGCATGTAGCCTTCATTGCCCGCCAGCGCGGAGAACTGGTCACCCAGCTGTTGCTGCATACGGCTGCGTTCGCTTTGGAAAGCCTGTTCCAGCTGAGCGCGCTCGATCACCTGACCATTTACTTTCGCTGCATAATCGCCGGAACCGCCGATCAGGTAGTTACCCACCCCGGTCAAAATAAATGACAAGATGATCAGGGCCAGGATGATTTTGAGCACGACGTTATTAGCAGCCGCGCGTAAATTGTCCATCATAGTGTGACAACACTCCGCTGTGATGTGGATTAAAAACACCCTTGCGCAGGCGCGTTCCCTGCGACAAAAATAAAAAAAGCGCATCAATCTGATGCGCCTTATATCTTACCTTACCAGCACCGTTGCGTCAGGTGATTGTTTATTACAAAACCCTGTAACGCTAAACGGTTAGACGCAAACAATCAGTTTACTGCGTCTTTCAGCGCTTTCCCTGCACGGAAGGCCGGAACTTTGGCTGCCGCGATTTTGATCTCTTTACCGGTTTGTGGATTACGGCCAGTACGGGCTGAACGCTCACGCACTGTAAAAGAACCGAAACCAACCAGAGCCACGTCATCCCCTTCCTTCAAGGATTCGGTAACAGATGCAATGACTGCATCTAAAGCACGTCCAGCTGCCGCTTTGGAAATATCAGCACCTGCGGCAATTTTGTCGATCAGTTGTGACTTATTCACTCTATCATCCCCTCTAGAATTCAATCGTCGCACCGAAAAATCCCTACGGTTGCGACAGCGCAGCTGTTATATCAATCCCATCGAACCTTGGCAAGCCACCGAAAGCATGACAAAACGCGGGCCGATAGCTTTCTAACTTAGCGGTACAAAAAAAGACTGGCAAGTCCGAAATGACTTGCCAGCATAAGTTTTATCAATGGTTTTTGCGATTCGTCACTATTTTGCCGCTACCGGCAGTGCGCCGAAGGCCGGGTTTTGCAACGCAAGGTTCAAAACTTCATCGATTCGCTGCACCGGATGAATATCCAGATCGGCGATAACGTTGTCCGGAATCTCTTCCAGATCGCGCTTGTTCTCAAAAGGAATCAGCACGGTTTTGATACCGCCGCGATGCGCCGCCAGCAGTTTCTCTTTCAGACCACCAATAGGTAACACCTGACCACGCAACGTGATCTCACCGGTCATTGCCACATCTGCGCGAACCGGGTTGCCTGTCAGGCAGGAAACCAGCGCTGTGCACATCGCAATACCGGCACTTGGGCCATCTTTCGGCGTAGCGCCTTCCGGCACGTGCACGTGGATGTCACGCTTCTCGTAAAAATCAGGATTAATCCCCAATTTGTCCGCGCGCGCACGCACCACGGTCAGTGCAGCCTGAATCGATTCCTGCATCACTTCACCCAGAGAACCGGTGTAGGTCAGCTTGCCCTTGCCCGGTACGCAGGCGGTTTCAATGGTCAGCAGATCGCCACCCACTTCCGTCCACGCCAGGCCAGTAACTTCACCCACACGGTTTTCGGTATCCGCACGACCATAATCGACGCGCTGCACACCCAGGTAATCCTTCAGGTTGTCGCCGTTGATCTCAATATGCTTGGTCTTCTTGTCCATCAGCAGCGTTTTCACCGCTTTACGGCACAGCTTGGAGATTTCACGCTCCAGGCTACGCACCCCAGCTTCACGGGTGTAGAAACGGATAATGCCGACAATGGCGCTGTCGTCTACCGTCAGTTCACCTTTCTTCAGGGCATTGCGCTCAAGCTGCTTCGGCAACAGGTGTTGCTTGGCAATATTAAGCTTCTCATCTTCGGTATAGCCTGACAGGCGGATCACTTCCATACGATCCAGCAACGGCGCAGGAATGTTCATCGAGTTTGAGGTGGCAACAAACATCACGTCGGACAGATCGTAATCGACTTCCAGGTAGTGATCGTTAAACGCCACGTTCTGTTCTGGATCCAGCACCTCAAGCAGTGCAGAAGCAGGATCGCCACGCATGTCCGAAGACATTTTGTCGATCTCATCGAGCAGGAACAGCGGGTTTTTCACCCCCACCTTGGCCATTTTTTGGATCAGCTTGCCCGGCATTGAGCCGATATAGGTGCGTCGATGCCCGCGGATTTCCGCTTCATCGCGCACGCCGCCCAGTGCCATACGCACGTACTGGCGGCCGGTCGCCTTGGCGATCGACTGCCCCAGCGAGGTTTTACCCACGCCTGGAGGCCCTACCAGGCACAAGATCGGCCCTTTGATTTTGCTAACGCGGCTCTGCACTGCGAGATACTCAAGGATACGATCCTTGACGCGTTCCAGGCCGTAGTGATCGATATCGAGCACTTCCTGCGCCTTAACCAGGTCTTTTTTCACCTTGCTGCGCGCATTCCACGGTACCTGCAACATCCAATCGATGTACCCGCGTACCACGGTCGCTTCCGCAGACATCGGTGACATCATTTTCAGCTTTTGCAGTTCCGCTTCGGTTTTTTCGCGCGCTTCTTTCGGCATTTTGGCCGCTTCAATCTTACGCTTCAGCGCTTCATGCTCGTCCGGTGCGTCGTCCATTTCACCCAGTTCTTTCTGAATCGCCTTCATCTGCTCATTCAGATAGTACTCGCGCTGGCTTTTTTCCATCTGTTTTTTGACGCGGTTACGGATACGTTTCTCAACCTGCAGCAGGTCGATTTCCGATTCCATCATCGCCATCAGGTACTCCAGACGTTCAGTAATATCGAACATCTCCAGTACCGACTGCTTGTCGCTGAGTTTCAGCGGCATATGCGCAGCGATGGTATCCGCCAGGCGTGCAGCATCGTCGATGCTGTTCAATGACGTCAGCACCTCCGGTGGAATTTTCTTGTTCAGTTTGATGTAGCCTTCAAACTGATTGATGGCTGTACGCACCAGGACTTCTTGCTCACGCTCATCAATTGCCGGCGACTCAAGATATTCTGCCTGGGCAGCAAAATGCTCACCGCTGTCGGAAAGCGTAGTAATACGTGCCCGTTGCAGACCTTCTACCAGCACTTTTACCGTGCCATCGGGCAATTTCAGCATCTGCAGGATCGACGCTACGGTGCCGACAGAGAACAAATCATTAATGCCAGGTTCATCCGTTGAGGCCTCTTTCTGTGCCACCAGCATGATCTTCTTATCATGATCCATTGCTGCTTCGAGGCACCGAATCGATTTTTCCCGGCCAACAAATAACGGGATCACCATGTGCGGATAAACCACCACGTCGCGCAACGGCAAGACGGGGATTTCAATGCGTTCGGAACGCTCAGGGTTCATAGAGCTCTCTCTTAAGTTTAACTTCCGCCAGGTTGAGGGGAATCTCATGAGACGCAAGCATCAAACGTTTCATAAAATCTGGTTAATGAGTATATGGGGATGAATCTCTTACATTCAACGGCAAGAATGCAGGAAAAAGAAATGGGGGATAAAATCCCCCATTTTGGTATTAACTTTCTGGTTTGACTGGCGAATTATTCGCCTGAAGCCTGCGCTTCCGGCTTGCCGTAAATCAGTAACGGTTTGGACTGACCGGCAATGACCGACTCGTCGATCACCACTTTGTCGACGCTGTCCATAGAGGGCAGGTCATACATGGTATCCAGCAGCGCGCCTTCTACGATAGAACGCAGGCCACGTGCACCGGTTTTACGTGTCATGGCTTTCTTGGCGATAGCATTCAACGCTTCTTCACGGAATTCGAGCTCGACACCTTCCAGATTGAACAACGCCTGATACTGTTTGGTCAGGGCATTTTTCGGCTCTTTCAGGATCTGAATCAGCGCATCTTCGCTCAGCTCGCTGAGCGTAGCGACCACCGGCAGACGACCAATGAACTCTGGGATCAAACCAAACTTGATCAGATCTTCCGGTTCAGCCTGCAGCAGCAATTCGCCTTCCGTTGCTTTCTCTGCTTCACCCTTCACGGTTGCGCCGAAGCCGATACCGGAACCGGTATTGACGCGCTGACCGATCACCTTATCCAGGCCGGCAAATGCGCCACCACAGATAAACAGGATTTTCGAGGTATCAACCTGCAGGAATTCCTGCTGCGGATGCTTACGACCCCCTTGCGGTGGAACGGCAGCAATAGTGCCTTCGATCAGCTTCAACAGTGCCTGCTGCACGCCTTCACCCGAAACATCACGGGTAATAGACGGATTGTCTGACTTACGAGAAATCTTATCGATTTCATCGATGTAGACAATGCCACGCTGTGCTTTCTGCACATCGTAGTCACATTTCTGCAGCAGTTTCTGGATAATATTTTCCACGTCCTCACCCACATAACCGGCTTCGGTCAGCGTGGTGGCATCGGCCATGGTGAAAGGGACATCCAGGAAGCGCGCCAGCGTTTCCGCCAGCAAGGTTTTACCGCTACCGGTCGGGCCAATCAGCAGAATGTTGCTTTTGCCCAACTCAATACCGTTACTGGTATCGCCGTTGCGCAAGCGCTTGTAGTGGTTATACACCGCAACAGCCAGCACTTTCTTCGCCTGCTCCTGACCAATGACGTAGTCATCCAGGTGGTGGCGGATCTCGTGCGGCGTCGGTAGCGCACTGCGCTCACGGTGCGGGGCAACTTCTTTAATCTCTTCGCGAATAATGTCGTTACACAGGTCAACACATTCATCGCAGATATACACTGACGGACCGGCAATCAGCTTACGCACTTCATGCTGGCTTTTGCCGCAGAAAGAGCAGTACAGCAGCTTTCCTGAACCGTCTTTGCGCTTATCTGTCATCAGTAAACCTCTTCTTTAGTCTTTGTTCCGCAGGAAAATCACGGCGATCGTGCGCCCCAATTCATACCGGGAATGCCGATAATGCTCACCAGAGCGAGCCGCGCCCGCTCTGATTACTATAGTCTATCGGCTCGCACATATTACCTCGCCAGCCGCGTGGTCTTACTTGCGGTGCGTCAGAATGCCGTCAACCAGACCATATTCTACTGCTTCTTCCGCGGTCATAAAGCGATCACGCTCGGTATCGCGTTCGATCTGCTCCAATGACTGGCCGGTATGTTCTGCCATCAGCTCATTCATGCGAGCCTTCACCTTCAGGATTTCACGCGCATGGATTTCGATATCCGTCGCCTGGCCCTGATAGCCGCCCAGCGGCTGGTGGATCATCACTCGTGAATTTGGCAGGCAGAAGCGTTTGCCTTTAGCACCGGCAGTCAGCAGGAACGAGCCCATCGAGCATGCCTGGCCCATACAAATGGTGCTGACATCCGGTTTGATGAACTTCATGGTGTCATAGATTGACATGCCAGCGGTGATCACGCCACCCGGGGAGTTAATGTACAGGTAAATGTCTTTTTCCGGGCTTTCTGCCTCGAGGAACAACATCTGCGCCACAATCAGGTTGGCCATGTGATCTTCGACCTGGCCGGTCAGGAAAATAATGCGCTCTTTCAGCAGGCGGGAATAGATGTCGTAAGAACGCTCCCCGCGTGAAGTCTGCTCTACCACCATCGGCACCAGGGCCATGTTAGGTGCAAATTGATCTCGTTCGCCACTGTATGACATTACCGTCTCCTAATAGAAATTGCCTTGGCGGCCAGGGTTACACCCTATTACACCGATTCTACTTGAGAACGGTCATGATGACTATGCTCAAGCATTCGACCCACGCCACACGTACCCGACGGTTTTTCTTATCCCGCGCACTCTGGCAAATAGCCTTTCCCCGTCATCTTTCAAGTCACAGCGTTGTTACCTGCACTTGCTCACCCCAGTTACTTACTCGAGTAAGCGCCTGGGGATGAGCGAGTTGGGCGCCTAGCTGCAACTTGAAAGCTATAGGGTATACATATACTTTTTACAGATTGGGGCCGCTGAGAGATTTTCAAGCCCGGCAACGTATTTTTAGCAGTTACCCTGCGCACCCACGTACTGACTGTAAACATCATGCCAGACGGCTCCAAGAGCAACAGTGTAAATATAGTGCATATTGTCACGCTTAACCTGAGATTAATCAGCAACGTGGCCAAAAGAAAAGCCCGCAACCGAAGGTTACGGGCTTTTTTAACGCCGGGACTCAGCAAGCCGTTCCCAAGGGCGCAACCTGTGCGCCCCGACGTACAGACATTACGCCTGTTGAGTCTGGTTCATCAGCTCGCTGAAGGTAGTGGCTTTCTCAGTCACTTTCGCTTTTGCCAGCAGGGCTTCAACCGCTTGTTCTTCCAGAGCAACGTTGCGCATATTGTTCATCAGCTCTTTGTTTTTGCTGTAGAACTCAACAACTTCACTTGGATCTTCGTAAGCAGAAGCCATTTCTTCGATCAGCGTTTTAACGCGATCTTCGTCAGCTTTCAGATCGTTGGTGCTGATCACTTCGCCCAGCAGCAGGCCAACAACAACGCGACGCTTAGCCTGTTCTTCGAACAGTTCACGTGGCAGTTCCAGCGCTTGCTTCTCGTTGCCACCGAAACGCTGTGCAGCCTGACGGCGCAGAACGTCAACTTCGCCGTCGATCAGCGCAGCTGGAACGTCGATTTCGTTAGCGCTGACCAGACCGTCGATTGCCTGAGTCTTGATGCGGTTACGCACTGCGCCTTTCAGCTCGCGCTCCATGTTTTTACGCACTTCAGCACGCAGGCCTTCGATAGAACCATCAGCCACGCCGAAACGTTTGATGAACTCTTCAGTCAGCTCTGGCAGCTCACGCTCTTCTACTTTCTTCAGAACGATAGCGAACTTAGCCGCTTTGCCCTTCAGGTTTTCAGCGTGGTAATCTTCTGGGAAGTTAACGTCGATGGTGAATTCTTCACCGGCTTTATGACCGACCAGACCTTCTTCGAAGCCTGGGATCATGCGGCCCTGGCCCATAGCCAGTACGAAGTCAGAGGCTTTGCCGCCTTCAAACTCTTCACCGTCGATAGAACCAGAGAAGTCAACAGTCACACGGTCTTCAGCTTGCGCTGCGCGATCGCTGTCTTTCCAGGTCGCCTGCTGTTTACGCAGAGTGTCCAGCATAGTGTCAACGTCAGCGTCGTTAACTTCGACAACTGGCTTCTCAACTTCGATGCCATCCAGGCCTTTCAGCTCAACTTCTGGATACACTTCGAACTCAACGGCGAAGGTGAAGTCTTCACCTTCTTTGTACTCGCCCGGCACATAGTTTGGTGCGCCAGCCGGATTGATCTTTTCTTTGATGATCGCATCAACAAAGCTGCGTTGCATCGCTTCGCCCAGCACGTCTTGGCGAACGGAAGCGCCATAACGCTGCTCAACGATGTTCATCGGTACATGGCCTTTACGGAAGCCATCAATACGAACGCTTTTTGCCGCGTTGATCAGCTCTTTTTTGATAGCCTGCTTGATTGTATCAGCGGGTACAGTAATAGAGAGACGGCGCCCAAGGCCTTGAGTGGTTTCTACTGAAACTTGCATCTTGTTACCTCAAAAAAATCACAGTGCTCGGTCAACTCCGTTCCAAGAACCAGGACGGCTACATTACAGAACCGAGTTTCCTGATGACAGAAGCGTCCCGAAACCATTCCGGAAAAATAAGACGCGACATTATAGCGGCGCATGCGGAGCGAGTCGAGGAAAGCAAGGCGGCGGCGGCGCGCTAAAACTCACACTTTTGTCGATTTGATCGCCAAAAGGCCGCCGAAACCGACCCGGCCTTAGCTGCATGGCGCATCGGCTGTGTCGTCGTCAAAAACAGAAACGGCCCGCAGGCCGTTCCAAAATTCGTCTGTAGTAATACCCCAATTCGTGGTCAAAGTTCCACTGATACCGCAAATTTAGCCATCAGGCTAAGGTACCGGCCCCACGACATGGGGGTGATGCTGGCACGGTATCTTGCAAACCTTCCCACTCTTTCAGGGTATAGGTGTGCAATGCCAACGCATGGACGCCATCTGCCAACTCTTCAGACAGCACGCCGTAAATTGAACGATGCCGAGTCAGAAAACGTTCGCCGACGAAGCGATCGCTGACCAATACGACTTTAAAATGGCTTTCTGAACCCGCCGGAACGTTGTGACGATAACTTTCATCAACGACTTCCAGATACGCGGGCTCAAACGCCGCCCTTAACTTTGCTTCTATTTGCTCGCGAATCATAGGATCTCCTTTACTACACCGGCAGAGGACCGCCCCATCTATTTCAATATTAGCCGCTTTCCCCCCTTTTAGACCATTCCTCAGGTAAATTTCTCTTTTCTGCGGGCAAAAAATGGTCAACATCCGCCGCCGCTTGAGGTTTATCTGATTGAGGCGGTCAAAAAAGCATGTTTTTATCAACGGCAGGTAAAAATTTGTCACTCCGGTGCGTTCTGCGCTTCCTCCGGCTGGCGGCGATGCTATGATGTCGACAATTTGTTGTTGGCTATCCCGCTCTGATTATTACAGAAAGCGTGCTCAAACCCGCCGCTCAGCCTTTGGCGGTTTGCAGCAGCTTAAAATCCATCGAGAATGAGACAGTAACTATGTTGAAAAAACTTTGCCTTCCACTGTTGGCCGCACTGATGCTGGCTGGCTGTGCTACCAGCAGCAACACCTTGAACGTGACGCCAAAAATTGTGCTGCCGCAGCAAGATCCTACGCTGCAAGGCGTAACCATCAGCATTAACGGTGCGGATCAGCGTAAAGATCAGGCGCTGGCAAAAGTGAACCGCGACGGCCAGCTCGTGACGCTGACGCCATCACGTGATCTGCGCTTCCTGCTGCAAGAAGTGCTGGAGAAACAAATGGGCGCTCGCGGTTACATGATTGGCGCAGACGGTGCGGTTGACCTGCAAATCGTCGTCAATAACCTGTATGCGGACGTCTCTGAAGGCAACCTCCGCTACAACATCACCACCAAGGCGGATATTTCGATCATCGCTCAGGCGAAGAACGGCAGCAAGCAGGTGAAGAACTATCGCTCCACGTATAACGTCCAGGGCGCCTTCACCGCAACCAACGAGAAAATCACCAACGCGGTTAATAGCGTGCTGGGTGACGTTATTGCCGATATGGCGCAAGACACCAGCGTCAACGACTTTATCAAGCAAAACGCGCGTTAAGCCGCGCTCGCCTTGTGCCGCCCGGATCATCGGGCGGTGCAGACAGGGAACTCATGTCGAAACAGTATCTGAATATTTTCACCCAGCGTAATTCTGCCATCCTCCTGCTGCTGGGCTTTGCGTCGGGTCTGCCACTGGCACTGACCTCCGGCACGCTACAAGCCTGGATGACCGTCGAAAACATCGATCTGAAAACCATTGGTATTTTCTCTCTGGTTGGCCAGGCCTATGTGTTCAAATTCCTGTGGTCCCCCTTTATGGACCGCTATACCCCGCCATTCCTTGGGCGGCGGCGTGGCTGGTTGCTGATCAGCCAATTACTGCTGGTCGCGTCAATTGTTGCGATGGGCTTTATGCAGCCGGCGCAAGACTTGTGGTGGCTGGCGGCGTTGGCAGTACTGGTCGCCTTCTGTTCTGCATCGCAGGATATCGTTTTTGACGCCTATAAAACTGACCTGTTGAGTGCTGAAGAACGCGGTGCCGGCGCCGCTATCTCGGTTCTGGGTTATCGCCTGGCGATGTTGGTCTCCGGTGGGTTAGCGCTGTGGCTGGCCGATCGCTATTTTGGCTGGCAGTCAACCTATTGGTTGATGGCTGGGCTGATGCTGATTGGTATTGCCGCCACCTTGATGGCTCCCGAACCGGACGACAGCATTCCTGCGCCACGCACCATGGAACAAGCGGTGGTTGCCCCGTTGCGTGATTTCTTTGCGCGTAACAACGCCTGGCTGATTTTACTGTTGATCGTGATGTACAAGATGGGGGATGCCTTTGCCGGCAGCCTGAGCACCACCTTCCTGATCCGCGGCGTTGGCTTCGATGCCGGGGAAGTCGGTCTGGTGAATAAAACGCTGGGCCTGTTCGCCACCATCGTCGGCGCCCTGTTTGGCGGCGTGCTGATGCAGCGCCTGAGTTTGTTCCGCGCGCTGATGCTGTTCGGTATCCTGCAGGCGGTTTCCAATCTCGGTTATTGGATCCTTGCCGTTACCGATAAAAACCTTATGACCATGGGCAGCGCCATTTTCCTGGAAAATCTGTGCGGAGGAATGGGGACCGCAGCCTTCGTCGCATTACTGATGACGCTGTGCAACAAGTCATTTTCCGCCACCCAGTTTGCACTTTTGTCTGCACTGTCCGCCGTTGGGCGCGTTTATGTTGGCCCGATTGCCGGCTGGTTTGTCGAAGCACACGGCTGGCCGCTGTTTTATTTATTCTCAATCGCCGCTGCCCTGCCGGGCCTGTTGCTGCTGCGCCTGTGCCGTCAGACGCTGGAATATACCCAACGTACCGATAATTTCATGCCGCGCACCGAGTTCCGCCAGTATTACCGTTGGGCATTACGCATGCTGACGCTGGGCTGCTCGTTGTTGGGCCTGTGGCTGGTTCTACTGATCACGAACGCGCTTGACTGGAGTGCCTTGCCAAATCTGGCCGATCGGCTGTTGCAGTTAGGCGCCGCGTTGAGTCTGGTGGGCATTGCAATGGGCAGTGTGCTGGATTATCTGGCGTTACGCCGTACTAAATTGGCGTGATATCGCCGACCGGTCATCGCGCCGGTCGGCAAAAATGCATCAGAGTGATGTATTTATTTAGTTAAAAAATATAATTCCCGTCCAAATTATTTTTTTATCCGAGTGCGGTAGTCAGAAATAAAATTAAATTCACTTTTAAGACACAATAATTTTACATTAAATAAACCTTTCATTCGTATTTCAAAAAAGGGTTTCTACCTGCAAGATTCATCATACCTTTAGTTTTCCTTAACATACGAATTACCCGGCACGATTCAGCGTGCCAACGCGTTGTTGCCATTAGTAAATTGTCACGCAGCGTGACATCTGTGACCCCCTTAACAGAAAGTGTCAACAAGCCGCTGACACTCCCTTAAGCATGTTTACAGTACTGCAACCTTCCCGTAAAATGCCCGCACACATGAAACGACAATAGAGCCTTTGTAATTGAGGTCGTTAGATGAGACTTAAGAAATACAATAAAAGTATTGGGATGTTGGCCTTAATTGCTTCCACTGTAATGCTCAGTGGTTGCAATATGGTATTGATGAATCCCAAAGGAGCAATTGGTGTTGAGCAACGGACACTGATTATCACCGCAATCGCATTAATGTTGATCGTAGTGGTACCAGTTATCTTTATGGCGTTCGCCTTTGCCTGGAAGTACCGTGCTTCCAACAAAGATGCCAAATACAGTCCGAACTGGTCACATTCCAACAAGATCGAAGCGGTCGTCTGGACCATTCCTATCATTATCATCGCCATCCTTGGCACCATTACCTGGAAAACGACGCACGAACTCGACCCGTTCAAGCCGATTGTCACTGACAAAAAGCCAATGACGATCGAAGTCGTGTCGCTTGACTGGAAATGGCTGTTTATCTACCCAGAACAAGGCATCGCAACCGTTAATGAGCTGGCCTTCCCGAAAGATGTTCCAGTCGAATTCAAGATCACCTCTAACTCGGTAATGAACTCGTTCTTTATTCCTCAGTTAGGTGGGCAGATTTATGCGATGGCCGGGATGCAGACCAAACTGCACCTGATCGGCAATGAAGCAGGCAAATACGACGGTATTTCCAGCAGCTTCAGCGGTCGCGGGTTCTCCGGCATGAAATTCACCGCCATTGTCACCCCAACCGAAGGCGACTTCGATCAGTGGGTTGCCAAGGTGAAAGCATCGTCGACTAACCTTAACGCCACCAGCGACTTTAACAAACTGGCAGAGCCGAGTGAAAATAACCCGGTCGAGTACTTCTCCAGTGTCAAACCGAATTTGTTCAAAGAAACTATTGGCAAATTCATGGGCGATATGGACATGCACAAAGGCGCTTCCGCGCACGAAGGTATGGACATGAGCCAGGGTATGGACATGGGTGAACATGCTCACGCCGGAGCCGAGGAATAAAACTGATGTTGGGAAAATTAACGCTTGATGCGGTTCCGTACCACGAACCAATCATCGTAGTCACCGTTGCTGCAATTATTATTGGGGGCTTGGCTCTGCTGGCCCTGATAACCTATTTCGGCAAGTGGAAGTGGCTATGGAAAGACTGGCTGACTTCGGTCGACCATAAAAAAATTGGTATCATGTACATCATCGTGGCAATGGTTATGTTGCTGCGTGGTTTCGCCGATGCCATCATGATGCGTAGCCAGCAGGCGCTTGCGTCCGCCGGCGAGGCCGGATTCCTGCCGCCGCACCACTACGACCAAATCTTTACCGCTCACGGCGTGATCATGATCTTCTTCATGGCGATGCCTTTCGTGGTCGGTCTGATGAACGTGGTCGTACCGTTGCAAATCGGTGCGCGTGACGTTGCCTTCCCGTTCCTGAACTCCCTGAGCTTCTGGTTCTTCGTGGTGGGTGTCGTGCTGATCAACATCTCTCTGGGTGTCGGTGAGTTCGCGCAGACAGGCTGGTTGGCGTATCCGCCGCTGTCGGGCAAGGAATACAGTCCTGGTGTCGGGGTCGATTACTGGATCTGGAGTCTGCAGATTTCTGGTCTGGGTACCTTGTTGACCGGTGTGAACTTCTTCGCAACCATCATGAAGATGCGTGCTCCTGGCATGCCTTTAATGAAGATGCCGGTGTTCACCTGGGCGGCGCTGTGTACTAACGTCCTGATCATCGTTTCTTTCCCAATTCTGACCGTGACTATCGCGTTGCTGACCCTGGATCGCTACCTGGGCTTCCATTTCTTTACCAATGATATGGGCGGCAACATGATGATGTACATCAACCTGATTTGGGCCTGGGGTCACCCAGAGGTGTATATCCTGGTTCTGCCAGTGTTTGGTGTGTTCTCTGAAGTCACCGCGACCTTCTCAAGAAAACGCCTGTTCGGCTATACCTCACTAGTATGGGCAACCATCGCGATTACCGTTCTGTCGTTCATCGTATGGCTGCACCACTTCTTTACCATGGGGTCCGGCGCGAACGTTAACGCCTTCTTCGGTATCGCCACCATGATCATTTCCATCCCTACCGGGGTGAAAATCTTCAACTGGCTGTTCACCATGTACCAAGGCCGCATTCAGCTCAACTCCGCAATGCTGTGGACCATCGGCTTCATCATCACCTTCTCCGTTGGTGGGATGACCGGCGTTCTGCTGGCAGTGCCGGGCGCGAACTTCGTGCTGCACAACAGTCTGTTCCTGATTGCCCACTTCCATAACGTGATTATCGGTGGTGTGGTGTTCGGTTGCTTCGCTGGCCTGACCTACTGGTTCCCTAAATCCTTCGGCTTCACGCTGAACGAAAAATGGGGTATCCGTGCGTTCTGGTTCTGGATCATCGGTTTCTTCGTGGCCTTCATGCCGCTGTATGCTCTGGGCTTTATGGGTATGACTCGTCGTATCAGCCAGAACATCAACCCAGAGTTCCACCCACTGCTGCTCGTAGCGGCTGGCGGCGCGGCTCTGATTGCCTGCGGTATCCTGTGCCAACTGATTCAGATCTACGTCAGTGTGCGTGACCGTGAGCAGAACCGTGACCTGACCGGTGACCCATGGGGTGCTCGTACGCTGGAGTGGGCGACCTCGTCTCCACCGCCGTTCTATAACTTTGCCGTAGTGCCACAGATTCATGACCGTGATGAGTTCTGGGACATGAAAGAAAAAGGCGAAGCTTATAAGAAGCCGGCGAAATACGAACCCATTCATATGCCGAAAAATACCGGCGCCGGTGTGATTATTGCTGGCTTCAGCCTGGTATTTGGTTTCGCGATGATCTGGGACATCTGGTGGATGGCGATCGCTGCCTTCGTAGGTATGATCGTGACCTGGATTGCCAAGAGCTTCGATGAAGATGTTGATTACTATGTGCAGGTTGATGAAATCGAGCGCATTGAAAACCAACACTATGAACAAATCAGCAAAGCAGGCGTGAAACATGTCAACTGATACTCTGACTAACCATAACGCAGCCCATGCAGAGCATGGGCACCACGACGCAGGAGAGACCAAAGTCTTCGGATTCTGGATCTACCTGATGAGCGACTGTATTTTGTTTGCGAGCTTGTTCGCGACTTATGCAGTACTGGTGAACGGGACCGCGGGCGGTCCCTCTGGCAAAGACATCTTCGATCTGAAGTTTGTCCTGGTTGAAACCTTCCTGCTGTTGTTCAGCTCCATCACCTACGGTATGGCGATGATCGGCATGAACAAAGGCAAGGTTGGCAGCGTTAATACCTGGCTGTTCCTGACTTTCCTGTTTGGTCTGGGCTTCGTAGCGATGGAAATCTATGAATTCCATCACCTGATTGTTGAAGGTTATGGTCCGGATCGCAGTGCGTTCCTGTCCGGCTTCTTCGCACTGGTTGCTACCCACGGTCTGCACGTGACTACCGGCCTGGTGTGGATCGTCATCATGATGATTCAGGTCAGCAAGCGTGGCCTGACGTCAACCAACAAAACCCGTCTGATGTGCCTGAGCCTGTTCTGGCACTTCCTGGACGTGGTCTGGATCTGCGTATTCACCGTTGTTTACCTGCTGGGGGTTATGTCATGAGTCATTCATCCCATGAAACTTCTCACGGCGGCGCAAGCCACGGTAGCGTCAAGACCTATCTGATCGGCTTTATTCTGTCGATCATCCTGACGGTGATTCCATTTGCGATGGTCATGAGTGGTACAGCCTCTCATTCAACCATTCTGGCGGTTGTCGTTGGCATGGCAGTGATTCAGGTTGTTGTTCACCTGATTTACTTCCTGCACATGAATACCTCATCGGAAGAGCGCTGGAACCTGGTGGCATTGCTGTTCACCGCTATGATCATCGGTATCGTTGTTGTAGGTTCACTCTGGATTATGTACAACCTCAACATCAATATGATGGTCGATTAAGAGCAGAGCTGGACGTGATGATTAAGCAATACCTGCAAGTAACTAAACCAGGAATTATTTTCGGCAATTTAATTTCTGTCGTCGGGGGATTTTTGCTCGCCTCCAAAGGGAGCATCGACTATCCCCTGTTTCTCGCCACCCTCGTGGGTGTCTCGTTGGTTGTCGCTTCGGGCTGTGTGTTTAACAACTACATTGACCGTGACATCGACAAGAAAATGGAGAGAACGAAGAATCGGGTGCTGGTTAAAGGCCTGATCGCGCCGAGTGTAAGCCTGGTTTATGCTACCGCTCTGGGTATTGCGGGCTTTGCGTTGCTGTATATCGGTGCCAACCCGTTAGCCATGTGGCTGGCGGTGATGGGTTTCGTGGTGTATGTCGGCGTCTACAGCCTGTACATGAAGCGTCACTCGGTATACGGCACCTTGATCGGCAGCTTGTCGGGCGCTGCGCCACCGGTTATAGGTTACTGCGCGGTGACCAATGAGTTCGATGCTGGTGCGTTGATCCTGCTGGCTATCTTTAGCCTGTGGCAGATGCCGCATTCCTATGCGATTGCCATCTTCCGCTTTAAAGATTACCAAGCGGCGAACATCCCGGTATTGCCGGTCGTCAAAGGCATTTCGGTGGCGAAGAACCACATCACGGTCTACATTGTGGCGTTTATGATTGCCACCCTGATGTTGACCCTGGGCGGCTACGCTGGCTACAAATACCTGATCGTCGCTGCGGCGGTAAGCGTATGGTGGTTGGGCATGGCACTGCGTGGTTACAAAACCGAAAATGACAGCGTGTGGGCACGTAAGCTATTCGTGTTCTCGATCGTTGCCATCACCTCGTTGAGCGTCATGATGTCTATCGACTTCAGCGCCACCGCGGCGCCGGAAGCCCTGATGACGTACGTCTGGTAAGCCAAATCGTCTGTAAATGGGCCGCGTAAGCGGCCCATTTTATTTGTCAGTTCAGAAATCCGTTTACTCCCGAAATGATCGGAGCTGCAACAAGGCGGCAAGAGTGCGAATCATCGGGAGCTTGACCAACCAAGTGACCGGGGTAAGTGCTCGCGGTCAACAGCGCTGTAGCTTCAAGGGGAAGCTGTAATATCTGCTAAACAACATTAGATTTACCCCCCCTACCCTTCACACTAAAATGACGCAGTTTTAACAGAAGCTATCCCATCAGGCGTTATCACCGATAACCTGACGGAATGGCTTTTAATGAGGTTTTAATGAACGATAATGCAATGACCCCGCTGGAGCGCCGGGCGACCTGGGGATTAGGAACGGTATTTTCACTGCGCATGCTCGGCATGTTTATGGTGCTGCCGGTACTGACCACCTACGGCATGGCATTGAACGGTGCCAGCGAAACATTGATCGGTATTGCTATCGGCATTTACGGCCTGGCACAGGCTGTCTTCCAGATCCCCTTTGGTCTGATCTCCGACCGCATCGGCCGCAAACCGCTGATTGTCGGCGGCCTGTTGATCTTTGCTTTGGGCAGCGTGATTGCCGCCGCAACCGACTCTATCTGGGGTGTTATTCTTGGCAGGGCATTACAAGGTTCTGGCGCTATCGCGGCGGCAGTCATGGCGCTGCTGTCAGATCTCACCCGGGAACAGAACCGTACCAAGGCCATGGCGTTTATCGGCGTGAGCTTCGGTATAACTTTCGCTATTGCTATGGTCGTCGGCCCGATTGTCACCCACGCCTTTGGCCTGCATGCGCTGTTTTGGATGATTGCCGTGCTGGCATTGGCGGGTATCGTAATCACTCTGACGGTCGTGCCTTCCGCAAGCCATCACGTGCTGAACCGTGAATCCAGCATAGTGCGCGGCAGTTTCAGCAAAGTGCTGAGTAACTCCCGCCTGTTAAAACTGAACATCGGCATTATGTGCCTGCATATTCTGCTGATGTCCAGCTTCGTGGCACTCCCATTGGCGATGGAAAAAGCAGGTTTGGCCCCGAGCGAACACTGGATCGTCTACCTGGTCACCATGCTGGTTTCTTTTGCCGCCGTCGTGCCCTTTATCATTTACGCTGAGAAGAAACGCCGAATGAAGCAAGTCTTTATGGGCTGCGTGGCGGTGCTGTTCTGCGCTGAAATACTGTTGTGGCTGTCCGGCGCGCACCTGTGGGGCATCATTGCAGGTGTACAGTTATTCTTTATGGCTTTTAACGTGATGGAAGCAATCCTGCCTTCACTGATCAGTAAAGAATCCCCTGCTGGCTATAAAGGCACGGCGATGGGCGTTTACTCTACCAGCCAATTTATTGGCGTCGCGATAGGTGGCAGTCTGGGCGGTTTCCTGTATGGCCTGCAGGGCGCTGGGCTGGTATTTATCGCCGGCGCGGTGCTGGCGGCCATTTGGTTCTTGGTCAGCAGTACCATGCAAGAACCGCCATACGTCAGTAGCCTACGTATTACATTGTCGGAACTGGCAGTGAAAGATTCAGCCTTGGAAAGCCGCCTGAAAGCCCAGCCGGGCGTGGCGGAGGCAATAGTGGTCCCGGAAGAGCGCAGCGCCTATGTAAAGGTCGATACCAAACAAACCAACCGCGGCCAATTGGAAGCGCTGGTGAATTCACTGTAAAGAAAAGGGCCAGCAAGCTGGCCCCTCACGATCTTCGCCTTCGCAAAAACCTTAATCGCGGAAGTTCTTGAACTGGAACGGCTGCCCCAGATCGGCACCGCGTACCAGCGCCATCACGCCTTGCAGATCGTCACGTGACTTACCGGTTACCCGGACTTCTTCACCCTGGATTTGCACCTGAACTTTCAGCTTGCTGTCTTTGATCAACTTGACGATTTTCTTCGCCTGGCTGGCTTCGATACCTTGCTTCAGCTTGGCTTCCACACTGTAGGTTTTTCCGCTATGGGTCATTTCGTCCGGGATCTCAAGCGCGCTGCCTTCGATACTGCGTTTACTGAGCTTTTCACGCAGAATATCAAGCAACTGCTGCACCTGAAAATCAGATTCGCTGGCAACTTTAATGCTTTCATTTTTTTCGTTCAGCTCGAAGCTGGCCGGCACGTTACGGAAATCCCAACGCGTGCCAAGATCGCGCGTGGCGTTCTCAACGGCGTTACGCACTTCCTGCATATCAATTTCGGAAACAATGTCGAAAGATGGCATACTTCTTCCTCCTGAATGAGAGCCTAATGCGATAGGCGATTTCGATGCCGAGCATGATAACCGCTTTAAGGCCTCAGGCAAAATCTGCCTAACCTGTTGGCGAATAACCCGTCGAACAACGGAAAAGTCTATAATTATACGACAGTAATAGAGCGATATTCCCGTTACCCCAAGGAGTCTGGATGAAAATAACTATTCTTGGTTGCGGTGCGCTCGGACAGCTGTGGCTCTCTCGACTTTATCAGCAGGGCCATGACGTACAGGGATGGTTGCGAGTGCCACAACCCTTCTGCGCAGTGAACGTGATTGAGCCTAATGGCCCCTCGTTCAACCGTAATTTGCCCACCAACGATCCCGAACATTTGGCGCAGAGTGAACTGCTGCTGGTCACCCTGAAAGCCTGGCAGGTATCCGGCGCAGTCAGTGCGCTGTTGCCGAAGTTGAACCCGCGCTGCGCCATCCTGTTACTGCATAACGGCATGGGTACTCAGGATGAACTCCCGGCAAACAACCAGCCGATATTGCAGGGAACCACAACCCATGCAGCACGCCATGACGGCAGCACGATTATCCACGTCGCGGGGGGCACCACGCATATTGGCCCAACCTCCCCGCCGGCAATATCCCTCAGCCATCTGGCAGAGGTGCTGCATCAAGCCCTGCCTGATGTCGCCTGGCACAATAATATTGCCTCTGCGAATTGGCGTAAGTTGGCCGTCAACTGCGTAATCAACCCGCTGACGGCGCTGTATAACTGCCGTAATGGTGATCTTCAGCGCTATCCAGAGCAAATTGAAGTTATCTGCCGCGAGGTCTCCAGTGTGATGGAAATGGAGGGCTACCACACCTCTTGTGAAGGGTTGCTGCAGTACGTCATGGCCGTGATCCAGAGTACCGCAGACAATATCTCTTCGATGCTGCAAGACATCCGTACCCAACGGCACACGGAGATCGACTACATTACCGGCTACCTCCTGCGCCGCGCACGTAGCCATGGCATCACCCTGCCAGAAAATGCGCGGCTGTTTGAATTGATTAAGCGAAAGGAAAATGAATATGAGCGTATCGGCGCTGGTCTGCCTGGCACCTGGTAGCGAAGAAACCGAAGCCGTCACTACCATCGATCTGCTGGTACGAGCGGGCGTTAACGTCACTACGGCCAGTGTGGCCAGTGATGGCGACCTGACCATTGTCTGTTCGCGCGGCGTTAAGCTGTTGGCGGATGCGCCCTTGGTATCGATTGTGGACGAGCCTTTTGATGCCATCGTGCTGCCCGGTGGCTTGAAAGGTGCCGAATGTTTCCGTGACAGCCCGCTGCTGGTGGAGAAAGTGCGTCAAATGCATCTGCAAGGCAATATCGTCGCGGCTATCTGTGCAGCACCTGCACTGGTGTTACAGCACCACGACCTGTTCCCCATCGGGAATATGACCGGGTTCCCAGGATTGAAAGAACAGATCCCTGCGGACAAATGGATGGAGCGCCGTGTGGTCTTTGATGCACGCGTTAACCTGCTCACCAGCCAGGGGCCGGGAACGTCTATGGAGTTTGCGCTGAAGCTGATTGATTTGCTGTTGGGTAAAGCGAAAGCGGCGGAAATCGCGGCGCAATTAGTGCTGATACCGGGGATGTATGACTTCCGCGATTAGCAAGCATCAGTTCTGAGGTTAAAATATATAATCCACAAAATAATTGGAGCTGCAACCCGGCGGCCAGTGCGGGAATCCCCGAGAGCTTACTTGAGTAAGTGACCGGGGTGAGCGCATGCAGCCAACACAGTTGCAGCTTCAAGTATGAAGTGGATTTAAGGGCGATAGACTTTGACGTTACTATACCCCTGCTCCAGCAAGTACAGCGCCTGCAGGCGGCTCATCACGCCACGCTCACAGTACAGCAGGTAGGTTTTGCTCTGGTCCAAATCGCCAAACTGGGTACTGAGCTTGTAGAACGGCAGGGATTTTATCTCTACCTGATCCAGCTTCAGCGGTTTATCTTCCTGTTCGTCGTTGGAACGAATATCCAGAATCACCTCGTCAGTGCCAAACGCCGCCACGGTTTCCACTTCGGTAACCTGTTCCTGCGTTTGCTCGGCGATAGTACGAATATCCACATTCTTGGCTTCGCTCACCACACGATCGAGAATGCTGAAATCAAAGTTAGCTTCTTCTTCTTCGATCTTCGCTTTAATTGCTTTTACCGTCGGGCTTTTCGAGATCACACCGCAGTATTCCGGCATGGTCTTGGCGAAATCCTCGGTGCCAATCTCACGCGCTACTTTAATGATGTGCTCTTTATCGTGGGAGATCAGCGGACGCAGGATCAGCGTATCGGACGCATTGTCGATCAAACGCAGGTTCGTCAGCGTCTGGCTGGACACCTGGCCCAAGGCCTCACCGGTCACCAGTGCCTGCACGCCATAACGTTCAGCAATCTGCGAAGCAGCACGTACCATCATGCGCTTGAGCACTACACCCATCTGGCCGTCTTCGACCTTTTCCAGGATCTCGCCAACCACGGGTTCAAAGTCGATAGCGATAAACCGTACCTTGTGCGAACTGGCAAAGCGGTTCCACAGATAGTGAGCCACCTGACGCACGCCAATTTCATGCGCAGCGCCACCCAGATTGAAGAAGCAATAATGCACGCGGCAACCACGACGCATCAGCATATAGCTGGAAACGCCCGAGTCGAAACCACCAGAAATCAGCGACAGTACGTCTTCCTGTGTCCCCACCGGGTAACCGCCGATGCCTTCACGGCGGGCTTTCACCAACATCAGCTTGTCGTCTTCAATCTCCAGGTTGACCGTCACCTGCGGGTGCGACAACTTAACGCGCGCGCTTTCGATATGCTGGTTCAGGCCACCGCCGACGTAACGCTCCACGTCCTGAGAATTAAAGTCCTGTTTGCCACGGCGTTTAACCCGCACACAGAAGGTTTTACCTTCCAATTGCTCGCGATAGGCTTCCAGCGTCTGCTCGAAAATATGGTGGATGTCGGTATAGTCGCGGTCTTCCACTTCCAAAATATGGTGTATACCGGGAATGCGCGTCAGTGCGTCGGCAATAACCGGACGCTGGTTTTCATCTTTGGCGCGAACTTCGATATGATCCCAGTGACGGACAACCGCCAGTGTTTCATCATACTGCTTCAGGACGTTGCGGATACTGGTCGAGAGGATCTTGATAAAGCGCAAGCGCACAGATTGGCTCTTGATGGTGATTTCCGGGAACAATTTAATGATAAACTTCATGGCGGTCTTTATTGTCAGAATTACGTGGGAAAAGGATTTACAATGTATATGCGATTGATAAAGCCCTCGGGGCTACCGAATGTTTTATCAATCGCATTTGCGGCGCAGAGTATACCATCATCTGGTGGGGCTCGGTGCACAAAACCACACATGCGCGCCATGATTTGCTAATCAAAATCCGCTAGGATAGGCTCTGGCGCTACTGTTCACATGATGATGTAAAAAGAAAACTATGCCGAAAAAACCTGCACAATCAGACAGTACAGAGCAAAGCATCAGCTTTGAAAGCTCACTCAGCGAGCTTGAAAACATCGTAACGCGTCTGGAATCGGGTGAATTGCCTTTGGAAGACGCGCTCAATGAGTTCGAGCGTGGCGTACAGCTCGCGCGTCAGGGCCAGCAGAAGCTTCAGCAGGCGGAACAACGCGTACAAATTCTGCTTAACGACAGTGCCGATGATACTGCGCTGGCACCTTTTACACCGGATGCCGAGTAATCACCATGTCCGAGACCGTCCAACAAACCGCTTTTTCTGACCAGTTGCAGGCGTTGCGCCAGCGGGCCGACCGCACGCTGCTGGATTTTATCGCACCCTTGCCGTTCAACAATGGCAATATGGTGGCGGCAATGCGCCACGGCGCGCTGCTGGGCGGCAAACGCCTGCGTCCGTTCCTGGTGTACACCACTGGGCAGATGTTTGGCGTATCACTGAATAATTTGGATGCGCCCGCAGCTGCGGTAGAATGTATTCACGCCTACTCACTGATCCATGACGATCTGCCGGCCATGGACGACGACGACCTGCGTCGTGGTCAACCGACTTGCCACATCAAATTTGGTGAGGCCAACGCAATTTTAGCCGGCGATGCCCTGCAAACGCTGGCCTTTTCCATTCTGGCCGATGCCGACATGCCCGATGTGGCGTTGCGCGATCGGTTAGCGATGGTGTCTGAATTGGCAACCGCCAGCGGCGTTGCGGGAATGTGTGGCGGTCAGTCGCTGGATCTCGAAGCCGAAGATCAGCAGGTTGGTCTGGAAGCATTGGAGCAGATCCATCGCCACAAGACCGGCGCATTAATCCGCGCCGCAGTCCGTCTCGGGGCCTTGGCCGCCGGAGAACCTGGTCGTGCCGCGCTGCCACAGCTCGACCGTTACGCGGCTGCAATTGGCCTGGCGTTCCAGGTGCAGGATGATATTTTAGATGTGGTCGGCGAAACCGAAAAAATTGGCAAACGCCAAGGCGCAGACCAGCAACATGGAAAGAGCACCTATCCAGCTTTGCTCGGGCTTGACAGCGCGAAAGCAAAAGCGTGGGATCTCTATCAGGAAGCTTTAGCTGCATTAGATACTTTGGCAGCACAATCTTATAACACAGCGCCATTGCGAGCGTTAGCCAGCTTCATTATTGAACGCGACAATTAACGTGTGACGTAATACCCAATTGACTTCAAGTTGCAGCCAGGCGGCAACTGAGCGAATCCCCCGGAACTGGGCAATCCCAGTGACTGGGGTGAGAGAAGGCGGCCAATACCGCTGCACCTTGAAAGATGAAGGGTAACATCCTCTGATATGAGTATCGAATGAGTCTTGATATAGCCAAATACCCGACCTTGGCGCTAGCGGAAAATCCCGATGAACTCCGCTCGTTGCCGAAAGAGAGCCTGCCGAAACTGTGTGACGAACTTCGGCAATACCTCCTGGACAGCGTCAGTCGCTCCAGCGGCCACTTTGCGTCTGGGCTGGGTACCGTCGAACTGACGGTGGCGTTGCACTATGTGTACCAAACCCCGTTCGATCACCTGGTATGGGACGTGGGCCATCAAGCCTACCCACATAAGATTCTGACCGGTCGCCGTGACAAAATCTCCACTATTCGCCAGAAAAATGGCCTGCATCCTTTCCCGTGGCGTGCGGAAAGCGAATACGATGTGCTGTCAGTTGGCCACTCTTCCACCTCGATCAGCGCCGGGCTCGGCATGGCTGTGGCAGCGGAACGTGAAGGTAAAAATCGCCGCACTGTCTGCGTGATCGGCGATGGCGCAATCACCGCAGGTATGGCGTTTGAAGCCATGAACCACGCCGGCGACATTAACCCAGACATGCTGGTGGTTCTGAACGACAACGAAATGTCGATCTCGGAGAACGTCGGTGCGTTGAATAATCACCTGGCCCAACTGCTGTCCGGCAAGCTCTACTCCACCCTGCGCGAAGGCGGAAAAAAAGTGCTGTCTGGCCTGCCGCCAATCAAAGAATTGGTCAAACGCACCGAAGAACACCTGAAAGGTATGGTCGTGCCAGGCACGCTGTTCGAAGAGCTGGGCTTTAACTACATCGGCCCGGTAGACGGTCACGATGTCCAGGGCCTGGTTGCCACGCTGAAAAACATGCGTGACCTGAAAGGCCCGCAGTTGCTGCATATCATGACCAAAAAAGGCCGTGGTTACGCCCCTGCGGAAAAAGACCCGATCAGCTTCCATGCGGTACCCAAATTCGATCCAGCCAGCGGGACTCTGCCAAAAAGCGCGGGGGGCCTGCCAACCTATTCAAAAGTCTTTGGTGATTGGCTATGCGAAACTGCCGCCAAAGACAGCTCGCTGATGGCCATCACTCCCGCAATGCGTGAAGGCTCAGGCATGGTGCAATTCTCCCGTGACTATCCACAGCAATATTTTGATGTGGCTATCGCCGAGCAGCATGCGGTGACCTTCGCCGCTGGCCTGGCGATTGGTGGTTACAAGCCGGTGGTGGCCATTTATTCCACCTTCCTGCAACGTGCTTACGATCAATTGATCCACGACGTTGCCATTCAAAAATTGCCGGTAATGTTTGCTATCGATCGTGGCGGCATTGTCGGCGCCGACGGCCAAACTCACCAAGGTGCATTCGATCTGTCATTCATGCGTTGTATCCCAACCATGGTGATCATGACGCCAAGCGATGAGAACGAGTGCCGTCAGATGCTGTACACCGGTTATCACTACAATGAAGGCCCAAGCGCCGTACGCTATCCACGCGGCAACGGCACCGGCGCGCCACTGGAACCGCTCAGCGCGCTACCGATAGGCAAAGGCGTGGTCCGCCGTGAAGGTGAAAAGCTGGCGATCCTGAACTTCGGTACACTGTTGCCGGAAGCGGCACAGGTAGCGGAAACCATGAACGCTACGTTGGTGGACATGCGCTTCGTGAAGCCACTTGACGAACAGCTGATACTGGCGCTGGCAACCAGCCACGACGCACTGATTACGCTGGAAGAAAATGCCATTATGGGCGGTGCTGGCAGCGGTGTGAACGAGTTGCTGATGGCCAAGCGCCGAGTCGTACCTGTGCTGAATATCGGCCTGCCGGACAGCTTTATCTCCCAGGGCAGTCAGGAAGAAGTCCGTGTTGATCTTGGCCTGGACGCTGCAGGCATCCAGCGGCAAATCGAAGTCTGGCTGGCGCAGTAATCCTCACGCCACACTGACAGGCGCCTCCGCTTTGCGGGGGCGTTTGCATTTCTGCCGTCTGAAAATCCGCTACAGGTAACGTTCTGTGCTAACGCAGGAAGAAATGCCGAGGGGGGAACGCCCTGTGTGCCGCGTTGCGTGCCAGGATTTGAATAGTCGGGTGAGTGGTGCTCAAGGGCGCAGTATTGCACTGCGCCCTTGTTATCAGAACAACCCAACCGGCCAGTGGTGGCCAATCAGGTAGATAATACCGGCGGAAAATACCCCAGCGACGATGTCGTCAACCATGATGCCCATACCACCATGAACGTTGCGATCAAACCAACGAATCGGCCACGGCTTCCAGATATCAAGAATGCGGAAAATCACGAAGCCTGCCGCTACCCACTGCCAATCATTGACCGGCAGCGCCATCAGCGTGATCCACATCCCGACAAACTCGTCCCAGACGATACTGCCATGATCGTGCACCTTCATGTCTTTGGCCGTCTGATGGCACAGATAAATACCGATGCAGATACTGAACATCACTAAGAGTGAATACAGTTGCCAAGGCAGTTGGATCAGCAGCAGCCAAAAAGGAATCGCAGCCAGTGATCCCATCGTCCCAGGCATTACCGGTGACAAGCCGCTGCCGAAGCCGGTTGCCAGCAGGTGCCAAGGATTACTCATCCGCAAGCGGCGTTTAGCGTCATCCATGTTACGCCTGCCCTTCGCTGAAATGGTCGAAGCCATGCCACGGCAATTCCACTGCTTCATCGTTGCGGTAGAACTTAATACCTTCGGAGAGCGGGCCAATTTGACCAATGCAGGTGTAATCCGCACCCAGATGGCTCAGCGCCACTTCCAAAGCGCCACGATTGATCTCCGGCACGGTGAAGCACAATTCGTAATCTTCACCACCGGTCAACGCCCAGCGCAATGCTTGCTCAACGTCCACATTGCTGCTTAACGCCTGTGACAACGGCAGCTCATCAAGGTTGATCCGCGCACCGCACTCGGAAGCGCTAAGCACATGTTTCAGATCCGAAATCAAACCGTCCGAGATATCAATCGCCGAACTGGCCAGATCGCGCAGTGCCTGCCCCTGCAATACCCGCGGTTGCGGCCGCAGGTGACGGCCAACCAGGTAATTACGTGCGTCAACGTCCGCCACCTGCAGACGATCCTGCAGAACAGCCAGGCCGGCGGCGCTGTCACCCAGCGTTCCGGTGGTGTAGATCCAGTCACCAATGCGCGCACCGCTGCGGGTCAACGCACGGCCGGCAGGGATAAGCCCGTGAATAGTTAACGTCATGCTTAATGGGCCGCGTGTGGTATCGCCGCCAATCAACTGCATGCCGTAATAATTAAGTTGTTCGAACAGGCTGTCACTAAACGCCTTTAGCCAAGGTTCATTCACGTCCGGCAGGGTTAATGCCAGTGAAAGCCAAGCGGGATCGGCGCCCATAGCGGCCAAATCGCTCAGATTGACGGCCAGTGCTTTGTAGCCGAGATCGGCCGGATCGATATCCGACAGGAAGTGAACGCCCGAAACCAGCGTGTCGGTACTGACGGCCAAAAGCTGTTTTTCTGCCACTGTCAGAAGTGCGCAGTCATCTCCAATGCCCAACTGTACGTCCCGGCGCAGACTCTTAAACCGGTCAAAATAGCGGGCAATGAGGTCAAATTCGCCGCATGCCATGGTCATATTCCAATATACTCTTCATACTTGAAGCTGCATCTGTGTTGGCTGCAAGCGCTCATCCCAGTCACTTACTTAAGTAAGCTCCGGGGAACTCACGCTTTTACCGCCTTGATCCAACCCCAATTATTTTGTGTATAGATAAAATTAAGGCCGGGGATACCGGCCTTAATGCTTTATTTTTTCTTGCGAATGCTGGGTGCTACTTTATCCAGCACACCATTCACAAACTTGTGGCTGTCCTCAGCGCCGAAGGTTTTCGCCAGCTCGATCGCTTCGTTGATGGCCACTTTGTAAGGGACATCTTCACGCATTTTCAGCTCAAACAGCGCAATGCGCAGAACGGCTCTTTCGACCTGGCCCAGCTCTTCGAGCTGGCGCGACAGGACAGGTGCCATCAGGCTATCCAGCAGACCTGCATTCACCGCCACGCCGGACAGCAGCTCCCGAAAATAGGCGATGTCTACATCTTTGACATCTTGCTCCGACAGGAACTGGTGTTCAACATCGGCAATGTCATTTTTAGACAACTGCCAAGAGTAAAGCGCTTGAACAGCGCACTCACGAGCGCGGCGACGAGCAGCAGGTTTCACGGAATTCCCCTTAACTAAATTCAGGCTTTAATAGCTTTGATAACATTAATCATTTCAAGTGCGGTCAGAGCCGCTTCAGCGCCCTTGTTGCCTGCTTTGGTGCCAGCACGTTCGATAGCCTGTTCGATGCTTTCGGTTGTCAGCACGCCAAAGGCAACCGGGATTTCAGTGTTCATAGAAACACTGCCCAGGCCAGAGCTGGCTTCGCCCGCGACATATTCAAAGTGCGCGGTGCCCCCACGGATAACGGTGCCCAGTGCGATCACTGCATCATATTTGCCGGTGTTAGCCAGCACGCGTGCAGTCAGTGGCAACTCGTAAGCGCCCGGGACCCAGACAACGGTGATGTTGTCGTCAGCAACCTGACCAATGCGCTTGAGTGCGTCGATGGCACCTTGCAGCAGGCTGTCGTTGATGAAATTGTTAAAACGTGCAATTGCAATCGCCACACGGGCATTTGGAGTAGCAACAACACCTTCGATAACTTTCATGGGCTTTCCTTAAAAATGGGTTCAGTACCCCGCAGGGGGGCGGATTCTATCATATTCTTTATACCCGTCATACTTGAAGCTGCATCTGTGTTGGCGACGCCCGCCGACTCGAGTGGCTTACTTGTGTAAGCTCACCGGGGTACGCGCGCTTGCTGCCTTGATGTAACACCAATTATTGACG
This sequence comes from Serratia sp. NPDC087055, assembly GCF_044900985.1. Lineage (NCBI taxonomy): Bacteria > Pseudomonadati > Pseudomonadota > Gammaproteobacteria > Enterobacterales > Yersiniaceae > Serratia > Serratia sp. NPDC087055. The sequence continues at coordinate 2,689,730 of NZ_JBJDOG010000001.1, forward strand.
GGCACCAGACCGTGCTGTCGGTGTTGTAAAAGACCCATCCCCCCGACACACAGACATTAAAATCAGTATTTTGCTTTCAATCGCAGCCGCAAATCGGGCCCGACGTGCCGCACTTCGCTGAAGACAAACTCCGGCGCATCAGCCAAATGTTCCAGGCCCGGTAGGTGGCACAAACCGTGGCCATTATCGCCCAACAATTTTGGCGCGATGTACAAAATGAGCTCATCCACCAACCCGGCCTGCAGTAAAGCCCCTGCCAAGTGCGCGCCAGCCTCGACCCAGATGGAATTCACTTGTCGTTTGGCCAATTGCATCATCATCACGACCAGATCAATCCCGGCGCCATGGGCCGGGAAGGTCAGTTGTTCGACATCCTGCGGCCAAACGTGGTCATCCGGCTGCAAACGCGCCAGCCAGGTTGCCCCCGGCTGTTGCACCACCCGGTGCTGCGGGGTGACACGATTTTGGCTGTCGAGGATAATGCGCAATGGCTGCTGCAGGTTTTCACGTGGATAAATGCGTTGAGTTTCAGCATCCAACTCATCCCAACGCACCGTCAGTGATGGATCGTCAGCCAGTACAGTGGCACTGGTACTGAGAATCGCCGCGCTTTGCGCTCGCAACCGCTGTACGTCCTGGCGCGCCTCGGGCGAGGTGATCCATTGGCTTTCACCGGACGCCATCGCCGTACGGCCATCGAGAGAGGCGCCAAGTTTCAATTGTACATACGGGAAACCGGTACGCATCCGCTTGAGAAAGCCCAAATTCACCGCTTCGGCTTCAGCCAGCATCAAACCATGACGCACATCCAGCCCCGCCTGCTGTAATTTGTACAGACCCCGCCCCGCCACTTCCGGATTCGGGTCTTGCATGGCGGCCACGACACGAGCGACTCCGGCGGCAACCAGTGCATCGGCGCAAGGCGGTGTACGACCATGGTGGCTGCAAGGTTCCAGCGTGACATAGGCAGTAGCACCACGTGCTTTTTCGCCCGCCATGCGCAGCGCATGCACTTCCGCATGGGGCTCACCGGCTCGCAGGTGGTACCCTTCACCGACGATTTCGCCATCGCGCACAATAACACAGCCGACATTCGGGTTCGGTGCGGTAGTGAAACGCCCCAGCCGCGCCAATTCGAAAGCGCGTGCCATGTAGAATTCATCGTTATGCATGAGGGGTCCCTTAATCCTGTAGACGGGCGATCTCTTCGCCGAACTCGCGAATATCTTCAAAGCTGCGATACACAGAGGCAAAGCGGATATAGGCGACTTTATCCAACTTCTTCAACGCATCCATCACCAGGTTACCAACCAATTTGGTTGGCACTTCACGCTCGCCGGTGGCACGCAATTGGGATTTAATGTGGTTAATCGCGTTTTCCACGTCGTCAGAACTGACCGGGCGTTTTTCCAACGCCTTCAGCATGCCGCGACGCAGCTTGTCTTCGTTAAATGGCTCGCGCACATCGTCGCTTTTTATCACCCGTGGCATCACCAGTTCAGCCACTTCAAAGGTGGTGAAACGTTCATTACAAACCAAACACTGGCGACGACGGCGCACCTGCGAACCATCACCCACCAAACGGGAATCAATGACTTTGGTATCAACAGCGGCGCAGAAAGGGCAATGCATAACACGTCCTGATAAACGTTTTCATAGTTAAGAGCAGTTTACCCCGAAGTGCGGCCACAACAAAGGCCGTCGGCCATTTGTTGCGAGCCCACCTGCGGAACAACAGGACAAAAACGGACTGGCATGACTTTCCCTGCCAGGCGGGCTAAGCTGATAAAAGGAGATGTTGAATAGGAAATCCCCGCTATGACAACCCATTACCCCAAGATTATCCTGCTGAGCACCCTGGCCCTGCTGGCAGGCTGTGCACAAACTCGCGAGGTGCCGAAATTGCACAATCAGGTGGTTGCGCTGAATCAACAGTTAACCACTCTGACTACCCAGGCTACGGCGCTGGAACAGCAAAATCAGCTGAACAAAAACTCCACCAGCGGTGTTTATCTGCTGCCGGCGGCCAATAATGCCGCACGCTTGCAGAGCAGCCTCGGCGAGCTGAGCGTGTCACTGAGCCACGTGAAAGCCGAAGCTAACGGCACCCAAGCCTTATTGCACGTCCGAACGCTTTCACAGGCATCCCTGCCCGCGTTCAACGCAGTAGTGGAGTGGGGCCAGTTGGATCCTGTCACCGGTAAACCCCTGGCGGCAGATTCCCTCTCGCAACCTATTGCCAGTGCAGATTCACTGCTGCCTAAAACTGAACATACTTTTGAGCTGCGTTTCAGCGGCCTGACACCTGAACAACTGGGTTTTGTACGGCTGCATAGCGTAGAGCCCGTTAAAGCCGCGCCAGCGCAAAACTAACAGCAAAAAGGCCCAACCTCCGATGGTTGGGCCCTCAGGTTACTCCAAGCGTTGCAGCCTTGCCGGTAATCCCTGACGAACCGCCGCACCGCTGACCCAATCAAGCCAGCTATTACCGATCTCTCTGGTCGGATCCGGCAACCCAAGGTCATTCAGATTGATGCCGGCGGCAATGCGTGGATCTGCCGCCATCGGCTGCCCATCCAGCAGGTGTGCACGGGCCCCCATCTCGCGATGGCCATAGCCGTGCTCGATAGCAATAACGCCTGGCATCACGCCATCGAGTAAGCTGACTTGCGCCTCAACGCTGCCGCCCGGGGTCTGCAACCGAACCCGATCGCCATGCTGCAATGCATAGCGCTCAGCGTCGACCGGATTAAGCGCCACCAGATTGACGGGCTTCACCGCACGCAAGCGATCAATGGGCGCTGTTGAACTGCTCATCAGATGCGACTTAAACGACATCAAACGGAACGGCCACTCGTCCGGTGGATAGTGTTTCCCCACGTCTGAACCGTCGGCAAAACGCGGTGGGTAATACGTCGGACACCCACTGTAACGCTCTCCTGTCATTGCATGGCGGTGACGTGCCACCTCTTCATTCCAGATATTAAGCCCCTTCTTCCATTGCGGGCCGGTTTCATTGCCTCGCCAGGCTTGCTCATACGGCGCGAAACGTCCCCCCCGAGCCAACATATAACCCACCCGCAGCCGCTCATCCGCTTTCAGCACCCGGTCTAGTGCCGGTTGCAGGCGATCAACACCCGTCAACCGTAGTTCGCTTTCTGTCGCCTCAGGCACTGGCTCCCCGGCAAAAGCCACGTTGGCCGCTGCGCGCAGGTAATAATCCTCGGCAGTGTGCAACCCAAAAGCATTGCCTTGCGTATCCTGCAAAGCGGCATCACCAAACCCCGGCAGCGCCATCGCCTTCGACAACGCAATGACGAAGCTTTCCAGTGCCACCGGCTGCCCCTCTGCGGTGCTCAGGGTGCGTGACGGGACGACAGGCCAACGCGCAGTGCTCGATCGCACCATCACGCCGGACCAGGGCGCCGTAAATCCCCAGCTTTCGAAGTTGTGAGTGTCCGGCACGATATAATCTGCCAATGCGCTGGTTTCGTTAATAAACGCGTCCACTGCAATAAACAGCGGCAGTTGCCGAGGATCTTTAAGCCGGCTTTCGACCACTTCGCGCAGGCCGGCAACACCGTAGAGCGGGTTGCCCATATGGCTGATCCAGGCCTTTAGCGGGTAAGGATACCCCATCAGCGCCGGAGCAAGCTGCTCAGTGAACTGCCCCGCAACAAAGGGGTACCAAGGCCCACGGGCCGGGTACGGCTTATCGCCTTGCTCAACCTTGCGGCGATACTCGTCTGATTGTTCATACGCCTGTTTGCTGCGCGACAATACCAACCCTTTTGGCTTCACCATGCCCGGGAAAGTTTTTAAGTCATAACGCGGCCCATCGGCAAACTCCTTGAACTTACCGCCGCCGACCGAGACGCCGCCCTTAAGGTTCAGGTTACCGATCAGCGCATTGAGCATCATCACCGCCCAGCTGTTATAAAAACCGTTGCCGCTCATCATACCGCCGTGCGCAATCACCGCTGCCTGCCGCTGGTAAGAGGTGAACTCTTTGGCCAACGCGGCAATGGTCTCGGCGCTGACACCACACCGGGTGCCGTATTCGGCCAACGTGAAGCGTTCAGCGGCCTGTTGCAGGCAAAGAAAACTCGAGCGAACCTGAACCTGTGAACCGTCGGCGAGACGTAACTGTTGCTCCACCCGCAACGGCCCCTGTAAAGCCTCATTCGCCGGCACTGGCTTAGCCCGCTGCGTATCCCAGACCAAAGGCGGGCTTTCGGCTTCCCCGGTTGCCCCCCCGTCCAAATGCACCTGACGTAAAAACTGCCCGCACAACGGGTGATCCTCATCGGTCACAACCAAATGCGTGGCGTTGGTCCAACTCTTTTCGCCGGCGGCCTGCATCGCCACCTCGCCAGGTAATGCCAGGTAGTCGGCGTTATAGCGTTCTTGCTCAATAATCCAACGGATCATGCCCATCGCTAATGCAGAGTCCGTACCCGGCAACACCGGCACCCAACGGTTGTGATCATTGGCCAACGTGGTGGTCAGTGGCAGCGCCGGCGCCACTACCACGTAGCGGAATTCATCACGCATGCGGGCATTGGCTAACTGTCGCCCCTGTCGCTTGAACGGGTTGCCAGACTGCGCAGGGGACGTACCGAGAAATAGCCCAAAACGTAAATGATCCCAATCGGGTTTGACGTGCGCATTCGTTTCCAAATCCCCCATTAAGGCCCCGGATCCCGCGCGGTAAGCCAACCCGCAATAAGCCCCATGATGGCCGAAGTTGCGCGTCCCAAACGCATTCTGTGCAAAACGCTTGATAAAAGCATCTCGGCCTTCATCACCGGCATTGGTGACCAGCAGCTGATTGGCCTTTGGCCCCAGTGAAGGTTGTTCCGGATCAAGCGGAGTTTCAAGATCGCGGATCGCCCGTAATCCCTCAACTGGCCCCTCGCCAAAAAGGTCACCGCCCTCCACCACCTCATGGATCAACTGTTCAAAGCTGATCCGTTGCCATTGGCCACTGCCACGTGGCCCTACCCGCTTCATCGGCTCCAGGACGCGATAAGGGCTGGTCAGCCCTTCCAACAACGTCGCCCCACGTGCACAGGCCGTCGAGCGCTGTTCAAGACCCGCATCGCCCCCCAGGCGGTTGAGCGCATCACTCACCGGCAGCGAATAAGGAAAGTGGTGATCATGAGACAACGGATGATACGGGTTACCCGCCACGCGTAATATTTGCTGGCTTTCGCGATCCACCCGGACCCGTAAGCCACACAACGTCCAGCAACCAAAACATTGCGTCATGGACACCGCTTGCTGCGGGTTGGCCTGCCAGCCATCAGGATGCCGGGTCCCCTCTGTCGGTAGCGCGTTGGCACTGATTCTGTCCAGCGTCAATTTACCGCTGCTGCCGTCGCGCAGGCCGGTAAAGACTTTTTGCACCATCTCGCTGTAGCTGGCACCAAACAGCGTCAATCCACCCAGAGCGAGCCCGCCTTTCAACCACTGACGCCGCGTTGACTTAGCCATAGTGTCTTTTCTCCATCAGCTGATGCTGCAATTCACGAATTCCAATGATTAACGCAATCCACAAACCCAGGGTGCCCAGAATCGCCAACAGCCCTTCACTGTCCAGCGGCAACACATAGGGATTAGCCACTGCATTGAATTTGGGCAACGTTTGGGTTTGCATCAGCAACATCCAACGCGTACCCCAGCAAAGCAACAGCGCCGCCATGCACTGCATCAGCAGCCCATGGGGACTTAGCCGCTGGTTAGACATTCGCCATGCCAACATCAACAGCAATAACGTCATCGCGATAAAGGCGATACCGGCCACCCACCAGGCAATGCCCTGAGCCGCCAACGTGTGTAACGCAGAAGAAGAGGTGCTGCCATCCACCCACCAACCAAGACAAGAAAGACATAACAGCACAAGCGTGACGGCCTGATAACGTGCCAGGCGTGGCTGCCATTGAGGTTCCTGTCGTAGCCAGTAGGCCAGCAGCGGCGAAACGGCCTGCATGGCGGTAAGCAGCAGTAACCAAGGCAGCCAAAGGCTGAACCACAGCGGCTGCGACCGAAGAACGGAAACCTCACGCCCGGTATAGAGCAAGATACTGGCCGCCGACACCAAGGTCGCCAATGCCACCCACCGCAGCCACGCTTCCTCACGCCATGCCGGTCGGACCATCAGCCAACGTGCCCAAAGCGGCAAGGTTTTTGGCCTTAACTGATTACGCAGCAGCAAGACGAAATAGCTGACCACTAACAGGGTAAACAGCGGTAAAAACAGCGAGCCGAGTGACATCCACGACCAGGGGGCGAAGTACGCGTAGAAATGCCAGATGCGCGCGGGTTGATGCAAATCGGCACTCAAGGCCAAGGGCGCAACGGTACCGCTTACCACTGCCAACGACACGGCAGCCAATTCCAGACGTGACGTCTTATTTGGATCGCGCCAACGCAGCCAAACGGCAATAATGATGCAGCCGCATGCCAGGCCAATAAAGAAAAAATACTGTACCGCCCAAGGTAACCAGGCGATCTCCTGCGGGCGGGCCATAATTTCGCGGATCATGCGTGCACCTCCTGCCACAGTGCCGGCTGTCCCCGAACGTGACTGACAAATGCCTCATCAAGCCCCAGATAGAACACCTGAGGATGGGTTCCCTGTTCAGGTTTCAGTACCTTAAGCTGCGCCTGATGCTCATCCAGAGCACGCCTTAGTGCACCTTGGCGATCGTTGAGATCACCGATCATTCGCGCACCACCAACGCAAGACTCGACGCACGCAGGCAGCAGGCCGGCATCCAGCCGATGCACGCAGAAAGTACATTTATCGGCAGTCTGGGTTTCATGATTGATAAACCGTGCCTCATAAGGGCAAGCCTGTACGCAATAGGCACAGCCGACGCAACGGGTGTTATCGATCACCACAATGCCATCCTGACGCTGGAAAGTGGCCTGTACCGGACACACCGGCACGCAAGGCGGATTATCACAATGGTTGCACAACCGCGGTAACAGCACGTTGGTGGTCGAATCCTGTCCTTCAAGAGTGACCTGGTATTGCAGTACACTGGTGCGAAATTGCCCCTGCGGCAGCCGGTTTTCTACTGCGCAACTGACTGTACAGGCCTGGCAACCGATGCAGCGGCGCAGGTCAATCAACATCGCCATGCGTCTTTTACCGTCACCTTCCCGCCGAGCTGGCTGCAACTGCCACCCTGACTGTGCCAATGGCACCAGTGCGGCACCGGCGGTCAGCGCACCGAGTCGTTGTAAAAATTGCCGTTTCCCACTGTCCATTGATTTCTCCCAATAAGTATTCGCCGGGGAATTGATACAACGGAGTGTAAAAACGGCAACCGATCGCCAATATTGTGGTTTACCACATTCCCGGCATCGGCTTGATCCAGGACAATTCAACCTGGTGATACAGGTCATAAAAGCGGAGATGATGTGAAAAGAGCGGCGCTATTCCTGTTGCTGAGCAGTTGGTTAAACGCGGCTTGGGCGGGACAATGGACTATCGCAGTACTCGCACTGCGTGGTGATGCTCATGCACTGGCCCAATGGCAACCCTTGGTCGACCATCTCAATCGTCAGTTTCCCCAGGACAGCTTTCAATTGTCGCCGGTGAGTCTGTCCGGTATGGGTGAAGCAGTCCGCAGCGAACGCGTCGATTTTTTGCTCACCAACCCGGCACAATACGTCCAGTTGGATAACCGCTACCCATTGCGTTGGCTGGTTTCACTGCGTTCCTCCCCATCGTCGCAACAAGCGTCAAACAACGTGGTCGGCAGCGTCATATTGGTGAAGCGCGACAGCCCTGTCACCACAGCCAGCCAGCTCGTCGGTCGAAAAGTTGGCGCAGTCGCCGCTGACGCATTTGGCGGTTACCTGCTGGGATATAAAGAACTCCTTGGCGCGGGTCTGCGCCCGGAAAAAGATCTGACGCTGCACTTCAGCGGTTATCCGGCGGATGCCTTGCTGTATCAGTTGCGCGATGGCGCACTGGACGCCGTGATTATGCCCGTTTGCCTGTTGGAAAAAATGCAAACGGAAGGGTTGCTGCAAGCCAGTGACTACCGCGCCCTGTTGGAAAAACACAGTGACCAGCACTGCCTGACGAGCACTGAGCTTTACCCTAATTGGTCATTTGCAGCCTTAAACCACGTGCCAGATCGGCTGGCCGACGAGTTGACCCGCCAGTTACTGCAAATGGACATACCCCGTTTACCTGTTTGGGGTGCCCCAGCATCATCTCATCAGGTCAATCAGTTGCTGCATGATCTGAATATTCACCCAACGCAGCGCTCACTCTGGCAGGACGTGTCTCTTTGGGCGCAACAGCACCTGCTGTTACTCAGCGCCATTATCGGCGCGATGGTGTTGCTGGGCGCCAACCATCTGTGGATTGGTCATTTGGTACACCGGCGTGGACGTCAGATCGAACAGATGCATCAGACGTTACGCGCCAGAGAAGCAGCCCTGGCTCAAGCGCAAAGGCTCAGCACGCTGGGCGAGATGGCCTCTGGCTTTGCTCATGAGCTGAACCAACCGCTGGCCGCAATCCGTCATTATGCGGAGGGGTGCCGCATTCGTCTTGAACGTAGCGATAGCCAACATGCGCTGCTGCCGATACTCGAACAGATTGGCCAGCAGGCGCAACGTGGTGCGGAAAGCATTGTCAATTTGCGACGCTGGGCGAGTAAAACACCGCAACATGAAAGCGCGAAGCCACTCTTGCTGCGCCCACTGGTGGAACACCTTCTAAAATTGATGCAGATCGAACAACAATACCCGCAGTGCCGTTTAACCCTTGCCATCCCGGCCCAAAGTCAGTTGTACAGCCAGGCAACGCTGTTGGAGCAAGTGCTCACCAATATATTGAGTAATAGCCTGCAAGCCGGTGCCCAACACATTTTCTTGCGGCAGGAAACCGACCAACATCAACAACGGCTAATCATAGAAGATGATGGCGGCGGCCTGAGCGCAGAACAACTGGCACTGCCGTTTGTACCTTTCCGCAGCACTAAGCAGGAAGGCCTCGGGTTGGGGCTGGTGATCTGTCAGAAACTGCTCAAGAGCCAGGGTTGCGATCTGACGCTGGAAAATTATGTGGCTCCCTCACAACGGCAAGGGCTGCGCGTTACCTTGCACTTCCCTGTTATTCAAAAGGAAACTCGCCATGGCGCTGATACATCTGGTCGATGACGATTTTGCGGTTACCGACGCCTGCCGCTTTTTACTCGAGGGACTGAACTACCGGGTACAGATCTGGCACGACAGCCAAAGGTTTGTCGACAAGGTCGATCTTTACCAATGTGGCGTAGTCATGTTGGATATCCGCATGCCAGGATTGGACGGGCAGCAAGTTCATCAGCAACTGCGCCGGCAGGAAAGTACGCTGGCGGTGGTGATTGTCACCGGTCACGGTGATATTTCTATGGCGGTGGCGGAAATGAAATTGGGCGCATTGGATTTCTTGCAAAAACCGATCGCCGCCGCCCCGCTGATTGAAGCGCTCGAACGCGGGTTAGCCCATTCCCAACGCCAGGTTGAGCGCCACCAACTGCAACAGCGTTTCAGTGCGCTGACGCCGCGCGAGCGTGAGATTGCCCGTGCTGTGGCCGCCGGGATGACCAATAAACTGATCGCCGACCGGCACTTTATTGCGGTTCGTACCGTAGAGGTTCATCGGGCCAAAGTGATGGAAAAAATGCAGGCAGCCAGCCTTGCGGAACTGGTGAACTCACTCAACCAACTGACGTCGATTGAGCGCCCGTAAACCCAAAAGTCATGGTCTATAGGCAAAAAAATGCCGGTCGGAATAAACCGACCGGCAGTGTATTTTCAACTCACGGGCAAATCACGGCATAATCGAAGGCTGATCTGCGCCTTCTTTTTCCACTTTCTGCTGCAGCATGTGTTCGCGTTTCATACCCAGTTTCAACGCCAGCGCGGACGCCACGTAGATAGAAGATATGGTACCGATAGACACACCGATCAACATAGCCAGAGAGAAGCCATGCAGCATCGCGCCACCGAAGATGTACAGCATCAGAACAACCATCAAGGTCGTACCGGATGTCATCAACGTACGGCTTAGCGTCTGGGTCAGCGACACGTTCATGATTTCGTAAGGCGTCCCGCGGCGGATCTTGCGGAAGTTCTCACGAATACGGTCAGAAACCACGATGCTGTCGTTCAACGAGTAACCGATAACCGACATCAATGAAGCGACGATGGTCAGGTCAATCTCGATATGGAACAACGACAACACGCCCATGGTGATGATCACGTCGTGCGCCAACGCAATAACCGCCCCCAGCGCCAAACGCCATTCGAAGCGGAAACCGACATAAATCAGAATACAGATCAGCGCAACCAGCAGCGCCATGCCGCCGTTTTGCGCCAGTTCGGTGCCCACGCTCGGGCCGACGAACTCAATCCGTTTTACGCTCGCGTTTTTATCGACCGACTCGTTAATCACGCCGATCACTTTGTTACCCAGTTCCTGGCCTGCGGTACCTGTCGCAGGTGGCATACGCACCATCACGTCACGGCTGCTGCCAAAGTTCTGAATAACCGGGTCCTGGAACCCGGCTTTTTCCAGCGTATCGCGCATCAGATCGAGGTTGGCAGGTTTTTCCAGGCTGATTTCAATGACGGTACCGCCAGTGAAGTCCAGACCCCAGTTAAAACCACGCACCGACATAATGGCGATTGACGCGATCAGCAGCACCAGCGAGATGCCGAAGGCCACGTAATCCCAGCGCATAAAGTCATAAACTTTACGGCCGTAGTTGAGTTGTTCAACAGTATAATCCTGTGCCACAACGCACTCCTCAGATAGACAGCTTATTAATGCGTTTGCCGCCGTAAAGCAGGTTGACGATGGCACGGGTACCGACAATTGCGGTGAACATGGACGTCGCCACACCGATTGCGGTGGTAATCGCAAAGCCCTTGATTGAACCGGTGCCCACTGCGTACAGAATGACTGCGGTAATCAGGGTAGTGATGTTGGCGTCAACGATACTGGAGAACGCGCCTTTATAGCCTTCATGGATCGCCTGCTGAACGGAACGCCCGTTCTTCAGCTCTTCCTTGATACGTTCGTTAATCAGTACGTTGGCATCGACAGCGACCGCCAGCGTCAGCACGATACCGGCAATCCCCGGCATGGTCAGTGTCGCCCCGGGTAACAGGGACATCACGCCGACAATCAGCACCAGGTTGGCGACCAGCGCCGTGGTGGCGATCATGCCGAACTTACGGTACCACACCACCATAAATACGATGGATGCCACCAGGCCCCACAAGCAAGCTTCCAAACCTTGGGTGATGTTCTGTTGCCCCAGGGTTGGGCCGATAGTACGCTCTTCCACAATCTGGATAGGCGCAATCAGCGCACCGGCGCGCAGCAGCAGCGAAAGCTGGCGTGCTTCGTTCGGGTTGCCAATACCGGTAATACGGAAGCTGTTGCCCAGACGCGACTGAATGTTAGCCACGTTGATAACTTCTTCCTGTTTCACCAGAATTGCACGGCCGTTGGCGTCTTTCTTGCCGCTGTCCTTGTACTCCACAAACAGGGTCGCCATCGGTTTACCGATGTTGTCCTTGGTGAAGTTAGACATAGCAGTACCGCCGGCGCTATCCAGAGAGATATTAACCTGCGGCTGGTTGTATTCGTCGGTGCTGGACGTCGAGTCAGTGATGTGATCACCGGTCAGGATCACACGCTTGTACAGCACAACGGGCTGGCCTTCACGCGTGTCTTTTACTTCTGAGTCACCCGGCACACGGCCGTTGGCTGCCGCTGTGGCATCCGCATTGGTGTTAACCAGACGGAACTCCAGCGTCGCGGTGGCGCCCAGAATCTCTTTGGCGCGCGCAGTATCCTGAATACCCGGCAGCTCGACCACAATGCGGTCAGAGCCCTGACGTTGCACCAGCGGTTCGGCAACGCCGAGCTGGTTAACGCGGTTACGCAAGATAGTGATGTTTTGTTGCACCGCATATTCGCGAGCTTCGCTCAGACGGGCATCCGTCAAGCTGGCTTTCAGGGTGTTGGTGCCGTTGGCAGAGAACACCATATCGCGCTGACGCGGGCTGAGGTAGCTGATGGCCTGATCGCGGGTAGCATCGTCACGGAAGCGCACTTCCACGCCGTTGTTGTCCAGCTTGCGGATAGACGCATAAGGAATGCCCTTCTCACGCAGCTCGCTGCGCAGGGTATCCATAGTCTGCTCCTGCAGCTTGCTCAGCGCAGTGTCCATGTCCACTTCCATCAAGAAGTGCACACCACCGCGCAGGTCCAGACCGAGTTTCATCGGCTCTGCACCCAGCATGGCCAACCAGGCCGGCGTAGCCGGAGCCAGGTTCAGCGCAACGACAAACTTGTCACCCAACTCAGCCATTAAGGCTTCACGGGCGCGCAGCTGAATGTCAGGATTGCTAAAGCGAGCCAGGATAGCGCCGTTTTCCAGCGCAATCGACTTGCTCGCGATCTTGTCTTTTTCTAATACGGTACGGACTTGGTCCAGCGTAGTTTCACTGGCGGCGACACCGCGCGCGCCAGTGATTTGTACAGCCGGATCCTCACCATAGAGGTTGGGAAGCGCATAAAGCAGACCGACGATGATCACCACGATCAACATCAGATACTTCCACAAAGGATAACGGTTTAGCACGGCAATTCCCTTAGGGAAAACAAAATTACAGGGCCTTCATGGTACCTTTCGGCAGAACGGCCGCCACGAAGTCACGCTTGATCATCACTTCCGTGGTGTCGTTCAGCGCAATGGCGATGATGCCGGTGTCAGCCACTTTGGTTACGCGGCCAATCAGGCCACCCGTGGTCAGCACTTCATCACCTTTACCGATCGAGTCCATCAGTTTTTTGTGCTCTTTAGCGCGTTTCTGCTGTGGACGCAGGATCATGAAATAGAAAATCAGACCAAAAACCACCAGCATAATGATCAGAGAGTACGGGCTTCCCTGAGCCGGGGCCCCTGCGGATGCGACGGCGTCAGAAATGAAAAAGCTCATTGAAATTCCCTCATTAAGTTATCAATTATTAATTCAAGCGTTTCTACCCTTCATCTTTCAAACTGCGGCGGTGTTGGCTTTCCTCTTTCACCCCAGCCACTTAGCTATCTAAGCTCCTGGGGATTGATTCGGTTGCCGCCTTGCTGCAACGTGAAATCTATTGGGCAGTTAAAGGTGGAATCGGTTTACCGATCCGACCGTAGAAGTCCGCAACAAACAGCTCTAATTTACCCTGTTCAATGGCCTCGCGTAAACCCGCCATCAGGCGTTGGTAGTGACGCAGGTTATGAATGGTGTTCAATCGAGCACCCAGTATTTCGTTGCAACGATCGAGATGATGCAAGTAGGCGCGGCTGTAATTGCGACATGTGTAGCAATCACAGTCTTTATCCAGCGGAGAAGTATCATCCTTGTGCTTGGCATTACGGATTTTTACCACACCGTCAGTCACGAACAGATGGCCGTTACGGGCATTACGCGTTGGCATCACGCAGTCGAACATATCGATACCGCGACGCACGCCTTCAACCAGATCTTCCGGCTTGCCAACGCCCATCAGGTAACGTGGCTTATCTTCCGGAATTTGCGGGCAAACGTGTTCAAGAATACGGTGCATATCCTCTTTTGGCTCGCCTACTGCCAAGCCGCCCACAGCGTAACCATCAAAACCGATATCCACCAGCCCTTTTACTGATACATCACGTAAATCTTCGTAAACACCGCCCTGAATAATACCGAATAACGCATTCTTATTATTCAGTTCGTCAAAACGCTGGCGGCTACGCTGCGCCCAGCGCAGCGACATTTCCATCGAACGCTTCGCGTAATCCCAATCTGCCGGGTAAGGCGTACATTCGTCGAAGATCATCACGATGTCAGAACCCAGGTCATACTGGATTTCCATCGATTTTTCCGGGCTAAGGAACACCTTATCGCCGTTAATCGGGTTACGGAAATGAACGCCTTCTTCTTTAATCTTGCGCATCGCCCCCAGGCTGAACACCTGGAAGCCGCCTGAATCGGTGAGGATCGGGCCGTGCCACTGCATGAAATCATGCAGATCGCCGTGCAGCTTCATGATTTCTTGTCCTGGGCGCAGCCACAGGTGGAAGGTGTTACCCAACAAGATCTGTGCACCGGTCTCTTTCACTTCTTCCGGCGTCATGCCCTTTACCGTGCCGTAGGTGCCGACAGGCATAAAGGCCGGCGTTTCTACCACGCCACGGTCAAAAATCAGGCGGCCACGGCGGGCGCGACCATCGGTAGTGTCTAATTCGTACTTCACAAAGCCTCCAGCATCAGAGAAACAGTCTGATGTCATACAAAAAGAGGCGCATTCTACCAACCATCAAACCCACACCACAAGCTAACAGCCAAACGGTTCACCCATGTTCCGCAATTGTACGTCTACATCAATCCTCTTGGGATAATTCCTAATAAAAGGTTATTGTGGAACATCGATTTTTCTTTCCTCTCGTTAGAAACCTGTGGGCATCAATCACAGAGGAAACGCAAAAAAATACACATTTACTAAAAAAATCAATCAATTAAAGACTCATTGCAGTCTTGGCAGGGATGTAGGCGAGGTATATTTAGAGGTAGTCTCACCGAGTAATTGTAAATGTTCAGCTAAAAACCTAAGGAGGAAGCTACGAATATCGTAGATTTCTACGGCCAACAATCTAGCTAGAGTATGTACAGATGGAGCAGGGAGACGTTATGATACAAGTTAAATCAGTTACATCATAATGCGATATTTGTAATGAAAGAAACAGCGCAAGAAATGAGGTAGCTTAAGTAATAAATATGATAGGAGTTCTCTCTTGGGATCTGCAACTATTAGATATTCATCATTTATAATGCTTATCTGTGCAATCGGCAGTCAGCTAACTGATGTAAGCATTGGACCACTGAAGGCTTGGGAAGTATTTGCCATAACAATTTTTGCTGTATCTCTTAGAACGATAAATAAAAAGTTCATCCCTTATATTTTATTTTTCTCGCTATTATTAATGACATCAATAGGTGCATCATTTATGTCCGATGCCAAATTCGATGATTATGGCGGTTTGAAATCAAAATATATTATATCCGTCGTCAGATTCATTGAATTAATGTTATGTATATTAACTGCAATGACGGTTTTTTCCGCATCTCAGAAATACAAACTAAACACGATGGACTTAATATCTAAGTTTCTTAGGTATAACTTCTTCATTACAATTGCAGTGTTGTTTATATTTTGCGCTGACTTGGTTCTTAAAACAAAAATGGTTACTTATGGTGTGGCACGACTCACCGGATTTTATGTTGAAGGTGGGCCATATGGTTTATTCATGAGTACATTGATATTTCTACAGTTAATCTCCGGGAATAATAAAAAAAGCCACTTATTTATATTTACCCTCGCTCTTATCCTTGCCCAATCAAAAGCAGCCATAGTAGCTTTAATAATACTCATTATAATTAATTTAATGATAAAGAACAAAACATTATCAAGCTTTCTTAATCCTAGAAATATTGTTAGGTTTTCTATTTCAGTGTTGTTATTCATCTCTGCAGCACTATTCACCACTTATAACATAGCTTATAATTACATTGAAGATATAAAAGAATCCAGCCACACTATAAATGAAAAGGCCTATGATAAAAGTTTTGTAATGGGAAGAGTTGCCGCATATAATATAGGACCAAGGATATTTCTTGACAATCCTTTATTCGGAGTAGGCCTTGGTACATATTCTCTTGTAAGAAACGATCCTAAATATAGTGGCAACTTCCCACGAGTGGAAGACTGGGATCTCACCGGTTTAGGTGGTTTCTTTAATCTTATTGTGGAAAATGGTTTATTTGGCCTACTTGGATTTATAATTATAACATTTAGATTTTTCAGATTTGATGCTACTGGGATCGCCTTCTTCTCACTTTTTATTATCCCATTCTCTCTTGGCGCACAATTGTATATGGTTTATCCGTGGATATATTTAGGAATGTATGCATCTCTATTAAATTATAGAAAAATAGAGACACGCGAGCAATCCGTGTAAACTAAATTAAGGTGCTCTGGCAGTTTATTACTGCCAGACATTTATTATTTTTAACATTCAAATAAAGCAATATCAATTATTTAATCATTGACATTCAACTTCTCACTTTGAATTAAAACACCTAAAAAATAATAACTTAGGGGCTTCCTTTCAGATAATACCTATTGGTCTTATAAGGGGTATCTATCAGTGATTGTTGCCGCTTAGATTCCATGAAAATCATGGCGTTATACCCGTATAAAAATATTATGACAAAAACATAAATAAAAATGAACAGTTGTGATTTGAGCTAACTCCTAGAAAGTTTCTAACCCCAGACGCTAACTACAGTAAGTTTCTGGGGTCTAGCTCGTTTACAACCCTCCCATATATTGAAGTCTATTAAGGAGTTACACCGACGGACTCTTGTTCCGCCTGCGGGTTACGGGTGATGAACATCGCATCGCCGTAGCTAAAGAAACGGTATTGCTCGGCCACCGCCTGCTGATAGGCATGCATGGTGTTTTTATAACCGGCAAAAGCGGAGACCAACATAATCAGCGTCGACTCCGGCAGGTGGAAGTTGGTCACCAGTGCGTCAACCACCTGGTAATGGTAACCCGGGAAGATAAAGATGCTGGTGTCGTCGAAGAACGGGGCAATTAATGCCTCTTTACTGGCGTTGGCGGCGCTTTCCAGCGAACGCACCGACGTGGTGCCGACGGCTACCACGCGCTTGCCGCGTGCTTTACACGCCAGCACCGCGTCAACCACATCCTGCGGCACTTCCGCGTATTCGGCGTGCATGACGTGTTCTTCAATAGTTTCGACCCGCACTGGCTGGAAGGTGCCCGCGCCCACGTGCAGGGTGACAAACGCCATCTCTATGCCTTTCTCGCGCAGCGCAGCCAACAGCGGCTCGTCGAAGTGCAGCCCGGCGGTCGGGGCCGCGACGGCACCCGGTTTTTCGCTGTAAACCGTTTGATAAAGCTCGCGGTCGGCGTCTTCGTCCGGGCGATCGATATACGGCGGCAACGGCATGTGGCCGGCAGCATTCAGGATAGTGAACACGTCGCGTTCATCGTTGAAACGCAGTTCAAAAAGCGTATCGTGACGCGCCACCATAGTCGCCGCGATGCTTTCATCGTCACCCAGCAGCAGGTCGGTGCCCGGCTTGGGGGCTTTAGAAGCGCGCACATGCGCTAACACCCGATGATCGTCCAGCACACGCTCCACCAGGACTTCAATCTTGCCGCCGCTGACCTTACGGCCGAACATACGTGCGGGGATCACACGGGTGTTGTTGAACACCAACAGATCGCCTGCTTCCAGGTTATCCAGCAGATCGGTGAAGACGCCATGCTTAAGCTCCCCGCTCGGCCCATCCAACTGCAGCAAACGGCAACCGCTGCGCTCAGGTTGGGGATAGTGGGCAATCAGGGACTCGGGAAGTTCAAACGAAAAATCGGCGACGCGCATGGCTCTATTCACTTCTTCATTGTTTATACCCGATGGCTTTCAAGTTGCAGTTAGGCAGCCAGCCTGCGCATCCCCGCAGGCTCACTTGAGTAAGTGACCGGGATGGGCAAGTGCAGCCAACAACACTGCGGCTTGAAAGGCGACGAGTATGTTGGTCATAAAAAAACAGGCGGCCTAGTCTAAAGCTGCGGGCGGTCAGCGGCAAGAAATAAGGAGGATTTGCATGACTTCAGGTATAGTTGCCCGATGAATTATCTCGCTCATCTCCATTTAGCCTCACTGGCGGAAAGCTCACTACTGGGCAATTTGTTGGCCGACTTCGTGCGTGGCAACCCCGCAGGCGAATACGCTCCCGAGGTCGTGGCCGGCATTATGATGCACCGTCGCGTCGATGTGTTGACCGACAGCCTGCCGCAGGTCAAGGCCTGCCGCGACTACTTCACCGATGAGCATCGGCGCGTAGCCCCCATCACACTCGACGTCGTGTGGGATCACTTCCTTGCGCGTCACTGGCAGCAATTGGAGCCCTCTCTTAGCCTGCAAGGTTTCACGCAGCAAGCCCGTAACCAGATCGCCCCGCATCTGCCGATGACACCACCGCGCTTTCAGAATTTAAATGGTTATTTATGGCCGGAACGTTGGTTGGAGCGTTACGCAGAGCTGCCGTTTATCGGCAACGTGCTGGCCGGCATGGCTAGCCGTCGTCCACGCCTGGCGGCACTGGCTGGCTCCTTCGACGACGTGGAACGCAACTATCATCAGCTTGAAATACAATTCTGGCAGTTTTATCCGCTGATGATGCAACAAGCCAAAGATAAAAAGCTGTAAGGCCGAAGTAAAACCGTTGAAAATGCGACGCTTTACAATAAATTGCTTTTTAACCCTTGCCCTTTTGCGGGAAAAGGTTATTTTTAAAGCTCGCTAAATTTAATTGCCGACTTTGATAGGTAAAAGCTATCTCATCGATTGGTCTTTTACCCTTTATTCACCACGTCGTGGCCCCTATACTGGCCCTTGCTTTTACATCAACCCCTTAACACCTATTACAGGAGTAATTATGGTCCTGGTAACTCGTCAAGCCCCTGACTTCACCGCAGCTGCCGTACTGGGCAGTGGCGAAATCGTTGAAAACTTCAACTTCAAGAAGCACCTGAACGGCAAACCAGCTGTCCTGTTCTTCTGGCCGATGGACTTCACCTTCGTATGTCCTTCTGAGCTGATCGCTTTCGATCACCGCTATGAAGAATTCCAGAAGCGTGGCGTTGAAGTGGTTGGCGTTTCATTCGACTCCGAATTTGTACACAACGCATGGCGTAAAACCCCCGTCGAGAATGGCGGCATCGGGGAAGTGAAATACGCAATGGTTGCTGACATCAAGCGTGAAATTCAGAAAGCTTACGGCATCGAGCACCCAGAAGCAGGCGTTGCCCTGCGTGGTTCTTTCCTGATCGACAAAGACGGTGTGGTTCGTGCTCAGGTTGTTAACGACCTGCCAATCGGCCGTAACATCGACGAAATGATCCGTACCGTTGACGCGCTGCAATTCCACGAGCAACACGGCGAAGTGTGCCCGGCTCAGTGGGAAAAAGGCAAAGCAGGTATGGGCGCATCTCCAGACGGCGTCGCTAAATACCTGTCCGAAAACGCTTCCAAGCTGTAATTTCAGCCTGTGAGTGTATCAACCGGCCCTTGCGGCCGGTTTTTTTTGCGCCAAATGAGGGCGCGCTGCCCACTTTCTGTGCTTCATTTCCTTGTTTCCGCTCACATTTCTCCGGCTGTTTCCCGCGTAATCCCTTAACTGTAGCTAGTATCAATAGGCTGGCCCGCACTTTGCAGTGCAAATATGGCAAGCCAAACACAATAAGAAAACTGACAGGGTAGGAATAACTATGTTTTTACAAAAATGGAGCAAACCGCTGACCATGGCAGCGCTGCTCGTCAGCAGCAGCCTGTATGCTGCGTCCAATCCAGCTGTTGAAGCCAAAAACGGCATGGTGGTGACATCACAACATCTGGCCTCACAGGTTGGTGTCGATATCCTTAAGTTGGGCGGTAACGCGATTGATGCCGCAGTCGCTGTTGGCTATGCGCAGGCGGTGGTTAACCCATGCTGCGGCAACATCGGCGGCGGCGGCTTTATGACGGTGCATCTGGCTGACGGCACCGATACCTTTATTAACTTCCGTGAAACTGCGCCGGCAGCGGCCAGCGCCAATATGTATCTGGATGCCGACGGCAACGTGAAGAAAGGCGCCAGCCTGTACGGTTATCTGGCGGCGGGCGTCCCCGGCACCGTGCTTGGCATGGAAACCGCGCGCAAGAAATACGGCAAACTGAGCCGCGAACAGGTGATGGAACCGGCCATCAAACTGGCGCGTGAGGGCTTTGTGCTGACCCGTGCCGATACCGATATCCTCGACACCACTGTCGCACGCTTTAAGCAGGATCCGGAATCCGCCAAGATCTTCTTGCGCCCAGACGGCACGGCGCTACAGCCGGGCGATCGTCTGGTGCAAAGCGACCTGGCCAATACCCTGGAAGCCATCGCCAAAGGGGGGCCTGATGCCTTCTACAAAGGAAAAATCCCGCAGGCGGTAGAAGCGGCAGCCAAACAAGGTGGCGGCATTCTGACAGCAGCCGACTTCGCCAACTACAACGTCACCGAAACCCCGCCGATTACCTGCAGCTACCGCGGTTATAAATTTGTTTCGGCACCGCCACCCAGCTCAGGCGGCGTGACACTGTGCGAAATCCTCAACGTGGTCGAAGGTTACGATCTCAAAAGCATGGGCTTTAACTCGGCGGCAGCGATTCACACCATGACCGAAGCCATGCGCCACGCCTATATGGACCGCAATACCTACCTCGGTGACCCGGAATTCATCAAAAACCCGATCGACAGACTGGTCAGCAAAAGCTACGCCGAAGAGATCCGCAAGAAAATCGTCGCCGATAAAGCCACGCCGTCAGAGAATGTCCAACCCGGCATGGAACCTCACGAAAAGCCGGAAACAACCCATTACTCGATTGTCGATCATGACGGTAACGCCGTCTCCACCACCTATACCGTCAACGGTCGCTTTGGCGCGGTGGTGATTGCTCCGGGTACCGGCTTCTTCCTCAACGATGAAATGGATGACTTCACCGTCAAAGTCGGTGAGAAAAACCTCTATGGGCTGGTGCAAGGTACCGCTAATAGCATTGCCCCCGGTAAGCGCCCACTATCGTCAATGAGCCCAACACTGGTGACCAAGGACAATAAAATCTTTATGGTGCTTGGCTCGCCGGGGGGATCACGCATCATTACTATTACCTTGCAGACGGCACTAAACGTGATCGACCACGGCATGGCTCCGCAAGAAGCCGTAGATGCGCCGCGTATCCACCATCAGTGGCTGCCGGATGAGGTTTACTACGAACAGCGTGGGGTTTCGGCCGATACGCTAAAACTTCTCAGCGGTATGGGCTACAAGATGGTAGAGCAAACGCCGTGGGGTGCAGCTGAATTGATTCTGGTCGGTTTACCCGACGCGGTTGGCGTCAGCCCGGCCAACTCCGGCAACGACTCAGCAGTCTCTGGCAAGGTGCGTGAAGGCTACCTGTACGGGGCTAACGACGTTCGTCGTCCAGCGGGCTCTGCGGTAGGCTATTGATTTCACTGGGCGTGTGAACGCCCACTAACCCAGCCAGGGGCCGGTTTACCGGCCCCTGTACAGCGTTAACCGATTCGTCGCCACAGGGTCACTGATTCCTCGCCTAATTGCAGCGAGACAGCATTCTGCCCGTCATGCAACTCGCCGTCCCCTTCCAGCCGCTGCCATTTGCCTGCGGCCAGCAGTGGGCTATGCTGCAAGGTCACTGCGCCACTGCCTCCACGCTGTAACGCCACCAGCACCTGCTCATGTTGATAGATGCGCACAAACACCAGCGTTTCACCGGAGGCGTGCAGTACCTGACAACCACCGCGGCGCAGCGCCAGGCTCCGTTTACGCAATGCCGCCATACGCTGGCACAGGGCCAACAAGCGCTGGTCCCACTGGCTTTCGTCCCACGGGAAAGGCTTGCGACAGAAGGGATCATTGGCACCATCCAGGCCAATCTCGTCGCCATAATATAAACACGGCACGCCGATCCAACTCATCAGCCACACCGCCGCCATCTGCATGCGCGCCTGATTGCCTTGCAATAGCGTCAGAAAACGTGCGGTGTCGTGGCTGTCGAGCTGGTTGAACTGGATCAGTTGGCGGCCATGTGGCAGCCCGGCTCGGTAGCCATCCATCCACTGGGCGCAGTCCGCAGCATCCATCTGCACCGGATGGTGTGCGACGTCCAGCCCAGCAAGGAACCCTCGTACCGGTAGAGCGAACCCCATGTAGTTCATTGCTGCATCTTCCACGCCGGCATGCAA
Organism: Serratia sp. NPDC087055; assembly: GCF_044900985.1. NCBI lineage: Bacteria > Pseudomonadati > Pseudomonadota > Gammaproteobacteria > Enterobacterales > Yersiniaceae > Serratia > Serratia sp. NPDC087055. Next base: position 2,711,672 of record NZ_JBJDOG010000001.1, read on the forward strand.
CCAGCGGCGTGCATCACCAAAATGCTCACCCAATACGTAAGCTTGTGGATTTTCCTGTTTTACCGCCTGATAAATACCCGCCAGATGCTGCAAATTGCCGGTAGCGCCGCCGTTCTCCCCCAACATATGTACGACATCCAGTCGCCAACCATCAATGCTGTACGGCGGGCGTAGCCAGTGGCGCACCACGCTGCCATCCCCCCGGTAAATCGCCTCCGCAACCTGCGGTTCGGCAAAGTTGAGTTTTGGCAAGCTGGCATTGCCTTTCCAATCAAGCGCGCGGCCATCCGGGTAGAAATTAAACCAACCACGGTACGGCGAGTCTGGGTGGTGGCAAGCGCCGTTCTCACCTTGCTGGTGACGATCAAACCACGGATGTGAATCGCCGGTATGGTTAAACACCCCGTCTAACACCAGTTTCATCCCTACCTTGTGAGTGCTCACTCGCAAACGTTGCAACGCGGCATTACCACCGAAATAGGGATCGACCTGATAATAATCTTCGGTATCGTATTTATGCACACTCGGTGCGGTGAAAATCGGGTTCAGGTACAGTGCCGTTACGCCTAACGCCTGCAGATAAGGCAGCTTTTGGCTGATACCATCCAAATCGCCACCATAGAAGGTGGACGCGGCATGACGGTCCTCCAACGGATGTTGCCAGTCATGGCGCACAACCTCACAACCCGCTGCATGATGCCGATAGCTCCCGTTTTGAATACCGTGCTCACCACCGCTACTGGCAAAACGGTCAGGGAAAATTTGATAAAAGACCTGATCCGCCACCCAGTCCGGGCTGCTATCAGGCACATCGACCGCAAACTGTGCCAATTGCGCAGGTGGCGTAACCAACCCCCCCAGTGGCCCAAACCATTGTTGGCGATCGTTCCAAACCAGCTTGAAGCAGTAACGGCGGGTCGGTTCTCCTTCATTTAGCGTCAGACTGGCCTGATAGCGAGACATGCCATCAACGCGCTGCACTTTCATAATCAACAGCCATTCTTCATTGTCCGGCTCGGCACGTAAAAACACGCGTTCGGGCAGATCATCCCCTTGTAACCAGAGCGTGATATCCAGGCGTTGTCCCTTTTTCACCACAAAGGGCGGGACCGGTTGATGCCAGGCATTAAGCATACTGTTCTCCTGCTGTACAAAACGAAATCGACGACGTTATTCAATGCCACGAACAATGCCACGTTGAGTGCAAGTCCCCCTCCTCTCTGGCCTGCAAACTCGGGGAGGAGCCGGGGGGTGGAGAGCGTCAGTCAGCGGCGACCCTATGTAAAAAAGGGTAAACAGGCGCACATTATGGCCCGCAGCCATTAGGCTAACGTCTTTTGAGTGTATTGGATATTTCTTGCGCATTTTTTAAGGAGCCGTAATGCAACAACAGATAACCCTTTGGCTGGAGAAGTTTGGGCTGGAATTCAGTGGGGTGATGTCTCTGCTCATGGTGCTGGGATTGATCGTGCTGATCTCGGTGGTGATCCACCTGGTGTTGCATCGCGTCGTATTGGCGGCGATCCAACGTCGTGGTCAACAATCGCAACGGGTATGGCAGCAAGCGCTGACCCAATACAAACTCTTCCAGCGCGTGGCTCTGTTACTACAAGGGGTGATCATTAATGTGCAAGCGGTACTGTGGCTGCACGCAGGCAGCCAGACACAGGCGATTATCGTCACCGCCGCACAAGTCTGGATTATGGGCTTCGCTCTGTTGTCGCTGTTTTCCCTTCTGGATACGCTGTTGGCAATGCTGCGCCAAAGCCCGATCTCAAACCAGTTGCCGTTACGCGGTATTTTTCAGGGGCTAAAGCTGGTCGCCGCCATTTTGATTGGCATCATGATTGTTTCGTTATTGATGGGCAAATCGCCATTGCTGCTGCTCAGCGGCCTGGGGGCGATGACCGCAGTGCTGATGTTGGTGTTTAAAGACCCCATTCTCGGTCTGGTGGCCGGTATTCAGCTTTCCGCCAACGATATGCTGACCATCGGCGACTGGCTGGAAATGCCGAAATACGGCGCTGATGGCGCGGTCACCGACATCGGTCTGACCACGGTAAAAGTACGCAATTGGGACAACACCGTCACGACGATTCCGACTTATGCCCTGATTTCCGACTCCTTTAAAAACTGGCGTTCAATGTCGGAGTCCGGCGGACGCCGCATTAAGCGCAGCATCAATATCGATACCACCAGCGTACATTTCTTGTCGGACGAAGAGCAACAGCGGCTGAACCGCAATCCGCTGCTGCAGCGTTATCTGAACGATAAAACGCAGGAGCTGAGCCAGCATAATCAGCAGATTGCCGTAGATCTCAGTTCTCCACTCAACGGCCGCCGTCTGACCAATCTGGGCACATTACGTGCTTATCTGGTGGCATACCTGCGCGCTCACCCAGGTATCCATCAAAATATGACGCTCATGGTGCGCCAGCTAGCCCCGCAGCCGGAGGGATTGCCGCTGGAGATTTACGCCTTCACCAACACCACGGTCTGGGCGGAATACGAAAGTATTCAATCTGATATTTTTGACCATATTCTGGCGGTGATTAACGAATTCGATCTGCGGGTGCATCAGATGCCAACCGGCAACGACATGCGCAGCCAAATGCGGCAGGCAACAGAGATTTCCTGACGCAGACTGACGTAACTGTTTCTGCCGGTAATGACTATCAACCTATGGGCAACGGATGTCTCAGACCTCTTTTCTTTCGGCATAAAAACAGCGTTAATGCGCTGATTATCGCCCGCTGAAGGAAAAGAGGATTGCAGAAAAAATTACGCCCCCGACTGTTTACCCTACTGGCTGCCCTGATGTTTGTCGGCTGCCTGCACAGCGCCTCACTGGACGAAAGCCGTCTGAGCCGCACTTTGCAACCCGCACTGAGTACCCTGAGCAACAAAATGCAGGATATCCGCGAGATACTGGCACGCACCGCAGGCGATGAGCAGGAAGAACGATTGAATGACAGCAGCCTGCGCATTGAAGCCCGCGCCTCTGGTGACGACGAACCGGAAGATAAGCGATAAAAAAACACCGGCGCCAAGCCTAATGCCGATCGGCTAAGCCCGATTGGCATTTTTTATTCGGTCTCTGTAGGTTCAGTGCAGCCAGAATTGCCGTAAATATCTTATCTTTCTCTGTAGCCACAATGAACGGCAATTGGAAGGGCCGAGGGCGCGGCCCCTATGTCTTCAGTGTGACGTTGCGAGATGAAAGACAGTGGAAATGATGAGATGAGCATTGTGTTGGACGCCCTTGAAGACGTCGAACGCAAGAACAACGCATAGGCGAAACCGCCATGGACGGCGGTTTCAGGCGAGACAGGCAGGGACGCCTGTCGTAGCCGGCCGTGATGCGGCGTGATGAAGTGAGAGCCGTTGGCGCAGCCAACCGTCTGAGTGGGCAAAGGCGCGGGTTGCAAGGGACCGCGCCTTACGGTCCCTTGCTCGGTCGAGGCGTATGAGCGTCATGGTACGCTGCTCGTTTATCGACCGAAAAAAACGCTGAGCCCGCTAAAAAAACACCTTAAGTGACCAGCATTCGGCGCCAGGCCGGTGTCTTTATGTTCAATCCTGCTGTTGCGCCAGCAACGTCAATTTCTTCTGGCGATTAACCTTGAAGTAATAGCCCGCCAGCAGCACCACCACCCATACCAGACCGGCATACAGGGACACGCGGGTCGTTGGGAAGTAACCTATCAGACCGATGATAAACACCAGGAAAATGATCGCCACCACGGAAGTGAACACGCCGCCTCGTAGCGGGAAGGCCAGGTTCTTCACCTGTTCTTTACTCAGGCTACGGCGGAAAGCAATCTGAGAGAACAAGATCATGATCCACACCCAAACGGTAGCGAAGGTTGCCAGTGAGGCGATCACCAGGAACACATTTTCCGGCATGATGTAGTTCAGATACACCGCCAGCAGCAACGCAAACATCATCACCACAACCGTGACCCACGGAATGCCGCGTTTAGAGACCTTGCTGAACATCTTCGGCGCGTGGCCCTGTTCGGCCATGCCGTGCAACATGCGGCCTACACCAAACACATCGCTGTTAATTGCAGATAACGACGCGGTGATCACCACAAAGTTAAGAATACCCGCCGCCACGGTAATACCCATGTGTTGGAAAGTCAGTACAAACGGACTGCCGTTAGTGCCCACCTGATTCCACGGGTAGATCGACATGATGACAAATAACGTACCGACATAGAACACCAGGATACGCCACGGAACCGAGTTGATGGCCTTGGGAATCGAGGTTTTCGGGTCTTTGGCTTCGCCCGCGGTAATGCCGATGATTTCGATACCGCCGTAGGCGAACATCACCAGTTGCAGCGAGAGGATCATCCCCATAAAGCCGTTGCTGAAGAAACCGCCGTTGGACCACAGGTTATGGATCCCGGTCGGTTGCCCACCGTTGCCTATCCCCCAGATAATGATGCCGATACCGGCAGCAATCATGATGATGATGGTGGCCACTTTAAAGAACGAGAACCAAAACTCCAGTTCACCGAAGACCTTCACGCTCATCAGGTTGATGGCGCCGATCACCAGCACCACGCTAAGCACCCAAATCCAATGCGGCACCTCAGGGAACCAAATGCCCATATAGATACCGAAAGCGGTCACATCGGCAATGGCGACAATCAGGATTTCGAAACAGTAGGTCCAGCCCGTGATATACCCCGCCATAGGGCCAAGGTAGTCCTGCGCATAGCGTGAAAACGAACTGGCCTGCGGGTTGTTGACCGACATCTCGCCCAGCGCGCGCATGATAATAAAGGCGACGATACCGCCAATCAGGTAGGCCAGCAAAACGCTCGGGCCTGCCATTTTAATGGCGTCTGCCGAACCGTAGAACAGACCGGTACCGATAGCCGAACCCAGAGCCATAAAGCGAATGTGACGCGTACTGAGACCGCGTTTTAGCTTATTGGCCGCGGGGGCGGCAGGTGACTGTTGTTGCATGAAAATAACCCGTGTTTTTTAAACGTAAAAAAGCCACGGACAAGTCCGTGGCCCAAAATTTAGCCGGGAGATTAGGAGTGCGCGGTCACTTCAGTGCGCGTACAAACCCGGTCATAAATGGCGACCAGCACCAGTATCAACAGAGACGGCGGCAACCATGCCAACCCCTGATCCGCCAGTGGCAAGTGATTCGTCCAATTCGGCAGCAAAGACTGGAAGGTGGACGCTTTCACTGCGTCAAGGATACCAAACAACAGGCTGACTAACATCACCGGCGCGATGATACGCGGCGCGCTGTGCCACCAACGCAGGGTGAAGCTCAGCACCACCAGGACGATACACGGCGGGTAAATCGCGGTCAGCACCGGGATAGAGATCTGAATCAGATGGCTCAGGCCCAGGTTTGAAACCAGCATCGAGAACAGCCCCAGGATAAACACCAGCGTCTTATAGGAGAACGGCAGGTACTGGGCGAAGAACTCGGCACAGGCGCAGGTCAGGCCCACTGCCGTTACCATACAGGCGATGAAAATCAAGGCCGCCAGGAAGAAACTGCCCAACCCACCGAAGGTGTTTTGCACGTAAGCATGCAGAATCACCGCACCGTTGGTGGCATCTGGAACCAGCACGCCGCTACCGGAACCCAGTTTGAACAGGCTCAGGTAAACCAGCGTCAGGCCGACACCGGCGATCAAACCGGCCAGAATGGTATAACGCGTCAGCAGACCGGCATCTTTAACACCACGGGAACGCGCGGCATTAACGATAACGATACCGAATACCAGCGCACCCAGCGTATCCATGGTCAGATAGCCGTTAACGAAACCGGTAGAGAACGGAACGTTCTGATAAACCTCAGTCGCCGGAATTGGCGTACCCGCAGGCCAGGCCAGCGCGGCAATGCCGAGTGCACCCAGCGCAACAATTTTCAGCGGTGCCAACACGTGCCCCACGGTATCGAGCAGACGGCCCGGATACAGGGAAATGCCGATCACCAGTGCGAAATACACCAGGCTATAAATAAACAACGGCATGGCGCCATCACCGGTCAGGGGTGCAATACCCACTTCGAAGGAAACGGTCGCGGTGCGCGGCGTAGCAAACAGTGGGCCGACGGCCAGATAGCAGACCGTTGCCAGCAGCAAACCCGCGCGACGGCCAATTGGCGTGCTCAGGGCGTCAATGCCGCCACCCACACGAGCCAAGGCAATCACGGTCATTACCGGTAGGCCGACAGCGGTAATCAGGAAGCCGATAGCTGCTGTCCAGACGTGTTCACCGGACTGTAAACCGACCATCGGCGGGAAAATGATATTCCCAGCACCGACGAATAAGGCAAAGGTCATAAAACCCAATGCAATAATATCTTTTGACGTTAAACGATGACTCATACGATGTCGTGTTGCCTGTTCAAATGAAAAAAAGTGCCCGATATCGTGGTGGCGTTATGCCCCACCCGGTTGCCGGCTTGCCATTTCATCGCGAGACCAATAAGAGCAGAAAACGCATTTTTTCCGGCGTTTTGTCCTTATTCGAAAGTGACCACTCATGATGATGGGCAGAGTTTTAAGAGTTATAAATGGAGGTTTAGTCCGACAACGAGGCCTAAGTTAAACGTTTATAGCGTTGAAAGGCAAGGCGCATGACAAAAAGCAGAGCTATCGACCAGATAATCTTTAAGCACCAGTCGATCATAGTGGTTATCAATAAATATACAATACATGATTTGTATCATTTTTGAGCAACCATCTCACAAAACGTGAAACCTATAGCCAATGTCCGCGCGAAAACGCCAATAAACACTCAGTTTCCGCGCGGTATGAACGGGTTTCAGCCTTTATCAAAGCCGCCAAAAGAGGCTCATGACGTTTTTGCAGCTTATTCCACTGCGGCTGTCTGCCAACCTTTAACATGCGTGCAAGCCGCTGCAAAACGCGGCGCTTCGCCGCCGCCCGCGCAACGCCAAATCATGATGCGTGTTTCTGGAGCACTTATTTCAAGCCCAATGCCAATCGGGTTTTATGCAGGGTATCGGGGGGCAGCGGCAGATAACCGTCGTGATTAACCAGGTCTTGCCCGGTATCAGACAGTACGCGATCGAGGAAGGCTGCGGTCAGCGGCTCCAACGGCTGGTTGGGCGCTTTATTGATGTAGATATACAGGTAGCGCGACAGCGGGTAACTGCCATTGCGTACATTGGCATCATTGGGAGTGATATAGTTTTCACCAGACTCAGCCAACGGCAGTAGCCGCACACCACTGGCACGAAAACCGATGCTGGCGTAACCAATGCTATTGAGTGAACCGGCAACGGCCTGCACCACCGAGGCAGAACCGGGCAATTCATTGACGCGCGGCATAAAGTCGCCGCCGCACAGCGCACGCAGCTTGAAATAGCCGTAAGTACCGGAGGCAGAATTACGCCCAAAACGTTGCAAGGCTCGCTGCTGCCAATCACCGGTCAGCCCCAGTTCCCCCCAGCGCGTCAACGGTTGGCTTTCACCACAGCGCAGAGTGGCGGAAAAAATTCGGTCAAGCTGCTGCAGGTTAAGCCCACGCAGAGGGTTGTCCTGATGGACCAACACGACCAGCGCATCGACAGCGACCGGTACCGCCAACGGCGCATAACCGTAGCGGTGTTCGAACGCCGAAACCTCTGCCGCCTTCATCGGTCGGCTCATCGGCCCAAGCTGCGCCGCCCCTGCCGCCAATGCGGTGGGGGCAGTAGAGGACCCCGCGGCCTGGATCTGCAAATTAACGTTGGGATAATGCTGACTGAAATCTTGCGCCCACAGCGCCATGAGATTTGCCAGCGTATCGGAACCGACGCTCGACAAATTACCGGACAGCATGCCGTCCGGCTGCGCCAGCGCGCCACGACTCGCCAACAGCACCAGGCAAAGCAGTAGCCCTCGGGTCATTCGGATCATTGAGCCTCTCGCGCGTTAATTTTTCACCGCATTCTCTGATAAAGCTGCGGGAACAATCAACCGGTTAGGCAAGGTAAAAATGAATCGGGTACCCATGCCCTGTTCGCTGAGGATCTCCAGTCGAGCGTCATGATGACTTAATGCATGCTTAACGATCGCCAACCCCAACCCACTGCCGCCAGTCTGGCGTGAACGGGCCTTATCAACGCGGTAAAAACGTTCGGTCAGACGTGGAATATGCTCTGCAGCGATGCCCGGCCCGTTATCACTGACCTGGAACTGCGCGCCGCTTGGCGTTTGTTGCCAGCTCACCTCAATATTGGTGCCCTTTGGCGTGTGATTCACAGCGTTATACACCAGGTTGGATACCGCACTGCGCAACTGGTCGTCGTTGCCAAAAACCTTAAGCTGTTCGTTCACCCGGAAAGTAATCTCATGGTTCCCGCCGCTCAATGACTGCGCTTCGCGTTGCAGCACTCGCAGCATCAACGGAATATCGACCCGCTCGTTCATTTCTACATTTGGCGCGGCTTCAATACGCGACAGTGTCAGCAGCTGCTTGACCAGACCATCCATGCGGCGAGTCTGTTCCTGCATGGTGCCCAACGCTTTGCCCCGCAGCGAACCATCCAGCTCTTCGTCGCTCATCATTTCCAGGTAGCCCTGCAATACCGTCAGCGGAGTGCGCAACTCATGACTGACGTTGGCAAAGAAGTTGCGCCGGGCGCCTTCAAGCTGACGCATTTGGGTCACGTCACGCGCAACCATCAACAGCTGCCCTTCTGAATACGGCATCACGCGAAACTCAACGTAATGCTCATTGTTCAACTGCAGCGTTAACGGTCGAGAGAACTCCTGCTGTTGCAGATAGTGGCTGAATTCCGGATAACGCAGCAGGTTCAGGATGTGTTGGCCGTTATCTTCAGGCCAACGGAAACCCAGCAGATGCTGCGCCAACCCGTTACACCAGAAGATGTTACCTTCAACGGTCGTCATCACCACCGCATCGGGCAGTGACTCTGCGCCGCTGCGGAAACGTTTGATCAATAACGCCAGCTCACGACGTCGGCGACGGTTTCGCTGTTGCATCTGGTATAAGCCGTAAAACAGCGGTTCCCAGCTCCAGCGCCCGGGTGGCGGTGTCATGCTGCGGTCAACCCACAGCCAGTGAGAAAGTTTAAGTTGGTTGTAGAAGTTCCACACCAGCGCAGCCAGCACGGAGGCAAGCAGCAACCAGGGCAGATAACCGAAAATCAGCCCCAGTAATAAGGCAGGTAGGCAGAAAAGGGCCAGCTCCAGGGCCAGCCTCTTCCAGGATAGACGTTCTAACACGGCATATTCTCCAGCGCGGCGCGATCAGTAGCGCGTTGAGAATCGGTAGCCTGTGCCCCGAACGGTTTGAACCATTTTGTCATGACCAGTGGTCTCTAACGCCTTACGGAGTCGGCGGATATGCACGTCAACGGTGCGGTCTTCCACATAAACGTTAGTGCCCCAGACGTGATTAAGCAACTGTTCGCGGCTATAAACTCGCTCAGGGTGGGTCATAAAGAAGTGCAACAGCTTGAACTCGGTCGGCCCCATATCCAGCGCTTGCTCGTTGGCCATCACGCGGTGTGAGGAAGGGTCCAGGCTCAGCCCTTGCATTTCAATCACTTCTTCCACTGCCATGGGTGAAATACGGCGCATTACCGCCTTGATACGTGCCACCAGTTCCTTCGGCGAGAAAGGTTTGGTGATGTAATCATCCGCACCGACTTCCAGACCACGAACCCGGTCTTCTTCTTCACCACGCGCTGTCAGCATCATCACCGGAATATCGCGGGTTAGCGCTTCACGCTTCATATGCTTGATAAACTGAATGCCGGACCCCCCGGGTAACATCCAGTCGAGCAACACTAAATCAGGGAACGGCTCAGACAGGCGTGTCACGGCACTGTCATAATCCTCGGCTTCCAACGGTTGGTAACCATTCTGTTCCAACACAAAGCACACCATCTCACGGATCGGCGCTTCGTCTTCCACCACCAATATGCGTCTTGCCATCGTCAATCCTGCCAATGTGTTAGCTATCTGCGGGCGCCATTATGCGTCAGTTTTATGACACTTTTATGAAAAGAACACCCTGTTATAGGCAGTAAGCATAGCGATTATTTCCAACGTCAAAGAAAAATCATTCAGTTGTCATAATGATTCCGTCACGACAGCCGCCGCGGTGCCCTTTATAATCACCGCCATTAGCTTATCGCCCCGGGAGTGTCATGCGCCTGATCCACACCTCTGACTGGCATCTTGGCCAGTACTTTTTCACCAAAAGCCGTGCCGCCGAGCACCAGGCTTTTCTGCGCTGGCTGATAGACCAAATCGAGCAACATCAGGTGGATGCACTGATCGTCGCCGGGGACCTGTTCGATACCGGTTCGCCACCCAGCTATGCCCGCGAACTGTACAACCGCTTCGTGGTAGAGCTGCAACATACCGGCTGCCAATTAGTGGTGCTGGGAGGTAACCACGATTCCGTGGCAACCTTAAATGAGTCGCGTGAATTGCTTTCTTGCCTGAATACGACGGTGATCGCCAACGCGCAGGCTGAAACCGAACAGCAAATCGTGGTCCTGAACCAACGCGACGGCCAACCGGGCGCCGTGCTGTGCGCCATCCCGTTCTTACGCCCGCGAGATCTGCTTACCAGCCGAGCCGGTGAGTCAGGCGTGCAAAAACAGCAGGCGCTGCAAGAGGCCATCGCAGAACATTACCAGACGCTTTATCACGCCGCCTGTGCACGCCGCGACGCGCTCGGCCTGGCACTGCCTATCGTTGCCACGGGCCACCTGACAACGGTTGGCGTCACCACGTCCGATTCCGTGCGCGATATCTATATCGGCACGCTGGATGCCTTCCCGGCGCAAGCTTTCCCACCGGCCGACTACATCGCCTTGGGGCATATTCACCGTGCGCAGAACGTCGCAAAATCCGAGCACATTCGCTACAGCGGTTCGCCGATCCCACTCAGTTTCGACGAATTGGGCAAAGCAAAAAGCGTGTTCATGGTGGATTTCTCCGCAGGTACTTTGCAACAGGTCAGTACGCTGGACATTCCCAGCTTCCAACCTATGCAGCTTATTAAGGGTGATTTAGCGCAGATCGAGCACCAATTACGGCAGTTCGCCGATTATCAAGGTGAGTTGCCGGTGTGGTTGGATATCGAGGTCGCTACGCAGGATTATCTCAGCGACATTCAGCGCCGTATCCAACTGCTGGCCGATCAACTGCCCGTAGAGGTGGTGTTGCTGCGCCGCAGTAAAGAACAGCGCCGCCAGGCGATTGAACAACAGGACAAAGAAACGCTTAACGAACTGAGCGTCAATGACGTCTTCGAACGTCGTCTGGCGCAAGAACCTGATATGGCCGATGATCGCCGGCAACGCATGAGTCAAATGTTCCAGCAGGTCGTCGAAGCCGTTAGGCACCAAGATCAGGAGCCGAGCCAATGAAAATTCTCAGCCTGAGATTAAAAAATCTCAACTCCCTGCAAGGTGAATGGAAAATCGACTTCACTGCGGAGCCTTTTGCCAGCAATGGGTTGTTTGCCATCACCGGGCCAACCGGGGCAGGTAAAACCACCCTGCTGGACGCCATCTGTCTGGCGCTGTACCACCAGACGCCGCGCCTGAATGTCACACCGAGCCAAAACGAGCTGATGACACGCCATACCGCCGAGTCGCTGGCAGAGGTCGAGTTTGAGGTCAAAGGTGTCGGTTATCGCGCATTCTGGAGCCAGCGCCGCGCCAAAAATGCGCCAGACGGTAACCTGCAGGCTCCTAAAGTCGAATTGGCACTGCGTGAAGATGGCAAGATCCTGGCGGACAAAGTGCGCGACAAACTGGATCTTACCGCCGCAATTACCGGGCTGGATTTCGGGCGCTTCACCAAATCGATGATGCTGTCCCAAGGCCAGTTCGCCGCCTTCCTTAACGCTGATGCCAATGATCGCGCCGAACTGCTGGAAGAGCTAACCGGCACCGAGATCTACGGCCAGCTTTCGGAGCGGGTTTTCGAACAGCACAAACAGGCCAAGGTCGAACTGGACGCGCTGCATCAACGCGCCAGCGGTATTGAACTGCTAAATGATGAACAACGACAGCTGCTGGAAAACCAGTTAGTTGAATTGGCGACACAAGAAAATACCCTCAGCGACCAAACCCGTCAGCAGCAGCAGGCGTTGAACTGGTTGCAATTTTGGCAGCAAACGCAGCAAAAACAACAGGCATATCAGCGCCAACTGGACACGGTGGAGCTAGAGCAAACCGCAGCAGAACCGCAACTACAGCAACTGGCACGCAGCGAACCGGCAGAAAAACTGCGGCCGTTGCTTAACGAACGTAACCGCTGCCGTCACGATCACCAGACGCTACAACAGCAGATTGCCCAGTTGACGCAGCAGCAGGCGCAGCAGCTCGACCAGATGGCACCGTTGCAACAGGCTGTGGAACAAGCCCGTGTGCAACTACAGGCACATGTTGAACACCAGCAGGAACAACAGCGGTTGATCGACGATCACGTCGTCCCGCTCGATAACCGGATTGCCCAGTTACAGAAAACGCAGACCGAACTGCAACAGATGTGCGATAGCGCCGCACAGCAGTATGCCCAGCAAAAAACGGCGCTGGAACAACTCGAGGTTCAGCGAACCCAGTTGACCGCACAGGCCGGTCAGCATCAGGAAAAGCTTAACGCCCTCACCGCCGCGCTGACGGCGCAGCAGCAACAGCAACATGCGCTGGAAGCCCAGTCGCCCCTGGCAGCACTGCGTCAACGTCAGGCTGAGCTGGCCGAGTTACGCCCGGTGCGCCAGCAGTTATTCACCCTCTCCTCGCTGTTTAGTCAGGTCAGAGAACGTCTGGAGCAACAACGTAAAGAGTTTGCCGCCCGTCAGACGCAGCTCAGCGAACATGAAAAACAGCTCGAAGAGACGCGACAGCAATATAAACAACAAAAAGCACACCAGTCGGACGTGGAAAAAACCCTCGAACTGGAACAGCGCATTGTCAGCCTGGAAGCCGAACGCGCCCGCCTGCAAACCGGCGAACCCTGTCCACTCTGTGGCTCTTGTAATCACCCGGCCATTGAGCAGTATCAGACGGTAAAACCTTCCGAGACCGCATTGCGCCTGGCAGAGATGCGCATCAAAACTGAGGCCTTGTACACCCTGGGTACTGAACTGCGTACCCGTTGCGAAAGCCTGAAAGAACAACAACAGCGCCAACAGCAACTCATCGCACAAGATGAGCAGCACGTTGTTGAGCACCAGCAAAACTGGCAACGCTTGACCGCGCCGCTGGCATTTGACTTTACCCTTCAGGACAGCGATCGCCTGTGCCAGTGGCTAACCACCTGCGACAACGAAGAGCGTCAGGGTCAGGCCGCTCTGTTGCAACACGAACAAGCGTCGCACGCAGTGCAGCAGGCCAAAGACCAGTTAGCCGCACTGCAAACACAGCAGCAACAGGCACAGCAAGACAAGGCGCGGCTGGACGAGCGTTTCATTCTGCTGGAGAAAAGCCTCGCAGAAGCCCTGTTACAACAGCAGCGCCTGCAGCAACAGTGGCAGGACGGTGAACAAGCTCTGGGCGAGCAACGTGCACAGCGGCTTGCCCTGTTTGGTGAACGGCAAATCGCGCAGGAGCGCGAACAGTTGCGCGCCAAACAAGGGCTTTGCGAACAGGCCAGTCAACAAGCCGCCGAGCACTGGCAGAAAGCGCAGGAGCAACGCGATCGTCTGAGCGGCCAACTTGCTGGATTACAGCAACAGCTGTTGCAACAAAACGAACGGCTTCAACAGGCGGAACAAGACTGGCTGCAGGCGCTAGCCACCAGTGAATTCAGTGATGAGGCCGCGTTCAATGCCGCTCTGCTTGATGATGCCCAACGCCAACAGTTGCAACACCGCAAAGAGCAATTACAACAGCGACACGTTGAAGCCCGTGCACTGCTGGCACAGGCTGTTGAAAGCCTGCAACAGCACCAACAACAGCGTCCGCAAGGGTTGGATGAGACCCAGGCCGATCCCCAAATCCTGAGCCAGAGCCTGGAAACGCTGGCACAACGGTTAAAAACCTTGCAGCTGCAACAGGGTGAAGTGCGTAATCAGTTAGACAGTGACGCAGCGCGCCGAATCAATCAACAGTCACTGTTTGAACACATCAGCCAGAGCCAGCAGCAGTACGACGATTGGAGCTATCTCAATCAGTTAATCGGCTCCAAAGAGGGCGACAAATTCCGTAAGTTTGCTCAGGGGTTAACCCTTGATCACCTGGTGTATTTGGCCAATAACCAGCTTGGCCGACTGCACGGACGCTATTTGCTGCAACGTAAAGCCAGCGACGCACTGGAACTGCTGGTGGTGGATACCTGGCAGGCAGACGCGCTGCGCGATACCCGCACCCTGTCCGGCGGTGAAAGTTTCCTGGTGAGTCTGGCGCTGGCACTGGCGCTATCCGATCTCGTCAGCCACAAAACCAGTATCGATTCGCTCTTCCTCGACGAAGGCTTTGGCACGCTGGATGCAGAAACCCTCGATACCGCGTTGGACGCCTTGGACAGCCTGAATGCCTCGGGGAAAACCATTGGCGTGATCAGTCACGTTGAGGCAATGAAAGACCGTATTCCGGTGCAAATTAAGGTGAAAAAGGTCAACGGCCTCGGCGTCAGTAGACTGGAGCCACAGTTCCGGCTGGAATAGCCTGACTGGGCTGAGAAATGTGACCGCGGTGGCACTCCCTGGCGAAAAGCGTTGAGCCGCCGCGGACAAGGGTTATGATACTACCGATAACAGGATTGCTACTGTAGATATACAGGCAAAACCTGACGCACGGGATCGCTCCCGGGCGTCAGGTTTTTTCGTTTTCAGCGCGCTGAAACATCCGGGAAGAACCATGAAGATCGCTAAAATACTCAATAATAACGTGGTGATTACGCTGGACGACCGTCAGGAAGAGACGGTGGTGATGGGCAAAGGTATTGGCTTTAAAAAGAAGGCGGGGGATCTGCTGGACGAAGAGCTGATCGAGAAGATCTTTACGCTGAACGGCAGCGAAATGGCCGAGCGTTTTAAAACGCTGTTGTCTGAAATCCCACTGGCTTGCGTCACCACCGCCGACAAAATCATCACCCTCGCCCGCCAGCGCCTGCCAGGTAAGCTGCACAACATCGTCTACATCACGCTGACCGATCACATCCACTTTGCGTTGCAGCGCCATGCGCAGGGGCTGGACATTAAAAACGTGCTGCTGTGGGAAATCAAAAAACTCTACCCGGCCGAGTTTGCCGTCGGGCTTGAGGCGTTGGCGCTGATCGCCCAGCGGCTGGGCACCGCCCTGCCGGAAGATGAAGCCGGATTTATCGCCCTGCACCTGGTCAACGCACAGCTGAATGATGAAATGCATAACACCCTGCACATCACCCGCGTGATGCAGGAGATTTTGAACATCGTCAAATACCACTTCCGCTTTGACTATAACGAAGAAGCTCTGAGTTATCATCGCTTTGTTACCCACCTCAAGTTCTTCGCCCAACGCCTGCTGGGGAAAAACTACGTCGACAGCGACGACGATTCGCTCTATCTGGTGGTGAAAGAGAAATACCCTGAGTCCTTCGCCTGCGCGGGGAAAATTAATCAGCACATAGAAAAGAACTACCAACACCAGTTAACCAGCGAAGAGATGATGTTTTTGACTATTCACATCGAGCGGGTACGCAGCGAAAGCGAGACGAAAGAGGGTTAGCGTCGGGCGTCAAATACCCTGATGCCATATCTTGGAAAAACGGCATCGGCGGAAATCAGTGTTAACCCTTCCGCCTGCGCCTGGGCGATCAGCATGCGGTCAAAAGGATCGTTGTGATGCGGTGGCAACTGGCCCGCCTGCTGGCCGTGAAAAGCCGTCATTGGGAGCGACAGGAAATCTTCGGCATCAATCACCTCGAAAATGTCCTCCGGCAGCACCAACTTACCCAACGCCTGCTTAATCGACATTTCCCAAATGCTGGCCGCACTGATAAACACCCTATTGCCGGGATCGGCGATCTGCTTTCTTGCCCCTTCCCCCAGGCTGGCATCGTCTATCAGCCACCACAGCAGTGCATGAGTATCCAGCAGCAGGCGCCTCATTCATCGCCCTCAAACAGCGCGGTAATGTCTGCATCGCCGTCATTGAAATTCTCCGGCACGGTAAATTTGCCCTTGGCGGCACCGGGTTGGCGGTTTTTCCCCTTGATAGCCGTCAACTGAACATATGGCTTCCCTGCTTTCGCTATAATCACGGTCTCTCCCTGTGCGGCTTTATCCGCCAGTTGGCTCAGGTTAGATTTGGCTTCGTGCATATTGGCCTGGATAGGCATACGCGACCTCCTTAGCTAAGTTAGCTAAAGCATAAAGGAGAGTCTAGTTTTTGTACAGAGAATTGATTAAAGCGCGAGCAGGCCCGCGCTTTTTTGCAACGATTACAGCTGTGGCCACAGCCAGGCTGCACCACGCACGCCGCTGGAATCACCGTGGACGGCTTTGCGGATCGGGGTTTCGCACTCGCCGCCGAAAACCCAGGACTTCACCAGCTGTGGTACGTGCTGATACAAACGATCCACATTGCTCATGCCGCCGCCCAATACCACCACGTCCGGATCAAAAATATTGATCACGTGCGCCAGCGATTTCGCCAACCGCAGTTCATAACGGCTGATGGCTTGCTCTGCCAAGGCATCGCCTTGTGCCACCAAGGACATGATCTCATGCCCTTTGAGCGGGGTGCCGCTCAAGCGTGCATAGTCAGTGGCAAAACCCGTGCCGGAAATAAAGGTCTCGATACAGCCTTGTTTGCCACAGTAACAGGGGACCTCAGCACGAAAACGCAGTTCGTCACTATCCAGCCACGGCAGCGGATTATGCCCCCATTCGCCCGATATGCCGTTACCGCCCGAGTGCGCCTGTCCGTTGATTGCCACCCCAGCACCACAGCCGGTGCCAATAATGACGGCAAACACCGTTTGTTTGCCGGCGGCTGCGCCATCGGTAGCTTCAGAAACCGCCAGACAGTTAGCATCGTTTGCAATACGCACTTCGCGCGCCAGCATTCGTGATAAATCTTTATCCAGGGGTTGCCCATTCAGCCACACCGAATTGGCATTTTTTACCAGGCCGGTAAAAGGCGACAATGTGCCGGGAATGCCGACACCGACGGAGCCCTGTTGGCCGGTATTCTCTTCCGCCAGCATCACCAGGCCGGTAATGGCATTCAGCGTTTGCTGATAGTCATGACGCGGCGTGGCAATACGATGACGGAACAGCTCCTGCCCGTCATTGGCCAACGCGATTACTTCAATTTTGGTGCCACCCAGGTCGATACCAATGCGCACGATTTTTCTCCTCAATGCACCACAACGTTGCCACAGCCTAATATATTCAGTTGCCAGGATCACTCAATGACCGCCGAGTGTGACGGTGATGGCAATTTCCACATCCGAACACGTCCGTCTGCCGCTTATTAATTGGTCATCGGGTACACTGCATTTAAGCAGTTAACCTATTGATAACATTTTCCGCATAATATAATCCGGAGAGCAGCGATGAAACCTGCCGTATTGATCGTCGATGACGATCCCGCTATCTGTGACGTACTTTGCGACGTGCTCAATGAGCACGTGTTTACCGTCCACGCCTGCCACCGGGGCAGTGAAGCGCTCACCTTGATCAACCAGCAGCCGGATATTGCACTGGTGCTGCTCGATATGATCCTGCCGGATACCAATGGCTTGCTGGTACTACAGCAGATCCATCGCCTGCGCCCGGATCTACCGGTAGTGATGCTGACGGGGCTGGGTTCCGAGTCCGACGTGGTGGTCGGTCTGGAAATGGGCGCCGACGATTACATCGCCAAACCCTTCAACCCACGCGTGGTCGTTGCCCGCGCCAAAGCCGTATTACGTCGTACCGGCGCACTGGCGCTGGAGCCGGCCCTGCTCTCCTCGAGTAAGCCCGAAGGCTGGCAGTTCAACGGCTGGTGCCTGGACACAAGCCGCTGCACATTGCATAACCCCCAGCGACAACCGGTTGACCTCACCCAGGGCGAATACGGCTTGCTGCTGGCGTTGGTACAACATGCACGTAAAGTGCTAACCCGCGATCGCCTGCTGGAACTGACCCATAGCGAAACGCTGGAGGTGTTCGATCGCACTATCGACGTTTTGATCATGCGTTTACGACGTAAGATCGAAAACAATCCACATCAGCCCGAACTGATCCGCACCATTCGTGGGCTGGGTTATGTTTTTGCTGCTGACGTCAGCCAGCCTGTGGCTGCCGTCTGATGTAATCCAACAATTCCGGCAATGGCCGTGCGCCATCGATCGCGTTGGCGCACAAGAGATTGAAACGCGCGCAGGCATGCGCTAGCTGCAACGTCTCCTTCAAAGACCCGTTTTCATGGCTGGCGTACAGCACTCCGGCACAGAAGGCATCCCCAGCACCCACGCTGCCAACAATCTCGGCGTCACTCACTGGCCATGACGGCTGCCAACGTGCTTCGCCCGACGTTTCCAGCCCGTAGGCACCTTCAGGGCAGTGGATCACCACCCGCCGCCGCACACCGGCCCGTAATAATTGTTCTGCGGCTTGGGCCATCAAGGGCTGTTGCAACGCGCCGTCGGCCGCACGCAGCGCCAGCCCGGTAAACTCCCCAGCTTCTAACTCGTTGATCACCAGGTAATCCAGCCAGCGCAGCGCGGGCAGCACCAATGGCCGATAACGCGGATCCCCTTGGCGTGACACCAGATCGAGTGAGGTTTGATACCCGCGTTGCTGCATCTGTGCCAAAAGACGTGCGCTACGCGTACCGAATTCTTCATCCGGGCGATCCAGGCTGTCGAGCAGCAACAAATAGCCTAAATGGAAAATTTTATGTTGGCTGTACAGTCCGTCAAAATCGGCCAGATCCAGCAGCCGATTGGCGCCGAGCGCATGGAAAAACGTCCGCTGCCCACCCGGTTCAGTCATCACTTGTGACATGGACGTCATCGCCGCTTCACTGCGCCGTACAAAACTGCTGTCGACCCGGTGCTGCGCCAGCATCTGCAAAATGTAGTCACCGTCGGCGTCGCAACCAATCAGCCCAAGCGCAGCCAGCGGTAAACCGGTTTCCATACGCGCCAGCGTCAACAACACATTAAGCGGCGCGCCGCCGGTGGCACGCTGGCTGTGTTCAATCTCCACCAGCCAGCCCGGCTGTGGCCAGTGGGCAATTTGATGCACATGATCCACCAGCATGTTGCCTGCCGAAAAAATACCGCGGCGGATCATCACAGGCGCCCGGCGCTGCCGAAAATATGCATTTGCTGCTGCACCACTTCAGCGATCGACTGTTCCACCGCCAGCAGCACTTCAGCAAACTCATCGTAAATCGCGTGACGTTGCGTTATCCGCTGCTCAACCGCCCCCAGCGCTGCTTGTGACATACCCGTGTAGAAATTAATTTTGTGAATCCCCAGGCCAATCGCACGTTTGAAATCGGCATCGCTGATGCCAGAACCGCCGTGCAGCACCAACGGAATTCCCGCCTGATGCTCAATAGCCGCCAGCCGCTCAAAATCGAGCTTTGGCTCACCTTTGTATTTGCCGTGCGCATTGCCAATCGCCACCGCCAACGCATCAATTCCGGTCAATTCGACAAATTCACGCGCCCGCTGCGGATCGGTAAATTTATTGCTGTCGGCTTCGCCGTACAGCGCACCGCCTTCGTCACCGCCGACCGCGCCCAGCTCTGCCTCTACAGAAACGCCGACCGCATGGCACATGCGTACCACTTCTTGCGTCTGACGCACGTTCTCTTCGTAACTCAAACCGGAACCGTCAAACATCACAGAGCTGAATCCCAGCCGCAGTGCCTGCACCACCGCGTCGAAATGCAGGCCGTGATCGAGATTCAACACCACGGGAATATCATGCTGTGCCACTTCACTTTTAATCGCCGCCACCAGAGATTCCAGCGAGACATATTTAAAGTGCACTTCTGCAATATTAATAATGAAGGGCGACCGTGCCGCCTGCGCTGCTGCAAACAGGGCCCGCAGGAAGTGGCTGTCGAGCACGTTGAACGCACCTAACGCATAACCCTGCTGACGCGCATGTGCCAGCCCCTGAGCCAATGAAATCAATGCCATGCTGGTTCTCCTTAATCGATAAAGCGCAAATAGTCGTTACACAACAACCACTGCGGCGGCTGATCTTCTTGGATCTGGCTAAAGCGCTTGAGCGGTGTCAGGAAACGGTTGTCATTGTCGTCATCGTTCACCGTGGACACTTCACCGACCAGCACGTCGCCAAAGCCCTCCTCCCCCCAAAAACTGTGGTAGATACCTGGCGTCAGGCAAATGCTTTCTCCGGGTGCCAGCCGCAGCCGCGAACCGGCAGCGTGGGTCTGTTTGCAACCGTCCAGCGTGACGGTCACGGCGCTATCGGCCAGCGCTTCCTGCGAGTCGGCATTGTGTAACTCCACGATCAGGTTGCCTCCACCACGGTTGATGATGTCTTCCCGCTTACGCCAGTGAAAATGCATCGGCGTTACCTGCGCTTCGCGGCAATGCATGATCTTTTCCGCATAGCCTTTGGCATAAGGCTGCCCGCCGGGTGAACCATTGCGCAGGGTAAACAACGTCAGTCCCTGACGGGCAAAATCATCGCCGCCGAACGCCGTAACATCCCAACCCAGCTTCAGGTCGAACACCTCTTGCCACGGCTGGCGATCAAGCTGCCGCCAAACGGGTGGGCTGAAATGGGCAAAAGGGGGTAACTGAACGTCAAAACGGGCAAAAAAGTGCTGGGTTTGCTGCAGAATATGATTCACGGCGGAACGGTTCATGGTGCCTCCGGAAGCGCTTAAGGAATGGGGGGCCCGATCTGGCAGGCCCCGTAAATCTACCCAAAATCATTCAAGATGCGTCTAGCCGGCAACTGAGTGAATCCCGATGAGCTTACTCAGGTAAGTGATTCGGGTTAACAAAGGCAGCCAACAAAGAGGCAGCTTGAAGGATAAGGGTATAACGGTTATTTCACCGTCCAGCCTTTGTAGCTGCCAATATTGTTTTTATCGATCATGGTGACCGGGATCAGCACCGGACCGGTCGGTGCAGGTTTGCCCTGCAGGATTTGATAACCGATCTCGACCGCTTTGGCCGCCATAACCTGGGGATCCTGTGCAGGCGTCGCCACAAACAGTGAATTGCCGCGTTTAAGCGCTTCCTCGCCGTCCGGCGATCCGTCTACGCCAACGATGAAGAATTCGCTACGTTGTGCTTGTTTCGCCGCCAGATCGGCACCGATCGCTGTCGGATCGTTAATCGCAAAGACACCGTCAATCTTCGGATTGGCCGCCAGCAACGCGGTCATGATCTCCAGCCCGCCTTCACGGCTGCCTTTCGCGTTCTGGTTATAAGACAGCAACTTGATCTCTGGGTGTTTCTTCAGCTCGGTCATGCAGCCTTCCACCCGGTTTTGGACGGCAGATACCGGTGGCCCATTGATGATCACCACGTTGCCTTTCTCTTTCAGACGGTCGCTGATGTATTTACATGCCATGGCACCGGCCTGAGTGTTGTCCGAGGTAATGGTGGCATCGGCACCTTCGGCCGCCACGTCAACCGCCACCACCACGATACCGGCATCCTTGGCGCGTTTGACGGCTGGGCCAATGCCCTTGGAATCCGCAGCGTTCAGGATGATCATATCGACCTTGGCAGCGATAAAGTTATCAATCTGCGCCACCTGCTGACCAAGATCGTAACCGCTCGACACCAGCGTGACGTTTACCTTGTCACCGGCCAGCTCACGCGCCTTCAGCTCAGCCCCCTTGGTGATCTGCACAAAGAACGGGTTGGCCAAATCCCCTACCGTCACCCCAATCGATTTCAACTCTTTTGCCTGCACCAACGACGCACTGCCGAGCGCAGCGGTAACCAGTAAAGCGGTAATCAATGGCTTGAAACGCATAGTGTTTTCCTCATTATTTTCTAATCTATGAAAAACCTGCCCCGGTGGGCGCTAACCAACTGATTTCTCTCACTCACTCAAACTTGCTCTAGGGTTTTCAAGCTGCAGCCAGCACGGCTGTCGCTTGAAAGACAACGGGTATTAGTGTTGATAATTACGGGTGCGGTATTTATCGATCAGTACCGCGATGATGATGACGGCCCCTTTGATCACTAATTGCCAGAAGTAAGAGACCCCCATCAGCGTCATGCCGTTGTTGAGGGTAGCGATAATCAGCGCCCCCACCAGCGTGCCGGTAATGGTGCCAATGCCGCCGACAAAGCTGGTACCGCCGAGGATCACCGCAGCAATCGCATCCAGCTCATAGCCCATACCGAGATTGCCGTTGGCGCTGTAAAGCCGTGAGGCACTCATTATCCCCCCCAGCCCTGACAGCAAACCGCTCATACCGTAGACGAACAGCAGCACCGCACCCACCTTGATCCCGGTCAGACGCGCCGCCTGGATGTTGCCGCCCACGGCATAGATATGTACGCCCAGCGTGGTGCGGCGCAGGATAAACCAGCACAGCGCAATGACGGCAAAAGCGATGATCACCAGCCAAGGGATCGGCCCCAGATAAGCATTGCCGATCCATTCAAAACTGATATTGGAGTTGATAATGGTGGTACCGTCTGCCAGCAGATAAGCGGCACCACGCAGTGCGGTATAGGTCCCGAGCGTGACGATAAACGGCGGCAAACCGGCGTAGGCCACCAAGAAACCGTTAAACAACCCCATGCCCAAGCCGGCCAGAAGCGCCAGCGGAATTGACATTCCGGCGAAGCCCGGCATCAATGAGACGGCCATTGCCACCACTGCCGTGGTGCCCAGCATCGAACCGACCGAGAGATCGATACCGCCGGTCAGGATGATAAAGGTCATGCCCGCCGCCAATACGATGTTAATTGATGCCTGCCGGGCGATATTCAGTAGGTTGGCATCAGTGAAAAAGTTTGGCGCAACAAAACCGAAAACGGCGACGATCAAGATCAATATCGGCAAGATACCGACGGTTTGCATCATATCGCCCAGCAATGCCCGTTTTAGCGTAGGGTTCTTTGCACCTGGCGGCAGCGAATTTGATGTCATGGCAGGCTCCTTGAGCGTGGGGATAGAATTATTCATGCGGTTGTCACCTGCGGCTGAGGGGAGTCGACGCCGGTTGCCAGCGCCATAATATTTTCCTGGCTGATATCACCGCCGTTCAGTTCCCCAACGATGCTGCCTTCGTGCATCACGTAGACCCGGTCGCTCATACCGACCACTTCAGGCAGTTCACTGGAGATCATCAGGATCGCCACACCCTGCTGTGCCATCTGGCTCATGATGCGGTAAATTTCGCTTTTGGCACCGACGTCAACGCCGCGCGTCGGTTCGTCGAGGATCAGAATGCGCGGGCCGATCGCCACCCAGCGTGAAATCAGCAGCTTTTGCTGGTTGCCGCCGGACAGCCCACCGGCACGTACCTGGGCATGCGGCACGCGGATATTCAACAAGCTGATAGCGTCACTGGAAATACGCTGTGCCTTGCGGCGATTGAGCAGGCCATAGCGGCCGTCACGTTCCAGTGTCGCCATGACGATATTTTCATGCGCAGCCAGATCGAGGAATAACCCCTGCTCTTTGCGGTTTTCCGTAAGAAAACCGATACCCAGGGCAATGGCATCGCGCGGTGAATGGATATTGGCCAACGTGCCGTCAATCTCCACCGTGCCACCACTGGCCTTGCGCACGCCAAATATCAGCTGAGCCAGTTCGGATCGCCCGGCGCCTACCAACCCGGCAAGGCCAACAATTTCACCGGCGCGCACTTGCAGGCTGACGGGTTTCACCTTCTTGCCATCGGTCAGGCCGTGCAGCGTCAGGCGTGGTTCGCCTACCGCAATGCCCGGTTCCTTATTGAACAAATCACTTAATGGGCGGCCCACCATCATGCGCACCAATTCGCTGGCGGACAGTTTGTCGCGCATCAGGCTACCGACATATTGGCCGTCGCGCAGGACACTGACGCGGTCCGACAGTTCATACACTTCCGCCATGCGATGGCTGATGTAAATAATCGCCATGCCCTCATCACGCAGGCGCTTGATCAGCTCGAACAATCGCTGCGTCTCACGTGAAGAAAGCGCCGCCGTCGGCTCATCCATAACCAGGATACGGCTGTTGCGATGCAGCGCACGGGCAATTTCTACCTGTTGCTGCTCGGCGATGGTTAATTTCATCACCCGATCGCCGGCGCTGAACTGAGCCCCCAAACGATCGATCACCTTCTGCGCGTCCAGCAACATCTGTCCGCGTTTTACCAGGCCACCGCGCTGGATCTCGCTGCCCAGAAATATGTTCTCTGCCACCGTCAAGTTCGGTGCAAGGTTCATTTCCTGATAAATCAGCGTGATGCCTGCTGCCAGGGCATCTTTTGGCCCTTTAATGGCGAACGGCTGCCCATCGATAAAAATTTCCCCGCTGCTGGCGATATAAGCGCCGGCCAATATTTTCATTAAGGTACTTTTACCTGCACCGTTTTCCCCCATCAACGCGTGAATTTCCCCGCGATATACCGTCAGATTGACGCCTTTAAGCGCATAAAACTGACCAAAACGCTTGGCGATGTTGTGCATTTCCAGAATCGGGATCGCGCTCATCGTCATACCTCAGGTTAGGGTTCGGATTGAGAGCAGTTAACCACGCATAAATAAATGCAAAATGTCAGCGTCCATTCATCTTTGTCATATTGTTAATGGAACGGGGATCTATACTGCGAACAGTCAGTTACGGGAGATACGATGCGCAGATTGCCTTTCCTTGCCGGTGCTCGTGGGCGCTTGCTGATGTTCAACCTGCTGGTTGTGGCGGTGACGCTCATGGTCAGTGGGGTGGCAATCGTCGGTTTTAACCATGCGGGCAAGCTGCAGGAACAGGTGCAGGCGCAGACGCTGAAAGAGATGAACGGCAGTATGGCGTTGAGCCGGGACACGTCAAACGTGGCGACCGCCGCGATTCGGCTTTCGCAAGTGGTTGGCGCGCTGGAGTACCAAAGCGAATCCGCTCGACTGAAACAGACTCAGCTGGCGCTACAGGCTTCACTCAGTCGGTTGGCAGAAGCCCCCCTGGCACACAGTGAACCGGCCCTGGTCAAACGCATCATCAGCCGCAGTAACGCGTTGGAAACCAGTGTAACCCGCATGCTGGATCTCGGCCACGCGCGGCATTTACAACGCAATATTCTTCTCAGCGGTCTGTATCAGTCACAAAGCACGCTGCGGCATATCGCCAGCCTTAACCAGCGCCATAACTTGAACCAACCTTCGCAGCCGCTTCTGAGCCAAATTGATCGGCTGCTGGCCATTGCCATTCAAACCCCAACGCCCAAGGCAGCAGCCCAACAGCTCGATAGCGTGATGGCCTACTGGCCGCAAAACAGCCCAGATGCGTTGGTGGATGAGAAAATGCGGCAATTTCGGGACAATGAACAACGGTTGCTGCCTGAAACACTGGAGTTGGAGCAAAGCGATCTCGCCCTGGCCTATTACACCTACCATATCAAAGCGTTAGTCGCGATGCTCAACGATGATATCAATCTTTACGTACAGAAAGTGGCGGACGAATCGGAGCTACGTACCCACCAAACGCACCATGAACTCAGTTCCATCAGCGTATTTATCGGCCTGTTTGCGCTGCTGGCGCTGGTGATTACCGGTTTCGCCGGGTTGTATATCTACCGCAACCTCGGCTCGAACCTGACCGCAATTGCTAACGCCATGACGCGGTTGGCACGGGGTGAGCGCGATGTCAGCGTACCCGCGCTGCAACGCCGCGATGAATTGGGCGAACTGGCACGCGCATTCAACGTTTTTGCACGTAATACCGCCTCACTCGAACAGACTTCCCGCCTGTTGAAAGAGAAAAGCACTCAGTTGGAAACCACGTTTCTGGCGATGCGCGACGGCTTCGCACTCTTTGATAACGACGGTCAATTGGTCGTGTGGAACCCGCAATATCCTCTCCTGTTGGGATTAAACGAACACCAATTACACCGGGGACAACACTACCGCGAGCTGCTGCAACACGTGACACCTCCGGCCGGCCAGCGTTGGGATGCGGTGTTGGCCAACCTCTCCAGCGAACTGCCGCAACCGCAGGAGCTAAGGCTGAGCGATGGGCGCACCGTCGAGCTGCGTTTTAGCCCAGTACCAAACCGTGGCGTGGTCAACGTGGTGCTGGAGCGTACCGAGCGTAAAGCGTTGGAAGAAGCACTGTTGCACAGTCAAAAAATGAAGGCAGTCGGCCAACTCACCGGCGGATTGGCGCATGATTTTAATAACCTGTTGGCGGTAATTATCGGCAGTTTGGAGCTGACGACCCAGCAGACACAGGACGCACAGACTGAGCAACGCATCGCTCGCGCACTGAAGGCTGCCGAACGCGGGGCACAGCTCACCCAGCGACTGCTGGCGTTCTCTCGTAAACAGGCACTGCACCCGCAGGCCATCACGCTTCACCTGCTGGTGGAAAATCTGCAGGAGTTGCTACGTCATTCACTGCCCACGACGCTGTCCCTGGTCATTGAGTCTCAGCATCCTGGCTGGCCGGCGTGGGTTGATGCTAACCAGTTAGAAAATGCGCTGATCAATCTGGTGGTCAACGCCCGCGACGCCATGGAGGGCCGCAGCGGCATAGTGAAGATCCGGACCTACAACCAACGCGTGGTGCGCAGCGGCGGCAAGAAACAGGACATGGTGACGCTAGAGGTGATCGACACCGGCTGTGGCATGTCGGAAGAGGTCAAAGCGCAGGTGTTCGAACCCTTCTTCACCACCAAGGCCGTGGGCAGCGGCAGTGGACTGGGGCTGTCGATGGTATACGGGTTTGTTCGCCAGTCAGGTGGCCGGGTACAGATTGAAACCACTCCGGGCCAAGGGACACTGGTGCGCTTGCAGTTGCCACGAGCGCCCACGCCAGCACTGATAGACGCACCGGCCCTGCCAACCGAGGAAGATAACGACAGCGGCAACCTGGTACTGGTATTGGAAGATGAAAACGACGTGCGCCATACGTTGTGTGAACATCTACACCAGCTCGGCTACCTGACGCTGGACTGTGCGGACAGCCATGAAGCACTGGCGCTGTTACGTCAGACGTCGGATATCGGCGTACTGATAAGCGACCTGATGTTACCGGGCGAGCTGGACGGCGCACAGGTGATTGGGCTGGCGCGAGAGATTAATCCGCGCATCACGGCCTTGTTGATCAGCGGTCAGGATATACGTCGAAACCACGAAGACACGCTGCCTAATGTGGAATTGCTGCGCAAGCCTTTCAGCCAGCGTCAGCTGGCGATGGCGTTGCAACGGGCACGTCGTTCAAACGCGGTCGACGACGCAATTGAGAGGGAATGAGGCGATTTTTCGCCTCTGATTCGTTATTATGCCGCCCTGCTTTTGATGAATAAGCGTGCCAGATGCACGCCCAGCCAGGGATAACATTATGCTGTGGTTTAAGAATTTGATGGTTTACCGTTTGAGCCGCGAAGTTGCGCTAAACGCGGATGAAATGGAAAAACAGCTCAGCGCCTTTGCTTTCACCCCGTGCGGCAGCCAGGACATGGCGAAAACCGGCTGGGTCTCCCCGATGGGCTCGCACAGCGACGCATTGACGCATGCAGTGAATGGCCAGATCGTCATCTGTGCGCGCAAGGAAGAAAAAATCCTGCCGTCGCCGGTCATCAAGCAAGAGTTGCAGGCCAAGATTGAACGCCTGGAAGGTGAGCAACACCGTAAACTGAAGAAAACCGAGAAAGACGCACTGAAAGACGAAGTGCTGCACAGCTTGCTGCCACGTGCCTTCAGCCGTTTTAACCAGACGTTTATGTGGATAGACACCGTCAACGATCTGATCATGGTTGATGCTGCTAGCGCCAAGCGTGCGGAAGATACACTCGCGCTGTTGCGCAAAAGTCTGGGTTCTCTGCCCGTGGTGCCGTTGACCATGGAAAGCCCAATTGAACTGACGCTGACTGAATGGGTACGCTCCGGCGAACTGCCTGCGGGCTTTATCATTCAGGACGAAGCGGAACTGAAGGCAATTCTGGAAGATGGCGGCGTTATTCGCTGCAAAAAACAGAACCTGATCAGCGATGAGATTGCGGTGCACATTGAAGCCGGCAAGCTGGTGACCAAACTGGCGGTTGACTGGCAAGAACGCATTCAACTGGTCCTGGCGGACGACGGCTCGTTGAAACGTCTGAAGTTTGCTGATGCACTGCGTGAGCAGAATGACGACATCGATCGTGACGATTTTGCCCAGCGTTTTGACGCCGACTTCATCCTGATGACCAGCGAGCTGGCGGCGTTAATCAAGAACACCATCGAAGCTCTGGGTGGCGAAGCCCAGCGTTGAGCCTGCAAAAACTGCGCCTTTGCTCCAGATGCGCAGCTTTTGCCAAATAAACAACCTACCCAAATTAATTTGAGTTGCAGCCAGGTGGCAAGTGCGAGAACCCCAGGGACTTACGCAAGTAAGTGACTGGGGTGAGTGCGCGCGGCCAACAGCGCTGTGGCGTCAAGTAAAGGGTAGGATTATTTACTTAAGTAGCGGCACAGATAGGCCGTTGCATCGGCAACCTGCAGGTTGAACTCACTGTGGCCCGGTACGAAGAACTTCTCACCCGGCATAAATACCTGCCAATCCGGCGAGCCCGGCAACAACACTTTCAACGCGCCGGTAATTACGGTCATTTCTTCCGGCTGGGCGGTGCTGAAGGTGTACTCTCCCTCTTCCATAACACCGACGCTGGTAAGGCCGATGCTGCTACTATCGAAACCGATAGACTTCACTTTTCCGGCAAAATACTCGTTCACTTTCAGCATAGACTGGCACCCGCGTAATCAACTTTATGGGGAATCCATATTGGGGGATTAAGGTTGATCTGTCACTGGTTTTTCACGCGAAATGCGATCGAGACGCAGAGTAAAGTTCTGCAGAGTGGAGACGTGCCAGATAGCCCTTCTGCATCCTGGCTTCAAAAGGCACCGCATACCAGATTCAGAAAGTGGCATACAACTTTATTCGCTATTTTAATCAGTCAATTAGCAAAAAAATGAATAAAAGAAACCGGCCTTGCGCCGGCTTCTGGGGATGTCGATTAATCTTCCAGCGCAGGATCTTCGTAGCGATGCTTGGCATCAAGCGCTTCCTGCTCGGTAGGATGCTCACTGAGCAGCGTGTTCGGCTCAATGTCATCGGTACGCACCTCAAAACGGTGCATATGCAAGCTTGGATCGCCCCGGTCAACGGCGACCACTCGGGCGGTTCTCGGATAACCAGGTCGGTCATTTTCGCGCATGCTCATCTCCCCTGTGATTCCACAAGCTTAAGTATAGCAGCGCTATTTAGACCGACACGCATGACCCCAGGTCGCGATCGCCGTGCTCCCCCTCCAGCAATTGCGTCA
This sequence comes from Serratia sp. NPDC087055, assembly GCF_044900985.1. Classification (NCBI taxonomy): domain Bacteria; kingdom Pseudomonadati; phylum Pseudomonadota; class Gammaproteobacteria; order Enterobacterales; family Yersiniaceae; genus Serratia; species Serratia sp. NPDC087055. The sequence continues at coordinate 2,741,106 of NZ_JBJDOG010000001.1, forward strand.
GTTCATCGCAGGCGCTGATTTTTCCGTCACGCACAGTGAAATGCGCCAGCACCTTGACCAAGCTACTGCCGCCATCGCGTTTTTCCACCCGTACCAGATGGTGCGTCAACACCGCGTCGCCCTGCCCGGCAACCGCGACAAACACCAATGTCATGCTACGGGTGAGCTGCTTCAGCAACGCCATATGTTGTACAAACTGCGAATAATCGAGCGTTTTACCATCCACCTGCTGGTGGTAATCCGCATGGAAGAATTCAGCGATCAGCGCCGGTTGGTGCTGCGGGGCAGCAACCACCTGCTGCAAGGCGTCGAGCACAATGGCGGCTGGGGTCTTCAAGGTCATCAGCAATCTCCAGAATTGAATGAAGCGGAGATCATAGCGCGGCCAGAGCGTGGCATAATAAGCGCACTGGGACTTTTTATACTGTAAATCGGCCAATCAATATGATCCTGCAAAGCGAGCGACTCTGGCATGAGAAAAAACACCTGACGCCTTGGCATCAACATACCGAGGGGCAAATCTATTTGTTAACCCATGGCATGATCGCGCTGGAAACCCACGAGCGGCAATGGGCAATGACCGCGGGTAATATTGGCTGGCTGCCCCCTCATTGCGCACATCAGGCGGTGGCGTGCGGCAACGTAGCAGGCTGGAGTCTGTATGTGCCGGAAGCTTACTGTGGCGGATTACCTGAACAACCCCGGCTAAGTACCGCCTCCGGGTTGATTCAGGCGCTTGTGGAACGCATAACGCCCTTCGCCGGGCAAAAGTTGAACGCGCCGCAGCGGCGGCTATTGCATGTATTGTTAGATGAAGTCCGTGCTCAGGAAAGCGCCCCGCTCCAACTGCCGCTACCGCAGGACGCGCGGTTGTTGAAAATTGCGCGTGCACTGCTGAACGATCCTGCTGACAACCGGAGCCAGATTGAATGGGCTGCCTGGGCCGGACTGAGCGTCCGCACCCTGAGCCGCCGTTTTATTGGCGAAACTGGCGTCACTTTCGCCCGCTGGCGCCAACAAGCCCGGGTGATCCGCTCGCTGGAGCCATTGTCGCGCGGCGAGTCCGTCAATCGGATCGCCGGCGACTACGGTTACGAGAATGTCAGTGCCTACATTGCCGCTTTCCGTCAACGTTTTGGCATCACGCCGGGGCTGTATTTTACAGCGCACCCAGCCGATCAGGCACACTCGTAGTGTCCTCATCCCAACACTCAGACGCGTGAGGCGGTTCGACACCGGGGAAAGCAGGGGAAATGCAGAGAATCGGGCACAGCCTAGTGTGCCCGCACGTACCCTTTAGGTATTACTTTACCGTTTCACGCTGTAACGCGGCGAGGATCTGAGCCACCACCTGTTGTGGGTTGCCGGTACCGTCCATCACGTAATGCGCAGCTTCCTGATACAAGGCTTCGCGAGCGGCCAACACTTCCAACATCTCTTCGGCAATAGGGCGGCCGGTCAAGGTTGGGCGCTGTGCGTCTTGTGGGTATTCTTCCAGTCGTTGTGCCAGTACGTCAGCCGGCGAGCGCAGGTAAATCACCGTGCCGTGCTGACGCATAAAGCGGCGGTTCTCTTCTGCCAGGATTGCACCACCGCCGGTGGCAACTACAGTTGACGGTTGCGTCACGGTTTGCAGCGCGATGCTTTCACGGCGGCGAAACCCCAGCCAACCTTCTTTTTCGACCATTTCCGCCACGCTCATCTGCGTGGTCTGCTGCATAAACAGATCGGTATCGATGAATTGATAGCCCAGCGCCAACGCCAGTGCATTGCCCACCGTGGTTTTACCGGCTCCGCGAGCGCCGACCATGAAAATGGTTTGTGTCATTACGGGTTGTCCCTTATACGGTGACGTGATTGCGTTTGCATGCCAGAATCTGGCGTGCAGATCGTGCGATGGCGTAGTTGCTGCATCATACCGCCATCAGCCTGTATTTCAATATTTACGACAGTGTAAATTCCATGGCACAGCGGCTGTCCGCAGCAAAACCCTGCGCACTGTCTTCAGCCAATTGATGCTTCAATGACGCACTGAGTTGCTGGGCGGCGATCGGCCTGAACCCAAGGCGCTGGTAATAGGGTGCGTTCCAGGGCACATCAATAAAAGTCGTCAACGTTAAACTCTGTGCGCCTTGCAATGCCGCCTGTGCTGCAACCTCCGCGATCAAACGTCGGCCAATGCCCTGGCGCTGCCAATTGGCGGCTACCGACAGCTCGGCGATATGCCAATCCTGTGATTGCGGTATGACGGCAATAAAGCCGGCGATCTCTCCTGACGCGCCTTCAACCAACCATTCGTGTTGCCGCTGAATAAAATCAGCATGCTGTTCTGAACTCATCACCGGGCCTTCGGCGATAAAACGCCAGGCAGGCTGTTGATGAAACAGCTGCGCCGCCGAGCGCTCAACGGCGATCAACTGAGCGATATCCTGCGGCTGCGCTAAACGGATTTGCAGGCTCATCGGGTTCTCCTTAACGTCAGGGCCGGCTATTTAATCAGATTTACCCGGCGGCAGATACCGGCCGCCGGGCAGACATTCCTGTGCGTAAAATCAGAAGTCGACGCTGGCACGCAGCACCACTTCACGTGGTTCTCCCACCGCAACGCGCAAATTGCCACCGCTGGACGGGTAATAGGTTTTGTCGAACAGGTTCTTCACGTTTAACTGCCATTTCACCTGGTAACCCTTCACCGGTAGAGTGTAAGCAGCAAAAGCGTCGGCAACAGTGTAGTTGTCGAGATTAAAACTGTTGGCGGCATCACCAGGGCGGCGCCCCACATAGCGTGCACCTGCACCCACGCGCACGTTATCTCCGCTGTATAGCCCCGTTGATCCCAGATCCTGGGTCATAAACAGCGAGGCAGTATGACGCGCCACGTTGGTCATTTCTTTGCCTTTGTTGTCGGGATCATCCACCACCCGCGCATCGGTATAAGCATAAGAACCGATCAGGCTCAATGAATCGGTAATGTTGCCTGCAACATCCAACTCCACGCCCTGAGAGCGCACACGTCCTGCAGTGCGGGTGACGGTTTCACCATTTACCAATTCGTTGACCATCACGTTGCGTTTAGTGATGTCAAACAGCGCCAGCGTGCCGGTGATACCCTTTGGCAACTCAACCTTACTCCCCACCTCCCAGGCCTTGCCTTGTTCCGGTGGCAGCGAACCAATCTGGCTGGCAATGGAAGAGTTCGGCTTGAAAGATTCGGTGTAACTGCTGTACAGCGAGACATTCGGCGTCAGCTTGTAGACCACCCCGGCACGCGGTATCAGCTTGCTGTCGGAACTGTCGGTATTGGTGACAAAGGGCCGCCCTTTCCCGGCGAAAACGTCAAAGGCGTCATAGCGCAAGCCACCCATCACCAACCACTTTTCGGTCAGTTGGATAGAATCCTGCATAAACCAGCCATAACTGGTGAGGTTTTCACGCTGATCGCTGTCTTTGGCGCTGACGGCATTCGAGGTCGGCATCAGGCCATACACCGGATTATAGATGTTGAAATCGCTGTTCTTTTTGCCGCGAATCATGTCGCCGCGGTAGGTGCGGTTATCTTCAAAATCAAACCCGAACAGCATCTGGTGGTTGGTTTTGCCCCAATCGACGTCGCCATTGAACGTCAGCTGTACCGCGTTGGCATGGCTGACAGCATGGGCCGTAGAGTCGGCCTGGCGCGACAACACCCCCGTATCAGGGTTCAGCGCCAGCGCACGTGCCTGATTATCGCTGTAGCTATTGCGGCTGTAAGCGTAGGTCAGCGCGCTTTTCCAGCTTTCATTCAGTACCTGATCGACCTGCAGCGTAACGCTGTCCTGATCGCCCCGCGTGGCGTTATAGCTTTCGTCAAAACGGCGATCGCGCGGCGTATTCACCGGCTTGCCGGTGCGTGAATCAATGATGGTCCCGCGATCAAAGGGCACCAGGTATTCCATATGTTCGTAAGCCACACGCACCGTGGTGCTTTCGCCGTACCACATCAACGAAGGCGCAATCACCGTTTGGCGATTGCGTCCAAAATTGCGCCAGTAATCGGTTTCATCGTGATCGACAATCATCCGATAGGCAAAACCTGAGGTGCCCAGCGGCCCGGTAACGTCTAACTGGCCGCCGCCGCCTTTAAAGCTGCTGCCCCACCCTTCCACATGCGTGTGCTGCTGCAACTGCGGCTTTTTGGTGATCATATTGATCATCCCGCCCGGCTCGCCCATGCCGTATAGCATAGATGCCGGACCTTTCAATACCTCAACCCGCTCAGTGGTCGGGGTAAAGTTGCGTGCCTGAACCGAACGCACGCCGTCGCGCAGAATGGAGCCATCGCGGTTATCGCCAAAGCCACGTTTCATTACCGCGTCCTGGGTGCCTCCCAACGTGTTTGCCTGTGTGATGCCGCTGACGTTATACAGCGCCTCGTCCAGGCTGCTGACAGCCTGATCGGTAATCACTTGTTGCGGGACAACGTCGATAGCCTGCGGCACGTTCAGCAGAGAGGTTTCGCTACGGGTACCGGTCACGCTTGTCAGCGGCTGGTAGCTTTTTACACCGTCCGATGGTGGTTGACCCACCACCACCAGGGTTTCACTCTTTTCTGCTGTTTTGTCGACGCTGAACGCCGGGGCCGATGCACAGGCCGCCAGAGGCAATGCGCACCACCAGCCACGCTGGGTGTTATTCATTATTTAACTGACTCCAATAAGTCCCTGAAAAAGGTAACGGCAAAAATTGTTGATATAACTGCTTAAAGGTCTGCTGCGGGTTGATGTCTGCAAACAAATCCGGGTAGAAAGCTTTAGCGAACATCTCAACGGCCACAACGTGGTAAGGGCTGAGATAGAAGTTGTGCCAGATGCTCCAGGCCTGGTGGTTTTTTACCGCTTTCAGGTTGGCGAGCATCGGCTGCTTTTGCATGATCATCCGGAAGCTTTCGTCAGCTTCCTTCTGGGTGACCAAGGGCCCAAGGCGCAGATCGGAAAAACGCTTGCCCTCTGGCCCGGCCATGCCGGTAGCAATATAGATATCGGGATTAGCGGTCAAAATGGTTTCCGGGTTCAGCTCACCATAAACGCCTTTGATGCTGGCATTGGCGATATTGTCCCCGCCGGCAAAAGCCAGCAGATCGCCGAGGTTGCCATGTGCCGCCGTAGTGCAACAGGTTTCACGCCGCCCAAGGTGCAAATGCAGCATTACCTTGGGTTTTGGCCCCTTGTAGCCTGCCAATCGCTGCTGGATCACCGCCATATGCTGCTGGTAGAAGCTGATGAACTGCTCCGCGCGCTGCTGACGATTGAGAACTTCCCCCAGCAAACGGACACTCGGCAGGGTGTTATTCAGCAAGTCGACCCGTAAATCGACGTAGATCACGGCGATTCCGGCCTTACTCAGCGTATTGAGCAACACGTCACTGTCACCCTCTTCCCGCGCGTAACGTGCGAGAATCACCAGATCCGGCTTTAACTTGATCAGGTTTTCGCTATTAACCTGACGGAAATTCCCCTTGCTAATAGAAGGGATCGCTTTGATCTGCGGAAACTTTTGTGTGTAAAGCTGCCAGCTTTGCGCATCAAAACGCGCCATGTCTTCCGGCCAGCCGACGATACGCTGAGCGGGATTCCCCGGCTCCAAGAGCGCCAGCGTATACAACATGCGGCTTTCGCCCAACACGATGCGTTGCGGGTTATCCGGCACTTCGACCTGACGACCGGTAATGTCAGTCACCATTTTCGCCTGAACGCTAAAAACGCCGAGCAACAGAGAAAGCAGCAGTAAAACGAGGGGATTGCGCATGAACAGGCCGGATCAAGGTAAGAAGATGCGCGCATGATAATCACTCTCATTAACACTTTCAATCACAACCCGCGCCAGGCGGCCTAAATCCGCTGAATGACGCTGTTTCGCCGCTGATACATGCAAAACCGCTGTAAATACGGTTTTATAAAGTTAAAAAATCGGGCGATAATCCAATAAAAGGTGGGCTAGCGTGGCAGGTAATCCAGGAGGAACAACGATGACCCAACGTATTATCCCATTGGTGGAATGTCCCCATTTTAGCGACGTCTGTGCCGCATGGGCATTTGGTCAGTGGGGCTCCCAGCGTGGCGGTTCGCTGGAACGCACGCGCCAACGATTTGCACAGTGCGCACAACCCAGTGAAGACTACACCACGCTGTTGGTGCTCGAGGGGGAATGCCCGCTGGGTATGGCTAGCCTATGGCCAAGTGACGATCATCACCGGATGGATCTTTCCCCTTGGCTGGCAGGCGTATTTGTTCATCCAGACCACAGGCGACAAGGTATCGCTCAGCGCCTGGAGGCGGCCATCGTGCAACTGGCGCGCCAGCGCAACCACCCTGTCCTGCATCTGATTACCGATAAATCTGAGGCGTTGTATTCAGGCTGGGGCTGGCAAACCATTGAGCGTCGCCAGCAATATGGCGGCGACGTGGTAGTGATGGAAAAAAGGCTTTAGTTAACGCGGCGTGCAGATATAGACCAACGCCGGGGGGAAATTACGGACGACCCGTAGCCGTTTCCAATGGAAATAGCGAGACAACAGCTTTTCCGACAAATGGCTGTATTGAAACAACACCAGCGTGCCATTGCGCGCGCGCAAGCACTGCTGCGCCTGTTGCAAAATACGAATACTGATTTTAAGCGGGATGGATAACAAGGGCAGGCAAGAGAATATCACGTCGTAATCGCGGGCCATCTCTTCGGCAGAACGGTCCATTACCTGCAAACGACGGTCGTCAATTTTCCGCAGTTGATGCACAAAATGAGATTGAATTTCAAAGGCCTCAAGCGAGGCATCGGCGCGCATACGCCCCAATATACGCTTGGTCAACACGCCGTCAGCCGCGCCTAATTCTGCAATGGACAGTGCCCCGGTCCATTCAATCTGATTCAGCATCGCCTGGCATAACCAAGGGGAAGAAGGCGCCAGCGTACCGACAGTACGCGGTGAAGCCATAAACTGCTGGAGATAGCTAAAGTGGTTCTTCAGTTGCAGCCGTGTCGCATTTAACATTGGGGCCTCCTTACGTTGAGTAGCCACCAATCTGAACTCAATTCCTTAAGTATTCATTAACATGTTTCCTAAAACCACCGACACAGTTGTAATGAAATGCAACCGACAGACGAAAAGATAAAAAAAGGCTGCGAAAATAATCTTCAGGTAATCAATAAACAGCATTACCGGTCAGATTATATTCCACAGCCGTTTGTTTTATCGGCCACCCTTTACAGTGACCGAGGTTTATTTACTGCCAGGCGATTAACGGTATATTTCTGCATTACCACGCCAGTTGCTGGAATCCCCCGGGGTGTCCAGCCCGATAATACGAATACTGCTGGCACCATCCGCCTGCGCTTTTTCTTTCAGCGCGTGAACCGCATCGGCTGGAGAGCCACTAACGCCGGAAACCGACACTACGCCAAGGCTTTGCATGCTGCTGGCCTGTTCAGTATTCACCTGTTTTACTGATGACAGCGGCGCTGCAAATGAAGAAAATGAAGCGGCTGCCAAAAGAACTGCTGCGATGCCAGGTAATAGTTTCATGATTAACTCCAGATGTTTTTGTTTATTTTCTCGTATCAGTGGAGTTAATTATCTACCAGGCAATGAAAGCAGACGTAATCCAATGTAAAGAACATCAATCATTGTGATGAAAATAAGGAGGAAGTGCATGCAGATATGTCTTTGGCTGGGTAACGCGGGGGTAATGTTGCCACTCTACCCCTGGCAGATGACAATTAAAAGTCCGTTTGGCCAAATGCGATAAAAATCCTCATCTTTAAGATTCTTCTCTTAGCACCCGCGACTGAACTACGCTATTTCTGAAGGTTATCATTATGGAAGGACTCCCTATGTCGCAAACCTTACTGCGTGTGCGTGATGGCCATGGTGCCTCGGTTTCATTTTCAGAACTGCTGTTCGATCTGATTTACGTTTTTGCCGTTACCCAGCTCTCTCACTATCTATTGCACCACCTGACACTGACCGGCGCGCTCGAAACGCTGTTGCTTTGGTTCGCCGTCTGGCTGGCCTGGCAGTACACCGCTTGGGTCACCAACTGGTTTAACCCGGATACTCGCCCTATCCGCATCCTGCTGTTCGGCATCATGCTATTGGGGTTGTTCGCCTCTTCTGCGCTGCCACACGCGTTTGGCGAGCGTGGCCTGCTGTTCGCACTGTTTTACGTGGCTATCCAGGTTGGGCGTTCACTGGTGATCTTAAATCTACTGCCCATCGGCCACCCATTAAAACAAAATTTCCGCCGCATTCTTGGCTGGATGTGCATTTCAGCGGTGTTCTGGATCCTGGGCGGGTTGGCGGAAGGCAACTACCGGCTGTTGCTGTGGGCAATAGCCGTATTGTGCGAATACGTTTCGCCCATGTTCGGTTTCCGCTTGCCGGTACTCGGTCGTTCCGACAGCAGTAGCGAATGGACTATCGAAGGCCATCACCTGGCGGAGCGCTGCCAATTGTTCGTGATCGTGGCGCTGGGTGAAACCATTCTGATTACCGGTTCGACCCTTAGCGAAATGACGTCCTGGAACCCACCGGTACTGATTGCCTCGCTGGTTGCCTTTCTCGGCAGCCTGGCGATGTGGTGGGTTTATTTCGATACCAGCAGCAAAGCCGGCAGTCACGCCATTAGCCAGGCGGAAAACCCGGGCCAACTGGGCGCCAACTTCCACTATGTTCACGTGATACTCGTCGGTGCCATCATCGTTTGCGCCGTCGCCAACGAACTGGTGATTGCTCATCCTGACGGCCATATTAACAACGTCACGGCAGCGGTACTGCTCCTCGGTCCTGCAATCTACCTGTTCGCTAACGCCTTGTATAAAAGGTTGGTTTATCGTCGCTTTCCCCTATCGCATCTGGTGGGGCTCATTGCGCTGGCAGTGCTGGCACCGATCGCCTACCTCACCGATTTACTGATGGTGAACGGTTTGACCACGTTGATTATGGTGGCGGTCGCGGTGTGGGAGAGCATTTCACGAGGCAGGACGCCGCAGGTCAGCGGCACTCACGGATAAAAACAGGGGGCATCGGCCCCCTGTTGCCGTCTCTACTTCAGCGGCTGCGGCAGCGTCAGCACCCACAATTCGCTGAGCGACTCCGGTTTCTCCAGCGGTTGTAGCTCAATACGGGCCGACACGGTTTTACCGTCCAGGCTCAGGTTGCCCTGCTTATCCAACTGATAGTCGCCGATTTTCTTCGCCTTGGGCTGTGCGTCCAACAGCTTGGCCTGCAGGCCAAAATCGTTATCGTTAATCACCGCCAGAGTGTGATCGTCGATCAGCGATAAGCCCTCTACCTTCTCCTGCTGCCAACCCAATTTGCGCAGATCGACCACTTCACGCTTCTGCGCCAGCTTCACGTCGCGCCTGGCGAGCGCTTGCGCATCGTCAAACTCCAGCGCTTTGCCCTTGCCTTCGAAGGCCGTCAGATCGGTCGCCTGACTGAGATCGACCAGATAGATCTTGTTGATCATCTGCTTGTCTTTATCGCTGCCCTGCTCAACCAACAGGATGTGTTGGTTGTCTACAGCCACAATGTCACCCACTTTGGCGTCTTTGGCCTTTTTATAGCTGTCGATATCGATCGGGTAGCCGTACATCGCCGTTTTGCCGCTGGCCGGATCAAAACTGACCAAGCGCGTAAACTGTGCTTTGTTCTTGGTCTTGCCGTCCACGTCGAGCGTGCTCTGCACCGCCGCCAGAATACGCCCGTCCGGCAGGCGGGTGATGCCTTCAAAACCGCGGTTCGGCTGACGCCATTTGATGATATTCGGCAATCCGCCTGCCACCGCGTGCTCTCCCTGCTCCGGCGTCGGGCCGTATTTGGCGAGGATCTTGCCCTGATTGTCGATATGGATCAGGAACGGGCCATATTCATCACACAGCCAATAACCGCCTTTTCCATCCGCCGTAATGCCTTCGGTATCCAGCCCGCGCGGATCGCCCTGCAAGATTTTCAGCGTATCACTCAACGCAACTTCATTGGTTGAACCAATCAGACCTGCCGGCAGCGGCAGCCCGCTAATCGGCCCCTGCTGGTCATGCAGTGGGCGTGAATTGCTGGCAACCGCCTTCCCCCCACCGACACGAATATCCATCAACAGCGGAACGAAAGCAGGGTTAGCGAAAATTTTGGCGTCCTGTTCACCGACCGTAGGCGCATCGGCATTCGGGCCGCGATCGGTCACTGTCGTCAACAGCAGGTCATTGCCTTCACGACTATTGAATACCAGACCCGAGCCGATACCTACCGGCAATCCCTGTGGGAAGTGCTTAGCGAAGGCGCCCTGGTAACTCACATGCTCACCACCAGGAAAACTGACAATATAGCGTGCAACCTCAACGTCAGTGGCGGCATAGGACAACAGAGGGAATAACGAACTGATTAACAGTGAAACCGATTTTATTTTCATGGTTATGGCTCAAAATTAAGAATGTAGGCTTGGCAGTTTGCCAATGTATTCGCTCCACATGACAATCTTATGACAAGCCCACTAATACCATGAATTGGCTTGAAAATTAAAGATGGCAAATAGGAATTAACAATTAACGCGGACAAAACCAATGGAAAAAACATAGGAGAGTGAAAATTTAACGCTAGCTATTTTCAACAAAAAAAACCTGTCGCTTAAGCTTAGGGTAAATTCTTATAACAAAGATAAAAAAAACAGCAAACGCGCCGTAATTAGAAAAATATAGCCGTATTCGCATAGACAAAGTTAATTCCCAGGGATTTAATATCCACCGTTATTCAAGGTGCATTAAGAAAATATTGATAGAAACCTGCATTAACTTAAAAAGGTGTTCTATAGTTTTTAGTGCTAACGCCCGTTAGTATTTTCCGTAGGATGGAATCTATGTCAAAGCGACTTTTTGCCGAATTTTTTGGCACATTTTGGTTGGTGTTCGGTGGTTGTGGTAGCGCCGTATTAGCAGCAGCATTCCCACAGCTGGGTATTGGTTTTCTCGGTGTCGCACTCGCTTTTGGTCTTACCGTGGTAACAATGGCCTATGCCGTTGGCCATATTTCTGGCGGGCATTTTAACCCAGCCATTACCGTGGGGTTATTTGCCGGTGGCCGTTTCGCCGCAAAAGATGTTATTCCTTACGTGATTGCTCAGGTGATTGGCGGGATTGCTGCAGCGGCGGTGTTGTATTTAATCGCCAGCGGTAAAGCAGGTTTCGATGCCACTGCTGGCGGCTTTGCCTCCAACGGTTACGGTGAACACTCACCGGGTGGTTATTCTCTGCAATCTGCTATCGTCATTGAATTGGTGCTGACAGCATTTTTCCTGATCGTTATTCATGGTGTCACGGACAAACGTGCGCCAGCCGGTTTTGCTCCCTTAGCGATTGGTTTGACATTAACGCTGATTCACTTGATCAGTATTCCGGTAACCAATACTTCTGTTAACCCTGCGCGCAGTACCGGCGTGGCCATCTTCCAAGGTACCTGGGCATTGCAACAGCTTTGGGTATTCTGGCTAGTCCCCTTAGTGGGCGGTGCTATCGGTGGCCTGATTTATCGCTGCCTGTTGGAAGACAAAAAGTAATTTATACCCGGTAATACTCTGTCAGGGCAGCCGCTATATCCGATGGTTTTCCGCGTATTTCTCGCGGAAAGAGGAAGGGTATATTGGTTGCCCTGACGTTATTTATCCCCTGCTCACTTCAAACATCATGATATCGCTGGTAAATGATCCGTCTGGCTGGATGGCGAAATGCCGCAGCACATCTTCAGAAACCCCTTGTTGAAACGCACGAATAGCCGTAACGAAATGCTCTGGCGTACGCATGCGCGCCACCCAGCTGCTAAATTCCAGATACAACCGATCTGACGTCACCTCTCGTACCTGCAACCCAGATTCTGTTATCAAGCCCAGCCATTCGCCCGGTGCATAATTGCGGACATGTGACGTATCGCGCAGGACTTCAACGGTTTGCAGATAGATATCCAACAAAGGATGCCCTGGTGAGACCACATCCATAAAGATAGCTTTTCCACCCGGCTTCAGCACCCGACGCACTTCGCGCAATGCCTGGCCAACATCATGCCAGTGGTGCGCCGAATAACGGCTGATCACCAGATCAAAGCTGGCATCATCAAACGGCAGTGATTCGGCTACGCCCTGCTGCACCTGGATATTAGTAAAGCCTTTATCCGCTGCGGCCTGGCTTACTACCGCCAGCATCTGTACCGATAAGTCGTAAGCCACCACCTGCGCCACTTTTGCCGCAGCCGTAAAACTGGCGTGTCCTGCACCACAGCCCAGATCGAGCAGCCTGGCATCGGCATGGGGTTCCAGCAGCAACCCCAGTCGTTGTAAATCCGTCCCCTGCGCATGGACTGCGCTGGTCAGATAAGCGCTGGCCTGCTCGCCAAACTGACGATCGACCGCATTTTTATGGCTGTTGCTCTTGCTCATATGTGCCCCATTTATTGTATGGCTTACGCCTGTGCCGGATGACTTTTGTTACTATAATCAGCTTAATATACGGGTACAATATGAGCAGTTATCCTAGTATAAGGGGTACCAGTCTATGCAATCAGAAGCCTTATCCGGTCCCAAGGCACTCGGTGCCTTTTTGCGTGCCCACCGTGAGCGTATTACACCGGAAATGCTGGGTTTACCCAGCGCACCACGCCGTCGCACCAGCGGCCTGCGCCGTGAAGAGCTGGCGCAAATCAGCGGTATTAGTGCCACGTGGTATACCTGGATTGAACAGGGCCGGGAGGTGTCCATCTCTCCGCATACACTGGCACGCATTGCCAAAGCGCTCCGTTTGGGGCATGCCGAACGCCACTATTTATTTACCCTGGCGCGGGTGGCCGATCCCGAACAAGAACAGCATCAGGAAATGGCTAACAGTGCGGTTTTACAAAGCGTTCATCAGGTAGCGGTGCCTTGCTATCTCCTGGATATCACCTGGAATGTCGCGGCCTGGAATGCGCCCGCAGAAAGCCTGTTCAGCGGCTGGCTGGGCCAAACCAACACGCCCAATCTGCTGCACTTTATGTTTTTCCATCCGTTAGCGAAAACGCTGGTCAGCGACTGGGAAGATCGTGCGCGGCGCGTGGTCGCCGAGTTTCGCGCCGAAACCAGCCATCACCAAAATACCGAAGAGATTCGTGCTTTTGTGCGCAATATGACCCACAACAGCGAGGCGTTTAACCACTGGTGGAAACAGCACGATGTCATGGCACGCGAAGGGGGCGAAAGGGGGTTCGAACACCCCCAACGCGGTCCCTTACGCTTTCAGCAACTGACGTTTCATCCTGCGGAAAACAGCGGGCTAAAGCTGGTGATGTTAATCCCTTTGCCTTAACTGGTAACAAATTCATAATCAGGTTTACCTACCATTTATTTATTGCTTCATACAAACGCGCTAGGGTGAGAGTTACCGATGATATCGATCATCCAGTACCGTAATTAATCTCCTTGAGGTAATCCTATGCAATCTGAAGAACAACGCCTTATCGATGGTCTGTTTGGCCGCTTGAAAGATGCCGAGACCAAGACAGGCCAGAGGGATCTCCAGGCAGAGCAGCAAATCAATCAGCACATTCGTGAGCAGCCTTCAGCACCTTATTACATGGCGCAGGCAATGATTATTCAGGAAGCGGCCTTGAAGCAGCTGGACCAGCGGGTAAAAGATCTGGAAAGCCAGATTGCCCAACAACAGCAAAATAGCGCCAACCAGCAAAGCAGCGGCGGTTTCCTGGCCGGCCTGTTTGGCGGCGGTAACCGCAACACGCCAAGCCCGCGTGAGCAATATCAGGCGCAACAGCAGAACAACGCGGCATGGAACAATCAGCCGCAAGCAGGCTACGCTCCACAGCAGCAGCAACCCGCTTATAGCCAGCCACAACAGGCGGCACCTTCACGTGCTGGCGGGTTCCTTGGTGGCGCATTGCAAACTGCAGCCGGCGTAGCGGGAGGGGTGGTGCTCGCCGATATGCTAACCGGCATGTTCCGCCATTCACAGCCGGAAGAGATTGTGAACATTATCGATGAGACACCGGCAACGCCGGTAGATGACAGCGCAATGCGTAACTTCGACGCATCCAATAATCTCGATACCTTTAATAACGGTGGCGACAGCCGTTTCCTCAACCAGGATAACGGGTTCCAGAACGCGGACTATCAAAACGACGATAGTAACGACTTCTCTGATGACGACTACAACGACGACGATTCATTTATCTGATCCATTCCCCCTCTCCACCTGGAGAGGGGGGTGTGTTCCCTTCTCCGCACAGCGGGTCTACAGTTAAACCTGCCTTTTACCGCAGCTGACGAGAAACCATGCCACAGACTCACCCTACCGCTCCTTTTATTAGCGCCCGTCTGCTGATGCGCCCGCCCGTCGCCGACGATCTAGCTCGCTTTTACGCCATTTTTGGCGATCCCGACACGCAACGTTTTAATCCGGCCGGCCCCATTGCCAGCGAGGCGCAGGCGCAGCAGGCGTTGGCTGAACGGATCGAAAATTGGCAGCATCACGGCTACGGCTCTTGGGCTATTGTGCGGCTTGAGCGACCGGAATGGGTCATCGGTTTTGGTGGGATATCCTGGCGGCCGCTGGGCGCGCAGCGCACGGTGAATCTGGGTTATCGTTTTGATACGCAGGTTTGGGGCGGTGGGTTAGCCACAGAACTGGCACAGGCCTCACTCGAATTTGGTTTCGAACATCTACGGCTGGCAGAAATCTCTGCGATTGTGCGTGAAAAAAACCTGGCCTCACGCCGCGTGCTGGAAAAAGCGGGTTTACGTTTGGTCGATACCCTGGATGACGTGCCTGGCGATACGCCAAGCCTGGTTTACAGTATCACAAGCCGTGAATATCAGGGTCGCTAAGCCGGTGGTTCATCGTTGATTTTCGCCAAAACCCGGCGATAGGACTTCACTTTTTGACGCTTCTTCAGCCAGGTCGTGGTGGAGACGATAAAAATCAGCCCTGACATCGTCAAGACCCCCATCGGATGACCGTAAAACACCATCATGGCGAAGTAAATGGCAGAGACAATTGCTACCCATTTCGCCGTATTCCCCACCGCGTTCTTTTCCTGACTTAAACGGCGGAGATGCTCTTCTTCACTGATTCCCATACACGCTCCTTTTCGGCTGAATGCTCCATTATATGCGGCCAGAGTGCTGATATTTCAATCGATTAAAGGGTAAAGAAGCGTAAAGTTCAGCGGGTATAGTCAGAGCGATGATGCAAATAACGCCCCGGCAGATGCTCCCCGGGTAAGGCGGTGCCTTCATTGCGGCCAAACAGCCGGTAGCGGTTGCTGGCCACCAGGTTATAAAACGCATCCGCCAGCCGAGGGGGGAGAAAACGCGCCAGCGCCAGTAACCGAAATGGCCAACCAAGCTGGCGCATTGCCTGAAAAAAAGCTGCCGATCTTAGCCAGTACTGCCCTTGTTCAAGATACACAATGGAGTCAATACGGTCGGTCGGTAAGCCCAACCCGCCTAAGATGGCTTGCCCTTCCGCAGATTGCACCGTAGCCAGCAGGATCTTGCCCTGCCGATCCGCACGGATCAAAAATCTCACCAGTCCGTGGCACAGGTTGCATTCGCCATCGAATAACAACACCCGATCATCAGGTTGGAGATAAGGGGGGAGCGTTAATAGATTCATCCTGCCTCCTGAGGAAAACCTCCTCAGACTACCCTGCATTCCCCCTCAGAGCTAGCCGGTCCGTTTAAGGCGCGAGGGGCACGGGTGGCGTATCTGGCAAGGCAACGACAGAGACACGGACTTCATAATGTTTGGCGCTACTTGCCGGGATCACCGCAGTGAGCTTATTGATTGTTTCGGTTGGGTTATCGCTGGCAGACGTCGCGCAGAACAGTTCCCCTCCGTGACAGAAACCCGGTTTAGGCATATGTCCGCCCGGGAACGGGGGTAAGCGGAAACCTTGTTCTGCCAGCGGTGGGGCATTTTTATCTGCCGGTGCCGGAGCGGAAAGCGCGCTAACGCTGAACAGCGTCACAGCAGCCAAAAAAGGCAGTGTCAGTACGTTAATTGCATTTTTCATGTCATGTCCTCATTTGCCGGGATTGGGCTTAACCTACCCCGCCCCCGGCCAATGAGAAAGCCGCTTTTCACGACCTTTTCACCCCGATGATCTTTGCTTACATCCCGCCGCTAACGTGATGAAAATTTAAGGATTATGTAAAGAATCATCGGTTTTTCTTTCTCGCGGGATTACTTGCCTTTGGTCAGCGTGCTGTAGCTGGTCATCAGGTTGCGGTAATCAGGAATATGGTTGGAGAACAAGGCCCCCAGCCCTTCCACATCATTGCGCCAGTCGCGGTGCAGTTCACAGGCGACGCCGAACCAGGTCATCAGCTGCGCACCTTCGGCTTCCATACGGCTCCACGCCGATTGACGCGTCAGTTCGTTGAAGGTGCCGGACGCATCGGTAACCACAAACACCTCAAAACCTTCGCTGAGGGCCGACAGCGCCGGGAAAGCTACGCAGACTTCGGTGACGACACCGGCGATGATCAGCTGCTTACGGCCGGTGGCTTTCACTGCGTTGACGAAATCCTCGTTATCCCAGGCATTAATCTGGCCAGGGCGCGGAATAAAGGGGGCATCGGGGAATTGAGCCTTTAGCTCAGGCACCAGCGGGCCGTTAGGGCCATCTTCGAAACTGGTGGTCAGAATGGTGGGCAGGTTGAAATACTTCGCTAAATCACCCAGCGCCAGTACGTTATTTTTAAAACGATCGGGATCGATATCGCGTACAAGAGAAAGCAGCCCTGCCTGATGATCCACCAGCAAAACGACGGCCTGATCCTTATCGAGGCGTTTGTAGTTTGCAGTCATGGTTTACTCCTTTTGGGATTGATTATCGCGGTTAAAAGTTGCCTTTGACCGACAGGCCAAAGCGCAGAGGTTACCTAAGTGTAGAACCCGATCCGGAGATCACTTTCCGGATCGGTTCTGAGATGCTTATTGCGGGCTGGCGTCATGTTCTGCCGTCATGCTGCCAAACTTGCCACCGTTGAAGTCACGGAAAGCCTGCTGGATCTCCGCGTCGCTGTTCATCACGAACGGGCCATAACCTACGATAGGCTCGTCGATTGGCTCGCCACTCAACACCAGCAAAGCAACATCGTTATTGGCTTCGATAGTGATCGTATCGCCCGCACGATCAAACCTGACCATTTGGGTTTCACGTACCACTTCCTCGCCGTTAACGTGAACAGCACCGTGCAATATCACCAGCGCCAGCGTATGGCCTTCTTTTACCGTCAACGTGGTGGTATGGCCTGCATTTAACTTCATGTCCCAAACGTTGAGCGGGCTGAAGGTGCGTGCCGGGCCGTCGTGACCGTCAAAGTTGCCGGCAATTACGCGAATTTGCCCTGCCCCATCCGCCAGCGGAACGACCGGAATATCGGCATTCAGCAGCGTCTGGTAACCCGGCTCGGCCATTTTGTCTTTGGCTGGCAGGTTCACCCACAGCTGCACCATTTCCATGGTGCCGCCATTGCGCGAGAAATTCCGTGAATGGAATTCTTCGTGCAAGATGCCCGAAGCAGCGGTCATCCACTGAACATCGCCGGGGCCAATCACCCCGCCGCTACCGGTAGAATCACGGTGCTCCACTTCCCCCTGGTACACGATGGTGACCGTTTCAAACCCGCGATGCGGATGTTGACCGACGCCACGCGTGCCGGAGGCAGAACGGAACTTGGTGGGCGCGGCATGATCCAACAGCAGGAACGGGCTCATTTCCGCCCCCAGATCGTTATAGGAGAACAGCGAATTCACCAGGAAACCGTTGCCGACCCAGTGGGCTTCAGGGCTGTTGTAAATACCGAGGATTTTTTTCATCTTGAACTCCTGTTTCAGGTCTCACGACCTTACGTTGATGCCAGAAGTTTAATCCAGCCCACTTTGCTGCAGTAGTCGTCAAGATGTACACTCAGCGTTCTATATATAGGACGATAAGGACAGGCGATGTTCACCGATTTAAACGATCTGTTTTATTTCGCCAGCGTGGTCGATCATCAGGGGTTCGCCCCCGCCAGCCGCGCGCTGGGCATACCGAAGTCAAAATTGAGCCGCCGCGTAGCATTACTGGAAGAACGCTTAAACGTGCGCCTTATTCAACGCTCAACGCGGCGTTTTTCCGTCACCGACGTGGGCCTGAATTACTACACGCACTGTAAGGCGATGCTGGTTGAAGCCGATGCAGCGCAACAGGCTATTGAACAAACCCGCGCTGAGCCATGCGGCACCGTGCGCATGTCTTGCCCGGTAGCCATCCTGCATACCCGGGTCGGCAGCATGGTCGCGGCTTTTATGGCCGATTACCCGAAAGTCACTGTGCACCTGGAGGCCACCAACCGCCGGGTTGACGTGGTCGGTGAAGGATTGGATCTGGCGATTCGCGTGCGGCCGCCACCGTTGGAAGACAGCGATCTGGTGCTGAAAATTTTGGCACAGCGAACCTGGTGTATCGCCGCCAGCCCTGCGCTGGTGAGAACCCTTGGCCCAGTACAACGACCGGAGGAATTGCGTAAATACCCCACGCTGGATCTCGGGCCGGCACGTGCGCAGCACCTGTGGCAGTTGACCGGGCCCGACGGTGAAAAAATGGAATGGGAGCATAGGCCAAGGCTGGTCACCGACGACATGCTGATGCTGCGAACCGCCGCAATTGCAGGGGCCGGGATTGTACAACTGCCGTCTATGATGATGCGCGACGACATGTTGCGTGGCGAACTGGTACAGCTGTTGCCCGGTTGGCAGCCCCAGGGCGGCGTGGTGCATGCGGTCTTCCCATCACGCCGCGGACTGCTACCGGCGGTGCGGCTGCTGCTCGATTATCTGGCGCAGCAGTTCGCCACCCTCGAAGAAGAGTGATCAGGCCGTAATTTCTATGGCATTACCATCAGGGTCGCGGATGACTGCCTCGTAAAATCCATCACCGGTCTGGCGCGGCGCTGCCAGCAGGATCCCCTCTTGCTGCGCGCGCTGCGCCAACCGATCGACCAGGCCTTCGTCGCCGACCGACAGAGCTATATGCGCCCAACCCACACGTACATTAGCCTGTTCCGCCGGCAATAATTCTGGCAGGCCCATAATTTCCAGCGTCGGACCGGTGGCCAGGCGAACAAAGCGGGACACAAATCCCGGGCGGTTGCGGCTAACATACAGCTCCCCGGCATCGCCGTTGAAATAACGCTGCCAAAATGCCACTTGTGCATCAATATCGCGGGTCCACAGTGCAACATGGGCTATTTGCATTTCACTCTCCCGTAATTGAAGGGTTGTACACGACTTTGCCGCCGCTGTGAGTCACTTGCTGCTCAAGCTGCGGATGTCGACCGGGCGGCGTGACCAAATAATCAACCCGGCTGGCGGCCAGAAAAGGATAAGGGGCGTAGGTATTGAGTTTGTCGTCGGTACACAACACCGCCACGTTGCCAGAACGCGTCAACAAACGTTTCTTAAACTGGGCATCCTGATAGTTCATCGCCGAAAAACCGCTGGTGGGGTCATAGGCACAGATGCCGGTAAACGCCAGATCGAAATGGAAACCGTCAATGTCCTGCACCGCTTTGGCGTCCACACAACCGCCAATATCCGCGTCCAGTTCACCGCCAATCAAAATAGTGCGGATCCCCGGTTGCTCCAGCATTTTACTGGCGATACTCAGTGCATTGGTCACCACGGTCAGCCGTTGGTCGCGCGGCAACAGCTCAGCCAGATAAAGGTGGGTGCTGCCGGCATCCAGGAAAATAACCTGCCCTTCTTTGATCAGCTCAAGCGCAGCCAGCGCCAATGCCTGTTTCTCATTACTGCTCAAACGTAGCCGCGCGCTTATAGGCCCGGTTGCTGGCGTGGGGGCCAGCGCGCCGCCATAAATGCGTTTGCACAAATTTTGCGCCGCCAACTGGCGTAGATCGCGTCGAATGGTCGCTTCAGTCGTATTCAGGCGTTCCGCCATGTCAACGGCCAGCACGCGCCCCTGTTGCTGTAATGCAGTGAGGATAACCTCATGGCGTTGATTAGGTAACAGCTTGGACATTCTGTCTCTCGATGGCAAATAAGCGATCATAAATGTACACAAACGTACAAAAACGTACAAATGTTTTATGTCTTGCATCGACGTGTCAGGACTAAGCTAGACTGAGGTTCTACGTCACAGATAAAGGAATATTGATGACTTCTGCCGTGCTTTATACGCTGTTCCCCGCCGCAGCTACCCTTGTTGGTGCCGCCGTAGCGCTTTATCGCCGCCCTGGCGATGCGACCATGCGCATCATTCATCACTTTACCGCCGGTATTGTGTTTGCCGCCGCGGCGACCGAAATCCTGCCTGATCTCAAGCAACAATCACCCTGGGCGGTTCTGCTCGGGGGCAGCGTTGGCGTGTTGCTGATGCTGTTGGTCAGGCGCTTGGGGGAACGTGCTCAGGGGCCGGTTGGCTTTGTGGCCGCGGTCGGCATAGATATATTTATTGATGGCTTGGTTTTGGGGATCGCCTTTGCCGCCGGTGCAAAAGCCGGTTTGTTATTGACCCTGGCGCTCACGCTGGAAGTGTTATTTCTGGGATTATCGATCGTCGGGGACCTGCGTGATTTCCTCGGCAAACGGATAAGAGCCATATTGGCAGTCGCCGGTCTGGCACTGTTGCTCCCCATCGGCGGGATGTTGGGTGCCCCCATTGCCACTCTGGGTGCCTTTTGGCTAACGGCATTTCTGGCCTTCGGCCTAATTGCCTTGCTCTATTTGGTCACGGAAGAACTGCTGGTCGAAGCACATGAAGGGGGTAAAGACACGCCGCTGACTACCGCTATGTTCTTTGCCGGGTTTTTATTGTTGTTACTGCTGGAAGAAGGGATGGGATGACTGCGCAATAATTTCATAGGGCAGAACAACTCACCTCGAACGATTTGGCTATACTGAGGCAAACAACGTTACCGCAGAACGTAACGGCTTGGGCGCGAAGGAAAAAGATGCTGTCAAAAATTGCGAAGTGGCTATTTCAATTACCGGGCAGGCTGTTCGGAGGGGTTTTCAAGAATCGCCTGACAATATTTATCTTCTTTATGCTGATAGCTGCTGGGGTCTTCAGCGCTAAACGCTATCTGCGTGCGCATCAAAATGACGATGAGTTTATCAGCATTACCGCCACTGATTACAATCGGGCTATCCAGCGTGAATTGCCACTGCGAGAGGCGCGCGAGCAATGCGGTGGCCCGCTGCATGACAATGCGGGGCAGCCCTGGCCACCGTCAGCCGGTTACTTGCATCAACCGGAACACAAAACCACTGGCCGCTTGCAGCAACTGACGTTGGACAACCAAAACAACGATTTTGCCGTGCTGGTCAAACTGGAAACCCCCGGGGAACCACAACAACTGGCCGAGGTATTTATTCCCGCCGCGAGCAGTTTCAATATCAAAACCAATCCGGCCGGTGAATATGTGATGAAAATCAGAAATATCAAAAGCGGCTGTAACTTCCGCTCCAAGCCCTTCACCCTCAGCAGCCATCAAGACTGGCGCCTGCCGTTAAATACGCAAACGGGCGGCAGCGTGAAGCTGCAGCCCATCAGCGATCGTGAGTTTTAACCGAGGTACTTATTTCTTCACGGGATGATCGCGGCGGAACAACTCCCAGCTTTCAATTTCCTGGCCGTTAGGCAGGGTACAGGTGGAATACTGGCCATTGGCATTTTGCTTGGCGTTTAATTTCCCACCTATCTCTGTGCAATACACGTCTGCCGGGTTCGCCATACCGATAGGTTTCATCTGCGGCGGCGGTGGCGCGTCGTTGGATTTCATCGCGCACCCCTGTAGCATCGCCATCCCAGCCAGCAGGGAGACCATTAGCATTTTTTTCATTTCTTCTCTTACCACTCCCGGCCCCAGTCAAACAGCAGTTAGCCCGTTTACACTATGGCGGGAAGAATTGGAAACGGCGGCAACCTAGGCATACCGCCGTTTATGCCATCAGGAAATAAAGGACGCGCCCTGCTTCAGAACCAGATCACAGGCTTTCTGTTTCACTTTTTCGGTGATTTGCGACGTTCCCAGGCTGTTCAGATCCAGGCTCTTGCCTTCGCCTGTTTTCAGCAAACCGCCCAGCCCTTGCTGGTAGTCCTGGCTTTTGGCATTTTCAGTGCTGCTGATACCCAGCTTGCTCAGCAGTTGGTTTTTCACTGCCTCGGTTCCATTGGCTGACAATACGTTATTTTTCACACAGTACTGCAAAATACCGGCGGCGTTAGTCATGCTGCTGGAACTCAAGGCTTTATCGCCACCGTTCAACAGACCGGTCAATGAAGACAGCGAAGTGCCGCCCGTGCTGCCACCTGATTTGCTTAGCTCACCGGCTGCGCTGCTGAGAGAATCCATCAGCCCGGCAGCCTGAGCCGCCCCGCAAGCCATAGTCGTGGTCAATGTCAGCGCCAACAGTAAACGATGCTTGGTATTCATGGGGTAAAACTCCTGTTTATCTCGCCATCCCTTCGTCTTTCCCGTTTTCTCTGGGGTTCGGGAAATCTGCTGGGCATATCATGTGCAATAAGCGCAATGCGCCGGATCACCTCTTCGGACGCCACCTCCCGCGACAAGTTCCTTTTATCTGGCAATGCCGCGGTTTTTTCAGAATTCAGGTAATTTTCTGGTGGGAGAATGTACAAACAGGATGATAGAGAACGGCAGACCGAATGGCCCGCCGGTAATCAGAACTGCCAACGCAGCCAAGCGAAAAACACGTTGCCGTTATTGTAGGTACCGGGGATATAGGTCGCCTGGAAGGTCAATCGTTTATAACCGATAGACGCCAGCGGCAAAGGAGCCGGGATCGGAATGTATTTCCAGTTGTCACGCGCAGTGACACTGGCCGTAAAGCCCAGACCCAGACGGAAATCCTTGTCATCGAGTGGACGCCAGATCTTCTCATAAGCGTAACCACCGATCGGTTCCCACTTATTGAACGAATCCTTAAACACCATCATATAGAGGCCGTGCCAGTCACCGTCGCTATCGTAACGCGAGATACCATAGCCACCGCCCCAAGGCCGCTCGTTGTACGAGTCGATTTTTTCTTGGCTGTAGGTCAAACGGTTGTGCCAGGTGATGGCAGGCAGATAGATATCTTTATTGGGTGAGTTGTTCCAGGTCTCTGCCACGTTATCCGTGAAGCGCTGCCATAACCCCGGCTTTTCAGCCTGCGTAGCGTTGCTATTTTCTGCACCAACCTCAGCGTAAGAAGGTAGTGCAGAAAATATCAACGACATTGAGCAAGCTAACATTGTCCGTTTAAAAAACATCATAAACTCCTGTAAAAAATAAGGCCGGCGATTCTTACCGATCGCCACATCAAGATCAAGCTGTATCTTATTTACCCAACCTGTTTCTTACCCCTCGTTTTCCTTTGGTTAAGTTTAGTTGTCGCAAATGACAAAAGCCCGGCGTTGCGATTCGGGTCGCACAGGCTACTGCGCACCCAAGGCAGCGTCTGTCGGAATATTCCGCAATAGCGGCGATTCGCAGGAGCGACAGACAGCACACCAGCATGCGAGATAACTTCTTTTTTACGCTGAGCGTAGCAAAATGTTTACGGGCACCCGGCAACCGAATGTAACAGCGATCACGTTTTTGGTTGCTGCCGAAGCCCCGCCTTACAGGCGATCCAACCCCGATGAGGCTTTGCCTGCGCAATGGCAGTGTAAATGTCCAGTTACATACCACAGTAGAGAATGGCCGAACCCATAATTTTCAGGTTACAACTGGCGACGTAACCCGCAGGTAAAGTACCGGACGTTCATCTCCCCCTGCATGATCTGGCTAGAGAAGCCGGATTTTACATCTCTATTACATTCAATGAAAAATACCATCCGCAATATCCACACTCTTTATAGTGAATGTTCACCGCGTAAACCCGCGAATACAATCGACCGATCCCCCATACCTCTGCACCAACTTGAACAAGCCGACAGTTTAAATAATTGTTAAAGCTGATGAGCGCCCTCGGTTTGAAACGGGTGACGCATTATTTCACTGTTCGCCACACAACATCGCCAGCAATATTTTTTGCTGCTCTCTGCCTGATAAAAGAAAGATAAAAAATCCGGAGAAACACATGAAAATCACTATTGGAGCTTTCATCCTGCAACAGCTCCGCACCCTGAACATCGATCGTATTTATGGCGTGCCCGGCGACTATAATCTGGCGCTGCTGGAATTGATCGAGCAGGATAGTCATCTTGAGTTTGTCGGTAACTGTAATGAATTGAATGCGTCCTACGCGGCCGACGGTTATGCGCGGCTAAAAGGCGCAGGAGCACTGATCACTACCTACGGCGTCGGCGATCTGGCCGCGCTGTCCGGCATTGCCGGCGCTTACGCCGAATCTGCACCGGTAGTTTGCCTGTCCGGTACACCGCCACTGCACGCGATGAAAAACCATCTGCTGTTGCACCATACGCTGGCGGACGGTAATTTTGATAACGTCATGAACTGCTTTAAACAATTTACCGTTGCCCAAGCGCTCATCACGCCTGAAAATGCCGCAGTGGAAATTCCTCGCGTTATTTCCCGCGCCTGGACGGAAAAGAAACCGGTTTATTTGCAATTGCCTTCTGATATTTGTGATGTAGAAATTGAAATCGCTCAGGCCGTCACCGCGCCGCAATTACCCCCAAGCGACAAATATAATGTGCAGTTGGCCGCTATGGCGCTGTTGGCACGGATAAAACTCGCGAAAAAACCGATTATTCTGGTCGACCAAATGGTAGACCGTTTCCAGTTACAGCAATTAGTGATCGACGTCGCTCATAAATTCGCGATTCCACTGACCAATATGCCAACGGCAAAATGCATTATTCCTGAAACCACGCCAGGTTGGATGGGCGGGTATAGCGGTAATTTGTCGCGCCCTGAGCTGTATGAACACATGGCGCATGCCGACTGCGTATTGAGCTTCGGCGTGCGTCTGGTAGATTCCACGACCGGCTATTTCTCGCATCGGATCCCGTCCGACGCGCAAATTGATATTCAGCCGTTTTCGCTGAATCTGGGCAACACCTCCTACCCGGCAGTCGCTGCGGCAGACCTGTTGCAGGCATTGCTGGCACTGGGTGAAAACGTGGCAGACCACCACCCGGCACCGTTGCCTGAAGCACGCCATCGGTTGGCTACACCGAGCGAAACGCCGATCGACCAGGCTTATTTATGGCAACGTATACAGCGTTTTATTCGAGCCGATGACGTGGTTGTGGTCGAGAATGGCACCTCGGGTGCCGCGATTGGTGGCATGCGTATGCCGGACGGCGTTCAAGTGGTCAATCAGCCGATCTGGGGATCGATCGGGTACACACTGCCGGCACTGTTGGGTACCATGATGGCCGCACCGGATCGGCGGCACCTGTTGTTTATCGGTGACGGTTCTTTCCAACTCACCGCTCAGGAAGTTTCCACCCTGCTGCGCTACGATCAAAAGCCGATTATCTTCCTGATCAATAACGACGGTTACACCATCGAACGCTACATTCTGGGGGAAAACTCGTCGTATAACGACATCGGGCCGTGGGACTACGCCAAACTGCCAGCGGTACTCAACACCCAAGCAACGCCGTTCAGCGTGTCAGTTGAAACCACCCAACAGTTGGAATTAGCGTTGGAGCACGCCTCACGGCAAGATCGGTTGGCATTTATCGAAGTGAAGGTGCCCATGATGGACACCCCGCCCGTGATGAAAGAATTCTGCAACCGCTGCAATAACTTTAACTTCGGCCTGACCAATCCACGCCGCGCATAACGGCGCCCAGCCCGCCGTTGCTCAGGTAACGGCGGCCTTTCCCAGTGCTTGCACAACCTGCCGCTGCAACGTCTGCAGCAGCGGCTGTTGCCGCTTGGCCCCCAGACGCAGTGCATGTGCTACCGCCGGTAATGGCAGCATGTGATCAAAGACCGTTTCAATCTGTACTCGCCGATCGATAGACTGCTGGCTGAGTAACCCAACCCCCATTCCTGCAGAGATGGCAGCCAGCATCCCCGTCACCGATGGGCACTCCACCGACACCTTATAAGCGATCCCCGCGGCCCTTAGGCGCTCTTCAGCCAATCGACGGTAAAAACAATCCGGCCCGTAACTGACCAGCTTCAGGTTATCTCCTGGCTGATAACGCCAGCCGGGTGGCACACACCAATGAATAGGTTCCGTCGCCAACACAATATCTTCTGCACTCAGTGCATCACAAAACTGCTGATGCAGTACCAGGTCTAACGTCCCATGATCCAGCGCGTTTCGCAGCACATGACTTTGCTCAATCACCAACTGTATATCAACCTGCGGATGCTCATGAGTAAATGCCGCCAACAAGGCCGCCAACTGGGGCAACGACATTTGCTCTGTGGCACCAAAACGCACCGTCCCCTGCAATAAAGAAGGGGAAAAATGCGCCAACGCCCGATCGTGAGCATGCAAAATTTGCCGCCCATGCGACAACAGCGCCTCGCCATCCACAGTCGCGGTCAAGATACTGCCCTGACGATCGACCAGAGTCCGGCCCAACTGCTCTTCCAGCCGTTTGATTTTCCAGCTCACCGCCGACTGGCTGAGATTTAGCTGTTGTGACGCACGCGTCATGCTGCCGGTGTCGATAACACTTTGCAGTGCCCGCAATGCATCAATAGATAAGCGCTGGTTCATAGGCCTGATCATGACAAAAATTGGATTTAACTACCATAACTTGTCATTAGCGTCATGGAAAGACGATGGGTATGGTTTATGTACAAGGCCAAAACGGGAGGAGCTTCATGAATGGCTTAGCATCTTTGCTTAATCAGCAGGTTATCATCAATGGTCATCGTATTGCTGCCGGCGTACATGGCGTGGGCGAACCTTTGGTACTGGTGCATGGCACCCCTGCCCACTCGATAATCTGGCGGGATCTGCTGCCCCGATTGGCATCGGCAGGCTTCAACGTCCATATCTACGATTTGCTGGGCTACGGTGCCTCGGAACGTCCATTGTCAGCAGATACCTCAATTGCCGCACAAGCGGAATTACTGATCGGCCTATTGGACCATTGGCAACTGGCGTCCACCCACGTGTTTGGCCACGATATTGGCGGTGCATTGTCGCTACGCGCAGCTTTTAGTCACGCCGGGCGTTTTCGCTCGCTGAGCATTGCGGATATTTGCAGCTATGACTCCTGGCCTTCGCCTAGCTGGCGCGGCATCCGTGATAACTATCGTCAGTATGCCGTCTTGGACGCATCGCAACATGCGCAAATCCTAACGCGACAGCTGGAAATGGCAGTGTTCAATAAATCCCAGATGACGGGAACGCTATTACAACAGTATCTGGCGCCGATCGTCGGCGTGGTCGGCCAACCCGCATTTTATCAACATCAAATCGCCCATTACGACGCCCGCTATACTGATGATTTCGCACTGCGTTTGCCGGAACTACGTTTGCCGGTGCAAATTCTGTGGGGGGAAAACGACGAATGGCAGCCGGTCAGTTACGCTTACCGTTTACAAGGCGACATTCCCGGAGCCAGGCTGCAGGTAATCCCGCAGGCGGGGCATTTTCTCATGGAGGATGCACCGGAAACCCTAGCTCAACAGCTGGTCGCATTTATTCATTCACTTTAAACCGGGCGAATAGGCTCAGGAGTACATGATGCAATTGATAGGCATGCTGGATTCACCCTACGTGCGCCGGGTCGCCATTTGTTTAAAATTATTGGGGATCGCGTTTGAGCACCATGCCATTTCAGTCTTTAGCGGCTTCGATCGGTTTAAAGCCATTAACCCGGTAGTGAAAGCCCCGACGCTGGTGCTGGCCGACGATCAAATCCTGATGGATTCTTCCTTGATCCTGGAATACGCCTCAAGCATCGCCCCCACAGGGAAGATCTTGCTGCCGACCCAGGGTGCAGAGCGGCTACGTGCCCTACAGCTCAACGGCTTGGCACTGGCGGCCTGCGAAAAAACGGTGCAAATCGTTTATGAACAGCAACTTCGCCCGCAAGAAAAACAGCACCAGCCTTGGCTGGATCGTATTCAGAACCAACTGCTGGCCGCCTATGCCGAACTCGAAAAGCAGTTGCCACAGGCCGCAATGCCTGACTGGATGGGCAGCGCAGAGGTCAGCGTGGCTGTTGCCTGGAGCTTCACCCAACTCATGCTGCCCGGGCAGATAAGCGCCGAGCAACACCCTGCATTGGCGGCATTTTCCGCCAATGCAGAAAAACACCCGGCATTTGTCAGTACTCCGCAGGTTTAACCCGCTGAAGCGCGCGTCATGCAGCGCTGATGCCGCTCATCCACCCGCTTGGCGAACCAGGCGGTGGTCAACTTACGGGTGATTTTCGGGCTTTCCAGTTGAATACCCGGCAGCATTTCCCGCGGTAATTTCTTGCCCGTGCTTTTCTCCGCCAAGGCATAGACCCGCTCATACAGGTCAGTGTCAGAAAACTCGAACCTATCGCCCTTTTCCAGCGCCCGACGAATCGCCGAATCACTCATATTCAGCCGTTTGCCGAGGGTGCGCACTGCCAGCTCAGTGGTGCCGGGTTTATCCGTACCGTAGTTGATCAAATCGCCATCCAACGCCAACGGAATGCCCGTCGTTCGGCTGACTGCACTCTGGAACGCCGCGTTGCGGCTAGCGTACCAACCGGCATTGAAGTCGGCGAAGCGGTAAATCGGCTGACTGTAGTTAGCGGGGTAGCCCAGCAAATGGGCGATACCAAAATACATGCCACCACGGCGGCTGAACACTTCACGGCGAAGGGTACCGTCAATCGGATACGGGTAGCCTTTGGCATGCGCTTCGGCGAAGGCAACGCTCACCTGCATCGGCCCAGCGGTATGTACCGGATTCAGGTTACCAAACAGCGTTTGGCCCATCGGCACCGAATTGATCATGTCATCAAAAATATCGCTAAGATCTTTCTCGGTACGTACCTTATCCAGACGTTCGCTATAGCTCTTACCGTTCGGTGATTTGATCAACAAAGCGGTATGCACCAGGAAATTAGGAATATGCAGCTGATCAGCACGGCGGTCGATCTCTTTCCAGGCAATTTTTGGTAGCCCCGGTACCGGCGGATTTGCCTGGAAGGTCGACTCCTGCTCGGTGACCGCCAGAACCGAACACAGGTTTTGAACGCTAGGTTCAATGCCCTGCGCAGCAAAAGCGGCAGTGATGTCGGTGGCCCACCCTTGACGATCGGCCGTATTGGCCGGCATCAGCCTTACCAGTTGGGCTTTAACGTCTTCCGGGCGTTGTACCGGTGTCGTTGTCTTAGTGGTACAACCGACCAGCACCATCAGCGCAGCCAGGCTCAATGGACGCAAAGTCATCGGGTTGATAAAACGGCGAATAAGCATCTTTTCCCTGATCGTTTTAGCATAAACTGCACTGACGTTAGCCCAGCGGAGGGCCGTGATCCAGTTTAAATATGCCCTCGGCTATCAGAACCAGGCTATGACAGGACATTAATCGTAAAGGAATAGCGTAATGATTGAACTCATAGACATGAGCCAACAGGATTTCGAGCGTTATCGCGTTCATGGGATCGAAGAATATGCCCAGGATTTGGCGCGTTCGTTGTCGTTGAGCCAGGAGCAAGCCCGAATAGAGGCCACAACATCCTACAACGATGCGCTCCCCAATGGGTTGGCAACACCACACCATCGACTGGTTTGCGCTCGCTTAAGTGGGTCTACGGAAAAGATAGCCATCGTCTGGTACAGCATTAAACAACGCACCTTCGGCAGGCAGCTGTTTGTCTACGATTTTGAAGTGGATACTGCCTGGCGGGGCAAAGGCTATGGTGAGAAAATCCTTAGCGCCGTGTTGAATGCCGGACGAGCTGCCGGTGCAGAATATGCCGAGCTGGCAGTTTTCGACGACAATCCGACGGCGGCCCGTCTGTATACTCGGCTCGGCTTTAAGGCCGTCAACACACGAATGCATCGTAAACTCTAAATCACGCCTTTGATGATATCAGGCATGTTCAAAGCCCCCATAAACATGTATTTTATATGCAACATATAAAATCATTCTATTCGCCCGCCCTGTGCGGCAATACAGAACCTGAGGAGAGATGCATGACCGAGCTGCTGCGTTATAAAACCCTGCCGGAATGGAACAGCACCACGCTGCCAGAGAGTTTCCAACAAAAGCACAACACCCAAAGTGGCACCTGGGCCAAACTCACCCTGCTGAGCGGCACACTGACCTTCGCGCTCATGACCGAAGAGGGCGAAACCACCGAAACCTGGCAGTTTAGCCCCGAAAGCCAACCGCCGTTTATCGAACCGCAGCAATGGCATCGCATCGTTTCATTTTCCGATGACATGACCTGCCAACTGGCGTTCTATTGTTCGCCTGAAGATTACTACCACAAGAAGCATCAACTGACGCGCACCCATTCCGAAGTGATTGAGGCCGCGCAACGTATCGCGCCCGGTAAAACGCTGGATCTAGGCTGTGGCGGCGGACGCAACTCGCTCTACCTCAACCTGAAAGGCTTCGATGTCACTGCCTGGGATAAACACGCTCCCTCTATTGATAATCTCAACGCCATTATCGACAGCGAAGGCCTGTCACATATTCGCGCCAGCGTGCAAGATCTCAATACACACGGCTTCAGCGGTGAGTACGACTTTATTCTTTCCACCGTGGTATTGATGTTCCTCAACCCGGCGCAGATCCCCGCACTGGTGAAAAACATGCAGGACAGCACTGTCAGTGGCGGTTACAACCTGATCGTCGCGGCGATGGATACCCCAGACTACCCTTGCACTCTGCCCTTCCCGTTCACCTTTAAGCCAGGTGAATTGAACAATTATTACGCTGGCTGGGACGTGCTTAAATACAACGAAGACGTTGGCCAACTGCACAAAACTGATGCTGCCGGCAACCGTATTTCTTTGCGTTTCGCCACGCTACTGGCACGCAAGCCCTAACATTCCTGTACTCCCCGTCCAACGGGCTCGTGCCTGCCTGCGCCGAAATGCGGCAAACAACATGAAGTTTATTACGTTGCCAACCCGTGGCTGCGGCGTTAGGATCGCGCCCGGCTACGGGTGTAGCCAGTGTAATGAGTTGTCAGTTCCGCGCATGGAGAGGTAATTGTGTTAGAAAGTTTTGGCGTCCTGAATCTTTGGACCTATCTGGTCGGGGTGATTTTCATCATCATTTTGCCAGGCCCGAATACGCTGTACGTTTTAAAAACCGGTGTTACACGTGGCGTACGCGCTGGCTATACCGCCGCTCTGGGCGTGTTTATTGGCGATGCTATCCTGATTTTTTGCGCCTATATTGGCGTGGCCTCACTGATCCGCACGACGCCGTTTCTGTTTACGCTGGTGCGATTTCTCGGTGCGATTTACCTGTTGTTCCTGGGTGCAAAAATTCTCTATGCCACCTTTATCCAGAAAAATGCGGAGCAACATCCCCAGGTTGAAGGCGGCCATAGCATCCTGCGTAAATCACTGACGCTCAGTCTGACCAACCCGAAGGCGATCCTGTTTTATGTTTCGTTCTTCGTGCAATTCATCGACTTTGACTATGCCCACACCGGCCTGTCGTTCACCATTTTGGCGTTGATCCTCGAATCGGTCAGTTTTATTTACATGACTACGCTGATCTTCAGCGGCGCCATGCTGGCACACTTCTTTAATCACAAGAAAGGTCTGGCAAAACTGGGTAACGGTCTGATTGGTCTGTTGTTCCTGGGTTTCGCTACCCGCCTGGCAACCCTCAGTTCCTAGCCTCGCTCACAACGGCTGACTTGCTCAGCCGTTAGCCCTCCCCCGTTATGTCACGCAGGACAAACCGATTGTCAGGCAGACCAAAGTCGATCTTCTCAACCTGCTGTAGACTTTCAAGGTTAACGATTTACCCAAAATAATTGGCGTGGTATCAGGGCAGCCCGCGCGCAAATCCCGATGCGCTTACACCAGTCGGTGATTCGGATGAGTGCAGCCAACGCAGGTATCGCGTCAAGAATTAAGGGTACGACCTTTTTTGTCTGACAGGAGGGCGTATGCCTGACAATACCCTAGCAGTGATGGACAACGTTTCACGTTTTCTCGATCGTCATCATGGGCTGTATATCGACGGCCAGTGGTGTGAATCCAGCGCCGAAGGTCGGTTGGCAGTGTATAACCCCGCCGATGGGCAACAAATTTCCTCCACCGCAGACGCCAACGCGCAGGACGTCGCACGCGCCGTCCAATCGGCCCACAACGCGTTTACCTCTGGTGTCTGGGCGCAACGCTTACCCGCAGAGCGCGAACGCATATTATTGCGCTATGCCGATCTGGTTGAGCAACACACTGAAGAGCTGGCACAGCTGGAAACGCTGGAACAAGGCAAGTCGATCAATATTGCCCGTATGTTCGAGGTTGGCTGTACGCTGAACTGGATGCGTTACACCGCCGGGCTGACCACGAAAATCACCGGCCAGACACTCGATGTGTCAATCCCGATGCCGCCGGGTGCCAAATATCAGGTGTATACCCGTAAAGAACCGATTGGCGTGGTCGCCGGTATTGTGCCGTGGAACTTCCCACTGATGATCGCCATGTGGAAAGTGATGCCAGCGCTGGCCGCAGGTTGTTCTATCGTCATCAAACCGTCGGAAACCACCCCGCTTACCGTACTGCGCATGGCAGAACTGGCAACCGAAGCCGGTATTCCGCCAGGCGTATTCAACGTGGTGACCGGTAAAGGCAGCGGTTGTGGCAAAGCGCTGACAGAACACCCGCTGATCGCCAAAGTGAGCTTCACCGGTTCCACGCCCGTTGGCAAAGGGATCGCACGTGCCGCGGCAGATCGTCTGACACGCGTGACCCTCGAACTTGGCGGTAAAAACCCGGCTATCGTGCTGAAAGATGCCGATCCGCAACAGGTCATCGAAGGCCTGATGGCTGGCAGCTTCCTCAATCAGGGTCAGGTGTGCGCCGCCAGTTCGCGAATTTATATTGAAGCGCCGATCTATGACACTCTGGTCGCGGGGTTCGAGCAGGCGGTGAAATCACTGTCTGTTGGGCCGGGAATGGATGCCAGTGCGCAGATCAACCCGTTGGTCTCCAGCGATCACCGCAATAAAGTGGCCGCGTATCTGGATGACGCCAGATCCAAACATGCGGAGCTGATCAGCGGCGCATCCGGGCCAGACTCACAGGGGTTCTATATCCCCCCTACGCTGGTGATTAGCCCGGATGACAAGCTGAACCTGACGCGCGAAGAAGTCTTTGGCCCGGTGGTCAATTTGATCCGCGTCGCGGACGCCGAAGAAGCCTTGCAAAAGGCCAACGATACCGACTACGGCTTGACTGCCAGCCTGTGGACCACCAGCCTGCAATCGACCATGGCTTATACGCCGCGCATTCAGGCCGGTACGGTTTGGGTCAACACCCATACGTTGATCGACGCCAATATGCCTTTCGGTGGGTTCAAACAGTCGGGCAGTGGGCGTGATTTTGGCCCGGATTGGCTGGATGCCTATACCGAATCCAAATCAGTGTGTATTCGTTACTGATCGTGCCCCAAAGCATCAGTAGCCCATTTTATGAGGCTACTGATGCTGTTTGCGGTATTCGCTCGGCGAGACGCCAAAACGGCTTTTGAAGGCAGTAGAGAAGTGGCTGTGATCGGTAAAACCCCAGTCATAACCGACAGTCGCCAGCTTTTGTCGTTCCGGTGCACGGCGCAAGGCCTGCGCACACAGATCCAGACGGCGGTGCTTGATATATTGCGCCACCACCAACCCCTGGCGGGAAAACATCCGATACAAACTGCGTACCGATACGCCCAACTCACTGGCAATCCATTCCGGCCGCAACTGCGGCGATTGAATATGCGTATCGATAAACGCCAGCGTTCGGGTGAAGCTGCGAGGGTGGCTATCAACCTCAACCTCGCGATCAACCAACGCCGGGCGTAACAGCGTCGCGACGGCGCTCAGTATCGCTTCACTCTCTGGGGCGCTCATCAGCGGGTCCTGCATACAACCCAGCACCAGTTGCCGGCTAAGTCGCACTACGCTGCTTTGCGCGTCGAGACGCCGCGCACACTGCACATCGGCCCCGTGCGCCGAGGATTCGAAATAACTGCGTGGCATCAATAACGAAATTTGGCGGGAATCTTGTTGAAAGGTAAAGCTGCTGGTGCGTGAAGCGTCGATCAAGGTAACGTCGCCGGCGGACAGTACCGCCTGCCGCTCCCCCTGCTCCATCAATGAACTGCCACGCAGTTGAAAGACGGTGAAAAAGTGCGAACCGTCGCTGCGGGAAATCTCTTGAGGGGTACGATACAAGCGGGTGTGAGCGGCATCAACCACACTCAGACGTAGCGCATGGGCGCGGAACTCTTGCATAGCACCGCTAAACCCTGGCCCCAGCGTCTTGGCGCAAAACCGGCCGCAGGCGGAGTTGATTTTCGCCAGCCACTCCTCAAAGCCAACTTCCCTGCTCTGGGCGGAAATTGTCATGGCTTTCCCCTTCAAACATCAGCGATAAACGCTGTCGAACCGCAAGCGGCATTGAACAGAAAACCAACATAACAATCCGATAACATACAATCAATGCCGTGACCGGGATCTGGCGCAGGGATCACACATTGCTCCCACCACACGGGCACAGTCATCAAATTGACACCCAGCCGTCATGTAACCATCACATGACTCGCCAAATATAGAGCTCAGTTTGCTGACAGCCACCTTCACACCATGGGTATTCCTAATGAAATTATTACAAAAATCTGCGCTGGCACTGTGTTTGTTCACGGCTGCCGCCCTGTCTGCGTTCAGCGTTTATGCCGCCGAAGATGCACAACCCTTCACAACCTCACAGCAGGTTGATCTGACCCAGATCCTGCCGCCACCGCCGGCCAATGACTCCGTGCAAACCAAACGGGAACTGCAAGAAGTCGTGGATATGCAGCAGAAACGGACGCCGGACATGGCCACGCAGGCCAAGGCAGATGCGGAAGAGAATGTATGGGTATACAGCAATGTGATGGGGCCGAAATTCAATGCCCAGGCGCTGCCGGTATTGAGTGCTTTCTTTGATCGCGTTGTCGCGACAGAAGCCGCCGTGGTTGATCCCGCCAAAGACTTCTGGAAACGCCCGCGCCCACACATGCTGGACAGCCGCATTGAACCGATCGTAAAACGCTCTACCTCCGGCTCCTGGCCTTCCGGTCACACCACGCTGGGCACGTTGATGGGCATTACGCTGGCCAATATGGTGCCGGAAAAGCGCGCCGAGATCATGGCACGCGCCTGGCAATACGGCGACAACCGCGTGGTTGCCGGTATTCACTACCCGTCGGATATTGAAATGGGTCGGATCGCCGGCAGCGTCATCAGCCAGCAGATCTCACACCAACAAGATTTCCAGCAGCAATACCAGCAGGCCCGCGAAGAACTGCGCCACGCATTGGGCCTGCCTGCCGCAAAATAATGCTTAAGGCTGGGTATCCAGCAAATAGCGAACGACGGCCGCGTACTCTTGTGCGTAGCCGTCGATGCTTTGACTCGACATGCCGGCATTGTCGATCTTGTACTTACCGGAAACGTAAAATGATGGCGTTGTGCGTACATCCAGCGCTTTTACTGCTTCATTCTGCTTGGCAATCATGCCTTTCACCAACAGGCTGTGGCGCGCATTCTCATAAGCCGCTGCGTCAACACCGGCGGCGGCAAACACCCGCTGAATATCCTCTTCACTGTTGATGGCACGTTTCTTTTGCAGCGCGTCAAACAGCATTCCTTCAATTTTATCCTCAATGCCCATCACCATCGCCACCGACCAGGCTTCGGTCAGTTCATTGCCTAATTTCCCCATCAGACCAACGTGATACTTGGTCAGTTTGGTGCCCTCAGGCAACGCCTGGCTAACGGTGCTACCCACGTGGTAGGTATCAGCAAACTGGTAGCAAGGGCCGCAATAGAAGGAGAAGAATTCCACGACAGCCGGCGCAGAGGCCACCGGCTTATCCAGACGAGTATATTGTTCGCCTGCACGATAATCCGCCGCGGCAGCCAGG
This sequence comes from Serratia sp. NPDC087055, assembly GCF_044900985.1. Taxonomy (NCBI): domain Bacteria; kingdom Pseudomonadati; phylum Pseudomonadota; class Gammaproteobacteria; order Enterobacterales; family Yersiniaceae; genus Serratia; species Serratia sp. NPDC087055. The sequence goes on from NZ_JBJDOG010000001.1 coordinate 2,777,202, forward strand.
GTCGGAAGTAACAGTGCCAGTAATGAACCGGCGATCAATCGATTAATTTTAGCCAACATACCTACTCCATTTCAGATGAGATCATTGTCCCTAACGCCGGTGTTTATAATCAAATTGTCGGCTTAAGGCCAGGCTTTATTACCTTATATTTATATGGGATTGATGCACATCAAAGCCATAGCCTGGCCTGTCAGTGGCATTCTCCAGCCCAGGAACTATGCTTGAAAGAGGGTGCGAATTGCCGCTGGCGTGCCTGAGTCGAGGTAAAAATGACAGTAATTAATAAAGGTATTGGCGAATATGACTTCACCGCAGAGAAGAGGGACGGTGTGATCACCGGAACCATCAGCGGCGAATTCCCAGACAGCGATGCCAGCCTCCCACTGTTGCCTTTCACCGGTACCTTTTCGGCTACATCGGTCGCAGAAGCCATTGACGATATTACCCGGCAATTCCCTGATATAGAGCCAGCGATTATCGATTTATTACGAGATGAAATGCTCAGCGCCGGATATTAACTCGCGTTATCTCAATGACCGATATCCTCCCGATTAGAATAATCTTACTTACAGAACCTTTTCGGTTTCCCTACCTTTTCCCTATTGCTAACGCCCTTAGCAGAAGATGATACTAACGGCCTCAATCTAAAGTTAAAAGGTTATATTATGCGTCGTATTCTGATGTTCATCAGTGCGCTGACTATTAGCGCCATGCTTTCCGGCTGTATATTCCCGCCACCAGGTGGCGGCGGTGGCGGTGGGCGTGGTGGCCCAGGCGGACCGGGGCATTATTTTAACGGGCCACGTTAAATAACGTTCATATCCTTGGCGCGTGACTTGAATATAAATTTAAGCCTGTAGGTCATCATAATGAAAAAAACACGCCTTATTATTTCATCCGCATTGCTATTAACCTGTGTATCGGTTTTTGCTGCGCCGCCTGCCAATGAATTTAACGGCAAGCCAGTGGTTCATCAGAATAATAAAAAACCTCATGACAATAAAGTACAGCCAAAATCACACCACAATAAAAAACCACTCAGGAAACCGGATAAGAAAGCGTCAGAAAAACGGGTTCAAGCGTTCCACCACGCGCGCAACGATTAATGTCAGTGATTAGGTCAGTCATGGCTAAACGATTCCCCCTACGCATGCGGCAGGGGGAATCGCTTACATCGCTTTAGCGCGCAGGGTATCGCCGCTGCGAATAAAATTGCCGGCGCCCAGATGATGAATAGTATGTAATTGCGGATCTGCGTCGGCAAAGTTCCAGCGGCCCCCCTGAAACACGCGTTCGTCTGCGGCGGCGGCAACCACCTCACCAAAACACGTATCGTATTTCTGTTGGGCACCACGTTCAGGTAACAGGCGACACTCCAACCACGCCACACACCCCTGCTCTATCAAGGGAACGTTCAGCGTAGCGCTGGGGAAGCTGGCAATATTAAAGCGAGAAAACTTGTCTTCCACGTCTTGCCCCGAGATGCTGCCCACCGCATAGGTCGTGTCGATAAACATAGCCGCCGGGATGCAGATGCCAAATACGCCACTCTCTTCGATCATCTGTCGGGAATGCGCATTTTTATCGACCACGATAGCAATCCGTGGCGGGGTAAATTCAACCGGCATCGACCAGGCAGCCGCCATCACATTACGCCGCGCAGCATCCTGGCTTCTGCTGGTAATCAACACCGTCGGGCCATGGTTAAGCAAGCGGCTGGCATGTTCCAGTGCAACGGGACGAAAATGATTCATGGGAGGCCCTTATTGATGTCTTTGGGTAATCAAACAGAAGGTAGTAACGGAGACTGTCTGTGTTTTGCAGTGTAGATCTGCGTTGCCGTGGGGATCAATCACGTTGGCGGCACAGAAGCACGGAATGTGTGCCTGTAATAAGCCTGATGTTGCAGAAGCCTTGAGGTTTGACGAGGAAATATTGCGCCAGCATCCACTGGCGCAATAGGGTAAAACTAGTTTTTTGGCAGTTGAATGCGCACGACGCTTTCTGGTTTGCCGGCCTTGGTACTGGCACCGTCATTTTTCACGCTCACAAACAACAGGTTGTTGCGGGTATCGAGCGCCAGGCTGTTCGGATGCGGTGGCAATTCTACCGTCTGCAGCCGCTTAAGAGTCTTGGAATCAAACACCGTCAACGTACCTACCCCGTGCTCGACGCGTACCCCTTTGCGGTTGGTGACATATACCCGTTGATTGTTCTCATCCAGCAGCAGACCAATCGGCACCTCATCGGTCAGTTCGCTGGCCAAGACCTTGCCGCTGTCCGCGTCCAACGCAAAGACCCGGTGCCCGCTACTGCGCTTCACGTAGTCGTGCCCCAGATGCGTATTACGGTAATTGTCGCGATCGATCCCCTGATCCACACCCAGCAGACGGTTGTTCTTACCGTCATACACCAGGTTCAGCAATTGATCCGCCTGGATCTCTTTGGTGGACGTGATTGCCAGCGTATCGGCATTCAGCGTGATCAACTGCCCCTGCATATTGGAGACAAAGACGCGCCGCCCTTTCTCATCAAGCGTGATGCCTACCGCGTTATAGCCAAAACCGGGGATCATTTTCTCCAGTTTTTTGTTGCGGGTATCCACCACAAACAGCACGCTGTCCACCCCGAAGCCCAGTCCCGGTAAGAAAAGACGGCCAGTCTGCGCGTCGTACTTCATCTCACGGATACGGTACTGGTAGTCTTCCGTGATCTTGAAACGCTTAAGCTCCTCAAGTAAGAATTCCAGCCGTTTACCGCTGATGCCTGCGTCTTTATACGTCTTCTCAAGCATCGACTTTTCGGTCACCAGGATACTGCCCACCGCACGATTGGTGGTGGTATCCACCACACCGACCGAGCCGTTAAACCCCTGGGTCAGATACAACCGGTGACCGGCATCATCCAGCGCCACGCCGAAGCCTTTCACCTGCAAAGGGATCTCCGCCTGCACCGCCAGCGTGGTCGGATCTAAACGCAACACGCGGGATTTTGCCTCTTCTTTCCAGTCTGGTGCACTGACAAACAGCGACTGCTGGCTCGGGCTATAAGCCATCTCCACCAGCGCCGACGACAACGGCTGGCGCTTGATATCCTCAGGTTTGATCCCTGTGTCACGGGCCTGTGCCGCACCGGCCACCACCAACGACGTTGCGATCAACAGCGACAGTAAAGCGCGAGGTGTTCCTATTGTTCCAGACATCCATTTATCTCCATGAAAGTAATAAAGTCAGTTAGGGTGAACAACGTCATTGCTGCGGTGCCGGTGGCAGGTCCGCAAGCGGCATATTCCCACCGTCCTGCTGGGAAAAATGCGCGAACACGTGCTGAATGGTCCCGGCGATCAGTCCCGCCTGTTGCGCGGTGTAGTGATCGGTCCGATAGGTCATCATCACGCGCAGGGATTTCACGCCGTCGAGGTTCTCTTCCATCACTTCAAACTGCAAACCGAGCAGTGATTCGGTTTTCTCCGGCTCAATCTGGCGATACGCTACCGTGCTGCCGTCTTGCAGGGTGAATGCCCCATTGAGCTTGATGCGGCTGTGGATCTGGATGAACACTTCAAACATGTGATTCTTGCGATCGGCATGCGCGCCAAATAGCCCCTCTTCCACCAGGTCAATCGGAATATCGGTGTAGGGCATCGAGCCATTGATGGTGTTTTTGACCTGATCGATCAGGCCAGCCACCGTGAGTTGCTCGGCGAAGCGCACCCGGTGTACCACCACGGTAGTGAAGTAGCCAATGGTGTCGAAGTACTCAGCATCGTTGCGCCCGGAAGTCGAGGTGCCCACCAGCAGATCTGCCGGGCCACCGAGAAGACGCAAAGCCGAGGTGATACCGGCATAGACCACGTTGAACAGCGAGGCATTGTTCTTTCTGGCCTGTGCGTACAAGCCGTCTGCCACCGCCGGGTCGACGTCGAACTCCAACCATCCTCCGTTGACATCGGCCTCTGCCGGTACTGCTGGATGGTGGGAAGGCTCCTGTTGGAACAGCGGCTGCCCCACTGGCGCATCCCGCAGGTTATCGAGCCAGTAATCCAGGTGTTGCTGTGCGACGCCGCCCGCCTGCTGCTGCCGGGCAAAGGCATAAAACTGCGGCACGTCGTTCGTCCACTGTGGCTTCTGCCCGGCAACGCGGTGGCGATAGGCGATACCCAGTTCGTCCATCATCAGGTTCAGCGACCATTCATCCAGCACGACATGGTGGAACAGCAACGACAACCATTGCTGGCCGGTGGCCGCGTCACGCAGGAAGGTGGCACGCAGCGGCAGCTCGATGGCGAGGTTGAAGCGGTGGTCGCCAGCATTGGCCAGCAATTCACTGCCGTTACCGGCCGGTGTTTCATGAGAGAAGCGGAACCAGGCATAGTCGAGCAATTCAGCTGCAGGCACCACTTGCTGGCATACCTCACCGTCACGCGTGATAAACAGCGAACGCAATACGCTGTGCCGTGTCATCACGTCGATAAATGCCTGGCGCAACGCCGTTTCGTCTACCGGGTCAAGGAAGCTGATGGCAAATGGCAGGTTGAAGATCTCGTCATGACCGAACGCCTCATACACTTTCCACAGGGAGTGCTGTGCCAGCGACAAGGGTGCCTGGACGGTGTCGCCCTGCTGTTGCATGACGCCTTCCTGGGCTGCCGGCGCTACAGCGGCCTGACGTTTGGCATAGACTGACAGCCCGCGGGCAGTGGCATGGCTGAACAGATCGTTAATATTGAGCTCTATGCGATGCAAGCTGAGCAAACGGCCGATCACTCGAGTAGCCACCAACGAATGCCCGCCGCGATCGAAGAAATCCTCATCAAGGGTCATCTCTGGCGCAACCAGGGCATCGCGGAACTCCGCCAAGATCAGTTGTGCAATAGCGTCGTTTTCTTGCCCATCATTTACGGACAAAGCGTGCTCAACCACGGCTAACGGCGGCTCAATGGCAGGAAGCCGCGCCGTCGTGATCGTCCGCCCCGCAAGGAAAGCGACAAACTGTTCCAACAGGAACGGGGCCGCGTGCGGAGTTAAACGAGGATCCGCGCTCAGCTCCAGCACCACCGAATCCGGATCGGGCAGGCTCAGCGCCAGCACCAATTCAAAAGGCGTATGCAGAGGCGGCAACAGCAGACGTTCAGCATTGACGCCGTCAAGTTGCAGAGCCACTGACGGGTCCGCCAACCAGGTCACCAACAGTTGAGCCAACTGCGGATTAGGGGCCTCCAGCGTGTGCTGCGCCAGCAGTCGGCTTTCCAATTCGGGATCGGCAGACTGTAGCGTCAGGCGTTTCAACCGGGCAGCGCTCATCCACGCGTCCATGCCGCTTGCCTGTTGTGCATCGTCCTGTGGTACACAGAGTTGTACCGGTAATCCGCCGGACTGGGCTGAGATAAAGCAGCCAAAACGCGTCGCGATCGCCGCCAACAACGTTGCCGGGTTATCAGCAACAGGCAGGATTTTACGCGCAACACGGGCCGCTATACGTACCCCGGCCTGTGCCAGAACGTCATCCTGAACAACCGACGTACGATAGTCCCGCAATGTCGCCGCCTGTCGCGCCCACGGCAGCACGAGATCGGCCACTTCCGGCAGTGGCGCAACCGGTGGCACCCCCTCAAAACCTTGCGCAGGGTCATTCCCGTTATACAGTGCCGATAACGTCTTCAATAACTGTCGGCATGACAACGTTTCCGCCAAAATATCGTGCGCCACAACGCCCAATACCACGCCGCTACCGGTGAAAACCCAAAAGCGTACCGGCGCTTCACGTGCCAATTCGAGAGGGGTGGCCTGTGCCTGCAGCAAACGGCTAACCGCCTGTTGCTCATTCGCCACAGACTGAATGTTTACCGGGTTGAGCGCCGTATTACCGCGCAGCTTGCGTAAGCCTTGTTCGTCATCAAAGTCATAGCGAACATCCAGTTCCGGCATCAAGCGGCTCAGGGCTTCCAGCGCACTGACCAATCTGCCGATATCCGGTTCACCACCTAACCGCCAGGCCATTGCCTGCTGGCTCCCACCATCACCCCGCTGCTGGTGCATGAACCATGCCAGCTCTTCCGCTTCGCTCAGCGACTGAACGGCATCTGCCGTACGTTCGCCCAGTGCCTCGAACGCCAGATCCAGACGCTGGGCCTCTTCATCGCTGAGAATATTGTCAAAATAACCGCTCACTGCTCTATCTCCTTGCGCCCGGTCAGCCCGGAACATCGGGGAAACGCTGGTCATTAAAAGGGGCGTTGATACGCCCCTTGCGCAGACTGGCTGTTACCGCATCAGAATGTCAGTTCAAGTGCCGCACCCACCATGCGTGGACGCTGCTGGGTTGCCGTATACACGTCATTGCCACTGACCATCACACGACGCTCTGAATCAAACAGGTTCTGTGCATACAGGGTGGCGCGACCATAGGCGAAGGTGTACGCCAGTTGGGTATTTGCCGACCAGTAAGAACCGATATGTCCGCGAGAGTCATTGTCATACTGCGAGTAGTAGGAATCAGAGAATGCGACGTTGCCGCTCAGTTCCAATCCGGCCATCAATTGGTACTTGGCGCCCATATTGGCGGTATAGGCTGGCGCACGCGCTAGCTCATGTCCTTCTACACCGCTGCCCGAGAACTTCTTGATCTTGGTTTTCAGCAGGCCAACGTTGGTAAACAGTTCGAAATCCCAACGCGGTTGCCAGGTTGCCCCCATTTCTGCCCCGTAGGTTTCCACCTTGTCGGCGTTGCGGATCACCGACGAGTCAGGCCCCAGGGAATACGGCAGCTGCATGTCCTTGTAGTCGTTATAGAAGATGTTGCTGGTCAGAATGACGTTGGCATCTTTTAGGTGATGGCGGCTGTACAGCTCATAGTTCCAGACATACTCAGAACCATAGGTATAGCTGACCACCGGCGTGCCAATAGTGATACCGCCGCCACCGGCGTTATAGCCACGTGCCACCTTGGCACCGTAGGTCTGGGTATCCGTCGGCTTCCAGGCCAGATCGAGCTTCGGCAGGAATACGGTGTAGGTCTCGTCAAAGTCGATACGCACGGCTTTGCTGCCGCCGGTACGCTGACGGTGCTCACGCTCCAGGCGGCTGGCAGCGGTAAGGTCTACCTCTGGCGTAATGGCGTAGGTCAGTTCGGCAAAGGCGGAATTAGTGTCGGTTTTATCCTTGAAGCTGGATCCACCGAAAATATTGACGAACTCATCCTGCTTGGCGTGGAAATAACGCAGCCCCGCCAACCCACGCAAACGGCTGTCCGGCCCACCAAAGCGCGCGACTGGCTCGACATGCACCTCTTTACCACCGATTTCAGCATATTGGATGTTGTAGGCTGTCGGGCGGTTGATATTAAAATCGGTGTAAATCACCCGGTTTTCGAGCGTCAGGCTGTCGGATTGCTCCCAGGCCAGATCCCAGACGCCGCTGTTCATGTTGCTTTTAAACACCGCACGGCGCGGATCGTGGCGCAGGTTGGTTGGGTGGACTTGCGGGTTGAGGCTTTCGTTCTGTGGTGAGGTACTGCCAAAATGGTTAAAGGTCAGCTTGGTGGTCACATCACGCAGGCCAGCCGGGTTGAATAACAGTTTGGCACGCGCCGTGGTGGCTTCAATTTCTCGTGGATCGCCCACGGGTGCATAGGCGGGCAGGTCGACATCACTGCGGCGGCGCTGGCGATCGACGCTGACGCGGAATGCCAGTTGGTCTTCCACCAGCGGGCCGGAGGCCATGGCAGACAGCTGTGAAGAATGCTGATTACCCGCCCCGCCCTTGAAGGCGCTTTCCCAGTCAAATGTCGGATCTTTACTGGTCATCACGATGGCGCCGGCAATGGCATTACGCCCCTGAATATAGCTTTGCGGGCCGAGGAACACTTCAACACGATCCAGATCCCACAGCGACTGCGGGCCGAACGCCTGCTCGTTGTAAGTCAATGAGCGGCCGTCGAGTGACAGATTGAGGCGCGGACGGGTGCCGCTGAGGAAGGCATTGGCGCCGACATTCGGCCCGGAACCGTCAATACCGCGCACGGTCGGGAGATTGTTACCAATTCCCAAATCCACCACGTTGGGGGTCATGCGCAGCAAATCGGGGACCTGCAACGCATTGGGCATGGAAGATATCCGCTCGCTGTCAAAGACTTGCACGCTGGAGCCAGTATCAAAAATGCTGCGTTTAATTTTTTCACCGGTTACCAGCAGGCTCTCTGAGTCCTGCCAGTTGTCCTTACGTTTGCTGTCTGCGGCTTCCTGAACCTTTTCGTCCACTGCGGCGGCGTTAACGCTCCCTACAGATAAAGAACAAAGACCCAGAAATAGTGAGGAAAATGCCCCAATGGCCTGTAAGCCTGCTTTTTCCTTGTTTCCTACGATTTTATGCCTTTGAGCCGCTGAATGCTTGCTCATAGATGTATTCTCCTTTCATCCCAGATGCACAAAAATTTACTTGTTTTCACATAGGTAACGACGCTGATTCTCACACTAACAATGGCATTACGGCCTTCCTGACCTTGCTATTGCATATCCCTGCCGCAGACGACCGCCCCACCCCAGACGCACAGCGGGCGAGAGCAGTTCTTTTGTCTGGAAACGTAAAGAAATGTTAATAATGATAATATTTTACATATTTTAATGCAAATCATTATCACTTAAGAAAATAACCGTGCAGATAAAAAGCCACAACGCACAGAAATAAAATCGAAGTTACCCGTAACGATAAAAACCAATAATTTCATTTAAAATGAATACAAAACATAACTATATTGGAATTAACAATTTCACCCGTCGAGCAAAAACCGGTATTAACCGTATTATTTACATGCGTTATTGAAACAAATAAAAATAGTAATAATTTTCATTCCCATTAACATTGACATATATTCTTACAGTCTCTCAATACTGATGGAAACCCGATGAAAGCGTTGACCACGATGCAGGCTGCCTACTGGGTTGGCAGGCAATCTGAAGCGCCGCTGGGGGGCGTATCTGCCCACCTGTATGCGGAATTTAACTGCAGTGACCTGGACGTCGAACGACTGAGACAGGCCGTTACCGCTCTTTACCTGCATCACCCCATGTTGCGCCTGCGCGTGACGGCGGATGGCCAGCAGACAATCGATGCCAGTGGCCCTCAACATCGCCTGCATCTGGACGATTTTAGCCACGCCGATGCTCCTGATGTTGCCAACCGGCTAGCCCATAAACGCCAAACGAAAAGCAGCCAAAAATTGCCGCTGGAACAGGGTGTCCCCTGCGATATCAGCCTTAGCCTGCTGCCCGGTGGTCACAGCAGACTGCATGTGGATCTGGACATGATTGCCGGTGATGCGATGGGTTTTCGTGTATTGATGGAGGATCTGGCGCGTTTTTATCATCAATGCCCAACAGCACCCGATGACAGCAGTATTCCCTATTTTGATTACCTGGACCGTCACCGTGCCGACACGGCGCTACAGGCACGCCGCGCCCGTGCCCAAGCCTGGTGGCGTGAACGTCTGACTCAGTTACCGCCCGCACCGCATCTGTTGCGCACGCCGGATCGCTGCCGTAGCGATCGGCTGGCGCTGCAACTGAGCGCAAGAGAAACCCAAGCGCTGGAAGAGGCCGCCAAGGCACACCACGTCACGCTGTCATCACTGTTTCTGGCGCTGTTTGCCGTGACCGTCGGCCATGGCTGGAACCTGTCACGCTTCCGGTTGAATGTGCCGCTGTTCCACCGGGAAGCAGAAAACGTCGATAACATCATTGGCGATTTTTCTAATCTGGTGCTTCTCGGCATCACGCTGAATCCGACGGAAAACCTGTCAACGTTCAGCCGCCGCCTGATGGACCAACTGGCGGAACTGATCGCGAACGCCGACTACCCCGGCGTCAGCGTGATGCGCGACCTGTCGCGCCTGCAAGGCAGCATGCAACCTTCGCCGGTGGTGTTTACCGCCGGTTTTGGCATCCAGGGTAAAGCGCTGTTTTCTGATGATGTCACCCGTACCTTTGGTCCGCTGGAATGGGTGATTTCCCAGGGCCCGCAGGTTGCGCTTGATGCCCAGGTCGCGCACGCCAACGGCGGCATTCTGATCAACTGGGATGTGCGTCAGGACGCTTTCCCGGATCGGCTGCTGCCGCAGTTGTTCGCTACCTACGGTGCCTTGTTAAAACGGGCCGCCAACCAGCCGGACAGTTTCAACCAGCCGTTGGCGCAGTGGCTGTCACAATGTTCCGCGCAGGCATTGAGCCGCCAGGCGCCGGTACGCCAACTGTTACACCGGCTGTTAGCGCGCGTCGCGCCGGACACCCAGCTGGGTGATGACGACGACATCAACACCCTGCAGCTACCGCAGGATGGCCTGCTGGCCTTACTGGCCGTGCTTAACAAATATCTGTCGGTGGCGCTGACCCCAGAAGATGTGGCGGCTCACCCTACCCCTACGGCACTTGCCGCCCTGATCTGTGAACGGGCCCCCAATGCCGCTGAAGGTGTGCACATGCTGCTAAAGGTGCTGGCACCCAAAGCTTGATATCGGTTCCGGGTGCGTGGCCTCACGCGCCCTGTTTTCTTTTTCGTTGGTTAGCGACAATAGGGAAATACCATGGAGACACCATTAAGCACGCTGCAGCAGGCTTACCTGCTCGGGCGCAGCGAACAATGGCCGCTAGGCGGCGTGGCAATGCACGACTTTCGCGAATATCGCGGTCTGCAGTTGGACGTGGCGCGGTTGGAAAACCGACTGAGTGAACTGGTGCAGCACTATCCGGCGCTGCGCACCTGTATCGATCCTCACCGTTTCACCCAGCATGTACGACAGGAAGCCACGCTAAACCTGGATCGTCACGATCTGCGTGAGTGCGATCATGAGGTTGCACAACAACGGCTGGCAGCCCTGCGCGATCAATACTCGCACCAGCGGCACGATCCTACGCAGCCTTTGTGGCGTATCGCCGTCATTCAATTGCCAGAGATGCAGGACGCCCATCACGACAGCGTGGTTTTCACCAGCTTCGACGCGCTGATCCTCGACGGCCAGGGCATTTCTACCGTGATTGCCCGGTTATTTGACGACACCCCGCTGCGACCCGTCGCCCCCCCGGCACCACCCGCCGCCGCCAGCGCAGAACAGCGCCAGACGGATGCGGCCTATTGGCAGGCCAAGTTGCAGAACGTCACCACGCCGTCGGCGCTACCCTGGCGTACTCCGCTGGCTAATATCAAGTCTTCACGCTACCGCCGCGCCACGTTGACGCTGCCACGCGAAACGTTAAAACAGTTCTCACGCCTGGGCTCTGCCCACGCATTGCTGCGCAACAGCAGCCTGTCGGCACTGATCCTCGATACTCTGGCGCAGTGGACCACCGACGGCGAGTTGTGCGTCGGCGTCCCCGTCGCCTTTCCCGCTGCGGACGGCGCACTCAGCAACGCCTCCACCTTCGTGGCGGTGCGCTATGCGCGTCAGGGTGGCACCTTTGTCAGCCGCGCGCAGGCATTGCAAGACGACGTATTAGGTGCGCTCGATCACCTGACATTTTCCGGTGTTGATTTGGCGCGACAGTTGCTGAACCACAGCCAGGGATCGCCTGCGCTGCCGGTGATCCTCACCAATTGCTTAGGCTGGGAGACGCTGCCAGCCAATGCCCCGGTGCGCTACCATGACGGCGTGACGCAGACACCGCAGGTGGCGATCGATATTCGGCTGACGCAGGACGCCGACAAGAATCTGCTGCTGTGCGTCGACTATGCCGAACAGGCACTGGACGGTGAGCAAGTGCAGGCGATGCTGAGTGCGCTGCAACGTCGGATAACGTTAATGTGCCGGGACGGCGATTTGGAGATCGCCCCAGCGCAATTTATCGATTATCAGCACTATCGCCATAACCACAGCGAGACGGCATTTACCGCCTATCCATACCTGGCGCAGTTGGCTGACCGGCTGTTTAACGATCCACAGCCGCGACCGGCCTTGATCTGCGATCAACAGAGCCTGACATACCCAGAACTTGGCCGGCAAGTCGGCAGCGTAATGGCCAATCTGCAACGGCGTGGCCTGAAACCTGGCAGCGTGCTGGCCTTGTATCTGGCACGCAGCCCAGAGCATGTGACGATCTCCCTCGCCTGTGCACTGCTGGGTATTATTTGGGTGCCGATCGACATCAACTCCCCCCCTGAGCGCACCGCTTATCTGCTGAGCAACTGTCGGCCGGATCTGGTGGTACACCAGGGTGAGCTGGAAACAGAGCACGGGGTGACGCCAGAGGAACTGCTGGCCCCCACGGCAGACGCAGCCAAGCTACCGGACAGCCAGACGCTGGCCGATCGCAGCGCCAGCACCGAGGCCAGTTATTACCTGTATACCTCCGGCACGACCGGCAAACCAAAATGCGTGGTGCTCAACAACCGCGCAACGGCCAACGTCATCGGCCAAACCCTGCAACGCTGGGTGGTTACCGCTGATGACGTGATGATCTCAGTCACGCCGCCGCACCACGATATGTCGATGTTTGATCTGTTCGGTTCGCTCAGCGCCGGGGCGACGCTGGTACTACCGGCACCGCATCAGGAAAAAGACGCCATCAGTTGGAACCAGTTGGTAGAGCGCCATCGCGTTAGCCTGTGGTGTTCGGTGCCCGCCATTTTGGAAATGCTGCTCACCTGCAAAACAGACGACAGCCTGCGCTCACTGCGCTTGGTGGCCCAAGGCGGTGATTACATCAAACCGGCAACGGTGCAGCTGTTACGTGGTTTGCGCCCCGACATCAGCCTGTTCTCACTCGGTGGCCCGACCGAAACCACCATCTGGAGCATCTGGCACCCGATTGCGGAACAGGATACCGGCACCGTGCCTTATGGCCAGCCGTTGCCGGCCAACCAATACTTTATCTGCCATGACGACGGCACCCATTGCCCGGCAGGGGTGGTTGGACGTATTCATACGGCGGGGGTTAATCTGGCATTGGGCTATCTGGAAGACGGCGCTCTAAAGCAACATGACTTTGTCACCCTGGACGGCCCCGACGGGCAATCGCTGCGAGCCTTCCGCACCGGCGATCAGGGTTACTATCGTGCAGACGGCAATATTCTGTTCGCCAGCCGGGTGAACGGTTATGTGAAAATCCGTGGCGTGCGCGTCTCATTACCGGAGATTGAAGACGTGCTGCGCGGGCATGAGGCCATTCTCGATATCGTGGTCGTGGATTACCCAGGCGGCGACAATGCCGAAGCCACGCTGGGGGCGATGTACCTTACCCATGACGGCAAACCGCTGTCGCTAGCGGCCATCCGCGCCTTTTCCACCGGCTATCTGCCTTGCACCCATATTCCAACGCGCTTTATCCACGCCGAAACGCTGCCGCTTTCCGGCAACGGTAAAACGGACCGTCACCGCATCCGGGCGGCGTTCAGCGCTGAGCGTGCAGCACCGGGGCTAAACGCCTGCGCGGCGCCGTTGCCACATGCCCCCGCGGCAAACAGCGGCAAGATTTTGGCTATCTATTTGCAGGCCATCGGTGCAACGCCGCGCCCTGAGTGGGGGGAAGAAACGGCCTTTATCAGCATGGGGCTGAAGCTGCCACATATCCGGCAAGTGGCTACCCAGCTCAATGATGCTTTTGGCACCCGGCTCCCCCCCACGCTGCTCATTCCTTGTAAAAATGCGCGGGAGGTCGCAGCGCTGCTGGCGCGTTAACACCCTTTAAACGTCGTGGCGCAGCATGCTGCGCCCGCTCACAAAGGCAAATCGGGTCGAACGTGTTCGACCCCTACCGGTTGCGCTATTATGCCGGGTTATTCCCCCTCAGGCGGGCACCGCCATCAGTTCACCCACCGCGGTCTCCAACGCCTCTTCCCGCAATGCTCGCAGTAAAAAATCCTGCAGGGCGTTACCGTAGTCAGCAACCCCAATGCCAGGGAACTGCTGCACGTAGATATCAATATCCAGATGTAAATCGTCGGCATCGGTGCGCCCGCGGAAGGTCAGATTAGCGCCGTCACCCGAGCCACCCGCCAATACCTTGCGTGTGCTGTTGCACCCGCTGAAACCCGCAGGATCAAACGGCTGAACGTTGATAAACGGGGAAATAAACAGACGCGAAGCCGGCGTCACGCCACGATCGGCGGCGATCTGCCGCAGGCGATAACCGGCGTGGCTGCGTAGCTCACGCAGCGTCTGCGCCAGGTTGGAAAGAAAATGCCCGAGAGTCTCTTCCACGCGCAGCGACACCAAAAACGGCAGTGTATTGACCGCCAGTGCTGGTGTACTGGTCGCCTTGCTACTACGACGGTTCATTACCGGCATCCACATGGTGCGCGTATCGCCCTTATCGTGCGGTAGCGGCGGTAAGGTAAAGAACAGCCAGGCGGCGGACAGTGCCAGCAGCAAATCGGGCCAGCCGATGCCGCTACGTTCCGATAACCCACGCAGCCGCTGTGAGATCTCGCCCGGCAGCGCCGTGCTGGTGCTCAGACATTTCACGCCATATTCTCTGCCGCCTTTGCGTACCGTGGGTAACGTCTGTGACGGCGGTAAATAACGCTGCCAAAAAAGACGATCCTTAGTGCAGCGTTCAGACGTGGCATAGGCCAGCTCATGACGTTGGAAGGTGTCGAACGCCCCCAATGCTTGCCCTGCCGCACCCTTGCCAAGGAAGTGCGCATACAGCGCGGCACAGCGGTGTTCGATCAGCGCCATGCCGAATCCATCAATCACGATATGGTGCGCACGAACGAACCAGATAAAGCGTGACGGCCCCAGTTTGATTAACCACATTGCCGCCAGCGGCCGATTGCACAGATCCATCGGTTGCCCAATATCCGCCTGGATCAAGCGCATCGCGGATAGGTAGGGATCGGGTTGCTCTTGCAGGTCGATACAATTCAACGCCGGTGCCCAGGAAGGATCATAACGCTGCTGCGGCGGACGGTCGCCAATACCCGCATTAAAGCGCAGTGCAAATGCCTGCGTTTCGGCAAGCGTGAGGGTAATCGCCCGGCACAGCGCTATCTCGTCTACCGCTCCGCGTAATTCAGTGGCGTGGGCGACGGTGGAAAACGGCTGCCCGGGATGCAAAGTAAACTCTTCCCAGAAGTCTAACTGAGCCGGTGTCAGCGGCAGCCATTCTGTAGCCAAAACAGTTTCCGACATGTTACCTACCTTTGATAAGCCATAAACAAATGTTGAAACAACGGAAGCCAAAACCCCGCCGCCGCAGATTGCGTCTAATAACGGCCAATACGGGGTAAATACCGGATACGGCCTGCCGCCCTATACACAGGCAACCTGGCGTGATCCTTTTTATTGTGGTTTGCGTGCTTGCCCCCCTGGCGCACGTAAAACGGGACGGCGCATCCGCCTTTTGCAAGGCCATGACAACGCACAGAAGATGTTTCGGTTCGGTTACAAATGAAAATGATAATAACACTTATTATCATTTTCATGAATATAGAACAACCTGTTCATACTGTAAATTTGCCTGACCGGGAAGGCTCTATACCGAAAAGCGCTGTTGAGGATGCTGTGACAAAAACAACAATCGACAGCTAGCTCCCATATTCGCGATCAATCACTTATATTTAAATTGAGGGCTGCCTGAATGCCACAGCGGCGGCAGTGTCCTCGATTAACCTGAGGGAGCCATCCATTTTATGCATTTTAAACAAAGCACTGTGGGTCTGTTATTGGCGGGAACCGGTTTGTTGGCGGCGGGCAGCGCACTGGCCGCCACGGATACTCTGGTCTATTGCACCGTGGCCTCACCCGAATCATTCAACCCGCAGCTTTCCAGCTCTGGGACCACCTTTATCGCGACGTCGCAGGTGTTGTACAACCGCCTGCTGACGTTGCGTGAAAGCGATAAAACTCCGGCGCCTTCACTGGCGACCGAGTGGACCATCAGCCCGGATGGCAAAACCTACACCTTTACGCTGCGTAAAGGCGTGAAATTCAACAGCAACAAGTTCTTCACCCCCACGCGTGACTTCAACGCCGAGGACGTCGTGTTCACCGTGATGCGTCAAAAAGACCCCAATAATCCGTATCACAAGGTATCCGGCGGCAACTACGAGTACTTTACCGACACCGGGCTGGACACGTTGATCACCAAGGTAGAGGCAGTGGATAACGACCACGTGCGCTTTACGCTGAGCCAGCCTAACGCCGCGTTCCTGGCTGACTGGACAATGGATTTTGCGTCGATCCTTTCCGCCGAATATGCCGACGCCATGCTGAAAAAAGGCACGCCGGAAAATGTCGATAACTGGCCTATCGGCACCGGTCCGTTCGCACTGCAACAGTACAAACAGGACTCACTGATCCGCTACATCGCCAACCCCCATTACTGGCAGGGCGAAGTGGCCAGCAAGCACCTGATTTTTTCCATTACACCCAACCCTGAAACCCGGCTGGCCAAGCTGAAAACCAACGAGTGCCAGATCATCCCTGCTCCGCTGGCGGAGCAATTTGACGCCATCAAGAGCGACAAAAACTTGCAGTTGAACAGTATCGACGGCCTGAACGTCGGCTATCTGGCGTTCAATACCCAGAAGAAGCCGTTTGATAACGTGCTGGTGCGCCAGGCGCTGAGCTACGCGGTAGACAAAAAGGCGATTGTGGCTGCGGTATTTAAAGACAGCGGCACACCGGCCTATTCGATATTGCCGCCGGGCATGCTGGGCTATAACGACAAACTGCCTGAATACGCTTACAACCCGGAAAAAGCCCGTGAACTGCTGAAGCAGGCCGGTTTGGAGAAAGGGTTTGAGACCGACATCTGGTCGATGCCGGTGGCGCGACCTTACAACCCTAATTCACGGCGAATTGCCCAGATGATCCAAAACGACTGGGCGAAAGTGGGTGTGAAAGCCAAAATCGTCACCTGGGAGTGGGGCCAGTACCTGGCCGGGCTGCGCAAAGGGGAACAACAGAGCGCCCTGTACGGCTGGATGTCGGATAACGGCGACCCGGATAACTTCGCTACCCTGCTCAACTGCGCTGGCGTGCAAACCGGTGCCAACGCGGCCCGCTGGTGCGACAGCAGCTATGACAAACTGATCCAGCAGGCGATTCAGGTCAGCGTCCCTGCCGAACGCGCCAAGCTTTATCAGCAAGCGCAGGTGATTTTTGCCCAACAGGCTCCGCTGCTGCCACTGGCTAACGGCAAGGTGTTCTACGCCACCCGCAGCAACGTTAGCGGTTATGTGGTTGACGTTAACGGCAGTGACTTTGCCAAAGCCAAGGTAAACTGAGTGTGACTGCCGCGCCGGATGAAATTCGCATCCGGCGCTTTCCTCGCCTGTAACATTTCGTTACTCTCAGCAGCTAGACGATTTAACATCAAAAGGTAACCCGGTGCAGAACTCTTATATGCCAATGCAGATCCGCCTGCACTGGTTGGTGGCGATCCTGCTGGTCGTGACCTGCACAACGATTGAGCTGAGAGGTTTTACCCTGCCAGGCACCCCGTTATGGTACGTGCTGGTCGTGACCCACTTCAGTTGCGGCGTAACGGTCTTTGTCTTGATGATCGCCCGCCTGTTCCTGCGCTGGCGCCACACCAGCCCCGCTATTGCCCCTAAACCGGCAAAATGGCAAACCGGCGCGGCTCATTTGGTGCATAGCCTGATTTACCTCTTACTGCTGACACTGCCGGTTCTGGGTGTCTATTCCCGCTATCTGGGCGGTAAAGAGTGGTTTCTATTCGGTTTGCCAATGCCCTTTGCCGACGTTGCCGACCGCCCGCAGGCGCGGGCTATCATCGGCTGGCACAAGACGCTCGCCTCTTTTGGCTACTGGCTGATTGGGCTGCATGCCGCCGCTGCGCTGTTCCATCACTACATCGTGAAGGACAACGCGCTGGTGCGGATGCTGCCGTGGTTAAATAAGCGCTAACATCAAATGTTAATAAACCGCCCTGCGGCTGATAGACCCTTGGTTAAAGGGCTGTTTATTACAGAGCACCTATTCCAGGTAAGAAAATAATCAAAGCAATAATGACCACATGCATACATATCAATTTAAATAATAAATATCCTCATTAATTAGAGGAAGACCTGATTGCAGGCAAACAGAGCTGACAAATTTACCGTAGAAAAACATAACCCTCTGTAAGAAAATGAGTTATATCAACCCGCCAACTCGACCTTAAATTCAAGATAAAAAATTCTTATATGTCGAGTTGTATCTATTCCAGATTTTGACTAAGGTTATTCATACAACGAATATGCCAGCCAACTGGCCGACAACGTTAAAACAACATTCATTTTATACAGCTTAAAAACGCCAGTTAATTTTCGGGTTAACTCGTCATTTCTCATATTTATATGAGACGACAGAGTGCTGCCTATGACTTTATTAATTAGATCCCACCGACTACACACACAGGAAAGTTAATAAGGCTTTCCATTCATAAAAAGTCAGGAGAAAAGTAATGAAAGTAATGACTGGCATTATTCTACCGACAGTTGCCGCCATCACTATGGTTGGTATGGCACAGGCAGCAGACAGCAAACAACCGGTGACCGGCAAAGAGACGGTCACCCTGGAACACGTCCATGCCGTACAAGAAAATGGCAGCCCTGCACCCAAGCACGATGCCGCCTGTATGAAAGAGCTTTCGATGCCCACATCCAAGTATGTCGGCATGAAAGTCACCAGCGAATACACCGTTAACCCCAGCTCTATGATGATGTCCGCAAAATCTATGCTGCCGTCCCCAATGGCCACGCAACCGATGGAGTTGACGATTGATTTATCGGCACTGGGTCTGGAAGGGGTTTATGCGTTTGGTGCCTTTAAACCTAATGTGTTGCCGCAGGACTATGTTTATTTCACCATCGACAAGGATTTTAAAAACCCCGTCAGCACCTTTATGATTATTAATAAAGGCAAAGAATATAACTGCGTTATTTCCAGCTCAAACAAGGCGATGAGCAAAGAAGAACGTAAGCACCTTATGGTTAAGAAATAGCGTGGGATATTGATGGGTAATAATGGGGGCGTGGGTGGTGTTTACTGTCCAGCCCCCATATTTGTATCTACTGTTATCATCGCTAAACTTTGCCGAGTTTTGATGCAAAATGCTCGCCCTGCTCATTCCCTGTTTACAGGTTCAGTGTATCTTGAAGGCCATATCTCCGCAGGTGACAGATTCAAAGCCTCGCCAATCAATCGCTCACCCTTCGGCCAATGCCGCGCCAGTGCATTGCCCAAAGTAGAGGAAGCCAGTCCCGCCTCTCTGGGCACTGCTGATAACGTTGTTCCCTTCTTCTTTAAAGCAGCAATCACGTCCGCTGGGTGCCAATCACGTTTATCCATCATGCTTAATCCTCCTGGTTATCTGATGACTTAATTATCCCGTTTTGGGATAATTGCAGCAATGGCAGATATTCGATTTTGGGATATCACTCGCGGAAAACGCCATGACTTCAGTTTATTCAACCGAGTATCAATTAGTTATAAAAATACTTCGGGATGCTCGTATAGAAAAAAGCATCACTCAGGCCAAGCTGGCCGAGGCGCTGGGCCGCCCGCAGTCCTTTGTCGCCAAGGTTGAGAACGGCGAACGCAAGCTGGATGTGGTGGAGTTTGCTCTTATCTCCAGGCTGCTTGGGGTGGATGCTGGAGCGGTTATGGAACGGATTGGTGGGCGAATTCATTTGTTGTAAACGCGTAATCGAACCTACGACTTTTGCATTATGAGATTAAAAAGATCAATTTCAGCATATCTCACTACATATCACAAAAATCAATATAATCATTTGATAAAAATTGGTTAATGAAAAATCTTCACATATGTAATTCTTGTTAGATAGACATATTACAAAGACCATATAGCCAGCATCACGAAGAGTATCCGCTATTCAGAATAGACTGACCGTTCAAGAAGGTAGTTTTCATCATTGTGAATTAAATGAGCACTAAATCACTGATATTAACCAGACAGTCTTTTGCAACAACACACTTCATATCATCAAAATCCATTGGATTCTCGGTTACTTGGCAAAGGAGGAAAAGAAAGGTAGATTTTATCTTTACGACTGTAATGATATTTCCGCTTTCCGGGCACAAGCGTATCCTCCATCCTACAGAAATAAATATTCTATGGCGGCTAAATTTCGCACTCTCTCAATATATATTAATATTCTGAATGCTGCATGAATGCAAACCCACTTTAAAGAAACCTAAGGATGTACGATAGCTGTAAAAGTCAACCGATATCGTTTTCTCCGGTAATCTCATACCTGCGATCTTCGCTTTGGAAACAGCCTCACTTTGAGGTAGTAACTGTAATACTCACCTCAATAGCTCATAAGGGATCTCATGTTAGTGTTTTATGACCTGCATGAGTGATAAAGTAATCATAGTTGTTTCAACTTTTTGAACAAATCTGGATTTAGGCGCGTGGATAAGAAAATTTCATCTCTCCCTGACTACCCGGCGTTAAAAAAACTAGCGTCTTCATTGTGGCAACAGGACAACACCTATCATGGTGCTGCAGTAATGGTTGGCGCGGGATTCAGCAGAAGTGCTGCCACGTCCGGCGATGCACGTAAGAAACTGCCATTGTGGAATGATTTTTCACAAACACTTACCACAGAGCTAAAATCCTGGAGTAATGATCCACTTCGTCTGGCAGAGGAATACTGTGCTTTTTTCGGTAAACAGGCGCTCCATGATTTGATCAAGAATGAGATAAATGATGTAGCCTGGTGCCCGGGCGAACTCCACCAGAACCTCCTGAAGTTTCCCTGGTCAGAAGTGTTAACAACTAACTGGGATACTCTACTTGAACGCGCCTCCGCCGAGCTTCACAGCCGCGTATACAGTGTTGTCAATAAACAGGGCGATCTTTCTGGCTGCAGATCCCCGCGAATCGTGAAACTTCATGGTACAATAGATGTTACGAGTGAACTGATTTTTACCCAAGAAGATTATCGAAGATATCCGCAATCCTGTGCCGCGTTCGTTAATTTTGCTCGTCAGGTCTTTATCGAAAATGAACTCTGCTTACTGGGCTTCTCCGGCGATGACCCTAATTTTTTACAATGGGCCGGATGGGTAAGAGATAATCTCGCCACACACTCCCGACGTATTTACCTTGTCGGTGCACTGCATCTAAATGGTCCGAAGCGGAAATACCTTGATTCCATCAATGTTGCTCCAATCGATCTTAGCGACCTCGTTGCAGAATTTGACGATCACGACACGAAACATCTTGAAGCAACAAAACTGTTTCTCCGGTTTCTTGAAGATAGTAAACCCGCCCCAACCTGGGAATGGCAACCTACGCAACTGCATCCTAAAACCTTTACTGAAGATGAATATAATAAAAAACAGGATCCAGCATATGGCGCAAAGATGCTGGAAGATCAACTACCGTCACTCAGGCAAGACCGGGAGTCTTATCCCGGCTGGTTGATTTGTCCAGAATACATACGCTGGGAACTGAGAACGCAGATCAATTATCCTTGGCCTCGCCCACAGCATTTACCACTGATGTCTGCAAACAGCCGGGAATCACTCTTGTATGAAATGGTCTGGCGCCTTGAAAAAACATTCGACGTAGCTCCTTCCTGGCTGTCAAAGGAATTACTCAAGGTGTGTGATCCTGCATTCCCCTGTACGCTCAGTAAAAAGCAGCAACTGGAAATTGCACTTTTTCTTTTGAAAAACACTCGCTGGATAATATCTGAAGAAAGTAGCTACGTTTACCAGCTCACCCACACGATCCTCGAAAAAGGGGCAAAATACTGGCCTGAAAGCCACAACGAACTGACCTATCAACAGGCACTTATTGCACGTGATATCTTTGATTATTCAGCACTGGATAAATATGCCGATCAGATTGAAGACCTCAGTGCTGTATGGAAGCTGAGAAAGGCAGCTCTCTTTTCAGAACTGGGAAAGTTTGAACAAGGTGAAAAATACATTGCTGAAGCCCATCGTGAACTTCTTGGTCAATACCGGCACAGTCGAAACTCGTTATATATCCAGTCCCGGTTGGCATGGGTACAGTGGATGCTGCGGACGACAACTTTCTGGTCCACTAAAAATGATTCTGAAACGATTTCAGCGGATCATCAGAGTTCAAAATGCAATCCCTGGGATCATCTTGAAAATCTCCGTAAAAGTATCAACAAGGCGCGTGAAGAACAGCAGAAACAAAAGACTATTGAACCCTCATTCGAAGCTGGATATTACAGAGATAACGCCAACCGGATAACACACAGTAATGAATTGCATCCGCTCCAGTTGTTTGAAGGGCTTTCTGCTACGGTAGGTATCCCACTGCGCTGGCAGCATTCAAGTTTCCTAACAGACGCAGCAGCCAGACTTACAGACCTGGAGGAGATGAGTAATCTCCACTGCCTCACACTCGCTATCCGCTCGGCAAACAGCGATAACTGCGATGTCATAAATAGCGTTTTTTCCAGGATCAAAATTGCATGCTTGCCACAGACGGATGTGGATACCTTACTCAGCCGGTGTAAACCGGCTATTGATTACTGGGTGGCAAAGCTGGCCAGAGACCCCGAGAATGGTCGTGGTTATGCTCTGGGCCGGTTACGCGTGTTTATTGAGGTCCTGGCGCGAATTTCCGTACGAACAACACCTGAACAGGCAATCACGCATTTTCAGCTTGCCTGTTCGTTGTGTAATAATTCCGAGCTCCAGCATGCTTGGCTCAGCGATGCGCTGCGCCATTTGGCAGAGTTTTCCCTTGAAAGCATCCCAGAAAACCAGCAATTCCGCATTCTTTCTGATGCATTAAGCGTTCCGCTTACGTCTGAAACTAATAACAGTGACCAGCGCGAATGGATAAATCCCGTTATTCAATTTCCCGGAGAGCGATCGCAGAATTCGGCAATCGATCGCCGGATAGATGCCATTATTGACCAGATTGTACCTAATACCCCAAAAAGCGGGCCCGCACTGGAACGCTTGCTCCCGCTGATATCAAAGGGCTTTCTGACGAAAGATGAACTGGGAAAAATCCAGAAACGAGTATGGGGTGATAAACCTGATATCACGGTTTTACCGGCAACGGGATTATTTACTTATGTATTGCTTGAGATTCCTTCCCCGGCCCCGAATGTCGTAAGAAAGCTCGTTAGAAAATATCTCTTTGATGCAGAGGGTGACAGCTTGTTCAATCAAACCCGTCTTGCAAATATTATTAATGTAGCGCTGGATGAAAGGGCAAAGGAATTGCCTGAGCCAGAGCAGGCAAGTGATTTCTTCAACCGAATGGTAATGTGGCGAGCGCAAAGGGAAAAGAAAGATGTTCTGGGGTTCTCACAGCATGAAAACGAACAATGCGCAAATATGATTGGCAAAGCACTCGCCCGCTCGATCGTACCGTCTCTGCCTCAGTCGGCGCTTACAGAGATGAACTTTAAGAGAATTTATGATTTCTTTAAAGAATACAATATCCCGGTATTACTTGTTGCACTACCACGTTTTGTTTGTGAAGGCACAGTCCCTCCATCAAGTCTGGAAAAAATTCTCCGCAGGGAATTACAAACAAAAGATTCTAATACAATCGCGTATGCCGCATATGCTTTACTAGCTTGGCGAGAGCAAACGCAGTCACCCATAATCGAAAACCTGATAGCTCGTTTTATCATGGTTGTTGAGTCGGGTCGGATGACCGGACTCCAGTCGCTTATCTGGACAGCAAATGAGATGTACTGTAAAGGTTTTCTGGACGCAGATAGCAATGCATCGTTAATTGATACCTTACCTATTATTTTTGATAACGCGGCATACAGTAATATTGTCCCTTTCAGCAGAGAATCAGTCAGTGTCTCATTTGTCCGTGCCGCATGTGTCAGACTTGCGGGAGAAATTCTACGTCGCAGTGATCGTCAGCATGCTGAATTAAAACGTATCGTAGAGGAATCTGTGGAGGATGCACTGCCGGAAGTCAGATATGCATATGTAACATATGTACCGACTTAGATCTTAATCACAAAGTTTCCAGCTCGTGGCTGGATGGAATGATTCAGCCTCAGGGGACATTGTGGATTTGAGTTGATCCCTAATTTTTGCGCCCACCTCTAGCGCAAAGCCGACCGTTAGATTCGGTTTCGCTTAAGCCAGCAACACTACAAACTAAGATATATTAGTATCGGTCTTCAAACGTTTTGATATCCCTCAAATGCAAAAAGGGCGCAGCATGCTGCGCCCCTACCGTAATCTAAACGCCGTACTAAAAGTTAACTGCGAACCAAATCGTCGCCATAGCCGATCCACTTATAGGTGGTCAGTGCGTCCAGGCCCATTGGGCCGCGGGCATGCAGTTTCTGGGTGCTGACGGCCACTTCTGCGCCCAGGCCAAACTGGCCGCCGTCGGTGAAGCGGGTGCTGGCGTTGACGTATACCGCGCTGGAGTCCACCGCACGCACAAAGTGCTCGGCGCTGCTCAGTGAGCGGGTAAGGATCGCGTCGGAGTGGCTGGTGCCGTGGGTACGGATATGGTCGATGGCCTGATCGATGTCATCCACCAGCGCCACGTTCAGGTCCAGCGACAGCCATTCGTCGTCATAATCCTCCGCCGCTACCGCCACCACCGTTGCCGGGCCGTCTTGCAACAGCGGCATCGCGTTCTCTGCGGCATGCAGAGTGACGCCAACTGCAGCCATTCGGGTGCTCAGCGCAGGCAGGAACTCAGCAGCGATATTACGGTTCACCAGCAACGTCTCCAGCGAGTTACAGGCGCTTGGACGTTGGATTTTGGCATTCTCGATGACCGTCAACGCCTTGTCGAAATCAACGCTGTCGTCAACGTAAGTGTGGCAAACACCGATACCACCGGTGATCACCGGAATGGTCGACTGTTCGCGGCACAGCTTGTGCAGGCCAGCACCACCGCGTGGGATCAGCATATCAACGTAGCGATCCAGACGCAGCAGCTCATTCACCAGTGCGCGATCCGGGCTTTCAATCGCCTGCACCGCTGCAGCCGGCAGGCCGCACTGTTCCAGCGCCTGCTGGATCACTTTCACCGTCGCCTGGTTGGTGTGGTGCGTTTCTTTGCCGCCACGCAGGATAACCGCGTTGCCGGTTTTCAGGCACAGGCTGGCGACGTCGATGGTGACGTTCGGCCGCGCTTCATAAATCACGCCAATCACGCCGAGTGGCACACGGCGGCGCTCCAGCTTCAGCCCGCTGTCCAGCAGGCTGCCGTCCAATACGTGGCCGACCGGGTCGTTCAAACGGCACACCTGGCGCACGTCGTTGGCGATCGCTGCCAGCCGCGCCGGGGTCAGCAACAGGCGATCGAGCAGCGCTTCGGTCATCCCGCTGGCGCGTGCCTGTGCCATGTCCTGTTCATTAGCCTGTAAAATCACTTCGCTTTCGGCTTCCAGTCTGTCGGCAATCACCGACAACACCTGATTTTTCTTCGCCGTGCTCAGCACCGCCAGTTGCCAGGAAGCCTGTTTGGCGGCCTTCCCCATTTGCTCTAGCATGCTCACTCCTTAACTGACTATCATATCGTCGCGGTGCACTGCCACCGGGCCGTATTCATAACCGAGAATTTCGCTGATTTCCTGTGAGTGATGCCCGGCAATCATGCGCATCGCGTCGCTGTTGTAGCGGCTGACGCCGTGCGCCAGATCGCGCCCCGCCAGGTTGCGAATGCGGATCACTTCACCACGGGAGAAATCGCCTTTAACTTCGCGGATGCCCTTCGGCAGCAGCGAACTGCCACGCGCCATAATGGCGTCGACGGCACCGTCGTCTACGGTGATCTCGCCGGCCGGTGGTGCACCAAAGATCCAACGTTTGCGGTTTTCCAGCGGGGTTTCCAGCGCATGGAAACGCGTGCCCACCGGTTTGCCTTCAATCACGTCGCCCACGACGCCTGGCTTGCTGCCGGCGGCGATGATCACGTCGATACCGGCGCGGCAGGCCACGTCAGCGGCTTGCAGTTTGGTCCCCATACCGCCGGTACCCAGGCCGGAAACACTGTCGCCAGCGATGGCGCGCAGTGCGTCGTCGATGCCGTGCACTTCACGGATGAGCTCCGCCTGCGGGTTGTTACGTGGGTCTGCGGTGTATAACCCCTGCTGATCGGTCAGCAACAACAGCTTATCGGCCCCGGCGAGGATCGCCGCCAGTGCCGACAGATTATCGTTGTCGCCCACCTTGATTTCTGCGGTCGCGACCGCGTCATTCTCATTGATTACCGGCACGATACGGTTGTCCAGCAGCGCCGTCATGGTGTCGCGTGCGTTGAGGAAGCGTTCACGGTCTTCCAGATCGGCACGCGTCAGCAGCATCTGCCCGACGTGGATACCGTAAATGGAAAACAGTTGTTCCCACAGTTGGATCAACCGGCTCTGCCCAACCGCCGCCAGCAGCTGCTTAGAGGCGATGGTGGCGGGGAGTTCGGGGTAACCCAAATGCTCGCGCCCGGCGGCAATCGCGCCGGAAGTCACGATAACGATGCGGTGACCCGCTGCATGCTGTTGTGCGCACTGGCGTACCAGTTCGACAATATGGGCACGGTTAAGACGCAGCGATCCGCCGGTCAACACGCTGGTGCCCAATTTCACAACCAGTGTCTGGCTGCCGTTCATAGTGTTTCTGCCGTATAAGATGAGAAGAATAATACTAGGGACTTTGTAACAGGAGAGACGCGTTATGCCAACAGGCACAACGCGAAATCAGCAGAATACTTGTGGTCAAACGGGGTCAGGCGGAAAGTTTAATCAGTTTTTCTTTGAAATCAGCGGCGGGCTCTAACGTCAGTTCCATTGTGTTCAGCAGTTCGCCCAGGCGGCGGTGGAAATCACGCAGGGTAGTTTCCAGCTTGGTTTTGACTTCAGTATCTTTAATCTTTTCCGGCGTCCAATGCCCTTCTTTATCAAACAGGCCGAACTGATAGGCGTAGGTGAAGCGCGTATCTTCAGCATGCAGTTCGATCCACCAGCCCCAGAACTCGCGTTTCTCTGGTGCGGGCTTAACATTGACGCAAACGGCTAAACAATCAAAGAAAAAACGGTCGTTCTCACACTGCCCTTCACGCAGATACGGCCCCAAGCTGGCGAAACGTTTCATTAGTCGGCTTTTAGGGTGACCACTCGGTAACGTCATTCTTTAACCTCCTCAATGTAGACCACTCTTTTTAACAAATTGTTAAAATTTAGCAACTATTTAACGCATTTTATCTTTCATCCAATGTGTCATCTGTAGCAATGCCTTGTGGAAACTGCTGTAGACAGGCGCGCGCGGTATGGCGATCAGCTTGCCGTCCATAGAAGACGACGCGATCAGTTGCGCTTCCTCTTTCGGGCTGAGGGGATCTTGATCCCAGTAACCGGCCAACATCGGCGTCGGACAGCGGCGGCCCAACAATCCCTGGGTTTTCAGCGAATAACTGTTCAGCTCAATCTTCAACACGTTATCCGACGCGTTGGCCATGCCCATGCGGCTGGCCAGCACGTCCATATACATATCCGGCACGTGTCGCTGCGTGTTGATGTCGCACAACAAGCGGTGCACCACCGGCCCCAGACAAGCCACACCCCGCAGCCGCTGCGGCTCCAGGTAGGCAAGACGGACGGCGACGTTGGCGCCGAAACGGAAGCCAAACGCCGTCACCCGCTGATGATCAACCCACGGCACCGAGGCCAGTTGAGTGAGCACCTGCTGGTGCAGGAAGCTGGAATCTTGCGTGAGTTTCCACTTATAAGAAGAACCGATAGAAGGCATATCAATGGTCAGCATGGCAATGCCATGCGGTGCCAGATAGTCGCGGAAAAAGCGGTGATAATCGGTCTGTAACGTGTCCAAACTGCCGCACATCAGTACCGTTGGGAACGGCGCTTCGCCTTTCTCTGGCATATGCAGGAACCCGGTGATACTGCTGCCGCCCTCAATGCGGAACTCCAGCTCTTTCAACTGGTACGGCAGTAACAGCGCGGCCTCTTCGTAGGCCCGACAGGACAGCGCTTCAGCCTGTTCGGCCAGCTCATCCCCTTTCAGGTGCGGGTAACCGGCGATGCTGTAAAAATTGGCGGCGTTCAGCCAGTGCTGCCCACCGATCAGGGGATCTTGCTGTTCCAGCGCGCTCTGCTGCCAGCGCATGCCCTGGTGTACCCACTCGTAGATCCAGTTGCCGTTACGGTAACCGACCACGGTATCGAGCCACTTGTCGTTGGTGTGTTCCACATCTGCGACCGCAATGCGCGCCAGCACTTCGTTGATCTCGATCGGATCGACACCGCGCCAGGTCCACAGTAGGGGGTTAAGCATGCGATACCAGTTACTGACGGTATTGCCTTCTAGCGTGGAATGCAGCTCTGCACTGACTTTGTTGCGCGCACGCATGACCAGTGTCGAGGTCTCTGGGTGCTTAAATGAGGGTTTAAACAGGATTTCAGAAAGGTTGGCCTGTGCCATGGTAACAACAGCCTCCGTAAATCTGGCCGTAGGCCGCAAACAGCCTACTAATTAACTCGAGGTAGTGTACCGAACTCTGGCGCGATATACCCGTCATACTTGAAGCGACATCTGTGCCGGCCCCGCTCGCTTGCTACCTTGATGCACACCCCATGGCCCAGTGGCGAATATCAGAAACAAAAACGCCCGGCAAAGCCGGGCGTTTTCACGAATCAGTGTGGCGAACTTAACGGCCGCCGATCGGTGGCACGAAGGTCACCGCCATGTCCCATGGCTGTTCGATCCAGGTGTCTTGCGGGATATCAACCACATAGTCATCCACCAGCGGGCGACCCGCCGGCTTGGCGAAGATGGTGACGAAATGCGCTTTCGGGTACATATCACGGATCGCTTTCGCGGTGCCGCCGGTATCCACCAGATCGTCGATCACGATAAAGCCTTCGCCGTCGCCTTCCGCACGCTTGAGCACTTTCATTTCGCGTTGGTTGTCATGGTCATAGCTGGAAATGCAGACGGTATCCACGTGGCGAATACCCAACTCACGGGCCAGTAAGGCTGCCGGCACCAGGCCGCCGCGGCTTACGGCAATAATGCCTGTCCATTGGTCAGCAGGCAGCAGGCGGTGAGCCAGCTTGCGCGCTTGCATTTGCAGCATATCCCAGGTAACAACGTATTTTTCGCTCATAGAATGGTGTCCCAGCCAGCAGTGGTGCGGCTTACTCAGTAATCAGGGGAAAAAAGGTTGCGCGAGATTATAAAGACTGGACGCACCAAATACCAGTTGAACCGTGGAATTCATAAGTAATTCGTCTGGTGATTGATGCTGAATAAATGAGCAATGACGCGTCAAACGAGTGTGATCAAGCGCTTAAACAGCGCAATACGGTACGGGCACCGCCCGGAATAAAGTGATATTCTCTGGAGATCGTGCCAAAGCCGCACAGATGCCCCTAACCCTAACCGAGCGGCATTCCCGCCTTGCCGAGAATGCTGTTACAGGAGACTTATAGTGTCTGAATTGTCTCAACTTTCACCACAGCCGCTGTGGGATATTTTTGCCAAAATCTGCTCTATTCCGCATCCTTCTTATCATGAAGAAGCGCTGGCACAGCACATCCTCGAGTGGGCGAAAGAGAAACACCTGCACGCCGAACGTGACCATGTAGGCAACATTCTGCTGCGTAAACCTGCCACCAAAGGCATGGAAAACCGCAAGCCCGTCGCCCTGCAGGCGCACCTGGATATGGTGCCACAGAAGAATAACGACACGGTGCACGACTTCACCAAGGATCCGATTCAGCCGTACATTGACGGCGAGTGGATTAAAGCACGCGGTACCACGCTGGGGGCCGACAACGGTATCGGTATGGCTTCTGCCCTGGCAGTGCTGGCCGACGACAGCGTTGAGCACGGCCCGCTGGAAGTGCTGCTGACCATGACCGAAGAAGCCGGTATGGACGGCGCGTTCGGGCTGCAAGCTAACTGGCTGCAAGCGGATATCCTGATCAACACCGACTCCGAAGAAGAAGGCGAGATCTACATGGGTTGCGCCGGTGGTATTGATTTCATCACCACCCTGCCACTGCAGCGCGAAGCCGTACCTGCCGGTTATCAGACCCTGAAGCTGACGATCAAGGGCCTGAAAGGCGGTCACTCCGGTGCCGATATCCACGTGGGTCTGGGCAACGCCAACAAACTGCTGGCACGCTTCCTGTTTGATCATACCGCTGAGTTGAGCCTGCGCCTGCTGGATCTGAACGGCGGTACCCTGCGCAATGCTATCCCGCGTGAAGCCTCTGCAGTGGTTGCCGTACCGGCCGAAAAAGCCGATGCCTTGAAAGCGCTGACCCAGGCGTTTCTGGCAACCTTGCAAAACGAACTGGCCGCGAAAGAGAAAAACATTACCGTGCTGTTGGAGCCAACCACCAGTGCATCTCAGGCAATGACCGCCGACTGCCAACAGCGTTTCGTCGCGCTGCTTAATGGCACGCCAAACGGCGTGATCCGCATGAGCGACGCAGTCAAAGGCGTGGTAGAAACCTCATTGAACGTGGGCGTGGTCACCACCAACGACAGCGAAGCAGAAATCATCTGCCTGATCCGTTCACTGATCGACAGTGGCAAAGATTATGTGGTGGGTATGCTGACCGCTCTGGGCCAATTGGCTAACGCCAAAGTGGCACCAAAAGGGGGCTACCCGGGCTGGCAGCCAGATGCTGACTCACCGGTCATGCACCTGGTGCGTGAGATCTACCAGGATCTGTTTAACAAGACGCCAAACATCATGGTGATCCACGCCGGTCTGGAATGCGGCCTGTTCAAAAAGCCGTATCCAAATATGGATATGGTATCAATTGGGCCAACCATTACCGGGCCACACTCGCCGGATGAACAAGTGCATATCGAAAGCGTGGGCCTGTACTGGAAGCTGCTGACCGCACTGTTGAAGGCTATCCCGGAGCGCGCGTAATCTGCCGGGTTCGGCACGCTGAACCCCAAAAATGACCGAGCCGTTTACATAAAGGCGCAATCTTGCATTGCGCCTTTATTATTCCCACGGCAGCAGCAGCTGACGCTCCAGTTGCGGGTCCAACAGCGTTACGTGCAAGCCGACCAGCCGCACCCCACGCCCTTCACGCCGCTCGCGCCATACCTGCCGTGCCACGTTGA
Organism: Serratia sp. NPDC087055; assembly: GCF_044900985.1. NCBI lineage: Bacteria > Pseudomonadati > Pseudomonadota > Gammaproteobacteria > Enterobacterales > Yersiniaceae > Serratia > Serratia sp. NPDC087055. The sequence goes on from NZ_JBJDOG010000001.1 coordinate 2,808,252, forward strand.
TCAAGTCGTCTTTATTGAGCACCGGCCAGACGTGTTCCTGCGTCGTTTGCTGGAAATCCTGGAACTTCAGCTTCACCCCTTGGCGGGCAATGTGCAGATCCGGTTTCACTTTACGCAACCGCGTCTCCAGCTCGGGATAGAGCTTATCGACGATCAAGGTTTCACACTCCTCCCAGTCATGGATATCTTCCGCCAGCGTACGCTCAACCCCCACCGACTTACGCAGCCGTTCTGGCGAAACCTCACGCAGATCTATCCCCTGGCAGCGCTCCCACAGCACACGGCCAAACTTGCCGAAGCGCTTTAACAGAGCAGCAAGATCGTACTGTTGCACGTCTGCGCAGGTGATCAGCCCCACCTCTTCCAACCGTTTTGCGGTCACCTTCCCCACGCCGGGGATTTTGCTCAGCGGCAGTTGCTGTAAAAATGCCGGCACCTGTGCCGGCGTGATGACGTATTGGCCATTCGGCTTATTGAGCTCTGAAGCAATCTTGGCGAGGAACTTGATGGGGGCAATACCGGCAGACGCGGTGAGGTTCAGCTCATCGGAAATAGCCTGACGGATTTGCTGGGCGATCAGCGTCGCCGAACCGTTGCACTGGGTGCAGTCGGTCACATCCAGATAGGCTTCATCCAGGGATAACGGTTCAATCAGCGGGGTGTAGCGCGCAAATATTTCGCGGATGTGTTGCGAGGCTTCTTTATAGGCAGCCATACGGCCTGGCAGCAGTTTAAGATGCGGGCAAAGCTTGAGTGCCATCGCTGTCGACATCGCGCTGTGCACACCATAACGACGCGCAGGATAATTGGCGGTGCTGATCACCCCGCGCCGATCGGCACTGCCGCCGATCGCCAGCGGAATCTCACGCAAACTGGGATCGTCGCGCATTTCTACCGCTGCGAAGAAGCAGTCCATATCGACATGAATGATTTTACGCATTGCGCCTCCAATAATACTGTATAAGTATACAGGCAAAAAGAGAAAGCTCAAGCCTCGGTTCAGTTCGAAGAAAACAGGGTTTCAACCAATTATCTTCGACTTGTTAAAAAAGCGTAATTTTTCAATAGTACGCTGTGAAAATTAATCCCCCCAGTGACTGACAACCATAACGCCTCGCACAGGATGGTGCCCTACATGAAAACATTATCTGTCTATTTGTTGGCTTCTGCTTTATCTCTGATATCCATTGCCACTCAGGCCGCCCCTGCCATTATTGCGCACCGGGGTGGCACCGCCGACGCGCCTGAAAACACCCGCGTCGCTATAGAAACGGCACTGAAAAACGGCGCAGACGCCATTTGGATCACCTTACAGGAATCCAAAGACGGCGCGATCGTGCTGTATCGCCCTTCTGATCTGAAAGCGCTGACCAACGAACAGGGATTGGTTTCCGCCTTTACCGCCGCGCAGTTGGCAAAAGTCGATGCCGGTTGGTCATTCACCCAAGGCGAGGCACACCCGTTCCGCGGAAAAGGCATTGGCATTCCAAGGTTGGATGAGATTCTGGCGGCGTTCCCCAAGGTCAACTTCTATCTGGATATCAAGTCGCCGGACGCAGACCCTGTTCAATTCGGCAAAGCCCTGTTGGCGACATTGGAGAAAACCAACAGCCTGGACCGCACCCGCGTGTATTCCACCGATGCCAACTATCTGCAGGCGCTACCGAAAGCCATCAAACGTTTTGAGACGCGCGATGAAACCCGCGATCTGCTGGCAAATATCAGCCTGTCACATCAGTGCGAGCTGAAACCCGATAATCAGCAACCGCGCTGGTACGGGTTGGAACTGAAGCGAGAAGTGGAAGTCGTGGAGAAATTTACGCTGGGTGAAGGGCGTTCCAAGGCGTTTTTGACCTGGGATAAAGAGTCGATCGACTGCTTCCGTTCGCAGGGGCCTGCACACATTATTCTGTTCGGCATTAACTCACCGGCGGAACACCAACAGGCGCTGGCGTTGGGTGTAGACGGCGTGATGGTCAACTCACCGGCCGAGGCGAAAAGCTTTCGCCAAGCCAAATAACAGATAGCGAAAGGGGCGCTGCATGCGCCCCTTGTATTCAAATAATCCGGTGCTTGTCCAACTGCTTCTGACGCATCGCCTCTTTCTCCAGACGCTTCTTGCGTGCATCGCAAGGTTCAGGGCAATCACACACTTTATCCATCCCCAGCGCGGTAATACCCCCACAGCTGCCTTGCAGGCTTTTGCGTTTGAACACGTAGCCCAATGACATCCCGCCGACAATCAGCAGAAACAACACGAAGCTGGCGATAAATACGGTCAACATAGCGACCTCACGAGTTATTGTTCAAATAGGGTTTAAACGCATCGGAGTAGCGCTCTTCAAAGCCAGTCGCGGTTTTCACAATCATAAACACCGGGATCCCCATCAGGTTCGCCAGCGCCATGCCGCGTTCCGGCCCCAAAACGTTCAGCCCGGTCGACAAACCATCGGCAGCCATACAGGTAGGGCTTAACACCGTGACCGACACTAAATGGTGATGGATCGGCCGGCCGGTGATGGGATCTATCGTATGCGAATAGCGCACGCCGCCCTGCTCGAAGTAGTTGCGGTAATCGCCCGAAGTGGCGATCGACATCTCACCCGGTTGGATCACCAGTTGCGCTTTCTGCTCCATGCCGGCGGTTGGTCGCTCAATGGCAATACGCCATGGTTTTTTCTCGCCGTTATGGCCACGGGTACGCACCTCACCGCCAATATCCACCATGTAGTTTTTAACCTGCTGCGATTGCAGATATTGGGCAATCACATCCACACCATAGCCTTTCGCGATCGAAGAGAGATCCACATATAGCTCTGGAATGCGCTTAACCAACGCATTGCCCTGCACCGACAGCTTGTCGATCCCCGTCCAGGCGCGACGTTGTTCCAGTGCCGCAGCACTCGGTACCTTTTCCGGTCGCCCTTCTGGCCCGAACCCCCACAGATTGACCAACGGCCCGACGGTCACGTCCAGCGCGCCATCGGTGACGCGGTTAATCCGTAGCGCTTCCAGCACCACTTCGGTCGTCGCGGCAGAGACCGGGAAAGGCTTATCCACGACGCGGCTGGCATTGAAGCGGCTCAGTTCGGAATTCGGCCGGTAGGTAGACATTTGATCGTTGACCAACTCTAACCGCTTGTCGATCTCCGCCTGTATTTTAGCGGCAGACGGCGTGTCGTCGCCGGTAACATAGCGGATCGAATAAGACGTCCCCATGGTTTTACCGTCGAGATTCACCTGCTCCGGCCCGCAGCCAGTCAATAACAGGGTGGCGCTCAGCGCCACCGTCGTTATTAACCCCTTCATTGCCCATCCACGCATTTAGCCACCAAAGTCATCGAGCATGATATTTTCGTCTTCGACACCCAGATCTTTCAACATCTTGATCACCGCAGCGTTCATCATTGGCGGACCGCACATGTAGAATTCGCAATCTTCCGGCGCAGGGTGATTCCGCAGATAGTTTTCCAACAGAACATTATGGATAAAGCCGGTGTAACCCGTCCAGTTATCCTCCGGCTGCGGATCGGAAAGTGCCACGTGCCAGGTGAAGTTCTCGTTCTCTTCCTGCAACCGATTGAAATCGTCCTCATAGAACATTTCACGCAGTGAACGCGCACCGTACCAGAAGGTAATTTTGCGCTTCGACTTCAGACGATTGAGCTGGTCAAAGATATGCGAACGCATCGGTGCCATACCCGCACCGCCACCGATGAAGATCATTTCTGCGTCGGTGTCCTTGGCGAAGAACTCGCCGAACGGCCCGGAAATGGTCACCTTGTCACCGGCCTTCAACGACCAAATGTAGGAAGACATGATGCCCGGTGGCACGTCCGGATCGCGCGGTGGTGGCGTGGCGATACGCACGTTGAGCATGATGATGCCCTTTTCGTCCGGGTAGTTCGCCATCGAGTAGGCACGCACGGTGGTTTCATTCACCACCGAACGGTAGCGGAACAGGTTGAACTTGTCCCAGTCGCCACGGTACTCGTCCGGTACGTCAAAATCGGCGTAGCTGATGTCGTGTGCCGGCGCTTCAATCTGGATAAACCCACCTGCGCGGAACGGCACGTCTTCACCGTCAGGAATTTTCAGCTTCAGCTCTTTGATAAAGGTGGCTTTGTTATCATTGGAGATAACCTCGCACTCCCATTTCTTCACGCCGAAGATCTCTTCCGGTAACTCGATTTTCAGGTTCTGCTTCACATTCACCTGACAGGCCAATCGACAGCCTTCTTTCGCTTCACGCTTGTTGATGTGTGACAGCTCGGTCGGCAGGATATCGCCGCCGCCCTCTTTGATCACGACACGACACTGGCCGCAAGATCCCCCGCCGCCACAAGCGGACGAAACGAAGATCCCCTGGCTGGAGAGCATATTCAGCAGCTTGTCACCCGCCGGAGCGGTAAAGCTTTTGTCCAGATCGCCGTTAACTTCCACCGCGATGTCACCGGTGTTCACCAGTTTTGATTTGGCGAACAGGATGAGCAGCACCAGCACCATGACGATGCCGGTAAACATCGCGACGCCTAAAATAATTTCCATATCTTCTTCCCGCCTTTACAACTGAACACCGGAGAAGGACATAAAGCCCAACGCCATCAGCCCGGTGGTGATAAAGGTAATGCCCAGACCGCGTAACCCAGCGGGGACATTGGCATACTTGAGTTTTTCGCGGATACCCGCCATCGCGACAATCGCCAACATCCAGCCAGTGCCGGAGCCGAAGCCGTACACGACCGATTCGGCAAAGTTGTAGTCACGTTGCACCATAAAGGAAACGCCACCGAAAATGGCGCAGTTCACTGTGATCAATGGCAGGAAAATACCGAGTGCGTTGTACAGCGACGGGAAGAAGCGATCGAGGATCATCTCCAAAATCTGTACCAGCGCTGCAATGACGCCGATAAAGGTGATGAAGTTAAGGAAGCTCAGATCAACACCTTCCACCAGCGCGCCGTCACGCAGGATCAGGTTGTAGACCAGGTTGTTCACCGGTACGGAGATCCCGAGCACCAAGGTCACCGCGATGCCCAAACCAAAAGCGGTCGATACCTTCTTCGACACGGCCAGGAAGGTACACATCCCCAGGAAGAACGCCAACGCCATGTTCTCAACGAACACTGCGCGTACAAACAGGCTGATATAATGTTCCATCGGCCATTACTCCTTTTCGATCTGCGCTGGTTTCAGGGTGCGAAGCGCCCAAATCAGCAGGCCGATGATAAAGAACGCACTCGGTGCCAGCAGGAACAGGCCGTTTGGCTGATACCAGCCGCCGTTCTGCACCGTTTCCAGCACGGGAATGCCAAACAACTTGCCAGACCCGAACAGCTCACGCAGGAAACCGACCAACACCAGGATCACGCCGTAGCCCAGCCCGTTGCCGATACCGTCCATGAAACTCTCGATGGGCGGCGACTTCATGGCATAGGCCTCGGCGCGCCCCATCACGATACAGTTAGTGATGATCAAGCCGACAAACACCGACAGCTGCTTGGAGATCTCGAACGCATAGGCACGCAACAGCTGATCGACCACAATGACCAATGACGCGATAATCGCCATCTGCACGATGATGCGCACGCTGTTTGGAATATGGTGGCGGATCAGTGAAATAAAGAAGCTGGAGAACGCCGTTACCAGCGTCACTGCAATGGTCATCACCACGGCCGTCTCCAGCTTGGTGGTCACGGCCAACGCAGAACAGACCCCAAGCACCTGCAGGGCGATCGGGTTGTTGTCGAACAACGGCCCCAAAAGGACCCGTTTAATCTCTTTGGAATCAGCCATTTTTCAGCGCTCCCTCACGAACTTTTTTCAGGAACGGGCCAAAGCCGTGCTCGCCCAACCAGAAGTCAAAAGTATGCTGCACACCGTTGGAAGTCAGCGTGGCGCCGGACAAGCCGTCCACCCCGTGGTCATCCCCCTGACGCGCCCCGCCTTTCACTACGCGGATCGCCGGCTGCCCGTTGTCATCAAACAGCTTTTTACCGATCCACTGCTGACGCCAGCTGGCATTCTCAACCTCACCACCCAGCCCCGGAGTTTCCCCTTGCTGGTAGTAAGTAATCCCTTTCACCGTGTTGCCGTCGTTATCCAACGCAACAAAGGCGTACATCATCGACCACAGGCCAGTGCCGTAGACAGGCAGGACAATTTTATTCACCGCACCGCTATCGTCACGCACCAGGTAAATCTCTGCCTGATTGCTGCGGCGTTTGATACCTGCCGGATCCTGAGCTGCCGGCAGTGCCGCGCTTTTACTGTCGTCACGCAATGCCGCAGCCAAATCGAACGCAGCCGCCTTGCCCGTCACAAACTCACCGCTGTTTAAATCCAGCAAACGTGGTTCGATACGTTGTGTGAACAACGCTTTAACCTGCTCACCTTCCATCTTCGGTTGCAGCAAGCCTGCCACGTCAAGGATATTGCGCTGTTTGTCGAGCAACTTCTGTTCCTGCTGTTTGGACTTCAGGCCGACAGCGGAACCCGCCACCACCACAGAACACACCAGGCACAGCAGCAGTACCACCAGCAGCGTTTTACCGATGCTGTCGTTTTTAGATTCATTCGCCACGGGCTTTTCTCCGCTTGATGTTGGCCTGCACCACCAGATAATCGAACAGCGGCGCGAACAGGTTGGCGAACAGAATCGCCAGCATCATGCCTTCCGGGTAGGCTGGATTGACAACCCTAATCAGCACGCACATCACGCCAATCAGAATGCCGTACCACCATTTGCCTTTGTTGGTAAACGAGGCAGAAACCGGGTCGGTGGCCATAAAGATCATGCCGAAAGCAAAACCGCCCAACACCAGATGCCAGTACCACGGCATGGCAAACAGCGGGTTGGTGGTAGAACCGATGGAATTGAACAAGAAGGCCGTCGCCATCATGCCCAGCATCACGCCGGCGACAATGCGCCAGGACGCCACGCGACCAAACAGAATGATTGCGCCACCAAGCAGGATCATCAGCGTAGAGACTTCACCAACTGAACCGGGGATGTTACCGAGGAAAGCATCCATCCAACTGATAGACTGGCCGGTCGCCACGTTGCTCAGGCTATGCGCCCCACCCACGCTCCACTGCGCGAGCGGCGTCGCGCCGGAGAAGCCGTCAGCGGAGGTCCACACCAAATCCCCGGAAATCTGTGCCGGGTAAGCGAAGAACAGGAACGCACGCCCTGCTAACGCCGGGTTAAGGAAGTTACGCCCGGTGCCGCCAAATATCTCTTTCGCGACCACCACACCAAAGGTAATACCCAGTGCGGCCTGCCATAAGGGCAGCGTTGGTGGCACGATCAGCGCAAACAGAATCGAAGTGACGAAGAAACCTTCGTTAATCTCATGCTTGCGAATGATGGCAAACAGCACTTCCCAAAAGCCGCCGACCAGAAACACCACGGCATAGATCGGCAGGAAGTAACAGGCACCCAGCACCATTTTACTGATCCAGCCGGCATCCGCCGCCAGGGACGCCCCCAGCCATTGTGCAAGCCGGTAGTGCCAATCGCCCGCCAGCACCTGTTGCAGCTGATCGCCGCTGTAAAGGTGGTGCAGGGCCGGGATGGCCTGTTGACCGACGTTGTACATACCCCAGAACATCGCAGGGAATACCGCCAGCCACACCAGGATCATCATACGTTTCAGATCGATGGCATCGCGCACGTGTGAAGCGCCGCGCGTTACCAGACCTGGGGTGTAAAACACCGTCGTCGTCGCTTCAAATAACGGGTACCACTTCTCCAGCTTGCCGCCCGGAGTGAAGTGATGCTCTATCTTGTCAAAAAAATTCTTCAGGCCCATCGGTTATCCTTCCTGCTCAATCTTGGTCAGCACATCGCGCAGCACCGGAGCGTATTCATACTTGCCGGGGCAAACGAAGGTGCATAGCGCCAGATCTTCTTCGTCCAGTTCCAGACACCCCAACGCCTGTGCGCTGTCGCTGTCACCCGCCAACAGATCACGCAGCAGCAGCGTCGGCAGGATATCCAGTGGCATGACGCGCTCATAGTTACCGATCGGCACCATTGCACGCTCACCGCCGTGGGTGGTGGTCGAGAAGGCAAACAGTTTGTTCTTCAGGAAGTGGCCCAGCGTGGTGCGGGTGATAGAAAACTTATCCGGCGACGGTGCGATCCAACCGAATAACTCTTTATCGCGCCCTTCCTGCAGTACAGAAACCAGCGAGTGGAAACGGCCAAGGTAGTCGTTCGGCCCGGCGACATGCGTCCCGCTTAACACTGAGCCAGAAATCACGCGGTTTTCACCGGCTTTCAAACGGCCTGCTGTCAGTTCATCGAGGCTGGCGCCCAGACGGGTACGCAGCAGCACGGGGTTTTCCACCTGCGGTCCAGCCAACGCAACTACTCGACGAGTATCGAGCTTGCCTGTGGTGAACAACGTGCCAATGGCAATCACGTCCTGGTAGCCGATATGCCAGACGGTCTTTTTCAAACTGACCGGTTCGAGGAAATGAATATGGGTCCCCACCAGCCCCGCAGGGTGCGGGCCGGCGAACTCGTTATAGGTGACCTGCGCATCGGGCTGTTTACCCAGGTTCGCGCCGGCGGCGTGACAAACATGCACCTTGCCGTCGGTCATACGCGCCAATACCGCCAGCCCAGCGTTGAACGCCGCTAGCTGCTCGGCAATGATCACCTGCGGATCGGCAGCCAGCGGCTGGCTATCCATTGCGGTGACGAAAATTGCACGTGGGGTGGTACCGGGAGCCGGTGTTTTACTGAACGGCCGGGTGCGCAGCGCGGTCCACAAACCGCTGGCGAGCAGTTCGCTTTCGACCTGTTCACGCGGCAGCATGGCCAGCTCAGCTGCGGGGTAATGAGCAAACGCCAGTTGATCATCACCGCCGTTTTCAACAGCGATCACAACCGACTGCAATACGCGCCGCTCACCACGGTTGATGGCCACAATACGGCCACTGGCGGGCGCGGTGAAGAAAACCCCGGGGGTCTTTTTATCTTCGAACAGCGCCTGACCTTTCTTCACGGTATCGCCTTCCTGCACCAGCATGGACGGGCGCATTCCGACGTACTCTTCCCCAAGCAGGGCGACATGCTGAATTATTGGGCCGTCCTGAATCGCCTGAATCGGTGCTCCGGCAATGGGCAGATCTAACCCTTTTCTGATTTTAATCATAGGATTTATACGATGTTGGTTAGTTTCACACGTCTTACCGGCCCCAGAGGCTGGTGCTGACGATGCCTGGATGATGAGGCTGCATCAACAGCCTCTGGGTTGGGCGCAACGGCATCACGCTCAACATGAAATATTGCGCACTGACAAAATGGGGTCACGTACATTCCGTCGATTAACTCCTGCATCCATTTTTGGCGCGATAAAAACGCTGTTAATATTTTGCTGCCGCCGAATGTCCACATACTAGACAGGGTGATAACATCAACACCTCTGCTCTGCGACCCTAACAGCAGGTTTATTCGAGACGGAATATTAACATTTTCCACAACATTTTTCTGCGTTGGGCAGTGACCTGAGTCAAGCAAACGCAATTAAATTTTGGCCCTTTTACATCACTAATCGTTAAAATCTGCCTGTCGATTCACTTTTATCGAAGTTTGTAGTTTTTTTATACATATCGCATATTGCTAAAATAGAACACACTGGTAATCTGACGGTGTTTTAAGACCGTAAAACAATAATCAGTGGCATGTTGGCCATGAACATTGAGCCAGCAGATAAATATAAGCAGGAATAATAATGAGAAAAATCGCACTGTTGTTTGCGATGCTTTTTTCTATGCCGATGATCACGGCCTGCAGCGCCAGCGAGCAGGTTCCCGAGGTTCCGGTAGTTAAACAGCAATTAGTCGGTTCACCGGTCTATATTCAGATTTTCAAAGAAGAACGCACGCTGGAATTGTATGCCAAAATGGGCAACGAATTCCGCTTGGTAAAGTCTTTCCAAATCTGTAATTTCTCCGGCGGCCTCGGCCCAAAACGCCGTGAAGGTGACTTTAAAAGTCCAGAAGGCTTTTATAGCGTTGACGCACGTCATCTGAAACCCGACAGTAAGTATTATCGGGCAATAAATATCGGTTTCCCTAATGATTACGATAAATCACAGGGGTATTCCGGCGCTTATCTGATGATCCACGGTGAATGCAAATCGATTGGTTGTTATGCGATGACCAACACGTATATGGACGAGATTTACCGTTACGTCGAAGCTGCATTCGCTTACGGCCAGAGCCGGATTGATATCAGTATCTATCCGTTCCGCATGACCGATCAGAACCTGAAACGCCACGGCTCATCCAACTACATCGCCTTCTGGCGTCAGTTGAAGCCAGGCTACGACTACTTCGTCAAAAACCATCAGCCGCCGATGGTCAGCGTAGCCAACGGTCAGTACGTGCTGGGCCAACCCGTGCTGAGCAGCAGCCAGATGACGCAATATGCGTCAACCACGGCTCCCGCTGTCAGTACCAATCCCTTCGCTCAGGCCAAGCCGCTCACCGAAGTGAAATAGCGCGAATTCGCCTGGTGCAATCTTGTGCCAGGTTTCATTCGCCGTCAGTGGCTGGGTGGCGATCACCGTGACCACATCGTTAGGTGTGGTCTGCTGCTGAAAATCAATCTCTACATCCTGATCGAGCAGCGTCGCTTTACCAAAAGGTGCGCGACGCGTAATCCAATACAGATTGGTGGAGCAATAGGCCATCACAAAGCGCCCATCCGACAGCAGCATATTGAATACCCCTTTCTGACGCAGTTGATCCGCCAGCAGAGCGATATAACGGAAGACCGGTGGCCAGCGGCTAGGGGTGCGCGGGTATTTAAGTGAAAGCTGGTGCAGCAACCAGCAGAAAGCGTACTCACTGTCGGTCTGACCAACCGGGCGGAAAGTGCCGGTTTCCAGCTGGCGGTAGCCTTTCAACTGGCCATTGTGTGCGTAGGTCCAATTACGTCCCCAGAGTTCACGGGTGAACGGGTGGGTATTTTCCAGCGAAACTTCACCGCGATTGGCCTGACGGATATGCGAGACCACCGCGCAGGATTTGATGGGGTATTCTTGCACCAGGCGTGCTATCGGCGAGTCGAAACTCGGCTGGGGATCCTTAAACGTGCGGCAACCGTTCCCTTCGTAGAAGGTAATGCCCCAACCATCTTTATGTGGCCCTGTACGGCCACCGCGCTGAACCAACCCGGTAAAGCTAAAGCAAATATCGGTCGGTACGTTTGCGCTCATCCCGAGCAGTTCACACATCGCCAGCACTCCTTAACCACACTGACACCGTCTATCTATACGGGTGCAGTAGGCGGCACCCGTACTATAATTAATGAGGGACCAGGGGCCCCTCAGCAGCTATTACGCCTTAACCATCTCTTTTTCGATCAGTTGAATCAAGATGTGAATCGCTTTGATATGGACTTCCTGAATGCGGTCGGCATAGCCGAAGTGCGGCACACGGATTTCCACGTCGGCGGAACCCGCCATTTTGCCGCCATCTTTGCCGGTAAGGGTGATCACTTTCATTCCCTTCGCACGCGCCGCTTCGATAGCTTTAATGATATTGCCGGAGTTGCCGGAGGTGGAAATGCCCAGCAATACGTCACCTTCACGGCCTACCGCTTCCACATAGCGTGAAAACACGTACTCATAGCCGAAATCGTTGCTGACGCAGGACAAGTGGCTAACGTCGGAAATGGCAATCGCCGGATAGCCCGGACGGTTTTCACGGTAGCGGCCCGTCAGCTCTTCGGCAAAGTGCATGGCGTCACAGTGGGAGCCGCCGTTGCCGCAGGAGATAACTTTCCCACCGGCTTTAAAGGAATCGGCCAGCAGCACCGCTGCACGTTGAATCGCGTCGATATTGGCGTCGTCATTGATAAATTTTGCCAGGGTATCGGCCGCTTCGTTCAGTTCACTACGAATAAGGTCGTGGTACATGAGGAACCTCTTGTTATCGTCAATCTTCCGCCCCGCAGTGTAACGGATCGGGGAAAAACCGAGAAGCACTGTGAGTTAAACAGCACCGCGGTTGAGGCACCAATGAGGTTTTTGATTATTGATGCGGTCAGTTTGTGACTTAAGTTGTAATTAAACTGTAAATGCATTGATAAAAATATGGCGTTGTACTAAAACCTATTACATACACACAACAGGTCAGACCTCTTGCCACTTTGGAGCTTCTTATGATGGTTCTTAGTATTGTTGTTTTGCTGGCACTCATTGGTGTGGTGTTTTATCACCGAGTGAACCTCACCCTCAGTAGCCTTATTCTTCTGGCATACACCGCTGCTATGGGCGCCATTGGTCTGTGGACCTTTTGGATGCTGCTGCCGCTGGCGATTATCCTGCTGCCATTGAACGTCGCCTCATTGCGTCGTTCCATGCTCTCTGCCCCGGCGCTGCGTGCGTTCCGCAAGGTAATGCCACCTATGTCCACCACCGAAAAGGAAGCTATCGAAGCCGGTACTACCTGGTGGGAAGGCGATTTGTTCCGCGGTACGCCGGACTGGAACAAGCTGCATAACTACCCGAAACCGCAATTGACCGCCGAAGAGCAGGCGTTTATTGACGGCCCAGTGGAAGAAGCCTGCCGTATGGCGAACGACTTCCAGATCACCCATGAACTGGCCGATTTGCCGCCGGAACTGTGGGCATATCTGAAAGAACACCGCTTCTTCGCGATGATCATCAAGAAAGAATACGGCGGCCTGGACTTCTCTCCTTATGCACAGGCACGCGTGCTGCAAAAACTGTCCGGCGTTTCCGGTATCCTGGCCATCACCGTTGGCGTGCCTAACTCCCTCGGCCCAGGTGAACTGTTGCAGCACTACGGTACTGATGAGCAGAAAAATCACTACCTCCCAGGCCTGGCTCGTGGCGATGAGATCCCTTGTTTCGCCCTGACCAGCCCGGAAGCAGGCTCCGATGCCGGCGCTATTCCAGATGTCGGCACCGTCTGTATGGGCGAGTGGCAAGGCGAACAGGTCTTGGGCATGCGCCTGACCTGGAACAAACGCTATATCACGCTGGCTCCGGTTGCTACTGTGCTTGGCCTGGCGTTCAAACTGTATGACCCGAACCATCTGCTCAGCGATAATGCATCTCCGGGCATCACCTGTGCGCTGATCCCAACCAGCACCCCAGGTGTGGAAATCGGTAACCGTCACTTCCCGCTGAACGTCCCCTTCCAAAACGGTCCGACTCGCGGTAATGACGTGTTTGTCCCCATTGATTACATCATCGGTGGGCCAAAAATGGCCGGCCAGGGCTGGCGTATGCTGGTTGAGTGCCTGTCTGTCGGTCGCGGTATCACGCTGCCTTCCAACTCCACCGGCAGCGTGAAATCCATGGCGCTGGGGATTGGTGCTTACGCGCATATCCGCCGTCAGTTCAAACTCTCTATTGGCAAGATGGAAGGTATCGAAGAGCCGTTGGCACGCATCGCCGGTAACACCTATGTGATGGATGCAGCAGCTACGTTGATCACCAGCGGCCTGATGCTGGGCGAAAAACCGGCTGTCCTCTCAGCTATCGTGAAATACCATTGTACCCACCGTGGCCAGCAGGCAATCATTGATGCAATGGATATCGCCGGCGGTAAAGGGATCATGCTCGGCAAATCCAACTTCCTGGCCCGTGCCTATCAAGGTGCACCTATCGCCATCACGGTTGAAGGGGCGAACATCCTGACCCGTACCATGATGATCTTCGGTCAGGGCGCTATCCGCTGCCACCCATACGTTCTGGACGAAATGGCAGCAGCGCAGAAGAACGATCTGAACGCCTTTGACAAATCACTGTTCGGCCACCTGGGCCACGTGGGCAGCAACAAGGTACGCAGTTTCTGGCTGGGCCTGACGAACGGCCGCACCAGTGGCACACCAACCAAAGACGCAACTCGCCGCTATTATCAGCAGTTGAACCGTCTGAGCGCGAACCTGGCACTGCTGTCGGACGTATCCATGGGTGTTCTGGGGGGTAGCCTGAAGCGTCGTGAGCGTATCTCCGCCCGTCTGGGGGATATCCTCAGCCAAATGTACCTGGCATCCGCTACGCTGAAACGTTTTGAAGATGAAGGCCGTCAAAAAGAAGATTTACCGCTGGTTCACTGGGGCGTTCAGGACAGCCTGCACCAGGCAGAGCAAGCGTTGGACGATCTGCTGCGTAACTTCCCGAACCGCTTTATCGCCGGTGCAATGCGCTTCGTGATCTTCCCGTTCGGCCGTGTGCATACCGCCCCGTCCGACCGCCTGGATCACCAGTTGGCCAAGATCCTCCAACAGCCGTCTGCCACCCGTAGCCGCCTGGGCCGTGGCCAGTATCTGACACCAAGCGAGCATAACCCAATTGGCCTGATGGAAGCCGCGCTGGTTGATGTGATCGCCGCCGAACCGATTCACGACCGTCTGTGCAAGGCAGCAGGCAAGAATCTGCCGTTCACCCGACTGGATCGCCTGGCGCAACGTGCGCTGGAAGAAGGCAAGATTAACGCGGATGAAGCGAAGATCTTGGTGAAAGCCGAAGAGAGCCGCCTGCGTTCCATTAACGTTGATGACTTCGAGCCGGATGCGCTGGCGGCCAATAAGCCGGAAAAGTCGCTAAAGCTGGATAAGCGCCAGAAACAGACCGAAGCCGCGTAACTGCAATAATCACATTTCCTCAGGGGGCGATAATTCATCGCCCCTTTTTTATTGCCGCTAGAAAATGCGCAGCAATTCGCAACATTGAAAAACGACTAATTTAATCTTGGGAATAATTGGATAGGCTGCGGATGGGTGCTCTGGATCTTTCTGTCCGGAGCCTTGGCAACGGATTAACCCAATGGATTTCATGTTGCAGCTAGGCGGCAAGTTCGGGCATCCCCGCGAGCTCACTTTGGTGAGTGACCGGGGTAAGCGAATGCAGCCAACAACGCTGCAGCTTGAAAGACGAAGGGGAAGAAAGAGAAAGGCCCCGAGTCGATATTATCAACCCGAGGCCACTCTCATGTCTAAGCAACATCAGGTTAGCCTCTTACCCGCCGCAAGGCAAGGACAAGGAGGTCAAAAATGCAGCAAGAACGGGTCGTTCTCAGGCTGATGATTATCTGCATCACGTTGATAGCGCTGATGTGGATTACCCGCGGTTCGCTATGCGAATTGCGCATCAAACTGGGGGGCACGGAGGTTGCAGCCATTTTGGCTTACGAACCCGAAAGGTAAGGCAACCCAACGGCGGGGCTCGCCCCGCCTGTTGGTTGTTGACGACTGATCCATGAGCACCCTCCCCCACGGCATCCACCACGCTTCTAACCGTTCTGGCGGATACGCGCCAGTAAGGCATCAATATGCTCAATCTGTGGCGCGTTCACGATCAACGCACGGCCCAACCCCAAGGCATTCCGCTGACATTCAATGCGCATCTCGGTATCGTCTATGCTGTCCAGATCGGCAACATGTGCCAGGCCAATAGTGCGACGAATCAGCTCACTGCCACAGTAACCTACCGCATCCGTCCACACCTGTTGCAGGAACTGTTCGGCATAGCCTGGTACCGCCAACGCAAGTTCACGGGTCTGTTGGTGACATAATGCCAGGAAACGATCGGAGAAAATCAGCCAAAGCTCGCGCACATCTTGTAAACGCTGCTCGCGCCCTGCGGCGGCGTCACGCGCCCCGAGAAGTCCCGGCAAACCGCAGTAATTCAACAACAGGTTCCCCAGCACGCTGCCGACGTCAAAGCCGATCGGGCCGTAGAAACCAAACTCGGCATCTATCGCCTTCAGTTTACCTTCTGCGACAAAAATCGAGCCGCTGTGAATATCGCCATGCAGCAGCGCTTCTGCCTTGCTCAAGAAGCGATGCTTCAACCCGGCTACCGCCAGTTTTAGCGGTGCATCGTTACGCAGTTCAACTACTTGCGGCAACAACGCCGCATCGAATTGATTACGCTCATGATCAATATAAGGATCGGTAAAGAATAGATCTTCGGTGATCTGGCACAGTTCAGGATTGGTAAAGCGGCTGACCTCCGCCTTTTTCTGCTGTGCCGACTGATAAAAGTCGGAGGTATGGAAGAGGGTCTGGGCCAAATATTCCGCCAATTGCCCAACCGCCAACGGATAATACTTGCCCTTGAGCAATTCACTGCGCCAGATGTGGTGGTCAGAGAGATCTTCTTGCACCATCACGGCCAGCTCGGGATCGTGATGAAGCACCTTTACCGTATGCCGTGGGCAAAAACCACCGTGGATCAACAGGGTTTCCGCTTCAATACGCGCCCGATCCAGGGTCAATGGCCAAGATTCACCCACACAACGCACGTACGGAAGCGCCTGTTTGACGATCACCCGGCTTAAGCCGTCACGATCGCGGATCTTGAACACCAGGTTTAAGTTACCGTCGCCAATCTCGTCGGCGCTAACAAGCGCGTGAGGATCGGCCAACTGCCCATATTGGCGGGCATATTCAACGGCATCGGCAGCAGTAAACGTACGATAGTGCGACATTCCCAACCCCTCTTTCCTGTCTCTCTGACACAGCGATTATTATTTTTTAGACGTAAAAGCATTTGGACGTCTATACATCTGGAAGTCATGTTGGCAGAATAGCTTTCCAGATGCAATAACTACGCAACAAGGAATTAACCGCCGATGCAAGCGCTTAACACCACCAGTTTGACCCTGAGAGACAACCGACTTTGGATCCTCGATCAACAGGCTCTGCCGCAGGAAAAACAATGGCGTCCCTGTGACAGCGTGGAAGAGTTGGTGGGGCATATTCACAGCCTGCGAGTACGGGGCGCACCGCTGATCGGCCTGTCCGCCAGCCTGCTGTTGGCCCTGTTGGCAGAGCGCGGCCTGCCGCGTGAAGAGCTGGAGCAAGCGCTGATGACCCTACGTGCCTCAAGGCCGACAGCGGTCAACTTGATGAACAATCTGGACCGCATGAAGCTCGCGCTGGCGCAACCTCACTGGGTACCCGCGATGGTGGAAGAGGCATTGCGATTAGTGGATGAAGACCGCAAATTGTGTGACCGCATTGCCGATCACGGTGCCGAATTGGTGAAACCCGGCAGCCGCCTGCTGACACATTGCAACACCGGTGGTTTGGCAACCGCGGGTATTGGCACAGCCATTGGCGTGCTGCTGCGTGCTCATCAGCAAGGCAAGGTACAACAGGTATGGGTCGATGAAACCCGTCCGCTGCTACAGGGAGGGCGGCTGACCGCTTGGGAACTGGGCGAACGGGGTATCCCATATACGCTGATTTGCGACGCCATGGCCGCTAGCCTAATGGCACAGGGCCAGGTAGATGCCGTGTGGGTAGGTGCCGACCGCATCGCCGCCAACGGTGATGTCGCCAATAAGATTGGCACCTATAGCCTGGCGGTACTGGCGCATTATCACCGCATTCCGTTCTACGTCGCTGCGCCGCACACCACCCTGGATCCGCACTGTCCCAATGGAGCGGCAATCCCGATTGAGCAACGGGCTGCGGCTGAGGTGACCGGCGTCGCCGGGAGCTTTGGTTCATGCCAGTGGGCGCCTGTTGATGCCCCGGTCTATAACCCGGCATTTGACGTGACGCCAGCGGCACTGATTAGCGGTTGGGTATTCGACAGCGGCGTAATCACACCGCAACAAGTCAATGAGGGGATATTCACGCGGGCGTTAGGTTAACGCCCGCATCATTGCGGTCAGTCGAGACGTGGATACGCATCGGCGATGTCGTCGCCGGTGAAATGTGCCACCCAGCCTTCGGGATTATCGAATACGCGGATCGCCGTGAAATTCGGTGCCGAGCCCATATCAAACCAATGGCGGGTATCGGCCGGTACCGAGATCAGATCGTTCTTCTCACACAGGATCTGGAAGATCTTTCCCTCCAGATGCAGGCAGAACAGCCCTGCTCCCTCGACAAAGAAACGCACTTCATCTTCGCCGTGTGTGTGTTCGGAGAGGAACTTGCTGCGTAACACGTCGCGCTGCGCATTGTCAGGACGCATGCTAATCACATCCCAGCTCTGGTAGCCTTTTTCTGCCACCAGCCGATCAATTTGCTGCTGATAGGCGGCAATCACCGTGGCTGGTTCTGGGTTTTCACCCAGTTCGCGATCCGCCTGCCAGCGTTCGAAGCGTACGCCAATCTGCGCCAATTGCTGCTGAATCGCCTGCGCATCGTTGCTCTGCCACAAAGGTTGCTGCGGCTCTTTATCACTGAAAATGGTTAATCCACTCATGAGGCAAACTCCCCTAAATCGATATGATCAAACCGGTTAACCTGCAGATGCTGGCTTTGCTCATCGGCATCATCGCGGATCAGTTGGCAGGTATGCCAACCGGCAGCACGCGCGGCGTCCAGCTCTTGGTGAATGTCAGAAAGAAATAACAGCGCGTCGGGAGCAATACCGATTTCACGGGCAATATTGCGGTACGAAGCAACGTCGCGCTTGGCACCCACATGGGTATCAAAATAACCGCTGAACAGCGGCTGAAGATCCCCGGCATCGCTGTATCCGAACAACAGTTTCTGCGCCTCTACCGAACCGGATGAGTAGACATACAGCTTCAGCCCTTGCTGCTGCCAGGCCGCCAATTGTTCGGCCACTTCGGGGTACAAATGCCCACGAAAATCACCGTTCTGGTAGCCACTGCGCCAAATGATGCCTTGCAGTGCCTTCAGCGCGGTAGATTTGCGATCTTCGTCCATAAAGCGATACAGCGTAGTAATCAGCTGTTCAATGTCCGCCTGCGGCCGATCAATTTCCTGGCGTAAGTCGTTCAGCGGCGCGGCCACTTCGGCATCAGCGGCGTGCTGACGAAGAAACGCCGCCAACCTTTCTCGTGCATAAGGGAACAAGACTTGATGTACGAAGCGGATATCGCTGGTTGTGCCTTCAATGTCGGTGACGATAGCGCGGATCATTTTGCCTCCAGTAAGCGGCGTTGCAGTTCGCACTGGAACAGAAATTCCAGTCCTTCGAGATGGCGGCGAGCCTCTGCGACCTGGCTGCCCCAGCAGTACAAACCGTGGCCCCGCACCAGAAAACCATATTGCAACGGCGTCACTTCAGCATAAGCCGCCACGCGCGCCGCTAAGCGCGGGATGTCCTGATCGTTATCGAAAATAGGGATAACCAGGCTATCCAGATGCGTGCGTTGTCCACTGAGTGATTTTTGCATCTCATAGCCCTGCAACAACAGCCCATCACCCGGTTCAACACGTGACAACACCGTCGCATTCACTGAATGCGTATGCAACACCGCGCCAATCTGCGGATAGAGGCGGTAAATCAGGGTATGCAGGCCGGTTTCCGCCGACGGCGTGCGGCCGCTGGGTACGTGATTGGTGTCCGTTTCTACCAGCAGGAAATCCGTTTCAGTCAGGCTGCCTTTATCCTTGCCGGATTCGGTTACCAGACAGTGCCGATCGTCAAGACGCAACGACATGTTGCCGCCCGTCGCCGGACACCAACCCCTTTCACCAATCCAGTGGCACGCAGACAATAGCGCTGTAAGTTGCGGATTTTCGGTCATTATCGTTTCCCGGTCTGTAAGGTCGTCCAGCAGATGAAGCTTAGAATGATTTGATTGATGGTTAGATCTTTTCTTCATTTAGCCATCTAAGCGTCTTGATTGCCAAATACTAACATCGTGTTATATTGACGGCAACATAAGCGCCAGGAGTATTAGCCTGCTATGAGCACTTCAGCATGGATCCCCGAAAGTAAATTGCCCGCACTGGGCACGACCATTTTCACCCAGATGAGCGCACTGGCGGCGCAGCATCAGGCGATCAACCTGTCGCAGGGCTTTCCCGATTTCGATGGCCCCGATTACCTGAAAGAGCGCTTAGCCTGGCATGTCAGCCAGGGCGCTAACCAATATGCGCCAATGACCGGCGTCGCCCCTTTACGCGAGGCCATCGCTGAAAAAACGGCGGCTTTGTATGGCTGGCTGCCAGACGCCACCACCGAAGTCACCGTCACGGCCGGTGCCACCGAAGCCCTGTTTGCCGCCATCAGCGCGTTAGTACGCCCCGGCGATGAAGTGATCTGTTTTGATCCCAGCTACGACAGCTATGCTCCGGCGGTGGCCTTGTCTGGCGGCACGCTACAACGCATTGCGCTGCAACCGCCGGCGTTCAGCGTAGACTGGCAACAGTTTTCTCAATTACTGTCGCCACGCACCCGTCTGGTGATCCTCAATACGCCACACAATCCGTCCGCCACAGCCTGGCAAGCGGAGGATATGCAGCAACTGTGGCGCGCAATCAGCGATCGCGAAATCTATGTCCTCAGCGACGAAGTCTACGAGCACATTTGTTTCGCCAAAGGTGGCCACACCAGCGTATTAGCTCACCCACAATTGCGTCAGCGTGCGATCGCCGTGTCCTCTTTCGGTAAAACCTTCCACATGACCGGATGGAAAGTGGGTTACTGCGTGGCCCCGGAAGCGCTGAGTGCTGAAGTACGTAAAGTGCATCAATACCTGACCTTCTCCGTCAACACCCCGGCGCAATTGGCACTGGCGGATATGTTGCGCAGCGAACCAGAACATTGGCAGCAGTTATCGGCGTTTTACCGCGCCAAGCGCGATCGTTTTGTACAGGCATTATCAAACAGCCGACTGGAAATTCTCCCCTGTGAAGGTACATACTTCCTGTTGGCAGATTACAGCGCCGTCTCCGATCTGGACGACGTGGCGTTCTGCCATTGGTTAACTGAGCACGTGGGCGTGGCGGCGATCCCGCTGTCGGTCTTCTGTGCCGATCCTTTCCCCCATAAATTGATCCGGCTGTGCTTCGCTAAACAAGATGCCACGCTGGATGCAGCTGCGGAGCGGTTATGTCGACTTTAAAAATTACCCTGTTGCAGCACCCCTTGGTCTGGCGCGACGGTGAGGCCAACCTGCGTCATTTTGATACGCTGCTGGCACCGTTAAGTGGACGCGATTTGATTGTGCTGCCGGAAATGTTCACAACCGGTTTTGCTATGGATGCCGGGGAAAGTGCACTGCCGGAACGGCAGGTGATCGACTGGCTACACGGCTGGGCGAGCAAAAGCAACGCGCTGGTCGGTGGCAGCGTGGCGCTAAAAACCCCCGAAGGCGCGGTAAACCGGTTCCTGCTGGTTGAGCCGAACGGTCGGGTACATGCCTACGATAAGCGCCATTTATTCCGCATGGCTGGCGAACACCTGCATTATCAGGCGGGCAAACGGCGTGAAATTTTTGAATGGCGTGGCTGGCGGATTCTGCCGCAGATTTGTTATGACTTGCGCTTCCCGGTGTGGTCCCGTTATCAACAAGATTACGATCTGGCGTTGTACGTCGCCAACTGGCCAGCGCCGCGCAGCAAACACTGGCAAACACTGTTGGCAGCACGCGCCATTGAAAACCAGGTGTACGTGGCGGGTTGCAATCGCGTTGGCGAGGACGGCAATGGGCTAAACTACAGCGGTGACAGCCTGATCATCAGCCCGCAGGGAGAGACGCTGGCGCACGTTGAGCCATTCGCCGCCGCACAGTTGGATGCAGAATTGTCGCTGGAAACCCTGCAAAACTACCGCAGCGCCTTCCCGGCCTGGCGTGATGCCGACAGCTTCCTGCGCCACGATTAATGATGACGGGCGTGGTCCTCTACGCCCGTAACGTCAAGACAGTTCTTCCTCGCCCGTTTTTTCTTCTGCGCTCTCAATACGGTTAAACAGCAGGTTTAACAGTAACGCCACCAGGCACGAAGCGCTGATGCCGGAATGCAGCAAGGTACGCACCCCATTTGGGAACTGATCGTAAAAGGTCGGCATCACTATCGGGATCATGCCGAAGGCAATCGCCGTCGCCACCACCACCAAATTCATGTTGTCCTTATAATCCACTTTTGCCAGGGTACGAATGCCGCTGGCAGCCACCGAGCCAAACAACACCACGCCGGCACCGCCCAGTACCGGTAACGGAATGCAGGCGACTAACCGACCCAGCACCGGCAAAACGCCCAGCAGCACCAAAATTGCACCGCCGGCGCTGACGACAAAACGGCTCTTCACGCCGGTGATTGCCACCAGCCCAATGTTCTGGGCAAACGAACTTTGCGGGAATGAGTTGAACACCGGCGACAACGCACTCGACAGCATATCGGCACGTAAGCCATTGGCGATCCGGCGCGCATTGACCGGTGAACCGACAATCTCGCCCACCGCCATTAGCCCCGCCGTGGTTTCCGTCAGCAGCACCAGTACGATCAATAGCATGGATAACACTGCGCTCAATTCGAAGGTGGGCCAGCCATACACGAAGGGCTCGGGGAATGCCACCCATGGCCCGGTCCCCACAGCAGCAAAACTGACCTTGCCCACCAGCACCGCCACCGCGCAGCCGACGGCCATCGCCAACAGCACGGATAAGCGTTTCAACGCCGGTGACCCCACTTTATTGAGCAATAAAATGACCGCCAGTGTGAACGCCGCCAGACCAATATTTCCGGTTGATCCCCAGTCTGCCGCCTTGGCATTCCCCCCCATCGCCCAACGTACCGCCACCGGCATCAATGACAACCCGATCACCGTCACCACCGTGCCGGTCACCACCGGTGGGAAGTAGCGGATAATGTGCGAGAAAAATGGCGCGATCAGCAGCCCCACCAGAGAAGCGACGATCACCGCGCCAAATACCGCGGGCAGGCCGCCGTCGCCGGTGACGATGGTCACCATGGTCGCAACACCCGCAAAGGAAACGCCCTGCACCAACGGCAGACGAGAACCGAAGCCGGGCACACCAAGCGTTTGCAACAGCGTAGCCAACCCGCTGACAAACAACGCCGCCGTCACCAGCATGCCAATCTGTGGTGCGCTTAATCCTGCGGCTGAACCTATGATCAGCGGCGGCGCAATGATCCCGCCGTACATCGTCAGAATATGTTGCAGACCGTAGGCGAACGTTTTTACCAACGGCAATTTTTCATTTTCCGGGCAGCACGAAGCCGCACCCTTATCCTGAGACAGAGCCATAAGAACCTCGTCAATATGCATGTAGAACAACGTCAATTGGCGTTATTGTCGCCGTCAGTGTGGGGATCCCCAGGGCATACATGAAGTCCGTGAGGAGGCCGAGCACTGCCCCAACCCAAAATGGCCCCCATTAAACACGGCGTTTAGCTGCCCCGGTAGGTTGAGTAGGAATACGGGCTGATGAGCAGCGGCAAATGGTAATGCTGGGCATCATCATTGATGACAAAATCGATAATTGCCGTCGCGTACAGCGTCGCACGCCGATCGGCAGCAAAGTAAGCGCCAAGATCGGCAGACAGGCGGTAATGTCCGGTGGCCAGGCTGTCAGCGGTCAGATCGCGCGCGCGGCCATCGGTATCCGTATGGCCTTCGGCCAATGTCTGCCACTGCCCGTCTTGCTCGAACTCCAGCCACAACCGTACACCTGCAGCAGGTTTACCGAGTGACGTATCCAAAATATGGGTGCTTATTTTACTCATCGCTCAGTAACTCCTTAAAACGCAGCATCACGATCTCACGCAGCTGTTCGGCGGTTTCCTGCCGTTCCTGCTCCGCACTGTTTTTCAATCGTCTTTCCAGCTCACGCAGGATGGCGAACCCATCTCGACCGGCGGCACGGATTAAAAATACCTGCCCAAATTGCGCCTCATAACGCTGGTTACCTGCCTGCAGCGCTTGGGCAAGCTCAGTATCCTGTGCGTTGACCGCCGCTTGCTCACGCGCTGAAAACTGGGCGTCCTGCTCCATGCCTTTCGCACGCTCACCGATACGCGGATGCTGCGCCAAGGCCAGGCTGACCTCTTCAGACCGCCAGTTCTGTGCCGCCTGCCAGGCGACAGCCAGCGCGGCATCACTGCTGCTGAATGGCCGCGCTGCGATCACCGCGGCTATCCAGGCGGCAATGTTTACGCAGGGCCGCAGCCGCAGCTCGGCTTCCGCCACGGATAATTGGTTAAACTGTTGCAGGTTCATCAGGAAACTCCCAACTGGCTACCGTTTGGCAGTAAGCCTGTATGGCCAACGCCACATCTGCCTGACTTACGGCTTCAGCCGGATGGTGGCTGATGCCACGATCGCAACGAACAAACAGCATACCCACTGGCCAACAGGCCGCTAACGCAATCGCGTCGTGCCCGGCACCGCTCGGCAACGCGATGCTGCGCCCTTGCGCCGCGACCACGCTCTGTTGCCAGCGACGTTGCAAATTTGCATCACACTCTGTTGCATTTATGCGGTAAAACTCCTCACTGGAAAAACGCAGTCCCCGACGTGCGCAAATCGCGTTTGCCTGCGCCAATAGTTGCGTCAGCAGCACCGCCAGCGGGCCGTCTTCCGGGCCACGCACGTCGAGCGACAATGTGACCTCTCCGGGGATCACATTGACCGCTCCCGGCAGGCTTTCTATCTGCCCCACGGTCGCCACCAAGTGCCCATCGCTGGCGCAGGTTATCGCCTCAACCGCCACCATCCACTCCGCCGCTGCCGCCAGGGCGTCTTTACGTTGCCCCATCGGCACGGTACCGGCATGGCCTGCCTCGCCGGTGAAGGTGCAGTTTAGACGCCGAGCACCGTTAATCGCCGTTACCACACCCAGCGCCAGATCGGCGGCTTCCAGGCATGGCCCCTGCTCAATGTGCACTTCCAAATACCCGCAGATATCACTTTGCGCGCGCCGCGCCTCACCGACCGCCGCGGGATCAAGACCAAAATCACGCAGTGCCTGCGCCACGCTGATACCCTCGTCGTCAGTCCTTTCCAGCCAGTCTGCCGGCCACTGGCCGGTAATGCCCCGGCTACCCAACAGGGCGATACTAAAGCGCGTGCCTTCTTCATCGGCAAAGCCAATCACTTCAACGGCGATCGGTAAACGCCGTTGCTGCTGATGCAAATGCGCCACCACTTCCAGCGCAGTCAATACGCCGAGCATGCCGTCATAACGCCCAGCGTTGCGCACCGTATCCAAATGCGACCCGAGCAACAGCGCGGGAGCGCCCGGCGTTTGGCCTTCATAACGGCCACAAATATTGCCAACGCTGTCTTGCCAGACCGTCATGCCGAGAGTCCGCATCCAGTCGCCTACCAACAGGTTGGCGCGTCGATGCTCCGGCGATAAATAAACCCGCGTCAATTCGCCTGGCGTCGCACTGATCGCTGCCAGTTCGTCACAACGGGCCATCACCCGCGCCGCCGCCAGCTCCGCCGCTTGGGCGGTTAACAACGCCGTCATCAACGGCTCCCGTCGTCGTAGGTGTTCCAGGCCGCCTGCAGCGCTTCCCCCTGTTTACTGGCGAAGCCCAGCCGATTCAGCACGGCTTCCAGCGCGGTGAGCGTCTGCAACACACAGTCTTTACGTGCGTTGTAACCCATGGTACCGATGCGCCAGATCTTGCCTTGCAGCGGGCCAAAGGACGTACCGATCTCGATGGCAAAATCATTCAGCATCATCTGACGTACCTGCTCGCCCTGCACCTGTGGCGGGATCACCACGCCAAGCACGTTATTCATCCGGTTATCGAGATCGCCGAAGACCTCAAGCCCCATACCCTGAATGCCGGCCAACATTGCGGCACCGTGCAGCTTGTGGCGGGCAATGGTGTTATCCAGCCCCTCTTCCAGGATCACCCGGGCGCACTCACGCGCGGCGAACAGCATACTGGTGGCTTCGGTGTGGTGGTTCAGGCGCTCTGGCCCCCAGTAATCCATGATCATGCCGAGATCGAAATAGTTGGAGTAGATCATCTCGTCGTCGCCATCGGCATGGTCTGCGGTGCGAATGCCCTGTTCCACACATTTACGGCGGCGAACTATCTCTTCAAATTGCGGGCTGAGGGTGATGGGCGAACTGCCGGACGGGCCACCCAGGCATTTCTGCAACCCGGCGGAGACTGCATCTAGCCCCCATGCATCTGTTTCCAGCGGGTTACCGGCAAACGAAGCGGTCGCATCGGTATAAAACAGCACACCGTGGCGGCGGCAAATATCCCCCAACGCCTCCAGTGGCTGTAACATGGTGGTGGAGGTATCGCCCTGCACCGTTAACAGCAGGCGCGGGCGCACCTTCTTGATGGCATCTTCAATCTGGTCCGCACTGAACACCTCGCCCCAGGGAACCTCAATGGTGTGCACTTCAGCACGACAACGGCGGGCAATCTCACACAGCAGATGACCGAAACGGCCAAATACCGGTACCAGCACCTTGTCCCCTGGGCGGATTGAGGAAACCAGCATCGCTTCAATACCCGAACGGGAAGTACCGTCCACCAACAGGGTCCAGCGGTTTTCGGTGCGGAACAACGCGCGATACAGTTCCATGACCTGATTCATGTAGCCCGTCATCGCGGGATCGTACTGGCCAATCAATTGACTCGACATGGCACGCAACACACGCGGATCGGCGTTGATCGGCCCCGGCCCCATCAGCAGGCGGGCGGGGGGGTTAATCTGATCGAATTTTGCGATATCTAACATGTTCATTCCTTGCCAACTTAATATACCCTTCATCTTTCAAGTTGCAGATGCGTTGGCTTTCCTCGCTCGCCTTGGTCACGTACTACTTGTACGCTCCCAAGGACTCACTGCGTTGCCGCCTTCCTGCATCTTGAAATCTATTGGGTAGAGATTTACGTTTATCCGTTCTCGGACAAACCGCGGACCGACGCGATAAACTGTTTTAATTCCTGCGTTTGCGGGTTGGCAAACAGCGTGCGGCTGTCGCCTTGCTCCCACACTTTGCCCTGGTGCATAAACACCACCCGGTCACCGACCTCACGGGCAAAATTCATTTCATGGGTCACCAGGATCAGCGTCATGCCCTCTTTGGCCAGCTGTTCCAACACTTTCAGCACTTCGCCCACCAGCTCGGGATCCAACGCGGAGGTAATTTCGTCACACAGCAACACCTTCGGGTTCATCGCCAAAGCGCGGGCAATCGCCACACGCTGCTGCTGCCCGCCGGAAAGGTTCGCCGGTGAATAATGCATACGTTCGCTCAGCCCAACCTTGTTCAACATCTCTTCCGCCAGCTCGCGGCATTCAGCCGGGCTTTTTTTCAGCACCCGCCGAGGTGCAAGCATCACGTTCTCTAGCGCGGTCATGTGCGGGAATAAATTGAAGTTTTGGAACACCATGCCTACGGATTTACTGATTTCTCGCGCCTGTGAATCGCGATCGGTGATGGTCATGCCACCCAGTTTAATGCTGCCTTCCTGATAACCTTCCAGCCCATTGATGCAACGTAACAGCGTGCTTTTACCGGAACCGCTGCGACCGATGATTGAAATCACCTGCCCCATATCAATATCCAGATCCACGCCCTTCAGCACATGGTTCTGACCGTAATACTTTTGAACCTGATTAATTGTGATGAGCGGCATGGAATTTCTTCTCCAAATAATGGCTGTAGCGCGACAACGGGTAGCACATCAGGAAATACCCCAGTGCGACCAGACCGAAAACTTTAAAAGGTTGATACGTGACGTTATTCAGCATGGTGCCGGCCTTGGTCAGTTCGACAAAACCAATGATCGACGCCAGTGCAGTGCCTTTAATGACCTGAACGGAAAAACCGACGGTCGGTGCGATGGCAATGCGTACTGCCTGTGGCACCACCACCCGCGTCAGTGTCTGACCAAAACTCAGCCCAAGGCAGCGTGATGCCTCCCACTGGCCCTTCGGTAATGCAGCAATGCTGCCGGACCAGATATCCACCAGGAATGCGCTGGTGAATAACGTCAATGCCAACGCGGCGGCTGTCCAGGGGCTAACATCAATGCCGAACAGTGCCAGGCCAAAGAATGCCAGGAACAGCTGCATCAGCAGCGGCGTCCCCTGAAACAATTCGGTATAGCCGCGAACAAAACGCAGTGCCCACTTACGCTTGCTCAGGCGTAGCAGTAACAGCGGCAAGGTCACCAAAGTACCGCCAATAAATGCCGTTAGTGATAACAACAGCGTCCAGCGCGCCGCCAACAGCAAATTGCGCACAATGTCCCAATCGGTAAATGTCAGCATCAGCCTTGGCTCCCTAAAAAACGGCGTCCGGCGGCCAGCAAGAGTTGGCGCATCAATATGGATAACAGCAGGTAAAACAGCGCCGTCACCAGATACACCTCAAAGCTGAGGAAGGTGCGCGACTGGATCAGGTTGGCAGCAAACGTCAGCTCCTCAAAAGACACCTGTGACACCACCGATGAACCCAGCATGACAATGATGCACTGGCTGACCAGCGCCGGATAAATCCGTTGAAGCGACGGCGGTAGCACGATGCGTAAAAACGTCTGGCTTCGACTGAAACCGAGCACTCGCCCCGCCTCCCACTGGCCTTTCGGCGTGACCTGAATACCTGCACGGATGATTTCGGTGCTGTACGCGCCCAGATTAACCACCATCGCCAGCAATGCCGCCTGCCCGGCGGTCAGCTTCCATCCCAGACTTGGCAGGCCAAATACAATAAAGAACAGCTGCACCACAAACGGCGTATTACGCACAATCTCAACGTAAACACCCCAAACATGGCTGAGCAGGTTAGCCTTGCCGCTGCGGAGCGCCGCGCCAAAAATACCCAGTGTGACCCCCAGCACCGTAGCCATGGCCGTCAGTTCAATGGTGGTCAGCAGACCCGCCAGCAACTCAGGCAGGTAAGGCCACAGAGCAGGAAAGTTAAGCTGATAGGTCATCAGGTGCCCCCGTTATGCGCCAAAGTTGGCAGGCAACGGCGCTTTCAGCCATTTTTCCGACAGGCCATTCAGGGTGTTGTCTTTCAACGCCTGTTCAATCAGTTCATCCACTTTTGCTTTCAGGGCCGGCTCCCCCAAGCGCAGGCCTACGTAGCACGGGGAATCTTTAAGCATGAATTTGGCTACTGGCGCTTTGGTCGGGTTCTGCCGCGCAATCGCACTCACCACCAAATTCCCGGTGGCGATGTATTGCACTTGCCCGGAAAGATAGGCCGACAGCGTGGTGTTGTTATCCTCATATCGCTTAATCTGCGCGCCCTTGGGCGCAGTGTCGCTCAGCACCATGTCTTCCACCGCTCCGCGCGTGACGCCAATGGTTTTACCGTCCAGTTGTGCAGCGTCGCCCAACGCAGTGTCTTTAGGGCCAAACACCCCAAGGAAGAAGGGTGCATAGGTGCGGCTGAAAGCGATGGCCTTTTCACGCTCTGCATTTTTCCCCAAACTGGAGATCACCAGATCGACCTTGTTGGTCTGCAGATAGGGCACGCGGTTGGCGCTGGTCACGGGCACCAGCTGCAACTTAAGTTTCATCTTATTGGCCAGATACTGCGCCATATCGATGTCATAACCCTGAGGCTGCAGATCGGTACCCACCGAGCCAAACGGCGGAAAATCCTGAGGTACTGCGACCCGCAACACGCCGCGCTGCTGGATTTCTTGCAGTTGATCCGCCATCGCCGTTGCGGCCTGCGCCATCAACAACACCGCACCTAACGCCGCTACCCCGATTTTCTTGAAGTTCATAGATTATCCCCGATGGTGAAATGATGAAACAAAAGATTCTTTGATTATCACTTTGCAACTAATGTGCCAATTCACGGTATTGGGAATGTTTGGTATGACTGCCCGTCAGTGAGGGCATCAGGAGGGGGATTAGCCTGCCATGGACAGGGCAAGGCTCATCCATCAAACGGGAAAATAACGCACCATCAAAGTGCGAAAGCACCAAAATAGCGCTGAGATCAGCGCTGCTCCAGCTCGTCCAAATCGCTATACAGATCTGCGATCTGGTGAATGCGTTGACGCCCTTGCGCCAGCGTCTCGTGCAGCAAGGCGTTGCTCAGCAGATTCGCCAGGCTCATGGCTGCGGAATAACTGTCGAAAGCAGAAACGCTATCAAGTGGCGTCGCCAGATGCCAGCTCGCCAACGGGATCAACGCCTGTGCTTGAGGCTCGCACACCAGCAGCGTCGGTACCTGTTGCCCCTGCAGCTGCGTCAGCAATGCCCGCAGCTGCCGCGGCCTGCGGCGGAAAGCCACCATCACGGCCACATCCCGTTTATCCAAATCAACCAGCTCTTCTGCCAGCGTCTGGCCAGGTTGCGGCACCAGCAGGACCTGCTCACGGACTTGCATCAGCTGCTGGCGCAGGTGCATCGCGACCGGGTAGCTGTTGCGAAACCCCATCAGTACTACTCGCCGCGCCTGCACCAAAGCGGCGATCACCGCCGTGAACTGATGGGTATCCATGTGGTTCACCCAGTGGGTGAGATTAGCCATTTCCTGTTTGTAGTGCCGCGCCAACAAGGTGTTGCCCTGTACCGCATCACGATTATCCGTCAAGGGCATACCGCTTTGGCGCAAGGTGCGCAATTCGTCGCGCATAGTACGGTAGCTCGGGTAGCCCAGGCGTTTGAACAGGCGGCTGACCGTGGCTTTGGACACGCCGCTCAGGCGCGCCAGCTCAGCGCTGTTGTAGCTGATCAGGTCATCAAAGTGATCGAAAATAAAGTCAGCCACCCGCTGTTCCTGCGGCGTGAGCTGCGGATATTCACCGCGCAAGCGTTCGTCTATCTGCTTCATTGCTGCTCCTGCTGTCCCCCATAATTATCAACGTGCAGCCCGGTGGCAACCGAGCAACCCCCAGAAGCTCAGTCAGTTAAGTGACTGGGGGTGGGCGCAGAAGTCAACGCCGCGGTAATGTGAAATAGGACGGGGGTTGTAACCTTTGTTTCAGCGGAACATAGCACGCTCAAGCTACCTGCTGGCAAGCGATTATTGCCCTTCACGAAAACATGGAACGTCTCTTGCTTGTGTTTAAGGCAGATGCTGACTTCAAACAAGGGCCAAGAAATGATTAACAGCAACACTGCGCCATTGGGCATGGCCGTCACGCCGCATCACCTCGCCAGCGAAAGTGCACTGGCGGTATTGCGTGAAGGCGGAAACGCAATTGAAGCGATGGTCGCCGCTGCCGCCACTATCGCCGTGGTCTACCCACATATGAACGGTTTGGGGGGTGACGGTTTTTGGTTGATCGTCCCGCCACAGGGCGATCCGGTGGCGATCGATGCCAGCGGTGCAGCCGGCTCTTTGGCGACGCTGGATTTTTACGCCGGCGAAAGCCACATTCCGCATAGAGGCCCCAAAGCGGCACTGACTGTCGCGGGGACCCTTGGCGGCTGGCAGGAAGCGTTGGATTATTCGGTCGAACTGGGCGGCGAACAATTACCGCTCCCACGCCTGCTGGCCGATGCCATTCGCTATGCCGCAGATGGCATTCCGGTCACCGCCTCGCAAGAGGCTGCCACGCGGAGCAAATATCACGAACTGGCGGATTTTGAGCACTTTGCCCGCACCTTCCTGCCGCACGGCGAAATACCTCACGCCGGGCAACGTTTTTGCCAGCCGCAGCTGGCGGACACGCTGATTACGCTGGCCGAAGAGGGTTTGGACAGTTTCTATCGCGGCCCACTGGCACAGAGTATGGCGGCGGATATGGCTAAGCTCGGCATGCCACTCACCGCGCAGGATCTAGCAGATTATCGACCACACCGTCGTACCCCCTTGCGGCTGGAGCATCAGAAAGGCGAGATCTTTAACCTGACGCCGCCGACTCAGGGTCTCGTGTCGTTAGCGATCCTCGGGCTAACCGACCGGCTACCGCTTGCCAGCCGCAGCGAAGGGGCCGTCGTGCATGGAATTGTTGAAGCCACCAAGCTGGCATTCGGCCTGCGCGATCAATTCATCACAGATCCGCGGCATATGACGCAAGATCCACAAGCATTGCTGACAAACGAGCATCTGGATGCGCTGGCCCAACGCATCGATCCCCAGCAGGCCGCTCTCTGGGGGAAAGGTAAAGGCCCCGGCGATACCGTCTGGATGGGCGTGATGGACAGCAGCGGTCTGGCGGTGTCCTTTATCCAAAGCATTTACCACGAATTCGGCAGTGGCGTGGTGCTGCCGCAAAGTGGTGTGCTGTGGCAAAACCGCGGGGCCTCTTTCAGTCTGGATGCGGCCCACCTGTTGGCACTGGCCCCCGGCAAACAACCCTTCCACACCTTAAACCCGGCGGCTGCACGTTTGTATGACGGGCGCACCCTGGTGTACGGCTCCATGGGCGGAGACGGTCAACCGCAGACTCAGGCGGCCGTATTTGTCCGCCATGTAGTGCAGGGTTTACCGCTGCAACAAGCGATCAGTGCGCCACGCTGGCTACTCGGCCGCACCTGGGGCGAAAGCTCCGACTCGTTGAAGCTTGAAGGACGCTTCTCTGAGGAAACCCTGACCTATTTACGCCAACGCGGACACGATGTGGAACTGCTGCCTGATTTTAGCGAAGCCGTCGGCCACGCCGGGGCCATTGTTCGCCATACTAACGGCATGCTTGAAGGCGCTTTTGATCCACGCAGCAACGGCAGCGCCGCTGGCTTCTAACCGCTCTATCTAGAAGAGGACACAATGAACAACTCACTCCCCACAGACTGGGCAGCCTATATCCGCCAGATGGAAGCCGTATTGGCCCTGGAGCTGGATGACGTGCGTCGCCAGGAACTGTTGACCCAGTACAACCGCATCGCGGCGATGGCCGAACCGCTGATGGCTTTGCCGCTCGATCAGCGTCTGGAAATTGCCGGGGTATATCGAGCATGAATCCGTTAAGCGAACTGTCGATCGCCGAGATCCGCGCCGCTCTGAATCAGGGTGCGATTTCTGCCCGTGAGATCGCCCAGCACACGCTGGAACGTCTTGATGCTCTCAATCCTTCGTTGAACGCCTACACCCACATCACCCGCGAACGAATGCTGAGCGAAGCCGATCATATTGATCGCATTCGTGCCAAAGGCCAGGTACTGCCGACTTTGGCAGCCATCCCCTATGCGGTGAAAAACCTGTTCGATGTCACTGGAGAAACCACCTTAGCGGGCGCCAGCCTGTTCAGCGATAACCCGCCCGCAAAACAGGATGCCTGGGTGGTGAGTAAACTGGCAGCACAAGGTGCGCTGCTCTCCGGCATGCTGAATATGGACGCCTATGCCTACGGCTTCACCACCGAAAATAGCCACTACGGCGCGACGCGCAACCCACACGACACCGCACGCATTGCCGGCGGCTCCTCCGGCGGTTCAGCGGCGGCAGTCGCGGCCGGGTTAGTGACATTTTCGCTCGGCAGCGATACCAACGGTTCGATACGTGTGCCCGCCTCGTTGTGCGGTATCTTTGGCCTGAAACCCACTTTCGGTCGCCTGTCGCGGAGTGGCAGCCAACCCTTTATCGCCAGTCTGGATCATGTTGGCCCCTTTGCACGCCGGGTCCGCGATCTGGCAACGGTGTATGACGTCATGCAAGGCACCGACATCGACGATCGCTTCCAGGCGGATAAACCGATCACCCAAACCGAGTCTTTGCTGTCGCGTGGACAACAAGGGCTACGTTGCGCAGTGCTGGCAGGGTATTTCCAGCATTGGTGCGATGACGACGCAAAAGCGGCGGTTCAGCAGGTCGCTCAGGCACTTGAAGCCATCGCCGACGTCGAATTGCCACAGGCTGAACTGGCACGTTCTGCCGCGTTTATACTCACCGCAGCCGAGGGCGGTAATCACTACCTGCCACTGCTGCGTAGCCAACCTGAACGCTTTGAGCCATTGTCGCGTGAGCGCTTGTTGGCCGGCGCTATGCTGCCTGCCGCTTGGTATGTGCAGGCACAACGCTTCCGCTCCCATTTCCAGCAGCAGGTATTGCCCTTGTTTGAACACTGGGACATTTTGATTGCCCCAGCAACCCCGTGCAGCGCCACGCTCATTGGCCAGGAAACCATGCGCATCAACGGAACCGATCTGCCCATTCGTGCCAATATGGGGATGCTGACACAACCTATTTCCTTCCTTGGCTTGCCGGTGGTGACAGTACCGCTGAAAACGGCCTCTGGCCTGCCAATTGGTCTGCAGTTGATCGCCCCGCCGTGGCGGGAGGATCTGGCACTGCGCGCCGCCTACGCGCTGGAACAACGCGGCGTGGCGGCCTGTGTTTTACCGGGCAAACAGGATTAACAGATGAAGAGTGACCATATTGATCGCCCAGCGGTATTGGCAGAGGTGAACGCCGCCTTTTATCGCTATGAGCAGGCGTTGATTAGCAATGATATTGACGTATTGGATGAGCTGTTCTGGCACGATGGACGCACCGTCCGTTATGGCGCGACGGAGAATTTGTACGGCATCGATCAGATCCGTGATTTCCGTCTGCAGCGCCCATCAAAAGGGCTGGATCGCGTGTTGGAAAACACCGTCATCACCACCTACGGTGACGATATGGCGGTAGCCAGCACCGAATTCCGCCGTCCAGGCAGCGAACGCATCGGCCGCCAAATGCAAACCTGGGCCAAACTGCCCTGCGGATGGCGTATTGTAGCAGCGCACGTGAGTGTGATGGCCAGTTAAATCACATCGCCCAAAAATTGGATGATAATTAAGCCCAGCGATCTGGGCTTTTCCTATTCGTGGCTATATACCACAACCCCAGCCCCCCCACATTTTCTATACATTAGCGACCGCGTATAGCACATCTACCAGCTTTACTGCGTCTACATCTTCCCAGCGCCAATAAGATGCTAATTGATGATGTTCTTGGCTGTCAGGTTCGCCCAAAACGCCACGAACTATCGTCTGATGATCTAAGGATGCCGTAACGCGCACACTGTGTGCCATTTGCATAAAGCAGGTTAGTCCTTTTAGATCATCACGCCTGATGTTTTTCTTATGTTGGTGTACGTTCTGTGTTGTAACGGTAATGTGCATTGCTTTTGTTCTCTGATCGTTAGGTTGATGCTTTTCACGAAAATAGCCAATGAATGACAATCAGTAAACAACGATTTTAACTTTAGCCGGAGCTATAAAGCCAATCTTCACAACACTTGCCTTGGCGAACACTCGCACATTTAACATAAGATTAATATAAGAATAATAATAAGTAAACTCTTGTGAAAATTGATAAAAAATCTTATATTTTTCGCAAGGCGATGTTCTTCAAGGACGGGAAAGGTAAGGCGCATGGAGATAGTTTGGTCACGCCGCGCTGAGAAGCAGTTGGATAGCATAGATGCGCGGTATAGGCGAAAAATCGTTGAGAAAGTCGACCAGTTGACAGGGTTTCCCACCGTTAACCTCGATATCAAAAAGATGAAAGATGGCGATAACGAATACAGGATGCGGGTGGGTGATTACCGAGTGTTGTTTGAAGTTATCGATGGGGTGCCAACGGTCATCAAAATACTGATGGTCAAGCGCCGGGCAACAAACACCTACAGCTGAGCAAGTCAGGGGGAAATTCCCCCTCTAACCTTTGAATTAATAAGTATGAAGTATGATTTCTTAAGTTAGATTTATGAACTATCCCTGAAGTCGAGGATCACAATATGTCCGTTCAATTTCTCAAAGATAGCAACGACAACGTTGCTTACGCCGTCATACCGATCGATGACTATAGGCGTCTTATAGCAGCGGCCGGGAATGAGGATGATGATGCGTTTGAAGATGTCCCATACTCAGCAGATAGCAATGACGATGACGTAATTCCACATGCTGTCGTGAGTATCAAGGTCAAAGAAGGCGTGAGCCTGCTGGCTGCATGGCGTATCTATCGCAACTTATCCCAAGCGGATGTTGCCGCAAAGCTGAGTGTAACCCAGGCTTCCGTGTCTCAATTGGAAAGCTCTAAGCGCCCGCAGGCCGCCACACTCGCCAAGCTGGCGGAAATCTACAACTGCACGCCTGCTCAGCTCCGATAAGACTTGTCTAACACCTTCCTGAGTGAGGGTGTTTTTTATGGCGGTATGGATATTGAATTTAGGGAATGGCCGATCGGCTTCGGCGGCAGCGGCTATATCGCGTTGTATCATTTTGATGGTCGCACCGCAGTTCTGCTGACGGTGCGTCACCAAAGTGAAGCCGGTTATTGATGGATTAACTCAACACCAATACGCCATAAAGTTAACGGTGGATCGATCCAAATCGCGCTCACCAATCAGGTAACGGCGTAAAGCCTTCACCGCTGAAGACTCCGCCGCGACCCAGGCATAGAAGCTTTTCGCGCCTTCTGCACGTTCCCACAACAAATCGCCTCCCAGGCTATTTTCCGCCAGCGACTGCGCTTGTTCACGTGCCGACTCAGGAATATTCACCCGCTGGCGCACCGACTCCACCAGCAGCGTACCCTGCACCTGCTGATGCCCGACGTCACGCGGCAACCAGTACACCTCGGCAAAGGGGAAACGGTCCATGTTCAGGCAGTCGCCCGCCACCGGTACCTCGAAGAACGCCTGCACTCGCGGCGGATTGGCCCGTTGCGCCAACTGTTCCAGAATGCCCATCGCCGCCGGCACAGCCGTTTCGTCGGCAATCAGCAGAGCCTGTTGTAACGCACTCGGCGGTGACCATTCGTAGCCACCGCTGTCACCGTCAAAATCAGCATTGGGTGCCACCGTCTGAAGAGTATCTCCCGGTTTGGCCTGCGTCGCCCAGGCAGAGGCTGGCCCATTCACACCATGCAGCACAAATTCGACGTCCATTTGATTTTGTTCGACGCGTAAGGCACGCAGCGTATAGGTGCGCATCACCGGGCGCTGCGCTTTCGGTATCGCCATATAGTCCCGATACCAGTCGTCGCTGTTTTCCAGACGCAAGATCTGCCCCTCCTCCGCCGGGAATAACAGTTTGATGCGCTGATCCGGCGCTTCCAGCTTCATGCGATGGACGTCCGGTCCCTCGAAAACGCAGCGCAGCAAGGAAGGCGATACGTTCTCTTTTACTTTCAGTGTGATATCAAAAATTCTATAGCTTGATACGCCGGACATGTCTTTACTCTCCCGCAGACTTTACGCTGATGCGATGCTGGCGCCACAGCCAGCCGCTGATGCCACCCAGCAGAACCGCCATCGTCAGAGCCGCCGCGATCAGCTGCGACTCACCATAAAACTTTGCTACTACCGGAACCATCAGTGCGCTAAGACCGTAACCCAACGTATGACTGGTCGCGATCGCGCCAGATCCTTTGCCGGTGGATAATTTGTCGTTCAACATCAACTGATAGCCCGGCGTTGCCATCGCTGCACCAAAAGAGGCCAGCGCGCAGCCGGTGTAAAATAGTGCCAAGGGTTGAGCACACATCAAGCCCAATCCCACCACCATCAATACTGCCGCAATCAGCAGTAGCTGCGGTGCGCTAAAGCGTTGTGGACGCACCACCAAGAACTGCGCCAACAACGTACAGGCTGCCGCTACGCTCAGCAATACCGCCACATGATGGCTGACGGTCGTGGCGGAGTGGCTAAACAGACGCGTCAAATGCGGTGCAAGCCCCAATTGCATCAGGCTAACCGACGCGGCCAACAACAACGCGCACAGTAAATAAGGTGCCATATTGAGACGCAGCCGATTTTGCTGATGCGCAACCGGCGGCAACGGAGGATCGTTTTGCTGGCGACACACCACCAGCAAGGCGATTAAGGGGGCAATCGCCATCAGCCACAGCGGCGCCATAGGATGAATCGACAGCGCCAATGCCGCGCACAATGGTCCAAGCAGTCTCCCACAACTCAGGCCAGAACTGATGGTCGCCAGCGCCGACATGCGCTGTTCATAACCTGCACGCTGCAAAGCCCAGGTCTGGCTGGCAGGCACCATGCCGGATACCGTCAGCCCATAGATAATCCGCGCCACGATTAGTCCACCTAGCCCCACCATCGGTGAAAGCCAACCGGCAGACAACCCCCAAACGGCCAATGCCAGTAAAGCGAAACTGAACAAATACCCTGCTAATGCCATGGTTACCACAAACTTGCAGCCCCGTATTTCAGACTGCCGACCCCACCACGGCGAACCAACCAGAAACAGCATTGAGCCGAGCGTCAATAGCCCGGCCCAGACTGAAAGCGACAATTGAGTCATGCTCACCAACACCGGCAATGCCACCAGCAGGCCGTTTTGCCCGATGCCCAACAGCCCGGCACACAGCGCCAAAGGCCAATTGGAAGGAGACGTATTCCCAATTGTCGGTGATTTAGGGGGAGAGTAAATAGGCATCAAACGTAAATTTACCGTTAATAAAATTATAAGGTTATGTTCAATTCATTGAAAAATTGTATCATAGGACGATTGATAACAATAAATATTATTGATATAAGAATCATTCTCAATTGATTCAAACAGTGAAATGGGATCATGACAATCCAGTTTGAAACCGCGACGACCGACGTGGCTGCACAATGTTTTCTCAACGCATTGATGCGTGAAACTCGGGACTGGCAAATCGTTCCGCCAGCCAGCCACCAACAGTATCCACAACTCCACATTCCACTTTCGTCTTCTCAGGCTATTCGCATCGCGTTACGCCATACCTCCCCCACTCAGCATCACCAATATCTGTTCCCGGCACGTCTGCATCAGCAGGACGATGGGGCTGGCGTGGCGCTGAGCATGGAGCAACTGGTCACTCTGTTGCTGGAGAAACCGGCGGTGAAAGGTGAATTGTCGGATGACGTGGTAGCCCGCTTCCGCCAGCGTGTGCTGGAAAGTCATGATAATACCCAACAGGCGATCACTGTTCGCCTGGACTGGCCTGCGCTGCGCGACAAGCCATTGAATTTTGCCCAAGCGGAACAGGGCCTGCTGGTCGGCCACGCCTTCCACCCGGCACCAAAATCCCACGAGCCATTCAATGAGCAGCAGGCGCGCCGCTATCTGCCAGACTTTGGTGCCCGTTTCCCGCTACGTTGGTTTGCTGTCGATAAACGCCACCTGTGCGGTGATAGTCTTAATCTGACACTGCAACAACGCCTGCAGCGTTTTGCTGCCGAAAGTGCCCCGCAGTTGCTGGCGCACTTTACCGATGACGTCTGGTTGTTGCCGATGCATCCGTGGCAAGCCGACCATTTGCTGACGCAAGTCTGGTGCCAGGATCTGGTGGCTCAGGGGCTGCTGCGCGATCTGGGCGAAGCCGGTGAACGCTGGTTACCAACCAGTTCCTCGCGCTCGCTGTACAGCGCCAGCAACCGCGACATGATCAAGTTCTCCCTCAGCGTACGCCTGACCAACTCGGTGCGAACCCTGTCGGTAAAAGAAGTGAAACGCGGCATCCGTTTGGCCCGTTTGGCACAAACGCCACGTTGGCAGCAATTGCAGGCACGTTACCCAACCTTCCGTGTGATGCAGGAAGACGGCTGGGCCGGTCTGCGCTCTGCGGACGGGACGATTCAGGAAGAAAGCCTGATGGCACTGCGCGATAATCTGTTGTTCGACCAACCAAAAAACCAGACCAATGTGCTGGTGACCTTGACCCAAGCGGCACCGGACGGCGGCGACAGCTTGCTGGCTGCGGCAGTGCGCCGTTTAGCCACTCGCCTGAACTTGCCACTGCAGCAGGCTGCCCATACCTGGCTGGATGCTTACTGCCAACACGTCTTACTGCCGCTGTTCAGCACCGAAGCCGATTACGGACTGGTGCTTTTGGCCCACCAGCAAAACATTTTGGTAGAGATGCAGCAGGACCTGCCGATCGGGATGCTGTACCGCGACTGTCAGGGCAGCGGCTTTACCCGCGACGCTGGGCCGTGGTTGGAAGAGATTGGCGAGGCCGATGCGGAAAACCGCTTCAGCGAACAGCAGTTGCTGCGTTACTTCCCTTACTACCTCCTGGTGAACTCCAGCCTGGCGGTCACCGCTGCGCTGGCGGCGGCCGGTTTCGATAGTGAAGAACAGCTGATGGCCCGGGTGCGCGATGCACTGAGCGGCCTGCGGGCCAACGCCAAAAATACCCTGTGCCTTGACTACGTGCTCGACAGCAGCCATTGGAACTGCAAAGGCAATTTCTTCTGTTACCTGCACGACCATAACGAAAATACCATCGTCGATCCGGCGGTGATTTACTTCGACTTCGTCAACCCGCTGCACCTGGGGGCTACCCAATGATGCCGCACGCCAAACTGATGCATGCCGGCAGCGGTTTTCGCTGCGAGCAGTTGGAAAAGGAGCTGCAACTCGGGCTGGGGCTGGACGGCAGTGCCGTGCTGCACTACCCGGGGCCACTGCCGCAGGGCTGGTTAGTGCAGGCGCTGGATCAATTACTGATCGCGGCCCCCCAACTTAGCGGTATTACCCTGCCCTACGCGCAATGGTGCGAAGAACCGCAGGCTCAGGCGCTATTTACCTTGGCAAGCAGTGATTACCTGGATCGCGACACCTTTTATCAACTGCCATTGTGGCTAGGTGCCGAACGCCATGCTGCGTCAGGGAAGATGCAGTATGACGCCGAACGTGCCCTGTGGTTCCCGCAACGCCCGGCACGGCCCAGCGGCGAGGTGTATCGCCGTTACGATCCGCAGTTGAAGAAAACGTTGAGCTTCCGCCTGCCAGAAGTGGAACGCGACGCCGAACAGTTCACCCGCTGGATGAACTCACCTCGCGTCGACGCATTTTGGGAAATGAGCGGCCCACTGGAAACCCAGGCTGCCTACCTGCAGCGTCAACTGGACTCCAGCTACTGTTACCCACTACTGGGTTGCTTTGACGATCGCCCATTCGGCTATTTCGAAGTCTATTGGGCGCCGGAGGACCGTATCGGGCGTCACTACCGCTGGCAGCCGTTCGACCGCGGGCTGCACATGCTGGTCGGTGAAGAAGACTGCCGCGGCGCGCAGTACATCCGCAGTTGGCTACGTGGCCTGACGCATTATCTCTATCTGGACGAGCCACGCACCACAAGGGTCGTTGCGGAGCCACGCGCGGATAACCAGCGCCTGTTCCGTCATCTGCCGGCCGCGGGTTACCACACCGTCAAAGAGTTTGATTTCCCGCATAAGCGTTCACGCTTGATCATAAATCAGCGTGATGAATTCTTTCGGGGGGGTTCAGTATGATCACCACAGATTATGTCGACTGGCAGCGCGTTAACCGCCAAATGATCGCCAAGATCCTTGCCGAGCTGGAATACGAGCGCACGCTGCATGCCAATCAGCACGACGGGCAATGGCACATCACGTTAGGCGACGCCCACTATAGCTTTAGCGCTGAACGCGGTATCTGGGGTTGGTTGCATATCGATCCGGCTACGCTGGTTTGCGATCAAACGCCGTTAGCTGCCGACCAGACGCTGCGTCAGTTAGCGCAGGTGCTAAAAATGGACGATGCGCAGATCGCCGAGCATTTGGAAGATCTGTACGCCACGCTGCGCGGCGATATGCAGTTACTCTCCGCCCGTCATGGCATGAGCGCACAGGATTTGATTGCGCTGGACGCCGATGCGCTGCAATGTCTGCTGGCCGGGCATCCCAAGTTTGTGTTTAACAAAGGTCGCCGCGGCTGGGGGCTGACCGCCTTACAGCAGTATGCGCCCGAGTATCAGGGGCAGTTCCGCCTGCACTGGGTTGCAGCCAAGCGTGGTAGCTTCGTCTGGTGTGCTGATGAAGAGTATCCACTGGAAAATCTGCTTGGCAGTGCGATGGATTACGCTGAACGCCAGCGCTTTGACCGCCGTTGGCGCGAGCTGAGACTGACCCATGATTGGATCCCGGTGCCGCTGCATCCATGGCAGTGGCAGCAAAAGATTGCCCTGCACTTCCTGCCGCAGTTGGCCGAAGGCGAATTGGTGGAGCTGGGTGAATTCGGCGACCGCTATTTGGCACAGCAATCGTTGCGTACCCTGACCAACATCAGCCGCCGCTCCGCATTCGACATTAAGTTGCCGCTGACCATTTACAACACCTCGTGTTATCGCGGGATCCCGGGTAAATACATCAGCGCCGGACCCGCCGCCTCGCGCTGGTTACAGCAGATATTTACCGAAGACAGCACGCTGCAGGGCAGCGGCGCCGAGATCCTTGGCGAACCGGCGGCAGGCTATATGACACACCCAACCTACGCCTCTTTGGCCAAAGCCCCCTATCGGTATCAGGAAATGCTTGGGGTGATCTGGCGTGAGAACCCGTCTTGCTATCTGCAGGAAGGCGAACAAGCCATTTTGATGGCGACGCTGATGGAAACGGACAACCACGGCCAACCACTGATCGCCGCCTATATCGCCCGTTCCGGCCTGAGCGCCGAGGCTTGGTTGCAGCAAATGTTCAGTGTGACGGTGGTGCCTATGTATCACCTGATGTGCCGCTACGGCGTGGCGCTGATCGCCCACGGCCAGAATATCACGCTGGTGATGAAGGACCATGTGCCGCAGCGCGTGCTGTTAAAAGACTTCCAGGGCGATATGCGCCTGGTGGATCAAGACTTCCCTGAAGCGGCATCGCTACCAAACGTCGTGAAGGATGTCACCGTACGTCTGTCTGCCGACTACCTGATCCATGACTTGCAAACCGGGCATTTCGTCACTGTGCTGCGTTTTATTTCGCCGCTGATGCAAGCCTGCGGGATCAGTGAAACCCGTTTCTATCAACTGCTGGCGCAGGTGTTGAACAGCTACATGGCTCAACACCCCGACATGGCAGAACGCTTTGCTCTCTTTGATCTGTTTAAGCCACAAATCATTCGCGTGGTGCTCAACCCGGTGAAACTCACCTATTCAGAACAGGACGGTGGCAGCCGCATGTTGCCAAACTATCTGCAGGATCTGGATAACCCTCTTTACCTGGTCACCAAGGAGTTTGCCCAATGAATCAGCCCCTGGATTTCATCGGCATTGGCATCGGCCCGTTCAACCTCAGCATTGCCGCGCTCGGCAGTGAAATCGCCGGTTTTAACGCTAAGTTCCTCGAGCGTAAACCTCATTTTTCCTGGCATCCCGGCATGATGGTGCCTGATTGCCATATGCAGACCAGTTTCCTGAAAGACCTGGTCAGTGCGGTATCGCCGACCAACCCCTACAGCTTTATTAACTATCTGGTAAAGCGGAAGAAATTTTACCGTTTCCTGACCACCGAGATGCGCACGGTATCGCGTGAAGAGTTCGCCGACTACCTGGACTGGGCCGCCAATGGTTTAAAGTCGCTTGAGTTCAGCCAAGACATTCAAAGCGTGGACTTTGACGACCAGCAGCGCCAATTTGTCGTCACCACCCAACGTGCAACCTATCGGGCACGCCACGTCTGTCTGGGCATCGGCAAACGCATCAGGCTGCCGGACTGTGTCACCGAACAAAACGACCGCTGCTTCCACGCCAGTGAGATGACGTTGCGCAATCCAGACTTGACCGGCAAGCGTGTCACCATCGTCGGCGGTGGCCAGAGCGGTGCGGATCTGTTCCTCAATATTTTTCGCGCCGAGTGGGGCCAGCCAGCCCAGTTGAACTGGATCTCACGCCGCAACAACTATAACGCTTTGGACGAAGCCGCCTTCGCCAACGAGTACTTCACCCCAGACTACGTTGACGGCTTCTACGGCCTAAACGACAGCGCCAAGCAACGCATGCTGACCGAGCAGAAGATGACCTCTGACGGCATCACCAGCGACTCGCTATTAGCGATTTACCGTGCGATGTATCACCAGTTTGAAGTGCTGCGTGAAAAACCTTGGGCACATCTTTTGCCAAGCCGCTCTCTGGCAGCGATACAGGCCGCAGGCAACGGCTGGCAGTTGGTCACGCATCACCATCTCGATCAGGGCCGGGAAACCTTCGATACCGACGTGGTGATCTTCGCCACCGGCTACCAGCAGGATCGCCCTGCGTTCCTTGAACCGCTGGCAAACCGCCTACTGACCACCGCCGATGACCAGTACTCTGTGGCCCCAGACTTCAGCCTGGAGTGGGAAGGCCCCAAGGAAAACTGCCTGTTTGCCGTTAACGCCGGTATGCACAGTCACGGCATCGCCGAACCCCAGCTCAGCCTGATGGCCTGGCGATCGGCTCGTATTCTCAACCGGGCTTTAGGACGCGACCAGTTCGATTTAACGTCCACCCCGGCTGTGATCCAATGGCGCAGTCGGCAGCCGGGCACACCAGCCCGCGCCGATCACGTCATGCTCAATTACACCGAGTTTTAACTCTACCTTATAGCTTTCAAGTTGCAGCCAGGCGACCAGCTCACTCATCCCCAGGCGCTTACTAAAGGTAAGTAACTGGGGTGAGTGAGTGCAGGTAACAACGCAGCAGCTTGAAAGATGACGGGTATACACACCAATACGGGAAACACAGGTCCATAACGATGAAACGCAAACACCTCTGGGTATTAAATCCTTGCCTGCTGGCGATGCTCGCACCCACGGCGGCTTGGGCAGAAGAACAAAAAAACGAAGAGCAAATGGTCGTCTCAGCCAGCCGTTCCCACCGTACGGTGGCAGAAATGGCACAAACCACCTGGGTGATTGAAAGCCAGGAAATTGAGCAGCAGGTTCAGGGTGGCAAAGAGATCAAGGACATGCTGGCACAGTTGATCCCTGGCATGGACGTTAGCGGCCAAGGGCGCACCAACTACGGCATGAACCTGCGCGGTCGTTCAATGATGGTGATGATCGACGGCGTGCGTTTGAACTCTTCACGCAGCGACAGCCGCCAGTTGGATTCGATTGACCCGTTCAATATCGACCACATTGAAGTCATCTCCGGTGCCACCTCGCTCTACGGCGGCGGCAGTACCGGTGGTCTGATCAACATCGTCACTAAAAAAGGCCAGAAAGAGCAGCAGGTCGAGCTGCAAATCGGCGGCAAAACCGGCTTTGGCGGCCATACTGACCACGACGAGAACGTAGCGGCGGCCGTCAGCGGCGGCAATGATAATGCCTCGGGCCGTCTGTCGGTTTCTTATCAGCGCTATGGCGGTTGGTAC
Organism: Serratia sp. NPDC087055; assembly: GCF_044900985.1. NCBI lineage: Bacteria > Pseudomonadati > Pseudomonadota > Gammaproteobacteria > Enterobacterales > Yersiniaceae > Serratia > Serratia sp. NPDC087055. The sequence goes on from NZ_JBJDOG010000001.1 coordinate 2,852,959, forward strand.
GATGGTAAGGGCAATGAAGTCCTGATCGACAATACCCAGACTGGCCTGCAGTATTCTGACCGTCTCGACGTGATGGGTACCGGCACCATTAACATCGACGACCACCAGCAGTTGCAGCTGACCACTCAGTATTACAAAAGCCAGTCCGACGGCGACCACGGCCTGTTCCTTGGAGAAAATTTCGCGGCGGTAACCGGCAACGCCAAGGCGTACAACAGCGGTAACCTCAATTCAGATCGTATTCCGGGTACCGAACGTCATCTGATCAACCTGCAATACTCCAATACCGACTTCCTCGGGCAGGATCTGGTTGCGCAGGTCTATTACCGCGATGAGTCACTGACTTTCTACCCGTTCCCGACGCTGGCGGGCAAAGCACCAAACTATTACGTCAGCAGCATTGGGGCTTCACAGCAGAAGACCGACTTTTACGGCGGCAAGTTGACGCTGAACAGTAAGCCAATCGACGACCTGACGTTGACCTACGGCATCGACGCCGAGCATGAGACGTTCAACTCCAACCAGCAGTTCTTCAATCTGGCAAAAGCGCAGCAGTCCGGCGGTATGGATCTGCAAAATGCTTATAACACCGGGCGTTATCCTGGCTACAGCACCACCAACCTGGCTTCATTCCTGCAAGCCAGCTACGACATCAACCCAATCTTTACGCTGAGCGGCGGCGTCCGTTATCAGTACACCGAAAACAAGATTGATGACTTTGTCGGTTATAGCCAACAGCAGGCCATCGCCACCGGCGGTGCGACCTCCGCGGACGCGATCCCTGGAGGGAAAACTGACTATAACAACGCCCTGTTCAACGCCGGCCTGTTGGCACATCTCACCGAACGCCAACAAACCTGGGTCAACTTCTCACAGGGTTACGAGATCCCGGATCCGGGCAAATATTACGGCAACGGCACTTATTCACTGAACAACGGCCACTATCAGTTGAACAAAAGCGTCAACGTGGGTGATTCCAAGCTGGAAGGCATCAAGGTTAACTCCTATGAGCTTGGCTGGCGCTATACCGGTGATAACCTGCGCACGCAGATCGCCGGCTACTATTCCCTGTCCGATAAGAGCATTTCGATCAACAAGACCGACATGACGATTAACGTCAACTCGGACAAACGCCGCATCTACGGGGTGGAAGGCGCCGTCGATTACTTCTTCGAAGACAGCGACTGGAGTGCCGGTACCAACTTCAACGTCATTCGCTCTGAGACCAAGGTCAACGGCGAATGGAAAAAGTTGGTGGTGGATACCGCCAGCCCATCGAAAGTGACCGCCTATGTCGGCTGGGCGCCGGGCGATTGGAACCTGCGTCTGCAATCACAACAGACCTTTGACGTGTCGGATGACGGCGATTACACCAAAGCCGGCTCCACCCAGGGCCGCAAAATTGATGGCTACAACACCATCGACTTCCTCGGTAGCTATGCCCTGCCGGTGGGTAAACTCAGTTTCAGCGTAGAGAACCTGCTGGACAGGGAGTACACCACGGTATGGGGCCAACGTGCACCTATCCTTTATAGCCCAACCTACGGCTCACCAGAGCTGTACAGCTATAAAGGCCGCGGCCGCACCTTTGGTCTGAACTACTCCGTCCTGTTCTGATTTCTGCCCGAGCGCAATCCTGCGCTCAAACAAAACGAAAAGGGCCGTATCGGCCCTTTTTTACTTCTTGAACGGATGCTGTGCCAGCCAGTGGTCGGCAATATCCTGGCGCCGGCATACCCAGACGCGATCATATTGCTCGATATAATCCAGGAATCGCTGCAACGCACGAAACTTGCCCGGACGCCCCAATAAACGGCAATGCATGCCGATCGACAGCATTTTCGGTGACTCAGCCCCTTCGGCATACAGCACGTCAAAGCTGTCTTTCAGGTAGGTGAAGAACTGCTCGCCGGTGTTAAACCCTTGCGGTGAGGCAAAGCGCATGTCATTCGCCTCCAGGGTATAGGGCACGATCAAATGCGGTTTTCTCTCTCCGTTGGCACACTGTACCTCGGTCCAAAACGGCAAATCGTCGCCGTAATAGTCGCTGTCGTACATCAGACCACCTTGTTCCACCACCAGCCGCCGGGTATTTGGGCTATCGCGGCCGGTATACCAGCCGAGCGGAGCCTTGCCAAACAGGTCGCGCAATACCCTGATGGCCTGTTGCATATGCTGCCGTTCGGTAACTTCGTCCATATTCTGGTAATGGATCCAGCGCCAGCCGTGGCTGACGACGTCGTAATTGGCGTTTTTGATCGCTTCAACCACCAATGGGTTGCGCGCCAGCGCCATCGCCACACCAAATACCGTCAATGGCAGGCCGCGGCGCTGAAACTCATTATAAATACGCCAGAATCCCGCGCGTGAACCATATTCGTACAGCGAATCCATCGACATATGCCGCTCGGGATAACTGGCGGCACCGATGATATCGGAGAGAAATTGTTCAGAGCCGGCGTCGCCGTGCAGCACGTTGTTTTCGGCACCTTCCTCGTAGTTGAGGACAAACTGCACTGCAATGCGTGCCTGCCCAGGCCAACGCGCATGGGGCGGTTGCCCACCGTAACCGATCAAATCACGGGGGTAATCTTTATTGAACTGGTGTTCACTCATCGCCGTTTCCCTATGCTGATTACCCGTTAAAATTGCTAAACATGCCGGACAAAGATTTTGCCGGTGGGAAATCCAGATCGCCGTGTTTACTGGTGCTTAGACCGAGTGCATTCAACGACTCGATCATCTTCACCGCGGCGCTGACGCCGTCGATCACCGGGATCCCCAACTCCAGCGTCAGTTCTCGCGCTAAATCGGCCATACCACCGCAGCCGAGAACAATCGCCCCGCTGCCGTCCTGCTGTTTTGTTCGGATGCAATGTTCACGCACTTTCTGCTGGGCCAGACCGCTGCCATCTTCCAGTGCGAGCACCGGTAGATCAATGGCATGCAGTGCAGCGCAGTGCCGTTCAAAGCCATATTGATGTAGCAGATGCCGTGCAATGACCAGCGTGCGTGGCAGCGTGGTGACGATAGAGAAACGCGTCGCCACCAGCGTCGCCATATGCATTGCTGCTTCAGCGATGCCAATCACTGGCGCACTGGCCAATTCACGCGCCGCCAGCAGGCCCGGATCGCCGAAGCAGGCGATAACATGCCCGCTCACACCCGCTTCTCGGCCCAGCCTCACCTGCTGCAATACGCCGATGGCGGCGATAGCTTCGTCAAAATGGCCTTCTATCGACGGGGCCCCAGCTTGCGGACAGACTGCTTGAATCTCGGTACCCGGCGCCGCTGCCGCTCGGGCAGCAGCGGCTATGGTTTCGGTCATCGCCAGACTGGTATTCGGATTAATGACCTGAATGATGCAGCGAACGGTCATCGCGCCTCCCGTGATGCGGTTGCAGCAAAAATATGGGCGAAATCCGGCACCTCATGGGTGCCTTGATCAAAGCGTAAATTAGCCACGATATCGTCAAAATGACGGGACAGATGATCCACCAACGCTGCGCTGTCCTTCGCACGCAACAACGCCAATAGATCGCTGTGATCATGGCAACGACAGCCTTGCTGCCACGGAGAGCCGTAAACAGCGATCACCAAGGATGAGCGCAGTGTGAGCAGCGAAACCATCTCCGTTAGCACCTGATTGCCGGCAATGGCCTGCAGCTGCACGTGAAACGACGCCGACAGGCGAATCGCCGCCGCCCCGTCCTGATCGCGGTGCGCCTGCTGTTCCTGTGCCACGATCTCTTCCATCGCCAACACATGAGCTTCACCGCAGTGCGCAATCACCTGCGGCAGGTTGGCACACTCCAACATTTTTCGCGTTTGGAAAACGTGAGCGGCTTCGTCCTGCCCCGGCGTTGCCACCTGTGCACCACGTTTGGGCAGTTGGGTAACCAGTTGCACTGCGGCAAGGCGCTGTAATACCCGCCGAATGCCGGTCCGGCTGACACCAAAGGTTTCTGCCAGCGCCTCTTCCGGCAGTTTACTGCCGGGCAGCAACCGGTGTTCGACGATGGCTTTCACCAGCGAGTTATAAATATGATCGTCTTTATCTTCAATGAAATACGTGGCCTGTTGCCCGTGCCACACGGCGCTGGCGTCCTTCGTCATACCGATCATTTTTCTGCCCCTCGTCCCCTTCGATAGTCAAATCGTATACAAAAAACAGATATTTTGTATACAAGAAAGCACAGTTTGGCCTGGATCCTGCAAAAGCCCTCTCAGCACGCTTTACCAAAAACAGATAACGACATCCGGGTGACGTTCTTGAGAGGAGCACGATTTATGCCAAACCCTAATGAAAACTACAGTCCCAAGCTGTGCAACGATGACCTGGCACCCACGCGTGACCAGAACTGGAGCTGGTACAACATCTTTTCTTTCTGGATGTCGGATGTACACAGTATGGGCGGCTATGTGGTGGCAGCCAGCTTCTTTGCTCTGGGTCTGTCGAGCTGGCAGGTATTGATTTGCCTGTTGGCGGGAATTTGCATCGTACAGTTTTGCGCTAATCTGGTGGCCAAACCCAGCCAACTTGGCGGCGTGCCTTACGCCGTATTAAGCCGTCAGGCGTTTGGCGTGTTTGGCGCCAATATTCCCGCGGTAATCCGCGGCATGATTGCCTTCGCCTGGTATGGCATCCAAACCTACCTGGCGTCCAACGCGCTGATGCTGACGCTGCTTAAATTCTTCCCGTCGCTGGAGCCAATGACTCTGCCGCATTTTCTTGGGCTATCGCAACTTGGATGGTTTTGTTACATCACCATGTGGCTATTGCAGGCAATGGTGTTTTGGCATGGCATGCAGGCCATTAAGCGCTTTATCGATATCGCCGGGCCGGCCGTTTATGTGGTGATGTTCGCGCTGGCGGGCTGGATTATTTACCGCGTTGGTTTTTCCAACCTTTCCCTCACGCTAACAAGTAAAAGCCTGAGTGCCGGCGAACAAGGCTGGCTAATGCTGACGGCTACTGCGCTGGTGGTATCGTATTTTTCCGGTCCACTGCTTAACTTTGGCGATTTTACCCGCTACGGCAAAAGCTTTGCCGAGGTGCAACGCGGTAACCGTTGGGGGCTGCCGTTCAACTATCTGTTATTTTCGCTGGTGACGGTGGTGATTGTTTCCGGCACCTTGCCGCTGTTCGGGCAGCTCATCACCGATCCCATCGAAACGGTCACCCGCCTCGACAGTGATATTGCCGTCGCCCTTGGGTTGCTGACCATGATAGTGGCCACTATTGGCATTAATATTGTGGCCAACTTTGTGTCACCGGCGTTTGATTTCTCTAACTGCTCACCGCAGAAGATCAGCTTCCGTACTGGCGGGATGATTGCCGCTGTCGGTTCATTCCTGCTCACGCCGTGGAATTTGTTCCAGTCGCCCGAGTTGATTCATTACACGCTGGATGTTCTGGCGGCCTTTATCGGCCCGTTGTTCGGTATTTTGTTGGTGGATTTTTACATCATCAAGCGGGGGGAATTGCATGTCGATGACTTGTATAACGCCACACCGACGGGCCGCTACTGGTACAAAAATGGGTTCAATCCAAATGCTATCTGGGCGCTGGTACCCGCAGTGATAATTGGACTGGCGATCAGCTTCACACCGGGTTTGCATGAGGTGGCAAACTTCAGTTGGTTTATTGGTGCTGCATTGGGTGGGGGATGTTATCGAATCATTGCCCGCCGCGAATGGGCGGCCAATCAGGCGGTCACCTTTGCCAAAGCCGAATTGAGCAAAGAGTAAAAACAACGAAGCCCTGAGTTATTGCTAACTCAGGGCTTCTGAATGTTGGCGGAACGGACGGGGCTCGAACCCGCGACCCCCTGCGTGACAGGCAGGTATTCTAACCAACTGAACTACCGCTCCGCGCCGTTCTTCTCTTTCGAGAGGAACGAGGCGCATATTACGGTTGAGTCAGTATTGCGTCAATGCCTTTTTCTTACCAAATGAACCGTTTGCGCAGTTTTTCAGCTAACACGACGCAAAGGCTACTCAACCGCCTTTTTATACGCAAAAAACAGCGTTACTCCACGTCAGTACGCCACAGACAACTGCCACCTTTTTTCGCCACCAGATCCAGGCGAGCTTCGTGTGCGGCTACTTCTGCCTCGCTGGCGTAAACCACTTTCATCGTTGTCGCCGGGCGAACAATACGCTGAATGTCCTGCGTTGAGTTGTTATTCTGGGTATCACCTTCCATCTGGAACGCGATCGACGTCTGACCACCGGTCATCGCCAGATACACTTCCGCCAGGATCTCGGCATCGAGCAATGCGCCGTGCAACGTACGCTTGCTGTTGTCTATCTCATAACGGCTGCATAAGGCATCGAGGTTATTGCGTTTGCCCGGAAACAGACGACGCGCCATTAACAGGCTGTCGGTGATGGTGCAGAAGGTATCGGTCTTCGGAATGCCCTGCTGCAACATGCGGAATTCGTGATCCATAAAGCCGATGTCGAACGCTGCGTTATGGATGACTAACTCACCGCCACGGATAAAGTCGATAAACTCATCGGCAATTTGGTCAAACGTCGGTTTATCTGCCAAGAATTCATCGCTGATACCATGAACGCCATAGGCTTCAGGATCGACCAAGCGATCAGGCTTGATATAAACATGGTAGTGACGGCCCGTCGGGCGACGGTTAATCACCTCAACGGCACCAATTTCAATGATGCGGTGGCCTTCGTAATGCACCCCGAGTTTGTTCATACCGGTGGTTTCGGTATCGAGGACAATCTGTCTGGTGGTTGTAGAGATCATATTGCAGTGCTCACAGCGCTCGTTTATGTCAGACTTGGCTTTTATAAAACTGATAGGAAGAGTCTACCAGAGATGCTCAAACAGGTAGAAATTTTCACCGACGGCTCCTGCCTTGGCAATCCGGGTCCCGGTGGTTATGGCGCAATATTGCGTTATAAACAAACTGAGAAAACCTTTAGCGCGGGCTTCCGCCTGACCACCAACAACCGTATGGAGATGATGGCGGCCATTGTCGCACTGGAAGCTCTGACAACGCCTTGTGAAGTGATCCTCAGTACCGACAGCCAATATGTGCGCCAGGGCATCACCAGTTGGATCCACAACTGGAAAAAACGCGGCTGGAAAACTGCCGACAAAAAACCGGTTAAGAATGTCGATCTGTGGCAACGGCTGGATTTGGCTATTCAGCGCCACAGCGTCAAATGGGAGTGGGTTAAAGGCCACGCCGGCCACCCGGAAAACGAACGTTGTGACGTGCTGGCACGTGATGCGGCAGGTAACCCAACCCAAGATGACGTGGGTTACAAGCCGGAAAACTAAGGCAGCTTGCGATAACTCTTGGTCGCGCCAACCGCGCGGCTGAGAGAAGGCTTTCTCGCCCCGAGCTTCATCGGCGTTGGCGTCAACGGCAAAGTGCGTTTACGCGCAACGATCACGCTCATGCACCCCAGCGCCGGTAAATGTGTACACAGAAACTTCCCGCCTTTGCGCTGCCACGGCAGCACATGAAAACGCGACTGATATAACACTTCATAATTCAACAGGCTCAGCCAGTCCAGCAAGCGCATCTGGGTGAACATCCGGCTGACATAGGGCTGACGACGACGCAATCCAGGCACCAGCTTGCCTAAGCCCAGCAAACTGAACGGGTTGAAACTGCTGATCACCAGCCAACCGTCATCAATCAACACGCGATCGACTTCACGCAGCATACGGTGCGGATCGTCAGCATAAGACAACGTATGCGCCAATAAGCAGGCATCCACGGATTTAGCGGCAAAGGGCAACTGGTAGGCGTCCGCGATCACCTGCAGGTTTTCACCTTCCAGACTCACATTCACCTGATGCGAAATAGCGCACTTGTCGGTGGCCAGGCTAGCGCTGAGATTACCGAGCTTAAGCAGATGGAAACCAAACAGCTTCGGCCACCAGGGTTGCAACTGTCGCTCTAGCGCCTCACGATAGTATTCCCCCCACGGCAACTCTGCCCAAGACTGTGGGCCGGTAAGCTTTTGTAGAGTATGGGCTGGTTTCATGATTTAGTGTCTTCTCTACCCAATGGATTCAAATTGCAGCCAGGCGGCTAACTTGTGCGTCCTCAAGCGCGAATGCCCGTCAGTCACTGGGGGAGCGCGTGCAGCAACAAATAACGCTGCGTTTTGAAAGACGACGGGTAAATCAAGCCGTTACCAACAAGAGGTCTTACATGAATCTTATCAGCATTCCCGCCTTCCAGGACAATTACATTTGGTTATTGGATAACCAGAAAGGCCATTGCATTATTGTCGACCCCGGCGAAGCGCAACCGGTGCTCGACGCGCTTGATCGCCTGCATCTGGTACCTGACGCCATTCTGCTTACCCATCATCATCACGATCACGTTGGCGGCGTAGCGCAAATCACGGCGCGCTATCCTGAGCTGAAAGTCTATGGCCCACAAGAAACGGCCGACAAAGGCGCCAACCACGTCGTTCATGACGGCGAAACCATCGAAATAGACGGCCTAAAATTCGCCACAATCGCCGTTCCCGGACATACATTGGGACATGTGGCATTCTATAGCGCCCCTTATCTGTTCTGCGGAGACACTATTTTCTCTGCTGGCTGCGGCAGGCTGTTCGAAGGGACCGCCGAGCAAATGTTCGACTCATTTCAACAACTCGCGCAACTTCCCGATAACACCTTAATTTGTTGCGCGCATGAATATACGCTTTCAAATCTTAAGTTTGCGAGGGCTATTTTGCCGGAAGATCGAGAGATTGAAACATATCAGCAACAAGTCACTGCGTTACGGGCAAAAGGCCAACCCAGCGTGCCCACCACGCTACAATTAGAGCGTAAAATTAACGTATTTTTACGCTGTCATGACGCTGATTTACAAAGGAAATTAGGCTTTCATACGCCACCGCAACACCTTCATTCAGTTTTTTCCGAATTACGCCTGCGGAAAGACAACTTCTGAGCTTTTAGTTGTGTTATTTGACGAAGCAAAGTATGATTGCTCGTCTTTTAAGCAACTACATTGACACACACATGAAGGCTAAAGCGATATTTCTCGCCTCAGTCTTGCTAGTGGGGTGCCAGTCGTCCAGGCAGGACGCACCGGCCCCAGAACAGCATGCACAGAGTTTGTCTTCGGCAGGTCAAGATGGTGAAGCAGGAGAGTACACAGCGAATGGTCGAGCGAGCTCGGCGCGGTGGCTAGATAACAATAGTGGTGCCGCGCAACAGAACCTGTGGAACTTCATTAGCGACGAGCTGAAGATGGAGGTTCCGGAAAATTCCCGGATCCGTGATCAAAAAAGAAAGTACCTAAAAAGTAAGAGCTATCTCCACGATGTAACATTACGGGCAGAGCCGTACATGTACTGGATAGTCGGGCAGATTAAGAAACGTAATATGCCGATGGAACTGGTACTGCTACCCATAGTGGAGAGCGCTTTTGACCCACACGCCACGTCAAATGCCAACGCCGCAGGGCTATGGCAAATCGTGCCGCAAACGGGTCGGAACTATGGTTTGAAAAACAATCAGTGGTATGACGGGCGACGCGATGTTGTAGCCTCGACGACCGCTGCGCTTGATATGATGCAGTATTTGAACCGCATGTTTAACGGTGACTGGTTACTGACCATTGCCGCTTATAACAGTGGTGAAGGCCGTGTCATGCAGGCGGTTAAGGCGAATAAACGCCAGGGTAAGCCAACCAATTTCTGGGCATTGTCGCTTCCACGTGAAACGTCAATTTATGTCCCGAAAATGCTGGCACTGAGCGACATCATTAAAAACAGCAAGAAGTACGGTATCAATCTACCTAAGACTGATAACACCCGTGCACTGGCGCGTATTGATGTTGGGCAGCAGATACAGTTAACTCAGGCGGCTGAGATGGCTGGGCTTTCACTTACCAAGATGAAAGCTTACAACCCAGGCTACAAAAAAGGCGTTACGGCACCCAACGGGCCCCATTACATTATGGTTCCCAAAGGCCATGCCGATCAGCTGAAAGACTCGTTGGCCGACGGCCAAATCGCAGTGACTCAGCCAACAACCCAGTTGGCAAAGAACAGCGGTTTGACAGGCGGAAGTTCGTATAAAGTGCGCTCCGGCGACACGGTATCGGGCATTGCAAAACGGTTGAACATCAAGTCCAGCGATTTGCAGAGTTGGAACAACTTACGTGCCAAGAGCACCTTAAAAGTTGGGCAAACCCTGCAAGTGGCCAGCAACACTGGCAATAACAGCAGTATCACCTATCAGGTTCGTAAAGGTGATTCGCTTGCCAGTATTGCACGTCGTCACGGCGTCGATATTAACGACGTGATGCGTTGGAACTCAACGCTTGCAAAAGCCAACAACAGTCTGCAACCAGGTCTGAAATTGACCTTGTTTGTCAGCGATAAAACGTCGCCGGACACCTAAATTTCCGGCACAAAAAAAGCACCCTTCGGGGTGCTTTTTTATTGTCTGAATATTGGGCCCTGCCCTACCAGTGCGGTTTATCGGCTTCAGGATGAAACTCCACCAGCAGCGGGTTATGATCCGACGCACTGGTCACCAGCACCGAAGCCTCAGCCACACCCATATTGCGATAAAATACAAAGTCTAACGGACGCCCAAAGGCCTTACGGCGGTGATCATCCGTGAAGCTCACCTCACGCAATGCCATATCACTGGCAAACTGGTACAGCGCATTAATACGTTTACGGCTCCAGGCATTAAAATCACCGGCCATGATGACCGGTCCATGATGATTGGCAATTTGTTCACCTATCGGCCCCAGCTGCTTGCTATAAACGTCCACACCCAGGCTGAAGTTCACCGCATGGATATTCACGACCATCAATAGCTGGCCATTAAATAACGGATAGACGGTGATCAACGCCGACTTGGCTAATCGCAGCAGGGGTTCACGCTCGCGCAACGGGCAACAATAGACCGGATGCGCCGCCGCCAGCGTCATTACGCCGGACGGGTGCTGTGGCAACACAAAAGCAGGAACCTGATCGGCAGCCAGATAATTTGAGGTGGCAAAACTCACCAGTTCAGGCGTCGTTTGCGCTTCCTGCAACAATACCAGTTGCGCATCCTTACCATAACTTTTCAGCACCGAAAGCCAATCTGCCCGTTGCTGTTTAAAGATATTCCACACCATCACCCGTAACGCACCAGATGTGGGCAATGCAGCCCCGGGTGGCAGCGGTTGATTAATGGCGCCAGGGAAAATTCGCTCAACTGGCTGGCCTGCAACATACCTCATTGCATAAGTTCGTTTCGGCACGCTATTCGCCTATTTCCCATTAGGATGAAACTGGCGGTGACATTCCCGCCAACAATAATTCGATTATACGCCTGCCCTGACATGACGGCATGGCTTTTACGGGGCATACCCTTTTCAGTTATAGGGGCGTAAGGCGGGGAATTCAATCTTCTGACAGTATATGTGTGTAAAGGTTGGTGACGGTGGCGCATAAATGCAAAAAGGCCCGCAAAATGCGGGCCATGGAAAGGGAGATTAGGCCAGTTTCTGCCGGTATTTCTTATCCAAGCGTCCGCTAATGCCAACCAGTAACAGTGCCGCCAACACAATCAGCGCACCAATCCACGGCGTTTGCGCCAATCCCAGGCTTGCGACTGTTTGGCCGCCAATCACCGAACCCAGTGCAATACCCACGTTAAAGGCCGCGATATTCAGACCGGAAGCAACATCTACGGCATTTGGCGTGTACTGCTCTGCCTTCTGCACGACATACACCTGTAGGCCTGGAACGTTACCAAAGGCAAATACGCCCATCACGATCACCGTCATCAACGCAGCAACGCTGTGGCTAGCGGTGAACTGAAACACCAACAGCAACGCGGCCAGTGCGGCAAAAATAAAGCTGAGTGCGCGCACCGCCCCGTGTCGATCCGCCAGTTTGCCCCCCCAAATATTACCCATCGCCACTGCAATACCGTAGGCCAGCAGGATCCAACTGACCGCCGGTGCGGAAAAGCCCGCCAGTTCCTGCATCATTGGCGCCAGGAAGGTAAAGGTTGTGAACACACCGCCGTAACCCAATGCAGTAATCGCGTAAATCAGCAGCAGGCGCGGATGGGTCAGTACTTTAAACTGCTCACCAATACTGGCACTGGCCTGATTTTTAATCGTGTTTGGCACCAGAATAATGCTGGCGATGGTCGCAATCACACCGATAAACGACACCGCCAGGAAGGTTTCACGCCAACCGAAGTGCTGGCCGATAAAAGTCCCCAACGGCACCCCGGTCACCAGCGCGACAGTCAGGCCACCAAACATGATGGCAATCGCCGACGCCGCTTTCTCTTTCGCCACCAGGCTGGTGGCAATAGTGGAACCAATGGAGAAAAACACCCCATGGGCCAGCCCCGTCAGCAGACGTGCCACCACCAGCGACTCATAGCTTGGTGACTGCCAGGCCAATAAGTTACCCAAGGTAAACAACACCATCAGGCTGATCAGCAACAGCTTGCGCGGAACCCGACCCGTTAATGCCGTCAGGACCGGCGCACCAATGGCCACACCGATAGCGTAAATAGTCACTAACAGTCCGGCAGAAGGGACTGTCACCCCAAGTTGTTCTGCAATCGTCGGGATTAACCCAACAATCACGAACTCCGTCGTGCCGATAGCAAAGGCACTGATGGTCAATGCAAGTAATGCGAGAGGCATCTTTTTACTCCAAATAGCGTTCCAGTTGATGACGGCTATTATCGGCCCGTGCTTAAATGATAAAAATGCTCAAAATATCAAATTAATTTTGCCAAAGGAGCAATAGTGAAAGCGAACTCGGATGAGCTCATCACCTTCGTTACCGTGGTTGAAAGCGGCAGTTTCAGCCGAGCGGCGGAGCGGCTGGACCAAGCTAACTCGGTCGTCAGTCGTACGGTCAAGAAGCTGGAGACCAAGCTGGGCGTCACGTTGCTCAATCGCACTACGCGCCAGATCAGCCTGACACAGGAAGGGGAAAACTATTTCCGCCAGGTGCAGAAGGTACTGAGTGATATGGCTGCGGCAGAAAACGCCTTAATGGAAAGCCGCCAGCGCCCTCAAGGGTTACTGCGCGTTGATGCCGCAACACCGGTGGTGTTACACGTATTAACGCCGTTGGTGGCTGAGTTTCGGGCGCTCTACCCGGAAATGTCCTTGTCGCTGGTGTCCTCAGAAAACTTTATCAATCTGATAGAACGTAAGGTAGATATTGCTATTCGCGTCGGCGAATTGACCGACTCCAGCCTGAAAGCACGTAAACTGATGACCAGCTATCGGCACATACTGGCCTCCCCTGCCTATTTAGCGCAACACGGCACGCCAAAATCCGTAGAGGATCTGGCGCAGCACTGCTGCATAGGTTTTAACGACCTGCCCAGCCTGAACCGCTGGCCGCTCGCTTGCGCCGACGGTCGACAGCTAGAAATTACGCCGAGTCTGACCACCAACAGCGGTGAAACCCAGCGCCATCTGATCCTGCACGGTAACGGCATTGCCTGCCTGTCGGACTTTATGACTCATGCCGATATCAAACGCGGCGATCTGGTGCCAATCCTGGTGAAAGAGACCCTGCCGGTCGCGATGCCGATCAATGCGGTGTATTACAGCGACAGCGCCGTCAGCAACCGCCTGCGCAGCTTTATCGATTTTATCAGTGAGCGTCTGGCGCAATAAAAAAGGCGCCCATTAGGGCGCCTTGATGCGTATGGTGTTAAATCAATCCCAGTCCGGTGCCAAGCCTTCTGGGCTGACCAAACGGCCATTATTTTCCAACGTGGCGATCTCCGCCATGTCCTCGGCAGTCAGCGTCAGCTGTTGCGCCAGCAGGTTGCTCGCCAGGTTGTCACGTTTGGTTGATGAAGGAATCACCGCGTACCCCTGCTGTAGCGCCCAAGCCAGAATGACCTGTGCCGGGGTAGCATTGCGGCGTGCCGCGATCGCCTTGATTGTCTCATCCTGCAATGCTTTGCCATATGCCAGCGTCATGTAGGAAGTAATAGCAATGCCATGCTGTTGGGCAAACGCCACCACTTTGCGGTTCTGCAGGTAAGGTGAAAGCTCAATCTGATTTGTGGCGATCTGATCGCTCCCCACGGCGTCAATCGCCTGCTGCATCAGATCCAGAGTGAAGTTGGACACACCAATCTGGCGCGTCAGGCCCAGCGCTTTGGCCTCGGCTAACTCAGCCATAAACTCTGCGACAGAGACCTCATCATTCGGCGAAGGCCAGTGGATTAAGGTTAAATCAACATAGGACGTTTGCAGCTTTGTCAGGCTTTCTTGCAGGCTTGGGATCAGCTTGCCCTTAGCCAGATTGGCGATCCAGATCTTGGTGGTGATGAACAGCTCGTCACGCGGAACACCGCTGGCGGCAATCGCCTGGCCTACCGCCGCTTCGTTTTCGTAGATCTGCGCAGTATCGATAACGCGGTACCCCAGCTCAAGTGCGCGAGTGACCGAGTCGATCACGACCTGATCCTGAAGACGAAAGGTACCTAAACCAAATGCAGGGATGCTCATAATTTTATTCTCTCATTAGGATGTTGAAACGATATGAGAGGATTATGGCAACTGTTTTGTTGATCAAAAACGCCCTATTGCGCATAAGACTTTTGATTAAACAGCAACAATTGCCGGGGTGATCCCCCCGGCAATGAAGCGTTATGCCCAGCGACGCAGAATTAACGAGGTATTGATGCCACCAAATGCGAAGTTGTTCGATTGGACAAACTCCGTATCAATCTGGCGATAGTCACCCATGATGTAATCCAGTTCGCCACAGGCGCTGTCCGGCTCACTGAGGTTAATCGTCGGTGCAAAGCTGCCCTCACGCATCATCTCCAGCGCCATCCAGGCCTCCAGCGCGCCACACGCGCCCAGCGTATGGCCAAAATAACTCTTTAATGAAGAGATCGGCGTACGGTCACCGAAAATGGCCGCCGTTGCCTGACTTTCAGCGATATCGCCACGGTCTGTTGCCGTTCCGTGAGCGCTGATATACCCAATATCGCGGGTTGCCAACCCAGACGCTTTCAGCGCCTGTTGCATGCAAACTTGCATGGTTTCCTGCTGAGGCTGGGTAATATGTGCCGCATCACAGTTGGTCGCAAAGCTGATAATTTCACCGTAAATGGTGGCACCACGCGCCAGCGCGTGTTCCAACGATTCCAGGATCAGGGTTCCCGCGCCTTCACCAATGACCAAACCGTCACGTTGACGATCAAACGGGCGCGGTGAAAGCGCAGGGTGATCATTTTGCTGGCTGGTGGCAAACAACGTGTCGAACACCGCTGCCTCCGAAGGACATAGCTCTTCGGCGCCTCCTGCCACCATCACCGTTTGATAGCCGTGACGGATACTCTCGTAGGCGTAACCAATCGCCTGGCTGCCCGACGTACAGGCGCTGGAGGTCGGGATCACTCGCCCCCGCAAGCCGAAGAACAGGCCTGTATTGACCGCCGCAGTGTGAGGCATCATCTGCACATAGGTGGTGCCGGTAATATTGCCGGTGTGCTTTTCGGTCAACATGGTGGCGAACTCGCTGACTGGCTTGGTACTGCCGGTTGAGGAACCATAGGCGATGCCGGTCTCGCCGTTGGTCAATACAGCCTCACCCAGTAGCCCCGCTTGCTCCAGCGCCAATTCCGTCGCCCGAGTCGCCAGCAATGAAACGCGTCCCATCGAACGGATACGCTTGCGGGTATAGTGCTCCGGCAACACGAAATCCTCGACCGGAGCACCGAGGTGAGTGTTCAGCCCTTGATACTCTTCCCATTGTGCCATGTAACGCACGGCATTCTTGCCCTGCTTCAGGCGGCTGGACACGTCCGCCCAATTATTGCCAAAGGCGGTGATGCCCGCCATACCGGTAACGACTACGCGCTGCGTCATACCATTCCTCCATTAATGGAAATGACTTGCCGCGTCACATAACCGGCAATATCCGACATCAGGTAGCTGGCTAGCCCCGCCACCTCTTCCGCAGATCCCATGCGCTTGAGCGGAATAGCGCGCATTGCGTCATCCAACGCTGCAGGCTCCATGTCGATCATCCCTGTGTCAATCAGGCCAGGTGCAATGCAGTTAACCGTAATTTTGCGCTTTGCCAATTCAATCGCCAACGCCTTGCAAGCGCCTATCACACCGGCCTTGGCTGCACTGTAGTTGACCTGTCCACGATTTCCCATGACACCCGAGACCGAAGACAACGCGACAATCCGCCCCCCTTTGCGCAAGCCAATCATCGGCATGACACAAGGGTGCAGCACGTTGTAGAAGCTATCGAGGTTGGTATGGATCACACCATCCCAGTCGTCTTCACTTAATGCCGGGAAAGCGCCGTCGCGAGTGATACCCGCATTGTTCACCACACCATAATAAGCGCCGTGGGTGTCAATATCCTGCTCAAGCCGCTCACGGCACTCAATACGGTTGCTAATATCAAACTGAATCAACCGCCCTTGCCCGCCAGCACTGACAATCTGCTGCAGCGTGTGTTCTGCCCCGTTCTTATCGCTGTGGTAGTGAACTACTATCAAAAAGCCATCCGCAGCCAAGCGGCAGGCAATAGCCTGGCCGATTCCTTTGCTGGCGCCGGTGACTAAAACGGAACGCATCATGCGTCTCCCCTTAAGGTCGTCAATTGAATAATTTCTTGTTGATCAGGCTGATAGGTGTTCAACCTGCCCTGTGCTATTTGCACATTATTGATACTGATCTCGCATTCAAAGCTGGCTAACTTTTCATCTTTCAACAACTGATGCACGCTCACCAACAGTTCGCTACCGGCGGGAAAAGACGACAGTTCGCAGTGAATTGCGCGTCCGCCAAGCAGCATACCAAGCTGGGGCGGCTGAGCGCGCTGGCGACCATGCCAACCACTCCATACGCCAATCGCCTGCGCCATCAGCTCAATGCCATACCAGCCAGGCAACGCCCCTTGCGCGTCAAGGAAAGGGGCCAGCACGCCGTCACCGCTAACCATTACTGCGCATCGCGCATGTTCTTCCCCCACTTCCAGTACCCGCTCCAACAGCACCATAGGAGAAGCGTGAGGCAAGTAGTATTCGGCGTTGTGATACCGATTCACGGCGCATCTCCCAACAGCAGACAAGCGTTATTGCCACCGAAGGCAAAGGAATTGGACAAGATCGTACGTGGCCCCAACGACTGCGGCTGGCAAACCAGACCTATGGTTGGGAGTTCAGCATCGCGTGGCACAACGCTGAAATCCTGCTGTGGTAACGGCAGCTGTTCGGTCAGCAGTAACCAACTCAACGCAGCCTCTACGGCACCGGCAGCGCCCAACGTGTGGCCCGTGAGATGTTTGGTGGAACTGCAGGGGGTCTGAGAACCAAACAGGCGATTCACCACCTGAGCTTCAACCTGATCGTTCAGCCGCGTGGCGGTACCATGCAAATTAATATAGCCAACCTGCTCGACGCCCAAACCTGCCTGCCGCAGTGCCATTTGGATAGCCCGTTCGGCACCGTCACCCGTCGGGTGCGGCGCCGACATATGCCAGGCATCCGAAGATTCGCCGACGCCCAGCAGCGCTACGGGTGCCGCTTCCCGCGTTAACAACATCAATGCCGCCGCCTCGCCAATATTAATGCCGCTACGCCCGGTCGCGAAGGGTGTGCAACGTTCAGCGGACAGTGACTCCAGGCTGTTGAAACCATTGATTGGCATTTGGCACAAACTGTCAGCACCGCCGACAATCGCCGCATCCACCAGCCCTGCCTCAATCAGGCGCTTGCCGCTGATGATGGCGCGAGCACTCGAGGAACAGGCGGTAGACAGGGTATATGCCGGGCCACGGGTACCGAGGAAAGCACTGAGGAACTGGCCCGGATCGCCCAATTCCTGCTGCTGATAATCATAACCCTGCGGCCATTGCCCTGCATGGTACTGCTGTAACGCCAGCTCACCCTCGCGGATCCCCGAAGTACTGGTGCCCATAATCACCGCGACACGCTCCGCACCGTAACGGGCGATAGCCTCTCGCACCGGCGCATCAATCTGCGCCAGCGCCGCCAGCAGCAGGCGGTTGTTGCGTGAATTATGCCGTTTGAGTGACTCGGGAATGGTGGGTAACTCCCCCTGCACATTGCCAAACCAGGAGGGAGCGCCGCCGATGAGCCACTGCGTTTGCGGTTGCATGCCTGGCGACACGCCACGCGCCAGATTTTCTGCAATCTGCGGCAGGCTATTACCCAGTGCATTCACCATGCCTACGGCGGAGAAGTAGATCATTATTCGCTCCCCAGGTTTTGAATGGTGATGCGATAGTGGAAGGCGGATTGCGCAATAGAAACGGGTTCACGCCGCCCATCTGCTTGCTGGTAACGAATTTCACTGACGATCACCCCGCGATCATCATACAGGCGACGCATCTGGGGTTGATCCTCTAAGCGCCATCCCGCGGGCAACAAGGGCTGCCAATCGACTACCGGCCAATAGCTCAGCATAATGTCAGCTAGCACCTGGCTGGCTGGCGGCAGCTCACCCACGTTGATCAATTGTTCGGTGCGGATCCCCTGATGATCATAGGTCAGATTGAACAGGCGAATGCCGAGCGGTGACATACCCACCAGTTGCAGGCGCTGACCGTCAGCATTGAGTAATACCAGCATCGAATGCTGCTGCCCTTTTACGCTGGCGGTCAGTAACTGTTGCTGATTGAACGGTTGGGCCAGCGTCGGCGCGGGTAATGTTACCCGGGTACCGGGCTTCAGCCAGGCTTGTGGCAGGGTCTGATCCTGCGGGCTGGCACAGCCGGCCAGCACGGCGACCAGCATTAACAACATCATTCGTAAGCCGTGCATCAGGCTTTTCCTCTTTTTCTTTTTGTTGCTAACGTCAACGGTGCCAACAGAAATGCTACGGCGATTCCGCTGCTCAATACGATACCAAAACTGCTGATGGCCTGTGTATGACTCAGCACTAACATGCCGAAGGTCAGTTGAGTGGTGAATACCGCCATAAAGATGGCAAACATTGAGGTGGTCGGCGTACCACGGGGATTCGTAAAGAACAGCGTATAGTTAATGCCAATCCCCAGTACCAGCACCAGTGCCAATAACGAGAACAAATTCAACGTATGGCCACTCAATGCCAACACCGCAATACCGCTACCCAGTGACAACAGCGTTGGCACCATACAGCGCAGGCCATGGCGCAAACCAAAACGCCACAGATAGATAAGCGCAATCACCGCCACTGACAACATCAGCAAATACGAGAGATACAACCGGTATTGCCCAAAGAGTTCACTGAATTCGGTTTTACGATCGATCCATCCGGTGCCCGGCACTTGCTCGGCCAATGCCTGCATCGCCGAACTGTTTTGCACGCCGTTGACAGGTACCAACGCCGCACTGCGGCCATCAGGTAGCGTCAACCACAGCAACCGCCAGCCCTCGCTGACCACGCTGCCCATCCATTGTTCCGGTGTTACCCATTCAGGCGTCAAGTCCGGGGCGTTCAGCGCCAGATCCGCCTGCTGTAACTGCGCCATCACTTGGGGTACAACCCGTTGCAGCAAGGCAACATTCTGCTGCTGACGCTGAAGTGAAGGTAAAGGTAACAACCGATAATCCGCCAGTATGCCTTGCCGTTTAGCCTGTGCCAGCATGGGCTGCAACAGCTCCATTCGCTGTAGCAACTGTTCGGCATTAGTGCCGTAGACCACCAGCCATTTCTGATCGTTATGTTGCCCCGTTAGAGCGGCGATACGTTGTTCCTGCTGCTGCAGCGCCATTGGCAACGCCTGTAATTGCCCAATATCGTCGTCCACCTTCAATTGGCTGAAGCCGACTATCACCAGCAACAGCACTGCTCCGGGCAACCCATAACGCAGTGCTGGCCGATGACGCCAGGCATGTAACCAGCGCAAAATCAGCGTTAATCCCGGCGCCGGGCGCACAGGCAACCGACGCGATAACCGTGGGTACCAACATATCACCGTGATACAGGCGGCGCTCAGCCCTGCAGCGGCAAACACCGCCAATTGCTGTAAGCCCGGAAATGGCGCAATCAACAGCGCCAGGTAGGCAACCACGGTGGTCACTAACGCCATCGACAAGGCGGGCAACAGTTTCTGCAAACTGGCTAATGGCGTCGATTGCTGGCCATGTACCCTTCGTTCAGTCAGGAAATAGAGCGTGTAATCCGCCGAAATGCCGACAATGCTGATGCTTAGCACCAGCGTCATCACATGTATTTCTCCAAACGCCAGCAGCGTAGCGACAGTACCCGCCAATGCGCCAATGCTCACGGACAGCGCACACAATAACAGCGGCAACGGCGATCGGAACATCAACAACACCAATAAAAACACGCCCACGACCGACGCCAGGCCAATGGTGGAAATATCCCGTTCGGCCTGTTGGCTGGCGTAGTTGCTGTAAAACAGCGTGCCGCGGTTCAGCACCTCTGTGCCCGGCCAGCGTTGTTGCAGTTGTTGCTGCAGCGCGGCCAGTTTATCCACCGTTCGCCGAGCACTGGTGATGTCATAAGAAGATGCACTTAACTCCGCATGCAGCAGATACCAACTGCGGCCTTGTGCGTCGCGCGCCACTAGCCAGCCGTCGGACAGGCTCAACAACCCCCCGTTTTGCTGCTGCGCCAATTGCGAGGCACGTACCAGCATCAGCGGATCGTTAGCCAGTTCTTTACCGCTGACGCCGGCGAAAGCTGAATAGAGTTGCCCGAGGATCCACTGGCTTTGCGCATCCGGCCCCTGCTGAAGCCGTTGCCGGGTAGCGTCGTCCAACAATACGTTACGGTGCTGGTAGAAAAATCGCCCCCACTGCTGTTGGCGTTGCGCATCCATTGGCCCGCCAACCTGCTGCAGTTCGGGCATCTGCCGTAATTGCTGCCACCACCACTTCACCGCCGCGCTATCCGCGCCTGGCGGTGGGCTCACCAACCACATCAGTTGCCGATCGAGCCGGCGACTGAAACCATCAGCCAGTTCATCCGGCACCCCCACCAATTGCTGCTTGGGTAATAACGCCAAGACGCTACTATTAATCTGGCTACGCGGTAACAGCCAGCACAGCGCTGCAAGCAAGAGCAGACAAATCGCCAACCAACCCAAGGCTAACCGTCGGTGCAAGTCAGGACGCAAAACGCTGTTGCTCCGCAGCCGTCAGTGTCTGGGGTGCCGTTTTCTGGTTAAAGAAACGGATATGTGTGGCGTCACTTTGCATATCATCAATATCAATGGTTTCCAGGAATTGCTCACCATTGAGAGTAATGCGCTTGAACAACTTATCGAGCGGCGTGGTTTTCGGTGTCAGTACCAACCGCCATTGGTTGTGCCCAAGATCGCTGAATTGCAAAGCAAAGTTTTGTTCCAGTGCCTGGCTGTCAGCGTGAAACAGTGCGGTCAACAGATGGTTGAACTGAAACATCTGCGGGTTGTTTTCCGCCGTGACTACCTGCGGTGGCTGGCCTGCCAGGGTTTGTACCATACGTTTATCGTCCAACAGCAGGGTCAACGGGAAGGGTTTCTGCTGCGCCCACCACAGCCCTTTTTGCTGAGAAATCAAAAGCTCACCACTGGACTTCAAGGGCTTTGCCATGCCGCTAATGCTGCGTTGCTGTTCGAACTCGGCACGCAGTACCGGCTGTTGACTAAAGCGCTGTTGCAGCTCCGTCAGCGTTACCGCCTGCACGCTCAAGCTAAAAAAGGCAGCGATAGTTAGCACCCAGAATTTCATTGCGCCTCCTCGATGTTATCCAATAGCACCTGCGGCGAAACGAAACACATCTCTTTGCTGGCAATCTCTACTGCCACCTGAATGGTATGACCGCGAGTGGTTAACTGACCGCTATGTGCATCAAGGATACGGTAGCCAATACGCAGGCGATTTTCATATTCCTCCAGCTCGGCACAGACACTAATTTTCTGTTCAAACAGCACTGGGGCAATATATTTCACTCGCGTGTCGACGATCGGCCAAACATAGCCCGATGCCTGCATTTGCCGGTAGCCATAGTTAAACTGTTTCAGCAAAGCCTCACGGGCGATTTCAAAATAACGGAAGTAGTTACCATGCCAGACCACCCCCATGGCATCGGTATCATGGAAAGGAATGGTGATCTCAACCTTAACGGAAAATCGCGGATCGTCTTTTAGCTTCATGTCTCAGGCCTCTGTTGCGATGACGGTTGCGACGTCAACTGCCAGAAATCGAAAAAATTAAACCAGTCGAGCGGTGCCAGCAGACAATAATGTTCCAGCCGCGCGGCATACTGGTCCACCGCCTTTTGCAACGCCTGCTGGCGCTGTTGACGGGGTAAAATTAGCGGATCGGCAAAGGGTTCAAAATAGACGTTAAGATGCCCCTGCTGCTTGAGGCCGAACATCAGAAATACCGGGCAGCGCAACGCGGCTGCCAGAATGAATGGGCCCTGCGGAAACGGTGCAGGGTGACCGAGGAAACGGCTCCACACGACACGCGGCTGCTCACGGCGCTGGAATTTGCCCGCGGAAGTACGATCGCCCACGATCGCCACCCATTCACCGGCATCCAGTTTATCCTGCAAGCGCATCGCCGTTTCTGGTCCCAACGACGTCACAGAAATCAAATTCACATTGGCGCGGGGATTAACCTCTTTCATCAACTGATTGAAACGCTCGGCGTGTTCCGTAAACACCAGCGCATTGACCGTCACGCCGGAACCCAACTCCCCCAGCGCCCGACAGGATTCAATATCTCCCAAGTGCGAGGCCAGAATTAAGGTTCCCTTGCCGCTGGCAATTTGATGTTCGCACAGAGAAGGATTCACCAACTTGATATCGCTCAGCTCGCCTTGCCAACTTGCCAGCTTATTAAGCATCGCATCACCAAAGCGCATAAAATGACGGAAGCTGTCGAGTGGCCCGGGCAACGGCTGCTGCCGCCCCTGGGCAAACAGCTGCAGGCGCTGCAGATAGTCTCGCGATGCCTCCCGCTGAGTACGGCCAGTCAGCCAGAAATAGCCGATCACCGGATACAGCAGTAGTTGAAAAGCCCGGCGGCCGAACAGACGGTACACCCGCAACATCAGCCGAATTCCCCACAGGCCCTGACGCTCTTGCGTCGCCGACCAATGTTCTGGGGCAGCCAACCGACGCCGCTGGCGCAACAAGCGGGGAATACGCGGCAACATGCCGAAAAACAAACGGGTATGCATCCAGGATATGCGCAAATTATCGCGCAGCGCATCGAAGTGGGAAACGCCGTCGGCAGGATAGGTCACGCGCGTGGGTAGAAAACGGCTTGCGACCCCCTGCCAATATAGCCTGACCATCACTTCGGTATCAAAATCCATGCGTTTGCCAAGCGGTTGGCGTGTCGTCAACGCCAGCGTCGACGCCACCGGATAGACACGAAAACCGCACATGCTGTCTTTCAATGACAGTGACAGGGTTTCGATCCACACCCAAACATGGGTGATATAGCGGCCATACAAACGCGCTTTCGGCACTGAGCTGTCATACACAGGCCGACCGGAGATCAGACAGTCTGGGTACCTTTGCGCTTCGGCTATCATGGCCGGGATATCGCTCAGTTGATGCTGACCGTCGGCGTCCACCTGTAAAGCATGGCTGTAACCCTGCCGTTGTGCCAACTGCAAACCGGCGATTACTGCCGCGCCTTTGCCTTGATTTTGCTCCAGCCGCAGTAACATGACCCATGGCAGCCCAGCAGCCAACCGCTGCAACTCCTGCTCGGTCGCGGGATCACTACCATCATCGACAACCAGGCATGGCAAGCCATAGCCTGCCAGCGCAGCCAGCACTGCTGGCATCATCTGCCCATGATTAAAGCAAGGGATAATAATGCAGGGAGAGAAGGGTGCGCTCACTGACATAATGAGATCTTGCCGCTGCTGGCCGTCGCCTCACCCACGCGGTAACTAAACAACAGCTTCTGCCGCGCGGGTTGCCATTCAAGCTGTAACGTCACTGTTTGTTCAGGTAGCAAGGGTTGTTGAAACTTGATCACCTCGATCCCCTTGAACTCGGCCTCAATAGCCAGCAACTGCCGGGCATACTGCATAACCCAGTTCAACTGCGTGACCCCAGGCAAGATCGGGTGTTCTGGAAAATGACCCCGAAACCAAAACAGCCCGGCAGGTAAACGCAGCTGCAGGCTGGCATGCGTTGAATCACTCACCTGTTGTTGCAGCACCTCAGGTTGCATCATAAAAATAGCTCCTGTAGTTCGGCATAGGCGCGTTTACCTTGTGGGTTAAGCGGAATGGCGTCGATAATACGCCAACTGCGTGGCAGGGCCACCGGCTCTAGCCAACACCGTAATGCCTGATGCAACGCACGGGTAAACTCCCCTTCAGACAAGGCATGCCGGCGCGTTTCACCATACGCAGACAGTACAATCACCGCCGCCAATACAGTGCGACCCCTTCGCTGTTGCGTTATCACCGCAGCATCGGCGATCTCCGGCAGAGAAATGAGGCGTTGCTCGACTTCGGTTAGCGACAGGCGTTTCTCTTCCAGCTTGATAATACGGTCAGCACGCCCCTTTAACTGAAATTGCCGGCCATCTGGCGCAAGCTGAATAATATCGCTCAGCACCAGTTCACCGGTATCGGGTATTAATGGGGACATAGCCTGAACACTGCCATCTGAGTTTACCGTTAACCTTACATCCGCAAACGGCTGCCACAATGTCTCTTCACGATCTTGCCTGCGCCAGGCCAACGTACCCGTTTCCGTCGTGCCATAAATTTCCAACGGCAATACGCCCAGCGCTTGCTTAGACTGCATTGCTTCCGCGCAGGATAGCGGACCACCTGCGGAAATAACATCAACGCACTCTGCAATAGCCAACCGGTTATCTAATCGTTTAAGCCACGCGGGACTGCTGACGAACACTAAACGTTGCCCCTGGTGCTGAGCAATCAACTGTTCATGGTATTGCGTCAGCTGCGCATCAAAGGGCAGGCCCAAAGCCAGCGGCAGAAACACCCGAAAGCTCAGGCCATACATATGTTGGTGAGAGACCGAGGCAACGACGCGACATCCCTGGAAAGTATCGCCCCACGTTGCGGCCAAAAGCTCGCTTTCGCGGTCCATGCAGCTTACAGATTTATTCACCGCTTGCGGCTGGCCGGTCGATCCGGAAGTATAAAGGATAAAGTGAGGATCCCGAGGCCAGGCAGGTAAGGCTATATCTGCACCAGCGTCCTCGGATACAGCCAAAATGGGTACGCCGGGATTAAGAGCAAGATCGGTCAATAACGCATCGAAATCCGTTCGCTGCTCTTTGAGGATAGCCTCACGTTGGTGACCAAAAATCACGGGCACCTTGCCAGCATACAAAGACGCCAGCAACGCGACAGCAAAGCGATAGCTATCATCAAAACACAGCGCCCAGCGGCGCTCTTCCCTGCCCAGCAGTTTTTCGGTCAACGCCGCAACGTCACGGCGAAATTGGCCAAGACATAATGCTTTGTCGCCACGCCAGGCGATAAGCACCCTATCGTCGCGTGCCGAACTAAGCCATTGGCTCATTGGCAAACTTAGATGTGCCTGACCCTTTTCCTGACTATCCATTCAATACCCATTAATGCTCCCATCAGCAGATAGCTGATGCCGCCGTTATACAGCGTCCAAAGTGCAATATCACCGGACAAACAGGTTGCCAGCGCTATTGCACCGTTAACAATAAAAAAGCCACACCACACCTGAGTCACCCGCCGCGTATAAATAATGCCGGCGCAGTCCAACTGCGGCTCTGTCATTCGGGCCAGCCGCTCAACCACCGTGGGTGGTACAAACAGGGAGTATACAAACAGTATCAACAGTAATGCGTTGACCAGTACGGGGTAATACAACAACCAATGGTTCTGTTTCAGCGCCCAACTGACAAGCGCCAGTAGAATGCCAACGATGGCTAACGCTTTGCCCAGCCACATTTGCTGACGCAGTTTACCGCGCAGTACGAACAGACGAAGGGTAAAGAGCGTCACCAATAACGGCACCAAGACAGTGGTTCCCCAGCGTGATAACCCCACCCAGACCGCCACCGGGTAAAGCAGCAGCACTAGCCAGGTCGCAGCCTGCAGCAACCGTAACACCCCATTTAGCCAAGGAACGGTATTCACCTTCACGCCCTGGCCTTAGCTGTCTGACTTCAGCAACGCATCGATGGCATCAACCACGTCTTGCACAGTACGTACCGACTTGAACATTTCAGGTTTGATCTTCTTACCGGTTGTTTTCTGCAGGTGCACCACGAGATCAACTGCATCAATACTGTCTAGCTCTAATTCTTCGTACAGCCGAGACTCGGGTTTGATGTCATCGGCATCCAACTCGAACAACTTGACCAGTAATGCCTGAATTTGCAGGTAAATTTCTTGCTTATCCATGAAAACCCCTTATTTGCTACGCTGTGCAGAAACAAACTTCGCCAGCGTTTCCACGGAATAAAAATGTTGCCGCATATCTTGGCTTTCAGCCGACAGCACTACGCCATAACGGTTCTTTAGTGCTAAGCCCAGCTCCAAGGCGTCAATGGAGTCCAAGCCCAGTCCATCACCAAACAGCGGCGCCTCG
The DNA here is from genome assembly GCF_044900985.1 of Serratia sp. NPDC087055. Lineage (NCBI taxonomy): Bacteria > Pseudomonadati > Pseudomonadota > Gammaproteobacteria > Enterobacterales > Yersiniaceae > Serratia > Serratia sp. NPDC087055. Next base: position 2,879,539 of record NZ_JBJDOG010000001.1, read on the forward strand.
GCGTCAATCTCCTCCGGTGTCATACCTTCAAGATTGAGCGTATCAATGATCAATTGCTTGATTTCAGAGCTCAATAAATTCATTACGCTATTTCTCATTATTTATAGAATCTGACTGTAAAGCGTCAGTTAAATGCTGGGTTAATCTTCTTGCCGCGAGGGCGGGAGAAACGTCATTCGCATGTATAAATGCGCGAGCGTCGATCTTGTCCTGAACGGTGATGCGGAACTGCGGTTTTATCGGCGGGATCTTATACCATTTGCCCTCTTTCGTCAGCATAGGTGGCTGGCAGTGGATATGCACCACGCGGATATCACACTGGCTACGTAGCGCAATATTGGCTGCCCCACGTTGCAGGGTCAGCCCCTTGCCCGGCGTCGTGCGTGTCCCTTCAGGAAAGATCAGGATAGTTCCACCGCTGGCCAGACGTTGGCGGCAGTGTTCCAACAAAATATCCGACTGCGCGTTGGCCAGATAGCCCGCAGCTTTGATCACACCACTGACAAACACGTTACTCAGTAATGCTTCCTTGACGATACAGTCGCAGCGCGGCATCTGTGAAGCCAGCAACACATAATCCAGTAGGCTGGGATGATTGGCGATAACCAAACAGCCACTGTCCTCACTTAAGCGTTCAACGTTGTCGAAATGGTAGTCCAGTACACCGAAAAAACGCGTCGTTGCCAGAAAAAAGCGGAAACTATGTCGGATCGCGTTTTGTGTCAGCCGGCTACGGCGCGCAGGATCGCGCACCACCAGACGCATCAGGTTAAACCAAACGCCTGATAGCAGCAGGCCGCCCAGACCGAAAAGAGAAAAGCAAAAGCCGGTGGCCACTACCCGCCAACAGCGATTAACCCAGGACGATTGTTCGGGCACATTTTCCGCAGATATCGTCGTTGCCATCAGCGCCCCCACGACCAGCCGTGCCGCGGGCCCGGAACAGTGAATGCATCATCAGTGCGCAACCAACCGCGCAAGAACGACAGGCTTTGTGGTTCCTGACAGCCCGTCGGCCCGTCGTCTACGGCGTTGCAATGCAGTGAACCACCGCTTTCCAACAGCAACGCGACAGCATAAGGGTAGGAATTCGCGGGAGTAAAAGGCCGGTAAACTTCCGGCACAACACCGTCAAAATCAATTAATAGCACCCGCTCCGCGCTACCCGTCGCCAATACGGCCTGGGCCTCTATCATGCCCTGCTGAAAGCTGTCTTCACCGGCGGCCAATGATGTCGTTGGCAAGATATTCTTCGCCATAATCGTTAACCAACCGGCAGCCGTGTTGTGCACCGACATGGCAAAATCCGTTGGCGATAACGGCTGTTCTTGATGCAGATGTTGGAGAATTTTGTGTGTCCGCGCTAACTCACCATGACGGCTGGTAAAGATCGCCATATCCGCCTGGAAGTCATTCAGTAAGATGAGTCCACTCTCTACTGCCAAACGCGTTCCGACACTCATTCGACGTAGCGACATCATGGGAATATGTGAACAACCGGGTAATGCACCCTGTGATTCAGTAGCAAATGAGTTGTCTGCAGCCCATTGACGCCAAGCTTCACGCGTTCCACGATCGGGAGCCATTGCCCACCAACTGAGTATATTCATGTCGCCGCCATATAAGGGTATTACCGGTCAAAGAAATTGCGTGGGTAAATTTATTATATCTGACCTCAGATTGCATTCCCAAAATTCCTATTTTTGCACGGAATATCCAATTAAAATATTAGGAATACTTATCGACATACCGCAGTGAGACTTGAGTAAAAAGAGAATTATCACGATGAAAACCAGCAATATTTGTCGAAAAGAATCTATAGAGGTATCTTAATGAGGGGATACCATACCGCGCTCTTCGTGTATGGCTAATACATTTCTTATTTACGACCGCTCATGGAAAAGAGTATGAAACCATTAAAGCTCATTTTAACTGGCGTATTCGCCGCAGTTCTGGTCAGTGGGTGTGCAGGCACTGCACCGGTAAAAAACATCAATCAGAATGTTGTAGGGAGTCACACTGAAGCACAAGTGCGCCAGGCCATTCTCGCTGCCGGGCTGAATCGCAACTGGATGCTGAATCCGACGAGTGATGGCGTGATAGATGGCAAAATCCTGTTACGCGGGCACAGTGCTAACATCCGTATCACTTACAATACAAATAGTTATCAGATTAAGTATCTGGGCAGCAGTAATATGGATGCCAAAGATGGAAAGATTCATCCAAACTATAACCGCTGGGTAGCCAATCTTGATAAAGATATACAGTTAGAATTGGCGCGCCAGAATATTAAATAACAATAATAAGAAGCATTAACCCGGCAGAGATAATACTGCCGGGCATAGTGTTCTTTATATCGGCATTTATTTAGATAAATCTTTATAAAAACAGGGTTTCACCACATAAATCACGCAAAAATATTATGTTTCTTTGGATTTTGCATATGAAAAAGCCCTGAGTCATAGACTCAGGGCTTATCAATTAGTGGCGGAACGGACGGGGCTCGAACCCGCGACCCCCTGCGTGACAGGCAGGTATTCTAACCAACTGAACTACCGCTCCACCGGTTCTTTCACGTCACATCTATCGATGTGGGCAAAACCGCACTTGGCGATTCTGCTCATTACCGGGTGTCAAACCGATAACGTTTAATTGATGCCTGGCAGTGTCCTACTCTCGCATGGGGAGACCCCACACTACCATCGGCGCTACGGCGTTTCACTTCTGAGTTCGGCATGGGGTCAGGTGGGACCACCGCGCTATTGCCGCCAGGCAAATTCTGTTTCATTCCGGCCGTTACTCGCGTAACCACCAAAACCAATCTCGGAACCCGCTGAAAATCTTTCGTCTGCTCTAAAAACACCTTTGGTGTTGTAAGGTTAAGTCTCACGGATCATTAGTACTGGTTAGCTCAATGCATCGCTGC